>NZ_CP036281.1:1945000-4345000 GCF_007750395.1 Polystyrenella longa | reverse complement strand
TTGACACTAGTCAGTGGTCATTATCGCTTATGTTGTCTCACCCTCCACTACAAAACCACTGATGCTGTAAAATTTCAGATGGTTGCAGTGCATCGAAATAGATTCTTGGGATCCTTGGCTAAGAATCTAAACATTGACCTGACTGATGAGAATGTCCAACTTAGATTGCAACAAGAATGGGACAGCCTGAAAAATCCACGATCTGTGGCAGAGACAGGAAACAATATCACACAATATTTCAACCAATTCAGCAAAAACTGGAAATGAAAAAACACTCAATCAAACAATGATTGAGTGTTTCTTTTATTATGGTCGCCAATAATTTAGCGTAATATCTATGCCTGTACCTGTTAGGTCGGGCTTTTTTTATGGGCAACAAGAGCCTGCCATTTCTGAAAGGATAAAGAAAATGACAGGCTCAAAATGATACCCAACATTATCTATAATCCTAATACCAAATTTTTGTACCTAAAATCTGAATCTATAAACATCACATAATGTGTAGTCATTGTGATACACTTTGTGTTGTCAATAATAAAGTGTTGCATATATTTTCAATATAATATAAAAACCCCTTAACAAATCCGTTAAAAAATGAAAAGGGGTTTCTATATAAGACTATGCTTCCAACATTAGATAGTAACAATAACAAAAGAATTCAAAAGAATAAAGACGAATTCAAAAGATCTACGCAACTTTTCGCAAATATATGTGGAATAAGAACAGGTCAACTGATTGGATATGAGGATGGTCAGAAAAAACTACTCTCTACCAAAAATTCTGCAATCAAAAATATAATCAATAGAGTCATCGCTAAAAAGAAACTGACAAGTAGTTCCAGTTCTTTATCTAAACAGATGGCACACAGCTATCTAAGCCAACCAATTGAAAATGTGATGAAAATCTCAGGAATCAAACTGAGACGACATTCAGCTTATGAGGAAACACTCTTTTATACAAATGATTGTCGTTCTGAATATCTAGTTGTTGGTTGTGATGTCGACATACAGAAAAAGTCAAACATGACAGGCTCTGTTGAAGGTATCAAAGAATTTTATGACATTTTAAGGGACAAATTCCCGGAACTACTTTTTCATGAAGATGAATCAACCAGTCAACCTGCTGGACACTGCTATCTTGTTTTCAAAAATCACACTTATCAGAAAAACCAGCAAACAGGACAAACCTTTGGTGATGCAAAAGCAATCAACGAAATACTCAAAAAGACTGAAAAGGTATTTCGATACCTCGCAAAAGACTGTGATATTGCTGATGTAGAGATAAAAGCCACATGCACAGATATTAAATTCAGTCGAAATGGCTATCCTGAGAGTGTTAAAGGGGGAGATTTGTTTAAATGCCCCAGACATAAACACGTTTATTTGGCCATTCAAGAACAAATTGAGGCTGATAAAGAATCTGAGGACGAAAATGACACCGATTATGTCATGTATTTGTCTGACTGGGCTGATGTCATTGACGATTTCATTGAGCCTGCCCAAATTTTAAGTGTTAAAAATCGAAGCAAAACAGGATCCATCGGACTGGATGAGAAAAAGTTTGACCTGATTAACAACCAAATTGACTATTTCTCTGAATCAATGTTTGAAGAAACAATGAAAACCACCAGTTCTGCAAATGTAGTTCTGGAAGACTGGAAATGTTTTCTCAAGATACTCAAGTTTTATTACGAAAATCCAAACAAAGATGAATCATGTCCTGTGGCTGGGATTGAATGGATTTGGAACTGGATGTTTGACAATGATTATGTTTCGAGAAAATACAATAGAAACAGAGTTGCAGTGATGACCAAAGAATTGTCTAGAAGATCTTTTATCAATTGGATTGATGAAAATTATGTTTGGCATTGTGGAACAGAACAGGGTCAGGCTGCAAAGTGGAAAATTACTGATGAAGTCTATTCAATGATTCTGAATGACGAACAACGTGACGAAAAGCAGAAACAACAGTTTGAAGAAAAGAAACAACAGGATCAGGCTCAAAAAGGGAAAGGAATAGGTAGTAGTATATTGTGTAAAGCTAACATCTCTCTCTTTGTCAAAAATGCCCCTGTCCTACCTGATTCTCAAGTCATTACAAAAATAGATGCCTCAACCAACACCATATTTCATCTGAACTCCGACGAAATTACCCACAAAATGATGGCTCTGGCAGCCTAAGTCAGACAAAATCCATCTACAGTACAGTTATCGATAGTAATTAATTGGATAGAGACTGGCAGTCTTGTTGATTGTCGGTCTCTTTTTTGTACCTAAAAACGTCTCCATAAATAATCTTGGAAATATTCCAGAATAATCATTTTAAATAATTGAATATTTTGTGCCTTAAAATCAATCAAAAAGTTTTCGAGACATATACCACACACCCCTGACACTATCTCGTTCGGTTTATCTCTTTGTTCTTTTCATTTTCAAGATATAATCCTTCTGTCGAGTCAAAACAACACAACAAAACACAAAACAACAGAAGAGAGAGAGAACAAACAATGGATGATTATGGTCCTGAATTGAATGCGATAATGGTTAAGATTAAAGCAGTCCAAAGACAACCAAGTGCCAGAGGTCTAAGAGCCATCATGACCGAACTGGCCGAATATGAACAATCTATTTACTTGCCTCCTGAGGAAATAGAACAACTTGCCGGATTCAAGCAGGATATATGGGATAACATTTATAAGATTGAACGAATTGGACAAAATAACTAGAGAAAGGGTGAGGACAATGGTGGATCGTGACACATTCAACTACATGACTCAGGCTGTATTTAGGCCTGTGATTAAACCAAATAGAATACCAGACTACGTTTCAGAATCTGGTTCACAGTATTGGTATGAGAATGATGGAGTAATCAGGCATTCTGATCATTGGGGCACAGTTGCATCATGCCTCTGGTCATGCACATCGACCACTGGTTTTTGTAAATTCAACAAGTTTATAGACCTGAACTCAGGCATCTACAGACATTTGACGTATCACGACACCATTGACTTGCGTAAACCACTACCTAGAGGCTGGTGTCATGTATCAAAATACTCGACTGAACGTAAGTTAGGGCATTGGTTGAGTAAACTGAATATTCGTCACTATCCAGCACTCAAAGGCTTTGACAAAAGATCCCCAGAGTTTGATGGATACGTTATCCCATCGAGATCCAAAAAAAGATTAATCAAAGAAATGGTTTAGGGATATAGCACAGGGATGTGACCGGAGATGGATCTCTTTCTTTGCGTATCACCTGTATCTGATCAATGCAGGTGATACGTTTTATTTTACATTTGACAAACCAACATAGAAATGTTACCTGGACACATCAAGAAAGGTCATCTCTATGTTTATCAAAACACTCATCGACAAATACACAAAAGAGAATCCCCAATACAAAAAGCCATTGGGAAAAATACAGTCTGAACTGGGTCATGTTCCACCCTCCAGACTCTCAGAAAAACTCATCCTCAAACTTGCAAAACAAGAAAGATGGTCTGAGTCAACCAAAAGACTCTATTTCATCATCCTGAAACAATGTTTCAACTGGGCATTCAATCAAAAGATGATCAGAATTAATCCCATCCAGAATCTGAAAATACCCGCTGGTGAACGTAGAGAAAACTTAATCTCTCAGAATCAGGTCAATTGGGTCAATGAGAACTGTGATTCAGACTTTGTCCGATTGTTCAATCTACTCCTGTTTACTGGCAGGAGACCCTCTGAAATCTGTTCAATCAAAACTGCTGACATTCAAAAAGATCTGGTCTACCTCAAACAACACAAAAACAAAAAAAGAACAGGTCAATCAGATATGGTTTACTTGTCTAAATCTGCACTGGAACAAATCGACTGGAACTCAGAATTCATCACTGGCAAAAAATGGAACGAAAAAGGTTGGCAAAGAGCATTCAGTCAATTGCCATTCAGTTGTGTTGCCTACGATTTGAGACATACATACATCACAAATAAATTATTGGCAGGTGTGCCTGTGCCAGTTTTGGCAACAATGGTTGGAAACAGTCCGACAATCCTTCTTAAATATTATTCAAAAGTCAGTCAATCGAATCAGATTAGACAATTTGTGTGAGGAAAATGGAATTTCTGGCACTAAATAAACTTGGAATTACTGGTTGAAATGTGATGTTTGCCTGAGGTCATTTTTGTAACAAATGACCTCGGGCATTTTTTTGTCTATCAGGTCAGAAAGCAGTCTCACAGGACTGCCAAATGTCTAAATAAAATCGTTATTAAGAAATCGCCAAAAAAATTATTAATGGGCACTGAAAATGAAAAAATATCTGATTGCTACACACACCCTCTAAATACCTACATTCCCAATAAAATGAGAGGGGGGGGATATTTGACCTCTTATTGTGTCATTTCGCATCAGATCGTCCCTACATTGCATCAATCAGAAACAGGACAGAATCATCACTGAAACGAGATGACTCGATACAGGTCATTCTGTGGCCTTTTATTTATTTGACTGATGATGATTTGACGTAATGCAAGATATGATCAATGGCAGTAGAGTGTAAGTCATTGTAGGTTAAAGGCTTAGGATATAGTTGTCGGTATATGTTATATAAACCGACATCAATCAGAATGAACATCTGATCATGTCATTACTCTCAGTGTCATTCAACACAATTTGTGCATTAATGCACAGGAGGTATTACTCTGCTCATTGATGGCCTAAGAGCCTGTCAGGTAGTCACTTAAGATTATTAAGATTTGACGATTTTTATTATTAATCTTTAGAGAAATGGTCGGTGGAAATGACGTAAACCCTTATGTAGTAGTGTCTTAGGTACACCCAACAAACACCATAATGACCCTCATTTTAGTATCACTAACACTTATTGGCATGCATATATACCTATATGAGCAATAAATCAAGTAAACCAGAGACAGCCAGAGTGAGCATCACTGTAAGGTCAAAATATGTAGAAATGGTGATGAAATATGGGAAGCAATACAACATGAATTGGAGGTCAGTGTTGACTAAATTAGTTGAGGCTGCATTGCCAAAGATTGTGGATTCTGATCAGACTCCATTTTTGGTCTCTATCGATGAGTCAAAGTTAAAGACACCTGAGGATCTCCATGATCAGATGAGAGAGATAGAGTCTGATTTGTTGGGATATTATTTTGAAACACAGGCTGATTATCTCAGAAGAGAAAAAGAGTTTTGGGAGAATGCACGTGGTGATGATGGATTTAAGATTGTTGAGTGAAAGTTTCAGAATGTTTAGATAATTAGGCTACCATCTTTTGTGGAGGTATTAAAACTCAAGCAAAAGGAGGAAAGAAATGGCTGTGACAAGTGTTATGACATTCAAGAAACTGTTGATGTCTGAATTGGTTAAGAATCGGGGTTGGTTGATGAATTCTGAATTTCTTAAGACATGTGAAAAGAGGCTTGGGAGTCAGTTTTCGGATTCAGACAGGAGACTTCTGAATCATAGGCCTAAGTGGAAAAACCAGGTTGATTTTGCCAAGGCTGTTTTGAGCAGATCGTCATTGATCATGACCAGATCGAAGATGGTTAATGGCAAGAGAGATACGATGATTGTGTTGACCAGTCATCTTGTGACTATTCAGTGGGTAGGAGCAAAAAAGGTTTATAGTTCATACAAAAAGAAATGTCCTGGATGTTTAGATAAAAAGGTTCCATTAAACATGGAGCAGTGTGGGAAATGTGGTCATGTCTTTGGTTTACCAGAACCAAGAGTTGACAGAAATGTTGGTAATTATTCTTGATTGATTTCATTGACTATAGTCGGTGAATTATATCACCACCATCATCGCTTTCGTTCTCTGCATCCCCTAATGCATCTAGAATCTTGTTGGGTGACTCAAGAAGCATAGGGTTCTTTTCTAAGAATATCAGCTGTTTCTGAGTCAGGCTTTTAGTAATGGTGAGAAAAGAGTCACCCCCTGTTCTTAGCCTCAACAATAACACTGATCCAACTAGAACAATACCCTCGTCATTATTGAGTGAATTCCGAAATGCAGCAGCACCCTCAAGTAAATTCTTATCTGCTTGTGATTGAGGCAGGAATAAGCCTTGCATTTCAATGGCTCGCTCCATTTTGTTCAATCGATCCACAACAGCATCACTATTCTTCGCTTTCCAAAGAAATCGTTGCCACCAAGAACCATGAACGGCTGGGAAGATCTCGACTACTTCGAAACCAAATTCAATGGCACATAAATTTATTGCTGCCATGGTGTCATTTATCTGCATGAAACCATCGTAAGTCTTGTAAATGGATACTTTGACTATTCCATCAGGAAAATGGGTTGCTTTCTTGTCCGATGGTAAATGGATGTAATACATGTTTCCGACAGCTTGAAAAGTCAATGATTTGAGTGATAAAGTGTTGTACTCTAAATCTAGTCTTTGCTGACATGATTCAATAAATCTTTTAGTTAAAGCGTCAGTCTTGTCCATCAGGCGTCTATGGCTGATCGTTGTCCATATGAAGGATGCCAGTATGGTCAAGCTAGCGATAATGATTGTGATAAGTTCAATTGTCTGGTCAGGCATTTGTTACTCGATGAGTGGGAATGGGGATCGGGGAGTGACTATTCCTTAGCATTGTCTTGCTCTTATGTCCATTCATCAACTTCCACAGTCAAACATTCAACACTTACTCTGGTATTTTTGAATTGTTCATAGACTGCTGTGTCAATTGATGTCCAATGTTGGATTAAATTGGGTTGATTGATTTCTTTTTTCAGTTTATTGAATTTGCGGTTTTCTTTGTGTTGTTTGATGTAGCTATGGCCTGATGCCTGGAAGGTACAGGATTGAGTTGGCAGGATGTAAGAGGCATTGTTGGCCAGTTTGTGTCCTATTTCGATAGTTGCCATGTCAAATTCACTGCCTGTGTATTTAAGCCACTTTCTTTGTTCTTTGGGAACAGGTTTCATTGAGTAGGATCCAAATGGTGGATTGCTGATAAGGCAGTCATATTTCTGAATGTTGTAATTTGACATGATTTCTTTGTGTAATTCTTCATCAAAGATACTGCCAGTATACCAGTCAGCCTCTGGTAATAGTTTCTTTCCTATTTCGGTGTATTTGTGGTTTAGTTCGATGCAGATGAGTTGTTTGATGTTGTTTTGATAGTAGTCTCTTGTTTTTGCGGCAAAGGAGAGATGACCTATTCCAGCACAGGCATCAATCACATAACCATAAGTGGGAGACATCAAAGCAAAGTCATAGGCTAAATCAAGAGGTGTGAAATAGGCTGAATTTCTTGTGACGTCGCCAATGAATTGTTCGTTGAAGTTGTGGTAAAACGTTTCAATCTGATCATCATTGGGATTGTTTTGAATTGAATCTAATAGTTCTGATTGATGTTTGATTTGTTGTTTTGAAAGTTTCCCCATGCAGGTATTTAGGGGAAGCTGTGATTATTCATTTATCCTCCTATTGTTTTATGTTCAAATCAGAAAAAGAGAATAACTCTAGAGCTATATCCATATCATAATGAAAGTCAGGAATACCCGCCTGCCTCAGTTGCTTTAACAATTCTTTTTTCTCGTCCTGCCATTCTTCAAAAGGATCTGTAAGAACAGCCAAATGAGAGAGGCAATCTAATTCAATTACTCTAGTGATCCATTGAATCTCTTCCTCAAATGCCTCAACCTGTTTTATGTTGTAACTATCTAGATGAAAGTCTGACAGCAATCCTCTACTGTTGATAAAAACAACCTCTAGTTCTAAATCATTTGTCTTCTTGTTCATTTGTTTCATCTTGCTCCTATAGTGGCTGTTTCAAAATGTATTCTTAGAATCTGGTTCGCCGTATTCTTGGCATTTCCATCAACATCAAAAGTCTTTTTGACTTGGTTAAACAGGTCTGTTTTTAGTTCATCGGAAATGATGTTTTGCACATACATGTCCTGAATAGTTGCAATCATCATATTTAATTCATTATTCATAGTTTATCCTTTCAGTTTAAGTTTAAAAAAGAACCCCAAATGGGGTTCAGATAGGCAAGGTGATTGTCATAGTCATAGTCATTGTGACAGTGATTGTCATCAGCTTTGGTCTGTCATTGTCAAAGTCAAGGTCATTGAGACCGTTTTTAGCTTTGGTCTGTCATAGTCATAGGCATCGTCACTGTGATTGTCAGTAGCTTTGGTCTGTCATAGTCATCGTGATAGGTAATGTCATTGTCAAAAGCTTTGTCAAAAGCTTTGGTAGCGTCATTGTCAGTGTGATTGTGAATGGCATTAGCTAGGTCAATGTCATTGGATAGTGATTGTGAATGTCATTAGCTTTGAGTCTGTCAGCGTCAATGCCATAGTGACTGTCAGTGCCAGTGACATCAATGATTTAATTCCAACTAAGGATTTCACCTCTCCCATAACCCATTTTTCTGGATGAGCCAATGCCTGTTTCACTAAGTGCATGTGCAAATAAATGTTTCAGGCTTTCTTCATTGACTTGGTCCAGAATCTGAATGGTTCCAGTCGCCACAACATTTTCAATAAATGAATCACGTTGTCTATTTCTCTGGTTTGATGTTTCGAGTTTGACGTATCTGTCAAAGACTCCATCTGCCTTGGTCTTTTCAGTTAAAAAATCAGTTATTCTGACATGATGCCTGAATGAATTTGTTTTGAATTTGCCTCTGACAGCAGCAGGAGTTGTTGAAACAGTTTCAACTAGGCAGCCTGCCAGGTGGTGTCTGGGAATCACGATTGGTGATTCATTATTATCATTGTCCAATCTATGCCATTCTCTTTTGGCTTTGATTTTCAATTCTTGATAGTCTTCAAGAGTCATGTGTTCTTTTTTTAGATAGCTTTTCAGAGCAGTTTCTCTGGTAGATTCTGTCCTGCATCGATTTAAACCTGACTTCTTTTCAATGTCGATGACATCTGATGTTTCTGGCCAAAATGGTTTTGCAATATAGCTTTCTAATTTGATGGTTACATTTATGGGTGTTCTCATTTTTTCTTCTTTTTATTATTCTGGAATTAATATGATTAGGTGATTGTTATCAGTTTCCGATAACTGATGGCAATATCTTTCAACAGGTGCAATTTCAAAATCAATCCTGTTCTCTTCACCAGTCGGACTGGTGAATGTAATCTCTGTTTCTGTAAAACTCAGGGTTCCTTCTTTCTTTTCTAATTCCCTCAACAAGACATCTCGAATGAAGTCAATTCGATAATGAACAGGACAGGTAAGGGAAATGCTGAGTCCTTGAAGAAATGCTTGTCTAATCGCAAAAGAGTATCCAAACATTTGCTGAAAATAATCTGTGCTATCCAAATCATCATCATTCATTCTGACATCTCTGATGGTGAAATCAGTGTTGTTTTCATTAAGCAAATTAAACAATTCTTTTCTCATGTCACAAGATGCAAAGCTGACCAAGTACACAGCCTTGCTGTCAAAATATTCCTCATCACAGTTGACTGTAATCCTTTTGATTAATTGACCATGTGATGATTGGAACGTGGCATTGAGTATTTTGGAAAAAATAGTATTAAAAGGCTTGTTGTTTTCGTCTCTGATGAGGAACTTCATGTCAATCATTCTTTTTCCTCTTCTTTTTCTTATGCTTCTTTCCTCTCAAAACTTCTAACTGACTTTTGATCGTATCTTCTAATAAATACGAGTAAGAAATATTGTTGTATTTGCAATACTCTTTCAGTTGTTCCATGACCACTGGATTAAGAGTGAATGTGTATCTTAATCTAGTGATTCCCGTTCTTTCAGATGTCTTTTTGGGTTTGTTCATACTTTTATATAGTGACGTATTTTCAAAAGTATTCCAAAAAAACGAGAAATTATGAAATACTTTAAAAATAATTACTATATAAAGTTATGGAATATAATTTAGAGAGAGACATATTTGTATTTGGACTACGTAGAAGTGGTAATCATGCCCTCATATTCAAGATTATTGAGGAATTGCCCAATGTGGTTCATCATCACAATAATTGCACAGTGAAACCTAATGGCTCATTTGAGATCCCAGCCAAATCAACTTACATCTTTGACAAAGACAAAGACTCGTCATTGCCAGTCCTCAATTTGTTCAGTTTTGAGGATGTTGATTTGAATATTGCCGCCAAAATGACATTACCTGAAACTGTTTATGTCTTGGTCAGGTCGCCACAGAACATGCTTGCATCAAGATTGGTCAGGTGTCGTCGATTTCCTGATACCAATCATGAATATGGTTGTTTTGTGAATGAACGAGTCATAGCCATGCAGAAACAATACATGAAAGAGGTATTGAATGGTGGGATGATCATTCCACAGGCAAAGCATTTGATTTATGACCATCTGATATCAGAAACCCCATCTTATGTGGCTCATTCTTGTTTTGGCTCGTCTGAGAAAGATGATTGGTCATTGGACAAGAGCAAATTGACTGGGAGATGGAGTCAGTTTGTGGGTGACCCTGAGTTCATGAGTTGTTTTGACTCAGAGATGAAAGAACTGTCAAAACAGTTAGGTTTTCCATTGGAATTTCAGGTTGATTCAGAGGCTGTTTATGATCGGAAAATCAATGATTCCAAGTTTCAATGGTCAGAATTGGCGAATTCCAATGAGTTTTATTCCATTGAAAAGTTGTTTGCAGTTTGGTTTACACAAAGAGATGTGGCCAGATTGTCAAAAGAGTTCCGTAAATCGCCCTATGACTGGCTGACAGCCTCTGTTTTATCTTCCCTGATGATTCTTGAGGGGAAATACCATCAGGCCCTTAGAATGGCTCTGAAAGCCTTAGAATTGAGAAGAAACAACAGGAACATCAATCTGTTGATGAGAGTGTTGGGCAAATTGCCTGTAGAAAAGGCAGTGGAGGTGATTGAGAACGAGTTTCAGAATGATGATGTCTATTTTCAGTTGATGGCCAGAGTTGCTGTTTGGGAGAGAGACCATGGAAAGGCAGAACGATTATTGAAAGAGGCAGTCAAATTGACAGACAGTCCTATATCTCATGATTTTTTGGGTAGGGTTTTGATGTGTCAGGGGAAATGGAAAGAGGGATGTAGAGAGTATTCCTATCGATTGCAAACAGATAGGAGGACAGCCAGAACGATTAACTATCTGGGAAAGATATGGAATGGAGAGGAATGTTTGAATGGCAAGAGAGTATTGATTTATTTTGAACAGGGTTCAGGGGATGGATTTATGGGTTGTCGTTTTGTTCAACCATTGTTGGATAAATATCCTGATGCCCATTTAATTTTGAACATGGATGATTCCATGATTCCTCTGTTCCCTGATTATGAATGTGTGTCAAAGCGAGATATGGCTAGTGGCTTAGAGATTGAATATGACTATTGCATTCCCCTGCTGTCATTGCCTGCTGTGTTGGATATTGAAATGACTGGTCAACCTTATTTGACTTATCCTGAGGTGAATGATGAGGGTGTGGGAAAAATAGGTTTGTGTTGGAAAGGCAATCCTGACAATCAGCATGATGCAGAGAGGTCAATTCCTTTATCTGTGTTCACCTCCATGGATGTCCCTTGGATATCATTGCAATATGGTTATTCAGGATCTGAAATCGAGAAAACGAAAATTGAAAACTTTGGTGACACTGCTGCTTTGATTAATTCAGTCTCATGTGTGGTCACCTGTGATACTGCTGTGGCTCATCTTTCTGGTTCAATGGGTAAAGATACCTATTTATGTTTGCCTTACAGAGGGGAATGGAGATGGGGATTGAGAGAGGATTGTGACCTGTATGATTCAGTTTCAATTATTCGATGTGGTTCTGTGGATGATTGGTCATCGATCAAAACACATTTGGAACAGCAATTGAAGAAACAGAAGACTGGACATTTGATGGATAAATAGAGATGACCTCATTTCCCAATGCACAGACAGGAATGGTGAATGGTGGCACATAAGAAAAGTCACCAAAAGAGCCATCGAAAATGCATGAAAACCTGTAATTGGTTCCAAATCCATCCCCATAAGGACCATCATGTTTCACTGGTCCACCATCAACCAGATATTTGATGGATGACATGATGCAGGCCAGATTTCCATTTCCATCAGGCATCATTCTTTCGATGTTATGACTCGTTCTGTCGTAGTCTAGGATCTGATAATCGATGGACAGTTTAGCCAGTCCTAGTCTTGGATCATCATCAAAGCGATACTGTGCCCACCAACATTGTCCTCTGTAATCGTAGATGGCTCCATAAGGCTCTTTGTTGTTGATTTTTGCATCAGATAATTTGTAGTCAATTCCATCGTCCACCCAATTGTTTGATGTGTAGTTGGAAATGGTTCTGACCAGTCCTCCACCACCACCTCCAAAATAGTTGTTGGTCGAATACCAGAGTTTCCCACCTACGATGTCAATGAATGCTCCAAATCTTTGTGTATTTGGTCCTGTGTAATAGGCTTGCCCTAAACCATTTTCAGATACTTTGACAATCGCTTTGCCTGCAATGACTGAAACTAAGACTGGACCAATACTGGATGGTTTTAGTTGTAAGTCAGTGAATTGAACACCTCCCAAAGTGGTTGCAGTTGGGAATGAATCTTGATGGGCACCAGATCCCGCTGAATAGACATGGATATAATAGGGTGATGGGTTGGAAATATTGGAATCATGCCCACCACTGAGAATAGAGGCACCAGTATAGAGAGGTGTGGGTGATGTGTTCTGTCCACCAAGACCACCTAGTGTCTGGGCAGGATTTCCTGCTCTCCAATCTCCATTAGCTTCACTGATCCAATCACATCCCCCTGTGAGCATGTCGTATTGGTACAACAACCATGTCTGATTGTTTTCAACTTTGGTGGGATTCAAATTAACTTCACCACCCTGACCATCATTCATTCTGATGTAGGTCAATAGTTTATTGCCATAAATATCAACGTATTGTTTTGACATGGATCTCCTTACAAATAGTCAGATGGGTTGGCTGTTTCAAATGTGGCTGGTGGATAACTGGCTCTCATGTATCTGAGTGACCCTACAGAGGAACCAAACATAGCTGGGAAGTTTTCAATCTCCACTGGCTGGATACAAACATCATCCACTCTGATTGTTCTGGTGTATTGTCCTGTGGGCATATCCTCATCAATTTTGAATTCCACAAACCAACCATATTTTGCTTTGGCTTCGATGACTGGATAATAGTCTAGAAACTCATTCTCAACATCGTTTCCATCAATGGGTTGGTATCGTCTCATGAAACTGTTCACAAAGAATGAACTAGATCCAACATGGTTGGCTGGTGGGCCATCAGGAAAAAGGCTGTGTTGATTGGATTGTTGCCAGTCTGCCAGTTCTGGTTTTAATGATTCCATGTCATTCCCTGAATTGGATCTGACTTCCCATTGTTCTTTGCCTGTCCAAGTGGGAGATGTTTTTTCTGATGATGTGTCTCCTAATCGTCGTCTGAAAATCCATTTTTTGTCTAGGTAATCAACACACACATCAAAAGAGAAAGTAGGCACATCGTCCTCTACATCTTCTGGTGAAGTAAAATCAATGATTCTGCCAGCTGCACAGAAACCAATGAATCTGACATGTGTCCAGATATCCTCTCCGTAAACATTTAACGGATTCATGTTGAACATGTGAAAAACATAGAGTCTGGAATCAGTCCCCTCCACATGATTAAGTGTGGCTGTGATTTCTCTGCATGGATTTCTCAGGTTTCCATCACTGGTGAATTGTTCTGATGTGTAGGTGTGAGTTGGTGTTGCCCCCTGTTTCATCGTGAAAAAGGAGGAATAATTTCCATCGGAAAATGATCGGTCATTTTTATGACCATCACAGATGGCAGTTTTGAAACAACAATCGCAGGGATAAAAAGATCCAACCATTATTCACATGACCCCTGTACCAGACTGTATTTGATTGAGCCATCCTCTTGTTTTTCTTCAAAAACCATGCCCCATGCATCAGCTGCAAGGTCACCCCATCTGTTATAAACTTCAATTGGGTCTGTAGGTTCCTCTGTTTCAGGGTCTATTTCTTCCTCTTCCTCTCCAAGGTCACCAGTCCAAATCTGGACTTCTTTCCATGTATCGATTTCCCAGATGTCATCATCATTCTTGATGTAGATGGGATTGACACCACCAGTGCCTGGATTTGCAGAGATACCCACACCAAAACTCGTTTGAACTACAGATACACCTCCAGCAGGCATGATGTTTCCCACTCGATTGAGTTCATCAACCAGTTGATTAAACAATTCTGCTGTGATTGGGTCACCTTTTCTGACCTTCTTTATTTTCTTTCTCATGTTGTAAACAGTCCTGTGAACGACATGGGAGTGAACGTATCCTGATTTACAGAGCTATATTGCTCCCCATCCCAGAATTTGTTCCAATCATCCCCTCTGACAGAAAATTTATAAGTAACATGCCAATAAGCATAAGACTGTGATGTGTATTCTCTGGATCCTGATGCCGATTCAAATAGGCATCGATTCGCCGGAATAGTTCCAAACAAAGGAATGACAAACTCTTCCTCATTAATCTTGCCATAAAATTCCGTCAAAGAGGTCCAATCTACTGTCTCTTTGTTTTTGATAGTCAAGCTGATTTCATTATGTGCCACCAGTTTGAATGGATGAGGATCATCCTCAGAGAGTTTGTCCCCATTTTTGGATCCTTCACTCCATGTGTAGGAACCTTTCCCCAGTTGCAACATGGAGCCACCCACATCCACTGAGATCGTGGCAATTTCCCGATCCTCTGGTGTTTGTGCCTGTGTATCTTCATCGATGTCAGGAGACGAATATTGAACAACCATGAATACCTCCCCATCCTGACCAGTTAAATTGGCTATCGAGGCTTCATGTTCAAATGATACACTGGAACACCACAATCCAGTGTGTTGTTGTGTAGCGGGTTGTTGCCATCTTAAGGCTCCACCAACAAAGGTCATGCCTCCCAGAAATTGTGGGTAAGCAGTAGACAAAGCAGTGTTGAAACTGGTGGTATAAACCTCAGTTGCTGTCGATTTTTCTCTGGTGAGATTGAATGCAAAATTTACTGATGCCATAAGTCTCCTTATTGAAACACAGGGACTGCACTATTTTGAGTCATTGGTTTCGTTGTTTTCTTGGCTAGTTGTTCTGTATTTTTGGCAATATCTTTCAGGCTCTTATTGTTTTCTTTTTCTCTCTGATCATTGCCCAATGCGGCCTGTTGAAGTTTATCAAAGGCACCCTGTAATGATGTGGTTGACCCTGCATCTGATTTACTCTTTTTCTTTTCGTCTTCTCCACCAGCATCACCACCAGCTTTGGCCAGTGCATCTTTGTCAAAGCCTTTGAATTCCATTTTAAATGGATCTTTATCTGACCCATCTGGGTTGTCACCTGTATTGCCAGAATCAAAACCCATAGAAAACTTTTGGTCAAACTCTTTCTTTCTTTTCTTCCATTCTTTGGTGACCTCGCCCATCTCCTGTTTGAATTTATCAGTTCCTGTAAACACTTCAAATTCTGGCATTTTACTGACTGTGTTTTCAAAACCATCAGTCAGACTCTTATAGTCAGGCTCAAAATTTTCGTCATTGATCCATGCTGTTAGAGACTGCCACATTTGTTTCAGATTGTGAATCAGGTTGGTGAAAACAGAGGTGACATAGGATCCAATTGTTTTGAATATGTTTTTCCAGTTGTCACTCACCCATGTTGCAAGGCTGACAATATTTTTGCCTGCTGTTTTCAATGCTCCTACAATGTTTGGTCCCAGATTTCTGATTTGTATTTTGAATTTCTCAACCACCAGATCCCAATTCTGAAAAGCAAAGATGACGTTTTTAATCCCAGCAACAATGTATTCAAACACAGTTCCTACTACTGATCGGATTCCATCAAACACAGAGGTCACAGTACTGCCTGCATCAGATGCCCCTGAACTAAACAAACCTGTGGCTCTAACAATGCGGGCGAATGTGTCGTAGAGAGTGAAGGTGGTATCAACAATGGCTGTAAATGCTTCCACACCCGCTGTGGAGATGATATTCCAAACAGTCAGTGCCAGACTTTTTACAGTTGTAAAATAGACTGAAACAGTCTCTTTGTTTTCTGCCCATTTTCCTTTGATGTAATCGATTGCCCCGCCAATACTATTGGCTAAACCTTCTCCAAAAGTGGCAAAACCAGACTCTGCCCCTCCAAAAAATCCAGCCAAATCTTTGAAAACACCAATGACCAACTTTGCAGCAGGTAATAGGCTTTTGCCCATGTTGGATGCCATGTCAAAGATTTGAGAGGTCAAACCTTTCCAGCTATTCGCCACACCATCACTGGTTCTAGCTGCATCTCCCTGGGCTGCTGTTGTTCCAGCTAAAATGATATTCATTCGAGCCATTGATTTTTGTGCCTCTGTGGCATTCTTTGGATCTAGTCCCTGATTCAACAGTTCTTGTTTTACGGCGGATTCACTAAGTATAACCCCATATTTTTTCATGACTTCGCCTGATCCAGTCATTGCCGCCTGCAAATCCTCCATGACAGAATCATCCGAGCGGTTGTTGAAGGATCCCAGGTCGATAGCCAAAGCAGACATCGTCTTTGACATATGCTCTGCCTGATCATCAGCAATTCCCATAGGCGCAAAGAGATCCTGAAAGCCTGACAACATGCCTCTGATTTGAATGCTGGATCTTTGAGTAGATGAGGCTAAAGCATCGCCCCATTTTCTGACATCAGCTGTCCTGTCACCAAACACTGTCTGAAACTTAGAATCAAGTTCTTCTAAGTCAGAACCAAGTTGGGTCAGCTTAATACCACCAGCCAAGGCAGCACCCATCCCAACAGCTGCTGCGGCAATTCCAGCCACTGCCACCTTGGCAAATCCGCCAATCATTTTTTTGCCAACAGATAAGCCTTTGCCCAATGGGTTTAGATTGGCCCCGATTTCATAAACTGCTGATCCTAGATTAAATGCACTCATACATATATTTATGAGTGTCAATCAAAATTTAAAACCAGCTTTTGTAAATGCTTCAGAAGGAGACATGTAAGATTTTTCACCTGTGATACATTCTTTCAATGCTGGGTAGAGAGCATTGATTTGTTTAACACTGTATTGACTGATTTCACCTTTAGTCCAACCAGTCAAAGAGATGATGACTGCTAGTTGCCTGTGGCTTTCTTTGTACCAGTCTTTTTTTTAGTTGGTCCACTTGCCTCAGAGCTAGAACCATCAGACATGTCAACAGATATAGACATGACCTTTTCTGAAAGTTCAGCAGTCTTGGTCAATTCCAACAAGCATCCAAACTGATCAATGTCCATATTAGGATGTTTCTTTCTGACAGACATCCATAAGACAAACTGTTGAGTGTTGAGGTTGTTCAAACTCTCTTGCAGGTTGTTTGGTGAAACCTGTTTATCCAGACATCGGTCCAAGACTTTCCCCAACATGACAGGATCACTCACTGTCTTTGCAAGTGTGTGATAGTCTTTGAATTGAATGTAGTTCTCCACCTCTGACCAATCGCCATAACTCAATGCAGAAAAGTCATAAGTGTTACCATCTTTCAATCTAAACGGAAATGATTCATTCCCAAATGCTACGAAACTCATATGTGTTGTCCTTTAATGTATAAAAAATGACTGCATGAAATGTGCAGTCATGTGTATTATTACGGGTTGGTTTCTGTAACTGTTCCCACAGAAACGAAATCACCAGTAAGTCCAATTTCTCCCTGTGCCGCAGATGTGAACCCAACATTGTTTAGGTTTCCTGTGAATGAAAACTGGCCACCCACAGCAGCTGCACCCAATTTCAATACAATGGCTACACCCTGAGTTGGTTTGCATAGCGTCAAAGGGGCATCAGAATTCAATTCAGCATTGTATTTGCCTGTGAAGGATCCGCTAAATTTCTTTGGACCTAAAATTTCCTCATAGAATCCACCGGAACCATGGTTGGTTGTTTCAATCGCCACAGCTTCATAATTGCCTGACCATTCTTCAACTTCTAAAGCGATACCGCCAATCGTGATGTCACCACCATGACCTGATAATTTTGTTGTCATATATTAAATACCTCATGTAATTGTTTACATGTGTATTTATGCATCAGATATGCTTTTTTGAATCGTAAATTCAAAAACTAAAGTGCCATGAAAGATCTTAGTATCCTGTTCATATTGGGTAACTCTTGTAATCAAATGAGGTGGTCTCATCATGGTGCCCTCATCGATGGTCAAAACTGAATCATTAAAGCCAGATTCAATATCGTCCATGATGATTTCTACATTGTCTGTCTTAGACCACACATCAAATGAAACAGATTGGTTTCTGATTTCCCATGTGTTGTCTTTGCCTTTGGAAGTCACGATCATGTCATCAAAAGTCACGACAACATAAGGCATGTTGATTAATGATGGAGCATCATAGGCAAACATCTTGCCTGTTCCCAAACTGGATCTCAGTGTAGAACAGTCAGCATGATTGGTGTAATGATCGCTGATGGCTCCTGAAAGTCTCAATCTGCCCCCTCAGGTGGAAAAATCCGTTTTGCATCAATGTCTCCAGTTGAGACAGGAGGCAATGTTCTACTTTTATTGAAATATCGATCAACAGGTAATTCTGCCATAACCTGTGGGTTGAGGATTGCTTGTCTTATTCGATGTATTGCAGTCTCTGCCTCTTTAAGTTGCAGAAAAATCTTTGCTCTTTCTTCTTCAGTCAATTTGTCTCCTTAGGAATATCACAAAAAGTTTGTTTAGGTTCACAGTGTCTTTAACACTCACTACATCATATCTAGTGTTGTTCGTTTCAATTTCATGATTGCTGGTGAAAGTCAGGTTCTGATCAGTGTGAAACAAAACCATATCTGCATCTAATTCACGTTGACCATAGGAGGTCAACATCTTTTCAGATGCTGGTTGTAAATGGCATGGAAATG
The DNA here is from genome assembly GCF_007750395.1 of Polystyrenella longa. Taxonomy (GTDB): domain Bacteria; phylum Planctomycetota; class Planctomycetia; order Planctomycetales; family Planctomycetaceae; genus Polystyrenella; species Polystyrenella longa. The sequence goes on along the minus strand of NZ_CP036281.1, from coordinate 4,326,103 downwards.
AATTGTCCACCAGAGTTGCTGTTTCATCAGGAAAACCTGTGGTTTCGTCTAATGCATATGAATTCAAATACACTTTGACACTATCTTTCATTAATGTCTGTAGGCTCATTACACTCTCCTGTTTCTGTAATATTTCAGAATCTGTTTATCCATGATCGGTAAGCGATCAATTGAATTATCTGCCAATGTGTAATTGTATTCACCCAATCTTTCGCTTTTGATTCCCCCATTCTTTTCATCCAGCATGAATCCAACCAGATTGGCTGTGACAGACTTCAAATCATCAGGAATAGAGCTAAACCCTGCATTGTATTTGACTCTCATTGGTCGATTTGTGTGGTGTGTTCCAATGATTCCTCTCTCTAAATGCACATCAATATCACCAGTACAAAATTCCCACAGTGATATTCCTGTATTGCTTGATGTGACAAAGCTGTACTGACCTTTGACCAAATCATCAGAGGCATAATTTCCCACAGTGGTTGTGGCTGTCCATCCATTTAATTCAGTGATTGCATTGGAAAGGCTGGTCAATGATGGATAGTCACTGAAAGACAGACTGTTTGTGGTTGTCACTCCACTGGTGGTGGATGTCAGATGTAAATAGTCATCTCTGACTGAATAGGATGAAGTGGTAGCAGTGCATTTGATGAGAATGGCATTTGAATTAATCGAGTCATAAACACCTGTCAGATAATTCACTGGAAAATGTTCCAGAATGATTTGACCATATTGTCCTGGAGTCACTGATTCATCATGGTCAATGGCTGAAAAGGTTCTACCACAATAATTCTCAATCGCTGATGAGGCTGATTTAATACAGGCTGTCAGTGTTCCCACATCAGCAGAACCTACATTGAATTTGTTCAATAATGGATTGTTTTTGTCAATTAATAGTGTCATTAGACTTCACCTCTGTAGGTTGCAATTCTGTTTAGTTTTCTGAATTCTGTGTAGGCACCCACAGTGGCAGTCAGTTCTATGGTGTACTCTTCACAGTCTGTCAAAGAGCCTGTGACATTCTCATCTAAATAACCAACATAAGTTCCAGCTGAGGTGTGTGTCAGACTGAATGTGTCCAGTGTGGTTGCCCCATTTTTGAGTGTTCCACTGACAGAGGCTGTTGTGACAGAATCCCCACTGGAATCTTTCATTGTTTCCCAGACCACTGGTTGACTGGATCCGATTGCTATTATGTCATCCATTCTGAATTCTCCCTGTCCTGTGCATGTCCCTCAGGATATGAAGAGGAATAGGTTCTGGTTGTTGTTCCTCTTTGACCTTGGGTCTTTGTTTTAAATGTTCTGGAAATTTGTCAATAGTTTCACGTTGTCTCATGTTAGTGACCATCAAATAATCATTGGTCAATCCAAAAACTCTTGGTGTTTCCAATCGTAGTTCAGATTTAATAGGTCTGTCTTTAAGCAGGCTTGTTCTACACTTCCAAATGTATCTTGTTCTGATCTTTTCAATTGGTTTCCTGATGAGAAAGTCAGCAGGAATATCAGGGTCAATTTCTTGGAAATCACTCATCTCGATAGTCTCCCATTTTTTCAAGTTCAGTCCTCTCATCTCCCACATAAGGAATCAAACAGACATGGTCATGATAAAACACAACATGGAATGCCCAGTTGTATTCATCAAAGCTGATGTCAAAATATCCATCTCTCTGAAATCTGAAATCTTCCTCAACTATCTCTTTTGCAGTATCAATCAATTCCTCATAAGAAATTGGACAATCTTCTAGTAAGTCTTTGTGAATGAAAATTGGCAATCTGGGCATGATTGTAATGTAGTCTTTTCGTTTGAAGTCATTATCAAAATGCATCTGATGAAAGCTTACCATTTGTTGCAATTGTGTTTCAGCTTCTTGAATGTTGTTGATATCAAATGTGACCTCATGTTGATTGTTTTTGGTTTTGGTATCCATATGATTATTTAGTGTTGCTACAATAAAAAAACCTCACCCGGAATGAATGAGATAAGGTTTGATTTATATCTTAACATCTAGATGTTAGGAAACGATTTCAACAACAGTTGACAGGTCATTGTCAGAGGCTGGTTCTCGTTTTGCACAATCTCCAAGTCCTAACACAGTGACATAAGAACCAGAGGCTCCATTACCCACTGTGACCTTGCATGCAACATATCCTTTTGACAATTCTCTGTCAGATACGTTGACCACAATTTGTCCATTAGCAGCACTCGATTGAGTCGCTGATTTTACGGTGGTGGGACTGGTCCCAGCACTGTCAACTGATTCTAATATGTCGACGTCCACAGTGGTGTCATTATCAGAATAGGCAACGACAAACATTGCTTTGTGGAATTTACTCATGTCAACATAGTCTGATGTTACATTACTGTTATCAATGAGACCCTGAGGATCTATAGTTGCGACAACAGCAATTCTTTCAGATGATAAACTACTCATATTTAAAACCCTCCTTAGGCATTTCTAACAACAAAAGGTGACACAGTAGTGACTTGGTCACTCAAGGTGATCGGCGAATCCAACATTGGACGTCCATCCATTCTGGCAGTAAATCTAATTGCACTCTGATTCTTCAAAAAATAAACGTGTTCAGATTTTGCAATCTTCAATCCACCTCGCATTCCAAACAGGTAATTAGACAATGATGCCAAACAGATATCCCCTTTGGAGCCACTGGCTGGATTTTTCTCAGTGTAGAAAACAGGTCTGCCATAAAGAGAAGTTGGACCAGTTGTAGCAGCATTTGCCGCCCAAATGGTGTTATTGCCTTCATCGCCCATTCTGAGCATTGAAGCCTGAACAGACTTGTTGATGATCCAGATTGCATCTTCATTGGGATCATGACAGGCTCCCATCATGCTTGTCACATCTGTCCAGATGTCGGCATTATTATCATCGGTTGCTCTGGTTACACCCTTACTTGCTGAGGACGGAATGAATCCGTGAGGTTTCCCAATTCCATTTCCTCCGATTATCACAGAGTCAATCAGATGGGCATAAGCCTTTCCAACAGTCTGCTTTAGTTTCTCTTCAACGTTGGCTGGTGCATCGTCATACAGATAATTGTCTAAAACCGTATGTCCTGAACTTTCTTTTGCTTCGAGTTTGATTTTATCCAAACTAAAATCTTTGGATCCCGGTTTGGTTTGATCGTCTTCAGTCCATTCAAAATAAATGCCCTGATAGAAGTTTGACCCACCATTAGATGAGTTTGTGGTTCCACTTTGTTTGATGACTGGCTGACTGTAAGTGTCACCCGTCATATTGACAGAATTTACTCTGGACAGACAGAATGAACTTTCATTTGCAATCTCTAAAATCTGATCACTGTATTGTTCAGGGATTAAAAATCCACCTGAACCACCATCTGTTCCAGATAGAGCTTTTTCACCAAAATCATTTCGAATTGTATTAGTGTCATTGTGTAAAGTTGCTTTCATGAATGAAGTGAAAGATCTTTGTTCAGACTTGTCCACATGAACGGCTGGTGCCTCAATCTCAACGTTTAATGCTTTGTTGATTTTCTCCATTGCCTTTTCAACTTTGGAATCAACAGCATCACTGATCGATTTGCTTAAAGTTTCAAATCGGTCATCAAGTGTTTCCACTTTCTCACAGATGTTATCTGACAACCATTTTTCAGCAGTCTCTGTGTCTATTTCATATTGCTCGTTTTCGTTGTACTCTCCAACTGTTTTGAGCATCTTGATTAATTGTGTTTTCATATTTTACCTCACAAGAAATAATTGTTTCTTGCATGACTCCACCTCTGTGTTTGCTGCTACAGGTCGAACATGTCGCCTGAGTCATCTGCCACTTGGCTGTCAGCTACACTTATCTAGTGGAGTTGAGGTAAATTATTTTCACCATTTCTTTGAAAACTTAGGCATGACAATCTGAGGTTCATCCTGTTGTTTCTCAATGATGGTCTGATTCCAGCACCAAACATTATCTTTAATGAGATCTTTCATCTCAGGCATTTGACCACCATTGATGGCAATGACTGTTTCTGGACTGTATCCCTTTGAAACAGCTAAGGTCACACACTCTGTATTGCAGGGAAATGTGACATAAGAATATTCATCCAGTTGCCACTTTCTGATGAGGTATCTGACATCGGCAAGTTTGGAATTCTTTCTGATTTCATCTGATGTCGGTCGATTCATTTCCAATGCTCTGAACCCCACACTGACACCTGTGATGATTCCATCCTGAATCAATCCAAAGATATCTTTTGCCATTTGTGTTTTGTCAGTGATATATGATTTGGAAAGTATTTGATTGCCTTTTTGCTTGAACCATAATGCTTTACCGATGGGTAAACTTCTTTTGTCATGATTAAACAATATCGGTGTACCATTTTTCGCCACCATGCCATTTGGAAACACGATATCTTTGTCTTGGTCAATGGACTTTGTACTGATCACTGAGATGATTTCTCTGGATCCTTCAATGATTTCAAAATCGGCATCAAAGTTCTTTGTAAATTGTTCGGTCATTATTTCTTCTCCATAATGTTTCTATATTTTCTAATATTCTTTCTGATGATTGGTCTCAGAAATGGTCTCTTTTTCATCTTGGATGATCCCAATTCCAACAGCTTCCCATAGAATTTATTGGTCCCCACTCTGACAATCTTTTTTCTTTCATCCACTTCATGTGTCATTGACCTTGCCAATTCCCCATGGAGCAAGTGTGGAATATCGCCCGGTTTAGAATGAGGTGGTGCCTTACTTTGTGACAATCCCGTTTTGATGTCATTGGTTGCCATATATCCAACACGTTCCAGATTCTTAATGGCTCTTTCTTCAGCCTTCTTTTTGAATTCGTCTCCAAACCATGTCATTTTGGGTTTCTTCATACAGTTATTTAGTGAAGAAGACACAAAAAAACACAGACACCATTACAAGTCTAGTGCCTGTGTTTCGCTCAAAGAGCAACACATTGAATCTAATCGTCAATCACAGCTAATAGCTGACATTTGCATCTGGGATGAAGTGGGGGCATTTGAATATTTGAGTATTCTGGTTTATTGCTTTGACCTGTAATGAATGAACCATCAAGTTTGACCACCTTTCCATCAAGTTCTTTGCATCGACCATCAGGATCATCAGGTGATGCCAACCATTTCAGTCCACTGACAACACCACTATCCTTACAACCTTGAATGAATCCCATATGATGTGCCCTTGCCGATTCTGTTCTGGCTATCATCTGGGCATGATTCTTGGTCAATCCTTCAAAAATGTCATTGACCTTTTTAGTCATGAGTTGAATAGAGTCACCAGTTTCTAAACCTTGACTCAATTCATCACGTAACTGTGTCAGTGCATCATTCAAACTCTTAGTGGTTGACTCGACTGTAGATTGACAGAATGCATAAACAATCTTATCGATTGCTTTTACTGTTTCAGGGTTGGTCACACTGAATACATCAGGTGATGCCCCGATTCTTTCCAGTAAACTTTTTGCCTCACTCTCATAATAGAATTCAACAACTGGCCTACATTTTTCTGAAAGGTCATCAGTCCATGATTCCAAAGGAACAAACTTGGTCGGCAATGACTTTGTGATTCCTTTATCCAGGTCTCCTTTATCCAGGTCTCCAATGACTTCAATTCTTTTTCTGTTGTAAAAATCAACACAGATATCTTTGAGTTCATCACCATTCGGGACTAAACCAGTTTTCAAATTCTTTGTCTTGGCTTTGACCTTCATTTCCTGTCTGATGTGGTCAGGTATTTTCTTTTCTTCTAATTGTAGTTCAGGTTCAGGTTCTGAAATTGGTTCAGGTTCAGGCTCTGATTCTGGTTTTTCTTCCTGTATGATCGGTAAATCTCTTAAGGGATTGATGATGGAGTCAATTTGCTGTTCAGATAATGCAGGATAGGCAGCCTGTAAAATTCCTAATGCTGAATCAACTGGAATGATGCCCTCCCTCACATTGGCAATGATGTCCACCATGGATCCAATCTGGGCACCATTCATAGCCTGATCTTGTGGTTTTTCCTCTACAGGTTGTTCCACTGGAATCAATTCATCAGTGACTGTTTCTTCTTCTGTTGGTGTTCCGCCCACATCTAAACCCGGAACAATTGGATGTAATGTGTCTGCATCTGGGTGTGGAGCCAGACCAATTTCAAATCTTGCCTCATTACCGGTGATGATCTGGGCATTTCTCAATGTGTTTAATTCGTTGACTTTTTCCAATCGGTTTTCAGGACTGATGTCATCGAAAGCAAAGAACATGTTTTCTGTACCATCAAACATTGGCAACAGAAACTTTGTCATTCTTCCTGCAAATTTTCTGGCTCTATATTCCATTGAAACTGCGTGTTGTTCTTTGGCTGCATCCAATGTGGCTCTATTGAATTGCCCCCCTCCAAGTAATGCTGGTGGTACATTAAAGGCATTGCAAATGAGTTCCTTTGAAATCTTCTTATGTTCAAATATGGCTGTGTCTACTGGTGAGAAATTGAGTGTGTTGATATCAATGTCACCATCTGCAAACCAACTCTTGCCACTTCCAGAGCCAGAGAACTCCTGATTAAATTCCAGCTTATATCTTTCTTTAACATCATCAGTCCAAATTGAATCCTCAGACTTGGGCGAAATGATAATATCTGGTCTGGCATTGTTATCGATCATGTCTGCCATTCTGGCATCAATTTTGGAATCGATGCTGACCTGTTCCCAGACTGAATGAAGTGGAGACAGTCCCTCAATACCACCTTTCAGATTGTTCATTCTGAAAACAATCAATTCCTCTCTTCTGTATTTGATTGATGTGGAACCATATTCAGCCAGTCCCACAAATCTTTTGTCTTCATAAACAGGACGATACATCTGAGGTAAAAGTGGAATGATAGATTGAGGAACACCCAATTTGTTTAGAGGAACCCACCAATAAGCAGTCCCAACAATCTCCAAACATGATTGTGTTGATTCTGCTACTTCTTGCCAATCCATATCTTCATTTGGATTGGAAATGAGGGTGAGAACCTGATGCCTGATAATTTCTTCAATCTGTTCAGATGCATGAAGTCTCATTTTCTGAACAAGTAAATACTGATCAAAGGGATTCAGGCATTTTGTTTTGAGGTCTGTTCTTGAACCTGTCAAATAAAGTCTGAGTGTGGTTCCTGCAATCGTGGTTGCATTGAGATCGGCACAAACTCTGGCTGTACCTTCATACTCAGAGACTAAATTGTGAGAATTTGGGTTTAACTTTCTTCCCAATGGATTTGGTTTGTTTGGATAATCTGAAAATATAGCCATTAGAACTCACCTCCTGAGAGGTATTCCCAACAGGCTGGATTATTCCACAGGTAGTCCTCTTGTAGCTTTTCTAGATATTGTGCATCAGACAAAACAGTAGAGGTGTCAATTTTGGCTTGTTTCTTTCTGCCTCTTTTTGTTTTACCATTCTGAGGGTCAAAGACTTTTCCTTTTAAACCCTTGCTTATTTGATCATAAATGTTCTCATTCATACTTATATGTAGTGGTTCTGACTTTATTTCTATCTAGCTAAAAGACCACATCTCTCTGCCCCCTCTACCAAATAACACAGTGCATCAATTGCATGATTGTTTTTGTCAACGGGTTGGTCTGTTATCCCTTTTTCATCCTCTTTCCAAACATAATTTGCCATTTCATTCTCAAGATTGGGACAACTTCCCCCTAATATCTGAATCCGCCCACTATTAATCAATCTTGTCAGTCTGGCAATATTATCCAAAACGGACCCATTGTATTTCTTTGTTTTCTTGGCCAGATATCCATTTCGTTTCAGTGTCAAAATACTGTCTTTTCGTTGATTATCACAAAACCAAATTGTCTGCTCATTGAAATTCTTGTAAGCCATGATGTCATCAACTGTTTTCTTCTTCTCATAGATTTCATTAAACAAATACAAGATGTTCTTGTGGATAAATCCACCCATGCAGGCAGTCTCATCATTGAATCCCCAGTCAATTCCACCCACAAAGACAAGTCTTTCCGTTTTCATCGGTGGAATCTGACCCACAATGCATTTGTCAAAGTTTTCAAATATGACTCCAGCAGGCTTGGTAAACTCTCCCAGATACATCATTTTGAATTTCCACTCAGGCAACAGCTTTCTTTCCTTTTCAAAAGCCTCTTTGTCATAAGTTGGATTTTCAAGAGAGTTGAACTGAATCACGTCAATGTCTTCATCACCTGCTTTCCATGCCTGATAGACATCGTGAAAAAGCCAGTTGAAATGGTAAGGTGTGGAGGTGATTAATATTCGGCCTTTCTTCCTATTACATCTCTGTCTAATGACATCATATGCCTCTTTTTTCATCATGCCTGCCTCATCCATGATGGCCACATCACAGTGCAGACCCTGAATGGTGTTGGGATCTGAGGCTGATTTGAAATGGATAGAACCACCAGTGGAACATTCATAAATTCTGTCTGACTTATTGAAAGTTCCTTTAAACTCTGACTCTTCCAGAATCTTGACGATGCCAGGTTGCAGTGCAATCAACATCGGAAAAATTGGACTGACAACAATGATGACAGATTTTGGATTCTTTCTCAGTTCTTGCAAAATCCAGATGGGTGTCAGTGCCGATTTCCCTCCACCAGTTCCTGCCAATGCGACTACAAATCTTTTTTTACTCTCCATCACCTGTCTTTGGTATTTGTGTAATGGAAAATATTGATGGAGCTGACCATCTGGAGTTCTATAAAGTTGACCCCATTCCAAGTCTGGCTGTTCAGTCTGTTTGGGTTTCTTTGTTCTCTGTTTCGTTGCCATCATTCTCCTTTTCTTCTATCCTTTTTGCTTTGTGGAATTGGACTGGTGATTGTTCGTAGGTGATAACGGCAATCTCATCTCTTCCTACTGGCTGATGCATCTTGTGAAATTTCTCCAAAGTGGATGTTGATTTCTCAACAATTCGCATGACCTGTTCCAACTTCCCCTCATCAATCAAGTCTGCTACAGATTGCTCCACCATCTCATGTCGTTCTCTGATCGTGGAAAGAATCACATTAAGTGTGTCTGCCTGTATCTTGATTAATTGTTCTAATGTTGCTGGATCTGTATCTTTCTTTTTCATAATTCCCCTGTTGCAATCTGCTCTAAATAAATCTCTCCACTTAAGGTCGGTGGGAATACTATTTCTCCACTTAAGGTCGGTGGAAAGATGATTTCACCAGTCATCTCACCATCAACATCTGTGATAGCTTTGCCAAATCGTATTCCACCCAATGGTATGTATGATCTGTTAACCGTAATTGAAGAAATTCCATCAAAATTGATGCCCCCTCTGGCATCGTGATAAAGCAATTGAGCATTCCCAGAGAACATCAAAACTCCACTTGGTTCATAGGTGGTCTGAACTTCTACACCAGCAGAATTACTGAATGTGATTTGACCATCTGGTTCATGATTTGAACTGAATCTGTTTGTTGCCTGTCCTCCAAATTCAATTCCTCCAGAACCATTGTTGTTCTTGATGAATCTCACATCAGCTGAATTGCTGAATGTGATTTGTCCATCTGTCAGAAACTCTCTGGAAACAATCACTGAGACATCACCAGACAGGATGATTCCACCTGTAATTGATGCATTGCTTTGATAGGCATGATCTGTTGTCCCACTGAAAGCAATGCCACCTGACCCATTCTGGTTGGATGTCGCAAAGCTATTAGTGGCAGTCCCACTGAAACTGATTTGACCTGTTGCTGTTTGGGCAGGTACAGTCATTGCATTGTCTGCACTGCCAGTAAAGGTCAGACCTCCAGAGGTGTTGACCTCTCTGGCCACAGTGACATCTGCACTATTACTGAAAGTGATGCCACCTGATCCTATTTGGGCAGGTACATTCATTGCATTATCTGCACTACCACTGAATGTGATGCCACCATTCCCAGTCTGATTGCCAATTGAGAATCTGTTTGACGCATTTCCACCAAAATCGATTTGCCCTGTTGCCCAATAGGGGAAGAATGATTGACCAGTGCCACTGAAAGTAATGCCACCCGTACCAACAAAGAACAGGTTGATATAGGGAGGCACAATGGCATGGAAATTCAATGAGGTTGATTCATGTCCCACAATCAGACTTTGATTGCCTGAGTTGTATTCATTCAACAACCAACTGGCTGTGAATGCTGTCTGGGAAACTCGCAACTCATCAATGATGCCTTTGAAATATGACCCTGTGTCTCTTCTCCCAATGTAATTACCAGCAGACCCATCAGCCAAATTGGTTTTGACTGTACTGGTTGAACCTTTTTCAACTCCATTCACATAAATTCTGATAGAGGATCCACTGTCCCAAACCAAAGCTAAGTGATACCAAGTTGATGCAGTCAATTGTGATGATGATGTGGCTGTGATGGTTGACCATGTTTCATCACCATTGTCTATCTGGACTGATGCTGTTGGATAACCAGAACCATTGATACCCATTTCAATTGACCACCCCTCATCATTTCCAAGGTCTGTTTTGTTTCTAGACCAGATGACCTGTTTACCAGCAATGAATGAGGGTGTCTTGACCCAACTGGAAACAGACCAATCATTTGTATTTGCAATCTCATCATCTGCTGTTTTGATGTAGGTGGAGATGGGCGAAAAGTCTTGACCCTTATGAATCTTGCCTGTGATTTGCTCTGGAATGAATATGGGAGATCTAGCAGTTCCGTTTAGACTTCCTTTGACATCCACATATTCACTGGCAGTCCCATCACCATCCTCATTCAGATGGTAAACATTGGCATATTGACTCCATGTGCCTGAAACATTTTCCTCATCACAGATTTCTTTGACTTTTCCATAATACATCCAGAAATAGTTGTCACCTTTTTCCAGAGTTGTTTTGAAATGAGCAAAGAGTTGACCTGTGGATGAATCAAAATATTCAATCTCATGATTCAATTGTGTATGGTCATAGGTCTCAAAAATCACATCACAGGCACTGGATGATGTTATTTTACCTGTTCCCAATGTTTCAGTGAACAATAGTGGGAAGTTGGTTTGATTTGAGGCTGAATTGTATTTGAGCAATCGTTTAAATTTGTATCCATTGTGGAAAATGGAAACAGGGTCAGTGGTATAACTGACAATCACACTGGCACTATCTGAAAATGTGATTCCACCAGTGGGAATGTAATTTAGATAAACAACATTGGCTGTGGCTTGACCTCCAAAAGTGATGCCGCCTGTTGCTGTTTGCTCTATATTGCTTTGAACATCGGCACTATTTGAGAATGTGATTTGTCCATCTGCAAACCAACTGTAAGCTGTTGAGACTGGCTCTGCTCTACCACCAAAAATGATGCCACCATCTGGATAGGAAAACCAATCATGTATTTCAATTTCACCACTGAAAGTGATTCCACCTTCTGACTCATATTCATATTGGCTGGTGGTGAATGTCACAGGTGTGATGCCAGAAAATCTGATACCATCCTGCCCTGTGTATCTCGCTTGAAATGCATGGTTGGCAGTAGCAGAGAATGTGATTTGTCCTGTAGGTAGATGACTGAATCCAATCGTCACTCCTGCCCAGTCATAAAATTCAATGCCCCCTCTGGCTGTTGCCTCATGATGCGATGATGTTACAGGTGTAATGCCAGAAAATTGAATCTTTCCAGAACCTGTTTTGGCAACTCTCCATTCAACAGGTGTCTCACCTGAGAATGTGATTTGACCTGTAGGTATAAAAACAAATCCTCTGAATGAGGGGGCATTACCTCCAAAGACAATGCCTCCATCAGATTCAAAAACATATCCAGCAGATAGAGCTGATTGACCTGAGAATACGATTCCACCAGAACCTGTTTCATTGAACGAAATAGATGACACATTGAATGAATCAATATAAGTGGGTGTGTAGGTTCCAGAGGCAGGGACCACACCCACTGTGATTCCCAGTCCAGTTGCTGTATTGTTGAAAGAGGTTTCATAAGTCAGTGAAGTTGACCCATCACTAAGGGTGATTGAATTCCCATTCACATCCAGAAACAGTGTCTCTGTTCCACTGAGGCTGACTGATGTTGAGGCTCTAAGATTAAATGAGCCACTTTGAATGGTCCAAATCTGGAAAGCTTCTAACAATGCATTGTAGTTGGCTCTGATGTAGTTTGTATTGTTTGAATATCTGGTGATGAAACCCTGAAACATGTTGGCTGTTCCTGTAGGTACATCATAAGTCATGGTGGCTGAATAAGAGGATTGACCCACATCAACATAAATCAATCGGGATTGTTCATCCTCATTTTTCAATCTGTTGGCATCAATGGTCCATGTGCCATTGACGATGGTCCACTGTTCATCATTAGATCCATTTAATGCATCCAGATAATGTGCGGTCAGGTTGATGCCTGTCCCTGTGAAATTATCACAGGCAATTGAGTCAGGACATGTGGTTGCAAATCCTCCACCTGATAAGACACAGCCACCATCACCAGTCACATTGCATGTCAGGTCAGAGACCATTTCCCCTGAGAGAACACATCCCCCTGACCCTATTTCGTCAAAGATTTCAGGGACTGAGTTTTGGTAGTAGACAGTCATTTCTACATGGTCTACAAATGCAGTCTCATCTGCCCTGTTACCATTGACCTGAAATGCACAGCCAAAATTTGCAGTTGTAATGTCGGTGGAGTCTAAATCTAAACCCCACATCTCATTAGGACCACCATAAGTGTGGGTAATTGAGGTTGCATCCCAACTGGTACAAGCATTGGCAGGAGTGAAGTTGTCCTGATTGTTTGTTCCACTGACAGTTCCATCAACAAGTAATGAAACCAAGGTGTCAGTGACTCTGTGACCTGCACCACCACAATTGTCATCATTCGCATATCGAGTAATGTTGATTTCGATACCTGACAAATATTGAATATCAGGCAGTGTAAAACCAAAATCAGTGGCTTTCAGAATGTTGGAAGTGGATGACAGTGGACCTACACTAGCAACAGCAGCATCAGCAGAATAAATATTCCCAACATTGGTCCATGCCACTGACCCTGATGAGGTGTCATTGGTTGAATCAGATGGGGAATGAGTCTCTGCAATGATGTCTGGTTTGACGATTGCCGATCCTGCCAAAAGACAACCACCAGAACCTGTCTCATCATATGAAACTGAACCTGTCCCGTTTAACTCAACATACAAAACATCAAGTTGGAAATTGTCAGAGCTGGCAATTGAATCTGTTTTTAATTCAATTTGAGCAGAAGTGAAATCTGACCCAGACCATGACCCTGTAATTTCACAGGATGTCCATGTATATGAACCTCCACCCATTGTAATATCTTGATATCCTGTCCAAACACCACCAAGTAACAATCGAGCATGGAGAACATCTGTGTCGCCATCATCATCATTGTAGGATCTGAGATGAACAGTACAGGATGTGACCTCTGTGAAACTCTCAACAGGGGCAGTCAGTCCCCACTGTTGTTGTTCGTTGTCGTCTGTTCTATCAATGGTACAAGATAAGCCATCACCAGCTGCACCAGTCAGTACATTGTCATCTATGTTGGTATAATCAAATACGGTAAATACAGATGTCACATTGGAGTTCGGTCTGAGATAATCGGTAGTCATACCTTATTTAGTGATGACTAAACATAAAAAAACGGCTATCACCAACAAGATGAAAACCGTTTTCTAGAATATAATGTTTAATCATTCAGTCTGCTGTAATTTTTGGAGTGACAGCCACTGTGCCGCCAGATGTGGGGATGCTGAAGGGTGCCCCGCTGAATCGTTCTGAAAATAGCATTGTGGTGCCTTTCTTGACGAAATATCCATAGACTGTCTCATCAGTCGTGAATGTGAATGTCTGTTGTGCATAACTGGCACTGCCAGAAACACTTGTTGTGTCCCAACTGGCTCCAGTGGTTGTGATTGCTGAATATCCAGCAGCTGATGCCTCTGTGTAATCTGTTAAAACATCAGTCTCAGATGGGGTTTTGTCATTGGAATAGAGGTGGTAAGTCAGGTTTGCAGCTGCTGTCTTATTGACCATAATTGCCAAAGCAAGTGACTCCCCGGTATTGTTAAATAGTAAAGCCATAAATGTTCTCCATAAAAAATCGATTTCTTATGCAGATATGTATGTTGGCAGGCTTCATTTTTCATTTAACGTTTTTCATGCTGTGTCTTGTCAGAATCTTTTCACTTAAAGATAGGGAGAAAATGCAATGACCAAAATATCTGATGAACTATTGAAGAAATGGAAAAAGGATTCCAAAACCAATAAATCCGCAGCAGTCAGGACAGCACTGATTGAGTCAGGATATCCTGACAGCAATGTGGGCAAAAAAGATGTTGAACATCTGATGAAAAAACATGGTCTCACAGATACGCAACTAAGTGTGTATGTCTCTGCTGCAAAAAAATCGATTGATAAAGCAGCTGGGAAAAAATCTGGTCCTAAAAAGGTCATGAAAAAGAAACCAACCACCAAAAATACATCTTCTGCACAGGTTGAGAAATTGTGTGTAGAACTGATTGGTGAAAAGGTAGAGGGGATGTTGAATCTACTGGATGGAAATGAGGCAGCTGCAAAACTGGCTTTGCAGGCATGGTTGAAAAATTAAAAGGGAATGACTGAAATGTTCGATGATGCACAATTGGTAGTTATCTTAGGCAGAGATAAGAATCTGAATATTACGGCTATCCCCAGAATGGATGGCAGTGATGATAAGTTATTACCTTTGGTATATGTCAAGGATAGGTATGATTCAAAGTATGGAAGGAATCTGCAATATGTCGAAAAAGTTGAAGATATTATGCTCCTCATTCCTAAAGATGGAACTGGAGCCAGATTCTGTCAGGCACCAATTGAGGCCTGGATTAAACTTTTTAATATGAGTGACGAACAGGTCGAAAGGATCAAGAACCAAGTCAAACGGAACAATATCCTTATGGTAGATGAAAGTGATTAAGAAGACTATTGAGATTTAAAATATGATGATCAAAAGGTCCGCATAACTCTGAAAATTATGAATGACTGAAAAGGATAATGACAATGAGTGATGAATTGGAAAATGAGACTCTGGTGGTTGTCATTGTCAAATACAGTGACAGTGAAAATGAGGACACTGATGATGATGATTATGATTTAGTTGCTGATGTATTAAGTTGGGAAGATGATGAGCGGTGGGAAGATGATGAACGACCTTTGCCAAGAATCTACATCAAAGACAAATATGATGACCAGATTGATAAAGGTCTCCCATATTTTGACAACCTGCTAGCAATTAGACACCATTTTGGGGAAAGTGAAGGTGTCGCACAGGTAAACATCAGCCTAATCAAATTCTTAATGGAAATTGAAGATCATGAAATTCAGGAAGCAATTTCCAGAATGGGAAAATGATTTCACAACGCAATAAAAAACCTCACCAGAGAGCTGGTGAGGTTTTCCTGTTTCAAGAAACTTGCGACAGTGAAAAAGGAATTGACAATGACAGATGACACAGAAAAAGAGAAATTTGAGGTATCGGCGTGGGAAGTTCTGAATAGTACTGTCTTCGGTTTTTACAAACTGATGAAACCGATGACTAAACAGAAAAATAAGGAATATCGTAAAGCAACAATAGAGGCTATTGATTCATTGAAAGAGGATGGAGAACTAGCGGATGAACTATTAAGAGCCCTCAGTGAGTCGTACGAACGGCATGTTGAGGATTTGAATAATCTGACAAAAAGGGGGCAATGGTTCTATGCTAGCTCACTAGCGCTTCTGGTGTTCGAATATCATTTGTATTCCAATAATGAAATCAGTTTCTGGACTGTGTTAGTCCCAGTGATCTTTGCATTATGGGCGACTTTCATCTCGCTCAAAATGCAGGCTCCGATGATCGATCCTATGTTTGAGGTCTTGGTGAAATTTGACTTAAAAACAGATATGGATTTACTGTCAATTAAGAAGAAAGAAATGAAAGAGTATGCTCTGATACTTCCACTAATGATGCTTGCTAAGGGTGATTTCAAAATACGATTGATATTGTCTTCATTCTTTATAATGTTTTCAGCGAGTATACTTTTCATCTTTTTGGCGTATGGTAAATTTGTGGATGATTTTGTTATTGTTGTACCAAGGGATAAGATTGAAACAATTGAAGAAGACCTCCCTCAACCGAATGCAGCGATTAAGCCTGAGAAATAGAAGTCTTATTACTTCTAATGTGTCTGTAGACTATGTTGAGACTGTGCTTCAAATGGCAGAAAAATAATCAATGAAGTTGATGTGTTAATATTTTGGAATAAGAGTGATAAGAAATGGCTTGTGAGGCCCTGAAAAAGTCTATCTGTGAATCAACTGCACTGAGTTAACACTCAAAAAAAGACTCCACCAGAACTGAATCTGATGGAGTCTTTTATTGGTCCGCTGAATCAATATCTCTTAAATTTTGTGAACTTCTCCGAGAGTTTGTTTGGTACGAAGAAGTGCCATCAGATTGTTGAAGTAATCTCGGCATTCAGCTTCGGTTCCCTTGTACAAGGGGATTTTTTCGCCGCCGATAAATGCAATCACCACGTTTGTCTTCTCGACCGAAATGGCATCAACACGGCTCAGATTCACTAATACTCCGTATGGTGTTTCAAGCAACATGTTCTTTTCCTTCTGGTTAGGGGGGCTGAAATTCCATCCTGTTATTTTACTGACAACTGAAGGGTTTACCATGCAACCAGCCAAAAAAATCATCTTCCCATGACAGGATAAAAGGAAATCACAGGAGTAAATGATGGCATCCGGCAGCAGCGACCGTTAAGGCTCGTTTGGCCATCTCTTGGCCTTTGACGTCGGCGTAGTCGAGTTGATAACCATTCTGTTCCACGGCGGTTTGCCAGTTGAACTCCATGGGGGCGATATCGATTTGCCCGCTGTAAAAACCTACGGCCTCCGAGAGAGACCCCACTGGAATGACATCGAGACCTTCCACGACAGCCGCTTCTTTCGCGCTGGCGGCGGGAACGAGTAGACCTTTCTTTCCCTGTTCGCGGGCGGACAGGGCGATTGAGAGTGCCCCCTTGATTGGGCGAAGGCTGCCGTCGAGAGCAAGTTCGCCTACGGAGGCATATTCGTTTAACCGTTCCAGTTGCAACTGGCTACTGGCGGCGAGGAGTCCCAGAGCGATCGGCAAATCGAAAGAGGGAGCTTCCTTGGGAAGGTCGGCCGGAGAGAGGTTGATTACGATGCGATCGACGGGGCGGGTGTAACCGCTGTTCACGAGAGCCCGCTCCACGCGGTGAGTGCTTTCTCGAACAGCCGCTTCGGCCAATCCAACAAGGATTGTTTTCGGAAGAGCCCCGGGGGAGATATCGACTTCGACCTCAACCGGCAGGGCATCGATTCCAAACAGAGAATATGTGTGAAATTTAGCCAGCATGAATTTCTCCCCCGAAATAAAGTGAATGAACAGTGTGTTCCAGTGATCACTAAATTCTGCGGGAAACGTGTACAAAAATCAAGTCATAGCTAGTTTACAGTCTGCTGAAAGCGGAGAAATGATTTTCGAGCGAGATGGATGAGCAGTCCCAGGAAAAGCAGAATAAGCCCCAGCAGCATTAGCTCAGAAGTGCCTAACAGAAGACAAACGACTCCGATTAGGTAGAGGAGCAACAATCCGCCAGTGGTGAATTCTCTGCGTGATACGAAATACCGGTAACAGATTGCTCCTGCCAACAAAGCCACCACCGCAAGTAAGATGGCGAGCAATGTCGTCCAGATTCGTTCAGACCGGGTGGTGAGAATTAGTTTGGGCCGACCACCGGTCTTCATGAAATCGAGACGCTGTCCGTGGCGGGGAATACTGACTGGTAGAGAGAGCGTTGCCGTCTGTTTTTTAGAATAGAATCTCGAAGGTGGTTTGATTCCTAGGGTAACATCTAACAATTCCGAGCTGGGAGCACTCTCAGACGTGAACTGGCCAGGCTGCGATAACCCCGCGATCGTTCCAGAAGAAGGCCATGAATCCAAAGATGGAAGGTCGAGTATGTTTTCGACACCGTTCCTATTCCGATCAGAAGACGGAGCGGCATAGGATGGAAAAGGAGATTGACCATAAAGCGTTCCATCTGCCTCGTTGGTTACAGCGCCTTTGTCGTTTGATTTAGACAGATTATCTTTGATAGTAAAGTCGGAAATCTCTTTAGAAGAGTCCGCTTTGGACTTTTTGCCTAAGCTGTTGCTTCTCGCCAGTTGCTGTGCGGAGGAAAGACTGCGGCCTGACTGCGTGCCGCGTGCGCTCGATGATTTCGATATTTCTTGTTCCTTTTTTTGCTCCTCCTGCCGTTGTCCGTTTTGTGAGTCTTGGTTTATCGTCGGATCGATATGAACTATAAAGATATCCGATTCTTTCTCAATTCCCATTCCTGATTCATTCACTCCGTCGAGCTCTACGCCACTTATTCCATTGTCAAGAATCAGGTTGTCGTTCATTTCATAAAGGTAATTCCTTTGTGAGACGTCCCGGTTGATTATATATCCTTTCCCAACCCCTTCTGTCTGGCTCGCCTCTTCCTGACTCAATTCGGTTTGCAATTCCTGTTGGACGTTTTCAAGATCAGAGTCTAACTTCTGTCGAAGCATTTCCTCGTCGCTACTTAATTTACCACTTAGTTTGTAACCAAGGTTCAGTTCCTGCTTCGCATTTTGGATGCGTGACTGAAGTTCATGCAGATCCTTCCCTAAACGATCGTCGGAAAGGGAACTGCGTGGAGCCGAAGAACCAAATTGCTTGATCGATTTCAAGTACAGGCGGGCTTCTTCCAGTACGGCGAGTTGATAGGCGCGGTTCGAGTCGATGCTTTCGGAGAGATTGGTCTTGTCGACTCCTGTCTCGTAGTTGATGTCGTAGTTTTCAGGAGCGAAGACAGACCATTGAGTATGCAGAACGGGGATTCCCCATTCTTCTGACTGTGAAAGCCCGACAACCAGCGGTACGGGAATGTCGATCTTTCGAGAGAAGAACTGGAATTCGTGTAAGAATCCCTGGGTAATCTGATTCGATTCAAAAGTGACCTGGATCGGGTAGGAGAGCCCGAATTCAGACTGTTTAGGAAGCGGGATCAACTTAACTGACGCCC
The DNA here is from genome assembly GCF_007750395.1 of Polystyrenella longa. Lineage (GTDB taxonomy): Bacteria > Planctomycetota > Planctomycetia > Planctomycetales > Planctomycetaceae > Polystyrenella > Polystyrenella longa. The sequence continues at coordinate 4,307,021 of NZ_CP036281.1, read as the reverse complement.
CGTTGATTTTGCCTTCGACGGCTCGAGTGGGTGTTCCCCCAACGAGAATCGACAGTAACCTCACGGATTCGGGAACTTCAATCGCCAGATGCTGTCGGGCATTGTTTCGCATCGTGTAGGTCACCTGTCCGCGGACAGAACCATCGCGAGCCAGAGTGGTGACGATATCTGCCAGCAAGACTTGCGCGGGAGCACTCTGGAACTGTTTTGACCAGTTGATCTCCCAGACTGGCTGCTCTGTCGATGGATTCAATCGCTGAATTGCCACGGCCTGATCCAGAAATCGACCGTCGATGATAATGGGGAGTTGTTCCTTCTGGATGGGCGTGGTCTCGCCGGAAGTCTGTTTTACATGAGCCTGAGATTGATTGACGACAATCGAATCATTCTGCGACAGCTCGAAGGGAACATGCTGAACTTCGCCCAGTTGTTTATGGGCTGTTTCGAATTCCACGATAGGAATGGGGAAGGTCCCTTCTGCTGGCAGCTCCAATGTGGCCAATGCGGTGAGAAAGTATTCGGTTTGATGCAATCTCTGGGTCTCAATGACCCAGCGGACACGCCCTTCTTCAGCTTCTTCCTCGACAGCTTGGCGGATTCCAGTACCATTCAGTTCCAGTTTACCCTGAAGCCATTCAGGAACGGTGAACGCAAACTGATCGGCCCCACCGTGCGTGATGGACCATTTCAAGGCGAGGGTATACGCCAGAGAGGTGTCGGATACGTTCGTCACCGTTACAGCGTTAGCGGTCATCTGGGCCTGTGTTCGCTTGATTTCAAATTGAATCGGTTTTGTGATTCCGCGAGGAGAATGAAATGCGAAACGAGGGGGTTCCTTTCTCTGCTGCTTCACTGAAGAGTGAAGTTGATTGACCGCTTCCGTTTTCCAATCTCCCTGTTCTTTCAATCGAGGAGAGTAGTACTCGGAAAACCAGACGCCGACTTCGCTCTGTTGGCGATCCATAGCGACTGCACTCGGAACAGAAAGCGAAATCTCCTGCGAGCTAATATCCTTGAGGATCTTGCCGGAGAAGGCGACTTCAAATCCTCCCTGTTGAGGTTCAGTGAACTCAAGGATCAACTGGGGTAGCACTCCCTCTTCCCGTTCGATGTACCAGTCGTCGAGTTGATTCGCGAGAACTTCCATTGGCAGGTAATTCTCAGGCAGTTCAAACTCCAGATGCAGCAAAGGTTCTCCTGATATTTTAATGTGAAACTTACTAGAGTACTGGATGGTCTGACGTTCGATGAAGACGGAGTGCATTGCGTCGACTTCAGTCGTTGTTTCCTTCTGCCAAACGGACAGGCTCAGAACGTAAGGCACAGAATGGTACCGGAAAGCCAATTTCTGGCCGGTGCTGTTCTGGTGATGGTGAGGAAGATCAGTCGGGTTGATCTGATTCAGGTTTTCCAGTTGGTTCGTTTTTAATGAAAGATGTTGCGGTGCATGAACAGCAATCGTCCCGGTGGACCGGTTTAAATTTTGGATCCCGAGCCGGTTGAGAGTCAACGTTCCTTCCACATCACCAGGAGTGACGGGCTGATACAGTTCGACATTCAGGTCGGTCGAATTGTTCACGCTTCGACGGAAGAGGACCTCAAGTTGCTGTGCTCCCTCTTGATCCTGAATTGACCAACCACCGACATCGGTTCCGGTGATCTCACGAACCTTCACCCCTTCCGGTAGAGCGAAGGTTACCTGATTCAACGTGCCGCGACGGACACGCAGGTTCGTTCGATGAGATATATTTGCTCCGGACTCAGTGAGATGAATATCAACGACCGACTCGGCGTGAACGATAGACGAGGTGTCCTCCCGGTTCGCTTTTGGTTGCCATTTGAATTCAAGATCGCCGCCCGTGCTGATGGGTTGTTCGACAAGTACCGCCGCGTCCTGTTGCTGTTCGCGGAACGGCAGAAATATTCCACCAACGGAAACCTGTAAATCTTTTTGCGGTAATGTTACTGACATTAGCCCCGACGCGACGGGAAGCAGGTTCACCTTAAACTGTCCTGACTGTTCCTGTTGTTTAACCGGGATCTGCAGATTGACTTCGACGATCTGCATACCTGGCTCGTGCAGGTGCAGCCAGTATTCCTGTTCTTCCTTGTTGAGTCGCGATTCCAGCTCGGCCGGTTCTCCGTTGAGGGTTGCCGAATTGAGTGTCATGTTTTTGAAAGGAAGTTGGACTTCGGCAGATTCATCACTAAACGCAAAGACGACAATCCGGCCTGTCAAACTGAAGGTCTTGTTGTCGGCGACCTGAGAGAGATCCGCTGTGTAACCTGCCGAAGCGACGATCGGTTCAGGAAGTTTTGCTTTCTGTCCCGGAACGGACTGATAAGCCTCTTCCCATAACCGGCGATGTTGATCCGGACGAAGAATCACGGTATTCGTCTGTTTGTAATCTTTGTCATACAAAAACAGAAACGAATTGGGACGAGTCAGTAGATTAACAGGCGGTGTGGGTTTAATCGTCTCGCTGGACTGCGGTTGGACCTCTTTCTGTCGTTGAATATTTGCCCGTTGCTGAGCGTTTCTCTGTTGCTGAGTATCGGGCGCGATGACCTGCTGTTGAGCGGATTGATTCGGGCCGGACTGCTCCTGAGCCATTACATTACTGCTACAGACCAGAGCGATTAACATCCCAGTTGCGACTGACTTTTTCCAATCTGGTCTGCAGCAATGGACCAAGCACCAAGTGGTGCACATTGAAGCGAGTTTTAAGCATAAGGCGGCGACTGCGCCTAACATAGTACCTACCAGCCAGGGAAACCAGATGACTGGAACGAGCCACAATAGTGCCAGTGGAACGAAGAACGCCAGAAGAACAAACTTCGCGAATGTGGCCAATGTGACTCGGTGAAATGCCCAGAACAAAAGGAGGACGGCGGCGAACAGGCAGAACGTCACCGCCTGGTCATGTTGCTGATCGCGGAAGACCAGGCTGAGTCCTGCCTGGCCGCTTCCATAGTATTCGAACTGTGTTTGATTCATACCCTGGGTTGAAGGTAGCGACATACTGACCGAGAGACGTGATTTCTGTTTGGATTCTTTTGCGACGGGTTGATTCGTTTGTGTCACTCCAAAGGGATCATCTTTTGATCTGCCCTGTATGGCAAGCTCTATATCTGAATCTATAAGTACGTCTTCTGCTTCATAAATCTCAGAATCATGTCTAACTGACGCATCTTCTATTTCGTCAAGATCGAGATCCATTTCCCCTAGTCTTTTGAGAGCACGTTGGCGTTTGTTTTCGTCCTCTCCCTTAGCCAAATTTTTCAGGTGCATAATTTCTTTGTTTCGATTGTTGGGTGAATTCCAATCGATGCTTTCGGATCCTTGTGTAAAATCATCCAAATTCCTGGAATAACGAACACCCGAGTCGCAGCCGTCAAAGGTTGTCATCAGGATAACCATGAAGCCTAACACGGCTAACAGGCTTCCCAACAAAAGTGTTCCGCGCCAGTTTGTGATGAACATGCGAGTGACGATAAGCAAAACATTGACCGCCACCATGAATCCAAGCAACATCAGTCCACGCCACCAGAAGTCTGATTTGATCTGTTGCAGTCCGTTATTCAACCAATGGCCTCGCCAGTCCTCTAACGATATTTCGGGATGAAAGCTACCATCGCTTTCGACTAATGATTTCTCACTGGGATAATTCAAAGTCCAGAGCTGAGAAACCATGATCATCTCCTGGATTTCTCCTGCTCCGTCCAGCACATACATCATCGGGGGAGTTTCCTCAACGCGGGAAGTAGAGGCTAATTCAGCCAGCGGACGGGAGTAAAGGAGTCGTAAAGACTGTGATTCCCCCGGTGCCTTGTCGAGTGGTAATGAAATATGAAAACCTTGTTCCGATTTACGAACGGGAACGGGCTCGCCGTTGAGTAGAGCAGACCAGAGTTCGATATTTTGATGTGCGAATTGCAAGAGCAGACTTTGTGAATTGGCGGCGCGAAACTTATAGTTCAATTCATGTTGAAACTCACCGGTGTTGGTTAACAGGCTTGTGATGTTGGCTTCATCACAGAACGCGACGGCGAGGCCACTTCGGTCGAATCGTTCTTCCGAGATCGACCAGCGGTAGCCCTTACGTACGTAACTGTATGCGTGAACCAGCCGCGAAGTGAATTGCAAATTCACCAGGGCGATGTTTGTCAGTGATTGTTCAGGTAGAGGTTGATTCACTGAGTTGATTGCAGTGGTAGCGATGCGCTGTTCGGGTTCGGCTTCAACCAGCAATGTTCCATATTGACGGTCCACATGGTCGAAACGAATTTCAGGCAGATTAAAGGTCGTCTCGTCTACCTTGCGGGGACGACGTGTTTCAAATGTGAGTAAATGTTCGCCCTGCAGCGGTTGGCTGAAACCAAGTCGCCAGGTGTGGCTTTGCTCTCCAGGGGTTTCCTGTGCGGCTGCTTGATCTTCGCCCAGCAATTCGGCTGTGACCCGGATGTTTGAACCTGCCAGCGAGAACTGCAGGTTATTGTCTTCCAACTCCGTGACAGAAATGATGAGGCTGTAAATCGGAGCGTGTGAGACGTCGAGAAGGACTTCGTGATTAGCGATGAGTTCTTTCTTCTCCAACCGAGCCAGACTGGTGGTCTGCGCGACAACGAGTGCTGGTTTAGATTCAACACTGATTTCTCCATCGTATTCCCCTTCATGAAAACGGTAGCTTAACCGTTCATTAGGCAATCCGAAGATGATTGGTTCGAGGGCTGAGGAATTGAGGTGCTGTACGTTGAACCTCTCTTCTGCCTGAATGACCAGAGTCCCTTCGACCAGATCGGCTTCGGCTAGCTCGATCTGTGGTAAGGTGATCACCGATTCATCCTGCAGAATCCAGTCGACCAGATTCGCTTTGATTTGCAGACTAGATGTTCCTCCCGGAAGCAAGACCGTATTCAGTGGTACCTGAATTCGCTGTTCACCCGGTTCAGACATGAGAGTTTTCCAAACCAGAGCTTGATCGCCCGATTGGATCGATTCGATTTCCCAGTTTGCTGGTAAAGTGAATTCGAAATTGAATAGTTCTGTACCCGTTGCTTCCAAAGTAATTTGACTTTGAAAACTGACTCCCTGCTCTTCGATGGCGAGCACAGAAGCAAGTGCGGCATGGTAACTCGATTTCGTTGTCTCGTTCATGAAACGGAGTTCAAAATCGGGGCGCCAGACGTCGAAGTCAAGTGCGCGATCGAATCGGCTCGGGCGAGACTCCGCTTGACCAACGCCGATTTTTCGTCGAACTCCTTCCATTGTTTCAACACGGACTTTCCACGGGGCAGTGTAGCCGAGGGTGATTTCTCCCCATTGAGAATCAGCAGAGTTGACGACGAGATTTGGAAATAACCAACGACCTTCGGTGTCGGCGGTCGTGACCCCTTGAATGGTCACTTCCCGTTTTCCGGTGATGCCCTGTCGATAGCTTAATTTGATTTGGGTTCGTTTGGGATTAAGCGGATCTTCCTGAAGATCCCACGAATCCAGACCGGTAGAGGTGACGGACATCACTTCAAGGTGGCTCGGCACGGAGCAAGTCACGACATCTAACGGCTGACCGTAGACTTCCAGTTGTGTTGTGCCTGTCCAGGAAATTTCGGCAGCTCTGGCGTAGACGGTGAAGACAGAACTGGCGAGAAAGAGACGGTCCTGTTCAGCATCTTCATTTTTCTCGGTTACGCGTAATGTCCAGTCGGACTGATTCCCGATGGGAAACAGGTATTGCTGCTGGCCTTCTTCTGTCGTGGTCGAAGAAAGCATTTGCGTATTCGCAAGGAGCCTTTTTCCCGCGGGTAGGATGATTTTCATTTGGCCCGAAGCCACAGGTGGCAATGAAAAGATCATCACCTGGTCGCTGCCACCGGGACGAATGGGAACGGCGTATTCGATTTTAAGGGAGTGTGCACCTTCTTCTTTCAAGAACAGAACAGGCCCTGTTTCGCTTTTTCCGAGCAGCGCCGGTTCGTCGTTAATCGTTGCCGAAACGACTGCCATATTCTTAACTGGCAGAGTTAAAGTTTGCCAGCGATTACTCTTGCTGCGCACCTCGTAGGTGCCAGTGATCTTAAGCAGTTTCTCCTGTAGAGAAGCCTCATAGGTCGCCCGGGTTAGAATCGGTGCCTGGTTGGTCTCCCTCTGGGCCTTTGCCTTCGTCCAGAGTTCCCGGAATTCGTTCAATTTCAGAAAGACGGATTTGGCTTCCAGATCGAGTTGTTCCAAAGCCGAATGAGGAATCCGAATCATTAATGGTTTTTCGTCTGCCGAGGGGACCTCTCCCGCTACTGCGTGGGAGAGCCCGGTCAAGAACTGGACGGCGGGAAGAACCATTACCATCGTCAACCAAAGCAAGCGTCGTTTAAAGCCGATTGTCTCGGAAGTTGCTAATGATTGGTATTGCGTATGGAGATGCGTATTCATGATGAACTCGATACCTGAATAAACCTGCTGAATGTCAAATAAGGACAAAAGTGCCGAAGCGACAAGCCGTGCTTAACTTCCCTGAGGTTTGTCAGGATCGGTTCTGTCAGGCTGTTCTTCAACAGGCGGGGAGACCTCTGCCGTTTCTCCGCTGGCAGAGGACGTGGCGACGACCGGGTCGAGGGGCACGATCTGTTCTGTCGTCGATGTTTGATAGAATTGCCATGTCTTGAATAGCCATAGCATCGCAAGGAACAGCAGCCCAAAGCGACCAGCGAACAGAGTAAACATCACCCAGTCGCCGTAGTTCAACAGGCAGAGCGCCATCAACAGCACCGCACATAACAGGATCGTGATACGGTTATTCCATGAAGTTCGCAGCAGTACGAAACCAATGATGGCAACGGTGATGCTGATGATCCATGAGTAAAACGAATTCTGCCACCAGGTCAGTTCAATCCGATTTACCTGTTCCAGTGAGTTGTAGTAAAAACCATTGCCCGTCTGGGGTAACTCAATTTCCTGATTTTCAGGCAGTCCCATCCAAGTGGACATCTTCTGGGAAAAAGGTGTCCGTACATTGAAGAATGTGAATGTGAATGGAATCGAACGACTGCGGGTAAAACGATCGGGTTCACCTAGTAGCGAATACTCACGCGGAACCCAGATTCCGACCCGGGTCTGCTGGACGAGTGCCCCTGATCCCTGATCGTCGAACATGGGTAAGGGGAGCAGCAATTTTCCACCAGCCGTCGAGAAGGGAACTTCTGTCATCTCCCAGATGAATTGAATTGAAACGTAAAAGTCAGCGTCCGAGGCAGTCATGCGGCTGACATTCAAGTAATAAGAATCGTGCCCTTCTTTGGCCTCGGCGTCGCTTTTTTCGAGAGTGGCATCATCTCCATTGACCAGGACGCGGACAGGACGCGCGCCCTGCGGAAGTTCGATAGCGAACCGTTGTCTTTCGCTGCTGCGGACACGGTAGTTACAGAGGTAAGTCGCCGTGGCGTCGGTAGCAAGTACGATTTCAATCCCCGCTTTGTTGATGACCGTTTGCAATACTTCCTGAATTTCGTATTTGCGAATTTCCAAGTCGAGTGACACCGGTTCCGCGAAAAATTGATAAGCAAGAGTGGCGTCCGGATACTGTTTGAGATTTACTTCGCGTACGTCAATGTTTTCAACATTTCCTCCGCTGGCCTCGCCTTTGACGGAGAGGTGACGTGCCGATTTGACCTGAACTTCGCCACGGATGCTGCCGGGAAGAGGGTTGTCTTTTTCGAGATCTTCTGGAACAGTGACCTGAGTTAACCGGACCGGTTCGTAAACATATTTCCGTAAACCACCTTCTGCTGTGGGGCCTTCACCGGGGAGGGGTTGGTCATAACTGAGATTGAGTTTGAAGTTACCCAGCACCGGCTGTTGAGCGGTGATCAACCAGGTTTGCCATCCATCAACAGGCTCACCGTGGGGCACTGCCTGTTGAAAGTGCTGGCTGCTTTCTGTGGCGGGCGTGATGCGAACTTTCTCGCTCACAGATTCCGGCACCGCGACAAGGAATGACTCTACTCCTGCATGTTGTATGGAATAGTTGATTTCGCTTTGCACGCGAATCAACTCATCCTGAACATCAATAAGTGAGGATGTCGTTGCCGTGACCAGAGCGGGTTTGGGTTTGACGAAGAAGTAAACTTCCACAGGTCGCTCTTTGTATCGCCATGAGTGGGAAAGTGGCAGATTGGGAGTCTGTGGAATCATTTTGTTTTCGATGAAGGTATTCGGAAGTAATCCAAACAGATCATTTTCGAGTACTTGAATGTCGATCGAAGGTGACGAATACAGAGAGACCGTGCCTTCTTCTTTCTCGACGTTCAGTGCTTCAATAAGAGAGAGGAAGTAGTCGACATCGGGAGCGACTTCTTCGAAAAACTGGGTCGTACCGATATCAAGGACAACCTGCCCTTTCGTCTTCTGGCTGAAGAAGACATGCAAAACACGTGCGTCCTCATCAAACCGATGTTCGGTGACACCATTTCCATTGACGTATTGAACGTTCAATCCTTCGGGCACGTTGAATTCAATTTCAAACAGCCCTTCGCGTTCGATTTGGAATTGAGCATAGACTCTTGTCTCAACACTTTCTTCCTGAATTTTACTCTGGTGCGTCAAGGTCGCCAGAACACGAGGTTGGATCTGTTTAACAGAGACTACCAAAGTGGCATCAGGTCGGAAAAAGCGAAATCCAAGATCATTCTCGCTTACATTCTGGCGGAAACGGCTCACGCCGTCCTGTTTCGTGACTGTCAAATCCAGGCTGCCAGCCGCTTTGACAATGACTTCACCTCGTTCACGAACGGCTCCGATTGCTTGAATACTGAATGACTCGCCATCTGGTGAGGCACCCAGTAATTGCAAGTTCCCTTCATCAAGAGGACGCTCTGTCTGGAGTACGAGAGTCAATTTCGATTCTAGCGGACTAAGAAAGGAGACGTCGATGACCTGTCTATTTTCTTCTTTCCGAATCGACCAGTCTTTTAAGTTCGTGCCGGGAGCTTCGATGTCGAGCAATTGATGGGAGAGCGGGATCGCAATCTGTAATTGGTCCATCTCGCCGCGCAGAATTTCATACATCAGTTCTGCTTTGGTGAGTACAACCTCTCCTTCAATGGTGATTTCCTGTTTCTGATCGACACTGGTCAGAAGATTCATTTCCGGACGCGATCCTGCTTCCGGGTGCCAGCTAACGGTGATTTGGTTCGTCGGTTTTAAATGGCTGCGGAATCGAGTCTCGCCCGCTTGTGATGTCGTTCCTACCGGCACGGCGTTTGGTTGGACGTCGATCTTCTGTCGTTCCTCATTGATCGTCAGATCGAATTGAGTCACGCTGCTGGAAGGGATGTTGAGAACAAAGCTTTTGCCTTCAGTACCCTTCTGGACTTGCACCATCATTTCCAGTTTCACCGTGTAATTTCCAGCGGCAGGGAAGACGAGTTCTGTCGTTCCTGCCATTGGTGATTGCAAATAAATATCTCCCTGCTCCGAACTGACTTCGCCGAGGGCAGCATTGCCAGTGGAGAGAGGGAAGGTCACCTCCTTCTCACCCCACACTTGGAATTGCAATGTGGCACTCACCCGGGCTGTGTCTTCTTCGATGCGAGTAGCGTATTCCGCCTTTTGCAACAGGGCGGTCGTTTTCGTGCTCTGCTGTTCAAGGGCTTTGAGTTTGAGATACTCAAGGTAAGGGACAATGACTTGCGACTGGTCCTGCAGTGCCTGCTTTAGATTCTTGAAGGGAATAAAGATGACATCTTCCCACTCCTCTTCATTGTTTTCGTTCAGTTTTTCCGCCGAGACGGGATTAGAAGTGGTTTCCTCTTCGTCCTGCCCGAACAGGGGGCCGGAAAGCAGAAACCCAATTAGACCTAAGGCCAAAATTGACCCAGTGACTGAACGCAGAGTGTTAGTTCGCGGTTGCATGGTGGTTACCGACATGTGCAGAGTATGTGGAATATATCTCCGCCACGGGCAAAAGTGGCGGCTATGTAAGCTACGCGATTTTCGCAGAATGGCAACTCTGAGCCAACTGCAAGATTCGTGGAACAATTTCTTTGACGCTGTTTTTCCACAAATCTCTTCCACTAAAACCGAATTTCTCGAAAAACAACCAAGTTCGTTTTCGTGAGGAAGCAAAGACTGCTCTCATTTAGTGTGATTGTGCCGGGTGATTCCCCATTTCCAGCGACTTGAAAAAGTGGATAATCGGCGCATAAAAAAAGAGGTTCCTGAGGAACCTCTTGAAAGTAGATCAATTTTTAGAGCCATAGTTACGCAGCGAAGCGTTGTTCACCGGGGGGCTGTTGTGGCTGCGGAGTTGCCTGAGGCATTTGAAAAGTCGTGCTGATGTCTGAATCGACACCGGCGTTTGCTTTTTCCATAGCGAGCACTTCTGTCGCCAAAGCGCCGTAGTCCAGAGCACCTGCAGATTTGGGCTGGTATTCAAAGATAGACTGTCCAAAGCTCGGGGCTTCTGCCAGTTTGATATTTCGGCGAATACGGCTATTGAAGACCTGAGCATTGGCCCAGGGCGTATCAGGAGGACTTTGACGCAAGAAGGAAATGAGATCGTCAGTCACATCAGCTGCTAGTCGAGTGCCTGTTTCATACAGGCAGAGCATGATTCCACTGACCTTCAAATTACGATTCAATCGGCGGGTGATGAGTGCCGTTGTCTCCAACAATTTGGAGAGTCCCTGCAGCGCGAAGAAATGCGGTTGCAAGGGAATGAAAACTTCATCAGCGGCAGTCAGAGCGTTGACGGTTAATACACCGAGCGAAGGCGGGCAGTCCATAACGATGTAATCAACAGGTTGCTCCTGCATCATCTTTTCCATCGCCTGGCGCAATACGATTTCGCGGTTCTGGGCATCGACCAGTTCTACTTCAGTAGCGGCAAGATCGAGCGAGGCGGGGATAATCCACAGGTTTTCCGAAACCAGATGACGAACATCTTTCAGGCTACGTGTGCCACTGAAAACGTCGTACACAGAGGGTTCGTCCGAGTGAGGTTCGACGCCCAGATGTAGTGAGCTATGGCCCTGCGGGTCAAGGTCGACGAGGCAGACCTTTCGTCCCTGCTGTGCGAGCGCGGCAGCGAGGTTCACACTGGAGGTCGTTTTGCCCACGCCCCCTTTCTGGTTCATCACAGCGATCCGACGCATAATACATCCTTGTATTTGTATGCTTGAGTATTTCGATAAGGCGTTGGGCCAGCCTGTCTTGCTTCGATATCATTATCAGGTTGATTCAAAGCAGGCTTGCCCGGTTCGAGCAGAAGTCGTGGTCCTTGCTCTTTCGGACTGTTAAATCCGCCCGCGAGTCGTCGACGAGATAGCTCTCTTTTGGTGAGCGAGCAGTGTAGCGACGATCGCCAATTATGGAAAGACGATTTTCCGCCTGCTTCTCCGCCGATGCGGAGGAGAAAATCAATAAATCATGTTGTCGGCGTAAAGGCCGTGCATCAACCATTCATTGACGTATTTCAGCATTTCGGGAGTCAATTCGTGCTGGCCGTCAAACAGTTTTGTGGTCAAATCCACACCTGCTTGTTTGAATGTACGGGTCCAGCAGACTGAGTCAGCGATGGAAGAGACTGGGTCTTTGATTCCCTGTGCAACCAGAACCCGTTTTTCTTCGAGAATCGGCATCTGTTCAGGAATGATCATCGAATCCGGGAAGGGAGTACCAAAGGCGGCTGCACCACCAAACCAATCGGGACGCTGCAGGAATAGTCGAAGTGCCATCGCACCGGCGTCTTCGAAACCGGCGAGATAAATGCGTTCGGTGTGCACATGGTACAAGCTGCCCAGCTGGCAGACGACCTGATGGATTTCCGAAAGAAATTTTTCGACAGCAGCTTCGGATGTCGGCCAACTTGCCAGAGAGCGACTGCTGACAGGCGAATCGTTAGCGACGCGAAAAGAGACGGACAGGTAGTTCTGTGGGCTCAGCGTGTTCATGACCGAGCTTAACGTGGGGCGTCCATCAGCGGCCGAATGCAACCAGACAATCAGCGGGTAAGCGTATCGGGGTTCGTATTTTTCGGGAACGAAGGATTCCGAAGGAGTTCCAATTCGGTCGCCCGAGAGTTGGTCTTCTTCATACCAGAGAGACTCTGTCACTTCTTCCGCGCCCGGTTGGAATAAATGTTCCAACATCCATTCTTCGGTAAGAAATGATTCGTCGTATTCGCCGTACTCAGAATCGCTGAAGTCAGCACCGTTGTATTTTGGCGAAAAATCATCGCTCTCTTCGAAGAAGTCTTCGGGGATTCGCGAACTCATGGTGTCAATTTCCTTCGAGGGAGAAGAGATCAGACTTTGACTCGTCCGGGTCTCTCCAGCTGAATGTCCAGGGTTGCTCTGAAAAACCTATTTCTGCAATGGGAAAGTGCTTCCCGGGACAGGCTGTGGTCTTGATGTCATAGTGCCCGATAACGTTATCAGAATCAATTCCATATTCCTGTTTGAGAGTAAAAACCAATCTTTTGACGGCGGTCAGTTGGGCTGGGGAAGGTGGCTTGTTTTCGAAGTTACCGACGAGAACAATTCCGATCCCCTGTTGATTTTCCGCTGCCCGCCCCGCATGTGCGCCATGCATCTGCTGACGCCAACGAAAGGTTGGTTCAATGTCTCCATCTTCCATCCCCTGCCCATTGCCGATTACAAAGTGATAACCGATGCCGAGCCAGGGATTTCCATTTCCGTCTCGCCTTTTCAGGTGAGTCTCATGGATACTCTCCACACTTCCCCGATCCGTGGCTGTGTGATGAACTACAATCCATTTCCAATCCCGTTCTTCCTCGTTAGGTTTCCAGGGATTGCCTGTTTGTGATATTTCCCGTGCCGCTGGAGTCTGACCGGCTGACCCGGGCCCAGATTCCAGAGGCATGAATGCCGGTTGTGGCTGAATGCTGGCCGGATGCGGCAAGGCCATCGTCCCCAGTCCTGCTGCACCCCAAGGGGGGATCCCACCAGGAACGGAAGAACCTGCTGGCAGAAAGGGTTGAGTACATCCCGCCAGCAAAACGCTTGCTACTACGACAAACATCCCGATTCCGATTCGACCGAACAAGAGAAGACACCGCAAGGTGTTTCTTGTGCGTTCCAATCGTTTCGTCGAAACCGACGCCGATTTTTGTCCATCATCCGTGATCAATGCCGTCCTCCTGACAGCCCGCCTGAGTTCTCTTTCACAGAAGGGATTGAGTTCGCCGAATCATAAGAAACGGTTTAGTTCAATGGTCTGCTGAAACTGATTTTGAAGACCTTCCTGTGTTTCATCCTAAGTGGACAGATTTCGTCAACGACGAGACTGGCTCACTTGCGAGGGACTTTACACCTGCATCCAGACTCTGTCAACGGGGAGATTCCGTCCCCTCGTATACCAGCATACTCTGACCTAAATACCTTGGAAACAGCATGTTAAAAACATTCGATCATGCCGGTCATTCCACCGTTTTTGTGGCAGTACAAGTTCTCTTAGTTCTCTATCTTTCGTTGTTGCTACGTTGCGCAGGAGGTTAGGGCAAAAAACGGCCTAATTGGGTTTTCGCATTAAGTTCCCCAGTGAATCAGGACGCAGTCCAGTTTGAAATTGAAACTTAATGTGACAGATACTGGTGTTTCGGGGTACGTATCACAGTGCCGAATGAACCAAAAGCGCACCAATGTCACATGAGATGGCTCACGTGGATCTGATTTCTTCCATCCATAAGAAAACCCGCTGGTTTGAGCCAGCGGGTTGCCTGTTTGCATTAATTAGTGATTGTAAGACTCTGTCTGCATCGAGGAGCTTTTCCCTCCTCTGATACGATTAATTATCAGGAGCGAGATAAGGTTCGTGACCGTGGACCGTGGAAAGCGCCTGAAAGATCGTTTCGTTAATGTTCTCTCCGACGAATCCAACATGGCCGTCGCCATACAGGAACATCACTCCGGTGGCATCCCAACTGCTGAAATCCTCGAAGTGAGCATCGGGGTGGTTCGGTGTATGGTCAGCAACACCCAGAAAACGAGCCATGTGCTCCTCACCACCTGAAATATTCCCCACCCATGTCGAAAACCATTCGAGTTCTTCGTCCGTTTTACGTTCTCCCACCATATAGGTGTGGGTCAGGCCATCGTGAAAGTCGACCGGGCGAGTTTCGCTGTTGTGATAAAACACACCGTTCCCCACACATTGTTCACCTGGGGGTAATCCATGGCAGTCTTCCAATTCGGTTGTTCCAAAGACACCAATATAGTTGGCTGTAGCCAAAAGCATCGGCAGGTTGGGGTTAGGGTCACCTGGATCTTCATTTTCTATCGTCCATAACTTAGGACCGACATCGAGTGGGTTGCGGAAAGCGCCCAAGTATTGTTGACGCGCCAGATCGTTAATTGGATCTTCAACGTTGACGCTGAAATCGAAATTATCGTAGACGTTGAACTGTTCCATCATGGGAAGAATCGTTAATGCCCAACCAACACCATTGCTCCCTTCGATATCCGGTTCGCCACTGGAATCATAGCCTTGCCAGCCCGATGGAAACTGTCGATTGAGGTCGAGGTAATTGTGCAGAGCAATCCCGATTTGTTTGAGATTGTTTCTGTTCTGGGTGCGACGGGCTGCTGTTCTTGCCTGTTGTACAGCAGGAAGCAGCAAGCCAAGGAGCACGGAAATGATTGCCATCACGACCAGTAATTCCACCAAGGTGAAACCGGCGCGAGGGTATCGCTTTTTAGAGAGAGTGAAAGACATGAGGAAACTCCTGTATGATGAATGATCTGAATGAATCTATGATGAATGATCTGAATGAATCGAAATAATTGAGGTAGCTCTATCCGCAGTGGAGTCACTGAAAACAGATAGTTTTAGAACTCAATGCGCAGCCGGAGGCATATGAAATAGCTGCAAACAAAAAGAGACTGCGCAACCTCGGAGAATATCTGGTGAATGGCACAAAAACGCTTTTGTGGTGATTTCATTAAGAAACATCAGTCACAAATCGTAGCGCCCGACAGAGACCATTGCCGCTGTTGTCCGTCTTCATTTCGTGTGACGAAATAGCAGACGTCTTGTAATAGACAAGAAATGACAACAACCTTAGTCTCTCGCGAAATAACATCGCGCAGGGATTCCCGTAACGATACATGGTCGTATTCAGCAGACAGGAGGTGCCCGGGAAGGAGGCTGATAGGGAGAGAACGCGGCGTGATAGCATTGCCCGTTTTGGCTCGCCAGCGTGATAAGCTCACTGGCGGATTCGACTTCAGCAACAGTCGCTTCGATACATTTCAAGGACAGGAATTCACAGACAGGACAATCTTCATGGCCGTCGTGATTGTGTTGATGAGAGTGCGGTGCTTCAGCAGTCGCAGCGGTTGTTTCATCATGATGATCGCCGTGGGAGTGATCATGCACATGATCATCATGCCCGTGGTGACGATGTTTGCCGTGCGAATGATTTGATCCCGACAACTGAGTTTTTGATACGTGATCTCCCTCGACAGACTCATGCGTATGGCGATGGAACGGATCATGTGCAACTATGGAAATAACCATAGCCGACACATAAACAGTCAGCATCGTCCATTTGGTGAGTTGAGTAGACATTACGTGCTCAGAAAGGTCTTCGAAGAGAGGCGTATGGAAAGTTCCATTCAGGATCTCTTACGTCAAGGAAGTAAGTATCGTTTGCAGAGAGTTGCAGTCTTTGTGTAAAAAGAGAGATGGAATGTCTATTTTGCCTGAATGTCGTCCGAAATAAAATGAAAAAATCGGTTTTTCATCTAAATTTAGTGGCCATTCGGCTCCTCACCGGTGAAGAGATGAGGTTCATTCTTTCCCAGAAGTGTACAAACAGGGACTAGGCATGCATGTTTAAAATTAGGCATACTTAGTTTATCAGGAAGAAGAACTCCTCCGGTCTCTAATGCCGGGGAAGGATGTTCGAATAATGGTGACGGGTAGGCGATGGCAGAAATTAACAACTCAGACGCGAACGGTTCAGACGCGAATAGTGGCGTACCTGGTCCTTTCCCTGTTCAAGGGGGCTGGAGCCGGGATCATATTGAAGCGGGCGATCGTCATTTCGAACTCACACGTCCCGCGGAACCCGACCTGCTGTTGGACGATCCCGATGTCCTTCGCGAAAACGAAACGGAAGTTTACGTTCCCTATTGGGCGTTACTCTGGCCAGCTTCGATTCGCATGACCGAGATTTTTCGGCAGGGAGACTGGGAAACAGGCGCCCTTTGCCTGGAAATGGGATGTGGGATCGGATTGGTTGGTCTGGCGGCCTTGGCTGAAGGGCTGCATGTCACGTTTTCAGACTACCGAAAGGAAGCGGTTCAGTTGGCTTGCTGGAATGCAGAACAGGCAGGGTACCAGCGAGACCAGTCGTTCACGGGAATAACGATTAACTGGAATGATCCTCCGACGGACATCCAGTATGAACATATCTTCGGGTGCGAAATCGTTTACGAAACCGATTTTCACGAACCGATTCTGCTCGCTCTCGATCGGCTGCTCGCTCCTACTGGTCGCTGCTGGTTTGCCGATTCTGGCCGTATCAATTCAGAAAAGTTCTTTGAACTGGCTCAGGCGAACGGTTGGAGGGTCGACCGACTCGATCAACAGCTTCAGCCGCATCCGGCACCGCAAATCGGTCGATTTCAAATCTTCTGCCTCGCTCGTGAAGCTGCCTCTGTTTCCTGATACTCAAAGTCAGCCCTGTTTCACTAGCTTACGTGATCGTTGTGTCAGGTCTCTCAGGTAATCTCCCCCTTCAAAATCAGTACAACCGGCCAAACCGCGTAACGATACTGGTCTGCATCGTCGAAAAAAATGATATCGATTGAACTATCGTTATTCATTCTGTTTTTTGATGCGTCTTGATTCGGGGGTGATGTGGTGCCTTATCCAGCCCGCTCTATTAAATCTGTTCTGATGATCGCTGTGGCGTTCTCCGTCTTCACTGTGACCTGCCTGCCAGGTTGCGCCCGAGGACCTCGGGAAATGTTTTCTTCCCTTCTGAAGAAAAACGACAAGTCGGTGGCCATCGAAGATGAAACTGACGTCCAGCTTGCCGAGAAAAAGTCGATCGGGAGCCGAATCAAAGGGTGGTTCGATAAAGATGAAGACGAACTTCAGTCTGCGGATGATCCATTGTTTGCAGAATACGAATTCTCCGATGTCGATCCAGACACGGTCGGTGCGACTCAAGAATCGAATGGAGCTGTCTCTCTCACTTCAGCAGATGAGGAAGAGGGAAACAACATTCGGAAGGCTTCTTCCATACTGGATCGTGACCTCGATCAATTCATGCGAAGTGACAAGCTGAAGATTGATGAAGGACAATATTCGAATCTGGATGGCGAAAAAATCGGGTTACCGGAAACAAGCACCATTGAAAAACAAATGGCCAGCCTGAAACAAGATAGCGTCCAGAATTTCGATTCTTCGTTCGACGAAGCGATGGCTCGGATCGGTGCAGAAGTTGAAAAAGAGCAGAAAGAGAGCGAGGAAGAACTCAACTCGATGCGGGCAGACTTTGAAAAAATTGCTGCTATGCAAAACGAAGAGAAAGCGGTGATCAAAGAAAAGGTCGCTTCCAATTCTGGTTCCAGTAAGAAAGAATCCGACTCGCTGCAATTTGGTTCATTCGATTCCAGCAATCCTTTTGAAACCAAAGCAAATCAAAACATTGAGACTGCCTCGTTCGGGCAGGAAGAAGATTCCTTCCGGTCGAAATTTGAGTCTTTCAAAGAAAGTGAAGCGTTCGAGTCGGTTGCTTCAGACGACTGGGTTCAGGAGCAAATAAAAGAAGAGACGTCCGATGACGGTTTTGATACTGCTTCCTCTGAAGCGTGGTTACCTGAAGAGGACGTGAAGAACACATTTGAGGTGGAATCGGCAGATGCCGGGGTGAAGTCTTCAAAGGCAGGCCAGAATAAAGAATGGATCGACAGTCAACCGGTTGCTCCTAACCCGGCTTACCAGCAGGAGAGCGGGCGAATGATCTTCGATTCTAAGTCGGTCCCCTCTCGCTTTATGTCTCCTGAAGAGAAAGAGAACTGGTTTCGGCAAACTAAGCTGGAACGAGCGGGAAAAAAAAATACCCTCCCTGGAAGTGAAGGGTTGGATGACAATGGGAGTGACCCGGTAATTCAAACGGTTGCTGGCTTCGAACTGGAAGCCAAGACATCCGCATTTGAGTCACCCGCTTTCGAGTCGCCGGCACTCGAGTTACCACCCTCGACATCGTTCAATCCAGAGTCAACATTCGAATTTGTTCCTCGGACTGAACTGACCGTTCAAACGGGACAGGCTCCACAAACGGCACCCGTTAAGCTGGGACTTCCGGAATGGGGAAATGAGGAACGGGATTCTGAAAAAGGAATCGAAGAATTCGTAACTGATGCAGTGGCAACTGACGACGTTTCGATTCCCGCTTTTGCTGTGGCGACTGTCGTCGGTCCAAGTATTCAAAAACCGATTTTTGAAATGCAATCGCCTGAGTTCGCAATGACCAACGGCTTCGAGTCTGGTCCCGAAATGGAAGCGAACGGAAAAGTCGCTTCCAGCGGAGATTTACCAAATATCGAATGGGGTGACGAAGCAGAGTCGGAATCGATCGTAGTGAATATTCCGGAAATGCCAGAAGCGACAGTGTCAACGACTCAGTTACCCGGTCGCTGGCTGGGAATTGTCCTGTCACTGGGAACGATCTGCTACCTCATCATTCGTCGCCGTACACCGGCTGCTGCTGGCAATCCATCGACGGCAGAATAGCTCTGAGCGTTCAATCGTAGAACATTCTGGCCTTTTCGGGATTGAGCTCAAACTTGATACGAAGCATGAAGACCGGATCGCGATTCTCTGGGGAAAATTGAGCGAGTGTCCAATTTTCGCAGCCTCTCTCTGATCTGCAACCTATGTTTGGATGAACCCATTTGGGTCGAACTCAGCGTGAAACCACGTCTTGAGGTCGCCTGAATCCTTCCCAAGATCATCCAACTGCAGAATGACAGAGACTGGTTATGTCAAGCGATCCCTGGAGCCGGCCTTCCCTTGAAGATCTCAAATCGATTCTCGACAGCTTCGAGAAAAAGAAATACATCGATCTTCGCGATGCGGAACGGCTGAGCTTGTCCGTACCCGCCGAAATTGTCACCTTTCGCGGAAATACTGTCGACGCCATGACTCGGGAAGTCAGCCGGAATGGTTTGGGGCTCGTCCACAGGGGATCGATTCATCCAGGCGAAGTGACCGTCAAAATGGCCACCGACGACCGCAGCTATGAATACCGTGTCCTGTTGGAATGGTGTATTCCCGTTGAACGCGGCATGTTCATGAGCGGTGGACGATTTCTGCGCGACGAAGAATAAGTCGAACCTCTTACTCTGCCGAATCGGCCTGTCCAGGACTGGCTTCTCTATTTTGAGCCGGAACAAGTTTGTCGAGAATCCCGTTGACGAATTGTCCCGACAGCTTATTGCCAAACAGCCGTGCCAATTCCACTGCCTCATCGATCACGATGCGATAATGTGTGTCGGTATAGATCAGCTCGAATGCGCCTAAGCGTAATACATTTCGATCTGTTGGGGCCATTCGCGCGAGCGACCAGTTCTGCGCGATTTGCACGATCTTCTCGTCCAACTCGGCGCGATGTTCCATGACGCCAGAGTACAGGATCCATGCAAACTGCTCGAGTTCTCTGTTCGAGAGCTGTTTAGCAATTTCTGCATGAATCGAGGCCGGCCCGGCATCGGGATTAAGGTCTTTCAAATACAGCATTTGAATAGCGACTTCGCGCGCTTTGCTGCGTTTTTTCATGGTGTACTCTGTCGGTGGAATCCCGTTGATAACGTATAAAATCGAATCCCGACTAGGACGTCTTGGCTCGGGAAACCCGGTTCACTCGTCTTTTGCGGGAGCGGCCGTCGTAGGCCGAACTTACTGAGAATGACCCACAGTGAGCAACGAGAGGCGATTTCAACCCCGGGCAGCTTAGTAAAATAGATATACCTAAGTGGAATACGGCATCAAGGTACGGCCAAATTGCGTGGAGAGAATTATAGAAGGGTCGATTTGGAGAATCTATGCAAATACGGTCATGGATTCAAAAACAGATCGAGAGCCGTCCACCGAATGCCAAATTTGATCGGTGAAAGCGATTCCTGTTTTAGAAACATCTAGGGACTGATCACTTGATCTGATCGAGTACGTTAGCCATTTCAATCATGGCGAGAGCAGCTTCCTGCCCTTTATTCCCCGCTTTTCCACCCGCACGGTCGATGGCTTGATCCATGTTACTGCAGGTCAGTACTCCAAACGTGACCGGTTTATTGTGCTTGAGTCCAATTTGCATTAACGAAGCGGCTGCGGGCTGATTGATATACTCATGGTGAGAGGTCTCTCCCTGAATGACGGCACCCAGACAGCAAACACCAGCGTATTTTTCCTGAGACGCTAACGCCTGGGCGGCGAGAGGAATCTCAAAAGAACCGGGAACATGCACCACGGTGATATTCTCTTCGCTCAAACCGTGCCGTTTGAAGGTGTCAATGGCACCGGCAAGAAGTCGGCTAGTGATCAAATCATTCCAGCGCGCGACGACAATGGCGATCTGCCGGTCGTGAATGAGAAGATTGCCTTCGATTACCTCAGTCATGTCTGTTTGGCTTGTTCTAAAATGAAGTAGAGCGCAATTAAAATCGCTGCTGTGGAGAGAAAAGGAAACGAAAAATAGTGCTCCCCAACCTACTCCCTTAGATCAGGACTGTCCAGCAGCAAGGAAGCCACCAGATTGGAACGGTTCAACGTTCTTCCGCATAATCGTTATGGATAGACCACTCGATAACGATTTCCAAAACAACCTGGACCGGTTTTTCTGTTCCAAGCTTCTTATCGATTTGGAACACGACCAGCGTGGCAAGCTACCTGAGGGTGCCAACGCTTGGCCGCGATCTGTTGATTTTAGTTTAACCGAAAACTAGGTCAGGTTCATCGAGAGGAGAAACTCTTCGTTCGTTTTGGTCTTCTGGATCCGGTTTAATAGAAGTTCCATTGCATCGACTGGGTTCATATCGTTTAGGACTCGACGGAGAATCCAGACGCGACGAAGTTCTTCCTCGTCCATCAGTAGTTCTTCACGACGTGTTCCTGATTTATTGACATCAATGGCCGGCCAGATTCGCTTCTCAACCATACGGCGATCAAGGTGCAGTTCCGTGTTACCGGTCCCTTTAAATTCTTCGAAGATAACCTCGTCCATACGGCTTCCCGTATCGACGAGTGCCGTGGCGACGATGGTCAGGCTGCCTCCTTCTTCAACGTTACGAGCGGCTCCGAAGAATCGCTTGGGGTGTTGTAGTGCATTTGCGTCTACACCCCCGGAAAGAATTTTGCCGGAGTGAGGGACTTCCGTGTTCCAGGCTCGAGCGAGTCGAGTGATGGAATCGAGGAAGATGATCACATCTTGACCGTACTCAACCATCCGTTTTGCTTTTTCGATAACCATTTCCGAAACCTGAATATGGCGACTCGGTGGTTCGTCGAATGTACTACTGATGACCTCACAGTTGTGGCCTTTAACCTGACGTTCCATCTCGGTTACTTCTTCCGGACGTTCGTCGATCAACAGCATAATCACGTAAGCATCGGGTTGGTTTTGGATGACCGACTTCGCCAGTTGCTGCAGCAGGATCGTCTTACCGGCACGGGGTGGAGATACAATCAATCCACGTTGTCCCATTCCGATTGGTGCGACAAGATCGACGATACGCGTACTATATGAATCTGGTTGATCGGAAAGACGTAAGCGGCTCTCTGGATGCAGCGGGGTCAGATCATCGAAGAATACTTTGTCGGTGAGGAGATTCGGATCCTGTCCGTTAATCGCTTCAACTCGAAGGAGGGCAAAGTAGCGTTCATTTTCTTTGGGAGGTCGAATCTGGCCGGCTACCGTCGCTCCGTTTCGCAAACCGAAGCGGCGAATCTGGCTGGGACTGACGTAAATGTCATCCGGGCAGGGAAGATAGTAGTAGTCGGGGCTGCGTAGAAAGCCGAAACCGTCCGGAAGAATTTCCAATGTTCCCTCTCCGAACATCAGACCATTCATTTTTGTTCGTTCTTTGAGGATCTTGAAAATGAGATCTTGTTTTTTCAGCCCCGTGTATTCGCTGATACTCTCCTGTCGCGCCAGACTCAACAGTTCTTTCATCGTCATACTTTGCAGGTCGGCGATGTGAACATTACTCCGTTTGACTTCCTCGTAGCGGGCGTCAGAAGGAAATGAGATCGGTTCCTCTTTCGCTTGTGATTCCGCATCCATTTTGCGTTGTTCCTTAGCATGATCCCGAGAGGCATTCGCAGACGCTTTTGATTTGGAGCTCGCTTTGAAAACTCCAGAATCGGAAGCGGTATTTTTCGTTTGGGACGGCATGACAGAATTGTCCTGAGTAAAGTAAAGGTGGGCTGTTCGGCAGAGAGGTGAAGAAATGGTTTTGACGGAGAGTAGGAACATCGTTTGCAACTCTTATTCCACTGGTCACCAATCGAAAACAATCAGTTAACCGCGGGAAGGTAAGTTGTTACTGAGGTTCAATCTATAAACTTTTCCTGATGCGAAGTGGACAATTTCAGAGGAAGAAATAACGCTACTCTAATGTCATTTTTACAACATTGCCGAACTGAATGCTTCATTTCAGGCAACGTCGCTGGTATGGAAGACGCGGAGGAGGGAGGAATGCGTCTTCGAGTTCAAATTATGATCCGGTGAGACTCAGATTAAACTTTAAATGCGAGCGGGATACTCTCTAACGGAGAGTCAATTGTGCTCGAACGGAATGATTAGTGATGAGTCGTTACGGAAGTTGCGATTTGTAATGTCCAGGATGAACCGTCCAGACTTATAGACGAACACTTTTCGGATTAAGTTCGTTACAGAATGGAAAATCTTGATCACTAATCGATATTGAATCCGATCCCTGGGAAAAAGATGTGGGGGAAATCGGCGCCGTGACCGGGTTGGTTCCCGATTGGAACCGGACCAGGTTGGCATTCAAACTAACAATTGCAATCAGAGGTTTACTTGGAAATGCTGTTTCAGGTAGGTCTCTAACTGATCTACGGCAGAGGACAGATCATCATTGTTCTCGATCGTGTATTCAGCTCGAGTTTTTTTATCAACAAGACTGAGTTGGTTAAATTCCCGTTTACGGAATTCCTCCTCAGACCAGTTACGATTTTGAGTGACCCGCTGCAACCGAATTTCTTCGGAAACATCGACAAAGAAGACTAAATCACAGACTTGATCCCATCCCGCTTCCAAAAGGAGTGCGGCATCCAGAATAATCAAGTCGTATGAACCAGATCTTATTGACTGTTGAATTAGGTGATCGACTCTCGATCGAATGTGAGGATGTACGATATCCTCAAGTCGTTTAAGGTTCGTTCGATGTTCAGGAGTTTCTCCAAACACCAGAGCTGCTATCCGAGGACGGACTGCCTGCCCTTCTCCATTTATGATTTCAGAGCCGAAGCTCTCTTGTAACTGTTGAATAACTGTTGGTTCGTGCAAGACCTCATGCCCGACTTCGTCGGCATTGATGACTTGAACCGCATATCTTTTCGCCAGTTCCTGTGAGATTGCACTCTTACCGGAACCAATTCCGCCGATGAGCGAAATCACAGGAATGTCCATAACTCGAGATATCAGTAAATAAAATCAGTGGTGAGGGGAGTTGGTGGAGACCGTCAATCCGTTGGTATTCAGATGAATCTTAAGCTGTTTTAAATCTTAAGGTGTATGGTGCAATTGAAATGCTGACTCGTGATTTCCCTCCGAAAATCGAACTTTGATTTTCGCGATACGGAAAGTTTGGTCGTCTTTACAATTTGCTGAAAGATGGGATTTGTAGGTTGGAAGGCAACGTTAATAGATAGTTTACCATGCTAACAGTCAAGTCAATGAGAAAAAGAGGAATCCGGTCAAAAATATCGGGAACTGATCGCCATTTTTACATTGGCGAGAGTACACATAAGCCCCTGTTGATAAGCGACTTAGGAAATCGGGCTACTGCTCTCCCCCGTTCAGGAGAAGCGATCAGGCGGACTATCTGAGATGGCTATGTTTTGCTGCCAAATTGGACGCCTATTCTACTTTTGCTCCATCATAGGGATGGATAAGGAGATAGCGCTGCCGTCAAAACCTCCCAGGAGAGGTGGCTCGCCTGAATTTCAATGGTTACTCCGCCTCGACTGAATACCAGTCCGGCCCACTTTTCATGTCCACAACGAGAGGGACGGTCAGTGGAATGGCATTTTCCATCTTTCCTCTGACGAGATTGGCTAACTCTTCGATTTTCTCGACCGGTGTCTCAAAAACCAGTTCGTCATGAATCTGCAACAGCAGTCGAGCTGGAAAGTTAGTTTCTTTAAGCATATCCGAACATTCGATCATCGACTTTTTGATCAGGTCGGCAGCCGAACCCTGAATGACGGTATTGATGGCGGTACGGTCGGACAGATTCCGCTGTTTATGACGAACCGGGTTTACGCCAGTAATTATCCGGCGACGTCCCATAATGGTGCTGACATAACCCTGCTTTTCGCATTCAACGAGAATTGAAAAGAGGTATTCTTCAACATCGGCGAATCGTTCAAAATATCGTTTGATGAAGTCGGCCGCTTCGTCCTGGGGGATTTTGAGTGCTGCTGCTAAACCGTAAGGACTCTGGCCATAGATGACTCCAAAGTTGACCGCTTTCGCAACACGACGCATGTCCGATGAAACTTCCTCCGGTATTGTATGAAAAATCTCCGCAGCGACGGTCGCGTGAATATCTTCTCCGCTGCTGAAAGCGGTCATTAGTGCAGGATCGCCGCAAAAGTGTGCCAGCATGCGCAGTTCAATCTGAGAATAGTCAAAGCAGACGAGTGCCCATCCTTCTTCGCTGGGAACGAATGCTTTGCGGATCCGGCGACCTTCTTCCGAACGAACCGGGATGTTCTGCAAATTCGGGTCACTGGAACTGAGTCGACCTGTCGCTGCGACTACCTGATTAAATGACGCGTGGATTTTACCTGTTTGCGGATGCACCAGATTGGGGAGAGCATCGAGATAGGTGCTTTTTAACTTGGAAAGTTGCCGTTGCTCGATCAGCTTCGCCGGCAGCTCGTGTTCAGTAGCAAGTTGTTCTAATACTTCCTGATCGGTACTTGGACCAGTTTTGGTACGTTTGATGACAGGAAGATTCAATTTATCAAACAGGATTTCGCGGAGCTGTTTGGGTGAACCAATATTGAATTCCTGACCGGCGATTTTATAAATGTCGATTTCCAGTTCGAAAAGTCGCTCTTTCAACTGTTCACTCTGTTCTCGGAGTTCATCCGGCAGAACTTTGATTCCATTGGATTCCATCTCCACCAGAACGGAGATCAGGGGACGTTCGAGATCCCAGTATAAGTCCCAGAGATTTTCCTGCTCGAGCTCCTGCTTTACTCGATGCGCGATCTGAAGTGAAATAGTCGCGTCTTCCGCTGCGTATTCAGCAGCCTGATCGACTTCGACCTCGAACATTTTCTTCTGCTGTTTTCCTTTTCCAATCAGATCGCTGATCGGAATCATCTTATGGTTCAGGTACTTCATGGCCAACGCGTCGAGACCATGACTACGGGCGCCCGCATCGAGCAAGTAGTCACCCACCATGGGGTCGATAGAAACGCCCTGCAGGTGGATGTCAATCTTCCGCAGAACCAGCATGTCGTATTTGATGTTCTGGTTGATCTTGGAGACTGTCGGATCCTCCAGAATCGGTTTGAACTTCGACGCGACTAAGTCGGCGTCGAGGTGAGCGGAACCGGGGCTATTGACCGGCAGATAATAGCCGTGGTTTGCTTCCCAGCAGAACGCCCAACCGACGATGTCTGCCTGGAGGGCTGTCAAGGAAGTCGTTTCGAGGTCGACACAGAATTCCTGTTGCTCTTGAAACTTTTTAAACCAGGGTTCAAATTTGGCCGGAGTGTCGATTATTTCCCAGGTCTGTTCGACTTTGTTTTCTACTGCGGGCTGTATCTCTTCGCTGAAGCGGCGGAAACCAAACTCCTGGAATAGCTCCAGCAGCTTTTCACGATTAGGTTCCGTGACCCGGGCCGCCTCAAAATCGACGTCCAGCGGAAGTTCCTGATTCAAAGTCACCAACTGCCGGCTGAGCAATGCCTGTTCGGCGAACTCTTTCAGGTTCTGCTGCAACTTGGCCCCTTTTGCCTGATCAGCATTGGCGAGAACGTTTTCCAGAGTGTCAAACTGCTCCAGTAAGATCTTTGCTTTCTTGGGACCGACGAGAGGGACGCCGGGAACATTGTCGACACTGTCTCCGACGAGCGCCTGAAAATCGATGACCTGATCGGGGCGAATTCCCCAATCGTCAGCGAGTTCCTTTTCGGTCATGAACGTGTTTTTGCGGGTGTTGTAGAGACGAACTTGGGGTGTGATCAGTTGGCGAGCGTCTTTGTCACTGGTGACAATCCGGACGTCCATTCCTGCTGCTGCGGCTTGGCGAGAGAGTGTCGCGATGACGTCGTCCGCTTCCCAACCAGCAACATTAATACAGGGAATATTGTAGGCCTCAATCAGCTCGAACAATCGGGGGATTTGTGCCTTGAGATCGGGGGGAGTCTCGCTGCGGTTCGCTTTATATGCAGGGTACAGATCGTTTCGCGTTGCCGGTCCGGCCCCTTCCAGAGCACAAATCAGGTGTGTTGGCTGATGATCACGAATAATGTTCTGCAGATCGCGCGTAATCCCGTAGAGTGCGTTCGTAGGCTGGCCCTGCGGGCTGGTCATCGTGGGGATCGCGTGAAAAACCTGAAACAACAGTGAATAAGTGTCTATTAAAAACAGCGTGTCAGCCATGGGGGTAGCGTTTCAGTTGCAGGAGACGAAAAAAGCAGGGAAATTTGGCGAAAGCATCGTCGGGGGACCTGGGGTATCGGCCTTGAACAGCGAGTCAGCCCCCATCATTATGGCGAATATCGGGTTGGAACGCCACCAGTGGATATCGGGATCGATGGCAATGACGATCCGCTGAAAGGCAATCGATTTCTCGGAATTCAACCTACTTTATAAGGGTTTTATTCCAGTGACAGGTGGTCAGGTGGTACAATTGCATTACTGAGACGAATGCATGGAAGCGGTAAAGGCTCTCTTACAGGGAGGAGAGGCCCTCGGGCTGCTCTTACTTGACTAGAACTAGCTTGACTCTGCTCTATCTGCTTTTAGACTTAGGACATAGCTTTGAATCAGTTCGTCGAGATTTTACTGTCGAACTTTGCACAGGCTTGCCTCCATAAGATATGAGCAGTTGAAGTGAATAGAATCAGCATTTAATCGTTGGTGGCTCAATCGATCATTAACCTGTCAAACTAGACGGTTTTTCAGCCTCAGACAGGGACTCCGTTTCCTGTCCGTTCTGAACCCAATCCATTCACCTCGCGGTACGATTTCCAATCGCAAAGGTTTCTCTGATGGCCAATTCTGAAAACAACTTCTGGCTCAAAATGTTTCTGGTCTTTTTCGTCTTCCTGACGATCGGGCTCAGCGTTTTTCTGTTCATGGTCTATCGCAGCAACTTCGACCTTGAAAACCAGAACTCTGTTGCAAGAGGCGAAGCTGGTAATGCGAAAAACCAGCAGGACCAGATTGCTCGTCAGCTTGACGGCGTAATGGAAAAGATTGGTATCAAAGATACTAATCCAGAAGGGGTGATTGAAAAGCTTGAAAAGCAACTTGCGGATGTTTCCAGTGAGAATGCTTCGGGGACCGTTGCTGCGGCAATCGTGGCCCAGCGGGATAAACTTCAGAACGAGAAACGACGTGCTGACGAGTTGCAGCGGGAATTGGTCGGCACAGTCTCGGACATGCAGAACAACAAAAAAATCGACGAAGATCGAATCCAGGCCGAAGCGGAAGCCAAAACGAAAGCTCAGCGAGATCTGCAGGAAGTGCAGGATCGTTCTGAAGAACAAATCAACAAGCTGACTGCAGAAGCAGATCAGCTGACCGACAGCTTACGTCAGTTGCAAATTGAATACGATCAATACAAAGATACTGCGGAACAGAAACAACAGGAGTTGCAAACTAACATCCGTAACATGAGCAATACAATTAATCAGTTGCAGGACGAAGTCGCGCAATTGCTTGACTTGAGCTTCGAAAAAGCGGACGGAAAAATTATCCGGACCGACTTTGATAACAATCTGGTCTGGATCAACATCGGGAGCTCTTCCGGACTGATGCCCCAGACTCGCTTCAGTGTCTATCTCAAAAAGAACCGTGGTGTCGCCCGGGGAACGGATGAGGTTAAGGGGGCTATTGAAGTGACTGAAATTCTCGATGACAATCTCTCTATCGCCAGTATTATCGACGAAGACCTGGGGCGTCCGATTGCTGCAGGTGACCCGATTTACTCACCGGCTTGGTCTGCTGGCGGAGAACTTGCAATCTCCCTGGTCGGACTGATCGACCTGGATGGGGATGGCTATACCGACCGAGACCGATTCCACGAACTCCTGAAACAAAGTCAATCCGTGGTCGACAACGAGGTTGACGATAAAGGGAACCGGACGGGCGAGGGAATTTCTGTTGACACCAAGTTTTTGGTCGTCGGAGAAATCCCAAGTGTATCTATTGCGAAAACAGAGGGGGCAGCTATTGATAATGCTGTGGCCGAAAAGATCGCCGATGCTCACAAATCGATGGTTGCTGAAGCACGCGAGCAAGGGGTTCGTGTCCTTACCTTGCAAGACTTCCTGCAATATATTGGATACCGACCGACACAGCGACTCTGGATGCGGACAAGTGGCCGCCCGTGGAACCTCAAACATGGTCAACGGCTTTCGGACGCCGCGATTGAGTCTGGGAAGTATGAGTCGAGTGGAACTGTTTCCGGATACTATACTCGCGACCGTAAGTTGCCTCCGTACGAATCGAGTGGGCGGGTAAGCGAACTCTACAAAAAGGTCAAAAAGCAGTATCCATAAAGTTGAATGGCGAGTCTGTTGTGACGCTCTTGGGCAACCTGCGACTCGATTTGATCTGAATATACAAAAGACACGATTTCATGATTGAGATCGTGTCTTTTTTTACGCCGGGTCATATAGGGGGAATAGGTCGACTTTAGTGGGTCGAATTAGAGAAGAAGTCTGTGCATCCGGCAAAACTTGGTCGCGAAGTGAAGTGATTCACAAAAGATGGCAGCCTGTTGGACGATAAGTAAAACAACAGACAATACATCTATCTACAAAGACAACGGGGCTTCCAAGGATGGCAAGTAAACGTTTCCAACTCTACGGTATCATTGCAGGCTCACTAGTCTACCTATCCTGCTTCGCGGGAACGCTGCAGGCACAGGTGCAGTGGCGTTCCAGTCTAAAAGAGGTTGCCCAAGAATCTCGTGAAACTGGTAAGCCGATGCTGCTGAAGTTTACGGCGGAGTGGTGCACTTTCTGTCATAAGATGGAGAAGTCCTTCAATAAGCCTGAAGTGTCGGCCATGGTGAATGAGCATTTCATTCCGATCAAAGTTGATGCGGACGAGAAAAAGAATCTGGTGGAAGAGATCGGCGTCTCCGGTTTTCCAACCACCGTGATCATCTCTCCCGATTTTCAGGTTCTCCAGAAAATCACTGGATACCTCAAAGAGGATGAATTACATGCCCGTCTGGAAGTCATGTGCCCTCCGGAGCCAGCGGGCCGTGTGATCGTTCAAAAACAGACGAAACCGGAAGTCCCCGTCAAAAAAGCGGTGGTGCCGGAGAACCCAATCCAGCAGGTTGCCAGCGAGTGGGCGTTCGAGCAGATTTGCCTTGTGCAATTGGTCGAAAATGGTCAGTTAACTCCCGGAAATCCAGCGTTTCGTACGATCTATCGAGATAAGCAATTATGTTTTGTTTCTGCCGCTCATAAACAGGCCTTCGAGCACAATCCGGAACATTATTGGCCAGCCGTAAATGGGAACTGTCCCATCGTGCTATCAGAAGACAAACAGGCCGTGAGTGGCTCTCCTGAACTGGGAGCAATCTACCGCGGCAAGCTCTGGTTCTTTTCGACTCCGGAAGCACGCCAGCACTTCGCAGACGCTCCTCAGCAGTACCTGCTCCCAGGAGTCATTGAACCGGAATAGTGTTTCACCTGATTGAATGCCTGATGCAGGTAGTTCAGTTTTGTACGACGAAAAAAACGACCTTCTGCCGAGTTGGCACAAGGTCGTTTCTCGTTTCAGGTTCGCTTAATTTAAGCCTTCTCCGCCTTGAAGAATAGAGAACGACTGCAAGCGGTGGTCGATCGTTTCACTATTGAGCGACGGTTACGTTTTCCGGCTCAATCCAAGTGTAACGTCCTTCTTTCTTGAGTACTTTCCCTTTGACTGCCAGTTTGACGGAATCAAAGCGGTCGTCATAAATTTTGGAATAGCTCTCGTGGGCTTTCTCGATAATGTAGATTTCCGTGTCGCTGACGACTACGGCGAGGCCCAGTTCTTCGGGATTCAGCGTTGGACGAACTTTGAATTCGCAACCGGCACAGGCGCTGCGACCTTCAATGGAGACGGTTTTGCCGCTTTTGGGTGTTGAAGATGTTTTCGCCTCTGCTTCATCTTTAACTGCATACTGAGCAGGGCTCTCTTCAAATTTCTTCTGCAGTGCGGCGTTGGGGAACTGATACCGCATTCCTTTGTAATGAGCAGTGAATTCGGCTTTGCCAGGGTTCTCAGCTCCACCATCGATCAAGCAGACGGCACAGTTGCCATCGTATGCGAGATCAGCATCGACGAAATCTTCGGGACTGTCGGTGAATTTCTTCATGACGCCTTCGCTGGGGAAGAGGTACAAGCGGCCTTCATAAGCCACGTGATGCTCCACTTTGCCCGCTGGACGATGTCCACCGTGCTCGTAGCAGACAGTGCAGTCACCGTTCAGTACAGGAGCATATTTGGCTGGGTTTTTGGTGAATTTCTGCTGTGTCGATTCATCTGGAAACAGGTAGCGTTGTCCGTCGTATTCAACGGTGTACTTTTCGGTCCCTTTAACGACGGCATCGCCATCAAGCAGACAAACAGCACAGTTGCCTTCCAGCGCGACGGGAAGTTCAGCCTGTTTCTCCTCTTTGGAATAGGCATCCACGGTAAGCACAGCCACGGCCATCGCGGCCATCAAACCAGAGGTGACGAATAATCTGTTCATGTAAAACTCCTGTTGGGAAAAACTTCAGTTGTCGGCCTACAGAGCCAGTAACGATCATAATGAAGCTGGGAAACTTTCGCTATTCAAAGTGAACAGAGCTACCCTGCAATGAACCTGTACGGCTTGATTTGACTGCGAAATTCTGAGTCAAACTCAAGCGAAGATTCAAAGCAGGGTCTGATCGAGTAATGATAACATCAGCTCGGGGCCCCGCCCTGTTCCTCAGCTTGGCCCCATTCTGTCGGGGGAGAGACGTCTTCTCTGTAAGTTAGCTAACAATAATCTAAATTCGGAATTATCTGTGGGACGAAATAAGGTAACGAGTGGCCCCCGAGTTGCCTGGTTAGCCTGTTTTACAAAAGTGGTCACTGCTTACGATTGACGCAAGGAATTAACGACTTCGATCACGTGCCGGGCGGCTTCGTGAAGTTCTACGGCTGTTGTACTTCTCCCGAGACCAAACCGGAGACTGGCACGGCAGAGTCGGTCGTCAATGCCCATCGCACGCAGGACGTGGCTCGGTTCCGGGTTGGTTGACGTACAGGCGGAGCCGGAACTGACGGCGATTTCGGTGAGATGAGACAGCAACGCTTCGCCGTCCACTTGGGGAATGCTGATGTTCAAATTTCCCGCGAGACGATTATTGAGGTCTCCGTTGATGCGAATATCCGGAATTCCCTGTTGAAGCAACTGTTGGAATTGATCGCGAAGTTGCATCAGACGCAACTGCTCCTCTTTGCTTTCCTGTCTCGCAATCTCGCAGGCTTTGCCAAACCCAATGATCAGCGGAAGGGGCAATGTGCCACTGCGAAAACCTCGTTGGTGGCCCCCACCTTCGATTTGCGGTTCGAGACGAAAAGAGCGGTTATCATCCGGTTGTACATATAAGCAGCCAATTCCGGGTGGCCCATAAAGCTTATGTGCAGAAAAACTCAGGAGGTTTACAGCTTCACTGACGGAAAGGTTGATAGGCAGCTTTCCTACCGCCTGGACTGCATCCGTGTGGAGAATAATGCTTCTCTGCTCACAAAGAGCGGCGATCTCTGCGAGAGGGTGAATGCTTCCGACTTCGTTACTGGCCCAGATGATGGAAACGAGCTTGGTTTCCGGACGGAAGGCATCTTCCAGATCACTCAGTCGAATGAGACCTGTTTCGTCCACCGGCAGCCAGGTGACGTCGACACCTCGGCGTTCGAGTTTTTTCAAAGGGTCTATCACGGCCCGGTGCTCGACCTGTGTGCTGATCACATGTGGCGTGGCAGCGATAGATCTTTGACGAAGTTTCGGTCCCAGTATCCCTTTGATCGCCAGATTATTCGCTTCCGTTGCCCCGCTGGTGAAGACGACGCATTTGGGGTCACATTGCAGAAGCTCCGCGATTTGCTGGGTCGCCGCTTCGATTCGCTGTGCGGCTTGGCGTCCGTATTCGTGTTGAAAGCTGGCAGCGTTACCGAATTGAGTTGTCCAGAACGGAGCCATCGCGTCGACTACCCGAGGATCAACAGGTGTGGTCGCATGATGATCGAGATAAATCGGTAGATCAGACATACTGGGGGTCGATATCAAAGAATGCCGGACAAAAGCCTCATGAGGAGGTTCTATCCGGCTTCAAGAGAAGCGTTGAGAAATTACGTCTATTCGAATTTAACAGGACACTCGAACCCAACCGGTTTGACTGCGAGCACAGAGCAATCGATATGCGTCAGAATCCGTTCGGCGGTATTCCCAATGAGAATACCAGGAATGCCCGATCGTCCAATGGTGCCGAGCACGATCAGATCGATTCCTTCCTGTTCAACAACTTTGGGAATGACCTCTTCGGGGTTTCCATCGATCACGTGTGTCTTCACACCATACTTCAGAGTGCGGAAGTCTGTCATCGAGAGTTGATCGTTCAGCTTTGCTTCACTCTGTTCACGTTGTTTTTTCTGGTACTCTTCCAGCTGATCTTCGGGAATGCTGCTACTCCAGAGACTTTTATCGGCCAATGTTTCATTGACGTGTAACAGGTGGACTTTCGAGTCGGTTGTTTGACAGGACGTCACAATCATGTTGATCATTTCCTGAGAGACGTCGGAGAAGTCACTGCAGACGAGAACATTCAGGTTCTCCGGTTGAGGATCGGGCTTGGTTACCCAGACAGGACACTCGCAGCGGCGGAGAAGTTTCTGCGAGGTGCTTCCCAACAGAAATCGTCCAGTTAATCCCATGTCTTTGGTACCAACGATGACTAGGTCGTATTTCCCTAAAACAGACTCTTTCAGTAATTCATAGGACGGGGTGCCGTACATCAGTTTCGAACTGGCCTTACAACCTTTTTCTGCAGCCTGTTCAACTAGTCCTTTTAAAACTCGATGGCTGACGTCTTCGACATCGCGTGCGACTTCTCCGAAATGTTCGTGCAACATTTCCTGAGTGTGCGCCCCGAGGTCTAAGGTAGCGCAGAAAACAATCTCAGCATCAATTTGCGAAGCGAGCCAGATCGAACGCTGGATTGCAGTCAGCGTGGGAGGATTGAGTTCAGCATCGGCAAGACGGTCTGCGTGATGAAGGTCGACACCAACCAGAATTTTCTTAAAACTGGACATGGTATGTTTCCTGTTCTGCATGAAGTGAAAAGGGAGTACCAATCAATTCGAATTTAATCTCGCGGAGAGACTCCTGTTACCGCGACATTTCGACTTAACTAACGATGTAATTCTAGCTTACGAAAAATCAACGATCAGAAGAACATCAATGTCTCCTATTGATTTTAACGTATTCTCAGTCAAAGGTAAAAATCGTTTTAAACGATACAAACCTTATTGGCGGGGTTTCTGGAAGAGCAGAATATATTCATGGACTTTATTGACTCGAAAGACAGCAGGAAATCCCAGAGGCCGGAGATTGTTGTAGTCGTACTGTCGGTTCCAGATGATGAGGTCATCGAAGATATACCCGAGACCGGTCATTCGTTGAGCCAGATCGCTATGCAGCGGATAAAACTGGCTTCGTTTTCGCAAGTCCATGACCACGACGATACAAAACGCTCCCGGTTTAAGAGTGTCGTAAACCTTCTCGAAGATGGACGACAGAGCGACGAGATAGTCGTCATATTTTTCAATCAGCCCCAAATCACCATCGAGATTGCCATAGTGCCTTTGTTTTTTGTAATCAGCCGAACGAGGTTGGTTGAGCACATTCCAGTACGGAGGAGAGGTAATGCACAGGTCAACAGAATTCGGTTTAGCATAATCCATAACGTCTTGCGCGCGGGCCTGATGACAAACGACCTGGGACCGTTGCTCGTCCGAGAGTTGTTGCAGGCGGTCGTTTGTCGATTCACAATACTCGGTGGAAAGCTCCAGCCCCAGCGCAGATTGGTTCTGCATCCCAGCGACGAGTAATGTTGTTCCGGAACCACAGAAGGGATCGAGAACGAGTTCTCCTTCAACTGGCAGGAATGTTTCGATCAACTTTTCCAGTAACGAGACGGGAAACTGTGCCGGGTGATTTCCCGATTGGTCGCGAGTCGTTTTACGGATATCGCTCCAGACGCTGATCGAGTTTTGCAACCATTGTTTTCCGGTTAACATATTGCAACGTCGCACGATTCGACGGGTGCGTTTCGGTTTGGCCAGCGGAACTTTGGTTTTGTCTTTTAGGGGCTTGCTCTTCCCGTTAGTGGTCGCGTCAACCGAAGTAGCCGGAGCGTCAGCGGTACTTCGCTGAACGGAAGCTTCAGCGGTATCATCCGTCTCGCTGGGCGTGCGGCTGGGTTTCATGAATGATCCGTCTCATGAACTCGGGGTGAAACGATCCTGCTCCCGAAAACGATTTCCCTATCCTTAAAACGAATACGGACGGAAGGCGAGTGACATGCTTAAAGTGTGCTAGATCTATTGTAACGATTGAAGATAAGTATATAAATCAACGAGTTCGGAATCGGTGCTATTTTTTAATAGCCCTGACGGCATTAATGATTTACTTGAAACTGTTCGGGCGTCGATATTTTCCGTCTCAATACGATGAGTTCGATTCAGACCATCTCGCAGAATCATGCCGTCGATCGATTCGTAAATAACGAGGCCGGTGAATATTAATCCGTCTTCGGTGATGACATTCGTTGCTTGATATCGCGGGGAAACATCTCGATCAGGATAGAGGGTGGCAGTGAAAAGATCCTGCCGGGAGAAACGCCCCGTCACTCCGGCGAGATCGGGGCCGAGCGCGGACGAACCTCCGTGACACTGGGCGCAGCCTCTTTTCTCAAAGAAAATTTTTCCCTGTTCTGCATTCCCCTGTGACCAGTCCAAGCTTTCCAGTCGACTCATTAACAGGGCCTCTTCGTCTCCCAGTGATTTCATTAAAACGACAGCGGCTTCTGGGTAGTTGGAAAGAAACCACTCTTCCCATTTCGCCATCACGTCGGGCTGCGGTCGGTAGCCTTCTTTACCCGGGATGAATCCGAAATTGACATTTGTGCTCGTTCGAACCAGTTCCATCAGGTAATCACGCAGGATAAATTCCGCTTCGGACTGATCCAAACGGCGGGCGGCCTGGAAGATAGCTATCTGTTGTTTCGGGTCTGTTAACTGGGCAAGTTTGCGCAGTGCCTGCACGGCGCTTCCCAGGGTGGGAAGGTGCGAGACTTCCAATCCACGGATAAAGAGGTCTGTTTCTTCCGGGAGGGGGTTTTCTGACAGCAGCATAATGACGGCCTGACGGGTGGAGTACTCGTCAAATCGCTGACGAATCAACCCTCGTATTTCAGGATCAGTAGATTCTCCGAGAATAAAAATAACATCGTTATTCCAGGGGTAGTCATCGTCTTCGCGAACATGTTTCACAAAAGAATTGACCGCCTGGTCGAGGAAGTCGCCGGGGACTTCCGACATAAAAACAACATGTCCCGGGAGTCCAAACTCCGGAACCTGTACTACCGAGATTGGCAAACGAGGATCGCGTTTAACGAGGGCTCCGTAAAGTTCCTTAATACGTTCGTTCCAATTGAGATCCTGGGGAAGCCGCTCATCCCTGACTTTGACTTCCAGCATGACGAGTGCGCGGCTGATTTTCTCTAATACCTCGACAGACCATTCGACTTCAATACGACTGGCGACTACTAGGCGATGAATGTCATCCACAGGGTTGGAGGTATCGTTCAGCGGAGCGACGATTTTCTTAAGTAAATCCGCGTTGGCGGGTCGGATCATGGAGATTAGACGGAGTAGCTCATGATCGAGTTCAGCCTCACCCGTGGGATAGACTTCGGCGAGTTCGAAACGAAAGACATCGAGCTCAAACTCGAATGGAGTCAACTCTCGTTGACTGGCGTAACCATCAAACAGGGCACCATGATGATCGGCAGGCCCACAGTCGCCCCAGGCGAGTTGGATCAATCGACAGGCATCCAGTTTGAT
The DNA here is from genome assembly GCF_007750395.1 of Polystyrenella longa. Lineage (GTDB taxonomy): Bacteria > Planctomycetota > Planctomycetia > Planctomycetales > Planctomycetaceae > Polystyrenella > Polystyrenella longa. The sequence goes on along the minus strand of NZ_CP036281.1, from coordinate 4,270,404 downwards.
TGACAGACTGTCCTCGCCGAGCCCGTTCAGTTTCAGAATCTGCATACCGGCCTGGGTTGATTCGGCATCGAATTCATCACTCAGGACCAGCCTCATTTCGGCCAGCGAAAGTTGAACCCGCGCCTTCTCTTGAAAGCTAAGTTGCGGAGCTGTTTTTTTAATGGCGGGAACGATTTCCGCGTAATGATTTTGCAGCAATTCAATTGCCGCGCGGCGGACGAATCGATCCCCGGATCCGAGTGCATGCGACATGGGAAGTGATAATTGGGCCAACTGCTCCGATGTCAGGGCTGCCAGGTTGAGACGTAGGATCGCCTGATGAACGACATGGGGATCGTCATCGCTCAAGTAGTCGGAAAAGAGAGCGACCGGATTAACTTGTTCATTCTGATTCTCTGAGAGCGCCCAGATTGAACGGGCGCGAACTGTGGACTCTGGATGTTGATTCAATTCTTTTACGAGCGGGCCAGGGGCGCCATCATAGACTTCTTTCAAAATCTCAAGTGCTCGTATCTGTTGTTGCGGGGTGAATTTCGAGGAACTGTTTTTTGAGACCTCTTCGAACGGTTGCCGACCCAGTTCAAAGGCAATCGGTTTCCATTGCTGGCGTGACCAACCTAGCAGTGGTTGAAATGCGTTCAAGCAAGTGATCAACTTTTCTTCTTCGTCAGGCTCTCCTAATTGAGGCGCTTTGATGACATCTTCAGCCTTGGTGCCCTCCTTAGATCGGATGCGAAAGACAGTGCCGCGGGTCCCTCGACCTCCGATAGCAACATACAAAGCGCCATCAGGGCCTACTTCGGCGTCCGTCGGAGCGAATCCAAAGTTGCCGCGAGCCGACATGAAGAGTTCGGGTTCGGACGTGTAGCTGGATCCAGTGGGGTCGAGTTTTACAGAGTGAATTCGACCGTAAGTCCAGTCGAGAATAAACAGGGAATCATGATATTTTTTCGGAAAGGCTTCATGACGATAACAGACGACTCCTGTGGGGGAACCTCGACCAAAACTCGCCACTTCGTTGGGCATGGTGGAGTAGGAACTTGGCTCTTTCCATGTTTTACTTTTCCATCCTGCCTCGACGCCCCGAGTTATATGATAGAGGCGAGTTGGGCGGTACCAAGGGAAGGTGATGTCCCGTTCGCCATCGCTATCGTAAACGAAGATATCGCCCGCGGAGTTAAAATCAAAGTCGTACGCATTCCGGAATCCGGAAGCAATGATCTCAGCCCCTCGTAGTTGTGGATGGATTCGAAGTAAAGCGCCCGCGTAGGGCGGATTTTTTTCGTTGAAAGGGGAGGTTGGTAACGTCGCGTAGCGGGCATTCACGCCAGCCATGTTACCGACGAGCAGATACCACCAACCATCGGGGCCACGACGAATGGCATGAGCGTCATGTTCGTCGCCGGTATTGATTTTAAGGATACCTTGCGATTCACCGTCTGCGACTCCGTCACCGTCGGCGTCAAGATAGCGATGCAGTCCCAGGCCGCTGACACAATAGAGGTATTTGCCGTCTGCAAATAATCCTTGCGCACCTTGTGTGTCGTTAGCAAATTCAAGAGCTCGATCGGCTTGGTGGTCTTCGTCGTCATCAACCAGCACACGAATGTAACCTGGTCCGGAGACGAGGAGTCTCCCCTGAGTGTCGAATGTGAGACAGAAAATATTGTGGGCGAGTTCGTCGGTGGCGTAAACGGAAACGTCGAACTCGTCCGGTACGTTCAGCAACGCGGCGAGGTCATCCTCGGCATGAGCGGAAATTGAAAAGAGGACGGTGAAGCAAACCGTCAGTAAGAATGAAAATAATCTCGCGAATATGTGTGAATAATTCATAGGTGTCCATCCTGCCGAGTTGAAGTGAGTCGCTGAGGGAAGGAGCGGCGTCAGTTGCGATTCACAAAACGGTCTCCCGGTTTCGGTTGATAGCCTCGAAGGAACTCGTCGATTTCCATCAGCTTCTTTCCTGCCGGTTGAATTTTTTCGATCAACAGATTTTCGTTATTACCCGTTCGAACACAAAGCTCGTGTTTGGTTACCTGAATAATCTCCCCCGGAATAGCGGAGGAAGTCGCTTCCAGATCGAACTCGGAATCGAATTCCTGTTTCGGTTTAGTTTGCAAAATCTGGACATTTAACGGCTTCCGTTTCTGCAATTCCAGCACAGTAGTGGGCTTAGGCCAGGGTTGGACTGCCCGTACATGCGAGTTGATTGCCGCTGCAGGAGAAGTCCAGTCGATTTCTCCATCCTCCTTGGCCAAACGAGGAGCGAGGGTCAACTGATTGTGATCCTGAACGACGGGCGTGTAGGTTCCTGATTCAATGCGGCCGAGGACTTCCAAACAAAGCTCTGCTCCCATTAGAGCGAGCCGATCCTGGAGTTCTCCGTAAGTTTCGTTGGTACCGATGGGAGTCGATACAACACCCCAGACCGGACCCGCGTCGAGTTTCGGTTCGATCTGAAAAATGGTAACACCCGTTTCCTGTTCCCCTTTTTTGACAGCCCACTGGATGGGAGCGGCACCCCGGTATTTGGGTAACAAAGAGGCATGCAGATTGATGGCGCCCTGTTTAGGAGTATCGAGTAATTCCTGCGACAGGATTTGTCCGTAAGCGGCAACGACGCACAAGTCGGCGTCGAGTGATTGCAGGTCCTGAATTGATTCAGGAGCATTTGCTTTGATTGGCTGGAAAACAGGGATCTGATGTTCTTCTGCCAATGCTTTCATCGGGTTGATGTGCTGGTGGTGCCCGCGTCCATGACGGTCGGGTTGCGTGAAGAGGCCGACGACTTCGTGGTTCGATTCAATCAAGGTGCGCAGAGTCGGAAGGGCGAAGACGCCGGTTCCCATCATTACCAGTTTCATGCAGTTCACTCCTTGAATGTTTCACGCGGGGGGGCGGCGATCAGGCCTAAAGTTCCTTTGCCTGAAGATACCTTGTCTGAGGTTACCTTGTCTGAAGTTACCTAACTCTTGGGTGCCACGGTTAGCTTGTCTAACCGTGCCTATGTGGTTTCATATATCATTAGATGCTCATCGGGGTACCTGAAACATCTCTTAATCTGGTCCGCGTGGTTGTTTAATCCAGACAATCGGTATCGATTACTGAAATCGCACGGCTAGTCGAGCTAGCCGTGGCACCCTGATCTTCATGTACTTCTTTATTTACTGGGTGAGCGATATAAACCGGTGTGCGAGGTATTACGGTTCGATCTCTTTGAGTCGCTTGTTGATGTCGTCGTCGGAGGGGATTTCGCCTTTTTCCTGACCAGTGCGATAGTAGTTGACGAACTGTTCGACCTGTGGCAGCACATCCTTTTTGCTGGCTTCCGTCAATTTGTCGAAAAACATGATTCCATCAATGTGATCGTATTCATGTTGTACAACGCGGGCAGGGAATTCCTTCAGGCTGAGTTCGAAGCCTTCCCCTTTGAGATCGAAGGCGTCGACGACGATTTCCTCGGAGCGACTGACGTCACCGTAAACCTCCGGAACGCTTAAGCAGCCTTCCTCCCCTTCGGCACTTCCTTTGCGACTGGTGATTTCCGGATTGATCAGGACCATCTCCCATTCTTTATTATCCGGTTCTCCTGACGGGTTGATTACAAAGACCCGGTAAGGAAGCCCCACCTGATTGGCAGCAAGTCCAACCCCCTTATGTTCGTACATCAGTTCGAACATGCGCTCCACGATCTTCTTGAGATGGGTATCGATGCGGGTGACTGGCTTGGATTTCCAGCGGAGTGCGGGGTGGGGGTATTCAACAACTTGTAATTCTTCGGGAACGATCATGAGCCTGGAGGGTTTCAACAGGAGCGGCCGGAGCGACTTCAGGGAGTGGGGGAATGGGTAAAAGGACTGGCTGGCCGCATTTTAAGGTTTGAGACGGCGACAATGAAGTGATGTTAACTGTTGCAAGCGTTTGAAAAAGAAAAAACGGGAGGGGAAAGAGGGTAAATGAGTCTGTCAGAAATTTGAAAAAGGACCGAACCTTCTTTTAGAGTTGGGCTCTATCTGCGTGACCACGCCAAATAAGTTATTGACAGCTTGTTGTTGGTGTGCGTACGATAAGGTTAATAACAGTACATCAATTTTCTCAGAAATCACTTCAGGTTTATTCCTGCTCATGAAAACTCAGTCCTCCAACATGTCGTTCTCCAACCAACTGACCACAGGTCAGTCGGCATGGCGATATTTTGGCTGGTTTAGTTTTTCAGGCATGAGGATCTGATCCGCACCCCGTGTGCTCGATAATAAGTCAAAAGGTCCTCAAGCATTCCAGTTTGAGGACCTTTTTTCATTTTGTGACCATTCTTCGTACTCATTATTAGAATCTTGCTCCACAGTAACTGCATCTTCCACCCTTCACTGTCAGCCGATTACCTCTCAAATCAAAACCTGTCCCGGAAAGGGAATATCATGATCGTCGTACTTAAAAAAGGAATTGAAGATTCCGTCGTCACTAAAATTGCTAAAAGGGTGGAGGAAATGGGCCTGAAGGCTCATGTGATTGTGGGGACAGAGCGTACCGTGATTGCCGCTGTGGGGGAGAAACGAAATGGAGAACAGGAAACGTTGGAATCTTACCCGGAAGTCGAAAAAGTCGTGCCGATTCTGGCCCCCTACAAAGTAGCCAGTCTGGAAACGAAACTGGAACATTCCGTGGTCGAAACCGGAAGTTTGAAATTGGGGAATGGTCACCTGGGGGTGATTGCCGGTCCCTGTTCAGTGGAAAGTGAAGAACAAATACTGGAATCGGCCAAGGCGGTAAAAGCGGCCGGGGCAACGGCGCTCCGGGGTGGGGCATTCAAACCTCGGACCTCCCCTTACAGTTTCCAGGGTTTAAAAGAAGTGGGACTGCAATACCTGGCAGCCGCACGCGAAGCGACCGGGCTCTCTATTGTTACCGAAGTCATGACGCCCGAACATGTTGACCTTGTTGCCCAGTACAGCGATGTACTGCAGATTGGGGCTCGCAATATGCAGAATTACCATTTGCTGCAGGCTGTGGGGGAAATTGATAAGCCAGTTTTGTTGAAGAGAGGACCTTCGGCCACGATCGATGAATTCCTGCTGGCGGCGGAATACATTCTGGATGGAGGGAATTCGAATGTCATTCTCTGCGAACGCGGGATTCGTACTTTCGAAGCCCACACCCGGTTCACCCTCCCTCTGGCGACCGTTCCCTATCTGAAAGAGCGAACACATTTGCCCGTGGTCGTCGATCCAAGTCACGGGACCGGGATCGCTTCATTGGTAAAACCAATGGCATTGGCTGGAATTGCGGCGGGTGCGGATGGATTAATTATCGAAGTTCATCCCAATCCAGCGGAAGCAGCTTCGGATGCCGCTCAGACAATCAGCACAGAGGCGTTCGCCGATCTCATGGTGCAATGCCGCAAAGTGGCGGGGGCACTAGGGTACAAAATGGCAGAAGCGGTGGGAGTGTGAGCGGAAGTCAGGGCCTTTATCCGCCAAAGATGGATTCTGGCTGAAACCCGAAGTCGGCTTCGTCTTCACTAATTATTGAAGTTCCGGCTTCTGTTGCATCCTCTGACTTGGGGGAGTCGTCCACAATCCGGGCGGCTTCCTCGGGAGAGAGAAATTGAGGTTCGTCGACGGAATCACTTTCCTCGCCAGCGACAGTTTGAATGTCTGACTCTTCTTGAATATCTGACTCTTCAAATTTTGATTCAACCAACGGGACCAGCCGCACTTCTTCGCTGTCGTAGGCATTTTCGGCGGTGAGAGTCTGGTTGATGAATTCGAGGAGTCGGGGTTCTATGTCCCACCGTTTTTTGATTTCTCCCTGATCGATTTTTAAGGACATCCAGGCGGAGCCCACCGGGCGGTGCTGAGATTCATAGAAACCAGATTCCGACAGGTCGGTCAGCAGGAAATCGATTTTGTGCCGCGGCACTAATGATTCCCGGGTGTAGAACCGGGTTGGATCGCTGGGGACTTTCCCCCCTAGCCAGCTGGGATCCTGTTCTGGTTTCATCACGACTTGTTTGATTTTGGAACTGAAAGAGGAGCCACCCCCCGCTTCGCGGGTCCGAACCGTCTGCATGAGGGGTGCGTCCTCTTTCCAATATTTCAAACGTATCAATGCCTGATCCGGGTTACCTTCAGGGGCCGGACAGATGATTTCCAGAACTCCACTATTCCAATCGGGAGAGCGGGAATGGCTGTGGGCCAGCTCATTCTCGATCGTTGATTCGTCTGTTCCGGTTGTCTGAATGATTTCGGAACGTGACGTCAGAATCGTTTCCGAGTTAAATTCCCGTCGAAACTGACATTGCAGTTCGAGATGCTCGTAGACGGGACGTCCATCACGGTTGACTTGAACCGGATGGAGAGAAGTACAACCTTCCAGGCTGGCCAGCATCAACGCCCAAGCGAGAAGCAGGCTAGACGGTTTTCGCCAGCATGAGTAATGGAAAGGTGTGGTTGAGCGCACGGTCAGAGATATTCTTCTCGAATCGGATAAAAGATATCGAGAGCCTGTGCACCGTCATCAAGAGCGATCACTTTATGTGGAACACCCCCCGGGATTCGATAAAGATCTCCCGGTTGCAGTACCCGTTCTTCATCGCCAATGATGAAGCGAGCTCTCCCCCCTATGACCACCCCCACTTGTTCATGAGGATGGCTGTGCAGCTCAACAATCGCCCCCGGTTCGCAATCCACCCAACTGAGCATCATCTTCTGAGCAGCAGCTGTTCTGATTTGGATACCCGGAAATATTTCCTGAGCCTTACAACCGGATTTATCGACAAAGTATTCGGACATTCTCCAGCTTCCTTGTTCTACCATTAATTATTACAGGCAAGGGATCCTTCTGTACCGAAGTAACCTGCCTCGCGCGTTAAGTATTTTCAAACCAGGTCATGTCCTGGCTTGAGGGCTGTTCTGTCTATCTTATTGTGCACTATTTTGGCGGATCGAGAAAGAACCTCCTGTGTTCCTCAAATAGGTTTCTTCAGATGGGAATGTACAAAAAAACGACTCACTTAATCGTCTTGATTAAATGAGTCGTTTAATTTGATGATCGATCTTCAGCTGCAGTGGTAGATCAAAGTGTGGCAAATCAGGCGGTGATTTTGGCCTGTGGTGTCAGCATGGCTTCCTTGGCTTCAGCTTCCTTCTTGATCGCCTCGTAAACTTCTTCCCGGTGAACGGGAACCGAATTCGGGGCTTTGATTCCGAGTCGCACTTTATCTCCTCGAATGTCAACAATAGTGAGGATGATATCGTCGCCGATGTAAATGCTTTCGTCTCTTTGGCGTGACAGAACCAGCATGGGATGAACTCCTTCTCAAGATTCCGAATTCCTCGCGAATATAGTGTGCCGGGCTGCGAGGTGGACAATCGTAGGTTTATATAAATGAATCTCCATAATGACGTGGTCAGAAATCGTAATTCGAGTACTTCTCTTTGACAGCGAAAAGAGCAGGTCGGAATCACTTTTTCTGTAAGCAAAGGATCGTTCAGCAGGAAACCATTCCTGAAGAACTGCCACCCGAAACAACGGGATAGGTTGGCCTATCCAAGGTTGTTCGTTTTCGGAACCAGCACAAGTTCCATTCCTTTGCCGTTAATATATTCTGGTGACAACTTTCGAGTAGACTCTTCTCAGTCGTTGTTTTGTGAGTCGTCGGTTTCTTCCCTGAGATCATGCCAGAAGAAGTCACGCTACTCGTTGTCGCCCATGTATTGTCTGATTGAATTAATTGTGACAAAGTCATTTTCCATCAAGGCGTCTGCATCTCGCATTTGACAGCCGAAGAGGTGACTTTGTGTTTTTCTGTTCAATCAGTTTTGTAGTTAATTTGAATACTGAATAGTTCGGCAAACAGGGGGAGAAAAGTTGCCTCTACTTGTTAGTTAAAATCAGGTAAATAACAAGCACTGGTAATCCGGGATCGTTGTACCGATTGTGTCGGTTCGGTAATAACTCCGGTTCTCTCTCTACAGGTTTTCTCCTCATTCTTCAGATTTGCCTGATGCAAATCTACTTCGCGCGTTAAGCAAAAGAGTTGTCGTGACAGTGCATTGATGAACCGGGTTGGTTACATCTCTTTTTAAAAACAGTTATTTAAAAGATGCGAAGCGGAAATCAGCTAACAAAGGTTGGATTGGGGTAATTCGTAGCATTTCACAGAGTTTCGCACAGGATTGGACCCGGATTTAGGGTCTGTAGGCTGAAAGTGGTCTGCAGACCGCTTACAATTCAGAGAATGAGGTATTGCTGATTGGCATGGATATTTGGCGTTGCTGGCCGACTTGCTTAATCGGCTTGGCTAGTTGAAACGTGTCGCTTCTGAATTCGATGTCGAACGCGCCTCTACTAAGATTGTATATATAGAACGAACACGAAGCGTCTCACCCCGGGAGTGAAGAAGAATGCTGACCCTGCTGATTGCCGTTGGTTCGCTGGTAGGGTATCTGATTGCGTACCATACCTACGGTCGCTGGTTGAGCCGCAAGATTTTCGGTCTCGATCCGGCTGCCGAGGTGCCCAGTCATCAACTGCGGGACAATATCGATTTTGTGCCGACTAAGAAGAATGTCATTTTCGGACACCACTTCACCAGCATCGCGGGAACGGGGCCGATCGTGGGTCCGGCGATCGCCGTTTTCTGGGGTTGGTTGCCGGCGCTCTTATGGGTTCTGATTGGATCGATATTCGTCGGCGCGGTGCATGATTTCGGCAGCCTGGTGATATCATTACGAAATCGCGGACAAACTCTGGGGGAGATCGCGGGGCGAATTATCAGTCCCCGGGCCCGATTGTTATTCCTGCTGGTTCTGTTTGCGGCACTGACCGTCGTGCTGGCGGTCTTCGGATTGGTGATCGCCGTAATCTTTAAGAATTACCCGCAATCGGTCCTCTCGACCTGGATTGTCATCCCACTGGCTGTGGTCATGGGGATCTGGGCCTACAAATACAATGGGAACCTGACGATCCCTTCGTTGATTTCGCTAGTCATTCTGTACGGGGCCGTCTATTTGGGGGCTTATTACTGGCCAATTACAGTTGAGTCGGAATTCGTGAACCCGATTGTATTCTGGACGCTGATTCTATTCGTTTACTGTTATCTGGCTTCGGTCCTGCCAGTTTGGTTGTTACTGCAGCCTCGTGATTTTATCAATAGTCAGCAATTGGTGCTGGCACTCGTCTTATTGGTGATCGGGGTGATGATCGCCGCCGTCTCTGGTCGAGCTGATCTCGCGAACAGCGCGCCGATGATTGCCACCGAGTTGCCACCCGGCACGCCGCCCATCTTTCCGTTCCTGTTTATTACGATCGCCTGTGGTGCCTGTAGTGGGTTTCATTGTCTGGTCAGTAGTGGAACGACGAGTAAGCAGGTGGATAAAGAAACCGATGCCCAATACGTCGGTTATGGGGCGATGTTGCTGGAAGGAGGCCTGGCGGTACTCGTGATTCTTGCTTGCAGCGCCGGTGTCGGAATGGGAAAACTGGATTTCGGTCCTCCTTCAGAATCACTGATTCAGGAGGCGACATTGAGTGCCACTGTTACTGGTGAAGCGGCTTGGAGAGCTCACTATTTTAATGAGTCCGTGAGAACTTACAGTGATTTCAAACTGGCGAATATGCTGGGGGCATTCGTCGAAGGGGGAGCGAATTTCTTGTATCAAGTCGGTATCCCTCTGAAATTTGGTGTCGGACTGATCGCCGTGTTGGTGGCCTGCTTCGCCGCGACGACGCTGGATACCGCGACCCGTTTGCAAAGATATGTTGTTCAGGAAATCGGAGAGACGGTGGGAATTCGCGCCCTCAATAATCGATATGTGGCGACCGGGATTGCGGTTGGTCTGGCGGGGGCGATGGCGATGCTTCCGGCGGCTACAGGGCAACCCTATGGTACGGGCGGCTTGATTCTATGGCCTCTGTTTGGGGCAACGAATCAGTTGCTCGCCGGTTTGGCCTTTATGGTGATTGTGATTTATTTATGGCGTCGCAATAAACCGATCTGGTTTGCCGCCATTCCGATGGTCTTCATGCTGTTGATGCCTGCTTATGCCCTGCTCTGGAATATGTTCAGTAGTGAATCAGGCTGGTTCTGGCCTATTAAAGAGATGATCGACGGAACTGTCGTCTGGGAATGGTCGAACAAACATTTACTCTTCCTGATTGGTCTGCTCGCTTTAGGCCTCCAGATTTGGATGGTTATTGAAGGGGCGATTATTTTGCTGAAGACGCGTGGCAAACTGGAAGATCAACTTCCTCCCTTGCCTGTGAGTTCGGTTTCCTCAGGAGGATCGGATTGAAGGAGTAAGCGATGACGTTCTCCGAACAGGCTGACAGTCTGATTCAACAGTTGAAATCCGAAGGGATCGAGGACAATCGGGTTCTGGATGCGATTCTAAAAACGCCCAGGGAACGATTCCTGCCGGAGTCGCTGCATCCACTTGCTTATGAGAACCGGGCGCTGCCGATTGGAAACGAGCAAACCATTTCTCAACCCTCAATTGTGGCCATGATGACCGAATCCCTGCAATTGAGGGGGAATGAAACGGTATTGGAGATCGGTACGGGAAGTGGTTACCAGTCGGCAATTCTCGCCCAACTCTGTGGGAAAGTCGTCACGGTTGAACGAATTAAAGATCTGGCTTCTTCGGCCAAACAGCTTCTCACGGAATTGGGATATGAGAATATCGAATACCACTTCGGAGATGGGGCCCTTGGCTGGGAAGGACAAGCTCCCTATTCAGCGATCATCGTAACAGCTTCCGCCGCTGAGAGACCGCAAAAATTGGTCTCGCAACTGGAGGATGGAGGGCGAATGGTCATTCCCGTTGGCACGGACCCTGTTCAAATTTTGTATCGCCTGAAACGGTGTGGAGAGCGAATAAAGGAAGAAGAATTGTGCCGCTGCCGGTTTGTTCCCCTGATCACGGAAGAGACTAACAACGGAAGACCTCAGTAAATACAGTCCTTGATAATCGAAGACCCTATTAGTCGAAGACTGAACAGAGAGCAAAAATCGCTCAAATTGTTCTCTAAAACTGGTTACGACTCAGGAATTCACTTCTCACATACTTAGTGTAGCGTCGTAAACAAGAGTAAGACCTTAGGCCGACCTGACCCATCTATTGCAACTGAGTTGCAAATAAGAAAGCCGTCGCTATACTCAGAGTAGATGATTGATTAGGCTCTCGCAGTGATCTGCCCGCAACCCACCACACCCGCTATCACCCGTTAGAATTGCTGACATGTCTTTATTGCTCCGCAGGCTGAAGAAATCGTTCCGCGAACCGGACGGCAACGAACTGCCGATCATCAACATTGAACATTTTGAGATCAAATCCGGGGAACAAGTTGCCCTGATTGGTTCCAGCGGCGGCGGCAAGACAACTTTGTTGCATCTGATTTCTGGTATTCACACGCCTGATTCGGGAGAAGTGATTATCGATCAGGTGAATATAGCCGGGTTAGGTGAACCGGCTCGCGACCGATTTCGGGCGATGAAGATTGGGTACATTTTTCAGACATTCAATCTGCTGCCGGCCTTCACAGCTTTGGAGAACGTTCTGCTTGGGATGAGTTTTTCCGGAAAGAAAGCCAACCGGGAAGAAGCCATCGCCCTGCTGGATGAAGTCGGATTAAAACATCGACTGTCGCACCGGCCGAGCAAACTCTCCGTCGGAGAACAGCAACGAGTCGCCATTGCCCGGGCGCTTGCCAACAAGCCGAAATTACTACTCGCCGATGAACCGACCGCGAGTATCGACTCTCGTAACCAGGACAATGTTCTACGAATGATTCGAGACGTCTGCAACGAACATAAAGTGAGCCTGTTGCTGGTGACCCACTCCGAAGAGGTTGCAGGACAGTACGGACGTGTCGAGACTCTGTCAGACTTCAATAAACCGGAAGAGCTTCTCGCTGCCTCAAAAATGTAGGCCAGTCCCCTTCTGTTCCGGTCGGAAACCCATTTTTCGAACTTCGTTCAAAATCGCTATAGATAATCTGAGCCCAAGCCTCTGTTACAACTTCTGCTCAGCCTGTTGGATCATCCCTCATGAGTCTTATACAAATTGCCTGGAAAAGTATTCGTCAGCGTAGTCTGGCTTCCTCGCTCACTGCATTCAACATGGCGCTTGGTGTCATGTTGATGGTGACAGTTCTCGTTTTCTACGGCGTAATCGAACGTTCGTTCCGACAGTCCGGGGCACATTATCAACTCGTCGTCGGCCCAAAAGGAAGTAAAGTCGATCTGGTACTCAGTTCCGTTTACCGAGTCAGCCCACCAATCGAAAACCTTCCCTATCTGTACTATAAGCAACTCAAGGAGGATCCTCGTGTGGAAGAGGCGATCCCCGTTGCTTTGGGTGACGTGACTGAGGAAGGGTCGTTTCCAATCGTGGGAACAGTCAGCCGGTACTTCGAGCTACCATATGCATCAGGCAAAAAATTTCGTGTGAAGGCAAGAAATGGTTTCAGTGGAAGTTTTGATGCGATCGTCGGTGCGGAAGTGGCACGAACAAATGGTTGGGATGTCGGGGCCAAATTCAAACTCGTTCATGGTGGCGCCGATACGGGCCATACTCATGACGAAGAATTTGAGGTGGTAGATATTCTCGGACGCACGGGAACGCCCAACGACCGAACTGTTTTCGTTAACCTGAAAGGTTTCTACCTGGTCAGTGGCCATGAGAAGCCAGTTGAAGAATCGATTGCCCAGTTGGAAAAATTTTATCCAGCGGGCATTCCCGGAGGAGAAAAGCGAATTAAGGAGTTGCGTGAACATGCTGCTTCTGAGGCGGCACACCACGATCACGATCATGGAGACGATGACGGGCATGACCACGGGCACGATCACGGACATAGCCACAATCACGGATTACCGGATGAGTTGAAAGAGGTCACCTCTGTCTTTCTAATGATGAAAGACCAGGATGACTACATGGCGTACTCGTTCATGAACGAACTCAAAACGGGCTTTCAGGCACAGGCGGTTAATCCTGTTCAAGTTATGACAGACCTGATGGAAAGTCTGATTGGCAACGTGCAGAAAATGATGTTGGTCCTGATCGGATTAATCATCATTGTGTCCGGGATCGGCATTTTCGTCAGCATCTACAACTCGATGGCCGACCGACGTAAAGAGATCGCCATCATGCGATCACTCGGTGCACAGCGACAGACTATTTTTGCCATCATCCTGACGGAATCGATTCTGCTCTGCTTGGGGGGGGGAATCCTGGGGTTATTGCTGGGGCATGGTCTGTTTTACTTCGGGGCCCCGATCATCGAAAATAATACCGGTCTGGTGATCGAAAGATTCGCGTTCGAACCGTTGGAATTAACCCTGTTCCCTGTCCTGTTGGTGCTCGCCGCTCTGATCGGATTTCTCCCCGGAATTACCGCTTATCGTACAAATGTTGCCGATGTCTTGTCGGAATAGAGCCGTAAGTCTTTGATTGGTATTGAGATAGGTCGTCTTGGTGTTGCAGTTAGAACTGAGGCGACCCGTGCCAGCGTAAATCTGGCGAGATGCGACTCTGTTAATCTGCCATGAATTTTTCAATCAGGCTTCTTGATCTGATCGTAGAGAAGAGTAGCAGGCGGGCTCTCTCATTTCAGTACATTTTGGACATCAATACTGGAAACGGCTTCGTATCCTGATATGATTGAAGCTCTATATATACCCTTTATTGTTCCATCTTATTCTGTAGGTCGTCATCCAATCGGATGGTCCTTTTTTCAGTCGAGTATTAAACCATGTCGACACCAGATGCCGCGTCATTAACAGGTGACACTACGTTCACGTCTAAGGACGATCAATTCAACGATTTCGACTATAAGCCAATTCCCATGATGGCTGCCGTCGGAGTTGCACTGGCTGTCTTCAGCCTGTCTGCATTTTTAGCGCTAATCGGAATATTTGTCGCCCTCGGTGGGATAATTGTCAGTTGGATTGCGTTGCGGACGATTCGCAAAGGAGCAGGCGAATTCGGCGGAATGGGCTTGGCGAAAACAGGCTTCTACGGCTCAATCGCCTGCTTTACTCTCGGTATCAGCTCGCATGCATACGCCTATGCGACAGAAGTACCGGACGGTTATCTGCGAGTTCATTTCTCTCATGAGATTTCCCAAGAGCAGTTTGACGAAGATGCCAATGGTCGTCGTATGATCCCGCCTGTCGTAGCAAAGAAATTTGTGGATCAGAAAGTCTTTCTTAAAGGCTACATGTGGAATACAAATATGGGGCAGAATATGGAGAAATTCATTCTGCTTAAAGACAACGGTAAATGCTGCTTCGGTGGAGATCCGGCTCCTTACGACAATATGCAAGTTGTCATGCAGGATGGACAAACCGTCGACTACCGACAAGGATTGGTTTCTGTCGCGGGAACTCTGCGAGCATATCCAGATGCTCCTTCCGGACAGCCGGTATACGTTTTGGAAGCGACACAATTCGGACGGGCTAAAACGTCCTTTGGGGCAGAATGAAATATCATCTGAACTTGCTAATACTAGGTGGGATGCTTTGTTATTTCTGTGGATGTGAACAGAATATCGATACGTCCAAGTACGAAAGTCCTGCTTCGGCCACTTCTGCGGCTCCGGTCATGACTCCAGGCGATTTGCCCTTGAGCGAAGAAACCGAAGAGAAAGCTTTCGAAAAAGTCTTTCCATCTCCAGAAGAGGTGGAAGTGATGCAAGAACTTCTACCGGAAAAGCAGGGCGGCAAAAATTCCGGATCCGAGGACAAGCCAAACGAAGAACCTGCCTCCTCGGAGGAAGACAGCACGCCCGACACTTCTCAGAGCGCGTCATCCGCTCCGCTGGAGAATGACGAAGTTACGAGTGAGGAAGTCTCTGAACAATCTTCATCAGAGCCCACAGTTTCTGCGGTATCGATAGCCACGAATATCCAGGAAGAGAGTATTCTGTCGCGCGAACCCGTGATGGCACCTCGTCCGGAAGCTGTTATAGAGCTACGCAAGATTAAATTGCTCGTAGAAGAGAACAGCTTCAAAAAGGTTGGTAAGGAAAAAGCTCTACAGATCAGTTATGACGACATTGACCTGTTGAAAGTGCTGAACATGGAACCGGTTCCGTTGGATGCGGTTGATCATTTTCCAGACTGGCTGATGATGCTGGATGGTCAGCGGATTCGAATCCGCGGGTTCATGTACCCTCCCTTTCAGGAAACAGGAATCGAAAAGTTCCTGCTTGCCCGTGATAATGATATTTGCTGTTTCGGTCGCGACCCCAAAATCTATGATATCATTCGGGTAAAGTTGAAAGAGGGAACCACAACCAATTACATTCCCAACCGGCCTTTCGATGTGGTGGGACGTTTTCACATTACTCCCGAAGCTTGGGACGACGATAAACTGTTGAAGTTATATCAAATCGATGAGGCGGTCATCATTCAGAAGTAAGCTTCAGATTAAGTACCAGTCAACGAACCCAAGGCTTGTCACCTTCTTATTATTTCCCCTCCTCGTTCCACCTTTAAACTTTCCCTCCTGCAACCTGAATTAACTCGCCTGCAAATCAAAAAGAGGTTTATGATATGTCTATTCCATCACGAATTCGAAGTGCGAAATTCAGGTACTCACTGGTAGTGATGTGCTTGGCGTTGGTGGGAGGCTATTCTTTTCAAACCGCTGTCGTCGCTTGTCCGTTCTGTAGCGCACCCTCGTTGACATTAGCGGAACAGGTAAACCAGTCAGACGCGGTCGTGCTGGCAGAATGGCAATCTTCCGAGCGGGGTACGGCGGACGAGGCGAGCCAGACTCACCTGAAGATTGTCGCCGTGGTCAAACAGTCAGACAACGGTTTGAAAAAAGGAGACGAGATCGTTCTCAACCGATTTCGTTCGGCGGAAAAAGGCCAGAAAATGCTGTTATTGGGGACTTCGGGAGAAACTTCAGTCGACTGGGACTCTCCACTGGACGTTTCGGATCTTAGTTACGACTACATAATGCAGGCACCAGCAATGGAAGTGCCAACCACGAAACGGCTCGAATATTACATTCAGTTCCTCGAGTTTCCCGAGGAGTTGGTCGCGAATGACGCTTATGCAGAGTTCGCAAACGCCCCTTATGAAGACATTGTTCCACTCGCCGACAAAATGCCCCGCGAGAAACTGCGGGAGTGGGTGCTGGCAGCATATTCTGATGACCCCCAGGATCAGATTCGCGCCGCAACACTTTCAACCCGTATGGGCCTGTATGGCTTGATGCTCGGTTTGTGCGGTAAAGACGAGGATGCCAAACTGCTGGAAGAGAAAATTACCGAGCAGAAGACCGACTTCCGTTTGGGAATCGACGGAATTATGGCCGGATACCTTGTCCTGACTAAGGAAGATGGCTTGAAGGTAATTGAAGATCGTAAACTCAAACCTTCCGCCGAAGTGCCATTCAGTGAGACCTACTCAGCCATGCAGGCGGTCCGGTTCATGTGGAACTATGGCGACGAGCGAATTTCTAAAGAACGCCTTCGTCAGTCGATGCGAATTCTGCTCGAACGAAAAGAACTCGTTGACCTTGTGATTGGCGACCTTGCCCGCTGGCAGGATTGGTCCATTCTCGATCGTCTCCATGAAATGTATGGGGCCGAGGGGTATGAAATCGGCGCGATTAAACGGGCCATCATTCGGTATTATCTGTCGGCGATTCAGGCCGGCTCTAAAGACGATGCCGATGAAGACGCACAGAACGTCGCGGCTGAGGCCAAAAATTACCTGGACGATATCCGGGAGAAAGATCCGAAGACAGTCGAACAAGCTGAGCGGTTTTTCCTGCTCGATTAATCCCGACAGTCAGGCTCAATTTACTCTGAGCTGAGTGGAATCGATTCATGGATGATGATAACCAGTTTCAAGGAATGGCTGCGTGCGAATACCGACCTATCGGCAAATGCGAACTCGAGACACCGAGCGGGTGATGACACCTATGATCGATGTCGTCTTCCTGCTGCTGATCTTCTTCGTGTGTGCATCGGCAGGCCGATTGAAAGAGTTTCTTCTACCGACTCCGCTAGCGGCCGGAAATGTGGAGAGCCAGACTCCTAATGAAAAACGGCCACCAGTCGACCGAGCCTGGATCACGCTTGATCAGACCACGGAAGGAGTCTCGCTTATTAAGATTAATGACCGGGAACTCTCGAGCCTGGACGAGCTGGAAACGAATCTGCGGGAACTGGCCAGCTTCACTACAGAGATGCCCGTGATTATCGATGCTGGAGATGAAGTCACCATGCAGACGGTGCTGGAAATCTATGATCTTTGCCAGGCAGTCAAGTTCGAGCAGATCAGCTTCGCGATTGATCCCCAGACAGAGACGCTCAATTGACGACAGCGATCTACCGTTGACGCGATTCCGCTTCCTGCATGAGGCGGCGAAAACGAGCCAGAGCCATCAACGGGAAGTAGTTGCGGTACTCGTGATATCGCAGGTAGAAGACGCGGGGAAAGCCGGTCCCTGTGAACTCTGTTTCTTCCCAGGTTCCCTCTTCCTCTTGTCGATCCAGCAGGAATTTTACTCCACGGGCAACCGCGGGTGTTTGAGTTTCACCAGCCGCCATTAGCCCCATCAGTGCCCAGGCGGTCTGCGAGGGTGTCGTGGTGCCCGTTCCTTTTAATGTTGGATTATCGTAGGTCGCGACCGTTTCGCCCCAACCACCGTCGGACTGCTGACATTCTTTCAGCCACTGTGCCGCTTTGATCACACGAACGTCATGGGCAGGGACGCCGATCTCGGCCAGACCGACCAGACATTGCCAGGTACCATAAATGTAATTCACACCCCAGCGACCAAACCAGGTAAAGTCGCGTTCCTGGTTTTTCCAGACATGCTGGAGAGCCAGCTTCACTGCGGAGTGGTTGCGAGAGATGTTCAGTGTGGCGAACATCTCCAGCATACGACCGGTCAGATCCACGGTGCTCGGGTCGATCATCGCATTGTGATCGGCGAAAGGAACCTGGGTGTAGATATCTCTCGTGTTGTTCGGGTCGAACGCGCCCCAACCCCCATCTTTGGACTGCATCGCCAGAACCCAACGGCAACCTCGGCGGAGTGAATTGAGGATGGGAGTCAGTCGATCAATCTGAGTCGTCGCGTCATAGATATCGCTGGCCCGGGTGGAAATAATCGCCGAGACATCTTTGTCGATTTCGTGTGGGCTCCAGTCGTCGAGTAGCAGGTCGGCTGACCACTGTCCCACATTATTCTCAGGTAAGGATCGACATAGCGCCATTAGTACCATGCATGTATCATCGGTATCCGGATAGAACTTGTTTTCGAATTCAAAGAACCAACCGCTTGGTTCGGCTCCCTTCAAATTCTCCGCCCAGTCACCTTCAGTGCGGACCTCTTTGGAGAGTAACCAATCAACTGATTTTCGCAGCGACGGATGATCGGGGGAAACATTTGCCTCTCTCAACGCGATGGTAGTAATCGCTGTATCCCAAACAGGGGATTTGCAAGGTTGCAGGCGGAGGGTATCGTCCTCGTAAATCTTCAACCGATTCAATTCTTCATGAGGGGCCTGGATTTCGGGAGCATCTTCTTTATATCCACGGCATCCTAGAGAAATAATGCTCCAGATGATCGGTGGGAAAATCGCACCCAGACCATCACTTCCGGCGAATCGATGTAGCATCCATTCTTCCGCTTTTTTCGCAGCTATATTTTTGAAAGGGCGCAGCCGTAATCGGTCGATCCACTTCAACCCGCTGTCGGTGATCTGGAAGAACCGCCACCAGTCAATAAGCCGTTTCTTTCCGGTGTCATCAACGACAGTCGACTTCGGCATGCTGGCAGGTAATTCTTGCGCGGTTTTAACGAAGATTTCATCAATGTGAAATTTGGAGTCGATCTGGCGAACCGGTTTGTAATTCCAGATAATACTGAGAGGAACCACGATGGTCCGTGACCAGGCGGACATGTCGTAAATGTTGAACGGCATCCATTTGGGGAGCAACATCAACTCGGGAGGAACTGCCGGGCATTGCTGCCAGGAGAGGATTCCCAACACGGCCATGTAGTACCGGGTGAAGCTGTTCATCTTCTCTGCTCCACCCGCAGCGAGAATGGCTTCGCGTGCCCGCTGCATTCTTTCTGACTCGGGATCGTGTCCAGCGATTTTCAGAGCGAGGTAGGCTTTGACCGAAACGGAGATGTCAGTTGGCCCACCCGGGTACGTCGCCCAGCCTCCCTCGGACGTCTGTTGAGAGACGATGTAGTTCGCGGCCAGTTCAACGTCTTGGGAGTCTTCTTTGCCGAGATAGGTAAGCAGCAGGACGTATTCCGATTCCAGAATTGTATCACCCTGCAATTCTCCCACCCAATAGCCTGCGGGGGCTTGCTGATCGAAGAAGTATTCGCAGGAATTGACGATGGCCTCGGTCAACTCTTCCGGTTCAATAACCGGTGTTTCCTCCCAGAGAGCGGGATCGATCGAACTCTCGCCAATGGAATCCAACCGATTCCGACTGGGCTGTGGTGTACCTGAACTCATCCCTGAAACTCCTCTGATCAATCCAAAATAGAACGCATCCTGACGTCCGCCATGAAGGGGCTGTATAGTACCTTGAAATCGGACCGGGAATCAAGACGGGAGCCACCCGGGCTTAGAAGTGAAAATTGGACTTGGGGTGCCCGTATATCAGTTCCTCTCGGGAATGACGTGGGATGTCATGGTAAAACAATCGTATCCTTTTCGGCATGGGATCGAGTTTTTTGATGACCTCCACCGAAGACTCGTCCAGCCCAGTGTCGAACAAGAGTAGCGCCCCGAAACGGGGCGAGTTCAACTGCCGTAAATTCGTATTCGAAATGGGCATGGTACTGATAGCAATTTTTCCGAGAGAGCTGAGATCATTAATCCAGCTCAGTCCCTCTTCCGGAAGAATCACTTCCATCATTGCTAGACCATTTGGGTTTACTTTTTTGATGAAATCGATGTGACTTTTGGTCAGTTTCAATCGAAAGAAGGTCAGGTCGCGTGGAGCGGGTCGTAATTCCAGAAGTGGATCGAAATTCGTAGGAATTGGTCCTTGGTCTGAAAAAAAGAGATCTGGCCCCGTCCCCGGCCCTGCATCTGGATAGAACCGATTGAGAATTTCAATTTGTTCAGACGTCAAATGATTGGCAGACAGGGTCAGTTCGGCACGACTCCCTTTCTCCATCACCCGCAGCAGGAATTCAGTAGAAATCGGGCTGTCGGGTAGCGAGATCGCATCTAAACCATTGATGTCGGCAAGTTTTAGGGGGACATTCTCGTTTATTCTCATCCCCTGAAGGTGCAGAAATGTGAGGTTCGGCAACCGGGCGATACCGTCGGCAAGCTCGGAAGGAAGCTCGCCCACTTGTGGGAGGAATAAATAGAGAGATTGCAGTTTAGTATTCAGATGAATCTTCGAAATCGCTTTCTGCTCAATGTTCAGATCATACAATTGAAGCGAAGTGAGGTTGGGGAGCTTCGAAAGTTGCTCCAATGCCGTTCCCTTGATCTTCGAGCATTCGTAAACCGATAACTCTTCCAGCGTCGTCAATCGGCAGAGTTGGGAGAATCCTTGATCAGTGAGATTCTCTCTGTATATATCCACCTTTCTAAGCACAGGGAATCTTGACGAATCACTAAAAAACTGGTCATCGATTCCTGCGCCGCTAGCCCTGAAAACAGAAAGCTGTCGCGTGTTGGTGAATTCTTGCATCCCCGAGGGCGTGATCGATGTGTTGAACAACTCAAGTTCTTTAAGATTCGGGAGCCGATTGAGTAGCCTGATTGAGTTATCGGTAATCTTCTTACCTGAGAGCATCATCGTATCGAGGTTATCCAGATCGAATAACTCGACGACCTCCATAAATTCCTCATCCGAATAGCACTTCGCATAAGTGACCGCATGATACATCGTCTCCGTCACCCACTCCGAAAGACCGTAGGAGTTGATCCATTCTGGAATACGTTGTTCGGAAAATATGGTCCGAATCTCATTCTGGAAGAGAATGAGGTGTTTACGCCGTTGGTGCTTCTGGTATTCGTTAGCAATGAAGAGGAATATCACCAAAAGGAAGACGACCACCAACAGTACCTTGATTTGACGGGTTGTTAGACTGATCGTAGGAGGGATTTGCATAGAGATTTATTTCTCGAACAGGTGATCGAACTAGAAGATCAAGAGATTTTGAGGGAATTGTTCGAGTAACTGGTCACGCGTATCTCTGGTCAACTTGTTAAACTTGATGTCTAGGTAGCGGGGCAGCGACGACTGTTCAAAAAGGGCTGGAATCATCGTTTCGTCCAAGCCCGTTTTGAACAGAATTAATTCGTCTTCAATATTGTATTTAGCGATGTGTCTTACATCACTTATCGAGAGTGGGACATCATATATGCGAATTCCCCAGACGGGATTGGTCCTCTTGAACGATTTCAGTCCGTCATCAGGCAAGGTAACTCCAACCAGTTGGATGGAAGCAACATTCTTCTTGTTAAAGATTCGGCGATGTTTCTCAGTCAGTTTGATGCGGGTGAACCTTAAGGTGGTTTCCGGTTGCAGTACGAGCAAATGGTCGTATGCTGTGGCCGATTCTTTGGGTTTCTGAAAATTCAGTCCTAGCCGCAAATCAGGAAAAGCCGAGAGCTCGTTCAACTGCGACACCTGTTGTTCGGTGATTCGATCGGCAGATAATCCGAGATAATCGAACCTGCCCTTGGTGGCGATCTTTTCGATCACTGCAGAGGTAACGTCCATGTTGGGAATATTCAGACAGGTCAGCAGTGGAAGGTCACAAATGCGGAGTAAGTCTGCCTCGGTCATCGAACATTGCTCTAGTTCCAGAGTTTTAAGACTCGTCGTATTGCATATTTGTTCGACCAGCTGATCGGGGAGCTGATCGATTATTTCTCCAGTGATGTGCAGATGAGTTAGTGGGGACTTCAGGTCGAGACGGAACCGAGAGATATCGACGTTATGCAGTGAGAGTCGATCAAGATTGTTTAGGTAAGCAATATGATCCATAACGGCATTAGTGACTCCTTCAGATTGCGTCAGGTGGAGTGTCCTCAACGAACTGATCTGACAAAGGGAGGACAGGCCGTCATTCGTAAGCTGATCGCTATTAAGAAAGAGTTGCTGCAGTTGGGGAAACTGTGACGGATGTGCGAAGAATTCGTCACTGACTGCTGCTGTCGATATCTGCAGACTGGTAATATTATCTTTGACGGTGAGTTGTGATAAGCCTGAAGTCGTTATCGATGTATATGTGAGTTGTAGTTCTTTTAATTCCGGACAGCCATTGGGTACAGGAATCGCGGCTTCGGTGATTTCTGGACCACTCAACCCAATGTATCGCACACCGCTGAGGTCAAAATATCGATTCATCTGCAGCAACTCCTCGTCGGATTAGGAGAAAACGCTACGAGGTTTTTGGAACATCGTCTCAGGAAGCCAACTAGCGACGCCGAGGGTTTCCATCCAACTTGGCACGACGCGTTCTGTCTCGATGAATTTCGTTTCACTTCCGTGCCTCAGATATCGACTTCGAACCTGGTGTCGATGAAAGCCGCCGACGATCAGCAAGATCACGACGATAACTATCAGCAAAACGGCGACGGGAGTCACCTTTTTACGTGAGTTTAGCTTTGAAAATTCGGCCATGAATGAGACGTTTCGCGATGAATGGGAAGTGTGCTGTTACATAAGCATACAACTGCTGTCATCGTGTTGTCAACCAGATTTCACAATCACTCCGCTTCGGCTTCTTCGGCCTCTTCGATCATCTTCTCCACCGCGGCGTCGGTCAGCATTTCGTGGAGGAAGCGGGAGGGGATGGTGCGGCTGCGTTTTCCGTATTTGGCGCGGGTGACGGCGCGACTGATCGAGATATAGTCTTTGGCGCGAGTAATACCCACATAGGCCAGTCGACGTTCTTCCTGAATGGCATCGTTGTCAGCATCGATCGATCGCTTATGTGGTAAGAGACCCTCTTCCAGCCCGATGAGATAAACGCGCGGAAACTCCAGCCCTTTTGCGCTATGCAACGTCATGAGAGTCACTTTATGGGCTTCTACTTTTTCTTTCTCGTTGAAGGCATCTTCGCCATCGAGGGAGACTTCATCGAGAAAACCGGCCAGGCTTGGTTCACTTTCCCGATTCTGATATTCCTTCATCCCCGCGATGATTTGATCGAGAACTTCCTTACGCATCAGTTGCTGTTGCGATTCTTTGTATTGCTTTTCAATCTCGCTGTTGTAATCGATCTCTTCCAGCAGAGCGGTTAAGGCACGGTCCATCTCGCGGGGTTGAGATGCGAAGCGTTCACGGTATTTCTTCAACAATCTATCAAACTGACCGACGGCCGCGACGGCTGCTTTGGACAGTCCGTCGGATGCGGCAACTTCTTCGGCGCAACCGAGTATCGGCTTTTTGTGAGCGACTGCATGTTTCATTAACTTTTCGACCGTCGCCGTGCTGATTCCGCGCGTCGGTCGATTGATGATGCGGAGGAGTGAGACTTCATCTTTCTGATTGAGAAAGATTTTGAGGTAACTCATCACGTCCCGAATCTCGCGGCGATCAAAGAATGATTGCCCTCCGACGAGGTTGTAAGGAATATTGCGTCGGCGAAGTTCGGTCTCAAAAGGTCGAGGTTGTTCATTTGTGCGGAACAGAATCGCGATATCTTCAGCGGGGACATTTTTGTAATTGACCAGGTATTCAATTTCACGCACAACACATTCCGCTTCATCCGTCTCGCTGGGGTACTCGCGGATGCGGACATCGTCTTCGCCATATTTATGAGCGATGAGTGTCTTGTCGTGGCGACCTTTATTATGTTTCACAAGCCGGTTGGCATGGTCGATAATGTTCACCGTGCAACGGTAGTTGTCCTGCAGACGAACGACGGTGGCGCCGGGGAAATGTTGTTGGAAGTTCAGGATGTGAGTCACTTCCGCACCCCGCCAACCATAGATCGATTGGTCATCGTCACCCACGACACACAAATTATTATGTTTCGCGACGAGTGATTTAATCAGATTGAACTGAACTCCGTTAGTATCCTGATATTCATCGATCTGAACGTATTGGAATTTCTCCTGATACTTTTCCAGGACTTCCGGAAATTGCTTGAACAGGTCAACCGTTAGCAGAAGGAGGTCATCGAAGTCGACTCCACCGGAGGCTTTGATATTGTTCTGATAACGACGGAATGCGACGGCCGCGAGAAACTCTTTATCGTTGGTCGCAAGATCAGGGGCAGTCCGCGGGTTCTCCCCGGCCATTTTCCAACGGCTGATCAGGTTGAGCAGGTCACCCGGACGCAGGGTAGAGTCGGCCATTCGACAATCGCGGAGCGCGGTGCGAGCGGCTGATTCCTGATCGCCCCGGTCGTAAATCGCGAAGGTCTTGGGATAACCGAGGTTCTCGATCTCTTGTCGCAGGATACGAACGCACAATGAGTGAAAGGTCGAAATGAAGGGACGCACTCTCAGGTTGCCACCCAGCAGAACCTTGGTTCTTTCGCCCATCTCCTTTGCCGCTTTGTTGGTAAAGGTCACCGAGAGGATTTGATCGGGAGAGACCCCTTGCCGAATGAGTTCTGCCATGCGGTAGGTGATGACGCGGGTTTTCCCTGTACCAGCACCTGCGAGTACGAGCAGTGGGCCTTCCTTGACTAGTACGGCATCACGTTGAGGAGGATTTAAGCTGGAAAGGTGTGCAGACATCGATTGGGGGGCGTTCATCCGTGCTGAAGAATATGCGGCAATCTAAGAGTGGCGCGTTCCAATGAGTCGCCTGCCGCGGTCGAGTCAGGCAGGATCCTAAAGCAGACGGTCCGCATCTGCAATCTTGGACGTCAACTTTGAGATCTTTTTCGAGCTTTCAACCGGCGATATATCTGCACAAACTGATCAACCATTTCCGATATGGTCTGGGCACGGTCATCTGGGTTGGGTGCGGCCCCTTTCATAATGGCCTCAGCCAATTGTGCGTCCAGTTTGGGGCTGTATTCCCGGATATCGGTGGGAGGTGCATTGATGCATTTGAGTACCGACTCGAATGAGTCCCCCGCATTCCAGGGTAACTTTCCTGTAACGATCTCATAGCAGGTGAGCGCGTAGGCGAAGACGTCGATTCGCTGGTCAATTCGCTGGCGTTTGATCAATTCTGGCGCCATGTACTGGGCCGTTCCTGTGCGATTGCCCGGTTTCTGAAAATCGGGAGTATTGGGAACCGCGAGCCCGAAGTCGATCAGCTTCACCCGGTTATCGACAGTCACCATGACATTTCGGGGACAGAGATCATGGTGCATAAATCCCTGTTCATGGAGATAGACGAGGGACTGACCCAGTTGAATCATGAACGACAGAGCCTGCTTCTTGATGCGAGTATTTTGCAGTTCGACGAGGTTGCTGAGACTGACACCGTCGATCAGTTCCATCAGCAGATAGGGTTCGTCTTCCAGAGTGAAACCAGCTTCGTAAGATTTCACAATATTAGGGTGGTCGAGCTGCAGCGAGATTTCGGCTTCGCTCGGTTTGTTCACTGTCTGGTAACGCTCTTCCAACTTGGCCGTTTTGACCTTATCGAGAATCTTGATGGCATATCGTTCGCCGGTTTCATTGTCCGTGGCCCGCCAAACTTTGGACATACTGCCCGGCCCAGCCGTCGCTTGCATTTGGAATCTCTGTTTGAGATCCACGCGGGCCGGTTTATTACCAGCTTTATTTAGAAAAGAGAAGAGGCTCATTGAGGCAGGCAAAATCTGTTTCGGCAAATGGTCGAGATGGGATAATCATGGTGTGAACGTCGAAGACGAGTTTGAACTGTTCATAAAAAGTTTGGCCTGCGTTTGTCAGAGAAAACCACCAAGCTCGAAAACTGGCGGATTTCACTCTGTTTTCATTATATCCCGAAGCAGGGGCCGCGGCCAACTACCTAGTTCACGGAGCCGGCAGAGTTCGCCTCGCGTTCTCAGATTTCGTGATCGTCAATCAAAACCCATTTTGTCGTCAGAAGCGTTAAATCTGCGCAATCCGTACAGCTTCACAGCGTTATTCGGCAATAAGTGCAGGTAAAGTCGAGCTTCGTTTGACCGGACGACGATATGCCTTAGGCACCACATTACTTTTTGTGACGTTTAGTCCTGAACCGGGGCTGTAGTGCTTTGAATGACAAGACTCGGTTCCGGTGAAATCTCTGTGGTGATGTTATTTGAGACAGAGGTTTTACATTCTCGGACTGGACGTGCAGGTTTGTTCAGAATTTCTGAGCCCGCCTGGTTTCCCTGATATATGAGTCAATCTGACTGAAGTACGGCAGGTATCTGATGCAAAAGACGACAGTTCAGCGCCGCAGTAGTTCCAATGTACAAGCTCCTCTGGAGACGTACCTTCGTGAAATTAACGAGACAGCGCTTCTCACCGCGAATGAAGAGAAGGAACTCTCGTATCGAATCGGCGATGGAGACATGCTGGCCCGCGACCGAATGGTCCGTGCCAACTTGCGTCTCGTCGTGAATATTGCGCGAGCCTATACCAATAAAGGTTTGCCGATTCAGGACCTCATTGAGGAAGGGAACCTCGGGCTCTTGCGTGCGGTTGAAGGTTTCGACCCCGGTATGAATACCCGGTTCAGTACTTACGCCAGTTACTGGATCAAGCAGTCAATCAAGCGTGCGATCATCAATTCCGCCAAGACGATCCGCATTCCAGCCTATATGGTTGAACTGCTTACTAAGTGGAGACGCGCCACTGCCAAGCTGCAGGACGAATTCAACCGCACGCCAACGATGGAGGAAGTTGCCAAGGAGCTGCAACTGAATAAAAAGAAGCTGGGCATCGTCAAGAAGGCGATTCAGCTTTACAACGCCACCCCCCAGACCGACGGCAACCAGGAAAATGGTCGGACGCTCGGAGACATCATTCCAGATGAGAGAGTGAAAAGTCCCGAAGACGACCTGATCAACAGCGACAACCTGGAACATGTCTATCGTCTGCTGGAAGAGATGGACCCGCGAGAGTCGAGCATTCTGCGAATGCGTTTTGGTCTTGATGGTGAAGAACCCAGCACGCTGAAAGAAATCGGCGAGAGTCTGGGACTGACCCGCGAACGAGTTCGCCAGATCGAAAACGAAGCGCTGAAGCGACTCGCGCGAAAATTGATGGGCGACTGACAGTGACCCCGTCGATCGAAATAGAAAAAGCCTGATCTCTGGCTGGAGGATCAGGCTTTTTTTGTGCATAAATTTATATTGATTATAGGAAATATTGCCTTTAGGTACTCTCCTGGACATCAAAGTGGTAATCTAATCCCATAGAAAATGATTAATAGGCATCACACACTCCGGCAGTAGCTTCGCAAGTCTACTTGGCATTCCCTCCTCCTGGTTCATTCTTGAGGTTATCCGTAATGATGTCTGATAGTCCAGTACGCCCCCCTGTTGGCGTCGATGCTCGCGTCGTTTCGATGGATCAATTTCGTGGTTACACCGTCCTCGGTATGTTCCTGGTGACTTACCTGGAAGAGTTCGCAAATGTGTACCACACTTTCAAGCATAACGAACTCTATTTCAGTTATGCCGACACAATCATGCCGTCGTTTATATTTGCGGTCGGATTCTCGTTCCGAATATCTATTACCCGGCGACTGGTTCAATTCGGGAAGCTGAGAACCTATTTCAGTTACTGCAAACGTAGTCTTGGATTGTGTCTTGTTTCAATCGTACTGTTCGGCATTGGGGCCCACTTCAATTCATTCGGAGAGTTTTATCTGAACCCACAAGTTCAGTTGGCTCCCGAAGAATACATGCAGTACCTGCGAGTTGCTCCTGATCAGCTCAGTGAAGACTATGTCAAAAACAGATTGCGTGCCCCGATGATGCAATCTGAGAAATGGAAGTTACCTCCAGGAGATAGCCTCGCAGAACTTCAAAAGGAAGCCATCGAAGATCGAGTGGCCGCTCAATACAGCTTATTTGTGAAGTCGCATGAAGAGTATCATCAGTACGTAAGCTACTTGGAAGCAAAACAACAAATTCAGTTGCAAGAGAGTATAAAGGAAAAAATCGGCGAAGGAGAATTGAGCGAAGAACAGCTCACTGCTGAACAGAAGGAACTCGTGGAGAAAGTTATTGTAAAACCAGAATATATCTCTGCACCCTACCTTTTTCCAAAATCACTCCACATTCTTAAGCTCCTGTTGAAGAGTCATCTGTGGGAAACGCTGGCCATCATCGGAGTGACTCAGTTGGTTGTATTGCCGTTTATCAATATGCCCTTCTGGACTCGATTTGCTGTGATGCTTCTGTTCGGAATCAGCCACGTCTGGATGACCTATGCATTCAATTGGCAATTCCTATGGGGGTATACGGAGAACTTCACTTACGTGAATCCCAATCACGGTTTGAATAATTGGATGGGAGATATCTGGAGGACTGGAAATGATCGAGGGTGGGATGGGGGTTGTTTTGGAGTGTTCGGCTGGGCTGTCGTGATGTTGGCGGGTTCTCTTAGTTATGACATTATGAAAGGAAATTCCGCGCGTAAAAATGTCAGTCATTTGCTCGTTTGGGGGATTGGTTTCTTATCCATTGGATATATGCTCTCCTGCTTGGCGAGTTTTTATGATACCGGTGAAGCACTCGAAGCGGAGAATAAACGGATCTTGGCGAGTAACGGCATCTATCAAGATGAGTCGGAACGAGAGATGTCGCTTGATAAATTTATCCAAAAACAAAACGAGACAACGCGTGACAAAATTGAAAAGTTGATTGTTCAGCCGGTGGAATCTTCACAGGTAATGAGTTATAGAGCAAAGGGTCATCCCGCCTCACCGGTGATTCCACCAATTGAACAATTCTCCAAACGTTCTTTGACTTCGCTGTTGGCTCCATTGCCATTTATGAAAAATGTATCCGATCAGTTGCCCAATTATTGGCTGGTTTGGAAACGAATTGTTTCCCTTCCATTCGTGCTCGTTTCAACTGGAATTGCTTTCCTCGTATTGGCTTTATTTGTTGCTATCGTGGATATAGGAAATATTCAGGTAGGCATTTTTCGCACGTTTGGTATGAACCCGCTGGCGGCCTACGCCATTCACAGGGTGCTGGTGATCACCCTCCTTCCCGAATTCTTACCGAAGGACGCAGAGACCTGGATGGTCTTGCTGGGGTTAGGTGTGTTCATTGCGATCATCTATCTGCTGGTTCGTAGTTTAGAGAAGCAACAGATTTACATTCGGATGTAATTGGCGAAATAAAAAAAGCCTGATCCCCGGCTGGAGGATCAGGCTTTTTTTGTATCAGTTGTGGATGAGAATCTTTAGGGAAATGAATCTTGATCAGTCGAGAATCAGGATCACTTCTTCCTGGCTAACGGCCGATTTCATTTCACTGGAATTGGCACTCACTTTAAACCGAACGTCGCCGGGCGATTTCGCTCTGAGTTTCAATTCAAACTCTGCTGACTTCGAAAGTGGTAAGGAACTGATTTCGTCGAACTCAATTTCGTTTCCATTATCGTGAAACTTGGCGGGGCCTTTCACGTTGATGACTTCCATTTCAGGGGGAATAGTCATTTTCAACTTCACAGCCGTAGAGGGTGAAGTCCCTTTGCTTTCCGCGTGAACTTTCATGACGACTGTTTCGCCAACCGCGATACCGGCGTTCTGATCAAGGGGTTGAACCGATAGAGATACCGTACTATACCCTTTGACCTGTGTCGTGGATGCCAGTGAAGTCGGTTTACCGTGGGTTTCGCTGACGGTGACGGTCGACTGCTGGTCCCCTTCGGCAATGGCCTCAAGTTGAATACTCAATGTCTGAGATGATTCGCCAGGAAGCTCCGGAATAATCCAGTTGATTACACGATCCGTAGGATCAAACTGTCCACCCTGCCCTGCTGCGACGAATTTCATTCCCGGTGGAATGGCTTCCGATACAGTGACATTATGAGCGATTGTTTGGGAATCGTTGGTGACGGTGGTTTCGTAATTAGCTGATTTATGCAGGTACCTGGCTTTTGGTCCCTTGCGGCTAAGACTCAATCGGTTTCCACCAATATTCAATTTGACGGAATCTTTGATTTCGATATTTCCGGCGGCCTTCAGGACGGCAACATTTTCCCAATCACCAAGCTGAACGGCCATCACCATCAGTTTGACTTCTTTTTCTTCTCCTGATTTCAAGGTTCCGATTTCGTATTCGAGATCGTTTCCTGCAGGATGTGAAAGTGATTCCGGAATCATATTTCTGATGATGACTTGTTCGGCATCAGCGGAACCCGTGTTTTTGACCATGTATTTGAAGAGTACAGACTGTCCGATTTCCGCAGAGTCCGGTCCTACAAAATCGAATTCGACTTTAGGGGCTGTGACTTTGGTAGTCGCTCCAATTTCGGCAACGAAGTTGACGGTCGAGACGGAACCGATCTCTCCTTCAGCAGTGGGTTCGATACGAACGGCAATCGTCACTTCTTCCCCAGCGGGCAAATCGCCCAAGTCCCAGATTAGTTTTTTCGATTCCGGATCGAGTTCTGCCTGTGGTTTGGTTCCGGTCAGTTTGGACCCCTTAGGAATGCGGTCTTCCACAACCACGTTGCGGGCGAGACTGCCACCGACGTTTTTAACGACAATCTGGTAAATCATCGGCTCGCCGAGGATGACGGTTTCCGGGGCGAATTTTTCGAGCGTGACTTCCGGTGACTGTTTTCCCTGAGGGATATTATCTGTAACAACTCCCACACCGTGGAATTCGTTTTCAATAATTAATTCATCATTTGTTGATTCAGCAAGCGGCGTCGCTTCCATCGTCGATTCCAACATCTGCGGTGCGTTGTCGACCAACTCGGGTTCTACTTCTCCATTGAGGTTCATTTCAAAGACAGGCAGTGGCGTCGGTTCATTACTTGCGGGGGCTGTTGAAGTCGCTTCGTTTTCAACGATTTCAGGTTCTTCTGCCGGGAGTTCGAGATCAAAAGGATCCGTTTCTTGATCCTGAAGATCAAATGCGACTGGTTCTTGCCGACTCTTAATGACTTGCCCAGGCTGCTGCGATGTTTCTAATGCAGGCACAGGTTCCATCGCGAATTGCGGTTCTGCGGGAACTGATTTAAGAGGTGTTGGTTCTGATTCGATTCCACCAAACGCTTCTTCTTCCGGGGCAACCATCATGGGGCCATTACCACCATTGGTGCCAGTCTCGGGCTCCATTGCGGGAAGAGCGGGTGCAGTCTTATCTAATGGCTGAGGATTAACTGACTCGAACGCGGGCTCCGGGCTCTCGGCGAACTGATTCCCGAAGACAGGCTCGGCAGAATCTTCGAAAGCGAATTCCTGAGGCTCGGGGTTCGGTACCGGTTCATTTGTGAGTTCACTACCAAATGTAGGAGCGGTTTGAAATGCGGCAGGTTCTTCCTGAGCGAGCGTTGGTTCCGCCTGAGCACCGAAGGCGGGAAAGGCAGCTGGTTCGTCAATTTGTTTCGGTTGCAATTGAGCGGGTGTTCCCTGGGGAGCACGATTTACGAACTGAGGAGGGGCTCCATTCAGCGCGTTAGTCTGCTTGCCTTGAAACGGGTTTTGCTCTTCGGTGCCCCAATTGGGCTCCGAATTTCCGGCGAAAGCAGTATTTGTATTTGCCGGCGTATCGTTCCAAGCCGGAATCTCTGCGGGTTCAGCAGGCGATCCTTCGGCTGAAATTAATTCGATCTCGTTGCTGGCGAGACCATTCAATTCCTGCGCGGGAGGTTCCATAAAAGAGACTTCGGAAGTCTGATCGGTTTCGCCGCTACTCTCAGGAGACAGAGAATCTTTCTGTTCCTTCAAGACCAGCACGGTCAGGAAACAACAACCGACAATAGCGGCCAGTGTGGTTAACTTCCAAATCGTATTTTGCATGGGAATCCATTCCCCCCCACCAATGTTATTGGATTGGTTTAAGAGCAGTAGTTTTAATTCGATTGACTTATAAGATGTTGGGCTCGCGAAGTCATTCCGCGGAGGTCCGCCAATCGGGTGGTACTTACGCAGGTTTCGCGCGGTACATTTTTGCAAATTATGCACATTCGACCGGTTGGTTGTAGCCCAAAATTTGTAAAGATACCAGCTTAAATGACTTTCGTTCGATTTTGGAACAGAATCGACATGACCCGTGTCTCCTAAATTACCCGTCTTAATGCAGCGTTAAGTTTTGAACATCAAGCTCCTCATATTTTCGGACGGGCAGCATCCGTTCGACGATTTGATGAATCACCAAATTGGGCTGTTTCTGTTCGATTAATTCAAAGTCGAGACCGAAAGACCAACAACAGATTAAATCGGAGCATTCTTCCGACATCCAAGGAAACCATTCCAAGGCAAAAGAATCGTGAAACAGAATCACTTTGCCGAGTCCGTCTGCATTGGATGGATTCTCGTATTGATTGCAGGCACCTGTCTGCAGTGTCAGTTCGCCCACAATCTTAGCAACAGGGGTGGGCAGTTCATGTTCTTTAAGGACCGGGGAAGTTTCCACCAAGGTTTCCTGCAAACCGAGCATGCGAGCCAAGTCTTTCCCGCCCGTCAATTGCTCCTCAAAAGTTACAGTCTTTGAGAGCGGAAGTCTCCGTGTCGAAAGATTGAGTTGGTCGAGTATCTGTTGGAAGGCGACATAGGCACCCACTTCGTTCCAATGGGTGTCTGTCTTGTGGTAGCAACGCTGATCTGTTTTCGTCTGTCGAAGGGGTGATGTCAGATCGAGTACTTCAACCTGGGTCGTTGTGTGGAGTTGCTCGATCAGCTGAGGGAGACGACGTTGATCGTCGGAAAACTCAATTCCGGATGGAAGGAATTCAGGATAAACCGTCGATTTATTAGGCGTAAAAACGACAAGATAGGATATTCCCCGGGCAGCCAACTTCTGTCGGTTTTGCACAAATGCGTTTGCCCAGTCCTTGAGTTCCTTTTCTGAATAGGGACGCAATCCCCGGGCGTCTTCCAGCACGCGGTCCCCTTTGAAAAACAACCAACCTTCGCGACCGATTAAGACGTCGTTCGATAGCTGGGCCGCCGTTGCCTGGTTTAAAATCGGGTTGGTCATTTCGCCTGGATTCAACGTGGGTTGTCCCCAAAAGTGGTATTGAAGCCGATGTTGCGTATTTAGAAACGCATTTCGAAAACCAAAGTGATCGTCGAAATAGAGCTGGAAATGTGTGGGGAAAGCACAGTACGACTGCCAATTAACTGGAACGGAAGGCAGCGAAGTGAAGGCCCGGTTTTCGGTGGCCACGTTCTGAGGCACTTGTGGCCAGAATAGAAGCAGGCCTGGGCTGGCGAGCATAATCAAGGCAAACAGCATGAACCTGCGGGCGGTTTTGAGCTGCTTTTTTCTTGGAATTTCGGAGGGGGAATTCATTGGACTCAGTCCGACGTGTTCAGACAGGAAGTAACCCCATCGATGGCGGCGCAACTAGCTACTGGCACTTCGATAACTTCGCAAAGACCAGACAAAAATCCGGCGGGCAAGATAAAGCCCAATGATGGAGGAGGCAATTGCAACGAGATGCAGCCAGGAAGGTTCCAATGATTTTCCCAGCAGTGTGCGTGCTGGAACGGTTACCACCAGCAAAATAGGAATGACGTAACTGAAGACCATTTGCAACATTTCACCCATGATGCTCCCCGAGTAAATACTGCGCGGGTAGCGGGCAAAGGCGGTAATGTAAAACCAGAAGTCATACAGCCCCTGATTCCGTCCGAACCAGATGCTGGTACTGGAGAGGATCAGCATCATGCTGTAAAAGAAGGAGACCGCAACAACAATTAGCAGCGCGTAGAGTAACACATTGATGACGGTCACCACTGTTTCCAGTTGCCACAGGGAATAAGAGAGCAGGCAGAGGGCAAGAAACACCTGATTCAACATCGCCAGATTCACTTTCTCAAACGAGATGAGAAACTGGGTGTCGATCGGCTTTAGCAGGACGAAGTCGAGATCTCCTTTGCGAATCAACTCACTGAAATTCGCGCAGTTGGGCATGAATAAAGTCTCAACGATCGCATTAATTAACATGCCGGTCGCCATAAAGGCGAAATATTCGTATCGCGTCCAGTCGTTAATCTGATTCACCGATTGGTAAATCAATTCAAACAGAACAAGTTGTGCCGTGAACCAGAATGCGCGAGTAATGATCTCGACGATAAAGTTTCCGCGGAACGTCATATCCCGGATTAGAGCATTTCGCAGAAAGACTCCAAAGACGCGCGTGTAACTGGGATGGGACGACATCGGCTACCTGTTTGATTGGATTCCATCCTGAAGCCCAGTTGTGGCACTATGAGTGCCTGCAAACCAAAGGCGAATAGGACCCTTCACAGGGTTTCAGGATCGTTTAATTAAGACCAGTTGGAGAATTCACCCGTCAATTTGACCTGTTTCTCGCCAGTGCTGACAGATCCGATCTGCCAGGCGGTCAGGCTCTGTTCGGCGAGGACCTGCATAATTTTCTCAGCTTGGTCAGCGGCGACAATCAGGCAATATCCGACGCCCATATTGAAGACCCGCTCCTGCTCTGCGGCAGCGATTTTGCCGAGAGAATTTAACCATTTATATACAGGTCCTGGTTCCCAAGTACTGCGGTCGATATTGATCGCGGCTTTTTCGGGGAGAATTCGTTCGATGTTTTCCGCCAGTCCTCCACCGGTAATGTGCGCCATGCCATGGACGGCGAGGCCAGCTTCAGATTTCAAAACGGCTTGCACAGATTGGGTGTAGATCTGTGTTGGTTTGAGTAGAACTTCACCGACGGTTGAATCCAGTTCGTCGATTTTGTCAGTGACTTTGAATCCGCATTGTTCCAGAATCACCTTTCGCAGCAGGCTGTACCCGTTGGAGTGAAATCCACTGGAGGCGAGTCCAATGACCATGTCGCCAGCGGCGATTTTAGAACCGTCGAGAATTCGGGACCGTTCGACGACACCGACGCTGAAGCCGGCCATGTCAAAATCGCCTTCCGAATACAAGTCGGGCATGATGGCTGTCTCGCCCCCTAGAAGGGAAGACTGCGATTGCAGACAGCCCTCGGTGACCCCTTCGACCAGTTGGGCGATGAGATCGGGGTTGTCTTTACCGAGCGCGAGATAATCGAGGAAAAAGAGCGGTTCCGCTCCGAGACAGAGACAATCGTTCACACACATGGCGACGAGATCGATGCCAATCGTATTAAACTGGCCCGCGTGAATTGCGACTTTGATTTTTGTGCCAACCCCATCCGTCCCTGAAACCAGTACAGGGTCCGTGTATTGGTGATTCTCATCCTGCAGGCGGAAAAGCCCGGCGAAGCCCCCCGTCAACTCCATTACGCGGCTGGAGCGAGTTCGCTGCATCATGGCAGGGAGACGATCCATCGCTTTCTGGTACAAATCGAGATCGACGCCAGCGTCTTTGTATGAAGTTTGAGACATGGGGAGAGCGGACTCCAGGGAGTAAGAGCCAATTAAATTAGGTGCGAAATACGGTTGAAGGTCGTCAAGCGGCTGCTTGAATGTTCTATCGCGGATTGTAACGAATGAGGACCCGGAAGTCATTCTAACCAGAATCAGGGATTCCGAATTGAATCGAGCCGGTTTTTCAACCGTGTTGACGACGATCTGCCTGCCGTTTCCATTCAATGTGCCTTAACCGGGCCAATGATAAATCAACATTCCGATCGCCATCGCGGCCATAATACCATCTTCGAAAAAGGTGACGATGGTCATAGGCAGGTCGAATACCGTACCCAGACAGGCACACTGGATTGTCTGGTTCTTCCGCAGAGCGTTAATCACTCCCGCAAGTCCGATCAGCATCACGATGGCTGTCACAATATTGGTGGCGATTGGGAACATGGCAGCCAGGTAGGCGATTCCGAGGCCAAGTTCGATGAAGGGGTAGGCGTAGGCATAACCCGTCGAGCGTTTGGCAATGACATCGTAAGTCTGGTAGGCGGTGGCAAATCCCGTCAGATTCAGCAGTTTAAAGAAGGAGAAGATCAGAAAAAAACCACCCATAAAGTTCCCCATCACTCGGGACCAGGAGAGCTCCCCGATTCGCCATTCGACCAGCCCAACTGTGCCAATCAGAAACGCCAGAATCAGCAGGAGCGGAAAGTAAGTTTCCAACCAGTTCCGAGAATCTTCCATCTCGCTCACAGCCGAATCAGTATGCGATTGCTCAGAACTGGACAGTTCATCACTTGGAAGCGGACCCAACACCTTGAAGCCTGCTTCGCTCACCAGCGTCTGAACACGCTCCGATGTCACCCCCTCCCCTGTAATTGTGAGCGGCTTACGCGGATCATTCGTGTTCACCGACCAGGAATGGATTGCAGGTTCACTGTCCAGAAACGGAGTAACCGTGTTGATGCATTTCTGGCAATTTAAATTCGTTTTATATGTTTGGACGGTCATGGTTGCCTCCTGATATTTCCAAGGTTCTTCCTCCATTATAGAAGCCGGACCGCCGAAGGGAACGGGGGAGAAACATGGGACCAGAGCTGTTTAAGTCCATTTAAGTCAATCAGGTTGTTCAAAATAAAAAACGACCCCCGCAAGAGAGAGTCGTTTTCTATTTGAAAACTGCCTTTGAACTAATGACATAACTGCTGGAGCTAGCATTCGTGGCTTGGCCTAGCAGTTGTAGTACATGTCAAATTCGTAGGGATGAGGTCGTAGACGCAGAGCATCAATTTCGTTGTCCCGTTTCCAGGCAATCCAAGTATCGATCAGATCCTGAGTGAAAACGTCCCCCTTGGTCAGGAATTCATGGCCTGTCTCCAATGCGGTCATCGCTTCGCCCAATGTGGCCGGAGTCACATTCGTGGCAGCCAGCTCGTCGGGAGTCATATCATAAATGTCCCGGTCCAGAGGTTCGCCCGGATCGATCTTATTTTGAATCCCGTCGATCATTGCCATCATTAAGGCGGTGAAAGTCAGGTAACCGTTGGCGCTGGGATCGGGGCAGCGGAACTCGGCCCGTTTCGCTTTGGGGCTGGGCGAGTACATGGGAATTCGAACGGCTGCCGATCGGTTTCGTTGTGACATGGCTAATGTAACGGGGGCTTCAAATCCGGGAACGAGCCGGTGGTATGAGTTCGCCGTGGGGGCAGCAAAGGCGAGACAGGCGCGACCATGCTTGAGGAGACCTCCAATAGCGTGCAGTCCCATTTCAGAAAGACCAGCATAGCCATCACCAGCGAAGAGCGGATCGCCCCCTTTCCAGAAAGAAATATGAGTATGCATTCCGGAACCGTTATCTTCAAAAATTGGCTTCGGCATGAAGGTGACGGTACGACCATTTCGTTTGGCCACATTCTTGATAATGTATTTGAACCACATGAATTGATCCGCCATTTTCAGCAGATCCTCGAACTTCATATCGATCTCACATTGTCCGGCTGTCGCGACTTCATGGTGATGCGCTTCGACGACGATGCCTACTTTTTGCATCTCTTTGACCATCTCGGCACGCAAGTCATTCAACGTGTCAATCGGAGCAACGGGGAAGTAACCACCCTTGTAGCTAGGTTTGTGCCCCAGGTTCGGCTCTTCGGTTCTCCCGGAGTTCCAGGCTGCCTCGATAGAATCGATCTGGTACATCGAACCGGATTGATTCGTCTGGAATCGAATATCGTCGAAGACAAAGAACTCGGGTTCCGGACCGATGTAACAAGTATCGGCGATACCTGTTTGATTGAGATAGGCGATCCCTTTTTGGGCGACGTTGCGGGGGTCTTTGGGGTATTTTTCTTTGGTGATCGGATCGACGATATCGGCGATGACGCTGATTGTCGGGCTGGCGAAGAATGGATCGAGTTTCGTCGATTCCGCATCAGGCACCGCCAGCATGTCGGAACAGTCAATCGCTTGCCAACCTCGAATTGAGGAACCGTCGAATCCTACTCCATTTTCAAAAGTATCCTCTTCCCAGGTGCTGATTGGATAAGAGCAATGTTGCCACGTACCCAGCAGATCGCAGAACTTCAGATCGACCATTTCAGCGCCATGCTTCTTGGCGAAATCAAAGAATTCAGAAGGTGTCATCGTGATACAGCTCCTCAAGGGACCGGAGATTGATGTGATAATGCTGCCGAAAAGAATCTATTTTAAACGCCAACAACGACTGCTACTGGCACACAATTTCGAATTTATTCCATTCGAATCAAAACAGGGTATTCACAGCTGGATTTGGTTTTGAAAGTGATCTGTTCAGGGTACCGTTGAGAAGATGATAGGTACGCTCTCTCTTACGAGGCTCAACTATTACAGACAGACTATATGACGAAATGCACCGGACGAAATGAAGTTCGTCTGGATGATCGTGGAAGTGATGATGAACATACTCAAGATGTGAATCGAAATCAGGTTTGCCCTGTTCTCAGAAGTGTTGGCAACGAGTTGAGACGTGTTTCGAAATAAGGACAGATGCCGAAAAACGTAAACATTCCATACCCGCTTCAGGCTTTTGATGAGTCACCAATTCCTGAATGTGCTGATTCCACTCTACTTCTGTCTTCGCGGAGTTTCCATCCTCGTTCGGCGACATACTTCAAATCTTTAGAAATCAAAGTTAGCCATCCTTTTAGCTTGAATTGCACATACTCGATATTCACTGGAAAGATTATGGATTACTCCCGAGTCGACGAATCTAGAGGACCTGTTCACCATGTTCCTGGAAATGATTAGGTCTAAAGTGTGTGAAGATGGGTGGTTCAGGTTGGGTTTGCGCCCCGGGTGATCGTCATTACCCCTAATCTCAACCAATCCTGATCATGCATCACGACTGATACCTCCGATACAGATTATGGATGGCTCGCGCTCTGAATTGCGCCAGTTGTCGCTATCCGGAAGAGCTGACACGCTTCGAAGAAGAGGGTCACCGGATAAGTCTGTTTTGAATTAACGCACCTGTCGAAAGGGAGTGGGCGATGCGTAACGGGTTAATGATCCTGACAACATTACTTTTATTAATGGGCGGCTGGGGGTTACTCTCAGCGCAGAGCACAAGTCTGGATGAATTTCCCGATCACCTGGTGCCAAGCGATCTCGACAATAAATTCTTTCTAGACGAAGTGGGCGATGCTGCACTCGAGTCGGAACGTCCGGGAAAAGATTTGCGTCTCCCCTCGTCAAGTCAGGAGAAAATGCTTGGAGTCAGCGGACGAAATCTCGGTGCTGGTAAATTCAGTGGATTCGAATCTGAATTTGAGCGGCAACCCGTTCTGTCGGCTCAAAGCGATAGTGGATTCGATCGCTCTTCTATGAAGACTCAGTCACGGCAGTCGCAATCATTCGATTCCGATACCTTTGCGGGTCCTTCCATCGGTGTGAATGTAGAGTCCTCATTTTCTCGCTCATCATCCAATCGGAAAACAGCGTTCTCTGGATTCGGGGATGAACCGAAATCAATGATTTCCCAAGCAGGATTTGAGGAACAGGCAAGTCCTGGTGGATCGATGATTCAACAGGTCAACTCGCAGGAGCAGAACCCGTTCCTGAAAAAAGCACAACAAGACAACACAAAGAAAGTCTCCGCGACAGCTCCAGTAAAGCCGGAAGCAAGCGCGGCAGAACTTAGTTTTCCCAGCTTCCCTGATTTTGAACTCGACGCTAAAGAGGACGCTGAAGAATTGGAAGAGGCAGACGAGACGTCTGTTACTGAATTCCAAATTCAACCTGAAGTGAAAACTTCGGCACCATCACCATCTACCTCAATGCTCAATCTGGTTCCTCAGTCTGAAGACACCGAAACTTTCGATCAGGTACCGAGCTCATTCTCGGCTCCTGGTTTGACTGGGGCAAGCTTTGCTCCGGCTCCCTGGTCGAAACTGACGATCAAAGGACCGATTACTCCAAGTGTCGCGACCCGCTGGATCAACAAAGGGGTACTCAATGTCGGGCAACCGGCCGAATGTGAACTTCAGGTTCGAAATATCTCGGCGACATCCGTTCATAACTTCTTGATCGATACCGTGCTGCCTCCTCATGTGGAACTCGTCTCTGTTCAACCAGAAACTCCCATGACCAATGGTCAATTATCCTGGGAAATCGATCACTTGAAGGGTGACGAAGAGCTCTCTTTCAAAATCAAATTCATTCCACGTCAACGTGGTCCGTTAATGGCCGAAGCCCATGTCCGGTTCAGTGCGATGACGGCCGCTGCTTTTCATGTTGAAGAGCCGATGCTGAAACTGGCTCTGGAAGGGCCGGAGCGAGTGATGGTCGGAGAAGCCGCTACACAAATTATTACCGTAGCGAACCCGGGAACCGGTGTCGCCCAGAACGTGATGATTCATGCGGAGGTGCCCGATGGGCTGGAACATGCTCAAGGTAAGAAAGTGGCGTTGCCAGTGGGTTCGTTGAATCCAGGTGAGAAACGTCGCGTGCGACTTCCTCTTGTCTGTGTTGCCGGCGGAACCCAGAAATTACAAATCTCGGCGGTTGCCGAAAGCGGCCTGACGGAAGTCGCGACGACATCCGTGGATGTGATCGCTCCAGAGCTTGCTCTGCTGGCGGAAGGTCCGCGTCTACGATACGTCGGGCGTACTGCGACCTATCGACTGACTGTGAATAACATTGGTTCTGCAGAATCGAGCAACGTTCGTTTGCTGCACCGTGTCCCTACTGGATTCAATTTCGTGCAGGCGGACAAAGGGGGTAAGTTCAACGAAACCACCCGCGTAGTGCAGTGGTTCGTTGGTCGCTTGGATCAGGGCCAGACGACCGTGGTGCAGGTTCAGTTGGAAGCAACCGAACTTGGCAAAGGCGTTCAGCAGTTTGCGGCTGTCTCCGATCAGGCAACTCGGACAGAAGCTGTTGTGGAAACTGCCGTCGACGGAACACCGTCACTCGCTTTGGAGATTCTTGATCTGGACGACCCTGTCGAAATTGGTCGGGAAACTGCTTACGAAATCCGGGTCCGCAATGTCGGCTCGAAAGCGGCTCAACAAGTTGAATTGAATTGTGAACTCCCCGGAGGCGTTGCCTTCAAGTCAGCTCGCGGACCCTCGGCTCATAAAGAAGCTAACGGAGTGGTTCTCTTTAAACCGCTGGCAACATTGCCCGCCGGAGAAACTGCCATCTTCCGTGTACACGTCGTCGGCAGCTTGGCTGGTAAACACAACATGAGCGTCGAACTGAAAAGCCTCGACGACGACGAACCTCTCGTCTACCAGGAACAAACCCAGTTCTACCAGGATTGAGACATCGTCCACTGACTTTGTCTTACGAAAAATAATACAACGGTTCTATTTCAGACTTCCTCGTCTGGGACAGAACCGTTTTTTATTTGAGCCTGATTTTCATCGGACCTCTGTCGTTGTGAATCAAGATACAGAATCTGTGTGAAGGCGAAGTGATAGAGCATAATCAGAATACTCGTTCTTCTGAACAGGCTAACATTTGAATAAAAAAGGAAGCCATCTGTGAGGATGGCTCCCTTTGAATTATTCGCTTCAGAATAAAGTGCGTATCAGGCGACTTTCTTCTGCGGAAGCTCTTCCGATTCGCTGTAGAGGCGATCGATGTTCTCCGCGCTGCCGGGGGCGATTGCTTCGGCGATGCCGCGTACGACTGTTTCCAGTTGTGAAACAACAAGCTCGGCGAAGATAGGGAGCGACAGGACTTCGTTCGAAGCAGCTTCGCTCTGGGGCATGTCCCCCTTCTTGTAACCGAGGTAACTGAAACAAGGTTGCAGATGGAGTGAAACAGGGTAGTAAACGGCGGCACCGATCT
Source organism: Polystyrenella longa (assembly GCF_007750395.1). Lineage (GTDB taxonomy): Bacteria > Planctomycetota > Planctomycetia > Planctomycetales > Planctomycetaceae > Polystyrenella > Polystyrenella longa. The sequence continues at coordinate 4,228,670 of NZ_CP036281.1, read as the reverse complement.
GCTGGTCGCGCAGGTTTTGGATCACATCGTCTCGACGGTCATCTAAAACGCGGACGGTGTACTGATTGTAAACGTGGCGGTCCTGAGATTTGGATTCAGGTACGACAATCACCTCTTCCAGATCGTAATGCTGGAACAGTTCGTTGTAACATTCAGCATTGCGCTGTCGGGCTTCAGTCCAGTCATCGAGTGATTTCAGCTTCACGCGTAGAATGGCCGCCTGCAGAGCATCCAGCCGGGCATTCAGTCCGACTTCCTGATGGTAGTAGACGGAAGTCTGTCCGTGGACACGAAGTTGTTTGAGGCGCGTTGCCAGTTCGGGGCTGCGGGTAGTGAGCATGCCACCATCTCCGGCTCCACCCAGATTTTTCGTGGGGAAAAAGCTGAAACAACAAATGTCACCTAAAACTCCGGCACGTCGGCCCCGGTATTCGGAACCAATGGCCTGGGCAGCGTCTTCGACTACAAACAGGTTGTGTTTGGCAGCAATACTGTTGATCTGATCCATTTCAGCGCATTGGCCGAAAATGTGAACCGGCATGATCGCTTTGGTTTTTGGTGTAATGGCAGCTTCAATTTTTGCCGGGTCGATATTGTACGTGATCGGATCGATATCGACGAAGACCGGTTTTGCTCCGACTCGGTGAATCGAACTGCCGGTGGCGAAGAAGGTGAACGGGGTGGTAATAACTTCGTCACCCGCTCCGATGTTCAACGCCATAAGGGCCAGAATAAGTGCATCCGTTCCCGAGGAGCAGCCAATCGCTTCGGGGGCGGTGCAATAAGTGGCAATTTCCTGTTCGAACAACTCGACTTCTTCACCGAGAATAAACTTCTGTTCAGACATCAATCGACTGACGGCGGCCAGGGTTTCTTCTGCCAGTGGCTCGTATTGCGCCACTAAATCGATAAACGGAACAGGTGTGTTCTGCAAAGGCGCAGTTGCCATCGACGACTCCATTCGTGCGGTAGTAACTCGGAGAACGCCTTGTTAAAGGGCAAATCTCGATAGGTGGATGTAAAGAGAGCTGATTTCCAATTTCAGTGTGGGATCGTTCGAGCAGCGAGAACGGCACCATTCCGAGAGTCAGAAACGCATTCTAGAGAGAACGCGGCTAAAATTTATTTCCGTTCCGGTTTTGTGTCAAGATGGACTGCCCTGTCTGGGAGAACGAATTGGCCTCGCTGCAAAAACAAATTGGAATGTCTGGAAGAGGTAGCGAAGTCCAGTTTGGCGGCTGATCTGCAGTTGGAAAGCGGTTAACTCGACTCAAATGGGCCCCGGGTACACTCTTGAACCGCCTTACGGGTAGTTTCATTCATCATGCGGGTCGATTCGACCGTCTGCCGTGTCGCGTTATACAGGGGGATCAGGTAATTCTCTTCAAACTGATGGCTGTTGTGGTCATTCCACTGCACCTTGGTTTCCTGCCAGCTGGCGAGCAGCTCTTCCATCGCCTCGTTTAATCGACCAATTACGCCACTGAAATTGTTAGTTTTCATTGATGTTCCTCCGGCACGGGCTGATTTGTCGGTTGAGCTGCCGATTGAGCTGCGGTTTCAGTTGAAACAGCTTCTTCTGACTTCGGAGCAGGTTGTTCCTGAGCCTGTTTGTTCCCGACTGCTCTTTGTTGTCGAGATTGTTCGTCGTTTCCTGCCATACGGTTTGTTTCGACAGTCTGAATAGCGGCGTAGGCCTCCAGAGCGGTCACCATATTCTCAAGCAGTGCCAGCATTCGGGGGATTTCAAGGTTCACCATCGTTTCCAAACGAGCCAGCCGACCGCGATATTCGTCTGATTCCTGTTGCATCTTAATGCCCCAGTGCCGGACCACATCAATCTGTTTCTGCGCATGATCGAGAGCCCATTTCGCCTTCTGGAGGGCTTTCTTTTCTTCGATACAGGAGGCAGGATTCCCGTCGAAATTCTTCATCTTGGCACGAGATAATGCCGCCTTGGCAGCGGCAACTTCTTCAAACCCTTTTTGGATTTGCTTCTTCCAGTAGGAAGGTTGTTCGTGGGTGAGCCACTGCATGATCCGGACAATTTCCTGGTGCAGCGAGCCGAGCGAACCGGTTGCTTCTTCCGCGAAGATAATCAGAGAACCATGGAAGCGTTTAATAGCTTCAAAGGAATGAACCTTGGCATTTGTCGACATTGTCGCAGGTCCTTTCGTGAGCGGGAAGAAACAAAAGCGAGGCTGCAACAGAAATTGTCAGCACCCCCCAACCGAATTTAGCGTTGTTGCAGGTAATCTTCGATTCGTTCCGCTTTACGAAGCAGATACGGAATGTGTTCTTCATTGTTCTCGATAAAGCGGGCGAGGATTTTCAGGTGGCCCTGGAATTCATCGGCGAACTTACGGTTCTCCTGGTCACGCCATGTGTTGCTCAGCGTTTCCAGTTGATTGTTGATCATCGATGCCTGATTGGTCAGTTCGTTATTGAATTTCTTCAATGTCTGGGCGAACCGCCGCAGGTCCTCAGGATTGACAATTGCCTGTGCCATGAAAAGTATCCCAATCTCGAATTTATTGACAGCGAAATAATTGGTAGGTAAACGACGGAGGCTATGGAAAACAGCCAGACAATGACCCGACAAATTCCTAAGATCAAGGTGCGGTCACCTGGTTCAATTGTAACAAACGGCTTAACGCCTGAGGGGAGAAAATGCGGAAAAAACAGTTTTGACTCTCTCCCTCTTCAATTTGAGTCTTTTATATATGTTTGGGATCGAATACATCCTGGAGGAAATCGGAGACGATATTGAACGCGACTACCAGAAAAAACATAAAAGCGGTCGCCGTGCCGATTTGCCAAAAGAAACCGTTTACTACTTCGGAACTTGATTGACTGATCATAATCCCCCAACTGGGAACTTCTTTTACTCCCAATCCAAGGAAGCTGAGGATGACTTCCGACTTAATGGCACCAATAAACAGGAGCGAGAAGTTGATGAGCATCAGGTGCGAGACATTCGGCCAGATATGTCGCCATAAGGTATAAAACTTACTGAGACCAAGCACGCGTGCTGCGTCGACGTATTCCAGATCGCGGATTTTGATCGTCTCACCTCGAATCACGCGACAGACTCCGATCCAGTACGTGGCGCAAAAGGCAACGTAAACGGGAAGCAGAGTATTGTCGTACGTCGAACCCTTGAACATATAAGCCAACAGGACCAGCAACACGATATTTGGAATCGAGGAGAATGTGGTGTATAGCCAGATGACGACGTGGTCCAACATGCCCCCGTATAATCCGGCGGCGGTGCCGAGCAATGTTCCGATGAAAACGGAAACGAAGGCGGTCACAAAACCGATTTGTATCGCGACGAGTGTGGAGAACATCGCCCGGAGCGAGATCGATCTCCCCTGTCGGTCTGTCCCCAGCACCAGGAGAAAGCTCCGCACGAAGCCATCCCAACCTGAAGGCTCGACGTAGAACGCATCGACCTGTGATTCAAATTGCTGTAACAATTCGAGATCGAATCCGCCTTCCTCAGAGGCGAGCAGCTTGTCAAAAGAAACATAAGCTTGGTCGGCGTTTTTCTGTATCTCAGCCACGGGTATCTCGACGATATTCAGTTTTACAATGTCGATCTCGCGTAAGGCTGCTTCCGGATCGGATTTGCGAAGGGCGCCGGAGATCGATTCCAGATAAAACTCCGTGAAGTCAATCCGCTGCTCGATTGTCGGAGTCGTGAAGCCAGGCATATTGGCGGGACCCACGCGAAATGTACTCAATGTCGCCAGTTCTGATCGGTTGAACCAGACGACCAATGCGACGAGAAAGTAAATCACAATCACACCGAGCGCGAGTAAAGCGAATTTATCCCGCATCAGATGTTTCCAAAAGCGGGTCTGTCGGATGTTCATAAAGCCGGCCAGTGGTTAACGGTTGAAGAAATATCTGTTTGAAAAGGAATCTCGATGGTGCGATGGTGCAGCATCAGGTCAATCGGATACGAGGATCGAGCCAGGCGTAGACGACGTCGGTCAGAATATTAGTGATGATATAAATGCCCGCCAACACTGCCGTGAATGCCTGTACGATTGGGAAATCGTTATTTTGAACCGCCTGGATTAATGTCAGACCCATCCCCGGTATGGTAAAGAATTGTTCGATCACCAGAGACCCTGTAATGAGAAACGGAATGGTCGCTGCGATGTGAGTGGTGATGGGAATCATGGCATTTTTCAGCAGGTGCCCAAACATCACGCGGGTTTTCGATGCTCCTTTTGCTCGTGCTGTGGTGATGTAGTTCTTATTTGTCTCTTCCACCATCACCGCCCGATAAAACCGCGCGTCATAACCAAGAGCGACCGTGGTGGTGATGATAATGGGGAGCAGGCAGTAGTAAGGCCAGGCTTGCAGGCTCCGTTCGTATCCGCCGATGGCGAATAGATCCCAACCGGTCTCGACCGTGAGCCAGAAGGCACCGAAGTATTGTCCCAGAATCGTATAAACCAGCAGGCTGACACTCATTCCCAGAACGGCGGTAATCGCCACCAGACGGTCTGGCCAACGTCCGCGAAAACTAGCACAGAACAGGCCCACACAGGTGGAAATTAACGAAGTGATAATCAGAGCGGGGATGGTGAACGAGAGACTGGGGACGATTGCGTCCGACAGAATGGTCGAAACCTTGACCCCTTTGTTCCCCCAGCTTTCTTCATCAAAGCTGAGTGTGAACAGGTCCCCTAGAAAACTGAAGTACTGTTCGTAAAACGGGCGATCCAACCCCATCGATTGTCGTTGGGTCTCTATCTCCTGCTCGGAGGCATTCTTTCCGAGGTAATTCGTGACGGGATCGTTCACTCGTAACGCGAGCATGACAAATAACACGACCGCCAGATAAACCGGAATGTTGTAAAAAATCCGGCGAATCACATAACTCCACATCGGGAAACCTCAATAGTCGTTATGGGGGAGTTGGGGGAATGGATGAAGGAAAGTCGAACGGTGACGTCAATCTATAACAAGCCGGGGTGTCTCGGGATTGATATTGAGATACTTGTACCAGTTGCTGAAGACTTCCGTAGCTTTGACATTCTCCAGTCGTGGATGAATCAGATAAAAGCGGGGCCGCGCCATGGAACCAATGTAGGGAACATCTTCGAGAAGCATGTCGCGCATCAACACAAACTTTTCTGTCCGTTCCGGAGAGGGAGGCAGAGAGAGTATCTCCCGGTATAGCTCGTCGTATTCCGGATTCTTGTAGTTGTAATGGTTACTTCCAGGTGATTCATTGGGGCCGTAAAACAGAGCCAGATTATTTTCCGCATCGGGATAATCAGAGCCCCAGGCGAAACTGAACATAGGGGCTTTTTTACTGTTTACATTCTCGATCAGCGTTCCGAAATCAACGAGGTTCACGTTCAGCTTGATTCCAATCTGAGCCAACTGTCGTTTCAGTAACTCTGATTGTTCCTGGCTGACACCTGACCTACCGACGTAGTATTCTATGGGAGGTAAGCCCTTACCATTCGGGTAACCTGCTTCCGCTAATTTAGCCCGGGCTCGGCTGAGATCTTTACCTCGAAAACTGCCAGACACGACGCCCCCTTCCGGGTAGCCCGCCATACCGGGAGGGATCGGGCCGTCGTAGACGGTGTTGGTCCCCTGATAAAACGCGTTGTTGATTTCATTTAAATCGATTGCCAGGCTGATTGCCTGACGCAAAGCTTTCTTCTCGGGCGTGTATCCACCCAGGACTTCATCTTCCATGTTGAAGCCGGTAAATACAAAATCAAGCAGAGAGACCTTCTGGGAAGTTATGTCTGCTTCCTTGTAATCGGGGCGTAGTTCCTGATTCCGTTTGAAATAAGCCCTGTTGAAATAGTCCGGCGGCACAGTGATGAAATCGAGTTGGCCTGTCTGGAACTTCAGCCACATCGGTTGCACTTCGACGAAGAAAGACATTTCCAACTTGTCCGTCAGAGGAAGCCTTTCACCCGCATCGGCCGTCAGCCCGTCTGCCTCATCCTCGGGCATGTGCTCTTCGGGATAGGTCGAAAGGTGATAATTCGGGTTCTTGTAGAACGTCATTCCCTGATTGGTGCGCCAGTCATCGGGATCAAGCGTGTACGGACCGGTGCCGACGGGATGTCGATTGAACTGGTCTTTGTAAGTGGTGACTGCTTCCTGCGGAACGATCGAAGTCTGGAACATTGCGAGAATCCAGATAAACCGCGTCACCGGTTCTTTCAAGATGATCTTGAATTCGTAGTCGTTCAGAACTTTCATTCCCTCAATCGGTTTGTCGTATTGAAAAGGCTCACCTGCCTTGAACCGAGCCGTCTGTTCTTCCCGCAGTTCGTCAAACCCGACAATCGTATTTTCAAATAGCCACCAGCTTTTCGGATTCTGTGACTGATCAGCCATGCGTTTCCAGGAATAGATCACGTCCTGCGCGACGATTTCACGTCCTTTGCCATTGGGAAAGCAGGGGTCATCATGAAAAAAGACTCCCTGTTTCAGCTCAAAATGATAGACCTTCCCATCCTCAGAGACTTCCGGCATTTCGACGAGGAGGAGCGGCTCAAGCTCGAAGGGCCGTTTCAGATACTTGTACTGAAAGAGCGTTTCGTAAACCTGGCTTGCCGCCATGTTTTCATAGGCGGTGCTTCCCTGCACCGGATCGAGCGATTTGGGACCCGCCGTCGGCATGGGAATGCGGAGCGTCTCTGTGAGTGGAATCTGATCGTCGTCTCCGGGTCGGCAGCCGGTGCAGAGGAATGGCAGCATGACGATTAGGCAGAAGTAGCCAATCGAGATCCCTGATTTCATCGTCGATCACTCCGTTGTCGAAAATAGTTGGATGCGGGCGTAGTGATTTAAGTCTAACCAATTCATTCGCCGTCGTCATGTTCAGGCGGTCATCGTTTGTTTTTCCTGCATCAGCTTAAGGAACATATCGACGAGCGATTTCTCTCCAGTCTCCTCACGAAGCGCTTGAATGGTACCTTCGTATTTCAGCCGACCAAAATAGAGCAGGCCGAAACGATCACAGATCCGTTCCGCTTCGTCAAGACGATGCGTGCAGACGATGACCGTCTTTCCCATGTCTCGCAAGTGACCGACATAATCGAAGATGACTTTCGTGCCGACAATGTCGAGTCCTCGTGTCGGTTCATCAAGCAACATCACGGGGGGATCATGAATCAAGGCTCGTGCCAGATTAACTCGTTGTTTCTGGCCTGTGCTGAGGGTCGAACTTCGTTGGTCAAGAAACCGGCGCAAGTCGAGCAGGTCGGCAAGTGATTGAAGCTTCACCTCGATCTGCTCTTGGGGAACCGAGTACAGGTCGGCGAAGAAATAGAGCATTTCCCGGGGGGTCAACCACTGATAGAGCCCGGCACTGGCGGAGACGAGGCCGATCTGTCGTTTCACTTCTTCCGGGTCCGTGGTGGCGGAATGACCTTCAACACAGGCGTCTCCGGAAGTCGGTTTCAGTAATCCAAGAACCATTCGCAAGGTGGTCGTCTTACCTGCTCCGTTGGGACCGAGCAATCCATAGACTTCGCCTGCTGCGACTTCGAACGACAGTTTATTGACCGCGACCAGATCCGATTCGCCCGGTCGCGTGAATGTCTTCGTAAGCTCTGTCAACTGTAGCATATCGTCCGTCCGTCAGTGTACGATGGAAACCTGATTACGATGGTAACAGGAATTCTGTCTCTGCCACGACTTGTTGTTCTGTTAAGCCCATTTTTCTGTACGGCTTGTTAATTCGTACTGCCCGTCACACTCCAGAATAAATGAAGTTCGCTAATGTCCTTCTCTCTTTGGAAATCAGCCCGTTCAATTGTCTCTCAAAACGAATGGTCTGTCTGGGCTATTGTCCTGATTCTCGTAGCTGTGTGCAATCCTCTCGCTTGGAAAGGGACCCTCGCTGCGGAAGAAGAAGTCAGGTTATCGCTCCCTTCCCCCGAAGTGCATCAACTCTGCCTCGAATTCCTGGACTACGATGCAAAAATTCCATTGGATGCCCGAACGGTGGCGAGGCAGGAGGACCAGAAGCTTGGCACGGTCAAAGAGAAAATTGTCTTTCGGGGAACACAGGGTTTCTGGTGTTCGTCCTATCTGGAAATACCAACGCAGGCAGTAGGTAAAGTTCCCTTGGTCCTGCTGTTACACGGTTGGTCTGGTTCCAAAGAGAGTTGGTGGAAAGAGGGAGGTTATCTCAGTGGCGGCAACGTAAGGCAAGCACTTCTCGATTCCGGGTACGCAGTCTTTGCAATGGATGCACAAGCGCACGGAGACCGGATTGCAGTCAATGATTATGCCCCTGTGAATGTTTACGCCCCTCCCGAGGGTGAAGCTCGACAGAATTATTTTGCGCTGAGTGAGATCTACGTGCAAACGGTACGCGACTATCGGCGGGCGCTCGACTATCTGCAACAGCGCGAAGAAATTGATCCAGACCGTATCGGGCTGGTAGGTTACAGTATGGGGGGAACGCACTCTTTCATGCTGATGGGCGCGGACGAGCGAATCAAAGCCTCCGTCTGCTGTGTCGTTCCGGCATCGAGTAACTATGGAGTTACTTACATCGCTCCCGAAAACTTTGTGCCTGCATTGGAAAGTCGGCCTTTCCTGATGCTGATGGGAAAAACCGACCCGCTATGTCCTGAAGCGAACGCGATCGCGTTAAAGAACTTGATGACGGGTGAGCATCATCAACTACAATTCTTCGAGTCGGGCCATAAGCTACCGCTCGACTATGTGCCTCATGCTGTCGACTGGATCAAAGCGCATTTACCAACGGAATAATAGGTCCAGTATCGCGGTGGAAATCCCCACTGTTCCGTTCGCGCGATGCCTTTACTCTGTCGGCTTTTCGACAGCAGATGTCTTTACGGCATCAGAATCGACATATACATAATCGACCCATCCGGCGAGCATTTCTTCCCACGTTTGTTGCCCCCAATAGACAGTCTTCGACGGATCCGGATTGTTCGGGTTATCGGCGGTGTTGTCCCAGGTACCGACGACTGTCAGCTTGGTACCTGGAGGAACCTCCAGCGGATTTTCAAACCGATAGATGCTTTGCCAGTTGAAGTCGTAATAGGGGACAGACATCACTTCTTTTTTAGTTCCATCCGGGTATTCCAGGAAATAATCCGCACTCAAACCTCGCCAGTGCATGTGTGGCATCAGGCTAATAATGCGGGCCTCTTTTCGGAAGGTGAATGATTGAGAATCCTGATGGCGGAAGCGGTGTGCCGGAATCTCGATCTTGGTTTGAGCCATGAAATTGGTACGGATTTCATGCTGTGGCGGTTCTTTCGTGAATTTGATTGCGACTGAAGAACGGTCCGTTCGGGCGACTCCGTCTGGAGTGTAATGTAGTTCAAAAACGATCTGCGAACCTTTCGGAATTTTTCTCGCATACCCTTCTGGATAAATCTGAGGCATATCGCCGGGAGCCCAACCAACCAGCAGTCCCACACTGCCATCGCGACCAAAAAAGTCGAATCCTTTTTTTACGTTTCCTTCACCATCTCGGCGCGGAGTGTTGATATACGCCAGAATGTGATGGACGACTTCCGTTGTTCCCGGTCGCGCTTCTGCCGCTTGAACCCAGACATCTTCATCAAACGAAAGTTCCGCTGTCTGGTAACGATAGGGAACCACGCCCGTTGAAGGAACTTGCTCTTCGCGAGGCATCTCGATGACCAGATCAGGTATTCCAATCGACCACTCGTCGTCAACTACTGGTTTCTCCGGGACCTGTTCAAGGTTTCCGGACGGACAGTCGGCTTTGACCCATTTGACAACCTGTTCAATCTCGGTCTGAGTCAAACTGCGATTGTTAAGAAAGGAATGAATACCATCTTCGGCGTGCCAGGGAGGCATGCGTTGTTCGACAACCGCTTCATAGATCGGTTCCGCCCAGGTTTTGGCGTCGCGATAATCCTCCAGTGCAAACGGGCCAACCTGCCCTTCGCGATGGCAGCGGTAACATTTATTGTCAAATAACTTGGCGATGTGCGATGCGTAAGTAATTTCCTCCCGAGGCAACTGATCTTCCCATCGGGGTATCAGGCAACCATGAGGATTAGTTTCTGTTACGGTGATCTCGTCCCCCGCCAGTAACTCATCGATTGCGATTTTCAGGTCGAGACGTTGTGGTTCTGGCCGTCGATGTGAAATTGTGAACTGATCATCGATACGCCCGTGATAACGAATCTTAAAATCCCCATCGAGAAGGAAAACTTCAGGGGTCCGTTTGGCACCCAGTGCATTCAACGCCTTCTGTTCGAAGTCCTTGAGGACAGGGAAAGTCATCTTCGTTTCCAGCGCATGCGCGGCGACCTGCACCATCGTATCTTGCGGGTTAGAGTTAATCACTGCGAACTGCACCCCCTTGGAGGCGTACTCAGCATGCATTTCATTCAGACGTGGAATATATAAATTAGCTAATGGACAATCGACTCCCAAGACGGCAAGTACAATCGCCTGTTTACCTTGGCTGTCACTTAGAGTCCGTTCTCGCCGATAGATGTCGACGAGAGGAACATCAGGAACCTGGGCACCGATTGCGGGTGGTTTCAATTCTTCGGCGCGTGCACTTTGAGGCAAGCAAAACATGACCAACAGCCCAAGGAGGACGAACCTGTGGGTGAGCATTCGAACGGAGTGCGATAGTTCTTCAGATTTCAAACAGCTGAAAATCATTGATGTACCCTTGGTTGGAAATGTTTTTTAACTTGTCTGGAATGTTTTACTGAATGAAGGTTGCTGAACTTCCATTCCTATTTATTTCGCAGGGTTGGAAAGTGTACGAAACTGGATATGTTCTTCGAGAACCCGACGGAACTCAGATACATCGACATCGCGTTCGCAGCAGACGAGCATCAGGTTACCATTGTTCCGGAAGTTTCCGTCCCACTCGATCACCTTCTTATCACTCCAGTCAGGCTGATATTGTTGCAAATGATCATCCGTGAGTCGAGACAAATATGCCCTTAGGTTGATATCCGTTTCGTCCATGGAGAGCTCTGCAGGAAGCTGCTCGAACTGATCGTTATCGTCAGGAGAGGCGTATTCACTACCGGTCATGCTTTTTTCTCCTCTCGCACCCAACCATAGGCGTTGTTCTCACGATGGCCACCTTCGCCCCGATAGACAGTCTTGAGGCGATCAAGTGTGTCCTCCGGCAATTGCAGTCGATTCGCAGGGGGCTCGAAGCCGTACAGTTTGGCTCCGTTCAAACCAAAGATTTTAGCTTTGTCTTCACGGGTTAATTTCGTGTAGCCAAACTTCTCACAAAGTTCATCTGTGATCTGGAACCGTTTGAAGGCATCAATTAACCATTGAGGAGAACCCCACCAGAGGCAGTCCGTACCCCAGAGGACTCGATCCACGCCGTACATTTTAATGTTTCGTCCAATCAAATGCTGACACATGACGGGATGAGTCACCAACAATGTCGAAAAGGCAGACCCGATCTCGACGTAAACGTTATCCATCTGTGGATTTCGCTCTTTGATTTTCATCAAGTCCGCATGCCAGGCGAAGTCGCCCGTTTCCGGGTTGAAGAACTCCGGTTCGTGGAAGGCAGGCTCACTTGGTCCATGTTTGATCGCGCTGTGATAGCAGATAAAATTCAGGTCCGGAAAATCGAGAGCCGCTTTTTCGATATCACCCGGGTGCGCGTAATGTCCAAGGGTTTTCGATTGGGCAGCATAACCTTTATGAATACTAAAAGTCTTCAGCCCCAGGTCCCGCGATTTCTCGTAGAACGGGTAAGTGAGCTTTTCGTCATCCATCCGAAAGCCATCGCCCGACCGGCCGGGGTCGGTGTGGCAGTACCATTTCCAACTGTCGATCTTGTAGTTTTTAATTTCCCGTTCAATCTGCTCGAACAAGGCTGTCTGATCCTGAGTTTTCGTTTTCTGGTCCCAGTAGTGGTTCGGAGCACAGTTGCCCTGGCTGAAAACCCGTTGCGATTTCGCCAGCTCGTTCAGTTCATTACGTCGTTCGGCCATGAGCCAGCTGGGAAGATATCCTCCGCCTCGGGCACGTCCTTCCAGAACCTTTCCATCGTCGGCGCGTTGATCTTCTTTACCCGGGACTCCCGAGATCACGGCCATGTCTGTTTCACTGTCCAGGAAGATCTCTTTGACGAAATTCTGAAAGCTGTAAGCGTCAGCGTCGTTATCGAGCGTGACACCGATGTTTTTCAAGAACTCGGCACCCCGGAAGGGAAAGGTGAATCCGTCTGTGAAGTGCGTTTGCACATCAAAGATGAAGTACTCATGTTCGGGATGTTTCTCGGCAGTTAACGCAGCATCTTCTGTCTCTGCTGCATCCACTTGCCAATACGGACCGAAGACTTCGTTGGCCGCCAAGAAAGCAGTGGCCAACCCCATACTGCTCCGCATGAAGTCACGCCGCGAAAGACCGACTCGCCGCGATTTTTCTTCGGCAATTTCGCCGATTCTTTTTTCCCAGGACTTCTGCTGAGCGTTCTGCGGTCGGGGGAGAAATTCTTCATTGGAAACTGCTTGTGTCGGGACAGGAGAATCGACTCCCATCGCCTGATCACGTTCCCATTTGCGTACCCACATAGTATCTATCTATTCTCTGTAAAACATGAATGTGTATAACATTGGTGTAATAGCAACTCGGCGTGCAGCAAACCATCCGGTCGAATGATAGCATGCTTCCTAATTGGATTTTAGAGTGTGGGGATTCGACTCTCAATTCGAAATGCGCCAAACACGCCACTTTGAAATCAGATATACGTTCACGAGTGAGGTCAGGAAAAACTGGGATCAGTCTGTTGCCGGACCACTACAGAAGACTAAAATCAGAGATAACCACGAGTTAGGACGTAAATAATGATTCGCCACCAGGATGAAATGGCCTCCTGGAAGGGGCGATTACCCGCATACCGGATGAAAACCAGCATCGAGAGGCAGGCATAACAGGTGACCACAGATTATCAGGCATTACTACTGGTCGGTTTCGGCGGACCCGAAAAACGGGAGGACGTCCTTCCCTTCCTGGAAAACGTCCTCCGCGGCAAACGGGTTCCCCGGGAACGGATGTTGGAAGTGGCCGAGCATTATTACCATTTCGATGGAGTGAGCCCGATTAACGAGCACTGCCGCCAACTGCTCGCCGCGCTGAAACCGGCCCTCCAAAATTCCGGAATTGATCTTCCAGTCTATTGGGGCAATCGAAACTGGCATCCCCTGTTGACCGACACCATGGAACAAATGAAGGCAGACGGTATCGAACGGGTACTCTCGATCGTGCTTTCCAGCTGCAGCTCTTACTCCGGTTGTCGCCAGTACCGCGAAAATATTCAAGACGCTCAAGAACTGGTCGGAGAGAACGCGCCTCAGGTTGATAAATTACGCGTATTTTACAATCACCCGCAGTTTATTAATGCAAGCTGCGATCGCGTGGCCTCAGCTATTGAGCAATTGACCAGCAAGGGGACGGATCGCGAAGAAATTCGTTTGGTTTTCACTGCTCACAGCATTCCCTTCTCCATGTCGAGTACGTCTGATTACGAAAAACAGCTGCAGGAAACTTGCCGTCTTGTTTGCGAACAGCTTGATTGGCCGCACGATCGTCAGGATTTGGTTTACCAGAGTCGCAGCGGTCGACCGCAAGATCCGTGGTTGGAACCCGATGTGCTTGAGCACCTTGAAGAACTACACAGGCAGGGTGTGAACAATGTTGTCATCTATCCCGTCGGCTTTCTATCGGACCATATGGAGGTCATGTTCGATCTGGACATCGAAGCCAAAGAGTTGTGCGAAAAGCTGGGCATGCAGATGGAACGAGCCGAAACAGTCGGCACGCATCCCGAGATGATTCGCTGCTGGGTAGATCTGATTGAAGAACGCATTTCGGATCGAGAAGAAAAAAGAGCCATCGGTCAATTTCCTGCCAACCATGATGTCTGCCCACTGAATTGCTGTCCGAAACCAGTCATCGTTCGAGAACCGGCGAAGCCCGCCTGACTTCATCTCAATCAATCGCTCGCAACAATTAAAAAACCGTTTGAAGCCTTTTGACTTCAAACGGTTTTCTTATTTGATCATCACGTCCTATCAAGATAGGTACATGAACGAGCTCTGTTTAGCTTAACCGGCGAGTTCATCGCGAACGCGATCGAGCAATGCTTTTGTGGCTTTGATGCCTTCCGGTTCACTGAGGTTCGCGCCTTCATATTCAATCCCGACGTACCCGTTGTATCCCGCGTCGACCACTATTTTCATCATGTTGTAGTAGTCCGTATTAATCTCTTCGCCAGATTCATCGAAGTCATGTGATTTGGCGGAGACGGCTTTGGCATAGGGCATCAGCTGACGAACACCGATGTAACGGTCGTACCATTCGTCCCGTTCCCGGTTCAAGGCGAAGTTTCCGAAGTCGGGTAGAGTGCCGCAATTTTTATTGTCAACCAGCTTCATTACGCCACTAAGCCAGGCACCGTTCGAAGAGAGTCCACCATGATTCTCGACGATGATTCCAATGCCGTGCTCGGTACCGAATTCAGTGAGTCGGCCCAGGCCATCGGCGGCCAACTTCTGGGACTCTTCATAATTGGAAGTGCTGCTGGCATTCACCCGGATCGAATGACACCCGAGAAACTTGGCGGCTTCGACCCATTTGTAATGATTTTCGATCGCTTGAGTTCGTTTGGCATCATCTGCGTCGCCCAGAGCCCCTTCGCCGTCGATCATGATCAACAGGCTTTTGACTCCTTCACCTTCGGCACGGTTTTTCATTTCGGTGAGGTACTTGGTATCCTTCGCCTGGTCTTTGAAGAACTGGTTGACGTACTCAACCGCGTCGATATCGAAATCATTTTTGGTGATTTTCGCGAAGTCGAGATGATTAATCTTTCCTGCTTTAATCGCTCTGTGTAGAGACCATTCCGCCAGGGAAACAGAATAAAGCGGCTTTTTGTCCGCGGCCATCAAAGATGTACTAGCGGAACCGAACAGGCTCAGCCCGGCAGCCAGAGCGGTACCGTTTTTCAGAAAATCGCGGCGGTTAAATGATGCCATTTTATCAACCTTTTACTTGAGGCGGGTGTACGATGAAGCAGGTGGGGCGAGAGGCATGCGGGTACAGATTGAAACTGCACTCGGGAACGGAGTGAGGGCCGTTCCTTTCCTGTCGATCTATTCAACTATAAACGATAAAACAGGCCGGCACAATAAGCGAGTCGACAAAGCTAAACCAGAAATCATTGCCGGTTATTCTGGCCCAAATGAGGAATTTTTCCATCGTGTATCACATTTAAACGTGACAGATTCTGGCGCGCAAAACCATGTTTTCTAGAACTGTTTGGGTCCAGTAGCAGTGACACAAATCTTGGACAAGATTTAGATGACGTAGTCGGTTTCTCGACCCAGGATACGGTCGATCAGATCAAGCGAGAGATCGACCTTCCCTTCGGTACCCCCTTCGACGTCGGTGGCATTAATTCCGCAGTACATCGACCAGGGACCAAGATGTCGCCAGCGACCGGCTCGTTTCGGTTCATCAGGGAGAACAGGAGTCGTGCAGCGATTACATCCAATCGTGGGATAACCTTGATCGTGCAACGGGTTTGTGATGACATTATTGTTCGCGGAGAACTCTTCCATCTGCTCATTGGAGAACGTGGCGAGCGGGTTAATGCGGATGCAGTTCATCTTCGGGTCGACAGAAAGAATCGGCATTTTCGCCCGTTTTCCACCGTCGCCTCTACGCAGACTGCTGATGATTCCGTCGTA
Organism: Polystyrenella longa; assembly: GCF_007750395.1. Taxonomy (GTDB): domain Bacteria; phylum Planctomycetota; class Planctomycetia; order Planctomycetales; family Planctomycetaceae; genus Polystyrenella; species Polystyrenella longa. The sequence goes on along the minus strand of NZ_CP036281.1, from coordinate 4,212,912 downwards.
CTGGTCGGCAACGGCATGCAGCGGTTCGGTCTTCCGTAAATCACAGCAGACTTCCTGGCCTTCCGGAGAAAGGTAGAGAACGCCCTTTTCCTGAATTTGTTCCGCCATCGTTTGCTTGGGACTCAACGTAACGATTTCCAATCCATACTCTTTCTGGATTCGGTCACGCGTATCCAAGGTCTCCTGAAACAGCACACCCGTGTCGACGAAGAGAACGGGAATGTTCAACTTCATCTGACCCATCATGCAACAGACGATTGATCCTGCCGACTGCATGGCGGAAATAGCCGCCAATCGGCTTCCAAAGACATCTTTGGCCCAACGGATCAATTCCTGAGGGGTGCGTTCCTCGAGTTGTTGATTCCGTTCTTCTAGATCTTTTTGCGTCAGTTGAGTCATTACGTTTTTCCAGTGGATGGGGTAACCATCCGATTCCGACCCTTGCTGGTTCAGAGATAATTTAAAGAGGAAGACGAAAGGCGGGCTTATGCGTTAAACTCTTATTTTGTAACCAATTAGAGCGAAAAATGAAGAGTCGCCAAATCGGATCGTACGCAGGGTACACCCAGGGGAAAGAGACAGATTGCTGCTGTTGTAATCTGGACGCTCTTCAGCGTCAACCAGACACGCCTGCTTGGACTGCCTTCACCCTGACAGAGAGGCTGCAATCCTGTCTGGTTCAGGGAGATATATCTGCCAGCGAAAACTGACAGAGTCTATCCCGCTGTGCATCTTTCACAGTAGCTCGAAAACAAAAAGACGAGGCAAGAATTTTCCCACCTCGTCTTCTTCTGTATCCGTTGTCACTTTGCCCTACTTCGCGGCGGCGTCCCACCACCAGCGATTCTCGGGAAGAGCAGATCGATGTGCATCCGCGACATTTTTCATCTGCGGAGCTTCTTTCGTGATCTCCCGGTTGAGGACCAGTTCGCTCGCATCGACAGTCACACCACCAGCGACCTGAACAGCAATTTCGCGGTTTTTGAAGACGCGATGGTCGCCAACAGAATCGATTTCACGCGGCACATTATATATGGCCGGTTCGTAAGAGCCATTGGCGGCAAAGACTCCGTAGTCCCAACCGGCGATGTCATCCAACTTTTTCTGATTGAGAATACTGGCAACCAGAGAGAGGTCGAAGATGTTCTGCAGGTCAGCGAAGACGAGTTGCTGATCAGCCAGTTGCTCATAGTTTTCAGTAAAGCGTCGGGCGAATTCCTCGTTGGAGGCAGAAGACTTCCAAGTGTGAACCCGTTCGCCATTCTGATTCACGAGTTCGTTCTCAGACAGACATTGGACTGAGGAACCAACCAGTTCGTGAACAGCATGATCGTCTGAATGCCGGATCGCATCGCATTTGAGGGTCAGCCACCAACGTAAAGCAGTCAGGCTGGAAGCGTCGCGGGCATCTTTATCGGACATCAGGTCGAAGTAGCTCGCCATGCCGGGGGCACCTTTCAGCTTACCAACACCGATCATTTTCAGGCGGTAGTCTGCTTCAATAATGACGCGGGCGACACGGGAGTCAGCCGGAATTCCTTCGAAGACAGTGTCCTGGCGTCCCAGCTCGTGCTCCAGGTTTTTGACCCAGCGGCCAACAGTCCCCGGTTTCAGTGGAGCACCAGAGGTGGAATCGACATAAGCTTTGAGTTGTTTCAGTCCTTCCTGACGAGGGGCAATGAGACAGCGGAACTTTTGAAGACCATCATCGGAAAACGTTCGCAAGACAGTGACGAGGTCATCCAGATGCAGGGTTGGCTCTCCGGTGGAGGAACCGACAGCTTGATTCTGTGAATTGTATTCCCAGCCTTCAGCCGGACCAGCAAGGATGACTTCCCCGTCTGCGGGATAGACAAACAAGTATTGAATGGAGTGCAGTCCCGCAAGTCGTTTCATGGATTCGGGAATGGCTTCGCCAGCCGCCATACGGTTGGCGACTTCGCGTTCGAGACGAGTCAGAGAGACCAGACGAAGTTGGCTGATCTCGGCCATGTCTTCGTTGAGGTCCGCTTTACGGGCTTGGAAACCAAGTGCTTTCAAACGGCCTTCTTTTTCCTCAACAGTCAGGTGGGCCAGCAATCCATTGGGATCAACAGAGATACCACCTGCCTGGGAGTCGAACGGCTGAATCGTTCCACTACCTTCGCCGGTCTCTTCCCATTCACCGACGGATGTTTGGATCAGATTGATCAAGCTACTAAAGTCGGCTTGGGCTCCCCCGGCGGCTTGATTCTGAGTGCGGGTTTCCCGAACGACGGACTCGGTGATTTTCTCGCGAATTTCAGGAACAGGAATTCGGCTAACTGAATTCAACGCGGCTTTGGTATCGCCTGTTTTAATTTGAGCCATCGCGACTTGTGACACCATTTTCGTTTTGGCGACAGGCGTCTCGGCTTTGTCCGCCAGCTCCAGTGCCGGAGCGAATTCGCCGACGGCCAGGTGTGCGTCAATTTGACTCTGCAGCGACTTGGTAGGAGCAGCGGGTTCAGAAGAAATGAACGGTTCACTACCCGGTTCCGTAACAAGAGTCGTCACAGGAGCGGTGAAGTTGGGAGCGGAGTTCGCCGGCTCGTTCACTGCTGGTTGAGGGGTGACGATCTCCGCCGAATTCGTGGTGATTTCAGTCGGTCCCGATTCTGCCGCAGAGGGAAGAAGCAGGGTCACTGCAATCATCAGGGTGGCAAAAAAGGCGAATCCCATGATCCAGATTCCCGCAGCTTGACCGCGGCGTGAGGTGGAATTCTGGTTAATTCGATGTTTTGAATTTACCAGCATAATTAGGTCCTTTGGATTTCGAGGTGATTCCAGAACCAGCAGCCTGAGTATTAGAGCAGACGCAGGAGCGGGTCAGTTCAGCTTATCGGTGGTCACACAGGCCAGACATTTCATTGCCCAACCTGTCATGTGAAGTGTGCTTTTATTCTCCCTCTGGACCGGAACGATTTTCCCTCTAAAATAAGAGCGAACCCCAAGTTCCAATAGTCGCAGAGAGGCGTGTTGCGTGACTCCGTTCGCAGCAGCCGAAGACGCCAATAACGCTCCGGATAAATCCCGTCGACGGGCCTGAACTGCTCTCAATTAGCGAATTCGCCTTGAGCGCTACAGACCGCTTCCTTCCGATACTAGCATCACCCCCACGAACGCCTGCGTCAAGCAGTTTTCCAGTTTTCTCATTCTCTTCAAATTGACGTCCAAGGCTCAAGCCAGAGAATGCATAAAAGCGCTGAAAATTCCCGATCCTTCCTTCGAGAAGCTGGGGGAAGTATGCTGGTTCAAGGGGCGTTTTTCGCGCCGCCTGAGCCGATTAGGCGGAGCAGCGAGGAATACACCAGATTGCCGTTTGTGCGGGGCGGAATTGACCTTCATTCAGTACCTGCCAGTTGAACGACCAGCCAATAGAAAGATTTGTCCCTTGCCGGAACTGCCTGAGGTCGAAACGATGGTTCGCGGCGCCCGTCCCTTCATGGAGGGTCGGATGCTCGCCCAATTACGTCGATATCCCTGTGTCCGGAAGCCTCTCTCTTTCAAACCTGGATTTCCTGCTCTGGCTCGTCGACTGAAAGGAAGTGTCGTTGCGGAGGTCTTTCGCATTGCCAAACGGATCGTTGTTCGGCTTCAAAAGAACGATTCAAATGATCACTTCCTGGTCATTGAACCCCGCATGACGGGCCTGTTGCTGGTTGACGACCCTCCCTCCCGCGAACATTTGCGGTTTGAGTTTGTTTTCGAATCGGAGTCGAAGGGAGCCCCGCAACCGAACGTCTCCTTCTGGGATCGCCGCGGGCTGGGTACAGTCACGCTGTATTCGCAGAGAGAATTCGATGCGTTCTTGACTTCGGGCAAATTAGGTCCGGACGCGTTGGTCATTTCCCCTGATGATCTGCACAAACGTCTCCAGCGGACGGCGAGGCCCATCAAAGTTGCTCTTCTGGACCAAAAGCTGGTAGCCGGAATTGGGAATCTGTATGCAAGTGAGATTCTGCATCTCTGCCGAATTCATCCGGAGACTGAGGCAAACCGAGTTCCCCTTCGCTTGATAAAACCATTGGTACGATCGATTCGCGAAGTCCTGGAAACGGCCATTCGATACGAAGGTTCAACATTAAGCGATGGTACGTACCGGAATGTTCTCAATCAGGATGGCGGTTACCAGAATGAGCATCGCGTGTATCAGAAAGGGGGCGAGTTCTGTGCCCGCTGTCGACGGACCAGGATAGAACGAATCGTGCAGGCGCAACGTTCAACCTTCTTTTGCTCCCAGTGTCAGAAAATGTTCTAAGTCAGAAGAAGTTCTAACGAGGCTTCTCAACGCAGGGAGGACCGAGAACCCCTGTAATCGTTAAAGTTTAACTAACCGGTACATAAGGTACATCCGGTAGAACACTCACAGGTCAATCGTTCCTCGTCCGCATCGGTTGGATTGATTCAGGCGATCGAACCAAAAGTGACGATTCTGTCAGCTATACGCACTGTAATCATTCCTCTGGTGAACGTGTTGCGCTGACATGAACCTGAATTCTCGATCTACATCTGATAAGAGCTATCGCCGTTTAACTCGATTGAAAACGACGATCAAAATGCTCTTGATCAGCTCGACTTCGTTTTTGTTTCTGGGGTCTCTCCTTCAGGCACAAACTCAGTCACTCAGTGCGCCCGGTATTTATCTGCAACCGGTGCCCAGCCAATCGCTCGTGGTTTCTCCACAACAGAAACAAATCGCTTCCGAACCGATCGGCTTAAGAGTTCCTGCGACGGCCACTTGGAGCGACACCCGCATTCACGTGCAGCAGGGAGAAGTTGTTACGCTCAAGGCACAGGGTAAAATCGAATTCTATGAGCGAAAATACTTTGATAAAAACATCCCCACGGAATGCGGCCCCACGGGTACATACCATTATTCCGAGAAGGTGGTCGACGAGTTCTTTCCCATCCCCTCAGCCACCCGTGGACCTGCTCCCCCTTATGCGTTAATCGGCCGTATTGGCAACGGTGCCCCTTTTTATGTCGGTTCGCAAAAATCATTCTACGCACCTGCGTCCGGACCGTTGTTTCTGGGAATCAACGATTATGACTGCAGCGACAACAAAGGTTTCTTTTCCGTCACCATCACACGTGGAGGATATCTGGAACCTTTCAAACAGGAAGAAGTCGTTACCGCCGCAGCCGTGCCGGGACGACCTGTTCCAAATTCGCAGGTTATGGTCTTCTACATCGATGGTTTGCGCCCGGATGTTGTTCGGGAAATGGTCGCCATGGGGCATCTGCCGAATATCAATCGGTTGTTTGTCTCGGGTGGTACCTGGATGAGTCGTAATTGCACTGCTTTTCCCTCAGACACAATTACTTCGAACGGTACCATGTGGACAGGCTGTTTCTCAGACCGTCACGGACTAAAGGGACAAGTTCGCTTCAGTCGTCTCAAATTGGTTTCTGAATCCTACCTGGAACCTCTGGGGCCGAGTCGATCCGCTCGATTACTTAAACCACAAGGACTGGATGGGGCGATTCATAAAGCTCAATCCGCTTCCGTTGGGAAGTTGAAAGGGGATGCGGCAGCAGAAAGTTTTGAAGGAAGCACTACATCCGGAGTTCAGCCTCTCTTTGGTCACTTGCGTTCACAAGGATCGGACTGGGCGACTGGTATCTTACCGATGATGACCGAAGTCCCTCCCCTGCTCTGGACACGCAGCATCGTGCGGGAAATGCCGATGTTAAGTGCCCATGAAAGTTACAAATACGTTGACGACGCCAATACGCATTATACCCTTCGCAACCTGATGCATCGGGATCGACCGGTGACTGTCGTCTGGTTGCCCGAGACCGATTCCATTTCACATAAGAGTTCGCGTGGTCAGTTTGGAATCACCCGTCGCACCATTGCCGAAGCAGACGTGCATATCGGTCACATCGTGAACGAGCTCGAAAAGCAGGGCAAAATCAACTCGACCTACTTCATACTGGTCAGCGATCATGGTCATCATGGTGGCCAGGAGACTCACCTCAAACACTTTGATATCGCGAATGAATTGTTCCACCAGCCACGTCAGTTATCGAACAATGGTGGCTGGGTTGGGGGCGGTATGGGCATGTCGGTTCGTCAACATCGATTCTGGAATCGTCACCCGGAAGATGGAACCCAGGATTTCGTTTTTATTGATGGTGATTCAGACGGAGCCGCACGTATCTACCTTCCCCGCGATCACTTCCACAGCGGTAAATGGGTGGGAGAGTTTAAACCGTCGTCGATGCTCGCCTATCCGATCAAACAGGGACAGCAGCCTGTTAACCTGATCAACGCGATTCTTTCTTCGCGAACGACAGACGAGCAGGGACGACAGGTGCATCCGATTGACTTGGTGATGATGAGATTGGATGAAAGCTCGATTCTCATCAGCACTGTTGATCGTGGGCAGGCGGTCATTCATCGAAAACGCCTGGAGAATCAAAAGTGGGCCTATCGTTATCAGGTGGTGACTGACGTCCAACCGACCAGCGAAGGTTTTGTGAAATTCCGTCAGGTGTCGGCTCCGATTACCGACCCGCTGGGATTATCCCAGACGATTACGCCACAAGATTTAAATCGTTACCAAACAGAACGAGACTGGCTCAGACTAACTGCGGACACAACGTATCCCGATGCGGTCGTCACATTGACCCGACATATGCTCTGGCAGAAAAACCTGGAATACCGGGAACCTGAGTATGCACCGGACTTGGTCGTGACAGCACGCCGCGGATGGTACTTTGGACAGCAGGGGTCGACGGGAACGATGCATGGTTATCCCTTTGCGGACGCAACCCGCGCTTCGTTTTTCGTCTCGGGCCCGAATGTCCGGCGGGGGGCTCGTATTGAAGAGCCGAGCCGGTTAACCGACTTGACTCCGACTATCCTCGATATGATCGGAATGGAAACGGACCCTCACGATTTTGATGGGATTCCGTTGCGACAGATTTATGAATCTGGTTCCAGCCAATCCTCGATAATGCAGCCAGTGGCCCATACAGGGCAATTCGTACCAGCGGTGCGAAAGGAGCCTTTGTACTGGGAACAGCTCAACCTTAATGCGTGGAACGGATTGAACTACGTTGAGAAAAAACCGTATCCCTATCTGCCCGTCTCGATCAACCGACCTTCCAGTCGCCTCGACCTGAATAACATCGCTTATAATATGATCGCCGTTTCCGATTGGAACGTGATCAAGTTATTCGATGACATCATCGCACCGTTATCGAGCCAGAAGGTTCAGGTTTTGAATTCGGTTGAGCGTTTCGATCAAAATGTGCGTAGCAACAGTAGTGGCTGGATCTCCGAAGGGGTTCATGCCGTTGACTTGCCGATGACGTCGATTGGTGACTACAGCGTGACCTCACTCGGAAACATGCAGCGAATCAACCGTACTGTCGATTGGGTTCAGCATCGCGGTCTCGATCTCGATCACCTACTTGCGTCGTCAATGGGCCGGAACCAGTTGCCGGGAACTCATTTACTGCATAGCGGAATTGATGGTACTCAGTATGGTGTCTGGGAAGTCTACCGGTTCGGCCAGAGAATCGTCGTGCAGGTTCTGGACGAGAACCTGTTGAACGGTGTGGAGAACGGTACCGATCGAATGGTGAATTCGTTCCGCAAAATCCCGTCCGAAGTTGTTCTTTCGCCCCAACAGTCGTCAGGCTTGCAGATGGTAAGTCACACCATCCAGGATCCGAATTACCGACCCACAATGCAGGCGTTCCAGCAACAGGAACAAATGCGATTACGGTATCGCCATCAACAGCAATTGCGCGTGCCACCTTCTTCGGGACCAGTGCGATCCGCGCAGCCATATGCCGCACCTCCGCAAGAGTCCAGCCCCAACGGATCAAAGAGCCCGGGGCCACAAAGCCCTGATTGGCAATCGCGGATCACCTTGGACAAGGCCCAACAGCAACGACAGTAGACGGAACGCTTCTCAGCGAACGAGTAACGCGAAATATCCACCGTCAGCAGGTTGGCCCGGGATGAATCGTTTTTCCTGCTTCAATTCAAACTCGCGATGCCCCTGCAGGAAGCTTTTGATTCGCTCTTCATTCTCTTCCGGTTCAATACTGCAAGTCGAATAAACGATTCTTCCGTTTGGCTTCAGGAAAGAAAGTGCAGACTCCAGCAAGTGTCGCTGTAAGTGCGCCAACTCGGTGATGTCCTCTTTTCTCAATCGCCAGCGTGCTTCCGACCGTTTACCCAACACACCAGTATTGGAACAGGGAGCATCGATCAGGATCGCGTCGAACGTTCCCTTAATCGTGTAAGGGGGACGTTCACGGAGAATCTCTGTTTTTATGATGTCCAGATTCAATCGGTCCGCATTTTCACGGATACGTTTGATACGTGTCGGGTTGATATCGGTCGCCAGCAGCAGACCTTTGTTTTGCATCATTTCCGCCAAACAGGTCGATTTGGTGCCCGGTGCGGCACACATATCCCAGACTTCTTCCTCAGGTTGAGGAGCGAGTGCTGAGCAGACCTGTTGGGGGGTGTCGTCCTGAACTGTAAAGAGACCTTCTTCAAAACCAGGCAGGTTTTTCACGGGATAAGATTTATCCAACCGAATACTGAATGGGGCCTCACCCGCACTCGCTTCTACGGATTCTTTAGCAAACAGGTCGAGCAGTTCCTCACGACTTGTCTTCAATGAGTTTGTCCGCAGGTAAAGAGCTGCCGGTTCATTGAACCACTGACAAAGACGTCTCAGTTCGTCGATGTCGTTATGCTGTTTCCATCGTTTGAGTAGCCAGAGAGGAAAACTACAGGTTTCCGACAGATGCCGATACGGATCGACATCCGGATCCGTGAATATCGGTTTTCCCAGATTTCGGACCTGATTGTTCCGAGTGGGGAGCAAATGGGTTACCAGCTTCTCGTCCCCCGCTTCTTCCAAGAGACGACTGACGGAGCGAAGGTTGGCATTTAAGAAATTGCACCAACGCGGTTTTCCAAACCAACGCGCAACGTCGACTGTTTCGTTCACGGCGGCGTGGTCTGGGATCGAATCGAGAAAGACCATCTGGTAAGCGCCTATTCGCATCAGCCAGACCAGTTCCAGTTCGATTTCGCTCAATGGGCGTTCGCAACAGGCGGAAAGGATCATATCGAGCGTCCCTTTACGCCTTAATGTCCCGTTGAGTAACTCCTGCGACAGACGCCGCTCTTCTGGTGAAAGCGAGTACTCTGTAAAAGCGGATTCAAGACGTTCTGTGGCGAATTGTTTCGGCTGTGCTGTCCGTTTTCGCTCACAGAGCAAGTCGCCATCCTGTAACAGAAAGAAGGCGAGTTGACGCGATGACTTTGGTGTCGGAACATATTCCTCTGGTGGACGAGATCGAAACTCTGACTTTTGAGGAGGTCGTTGCTCCGGACGTTGTTTGAAAGGACGTCGACGATTTTCGCGAGGTTCGAATGATTCGGGGCGTGGCTTCATAGGAAAAGAGTGCTATTCGATGAATTAAGGTGCTACGGGAAAAGTAAAGAGTTTTCAACTAGTCATTGTGACTGGGGCAATCATTACAACTGAGATTGATTACATAATTTTTCGAGGTCTGTAAAGAAGTGGGGATACGTTTTAGAAGTGCAGCCCGGATCGGAGATTTGAATTCCTTCGTGTAGTAACCCAACCAGAGCAAAGCTCATCGCCATGCGATGGTCGTCGTAGGTTTCAATCACGGCCGGTTGAACTGGGCCGGGATAGATGGTCAGCCCATCGGGATACACCTCGACTTTGATACCCATCCGCTGCATTTCAACGGCAATCGCTTCAACGCGGTCTGTTTCTTTGTGCCGCATATGTTCGACATTGCGGATACTCGTGGGGCCTTCCGCAAACAGGGCAACTACAGCAAGCGTCTGTGCTGTATCGCTGATATCATTCATGTCGATATCAATTCCCTGCAGCGGTTTTCCTACTACAGTAATACTGTTCGGGAGCCATGTCACCAGGCAACCCATTTCTTCGAGCACTTCCGCAAAGCGGACATCGCCCTGCAATGAATTTCGATGAAGCCCGTGGATTGTTACGCGCCCACCCGTGATGGCTGCTGCCGCGAAGAAATAGCTGGCAGCGGAGGCATCGGGTTCGATGTGGTAGTTCTGTCCGATGTATTTCTGTGGCGAAACAACGTACTTCTTTGTTTCCGTTGTTTTACAATCAACACCGAAGGCCTTCATGACTTTTAATGTCATGTCGACGTAAGGAACAGAGACCAGATCGCCCTGGATAGAAATCTCAACTTTCTCTTTCGCTGCTGGAGCCGCCATCAACAGGCCGCTCAGGTATTGGCTGGAAAGATTCCCGGCAATTTCAACCTGGCCACCCTGAATCCCATCGGCCTTGACGAGGACGGGGGGGCAGCCTGTTTCGAGTTCGCTCTGGCAATCGACTCCCAGTTGCCGCAAGGCTTCGAGAAGATGTTCGATCGGTCTTTCCCGCATGCGCTCGATGCCATCCAGTCGGCATGTCCCTTTAGCCAGGGCGACCAGCGCAGTCAGAAACCGAATGCTGGTTCCACTGTTTTCGAGGAACAGCTCAACTTGGTCCGCACCATTTTCGGGTTTCAGTTGAGGGCGGCCGCCACAGCCCGTGATGGTGGCAGTGCAGGCGTATAAATCCTGCTCTACCTGCACACCCAGTTTTCGCAGGCTTTCGACCATGACTTCGGTGTCACGAGAATGCAGGACACCGGTCAAGTGAGTTTTCCCTCTGGCCAGCGCTGCGGTGATAAAGGCCCGGTTCGTGATACTTTTAGAGCCAGGGGGCTGAACTTCCCCGCGCAAGGAGACATTAACAGGTTGAACTTTATAGGTATCGGCAGTCGTCATATTGGATCAAACAAGGGGGGAGAGAGCGGAACTGTGTTCAGCCAGTCGATGGAAATTTGCGAGCCTGAGGGGGGGATTTTCGCCCAGTGTACCGCAAACCGGAAGAGGGCAGAACGGGTTGAGGCTTAACAAATCAGTGAATTTAGCAAACTGGAACGGGTGAACATCGCTTAAGCGGATTTATGGCATTAAAGGCGGTACGGATTTGACGCTTTGCCATCTGGGGACCATTTGAGGCTAAACCCTTGTGAAAGCGGCCTGTTATAACCGGACTAATTAAAAAAACCTCTGCATTTTACGTCAAAGTGTGTCGCTTCTCAGAAATCACCTATCTCACCTGAACCAGCTGATCCGCAGAGTCCGACAAGAGAAAGGAACCCAACCGGGATCTTCACCCGGAGATAGAATATTCTGCGCCCGTCTGACTGCCAGACGGAACACCCCCCACTTAATTGTCCGATGACGGAGTTTTGGTCGTCATGATTCTTCGCAATGCAATTTTCATTCTCATCGCCGCGACCCCCCTGTTCTGTCTCCAGTTCGCGGGCACGATCCACCATTACACCTCAAATGGGGGAGCGTACGATTTCTTCACTTATCTGGAGGAGTACGGGAATCCTAACCAGGGTAAGCAGAATGAGTTCTCTACAGAATTGCTGGCCAGCCGGTCAGTCGAGGGGGCCTCTGTTGCTGAGCCAGTCATGAATATCGGCGTCGATGAAGAGTTCTTCAAGGGATGGCTGGAAGAAGTCAACAAGCCGGAACCGACCTTGCGTGAAACCTATCTCGCCTGGCAGGAAGTCTCTGATGTTGATCTTATCCAGATTTGGCAGAAGCGAGTTGCCGGTGTCGATGGTTGGCAGTTCCTGCGTGTTGTCGCGGGAATTCCACAGCGAGCTCCTGCAGTGGCAGAACGACCTGTTCACAGCCCGTTCATCTTCTCTTCTCACCAGACGTCGTTACGTACGCTGAATCGTGAGCGAAGCATTGAAGAGAATGCCGAGAACCAAGCGAAGAAAGCATTCCCGAAAGACATAACTCCCGGACATTATCGAGTTGTTGATAATTTGGGCCTCGTGACTGAAGTGGTGATTACCGACACTGAAATCGATCTGTTCACCAATAAAGACCATGAATCGAACGATCATTACGTCCTGCGGCAGGGAGAGCGAGTCATTTACTTCATCCGCCTGAAATCGCCCGTAACAGCTCGGCAGAATCAGGTCATTCAAAGGCACGACCATTGGATTTCCCGTATGAATCGGGAACATGTGGGACCTACCATCCAGATGATGCTGGAGTACGCAATGCCCGTAGATCAGGCCACAGCAGCAATGCGATCCACTGCAAGTCAGGCGCTGGAAGCTTACCAGCAAATGGGAGAAACGCTCGAGCAACCTACGCGACTTTCCAACGGTTTGGAAGACGAGCAGCTTCGCTAATCGAATCGGAGAAGACTGAAGTCCGAAGGCGTCGGCATGGTTCAGCGCGAGCGTGTTCAGCGGGAACGCGTTCCCAGGGGAACGACCAGAGGCGTCTGGTGTTCCGGATGCCGCAATACCTGGACTTCGACTTCATAGGCCTGCTCGATGATGGCCGGTGTGAGGACTTCGTCTGGTTTACCAATGGCGACGATATTCCGTTTGGAAATCAAGGCGATCCGGTCGGCATAGAGCGCCGCTTGGTTTAAGTCGTGGAGCGTCAGAGCAATCGTCAGTTGTTTCTCATGCGCCAACTGTCGGACGAGGGTCAGGATTTCATACTGATACTTCAAATCCAAACCGGAGGTCGGTTCATCCAGCAGAAGGATTTCGGGTTGTTGAGTCAGCACCCGTGCCAGAATCATCCGGCGCCACTCTCCACCAGACAAAGACGTGATCTCGCGGTCGCGCAGCTCCTGCACCCCCATCTGAGCCATCGCCTCTTCGACGATATTCTGGTCGGTGGCATCCATCCGCCCCGTCCACCCTTTATAGGGAGACCGTCCCAAACTGACCGCTTCTTCCAGCGTCAATGCCCAGTCGCGTTGTTCCTGTTGTACGGCGAGGGCGAGTCGCTGGGCAACGTCTCTTGGTTTCTGCTTCCAGATATCTTCGTCTGCCAATAGGACTTGTCCCGCCGTCGGTTTTAACAGACGAGAGAGCGCGCGCATTAAAGTCGTTTTACCGGCACCATTGGGACCGATCAGAACCAGAACTTCTCCCGGAATTAACTCAACCGAGATTTGGTCCAAAATTGGATTATTTCCATAGGCACATGTAAGGAGATCTGCCTTTAACATGGGTTTAACCTCCCGCTTCTGCATCAATAGAGTACTGTCGAGTCTTAAGTAGATACAGAAAAAATGGGCTTCCCAATAAAGCGCAGATTACACCGACCGGTAGTTCGCGACTATCCATGGCGGAGCGGGAAACATCATCTGCCAGCAGTAACAACGCTCCGCCGATCAGGGCACTGGCGGGAATGACCCTCGCGTGCCGGGCACCGAATAACATTCGAGCGCCGTGGGGAGCGAGTAACCCGATGAACCCGATGATGCCCCCTGCCGCTACTGCTGTGGCCGTAGCGAGCGTTGCCAACAGAATAACGATGAACTTGATTTGACTCATTTGAAAACCAAGTGATGCGGCACTCTCTTCTCCGAAGGTCAACACATCAAGTCCTCGCGAGAAAAACCAGAGCAATGAGGCACAACAGGTAATGACCGCAGCGGTGGGCCAGAGGATGTCCCAGTTAGCTCCGGCGAAACTTCCCATGAGCCAACCTGTAATGCGAGCCAGTTTTTCTTCATTCATAAACATGATTAACGCGACCATCGAACTAAAAATACTGCTGACGGCGATTCCGGCCAGTAAGAGTGAGACGGTCGGGATTTTTCCTCCCGCAGAAGCGATTCCGTAAACGATACCGACGGCCAGCATTGCCCCTGCCATGGCGGACACGGGAACGGCCCCCCATCCAAATGGAGTGTCACCCCACTGCATCATGATGGCGACCGCTGCACCAAAGGCGGCACCGCTGGAAGCGCCGATCACGAACGGATCGGCGAGAGGATTACGAAACATACCCTGATAGCCAGCCCCCGCTGTTCCCAGCCCCGCACCCACGATCACTGATAGCAAAATGCGGGGTAACCGCAGTTCTGTGACAATGTTTCGTGTTGTGATGTCAATATTGCCGCCACCAAACAGAGCGGACAGCACATCGCCCGGTGAGACATAGACATCGCCCACCCCCAGGCTGATGATCATCAACAGACCAACACCACCGCCCAATATTAAAAATCGACTCCAGCGGGAAGAGGAGGGTTGGCCAGTCGGCATCAGCGTTAATCCAGAGTTTGTAAATAGTGTCTAAGGAGCAGGTAAGAATGAAGTGAATAACCGGACGGTTAATCCAATGTTGCTTCAGGATAGCAGGCGTGGAAGATCGCTTCGAGCCCCTCAACGAAACGGGGCCCATGTCGGGAGACTTCATCGTCAGGCAGAAAAGCAATTCGTTTGTTTTTAATTGCATCGATGCCCTGCCAGGCGGGACGGGACAGGATTTGTTCTACGTCTTCCTCTCCTCCATGGTACATCGGAATCAGGAACAGTTCGGGATTTTTGACTAACAGGGCTTCTTCGGTGATGGGGGCGTAGCCTGTGTTCAAGTCGGAGAAGACGTTATTGACTTGCACTGTCTGAAGCATTTCACCAATGAACGAGACATTCCCTGTCGTGGAAATAGGATCATTCCAGATTTGGTAAAAGACTTTAATAGGTGGATCAGGCTTTATTTCGATAGACCTTTTTCGGACCACTGCGACTCGCTTCTTCAGGCTCTCCACCAGTTCCGTCGCTTTCGGTTCGACATCACAAACCTTTCCCAGCAATTCAATTCGAGCATAGATCTGATCGAACTGCTTCGGTTCCACTGCTAAGACGGTGACATTCAATCTGGTCAGATTACTGATCACGTCCTGATGAAATCCCCCCCCCGAAATGACGAGGTCTGGTTTCATCGAGATAATCCGCTCCATACTGATGCTGTTCGCGTTGAAGTCGCCTACCTTTTCTTTCTCGAGTGCGGCAGGTGGATAGTCACAAAGGTGAGTGACCCCTACGATTCGATCTTCTAAACCGAGTACGAATAGAGTTTCTGTATTCGAAGGCGAGAGTGAAACGATCCTCTGTGGAGGAGTGACAATCTTCACTTCTCGCTGCAACTCGTCCGTGACGGTCAGGGGATAATTCGCAGGGATCTCGATTTCGTTGATTTGAACCGAGTTGTCACTTGTCGAACTATTAGTCGCCGATTTATCGCAACCGATCAAAAGCAGGCAGATCAGGGGGAGGGCGAGCGAGAACATCGCAATAGAAAATGAAGTAACCAGGCGCATCAACGTGTTCAATTCGGTTCAAAGTAGAACGGGAGTAGACTACGCGTCACTTTAACGATTAGCGAAAACAGGTGTAACTGTACCCGCTTCCAATTATCGGTTTCAGCCCTGCCTGTCCTCAGAGAAGGACTCTTTATCTATCCCGTTGTCACGACCCACTATCCGCTTGAAGTGATGCCTGTCTGGCGATATAGTGATGCTGCGAACCGACCGGGCCGGTTGAGTGTCATTCTGCTGACCTGCGAAGTGTTCGTACTGGTTGGAAATTTCTTCCGACAAGATCTCTTCCCCACAAAGGGCCGTAGCTCAATCGGTTAGAGCAGCAAACTCATAATTTGTTGGTTCAGGGTTCGAGTCCCTGCGGCCCTATTTTCTACTTTTTATTGCCAAACGGCTTAGTTTAGTGGGTTTTGCCCCTTTTGGGGGCCGTGCTGTGGTCCCATGTTGCTTATTTCTTCCCCCCCTCTTCGATGTTGAGTCCCTAGTCGGCGGCGGATGTGTCTCGCGTTTCTGGCGGGATCTAACCTCTTTTTCAAGCACTCTTTGCTTTCGAATGCCCCCACAATTCTCCAGGACAAAATCTGGGCGGGAAGATTTTGCCCGGATGCTTTCCCCTAGAGGGACGAATTCGGTAGGATACCGAAAACCGAAGGGCCTGTCGGCTGGGCTCCTTTCTCTACTGGTTTTCGCTCCCGGAATGTCAATTCCTGTTGAGCACTCGAAACTTTTTACTCTTCTACAGGAATCAGATTGTCGAGATGGCTAAAAATACGATCACTGATGTTGATGTCGCTGGTAAGACTGTATTAATGCGTGTCGATTTTAATGTTCCTTTGAACGATCAACTCCAGATCACGGACGACCGTCGAATCCAGATGGCGTTGCCTTCGATTAAATCAGTCCTCGACCGAGGCGGCAAAGTCATTCTGATGAGCCATTTAGGGCGACCCAAAGGGGACGGAACAGCTGATGATGCCAAATACAGCCTGAAACCTGCGGCGGACCGACTCGGTGTGGTCATCGATCAGAAGGTGATCTTCGCGACTGATACTGTCGGTTCCGATGCCAAAGCGAAAGCGGCTGCCCTCAAACCAAGTGAAGTGCTCGTCCTCGAAAACCTGCGATTCAATGCGGGCGAGAAAAAAGGGGATGCAACCTTCGCCAGCGATTTGGCGGCTATGGCCGATATCTACTGTAACGATGCATTCGGCACCTGCCATCGGACCGATGCTTCCATGGTTGCTGTACCCGAAGCAATGGCTGGGAAACCTCGAGTGGTCGGTTTTCTGGTCAGCAAAGAAATTCAATACTTGACGGATGTTATTTCGAGTCCTGATCGTCCATTTGTCGCGATTCTGGGAGGGGCGAAAGTCTCTGACAAAATCAAAGTGATCGACAACCTGCTCGGCATTTGTGACAAAATTCTGATCGGTGGAGCGATGGCCTATACCTTCGCCCTCGCACAGGGTGGCAAGATCGGAAAGAGCCTCGTAGAGCCAGACAAAGTCGGTCTGGCAAAAGAACTGCTCGATAAAGGGGGAGACAAACTCGTCCTGCCTGTTGACACTCATTGTGGCGATGGCTTCAGCTCAGACTGCAATAAAGAGTACGTCCGTGCCGGTGAAATCAAAGATGATTTTGAAGGTTTTGATATCGGACCCGAAACAGCAAAAATCTACGCCGAGATCGTCAAAAACGCTAAAACCGTCGTTTGGAATGGGCCGATGGGCGTGTTTGAAATGTCTCCCTTCGACGAAGGAACTCGTGCCGTCGCCGAAGCGATCGCTGCTTCTGACGCCGTGAGCATTATTGGAGGGGGCGATTCCGCCGCCGCTGTTCAGCAGCTCGGATTTGCTGACCAGGTTTCTCATGTGAGCACCGGTGGAGGTGCCAGTCTGGCCATGCTGGAAGGCCAAAAATTCGCCGCCGTGGAACTGCTCGACGACAAATAATGAGCTCCAACGCAGAGGCCTGCACTGTGACTAACGCTGTGACCAACGCTGTAATCCGCAAGATGACTCTCACAGCGCGGTAATTATAATGCGGTAAGAGGTAAGAAGATAAATAATCAAACCCTGTCTGGCGTTCGTGCCGGACAGGGTTTTTCTTTTGGGATAGTGCCCTAGTGTTCAGGATCCGGGGTCTCGTGACTGGGTTTAACGTTGGGTCGAGATAAAATTCAGAAAAACCGACTGTCCAAGCGAGTCGCACCTCACAATCAGTTGCCTGTTATCGTATACAGGGTACTCGGACTCGCAGAAGCTTCGGGGCGAGTGTCATCCTTTCTCGCCAGATTTTGTTCTGGTCAATTGCCTTTCCACAACATCTTCCAATCTCTGTTTTCCTGTCATCTCACATGAGGATCGTCCGATTCGAGCGGGTATCGTGGAAATGAACTTCTGAGGACTTCCTTCAGGTTGGTTTCCCGGATATTCTCGGCATTCTCCTCAAACATCGTCTAAATATTCTTAATTCCATATCAGCCGGTCCGTCCTGCTTCCTCCCATAGCAAATGGAGGAAGGTTCTGAAGAGTTCAGGAACCCGATCAAAGAGTGTGTTTTAGAGAATTGTCTTCGACTCCTCCAGTACGATTGTCTCCCTTAGTGATTGTCTTACCGTGAAGTTCTGTTCCCGTCTGCTGCGATCTGGTTTCACTCGATCCACCTATATAATGTTGATTCTCCTGACCTGCCTGACGTTTTTCGGCAGTGGGGTTAAGTACGTTGTTGCGCAGGAAAAACCGGCGGCCAGTTTTGATGACGTGCGCAGTGAAGTGAAAATCGATGCCGTTTCTGTCGGACTGGATGGCGTTTATAAAATCGGTCGCTGGGCTCCCGTGGAAGTGACCGTCTCTGTGTCGCAACCGGGTGACTATCAACTTGAACTTGTCTCTGTCGACGCAGACGGTGCTCCTTTCGCCGTTTCGTCTGCGCAAAACATTTCTGCGGCTGGGACTCACACCCTTTCAGGCAAATTTCTGCCGGGAAGGATGGAAGCGGACCTGACGGTTCGGATGATCTTAGGGGAAAGTGTGCTGGCGGAACGAAGTTTTCCCAGTTCAAAGCTCGACCCCGATTCGATCCCCGTTGCCCAAAAGCAGTCGCTGTTTGTGATCGGCGTCATTCACCCTACCGAGACGGAAAATGGGGGAACGGCAGCTAAAGAGCCATCACCGAATTCGAAGAAAAAAAATTGGCCCGAGAACTTCATCAATTCTCAACGCGATTCGATGACCACCAATAAACCCACACGTGCGATCACGCTGAATTCGGTCGAGGAACTACCGAATGATCTGGACACTCTCCGGTTGTTCGACGCTTTGATTATCGCCGAAGGTTTTGACCTACCGCCAGAGCAGGAACAGCTTTTACAGAAATGGATCCAGGCGGGTGGTCACTTGATGGTTATGATCGGCGATCAGGTTGAGCAGTGGCAGGCAGGCTCCCTGTCGAAATGGGTTCCTGTCAAAATCAATGGCGAGAACAACCTGAAGCATCTCGGTGACTTGGAAAACTATGTTGGCCAGGGTCGACTCGCCCGCATGATTATCGATGTTGCCCGTATCGAACCTGATAGCCTGAATGGCAAAGTCGAAATCGCCTCAATTGAAGGACCATTGGTCGTGAAGTCTGCATACGGATTCGGAGCCATTACGGTTTCATCGATCGACCTCACTCAGATGCCTCTTTCCAACTGGGAAAGTTTGCCCCTTTTCTTTTCGAAGATATTTCAGCGCGTTCCCAATGATGATCTCGCGGATGATTCACGATCGGGAAAAAACCTGGTACATGCCGGAATCAGTTCTTTACGAACTCAACTTCAAGGGACGCTCGATCAGTTTGAGGCGACTCGTAATCTGAGTGCCTGGGAAGTGATGATTCGAATTCTGGGTCTCATCATTCTGCTCGGCCCGCTGGACTATCTACTTACGCATAAAATTCTGAAGAGACCTGGCCTGACTTGGATCAGCTTTCCGTTGATGCTTGGTATTGTCGTGCTGCTCACGTTTCGTAAAGCAGACAATATGCACCACGAAACGCCATTGCTGCGGCAAGTCAATATGATCGACTTCGACGCTCAAAGTGGTTTAAATCGGAACCGTGTCTGGCAAAGTTATTATTCACCGCAAAGCGAGCAAGTGAGTGCCTCAGTGACGCCACTGGACTCGTCGACGGTGAATGCAGACAACTACCTCAGCATACCTCGTACACGCTGGTCGGGTACTCCCGAAGAGAATTTCAGCGGAATGTATCGCACCCCCGGGATTTCATTCGGTTTACCAAGGTACGATCTTTCATTAACTGAAAGCATTATGACGGGCATCCCGATTGGCCAATGGTCGAGCAAAGTCATCGAGACTGACTGGTTGGAATCTAGCGATCCCAAGGCTCTGATCGAAAGTGATCTCTCCACGAATACAAGCGGCCGACTGAGCGGGACGTTGAAACATCACTTCCCGGTCCCGCTGGAAGAGTGGTTTATTGCTTATGAAAATCAAGCCTATCTCCCCCGAAGCAATCGTAAATCGGAAGATCTGGTTCCGTTGGAGACTGATGTCGAATTCAAGCCCGACGATCGAAAGGTGATCATTCGGACGATTAAAAACTATCTGACGAACCGAATTGGCAACAGTCGTCAGAAAGAGCAGGATGTATTGGCGACAGCTCTTGATGAATATGAGGTGTTATCTACAGACCCTTATTCCATTTTACGGGCTGCGACATTTTATGAGACAGTGGGTGGCGAAGGTTATTACACTCTCAGTAACGATTCATTTGCAGGGTTCGATCTCTCACCTCAACTGGACATGAAACGAGCAGTTCTGTTTGGCATGCTGAACCTTCCTGTTTCCACCACGAAAATTGACGATCAAGCGATTGAACCCGTTTATCGAAAAACAATCGTGCGTATTTTGTTGCCTGTAAAATAGGCTGGAGAAGTGGGCAAATTCGTCAACGAGAGGGGTTTATCCAACGAATGGATTCTCATTTCGCTTCTTATCTTGTCCGAATTATTATCCGAAACCTGATTTCATCATCTAAGACGAAAGTTTTCAGCCGTGATTGAAACGCGAAAACTCACCAAACAGTACGGCAATCTGTTCGCCGTAAATCAGATCGATTTGAAACTCGAAGAGGGAGATGTCTTCGGGTTTATCGGTCCGAATGGTTCCGGAAAAACAACCACCATGCGGATGATCGCCACTTTGCTTGAACCGGACTACGGGGAAGCCTATGTCTGTGGCAAATCGATCTATACGCACTCGGAAGAAATTCGTCGACTTGTCGGTTACACGCCCGACTTCTTTGGTGTTTATGATGATATGACCGTCATGGAATACCTGGAATTCTTCGCCTCGACTTACCGCATCAAAAGCTCCGAGCGACGACGCATCTGTGAAGAAAAACTTGAGATGGTTGATATGGGTTTCAAGCGAGATGCAATGGTCAATCAGCTCTCACGTGGTCAGACTCAGCGTATTGGACTTGCTCGCACGTTGCTTCACGATCCTGCCGTGCTTCTGTTGGATGAACCTGCGAGTGGTCTCGACCCCCGTGCCCGCATCGAAATGCGAAACCTGCTGAAACGTCTCGGCGAGCTCGACAAAACGGTAATCGTCAGTTCCCACATTCTGCCCGAATTGGCGGACGTCTGTACGCGGGTAGGAATGATCGAAAAGGGAAACTTGATCGTCGATGGTTATGTGCATGAGGTCATGAAAAAGGCACGAGAAGCGACATTATTGTATGTGCGAGTGACTGAGGAACCAGAACGGGCAGCCAATTTGGTAGGCCAACTGGATATTGTCGATCGAGTTGATATGGTTGGCGAGCAATTGAATGTCACTTTGAAGCCGAACGTAATGGATTACAGCGAAATTCCAACCGTCCTGTTTGAAGCCGGTTTCAAATTGAACCTGTTCCGTGAGGAAGAAGTGAACCTCGAAACGGCCTTCATGGAATTAACAAAAGGGGTGCAGCAATAGGTTCCAACAGAGATTGCGATTTGACTGTGATCTGACGAGACTGGAATGAAGTGAGCTTATCGAGACGAATAACAATCTCGGAGCTTTGGGATCACGATAGAATCCGCCGTCCAGCAGAATCGTAATAATATGTGGCCTGAAGCAGAACAAACGGGAAAATTCCTGAAAGCGGCTGAACAAGGGGACTCCTCGGCCCGCGATCAGCTATTGGAACGCCACCGCGAATCGGTCAAACGGATGATCGAACTCCGGATGGATCGTCGGTTGCTTCAAAGGGTCGACGCTTCCGATATTGTGCAGGATGTCTTGCTGGAAGCCCATCGCCGATTGGCTGCCTACTTTGAAAACCCAGGCATGCCGTTTCATCTCTGGCTCCGTCAGCTGGCCCAGGATCGAATTATCGATATGCATCGGCGACATCGAGTAGCGCAGCGACGCTCTCTAGATCGCGAGCAACCGCTGTCTCCTCAGTGGGTGGAACATTCTTCGTTAAATCTGGGGGTCCAACTCCAGGACACTCAACTGACTCCGGCTGCAGAGAACCTGCGCCGCGAGATGACAGGGCTGCTGTTGAGTGCAATTGATCAACTCGACGAGACCGACCGTGAAATTATCCTCATGCGCCATTTTGAGCAGTTGGATAATCAAGAAGTCGCCAAATTGCTCGGGTTAAGTCCCGCGGCCGCTGGAATGCGTCACTTGAGAGCACTTCGCCGGTTGAAAGAATACTTGAATCCCTCGGCCGGAGCGGAGGAATAAAATCAGATACATGAATCAGCATTTACGACCATCCGCCAGCACAAAATATGGATCTCGATAAAATCGAGATGTTGATTGATTGAAGTTGTGGATGTCGTTGACACTAGAACATTACTAGCGATAGATTCAATGTAGATAAAACGTTAACGGAGTCGTTAACCACTTTCTCTGGCTAGATACACCATTTCACGTCGAGGATTCAGGGGCACTCTTGGTCAATTATCTCCTGGTCAATGATGTTGTCCAATTCTGATTCGCAATCCTATTGATTGATCTGTGTTCCCGTCCATTGGTTCTTATTCTTGCCTCTAATCCCATCTTCATGTTGAATTGTCTGTGTACTTTCTGATTTTCAGTCGGTTTAACTCGTTTCATCATTTGTTATTTCAGGTTTCCAGCAGGTTTGCCGTGCCAATTTCGGAATTCAGTTCACGCCGGGCAGCATTCCTTCACTGAACTTCTTTTCTGATTTCACAAACTGCTGATATTAAAACCAATTTTTGGTGGCTTCCCTAGTTCAAAGTATTTCAAGAGAAAGCGAATCCCCAGGATGAGTTTCTTTTCGCTCGCGACTCGACAGGTTTGTCAATCTTCTCACAAGATTGTGTGCTCCTCACCCCTAACACCACCATCAGCGACGAAGTCCAATCAACGAATCAATTCTCGGCGAGGCAGGTTAGGTTTACGTTCCCTTATTCTCGCCCTGTTTTCTCTACTGCTGACTAGTTCTCCTCTGCTTGCCGCTGAGGGAGATACGACCGTGAATCAGATCCCCTTGGTCATTTGCTGGGTGGTCAGCATGGCAGCGGCCATCACTTCGCTTTTCTTCGCTCTGCGATTTTATCGTTGGATGAAGCTGCAGCATGAGGGCGATGAAAAAATGATCACGATTGCCCAACATGTGCGTGCTGGCGCCCGCGCTTATCTTACAAGGCAATATTCCGTCGTTGCCATTTTTGTTGTGGCAACGTTTATCGTGCTGGCTCTTTTGGCTTTCGGGCTGCGGACTCAATCTGTTTGGGTTCCCTTCTCGTTTCTGACAGGGGCTATTTACTCGGGGCTGGCTGGCTGGTTTGGAATGAAAACGGCCACCATGGCCAGTTCACGAACAACTCAGGCAGCGAAGACTTCTTTAAACGATGCCCTGCAGGTCGCTTTTCGTAGCGGTGCCGTCATGGGGCTGGTCGTGGTCGGTTTGGCGCTATTTGATATCTGTTTCTGGTTCGCCCTGCTTTATTGGGGATTCGACCTCAGTATGGCAGAACTGACCCTATCCATCCTGGGGATCAGCATGGGGGCGAGCAGTCAGGCTCTCTTTGCCCGTGTCGGCGGGGGGATCTTCACTAAAGCGGCCGATGTCGGAGCTGACCTGGTCGGGAAAGTGGAAGCGGGTATCCCGGAAGATGACCCTCGAAACCCGGCGACCATTGCGGACAATGTGGGTGATAATGTCGGAGACGTCGCCGGCATGGG
Source organism: Polystyrenella longa (assembly GCF_007750395.1). Lineage (GTDB taxonomy): Bacteria > Planctomycetota > Planctomycetia > Planctomycetales > Planctomycetaceae > Polystyrenella > Polystyrenella longa. Next base: position 4,189,463 of record NZ_CP036281.1, on the reverse strand, counting down.
GGCCGACCTGTACGAGTCCTATTGCGGTTGTATTCTCGCGAGTGCGGCACTGGGGGTCGCGGCTTACCAGGGAGATCCGCTGATTCAAGCCATGTTATTGATGTTGCCGCTGGTATTGGCTGCCGCAGGAATTGGCCTGTCCATCTTCGGAGTATTTCTGGTTAAAGCCGACGAAGGAGCGTCGGAGTCAACCTTGATGAAGTCGCTTGAGAAAGGGAGTAATTTCGCCAGCATCGGCGTCGCCATCGCTGCATTTATCCTTGTGACCCTGATGCTCGTATTACCGTCGAACCCCGATAATACCTTGGGACTTCCAGGGGGTTGGTCGATGCTGGGAGTCTTTGGGGCCATCGTCACCGGGTTAGTCTCTGGAGTACTCATTGGACGCTGGACCGAGTACAGCACCAGCGCCGAGTTTGCCCCTACTAAGCGAATCGCCGATCAATCAAGAACGGGGCCGGCGACACTGATTATTGCTGGAGTTTCTGAAGGGCTCTACAGCGTCTGGGTCCCCATTTTTGTTGTCAGTGCGGCCATTCTGCTTGCATTTGGTTTTTGTACGGGCTTCGATTTTCAGGATCCCAAATTGGTAACAATGGGCCTGTATGGTGTCTCCATCGCAGCTGTGGGGATGTTGAGTACGCTGGGAATTACTCTGGCAACTGACGCCTACGGACCGATTGCCGATAACGCGGGTGGCAACGCAGAAATGAGTAATCAGGAACCTCTCGTGAGAGAACGGACCGACGCACTCGACAGTTTGGGTAATACAACGGCGGCCATTGGGAAAGGATTCGCTATCGGTTCAGCCGCACTAACCGCATTGGCACTTCTGGCAGCCTATATTGAACAGGTGCGGGTCGGAATTGATCAATGGGTGACCAGCGAAGAAACGGAAATTATCCAATCAGTTTCTCTTGCGGAGGCGGAGGCGACCAAAATCGGGAGAGGAATCGCCGGGGTACGAATTGGAGATGAGGAGACCGCTCGGTCCTACCTGATTTTCCCAGCTGGGATTGCGCTCGAAGATGACGGGGGACTGAAGGCATTTCACGAGGCGGACTACGGAACGAAGGTGCCCATCGACCTGGAGCAATTGATCAACAGAGACAAAGCGATTGCAGTGGTAACGGCCAATATGCCTGATTTCGTCCGGTTCTACGATGCGAACTTAATGAGTCCCAAAGTGTTGGCTGGTGTCTTTATGGGGGTGCTGCTCACGTTCGTGTTCTGCTCACTGACTATGAAGGCGGTGGGGCGTTCGGCCAGTGATATGGTCGAGGAAGTCCGGCGGCAGTTCCGCGAAATCAAAGGAATTATGGAGGGAGAAGCCGAACCCGATTACGCTGCCTGTGTCGCTATCAGTACGGCTGCCGCTCAGCGGGAAATGATTATTCCCGCATTGTTGGGTCTCGTTACGCCCATTCTGGTGGGGCTTGTTCTGGGTGTAGGCGGCGTGATGGGGATGCTGGTGGGGGGCTTGACCTCAGGGTTTGCAGTCGCAATTATGATGGCGAATTCCGGCGGTGCGTGGGATAACGCCAAGAAGTACATCGAAGCGGGTGCCCACGGAGGTAAAGGAACTGAAGCTCATAAAGCGGCCGTCGTTGGTGATACCGTTGGAGACCCCTTCAAGGATACCAGCGGCCCCAGCCTGAACATTTTGATCAAGCTGATGAGCATCGTATCCGTCATTGCTGCTGGCTTCATCGTGCAGTACTCCCTGTCGATTTTCTAAGTCGTTTTAATGAATTACTGAGAAAACAGACCCTGAGGGGGCTCCGAATCGAAGAGTTCCCTCAGTTCTGCTTAAAAAGCCGGGAGTGACGTCGCTTCCGGCTTTTTATATTGATATCCTGATAACCAGCACCCCAATTCGGGTGTACACTCCCTCGCTGCGACTAACGTGGAAAAAGACTCCGACAGGTTTCGGGGCCAGCAATAGGTTCGCGCGGGTGTTACCAAACAAAGTTAATCGAATGCAAACTACCAACGGAGACACAGAAATTAGTCAGCCTGAAATGGACCACTCGCGAGAGGAGCAATTACGCGAGAGCCGAAAAAACGCAATTCGCTGCGCACGAGTTGCGGATGAGTACAAGTGCAAGGATGTTGTAGTGCTGGATATGTCTACAGTAACTCCGATCGTTGACTTCTTCGTCTTAGGGACGGGAATCACACCGCGCCAGATGCGTGCAGCGGCAGATGAGTCCGATCGTGTTCTGGAGCAGACCGGAAATGGACGAATTGGGATGGAAGGTCGCGATTCGAATGTCTGGGTCCTGAACGACTACGGAGACATCGTCCTGCATCTGTTTAGCAGTGAGGCTCGCGAGATGTATAATCTGGAAGGATTATGGGCAGATGCCAAGCTGGTCGACTGGAAGACTGAAGAAGCGGAATAAACCTGTTCGATTTTGGACCGCAACTGCTGTTCTTTCCCATATTTTCACGCGATAGGCTGCTGCCCCAATTCCTCTTGGGCTGAGTTTGGGAATACTGTGGGTTGTCGTTCGCAAACGCGTCGCCATCGTTGCATCTCGATGTCTCTACCTGCCTCTCCACTGATCGATTCTTTAGAAGGTCCTCGTTCCCATGCATCCCCTGGCTGTCATTCGCGAACAATTGAGTCCCCTGTTCCAGGAATATGTCGAAGACCCCACGCCCTTTCTGGAGATGGTAAGGCCCGCTCAAGATACGAAGTTCGGCGATTTTCAGGCCAACTTCGCGATGCCGCTGGCTAAGAAGCTCGGCAAAAACCCACGCGAACTGGCGGATGAGTTTGTTGAAAAACTTCAGCTGGAGGGAATCTGCGAATCGGTCAACGTCGCTGGTCCTGGATTTATCAATTTCAAATTCAATTCTGAGTGGCTCATTTCACGACTCGGTGAAATGCAGCAGGACGAACGGCTTTCCATACCCAAAGCTGAAAAACCGGAGACGATCATCGTTGACTATTCGGCTCCAAATGTCGCCAAGCCGATGCACGTTGGCCATCTGCGAAGTACGGTCATCGGAAATACCATCTGTCGAATTCTGAACTTTCTGGGGCACCAAGTTTATGGTGATAATCACCTGGGTGACTGGGGTACGCAGTTCGGGATGATCATCTTCGGTTACAAGAATTTTCTGAACGAAGAAAGCTTCAAGCAGGCTTCAGTCCAGGAACTGGCCCGCTTATACAAACTAGTCAATCAACTGTCGGAATATCATCAGCTGGTTGCGAAAGTGCCCGAGCTCAAATCAAAGATCGAAGCGACAGCTCAGCAATTGACTGATTTGGAAGTGAAAATCGATCCGAAAGACAAGCAGCAGCGAAAAGCACTAGGCAAACTGAAAAATGATCTCGCTTCTTTGAAGGAGAATTTGCTCTCGGCAGAAGAGAAAATCGCCGTAGTGAATGGCTCTCCAGAATTAGCTGCTCAGGCAAATGCACATCCCGATATCGCCCGACTGGCGAGAGAAGAGACGGCGAAACTTCATAAAGGGGATGTCGAAAACCTGAAATTGTGGAATCAATTCTTGCCTCTCTGCATCGCGGCGATTGAAGAAGTCTATGAGCGTCTTGATGTGAAGTTCGACATGATTCTTGGAGAAAGTTATTTTCAACCTTTCCTGGGGAATGTCGTCTCCGATTTGGAACGGAAGGGGCTCGCCCAGGAAAGTCAGGGAGCGATCTGTGTCTTTCATGAAGGAAACGAAGCCCCGTTCATCGTGCAGAAGACAGACGGAGCCTATACCTACGCGACCACCGATCTGGCGACGATCAAATATCGTGTAGAAGAACTCAAGGCGGACAGCATTCTCTATGTCGTCGACGCTCGACAGGGAGAGCATTTCAAACTTCTGTTTGAAACAGCAGACAAGTGGGGTTTTGATAAAATCGATTTACGGCATATCAGTTTCGGGACAGTCCTGGGCGATGATAAGAAACCATTCAAAACTCGATCTGGCGATACAGTGGGTTTGGAAAGCCTGATCGACGAATCGATTCAACGGGCCCGCCAGATAGTTGACGCTGGGGACGATAGTAAACCGAATCCAGAACTGGACAACGCAACCCGGCAGGAAGTCGCGGAGCTAGTGGGAATCGGCGCCATCAAATATGCAGATTTACGCCACAACCGGGAAAGCGATTACGTCTTCAACTGGACGAAAATGCTGGCGACGACCGGAGACACGGCGACTTACATTCAATATGCCTATGCTCGAATCGGCGGAATCTTTCGTGAAGTGGGTGCGGATCGATCTGAACTGCGAAGCGACACCGCCACTGTGGTTTTCACACACGAAGCTGAAAGAGCCCTCGGGCTGCAGTTGATCCGTTTTGCGGAAACCATTGAATCGGTCGTTTCTGACTATCGTCCTAATATCTTGACGGCGTATTTATTCGAGACCGCGAATTCCTTTACGGCTTTCTATGGCCACTGTCACGTTAAGAATGAACAGGATCCGGCCATCAAACTGAGCCGACTTGTGCTTTGCGATTTAACGGCTCGCGTCTTTCAGCAGGGACTGGAACTGCTGGGGATTCAGACGACGGACAAGATGTAAAAAAACGGGCGGCTCCAAAGGAGAACGCCCGTTTGGGATTGTCTGATTGTCAGGCCGGTGGAATTGGTTCGGAACCTTCGCGGTCGTCGTAAGGTTTGCCGAAGATCATGCGACCGGCACTAGACTGCAGTACGCTGGTGACGGCGATTTCCACTTCGCGACCTTTCTTGTCGCTGCAATTTTCGCAAACAACCATCGTGCCATCGTCCAGGTAACCAACGCCTTGCCCCGGCGATTCGCCATCTTTGATGACTTTGATGCGGATGTGTTCTCCCGGCAGGAAGCGAGGTTTCAATGCATTGGCGACATCGTTCAGATTGATTGTCTGCACACCTTGCACGCCGGCCACCTTGTTCAGGTTGTAGTCATTGGTGACGATGCGACCACCCAAGTCTTTTCCGAGCAGCACCAGCTTCTGATCGACGGGAACTCCGTCATACGTCCGTTTATCGGTCTCCATCATTCGGAGGTCGACTTCGGAATCTTTCTGCAGCTTGGTGAGAATCTCCAGTCCGCGGCGACCTCGTGTCCTGCGACCTTTGTCGCTGCTGTCAGCAATGCTTTGAATTTCATGCAGAATGAAGTCGGGAACGACAAGCTGTGCATCAATAATTTTAGTCTCAAGAACGTCCGAGATTCGTCCATCAATCAGGGCACTGCTGTCGATGATCAAAGGTTTAGAACCCTTGAGTTCTCGAGAGAATTCAACATAAGGCACGATGAAACGAAAATCGTCTCGTGTTTGTAGCAATAGAGATATGCTCATGTAGGACAGCATTAATGTCACCATGATTGTGACAATTCCCTGCCAGTCCGAATTTTCGAGTGCAGGTCGTAGTGCGAGCATCAATATATAAGAAAGCAGAAATCCGGTCAGCAAGCCGAAGTAAACCGACGAAAACGTCGAGACTTTCTTTTGTGGATAGATGAAATCGACTGCAACAACGGACATGACCATTAGCAGCAAGCCGATGATCGAGATGACGGGTCGTTCAGTCAGAACATTTGGCATTGCACTTTGGTCACCGCTGTTCACGAATGTGACAATTGCGCCTACGCTGACCAAAAAGTAACTGACTACTAGAATCGTACGTATCATGAATTATCCGGTATAAAAGCGAGTTTCAGATATGAATAAGACACGGGGATCTTACGTAAGCCACTCCGTTGCAACTTGGAACATACTTAAGTTCCAATCCTGAAGCTTCGCCAACTGGTGAGAATAAGTCTGCGAACGCTTCGTAAAATAATTGATGATGAATAATTAAGGTATGAATCGGTTCCGGTACCGCTGATTTCAAATGTTGCCGTTTGCTTCTTCGAATTCAACAGGAATCCCACAACTGAAAGATTTCTTCCAGGCTGGAGGCTCCTGTCTGAGTGTGATGTCACTATTTATCCTACAACATTCGGTACCGTTTCCACGGGACAATTTGCAGATACAGTAATGAATACGGAATTAGTAGGTTTCCGTAACGGCAAACTGAAATGGATGTCAGGTTAATCCGACAGATTCCGGCTGAGTAATTCATACAAACTGTCTAAAGATTGCGATATGACTTTTGTGCCAGCAGTGACAGACATGAAATTATTGTCTCCATTCCAGCGGGGAACGAGGTGCCAGTGGAGATGAGCGGGTAGTCCGGCTCCCGCCACTTTACCAACATTCAAACCGATATTAAAGCCGTCGGCGTTCATTTGTTCAGATATGATATTCGAAAGCTGGACAAGCAAATTCATGCATTCCAGATGCTCATCCGGGGTGAGCCCCGACAATTTCGATTGATGGCGGAGTGGCGCGACCAGCAGGTGCCCGTTGTTGTAGGGATACCGATTCAGCAGAACAACGCAGTGTTCGCCTCGCGACAGGATCAGGTTGCAACGATCCTGATCTTCAGGCTGCTGCAGATAATCGCAGAGGAAGCAGCCCGACGAAACCGGTTCTGGGGCTTCATCGCTAGTGATATAGGAGTGTCGCCAGGGGGCCCATAAATGTTGATCAGTCACACATTTCCCTTTGCGGTGATTCCTGTTTGATTATGGGAAAGAGGAAGTCGATCGCCCTCTTGGAACGAAACTGAAGCATCCTTTTCCATTTTAACAGTGAGATCTGTTTCCAGCATTATAACAAAACAGCCAGAGCAGGATCCTCCATTCTTAATAAATCTCGTTTAAGCAATGTTCCCTGAGGAGCAGAGAATCCGCCCAATTTGCGACCCGTTCCGAGAACTCGATGACAAGGAATTAGAATCGGAATCAGGTTATTCGCCATCACGGAGCCAACGGCACGTGCCGCGCCCGGATGCCCCGCCCGTTCGGCCAGGTCCTGATAGGTAATGGTTTGACCATACTGTAACTGTCGCGTTTGAGTCAGTACCTTCCGCTGGAAATGAGTCAACTTCTCCGGCAAGAGGAGGTCCACTTTCTCAAAGGAGCACATCTCTCCAGCGGCAAATTTTTGTAAATCACGACGGAGTTCTGGGTACCAGTCGTCGAATTCCGCTTCTACGAATTCGTATCGATTGACCTTTTCGAGCAGAGAGTCAGCAGCCGATTGTTCGGTCTCATGGCCGATGACGACTGCCTGTACCTGGTGATCCCGACCAGCAAATCCCCAGTAGCCCAGATCAGTGTCGAAGACATTGTAATTCAGCATGCTGGCGATCTCCTTTTTAATCTCAATATTGGTGTGATTCCGGGCGAACTTTTTTCACAAATGAAGCATCCATTTGACACCCACTTTGACCTGCCGGAAAGGGAACTATACAATCGATTTGGCTTATTCTCACCTTTCCCAGTGGAAAGCCCTCACAGGGTTAACCTTCGAAGTGAGCAATTATTTCCGGCGAACAAATTGATCTGGTGAGTGCTCCCTGAAGTGATTCCAGTTAAATAGATTTTAGCTCTCCTGAACCAGAAGAAGAAAGTCCCAGCTATGCATCCTTATGGATCACTCGCAGATGATTTTTATTCGAATATGATCCTGAATACCGAGATGGAACTTCCTGCGGGACGGGATACGGTACTCGGATTTTGTGAACGTGTTCAGCGTACTTATCCCAGTATGCGCAATTTCTACACACGCGACCACGAAGGGAAGGGGACGTCGGACTTTGTACTGGAAGAAGATAAGGACCAGGGGCATCAACGCTGGTTGAATATCGAACGCCGCCGAATATGTAGCGGGTACATCAATCCAACTGACGTGGATGCGGCGATGGAGCAGCACACGTTAGTGCTGGAATTGATTCCTTACATGCTCTCGGTCAGTCCACTCGATTGTGAAGCGCTCGATTTTACGACCGGGTTTGATTTTAACTACCGGGGCAACCATGATGAACTCGTCGCAGAGGCATTAGGAATGGGATCCCGATTTGATCCTGTCCGTGAAATTCCGGGAGTGAAGGTTCTAAACTTTGAACCCTCGTTCACTCTTAGTTTGGAAGAGAACTGTCGACGGCAGGCCCGGCTGATGATTGAAACTCGAACGAGCGCCTATCAGGTGCGGCGTGGAGAGTTTCCTGAAGAACAAATCAGTGTCTATTTCACGATTCGCCAGTACGGCAGCCTCGACCACGGAACAACGTACGAACAGACGTTGCTGGAGCTCAAAGAGAAATCAGACGAACTGATGGATGAGTTTGTGATCAGCCAGGTGTTACAGCCCCTGGCCCAAGCGATTTCGCTCAAGTAGAATTACAGAACCAACAATAAACAGAGCTTCGGGGACTTTCCTCGAAGCTCTGTTTATTTATTACTCGATGTAATTTCGAATCTCTGTAATGCCGTATCCCTCTGGCAGATCTTCTATTCGTTGATAGCCGTTTTCTCCTGAACGATGACTTCGATCGCAGAGAGCCTTAAGCTCTTCGCCTGTTCTGCCGATTGCGGAACGAGTTCAAGTTGCAAATCTCTAGTGATCATCACATTGGGAATCTCGATAACTGTTCCCGTGACCAATTCCGATTGAGATGACGGCTCCAGCTCTGCATTCGCTAAGGAAACTTCTCCGTTCACCTTCACGTCGAAGACGACTTTCTCAGCGGTATCGGTGATGGAAGGAGTTGCGAAATGTAACTTTACGGAGTAAGTCCGTGGAGCATCTTCTTCTCGTAACAGGGGCAGCGTACAGGAAGTCAGGCCCGTTCCGTACGAGGCGTATAACCATTTGGGTTCGTCAGCCTTAATTTCCAGGAACTCCGGGTTGAAGTCTTCATACTTACCAGACTCAGCAAACTTGTCGGACAGATCGAGTTCGTAATCGAGACTCGTTTCTCTACTGGGGCGAGGACGAGGATAGCCTAGCCAGACAGTGCCGGTTGCATCCTGACGATCCCCCGGGGCTCCAAGATTCAGGTGCATCTGTTTAACGGGCAAGTGCTCTCCCACAAGACTGTAGATAGTCCATGGAGAGCGCGGAGCATCCTCACGTGGTTCAAGGGTAATTGTAGAGGCGAGTGAGAACAAACAGACACAACCGGCACTCGATTCGGGAACCATGACCAATCCGTTAGCCGGGATGGCGTTGATCCAACACCCGATGCGATGCCCGGCGAAATGTTGCGTTCCGCCATCTTCCTTCAGATCGAAGAAGCTGGTGAAACCCGAACGGAACATCAGCATGTCGGGGCATCCGGTGATCATCCCGCAGTGGTGTCCGGACCGCATGAGACTCCACGGAACAGCTTCACCCGTGATTGGGTCTTCCCGCATTTTCTGCTCACCGCTGTAGAGGTCGTACGACCAGGGTTCCGCGATTAACTGGTCTTCGACGATGATGGGACGGTGCCGATAGTTGGCATCTTTGGCCCAGACTTTTTCCCCATCAATGGAGGAAAGGGCGACCAATCTCCGTTTTGAAAACTCTCCCTCCATAAACTGTTTCCAGTAGTGTCCGTTCGCGTTCGCTCCACACAGGATCAGCATATTGTTCTGGAACATTAAAGTCAGTTTGCCACCGCCGGTTCCGATGTCGCTGCAGTCGGTCACATCCACGGCGACTTCCCAGGCGACGTCGCCACTGTTGGCTTCAATAGCAACCGCCAGTCGGGCGTCGATTTCCTTGATTTCTTTTTCTGCCTGCTCTAGTTCTTCGGGCGAAAGATCTTTGTATTTTGATTTGTCCTCCCGAAGCAGTTCCGCTCGCTGTTCGGCAGTCAAATGACTGTCGATAAAGTAAACATGATCTGGTCCATGGGCGATTGTATGGTGAGTGATGTTGTGCCCCTGGTACTTCCAGAGCAGATCGCCTGTCTCGACATCAATCGCAAAAATGGAGTCCGTATTGTCAACGGTTGCTTTCCCGCGACGACGGCTTCGTTCTTCGATTTCTTTTCGAATCGTTGCAGTGCCGAAGAGCTTGCCTTCGCTGTATGCGACGTAGCCCCATTCATAGTCTTCCTGGTTTTCATCGACAGGAACACGATGCTCACGGATAACCTCTCCCGTGGCGGCGTCCAGTTCCCAACAGACTTCTCGCTCCATAATGAAGATACTGGAATCGCTGGCAACCAGGTTGCCCGGGTTTTCATTGCGGAAAACCCCCGTGCGGATCGAACGAGGATTTTCACGTTCCCACAATTTTACACCGTTGTAGGCATCGTGAGCCATGACGGTGTCCTGGCCCTGAACAATCAATCGTCCGTTAACCGAAAGTGGACCGACGGCTGCGTCGTGGCGGTTCACCATTTCTTTTGCCCCCGGATCGCCATACCAGAGGACGCTCAAGCCCCCTTTCACTCGGCGGTCTTCGGTGCTGGCGGTGTTTCCCGCGTTGCCATACTGGTGCGACCAGTTCGCTGCACCCGGCAAGGCACTACGTGTGAGGACAACCTGCTCGTTCTGTTCTTTAATGTCGGCGTCTTTTTTCAGTCCCATTTGCTCCAGCCATCGGGTGGAATCAGCAGAGGTCGCTTGCAAACACACCTGTCCTCCGAGCGGTTTGACATGCCGAACGATCAACTCTGGGTCGGCTGGCAGTTCTCCAGTGAGGATTTCTGTCTCGGAGACCACCAGGTTGGCAAAGTAGTTCGCGTAGGGAATGTCGGCCAGATCCGCCTGGTGGATGACAACACGGTGACCGTAGAGGTTGGACGCTTTCAGTTTCTCGCGTGCTTCCCGAACTTTGGCAGGGTCGGGCTCGATACCATAAATCTTCAGGTTGGAACGTTGAGCTAGCTCATAAGCGAGGCGTCCCCGTTCAGCCCCGACGATCAAGCAGAAGCCAATATCGCTATCTGTTGCCTTGAGGATCTTATCGGCTGCCTGTTGAATCAATTCAACATTTTCATCCTGATCAGAAAAAGTGAGTTTGGCTGTAGAGCCTTGTTTGTCTCCGGAAGTTTTCTCAGGAGAGAAATTATAAATGTTTCCTGTGGTCGTGCTGACGAATAGAGAACCGTTTGCAATGGCAAACCCGGTAGCTTCCCCTTCTACTTCATGTTGTTCAAGTTGATCGCCGGTTTTGCGATCAAATATTTGAACCCGTTGTTCCCCACCCGCGACGACAGCATTTCCGCAGATCGCGAGTGACCCCTCAAGGGCGCATCCCGCTTCCCATAGCTGACCGGTGGGCATCGAATCCGCAATCTTTTGTTCGATCGCCGCCATCTCTTTTCTCAAGTTGTCGGCTTCTTCTCCTTTGGCTTTCCACAGTTTTCGTTGCAGGCCATTAATCTCTTGTTGAAGCGCGTGTCGTTCCAGACTGGCCTCTGCGTAAGGAATGCGTGTGTAACAGGTAATCTTCCCGTCATGCAAAGTGAAGACGAGGTCTTCAGAAACGGCTACTTGCTTGCCTTGGAAATAACCGAAACCGATATCGCCTGTTTCCTGATCCATGGCCAGCATGTGGTGTGGTCCAGCAGCGTAGATTTGACCATCTGCCAGAAAGGCGCGTGTGCCACCAATGACTCCACCGGCATCGCCTCGCCAACCGAATGTTCGTTTATGCATGAAGTCGCCCGACTGTCGATTGAAGACAGCTGGAAGAGATCGTCCTGAGGGTACAACGAGCACGTCGTTTTCAACCAGCAGATAACCCTGGGGAGCGATGTCGCTTCTGTTGGCACTGAACTGACTGATGTTATTTCTTTTCCAGATTACCTCACCAGATTCAGCTTTCAAGGCGTACAGAAAAACGTTTTCGTAGGGGAAGAGCCCTGCACCGAAGTACGCTGTTCCGTCCTCAGATACCGTGATGCTGGTTCGTACGGGCCAGCGAGATACCATATCACCGCGTCCTAGCAACCAGTAGTCTTCTGGTCCGGCACGAAACTTCCATTGCTGCGAACCATCAGTGGCATCGACGCAGTAAACGTAGCCGTCATCCGATCCAAACAAGGCGAAGTTGTTCCACAAGGTTGGTGCGAGTCGTACTGGTCCATCAGTGAAGAAGGTCCATAATTCTTCGCCCGTCTTTTGATCCACGCAATGGACCTGGTGATCGACGGTCGAGCCGTAATACACACGGCCTTCTTTAGTGGTGACATGAAAGGCATCGTCAAAACGGACGCGGTCGCCCATTTCTTTGCCCTCATGGATTCGTCCTTTTTGTCCTTCCCATGCTGTATGCGGAGTCGCCGGAGATTTAATTTCCCAATTGAGTTGCAATGGGAATGTCAGTTCCTCGGTGGTGCTGCCACGACGGGTGTTGTCGTGCATGTAGGTAGGCCAGTCTTCGGCCTGGAGGGAGCTGACGGGTAATCCAGTCAAGACGACCAGCAACAAAATCCTGCGGAGCAGTCTGGGCATGGTTTAGTTCTCGTTGAGTGGGAATAATATGTGAGGTGCAGTGCAATGGAGCAAGCTGAGAATCAAGCCCCATGAAGAGAACACAGAGAGAACGTTCATTATGAAGGACGAAACTTCGAACTGTAAAGGCGTGGTCTGTGAAATGAAGACTAATTTAATAGAGTCAGACTTTCTAGTTTTCTCAGACGGGGAACCTGTTGCGATTCATTTCTGTGTAGATCACAATAATGTAAGAGGCCTGCAGAGAAAGGCATAACTTCAATCAGACTATTGGCAGAGGCTGACGTCTTACCCCCATATTTTCTTGAAAACAACTCGCTGGAATTACCAGAATGAAAACACCACGCTTTAACCGTAGATCATTTCTGGGCACAACCCTCAGCACGACCGCCCTGGCTACGGGAACCGCATTATGGGGAGGACTTCGCACTGCTCAGGCGGCAGACCGTCCTGCGGTTGTGGATCCTCGAGCGACATCAGGTGATGTTAAACATCAACCAGCCTGGGATGAGATGTTAACCATCACCGTGGGACAGAAAACGGGTGATCTCACAGGTAAGACTGATAAAGCAATTCAGGCCGCTGTGGACTATGTCTCCCGGTTGGGCGGAGGGACGGTGAACGTTCTTCCGGGCGAATATCGGTTTGACAATGGAATCCAGATGTCTTCACAAGTCCGGTTGACGGGCTCTGGCAGTGAGACGATCTTTAAAAAGAATAACGTTAAACAGACTGAACTGACGGAAGATTCAGACTGGTTCGATCAGGAAGTGACGTTTAAACCAGGGCACGGATTTAATGTCGGTGATGGCGTCTGCCTGATTACGAAGAATACGGACAATGGTACTCAGACGGTGCTGACGCGAACTCTAGTCGCGCGGTCGGGAGATCGTTTCAAACTGGATCGCGCACTCCGTAACAACTATTGGAAAATTGGACAGGCGCATGCGAAAAGCTTGTTCTCGTTGATTCAGTGCGACCAGATTCATGATATCGAAATCAGCAATCTTGTTCTGGATGGTAACCGCGAGAACAACCCGAACCTGAATGGCAACTATGGCGGAAATATCTTTGCTCAGGACTGCCATCAAATGTTGTTCCAAAATGTGGAATCCAGAAACTACAACGGCGATGGATTTTCCTGGCAGATTTGTCACGACGTAACCGTGGAGAATTGTCATTCTCATCACAATGCCGATCTGGGGCTCCATCCGGGCTCCGGTTCACAGCGCCCAATCATCCGCAACTGTAAGCTGGACGAGAATAACATTGGGATCTTCTTCTGCTGGGGAGTGAAATTCGGGCTCGCCGAAGAAAACGAAATCAACGCTTGCCGGCAATCCGGCATTTCTGTTGGACATCGTGACACGCACAACCTGATCACGAAAAACAAAATCCGCAACTGTGGCGAATACGGAATTCTATTCCGTCCCGAACGCGGCGAAGGCTTCACAGGCGATCACAATCGAGTCGAAGAAAACGAACTATTGAACAACGGAGCTAAGCAAGCCTTGGGAATAGATATACAGGGCATGACCGCGAATCTCAATATCGTCAATAATCAACTAAAAGAGACACGATCGACGGCAGGCAGCGTAGGCATTCAAGTCGGTGCCGAAACCTCGGCCATCCAGCTCGATGCGAATACCTTCACCGGATTTGCCACTGATGTGAAACGATTGGCGTAGTGCAGTATCTCCCTCGGAAGGAAATTTATCCAAGAGGCTGTTTCCGGTAGAATAAGAGGGACTCCGCGTCGTTTTCGCTAAGGCACACTGGCTTGGAAAAGTTACGTCTATTCGAGACAACGCATGAGAGTCATGGATACCACAATGCTAGGCGGTAGCACGAAAGCACATTATGGATATATATCGTTCAAGAACATTTCTTATTATCCTCTTAGTCATGACTCTCTGCGCTGCTGTAGCAGCAGTTCAATCTTTAATAAGGCTGGCCGACACTAAAAACGAGTATACTTATGACCCTCCTCCGTGGTCTTGGAAGCTTAAGTCACGTACTCCCAGTGAACTCATCTTCGTCTCAGTCAATCTGGAAGATGATTATGAGAAGTATATAGGAGCAACTAGAATCCTGTCTGCAAATACAGAAGACGCAAACCGTAAGAGGATAGAGAAGTTAGAAGCAAATCTTGATTTTGATTTGAAAGACAAGTTTATACTCAAACTGTCTGGTGAAAAACTGGACAAGGCTGTTACCGTAACTATTACTATTTCATATAAATACAGGAGAGACACATTTTTGCCCGGGAACCATAATATGTATGGTGGTTGGACATCCGACTATGATCTTGTTAAAGACAAAGAAATAATATTTCCCTGATAAGCATGCTGATTATCTAGACTTGAATGGAGTCATAGAGTGCAGTAGGCATTGTCATTTAAGTCTCTCTCACAATTCAATCTACTAGAGGGCTTATAAAAAAGTATAATATTTGGAAGAAGAGTCTTCTCATACTCCGACTAGTTCTCGCAGGTGAAACAGGTGTGGACCTAACTTGCCGCCGTAGTTTCCCGCAGTGATCAGCGTCAAGCCGTCGCATACTGCTGCCGCATTGATGCCGGCCTGCATGCCTTGAGTGATTGCTTTATAACTGAGCCCATCCATGACAATTTCCAACACGCTATTGGTTCCCTCGGGCAACTCAGTTTCAACGCGAGAGGTTAATGTCGGGCAGTAGGCTTCGTTCGTACTCGCTTTCAGGCCAGAGTATTTCGAACCCACTTTGCTTCCACTGCGCACGATGCCCCCTGGAAATGGGAGAGCGATGTCTGTGAGTTTCCGAATCGCGGCAACGGCTGTCTCCGCAGCGTGGAGAACGGAGCTATTCGATTCCCCGCAAAGAATCAGGTTGCCACCACCGACCCCTTTACAGGTTCCCACCTGCTCGTCGCACAGGAACTCACCATCCATTACTGGTATCCGCCAGAAACGACGATCCCCCAGTTTTTTCGAACTCTGAAAACCATCGCCGAAAAAGCGGAGTTGTCCTCCCAGTGAAATTGCTTTCTCTGGATCGTAGTCTGTGATGCCGTTATAGCAAGCGGTTGTGGGACAGGTGAGTACATTCTGCCCTACTCGATTCACAATCGCTTTCTGCAATGACTTGCGATCAAAAGCAAACATCAGCACACTCACGCCCGGACGTCCGTCAGGAGATTCCGATTCGGCCAGCGCCCGTTCGATAGAGGCTTCCACATCGCAGGCGATCACACTGGTGGCATGCCCTGTGACTTCTCTTCCCGCTTGTTCAGCCCAATAATTGCTATCCGCCGTGATGAGAATTCGAGTTCCGACAACCGGGAATGCTTCCGCAAAAGTATCCGCGACGTTCGTCTTGTGACAGAGGAAGGTTTCCATACACTCTTTGCGATCTGGTTGGAAGGATTAAAGACGTGTTGGTCGGAGGCGATTTAACTGCGACATAATACAAATTAATGTCGAATCCGGAGTACTTGTCAACGTTACTGCGGAGGCACTCTAGCTATTCGTGCCCTGATCACGAAAGATCTCCGGCCGGCTGATGAAATTCGATTCGTTTATAGAGCGATCAACCTTCACCGCAGTAGTAATTCCTGGTCTGGTGGAAACGGTAGGTTGCCGGATCTCTCATTGAGATCAGTAGTTTTTCTTTGCAAAAAACATTCACTGTCCAGGGATTCTTGAAGTAGATGAGGGGCTTTCTAATCCATATTCTACAGCGAAATGGAACTCGTCACCAACAATAGAGAGTGTCTGAGAATTAAATGCATTCTTCTGCATTCGCTCTAATCGCTAGTTTCAGACGTCACGAAACCTGAGCAGGCCTCCCCCTGAAAGATTTTACGAACCTATTGTACGGGGATTTGAGACAGCTTCTACAGATGGACTAAGCCGCGTGGCGGATCGCGTCTTTTCCTGCAGAGGGCAGATGGACAAGGTTGTGAATGCTGCCTTGAATCGGTGCGGAAGTGAAATTTCCGTCTTGCTCTTCAAGAAGCAACGGAACGGTGCTGGTAGGCGTCAGCATGGTAGAGATGACACGACCGTTGATTGTCGAATTCGGAACGGTGGATAGCTTGAAGCGGCTAAGAATTTTAGGGATCACCATCTTCAGAATGACCATCGCCAGTGGACCACCGATACACATTCGAGGACCAGTCCCGAACGGTAAGTACGCGTACGGTGACGGTTTGATATCGAGCCAGCGTTCCGGTTGGAACTGATCTGGATTGGGATAAAGGGCGGACATGTGGTGGGTCATGTACTGACTGAAGACGACGGGCGTCCCCATAGTCAGTTGCAATGGGCCGAGAGTCATGTCGCGGGCACAGATTCGCTGCGAGTAAGCCGAGGCTGGCAGCACACGCATGCTTTCTTTCAGGATGCGATCGAGCGATGTCTCGGTACTGTTCGGATTAAGTGGATTGGACAGCACGCCTGCCTGCAATTCAGTATGGAGTTCCTGCATGACTGAGGGATGTTGTGACAGCAGAAGGAAGGTCCAGGTAAAAGTATGCGCAGTTGTCAGATGTGAGGCGGCGAATAACAGCGCGATATGCCCCATCAATTTGGCATCATCGACAGCATCTTCTTCCTGATACGCTTTCATCAAAATCGACAGTACATCTTTTCCGTCACCAGGATTCTGACGTTTCATCTCCAGTAGTCTTTTGAGCTGCACTTCAAGTTCGTCGGAAAGTGTCAGCAGGTCCTGGTAGCGTTCTGTGTATTTGGAATCAGCAACAAAGGCACCGGTACCAATCTCGTGATTCATCTGCACCCACTCGTGCAGCATGTGTCCGAGCTTGTACGCGAACTCAGGGTTGTCGAGCCCGAATAGCATACCACTGGTGACGCGAAGCATGAATTGCGTCATCTCGGCGAGGATGTCTTTTTCGTCGCCTACTTTCCAGCTGTTCAGCATCTCGGCCGTGAGAAAATCGATGCCTTCAAAGTATTTTTCGAATGACTTACGGGCGAATGGCCCCATCAACATTCGTCGGTGTTCCCGATGTTCATCTTCGTTCATGCTGAGCAAGCCACTGGTCAGACGACGGAGCGAGGAATTTCGGGAGCCACGAATGGCGAAGAACATCGAGTGGTAATCCTGGGCGTTGCTGAGAACAGGTTGATTCCAAACGGGACCAAACGCAAAAGCGACTTTCTTAAAGCCATCCTGCAGCAGAGCAAGCGATCCATGCTCGGCATAGAGCTTCCGCATTTCAGCAATGGGATCCTCAGCAAAGTCTCGGAAATCGCCCTGAGAAACAGGGAGTTTTTCATCGACGGAGGAAAAGGGGATCGATTCGGGTAATTCCATTTTTCCGATTTTTCTGCAGATCAACCAGTTCGCCAGGTGAGAATGAAAGGTGCCACCGGAAAACAGGAAAAGGTGCGAGAATCGCGGCTGAGAACGATCGGATCGGGGATTCATTCCCCGGTCCCTCTACGAAACCCGCTTTCCGGAAGCATGAAATACCTAGAAACTGAAAATAGGTCAAGCTTGATTAAGAGCAGATTGCTGGTGGATCCGGGGGGTTGGTAAAAGTTACAATTTGAGAGTTGCAGTGGGTTTCAGTTCAGTTTTGCTGGAACCGATAATCAAGCGTTGCGAACGGTTTAAGTCTCTACCTACAATACACGGTCTCATTATTTGAGATTCAAACTTATTTCGCTCCTATTTCCGATCATGGTTTCTAAGAGAGGGTCACTCCCAGATGGTTAACCTGAAGCAGAATCGTTTTACCCACGCAGTTCGAATGTTAGGGGGAATTAGTGTCGTCGTCGCCCTGCTTTCTTCGGTCTCCATTCAGGCGCAAGACTCCGTTCTCGATATTGGTGACAAACGAGAGTTATTCGTCGATGACTACCTGATCGATACCTTGGATGGAACAGAGCAGCAGTTATCAAAGTTGCGTGATGAGGGTCCCGTCATCCAATTCGATAATCCATGGGAAGGCGCATTCTGTGGATACGTCACCATCATAAAAGATGGCGACGAATACCGTTGTTATTACCGCGCTCTCCCTCAAGCTGGGAAAGATGGTAATATTGCAGAGGCTTACGCTATGGCGACCTCTAAAGATGGTATTCATTGGGAAAAGCCTAAACTGGGACTGTTTGAATTCGATGGTTCCAAAGAGAACAACATTGTCTTTGGGAAACATGCACCAGAAACTCACAACTTCTGTCCGATGCTGGATGGAAACCCCAATGCTGCTGCAGATGCTCGATACAAAGCTCTAGGTGGAACGAAAAGTGGCGGCGGATTGGTCGCCTTTAAATCTCCCGATGGGATTAACTGGACCGAAATCCAAGAAGAGCCAGTGATTACCCAAGGGGCTTTTGATTCTCAGAATGTTCCCATGTGGTCCGCTTCCGAGCAAAAATATATCTGTTATCTGCGTGTCTTCGTTGATGGAATTCGCCGTATCTCTCGCTGTGAGTCGGACGACTTCGTCAATTGGACCGAGCCTAAATTAATGGGCTACAAAGACAAACCGGCCGAACACCTTTACACCAACCAGACTCGCCCATACTTCCGCGCTCCTCACATCTATGTCTCAACAGCGGCTCGCTTTTTTCCAGGCCGACAAGTACTCGACAAAGAGCAGGCCGAAGAAGTGGGGGTTCATCCCAGCTACTTCAAAGACATCTCCGACGGTATCTTCATGACGACTCGTGGTGGAACTGACTACGACCGAACCTTCATGGAAGGTTTCATTCGTCCGGGGATTGGATATGAGAACTGGGTATCAAGAACGAACTACCCTGCACTGGGATGTGTCCCAACGGGTGAGAATGAAATGTCGGTTTACGCGAATATGAACTACGGTCAACCGACCGCCTACCTTCGCCGATTTTCGATGCGTCTGGATGGCTTTGCTTCGATTCATGCCGACTACGATGGGGGAACTGCGACCACAAAACCGTTCATCTTCGATGGCAAAGAATTAACGGTTAACTTCGCCACTTCTGCTGCTGGAGAGATCTTCACCGAGATT
This sequence comes from Polystyrenella longa, assembly GCF_007750395.1. GTDB lineage: Bacteria > Planctomycetota > Planctomycetia > Planctomycetales > Planctomycetaceae > Polystyrenella > Polystyrenella longa. Next base: position 4,170,156 of record NZ_CP036281.1, on the reverse strand, counting down.
CAGGATGCCGACGGCACTCCGATCCCTGGATTCACCATGGACGATTCCGTTCGGAGCATTGGCAACGAAATCTCCCGCACGATCCGTTGGAAATCAGGGGCAGACGTCAGTTCGCTCGCTGGTAAACCGGTCCGGTTGCATTTCAAAATGAAAGACGCCGACCTGTACTCGATCAAATTCGAGAAATAGGCAATCAGACGATAAGCCTTGAAATCGAAGCGACTTTAACTGGCTTGCTACATCTTGTGGCAAGCCAGTTTGCGTTTTGAGCCGATTTTTAGTGAACACAGGTAAAGGTTCCCTTGAAATCTAGGAGCAGAGGATCGAACCGGCTTTTATTTTTCAGGTGGGACGCTAAAATCTGCGGTTTGGTACTTTTTGCCACGTTCCGTGTATGCATTAACAGGTTTAAGCAGAATGACAGAGAGTGGAACCCATTTAGCCTCCATCAACAAATACCGAAGCTGGAGCGATCTGGAACATGAGGAGAAAATCCTCGTCCTTGATTTTGGTTCTCAGACGGCGCAGTTAATTGCCCGTCGCGTCCGAGAGCAGGATGTCCTCTGTATGCTCGTACGGCACGATCTTTCTGTAGAACGAATCAAAGAACTCAACCCGATAGGCCTGATTCTATCTGGTGGACCGGAAAGCGTTTACGGAGAAACGGCTCCGAAACCTGACCCGGAAATCTTCGATCTCGGCATTCCGATTCTCGGCATCTGCTACGGCATGCAGACCATCTGCCATGCCTCCGGAGAAAGCGTGAAAGCGGGCGATGTCCGCGAGTTTGGCCGAGCAGATTGTCAGTCAATCGACCCGAACGCCGATCTCTTCAAAGAAATTCCGGAAGAATCGGTGGTCTGGATGAGCCACGGTGACCAGGTCGAAAACCTGCCCGAAGGTTTTGTCTCTCTTGCCAAAACAAGCACTTGCCCCCACGCCGCGGTTCGTCATGAATCCAAATCGATCTACGGTTTGCAGTTTCATCCTGAAGTGACCCACACAAAATTCGGTTCACAGCTGCTTAAAAACTTTGTCCGCACGATTTGCGGAGCGAAAGGGACTTGGCAAATAGCCTCGCTGATCGAACGCGAAGTGGAAGCCATACGAGAATATGTTGGCAACAGGCGTGTCATCTGCGGCCTCTCCGGAGGAGTCGACTCCTCCGTCGTCGCGGCATTACTTTATAAATCAATCGGGCCACAGCTTTCGTGTATTTTTGTCGACAACGGACTGCTTCGCAAAGGGGAAGTGGAACAGGTTCGCAACGAGTTTACTAATCACTTCAAAACAGACCTGCACGTGGTCGACGCCCGGGACCGGTTCCTGGATGAACTGGCGGGAGTCACTGACCCTCAGCAGAAACGTAAAATCATCGGACGAGTGTTCATTGAATGTTTCCGCACTGAAGCGGAGTCAATCGAAGATGCCCACTTCCTTGCACAGGGCACATTGTATCCCGATGTCATTGAATCGGGTGCCAATGCGGATGGACCTGCTCATACGATCAAATCACACCACAATGTCGGTGGGCTACCTGCGGAACTCGGTTTCGAGTTAATCGAGCCACTCCGTGATCTCTTCAAAGACGAAGTCCGCGCGATGGGATTAGAACTGGGTCTCCCACCCGAACTGATCTGGCGGCATCCCTTCCCCGGACCCGGCCTTGCTGTGCGTTGTCTGGGTGCGATCTCTGAAGACCGTCTCGTCACCCTGCGTGATGCTGATGCCATTGTTATTGAAGAACTGCACAACGCTGGCCTTTATCGTGAAGTGCAACAGGCCTTCGCCGTTCTCCTGCCTGTGCAGTCAGTCGGAGTCATGGGCGATGCCCGTACCTACGAAGATACCCTCGCCATCCGAGCCGTCGAGACAGACGACTTCATGACGGCTGACTGGTATCCGCTTCCTTATGAAGTCCTGCAGAAGATGTCGACCCGCATCATCAACAGTATTCGCGGTATCAATAGAGTCGTCTACGACATTAGCTCAAAACCTCCCAGCACCATCGAATGGGAATGAGCCGTCCTGTTCGATGGAGCAGCTTGTGGGTCTCGGTCGTTGATCATTGCGTGGAGTTGCGCTGCCTAGTGAGCTTAAACATATGCTATAGCGCATCCCAGTTAACCGTAGCGTTTTCTGGCGGCGTAACCACCTGTTTTCAAGGGCTTTTCGGAACCGAGAGCCGCCATAATTATCCTGGACAGGATCTAGTCCGTTTAATTCTGGCACGTTTCGTATGCCACGGTTTGCTTGGTTAACCATGCGAATCCAGAGATAAGATGAGCCCGCTCGTTCAATTCGAGAGTGCTCTGACGCTCTTCGGGTGCCACTGTCTGGCTTATCCAGCAGTGCGAATGCGGAGACAAGAAGCGAGTGCTTGCCTACCGTTTCATTGCCCTGTTGAAAATATTTATCGTGCTACCGGTGCGTTGGATCGAAAGTGTCGAGAGTATTTTGTCGCTATCACTCACTGACGATGCTAACTTAGCAATCCATTCAACAAAGCTTTTCAACAAAGCACTTGAGGCTCGGAACCAAGCTTAAGGTTGACCGATGCAGTAGAGCGTTGTTTGCGTGCGGAAGTAGATGCGATTGTGGGCGACGGCGGCGCTGGCCAGCATGTATTCTTCAAGGTCATTGGTCTCAACGGGATCGAACTTCTCTCCCGAGCGGAAGATGTATGTCTTCCCCATTTCATTCGTGAAGTACAGGAGATCCCCGACGATGAGCGGTGAGGCAGAGAACTTGCCCGAGAGACGTTCCTGCCACAAGGATTTACCGGTACTGGCGTCGAGACATCTCAGAATACCGGTGTCGGTTGCGATGTATAACCGGCCATCGTGGTATGCGGGGGAGGGAACGTGCGGGCCGCCACGCTTGTTCTTCCAGAGAAGATGCGTTTCAGTCACGTCCCCTTTGCCTCCGGGAAGAAAAGCGAGGATGGGACCGTTTCGTCCCGAAACAGAGTACAAAGCATTCTGGCCGGTGATTAGATTGGGGACAGCCTCGCGTGAAGGCCCCGCCAGTTGCCAGAGTTCTGCACCCGTTGCTGGATCGTAACCTCGAACGAAGTGCGAACCATTATGAACCAGTTCCACTTTCCCATTCACGTTGAACAAAGTGGGGCTCGCCCAGCCGGGATTCTGCTCCCGAGGTTGTCGCCAGACTAAATCGCCAGTCTGTTTATTATAAGCGACGAATAAAGAATCGCCCTTGTTCTGGTCCTGAACGAGAATGACCAGGTCCTTATAGATGATCGGGCTTGCCGCCGGACCATGAATGGTTTCGAAAGGTTCAAAGGGTTGGTGCCATTCCTGAGTTCCATCCACAGAGAAACTGGTCAATCCGCTGTTTCCCATGAAAACGACAACACGTTCGCCGTCAGTCACGGGAGTCGAACTGGCGTAGGAGTTTTTCCAATACAATCGCTCGGTGGTTTCCGGTTCCGGCACTTTCCGCTGCCAACGCAAATCACCAGTGTGGACGTCGTAGCAAAGAAGTTCTCGCGATAATCCATCTTCGCTAGATCGGGTCAGGAACAGGTCGTCTTTCCAGATCACGGGGGAGCTATGCCCTGTTCCTTCTACCGTCTGTTTCCAGACAACATTCTTGTCAGGTCCCCATTGAAGTGGGACTTGGTTCTGCAGAACCTTCCCCTGGCCTGTGGGGCCTCGAAACTGCGGCCAGGTCTCGCCCAGTTCCGCTTCATCGACGACGAGATAAGGCGTGATCGTAGTACTCTTATCGGCCTTCAGCTGGTTCGCCATCGCGGGTGGTTCGGCAAGGAATTGTTCGAGTTCTGCCCCTTGCAGGACTTTAGAAGGTTTCTTCAGTGCCGCGTAAGCATCTTCCATCATCTTCAAGTAGCGTTCGGCAATTTCTTTGCGTTGCTCATAAGCGGCTTTTAGTTCCGGATCCTGATTGATCTTTTCGAGCCCACCCTGCTGTTCCCGAAAGCGAATATAGTTGTCGGCGGTCGCAACGCGTTTCCACTCTTCCTCCAGGTCGTTCCGAATCATGTTAGAGACGATCTCCTGATATCCCTCATTATCAAGGTCGTCTGCCAGCGTTTGCAGATCGTCACTGAGGGGATAACGAGCCGGTTCCGCTGCTGGAGTCTTGGAAATTGCCAGAATTAAGAAACTCAATATCGAGACGGATAAAACCAGGACGCGAATGAGAAGCAGCTTCATGGGATAATCCCGATCAAAGAGGGAAAGTCGAAGGTAGTGTAATTGGGCGAGAGCCGCTGATGGGGCGATTTCACCAGAAGATCGAATATGACAGAAAGCGGAAGCGAACGCAATCAGTTGTCAAAAAGGGAGCTTGAAGGTGGGGCGTTATCACTGGAATCGAACCTCGAAAATCACCTGATGAACTCCGATAACTCCTTTTTTGTCCGATCCAGACCCGGTACAATCGCCCGTTATTCCACGGGGCACATCTTCTCATCCGTCTTTAAAACGCCCTGATGTGTTGCCCGTGACTTACTATTCACACTCTCGCCCCTCAAGACCTCACCCTGCCATGCCAACGCCAACTCCGGTGGAACTGAATCAATCCGGCAACGAACCTGCACAGTCCGTACGCTGGAGCGTCTACACGCTGATCATCGCACTCTCGCTGGCTGTCGTATTGGTCGGACTGTTCAAAGCGAAAACGTTGGCAAGTGGAAACGATCGCTCTCGCTGGTGTACCGTCTGGTCATTGGTGGAACAGAAAACCTACCAGATCGACGACATTATGCGTCAGCCCGGTTGGGACACGATCGACAAGGTCAAACATGAGGGGCATTTCTATTCGACGAAGCCGGCCCTCTTTCCGACGCTCGTCGCTGGCATTTACCGGATGGTGAAGGTGACGACTGGCCTCGATCTGTTGTCACAAACAGAGACCACCACTCGGGTAATCCTGTTCATTGTCAATGTCCTACCGTTTGTATTTTCGCTGCTTATCTGGTGTCTGCTCCTCGAAAGATACGCGGCCCGCTTTTATACACGACTGTTCCTGCTAACTGTCGCTGGCATGGGCACCCTGTTAACGCCGTTTTACGTGACGCTCAATAATCATACGATTGCCGCATTCAGCCTCTTGATTTCTTTATATGCTCTGCTTCGTATCTTAGATGCACCACCAGAACAGGCCAATCGCCCCCGATTGTATTTTCTCGCTGGTTTTTTCGCTGCGTTCACCTGCACTAATGAGTTGCCAGCTGCTCTGTACGGTCTCATCAGTTTCTTCATTCTGGTACGACACGACTGGCAGCGAACGGCGAAGTATTATGTACCCGCAGCCATTATTCCGCTGTCTGCTTTCTTCCTGTCGACGTATCTTTCCACCGGTGGACTGAAGCCGTTTTACATGTATTACGGAACAGAAAAGTACCTGTTTGTCGACAATGGTATTCCAAGCTACTGGTTTCATCCGGGCGGAATTGACAAAAGCACCGATTCGCCGCTGCAGTACCTGTGGCACTGCACAATCGGGCATCATGGCATCTTCTCATTGACGCCGGTCTTTCTATTGATTCCTTACGGTTGGTATCTTGCCCGGCAACAGCAGTCTGAAATGACTCAAGGAATGCGCTACATTATGTGGTCAGGGTTGGGGCTGACTATTTTCCTGTTTTGCTTCTATCTCAGCCGCACGGAAAACTATAACTACGGTGGCATGACTGCGGGGCTGCGATGGACGTTCTGGTTAATTCCGTTCTGGATAATGGGAATGATTCCGGCCTGTGATCGCTACTTCAAACAAGCCAGCTTCTGGCTGGTAGTTTCTCCACTGTTAGTCGTTTCCGTTTTCTCCGCGCTGTATCCACTACACAATCCCTGGCAACATCCCTGGTTGTTCCAATGGATGACGCAAGCTCAGGTAATCGATTACAGCGACCCGGTTCCCCAAGTGAATTTCGAACGACAAATCTGGATTCAAACCTTACCTAAAGAAGGTAAGACTGAATGGGCGGAATTCTCCCGTGAGTCACTTCACGGAGAACCGCAGTCAACCAAGCTAACCGCAAAAGGTGAAGCCACTTCGGTGGAATTGACTATTGAGCGAAATGACCTTGCGGAACCGATCATTGTTGAGGTTGATCGGAAGAAGTTCGAGCAGGGAGCGGCGGCGCGGGAGATGCTTCAGTTCGCAGAGAATGTCGATCCATCGAATAGAAAATGGTTGATTGATTGGTTATCGGGTGGTCCTAAAGCAACTTACTTCCGAGTCCGGGACAATCGATACTTGCATACATCCCTCCGTCCGGAAGCATTTCGCTGTCTGCGGGCAACCGCTTCGCTGGCATTGAAAGCGTCCCCAGAGAAGCCGAGCCGAAGGTACTACTGCATGGCTTGGTGGACGACAGACGTTCCCTTTGGCATAGTGCGATTTCGACAGACTGTTTCGGACGGTCGTGGAGTTCTGTTGACTCAACATGTCTGGCAAATGGTGGAATGCAGCGATGTGAGGGCATTCGTCAATCCGTTCGCTTCGGAACTGGAAGACAATAGCGAATAAAAACGCGGTGAACGACTGCGAAAGGTTGGCGGTGCAAAATGACTTATGCGTGCACTTGGACTATTGGTTGCTTCGCGTAGCCTTCGCTTCGCGTCGAATGTCATTCGTGGAACCCGGTAGCTCATTGGTGATGTCGCTCGTATTCTTCGCTTGAATACGAATCCTTGCTCGGGCTTCGGCCGATCTGACTAATAGAATCGCCGGATAATCGAACCAGCAATGCCGTCGTTCGGCAAGAGGCGTCAGACTGGTGATGATTTCGTCCGCAGTCTGATATCTGTCCGCTGGGTCTTTTTTCATCAGCTTAAGAACAATCGCGATGACGTCGGGTGGTACGTCGTTGGCTAATTCTTCCAGTGGTGTTGGTTCGTGATGGCGATGACCATCCAGTTTCTCCCGGATTGGCTTCGCGGGAAAGGGAACTCGTCCGGCGAGCCAGAGATACAAGGTGCAACCCAGCGAATAGAAATCGGCCTGAGGACCGACTTTGAAACTGTCCAGCGATTGTTCGGGAGCAATGTAGTCCGCCGTCCCGACACAATCATGTCCGTAAATCATCGCGAGCGTGAACTCGTCTTCTTCGTCTCTCATCATGGCGAGACCAAAATCGAGAATCTTCACTTTCCCGGTATCGTCTATCACTAGATTGGAGGGTTTGATGTCCCGGTGGATCAGTTCGGCGTCGTGGATTGCCTTCAATCCTTTCGCTGTTTGCAGTGCAAAATCGCAAGCCTGCTGCCACGGAAGTCGATCGTGGAGTTCACGATATTCACTCAGGTTGATGCCCTCGATCAGTTCCGTCGACAGGTAATCGAAGAGTTCGTTCTCGCCAATTTCCAAGGTGTGGATCACGTTCGGGTGTTTTACCCGCAGACCTGCTTTCGCTTCCAGTTGAAAACGGGTGAGTAATGAATTGTCGGTCAGTGACTGCCGATTGATCAGCTTCAAAGCGACCGGCTTATTCGTTCGTGTATCGACCCCTTTATACAGCCAACCCATGCCACCTGTATCTAAGAGTGATTCGACTTCATAATGATCGATTTTGAAGGGAGGAAAACGTCCATTGATCATCCATTCTGCTTGGTAGCGGGTAATCTTCCCGTGGACCAGCAGAGATTTGGCGATGGTCATATCGTTCACGCTCTCGCGAGCATCGAGGCGGAGCAGTTTCCAATATCGGGTACGGCCTTTTTCGAGTGAATTCAGACCCCGATTCAGACTTTCTTTCCAGTTCGCCAATTGCTGTTGTTGCGAACTGAATTCGGCCTGATTCGCCTGCTGTGCGGCAAGGGTTTGTTTCAGTTGTTCGAGTTCGGACTGCCATTTCTGACGATCCTCTTCGTGCTGACGCTGAAGCTGCTCCAGACTGCTGCTTCGCTGTTGAAGCTCTTTCTCCCGTTGTTCGAACGCGGTTGTCGCTTCCTCCAAACGAGATTGTCTTTCTGCGATCTCTTCCGTCTGAGATTGAATAAGAGCTTGCTGCTGCTCAAGTTGGGTTTCTCTCTCCTGAAGAGATTGATCCCGTGCCTGGAGTTGCTCCGTAAGTGTGTTGATCTCCTGAAGCCGCGAATCAATTTCGTTTTGACGTTCTGCTAATTCGGCCGAGAGCAAGGCGATCTCGCCTGAATTCGATTCCTGTTTTTCTGAGTTCTCTTTTTGTTCTTCGTGAAGGCGGGCCTGTTGTTCTTGCAATTCTATCTGTAGTTGTTCGACTGCTGCTTGTTGTTTGGCAAGTTCTTCCCGGGATGTATGCAATTGTTCCTGGGCAGTTTCCAGAATCGCCTCATTCGATTCCAGCTTACGAACGCGGGTAACAATCTCTTCTTTGTGTGTCTCGATCAGGTCAGTCTGTTTCTGCAGTTCGGATAGCTGGTACTGCAGTTCTTCCTGCTTCTCGTAAATCTCCGCATGGGATGATTTGAGTTGTTCTTTTTCCTTGCTTAATGCGTTTTCCTGTTGATTCAGCTCGGCTTGCTTCTCTTCCAGATCGGCCTGACGCCTAACCAGAGTCGTTTCGAGTTCCTGTAAGGATCGATGACGTGTTTCTATCTGCTCTTCGGTGGCACTCCGATGGCTTTGTTCGTGCTGGAAATGTTCATATTGAATTCGAAAATCCTGCGCCGTTTTTAATAATCGAGAATCGGCTGAATCCAATTCTCTCTCTCTTTGAGTCAGTTCCGCTTCGCGGTGTTCAATCTCTTTCTGCCGTGCTTCCAATTCTTCATCCCGCTCGTGACAGCGTTCTTCCCGTTGATGAATTTCATGGAGCAGCTGTTCAAGATTCTCTCGCTGGTGCTGGTCGGTGATACCACTTTCCGTCGGATGAGTGAGAATTTGTTGAGGGATCTCGATTTCCATCGTCTGCGATAACTCTTCCGGAGTCGTTTTCTCTTTCGAATGTTTCTCAGGAGTCGTTTCAGTGAGTTCTTTCTCCAGCGAAGGGGACTCAGCTGGTAAATCAGGATCGGTCCCCGATAGGTCCGGGATTGCGGACATTGTGTACTGAGTGTCCTGCAGGGAGTTGATGTCTTCGGTTTCGACGGAGAGGTCTGTTTCAAAAGTAAACAGAAAATTACCGATCTCGATCCGATCACCATTCTGCAGTTCCTGAACTTCAACTCGGCGTCCGTTAACACGGGTTCCTTCCCGAGTACGCAAGTCCCTCAGAACGAGCTGTTCCGATTCAAGCGTCATCAACGCATGGGCCGGCGCAATCGTTTCGGCGATCAACTGGATGTTAGCCCCGGGGGCAGAACCGATGAGCGTCGTGTTCCGAAGGATGTCTTTAAACCCGACACTCCCCGACGAGTGGGTAAACTTCAGTCGAGCGAACGCAGAACCCCGGCGCAATCGGTCCGCTTCGTCGACAGTGTAGTCGTGGCTGATGTTCGCCGCGGCGCTTGGCTCATGATGGAGCGCCATCAGCAGTTGGGTATCAGAATGTTCCGACAGGGAAGAACGATACAGGTTGGTTTCAAATCGAAGCTTTACGCCGCCAATTCGTATTTCGTCACCATCGTTCAGGGTGGTTAGCTCTGTCTTTTCGGCGTTGACGAATGTCCCGCTCGTAGTGCGCAGGTCGCGGAGTCGAAACTGGTTGCGTTCCAGCGTAACGACCGCGTGCGCTGGTGCGACGACGGTCGAGATGAGCTGAATATTACAACCAGGAGCCGAACCGACGAGCGTGGTCGCCCGGTGAACATCTTTTACAATGGGCGGACCCTGATCTCGCTCGATGACTAATCGGGCATAGGGTGGATCAGATTGTTTGCGGTTGGGAGCTCGCACAGATAATTCTCGGTTGGCTCAGCTTGTGCCGGTGGATGAGCTGGTAGACTGGCTTCGATTGGCCAGAAAGAGAAACGCCACATTATCCGACGAACAATCGAAGCTCTGAATGAATGTCCATATTCCTGCGAATCAGGGATTGAGAGGTCGGAATTACTGTACCATTTCCCCGAGGCGTCGAAAACAGTCCGCCTGCAATTTACCTCTTTCAGCCTACGTCTCGTTGGCACGGCAGGAAAGAATATCTCCAGCGGCATCAGAAAAAGATCGCTAAAAAAGAATTTTGTGACTGTTTTCAGGCTTAAAACTCGCATTGCCAGCATTTTACGTTCAATCTAGAATCCCCCACCCAATTTATAAAGAACCTTCACTTGCCTGTGAATGGAAATTACCGTGGCCGGTTGCTCGTCGAAGGATCGACGGGATCGAATCGTACAAGGACGTTAGATGCATTTTTTTTCACCGTTTATCCCAATACCTGTCGCCTCTATTAAGGCGATATTGCACAGACACCTCCGTCAAGTTCTGACGGTGATTCTTCTGTGTAGTGGGATATCGAGCCTTCCCTGCTCTGGCGTGGGAGCCGCAGAAATTGCGTCTTCCGGCCCCATTAGTCAGCAGTCCGCAGCTTCGGCTCCACAGCCTGCAGCAAAGACTTTACTGGCCGAGTCCGTTGGAATGTTGACCCTTAAAGATGGGCGACAGCTTCTCGGGCAGTTGTCTGGTTTAACGACTTTTCAACTGACTTGGACAGTTCCGACTGGAGAGACCGTTTCGATCCCGCTGACGATGGTGGAAAAGATCGACGTCAAACCAATAAAAGAGAAAGTGGTTCCCCTCGAGGAATCTCCATTAATCAAGCCGGAAGAGATGTTTTCTGGCCCCTCGGCTCAGGGGTTAATCGAACCCATCGACCAATCTGAAATAAGTGAAGAACCAGCGGCGCTTCCCGAGGAAGAGCTGGCTGCCGCAGAGGCCTCCGCTTCATCGACGGCTGATGACGATGATGGCGCCGAAAAACAGTCCGCAGAAGACGTCGATACCGAAGCGGAAGATGCCCTGTTTCAGTTGACACAATGGGAAGAAACCGTTGTGGCCCCATTGCCGGAACCAGTCACCTTCAGCTATCGATTCTCTCGTCAACAGATGAAAGCCTGGACCAAACGATTCGAGATCGGAGCGCGTTTCCTGGACGGGAACAGTGAGGAAAAGACGATCAACTCTGAAGCCCGCTTTGAAAATCGCTATTCCGACTACACGACACGTATCGACATGGGTGCCAAATGGGGCCGAGCACGGGATGTGCAGATTTCGAATCAGCTGTTTGCGAACGCCAACATGGACTTTGGTGAAGTCGGAAGCTGGATCTTCTTCGTCACGAATCAGAACCAGTACGACGAATTACAGGACCTTGACTACCGAGGAACACTTTCAGCCGGGGTTGGTTACCGTTTTCTCGATGACGAAGAACGACGATTCATTACTCGACTTGGTCCTGGTGTGACAGCGGAAGAATATAGCACCCCCGGTAACGACCGCGTCACGGCAGACATCTTCGCAGAGGCAGAGCTACAATGGCCGCTTTTTGATCGGACTCATTTCGAAAGTAAATCGACGATTCGCCCCAGCATCGAAGACTACGAAGTCTTCCGGTTCACCAACGACATGGCTGTCCTGGTGCAGTTGGATGAACAGTCTTCCTGGCAATTTAAACTGGGGGTCAAACAAGAGTACAACTCGGCCCCCGCCGCACTGAAGAAAAAATCAGACTTCACAACGGTTTTCCAACTGGTATATACCCTGAAGTAATCCGATTACTTACTTTGCTTCAGTTGGCGCTGCTCCGCGTCGCTGTTGGAGCAACCAGTCGTAAAACTCGGGAGTGTCATACGCCTTCGTCCAGGAGTTGTGACCGATCCCTTCATATACTGTGAAGCGAATTTCTTTTGCCCCGCGCTTTTTAAGACGTTCAATCAGCTCTTCGCTACTTCGTAAACTGACTACCGAGTCCTGGTCTCCATGAAATGCCCAGACGGCGAGGTCTTGGTATTCTGTCGTCAAGTACGCGACGCCTCCTCCGCATACGGGCGCGACGGCAGCCAACCGTTCCGGGCAATACGAAGCAAGTGACCAGGTTCCGTATCCGCCCATACTCAGTCCCGTCACATAGATGCGGTCCGGGTCGACATTGTACTTCTCTTCCAATTGATCGAGCAAACCGGCGAGTTCATTTGGATACCACCAGTACCCTTTTGGGCATTGGGGAGCCACCAGAATAAACGGAAATTCTCTTCCCGCTGCCGCTTGCATCGGAGGGCCGTGGACTTTCACTTTTTCCAGATCGTCACCCCGCTCGCCAGCCCCATGTAAGAAGAGCACGAGCGGCCATTTTTCCTGTTGATCGTAATCCTTCGGCAGGAAAGTGAGATATTGAAAACTCGCTTTCAATTCAATTTCCGCTGCACCTTCTTCGCTGACATTATTTTCAGTCACGATCTCGTCGGCACAGACGACAGACTGCGGGATACCCGCAATTGAAAAGAACAGAAAAACAGAACAGAAGACCGCGGCTCGTAAATACATCAGCATCTCAATCAACAGAGGAAGAACAAGGAATTGGAAATAAACCAACCTTGATTCTGCCTCACGGGTCCCCCTCTGTAAAGGGGCGGAGGTCCGCATGTTCATCTCAAAGTCGAGGTCGACTTTCAGTCAATCAATGTTGATCTTCCGTTGATAAGACCGTGAGATGGTCCAGCAATTGGATCTCTTCGCGGATACTGGCGGCCAGTTGATCACCCACATTTTCTTCATCCCCGGCGACCAGGTACGCACCCGCATCGAGAAACTCCTGCGTATGGATTTGGTAGCGGCATCGGACGAAGACTCTCGCTTCCGCATTTAGAGCCTTCACCCCTTCCAGAGTCTGCAATGCAGTATTGTGATGTGGAACAGTAATGATCACAGTGTGGGCTGTTGCCGCTCCCGCATGCTCCAGCACTTCTGTCTGGCTCGAATCTCCTACCTGTCCTGCGAAACCGAACTCACGGGCTTTTTTGATTCCATTAGAATTTAAATCGAGCACTAATACACGTTCGGCGACATCCTGCAGAGGGACACTCGCCCTCTGTCCGGCTGGCCCAAAACCGACGATGATAAAGTCGGGCTGGGGATGATCAGATTCCGGTTCAACATGTTCATGCTGACGACTTCCCGGTTTCACCAATCGTTCAATCCAGGTTCCCCAGCGTTGGGCATTGATCACCAGGTACGGACTGAGAAACAAGGTGACGATCGTGGACGATACGATTAATTGATATGTCTCGTCCGACAGGACCGAAGCCTCTTTACCAATCGTTCCCAATACGAAGGCGAATTCTCCAATTTGCGAGAGGCACAAACCAGTCGCGACCGCAATTCGAAACGGCTTGCCCAATAGAACCAGAATAGCGGTAATGATTATCGTTTTGCCTGCAAGCAGCATGAGAACGACTGCCGAAACCTGCAACCAGTTCTGGATCAGCCAGAAGGGGTCGGCCACCATTCCCACCGCCCCAAAGAAGAGGGTCAGTAACACGACACGTAAGGATGAAATGTCAGCACGAATCTGTGTGGCAAAGGGGGAATTCCCGAGGAACATCCCGGCGACAAAGGCCCCCATCGCGGGAGAAATGCCGGCCGCGTGTGCAGCCCAGGCCGATCCCAATCCTGTGGCTACTGCCAGCAGAACCGTTAGTTCCCGGTTTTCTTTCAGCGTGAGTCTTCCCAGGGCGCGAACGGCCACAAAGTTTAGAAGGATATACAGAGCAACAATCAGCACGGCGGTCATGCCGAGAATTTTAAGAAGTGGCCAGATAAACGAAGTATCTGAATCAGGTTGAGCCAGTACGCTCATCAGCATCGCCAGAGGGACGACAGCGATATCCTGAACGAGCAGAATTGCCAATGCGTTCCGTCCGTAGCTGCTGTCAATCTGAGCCTGGTCATTCAGTACTCGTAATACGCAGGCGGTGCTGCTCAGGGCGACCATTGCACCGATTGCAATTGCCTCCGTTATTCCCAAGTGGAATAGCAGGGCTGTCCCGGTACCTAATGTCGCCGTAATGATGACTTGCAGGAACCCACTGAAGAGAGTCTTTTTACCGAGGGACGTTAACCGACCCCACGAAAATTCCAGCCCCAGACCGAACAACAAAAGTGAGACGCCCAACTCGGCGATCGAATCGATTTCATGGCTCGGGTGGATTAACTCGACACCACCTGGGCCACCAAGCAGCATCCCGGCCAGTAGATAGCCGACGAGCGGACTCTGGCCGAATCGCAAACAGATGCCTCCAAACAGCAAAGAGGCGCTGAGCAACAGAACAATATCCAGCAGTAAATGCCATACATCCATGGAACACAAATCCGAGTAGTAAGAATCAATCCAGAGCAACCCCGGTAGCATTAATGGAACGCAGTTGTCTTAGCTACCGTGCGTCCAACATAAATAGATGGCTCTGTCCGAAAATACTACGTCAGCCGGAATGAAAACTATATCGAATAGAGAAAAACCCGAGACTCGGCGAATTTGCGTCCCGTTCAACGAATACTGGCGCGCCGCAGCCGATCATTAAGAGCACGCCCCAATCCTTCTTCAGGAAAGGGCATGGCGACTATCTGCTGAATGTCAGCCCGGTCCAGTCTGCGGACGGCTGCAAAAAAGCGGGCCGCTGCTTCGGTGAGATCAGATGTGGAGGAAAGTTGTTCGACAGTCGCGAATGGGGCCGCCCCGTCGTTTTCACCAAAGAGCAGAACGCCGGTTGAGGAAGCTGAAAAACGACGGACAGCCTGATCCAAGTTATCCACAATGAATAAAGGCGTGCCCGGAGCGTAATGTTTGGACAGCATCCCGGGGGCATGTTGGGCAGATGTCTCCGAAGGTTGTGCTGTTGGAAAAGTCGACTTCACCTCTCCGACAATACGTTCCAATTCTTCCAGTGGAGTGCCCCCCGGTCTCAGCAAGGTCACCTGATCTCCATTAACGGAAACCACCGTCGATTCGAGTCCGACAGAACAGGGTCCACCATCAAGGATATAGTCAATGCGGTCCCCCAGTTGTTCCCGAACATGTTCAGCAGTCGTCGGGCTAACCTGACCGAACAGATTGGCGCTGGGGGCGGCGATAGGCAAACCGACTTGAAATAGTAAATCTCGGGCGACAGGATGAGCAGGAATTCGTACAGCGACACTCGGTAAACCGGAAGTGACGAGATCGGGAACTGCTGCTGTTTTGGGAAGTACTAAGGTCAATGGGCCCGGCCAGCAGGCATCCATTAGAGCCGCCGCTTTATCGGGAACTTCGAGGACCAAGTCGTTCAACTGGCTTCTCTCGGCAACGTGAACGATCAAGGGATCAAACGTGGGACGGTCTTTCGCAGCAAAAATCCGCGCCGCCGCCTGTTCATCAAGGGCGTGCGCTCCCAGGCCGTAAACGGTTTCCGTTGCGAAGGCAACGAGTTTCCCTTCCCGCAGCAGTTTTGCTGCTCGAGGGATATCTTGTCCCACCTGACATGCCATAGAACGTAATTCAATTGTGCTAAAGTGTTTCTCTGTAAGTCTTTTGAGCCCTGCCCCGCCCCGCTGGCAACTGATTCAGGCTGTTTGTGAAGCTGACTTCTCGTCGAGACACCTTATACCTCATCCCGGATGGGCTAATCAATGATTCAGAGAACGCCGATAGCATAATATAATGTGTACATATGGAGGCGCAGGGGCTATCGATGTCAGATCGGTCTGGCCAGAAACGGTGAAATTTCTTATACGGCTATTCATCGATATATGAATCCGGTAGTGGATTCCTGACAACTGACTTTGTCATCTTGAGACAAGGCTCCTCAACAGACTCTCCCACAGACAAAACCAAGAGACAAGGATGTCGTCCGGTGGAAAAGCAGGAATTGATCGTCGCTCTCGGTGCCGTTATCGGGGCGGTAATATCGGGGATGCAAATCTTCTCTAAATGGCGAGAAGAACAGCGCCAGGATCACCGGCTTTATCAGAAGCTGCAGCAAGCGGAAAAGCGGGTTTCTTTTCTCGATACCTGGCGAAAAACACAGGCCACGATTAGTCCCCAGGATCGTCAGCAGCACATTGATCATTACGTCGCTCGGGAGCTCGATATCCTGATGGTCGAAACGTTGTACACCGTCGACAGTCACACCTCCATTCTGGAATCTTCCCGGCGCTGGATGTTGCTCTTCATGCCCCGTTCAATCTGGGGTTGGATGGGTCGTTTCGGCTTTTTCCTGACGTTCCCGATGTTTCTACTTTTCGTACCCTTTTGTATGTCTGAAATCAGCAGCACCATCGCTGAGTCGCAGGCCGTCGATGTCGCAGACGGAGTGACCAGTCAGCCCGCAATTGTGGCCACCCCGGAACCCGATTTTGGCAAAATGACGATACAGGAACAGACCGATTGGGTCGCGAAGCAAAACCGGGATGCATTGCAACAGGGTGCCCTCACCACGAACACTTTCCCATTGATGAGTGATCTTGATGATGACGAGTACACGGAGCTAACCGGTTTCATTGCCATACTGCTCTTCTTTGGCAGTATCTCTCTCTGTTGCTACCTGACAGCAGTGTTAGATGGTCGAGATCGTAAGAAATATGTCGGTCCCCAGCGCGAACCGCTCCCCACATTTCTACGATACCTCGAACATGAAATCGAAATTGTCGAAGAAGACGAACTCGACTTCCGCGCCGCTTAAACAATCAGATTTTAAGCAGATCGAACTCAGAGTCCTGCAGGTCAATTTACTTATTCGATTTCTGTTTGGCATCCTGCTTCGGCCAAGTAGGAGCTTCTGCTGCGATCTCTTCATTCAATGTTTTCAATTGCGCCTGCATCGCTTTTAATCGACCAGGCTCTTTGCTGGCCATGTTCTGCGTTTCGCTGACGTCTTCGGTCAAGTGATACAGTTCTGGTTCGGAGTAGTCACCCCGCACGAGCAATTTCCATTCACCATCGCGAATGGCGATTTTAGGATCGGATAGAGCCCGGTCATAGCGCCAGTACAATGGATGCGGACGATCAATCGGCTGCTGAGCCAACGCGGGTAATATGTTGGCACCGTCGAGTGTTTTTTTCACGTTCACTTCGATCTCAGCAAGGGCACAGACGGTCGGCAGGACATCGACACCCGAAATCGGTTCGTTGCTGACAGAGCCTGCTGCTGCATGTCCGGGCCAGCGAATGATTCCTGGCACACGAATTCCGCCTTCATAAACATGCAATTTCATTCCACGAAGGGGATCAGGTAAACCATAGGATCGACTGGAACGAGGTCCATATCGGTTCAGCGTTTCCGGGCCATTGTCGCTGGTAAACATTACGAACGAGTTATCACGCAACTGCTGTTGATCCAGTTCACCCAGAAGGCGCCCGGCAGCCGCATCCATCTGAGCCACGTTGCCATAGTATTCCGCCCGTTCCAGTGGTTCATGCTCTTGGTATTGCTTTACGAATTCCGGTGCCGTGGCAATAACTTCATGGGGAGAATGAAACCAGACAACCAGACAGAAGGGTTGGTCGTCCTGCCGGTTTCGCAGCCAGTCGATGGCATCGTCAACGATGATGTCGCTGGAGTATCCCTCCAGTTGACCGACTTCTTCTCCATTGCGGACGAAGTTCACAGGCGCGTGATGGGTAGGAAGAGCGTTGTTCTGAGTCGAGAACCAGTAGTCGAATCCATGGTCGTTCGGTTGGGGTTGGCTGGGAAGATTAAACTGACCATTGCAATGCCATTTCCCGATGTGCGCTGTCTGGTACCCCTGCTCTTTCAGGATCGTGGCGAACGTCGTCTCGTCTGCCTTCATGTGCATGGGACTGCCATCCGGAATCCAGTCGAAGACCCCCAGACGATGCGGTGTGCGGCCAGAAAGCATGCCAGCGCGAGAAGGAGAACAAACTGGTGCCGCTGCGTAACAGTCCGTAAATAGCGTGCCTTCCGCCGCCAGTTGATCAAGCGCAGGAGTTTTGATTGCCGGGTGGTCATAACATCCCAAGTCATTATATCCGAGATCATCCGTCAACATGATCACGATGTTCGGGCGGCTCTGTTTTGATTTTGGTTCCGCTCCTTCAATCAATGTGATGGGAGAGCCAATAAATAGAATCAGAAGAAGAGACGCCAGACGCCGCTCTGTGAACCCGCGAGACAACATGGGAATACTTTCAGTTGATCTTGAGACGGCAGGAAATTCCAGCCTCTGTTTGTTTCGTTTGTGAATATAAAGGTCAGATACCGGCATTGTCCGAATAACTATCCGGTTGATCCCCTTCGAAACGTTCTTCTTTCCACGGATCGCCATGATGGTGATATCCGACTCGTTCCCAGTACCCAGGTTTATCCTCGGCGACGAATTCAATTCCTTTCAACCACTTCGCACTCTTCCAGGCATACAGCAGTGGTACTACCAGGCGAACGGGAGCACCATGGTCCGCCGTCAGTGGTTCCCCATCGTGTAAATCGACGAGCAAAGCATCGGGTGACAAAAATTGCTCCAACGGAAGATTGGTGGACCAACTGTCATCGAATGCATGAGCGACTACAAACTTCGCTTCGGGGCGAATTCCAGCACGTTGAGCGATCTCTGCCGTAGAAACCCCTTCCCATACGTTACCCAGCCGAGACCACCGGGTGACACAATGAAAATCAGAAAAAACACGAACACGCGACATTTCTTTGAACTGAGCCCAGTTCAATTGGAAGGGGTGCTCAACGAGTCCTGTCACTTCCAGTGACCAACTCTCTGGTTCAATTACGGGAATCACCCCTGCCTGTAGCACCGGCCACTTGCGAGTGCGAACCTGATTGGGGGGGATTCGGTTCTCGCGTCGAGTATCGGAGCTGATGATGATCTCGGCGTCAGAGATCTCCTCAGGCAAGGCCGGTTCACCAGCTTGGTACTTGTCATCCTGAAGCATGCGTCGAGCGATCTTTTCAGTAAGCAGAGAGACAGGGCCAGCATCCTGGATAGCAGTTCCAGGAACAAGCATTCATCATATCAGCTTAGCAGAAATAGTCACGTGGGAGCAGAACTCAGAGCTTCAGTCGGAAGTACTTCATCCGAAAATACGCCGCTGTAGCAAATTATCTGACAGCGACCCCGGCAGGATAATAATGACACTCTTCTTTCCAGGCCGCTTCCTTTTTAGAGTGCATATCCAGATGCACGCACGTCCGATGACCGATCAGAGAAACCCGTCTCGCGTCAGGATCGTACGCTGCATGGACCAGTCGGTCAGTCAAGATTTCATCATGATACCCCAGGCTTTCACCGGTGCGGGCATCGACAGTTTCGATGGCCAGAGAATGTAAACTCGGATTCATTCGATCGCGAGTACGGCTGACAAGGATAAGAATCGGAAGTTGATGCGGAGCAAGCTGAATGACGGATGCGGGTTGGAAATCACGCATCCATAACAACTTGCCCGTTTTCTTTTCGAACGCCAGCAACTTGCCTCGGATGGTGACATTGTTCAAAAGCGTATCACCCGCAGGGTAAAACTGACGGGGAAGGTCGAGCGGTTTTTCGTGATGTTGTAAATTGACGTAATAATGATCCCGATCATCGAACACCCGCAAGAAACTCAGCTTCTGTGCTAACTCATCCTTAAGTTTATAATCAAGCAGTCGGGTTTCCATTTCAGGATCAATGATTTCCAAACGAAGATGATCAACCGCCCC
Organism: Polystyrenella longa; assembly: GCF_007750395.1. GTDB lineage: Bacteria > Planctomycetota > Planctomycetia > Planctomycetales > Planctomycetaceae > Polystyrenella > Polystyrenella longa. Next base: position 4,150,618 of record NZ_CP036281.1, on the reverse strand, counting down.
ATCCCCTGTGTCCCCATCCACTGGACTCAGCAATGCAAGTTTGTCATCGGATGTGCGTACACTCAACACGGCCCGGTTTGAGGAACGCCGCATCAGGTAGCGGTTTTCATGTGGGTCATACAGACCGATTGAGTTTTCATCGCCGTTGGGTTCAAAGTAGAAAATCTTACGACCAAAAATATAATGCCGTTCGCTCGGATCAAAGGCAAACTGGCCCTGACGTCGTTCATCCCCGGTGCGAATGTCGAAGACAGTATAATTGAGATGGTCTTCAAACATGATTAGCGACTGGTTGTCACCCATTACACCAGCTTGCCCCGTGTTAATGCGGTTACCGGCGGGACTGATTTTGTCACGTTGCCAGAGAACATTCCCTGTCGCGGTATCAACGACCGCCATCTGATGGCGGTTGCGTAGAACAGTGAAGTTTGAATTGATCGTAAATACGGATAACGATTCCGTACGTAAATTAGTGACAGGGGAAACTTCCCAGACAGGCTTACGAGTTAACAGGGAAAGACCAATCGCCGTGTTACTTCCACCCAAACAGAGTTGGGTCCCCGAAAGTTGATGGCGAGAAAGTTGATTTGATAATGTTCCCGTCGGAACGTCCACGTCATCAAGAATCTGACCCGATAACCGATCGAGTAAGGTCAGTTTTCCTGTATGCCCCGAACCTTTCGTAAGTAAAGTGAAATCCTGAGTTGCAGTCGGATGCAAGGCAATTCGGTAGCCTTGCATATCGGTTCCTTCATCGGACCAACGCCTTTCGCTGATGCGTACGTGAGCAATTTTTTCGTCCGGTCGTTGACTCTGTTTCAGGCAAAGTTGCAACATGCTATCAATTTCGGTCCCATTATAATGAGTGGCAGCATAATGAGAACTCAAACCGCTCGATTCGATTTCATTGGCAGCCAGTTGATACATACCGAATTGTCGCCAGAGGGTAATCAGGTTCTGACTCGCAATTGAAGCCAGGCGGGGAAAACGCGTTTCGCGAACGCTCATCCACAACTGCTCGGCTAGATGATATTTCCCTTCTTCACGATAGCGAGCCGCGAGTTTGAGTTTGGCAACTGCAGCTGGTTCGCCTTCACCGAAGAGAGTGAGGAAAATCTCCAGTTTCCCTTCATTCTTTTCGCTGAGCTCCTCGTTGAGTGCATCATCCAGGTAACGTTCGCACTGCACTTCCAACAGGTGCAAAAAGTCATTACCGCCCGTGGATATTAAACGCTCCCTCATCAAAGGAATCCAGCTGCGAGGAGTGACTTTCCAAGTGGCATCCGTGGTGTCATTCAATGGGAGATTCAGATCGTATGTAGAAAGATCGACAACACGTTGCCACGCTGTTTGATGGTTTCCATTGGCTAATTGGAACTCCGCTTCTTCCATCAACAGACGGCCCTGCTCCAGATCGCCGTGTACGAATGACTGCAACTTAGTAAAATGGAGATCGCGACTGGCAGGTTCAGAGCGGAGTCGGGCGTACAAAACTTCCTGCAGCAAATGTTCTGCCATATAACGCTGTTCGGTAATTAACGAATCTTTTGTTTCTAGACATCGCTCCAGGTATTGTTGTGCTTCTTCCAGACGATCCAGAATCAGGTTCAGTTCAGCCTGTCGAAGAAATGCGTCGGTGACGGAAGTCTCCCGGATCTTCTCGTCACCCGACGACATTTCAATCGTACGATCGGCGTGTACCGGATTTCGATAAAGTTCGCTACCAGACTGGGGAAATAACGTGATCCCTCGTGGACCGGCCGAAAGAATATAGTCTTGGCAAGCAATCAGATTTCCCGGAGTCCATCCGGGTGAAAACCCTTCTTCGTAATAATTTGTTGTCGCATACGACGTTTCACTTACCGCTTCCTGATTAACCAATTGAACCAAGTCCGACTCGACGCGTGTATGGAGATGGCTCAACCCGGAATAATCACCGGTTTGAATATTGATCGAAGCGATTCGCCCCGATTGCAGCGGGAGTAAATAAACATGACCTGCGCGTGTTCCTGTTCCGGAAGGGGTTCCCAGTCGAGCCGACCAGACTTCCGAACCGTTTCTTAAAGAAAGTCCGCGGCAGGACTTTCGACCTACCACGAAGGCAAGGTTGTGATCCGACGTGGCGATGTAATCAGCATCCTTACGCACTTCTTTCCAAACGACTCGGCCCGTATTGAGATCGAGACAATGTAGATTCTCTGATTGGTGAGGCAGGTAAAGAACTCGGTCTCCCTGCACAACCGGTTGATCATCAAAACCAAGATGACCTCTTTGTGAATTTCGACGTCGTGACCAGTGACGGTGTCTTTGGCTTTCGTTCAATTCACGATAATCGTAAACCCAACGCAGAGTTCCCGAGGACCGATCAACAGCAACTAGCATCCCTGTCTGACAGGGGCAGAGAAGTAGATTGTGCGCCAGGATTGGTGTAGCCGATCGATGAGATCGAAAGACATCCTGATCAATCATGAACTCAACCCACCCGATTCCCTGGGTCCAGAGAAGCTTACCATTTTCAGCGTTCAAAGCGCTTAGGTTGATCTGTTGCTCGAACTCAGACAATACAAAGAGGGTTCCTCCATCAACGAGCGGAGGTCCCAGAATAAAATGCCCGGACAAGGCATTGTTTAGACGTGTGTTTTCCAGTTCAAGAATTCCGCCCACGGACCACTCCGGTTTCACTGGCAGAGACTGCAGCGTTTCGGTCTGGCTAAGCGGCAATGCAATCAATCGATTGCTGCGGCGACGCGCTTCTGAGTTGTCATGAGGGTTATCAGCATGTGTGATAATACCGGCGGGCACCGGAGCCTTAAGGGCTTCGAGTTCGACTTCATCTATGAGATAAAGTCGTTCCGAGTCATGCGTTAATGTTCCTAAGAGATTATTCCCCACCAGCAGCTCTTCCAGATTCAATTCAGAAGTCAGCTGAGAAAATTGTGTTCGGCTGTGGAGACGGCTATGCGGACGGAAACTCTCAAGTAGAGGGCTGAATTGACTTTGGCAGGGATAACGCCACAACATACTTCCAGAGTGAAGATCGAATGCTGTGACTTCGTCATAATTACGAACATAGACAGTCTCGCCAACGACAACCGGTTTCCAACCTACGGCAGCTGGCTTCAGTTCACTTGCTTGTTCTTCTTCCCAGAATTGCATCGTCTGATCCAGTAACTTGCGCGACGAATTCATATGCGATGCGGACCAGACTTCTCGTAGGTACGGCGGAGTTACTTCCTGCCAGTGAGTACGTCTTTTGCCGTGGGCAACCGTGGCGAAGTAGTTTTCTTCCGTATCAGATTGAGAGACCTGCAGGATTGGATAGCCAATCTCATTGTTTCCTTCGACCATCGCTGTTCGCAGTTCGTAGTCTTGAGCAATACTTTCGTTCCAACTGTCCGGTTGAATCTGATGCTTCAGGAAACGATGTAAATGATGATCGCTTTCATGCAAGGCTTCTTGATGAATCTTTGAATGGAATAACTGATTCAGATGATGATGGGCTTCATGAAATCGATGCCGATCCAATGCGTAATAAATCAGGTGTCGGCGCGCTTCCCGGCCGGCTGATGTGAAAGGGAAGCGATGGATCAGGTCGTGGTAGCAGGTCTTGTCCTGTTGACCTTGTGCGTCTTCCAGAAGAGCGTTCGCAGTGGAAGCGTTCAATTGCTCGTAAAGTTGCCAGACATCCGGGGATTGCTGAAAGAAGAGGGACCGGGAGGCATAGCGAATCGAGACCGGAGCGGGAGAAGTGGACGGCCAGTAAAAACTGTCTTCGTCAGAGTCAAAAAGTTGTTGCAGTAGTTGCAGAGCTTCGACGGTGCGGCCGGCCTCGAAAGCTCGGCTGATCTCGTGATAGACCGCTTCTTGATGGCGGTCTCGATATAGCAGTGGCAGAAGTGCCTGGCGGTTCTGAAAGGACTCTAAAGAGGGATGGTCGGAACTGGCTATGGGTTCGTCGGGCGGGGGATGGAGTCTCTCCTGTAATCCCCCCGGGTCGGCGAAAAGAGATTGGGGACTCATCCAGCATAGCAGGCTGAGCCATACTAACATCGGGTGTGGCCGGGATAACTTAGTAAGTATCCGGCCGGACCATCCTGGCACATTCATACCCAGATTCCTCCTGAATCGGATTTAATCTTATTCTTATTATCGTGTTTCTGAACAGACGAAATTGACCAGATGTGTGGGGTAAACCCCTTCGAATAGATAAATAAAACGTGTGTTTACCATTTTTTTATCATGAAGCATGAGGACTTAGTGAAAGACAGTAGACTGGAAAGGTATAGGGAATTATTCAATTGACTGACTTTTCGTCGCGACAATTTAAACTCTCCCCGTGGAGCAATCACGTTAGGATCGGTATAGCAACTCCGGTACCGCGCACGATTCAATAAGCCTCACATTTTACTTCGTGACGGGCGCATTCGTCCCTAAGAGACTACTCAACAACCGGTTAGGAAAGTCTGATATCTCACCCGGCCCCAGCGACGGGCACAACGATGTTAAGCAGGCGCGCAGATTCGCTTAATGTTTAGGCGGAGGACAAGGAGAAGCGGACTAAGGGAATCGAGTAAATGCTTGAGAAATCAGCCAACATCCTGAGCAAGCGGAGTCGCAATCTCGAGTAGATCGACCGCAGGTTGACCATTGCAGAAAATTGTCGCCAGTCGTCCATAGGTTTTCATGCCGACAGGGACATCAAAGTATTCTGCCATTTTAGGACCCACTTTAATTTTCAACACAGCACCGAGATCGATGTGTCGTAACACGTTGTGATTGATCAGTACTCGTCCTAATGGAATCTTCCGGGACAGAATTTCTTCTTTAACGGCCTCGGTGACGTACTCAAAATTAAACCGCACAATACCAAACTGCACGACCTGTCCAGTCTCGTTACTCTCAAGCAGAATCATGCGGCAGTACAAACCCTCTTGTTCTTTTGCTTCCAGAACACGCACACTGACTTCGCAATGAAAGAATTCTTCCATCGTGACCGTCATGTGATGATCATGGGCGAGCAGACGTTTGAAAGCATCGGGGACAAGAGCAGCGGGAACGTGCTCTGCACTTTCAACCAGCGGCTCTGTCTGAGGGAACAGTTGCAACAGAGCAGTTAATTCATCATGTGGATTCACGGCAGCTCATATTAGTTACAGGAAGGAGTTAATTACAGAAAGGGGCGGGCAGGTCCCCTTGCGGGGGAAGGACAGCAACTGTGCAGTAGAGTGGGCTAGAGTTGAGAGTGCAGTTCTTTTGAGTTCGGTGAATCGCGGTTCAGATCGATCAGCGTTGGTCTTTTTGGATATTGAATTCAAATACCACGTAATCTTTTCAGACTTGAGCGATGGTTTCAAGGGAGAACCGTCAACCACGCCATTATCACATGATTCCGTATGCAGGTTTCGAGCCAATTTCTGATTATTTGAGTGATCCATCTCCGGAAAACAGATAGACTCAGATAAACAGATCTACATTCCCGAAAAAAAGATTGCTATAGTGTGAGCAGCTTGTGGCGAGCCCGCAAGTCGACAGTTGATAGAATTATCACTGGTTTGCTGAACCGTTAAGAGTGCCCTTCTTAGACGTTCCAACATGGTAACTGAAACATCTCCGCAACTCATCCGCTACTGCCAAGGCTGCAATATAGCCTACCGGCAACGGGAACAGGACCAGAACTGTCCTCGCTGTTTACAGCCTCTGCTTGCTTCACTGGAAAGCAGTCTGGCCAATTCGATTTACGCTCGTGACTTACTTTCCATCACGGGGAAGATAGATCCCAATGCAGCAGGATCGGAAGAAATCGATTCCTGTTTGATTGGCAAATTGCTGAGCGTCTATCAGTGTGAGTTATTGCTCGGTCAGGGAAGCATGGGGAAAGTTTATCTGGCGCACCATCAACAATTGAAACGTAAGTGTGCCTTGAAAGTTCTTTCCGGACGGATGATGTCGCACCACGATAGTTTTCTCGAACGGTTTTATTCCGAAGGAACTTCTTCTGCAAAGCTGGTGCATCCTCATATCGTGACGACGCACGCCATGGGCGAAGTCGACGGTCATCATTTCCTGGAGATGGAACTGGTTACAGGTCCAACATTGCAACAGATCATCGAAGGAGAAGGTCGACTCACTCCGATACGTGCGACAGCTTTGGCGACCCAGATCGCTGACGGACTGGCGCAAGCGCACCGACATGAAATCCTCCATCGCGATCTTAAACCGGACAACATCCTGTTGACCTTACAAGGTGTGCCGAAGATTGCCGATTTTGGCTTGGCTAAGCGAGTGTTTGATAAATCAATTCCCAACGAACTGGCAGGCACGCCGCATTTCATGGCGCCGGAAGTTCTACGAGGAGAACCGGCCACACCGCAAAGCGATGTCTACTCGTTGGGAGTTTGCTATTACCAACTGTTAACAGGGCACTTGCCTTTTATCGGGGAGTCGCTGGAAGACCTGAGCCAGAAAGTTCAGCAACATAAAATCCCCTCGATTCGTAAACAGGCCCCGTTCGTTTCCATTGAGATGGTCGACTGCGTTTACAACATGTTGGCGAAGGCTCCCGAAAATCGACCGGCCAACGGTTTGGAAGCGGCGCAATGGTTACACGCAATCTGGGGACAAATCCCCGACATCGAAAGTCTTCTCCAATCGGCCTTCTCCGGACATCAGAATATCAGTTGGGAACGGATCGACCAGAAGTACACGATGCTGATCAGTTTTTCCAATGGGCGAAAGCAGCGCGTCTATATTGAACCCAGCGAACACTCCCTGACAGATCGATTGCTCAAGATTTACAGTATTTGCGGACCGGCTGAAGAGCGATTTTATGAACGGGCACTCTTTCTTAATTCCGAAATTCCCCACGGTGGCTTGGCCCTTAGGGAGATCGACGGAACCAATTATTTTGTCATGGTAGAAAACTACCCGCGAAGCACGGTCGATGTTGAAGAAGTCTACCGCAGCGTCCTCGAAGTCGCCGAAAAGGCAGACTCGGTCGAAAAAGTACTGACCGGTATGGATGATTATTGATTCTTAATGCGAAACCAGAGTGCGAGGCCAGATTGCGAGACTATGCATTTTCCCGGTACAGATCTCAGTTTTGCTGTAAACCCCGAGGTTTTCCCCGTTGGTGAGACCGGAATTCAGGGTAGGTGACCATCCGGTGCAGTCGTTATAACTGCTGGGATGAACTCGATTTCTGCTTGAATAGCACCTTGACCCTTATTTTCGTCGACTGGTATACTCGAAAACTGGTTAATATGACCCTTCCGCGCTGGTTTTCTCTATACGCTTCCACCCGTTGTTATCAAATACAGCGGGTTCCTCTGCTTTGGCGGGGGTATTTTACATGACGGAAAGTCCAACTATGTTTGACTTAAAGCCCCTGTTTGGGTTCGGTCTCGCTCTTGTCTGGTTCTGCTCGCCTGTTTTGGCTCAGGATTCGGGAGCGGACCTGAATGCCGATGCGGTGCAGCAAAAGAACGAGCAGACGGGCGGTTTTCTGCCAATTCTACAGCGAAACCCGTCCAGTGCAGAGATCGATCAGCAGGAAGACCTGTGGATTCTCGACGTCGCATTCAAGCCAATGCGAATGATCCCACTACAGATGACGAACCCAAAGACAGGTGAAAAAGAGCGACAGACTGTTTGGTATCTCGTTTATAAAATCCGAAATACCCCCGTGGACCGTCCCGCCGATGCTGCGAATCAGGTCCCAATTAATATTGAGGACGACCGTCGAATTGGGAATATTTTTGTACCTGAATTTGAACTGGTGACCCACGACAACGACCAGACTCGTTCCTACCGCGATGTCATTCACCCGGAAGCAGTCGCCCTGATTGCAAAACGAGAACGGTTGCCGTTGAAATCCTCCATCGCCATCTCGGGCGATCTTGGAAAAGTAGGAACCGACGAATTCCAATATGGCGTAGCGATCTGGACGGACGTCGACCCAAACACCGACTTTTTTACGCTCTATGTGAGTGGGTTTTCCAGCGCCTATCGGATCAATCCAGAAAACAAGGTCCTGCAGAAGCGGACAATTGTCATGGAGTATGCCCGGCCAGGTGACGAATACGAAGAAGTCGAACGAGAGTTTCGGCCTCAGAATGATCCCGTATGGATCTACCGCCCCACGGAAGTCAAAGTCGACCAAACCGCATCGAAGTAGTCGGAAACGTCTCTAAAGAGACTGTTTTCCACCGAGATGTCCGCTTTTTGCGGTAGGAACAGCCGACAGACTTGCATCGAACCCGATAAATTCGATAAATTCTCTCCTCCGTAGGAGAAGTCCGCCGGGACACCAGTTTGTTACGAATCAAATATATTCAATAGTATACATAATTTCCCTCTTAAGTAATCAGAGGAACGGAAGAGTACAATGGCACATAAGAAGGGACAGGGCTCCAGTCGTAACGGTCGCGATTCAAACGCCCAACGTCGTGGTATCAAAAAATTCGGTGGTCAGGCTGTCATCGCCGGGAATATTCTCGCACGTCAGGTTGGCACCAAATGGCATCCGGGCCGGAATGTCGGAATGGGGAACGATTTCACCCTGTTCGCTCTGGTTGACGGAGAAGTTTACTTCGATCAAAAAGGTCGTCGTATGAACGTAAAAGCCCAAGAAGTGGCCGTCAGCAACTAAAGTTGATTGGCAATGGCGACTGTAGTCTGGTTACCAGTCTCTCTCGCAAACAAGACATTTAAAAAGCGAACGGTGCAAAGCGCCGTTCGCTTTTTTCGTTTCAAAATAAGGTCAGCCGGGCTGAGGTTAACTGACGATCCCTTTGCCAATCCGTTTAGCCAGTCGATTCAGGGCCTGGCTCGTGTCGAGTGGATCAAGATGCACATTCAGCAAGCTGAAGGCGTCTTCATTTCCGAGAGAAGCGTTTAAAGCTTTCTCAAAATCACCTTCCGTGTGAATCTCGAACCCCCATCCGCCACCGAACAGGTCGGGGATGCGGTGGTAGTTCCAGTTAGGAATATCGTTGAACGGTCCCTCCTGGATGAATCGCTCTGTCGTGTATCCTTTGTTGTTCAGGACGATCACGATTGGATTAAACTCATACCTCAATGTTGTCGCCAGTTCGTTACAGGTCATCTGGAAGGCCCCATCGCCGACCAGAACAAGAGGCCGTAATTCTCGATTCGCCACCTGTACGCCGAGAGCAGCCGGGATGGCAAACCCCATGGACGTGTAGTAAGCTGGGCTTAAAAACTCGGTGTGTTGATAAATCGTCAGATCGGCGGAAGCGAACAGTGAGTCGCCCACATCCGCAACGACAACGGTGTCATCTGCCAGTTGCTGATTGAGACGCGTAAAGAGGCGGCTGACCGTGATCTTCCGGTCGGCATCCAGCTTGTACGGTTTGAGCTTTGGTTTCAGCTCAGCGGGGATCGTCCGTTTCTTTTTACTTCCTTTGAGTTTGGTCAAACCATTGATGAAGTCAGTCAGGAGGACATCATGAAAATGATGATAACCCATGCGGAGCTTTTCGCTGGTCACATAGAGACAACGCCCCGGATCGAGATGCGCTGTGTAGATTCCCAAATTGATGTCTGTCATGAAGGTCCCGATCATAATGACCAGGTCAGATTCTTCCACAAATTCCTGAACACCTGCCCGACCCATCGCTCCTTCGTAAACACCAATATGAAGCGGGTGCTTTTCACTGATGGCTGACTTGCCAAGTAACGTGGTGCAGATTGGAATGTTGTGGGCTTCCGCCAATTTGACGACCTGCTCATGAAGACCAAATCGATGGACTTCCACTCCCGCTATGATCATCGGTTTGGAAGCCTTCTTGATCAGTTCTTCCGCCTCCTTCAGCGCTTCTGATAACGCGTTGGGTTCACTTTTAACTTGGCTTTTGTGTGGTTGATAGGGAATGTCGGGAACGACATCAACCTGGTCGCGAGGAATCTCGATGTAAACGGGGCGCTTATAACGAACGGCCGCTTCCAGACAGCGATCAATCTCTCGGAAGGCGGTTAAAGGATCTTCCAAGGACGTACTCGCGACCGTGATTTTTTCGAATACCTCTCGTTGTGTGCTGAAGTCGCGGACTCGATGATGCAGCAGTGGATCAGAGGCTCGCTCTTTCAAACCTGGCGCTCCCGTAATCACGATCACAGGAGACTTCTCAGCGTAAGCTCCAGCGATGGAGTTCGTCACACTCAGACCGCCAACGCAGTAAGTCACACAAATGGCGCCCAAACCATTAATACGAGCATAGGCATCCGCTGCGTACCCCGCATTGTCTTCGCGAGTGGTTCCCACGACACGGATTGGGCTTTCCTCCAGCATTCCATAGAACCCAAGAATGAAGTCCCCCGGAATTCCGAACAAATCTTTGAGCCCGTAATCCTGCAATCGCTGAATCAGGTATTCGCCAACAGAAAGTTTATTCTCCTGCAGCTTCTGTTTCCGATCAGTGGATGATGATTGTGTATGCTGGCTCCGGCGCGACACGCCTGTCGCTTTATTCTTGACTGTCTTTTTGGAGCGGGTCGACTTACCGGAAGTGGAATTGCTGGCCATCGTATCTCCCTGTCTAAAGATTGCTTTAAGAACGCGGCAGTGGATTGCCCAAGGGTGTGATGATCTCACCTCAATTGTGCGTCGATAATCTTATTCGGTCAAGGACTGTATACGGATGTGCGTTCTGGAATCGCTGGGAAATTAGGTGGTAACTCCATTTACATTAATCAGTTACGACTGAATTGTCTCTGGACGAAGATACTGTCAGACAACTACAGCGTTGATAGTCCTGAGACTAAAAACGCTTCCGATTCCCTCCAGAATTCAGCATAGAGTGAGTATGCTATTAAACGGCTTCGTGGACGCCACTTCTTTCGACGGATTGTTCATTCCCAGATTTGTTCCGCCAGGTTGCTGCTATCGGTGTTCATATTAATCGTGGCGCGACGAGTCACGGGGGAACGAAGCCATGAAGTGTATTTAGGCGAGAACTCGGAATAGGATTCTCCCCCGAAACCAACGCCGTATAACGTGATGGATTCAAATGGAGCTTGCATTAATCCGAGATGAAAAAGACCGCCGTACTTCAAGGCACCGGGTAAGAATGCGGGATCGAGACTTGAAGTGACTTTTGAAAAATCGAATTGGCCGAGATCCAGTTTTAACTGTCCCAACTTGTCGGTGATGTTCATCCGTCCGTTCGCCAGCAGTGACGCCACCGCCGCGTTGCCGTCCGCTTTCAAATGGATTTTTTTCACAGCATCTGACTGCTGCAGAAATCGAATGGTAGTCAGAATGTCCTGTACCCGATGAGTCAGTAGCGGCTTGTTGAAGCAGAACGTGTAACCGGGGAAACTTTCATCAACCTGCCATTGCTCTGCAAATGATTTGCCTTGAAGCGACTCCGCTGAAAGGAAGAGATCACATGCCGCGATCGCGTAACCGTTCTTCAATGTTTGTCGGACAGGTTCCCGTAAGTCTCCCTGTTCTGTGAAAAGATGCTGCTTACAGGCATCGGCCATCCAGAGAACAACCTCACCATTAAAGTTTTCGCCCTGGAGGTAAATATAAGGAATTGCGGCGCCATTGGCTTCTCGTTTTAACAGTCCCTTTTTCAATTGCAGCTCACCGATTTGCGAGTCATTCAGCGTGGTCGCTTTCAGGTCTGCCTCGACTGTGTTGATGGCCGATAGCGACTCTCCCAGTAAGACGGGAACGGCTCCTTCCATCACCCGTTGGTATTCCGCGTAGATTTGTCCCGGATGGTTCACCATCGCATCCCATTGGGTTTGGGAGTACTCAGTCATGTAGGCGGCCAACTCGGCCCCCGTTTTCGCATTCGCAGGAAGGGGATGATCGTCGTCAAATACGCTCAACTCTTCTGGAGGCACGGGCCAGAAGTCTTCCTCAATCAGCGGAATGTCCGCATCTAGATCGAGATATTCAATCATCCAACTGTACATCGCCTCACGCGCCACGCTGTTGTAATTGTGCTGGAATTCCGGCCATGCCTGTGCCGCTACCCACTGTTCTTTTCCATAGAGAGAATAGATCGTTTTTAATTCTGGTAGTCCTTTAGTTTCGATTTCGATGGTCCAGTCGTTCGCTCCTGACATCGCCAACGGTTTGGGGGCGAAGAGGGCCGCGATGGCGACATTGTTAATGTCCTGACGGAGATAGGAGGCGTTTTCGCAGACACATCCTCCCTGCATGCCTGTCGAAACCATCACTGCGGGAAATGCGACATCCGGACGTTCATCCAAGGCACATAACATAAAAGTCTGTGTTCCTCCTCCGCTGGACCCGGTAACCCCAATTCGATCCGGATCGACTTCGGGCAGCGACAGCAGGAAGTCAAGACTTCGAATGGAATTGAATGTTTGTAATCCCATCCCGTTTTGCAGTCGAAGTTCGGCATCGACATTCTGGAACCAGCCTCCATGACCAACCTGCTGGCTATCGGCGTAACCAACCATGTCATAATGAAACACAACGCAACCTAACCTGGCAAGTTGTGCCATCCGGGCCTGAACGGGGTAATACGCACCGGAGAGATGTTTTTCGGCTCCATTGGCCAGTTGGCCCATCGCTTTCTCTTCAGGAGCTTTATAAAACCGCCCGTCCTGCCAGTGACCATGCGGGCAGAGAATTCCCGGAATGCGCCCCGAATAATGCACAGGTCGATAAAGATTTCCGCTGACATAATGCCCCGGATGCGATTCGAAATAGACTTTCTCGATCGTGTAGTCGCCCCGATTAATCTTCCCATGAATGGTCGGGTTGAGCGGTTCCTGGGGAGGCATTGGCCAGAGGCCATTGCTAACGGCGACTTGGGTTTTCAGTTTTTGGCGCTCTGCCAACCAAGATTCCAAATCGGTCGGAGGTGTCCAGGGGTGAAACTTATCGCGGGTGTGACGGGGTTGTTTAATTCGGGCATCGGGAAGCGATTCGTCCGGTTTCAGAACCTGGTGAACGGCAGTTCGAGCGGGTTCGATAACTGGTTCAGTGTTCGCCGGTTTGTCGGCTGGCAGGGTCGCAATCGAAGTGCTGAGAAAAAGCAGTGCGATACAGATACGGGACAGGGGACTCGATGACATGGAGCAGCCTCTGGAAGTGAAAACAAATCGGAGTTTGGTCCTTCCAGTAAACTCGAATCAACTCCCGTTTGCAACACTTTCCAATCTAGCAAAAGAGTTCTCGCCGGTGTTAAGTATTTTCTGGAGTCGTCTTCATTAGAGCGGAATTACAGCGAGTAATTCCAGTAACCACCACGGGAGTGGTCGAAGCGGGCGGCTTGACCGCGAAGGTCGGGGTTGACTTTGCCGTCGTTGTAGACGAGTTGACCACCGACCCAGGTCATGACGGGCCAGCCGGTGAGCTTGACGCCGTCCCAAGGGGTCCAGCCACATTTGGTCAACTGATCTTCGTTTCGGATGGTTTGCTCTTTGTTCATATCAATCAGGACCAGGTCGGCGTCGAAACCTGTTTTGATCGCTCCCTTGTCAACGACATCCCAGACACGGGCGGGCGCTTCGCACATCCAATGGACGACTTGCTCTAGAGTGCATAATCCCTGATTCACCCGGTCCAGCATCAATGCCAGTGAATTTTCCACAGCGGGAAGTCCGGACGGAGATTTCGGGTAGGGTTGGTCTTTCTCCTCAAGAGTGTGCGGTGCATGGTCGGTGGCAATGACCTGCACAGTTCCATCCAGAAGAGCCTCCCATAGTGCGGCGTTGTCCTCTGCGGATTTGATGGAGGGATTCATTTGGACGAGGGAGCCTAAACGGGCATAATCGTCGGTGTTGAACAGCAAATGATGTGGACAAACTTCGGCCGAAATCAGGTTCTGGTGATCCTTGATTAAAGGCAACTCTGCGGCGGTCGAAACGTGGAGAACGTGGAAGCGATGCTGATGTCGATGGGCGAGATCAATCGCCCGACGGGTAGCGACGACGGCTGCTTCGACGTTGCGAATGCGGCTGTGATCAGAGAACTCGGTTCCGCCACCGATGCGCTTCTGGTTGTCACGGACGGTCGTTTCATCTTCGCAATGTGCACAGATGGGAAGAGTCGTTTCCGCGAAGATTCTTTCCAGTGCGGCTTGTTCATCCACGAGCAAGTTTCCGGTACTCGAACCGATGAAGATTTTAATTCCGGGGGCCTGATCGACCTGTTGGAGTTCTTTTACGTTGTCCGGGGTCGCTCCGATATAGAATCCAAAGTTGACGACTGACTTACCTGCGGCGAGTTCGTACTTTTTCTCCAGTTCTTCTTTAGTGATGGTCGCCGGATTCGTATTGGGCATTTCGAAGAAGGTGGTCACGCCTCCCTTCGCGCAAGCCAGACTACCGGTGTGCAGGTCTTCCTTGTGGGTTAACCCGGGGTCTCGGAAATGAACCTGGTCATCGATGACACCCGGAATCAGCACGTGTCCGCTGCCGTCGATTCTAGCATCCACAGCACCGGCGTCACTGGGATCGATCGCTTCGATTTTTCCGTTATCGATCAAAACGGAAGCAGTTCGGGTACCGTCGGGCAGAACACAGGTGGCATTTTCAATTAACGTGCGCATGGGAGGACTAACTTTAAGCTGGATGATCTATGAGATGGAGAATGGAGGGTGCCTGTCCCCGTTTTAGTTTTCTCCCGACCGTTGTTCAACCCTGCCGAGTAATGACGTCCCTGTTGTTCAATCGCAAGCGTTAACCTTTGAGCATTGCGGCGATGTTTTCCGTAGTCACGGGAGAGATGATTCCCTTCTCCGTGACGATCGCGGTGATGTTCTCTGCAGGGGTCACATCGAACGCCGGATTGTAGATATGCACTCCGGCGGGGGCCGTCTGTTTGCCACAGCCATGAGAAATCTCGGTCGGATCCCGTTGCTCAATAGGAATGGAGTCTCCCGTCGCTAGAGCGAAATCAAACGTGCTGGAAGGGGCCACTATGTAAAAAGGAATTCCATGTGCCTTCGCCAGTAGTGATACGGAGTAGGTCCCGATTTTGTTGGCGGCATCTCCATTGGCGGCGACCCGGTCAGCACCGGTGATAACGGCTTGGACTCTTTTTTCTTTCATCACCCAACCTGCCATGGAGTCACAGATAAGGGTGACTTCGATGTCGTTGTTCTGGAGTTCCCACGAGGTTAATCGAGCGCCTTGGAGCAGCGGACGGGTTTCGTCGGCGTAAACATGAATCTTTTTGCCGGCACGGGCTGCGGCGTAAAAAACCGACAGCGCGGTGCCTGATCCGGAAGTCGCCAGGGCCCCCGCATTGCAATGAGTTAATACTCCCTGCCCTTCTTTCAGCAGTGTTTGACCGAATTCGCCCATGGCGATGCACATCGCCTGGTCTTCCTGTTCGATAGCGCGGGCTTCGGCCAGCAAGCGTTCGAGTAATTGGGGAGTCTCCAGGTCGGCATGCGTAGCAGCCGTCTGTCGCATGCGGTCGAGAGCCCAGAACAGGTTGACGGCAGTGGGGCGACTTTCCGCGAGGTAATCGGCTGTGATGTTCAGCTTCTCTAAAAACTCATTCTGCGACAGGTGAGCGTTGTGTTGAACACCCAGTATCAGCCCGTAGGCGGCGGCGACACCGATCGCAGGGGCGCCTCTCACAGAGAGGCGTTTTATGGCTTGCCAGGTTTCTTCAGGGGTATTGCAATCGATCCGCAGGAATTGCTCCGGCAGGAGCGTTTGATCGATCATGTTCAGAGTGCCGGGAAGTTCACCATCCCACCGCAATGTGGACAAGTCTTTATGAATCAGCGAGGCCATTCTTTGGGAAACCATTCGTGATAATTATGTTTGGGAATTAGATGTCTTCGAGTCTAAGGTCACAGATCAGAGGTATCAGGAGACGAGCCGTCCCGCGGATTTTAAAAAAAATCTGGAGCGACTGCACACCCTCGCCTTCTGATTAAGGAGTTGCCTTGCGGGTGATTGGAGCACTACCTGTCAGTTGGACCGGCACACGGAGCTTCTCGCCTTCTCGCAGGACCTCGACGATAACGCGGTCTCCTGGCTTTTTGGTTTCGATGTAGGTCAGGAAGTCGTCGACTGTCTGCACTTCCTGTCCATCGATGCCCACGATCAAATCCGCGAAGGAACGATCGAGTCGTTCTACGACGAAGGGTCCACGACGTTGAGACACAATTTTGGGGGCACGTAAACCGGCCAGTTCCGCAGGGCCGCCGGAAGTTAAAGTCTCAATCAGTAGCCCAGCGTCTGTTTCGTAGACATGTTGGATTCCGATTTCCGGTCGAATGATTCTTCCGAATTTAATTAACTGAGGCACGACTCGTGCAATCAGATTTACGGGAATGGCAAATCCAACGCCTGCGTTCTGTCCGTTCTTGCTGGCAATGGCGGTATTCACCCCAATCAGATGTCCCTGAGTATCAAGCAGCGGACCGCCGGAGTTTCCCGGATTAACGGCGGCATCAATCTGAATGATGGCTTTAATGGTACGGTTATCACGAACATTCAATGTTCGGTTCAAACTGGAAATGATGCCGGTGGTCATCGTTCGTTCCAAGCCAAAGGGGTTGCCGATGGTGTAAACCTTCATGCCAACTTTTAGTTCGCTCGATTCGCCCAGCGTGACTGGATGTAGAACGTCTAGTTCTGCATTAATTTTAATAACGGCGATATCGTTTACCGGGTCGGCACCGATGAGAGAGGCTTCGTAGCTGGAGCCATCGAACAGGTTGACTTCAACCTGAGTCGCATCTTCGATCACGTGGAAATTGGTCAAGATATGGCCTTCCGTGTCGATCACCATTCCCGATCCTGCCCCTTCCGCCGGAATGTTGCGAAAGAACAAACCTCCGGCCTGGGAACGAGCGGTGATATTCACCACACTTTTGTTGACTCGTTCATAAACAGCGACGTTCACCGCCTCTTCGTTTGTGATTCGGAGCGCAGTTGATTCGCTCTGCGGACGCTGTTCTTTGCCATTGTTATCGAGGTTCTCTTCGAATAGCGGAACCTGTTCCTTATTTCGAGGGGCCTCCAGAATCGAGGTGCCTGTTCCCGTCTGGGCGAGGACCGAATTTGATTGGGAGTTAGAGGTCAGCCAGACAGTGAACAGGCTGGCAAGTAAAGCAGACGCAAAACAGGCGATGAGCAGACGCATCAATCCTCCTTGAGATTCGCGGCATCCTCATACCGAAAAAACGGATTGGGGGCGAATCTGTTTATGAATGCGGTTCTGGACTGCTCCGCTACGGGGCAATCCAAAATGGTTTATGTCGAAAATGGTGTATAGATGACAAATCAGTCTACTTGGTATAAATTGTTTATTCGCTTTGCTCAAGTGCTCTCCTGACAGTTTCTCTGCTTTACCAACCTCCAACTTGTTTTATGGTTGCGAAAAACTGTCAAATCAGAACGTTATTCCGCCGACGTCGTTTTCGATGTCGACCTTTTATATAGAACTCAAACGGCTATGGTGGCTCTGGATCTGCATGATTGCAGACAGGTTGCCCAGCCTGCCAGGACAGGTTTTTATGCGACGCATCGCTATTCTGACCGCAGGAGGAGATACTCCCGCTTTGAATGCCACCATTTATGGGGCGGTTGAACGGTCTAATCAGCTTGGTATCGAAGTTTATGGCATTATGAAGGGATTCTCTGGTCTGCTGGATAGCCGAGTCCCTCACGTAAATCTGAATCCATTATTTGTAACGATCCCCGAAATCGACCCCTGCTGTGGAGGGACCGCTATTGGAGCCTCGCGGACGTATATCTCTTCAGAAGACGCGCAGGAACTCCAGAAGATTGCTCACCGACTGAAGCAATTGAAGATTGATGGAGTTGTCTGTATCGGCGGGGATGGAACGATCAGTGGAATGCAATCGCTGTGCGAGTTGTTCCCCTGCGTGCTAGCCCCCAAAACGATTGATAATGACTTGGGGTTAAATTACATCAACGAACCCAATGAGTGGCATCTGAATCCAGAAACAGACGAACAACCGGGATTTCATCATCGACGAGAGCATGAATCTATCGCTCTGGATGAGATCGTCAACTACGCGACGCCCGGATATGCCACTGCCGTCTTTGTGGCTGTTCAGGCGATTGAGCGTATTCGGACGACTGCCGAGAGTCATCGGCGAATTGCGATTGTTGAAGTCATGGGCCGTCATTCCGGTTACATTGCACTCGGATCGGCTTACGGCCAACCAGATATGATTCTGCTTCCCGAAGTCCCGCTCGACTTTCCTGCATTCAGCCAACGTGTCCGGGAACTTTATGATCGCCAGAAAAACGTGGTCATCGTTGTCGGAGAAGGGATTGTAGACCAGGAAGGAAAACCACTTGGAGCCGCCCATGCCAGCACCGACCCGGCCGGAAATATTCTTCTCGATGGAGCGGCCGAATCATTAAAGAAAATGTTGGCAGATGATTTTGGTAGCGAATACTTCAGCAATCTGCGACGGCATGAGTCGGCAGCTCAAGCGATCTTCACGCGTAAGGTCGGGCATACACAACGCGGCGGACGTCCAATTCGCTTTGATCGTTTTTACGCCACTCAACTGGGCGGGAAGGCGGTCGACCTGCTGGTTGAGGGGCAGAATAACTCACTTTCGACTTTGTGCTACCAGGAGAACTCCGGGTTTTCACTGGGGGCACTTCATGCGAACAAATTACGCGATCAGTGGGGGCGAATTCATGCCAGGACAGTTCATCCCAGCTTGTACGATGACCATCGCTTTCAGCCTTCGCGACTGGGGATCGATTATCTTTCCCCCATTTTCAATAACGCGATCGGTTCCGATGACCTCGAACTTTTTCGCAGTACCTTTTTCCAACGGGGAAATCTGACTTCGCGGTATCAGTCCGTGAACGTCGATATGCAAAAACGAATTCGTTATCTCGAAGACTGAACAGAGCATGATGTCTCTGTTCAGCTTTGAAGTCGCTAAGCAGTTACTGCCTATAGCTTATTACAATCAACTGCTGCTGGTTCTAATTGCCCGGGTATGTTTCCAATGGTGGAAATTCTTCGGGGAATTCGGCAGCAGTAGAATCTGCTGTTCGCGTATTGCCAGCATCTGTCGTGGGGCTCGTTGACTTATTCGGAGGAACATAATCCGGAAAGACGTCCTCTTCATGGAGTGAATTCTGAATTCCGGACGAGGCAGGTTGCTTCTCACTTTGGTGGTTGAAATCGTCCCAACCGGCGACTTGCTGAATCGGGTTCGATTGTGGTTGAGCTGGAGCGAACTCCTTGAACGGATTGCCAGCCGGAGCCTGATTCATTGAGGGTGTATTCTCGCTGAACTGGTATTCTTCAACGACACCACCTTTCTCACTGCTGATCACATTGCCGCCTTCGATGTTCTGGTTGTCGAAATCCTTCGCCAGTTGCGTTTCAATCGCCATGGCTTCCCCTTCCTGCAGGTGCAGTAGTGGGTAGATCGAACGCAGGGAGCGACCTTTCTCGTTAAGCTGGTCGCGAGCGGCAATTTTCAGATCGTATCCGACATCTTTACCCGCAACCAGTTTAACATCGTCGACTCGGAAGCTGCCCTGCTGCTGAATGACTTTCACTTGGGCACCCCAATGTTCGTCACCGAACTGAATCATCTGTTCGGTGCCGTTGGCATTCAGCGGTTGAACTGAAGTGATCGCGGTTTCGAGATGTTCGCTACAGTTGAAGAAGGGTTCTGGAACAACGTCCGTTTCTTTCCAGACAAAATAGTTGAAGTCGAACGAACAGACATTACTCATTCTGCTGATGATCTGGTTGTAATGTTGTCCCAACTTTTGAACGTCTTTTAATGACTTTGGCGATGCAATCTCCTCAGTAGGAGATGATTTGGAAGCCGTTTGAGCAAACTGGTAAGCAGGAATAACGACTTCCAGAAGTGTTTTGACCGAATTCGGTTTCCCTGCCATGGGGAACTGCACGTCATCGATGCGTAACTCGCCGGAATGTTCTCGCAGAATGTAGGTAATAGGAATCTCATCGAAGAGAGTGTAGACCTGGGTCACACTGCCGTTAAAGACGATGTCTTCAATTTCGAACTTGCCCTGTTTGGGGAGGTCGATTGGAAGCTGAGCCAGAATCTCTTCGTCCACGTTTTTCCAGACACGCGTGTTGAAATCGTATGAAGAAGAATAAGTGAGTGTTTTCAAATCACGTTTCACAAGAGCTTCGTGGAAAATGTCGACTCGGGCCTTAGATGTTAGCAGAGCTGAAAGTTTGCGATTTTCACCTGTAGCACCACTGCGAATTAAAGAAACATCGGTCACGTGATAGCCATGTTGCTTCCACTGGCCTTCCGGACGATCAATTGACTTCAAAGTGAGCGAGGCTATCTCTCCATTGAAAGGGATATTCACATCGATGCGGTCTCCGCGAATAGTCATTCGCGAATCGTTATTCAATGATTCAGCAGCAGGAAGACTGACGGCAGCCAGTTCACCCGGCATAATTGCATTCTTGTAAAAATTGGGCTCGGAGACTTCTTTAATAGTTGTTTTGTCGGCAGCGGAATATCCTTTGAGGAAGATGGCGACAGATCGTAATGCATCAGCCGATTTTATCATCGAAGAAATGTATTCGGTATCGCGACTCGATTCGACGGCCATGTCTCGGACCAGCCAGCGATCATCTACCAGCTTCATGCCGATATCCAAACGACCCTTCTTACGACTGATGCGGACAACGGCAGTGTCTTCATTTAAAGTCGCTTCTGGTCGAAAACGTTCAAGGGCCGATTCAACATCGCCCACTTTTTCGTAAAGATGATCGAAGTAGTCATTTGGTAGTTCATGCATGACACCGGCAAATTCGACTGTCATCTGGGCTTCGATCTCTTCCCGGTTTTTGCGGCTCCATTTCTGCATGAATTCGCGAACGCTGAGATACAAGTCCATCTGTTCAGTCACTTTTTTGGCGACTTTCAGGTTACCGTCGTGACGTTTCTTCTGAATGATGTCATCGACAACCCATTTTCGAGAACCTTCTTCTTTAACCATGCGATAAACGATGGTTTTAGTCGCATCACCAATTTTTACATTAACGAGCTTAGACGTTTCCGACTCGTCTTCGACCTCTACGACTTTTAAGTCTTCGGTTGGAATGCGCAATCGTTTCAGGTCTTCGGCGGATTCATCCAACCGAAGAGCTTTATCTTTGAAGCTTTTTGAACTGGCCGCACGCAGGTCGTCCAGATTTTCTTCTTCAAGTGCAGAAACGAATTGTTTTAACGTTTGGGTTTCCATGAAGTGAGAGCAACCTACTAAACAGATTGCGAGAGTCATGAAACCGCAAAACGGAATGATCCTGGTCATAACGCAGCATGCCCCTTACCGCGCAGGCGGTTTGGCCAAGAGAGTCAGATTGAATGACGTAGTGGAGAGAGAGTAGCGGGCTTTTCGCAGATAATTCCAAACGGGTCAAGCCGAATTCAGGTCGACTCGGCGATTGTTGTCGGTCTAATCAGAAATGGTTTCAAGTGAAACTTACCGGTTTTGCTCAGCTTAACACCTTACGTCGAATATTTAGCCTACGGGTAGCGGAATTGTCCCGTTGAACTCTCCTGAATTAGCTGTTTGGTTACTTAGCAGTGTAGCCGCCATCGACCATCAGGCATTCAGCAGTGATAAAAGAAGCCTCTTCCGACGCTAGGAAGAGTGCGGCATTGGCGACTTCCCGAGGGTCGGCAATGCGGGGGATCATATGAGCCCCTCCCCAGTCGGGGTGGGCGTCTGCTTGTTCACGGGTTAAGCCTGCTTCCTTAGTGAGCCGTTCCACGATTTGTGTCCAGATGGTTCCTGGGCAGACGGCATTTACGCGGATATTCTCAGGAGCGAGATCCAACGCCAGGCAGCGAGTCATACTTACAATGGCCGCTTTCGTAGCGTTGTAAGTAACGAACTGGGGTTGGGCAATAAAGCTGGATATGGATCCCAGGTTCACGATCGCTCCTGCACTCGACTTCCGGAGTAACGGGAGGAGGTGTTTGCAGGTAAGCGCATAACCAATGACATTCACTGACAGAATCTGTTCCCAATCTTCTCGAGTGGCGTCGATCCCTTTGAGCAGAAACATCGCCGCATTGTTGACGAGCACGTCGATGCGATCGTATTTGTTTTGAATCGATGCTGTGAGCGCGAGGATCTCCGTCTCTAGTGAAAGATCGCAGAAGAGGTAACAGGCCTTACCTCCCGCGGATTCGATTTCCTCTGCTGTTTGCTTACCGGTTTCCTGGTTCTGATCAACGACAATAATCTCGCCTCCCTCTTCGGCGAAACGGAGACAGATCGCTTTTCCAATTCCGGTCCCACCGCCGGTTACGACTACAACTTTATTTGCCAGACGCATCGCAAATTGGTCCTTAAGAAAAGATACGATCTTATAACAATTATCCGATCCCTCGATCATCACTCAGGAATTGGGCTCAGCATTCTCCGAGGCGTTGTCGGGATTCGTAGCAGGTTCACTGGCGCGGGGAGTAACCGAGTGGGATAGTTTTTCACTTGATGGTTTGAAGAACAGGGCGACAGGAATCATCATCACGGCGAGTATCGGAAATATCCACTTCTGGGATAGCCCGGCCTTCATCAGGATCGAATCCATGACTCCCAGGAATATGGCTGACAACAGAATACCAATCCAGTTGATCAGGTTCATCGCACCAATCATTTGGCCTTTTTGATCGGCAGGCGGACGCGACTGCATAAACGTTTGTAACGGCACGGCGAAGAGCCCTGCAAAGAGTCCCACTCCCATTAAAGAAAACCGGGTGGCAAATTCCCAGAAATTAATCGGGATCATTTTGTCCCACAGCGATTCTGATTTCCAGTATGCGGTTAAAGCATCGTCTTCAGCAACCACTCCGTCTGTGTTCGTAATGGGTTCGATCTCTGTGTCTGCTGTTACTGATTGTTCTTCAGTCTGTGCGGCAACTAATTCGGAGGAGGCAGGCAATGGAAGTACGCTGTACTGTCCCATGAGCGGGACTAGCATCAGGAAACCAGCAATTCCCCAGGCTCCATTGCGAACCAGTTTGAAGTTGATTTGCTGATGCGACAATCGGCCAGCGAGCAGGCACCCGATACCGATCCCAGCCCCCATGCAGGCAGAAAGGATGCTGGTTCTTCCGTCACCGAGCTGCATTAGCTCTTTACCCAATAGGTTGACTGCCATCAGAACAGCGCCACCAACAAACCAGAAGAGGGAAGAGATCAGCAGAACAGACAACAGCAGTTTGTCTCCCCATAGCATCTTACGGGTGCTGGGGGTCATAACCATCGCTGAGGGTTGAAACTGCAAATCAGGTTTTGCGATCGGGGTGCGGCGAATAAGAAGGGACGTCAGTGTGCCAACAACGGCAATGATGACACAAAACAGACCGATCACCCAGAGAGCTCCTTCACTTGATTCTTTACCGTAACCGGCGAGAGCTGTGCCCATTATAATGGCCACGAAGGTGGTCATCTGGATGAGGCCGTTCGCTTGAGGGAGATCATCGTTGTGCAACATTTCCGGAAGGATGCCATACTTGGACGGACCGAAGAACGCACTTTGAATTCCCATACAGCACAGAACAACGATCAGCATCCATAACAGGGGACCAGGTACCCAGACTCCAACGGCAAAAGCGAGCAATCCCAGAAGCATGACGACGATTTCGGCAACTTTACAGAGCACAATGATTTTGCGTTTGCTGTATTTGTCCGCCAGGTATCCTGCGAATCCAGAGAACAGGACAAAAGCCAGAGAGAACAAGCCGGTTGCCGTTGTCTGGTGATTGGTTCCTCCAGCCAGATAGAGGTCGATGCAAAATAGCAAGATCGTCTGTTTGAAAAGATTGTCGTTAAAGGCGCCCAGGAACTGAGTGATGGTCATTCCCCAGAATGAACGGTCTCGCCATAACGGGGGTACATCTGATTCTGTTGTACTAGCCATCTTGGGGGGACATCCTTATGACAGAAGAGGCTGTTGACAAAAAAGAGGCCAAGTCGAAACAAAGAAGTGGACCACTCGGTTAGGTCTGAACTAGATAGAAGAACCGCCTCGAAGAATCAGTAAAGATCTTTATCCTGAAACCGGAAACCCAGTTGTCAAACCGTGCTAAACAATAGCGAGCCACGTCCCGTATTCCCAGTCCAGACAACGACCTCGGCTCGCTCATCAAGGGCCTCGTCATCAGTGAGTGTTTTCGGTTCTTGGTAGTTTGATTTTCTGCTGTTCTATTTGCATTTACTGGTTGGCATCAAAATTTTGAATTTCTATTTAGCGACATGCAGCACATGTTGATCTGTTGAAATTCAGAGTCAGATATGTGCGGTGTACGAACAAACATGAAAATGGACGCAAGCGAGTCACTAAAAACGGTACAAATGATTCACACGCATTTTATCAACGACAACACGGTCGGAAATCGGTGGTGTAGGGGTTATCAATCCTCAAACTGTGGTGTATGTTGAATGTACCTCACCTTCCCGCCCTCCGGCTCCATGATAGACAATCATACCCTCACCTTGTCTGACCGGAGATTTCCTTCATATAATTACTTCCCTTGTCCGATTGAATTTAGGCTGCGGAATGAATTTCCGAGTCTAAAGCATTCAATAGGAAGCGATGATTTCTTCCATTTGGAGAGACTCTCTTGCCTGCCTTCACTGCTCAATGCCCGACTTGTAAGGCCAAGTTCAAAATTCCCGATGACAGTCTAATCGGGAAAAAGACCCACTGTAAAAAATGCGGTGGAGCGATGGTTCTGAAGCCCGAAGGTGATGCCGAACCTGAAGAAGGTGAATCTTCAATCACCGATGAGATTCGTACACTGCAACCGATCGCTTCCCGCCGACAGAGTGTTTCCAGTAAAAAGGCTCCCCCCGCTCCCAAAGAAAAGAGCAAGGCGAAACCGGACCGTCCGAAGGTAAAAGCGGACAAACGCGTTTTGATGATCAGCCTGGTCGCGACGATCTCATTGTTGATCGTCGTTGCTTTCCTGATGGCCGCCTTTATCTTCTTGCCGCAGCTTTTTAATAGCGATGTATCCCCGGACGGTGAAGACGCCCCAGCAGTCGAAGCGGATCCCTAACGGACAGGTCGGTTGCGGATGAGATCGACGCATGAGATGAGAAGTATGCATGAATCGTCGTACTCTAAGTTCAGCGTATCCCGAAAATTAAGTCTTCCCAGGTTGGGCGTGATAAACAAAATCCGTCGAGAAATTATTCCTTCAGGAATCGTTCTGCGATCGAAGTACACAGACGAATCGCCTTGCGCTCAGATTACGGTTGAATAGGCACATTCTCACGTATCTCATAAATAGTTGTTGATGAATGGGGAATATTCATTAACATTAAATGAACGACGTTTCCCGTCCGTTTCTGCGAGATCTCTTTGCGAAACTCCCTTTGGGCTGTTTTGTCTCTGCGTAGCCACCCCTTCTGAGGTCGATTGTGATTCGCGCAATCGATTCAATCATGCGGACGTTCGTCCGGCCCTACCATTCCCCCCCTCGTTTTCTCCGTTTCCTGAGAAGGTCTTCTCGATGTTGAATCTTTTTCCACGTCTCAGTAAAGATTGTGAATCGATCACTCGGCGAAGTTTCTTACAGGTAGGAACACTAGCAGGAACAGGTATGGGGCTTAGCCTGCCTACCTTGCTGGCTGCGAAAAAAGCCCAGGCGAACAGCCCTTCTTCGGATGTGAACTGCATCATGATCTGGAGTCGTGGAGGGACGAGTCATCACGACACCGTTGACCCGAAACCAGACGCTCCTGTCAGTGTACGGGGCGAATACAAAACAATCGACACGTCTATTCCGGGAGTCCGTTTTACTGAACATGTGCCGAAACTGGCCGCTTCTCTGCATCGTTATGCGCTCATGCGGTCCTGGAATCCTCAGAATGGAAGCCACGGTTTAGCGGATCAATACGTGATGTCGGGTCGCAAGTTCAATCCGGCATTAGCGTATCCGACGATGGGTTCGGTCGTCAGTTATCACAAAGGATTCAAATCGGCGATGCCTCCCTTTGTACAATTGGGAAACAGCATCGACCGTCGTTTTGGTGGAGGAACAGCGGGAATTCTTGGGCTGGAGCACAATCCGTTTGAACTGAATGCCGATCCCGCTTCAGACAAATTTAAAGTCCCGGATATCCAACCTCCCACAGGTGTGGATCTTAAACGGGTCGAGCGTCGACGGGGGATATTGTCACAAATTGACGATTTACAACGTCAGATCGATTTGCAACCCGAGGCCTATTCCGCGCTGGATGAGAACTATCAAGCGGCTCTGAATATGATTACGGCGACTGAAACACAGGCCGCCTTTGATATGGCAGCCGAGTCGGAAGAGACCCGCGAGAAATATGGCAAACACAGTTTTGGACATCGCTGTCTATTAGCGCGACGGTTAATCGAATCTGGAGTTCGGTTTGTTACCGTTACTGACGGTGGTTGGGACAATCATCAGAATCTGTTTAAATCACTCGCTGAAAATAAGTTACCTAAAGCCGATCAAGGGATTTCAGCACTGATCGAAGACTTGGATGAACGGGGAATGTTGGATAACACCCTGGTTGTCTGGCTTACGGATTTTGGTCGTACGCCCAACGTGAACTCGGCTAGTGGTCGTGATCATTGGGCTTCTGCTGGATTTATTGTGATGGCAGGAGCAGGAGTGCCCCCTGGACACATTCTGGGGGAGACCGATGCCACTGGCAGTCACCCGACGCGAGATGAGTACAAGACATCGAGTATTGTCTCCACCATCTATGCCAAGTTGGGGATCCCACAGGATCTTCTCGCTCATACGGCGGACGGTCGACCCATTCGGATGATCGAAGGGACTCCGATTAAAGAGTGGATGTGATCGGTTTACCCCTTGCCGGGACGAGCTCGCGCGAGAAAAATCTCACTAAACCACCCACTTTGTCTTGAGCGTCCGGTTGCTCAAGTACAGTTTCTCTTTTTTAGCCCAACTCCGTAAACACCTACTTGACAGTCGACCCGAAACGTGGGCACGATGGGGTTAATTAGCGTATTTAAGGTCAGGCTTTTCCCCCTCAGGTATCCCTCCCAGTTGCCCCGCTCTGAACCAGTCTCGTTTCACTGACTGGTATCAGGATTGTGATTTGATCGTCACTACTTCTGAAAAGCAAAGCTGACCTGTTTTGCATCGCACTAAGCGCGCTTCTGACTGACATCCTGGTAATTTTTAATCTGCCTGTGAGTATCGATTATGCCCACTACTCCACCTCCTGAACAACAAACTTCGCAATCCCCGCTGCAGGGAGTGCTCGATGTATTGTCGATCATTCGCCGCCGTAAAGGGATTATCCTGTTCGGCATCATTGTTGGTGCCGCATTGGGAACCTTGGCGATCCTGAAATTGCCCGAAAAATGGGAGTCCCAGGCGCAGATCCACATCATTCGCCATGACCCGAATCTGGCAACCGAGGGTAGCGAGAATTCCAGCCCGAACGACTTCCGTCGAATGGAAGATGAACTCGCTAACCAGATGAAAATCATGTCGAGCCACAAAATCGTCAAAGCAGCACTGGAAGCAGGGCTGAAAAACGAAGATGGCACTCCGATCAACATGATGAACTTACCTTCCATTATGGAAGAGTTGGCGGATGATCAGAACCCCATTGATTATGTGATCGATAATCTCTACCTGAGCCTTCAGGGAGAAGAGGGCAACATCGCCGTCAATGGTGGTCACTGGATTTATGTGACATTCGAACACACTAACGAAGCAGACACTCCTAGAGTATTAAAAGCAATTCTCGCCGCCTACCAGGAGCACATCACTGAGACCTACCAGAACCCGGTCAACGAGGCCGCTCAGGTCATCGGTGGGGTTGCGAATAAAGCCCGTGAAGAGTGGGAGGGAATTCGAGAAAAATACAAAACATTCATGGAGTCTTCCCAGATCTACACAACGACGGGAGACACGGTAAACGTCTACCTGAACAGTCTTAACGACTACGAAACTCAGTTACGTCTGCTCCAGTTTGAACGTTATGCTGCGGAATCTCGGTTAGAGATTATCAAAGAATCTCTGGAACCAGAGAACATGGAGCGGTTCACCGATTACCAGCGACTGGCTCTGGTCGACTCCAAACATGTTGAACGCTTGGGGCTGCTGCTAAGCGTAGAAAATCTGGAAATCAGTGTTGCCACAAATGCAGCGACTTCCGAGGCGTTTCAGGCACAACAGTACACACGAGCGGAAACGGCGAATACCGAGTTTGATAAACTGCTTTCTGCCCGCTTAGATCTTAAGGCCAAAAAAACTGAGTATGCTGACAATCACCCCAAGGTGATTGAAGCTGAAGAAAACTTGCAGGACTTGGAAAAATTCTTGGTGGAAAAGAAGGATGATGTTCCTCCCCCGAGTACTGAAGCCCTGACACCGATTGATACATCCGACCTGATTCGAGCTTACGTAAGTCTGCTTGAGAAAGACCTTGAAGACTTGCTTCGTCAGGAAACGACTCTGGTAACATTCCGCGATATGGCAGAAGCGAAAGCGAAGGAAGTGGCTACATTCAAACTGAATGAAGAGCTTCTTCGCGACGAAAAAGAACTTAAGAAAGAGCTGTTTACCAACAGCAACCGTCGTTTGGAAGACATTAGCCTCCTGGAAGACTACGAACTGCTGAAAGTGCAGTCGATGGGCAACATTGACGACGTCAAAAGTGCGAAAGTATCGATCCTGTACGGTATTATTCCTGGTGGTTTCGTCGGCATGATGTTCGGGCTGTTACTAGCCTTTGTCATCGACCTGGCCGATTCAACCTTCCGTAGTCCGGAACAGATTCGAAACACCTTGAACACCGCTGTACTAGCTCATGTTCCTCGGTTGAACGTTCGTCGTTTGACGAAGCTGGCGGATAAAAAATCGAAATTGTCACCTGTCTTGGTGACTTACCATATCCCGCAATCACCTGAAGCCGAGATTTTCCGTTCACTGCGGACAAATCTGTACTTCGGAACCCATGGTCAATCGCCCAAAGTCGTTCAGATCACGAGTCCGAACCCGAAAGATGGTAAGTCGGTGACGACGGCTAACCTGGCAATCTCTCTTGCCCAGACTGGCAAGTCGGTATTGCTGATTGATTGCGATATGCGATTGCCAATGGTGGACAAACTGTTCGGTCTAAGTACAACAGTCGGGCTCTCGGACGTTCTCCGTGGCGAGGCCGAAATTCAGGATGCCGTTCAAGAGACCGAAGTCAAAGGGTTGACGGCTCTCGTTTGTGGACCTGTTCCAGATAACCCTGCGGAATTACTCAACCAGGAGTCTTTCACTAGTTTGCTGGCTGTGGTCCGAGAACAATATGACTACGTGATTATTGACTCTCCTCCATTGCTGGTTGTCAGTGATGCAACCGCGATTGCTCCTCGTGTGGACTCTGTGATCTTGAATCTACGATTCAAAAAGAATGGACGTCCCGAAGCGACTAGAGCGATGGAAATTCTCCAGAGTGTCGACGCCGATGTGCTGGGTGTCACCATGACTGGGTACGATTCACAAGGCGGCCAGTACTACAGCGCCAGCAAGTACACCAGCTTTGGGGCCAAAGAATCTCGTTCTTACTATACGTCCTACACGAAAACAGCTCGTAAAGAAAAAGTCTGAGTTCGCTTTGAGTAAGACGACTTAAAACAACTTACCCCTCGAATCCAGTTCCGCCTGGTTCGAGGGGTTTGTTTTGCTTAAAGCAAGATGTTTCTTCCTTTGCTTATTTAGTAGAGCGCATTACAGATATCCATAGCGTGTTCTGGCGGCGTAGCCTGCTGTATTTAAGGGCTTTTCGGGATCGATAGCCGCCGCACTTATCCTGGACAGGATCTAAGAACGTCCCCCTTAGTTAGATGAATTGAAGAAAAGGCACGCGATTCGCATCTACTTTGTGCAGCTTCGCCTTCCATTAACCTCGCCCCCCATACCCTCCCTTATTCCGTCCACGACACTCAGTCGCCAATGACTCCTGCCCAATTATCGCGCTCGATGTGGTTCATTTTCGCTGAATGATGAAAACTTGATGATGATGCTAATCAGGCTCGTGAATCTACTTCATCAACTCTCTAAGATGTGCCTCCGTGCTCTTGGAAATTACGAAATGAAACTGGCATCGCAGGGGAAATATTAAGATCCACACTCGGCATTGAACGTATGTTAGGGCTAAAACGACAATTCGTGAAAAATGCCTGAACTTACTTAAGCATGCTTGTGCCCTCAGCCTGTATAGTTCAAAATGTAGGCAACAGTTTAAGTAAGGTCTTTGACTTGCTGTTCCCACACTGTTTTCCTGTGTCCCCCCAAACATGCAGATAGACAGAAAAACACGAGATATTTGTCACGGATGTTTAACTAGATCGAAGTGTTTACGTAAAGTGTCTATACGGTGTATTTTGAAAGGCTCCCCTCGCCGGTTCAGCAGCACCAGACACGACATTGGATGTATGATGATTTATGGAATGAGTTTTGCAAAGTTTACACAGCAGGGGGTGTCCTGCGGTGAAGTGTCGCAAAACGCCCGACACAGTTGCACGATTTTGTAACAGATTGCATTATTTCGCAGCTCTTTAAATCTTTAATCATGCAAGCATTGATAATTCATTGACGCTCGATGCTCAGATTTATTCCTATCGATTGACTCAAGAATTGTCCCTCTAAAGGACTCAAGAAGGGCTTCCTCCTCAATGACAGTACTCAATTCTGAATCTGGCACGTTACTTTCCTACGAGCCATCTCGTGAAGTTGATGTTGTTACACTGGACTCGAAAGAAATTGAGCAGTTTCGATATAGCACCTCCCAGCGGATTGTACCCGTAGGAGCGAGTTTCTCTCGGCAAGTCGTGCTGACTGCCCTTCCTTTGATTCTTTCTGACCTGGCTGCTCTGGTTTGTTCTGCGTGGTGGAGCTACGTAGCAATTTCCCTGATCGGTTATCCCAATATTCCTCTGGGTACCCTCCTGCCAGTGTTGTCAGTCACGATGTTGCTCGTGTTTGGCTTTCTTGAACTTTATCCCGCTGCCGGGATGCATCGCGTTCTGGAGACCCGTCAGCTTCTGCTGGGGACTTCCTTATTCATGATGCTTTCTGCCGTCTGTATTGCCGCATACTCACCCGGTCCTTCTCCTCTCGGAAGCATCTTCGTGACCTGGATGTTAGGCTTATTCCTGATTCCCACGTTTCGTTCCGGGATTCGTTCGTTTTGCACAAAGTCAAAATGGTGGGGACAACCCGCTTTAATTCTGGGTAAGGGGGCTACAGCCGATCGACTGTATAAATCGCTGGATCAGAACTGTCGTCAGGGAATCAAACCTGTCGGTCTTGTTTACGATCAGCGTGCAGAGCCGGAAGGCAAAGAAGCTAACGTCCCTCATCTGGGAGAATCCAGTAATATTGTTGATGTCGCCCGCCAGCACTCAGCGTACTGGTTATTCGTCGTTCAAAGTGAACTCTCTTCGAATGCCCGTACCTTCGAACATGAAGTGGAAAAGCTGGCCGGTTCGTTTCCGAATGTGGTGATTATCCCTGATAACATGCAGATTCCCACACTGTGGAACCGCTGTCATGACTGTAATGGATTGACCGGAATCAACATTCAGGAACGGTTGATGTTGCCTTGGCCGCGTCTATTAAAACGGACCATGGATATCGTTTTAACCGTTGTTGGCGGTTTAATGATTTCTCCACTGTTCCTGTTTATTGCCATCTGCATCAAGTTTTCATCGCCTGGTCCCGTGCTGTTGTCGACCAAACGCGTTGGAAGAAACGGTAAAGAAATTCACCCACTGAAGTTTCGGTCGATGGTGAGTAACGCCGATGACGTTTTGAATCAATACCTCGAAGAGAATCCCGAAATGCGAGCGGAATGGAAGAAAATCCGCAAGCTGAAAAACGACCCTCGTGTCACCAGGATCGGACAGTTCCTTCGCAAAACAAGTTTGGATGAACTTCCCCAGTTGTGGAATGTCCTTAAAGGGGACATGAGCCTCGTTGGTCCTCGTCCGATCTTCGATGACGAAATTCCCCGTTATCGCGATGAATTTCGACTCTATTCGGAAGTCTCTCCTGGCCTGACCGGCTTGTGGCA
Source organism: Polystyrenella longa (assembly GCF_007750395.1). Lineage (GTDB taxonomy): Bacteria > Planctomycetota > Planctomycetia > Planctomycetales > Planctomycetaceae > Polystyrenella > Polystyrenella longa. The sequence continues at coordinate 4,118,545 of NZ_CP036281.1, read as the reverse complement.
GATTTCAGGACGGAACAACACAACCTATGCCGAACGCGTCGAGTACGACCGCTTCTATGTTCGCAACTGGTCTTTGTGGCTCGATATTCACATTCTTATGAGAACACTGAAAGTCGTTCTGCTCCGCGAAGGTGCCTACTAAATAGAGTCCCTTTGTTAGCAAAGTCGTTAGTTCGCTTCTAACGTCTTTTGAACGCTTTTATCCGTTCATAGAGACAAGGCCGCGACAACAATAAGCGGCGACTATCGATTTTACTCAGATTTGGATAGAGTCGATTTTCGCACGAGAGAGTACGGGGTGTCACATTGATACCTTACTGACTTACTCCTAATTGACTTTGTTCCAGATTACATAGTGAAAAACACGATCGAGGGAGAGAACCGCTAAGGTAACTCCTCTCGATCTTTCTTTAATTTCAGATTGAAAAAGTCTGCCACTTATGGCCCGTATTGGAATGACATTGGCGAACCCGAATTACACCGGGGCGTGTAAAATGGCCAGACTGTATGGGCAAGCCTTTCTGGCGGCGGGACACGACGTCGTTTTGCTCCATGGTCCCGAAATTACTTCGGAGAACCACGATCAGACATTCATCGACGCGCTGCGAGAGGATGGTTTCGAAACGGAACTCATTCCCGAAATGAATAAACTGATCGGACCGGCGGTCATCAAAAACACGGTTGAGCAAGCCCGTAAATACACGCTCGATTGTCTGATTGGGTTTCAACAGCGGGACATTCCTGTGGCGCTGAAAGCCTCAAAAGAGTTGAATTTGCCTGCGCTGACCTCCTTTCAGAATCAGCATACCTTCCACGGTCGCTGGCCGCTGCCCAAGCTGAAAGAATCGATCTTCGCTCGGCTTGTTCGCAAAGAATTAACCCTGGGTATCTGCACCAGTCCAGCGGTGCAGGAAGAAGTGGTCCAGCGGTTCAAAGTTCTCAGGAAAAAAACATGCGTCGTCTACAATGGCGTAGAAGTGTTGAACTTCCCCGAAGTCAGCCCGGAAGCCTGTCAGCTGGTTCGCGACGAGTTCGGTATCGCGTCTGACGAATTAATGCTGATCAATGTTGGGCGTATTGACCCACAGAAGGGGTTAGAAACGCTGGCTCAGGCTGTCGTCCAATTCAAAAAGAGTCATCCCGATCAGAAGTTCAAGCTGATTCAGGTTGGCGATGTCATCGCAGGACCGAATCAACAGAACATTTTGAAGTATCGCGAAAAACTGGTGGACTATGTGAAGTCGCATGGCCTCGCCGATTGCTTTATTATGGCGGGTTGGAGAAACGACTGTCCGACGTTATTGAAAGCTGCTGATATCTACGTTCATTCCGCGATATGGGAAGGGTGGTCTCTGGCAGTAGTGGAAGCGATGGGAGCCCGGTTGCCCTCAATTCAAACTGATTGCTGTGGCGTTCCCGAACATTATGAACAAGGGAAACATGGTTTCATCGTTCCCAAGGGGGATGCGTCAGCCCTGTCGAATGCAATGGCACAGATGATCGAGTTCTCCGCCGAGAAACGATCCGAAATCGGCGAAGCGGGCTTCCAGTTTGCTGCCGAGTATTTTGAAATCCAGAAAACCAGTCAGCGTTTTGTTCAGCTTGTGGAAGAAAATCTAAAAACTTCTCCGGCGTCCAAAATCAGTTGATGAGATGGAAGGTCAGGCTTATCTGGTCCTGACTTCCGTTGGTATTATCTTAACGTGTAAATAAAGCCCACTTTCGTTCTCGTATTGGAAACCATTCCACTCGGTCGTTCATTATGTCTCGTATTGCGATTACTTTATGTCTCCCGGACTTCACCGGCGCTTCCAAGATGGCCAAATTCTATGCCGAGGCTTTAATTGGAGCAGGTCATGAAGTCCTGGTGATTCATGGTCCCGAACCAAAGGTGGTTGATACTAGTAATACCGAACGGACCAACTTCCTGGTCTCTCTGCATGAAGGGGGCATTCAGACTGTTCTGCTGGAGGAGTTGGCTTTTCCGTTATTTCCTTCTGTCATTACTAAGACTGCCAAGATCGCCAGCGAGTTCGGTGCCGATTGCGTCATTGGTGTGAATGCCCGGGACCGTTCGGTTGCTTTAAAAACAGCGAACCGGTTGAAGCTGCCTGGCGTGCTTTCTTTACAGAACATGCACCACTTTCATGGGCCGATGTTCGTACCGCGTCTTAAAGAGAGTTATTACCGAAAAGCGATGCAGAATCACCTGACGATGGGAATCTGCAGCAGCACTGCCGTCGAAGATGAAATGCGGGAGCGGTTCTCGATTCCTGAAGAACGAACTTGTGTCGTGTACAACGGAGTTGATGTACTCAACTTTCCCAAGGCGACAGATGAAGAGATCCAGCAAACCCGCGACGCGTTTCAGCTCCAGCCTGATGAATTAATGTTAGTGAACATTGGCCGCATCGATATTCAAAAAGGACTGGAAGTATTAACCAGCGCCTTTCAGCAGATTATTGCCAGTGGTCGAAAAGCGAAGTTGATTCAAGTAGGCGACGTTCTCGATGGACCCAATGCTGCCGAAATGACGAATCATTTCAATTCATTAAAAGCGTTTTTAAAAGAGCACCAACTGGATGATCGCTTCCTTTTCGCCGGGTGGCGAAATGATTGTCCCCTGCTTCTGCGATCGGCTGATATCTACGTCCACTCCGCCCATTGGGAGGGTTGGCCACTTTCAGTTGTCGAAGCGATGGGCGCTGAACTTCCCGTGATCATGACTGACTGTTCTGGTCGTCCAGCTGGTTTCAATGACTTTGAGCATGGAGTCATCGTTCCCAAAAACGATCCTGCGGCGTTGGCTGGAGCGGTCAATAAAATGATTGATTTACCTGCCGAAGAACGCGAGCGCATAGGCCAGCAGGGATATCAATTTGCTCTCGATAATTTTGAAATCACCCGAACGGGTAAAAAGTTCGTGGAGATTGTCGAACAGATGATTGAACAGAACAAAAAGGCACACGCTCCATTAACCTCATCCTGATTCTTCGTTTCTAAAATCTTTTACCCTATACGAGTATCATGTCTACTTCTCCCCATGTGCCCTCTCAAGTGCCACCCGGTGTGACCGAGTCCGACGATAAAAGCCAACCTTCGCAGTCGAACTCCGGGCAACCGAACTCTGATAAGATGCGCAGACTCAAGGTTGCTCACATTGTGGAAGCGACCAACGCAGGCGTTGGCCAGCACGTACTCGACATGGTTGGAGGTTTACTTGATCGCGATGTCGACGTTCATCTGATTTATTCCCCGCTACGCATGAGTGGTAGCTTTGAAAGCAAGATGAGGGAGTTCGAAGAGAGCGGGGCAACACTTTTCTCTTGTCCTATCAGCGCCAAAATTCGCCCTTCGGATTCTACTGCCGCGTTGTGTGTACGACGTTACCTTAAAAAACAAGGTCCTTTCGACATTGTGCATGGACACAGTTCCAAAGGGGGCGCTATTGCCCGGCTTGCCGCGTTTGGATTGAAGACACCCGTCTTCTTTACACCGAATGCGATCAGTACGATCAACCCGATGATTTCCAAACGAGGAAAGAAGTTCTACGGAACAATTGAACGGATTCTCTGGTCCATGACAAGTCGTCTTGTCGCCTGTTCGCCGGAAGAAGCCGAGCACTGTATTGAACTCGGTATTCCCGAATCGGGTGTTGTGATGATTCCCAACGGAATCAATGGAATTGATCTACCTTCCCGCGAAGAAGTCCGTACGAAGTATGATCTGCCAATGGACAAGATTGTTCTCGGATTCGTCGGTCGCTTTTCGCCGCAGAAAGGGCCGGAGATTATTCTGAAAGCGTTTGCGCTGATCGCGAAGAAATATCCCGATGTCATTCTGGCAATGATTGGTGGTGGTGATCAGGAAGCGGAATTGAAACAGCTTGTCGCCGACAGCAAAATCGGAGACCAGGTCCGGTTTCTGGGAATGCAACCCGGTGCGTGGAGCATGCCCGGTTTTGATGTCTTCTGTATGACCAGTCGCTACGAAGGTTACCCTTACGTGGTGATGGAAGCGGCGCACGCTTCTTTACCTATCGTGATGACCCGTTTTCAATGCGATACCCTGATGGTAGAGCAAGGCGTGCAAGGTTATGTCGTCGAGACAGACGACTTCCAGGCGATGGCAGATTCGATTGAGAAACTGTTGCAAAAGCCCGAGAATATTAAAAAGTTTGGTGAGGCCGCCCACGAGAAATACAAAATCTACTCGGCGGAAGCGATGGTCGACCAATGTCTGACCGCTTACCACGATGCATTGAAATAAACCTTGGACCGCTTTTAAGCCGCTTTGGGTTTAGGCTGGCTGCATACGGGCGAGCTGTATTCGTACAGCAGTGCTTTGCCCCGTTTACCGATGAGTTGAATACAACCAGTCTCGCGCAGGCAGTACGCGATTTTCTGAGCATTCCATCGGGGGACCTTGACCGCCTTCGCGAGTTCAGCGGTTGTGAATTGTCCTGTCGGCGTCTCGGGTAGCAAGTCCCATAAATCGTGAGCCGTTCGCAGTTGCCGTGTCTCGGTGACTTCTTTGAGGAACCGGTCAGTGGTGCGATAGTCTTTCTTTCGCCACCCTTTTCGTTTCATGGGGACCCGGTGTTCTTCGAGTTCGACCATCGCAATTTCGAGAATCAATGATTCATGTGGAAAGACGGTCACGAAGTGGACCAATTCGTCGAACACATCGATCCATGTCTGTCGCGTCGGGCTGTAGCGGGCAGAAAGAACTTTATTCCCCCGGGCTTTTTTGCGTACCAGATATTTTCGGGCCGCTAAAGGTTTCACCACTCGAACTGTGTGTGAGCTTAATAAGTCGCGGATTTTGTCACGAATAGCGGAAAGGGAGGCGCACTGGACTTCGATCAGTTCGTCGCCCGAGATGACATCGATGATGTAGTCACCCAGACGGACTTCTATCTGGTCGCCTTCGCCAGCATAGTGCTGCTTTAATTGCTGATGTAAGGATGTCTCCATCCCGGACCTCCTGTCTTCCTCTTCTGGACGCATCGAATCCCATTCGGCGCCCCGCTCATTTAGTGCTCAGCAGCAGGTATAACGAATAGCGGCAATTAATTCGACCCCGTTCATCGCTACTGAGAGGGAGCGTTCTGAGTTGGGGAAATACGTGATAAATAGGGATACAGGCGAAAAGCTGATCTCAAAGAGATAAGAAAACGGGGCGTATCGGTTGCTTACGACACGTTTTACGGGCATGATCGTGTACTTGAACATATTCTATGAGTACCTTTCAGGACTTATCCTGATAGGTCAGAAGGCCATTGGACGTATCACGTCCTTGTTTATCGTATATCGGCACCGTCTGTCTTTTCGGCAGTCTCTCGGGTGCCATTTTGAGCGGGGAAACATTGCTTGTTTCCCACTTTTCAGCAGGTCAGCATTCAATCTTGGCTGACGGGGTTCGGTGAAAGGAAATTCCGCATGGGTTCGACAGCAACGGCAGCCAGATTATCTGTCATGATGTTCATTCAGTTTTTTATCTGGGGCGCCTGGTATGTGACAGCTCCACTCTATCTGGGGCCAGTCGGTTTTGGTCCCGCGGATATTGGTAGCGTTTACGCCGTTGGGCCGCTGGCCGGTATTCTCTCCCCGTTTATTGTCGGAATGATTGCTGACCGCTTCTTTTCAACAGAACGTGTGCTTGGTGTATTGCATCTGCTGGGAGCCGGCATGATGTACACCGTCGCCACCAAGATTGACGTTGATGTTGATGCGGGCGTGACACTCAGTGAGACAGAGGTCGCCACCGTCATTTCCTGTATCTTTGGATACATGCTCTGCTACTATCCCACGCTCGCCCTCACGAACTCACTGGCGATGCACAACATCACCGATTCGGAGAAAACGTTCCCGCTCATTCGTGTTTTCGGCACAATCGGTTGGATTGTTCCCGGCGTGTTCATCAGTTTCATGAACTGGGATAGCACAATTAATTTCTTCTGGATGGCGAGTTATGCGTCTATCGTGATGGGGCTCTATTGCTTTACGCTTCCGCATACTCCACCGCCCGCCAAAGGGAAATCAATCTCTGTACGAGAGATACTTGGACTGGACGCACTCGTCCTGCTCAAACGACCATCTTACCTCGCCTTCATGGTCAGCTCGTTCCTGATTTGTATTCCACTCGCGTTCTATTATCAGATCGCTGCGAAATATATCGGAGCTGTGGGTGTCGAAAACCCGGCTTTCAAGATGTCCTTCGGACAGATGTCGGAAATCGTCTTCATGCTGGCGATGCCTTTCTTCTTTAAACGCTTAGGCGTCAAAAAGATGTTGTTGATCGGGATGCTTGCCTGGGTGGTCCGGTACGCCCTGTTTGCCTTCGGGGCAGACGGACCGACTGTCTGGATGCTGATCGGCGGAATTCTACTGCACGGTATCTGTTATGACTTCTTCTTCGTAACCGGACAGATTTATACCGACAAAGTGGCTGGTCCCGAAATCCGTGGCCAGGCACAAGGGATGCTGGTACTGTTCACTTTGGGATTCGGCATGATGATCGGGGCGAAAGTCGCCGGGTACATCGAGGGATATTTCTCACCAGCGGATGCACCGGTTGACTGGCAGAATCTCTGGTTGGTACCTGCAATCGCATCGGCGGTTGTCTTCGTATTCTTCGCACTCGTGTTCAAAGACAAAGTCAGTCGAGATATTGAACCGGTCGAAGAGTCAGGCGATACCGTTTAACGCGTCAGCTGTACTGGCATCATGCGGTCGATCACTAAGACATGGCGATTCAGGTCGGGGCGATAATCCACGTCCCCCTGAATTCCCATGGATTGGCCGACATACTCATCGAGATTCAATTCGCCACGTGGCTGAACGTAAGAGATAATCTTCCCTTCCGGACTAACGAGCACATGGGTCGGCAATCCTTCCCGGGGATTGATCGTCCGTTGAATAATGCCCGCACCGTCAAATTCGGGCAAGCCGCTGTCTTGTTGAGCAACTGGTTCGGAATCCTGCATGGAGTCAGGACCTTCGTAAATCACGGGTTCCGCAGCTGATTCCTGGTTGCTCAAATTGGGGATTTCCAAAGTCGGTCCACTGACCGGTTGTGCATTTCCGATGGTCGGCCCAAAACCTTGAGGGCCACCAATCAGGTCTCCTTGAGGAAAAGAATTCCCCGGTGAAGAGACAATCGTTGCAGGTGCGGAGGTCGGTGAAGGTGACGAAACGGTCGTGCCCGTCGCATTAGCGCCGAATGCAGGGCCTTCAGTCATCACCGGACCAAGTTCAACGGGATTCATTGCGGGGCCAGATAGGGAACTTCCCAGTACAGGACCCGATGTCGCATCGCCAATCAGTGGCTGAGTTTCTGATTCAATATATCCCTCATTACTCATAATGACTGTCGAGTCGCCGACTCCGTTTGTCGTCGCGATTTGACCCTGCTGTTGACGAAGTTCCGCTTCCCGGTCGGACGTGGACGAAGTCAATTGAATGAAGCTATCGTACTCTGCTTTGATTTTGCGATATTTTTTCACTGCCCCGTAGCGAAGATCGACTTGGCTTGCGATCGCTTTGTGTTGGGTTTGCTTTTGCAATTCCTGGTAGGCTGCTTCGAGTCCTTCGAGATCCCATTCTTCGGGATCGAGTTCGATCATGTCTTTGAAGGCCAGGTCGAGTTCTCGTAAGGCCTGCCGATCTGCTTGAACTTCGGCTACAGGAGGTGCGGAACGACGTACGCCTTTGCTGTCACTGGCTGCGGGTTGTGATTTCACCACCGTCGTTTTCTGTACGGTTGTTTTTTGTGGAGTGGCAGAAGCGGTCTGTGCGAACGGATCCTGTTCTTGAGGGGCTGGTGAGTAAGCTGCAGGTTCCGGCTGCTGTTTCAGTGCGAAAGGATTGCTCTCTTCCTGCGTACCAAGTTGGCTGGCGGCAACGACATGGTGTCCTTCAATCCACCGATATTCATAGGCGGGTGGAGCAATCTTATACATCTCCACGGGGCCGCGCTGGGTATTGATGGATACTTTTTCGAGTAATGTAACTTCGTCGTTTTTCGAAAGTTTGTTGTGAACTCCTGTGTTCATTTCGCCAACGGCGCTACCCATGTAGGCGGGAGAGTTATTTTGCAGGACAACCCCTGTACCGGACAGATCTGCTCGTGCTTCCACGAGGTTCACCGGAATCAAACTGAAGCTTCCTTCGGGTGGAACGATTTTGTACCAACCGCCGGGCTGATGGGCATACACAACAATACGATCCCCAGACGATAATTCGTTCGTAATGGCAGATCGCTGGCTATTATGACTGCGTACCTGGGCGCTGTCGGACTGGATCACCGCTTCATAGGGAAACTTGGACGCAGCGGATACGAGATTTCCCAGGCTCAGGAGAACTGTTGTAACAATTAAGGTAATGCGACTCATCAGAGAGACTCCAGTTGTTCACCAGTCGGGGTGAAGTCGATTTCCGGGGACAGCGCTGCTATCGCTACCAGCAAAAGGCAGACAGAATGTGCGCAGCCGGGTGGCATTGGGTCGTGCCAACGACTTCGATTTAAAAACTGTTTGGACTTTGATCTGGGGAGAGAGATTTTCTGGCGGAATCTTTAACTGAAATCTGAATTTGACTCAAGACCACTCTGCGGAGCTTCTGAAGAGTTGTAAAAATGACAATAGACCGTCGGCCTCACTGGGACGTTTACGTTCAGGAATATTGATGTTCATTCCTTGCTGGAAATGGACGCTGTTATGAGAAAGGTATAGGACCAAAAGCCGCTTCCTGATATTCTTTTGCCGCGACCGCGACTCTCTTCTCCCCTGCTATCCGCGGTTGAATGTTTCTATTCCTCTGATGATTTCAGTCCGCGTCCATGGCTTCGCCCCGTTTGCGAATACTACTGATTCTGCTGATGACATTTCTGTTGACAGGATGTCAGCGGCTCGCAGTACGTCCCATGGAAACACTGGCGCTCGCGAAACCTTTCTTCACCCCTGAGCTAGCGACCTACTCCAGTCAGCTGAAGGAGGACCAGTGGAAACTGAATCCGGAATGGCGGGTAGAAACATACTGGCAGTCAGGCCAATCTATTAATGTGCATCGCTGGCAATATGGTACGGCTGAGAACACGAAGGACTTGGTGCAACAACTTCTGGAAACACCAAAGACCACCATCTCGATTGCCATCTCATCGGACCCCATTGAAGATGGAAACCGGCCAGCAGCGAGACCTCGCGAACCGATCATCAGCCAGTTATCCCGGTTATCAACGCTAAGCGGTTGGAACGCCGCGATCCTGTGGGCGTACGCCGATCCGGAAGCGGCGATTAAAGTCGCACCTGTGCTCGAAAAAATCGTCCTTGGCGAATGTCATTATTCAACACCGGTACCCCGAACTGAGCCTGCCGCAAACGGACAGGTTCCGACGATCACCCGAGGGCAATCACCCTCGGTGCCTTCTTCGGCGTCACGTTCTCCGGTGTCACGTTCTAATACGCCATTTTCCGTTCAGCCAGAAAGTCCGAAAACAGATGTGACCTGGCTCAAGTCCGTCGCGGATTCAGCCACGGGGCTGGGGCGGGCTACGATTGAGCACGATTTAAATATGAACATGCGGGCGGCCGCCGCAGAAGCCTGGTGCCATTTGCTTGCCCATCAAACTGGAAACCCAGTTGAGCATCTCGCTCCTGTTGGACGGTTATTGGAATCAGGAACGCTGCCTTCACAAATTCAAACGGAATTGACACGGGGTGTCGCGAGATGGGTATCGCCCAAAGATATCCCCGGTGTCTCAGCAGCCCTTTCACCGACAGAGGAAGTTGTCGGTAAAGAGATTCTAGAGCAGGCAGCGATGGATGCGTGCCTGATTCATGCATGGGAGAACTTTTACAATTTAAACGAATCGAAATCCGCTTCTCAGCGTAAACCACATCAGGCCGAGTTGTGGCCCGAAGGAATTCATCATTTACGACTGAGTAAAAATGCCGAACTCCGTGCGGAGTATGCCTACTGGATGGTTTACAGTAACCACCCGGATGCGTTGAAACATTTCCAGCGTCAAATGGCGGACACCAATCCCAACGCCCGTGAAGCTGCTTTTCGAGGGCTGGGTTTGTTAGGTTCTCGTGATGCGATTCACTTATTAGAAACTGCTGCTAAATCCAAAAATCTGATCGAACGACAAAACGCGATTCGTGGCCTGGCTATGATTAATCTCAATCTCGTATTGCCTTATTTGAACGATGACGAAATCCGAATTCGACAATCGGCATTGAAAGAGCTGTTACCTACTCACGATGCTGCGTTCCTCATTCCTATTCGCAGACAGTTCCTGAATCCGCGTGTCGAGTTGCATCGGACGGTCGTCGAAGGGCTGTCGGACTGGCCTGATGAATTGGCGTTGCCTGTTTATCTTTATGGAATGCAGGAGTGCCCGATTCTGACTTCGCGAAGATTGTGCCTGGAAGTAATTCAAAAACGGGTCAACACAGATGAAACATTCCCAGTTGAAGCGGTATCGGTTGCGGCGCGGAGGTTGATGGCTAGCCAGTGGGCCGAACGACATAACATTCACCAAATTGATGCTCTCAATGCGGCGGTTGATGCCGAAACTACATCAATTCCGAAAGAGCGGGAACTTCAGCAAGTAGAATTGCGAAACCGACTGCAATTGTTGTCAAATCAGTCGACGGAAGATGCCGGTTATCAGGCAGAGCTGACTCGATTGACGGAACTGGAGGAGCAGGATGCTCTGATGCTGGAGCAAATGCTGCCTGATCAACCCGCACCACTGCAACAAGCTTTGCGGACGCAGGTATTGCCCGATATCCATCCACTCTATCGGGCAGCAGAGAAGTTGAAATCGACGCAGGTGGAAGATCGGCGGAGTGGGGCGATTCAATTACAGACACTTTCCGAACGTCGCACGATTCCGCCCGATTTGTTTGCGTTGATTCGCGATCAGATGCTGAAGGAGCAGGACCAGATGGTCTGGCGAAGTGTGCTGGCCGCCTATCAACGAGACCGAACTCCCGAGGCGGCTGAGTTGGCGCGAATCGCTCTGCACCATTCCTGGCCCGATATTCGACTACTCGGTTGCCAGTACATCGAATTCGATCCCAAGCCGGAGTACGCGGAGTGGTTGCGTCCATTGATGCATGAAAAGCAGAACCGTCCACTTCGACTCAAGGCAATCCAATTGGTGGGAAACTGTCGTAACCCAAACTTACTCCAACCTCGCTACCCAAAAGCAGAACAGCAATTGCCGCAGGAACAGGGCCTTTTAGCCTTACTGCAGGAAACTGAGCCGGAGCTTCGCTTTGCAGTCATTTCGGCGACCAGCAAACTGGGATATCAGCAAACGACTCAGGAATTGATTTTCATGGGGCAACATCCGGAGGCCAATGTCCGGCTGCGAGCCATTAAAGCGATGGGAGAAAGTGGGCAGACCCGGTTTGCGAAACCGCTGCTGCAACTGGGGATTAATGAGCAGCAGACTCAAGTGCAGAGGGAAATTCTGAATTCTTTGCAGAAACTAACCACCTACGGCACGACCCCCCCGCAGGATATCGCCCGATATCCTTATGAGCAGCAGTTGAAAATGTGGGACGAAATCTGGAATCCCACCCCACAAACGGCCTCTCGATCAAGTATGAATACTGGCGGAAGTAATTATTAAGAATATCCGGCTTAGACGCCTATTCGCAACTATTCTCATTCGTCCGTCGCCGCCGTTTTGACAGTCAGCCCCTGATTGGTGTACAGTGAATTCAGAAACAAAAAGTCAGGTGCCTGAAATGCTTCCGAGCTTGAAGACCTGACCAAAAGGAGTCTCCGCATTAGACGGACGTTCCACAGAAGTCATTGAATCAGAGGGTTCCCGAGGGCTTGCCCCTCTTGCACGAAGGATGAAAGAAGTAATGGCCGAAGCAAACGAAGATTTCCAACTGGAGTGGCACGGAGGCACTGTTGTCGTCATACCGGCACAGGATGTGGAATCAATGCGTTGGGATTTGATCGAACAGGCGGCCGAAATTGTCATGGAGCCTCTCAAAGAATTGGAAGTTCCGATGGTGGTCTTTGATTTGAGTGACGTTAGTTACTTCGGTTCAGTTTTCCTTGCCCTGCTACTGCGTTGTCATAAATTCGTCAAAGCTCGCGGCGGAGAACTTGTTCTCTGCGGAGCCAGCAGTATGGCCCGCGAGTTATTACGAGTGACGGCTCTGGACACGATCTGGGCGATTTACGATACACGCGAAGAAGCCCTCGAAGCTTTGGAATAGAGTTCTGAAACAAGGGACTGGTTTGCTTTCTGACTGGCCAGGAAAGTACTCTCGGATAAGGATTGCCGGATAGAAATATGAATAAAAAACATAGTAAGACTCGCCCGTTGGTTTCAGAAACAGACGTGCTGACAACGGAACACGAAGCAGTTACCGAGGCGCGGCAGGAACTCATTGATGAAATCAAAGAGACTGCCGATAAACTCTCACGTGACGGGGCCACGACAGGCGATCTGAAAATTCTGAGCCGTGCGCTGCGAGAACTTCGTTATGCGTTCAAAGTTTTTACCCCCTACCGTCAGCATCGCAAAGTAACCGTCTTCGGATCTGCACGCACAAAAGATGTCGAACCTGACTTTGTGCAAGCGGAAGAATTCGGTCGCCAGATGGCCGAAGAAGAATGGATGGTACTTACGGGTGCAGGCGGCGGTATTATGGAAGCGGCGCATCGAGGGTGCGGGCGCGAACTTGCGATGGGAGTGAATATTCTGCTCCCCTTTGAGCAGGATGCTAACCCGATCATTAATAATGATCCTAAGCTAGTGCACCTTAAATACTTCTTCACCCGCAAATTGATCTTCGTCAAAGAAGTACATGCGGTCGCACTGTTTGCCGGAGGTTTTGGAACGCAGGACGAAGCGTTCGAAACATTGACGTTGGTGCAGACCGGGAAGCGGGATCTCATGCCCATCGTCTTGGTCGATGCACCTGACGGCGACTACTGGAAAGGCTGGGAGGAATTCATCAAGTCGAAACTGCTCGATAAGAACCTGATCTCTCCCGAAGATATGTCGCTGTACTATCGAACCAATGATGTCGAGGATGCTGTTGAGGAAATTCTGAATTTCTATTCAGTCTATAATTCAATGCGGTTCATTAAGGACCAACTGGTGCTTCGTCTGCACGTCGAGCCACCGGCAGAATTCATTGAGAAACTGAATGACAACTTCAGCGATATTCTGCTCTCCGGGAAAATCGAACGCGTACCCACGCATCGCTTTGAAGCGGACGATGCCCACCTGGCGGATCTTCCCCGTCTGGGATTCAAATTTAATCGACGATTTATCGGTCGATTGCGGCAGATGGTTGATTTCATCAATGAAGGACTGGGACCACTCATCGAAGACGATGAGTAGAGCTTGAAAACAGGTACTTTTACCTATGTCAGCCCTATTGATTCATCATCATTTGTTTGTCGAAGTCGATATCGTACTTCTTCATTTTCTTATACAGAGTTGTGCGGTTAATACCTAGCATCTTGGCTGATTCCTGACGATTCCAGCCATTGGAATCGAGGGCGTCGATGATGATCTGACGCTCTGGAGCGGCCATCGCTGTTTTTAGTGAACCGGACTCAGTGAGGTTCGCAGAGAAACCAGCATGGTTCATGTCTTCATGCATATTCTCTGGGAGTTCGAACGCATGGATGACGTCTCCTTTGCTCAGGACGACCGCTCGCTCGATGACGTTCACCAATTCGCGGACATTCCCCGGCCAGGAATAACTTCTCATCAGCTGCATCGCTTTGTCATCGAATCGGTCGACTGATTTTCCATTCTGTTCATTCATCATGTTCAGGTAATGATCGATCAACAACGGAATATCGCTGATTCGTTCCCGCAATGGAGGTTGAGTGATCGAGATGACATTGAGTCGGTAATAGAGGTCCTGACGAAATTCACCATTGCGGACCATCTCTTCCAGATCCGAATTCGTGGCGAAGACAAGACGGACATCGACTTTGTGTGTTTCAGTTGAACCAACGGGTTCGAATTCGCGATCTTGTAAGACGCGTAATAATTTGACTTGCAGGCTGGGCGAAGCGGTTGCAATTTCATCTAAGAATAGCGTGCCACCATCTGCTTGCAGGAACTTGCCCATTTTGTTCGATGTCGCTCCCGTAAACGAACCCTGGACGTGACCGAAGAGTTCACTTTCCAACAGGTTTTCTGGAAGAGCACCACAGGCGACTTCGACGAAAGGTTTACTTTTACGATTGCTCAGTTGGTGAATCGAGCGAGCGGTGATTGTTTTACCGGTTCCATTTTCACCAAGAATGAGCACGCTTGCCCGGGTGTCGGCCACGCTTTCGATGACATCGAACATGCGGACCATTTTGTAGTCCTGTCCAATAATGTTGTGCAGGCCGAATTTCTCATCGAGACGGCTGTGCAGATTTTTGTTTTCTTCGACAATCTCTTTACGGCTAAGTGCCCGTTGGATCGTCAGGAGTAATTCTTCATCGATGACTGGCTTCGTCAGATAATCGAATGCACCAATGCGAATCGCTTCAATCGCACTTTCGATTGTGCCGTACCCCGTTAGCAGGATGATCGCGGTATCTGGTTTATTTTCGACACCGAACTCGAGGAGTTGGAAACCATCCTGATCTGGAAGATTCACATCGCAAATGACAGCATCAAAGTGAGATTCCTCGAGCCGATTAATACCTTCCTGGCAATCAGACGCGGTTTCCGTGCGGTAACCAAGACTACGCAGGTAGTCGGCCATCGCCTCACAAATATGTTTGTCGTCATCAACAATTAGCAACGAGCCGTTTTTAGTCGCCATGAGATTTCCTGATATTCTGAACAGTTGTTTTCGCTGGGGCAAAATCGGATGAGTGCCCGTCCAGCGAGCTTTGCCGCAAATTTCTTTCGCCAGAATTGAATGCCGATGATTCGTAATCCAACTCGACAGGAGCAACCCTGGGGTTAGGATCAAATCCTGGCCACAGATTCGTCCTTTGAGGAGCCAGTCTGGATAGGTCTAGTACAAAATTGACCTTTCACTATGAAGGCTCCAACACTCAAACATAGGTCACAAGTTGCACGTCGGCAACAAGTTGTTGCCCGGACCGTTGAAAAATCAGGACGTGTTTCCTTTGAACTGTAATGTTTCTTAAGTGGATACTGCTCAAAGAGTTATGGTTGGTGTTGTTCTGGGGGCAGGGAAAGTATTTGAGTCAGTCAGGAAAAAATATGAGTTGGAGGTCCCCTTTTATCATCGTGGTTTTCTCTGATTTGGTCAGTCGGTATCGGAAACGCCTCGTGAATTTCGACCTCACTGTGAAAACCGATACAGATGTCCGTGAGCAGCGGCATTTGGCAAACTTTTCAAACGAGAAACAGGTCCGGTTGATGGCATAACTCTTACAGTTCGAAGTCGTCATTTGTAAAAAATCAGCTAACTTGACCCAGTGCCAGTGCGACGACTAAACTTCGCTATCAAATCGGTTAAGATTGCGTGATTGCTGACGAATTTCGAGTAGAGGTGGAGACGGCATCTCCTTCTTTCAGGTGGTTTATGAGCGAAGATTCTGGGTGGTTTTTCCCTGAAATTTCGGAATCATCGATTCCTCCGGCGATGATCGTGTAATGACGTGGCGTCTCTAACGTCAGGTTAAGACGGGATGAGGTAGAAATAGGACTCATTTTGTCCTGCTTGAACTCGACCAGGGATGATTCACATAACCACAGGGGCTATAATCGCTTAGATTAAGTCTCGCGTACCCGTTCCTGAGTGGATGTGGTGCGGCGTATTCGCTGAAATCCGAAGCCCGTTGGGCGCGTGATGCGTCAATACGATAGAGATGGATCGTTTAAAAACTTCCGGCTTCCACAGCGAAGCGGGAAACGATCCACGAGCAGGTTGCTTAAGTGAGCAAGCTTGTGGAAAGTAATGTTAGATTGACGATTCCATCCGATACCCGGTTTAAGACGCCTCTGCAGAGGAAATATTGAGTTGAAAGCAATCATCAGCGACATCCATGGCAACCTGGAAGCTCTTCAGGCTGTACTGGAAGATATCAAATCCAATTCGATCAACGAGATCTATTGCCTGGGTGACATTGTCGGATATGGACCTAACCCACGCGAATGTGTCGATCTGGTGATCGAACATTGTGCTGTAACAATCCTCGGGAACCACGATCAGGGAGCCCTGTTTGATCCTGAAGGATTCAATGCCGGCGCGGAACGGGCGATCTTCTGGACCAGAAAAATGCTGGAATCTGGAGATCCCGTGAATAACGAACGACGTTGGGAATTTCTCGGCGAACGACCTCGCATGCATCGTGATGATAATTTCATGTTTGTGCATGGTTCGGCCCGTAATCCACTCAATGAATATGTCTTCCCGGAAGATGTGTGCATTCAAAGTAAAATGGAGCGAATCTTCGCACTGGTGGATCAGTACTGTTTCCAGGGACATACGCACATTCCGGGTGTCTTTACCGACGATTACGGTTTTAAGTCTCCCGAAGAAATCAATTTCGAACACACCCTCGACCAGCGTAAGACACTCATCAACGTTGGCTCGGTTGGGCAACCACGTAACGGCGATAGTCGATCCTCTTACGTTATTCTGGATGGCCAGAAAGTCAGTTTTAAACGAGTCGAATACGACCTCGAAATCACCGCACAAAAAATCTACGACGAACAAGACCTCGATGATTATCTGGGCGACCGTCTACGTAGTGGCAAATAAATTATGGATGATCGTAACCTAGTCAGATTTATCATCGCGTCTGCGATTGTGACTTTTTTCTGGTTCATTGTGGGCCCCAAATTGGGTTTGGTTCCACAACCGAAGCCACCCAAAAAAGCTCCTCAGCAGATCAATGCGCCCGTCGCTGACGAAGCTCAAGTCGATGCCGACAAGGCCGTTGTCGATGGAGCCGCGTCTAAAGAGGCCGCTGGCGACGCCTCGACTGCGAATGATAAAGCGACCGGCGAAAGCGAAGACGGCACATTAGCCGAAGCAGATTCTGTATCTGCCGCTGAGCCTGAAGATGCTCCGGAAAAGAAAGAGCTGGAGAAGTATCCAAATCGCAAGGTGGTTCTGGGAACGCTGGAGACCGAAACACCCTATTATATGCAAGTCGAATTGAATACTCAGGGGGCGACGGTTGAAGGAGCATGGCTCAACGACCCTCGTTACATGAATCTGGAAGACACATCGGAACCCCTTCGTCTACTGGGAGCAAATCCAGATGTCGCCCGACGATCGTTCGAAGTCTCTATCAAAGAAGTAGATGATCTTCTGGCTGGATATAATACCAGCCTCACGAAAGTCGACTGGAAGGTGACCAAAGAAGTTAAAGACGACAAGCTCGACATTCTAAAAGAAGTCGTTTTCCAATATCCGGTTCCAGATGGTTCGCTGGTTTTGGAAAAACGATACTGGCTGGAAGCGGTGACGACTCAGGATGGAATCGAGCCTTACAGTCATGAGACACGTGACAGCCGGCCTGAAGGCTATCTGCTCCGGTATGAATTGAAGATTCATAATCAACAGCAGCAAGCCAAAACGGTTCAGTATCGTATGCTAGGTCCGGTGGGTGTTCCGCTTGAAAATAAGATCGCGACTTATAAGTGGCGTGATATCAAATTTCAGTCCGAAGTCGAAGAAAACGATTTCGAAGGAACGACGATCAGTGCGACCGAGATTATAGACAAAGACGAAAAACCAGGACCTTGGACGAACTATCTCCGATTCGTGGGCGTCGATGTTCAGTATTTCGCCGCTCTTGTTTTCATTGATGATTCACGCCCGTATGCAGAACGAACTCAAGAGCGCTGGCTGAAACAGGTCGAGCCAATAGCGCTGACAGAGAATAAAGACAAAGCTCAATTTAGCGATATCAGCTTCAGTATGCTCTCAACTGAAGATCAGTTGAAAGCTGACGGTGAGTTGGTTCACCAATACAAAGTCTACCTGGGACCCAAGCGAGATGACTTGCTGGAACCACTTAATGCCGATTATGTGATGGAAGTCTGGTCCTGGATATCTTGGTTAAGTAAGCCAATGATGTGGTTGCTGACGCGCATGCACGAGTCACTCGGCTTTCCTTATTGGTTAGCCATCATCTGCCTTACGATCATTGTGCGTGGCGTATTACATCCCATCACGCGTAAGCAGATGGCCTCCGCAAAACGGATGAAAGAACTGCAGCCCAAGCTGCAGGAACTGAAAAAGAAACATGGTGACAACCGGGAGAAAATGGCTCAGGCACAGATGGAACTGTACCGGGAACATAACTTCAATCCGTTTGCCGGTTGCTTGCCAGTCTTTATGCAGATGCCGATCTTTATCGCCCTCTATCAGGGACTCCGCAGTACGATCGACCTCCGCCTGGCTGAATTCCTGTGGATCGACAACCTGGCGGCTCCGGACATGTTATACACGCTAGGAATCCAGAACCTGCCATTTCTGGGCGACTATTTCTATTACTTCAATTTACTGCCAGTGATCACAGTTCTGCTTTTCATCGTCCAAAACAAAATTCTGATGCCCCAACCGGATCCGACTGACGAGATGGCTGTTCAGACGCAGAAGATGATGAAGTTCATGATGGTCTTCATGGGTTTTATGTTCTATCACGTTCCTTCCGGCCTTTGCGTTTACTTCATCACTTCAAGTATCTGGAGTTTGTGTGAACGGAAAATGATTGATTTCCAGCACACGCCCAAGCCGACCGATGTTCTTGATGAGTCACCTTCAACGATCCGCCCTCACAAAAAACAGGATCTCATAACTCGAAATGGAGACCAGAAACCGGAGAAAGATCCGGGTAAAGTGGGCGGCTTATGGAAACGAGTCCTCGAAGCGGCCGAAGCGAAGCAGCAGTTACAGCGCGATAGTGACAAATCCTCTAAGATTAATGATCCCTACGGTAAAAAGAAAAAGAAGAAACGCTAAGTCCGAATGCCGCACTCTAAAAATAGACTGAGAAAACGGGGCGAGAAACCGGCTTGTTTTCTCAGTTCATAAGATCGGTTTAAATCGTGAACCTCGATCTGGACGAAACCATTGCGGCACTCAGCTCTCCCCCCGGACCTGGTGGGAGAGGTGTGCTGCGATTGAGTGGCCCCGAGGTCAAACGAGTTCTCGTTGAGACGCTGGAGCTGGACCAGGCACGGCTTGATCAACTCACTTCCGCAACGCGGCTGACGAGCTCATTAAACCTGAATACCGGTTTGCCGCTCCCCTGCTCTGTTTATTATTGGCCGACCGTTCGCAGCTACACGGGACAGCCGGCTGCCGAATTGCAATTGCCCGGTTCCCCTCCTTTACTGGAGGCGGCACTTGTAAAACTTTTCCAAAACGGAGCACGCCCCGCGCGCCCTGGCGAATTTACCCTCCGTTCCTTTCTGGCTGGAAGGTTAGACCTCGTACAGGCAGAAGCAGTCCTTGGAGTAATCGACGCTGATGATCAAGTTGAACTGAAAGCCGCGCTTGAGCAGTTAGCTGGTGGTATTTCCAGTCGTCTCAACCAATTGCGTGAAGACATGATCGATCTGGTCTCTGACATGGAAGCGGGGCTCGATTTTGTCGATGAAGACATCGAATTCATCTCGCGAGAAGACGTAATACAGCGTCTGCAATCGGCACACGAATATGTCTCTCAAGTGCTCGATCAGTCAAGCAGTCGAATGACTTCTCATTCGCGACCACGAGTCATCCTGGCCGGACTACCGAATGCGGGAAAAAGTACGCTGCTCAATGCACTGGCGGGAAATGAAGCTGCTCTTGTTTCGGAAATCGAAGGGACGACGCGCGACTACATCAGCCAGACAATCCAAACCAACAATATGAGTTTTGATCTGATTGATACCGCCGGTTGGGAAACACCGCGGCAAGACTTAATGGACCATGCGCATCAACGCAGAGATGAATTGCTCAAAGAAGCAGATCTTGTTCTCTGGTGTACTGATCTCAGTCAGCAAAAAACACGGTCTGATGAGGTACTTAACACATATCGATCTACATTTCGTAAACTTCTGATTATTCAAACAAAACGAGACCTTGCTGCCGATCATCAGTCTCAGACGTCCTTTACGGAAACGGAAACTGGCTCCCTGCCCGTTACTGTTCATGAACCTGGAGACATGAAACTGTTGAAAAAAGAAGTCAGCCGACTACTATCAGAGCAGGGTAAACATGATCATCAATTCCTCGGTTCGACGGCTGCCCGTACAGAGAACAGCCTGCAAAAAGTAAAATCCGCACTGACCCAGGCGATCGAGGCGGCAGAAGCGAATTGGGGCGATGATATGATAGCGATCGATTTACATCAGGCGATTGATCATCTCGGTGAGATCGTTGGAGCCGTTTACACCGATGACCTGTTGGATCGAATCTTCAGTAAGTTCTGTATTGGTAAATAATTCTTCCAACTCAAAATGTTCTGTAATTCCAATTCAGGGAAAGCAATAGACGATGAATGAATCCGCACCCATCCTGATTCTGGGGGCTGGAATCAACGGGACGGCAGTGGCTCGAGAGCTGGCCCTGAATAATATTCCCAGCTGCATCGTCGACGAGCACGATATTGCCTTCGGGGCAACTTCAAAATCATCTCGTTTGATCCACGGCGGGCTGCGGTACCTCGAGTATGCCGACTTCAAACTCGTCCGCGAATCCTTACAGGAACGAAACCGGCTCGCAAAAAACGCCCCGCAATTCATTAGGCCGCTGCGGTTACATATTCCCGTGGCCTCGCGTTTCGACGGATTCATGAACGCGTTCTCGCGGTTTGTGAACTTGTCTCGGGTACCCGGATTCAAACCACTAACACGATGGATGGAAAGCAATCCCGATCGCGGTTTATACGTCATCCGCACCGGATTGAAATTGTACGATACCTTTGCTGCTAACGATCAGTTTCCAGCTCACGAAGTTCACCGAGTCGGATCAGCCGAAGCCCCACCTGTTGATCCGCAGCAGTATAAATGGGTCTGCAGTTATTATGATGGTCAAATGTGGGCAGTGGAGCGTTTCGTCCTGGCGATGCTCGAAGACACTCGCCAGATTCTGGCAAAACAGAATCATCCTTTTCATGTCTATTCTCATCATCGAGTTGAACTGAAAGAGGGTGAAGCGAGAGTGTTGGATCACCATGGGAATTGTGTCCATCATTGGCGACCTCCGATGATTATCAATGCCACTGGTGCCTGGGGCGATGCCACCCTCAAGAGTTTGAATATCCCTTCAGATCAGTTGTTCCTAGGGACAAAAGGTTCGCACTTCTTTACTCGCAATCGTCACTTGAAGTCAGCGATAGGAAAGGACGCCCTCTACGCTGAAGCATCCGATGGTCGTCCCGTTTTTGTTCTTCCGGTGGGGGACTCGATCATGGTGGGAACGACCGACCTTCCGATCGAAGGATCACCTGAAAAAGCGCTGGCTACAGCCAAAGAACTGGATTACCTGTTGGAGTTAACCAAAGAACTCTTTCCGCACATCGAACTGACTCCTGCGGAAATCGATTTCTTTTATTGCGGAGTTCGCCCCCTCCCCTATGTGCCGGCAAACAGCCCGTCGGAGATCTCGCGGGGGCATGCTATTCATCACCAACAGGTGTCGTTGGCAGGTCAGGGCGATGTGACGTTGCTGACCCTCATTGGAGGAAAGTTGACAACTTGCCGCGCTCTTGCCGAAGATGTTGCCAATACGGTCGGCCAAGAGTTGAATATCCAGATTACTCAGAACAGCCGCGACCGCCTTTATCCCGGAGCGGAAGAATATCCTTACTCACCGTCATCGCTCCAGGAATTGCAGGAACGGTGGGCGACTGATTTTGGTCTGGAGATTGAAGAAATCAAAATGCTTTGGGAACTTTTTGGTACCCGTGTTCGTAAAGTGCTGGAGACCTGCCTTGCCGAAGGGGAGACTCTTACCGAGAGAATTCCCGATACGCTTTTTCCCAAGGCTGTTGTGAAATGGATCCTGCAACACGAATGGGTTCCTCACCTGGAAGGGTTGGTGAATCGTCGTTTAATGATGTTGTATGATTCTCCACTCAAGCGGGAATCCTTAGTGGCACTAGCCAACGTGATGGTCGAAGCCAAACTACTACCATCAGAAAAAGTCGACGGCGAAGTCGAGTCACTCGTCCAGACGCTAAGCCAGATGTACGGTAAACAAGTATTTTGATGTGGTACTTCACTTTTAACTGTATTAAATCGAATCGACGTCACTCTCCCTCTCCTACTGATTGATCTAAGACTTATGAAGGCACTGGTAACCGGCGGAAGTGGATTCATTGGTTTGTATATGGTCGAACAACTCGTTCAGAACGGGGTCGATGTTCGTGTTCTTTCTCGGCGTACATTACCCGAGTTCGCACAGTTAGGCATCGAACATATCGCGGGCGATCTCAGTAACAGTGAACTCATTCGTTCTGCGGTCAAAGGTGTCGACGTCGTCTTTCACGTCGCGGGGATG
This sequence comes from Polystyrenella longa, assembly GCF_007750395.1. GTDB lineage: Bacteria > Planctomycetota > Planctomycetia > Planctomycetales > Planctomycetaceae > Polystyrenella > Polystyrenella longa. The sequence goes on along the minus strand of NZ_CP036281.1, from coordinate 4,096,065 downwards.
ACCGGTATCTGGGGGCCGTGGCGGAAGTTTTATCAGGTCAACGTGCAAAGCACGCGTGAGATCATCAAGGCGTGCCAGGAGAATGGCGTACCAAGGTTGATCTACACGAGCTCTCCAAGTGTGATCTTTGATGGATCATCGCACGAGAACGTCGATGAAACATGTCCCTATCCGACAGAGCATCTTTGTCATTACTCGCATACCAAAGCCATGGGTGAACAACTGGTACTAGAGTCAAACGGGCAGGGGGGCCTGTTGACGGCAGCGATCCGACCGCACCTTGTCTGGGGGCCGCGCGATCAAAGCTTGACCCCGCGTGTCATCGAGAAAGCAACCAAGGGGAAACTTCGCCGCGTCGGTGACGGAGAGAACCTGATCTCCGTCTCCTACGTCGAGAATGTTGCCGCCGCTCATCTTCAACTGGCGGATTCATTGCATGAGGGCTCTCCAACGGCCGGGCAGGTATATTTCATCAACGACCCTGAACCGGTCAAACTCTGGGATTGGATTGACAACCTGCTGAAAGAGTCAGGTGTGTCTCCTTTGAAAAAATCGGTTTCGGCAAAGACGGCTTACCGGGCGGGGAGAATGCTCGAAATGATGTACACTTTCCTGCCTTTCAAGGGGGAACCACCGATGACCCGATTTATGGCGTCGCAATTGAGTCAGTCGCACTATTACTCGATCGAGAAAGCCCAACGTGATTTCAACTACACTCCCATCGTTTCGATCGAGGAAGGCATGAAGAGGTGGAAGAGCGAATTGAAGCAGTATCGCGATTCAAAATAGCTCACGTCGATTGAAAAATCAGGATCGCTTCAGTTGCGAAGCCGCCCAGGGGACGAGCTTTTCCCGAAAGATCTTAACGTTATGTCTCGTGTCGACGGGCAACGATTCGTGCAACAGGAAGTGCTTGATCGAACGCGTCAATTCGTGGGCGGCGGCGATTTCCTGTAGTTCTCTAAGTAACTGCTGTTGTCCCTCGAGTGACTGTGGGAACTTCCCTTCTTCTGGTTCAGCGATAAGAACCGGGACTTGTTCCCCCGGTTTACCGATTCCCACCAGAGCACATCGATAAACCTGTGGATGTTCAGCGAGTATCGATTCACTCGGAATAGTGTAAAGCGTTCCGGATTCCGTTAGCACACGATGTGCTTTCCTTCCGCAGAACCAGACACGTCCCTGTTCATCGAGATAACCCGTGTCCCCCATGCGATGCCAGACGATATCGCCTTCTTTGATCTTGGCCTGTTTCGTGCCCTCAGGGTGATGGAAGTACTCTTTGGTTGTCGTCGGAGCCTGGACGATGATTTCGCCGATTTCACCAGTGGGTAACTCTTCGATCTCATCCATGTTGGCGATGGGTTCATCCGTGAGGCGAATGATTTTCAACTGGACTCGGTCTAACGGTTTACCGACGCATGTTCCCGCTCCCCTGCTTGTCTTTTGCGCTGTCTCGTTAAGCACTTCGCGGCCACCAATGGAGCAAATCGGCAATGACTCCGTTGCTCCGTAAGGCGTAAAAATGTCGTCTTCCGGTTGAGTGAAAAATTTCATAACGCGCTTCAATACATGGACGGGAACGGGAGCCCCTGCGGACAAAGCACACCTTAACGTGGGAAACTGCAAATGATGTTCCTCGCAGTATCGCCCGACTCGGTTCCAGAATGCAGGAGAACCAAATGCCTGAGTGACGCCCAGTTGCTCAATCGTCTTGACCATCAATGCGGGGTCGACATCCGCAGGACGGGTCGGATCCATCTCGGGGATGACGGTCGTCCCACCCAGTCCAGTATTAAACAAACCAAACAACGGAAAAGCGGCCAAATCGATGCCACCTGGTTTAATCTGGAAATGTTCCTGCAGCATTCCGATTTGAGCATCAAACATGCCGTGTTCATACAGGACTCCCTTGGGAGGGCCGGTGCTTCCGCTGGTGAAGATGATCGCCGCCGGATCGGTAGCGTTGGTCGCGTACGGTTTCAGCGAGCTCTCGCGTCCACGTTTCAAAACGGAGTCGTAAGTCGGTCCACTCCAGAACCAGCGTTTTCCCACGGTGACATTGAATCGGGCATTACAAAACCGCCGTCGGTTCAACATGCGAGCCACTTGCACGATCGGGATGCCAATAAAGCCTTCGGGGTTTACTTGTTCCAGACAGTTGAGAATATTCGTACGACCCATCCCCGGGTCGACAAGCACGACAGTGGCTCCCGATTTGACGATACCAAAGGTCAGTTTCAACATGCGGGCACTGTAGGGAACCATCAAGGTTAACTTGTCGCCCGGTTGAACCCCCAGTTCACGAAATCCAAACGCAAGCTGTTCGCTTTCATCGTCTAGTTCTCGAAAGCTGGTTTCGTTGAAGACGAGCTGGCCTTCTGACGTTCGTTTCCTCGGTACTGCCTCCAGGATCGCTGCCTGGTCAGGAAAGGCCTGAGCATTTTTTCGCAACCGATCCGCAGTATTCAGGAGAAGAGACATGTCTCAGGCATTCGAGTCTAATATGGTGAAGAAAAAGCGGGTTTGGTTTATTGTTGGGACTTGGTTCAACTCATCGCCAGTAGTATCTCGCCCCGAGCCGTCGCCACGAAGTCACCACAATAGCGAGTGAAAAGAAGGCGGAACATGTCGTCCGTTATTATCCAGCCCTCATCCTGTAACCGTTTGAGATAGAAACGGAGGAACAATGGACGATAAGTGCTGGCGGGAAGGAAGGTCGGGAGGAGTCGAGTAGTTGAATCGGATTGGAAACAGACGATGGAACCCCGTTTCATACCTGCACCCAATTGGGCTCCAGAATTCCCAAACAGCAACAGTGAGCCCGCCAGCATTTTGAAACCGGCGGCATCACCGACATTGCCTTGAACCGCAATAAACCCCCTCCGCATGGAATGACCGACTTCGTCTCCGGCATTGCCTCGCACAAAGATCTCTCCTCCACGCATTCCTTTTTTCGCCCCGCGGTATGCAGCGCCCAGCGAGTGACCTGTGTTGCCGCCGATCAGGAGGAGCCCTCCTGTCATTTCGGCTCCCGCGAAGTGAGACACGTCGCCTGTGACTTCAATTCGTCCTCCGGACATTTCGGCACCGATATGATTGCCGGCGTCTCCTTCGACCCGAATCGTTCCCCCTGAATGCTCGACTCCGATTCGTTTCACCCGGGAGCAGTCGCCCCGCCAAATTATCGTTTCATCGTCCTTCGCAGATCCAGAGACGTCAAAAAAAGTTCCGAGTGGTACCTGCTGTCTCCCATGTTGCACCAGTAACTCAGCAATTTCGGCAATGGGCATTGTCCGCACTTTTTCCATCCGAATCGAATCGACTTCGATCGAGAGTGTCAATTCTGCTTTCGGTTCCAGGATTAGGGGCATGCGGTTCGCCGGGAAAAAGGAGCAAACAATGTTAGGTCGGGGGATCGGGGAAAGCTGTTAGTTGCTCCGTCTATCGCCCTTTAAAAACGAGTTGCGACGATCAATTTCATGTTGTATTCCGGCATCATTCAGGGTGAAATCGACTCGAATCGGCATCATTAAATAATTAATGGCTGTATGTTGTTAGTTGTTGTGCATCAACAGGTTAACGCAATTTGGCTCGGAATGAAAGTGCTCGGGCACACCGCTTGCATTAGTAGTAGAAGCCCGAAATCCTGTTCTATGCGAGTCTTACTTCGACAGCCGAGGCTGTTTGGCATTAACAGGTTTCCAACCGAGTCGAGCCGGTCTCATCCGTGGAGCATCAACATGTTGATTGTAACTGAGTACCACAACTTAGAAGAACTGAAAACCGTTTCCGATGTCTGGAATCGACTTTGGAGTCAGACTCCTGATTCGAGTTTCCTACATTCTTACGAAGCGTTCGAGGCGACTTGCGCACTGACTGGATTGCGAGATGACTTGAAAGTTCTGATGGTTTCGCTGATGGGGAAACCGATTGGATTTGTCCCGTTTGTGATACGGCCAATGGAGACTTCGCTCGGGACATTGCGAGTGCTCACTTTTCCCATGGAGGAGTGGTTCTCATTTTATAATACCATTGGTCCACATAAAACGATCATTCTGCAGGCCGCGATTAAGCATCTTAAAAAATCGGATCGCAATTGGGACTATCTCGACTGGACCGGTTTGTTGAAACAAGGTCGCGAGAAAGAACGGTTGGAAACGGCAGGAATTCTGCATGGAATGAAAATGGAACAGCATTCCAGCCGCGAATGTTCTGTCATTAACCTGGAGAAGGGGTGGTACTCTTTCTGGACGAATGCGGACGCCGAAATGCGTCAGACTGCTCACTCCATGGAACGTCGATTACAGGGCATGGGACGACTACGCCTGATGCGTTGCCGATCGATTGCCGAGAACCAAGTCGATGAACCTGGTGAAAACTTGATCTATCAGCATCTGCAGAAAATTCTTTCTGAAAATCTGGCGAACCCGATTGGAAAAACCAAGGAACGTCGTGGCACTCGTAATAGTGAATTCATCAGTCGGATTCATAATGCAGCCGTAGGTCAGGCAGTGGCAGACTGGTCCGTGCTATACGTGGATGATGAGCCAATAGCGGCAGCCTATGGACTGGCGCATCAGGGTCGCCTGGAAATGCTCTCGCTGTCATCACGGGTAGGGTGGCCAATGGAATCGCGACTTGTGCTGATGAAAATGTTGCTGGAAGACAGTTGCCGCCGCGGCGATCTGAATATCATGATCCCCACCACTTGGGGTAGCGTTGCCACTTGTCTTCGTAATGAAACCTTCACGACCTGCCGGTTCGTCTGTACGCCAATGACCTCCTGGAAAGTACACGCTCTCAAGACGACTCGGATCGTGCAGGAATGGTTGGGAAAACCCAAAGAACCGGTCGGATTCTACGACGAAAAATGGAACGACCGTCGCGATGAACGCCCGCTTAAATTAAACGTGCTTGCGTAGGTCAGTTGTTAGTACTGATCGAATAAAATGCCTCGGCTTCCACTTGAATCGACTGGTTCTCGGCGTGACTTGATGTTTCGCAGCTTTGCAGCGGGTATAATTGATTTACAGTGAGTAAATATTCCTGAACACAAACCGCCAGAATTCAGTCTGCCTCATGACCGTCATTCCATTCGAACATCAGGGTTTGCACGTGATGGTGAAGCCGATCGGCCCCATCTGCAATCTCGATTGCGAATACTGCTATTACTTGCGGAAAGAAGAACTTTATCCGTCAGGTGAACGGTGGCGGATGTCGCTGGAACTGCTTGAATCATTTATCGAACAATATTTTGCAGCGCAACCAGCGGAAATCCCCGAGGTCACCTTTGCCTGGCAGGGGGGCGAGCCAACCTTACTGGGGCTCGATTTCTTTGAGGCAGTTGTGCGAGTCCAGAAAAAGCATGCTCCCCCAGGTTTACAATACGCAAATACATTGCAGACGAATGGTGTTCTGCTGACAGACGAATGGTGCCAGTTCTTCAAACGAGAAAACTTTTTGATTGGCATTTCGATAGATGGCCCCGCGGAAGTACATGACCATTATCGCTATGACAAAAAGGGGAATCCGACCTTCGAAAAAGTGATGCAAGGGTTGCACCTCCTGAAATCAAATGAAGTCGAATTCAATGTCCTCGTGGTCGTGAATCGGGTGAACGCCCGACTGGGCAAGAAAGTTTACACCTACCTGCGAGACAATGGAGCGGAACATATACAGTTCATCCCTATTGTTGAGAAAGAGAACCAAGAACAGACAGAAGTCGAACGAATAGAATCCGAACAGAAACAGGAATGTGAATTGCATCCATGGGGAAAGCATGTCTCGGAACGATCTGTGCTACCCGAGCAATATGGCCAGTTTCTCGTCGACGTGTTTGACGAATGGAGTCGCCGTGATATTGGAAAAGTCTTCGTGCAGATATTCGATCAGGCGCTCTCTGCCTGGATGGGATACGAACCGGGTCTGTGCATATTTCGGAAAAAATGTGGACGTGCTTTAGCGCTCGAGCACAATGGGGATCTTTACTCGTGCGATCATTTTGTTGACCCCGACTGGAAACTGGGAAACATTCAGGAAACGTTATTGCCAGTACTGGCGAATTCCGAGCGTCAAGAACAGTTCGGGTCTGATAAGGAAAAGACTCTGCCTCCATTTTGTCGAGAATGCGAAGTCCGTTTTGTCTGTAACGGAGGTTGTCCCAAGAATCGATTTATATCGACGCCCAGCGGGGAAGATGGTTTAAACTACCTTTGCGCGGGATATAAGCAGTTCTTCAATCATATTGACCCAGTGATGAAGGCGATGGTGGGCGAGATCAAAGCAGATCGATCGCCAGCGAATGTGATGCAGATGAAACGGAATTCAGGGAAATCGCAGAGGGCATCAGCCAAGTCTACAGTTGGAAAGCCTGCCGTTATCCAAGGCATGGCTCCGGGACAACTTCCAGGAAGGAACGATCCCTGTACCTGTGGTTCCGGGCGTAAATTTAAAAAATGCTGTGGAGCCTGATGACTCCACAGCATTTCATTGGTTTTCAGGTCAATCTTCGCGACTACTCTTCCAGATTTTCTGCAGAGAAGTCGGCGATCAGTTTACCTGCCAGACGTAAGACGCCTTGCTCGATATTCAGTTCGCCATCGATGACATCACCTTTCTGATTCAATTGCAACGTAATCGCATCGGCCCCTTCTTCGAAGGCTGATTTGGCGAAGTTGTATAACTTGTCGTTGCCAGATTCGCCGCGGGCTTTATGCACCGTTTCGACCCATGCACCAACAGCTAGTTTCAAATCCACGAACCGATGAGTCTCGGTGGGCTTTGCCGGTTCTGCTTCCGCCTGAGTAATGGCAGATTTCAGTTCTTCGACCGCATTTGCTCCGGCAGAAATCCAGAAGGCGTTTGTGGAGGTGCCAACGTAGACGACTACATCATCGCCGAAGAAACCTTGCAGACTTTGCAGTGCTCCTTCTTCGAAGGTCAGTTTGTGTATGGAAACGTCGCCCTGTTTGTCGATGTCGAATTCAATGGCTCGTCCTTCGGCTGTCTTGGGAACCAGTTCCAGGATTTTGCGAGCTTCTTCTCCATTAACGGCGTTCATCACACCGAGAGAAACGCGACCGGCATCGTTGTTGTAGACCTGAGCTACTGTATCGAGCCAGCCTGACTTGATGCTTTCATCCAGCATGGCAAAAAACAGGTCTGACGCGCTGTTGAATGCTTGTTTGGAATCTTCTGATTTCTCGGCATCATCGGTGATGGTTTTTACGATCGCCGCCTGCATCACTTTGCTGTATTCGCTCAGATTCTTCTGACGAAGTTCGTCCAGAGGTAACAAAATGCGGAGTTTCAGAATCGCATCTTCCCGTTCTGGGATACCGGCGAACTGGCTGGGATGTTCCTTCAGTTGATTGACGGTGGCAGCGAGGCTGGTTTCCGCAATGGGGTCGATAAGCGTCGTGAATTGCCCATTCTCGACTGGAGCGGGCAAGCTCCACGTGGTCAGCATGCTTTTTCCTTCGGCATACACTCGTTCGAGTTCATCGATAAGGATGTTAGCCATGCCTTCTCGGACAGCGAAATCTTCAGCCGATTCTCCCTCGCGGCGAGTAACGTACGCTTTGATGAGTTCTTCAATTCCGCCAAACTTGGCATGACGTTCTTCGACATCGCCCCCTTCGTTTTTGAGGCTGAGAATTACGTCGACCTCGGGCAGATCGTTTAACTTTTCATGAGTTGAAAAGGCATTCATCGCTCCAACTCGGATCGTTTCCAGATCGACCTGCTGTTTTACAAGGATCGCATAGGGAATATCGAACAGTAAAAATCCTGTGTATTCACCAGCAACTGTATAAAGAGATGGATTTTTGCGATCTCGTCGAGAGATGAAATCGTATCCCTTCAGATTCTCACGGAAGTCACGAGTTTTCTGAGTGACGGGAAAGAAGATTCGGTAACGAGCTTCTTGGGGTTCAGAAATAACATCCAGTTTCAGAATCAGACTTTGATCGATTCCGTCCAGTAGTAGGTCAAAGTAGTCGTTCAGAACTTCTTTCTGTTCCTGTTCTTCTGGAGTCGTGAGATCCAGAATGGCTTTAACGTCGTCGACGACTCGTTGGGGACTGGAAAGGGCCAGATACAAATCGGTCTGGGCAGGCAGACTTTTGGCAAACCCCATCGTCAGGGTACACACGATGATAGCGAATAAGGTTTTCGACACCTCGAACTCCTTGAATGTTGATCTTCGGTTGGATTTCTTACACTGCGGAGGTGAGGCTTACGCTCGCAGGTGCAGAGATTTCTGGTGAGAATTGCCTTGATACAGGTCGCCAGATAAGAGCGAGTTACTTCGGATGGTCACAGGCTTGGCAGAGAAGTGGAACTTTGAGGTTCCCGGACTGAAATCAGTCCCCTCGCCGGACATTTCACAGCAACGCGATCTTGTCAGAATCCGTTCAGGACTCTAGCAGACGTATACGTGTATCACGACATCACGAACAAATTGGTTCCTCATGCCAACGTTGATGCACGAAGGGGCCCACTTCTTTCGCTCGTGGATTCCCTTTCTTGCCTGAAATTCGAGAATTAACCAGCCTGCTTCTCGAAGTTCTACTATCGTGATTCTATAGATTCCCCCAAAGTTAGGAAAGCAAGGAATGCGTCGTAATCAGCGAAAGTACAGTAGTTTACGCAGCATTTATGGAATTCTGTCGCGAGTTTGCCGCTTGGACATCTTTTTCGCTGTGCGTCGTGTACTCCTGTGAACACGAATATCCAATTCGAAAATGTACATGCGGGTCCGGTTTGGGGGCCAGATTCACCAGAATCAGGGGGCAGAATCAGGCGTCGGGAGCTCTTCTTCGAGTAGTGCAAAGAATCCAACCAACTCCGGAATGACGCCACGGCAGACCGACAACCATCGTGTCGGTGTCAAATCCTCACGACGCATTAAGGCCCAATACTTTTCCGTCTGAGCGGAAGCGACTGCGTGGCCGGACATGACCTTCCAAGCCTCTTCTTGCATTAGAGGATCTTCAATCCGCTTGGTGAGATCGATCGCCTGAATGAGTTTTTCTTTGCGGACAAGTCGATTAATAAAGTACAAGGTGATCAGTTCTTTTTCCGCTACAGAGACTTTCGAATCATTAATAATGGAAGAGGCCGCGCGGATGTCGTCGTAAGCCAGATTAACGGCCAACCCTTCCACCAGCACCGCTGTCGGTTCCGTAAGCAAATCCTGTCGGCTCAACAGGGCGTTAACGTTGTCGGCGAATTGTTTTTGGCCCAATTCAGTAAAGCGGTTCTCTAACAACTGGAGTAGTGGTGTACTGACATAAGGTTCCATGTCCGCGGATGACCCCGACGCGTCATTACTGGTGACGGCTTGCCAGACTTCAGATTGGAGTCCCCAGTTGAGGCCTCGGGCAAGGATCGTCCATTGAGCACGAAATCTACGTTCGGCACGTTCTTCCAGGACTTTCAAGTTTCGATCGTATTGAGCAAACTTGATGGACAATTCCGATGCCGCATTGAGATTGATTTCCCGGAAAAGTTGCTGTTGTGCTCGCGTCGAATTCGACTCGATTGCTTCTCGGAAACTGCGAGTCAGTTTAGGATTCGGAGAGATATTCCTCCCGATTTGCAGACTCTTTTTCAGGTAGGTCCAGGATTCATCTTTCTTTTTCGCTATCGACTCCGCCCGCGACAGTTCCGCAAACGCCTGCATTTCCAACAGGCAATCTTCGATAGAAGGGAGTGAACGTAAGTTGACTTCTAATATATCTTTCATCGATCTTACAGGTAACGGATCTGGAATTGTATATTTGCTGGCCGCTTCTTCAGCCTGTTTAAGATAGCCGAGAGAGGCTTCTTCACCCTGTGGGTACAAGCCTAAATACATAGCGGCGTATACCCGTACAGGATGAGCTGGGTTTTTTACTGAAGAAACAAGCTGCTTGAGAGTCTCGTCAGTAATTGTGCTGTTCGCTTCCGGAGTTTGGAGCACAGTTCGTATCCAATCGACGATGCAATCAGACCGTACGTCATTTTCACGCGCTGCGAGTGCCCATTCCAATCCAAGATCTCGTTTCAACCGAGTGACCAGATCAATCGTCACAGCGCTATAGAGCGGGGATGTCCAAGGTTGGCTCAGGTTTCGGAAGAGCAGGACATCAATGTCCCATGTATCCAGCCTTTCAGAGATATACATCGCCGAACTGAGCAGCGCTTCATCGTCGCGTTGGTCAAATTTCTGAGCCAGCTGTTTTGCTATCTCTTTATTATCAGACGCATATGCAAGCGCTGCAAAGCGGATCGCGCATTCAATTCTAAAACGGCCTCGACCGGGGAGCGTTCCCATTAAATCCTGGATCGCTTTGAAGTTCTCGTCGAAAGTCTGCTGCTGGTCGCCTGCCTGTAGTAATTGCCAACCATATTCCGTTAACGCGGGAATCGCGTAATAGGGGAATTGTCGACCAACTACTTTTAGTTTATCCAGATCGTCCTGCATTTTCTCAGGTTGTTGGATCAGGGCATGAATCTCGGCTGACATACGGCGGCAGTCGGCCAGACTTCTATTATTGGTGTAGTCGCCGACATAACGGGCCTGTTTTACCTGAGCTTCTCTCAGGACATCTTTCTGACCCTGAAACGGATCGACAAACTTCTCCTGTTCATCAACTTGAGGAGTCTTATCTCCTTCATTTGAATCAGTATTGGTGATATTAGCCAGATTCGGATTACCCTGCGAAAGGTTGTCCGAACTGGAAGGACGGGACATCCAGTAGAAAAGTCCGCCCCCCAGCAGCACCACACCGATCGTCACGATGGCCACGATCAGGATTGGATTGGCTCGAGTCTCTTCTTGAGCATTATTTCGTCGATCGCCCCCCACTTTGGGAGCTTCGAACACGGGAACCATACAGTCTTTATTTCGGCAACGGACTTCTTTGCCCGCTATTTTGTGCGGAGCAAATCCGGCTGTTTCACACATCGGACAGATCACACGATAGGTGCAGCCTCGTTGCGGTTTTGGGCGTAATTGAAATGCCTTCCGCAGGCGGCTCGTGTCGAAATTGAAAATCTCGGAATCGTCCGCTGGGGCAGAAGCGCCCCCAAAGTCTTTCAGGAAGCCGGGGCGTCCCGCGCTACTCCTCTCTTTAGCTGGAGGAGCCGCTTTTTTCTCAGGACTTGCAGGTGGGGCCGATTTGGGAGGAGACTTAGCTTCGCTGCGCGGAGTGAGCCCGCGCTTCTTTTTCGGAGGCTGGGCCGGTGTTTTTCCAGTGGAAGAATTGCCAGACATGGATGCCCCACAGAAAGGGCATTCCTCGACGTCGTCATCCAACACCGATTGTTTGCATTCAGGACAAAAACGAAGATCCATAGATGTTCAGGTTCCTCAGTGAGTCATGAACTCAGACATGAATAGAGTGAGTCCGTTCCCCGGTGAGAATCATAAAGTCAAAGGGAACAAGGCTAGTGATGTGAGCGGCCCAATTAATTGTGTGCAAGTCAGTTTCAGAACCGAGTGGATCCCTGAAAAGTTCCTCACAGGCATGTTTGTAAAACCTGTTCAGATCATCAAAGAAACGCATAGATCTCTCGACAGGAACTTGCCGAATCCCACTTTAACGTATCCTCTGGGATCTCGCTAGAACCGGTCACTGTCTTTTGTAGCGGCTTGATGAGACGAAAACCCGTTTAAACGAGGCTTTGCTCGGTCGTACCGTGATTCCGAGTAATGAGATAGTGGCCCACTATTAATATACGTAGCCGATAGTCGTTTCCCGCGAAATTCCCGGATCAGATCCGTCTCTTTTTACTTAAAAACAGGCGAATCACGTTAGAACTGGTATTTTAAGGAATACTGAGCAGGACCAAACCACCAAATGATTGCGGACGAATATTGTCATTCGGAATAGAAAGAAATGAGGACGATCAACCTCGACGAAGTCTGTCGAGTTTAGTGACCTTGGCGGAGCTGATTCTAAAGATGGGCAGGACGGTGGATAACTGATAAACCGTCTGGAATCAAATAAGCTGACGAATGTCAGGCTTGGAAATGCTTTAATGATATGAATAAAACCGCTGCGAGACAAATCTGTCTCGTCAACGGCTCTATTATACCTGCCTGTCCAGGGACAGCCTAGACCCGAGTTCCAAAATCAATACCCCGATCAATCTGAGATCGAACGAGATTGAATATGAACGTCACGACTGTTAGGACTGATAAATTCCTTAGAACCAGAGCCGACCTGTTCGGGAGGTTGTTTCTGTTCGGTATTAACCTTCCACTCGTTGTTTCATAAATGCGAGACCGTTTTTTGCCAGATACTCTTCGCTGGGGAACATTTTCCGCCAGATACGGGTAGCGGCAGCCAGGTCAGGAAGAGCCAGACCGAAGGCTTCAATCGTCATCCAGCCATCGTAGCCTGTCTCTTTGAGTGCCTGGAAAGTGGTGTCCCAATGAACGTGTCCCTCTCCCGGAGTCGAGCGGTCGTTCTCAGAAATGTGAACATGCACTGTCTGGTTGGCACATGCCTTGATTGCCTGGGCGATATCTTTTTCTTCTATGTTGGCATGGAATGTATCGTACATCATTTTCACGTTGGGATGATTCACTTCATCGATGAAGCGGGCACAATCGGCGGCGGTATTGAGGAAGTAACATTCGAATCGGTTCAGGTATTCGACAGTTAAAACGACATCGTTCGCTTGAGCGTGATCGGCGACTTTGGAGAGGGTCTCTTTGGCATAGTTCCATTCTTCTTCCGTGCGACCTGCACCAGAGAATTCACCAAGTGCGGAATGAATCGGACCGCAGATGTGGGTTGCACCACCAGCGGCGGCCATGTCGACTACTTTCTTTAAATACTCAACTGCCCGTTCCCGGTTGGCAGGGTCGGGAGAAATCGGATTAGCCTCCGCGTTGCAGACGGTGACGGCAGTACGACCAAGGCCGAGTGCGTCTAACCGATCGCCCATCCGTTTGAATTGCGATTCATCAGTTCCGAAAATTGGAAACTCAATGCCGTCGTAGCCCCAGTCTTTAATCTGTTCGAGCAATCCATCGTGCTCTTCCGTTACATCGGCGGTCCACAGCAGCATATTCAAGCCGTATTTCATGGTTCATCCTCAAGTCGTTGTATTGATATAGGTTTGGTATTGAGAGTGGATAATTTGCTTGTATTCCCTTTCGGTTTCTACCAGTGAAGAACTTCCGGACTCTTTCTGGCATTAGTTGAAACCCAGGCTCCTGAATCTTGAGCAATTGAAGGCTCAGTCACAAATTCAGGTTATGACAAACCGATCTTCCGGCAGAAGCCCTCGCCAGTTCCGTTCCACCATGATCTTCATCTCGATCAACAGTTCGACAGTCTCGTCGGGTAATGGTGCCAGTGTGACCCTTCTCATCACTTGATTCAAGCGATAGAGCATTTTCGAGAGGTCGAGATAGTCTTCCAGGAATCGTTCGTGTGAGAATCGAGGGATTAACGGAGCGAGTCGATCCGTTTGTCTCGTTCCCATCAGATTGACAACCTCTTCGATTTTCCCCGGTTCGATCTCTTCGAACGCATGGTAATACTGTTCGATTTTTCCAGGGAACTGTTCAATGAGAACCGCATCCAGCAACATCTCGGTGACGATATGTCCCAGGAAACCAGGATAAAACTTGTCGGAAGGAGGCTGCAACTCGCGAAACATCAGGCTGAGTTTACCGGATAGGTCGTAGAAGGGGAGCGTCGTATGGAACCAGTCATCGTCATTCAAGTGCTGGAGCACGCCCCGCGCGACGAGGTCCACCTCGGAGCCCGAGCCGTCAACATGAGGTTCGACCAGACGTGACCGCATCCGAACTTTACGATCAGCGACAGAAAGCATGTCAGGAATCGCTGTACCCACCAGAAAATAAGGCTCGTCCAGAAAACGAATACCATGAGCAAAGAAATTCATGTGGATTGTATTCCCGAAGATTCAGATGCGGCGCGTGGACGATTGAGTGGTAAGATATAAGGAGGACACTAGAAGTCTAATACATTGACGTCCGCCGGTTCTTGTGAAGAATTAGGGCGTGGGAATGATTTTCTCTTGCCGTTCCCGATTCAATTCTGGATCATCTGGTACTGACAATCCGGCTGGAGGCTAAGTATACTCCTCTCTCTTCAAGCCTGCCAGCCGCTGCTCCAACGAGATACCGGTCTTCGTAGAGGCCATTTCAAAAACCGGTTGTGGCAGTTCGAGACCCTACAAAAATGGGTAAGCGTTACCCATCAGAGGGTTTTGGAACTACTTCTAAGCAGAACTTTATCCTGAATGCCATTGATTCATGAGCGACTCCGAACTCGATTTAATCATTCTTGCGCGAGACCAGAGTAAGTTGGTGCAGGAAGCCTGGCAGGAGATCCACCGCTTTCTCGATGCGCGAGAAAAAACCAGACTCGTAGCCGCAGCCGTGACGGAAGATCTGGAACTCGACCACCATCAGGCCGACATCGTGATTGTGCTGGGAGGAGACGGTGCGATATTGCGAGCCTGCCGACAGTTGGGCTCGAGGCAGCTTCCGTTGCTGGGGGTCAATCTTGGACGACTCGGATTTCTGGCCGATATTTCCGCCAGTGATCTTATAAGCCGATACGATGAGATCGAGCAGCGAAAATTTGACGTCGTCGATCATTTGATGTTTGAATGCGAACTGGAACATCAGGACGGTAGTTCAGAAAAGTTTCTCGGCTTGAACGAAGTCGTCGTTTCAGCGGCGGGTTCACTGGGCATGTTGGATATCAATTTACGGATCGATCAGGAACGGGTCACCACTTATAGTGGCGACGGGCTCATTATCAGCACGCCGATTGGTTCCACTGCTCATAGTCTTTCGGCGGGGGGGCCAATCCTACAACAGGATTTGGCGGTGTTTGTCATCACACCGATTTGCCCTCATACAATGACGATTCGTCCCGTCGTCGATTCTGCCGATCGATGTTACACCATGAAAATGGATACCGTTAAAGAAGGGGTCATGCTCAGCATCGACGGCCAGATTCATCGTCCAATCGTTTCGGGAGACAAGGTGCATGTACGAAAAGCGTCGGTCTCGTGCAAGCTCGCGCGGTTGCCGGGACATCACTACTACAGCATTCTGAATCGCAAACTGGGATGGGCCGGACAACCCCGTTACCGTAAGAAGTGATCTGCCTGTTTGAAGAAACATTCGCGATTGTGCCGAAGTCATAAGCTCTTTTGGATTTCTTCAATCGAAGGAAGTTCCACATCTCCGAGCCAGCCAGACCAGGCGGGCATGAAAAGCTTGGCGGAGATCACCAGGTTCAAGACAACCATCAACCAGAAAACGGCTTGAAACGACATTTTGCGATTCTTATGGCGAATATGCCACTGAGCCAATAATGCGCCTGGCCAGCCACCCAGAACGCTAAGCGTCTGTAATGTCTTCTCTGGAGTTCGCCATTCGTTATTTTGGGCTTTTCGTTTATCCCACCAGAAAACTCCATAGGTGACAATGCTTAAACCGATGACAGAAAGTGGCCACAGGAAATTCAGGCCGTAAATCAACCCGTAAACGATCATCGTCAAAAAGTAGGTCACTACAATTCCGATTGCCGCACGCACGATGAGAGCTTTCTAAGTAATTAGTCTTGAATAATGATCGGCTGTCTCGTTATTTGAAATTGAATACTGAGAGAGAAAAGATCATAATTCGTCAGGAGTACATCGATTGTAAGCAACCGAAAATAGGACCGGTCGATGTCCGAAGTTTTGATACTGTATCCGGTTATTGCGTCTAAATCCAATCTGACAATCATCTGATATTGAAGACAATTCCATGAAACAGGCTCTTATAGTTGGTGGCGGTTCCATTGGGGAACGTCACCTCCGCTGCTTTCTTGATACTAGCCGGGTGACCGCCAGTATCTGTGATGTGAATGAATCATTAGTGGCGAGTTTGAAAGAAAAATATAAACTCGGCGACTGCTTCACCGATTTCGACAAGGCGCTCGACTCTAAGCCCGACATGGTTGTGATCTGCACTCCCGCCCATCTGCACATTCCCATGGCACAAGCCTGCGCCGATCGTGGTATTCCCGTGCTGATTGAGAAACCGCTCAGTACCAACTTCGACGGTATCGACAAACTAATTACCACGGTCAAAGAAAAGAACCTTCCCGTCGCAGTTGCCTATGTCACCCGCGCCAATCCGATCCTTCAGGATTTTCGTAAAACAATTCAATCGGAACGATTTGGCAAGCCGGTGCAACTCGTCTTTACCAGTGGCCAGCATTTTCCCTTCTACCGCCCTGCGTATAAAGAAATTTATTACAACAACCGAGCGACAGGAGGAGGCGCGATTCAGGATGCGCTCACGCATGGGCTCAACTATTGTGAATGGTTGATTGGACCCATCACGAAGTTAGTCGCGGACGCAGACCATAAGGTTCTCGAAGGTGTTGAAGTCGAAGACACGGTGCATGTCATCGCGCGGCATAATAATGTCATGGCCAGTTACACGTTAAATCAGTATCAGGCCCCCAACGACATGGTCCTCACCGTCGCCTGTACAGAGGGAACCCTAAGGTACGAACCGACTGAGTTCCGTTGGTCGTGGCAGGTCGATCCGGCGGGGCATTGGACCCACGTAGAGTTCCCACCGATGGAACGGGACGATGGATTCGTCGCTCAGGCAGAGGCGTTTGTTGATCTGTGCGAAGGCAAAGCGGAACCTCTTTGTTCTCTGGAAGACGGGTACCAAACACTGAAAGCGAATTTGGCCATTCTGAATGCACTCGACTCAACCAACTGGCAAAAACTGAGCTGAGCCAGTTCAATGGACTACAGACTGCGGACTACAAACTGCGGAGTGCGAACTGCAAACCTCTAATATGAACTTCGATGAAACGCGAATTGATTCCATGTGCTTAACGAAAATTCTACGGACTCACGTAGCCCGTTCGATTGTCCTGCTGATGATGGCAGTTATTGTTCTGAGCGGAACAATAACTGCCCCGCTACGTGCAGAAGGATTTCCTTCCGTTGATCGGAAGAGTCTCGTCTACAAGGGGATTCCGCCCAACCATTGCTGCGTGGATCAGGTGTTGCGATATCTGCCTAATGGCGAAATGGGCGTCTTCTTCGTCACTGGGGGAACGTTCGAGCCCGACGTTAACAATCATATCCGACTCTGCCGATCCAGCGATCAGGGGGAGACCTGGTTGCGCGACGAAGAAGTTCTCAAGTTAAAGGACAAAGCTTGTCTGTTAACCGAAGCGATCGTGCATGAAGACACGATTACTCTTTTCGTGAGTGTGCATGATGGCCGATTCGAAAACTGGACGGTGCATACGATTGCCAGCGAAGACAATGGACAGACTTGGGGAGAGCTGCAACCCTTTACTCCGCTTCCACGCAAGACATTCATTCGCAACCTGTATCGTGCCTCCTGGGGAGAGTGGATCCTGCCATTTCAAACGTATGCTTTCGATGGAGATGCCTCGAAGTCCATCTTTCAAACCAAACCGATGCTTTGCCGGAATGGAGTACTCATCAGTAATGATCAAGGGAAAACCTGGACCCAATCAAAACTGACTGAACCTCTGGCGGGTTGGGGTGAAAACAATGTGGCCGAACTAACTGACGGTCGCCTCGTCATGCTGGTTCGAGCTGACGGTAAAGGGCATCTTGATCGACATGAATCATCCGACCGGGGACGAACCTGGTCTGAGCGAGTGGCGACAAAAATTCCTAATCCGGGAAGTAAGTTTCGATTGTTCAATCTGTCTGGTGATCGCATCGCCCTGGTTCATAATCCGAATTCAAAAACATCCAGCAAAAATTCCAAACGGCAGGCGAACGTCGTCCGCAATCCAATGGCGTTGTGGATCTCCAAAGATGACCTCCAGACCTGGGGCTATCAACGAACATTAACCGACTTCCCCGGAATGCTTGCTTATCCCGATGGAGAAGTAGACCCCGAAGAGAAGTTCATCCACTTTGTATTTGATTATAATCGCCACGACGTCATTTATTGGGGCGCTGCGTTACCTGCCAAAGAGGAAGTCTCCGAATAAAGGATGGCTGCTATATTAAGCATCTGCTTTGAATCAATAATCGTGAATCTGACCAGACTGGTCTCACAGGAATAGAAATATGACGACCCCGGAACCGACAATTCATGAACTCTTCTCCTTGAAAGAGAAAGTCGCTTTCATCAGTGGTGCAACCGGGTATCTCGGTTCGGCCATGGCCCGCGCCCTTGCGGAAGCAGGCGCAAATGTCGTCGTGTCCAGTCGCTCCCAGGAACGGGGCGATGAATTCGCCGCTACGTTACCTGTCGAGGGAAATCAACAGCATTACGCGGTTGTCATGGATCAGAAAGACGAAGTGTCGATCAAGTCGGCTTTTGCATCCGCCTGTGAACTGGCAGGGAAAGTGGATGTCCTGTTTAACAATGGAACTCAGGGAGACGGGCACGATTGGAACGACGTTTCCTACGAGCAATTCGTAACGCAGGTGGAAAACTCAGCCGGCTATTTTGTACTGGGCCGCGAATTCCGGAATCATATCGTCGAACGGAAAACGACGGGCAGTCTGATTCTTATAGGTTCGATGTACGGCGTCGTCGCTTCGTATCCCGATGCGTATGAAGGTGTTTGCAATGCCAGTCCGGTTGGATATCACGCACTCAAAGGGGGCATCATCCATATGACCCGCCATCTCGCCGCTTACTGGGCACAAGATGGGGTGCGCGTGAATTGCCTCAGTCCGGGACCGTTCCCTAATTTTGACATCGCTCCTGCAGAAATGATCAAACGACTCGAAACCAAAAACCCGATGAAACGGATGGGGCATCCCCACGAGTTAAAAGGAGCCGCCATCTTGCTCGCCTCCGAAGCGGGGAGCTACATCACCGGCCAGAACTTGCTCGTTGATGGTGGCTGGACCGCCTGGTAGGTCTAGCCAGAGGAGGATCCTCTGGTGTGGGTTTGGGGTTTGATTCTCTGATGTGGAGTGGCAACTGCCAGCTTTCCCGGCGGAGTGGTTTCGCATTCCCGACATGGTTATGATGCAGGACGTGCCCCTTTCCACAAGGATGTTTGTCTGTAGACGGCACGCTCACGTTCTCATACCCGGCAAGTTCTTGATAACCGGAAAGTCTATTCGTGTTCGATGCGCTTCTGATCGGGCTGTTTGCTTACATCTGCGGTTCGATCCCTTTCGCCTGGCTGATTGGGAAATGGATTGGTGGAATCGATATCCGCACTGTCGGTAGCGGGAACGTCGGGGCGACAAACATCGGTCGCACGATGGGAGCCCGCTGGGGAATCTGCGTTCTGGTATTGGATGCATTAAAAGGTTTACTGCCGGTTCTGTTACTGCCTCCGCTATTTACCGATGCCGATGCCCCCGACTTTGTTCATCTCAAAGTCATCGCCGCCGTCGCCGCCATTCTGGGCCATATGTGCCCCGTCTGGTTGGGATTCAAAGGAGGCAAAGGAGTTGCCACGGCGTTGGGCGTGGTTCTGGTGCTTTCACCTTATGCCTCATTGGGGGCGCTGGTCGCATTTGGAATTGTGTTTGCCTGGAAACGAATCGTTTCGATTGCCTCCATCTTTGCCGTCCTCGCTTTCGGGATTACTCACTTCTGCGTGATTGGAAAAGAAGCCTTTTCTTCTGTCTATTGGAGCCTGTCGCTGTTTGCCATCGCCGCTCCGTTGTTGATAATCTGGCGACATCGTAGCAATATTGTCCGCTTGATCCGTGGAGAAGAAAAAGCCTTCGTCAGCGGGAAGATTGATCCGAAAATGGAAGCTGAAATCGAACAAGAAACCGAGACTGAATCAGAAGCCGATCAACGCTGAATTGCCGAAAAGGCTGAATTGTTGAAAAGGATGTCGTGCCGCATGCAATGGTTCATATCAAAACGGATCGTTTTAGTATCTCTCCTTTTTCCCACCTTCGCATTGTCAGGCAGTTCGACTGGTGCGGCGGAACGAAAACCTCCCAATGTCTTGTTCATCGTTGCCGATGACCTGGGGGCCCATGATCTCGGTTGTTACGGTGCCGATCTACATGAGACGCCGAACATTGATGGACTTGCCCGTCAGGGGATTCAATTCACAACTGCCTATGCTTCTGCGCCCGTTTGCACACCGACTCGGGCAGCACTCATGACGGGCAAAAGCCCGGCCCGTCTGAACATGACCATCTGGCATGAATCCGCTGCCAGCCCACCTGAGAATCCGAAAACAAAATTACTACACGCATATTCCGAGCCTAACCTTCCGTTCGATGAACTCACTCTGGCGGAGTTATTTAAAGAGGCTGGCTACCGCACGATGCACTTTGGTAAGTGGCATCTGGGTGAGGCCCCGCATTATCCTGAGAATAATGGGTTTGATATCAATATTGGTGGCACATTATGGGGGGCGCCACCGACATTCTTCTATCCATTCAAAGGAGGCTTCGGTCGCGCTCAGGAACCTCGCTATGTTCCGGGGATGGAATGGTCCCAGCCGGGAGATTATTTGACCGATCGACTGACAGACAAAGCGATCGATCAGATTAAAGCGGTTGGAGACAATCCGTTCTTTCTATACCTCTCCTACTACTCAGTCCATACCCCTATCGAGGCGAAAGAACAGGATATTGCCTACTTTGAAGGCCGTGTCAAACCCGAGATGACGCACACGAACCCGGTCTATTCAGCGATGGTCAAATCGCTCGACGAAAACGTAGGGCGATTGCTCCGTACTTTAAAAGAGCAACAGTACGATAAGAACACGATTGTGGTTTTTACTTCGGATAATGGTGGGTTTACCCTGCCGTATCGCGGTCAATCGCAAGTCACGAACAATGCGCCTCTCCGCTCCGGGAAAGGCTCATTGTATGAAGGGGGAATTCGCGTTCCGTTGATCATGCAGAGTCTGGGGTGGGTTGAGGACGGAACAAAAATTGAGACGCCCGTCATCACTCACGATTTTCTACCGACGTTGGCTGAAGTTTGTCGGTTGGATGATCATGAGGCCGAAAGTCGAGAAGGAGTGAGCCTGCTATCTTTGTTAAGAGGCGAGCCCGATGAATTTCCGGCAAGAGATCTTTTCTTCCATTACCCTCATTATTACTTCGGTGGAATCAGTACGCCCTGTAGTGCCGTTCGTTCCGGGGACTGGAAGCTGATTCGGTTTTATGAAACGAATGAGTATCAGCTGTTTGATCTCAATCAGGATCCCTCGGAATTGACAGACCTTAATGCGACTCAACCGAAAGTCACGGCGGATCTCAAACAAAAATTAAACGACTGGCTGAGTGAAGTCGATGCGCAATACCCCAGTGAGAACCCGGATTGGAGTGGCAAGGAGTGAAGCAAATCACGCGTTTGTTTGCAGCTTTGTCTGTTAGCGAGCAGCGTGTTGTTCTTCACCATATTCGTCGGGCAGGACGGCGAGGTATTTCTGTAGTCGTTCTTTATAAGCCGGATTCATTTTGGCGAGGGAGTCACTGAGCGGAAGCGATGGTGACCATTTCTGGTTCTCGGTTTGGAAACCATGCAGGTAGTCGAGCAGAACCTGTTTGGATTCGGGAGAATCATGCAGCATGAAGTGGACCCAGCCCCAGGATTCCCGGTAGTCGGCCAGTTTCAAATCAGAAAACTCGGTGATTTGTTCCAGCCGCTTGATATCCGGCTGCCAACCTTCGGCAATCTGCCGGTTGAGTTGGTGAGTATATTGGGGGTGCAGCCGACCTTCTGTTTTTCGATCAACTTCGAAATACTCCGCCAGTCCTTCATCCAGCCACAGCGGAAGTCCGTGCAAATTCGAGTGCAGTAACCCATGCGTGTACTCGTGCATCAGGTCTTCTTGAATTTGCTCGCCCCAGAAAGTATAGACGGCGAATTCCGTTCCCTGTTGCACAAAGTAGGCGCGACGATGGGGAAGTTCAGGATGGTGCTTGGCCAAGTATTTCTGGTAGGTAGCTTCGTCTTCGAACAAATAAACGGTGATGGGCGTTTTCTGGTAAGGCAGTTCGAGCGTTTCGTTCACTTCGGCTCGCAGCATCTGCAATTCGTCAACGAGGGGATGCGATTCTTTCAGTTTGAAGTCGCTCAGCAGTAGAAGTTGCCCCGTTTTAACCCGGTACTGTGCGGGAAGACCGGCTGTTTGATTCTTCGCCGACCATAGGCACCCCGTCAAGAGACTGCAAATCAGCAGGCATGCAAGTACCTTCGCCCCAGACCGCATAAAAGCGTAGAGGAAGTTGGGCACGCATCGCGGGGATCGGAAAGGGTTCAACAGGGACATCCTTGTCCGGGTGAATTCGATTGTCCAGAGGAGGTGACTGGATTGATCTCGCAGGTTCAATTGGGGATAGACCACAATGAAACCTCAATTCGAGTGAACAGAGTGTACTTTCGAATCGATTCTGTTCCAATACCGTTTCCAATCGCCCTCTTTTTCCAGTAAATACCGCTTCAAAAACCGTAATCGGTCGGTCCGCGTGATGCCGGATAAAGGCAATGAACCGGAAGTCCAGGCCGCCAGGGTTCGGATAATTTTCTTCTCGCTGACAGGTGTATTAAGCTGTTCCAGATAACCGAGGCCCAGAAAAAAGAACGTGTCGGAATCTGGTTGGATGAGGATATTAAACAGAGTGGGGTGATTGTCCTGGAATCCACACCGATCTCGCCAGGCCAACTGGGCAGCGAGTTGCCTGGTTAGTAAACGGCGAGATTGGAAGTTCAGGTGATGAGCCTGTGAGGATTGGGCGTAGTCTGTAAGAGGCATCGAATTCGGAATCGCCTCTGTTACCAGCCACTGCTGCTCTTTTGCTTCCACAAAAAGCAGGGGCCGAGGTGTTGATAACCGCCGTCGAATAAAAGCGTGTCCAATGTCCCAGGCGGTTCGTGCTGAAAACTTCGGTTTCGAGTGTTTGTCGCAGACGGTGAGGTACCCAGAGAGTATGCCCTGTTCTCCTTTCAAGGTAACCCGCTTTGTTACGGAGACGGACTTGTTGAGCAGAGGGAGTCCGAAGGTGTTTTGTGGGTTTTGCGAAACCGCTTTCAGAAAATCTCGGTCCAACTCACTGACACCCCGGCAGGCATTCTGTTCGGATTCACCTTCGAGAATGACTAGTCGCCGATTGCCTCGTTCCCACTTCTGGTCGGCCCGGGCGAACTCTTTCCACATCTTCTGATCGCAGAATTCTTCGATGGTCAGCAGGGTTGATTTGTATTCCTGAAAACCTCTTGGTCGGCCATTCTTCTTTGTCTGGAATGTTTGCCAGTACGATCGAAAAAAACGACGACGATCGGAAGCGTTTCCTCGATTGGAGAAATAGCTGTTCAGCAGGGCCAGGTTTCGCAAACATTGTTTGGTCTTCAATTTACTTCCGAAGCTGACCTGGTGTAGATCGATCAACCAGAGCTTAAGTTTCAACGAGGTTTCGTCCCAGCTGACAAGGACATTGCCCGCGTGATAGTCGCGATGTTGGACCCCTTTTAGATGCAGCTGCGCCGTCACGATTCCCAATTGACGAGCCAGCTCGAACCGAAGCTGCCGCCGGGTTCGCTCAGGGAGAGCGGGAAGAACCTTTTCCACGAATTGGTCGAGCTGAACGGAGTCCGGAATTTCTCTCGTAATCAGATAACTGTCGCGAACTACAGGCCCTTTTCGTTTCTCACCGATCGCCACTGGCAGGCAGGTATCAAATCCGAGTTCGATCAATTTCCAGGTATGGTCCCACTCGATTCGGGCGCGAGAGGAACGGACCCAGTTCTGGAGACGGGATTTCCAGTCGGAGATTTTGTAGTGTTTGAAGTAATAGCAACCATTCCCTGTCTGCAGTTTAAACACGACCCGGTGGGAGCCCGACTTCAGTTCGTCGTGAGAAAATCGCTCTAACAACAACTTGGGAGCCAGGTTTTCGTCAGGAAACAAGACCGGAGCATCTTCGGCGACCAATGTCCACTCGCAGGAACCCGCACTGCGCGTAACCATTGTCGGAGAAGACTCAACCACCATCACGCTCCTGAGATCCTAGTCGGGGAGTTCGTTGTCTATGTTGTCTATTGAGCTGAGGGCCAAATCGAAGATTAGTTTTTCATACCTTCTCGTACAGCTTTGAAAACGTCTTCAATCATTTCGACAGGCGCCGAGTCTATAATCACGTCGCCGTGGCCAGTCGCAATGAGGTCGCGTTGAAGCTCAAGGTGTTGAGCCCATTCTCCGGCACCCCAACTGCTGACGTCGACATAGGCGATATCCGACAACGAAGGAGCGGATTTTTGAATTACAAACGTTCCGGAATCGCTCTGCACGACGATCAAGGTGAAGGCGAAATACATTGCGGCCCCACCGAAGATAATACCGGCAACGAAAGAGGTAAACCGTTTCATGAAAACATCCCTGTTTACGAAGTGTCACAAGCGGGGGTGACCTGAGGGGAAGGGGATCGTTCTGGGAGCTGTTTCCGCAGAGCGCAAAAAAGATCGACCGAAGACCATTCAGTAGAACGGTTTTCAGTCGAAATCGATTTTCTCAGATTGGGACTAATTCGGCAAGCCGGATTAGCAGACTCGGCGACGAGATTAGTCGTCGATGCCGAGTCGATAGCACATCTGCTGGAACTGCTCCGAGAACTCATCGGTCGAGGAGTGGACGTGTTCCGCTTCGGTGATGAATTTCAATTCTTCGCTGCAAGGCAGATTGTAGCTGCGCAGGATCTCTTCAAAGGGACCCAGCTCATGACCGTACATGATCAGCAGTTTATGCTCATCGAACTGAACTTCCATAGGAATTTTTGGGTTCAGCACGGCCAGGCCAGTGCACCCATCGTTCAGCAGGAGGTCTTCATAATCGAGTAGCGTGCTTTTGAGCACGGGCATATCGATATGCTCCCGGTACAAGTCCTGGTGACGTCCGTGGTTGTTGTCGTGGCTTGTCTCCAGAACCAGGTCGACTTCGTCGCCCAGAGGATCCAGCAGGTCCAGGAAGAGATCAATGATATCTTCTCGGGAGGCTGCAGCCATACAAACAGGGATACGGATACCACTTTCGCGGTCTTCGTAAGTATCGTGGCGAAAACCAGCGCTAGGTACTACTTGCAAGTCGTAGGAAGGACGAACAGCATCTGTCAGCACGTAGGATCCGTAACGTGCAATACCTAGATGTGTTTCCAATTGTTCTTCCGAAACTTCGCCGAAACTGCTATGGCCCTGGGGAATGTGGCCTTCGCGGTTCGTCTCTTTCAGAAATCGTTTCAAAAACCCCATTGTTTGTTTCCTCTTGCAACCTGTCCTCATTGGAAGAACAGATTTGATTTGGATTGAGCCTGTCCACGAGGGTTATTGCAACCTCGTTTGCCGGCGTTGAAAGAAGTTCTTTCAGCTGTCGTACCGGTGGACGGTCAAAAGTTCATTTAATGATTGGCCCAATCAAAACGGCATGTCCTCAACGACATACTCACGGTCTCACAGACCGCGTCCAAGCAAATGTAGCATGCAAAAAACAGGGAAGTCGAAATCGTCTGCCAACTTGGGTTGTTTTTGGAATTCGACCTGTCCACCTATGGGGAAGTCGCGAACAGAGTAAGGATTGCCTGTTAGTGAAGAGGTCCGCTCTGCATGATTTTCGCGGTTGTGACAATCAGCGAAGCAATGAGATTCGGGTTGTAAGGATTACAAAGCCTTCGGTGCGATTGCCGGTTTGAAGTTCCTCAAGACAGATTCCCTCAGAATCGCTACACTCCGCCGCATCGATTCGATCCCTATAGTGGAACCCAATTTCCAATTTGACCCTTGATGCAATTCAAAAGTGATTGAATATGTCAGTCTGTCGGAATCAGTTAGGTGAAAAACCTGCAGCAACGCGATCTCCGCGCCGCCACAGGCAGCGCGTATTGGTTCTGTTGGTACTTGTGACTCTATTTGTCTGTCTTCACCCGGTTTCAGGTCAGGCGGCGGAGCTTAAGGAAGAGTGGCGGGTACGATTTATCGACAAAGTTCCGGCTGGATACGTGTTTACCTCTGTCTATCCCTGCCGGCATAAACAACAGAAGTGCTGGCGGGCAGTCCGAAAAGAGTTCTTGAAATACAAACAATTTGGGAAAACAGTGTGGGAGATTGTCGAGTACTCGACAATTGAACAGAAGAATGGTGATTTCGTCTCCTTCGACTATCGTTTTTCCAGTAGTACGGGCGAGCATCGGACGCAAACAGTGGCTGTCGACAATGGACGTCTCAAAATCTCGGCGTTGAACAATGGGCGTCATTTCGACACAAACCTGGTTAATCAGACAATATTACAGTCTCCACTCTTTCTGGAGACTCTGTCGCTTCGAGTCGCGGCGGGACAATCCTTTCAACCCAAAGATCGACTGAAGTGGAAGTTCTACGATCCTGAAGCGCTCAATATTGATTTCCGGCAGGCCACGTTAATGAACCCCCTCAAAATGCAGACGGAATATTCTCCACCAGTGATGTTGGCCAAAGCGAGTTTTCGTTCAAATCTGCCGACGATCCGCCTGCGCAGCTACGTTTTCTTCGATCAGACAGGGACGATTCGCCGTAAAGATGTCTGGCGCGACGATATCGAATGGAAAGAGTACTCCGTCACACCCGAGCAGGCGGGAGAGCTATTGGCCGGTCCGGATCTGGATAAGCTGATTCTGAGCCTCATCCCGGTGAAACCTATCCAAAAGAGCGATAGATTGAAGGAGATTACCTTCAATATCGGGATGCAACATCAAGATGTGTCCGACTTCTTTGTCGACTCCGATTTTCAAATCAGACATCGCTATAACGGCGAACCCGTAAAATCTGAAGTGCTGCAGGTCAATGCGAATTCGGTGAGGGGGCAACTTCCATTGATTCAACCGGGACTACCACAGGCGCAGATCAATCCCGCTGCGAAATACAGCCCGGAGGGACTCGAACCGGGTGGAGGCCTTACTAACGCTAAGTTCAACGTAGAGACGATTCGTTACGAGCCGGGAGAAAAAACGAGTCCGGAAGAGAATTCGATTCGATTGACCGTCCAGCGGGCAGGGCTTCCGGAGAATCCTATCCAGGCCCCTGTGTCTCCAGTGTTTCTCGCCGACAGTCCCTTATTGCAATTAAGCAATCCAATCGTTTCTCAGATGGCTGATCGCAAGATCAATCCGATCACGGCCCCAATCGAGACAGTCACCCAACTGGTGGACCTGGTAAATGTAATACTGAAACGGAAGCTTGAAATCAGTACAACCTTGCGACCTGTTCCTGATATTATCCGGTCTGCCGAAGGAGGGCCGATGGATCATGCCCTGCTACTGACGGCGTTGTTACGACTTAATCAGATTCCAGCCCGTCCAGCGTCGGGCCTTGCCTGGCATCCTGGTCTCAGCTGCTTTATGCCCTACATTTGGACCGAGGTCCGACTGGGTAATCATTGGTATCCCGTTGACGCAGTAACGGGGCAGACGGAACTGAATCCGCTTTATCTGAAAATGGCGCACTCCGATCTATCGCCATCCGAACCTGCCTCCCAGTTATTTGGACCATTGATCAAGTCAGTGGATCAGCTGGCGATCAGCGTGCAGAGTTCCGACCCCTCGCAGAAAAAGTCGAGTCTATTGGATAAGGTTCCTTCACTGCTGCCGTAAAAACGGGGTTGAACTCTCCGAATCGGCCTTGGTTACATTGTCACTCTTACAATTTATCAGGCAACTCGCTTGAAATATTTACAATGAGTGGACTGACTCGAAAATACATTCCATCTAATTTAAGGACGTGTATTATGCGTTAACATGCTCTGTGTTATGAGTTTATGTTGAGTGTGTTGGTTAGTGGTGACGTGAAACTTTCTCCCGGGGATACTCTTTGGCACGCCTTCTGCAATTAGGTTTATCCAGAGAGAGTCGAAGTTTGATGCGGGTTCTGAATCGAACTTCGAAATAATGAGAGAGATTATGTCAGCCCTTGGAGAGGGGCTGCATCCTGCCTATCTAAAAACACTTCCCCCACCACATCATGCCACCGAAAGCCGAAAGAGGACCCGCCTCTTTCGGTTTTTTCTATTTATACGGGTTAGCAACGACAGTAAGGCTTCTCAGTTGCTGTCAGCCTCGTTTTGCTCCGGATGAAATGCGTCTTATATTGCCTGTGTTCTCCTTTTTAGGGCTGAATCAACAGGAAAACGAAATTTGTGCCCCACCTGCCCCAGCCAGTTGTGATAGATTAACGTGGGGAACTATAAGAATTTATCGATCCTTACTTTTTTTGAAGTGGTCGGACTGAAATAATGGTTTTCAGCTTTGTTTCCGCAATTCCCTCAACTCAACTCCAATCTCTGATCTCTCAGTTCACAGGAGAAAGTGACACAAGGTTACCCGTCACGGGTATAATGAAATCACGGGCCGCAGGAGGCGAACAGCAGGTAAAACTGCAGATACGATTTCAGTCGCTCTCACTGTCTCCTGCCTTAACTTTTCTGAGAGGCAGCCTGATCAGACAGATTCATCTCAACCCTGCTTTGATAAACGGACCCGAAGATGCCGGTGACATTCAATCAATGTCCTTCCTGTAAGTCGATGCTTCTCCCTGATACTCCCGTTTGCCCTACCTGTAAACATGTAATGCAGAATGAAGGCAATGCGAATGAGGTTGGGCAGAACACTCTGGAAGGTGTATCCGTCGAAGACCAAGACCAAGAGGTCGAGTGCCCAGGTTGCGGAGAGATGGTTCGTTCGGGTCTCGTTCGCTGCTGGAACTGTAGTGGTTTTATGCGCGAAGATATTGCCGCCGCTTATCGCGAGATGAAATCTCGCCCCCAGCAAGTCATTTACAGCCCGGAGAGTCTGCAGGAAGCCCAGGCAGATCAGGAAGCATTTGAGTTCGAAGAAGATGACGAAGAAGGTTTTGAATTATCGACCGGCGTCTCTTCCAGTGGCAGCTTCAGCCTAAAGAACGCTCCTGCTGCAGCCGATTCGGCCACTTCTATCTCGGCTAATTCCGTCCAGCGTTTTACTCCCGAACAAGATCAGAAGCATGAACAAACCGAATCCGAAGATGCTCCCATCGCCGAGGACATAGAGTCGCAGCCAGAATCAGTTGATGCATCAGAAGAGACGGTTTATCCACTAGCAGAAGCCACTTCTGACGATGCGGCCAAGTCGACCGATGAATCCGCTCCCACTGAAACGCCCGTCAGCAATAGAGGGGATGCATTCAAGCGTGATGAAAATGAAGTATCCCATTCCGAAGCTACCGGCGCCGATGTGCTGTTGAATATTGCTTTGGAAGAAGAGCGAGAGTCGGGCAAGAAAAGGAACAAGCTGGCTCCCGGTATGTTCATCGTCTATTGTCCCAAAGGCCATCGAATTAAAGTACGCGAGAAACATCGCGGACTCACTGGCCGTTGCCCTGTTTGCAAAGCGACGTTCCATGTTCCCAAGGAAGAGCCTAAACCGAAACCAACGGAAGAAGTAGACAACGAAGGTAAACTGGATGAAGGTAGCACCGACGAACAAACCATCGTTACCGGTGATTACAGCGGTTGGATGCAAGACGTCTGTCAGCATCAGGTTGATCCTTCTCGATTGAAGCTCCGCCCGGGTAGTTTGACCAAAGAGTTCGTTCCCGCTGAAATCGCTTTCTCCAAAGAAGGCGTTTTGATCTGCGAATTGACCAAGTCTGGCTCTCTGTTTGGAAGCGGTGCGAAAAAGAACCCCGCGATTCGTGAGGAAATTTACGAACATTTAAGACAGGGAATTTCGATCGAAAAGCTCCCCTGTCATAAGCATCGCTTTTTCTCAACGGAAAATTTCAGCGAGCTGCGAATTGTACAACCTTGCCCACCGGGACAAACATCCTTGTTCCACGACATCCCAGTGTTTGGTGAAGCACGTATTGCTGTGCAGATGCCTCGGATGGATGAAAGCAGCGAACTTGAGTTCCTATCATTCAGTCTGTCGCAGTTCCGTCAGTTTGCAAATGGAATGCGTTCCGTTTGCGGTTTAGTTGAATTCGCTGCGGACGCTGGAATTCCTATGGAAGCCACCTACGAAGTCTTCAAATGCCATTACACATCGAAGACAGTTCCTGCGCTGGATCAACCGGAATACTACAAGGCAGATAGCAGTTTTGAATTGATCTCTGTCGGTTACCAATGCGAGAAGTGCGGTTTAGTGATGTCGGAAGAAGGGCGTACGGCCGAGAAATTCGGCGGAGCCAAAGCCAAGAGTATCGCCAAAGCAAAATGTCCCGGTTGCGAAGGGAAATTTGGTTCGCTCGTTCTGGAAGCATTAAAAGACGATCCCATCCTCAGTCTGGAACCAGAAGCCGAGGAGCAGACCGAAGACGAAACGGCTGAGTCGACTGAAACCGATAACGTCGAAATCTCTGCCGTCACTGAAGAAACCCCTGCGGAAGAAGCGAACGCGGATTCTGATAAGAAATCGGAATAGGTGTCCTTGCGGATCCGAATGTACCAGGACGTTTGCAAGCGCTCCGCGCACTCTTTAAGGTAGGAACTGCATCAGGGAGGTGGTAACGCTTCTGCTGATGACACAGTGATACACACTGTATTTCGTGGTATATGCTGATTACCAGTTCTTTTATTGCCTATTCAACGGACTGACCTACTCATGATTCCTGCTACCGTTCTGTATCGCCGGTTGTTCTGTGTGCTGTTCCTGATTTCTTCTGTCTCAATTCTGGCAGGTTGTCCCGAACCTCCCGCGTTGAAAGAGACAGTAGAGAAAGAGTCGGTTGAAACAGACGGGGAAGCCGATCCCGTCCCTCAACCCACAACGGAACCGGAAGAAAACGCTCCAACTGTGCCAGAACCAAAGCCAGAACCCGAAACGAAACCAGAGTCGGAACCAGTCGCAGAGAAACCCAAAAGAAATGAACTGGCTGTTGCTGCGGAATTCGAGATCAAAGATCCTCCTCAGGTTTTAACTCAGGAGCAGATCGAAGAGGGGTGGATCGCGTTATTCGATGGAAAAACGTTGTTTGGTTGGGAAAGTAATAACGACTTGGAATGGGTCGTTCGCGATGGCCTTATCCAACCCGATTCGGATGCGAAAGGCATCAGCGTCCTCTCCACCACATCGCTCTTTACGGACTATGAGCTTATTTGTGAATTCAAAGCAGCTGAAGGAGGCAATAGTGGAGTATTTCTGCGAACGAGTGCAGATCCTCCTAACCCCACGGACGAATGTTACGAACTGAATATTTGTGATTCTCACGACAGTTTCAAAACGGGTGGTTTGGTCGGCCGAATTGAACCGCTGGAACTGGTGAGCAACGAAGGGGAATGGCAGACTTTCCACGTCATTGCAAAAGGGAATCATCTCGAGGCCGAACTCGACGGAACGAAGGTACTCGATTACACCGACGATTCAGAAAATCCACTAATGACAGGACGAATCGGCCTGCAGAAAAATAAAAGCCTGATTCAGTTCCGGAAGATCATTCTCAAACCGCTGGATATGACGCCTCTCTTTAGTGGGGAATCTTTGGATGGTTGGCAGGTCGTCCCAGGTTCGGATAGTAGTTTTGAAATTGAAGAGGGAACCATTGCTGTTAAAGGGGGCGATGATTCCGGCCGGGGGTTCCTCGAAACGGAGCAGACCTGGGGAGATTTTCTGCTGCAACTCGACGTGAAAACCAATGGCGAAGCGTTAAACAGTGGCATCTTCTTTCGTGCAGAGAAAGGAACGGCGGAAGCGCCTTCCAACGGATATGAAATGCAGATTCAAAACGGATTCAAAGAAGAAGACCGAACACAACCTGCCGACCATGGGACAGGGGCGATCTTCCGCCGAAACTTCGCTCGCTGGATCAATGCGAACGATCATGAATGGTTTAAGATGACGCTCAACGCTTCCGGTCCTCACCTGGCTGTCTGGGTGAATGGTCTGCAAGTGACCGACTGGATGGACACTCGCCCTGAGGATCCTAATCCTCGTAAAGGGCTACGTACTGAGGCAGGGCATATCAGCATTCAAGGGCATGACCCGACGACCGACTTGAACTTCAAAGCGATTGAAATCCAGTCTCTCCAGCCCGGGACCAATTAATGATTCACGGGATGAACGGATCTGATCGTTCTTAAGATCTCCGTTTCACCCATGAGTTTGGGGAACACGGAATCGATTCCATGTTGATTCATGCTGGTGAACTGTTCGAGGTTAATCTCGTTGGTGAGGCCAATAAGACTCGACTCGGATCCGATCTGTAACCTTATGTTTGGTATCTTGCGTAGTCTTTCAGTCGTCCACGGATCGAGGTCCATAATCCAGATGGAGTGGGAGGCCACGATTGACGATTCAGGACCACCGGTCTTGAGCTCAACTTTTCGAAGCGAATAACGGTCAACATTGTAACCCAACCCGGAAAGCCACTGCTGGTAATACAATTGCAGGGCTGGGTCGTCGATTAACAGGCCAATGGAGAGGCGATTGCCGGGTAGCGTTGTCTCAACCGATTCGAGCGTTTGCTGTTCAAAGAGAAAACATTCGTTACGTGAAGCGGTTAAGGGAAGGGCGGTGAGTCGATCTTCCTTGATAGCGATTTCCTGACGGAATCGTTCTGGAAATCGATGCCAGGGAACTCGAACAGCGAACGGCCAGAAAGTCCGATTGCGGCCATCCCCTTCGGACCAGGGACCGGTGACGCATAGCCAGCGAGTTAGCGGGTTAGAAGAGAGGGCTTGTTCAATTTCTACCCCCGTGAATTGATCCGGAAAGTCCAGCGCGACCAGGACGAGATCGATTTCGGTAAGTTCGGCTGCCTCCGGCAAAAACGCTTGTTGAATTATCTGCCCCGACTGGGGGCTGCCCTGACTTTCTTCCGCAAGCACCCGTTCAATCGACGCAGTGAACCACTGGTTCAGCGGAGAGGATTCGCGGATGACAATCAGAATTCGCACAGGAAAAAACTTTCCAGCGATGGAGTCGAGCGGTTGATGAAATGTCCTCTTCACAGCAGTATTTGCTTGAAGGGGCTGACTGCTAATATAGTTAAAAGAGGGGGTGCAGGAAACGATAAGGTTTGGATTCCCGCTGTAAACGCCGGAATCCCTTGATTCTGCACCGGATCCTCCGGGCATACGCCTAAAAAAAGATTAGCGCCAGCTCAAGAAGTTTGTACAATTTCGCGGCCTCCCGATGATTGCTCTCTGTGGTCGAGCTTTAAGCATGATCTCAGTGAACTGAATCTCTCCTGCTGGCGATTTCCCGACCCTGACGACCTTCTCCCCCGCCCCGACGAACTCGGAAAGGATTCCGGTTCCCTGTGATCGACCCTCCGTCTCAGAAACTGATGCAGACGCTGACGGATCTGCAGCTGTGTACGGCTGCAGATATTCGCCGCGCGCGGAGCCGTGTGAAACGACTCGCGCGAGACCTGCCTGCTTTCGATTCGATCTGGCTGGATGCCCTGGTTCAAACAGGCACGCTAACGCCTTTTCAGGGACGCTCTCTCGAAAAGACGAACGGACCGAGTCTGAAAGTCGGCTCCTGGTTGCTGCTCGACGAATTGAGCTACGGAACACGAACCCGAACTTTTAAAGCAATCAACACAGACGAAAAATCGTTCAAAGAGCACGCTTTCAAAACAATAACACTGCCTCAGGAATTCCTACCGCAGATACAAGGCCGAGTCGAAACGACCGTTTCTGATTTCGCGCCGATCCAGCACCGTGGACTTGCACTTCCACGGCAGGTTTTCAGTCCGAGTGAAGATCAGTTGGTTGTTCTGAGTTCCTATGTTCCCGGGCATCATCTGGGAGAATTACTGACTCGTCGAGGAAGATTTCCGGCGGCGGTTGTTCTCGAAATTGCCCGTCAGTTGGTCGATTCCCTGGCGTTGCTCGAAAAGCATCAGATGCAACATGGAGACTTGCGACTATCCAATGTCCGTTTGAACGAGCAGGGCGAGGTGGTGTTGATCAATGTCGGTATCGCCCCGGCTATCTCTCCCGAACTTGTTTTGCGAGATCAAATTGCCCCCGACCAGTACGATGGAATTGCTCCGGAACTAATCGGGACGGGAAATGCCTGTTCCATTCAAAGTGATATTTATGCTTTGGGCTGTCTGCTCTGGCAGCTCTTGGGGGGGCGGCCTCCCCATCCGACGGGGGATCCGCTCGCTAAACTGGCCGCTCACCAGACGAAGTCGATACCCGATGTTCGCCTGTGGGCACCCGATACTCCGGCACCACTGGCAGAGATCATTCAACACATGACTCGTTCCACCATTGAAGAGCGTCCTCATTCGTTCATTCAGTTGCAGCAACTTCTGGGGCCAGTGCGACAGCAGAGTCGTCGTGCGGTGCGTTGCTTTCTCAAACAGTTTCGGTCATTTGTGCCGACCGGTGAACCTTGGAAGCAAAAGTCTTCACGGCTGTTCTGGGTGTCCGCTGTATTGTTGATTGCGGTGTGCGGTGCGGCGTCAGTGGTGCTGACTGAAAACGGCACGATGCCGAAAGTCTGGCAGGAGCTGGCGCAAAGACTCGATGGGTTGGAAATCGAACCTACCTCTCCTGCGAGTGAAAGCCGTACCTCGACGGCAGATAACAGCAATACGGGTCCTGCCGGTCTGAAAGAACCACGATTGCTTCCTGAGATCGAAGCGACTCCGTTAACGATTCCTCTGGAATCTGAAGTCAAGCAGGCGAGCGCAAGTGGGTTTCCTGCGAAAGAGCGTTTGTCCGAGTTTGAAAATCAACAATCCCAGCTACTGGAGTTGCCTCCTGCTGATGAGAATGGTCGATTGTATCTCACCTCGAACGGACCGTTCCGGGCACCGGACATGCGTGGTGTAGGCTCCTTAACGATCGTCGGCGCGAGTAAGTCGCGACCTGTGATTGTGGTGGAAGACAACCCCGCCTTTTTTTCCGCAGTGAAGCTGACCTTAGTGAATGTCCATTTTCGACGCAAACAATCTTCACAGACGAACTCAGCTCCTTTGAATGAACTGGTGCGTGTTCAAGCTGACGAACTGATGATGAGCGATTGCTCCTTTTCGGAAGGGATTCCAGAATCGTTACCTCCCGTTTCGGCAATTGCCTGGCGTTCTGGAACACCGGACAGTTATTCAGTGGCGAAAATCAGTGCGGAAAATTGTGCGTTTTCTTCCCGCCGGTCTGCCTTTAAATTGCTGAGCCCGTTGGGAGAAATGCAACTGGTCAATTGTTTCAAGCGGGGGATGGGGCCGCTTGTTTATACGTCGCAGACAGAGGAACTCCATCTCAAACTGACAAAATCGACGTTCCGGGGAATGTATTCTCTCGTCATGCTACATCGAGCCGAGACGGTTGATTCTCGGCAACCTGTTGGCCTGGAACTGGACCAGACTTTGATTGAACTGAGTGGTCCCGCTCCTGCCCTGTTCGGCCTGGCAGGTGTTGCCCCATCTGGAAACGATGGTGCGGAACTCTATGTAAGTGGCTATGAATCATTCCTGAACGAGGATTTTTCATTCGCACTTTGGAAAAGCCCCTCAGCTGAAAACGAGGACCGAATTTACGAAGCGGGACCTGACCAGTGGGATGGCGTGATGGCGATTCCGCTGCAGTTTACTGGTCAAACGGATGGTGGAGCAACAAATTCGGTTGTTCTGGACGAATCTTTTCAGGGTGTACCCCGTTTGACAGAAGAACTTCCTGGAATGAATGCGGAAGCGATTCCCACTCTCGACTGAAGATCAACTAATATAAAGTCCCAAGAGAGCCCGCCCTGAAACCAGGTTGTGGTTGATCTCTGGACGACACGATTAGATTCAATGAGGCCCAATAGAGGGTTTCGGGACCGTTTATAGTCTCCTTCAGACTAAATTAGATTCGCAGGCGATTCTCTGTCGGGCTCATCATTGATGCAAGCGGGAGGCCTTGGTAGGATCAGCGACCAACGGAGTGATGCTCGCCGGGTCGATAAGCCCGTGCGGCTCGCGGGACCACCGGCCTTATTAATAGAGGCTTACGGTGGTCTATTCCCAGAACTTTTCCTTCGTTGGATAAATAGATGACACAAGGCTGGTCGAAAAAGCATCTTCTGGGACTGGAAGAACTCACTGCTGAAGAAATCACCATTATTCTTGACCGCGCTGCTGAGTTCAAAGCTCTGGCCGATTCGGGAAAACCCAAGCTCGACTTTCTGAATGGAACGGCAATCGCCAATCTGTTTTTTGAACCCTCGACCCGCACCAGAACCAGTTTTAGTCTGGCCGCCAAACGCCTGAGCGCAGATACCGTCGATTTCACTGCCGCCAGCAGCAGTCTCTCTAAAGGAGAGACGTTCATCGATACGGCTCGCAATATCGAAGCGATGGGCGTTTCCCAAGTGGTCGTTCGCCATCGAACTCCGGGAGCTCCTCAGCTTCTTGCCCGTCATTTGAAAGTTCCGGTGCTCAACGCAGGTGATGGAACTCGAGAGCATCCGACACAGGCTTTACTCGACATTTTTACGATTCGCCAACATCGTGGTTCTCTTGCCGGGTTGACAGTGACATTGGTGGGAGACATTCTCCACAGCCGCGTTGCCCGGTCGAATATCTGGGGGCTGACCAAATTGGGTGCCCGTGTGATTGTCTGCGGTCCAGCGACCTTGATTCCCCAACGGATCACGGAACTGGGTGTCGAAGTTTCTCATAACCTCGATGAGGTTCTTCCGGAAACAGACTGCATCAATCTCCTTCGGATTCAGTTTGAGCGTCAACGGGGGGCGTTTTTCCCTTCGATTCGGGAATACGCACATCTGTTTGGAATGAATAGCGAACGACTCGCGCGGGCCAAAAAGGACGCATTGATTCTCGCGCCGGGGCCGATCAACCGTGGAGTTGAGCTGACTCCCGCGGTGGCTGACGGGGATCAGTCGGTCATTATCGACCAAGTCTCCAATGGCTTATTGATACGGATGGCCTGCCTGCATCTGTTACACGAATACTCTCAGAATAATTAACGGCAGAATTGAATTGAAACCGGTTCACCGGTTCGCAGACATTCGTCGAATAGACTTAATTTAAATCGAAAGCGGAATACCCCGCGCATTATCTTTCCTTTTAGACCAACGGTTGTCTTCATGAACAGCATTCTGATTCGTCAGGGGAGACTGATTGATCCTTCACAAAAGCTGGATCGAACGGCGAACCTGTTCATTGAGAATGGAAAAATTACCCGGATTCTCGATGAAGACGTGGCGGCGGATGAAGTGATTGAAGCGGCGGGCTGCATTGTCACGCCGGGGTTTATTGATACGCATGTCGCTGTGCGTGAACCGGGCGATGAAGAGGACGAAACGGTTGCCTCAGTTTCGAACGCCGCGATACACGGGGGGTTCACCACGATTTGCACTTTGCCCGATACTCAACCGGTTGTGGATAATCGGGCTGCGGCGGAGTTTATTCATCTCCAAGCGGAGCGGGCAGGGTACTGCCATGTTTCTCCTCTGGGAGCGATTACCAAGAACAACGACTCCGAAGAGTTGGCCGAAATTGGCCAACTTGTCGATGGCGGCGTGCTCGCGTTCACAGATGGTAAAAAATCAGTTGCGAACAGTGAGATCATGCGACGCGCGCTGGAATACACGCGGATGTTCAATCGACCGATTTTTCATCACCCACAGGTTCCGGAGATGGTGGAATCGGGGGTGATGCATGAAGGCTTTCACTCGATGAAACTCGGACTGCGTGGTATGCCTAATGCCGCAGAAGAAATCATGGTCTCTCGCGATATCGCCCTGGTGGAACTTACGGGGGGGCGAGTTCATGAAATGTGCATCTCGACCCGCGCTGCGGTGGAACATATTCGAGATGCGAAGCGGGCTGGCATCGCTATCTCTGCCGATGTCACCCCCCACCATCTCGCGTTAACCGATGCTGAAATGGAAAAGTTCGATACAAACTACAAAGTATCACCTCCTTTGCGGGATAAAGATCAAATAGCGGCACTGATTGAGGGGCTGCAGGATGGCACCATTGAAGCCATCACGGCCGACCATCAACCTCATGCTGATGAGAAGAAGCATGTCGAGGTAGATCAGGCTCCGTTTGGAATTGTGGGCCTGGAGACGGCTTTGTCTCTCTGTATCAAAACCTTGATCGATCCGGGACATCTGACCTGGCTGCAGTTGATCGATAAACTGACTGCAGGGCCGGCCCGGATTTTGAACTTGGAACAAAAAGGAACGTTACGCGACGGAGCAGATGCCGATGTGACGATTTTCAATCCGGACGAGCAATGGACAGTAGATGTGACCAAGTTCAAAACGCTCAGTAAAAACAGTCCTTTCGCCGGATGGGAGCTGCGCGGTAGAATCAAGACAATAATCGTCAATGGATTACCACGCACTTTGTAAGCTGTCCTGAAACCCTCTGGCGGGTCTTACTCAATCTTGTCGATTCGAGATCAACTAAACCTCTGTTTCAGGATAGACTCCAGACTGAAATAGCTGTCGGGAGACAATCACGATGGCAAAAACCTATCGGCTGATCGACGGGTACAACCTGATGCACGCCGCCGGCATGGCGCGAGAACGCTATGGTCCGGGCGATCTGGAGAGATTCCGTAACCGCTTTATTACCTGGCTGGCCTCGCATCTTGCCACTTCCGAGTTGGCTACAGCAACGCTCGTCTTTGACGCCCAATCAGCCGGACATCGAAATGATCATCAGGAGATGTTTCAGGGAATGAAGGTGATCTATGCGGCGTCAAATAAAGATGCCGACACGTTGATCGAAGAACTCGTTGCCGAACATTCCGCACCACGACAGATTCAGGTCATCTCCAGCGATCATCGATTGCACAAGGCAATTCGCAAACGGAAAGGGATCGCGATCGACAGCGAAGACTTTGTCCCTTGGTTGGAAAAACGCGAAATTCATCAGGATGGAGTCATGCGGCACTCTGAATCGACTGGCAGTGCCGGAGCTGTACCAGAAGAGGAAGTCGATATGTGGCTAGCCGAGTTTGGCGACATTCCGGAGGCGGATCACCTGAAAAAGACACGGAAGCCTCAGGGAAAGCAGGAAAACTGGATACGCGAAATCGAAGATGAATTCGGAATCTGAGAACGAAAACAGAGGTGAGGTGTTTATCCTGCCGCTTTTCTCCGTTTATAATCAAGACGACTGTTGGATTTCTTCCAGCTGTTGATATGTGGTCTGGGTTCCTGTTTGTCAGGACAACTTTCAGTTTGTTCTGAAAAGCCTATCCCTTCAGCTGTAAAAGCGACCGACTGCGGAATCGATTTGCCTGTATCTTTCCTGTCTCTTTGCAATATCGGTTGTGATGATTTCCCTTCTTACAAAAAACCATTCGGGTCAAATACCTCACGGGATAACTATGCTCCGTTCACTTCTGCTGTTTGCCTTCTGTTTTGCCACCTTGGGGTGCGGACAGGCTACCTATGATGCCCGGTTGAATGAAACTTCCGGCTACTATGCCTATATCAACGAAACGGAAGCTCTGCTGGATGGCGAATGGAAAAGCCGTGAGCCCCTGAAAGGGATTCAGATTCGTCCACCGAAAGGATTCAAGAAGATATCTGCACCTACCCAGGAAGAAGACGAGGACGGAAATATCATTTCTGAGGGAGTGGATGAACGACAACCGATCAATATTCCCGGCTTTTATCAGGGAGAACTTCCGGGCGTGCTGGGGGCTTGGAAAAGAAACTATGAAGTCAGTCTGGCGGGAGATGGATCTCAGGAATTCACAGTCCGCTTATACGTGTTGGGCCAAACCTCTTTTGGTGAAGAAGGGAATGATCTTCCGTTTCGAGATATCGTGTACAATCGCCTCGCTGCTGACATGAGCGTTGAAAGTGCAAATTCCTGGCTGGCAGAATCTTACCCCGGGCGGGATTTGTACACACGAGCGATCGACTATAACGAGATGCGGTTCTCACCCGGTGTTGCTGTAAACGGTTTTGCGTCGAGCGGTGTTGAGATTCAACTTAATGCCCGAACCGAAGATGGCAAGTCGGTAGTGATCATGTGGGTATTACCCGCCGGTGGACTTAGCTCGCGAGAATCGAGAGAGCTGACCGACAGTGTTACGAAAACGTTACAGACTTTAAGCATCCGTAAAACCAGCGACACGGACTCTGACGATCCTGAAGAGGTTGTTAAAGAAGAGAATCCTGATTCGGGGAAGAAAGATAAACCGAAACCTGCCCAGCGGGCTCCCTCCTTCTAAGTATCGAGGCTACTTTCTAATTTGCCGCTGCCTATTTTACGGCTTCGGTGTTTTGCTCCGCGACTGGCTGCGGTTGAATTCTTCGAACCGTTCCCGGTATTGATCGGGGACGGGAGTACGCTGAATGTTAATCCCAGTCTGGTTGTATTTGCGGATTTGATCTCCTGAGCTGGAACGCGATTCATTTTTGAGATTGAGTGATTTCAGCATCTCTTCAAATTGGGTTTGACGCGCGCGTTCACGCGGCGTCTCCGCTGCGGGTTGGGAGAGTTGTTTCTTCAGGTTCTCCGTAAACCGTTGCAGTTCAGATTCGGTCCATCCTAGTTTTTCGAGCAGGTCCTGATCGACTTCGCCCCGTTTGATTTGGTTGTCCAGTTTCTTAAGAACAAGTTCCGCCGCCTCTTTTGCATCTTCGGCATTCACTTCAGAAGGGACCGTATCGCTTGCCGTTTCTCCTTCACCAGAACCATTGGCAGCGCTCCCTGATCCAGAACCTCCACCGGTTGTTGGTGGTTTCGTAGAATTACTGGTTGATTCTTTATTCCCAGGCTGATTCTGCTCCGGCGGCGGTTGTTTGCTTTGATCTGAAGAGGGACTCTCTCCCTTACCCTGTTGTGGTTGGTCACCCCCCTCAGGTTTTTGTGCACCTGCCCCCTGAGCGGGTTGATTGCCCTGTTGCGGTTGGTCAGGTTTCTGACCTTCTTTCTGCTGTTGTTCACCCTTTTGGGAACCGTCCTGATTTTTCTGCTGTTCGCCCTGTTGGTCCTGTTTTTCGGCTGAGTCCTCTCTGTCCGAATTATTCTGGTCTTCGGATTTTATTTCGTTCTGGTCAGTTGATTTCGACTTCGGAGAAGTAGCGTCATTCTTTTTATTATCGGCTTCTCCGTTTTGCGGTTGGTCGTCAGACGGTTTTTGACCCGGTTGTTGTTGACCTGACGGCTTTTCATCTGAAGGTGGTTTATCTGAAGAGGGTTGATCTGGAGAGGGTTGATCTGGAGAGGGTTGATCTGCCGGATCGCTGTCCGGTTTTTCTTTTTGTTGATCTCCACTCGGTTTCGAATCAGATGACTGAGGTTTCCCCCCTTCATTTTGATCAGGGGAATTCGGGTCGTTCGGTTTCTGTCCCTGCTCTTTGGGTTCAGATTGTCCTTGCGGATTCTGTTGTTCGGAGCCGTCCGGTGATTGCTCGGAATTTTTAGACTGCTCGGTAGAAGATGGGGAATCCGATTTCTTCCGCTGTTCTTTCTGTAGATCGCCTTGTTGCTCTTTACCCTGCTTTTGCTCACCCGGCTGTTGCTCGTTCGGTTTCTGATCGCCTGGTTGTTGCTCGCCGGGTTGTTGATTGTCCGGTGAGTTTTGCTGTTCCGCGGCAGAGTTATTTGACGGATCCTGCTTTTCGTCAGGACCGTTTTCGTCGTTGGCCGCAGACTCCAGCTGATTCTGCTCGTCCGACTTTGCACCGGGCTGTTCCTGCTTTTTAGCACCCGGTTCGCCCTGTTGTTGTTTCTGGGCATCTTCGGCAGGAGTTTGCTGTTCTGCGGGTTGGTTTTTCTGCACCCCTTTATCTGGTTCTGTTTTGGAAGCGGGTTGATCCTGTTGTTGTTCAGAGCCAGGTTCTGGTTTTTTCTCGTTTGCTTTCTGTTCTTCTGACGAATCTTCTTTACGTTCTTTTTGAGGATCGTTTTTGGGAGTCTTACCGTCCTCGTTTTCTTCGGGCTGTTGTTCCTGTTTGGACTGGGGTGTCTCGGATTGTTTTGATGGTTCTTTCTGCGGACTCTGCTTGTCTTGCTTAGACGACTTATC
Source organism: Polystyrenella longa (assembly GCF_007750395.1). Lineage (GTDB taxonomy): Bacteria > Planctomycetota > Planctomycetia > Planctomycetales > Planctomycetaceae > Polystyrenella > Polystyrenella longa. The sequence goes on along the minus strand of NZ_CP036281.1, from coordinate 4,054,117 downwards.
CTGCTTCTGATTCTCTTCGTTGAAGTGATCCAGCAATCGTTTGAGAGATTCCGCCTGATCTTCTTCGCTGTCGGGGTTCAGCGGATCTTCAGCGCCTTCCGACTTTTCATCGGACCCCATTGGTGATGAGTCGGAAGGGGATTGGTTCTGTTCACCTTTGCCGGGGGCGTCGTTCGGATCATTATTTCTGGTCTGCTGATCCCCTTGTTCAGGAGCGGGTTGATTTTTGTCAGGATTTTGCTTCCCGTTTGGGTCCTGCTCCGCCTGGTTTTGTTTGGAATTGGGGTCGGCCTCGTTTTTCTGTTGCTGATTCTGAGCTCCATTTGGTCCATTCTGAGGATCTGTGCTATCCCCTTTGGGTTGTTCCCCTGGCTGTTGGTTTTCTGGGGGGCTATTTTCCTGTTGAGGATTGTTCTCAGCCGAATTCTCTGAGGATTGTCCTTCCTCATTGCCCGGTTGATTGTCTTGTTGAGGCTCTGCCCCTTCCGCGTCAGGCTGCTGTTGGTCCTGCTGGCCATCCGCTCCCTGTTGCTGCTCCCCACCCTGCTGCGAGTCACCATCTTGTTGCTGCTCGCCCCCTTCTTCGTTTTGTTGTTGGCCCTCCTGCTGTTGTTCTTGTTCCTGTTGCTCCTGCAGTTCTTCACGGAGCTGATCCTGTTGTTTCTTCTGTTCGTCGAGTTGTTTTTCCGCTTCACGTTCTGGAACACGGTCTACAACGGTGATTTTCAAACTACCTGTAGTTGATTTGTTGTGCTCTGGTTGTTTGTTGTCTTCCGCTTCGATGTAGTAACTGACGACATCACCCGGACTGAGCGCCAGGTTCTTAAGTGACAGAAGATATCGTCCTTCGATCATTTTCTGGGGCTGATCGAGAATCGTTTCACGGTAGATCTCTTCGCCTTCTTTTTCGACGAAGATGCGGACTCGGCTCAATTTGAAGTCGGGATCCTCGGCTTTGAACATCAACGGGACCGTCGCGTTTGCAGGGCTTTCGATGTCTTCGGATGGATCGTACAGGCGGACTACAGGCGCTTCATCTGGTCTCACGCGGTAACGAAACGTCATCGGGTTTCTGTTCTGTTGCCCTTCTACCGTCTTACAGGAGATGCGGTAGTAGAGCGGATGAGTTCCGTCCGTACGCAGGGAGAGCTTCCAGGAACCGTCGAGTTTAACTCCATCGTCGCTTACCTTTAACGCGAATCGTTCCGCCGTGGCATCGAAACTTTCGCTATCGGAAAAGACGACTTCCGCGGTGGCGACTTTCGTATTCGTGTGTGCCGTGAGTCGGGCGATGGTTCCTTCCCAGGAATCGATATGGCCCGATGGCTGAGTTCGATCCGCTAGCTGCGTATAGTCAGGGTGTTTCAGCGTGACGGAATCGAGCGTAGCCTGTGGGGGGGCAATCACTCCGACCGTATATTCTTCCGAAGTGACATCACCTGCCTGAATGGAGTAGACGAATTCCTGCCGGATTCCCTCCCCGTTCTGCCCCACAATGCGGCCCTGGAAAGTGGGCAAGGCATCTTCGGTTCGTCTTAGTTTGACTGGTTCATCGACGTAGGTCTGATCGGTTGTCGAATAGATGAGTGTCAGTTCTTCCGGTACCTTGCCCGAGATGATGGCGGTTACGAGTAGATCAGAATACTCGTAAACAGTCGTGCTCCCCGGATCGACAGACTCGATTCGGGTCTCAGTGGCGACGGCTACGTCGGCGGTGGGAAAGAGCGCGCGCCAGACACTTGGAAATACATTTTTTGGACTGAACAGCATATACAGGAAAAAGATGAGCAGGATCGCGAACAGCGCGTAAGAGACGTGCAGCACTGGACGACTATCAATGACTTCTTCCAGATCAGCATTGGAAAGTTTAAGAGCCGCCTGCTTTTCCATCGCTTTGAGGATACCCGGCGCTGGTTTGCGATCGGTGTGACGTAAGTCGATCAAGTTCAGGACACGACTTTTTAAATCGGGGACCGCTTTTTCGATTACGCGAGCCGCGTAGAGGTCATTGATTTGCTGGCGGTAGGGCCGCCAAATTCGAAACCAGAGCCAACCTGAAACACCTCCTACGAAGGAGCACAGCAATAAGAGTCTTAATGAGTAAGAGAATCCACCCGGAATGATCCATTGGTCGAAGATCGCAAAGACAAACAGGTAACCGATCAAAAATGTGAACAGCGTGAGCGTCGAGAGCATCAAGTCGTGCCCGCGGACCTGTTTACGGATCTTTTGCAATTGGAATTCAACGTACTCGTCGAAGTCGACATATTGCTGTGATTCTGGTTGCGACGTGGTAGCCATATTGCCCCAAGGGGTGTGATGGAATGTGGATGTGTACTAGTGTGGTCTAATGTCCATGTAATGCGGGTGGAGATATCCACCCTCTATTCTATTTAGACGACCTCTGTCGGGCCAATGTTTCCTGAAAAATCATTCTTCGGGCAGGTTTCCTCGATTTCCCTGTCTGCTTGGATTCCCGGATCCGGAAAACCGTTATGATGGTTTCAGACCCTCGTCACTGATGCTATCACGGTTAAACAAGGCCTCTCATTTTTCGGAGTGTCCATTCGCTCGACATCAGGAGGACGAACAGGAGGAGAAACCACCAGTTGTCCCACAAACGAATCGTTTCCTGATTGTCGGTCTCCTGTTCAATTTGTTCCAGGCGTTCCATGAAGGCTAGCAGTTCCTCTGGTTCGACGAAGGAACCGCCGGTGGCCGAGGCAATTTGTTGTAACATTCCTGGATCGGCGGCGGGATTGTCGAGTTCGAGGTCGGTCTCTTCCACTTGGAATCGACCCCAGGCACTATACCCCAGCGGGCGATTGTCTCGTAGAGCTTGCACCTGCACCCAGTAGTCTCCCGGTTGGACAGTCTCCTGAAAGTCAGCGAGGAATCGATTGCTCTGTTGTCGTGGTGTGACTTCCACCATCTCTCCACCAGGTTGTTTAACATTGACGGTGAATTGAACATTCTCTGAGATCGCTTTCCCTGTCTCGTCTCGTGCACCAAACTGGAAGGCGGCTCGCTGACCTGACGAAAGAATCCGAGGCGTGGCTTTTACCCAGACGGGTTGATCGGTGTCGGCTTCCTTGTGAGCCAGCCAAAGAACAAGCTGCTGCCAGAAACGTTGAGTCTCCTCAAAGTGACCTTGTAGAACCCAAACCCAGGTGCTGTCTCCGGCGAAAGCGAGAACACGGCCTGCTCCGTAATCCTGACTGATCAATAGCGGATGATTCTGTTCGTCTACAGCGAGGATCTCGGCGAAGTTGTTCTTGGGAACAATTTTATTTGCTCCGTTTAACTTGGGAAGTTTCTGCCAGACTGAATCATTGTCATTGCCTAATTGCATCAGAAAGTGGAACTGACCTGCGTCGGTGGGAACCATTTTTAATTGGTCGACGAGATGATTCTCTGTGCTTGGATTCGATTCGATTTGTTTCTGAGCGGGTGACATCATCACCGGGAGTACCTCTTCGAGAGGGGTGTTGGCGTACCCTCCACCACCAAAACTTTGCAGGCCGCCCATCATCAACAATCCGGCACCTTCATCGACCCGGTCCCGCAATTTTTGAAGCGAGTCTGGATCAAGTAGATCAGCGGGGACATCGCCCAGAATAAAGACATCGTATTCTTGCGGAGCGAATACTTTAGGAGAAATGTTGGCTCGTTTAATCAGTTTGCCCATAGTTATCCAGAAGGTATCGATCTGAATCTTCTGAGCGGAACCGACGGTTCGTACGGCACTGTTCTCTGGACGTACTCGATCGATGTAGGCGACGCGCACGCCCCCTTTCAAGATGGTGGTCATTGAGTGTTTGATATTGTTACTGGTCTGAATCTCTCCATCGAGAGGTTCGGCTTCAAAGGCAAGTTTGTATTCGCCAGGAAACTCGGGGAACCAGCTCAGCTCGGCGGTCACCGTTTCACTCTCTTCGCGGATAGGGATATCGGCGAACGGGGTAGCTCCTTCCTGCGCCAGTGCAGGAGCCATTTTTCCGGCTTCGCCCAGCTTCACTCCGCGGCGGTCTTCCACCAGCATTCTTACTCGAATCGTTTTTCCTGCGGCACCGACAGCACGAACCCGAACACGTACGGGAACGACTTTCTTTTCATACCCGACATCGGAGATCTGGACATCCTGAACGGCAAGGTCGGAGACGTTGTCGGCGAAGCCAGTTGAACCGAAAGGGATGGTGTGGACACGCAGTTGACTCGCTCCGAGTTGCATTGCTTCAGGAAGGGGATCAATGTCGTATGGTGCGACTGCTCGTTGGGCACCGTCGGAAAGAATCAGGATGGAGCGAATATCTTTCTGCGTCGATTCCTGTTTAATCCAGCGTAAGGTCGCGCCCAGGGAGGTCTGAGAACCTTCAGTCTGGTCAGCGGTCATATCTGCGACAGGTTCAGGTTCTGTTGAAAAGTTGTATGTTTGCAGCTTTAAGTTTTCCTGATCAGCGATCTGTCCTTCAATGATTCGTACGGACTCCAGCATCACTTCACGACGGCTCAACCCACCGGCACCATCTTTAATTCCCATGCTGCGGGACGAGTCGGCCAATACGATGATTTCACCCTGTTCGGTCTCTTCCTCATTTTCGATGACAATACTGGGACGGAACATGGCGATGCAGAGTACGAGCACGGCAGCGAGACGGAGCGTAATAAGAAAGCGTCGCGTCAGTGGCGGGTGATGCTGAACTCGAGGAGGATATGTCCAGAGAACCAGCGCGATCGTGGCGATCATAACGACCACCGCGATGGGGAGATTCCAAACTGGCTCAAACATAATCGACATGAATTGTTCGAATTCTATCGCGCGGGGGGAGTTCTGTTTCTGAATCAGACCAGGGGAGTTTGTTCGTGATCGTAAAATCGATTGGCAATAAAGTGCTCACCCCAGAAGAAGGCGAACAGCAGTCCGAGGACCATTGGAAACATTTCCTGACCAATTCGACCGAGACCGACCTGTCGCGTTAATTCGTTAATTGACCGAGAGAGTTGATATCGTTTTTCTCCAAGCAAGCTGTCGAGCTCGTCGCTTGTAATCGGATCGAAATTACTCTCCGCGTCGGCTATGTTCATGCTGTATTGGAAGAACGGGGCAGTCAGATCACTTTTCTGTAATACCTGGTAATGTCCGAGCGTTTCCGTGTTTCGAATGAGGAGTAGATTGTTCTCGGTATCTGCTGTTAATGGAAGCTGTTTCAGGTTGGGCTGTCGCAGTAGGTAACTGGCCGATTTCTCATCAGCAGGGAGGGGCAGTACGACGGCTTCACCGGCCATATAATTCCGCATTAGTTCGTTGCCTCCCGCAGAGTAGTCCATAATCTTATCGGCAAGCACCAGGAACCACCATGATCGAGCGAGGGTACTCCATTCACCACGGTCAACCGAGGTTGTTAACATCATGGAATGACCGCGTCCCAGAACTCGATCGATGATTGCTGGACGAGGTTTGTTAAAAGTATAATTGGCGATGACGTTTGCCGAGGGATGGGGCGCGACGGACCAGCACCAGTTGACCCGGGCTGCGGGAAGATCACCGAAGCTACCGTACTGATCGAAGGGTTTGAGCAGAGGATGGTTTTTGCCCGCTTCAAAGTCGATAAACTCGGGTGGTTCAAATTCAATGAACCCTTTGAGTTCCGCAGGCAGTACGGCCAATGCGGCGTCTGTGGTATACTCGACGGGATCGATTCTGGAACTACCGGCTACTACAAAGAGGCCACCACCCGCGGTGACATAACTTTCCAGCCGGCTCCAGATTTCTTCTCGAGGTTGGCGAACACTGACTAGGCAGATGTTGTCGTACGACTGTAGCTTCTCGGATGACATATCGAGGAGGGCTTCCTGTCGTACCAGATCACAGCGGTAAGGGGCTTTATTGTTCTTCCGTAATTCACCCGGGGCTAGCACGTCCTGAAGGATCGGGCCGCCTCCAGTCGCGCCGGAGACGATTAATACCTTCGGCGGCAAGCGTCTGTTCACAGTAAAAAAGCGTTGGTTGTCGAAGGTCATCGCGTCTGTGGAGTTTAGTCGGATTTCTCCCTGAACCGTTTCCTGCCAGTCATAGTTTGTTTCGTTGTTTATTTCGTCTGTTTTAGAATCTAGAACAGCATCCTCCGGGACATAAGAGAGTTCCACGGATTGAGGTGTCCCGGCATTGATCTGAATTTCCTGTGCTGCCCTGCGGACCATCTCGCCCGAACTGTTCTCCGTATACAGTTCCACTTGGCGAGTTATATCGGTTTGACGCTCTGCCTGAACGGTGACTGACATTGAGATCGGTTGGCTCTTCAGAAACTCTTTATTTTGCAAGCGAATGTTCGAAAGCGAAATGTTCTTCGGCTCCTGTTTACTGACGTCAATCAGGTAAACCTGGACGAATTCGAGCCGTTCGAGTTCCCCTTTTAAATATTGCTGTTCGGCTAGATCCCAAGAGTTACGCGAGAGATCGGTAAACAGATAAACCTCTCGAATATATCGGTCGGTGATTTCATCTTCAGTCTCATTCTGTTCCGTTCCAATCCGTTCGCGGTCCTGTTCCTGAAAGGAGAGAGAGTCCCAAAGTCGTGTGTTTAACTTGACCGTACTGGGGGCGAGTTCCAAGTCGTACATATGTTCGCGGGCGGTGGTTTTGTCGATCTGGAAGAGAATCGCCGATTGATCCTGATTCGTTGTAATCGCGACTCGGCTGCCATTAGGTAACTGATCGAGATGTTCCGATGCAATCTTCCGAGCGACATCGAGACGGGTATCGCTTTCGGATCGGTATTCCATGCTTAAGCTGGTGTCGAACAGGAATATCGCCGCACTCGGTATGTTCTCTGAAACGATCGGGCGAGGACTGGTCAGTTCCGCGCGAAGTCGATGCGCATACGGCCAGATGACCAGTAGCAGAAAGAGTATCACGCCAGCTACACCTGCAATGGAGCGTGACATCGTTTGTCGGTAAGCGATTTGATGACGGGGGAGCTTACGACGCTCCCATAATTTCTTCAGGCCCCAGCAGGCACCAACAGCGGCTGCGACGAGACCGAAAGTCATGAGTGATTCATATAAGTTCGGAGTGTAATTCGCAGCGGGCAGAGAAGGTCTAGCGAGCAATAAGATAAAGAAGGCAATCACGATGACTCGCAAGAGCATCAACCAGAATTGCTTCATTCGGAATCGTCGGGTGTTTGATTTGCGGCGGGACTGAATGAGTCGCAGGGCGGGGAACGCCATCCGCTTTGGTTTGGAGCGGAGCAGTAGATGCAACAGGACTGGAATGATCGCCAGCGGGAGTGCCAATAGAAGTGTGGGATTGAGCAGGGACATGGACAGAGCAAATCTGAAGTGAGGTAACCGGATGGACTTGTCGTGATATTCCCGGTCAATACCGGAGCGGGCTAAAGTGGCCTGAACCAATTCTCGTTTAACGTAACTCAGGCGACAGTTTTATGATAGGTGGATCGATGGCTGAAGGGAAGTGTTGCTGGTAAACTAGCGGTCCAGTGATTCGATTCAGTGATTGAAGCGTAGAGAAGTTTGAGGGGAAAGATAAAAGAAATGCGTCATCTTTCAGATTAGGATCACTTTCCTTTTAACTCGGCGTGAGGTGTGCTGAGACCGTGGGGTTGGGTCAGAGCGATGTACATTTCTGGTCGACGGTCGGCGAGTCGGTCTATTTCGTGCTTTCCGGGGACGCGCTGGTATCTTTTATTGCGAGCTCGTTCGACGTCGATTTCAGCGTACAAGATTTCCACGTCGCGAGTTTCTGCCTTCGCGAGTGTTTTCCCAAACGGATCACAAATGCTGCTGCGTCCGATGAATTGAAATCCTCGTTCGCGGCCACATCGGTTCACGGCCATGAAGTAGATTCCATTTTCGACAGCGCGAGAATTGATGCAGTAGTCCGCAGTCGTTTCTGCGCCGGGTGGCCAGTTGGTGGGGAGGACGACAAGATCGGCACCGAGCATCGTGAGGCAGCGGGTGGCTTCGGGGAAGGAGGCGTCGTAGCAGATTTGCATTCCGACTCTCAGTCCACCCGCATTGAACACCTGATACGGATCGTTACCGGGGGTGGTGTAGCGGTCAACACCGAGATAGGGGAGATGGACTTTGCGATATTTCCCAATGACCCCTTCCGGTCCAATCAGCACAGCGCTGTTGTAGACATCATTTCCCTCAAGCTCGAGCAAACCGATGACCGTAAAGCAGTCGAGACGTCGACAGGCTTCGGTCAATTGATCGGTGGCGGGGCCGGGAATGGATTGTGCGAAAGGAGCGGCTTCATCGCGGCTCTCAAAGCAATATCCAGAGAGGGCACATTCAGGGAAGAGTGTCAGATGAGCACCGGCAGCCGTGGTTTCTTCCAGTGATTTGATAATCATTTGCAGGTTCTGGTCTACTTCGCCCAACTGGACATCGATCTGCACACCGGCAATTTTCATCCTGAGTTCCTCATTATAACGCTAAATGTACTGAGCCTACGATCGAAACGACCCTATAGCATCGATAGGGTTCATGAAGATCATCGGATTGTTGTCGCAACCGCGAGGACGTTAATTCCTGGATAGCGGTTGGGCGACTACTTCCAGTCTATTTTCGCATGGGGAGGGACTCAACCGCCTGACGGAAAGAATGCGGCATCTTTTCCGGACCTTCAATCACACCGAACTGCACCAGCGAGACATATGTCAGGAACATGAGGACGGTATAAGTGAAAATGTTTGGGTAATAACTCTTACCCACGAACTTAAGTGCGCTGCCTGCTGCTTTGTTCAATTTGAGTCGGGTTCCGGTGAACTGCACGCTGTACAATTCGTCCAGTAAGAGGTGCGAGAGGAACCCCAGTGCCACGGCAGCGCCCATTAAACCTTTGACGGCCAGATCGTCGCTGCGGTAGACCAACATGACCAGTTCGGCGGCAATGAACAACGCTGGAATGCTGTGAAACATGCCACGGTGAATACTCAGGCGTCCAAGAATGTGTGATAGACCATACCTGACGGCGGTGTAGGTGCAGATGGCGAGCAGAATGATCTGTTCACGGTTTTCGGTGATCTCTCGGAATCTTTCCATCATCATCATCGGGACGATGGCGGCTAATATGCCGAAAATCTTCTGGACTGGTTTTCCCGTCTGGGAATCGATATCCGGAAGCATTCCTGACATCCAGCAGAGGATTGCTGCCAATAATCCCTGTTCGGGTGTGAATCCAAAGAGAAGGGTCGCGGCGATTCCATAACCGGCTCCGCAAAGCCCGCTGACGGAAATGTGCTCTCGATATCCGGCCATGCCGTATGCATCCTTGCGATTGGAGAGTTCAGATAAAAATGGGGGATCGTGCTCTCGGAACATCCTGTCCAAAAGTCTTCCGTCCGGAGGAGGCTGCAGCCTGTTTCGAGGGACGGATAATCCGGGTGATCAATTGTCAGTCATACTGCTGCCGTAAGTATATGCTAAAACTAAGGCGAGTATGAACAGCAATATGAGGACAAGGGGGAGGAGAAACGGTCGGAAGACGGAAACCAGGTTGAAGCGATACCCACCGGAGTGGTCTGAGCCAATATCACGGGTACGGTAGGTTTGGACCACGTCCTGCATCAGGGTCTCTGTTGCCGCCTCGACATCTTCCCCTGGTTTACCGTAGGTTTCGCGTTTTCTCACGCCCAGGGCATCCATCGCGATTTTGTCGGATTGCGGAACTTTGTTGGAGTGTCCACAACTGGAGCAGATCACTTTCTTACCGATTTTCTCGTCAACGGCTTTAATGAACCTGTCACATTTTTCACAGGAGAACCGAATCGCCATAACCGTATCCTTTTAACAGACGGGACGTTACTACCTAGTAAACCGGAAAAGTGGATGATTGTCGAGGTCAATTTTCGTCGAGATCCACGTTGAATCCCCCCCCTTTTATCGGGTATACTTAGATCGCACGTTGTCCGTTCCTGATTCGGTCTGATCGCATTCCAAACAGAATGTTGAACCTGTTGAGTCATTTGGCGGGACGTGATTGAAGAAAATGTCTGATGATTACCTGGAAATGAATTTCACATCAGTCTGCCCGGATCTGACCCCATGTGGTCAGCCCGTTTGGGGAGACCTCAGCAAGGAGTGGCTGGAATGAGCATCAGTGGACCCGGCTCAGTTCAAAGCGGATTTTCCTTTGAGCGTGCCAAGGCAACAACGCGGCCCGCGGAGACCAGTTCGACGCCAAAAACAATGGCGCCTGTCGATCAGGTCGAGATATCCGATTTGGGAAAATTAATGAATCAATCACCTGATAATTCAGATGTTCGGGAGGCCCGGCTCGCTCAGATTAAGGCGGATATCGATGCGGGCACCTATGATACTCCGGAAAAAATGGAAGCAGCCCTGATGAAAATGATGGGGCAGATCGACATCGAAGGCTAATTCGCCTGAGGTGACGGTTAAGTCGCTGGTGTTGCTCGGTAGCACCTCCTCAGCGAGTTTGCTTTCAATTCTGCGGACCTGTTTTAAAATCGACAGAGGCGAGGTGCTGACAACCGGTTTCGATCCGGTGTGAATTTTTTAGTGACGGAAATATCCGATAACGAATCTGAAGCGGATCATCAGACAATCCTGGATTCAGTAACTTCAAAACCATTTCGTTTTTGATCTATCTCTCTACTCATCTCTTGCTCATTTCTAATCGCCGCTGCCCCTAGGGGGCTGAGGTGACTACAATAAGATTCCCATAATCAGATCCCGAAATGCTTTCTCTTTCCTGCGATTGAGTGAGTCCGGGTCTTTTTCTGTTCCATAGGCTTCGTTCAAATAGATTTGGATGAGGTTCTTGGGCATTCCAGCTTCTGTTTGGCGGGTTGGAGATGAAGGTGGGAGCGGTTGGGATTTTCCAGAAATGGACGTCTCACCAACCTGATACCAAACACATTTTGACCTCACACATTATTTGAACTTACTTCGATTGCGACCAGAAGAGGATACGGGTGAGCGAGCCGTTAAATTTAGCTTCAGTAAATGTTTCCGTGACCCCGGAAGAGAAATTTCAAGAATTTCTGGGGACAAAGGGAATGCGCCTGACACACGAACGTTCTCTGATCGTAGAGGAGGTTTTCGCCGACCATAGCCATTTCGACGCGGAAGAACTGGTCGATCGACTGAAAAAGCGAAATGTCAGTCGGGCGACCGTTTACCGGACGTTGAACTGCCTGGAAGAAGCTGGCTTGTTACGAAAAGTGGCACGGACGAACGATCGAGACGTGTACGAACACGATTACGGTTATCCCCAGCACGACCACCTCATCTGCGGTAAATGCGGGTCATTGACCGAGTTCCACAGTGAAGGCTTGGCGGAATTGCTTTCCTCTGTTTCCAGCAAACATGGTTTTCTGATGGAAGGCCACCGGTTGGAAGTGTACGGGACGTGCTCAAGTTGCGCGAAACCTCCGAAACGTCAGTTTCGTAAGCTGGATATGATTTAGGCTGAATTTCGTATTTCCAGAGGCACTGGTTCTGCTAGCGGCGGTCTAGCTATTTAAAGCTGTGAAGACACGTGAAGCTGTTTCGGCTTGTGAAACTGTGCAGACATGTAAATCGCTGCGGAATTTCAAGCGGTGTCCAACTCCTGCCGCTTGTGGGAGTTGAGAGTCATTACCTCCGGGCTTATAGTGGTTTTGAATTGAGTATTCGTAAACGACGAGTGGTTCCGTCCGTGTTTGCCGAGAGAAGTTAGATCAGGTAGAAGTCTCGCGCGATCGGTACGCCGTTATGTCGATCTTCTGCGCCTCGGTCCCGTTGCCGCCAGGAAGAGACTGCTCTCGCCTTTCGCTGCCTCTTTCCGGCAGCTCTTCGATTTCATTCTTGATCCTAGCGTCCATGCAGGAGGAGCCCGTTCATGTCCCGGCCTCAATCGCTCTGTTTGATTGTCTTTTTTCTGCTGGGGCTTGCTGCGCTTCCTGCGAACAGAAATGAATTAGCGGCTCAAGAAAGACGTGCTGATCTCGAAACCATTTCTGTAGAAGCGGCGTCCGTTGCACCGGAAGCAAAAGAATTGACTGTGGGAGAAGAATTCAATGCCGCCGATACGATGTGGGTATTGATCTCCACCGCGTTTGTACTGTTGATGACTGCCCCTGGTCTTGCTCTGTTTTACGGGGGACTGGTTCGGAAGAAAAACATTCTAAGCGTTATGATGCAGTGTATGTTTCTCATGGGGCTCATGAGCCTGGTTTGGTTCCTGTGGGGATACAGTCTTGCTTTCGATACGGATATCCTCAATGGCTACGTGGGAGGATTCGGAAAAGCAGGTTTGATGGGCGTACTCCCTTACTGGGACGCGGAGACCAGTACTCCCATGCTGCCGCTTGAAGGAAGCATTCCTGAGATTGTCTTCATGATGTTTCAGATGATGTTCTTTATTATTACACCGGCACTGATTTGCGGGGCGTTTGCTGAACGAATGAAGTTCAGTGCGATGTGTATGTTTGCCGTATTGTGGGGAACCTTCGTGTATTGCCCCCTTTGTCACTGGGTCTGGTCCGCTAATGGTTGGCTCTCGCCAGAAGGAGCTTATCACGCGTTTGACTTTGCCGGTGGTACGGTCGTGCATGTCAGCTCAGGTGTGTCGGCGTTGATCTGTGCGATGATGATCGGAAAACGGTTGGGGCATGGTCAGGAACCGATGCCTCCTCATAACCTGACCTATACCACGATTGGAACGGCATTACTCTGGTTCGGTTGGTTTGGTTTTAATGCGGGAAGTGCCCTGGGTGTGAATCCGCTTGCGGCGAATGCTTTCGTAGCAACTCATATTTGTGCGGCGACTGGTTTAGTGACCTGGGCCGGAATCGAATGGGTGACTCGCGGGAAACCTTCAATCCTGGGTGGCTGTTCAGGAGCCGTGGCCGGGCTGGTTTGTATTACGCCCGCCTGTGGGTTTGTCACTCCACTGGAAGGAATCTGGCTCGGTTTTATTGCCGCTTCCGCTTGTTACTTTGCCTGTACAAGTTTGAAATCAAAATTCAAATATGATGATGCTCTGGATGCTTTCGGTATCCATGGTGTTGGCGGGGCTGTAGGAGCTCTTTTGACGGGAGTCTTCGCAACTCGCCGAGTGACTGGTGACGCGAATGGCAGTGGCCTTCTGGAAGGCAACATGCACCAGTTTGCAAACCAGACGATCAGCGTCGTCGCCGCAGTCGCGATCGCGGTGATTGGAACAGTCATCTTATTGAAATTCGTCGATTTAGTGATCGGACTTCGCGTCACTCACGAAGAGGAACTCAAAGGACTCGACCTGACACAGCACGGCGAAGAAGGATACATCTTCCTGTAAGGGAAAAGCGGCGATAATTTCGGCTTTTGGCTCCGTATTCTTTAGTGGGGCAGGTGTAAATAGTTTGACGTCATGATTCGGTTGTAAATAATCAAACCGGCTTGATTCTGGAGTTTCATTCCGGTTTATTCCTTTCGCCGGCGGGGGAGCATCCTTTACCATCGAATAGCAAAGTCTGGCCGCGATGGCAGACTTTTCACTCAGAATTAAAAATCGCTACAATACTGGAGAAGTTACAGGCGCTTTCTGTGCTTTACTGGTAGAACAGCTTTTGGAGCATATACGAATGAAGAAAATCGAAGCGATTATCCGGACCTTCAAATTGGAAGAAGTGAAAGACGCTTTGTCCGAAATTGGTGTCCAGGGGATGACGGTCTCGGAAGTGCGGGGATTTGGTCGTCAAAAAGGGCATAAAGAGCAGTATCGAGGAGCTGAGTACACCGTCGATTTTCTTCCGAAAGCCAAAATGGAAATCGTTGTTGGAGATGATCAAGCACAAAAAGTAATCGAGACCATTCTTCAATCGGCCCGCACGGGGCAGATCGGGGATGGCAAGATTTTTGTGACGTCACTCGATCAGATGATTCGCATTCGCACTGGGGAAACTGGTGACGAAGCGTTGTAAAGCATCTACGGAGCAATCTACTTTTTTAAATTATTGTCCGCTACTGGTGGGCCAGTCTGAACTTCTGGAAAAATCAGTCCGGTTCAGCGATCAATTTTCTTTTCAGTTTCAACCCCATGTCTGTTACACCGACGATTTCGGATCGTCATTTCACGATTTGTCGTATTATCGCCATCACCAGGTGAATCGAAGTCGCTCGTTCGATTTGCTGCGTAAAGACCGCTCGATATCATATTCGTGCGGAACAGGGTCAGCATGACCACCACAGGGCTAACCGATTTAAATACCGACTGGGTTCAATCTCTAGCTGAGCAGATCGCTAACCTGCGAGTTCAGGAAAGTCGACTGTATCAGGAGACGAAAACGGGCAGCCAGACGGCGCTCGCGATTTCAGAGACGACCGATTCTGTGCTCATTAAGTTGTGGGAACATTGTTTCCAGAGCTTGTCGGAATCGGACCAGAACTCGGCCCGCGACGGTATTCAGATCATTGCTATCGGAGGTTCCGGTCGTTCGGAGTTGGCTCCCTTTTCCGATACCGATTTGCTGTTTCTATACAAACCCTCCAACTACCTGCAGGCGCGTAAGCTGATTGACCGCTTTGTTCCGTTGACCTGGGATGTTGGTCTCAAGCCCGGTAGCAATTTTACGACGACGTCGCGGATGATCGAAATCTGCAAAGAGAACCTGGAAACTGCTTCAGCAGTGGTGGAGTCGCGTCTGCTGTGGGGGTCGGAATCAGGTTTTTATCGCTTCGAAAACTTGTTTTATAAAAAGGTGATCAGGAACCGAAAGAAAGCATTTATCGATGCCTGCATCGCTGCTCGGGCGAACGAGCAGGAGCAGTTAGGGTCGACTACAAAACATCTGCAGCCCAATGTAAAAAAAAGCAAAGGAGGGCTGCGCGATTTGCACCTTTTACGCTGGATTGCCTACGCCCATTATAAAACGACCCGCTTTGAAACTTTGAAGTTGATGAGTGTTCTCAGCCGGGACGACGTGCGAACATTGCAGGCGGCTCAGGATTTTCTACTACGCATTCGCATCAATATGCATCTGCATGCTGGCCGCGGCAACGACATACTCGACGCTGACGAACAGATTCGTCTGTCGCAGGAATTTGGGTACAAAGATGATGAAACGATGCGGGACGTCGAATACTTTATGCGCGATTATTTTCAGAAGACGTCCGCCCAGGCAGAATTGGTAGATCGGTTTGTCTCCGCGCATCATCTGGAATCGCGCGTGGTTCGTTTCGGGCGTCTGTTAACGACGTTACGAATCGAGAACGATTTTGTGATGAGCCCCGATTACATCAATGTGCCTCCACGTTCACAGCATTTGCTGCAAGGTCGCTTGAAGAATATTCTGCGTTTGTACCGTTCGACTGCATACTACAGCAAACTTCCCAGTCCGCAGACCACGCAATTGTTACTGGATGAGGCTCAGAATATTACCGAACCTCCCACGAGTGAAGAAGCGGATATCTTCATGGAACACCTGGCGTTGCCCGGATTTCTGAACCAGTCGATTCGTCATATGTTTCGTACGGAAGTCCTTGACCGGGTGATTCCGCAATTCGGACATGTACGGTTTCTGTTACAGTTCAATAACTATCATAGTTACACTGTCGACGAGCATACGTTTCGCGCTTTGGAAGCGGCGGAAAAAGTTCTCGGCGAGAACAGCACGGCGGGAACCGCCTATGAAGCCGTACGTGATAAGGCGCTATTACATCTCGCGATTCTGTTGCACGATATTGGCAAAGGCTACCCAGAAGATCATAGCGAGGTTGGTCGCCGTGTTTCGGAGGAAATTGCCAATCAGCTGCATTTAAGTCAGACGCGTAGAGAGACGCTCGTCTTCCTTGTTCATAAACATTTAATGTTAGGCCACGCGGCATTCCGAAGGGATACCTCGGATGTCAAACTTCTGTATGAGTTGGCGCACGAGATTGGCACAACTGAAAAGCTGCGCATGTTATATCTCCTTACCATCGCCGACTTGAAGGCCGTTGGCCCGGGAGTCTGGACCGATTGGAAAGAGCAGCTGTTAACTGAATTGTTTGACAGTCTGATGAAAATTCTCGCCGGGAAAAGTCCGAAGCATGGCGAGAAGCAGCGACGGGAAATGTTAAAAACACGCGTGCTGGAGCATTTTTTGGCCTACAGCGCTGTGGATACTCGATTGCGTCACAAAGCGCGTTGGGTCCTTGAGCAGGTGGAGCGATTTCCGTCGCATTACTGGGCGAATACTCCCGTCACTCAGATTGCGCGTGACCTGATACTGATCGAAAAAATGGATGAGGAAGAAATCCACGTTTATGGCAAATACGTTGTTCAGAACAATATCACCGAGTATCGAATCATCACTCATGAGAAGCAGTCCAATGGGCTGTTCCATCGAGCAGTCGGAGTATTGACGGCCAAGCACTTTACCATTCTTTCTGCACACATTAACACGACCTTCGATGGGCATGTGCTGGATACGTTGCTGGTACAAGACCCGGATTGTGACGGTCCTGTTCCTGAGGAACGGATGGAGGAAGTTTCCGAAGCGATTAAACGGGGTATTCGAAATCAGGAGTCATTGAAGCCCTATTTTCAGCGTCATATGCGATTCAAAACAGAAAAGCCGTTAGCGCAATCCAACGAACCGTTGCGAATCCAGATTGATACCCAGAGTTCGAGACTCTACACGATCATCTCTGTCTTTTCTCACGATCATCGAGGCTTGCTGTACACGATCACCCGCTGCATGGACGATTTGCAACTGTCCGTGAATGTGGCAAAGATTGCGACCAGCCTCGACCAGGTTGCTGACGTGTTTTACGTCGTTGATGCCTCGGGTGAGAAAATTACCGATCAGGATCGTATCCAGGAAATACACGACTACATGTATGATGAAATTCGGTATTTCAACGAAGAGGGTTTTCAGAATTATCGCACCTGAAAGATTCCCTTGAACAAAGCTTAGGCGGAGTCGCGAAACATCTGGTAGTCGCCGAGCGAATCGGATTTACCGATGACGACAATTCCCGATTCAGTCACCACGAAACCGCGCGCACGGTCTTCTTCGATGTCGAATCCGATACGCGTTTCTTCCGGGATAACGACGTTTTTGTCGATGATCGCGTTCTGAACTTGTGCATCCCGTCCGATTTCGACCCCTTCGAAGAGAATCGAATTCTTCACACTCGCCCAACTGTTCACTCGCACATTAGACGAAAGAATTGATCGTTCGACTTCGCCACCTGAAACGATGGAGCCGCTGCAGACAAGACTGTCGACCGCTTTGCCGACGCGGGGACGTTTGTCGCCGTCGTAATTAAATACGAATTTGGGAGGGGGCAACGGGGGTTGGTAGGTTCGAATAGGCCACCGGGAATCATACAGGTTCAGGTTGGGTTTAACGGAAACCAGATCCAGGTTGGCTTCGTAATAGGAATCGAGAGTTCCCACGTCGCGCCAGTATCTGCGCGTCCCCGTGTTTTTGTCGTGGAAGGGAAATGCCCGCACGTCATAAGGACCGATGATTTCGGGGATGATGTTCTTGCCGAAGTCGTGGGAACTGTCCCGGTCGGTGGCGTCGCGGCATAACTGTTCGAACAGGAAGTTCGCGTTGAAAACGTAAATTCCCATGGAAGCGAGGCATTGAGTCGGGTCTTCGGGAGAAGGTTTTGGATTCGCTGGCTTTTCGGCGAAATCGATAATGCGGCGGGAACTGTCGATTTGCATCACGCCAAATTCAGTCCCCTCTTCCAGGCTGACGGGAATACAACCGACAGTGGCATCGGCTTCGGACTCGATGTGATCGCGGATCAGTTCGGAATAATCCATCTTGTAAATGTGGTCGCCCGACAGAATGACAACATAGGCGGGTCGGCATTGCTCGATGGTGTAAATGTTCTGATAAACAGCATCGGCGGTGCCCTGATACCAGTTCTCGTCGATGCGCTGCTGTGGCGGCAGGATATCGACGAACTCGTCGAGTTCACTACAGAGAAAACGCCAACCGTGATTAAGATGTCGGTTCAGGCTGGCCGCTTTATATTGCGAGAGGAGCAGGATTCGTCGCAAGCCACTGTTGATGCAGTTCGACAGTGTAAAGTCGATAATGCGGTACGCGCCACCGAAAGGGACCGCTGGCTTCGCCCGATCACGGGTGAGGGGTTCGAGGCGGGTTCCTTTGCCTCCGGCCAAAATCAACGCGAGAACACCACGCATGCGAAGCTCCTTGAAACCGTTCAATTCCGGTGATGAGGTATCTTCCTCCAATAATGAGGGAGGATACAAAGCTGTCAGAAAAGGAGTCGCCTCCATCGCGACCGTTGAACCAGAGTAACAACTTTCGCTTGATTTTGAAATTGCGAAATTAGCCTCAGCCTGCAGGTTTTGGAATCGCAGGAAAATCAAGTAGATTAAGTGTTTAGATTAAGAATGTCTTAAGTCTAGCGATGGCTCGATCTCACTCCAGTTTGCGATGTTGAATTGCATTTCAAGTGGCGGGTGACTGGGATCGGCCATCGGTCTGTAGTACATTCTTGCGGGAATCTGTCTGCCCGGAATGACAGCTTATCTGATTCGCCCTGTTTTACCAGAGGACCCTGACTCCATGAGTTCGACCTATATCGCACGACTAAATCAATTGACGCAACAAAAGAAAACAGCGGCGCTCGTTGGGCTGGATCCACGATTTGATCAACTACCGGAAGAGATTGTGAAGAAAGCAAAAGCGAATCATTCCGATCCGAACGAAATGGTGGCTGCAGCCTTTGAAGAATTCTGCAAACGGTTGATCGACGTCGTTGCGCCTCTTGTTCCAGCGGTAAAGCCCCAAGCTGCCTTTTATGAAGAGTGGGGACCGGCAGGTTCACGAACATTGTGCCGAGTGATTCAGTATGCACGAAAGCAGGGATTGCTCGTCATTTGTGATGGTAAACGAAACGACATAGGTTCGACGGCGACCGCTTATGCTCATGCCTATCTGGCCGGGAGCGATCCGGAAGCTTCTCCCTGGGGGGCGGACGCACTGACAGTGAATCCCTATATGGGAAGCGATACGTTGGAGCCGTTCATCAAAGTAGCCAAAGAACGGGGAGCCGGGTTGTATGTGTTGGTGCGAACCAGTAACCCTGGATCGGGACGATTTCAAAATCTGGAAGCCGACGGGAAACCGATTTACGAACATGTCGCCGCCGAAGTGGAAGCATTCGCCAGTCAAGCAGAACTGAGCGAAGGTTACAGCTCGATTGGCGCCGTTGTCGGAGCAACTTATCCCGCTGAACTGGAAGCGTTGCGAACACAAATGCCCCACGTTCCCTTTCTCGTACCCGGTTACGGAAGCCAGGGCGGAACGTCGGCCGATGTCGCTTCTGCCTTTGATACCGGAGGATTGGGGGCGCTCATCAACAGTTCTCGTGGAATCAACTTCGCATACAACAAACCTGTTTATCAGGAGAAGTTTGGACCGGATCAATGGGAGGAAGCGGTGCACCAGGCAACTCTCGATATGATCGACGACCTCGCGACACACACGCCCGTGAAAGCACTTGGTTAAGCTGCGACTCACTGACTGTTATGAAGTGAACGGGTATGACTTTGAGTTTGTAAAACAAAAAAACGGAAACCGGCATTGTTACAGGTTCCCGTTTTTGTTTTGAACGTCAGGGTTTATTACTCTTCCGACGCACTTCCGCTGGTAGGGCTGGCGGAACTGGGGTCTTCGATTACATACCCATGATAAACGCCCATGTAATAGGGGAGCAGGAACGATGCGCCATCGGCCAGTTCTGTTCCATTACCATGGACATCCATACGCCACGGATCGTGATTCCAGTGCTCTACAAATCGTTCGTCAATTGGCAACGCATACCCATTGTAGAGATAGCCTCGGTTTCGTTGTCGGATGACGTGCTTCTGGACGTGAACCATGTCGAGTCGGTGACTGTTCTTCATGCTCCAGCGGAAGCGATCCAGCGGATACCGTTTCAGCGAATCAATCGCTTCAGGAATGATTTCGTCACCGATGGCCTCGGGCCAGTAGAAGCGGGTTGAGTAATAGTTCAACGCATAAATGAAGTTGAACAGGGGGCACAACTCGTACTGTTCCTGCAGGAAGTAACGATTCATTGACCGGGTGTACTGTTTAATCAGTTTTGGATCGGTTTCGTACTGGAACAGGTTGTAGTAACACATGAAGGCCATTTCATCGTCGGACTGGTTACCGGTTCCAGGGCCGTTCTGCCATTTAGGATGGAGCACGTTAGTGAAGTAGTCGTGCTCGTAGAGCAGCTTTTCGTAATGCTCCTGGTATTTCGGATCGCCAGTCACATGATAAGCCGTTTTGATGTAAGCCAGCAGGCTGATGGCATTAAGACCACGCAGGTCAGTCATTTTGTCCGTGTTAATCATGTGCGGACCGAACTGGCCCCAGCGGGTCGGTTGGCCATCGTGGTCGACAAGGGCGTAATCATGCTCGATCAGGTGAGTCGAGACACGGTCGACAACTTCACGGCAGTAAGATTTCTCTTCTTCAGTTTCAGCGACCAGGTCGTAGTACGCTCCGTAGAAGAAATAGTGGCCGTCGAGTTCGTCAGAACTGGTATCGGTTTTCCAGTACCATTGGCCATCTGCACTGACAGGCCAGCGGGGATCGAGAACTTTCCAAAGGTGGTCCGGGTCCTTTTCTCGTTTCTCTTTATCATGTTCGACTGAGTCATGGTCGTTCGGATTGCGGCCGGAAGTGGGGAGAATGGTGCGTGCGGGGAAACCAAAGGGAGGGGAATGTTTGCCTCCCTGGGGGACTTCACTCAGAAAGCCGATCGCTCGGAATGCTTTATTTGCTCGTGCTTTGGATTCTGGTGTTTTGGTCACGGCGTATTCAAAAGCATGAGCCGCACCGTACATGCTTGTCCAGAGTCCGTCGTTGTCGCTGTCGTGTTTCTGGTTGTCGACAATCTTAACGCCCGGTTCTTTCATGCGGACCGAATCAACATAACCGTATTCCGTTCGCAAGTGATATTTTTCGATCTCCGCGTTAAAGAAGTCTGCTTTTTCACGCAGCGTCATCGGAACAAGCTTGATGCAACTGACTCCTTTGGCGGTTGCAAACCAGGAGTAACCGTTAGGAGTCACCACGACGTCGCGAATGTCGTCATCTAGGATCCAGCGGCGTCCCTGACGATATTCCCAGATGTCGTCGTATCGATGCACGGCTCCGATGTGGGTTGCGTACCAGACGTCGTCTTTGGAACCGACTGCCAGTTTGGTGAAGTCGTTGTAGGGAAGTCCTTCGGACCCAGTCAGTAAGTCCCAGCCTTCTTGAGTTTCAAAAGCGATTCCCTGAGGAGCGGCAACGCGCAGCTGGCCTTGAGAATCGAATCCAACTCCCCGGACATCAGCGAGGAACCATCCTCCTGCTGCCGTGGCTGCGTGAATTCGTGCGGCCTGGTTGTCTTTTGCGGAGTACAGATAAAGTCCGTTGGTAGACGCAATCGCCAATCCTCGACCTTCCGAGTAGGCAAGTTGGTTGACAGTCGTTTCTGGTGGAAGAATATCGTTGAACGCTTTGACTTCCACTTGTTCTGAGGAACCGTTGGGAAGGAGATCGAGACCTTCGTTGCTGCTGATGTAAAGCCCTTCCGGGGTCAGAAGCATTTCAGTGATCGTGACTCCGTCGCGGATGGTGGCGATTGCTTTATCGTCTACGCCCAGTTGGCCTATCTCCGTTTGCGTCGCGTAGAACACGGTATCACCGAGAGTGGTCAGTGCGACGACGGGCGAGGAGGTTTTCAGTACGGTTTTCCAAGTGGAACCTTCGAACTGGGCAATGCCTTTTGCCGTTCCAGCAAAAATTCCATTGTCCGCAGCGAGGCAAAGAATGTCTTTTGAGGGGAGTCCTTCCTCTTTGGTGTACTGCACGGCGACCTGTTGCAGGTACTCGCCTACCACTTCGCCTTTACCCGTGCCGCGTATTGGCGGTTTAGCCTGAAGTGGTTCAATCGTCGCCAGGGTTGTGCCGATCACGAGTCCAGCCAGCACCAGCCAGCTGAAGCCTTTGTTAAGAGAATGCCGCTTCACAGAGTGTCTCCATTCTTCAGTTCAGGAACCATCGCGCAGCCCAGAACAGCAGTGCTGTCGATCGGTTATGGAAAGAGGTGTGATGTATTAGATTAGGGTAGGAACTGCTGTTCCAATTACGGGAATACCGCGCGTGCAGGGAAGTCGCGTAAGTTGGCGGGATGAATTTTCCAATTGTTAATCGGACAGCAGGAACAGGTGGGTCTGATTAGCCCGGAGTGCAGGGCAGGAATATAAGGCAGGGGGAGCTTGAATGTGTTCAAGCGGGTTGAATTGTGCCGAGGGGGGAAGGATTTGGTGGGACGATGTTTGACTTCTGAGATCGCAAAAGCGTTTGCTTCGCAGTAGGTTCAAACATCAACCTTCGTGAGTCACAGACAGTTGTTGAATTATCAATTGATGAATTAACTGGATTGATCATATAAACGAAGGCTGTTCGTTTCAATACCTCGACAATAGTGTGGATGGTGCCTGGAATGTCATCGCGAGCGTTTCGCCGGGAGAGTTTCGGATATCTCGGGGAATTCTTCAGAAGCTACCTGTGGCAGTCTTCTCATGTGATGTAACTCTGTCATAATGGCAGACATCACGAGCCGGTCCTGAAATGAACTGACTAAGTTGGCAGATTGCTGAATAAGGTCATGTTTGTAAAGTATTCGATATCAACGAGATATGATTTTCGAAGTGATCGGCACGATGTTCGCTTGGTTGCTATATCAACCCGAAATACATATTCCGGGAAGGCCCGGAGACCATCCTGCGTGGGGTTTGCCCTCTGCAGATGGATAAATCTTGTATCAGTTAAAATCAGTTGTTTTTATAATCTTGAGGAGAGATCGATGGCTAAGACCGCTGCGAAGTCCAAGTCTGCCGTTCAGCTTATTCCGCTTGGAGACCGCGTGGTGGTGAAAAGAGCAGAAACCGAAGAGCAAACTGCTGGCGGTATTTTTCTGCCCGATTCAGCCCAAAACAAACCACAACGGGGCGAAGTTGTCGCCGTCGGAGATGGACACGTCCGTGACGATGGAACGAAAGTTCCTCTGACGGTTAAAGAAGGCGATCGTGTTCTGTTCAACTCTTACGCTCCCGAAGAGATCAAATTGGGCGATGAAGAGTATCTGCTGATGCGCGAAAGCGACATCCTCGCTACCTTCTAATCAGATGCCCTAAGCCTCCGGTTTATATTGAAGACGCCGCCTAAGTTGAATTGCGGCCAAGTTACCAGCCGGAGAGGGGATTGGTTTTCCAACAGAGGGAAAACAATCCCAGCGCGATGTTGATCTGCAGGAACGACAGACGCCAGTGAATTGCATACAACGCCCATAAACCTACAGTCATTGAATCAGGAGATACCCAGACATGGCAAAGATAATTGCCTTTGATCAAGAAGCCCAGGAAGCGATGCGACGTGGTATTAGTAAGCTCGCGAAAACCGTGGGCGTTACCTTAGGACCGCGCGGTCGCAATGTCATCATTCAGAAAAGCTTTGGTTCCCCTACCGTCACGAAAGACGGTGTCACTGTCGCTCGCGAAATCGAACTGAGCGACAAGTTTGAAGACATGGGAGCCCGCATGGTTCGCGAAGTGGCCAGCAAAACTTCTGACATTGCCGGCGACGGAACCACTACTGCGACGATCATGGCTGAAGCGATCTACAACGAAGGCCTTAAAGCCGTTGTTGCCGGTGTCAGCCCCATCGCGATGAAACGCGGAATGGACAAAGCAGTTTCCGACATCGTTGAAAATCTTCATTCTATGGCCACCGATTGCAAAACCAAGAAAGCAATCGCCCAGGTCGGTACTGTCGCTTCCAATGGCGATACTGAAATCGGTGCAATCCTCGCCGAAGCCATGGAACAAGTTGGCAAAGATGGTGTCATCACTGTCGAAGAAGGCAAAAGCCTGACGACCGACTTCGAAGTAGTCGAAGGTATGCAGTTCGATCGTGGTTACCTCAGCCCTTACTTCGTGACAGATCAGCAGAGCATGGAATGTGTTCTGGAAGACGCTTACGTCTTGATCCACGAGAAAAAAGTGACGAATATTAAAGACCTCGTTCCTGTTCTGGAAAAGGTCGTTAACGCTAACAAACCACTCTTGATTATTGCTGAAGATGTCGAAGGCGAAGCCCTGGCAACTCTCGTAATTAACAAACTTCGCGGAACCTTCAACTGTGTTGCTGTCAAAGCTCCTGGTTACGGCGATCGTCGTAAAGCCATGCTGCAGGACATCGCGATCATGGTTGGTGGCCAGGCGATCTTCGATGACTTGGGAATCAAACTGGAAAACATCCAGTTGTCCGACCTCGGTCGTGCCAAGAAAATCGTGATCGACAAAGAGAACACTACGATCATCGAAGGTTCTGGCAAAGGTGCCGACATCAAAGATCGTATCACTCAGATTCGTCGTGAAGTCGAAAATTCCTCCAGTGATTACGACAAAGAAAAATTGGAAGAGCGAATCGCCAAACTTTCTGGCGGTGTTGCTCAGGTTAACGTCGGAGCCGCTACCGAAAGCGAAATGAAAGAGAAAAAAGCTCGCGTGGAAGATGCACTTCACGCCACACGTGCTGCTGTTGAAGAAGGTATTCTGCCAGGTGGTGGCGTCGCTCTTCTCCGTGCTTCTCGTAGCGTCAAGCCGGGTAAAGTTAGCCACGACGAAGAAGTTGGCTTCAATATCATCCTGCGTGCTTGCCGTGCTCCACTGACTCGAATTGCAAACAACGCTGGCGTTGACGGTAGCGTGATTTGCGAGAAAGTCGCTGAACTCGATGGCAACAAAGGATACAACGCTGCAGACGACAAGTTCGAAGACTTGGTCAAAGCGGGTATTATCGACCCAACCAAAGTAACCCGTACTGCTCTGCAGAACGCGGCTTCTGTTTCTACTCTGCTGCTGACGAGCGATGCTTTGATCGCTGAAAAACCAGAAGCAGGTAAAAGTGGCGGCGATTCCGATCTTTACTAAGTCGAAGACAGGGAACGGTTCAATTGAGCCAACCTTGATTCCATAAAATAAACCGGGAGCGATCCAAGTGATTGCTCCCGGTTTTTTTATTTGTAGGTGACTGACTTCGGTGACTGACTACGGTGATCGACTGTCGTTAATTAATACTTGTAAGGCGAGTCCATTGGGAGCGAGAGTTGTTGTCTTGATCGTCGAGTAGTACGAGTGTGTCTTGATCGAGAGTGTCAATCTTTTGGTCTCGTTTAGTCCCGTAGTTCTCTTTGATATAGTTAAATGCAACTTCAGGTTCACCCGACAGAGAAGTGAAGATCGCCCGACCTTTCTCGACGGACCAGTTGATCTGCATTACGATGCGATCACCGAAGACGGCCGCGATTAGGGAATTGACTTCAATAGTTAATGTCCCCGTTCCATCTTCTTCGAGAACAAGAGTCTGTTTCATTTCCTGATTCTGAGTCCAGGTTCCCTGTAGTTTTTCTTTGAGTTCGACATCGGAGTTTGACTCAGCTTCGGATTTCAATTCTACAACGGATATGGATTCAGGTTGCTCTGCCGTAGTCGCGACTACGGTTTGGTCCTGGGGTTCAAACCGCACTTCATCTGTTGGCGATAAGGTTTCCTCTTCTTTTTCAAACAGAGTATTCATCACATAGACTGTGGCGAAATAGCAGGCAAAAAATGAGAGCACACTCGCGAGAATCGAGACTATTACCGTTTGGGTTCTGGAGCGTGGTTTTGGTTTTTGAGCATCCGCCATATTAAATACCGATTCCCCTGAAAAGGGGGTAAAGTGAAGAAAGCTGGCTCTCGCATTGTTGTGACTGTGATGTTCCATTATTTTTGTGGTGAAGCTGATTGAGGTCAATGGGAGTTTCCTGCTCAATTATACTGTCCAAATACTCTACAGTTGATTTGTTAATTCCTCGAGTTCTCTAAGTACCGCCATTATGACAAATAAATTCCTGAATCAGCTTGAAAAAGGGGCCCGGAAGGCGGGGATGATCCAAGGGAAGGTCCTGGTGGGAGTTTCTGGAGGACCGGACAGTGTTGCCTTACTACGCGGGTTAAGTGAACTTCGGCAGTTCTTGCAAATTGAATTACGCGCGGCTCATCTCGATCACCAACTACGAGGTGAGGAATCCGCGCAGGACGCTAGATGGGTGGAGCAGTTTTGCGAGCAGCTGGGTATTCCGTTGACGTCGGAAAAAATTGATATCTGTGGTTATGCAGAAAGTAAACGCATCGGAATTGAAGCGGGAGCGCGGCAGGCCCGATATCAATTCTTACGAAAGACTGCCAGCCAGGAGAACTGCGGCTTGATTGCACTGGCTCATCACGCAGACGATCAGGTGGAGACTGTGCTGCATCATTTCCTGCGAGGAACGGGATTGCGTGGTTTGGCGGGCATGAAATGGCGACGAAAGTTGGATGACGGTCTCTGGCTGGTACGACCCATGCTGGAGATGCGACAGCATGAAATCGAAGCATCACTCGCTAGGTGGCAGCAGGAAAGTCGCGAAGACAGTACGAATCTGGAAACGCATTATACTCGGAATCGATTACGACATGAATTGATTCCGCTATTGGAAGATTCATTCAATGGCCAAGTCTCCGATGCAATTCTCTCGCTAAGCCGGCAGGCATTCGAAAGTCAGGAGTTCATTCGCGAGGCCGCAGAGAAAGCATTAGATGTGGCCGCGATAGAACAAACGCGTCAAGCGTGTCGCATTTCAAAAACGGCTTTTGCTGGTGTTCCTCGACATCTTATTCGCGAAGCCTTCGTCGAACTTTGGCGACGGCATGATTGGCCTCGGCAGCAGATGAATTTCACTCAGTGGGATCGGTTGGCAGGAATCGTCTTGGGCGAGGCGGAAGGGGGAACTTTTCCCGGCCCGATTGATGTAAAGCGGGTTCGCAAAGAACTGCATCTGTCCTACCGTGGAAGAGCTGATAGTTAACCCCGGTGGATACTTGAGACTCTAATAAGTCTTGATAAAGTCTTAAATACGCCAATATTTTTGTTCGTTAAATATCCTGAAACCCTTTGGTAGGTCGCTGGAATCTTCGTATGAAAGAGACTCAGCAGGCCACTTCAGGATTTCAGGAGGGATTTTAATTCCCAAACGGATATCGCCGAACCGGGACGAACTTGTCCTCGTTGCTGTTGTAGGGTCCCAGGGGTTCATTTCTCGTTGGATTTGAAGGTTCGGGTAACGATTCTACCGGTTCCTGATGCCAAGACTGGGAAACTCGTTGCGGGTCGAGTTTAGCCCCAACTTCTTGTCGCCGGGGTTGAGTCGCCTGTTGACTCGATTCCGCTCGTGGAATGCGTAGCTTCATCCCGACGCGAATATCATGCGGACTCTTTAGTACGTCGCGGTTGGCTTCAAAAATCTGCATGAATTGGTGTGCGCTTCCCAGGTAACGTGCTGAGATACCGGACAGAGTTTCTGCTCGCCGGACTTCGTGAACGAGCATCGTGTCCTCACCCAAAGGAGAGATCGCCCGTTCTTCCAGTGGCCTCGCCGTGGGAGCGGTTTGCGCGACTTCACGCGGTGCGACAGCGTCGTTGCGGTATTGGCTGGGACTGGTTGTGCGCCCCATCGAACTCGACGAACCCGTTGCGGGTTTGGTATCGATAGATTCTCCAAATGGATCGAATGTTTCGTCCAGTGTTACGATCGACTGATTCAACCGAGGACGTTGTGAACCATTATCGGATACGTTCTGACGAGTAGGTTGACGACGAGCAACTTCTTCCGGTGCAGGTTCTTTCCGGTAAGAATTCTCACGTTGGTCCGATTCATTAAGAAGTTCCGGGTAAGCCGTGAAATGAGTTTCTGATTCAAATGGCGAAGAACGATTTTCTGAGGGGGTACGACCTGATGGGGCTGTGCGAGCCGTCAGGTCGCGAGTGTCCGTGGTATTCTCCGGATGATTGGCTTGGGGACTGTCCCAGTCTGAATTGTGTTCCGGAACATGATAGTTACGGGAAGGTAGTTCACGACCTGATGAATTGGCCATTAAGTTCGAATTCGCATCGCGGCTGTCTTTAGCTGGAGAAGTCCCGGGAGAATCATTCCAGTCGGGCGACCGGTACGATTTACTCACCGAATGCGCGAACGAATCGTTTTGCTTCCGACGACTCGCACGGTCCAGATCCGGGCTACTTGGCAGGCCATTGCTGAGGGCTCGTTCGGGATTCCCGGGTTCGCTGAAGTTGAACGGGTCACGAGGTTCTGGCGTGGAACTCGCAAGGTTACCCATGCCATCAATATCAGGGCTTGGGGAGATTGGAGCAACGGGTTCTGTCTTGGTTCCGCCTGTAAAGGCGCCCTCAAAAAAGGAGCCTTCCGACAACTGGGAAAGATCCTGTTTGAAACAGAATGCCGTTCCGATGCCGATGACCATCAATGCCAATGCTAGACCTAATTTTTTATCGCGATGCATGGTGGATTGCCTCTACCTGAGCATAAGTGTTCATGCCGAGCACCGGAAATCGAACGCTGACGTTCGCATTTCTTACGGTTTCTCACGCATGAGTCTGAAACAAATTGTTTCGGACACTAGAAACGATCCTCTCTTCACTGCAGGCGTTCCTTACAACCTATGAAAGGTTCCCTGAACAGCAGACAATGCAGATAGAATCTTTGACAAAATTGAATTCCGAAACATCCTTAATGGACGGAATTCAATTTTTGACGAGTCTAGTGGATGCTCCGTAATCCACATTTTCTACAGGCAACGACCTTACGTAGGCTCCTTTCGTCAGGCACGTTGCGAGTTACTAAAGATCGCGTCTTGAGATAACGGGTGCTATTCTAAACGGCACCTTGTCTCTGGGACTATTTGTCTTCGGTGAAACTGCTTCACCAAACAAAAAGTCAGACTACAACCAAGTCCTTCATGATTTACATCGGATGAACAATGAAAGTAGATTCGTCCATCAGCAGAAAACCAGCAATTTTTGCCGCTGGTGGTTCCGGGAGAGCATAGAACCGTGGCAACCAGCAAGGTTCGCCATGATACATTCCGCATAACCGTCCGGCTTCACGAGGAATTGCCTCGTTTTCCTCGGAGCAGGCCAGAAACGTTACACTTTCACCAGTGCTTACAGGCATCCGAGCATCAAAAAAAGCGCGCGATGGATCTGTGGAAAGTGTTTGACAATTAGAAAAGAAGCGGGCTGCATTAGCCTATTTCTTTTTCGCCTGTTTTCCATTTCCGGAAGCGGGACGGCTGATCGACTTAGCGGGGACCAGCGGTTTGAAGGCGACAATCGACAGAGGAGGCAAGGTGACAGCCAGGCTATGCTTCTGGCCATGCGCATCAATCGGTTCGCTGTAGATTCCTCCTTCGTTATCGACTCCGGACCCACCGTAACGGGTACTGTCGCTATTGAAGA
Organism: Polystyrenella longa; assembly: GCF_007750395.1. GTDB lineage: Bacteria > Planctomycetota > Planctomycetia > Planctomycetales > Planctomycetaceae > Polystyrenella > Polystyrenella longa. Next base: position 4,024,727 of record NZ_CP036281.1, on the reverse strand, counting down.
CTTCCTGGTAATAACCAGGTTGAGGCAAACCGATTCGGTATCCGGGTCGGGGAACGGGCGTGTAATTCGCGAGGACGACGATAGGAAGATCGTCATCGTTTCCATAGCGAATGAAGGCATAGACGCAGTTTGCACTGTCGTCGCATTGAATCCAGGCGAACCCTTCGCTGTGACAATCGTTCACATGCAGGGCAGGTTCGTCGGTGTAGATCGTGTTCAGGTCTTTAATCAGTTCGCTGATGCCCTGATGTTTGTCAAACTCCTGCAAGGCCCAGTCGATTTCGGTATCGTGATTCCACTCCGTCCATTGGGCTAACTCGCCACCCATAAAGAGGAGCTTTTTACCGGGCATGAAGTACTGGTAAGTATAAAGCATTCGCAGGTTGGCAAACTGCTGCCAGTAATCCCCTGGCATTTGAGATATCAGAGACCGTTTACCATGCACGACTTCGTCGTGTGAAAGGGGCAGAACGAAGTTCTCGGTGAAGGCGTAAACCATACGGAAACTGAGTTCGTTCTGATGATGAGAACGATAGATTGAATCCCGGCGCATGTACCGCAGGGTATCATTCATCCATCCCATATCCCATTTCATGGTGAAACCGAGTCCACCATCATAAGTTGGACGGGAAACACCGCCAAATGAAGTCGATTCTTCTGCGACCGTCATGATGCCGGGGAAGTCGCCATGTAACTTGGTATTCACTTCTCGCATAAATTCGATGGCTTCGAGGTTTTCGCGACCGCCATATCGGTTCGGAATCCATTCCCCTTCGTTACGTGAGTAGTCCAGATACAGCATGGAGGCGACCGCATCGACTCGAAGTCCGTCAATGTGGTACATCTCTGGCCAGAAGTGGGCACTGGACAACAGGAAGTTGCGAACTTCTTCCCGACCGTAATTAAAGATGTTGGTGTTCCAGTCGGGATGGAAACCTTGTCTAGGATCGTCGTGCTCGTAAAGCGAAGTTCCGTCGAAACGTCCGAGCGAGTGTGCGTCAGTCGGAAAGTGTGCCGGGACCCAGTCGATCAACACCCCAATCTCGTGCTGATGGCAGTAGTCGACAAAATACATGAAGTCTTGAGGGGTACCGAATCGGCTGGTGGGTGCAAAATATCCTGTTGCCTGATATCCCCAGGAACCATCAAACGGGTATTCGTTGATAGGCATTAGCTGCAGGTGGGTGTACCCGAGGTTCTTGACGTACTCCACCAGCATCGGTGCCAGTTCGCGATAGTTGTAATACGTGCGGCCATCTGTGGGAATACGCCAGGACCCGAGATGAACTTCGTACGTCGAAACCGGCTCATTGATCCATGTTTTACTGTCGCGATTTTTGATCCACTCGTCGTCATTCCAAGCATAAGTGGAAAGATCGCTGATGACTGAGGCAGTATTGGGACGGAGCTCGCCTGAGAATGCGTAAGGGTCTGATTTTTCGAGAATCTGGCCCCAGCGAGTGCGAAGGGCGAATTTATAGGTTTCACCCGTAGTGTAATCGGGGAAGAATCCCGACCAGACACCAAGTTCGCTGGCATGGAGCGAATGTTTACCCACTTGCCATCCGTTTCGATCGGAGATTACAGAGACTTCGGTTGCATTGGGGGCCCAGACCGAAAAATGGACTCCCTGTTTGCCGTTCTGTTCTTCGAGGTGAGCGCCCAGAGAACGGTAGAGCGTCCAGTGGAACGGATTATCAACTCGAAAGTTTGATGATTTCGCAGCCGGCTTCGATTCAGATATTGGGCGTGACATCGATTTCGTAATCTGTGAATTAATGAAACTGTTCCTTGTGAGTAGGTCCCTTTCGGAGCAGAAATCAATCTTACCGAGAGTTCAAATTAAGGTGGGTCAGATTGAGTGCTGCAAGGTTTTACCTATCTTGACGGTACTCATTATATCAATTGTTTGAAAGAACCGGAATTTGCCTTCAATCGAATATCAGCGACTCGCTCTAAAAAGCAAATCGTTGTATTTAAACGGTTGACGTCATACTCTATTCAATTTAGTGAAGAAAGGGCGACTGCCGGGAATAGTGATTAGATTTGTACGCCGAATTTCGTGCAGAACGAGTACGGCGTTCAATTCTCTCTGGACGGAGTGTGTCCTTCAATTCGCAATCTCAGTAGTGGAGTGTCGTCGGTGAAGTGAGCAGTTTCTTGCACCGAGGGTTGCTGTGCTCTTCAGGCTGATTTCGAAGGTCGGTTGAATTTGAATGACGTACTTCCAGCAGGAAGACTTCCCTTCAGTTTGTCGAGAGCGTTGGTAGGCAATTCCATTGAGGAAGACGATGGCTGCTCGAGAGAAATCGAACCAAGTGGCACTTTCGGAGAATGAGAAATACTGGCCTGAGCAGCGTTTTCTTCTTGGAGAAGTGAATAGACATCTTCTTCGGCCCGTTTGGTCGCGGCTGCTATGTCCTCGTTGCTCATAGGATTGGTAACGTGTTCTACCGTCGTTTCACACACCCTGACTTCCCATTCCCGCACACGTTCAACCAGACCAGCGTCGATGAAAGCGTAGCGGTCCATGACCACTTCTGAGGAAGGATTGACTGCGTTCTCAGTTGGGGAGGGCAGATTATTCTTCTGGGTGGAAGAAGAGGAGATAATGCGTCGTTCGGTCGATGTTTCTTCCTGATCGTCTTTGAGTTGAACATTCAGAACATCGTTCAACAGTGAAACTTCGGCCAAAACATCCTGTTGAGTTTCGGCATCTGTCAGTTGGAACAGACGGGCGTCGAGTTCGGGATCAATCTCTTCCTCTTCGATTTCCAAAGTCTCTTCCGCATTGGCGTCGAACTCGTCCTCATAACCGATCTCTGTTTCAATGACGTTTGCCACTGAAGAGAGAGTTGTATCGATATCGAGGAACGTCTCTTCTTCAGTTTCAGTGACTGACATAAGCTCGGTACTGGATGTTGATGGTTCGTCCCAGGCGCTGCCCACTTCAATACTGGCTGACTGGTTATCTGAGTCTGCACCCTGAAATTGTTCGAAAGCGGGCTGATCAGAACGGACTTGGGATGTCGTTTGCTCCAGATTTCGCTCATGCTGTGCTGAAGGAGTTCGCCAGTGTAATGGCAGCGTCTGTAGTTCTTCGAGAGAGTCGAGAACCGTGTTTAAATCGACGGGGCGAATTCCGCGAGCGGTGGCCAGCATCAGGGAGTGGTCACACAGTTGATTGATCGCGCGGGGAAGCCCATCGGCGGCTTCAGCGATGGCGAAGACCGCTTCCGTTTCAAAGATGTTTTCCACCTTGCCGTGAGCGATCGCCAGGCGTTGTGAGATATATTGTACCGACTGAGCCCGGTTCAGCGGGTTAAGCATGGAGTGCATGCCAATACGACTGTTAACCGCAGCCATATCGGGATGGGCCAGACGTTCTTCCAACTCTGGATGCCCTACGAGTAGAGTGCGGAAAACGCAGTCACCTTCAACGACGAAATTAAGGCAATTACGAACTTCTTCCAGGATACGGTCGTTGAGGAGATGGGCTTCATCGATCACCATCAAGATCGGGCGATGCCGAGGAGCCATTTGACGCATAACGGATGTAAGCTGCAGGCGGAGTTCCTGGAGTCCCATACCGGCGTAGGGTTGGCGGAGTTCGAAGAGGATGGACTGGTAGAAGTCCCGGCGGGTGGCAAAATGGGAATTGGAGAAGAAGATCGGAATCGTCGACTCTTCCAGATTGTTGACCAGCTTGCGAGCGAGAATCGATTTGCCAGTACCCTCCGCTCCCGTCAACAGGGAGATTCCACGGTTGGCATTCATTCCGAACATCAACTGGCGTAATGCTTTTTCGTGGACTTCGGTCCGAGCATACATATTCGCATCCGGACTCGCGACGAATGGTCGTTGGGAAAGACCCATAAATGCTTCGTACATATTTGGCTATCTTCTTAGAATTCCAGATCTTGTCCAAGATGGCGGTAGTCGTGTTTGGACCCGAAAAGTTCTTGTGTAAGTTGTATGGTGGAGGGGCCGCACATTGCCGGTTGGTTCGTACCCGATCTTGTCCGTTTCCCGGAGTGGTCCGGAGTACCGGATCTCGGGACGTTTGAGTTGTTCATGGTGGGAAAAGGTGGGGCGCGAATCAATTGAGGGTTCGGCTGCGCACGAGAAACCCTCCAGTTATTGTTTCGAGCAAACTAGCCATCGTTCTTTAGAGTCATCAAATCGGATTCTACCGGATTCACGGTATCGCCAAAGAAGTCCGAATTGGGCAGGATCGGCTCATGTGAGAAGAGGTAAAACGGGAAGTGTTTAATGCTCTCGACTGGCAAAAAAATACGTGAGTCGTCCGATTCGAAGAGGAAAGATTAAGTTTCTAACAGCAGCCTGAACCTTGCGCCGGTTGAAGTGTCCACCTTCAAATCTCGCGAGAGAAGCCTGGTCGAATACGTGATTCCTGCGAATTGTGCCGATTCTAGAGGGCGTTTTTGTCACTCCGTTAAAGAAGGGCTGACAAGGGGAGTTTTTCGTTGAATTGATTAAAGTCGCTGAAGAATCGTACAGAACTTCCAAGGGGCTTTGCCGTGGTAATTCGAGATGGGTAAAATTAGTGAACGCCGCAGAAAGTGAAATCTCTCTTACATCGGCAACGGTTTTCTTCCATTCACTCATTCGGCTCGCGTGGCATTGCTAGAGACTGCTTGAAATCGCGAACTGATGTTAAAGGACTATGCATGACAGAAGCGACTTTACCCGTGGAAAGCACGGAGATGGTTCGGGCCCTGTTCGGAAATCAGGATCGCTATCTGAGACAGATACGCGACAGCATTGGCGTGGATATTTTGGTACGTGGAGACGAAATTCGTTTGCAGGGACAGAGTGCTCAAGTCGAAAGAGGCGTTTCGATCTTGCAGGAGATGCAGTCCATTATCGAGCAGCGAGGCTTTTTGCGCGATGAGGAAGTGGACCGCGTGTTGAAAAATCCGGGCGCGGCTCGGGAAGAATTGACTAAAGAGACCGCAGCACCGGTTGTGAATGGGGAGTCTGTTGCAAAGCATGTCGCTCCGCTGCATGAAAGTCTGAAGAAGATCAAACCCCGGACTCCCGGTCAGGTGGAATATGTCAAAGCGATTCAAAATCACGACATGATTTTCTGCACGGGACCAGCAGGATGTGGAAAAACGTTCCTGGCGGCAGCACTGGCAGTGAATGACCTTCGCGAGGAAAAAGTTCGCAAGATCGTACTCGTCCGCCCCGCCGTGGAAGCGGGGGAAAGGCTCGGGTTCCTGCCGGGAGATTTGCTTTCCAAGGTCAATCCATACTTGCGGCCATTACTGGATGCTCTCCATGATCTGCTCGATTACGATCAGGTCAAACGGTATATGGAGAATGACATTATCGAGATCATTCCTCTCGCCTTCATGCGCGGTCGTACCCTGAACGATACGTTCATTATTCTGGACGAAGGCCAGAACACGACCTGCACCCAGATGAAGATGTTCCTCACCCGCATGGGTCACAACTCGAAGATTGTTGTTACCGGCGACGTGACCCAGATCGATCTGGATAAAGGGGTACAGTCAGGGATGAAAGACGCGATGCGCCGTCTTTCGGAGGTTTCGCAAATCGCTAAAATTCGAATGCGGCCCGAGGATATTGTGCGGCATCCACTGGTCGCCCGTATCGTCGCGGCGTACGATGGGGAGAATTCCAGCGACGGTAAGACGGAATAACCGCTATTTTCGAATTTGGGTACGGCGGCAGTCGAGTCGGTTCCCAGATTGTATATGGTACACCGATTCAGTTATGCTATTTTTGTAGGTTCGCTGGTTGTAAAATACTCTCGTGAACTTTCAAGGGGGCAATTCGTTCTGCTACGGTTTATTTACTAATGTAGTCGGGTGTATAGTCTGTCTGGCGATGACCTCTTTTTCTTCTTCTCCAATCTGCAACGGGAACTGGACTATCTGTCTCAAGAGCCCCATCTAGGATTTACGCAGCTTGCCGTTTATTGATGAAAGCGATTTCTTCAATATTCAGCGGTAGTGCGAGCCCTCCGCCGAGATTATTCAGGGCGTCGGGTCTCCTTTGCGTGCCCCTCTCCTTTCCCTTTCTGTTCACCTAAAAGTCATCATTATGGCGCTCTTTGGAGCAAAACGAACTCGGACCAGCAATTTCAAAACGACAGAGTCGTGGAAGGAACGGTTGGATCGAATCTTCAGCAACGAGAGCTTTTTGCTCCGGTTGCTGGCGATGGTGGTGGCGATTCTGGTTCTGTCCGTCACGGTAGAAGCCTGGCGGGCCCCTTTTACTTATCGTTTGGGGGAAACAGTCCCACAGGGGATCCTGTCCCGAATTGATTTCGAACGGGTCGACAGTTTTGAAACAAGACAGGAGCAGGAAGAACGGGCCCAGAAGGTGCCGCTCTATTACTTGCGAAAACCAAATGCATTGCAACAGACTCTGCAGCAGTTCACGCTAGATCTTCGCGCCATACTCGAAGCTGAAAAACAGGCGGATCTGACTTCCGAAGTACAATCCGCTTTTGGGTTGGATATCACGGATACGCCGGTAGCGCTTCCCGAGAATACGGAAGGTCTGGTTCCGGAAGCAGGGACCAGCACCACTCCTCCGGCGGCGAAAGTCGAAACGAAATTCCAACAATTGAAACAGGCTCTGACACTGGCTCCCGATCCGGAACTTGCTGCGAGTGCAGGACAGCCCCCGTTGGTTGTATTGGAAGAAGTGACCGAGGAGTTCCGCTTGTTTCTGGATCCCCTGACCGAACTGGGGATCGTAAACGCGGATGAGCTAAAAGTACTTACACCGAATTACAGTCGGGAAGTCGCTCTGGTTACCCCTTTGAGCAGTGAGGAGGAAGAAGAAGTTGAAATCGTCCCCGCCCAGGACGTTCTTCTAAGTTATGCCTTACGTGAGTCAGGTCGTCTGGGAAGAAAATGGTCGAGCTTTGGACAGTTATCGCAGATTCGACCTTACGTCGAACATTGGTTGTCCGTGCAAATGAAACCGACGTTAACGTACTCCGAACAACTTACGCAGCAACAGATGAATGAAGCACGTAAATCGACCCCGGAAGTGACCATTAAATACCTCGCGGGAACGGTGTTGTTACCACCCCGTAGCGAAATCGATGCGGTCACCTTAGAACTGTTACAGTCCGAGCAGGAAACGATTTATAAATACAGCTCTCCACAGAGAAAGCTGGTTCGCTTCTTCACAGTGACATTACTGATCTCCGTGCTGGTGATTCTGATGGGAAGCTTTCTCGCCAAGAACTATCCACGACTCGTCGGTTCTGCAGGAAAACTGTCTGTCTTTTTGACCGTGATTGTATTGACGATCTTTCTCGCTCGGTATTTTTCTGCCGATCCCTGGCGGGCAGAGTATATTCCCTTCCTGGTAGCAGTGATGATTCTCTGCATCGTCTATGACCAAATGCTTGCCACGATCGTCAGTTTTGCCGTCGCTTTGATCATTGTCGTTTCTACGACGAACGATTTGAAGCAATTCATACTCCTCATGTCGGTCGCGGCAACTGCGATTATCCCCCTTTCCAAAGTGCCTTCTCGACTTACCTTGATTAAGGTCGGGTTTCTGGCGGCTGTGGTTGCTTTCATCGTCTACTGGGGAATTGCCATTCTCGGTTCCGATTCCATAACACAACTCTTCTTCAATCCCAATCGGTACCTGCAAAGTCTAAAATGTTCGGCATGGTGTCTGGTGGCGGGATATGTGGTAGCTGGAAGTCTTCCCTTCATTGAGTCGACTTTCGGTGTCGTTACGAATATCAGCCTGCTGGAGATGTCCGACCCTTCTCATCCGTTATTGAACGAGTTGGTTCGCCGGGCTCCGGGGACATATAACCACTCCATCAATGTCGCAAGTATTGGTGAAACCGCTGCCGAACAGATTGGCGCGAATGGTCTCCTGGTTAGGGTTGGGGCCTATTTCCACGACATTGGTAAAATGCTGAAACCAGAGTACTTTATTGAAAACATGAATGCGGGACAGACGAGTCGACATGACAATTTGTCCCCTTCGATGAGTACGTTGATTATTATCGGGCACGTGAAAGATGGCGTCGATCTTGCACGGAAACATCACCTTCCTCCCCAATTGATCGACTTTATTGAACAGCATCACGGAACGACGTTGGTTGAATACTTCTATCACCGTGCCAAGGAAAATGCCGAGCAGGATCCGGAACAGGATGAAGAAGTCTCGGAATCGAGCTTTCGCTATCCTGGCCCCAGACCTCAGAGCCGTGAAGCGGGAGTAATGATGCTGGCGGACTCTGTCGAAAGCGCAAGCCGTTCACTGACCGATCCAACACCAAAACGTATCGAGTCTCTGGTAGACGCAATCACGATGAAAAAGTTGAAAGATGGGCAGTTTAACAGCTCTGGCTTGACGCTCACTGAAATAAATAAAATTCAGACTTCCTTGACGAAATCACTGATTGGTATCTATCACGGTCGTATTAAATATCCCGAAACGAAAGCGGACTGATTGGAACGACAGTTCCAGAGGAATACGTTTTTTACTATGTACCAGTTGGACATCGCCAATCAGCAGGAATTGCTGCCGGTGAATGAATCGGAACTTGAGAAGGTCGTGCATCTGCTGCTAAACGAAGAGCAGGTCGCCGCCGCGGAGATCAGCCTGGTTCTCGTCGACAATCCGACACTCCGGGAATTGAATATTCAGTACCTGAACCACGATTACGACACGGATGTGCTCAGTTTTCTGCTGGAAGAAGAGCAGCTCGAGGTTTTGGACAGTCCCCGGAGGGGAGCTGGCAAACGAATCGAGGGAGAATTGATCATTAGCACCGAAATGGCGATCGAAAGAGCGCCCGAATATAAATGGAGTGCTGAAAATGAGTTTATCCTCTACCTGATCCACGGTATATTACATCTGCTTGGATATGATGACCTCACCGACGAGGAGCGGATGCTCATGCGAGAACGCGAACAAGCTGTGCTCACATTGTGCGGGCTGGAGCTCCCCGCCTCGACCCCTAACGAATAACTTGAAATCTGGAGCAAATACTTGTCGCTCTTCTACTGGTCCGCATTGCTCACCTGCTGGGGAATTGCAGCCTTCTGGCTCCTTATGGTCCGCTATACGCTGCATGATTTTTCACGGAGCCGACTGGAAGCGATCTGCGAAAAGAAGAATAAAACTTCTCGATTCGGTGATATCCTCAAAAAGCAGGACCAGGTGCTGATTCTGGTCGATCTCGTGTTGCTATTGGCTTCATTCTTCGCCCTTTCACTGTTTAACCAGAGCAACTTCTTTTCCTCTATGGGAAAAGAGACTGCTTCCGATACAGCTCTTTGGATTACCGAACTCGTTCTCGTGTTCCTGGGTTTATTCCTGGGGCTGATTATCATTCCCTGGTCTACGGCCAGAGTCGCAGGCGAGATTATTCTGTACCACAGTTGGACGATTCTCGGTCCAATGCTGGTTCTGGGTAAACCCTTCGTGCTCTTCGCGGAATCGGCGAACAAACTAATTCACCGGCTCGCAGGTCAACAGGAACCGGCTCAGTCCGACTCGGAAACGATTGCGGAAGAATTACAATCGGTCATAGATGAAGGCCAGAGAGAAGGCGTTCTGGAGGACAATGCGGGAACGATGATGTATCGGGTCATGGAGATGGCCGAACAGGATACATCTTCAATTATGACCCCAAGAACTGACATGGACTGCATCCACGTCGATGGCTCGCTGGAAGAAACACGACGCCAGGTGGTTGAGGCAGGGCATTCGCGTATTCCGATCATCGGCGACTCCACGGACGACATCATCGGGATTCTTTACGCAAAAGACCTGTTGAAAGTCACTCCTGAAAAAGCAGACCGATTTTCACTAAAGAAGCTGGTTCGGCAACCGCTGTATGTTCCCGAGACTACGGGCATCAATACGCTGTTGGAGACGATGAAGAAGGAGCGTATCCATATCGCTATCGTCGTCGACGAATACGGCGGAGTGGCTGGCCTGGTCTGTATGGAAGACATTCTGGAAGAGATCGTCGGTGAAATTGACGACGAATACGACGAAGAAGAAGCAAGCGGGTTCGAGATTATTTCCGAAACCGTCGTCGAACTCGATCCCCGGTTACATATTGATGACGTGAACGAGCAGTTCGGCTACAAGATTCCCGAAGAAGGGGACTATGATACCATTGGCGGGTTTATCCTGACCATTCTCAACCGGGTGCCTACGCAGAATGAAGTTCTCAGTTGGAACCACCTGCAATTTACAATCCTGGAAGTCGATCAACGGAAAATTAATAAAGTCAGGATCGAAGTCTCTCAGCATCATCCAGAACTACCCGTCGATTAGGTTTTCGGCAGGCTTTAGATGATGAATTACCAGCGTTCTACGGCTCCCGAGGGGACAGGGACGTGCATGTCGGGGAGTAATCCCGTTTTCGTGCCACCATTGGGGCCAAGCTCGGAAATCTTCTGGAGAATTGTCATTAGCTCTTCGCGGGTTTTGCACATCTGAAACTCATGTCGATGAACCGGTTTGACCCGCATCCCTTTCAGGTACCAATGGCCCATCTTCCGGAACGCGATCAACGCATGCTTAATACCGTGTTGTTCTTCGAGGTAACCGAACTGTCGCATCATCAGGGAGAGGCGTTCTTCGAAGTTACCGGGTGAGTCGTACTGACCTGTGGTTTCCCATTGGGATAGTTGACGGAAGATCCATGGGTTAGCCAGAGCCCCCCGACCGATGGAAACCCCATGACAGCCCGTTTCGCGCAGCATGGTCGCGGCATCCTCAATGTTCAGAACATCTCCGTTGCCAATGACGGGGATTTTGTCGACCGCTTCGACCACTTTTCGAATGCCATCCCGGTTGACGGAACCGCTGAAACCTTGTTCCCGGGTACGGCCATGGATAGCGACTGCGGCGACTCCTACTTGTTCGAACTCTCGGGAGAAGAACGGAGCGGAAAGCTGGGAATCATCCCAACCAAGTCGCATCTTAACGGTCACCGGAATGGAGACTGCTTCGACGACTCCTTGAACGAGGGCGACTGTTTTGTCGACCGAGCACATCATGCTGGCACCGGCTCCCCCTTTCACAATCCTGTTGACGGGACAACCCATGTTGATGTCGATGGTATCGATACCGCGCTGTTCAAGGAAGATGGCGACGTCCCGCATGGCGATGGGGTCGCTTCCGAAGATCTGAACGGCGAAAGGGCGATCAGTTGGATGGGATTCAATCATTTGCAGGGAACGGCGACTTCCCTCCAGCAGTCCCCGCGCATTGACCAGGTCGGTCGTCGCCAGTCCTACGCCCCCAATTTCACGGATGACGCGCCGAAACGACAGGTTCGTGAACCCCGCCAGCGGTGATAGCAGATACCGCGAAGGGAGTTTCAGCGGACCGTAGTGCAGCGGTTCGGGGAATATTGGTTGTTCCGGGAATGGGGACATTTTATCTCGTGGTCAACGATAGGATCTTCTGAAACCCTCTGGTGGGTCACATTCATCTTGGTTTTGGAAGTTCTATGACAGCCACAACCGGGTTTCGGGATGGGTTCAAGAAGAAGGATTAACCAATCTTTTCCTGCCCGACCCATTTCTGCAGGACTTCTGGAATTTTGATCGAGCCGTCGGCTTGCTGGTTGTTTTCCAGAACGGCAATCAAAGCTCGTGTTACAGCAACGGCAGTTCCGTTAAGAGTATGGACAAACTTGGTCCCTTTTTCGTTCGGGTTTTTACAGCGAATTCCCAGGCGGCGGGCCTGGTAGTCGGTGCAGTTTGAAGCGGAAGTGACTTCTCCGTAACTTCCCCCTTCGCCCCTTCCTGGCATCCAGGCTTCGAGGTCGTATTTACGGTAGGCAGGTCCACCCAAGTCGCCCGTAGCAGTATCGATGACCTGATAATGCAGCCCGAGGCCCTGGAAGATTTCTTCTTCAATGCCGACGATCTTCTCGTGAATGGCATCTGATTCAGCGGAATCAGGGGCAGCGAACGCAAACATCTCCACTTTGGTGAATTGATGGACCCTGTAGATTCCGCGTGTTGCCCGGCCATGTGCACCCGCTTCGGTGCGGAAACAGTGAGAGATACCGGCGCGTAATTGGGGCAACTGCTCGATATCCATCATCTGGTCTTTTTCGGCTCCGCCCAAGGTGATTTCTGCTGTCGCGACGAGGCTCAGGTCGGTGTTGTCGACCGAGTAAATCTGAGTCTCGCTTCCGCGTGGGTTGAAACCGATCCCTTCCAGTACATCATTCCGAGCCAGGTCGGGTGTCGTCATAATCGTGAAGCCCGCTGCGCGGACTCTTTCGACGGCGTATTGAATCAGCGCCAGTTCGAGCATGACGGCTTCGTTTTTGAGATAGTAGAAACCGTGACCGGCAACGCGACCTCCTGCTTCAAAATCAATGAGATCGTGCTTCTCGGCCAGCGAGACATGATCGAGAGGTTCGAAATCGAAGTTGGGTCTCTCACCCCATGTACGAACGACTTTGCTGTCGTCTTCGGTCTTCCCGACCGGAGCGTCGGGGTGAGTCATGTTGGGGATGTCACCCTGCAATATTCGCAGTTCTGTTTCGACTTCTTTTTGTTTGGCTTCGATCGCATTGATCTGTTCGCGAAGTTCTTTCCCCTTGGCAATCAGTTTTTGACGTTCGTCATTATCTTTGGCTTTGGGAATGCCACCGGAAGTCTCTTTCTGCTCACGACGAAGCTCGTCTCCCGCTTGAATATGCTGGCGGCGATGTCCGTCCAGTTCGATTAAGCGATCCAGATTGACCTTCACGCCCCGGTCTTCGCAGTTTTGTTCAACGGCGTCGCGGTTTTCCAGGATGTATTGCAAATCGAGCATGAATGTGGTCCGTCTGTCTGTTGGGGTATCTGCTGGTTAAGTGTGGGGAGGAATCGATTTGAAGTCGATCAGGTTACAGATTGGCAAGTTCCTGCCAGAGGCGGGCCGAAGCCAGCGTTCCCTGACGGTAGCCTTCCAGGCTGAATCTTTCGTTGGGACTGTGCAAATTATCCGTACTCTGTCCCCAGCCCAACAGGAGTGTATCGACTCCCAGAATTTCCTTAAAGGTCGAGACAACGGGAATTGAGCCTCCTTCGCGGATGAAAACGGGTGAAACGCCGAAGGCATGTTCAATTGCGATTCCGGCTGATTTCATCCAGCCACTATCGGTGTCAAATACTAATCCACCACAGCTGTGATATTGCTTGTATTGGAAGTCGACGCTGGCAGGACACAGCTCGCGCAGAAAAGATTCTAGAGAACTGTTAATTTTTTCGGGATCCTGATTCGGGACCAGGCGACAACTGATTTTGACACCTGCAATCGAAGGGACGATCGTCTTGGGGCCTTCTCCCTGATAGCCACTCCAGATCCCGTTGACGTCGCAGGTTGGGCGTGCCCAACGGCGTTCGAGAGTCGTGAAGCCAGCCTCACCGTAACCTTCGGAAACTCCAAGTGCTTTGAATAAAGCAGGTTCATCGAATGGAAGGTTGGCAAATCCGTTCCGTTCCTGCTCACTTAACGGAAGGACGTCGTCGTAGAATCCAGGGATCTGCACCTGCCCTTCGGCATTATGCAAACTGGCGACAAGCCGGGCGATGATATTGGCCGGGTTAGCGACGGATCCCCCGAAGAGGCCGCTGTGCAGGTCCTGGCCGGGACCTGTCAGTTTCAGCTCGCAGGCCGTAATTCCTCGCAACGCATAAGTGATCGCAGGAACGCCCGGGGCGAACTGGCTGGTATCACTGACGACGGCGACATCGCATTGAAGCATTTCCTGATGTTCACTCAGGAACTTATCGAGATTGTCACTACCGACTTCTTCTTCACCTTCGATGACAAACTTCACATTCACGGGTAGCGATCCCACGACTTTAAGCCAACTGGCGACCGAGTTGACGTGGGTCATCATTTGACCTTTGTCGTCAGTGGCTCCTCGGGCGTAAATGTGACCTTCGCGAATATCAGGATCAAAAGGGGGAGTTTTCCAGAGGTCGTATGGATCGGCAGGTTGAACGTCGTAATGGCCGTAGACCATGACTGTCGGGGCGCCTTCCGCTTTCAACCAGCTGCCGTAAACAATTGGATGCCCGGCTGTTTCGTAGATCTTCGTTTCCAGACCAGCAGAAGTTAGTTGCTTTTCAACGAATTCTGCACCTCGTTTGATTTCAGGGATGAATTTGGAATCGGCACTCACTGATTCAATACGCAGAAACGTTTTTAACGTTTCGATGAAATCATTCTGGTGGTCAGTCAAGTATTGTTCGACTTTTTGAAAATCAGCCAGAGTGGTCGGCATGGTGTTCCTTTTAATATCGATTCGGACGGGAAGACTGAACGAAAATAGGCAAAATGTAGAATTACGTTGCAACCGAATACGGAAAGCAAAGCGACGTTACGCACAGTATACAGATTGTCCACGCTTTCGGAAATCGAAGGGGGACAGCGAGAGCTGTGCGGCGCAGGAAGAGGAGTAGCAGGTCACGGGACTCGAACTGATTATTTGAAAATCGAAGAATCTTCCGGATGGTATTTCTGATTGTCGCTCTTCACCTCATCTTCGTTCATTTCGTAGATGGAGCGTTCCTGAAGTTCCTGACTTTCTTCGGCGGAGAGATCAGCCGGGGAAGAAGGGGGGGCTTTGGTCAGGCGAGATTTATCAGGATCCACTTCGTTTAATTTTACTTGAAGTGGATCTTCTTCGGGATCGTTATTGTGTTGGTCGTGACTTTGATCGCGCTGTTGCAGATGCTCCTCAATTTGATCGAGGTTGGTCGCATTGGCAGCGTGGATATCGGTTTCGATATCTTCGACAGGAGCGTCGGCATCGGACTGTCGTGCTTTCAGAATAAAGGCAACATCGCCGACGACCAGTTCGTCACCCAGTCTCAGAACTTCTTCCCGTTTGATACGGCGTCCGTTGACGTGGACTCCGTTAGTACTGCCGAGGTCGCGGATCATGAGCTTGTTGTTAACAAGAGCCAGACAACAGTGGCGTCGCGAGACTTTCAGACTCTTAGACAGAACGACATCGCAGTCGGGATGGCGACCGATGAAGACGACCGTTTTTTTGATCGGGATGCGGCGTCCTTCGCCGACTGGCATTAAATAGAGAGACATAAAACCTTCATTCTTGACCGAGTCACTGAATCAGACTTTGGCCCCAGTAAATTATACGTCGAGGTTCCCCCTCTATCGTCGCGTCCTGCGGGTTTTTTCTCGGTTTTCCGTATTTTAACGGATGAACCTGCCAGTTCCTACCCCGTATATTTCCATTGGTTAAAGAGGTTTGGGAACGATCTTGTCAAAAACGGTCGGGAAACAGGAGTGGAAGGGACATTATGGGAAAATCAGAGAATATGTCTCGGACAGGTGAGTTTTAGAAACGACAGGGGCAGGAACGGGCTTCCGGATTGCAGAAAATAGGTCCGATTTGTTAATACGGAGAACTCACCGACGTGCCCTCTGAAAGGATTTTTTGAATGTCTGTACAAATTTCGGCGACCCCCTGGCAGGATGTAGACGCGGATTGGTTGATTGTTCCCACCGTGGAAGAAAATCTGTCAGCGGCCTCTCTCACGAAGCTGAACGAACTGACTTCCGGATTGGTTGTCCGGGTCTGTGACCGCGAAGATTTCTCAGGCAAAGTTGCTGAGATGTTTCAGGTACCCGATCCAGCCGGGGTGAAAGCGACTCGCCTATGTTTATTGGGGTTGGGGCCCGCAGAAAAATTGAATGGTGATATCTTTCGAAAAGCGATGCGAACCCTCATTCGTTCCCTGTCACGGAAAGAAGACCAAAACCTGGCGATCATTCTCGAACAGGACCTGATTGGTTCATTTTGTCCCGAGTACGCCAGTGAAATCATTGGCGAAGCGATCGAAGTCGGAACGCGCGGGCAAGACCTTTATCGTGAAAAACCAAAACGTCATCCGCTCGAATCACTGACGATCTTAAATGAGAACATGGATCTGGCTGACGCTGCGGAGCGGGGCACGATTCTCGGTGCGGCGATCAACATTACGCGCGACGTAGTGAATTCACCGCCGAATGCAATCTACCCGATTTCCTTCGCAGAACTTGCGGACGAACTTTGTGCGGATCATGATTTGACCTGTACCATTCTCGATGAAGATCAACTCGCCGAGGAACGGATGGGATCGATGCTGGCCGTTGGTACCGGAAGTGACAACCCAGCTCGCCTGGTCGTGATTGAATACCGCGGTGCAGGAGCGGATGATCCCGTGCTCGCACTTGTGGGTAAAGGGGTCACTTTTGACAGTGGCGGGCTATCTTTGAAACCGAGCGACGGTATGAAAGAGATGAAGATGGACATGGCTGGTGCCGGTACGGTACTCGGCACGATGATGGCCATTTCCCATTTAAAACTTCCAGTAAATGTCACCGGTTACATGGGTCTCGTCGAAAACATGGTGAGCGGCTCCTGTTATAAACTGGGAGATATCCTCACCGCTCGAAACGGCTTAACCATCGAAGTGCTTAATACCGACGCCGAAGGTCGATTAGTGCTGGCCGACGTCCTGAATTATGCGGCCGACCAGGGCGCCGCCAAGATGATCGACCTGGCAACACTCACAGGGGCTTGTCTCGTCGCTCTGGGAACCGATATTACCGGGTTGTTCTCTAATAATTCGGAATGGGCGAACTCCGTGAAAGAAGCGGCCGAGATAACCAACGAACTTGTCTGGGAAATGCCGATGCACGATTACTTCGCTGACCAACTGAAAAGTGAAGTTTCGGAACTCAAAAACATTGGTCCCCGTTGGGGTGGTTCGATTACCGCTGCGAAATTCCTGGAACACTTCGTCGACGATAAACCGTGGGTCCACCTCGACATCGCCGGCCCCGCCTTCATGGACTCGGAAAAACCGGAACGCGACGGCGGAGCGACAGGAGCCATGCTGCGAACTTTGGTGGAAGTCGCGAGGAACTTTAAGGGTTGATAGGAACTTGACTAGGTTTTAGTTCTGGTGAAAAGCGAGAGTTTTTTATTATGGTGTTTCATCACTTCAGAAAGTTGTTCGAACGCTTCATCACGGACTCTAAACAGAATTCTCCAGAAGACGTAGTGGACTTTGTCGAAGAACTTTTGTCGCTAGGTTACCTCAAATATGCTCAGGGTGAATACCACTCGACGATCAAAGAGCAGTTGATTTCTTCTGTAAAAGCTGGAGCAATCATCACTGATTGGGATGATGATTGTGTTGGGATGGATCGTCGTAGTTATCCCGCAGATAATGAAGCCTTGGCGGAAGGTGCAATCGGAGAGTGTATTCGCTTGATGGTTCCTGTCTTAAAAGCAGAAAACATCTGCGTTGACTTGATTGCCGATCATTTCGACGAAGATCGCTATACCGTTGAGATCAACGGTAACCGGCATCTGATCTATACCCAACAATATGTCGAGCAATCCATCTACCATCCAGATGGAGCCGACATTTGGACTGTGGCGTTGATGCGGTTGTTGGAAGTACTCAATTCCATGTTCGAAGAGGTTGGCTCCAGCGAACGCGTCTTCGCACACATGGGAGGCAACGACGGCCGCATAATTGTTATTTCGGAAGAAATGTATCAGCATTATCTGCGTCACATTGAACTGTTCGAACGCAGTGAGAAGCTCCAAACGGCAAGCGAGGTTCGCAGTGAACTTCATGTTGACGTATACGATATGAAGTAGAATTGGCTGACACAAAGTATCAAAATGCCACGATTGTTCCGCCGATTAATCGTTCGACTTTGTGTTCCGTTCTGAGGAGTAGGGCACCTGACTTGTCGATGCCCTGGCAGAGACCGATTGTCTGTTGGTCGCCCATTTCATGGGTGATGGTGCGACCCGTGAGCAGGCAGCGGTGGGACCACCGTTCGATGAAAGAAAGGTCGTTATGAGCCAGACGAGTCCAGGTCTGTTCCAGCTGCTTAAGTAGATCGATCAGAATCGTCGTCAGGGGATACTCGTCACCGACTTGATCAAACAGTGAAGTTGCCCGCTCTTTCAATTGATCGGGGGCCGTGTGGAACGAGTTATTCACATTGAGGCCTATGCCGACGATGACGCGGTCGGGTGAAGGCATTTCCGTGAGAATCCCGCAGATTTTGCGGGTACCCATATAAACATCGTTCGGCCACTTCAGCTGAACGACCTGGGTGGGGGAGTAGTCTTCGAGTAAATCGGCAATCGCCCAGCCCGTGGAAAGAGAGATCAAAGGTAGGTGTTCTGGCCGAGTGAAATTGGAAGCATCCACAATCACGGAGAAGGTCAAACAGCCTGCTTGTGCCCACCACTGATTTCGACCTCGCCCGCGACCTTTGGTTTGTCGTTCGGTCAGAATGAGGGTCGGAGGTTCCGTCGATTTCTGTTTGCAAAGTAGAGCAGCCTGTGTGTTCGTCGACTCGATCTCCTGATGGAAATCGACATCGTTAATAAACGTCTCCCGTTGGATCTGATTCAGGCAGAGAGCGGAGAAGGAATTGAGATCGGGGACGAGTGAACCCATGCCGGTCTCACCTTCTTCAAATGCAAGTTGTCTATAGGGAGGCGATCATCAGCTGAAAGCCGACGTCGTTAAAACTCGATTTCCATCAACAGGTCGCCTGTATCTACCTGGCTACCTGTTTTGACGAAGATCGCTTTGACGCGGCCATCCTTATCGGCGGTGGTATTGGTTTCCATTTTCATCGCTTCGAGACTGAGCAGTTTGTCTCCTTTTTCGACCCAATCCCCTTCCTTGACGGGGATGTTGACCACCATGCCTGGCATTGCTGCGCCAACGTGTTCCGGGTTGGAGGGATCGGCTTTGGCCGCCTTTTTCGTCTCCGGTTCAAGGGAGAGGTCAAGAACAGAAACGGCACGGGGTTGACCGTTCAACTCGAAGAAGACCGACCGGCTTCCGTCGGCGTGAGGTTCTCCAATCGAGATGAAGTTGATAATCAACGTCTTACCTGGATCGATATCGACAGAGAACTCATCGTTCGATTCCAAGCCATAGAAGAAGACAGGTGTTGGCAACTGGCTCGTGTTCGAATATTTCTTCTGGTGCTGGACGAATTCTTCGTAAACTTTCGGATACAGAATGTAGGTGACGATTTCGCGATCGGTTGGTTTGCGGTCGAGAAATTTCTCGACTTCTTCGGCCGCTTTACCGAAGTCAGCTGGTTCCAACGTTTCTCCTGGACGGCCTGTGAAACCTTCCTCTCCTTTGAGGATTCGTTTCATCACATCCTTGGGGAAACCTCCCGGAGGTTGTCCCATACCACCACCGATCAAGTCGATGACCGATTGCGGGTAGGAAAGTTCTTTCTCACCATTCAGGACATCGTCATTGGTGATGTTATTGGCAACCATGAAGAGGGCCATGTCCCCAACCGCTTTGGAGGTGGGAGTGACCTTCACGATATCTCCGAAGAGACGGTTAACGCCGGCGTATACTCGGCAGACTTTCGCCCATTGATCAGCAAGTCCCAGTGCCCGGGCTTGCTGGTACAGGTTGGTGTACTGGCCGCCGGGCATTTCGTGGTCGTATAGGTCGGCTGTCGCGGGAAGGACAGCGCTTTCGAAGGGAGAATAAAACTCGCGTGCGGAACGCCAGTAATCCGCGATTTCGTCAATCGCTTCGGTCTGAAGTTCTGTGTTGCGATCGTGGAACCGGAGTGATTCACATAGCGTGTTCAGGTTGACCTGCGACGTTCCACCGGAAAGGGGAGCCATCGCCGCATCGGCAATGTCCAGGTTTGCCTCTGTTGCACGTAAAATGGACGCGGCCTGAATGCCGGCGGTGTCGTGCGTGTGGAAGTGAATCGGAATTCCGACTTCCTGCTTCAACGTTTTGACGAGAATCTCGACGGCGTCAGGTTTACAGAGGCCGGCCATATCCTTAATCGCCAGGATGTTGGCACCCATATTTTCCAGTTCGCGAGCCAATTTAACGTAATACTTGAGATCGTATTTAGTTCGCTTTGGATCGAGAATGTCACCGGTGTAACAGATGGAAGCTTCGCAGATAGCACCCGAATCGCGAACTGCTTCCATGGCGACTTTCATGTTCGGTACCCAGTTCAGGGCATCGAAAACACGGAAGACATCAATTCCCGCAGAGGCGGCTTCTTTCACAAACAGTTGAACGACATTGTCCGGGTAGTTTGTGTATCCCACAGCATTCGATGCTCGCAGCAGCATCTGGAACAGGATGTTTGGAACTTTATCGCGCAGTTCGGTCAATCGATCCCAAGGAGATTCTTTAAGGAATCGCATCGTGGTATCGAACGTGGCACCGCCCCACATTTCGAGAGAGAAGAAATTCGGGCAGTTATAAGCGTAAGCGCTCGCGATCTGGTTGAGGTCGTAGGTACGAACTCGTGTCGCCAGTAGTGATTGGTGTGCATCTCGCATCGTGGTGTCGGTGATCAGCAGACGTTTCTGATCCAGAATCCACTGGCTGAATTTCTCGGGACCCAGCTCCAGGAAGACGTCGCGTGTTCCTTTAGGAAGAGGGGCTGTGATATCAACTTCTGGAGTCGGAGCTGGTTCATTTCTTAACGCTTTTGGCCGACCTTTGACCAATGCATTTTCGTTAATGATTACCTCGGCGAGATAAGTCAATAATTTGGTTGCCCGGTCTTTACGCGGTTTGAAGACGAGCAGTTCCGGGGTTTGATCGATGAACCTGGTTGTGCATAAACCCTCGACGAAAGTGGGGTGATGCATCAATTTCATCAGGAAGGGAATGTTGGTCTTCACACCACGGATTCGGAACTCGCGTAATGCTCGATCCATCTTGCGAATGGCATCGACGAACCGTTTTCCTCGGGCAGTGACTTTCACCAGCATCGAGTCGTAATAAGGAGCAACTACAGCGCCACTGAAGGCACTACCTGCATCGAGCCGGACTCCCATACCATTTGCGGCTCGATAATGGACGAGACGGCCATAGTCGGGCATGAATCCGTTTTCAGGATCCTCAGTCGTCAGTCGACATTGAAGTGCAAATCCCATGGTTCTGATCTGCGACTGATCGCCAAGGTCGATTTCCGGATCGGCAAGTGGATAACCTTGAGTCACGAGGATCTGGGTTTTGACGATGTCCGTCCCCGTTACTTCTTCAGTAACGGTATGTTCGACCTGGATACGTGGATTCACTTCGATGAAGTAGAATTTGTTCGTGTCGGCATCAACGAGGAATTCAACAGTACCGGCACATTTGTAAGAAACCTGTTCGCCGATTTTGAGTGCTGCCTGGCAAAGGGCTTCGCGAACTTCAGTTTTCAAGTTCGGAGCGGGCGCGATTTCGACGACCTTCTGATGCCGACGTTGTACGGAGCAATCTCGCTCGTACAGATGGACCAGGTTGCCGTGATGGTCACCTAATAATTGAACTTCAATGTGCCGGGCGGCCGTGATGAATTTTTCAACGAAGATATCGGGGCTGCCAAATGCGGACAGCGATTCGCTTTGGGCTGATTCAAAGTTTTCTTTGAATTCTTCTGCTTTCTTAACGACACGCATTCCCCGGCCACCGCCACCGTGGGCCGCTTTCAGGATGATCGGATAACCGAGGTCTTCTGCGGTTTTCATTCCCTCTTCGACGCTCTTGATTGCGGCGCTGGAACCACCCAGGACGGGGACTTTGGCGTTTTCTGCAATAAGTCGGGCCTGGGTTTTGTCACCGAGCCGAATCAGGGTGTCAACCGTCGGTCCGACAAACAGGATACCGGCTTCTTCACAGGCTTTGGCGAACTCAGGGTTTTCTGACAGGAAACCGTAACCAGGGTGAATCGCGTCGACTTTGCATGCTTTGGCGACTTTGATGATCCCGGGAATATCGAGATACGCCCGAATCGGTTCCCCTTTTTTCCCGACCTGATACGCTTCATCCGCTTTAAATCGATGCAGAGCGAATCGATCTTCATAGCTGTAGATGCCCACCGTATTGATATCAAGTTCGGTAGCAGTCCGCATGATACGAATGGCAATTTCACTTCGGTTGGCAACCAGCAGCTTTTTGATCGGTTTAACGTTCATTGTGGTAGAGAAAATCTTCCATTCGCTAGAAGTTGATGAAGATAGCATGATCGAGCGATGTCCGGTTCGTCTCAGTGACGCACCGTGGTCGTTCGATCAGTTGTCTCGATGTAGAAAGTGACGGTGACTCACTTTCCGGACGAAGTACGTACCGGGTCGCAGGTCACAGAATACTATCATCCGGGGTTCAGTCGCAATTGACTGGCGACATTGGAGCGAGTGCAAGGTCAAAAAACGGCGGAATCGCTCCCTTTTCCGCAGAATCGATTCGTCCCATGCACGTCGGAAATAGACTCATGTGCAGGGAAGACTGGCTGATTTGCCGCTAAAGTGACTAATTCGCGGTCGCCTCTTCCTGGTGTTCGTGACCCATCAGGACGATTTCGAAGCCAAGATCTTCGACCATGGCGAAATCTTCCTCTTTCGTTTGTCCGGATGTCGTCAGGTAGTCGCTGACAAACATGGAATTCGCCGGGTAGAGGCTCATCGCCTGCATGGAACGCAGGTTAATTTCGCGTCCACCAGCCACTCGGATTTCGGTAGCGGGATTGATCATTCGGATCAGGCAGAGTGCTTTGAGGCAAAAACGGGGGTCAAGATCGTGTTGATCTTCCAGCGGAGTGCCATCGATCGAGTTCAGGAAGTTAACCGGGAGGGATTCGACTTTGAGCTCCCGCAGTTCGCAGGCAACGTCGACGAGGTCTTCCGGTGATTCACCCATACCAATGATCAGGCCACTGCACAGTTCTAAACCGGCGTCGCGACTGACTTTGAGAGTGTCGATCCGGTCCTGATAGGTGTGGGTCGAGCAGATATCGTCGTAATGACTGCGACTTGTGTTCAGATTGTGATTGATCCGGTCGACGCCTGCTTCTTTAAGTTCCAGGGCTTGTTCCGGTTTGAGCAATCCGAGGCAGCAGCAGATGTGAAGGCCGTATTCGTCTTTGATTTTGCGAACGACGTTCGCGACGTGGGTCACTTCGCGGTTGGTGGGGCCACGTCCGCTGGCGACAATGCAGTATGTCCTCGCCTGGGATTCCGCCGCCTGCTTAGCACCGGCGATCAGTTTTTCCTCGTTGAGAAAAACGTATTTGTCGATCGCGGCGTCAGAAACTTTGGATTGGGAACAATATCCGCAGTCTTCCGGGCAGAGGCCACTTTTGGCGTTCTTCAAATAGTACAGCTGTACCTGATTTCCAAAATGTCGCTGTCGGATTTCGTAAGCAGCAGCCAGTAGATTCAGGAGCTCGTTGTCCGGAGCCTGCAGGATGGCTAAACCTTCCTCGCGGCTGAGTTGTTCTCCGTTCAGAACCCGGCCAGCCATTTCGTGCCAGCGAGAAGCGGAAGCAATTGAAGGGGAGACGGTCATCAGTTCAGTACCTTGAAGATAATAGTAGCAAGGGCGGTCATTTCAGCAGCCCTTCGAAATTCGAATACGCAGGTTATCATCCCGACCAGCACCTCGACAAGCCAGATCGAATTTAACAGTCCGTGAATGCGATCAATTGACCGAAAGATGCTGGCAGATTGAACTTGGTGCTTAATCCCTAGGCACCCTCTATGAAAAAAATTTGAACTCCTCTGATATCCTTTCGGTACCGGTTGTTTTCCAAAGTCCCCTTCCGTTAAAAGAAACCCGCTGTAGAAGAAATCTACGGATTCTCTCCACGCACAGTCTCTCACCTGAACTTATTTCTGAAAGTAAGCATATGACTATCCTGGTTACAGGGGGAGCCGGTTACATCGGTTCCCACGCAGTACGACAACTACTCGCTCGTGGAGAAAAAGTCGTTGTGGTCGACAACCTGTTTCGAGGCCACAAGGAATCTCTTCCCCCCGAAGTGGATTTCTACGAAGTCGACTTGATCGAGCAGCCCAGGCTCGAAGAGATCATTAAGAAACATGCTATTTCCGCCGTCATCCATTTTGCTGCACTCGCATATGTTGGCGAATCGGTCGGGAATCCTTACTGGTACTATACAAATAATACGGCAGGAACATTGTCGTTGTTGAAAGCGATGGAAGCGTGTGATCTCAAGAAGATCGTATTCAGCTCCACCTGTGCTACTTACGGCGAACCCGATGATCTGCCGATTCTGGAGACGACACATCAGGAGCCGATCAATCCATACGGCTGGTCGAAATTGTTTGTCGAACGTTTTTTAATGGACAAACTGGCAGAGGATTCTGACTTCTCGTTTACCGCCCTGCGATATTTCAATGTGGCCGGTTGTTCTCTGTCGGGTGAGGTTGGTGAAGATCACCAGCCTGAAACACACCTGATCCCGCTCGTTTTACAAACAGCAATGGGACAACGGGAGAGCATCAAAGTCTTTGGTACAGATTACCCCACTCCGGACGGTAGCTGTATCCGCGACTATGTCCACGTCGAAGACCTCTGCCGTGCTCACTTGCTGGCGCTCGACACGATGAAGCAGGGCGAAGGCCGATTTTACAACCTGGGGATCGGCAAAGGGTATTCGGTCAAAGAAGTCATCGATTCCGCCCGTCGCGTTACCGGTCGAGAAATCCCAGTAATCCTGGATGAACGTCGCCCGGGTGACCCGCCCGCGCTGTACTGCAATGCAGACAAAATCAAAAACGAACTCGGTTGGGTTCCTGAAATCAAAGAACTGGACGACATCATCGCTTCAGCCTGGAGTTGGTTCCAGGCGCATCCGGAAGGTTATGACGCGAAATAATCAGCGTTTCGGATCTGATCCGCAGATATCATAGTTCAAACGAAAAACGGTTTCTCCCGCACATGCAGGAGAAACCGTTTTTTTATTCAAGCTTTAATATCAGACTTTGCGTGTCACTTAGGTGATGTTCACCAGCCGACGTAACAGCGAAGAGAGCGACCATACAAGGTGATGTTGGTCGAAGATAATTTGGGACCATCGTCCTCAAAGAAAATGTCATTGGGCGTATCGGCCGCCGTGTCGATGACCAGTTTCCATTGAGCAGGGATGATCGTCTCGGGGAGTTGAACCCGAACCGGTTCCCAGCCGGAGTGCATGACAATCATGATGTTATTGCCAGCCTCTAAATCGTCGGAAGCGAGGTTGCCACCGAAGAGACAGGTCAACGTTTGCTGATCGTGGGCCCAATCGACCGGGTGGCCGAGCCAGTTGTACCAGGAGACATCGGGAAGACGTAACGGGTCGGTGACTTCACCCGAGAGAAACTCGGCCCGTCGCAATGAGGGTTCAAAACGACGTAGTTTGATCAACCCTTTGGTAAATCGCAGCATATCTTTATGGCGATTGACCAATTCCCAGTTGAACCAGGAAAGGGCATTGTCCTGACAG
This sequence comes from Polystyrenella longa, assembly GCF_007750395.1. GTDB lineage: Bacteria > Planctomycetota > Planctomycetia > Planctomycetales > Planctomycetaceae > Polystyrenella > Polystyrenella longa. Next base: position 3,999,383 of record NZ_CP036281.1, on the reverse strand, counting down.
TAGGTATTGTTGTTACCCATCTGCGTCCGCCGGACTTCATCGCCACAAAGCAGCATCGGCACACCCTGGCTGAGGAACAACGTCGCCATCATATTTTTGATCTGACGGTTTCGCAGCTTTTCGATCTCTTTGTTCTTCGTTGGCCCTTCATGCCCGAAGTTCATCGAAAGGTTGTGGTTTTCTCCGTCGCGGTTATCTTCGCCGTTCGCCTCGTTATGTTTGTCGTTGTACGAAACGAGGTCGTTCATGGTGAAGCCGTCGTGGGCCGTCACAAAGTTAATGCTATGGTATGGAGCTCGGTCCCCCGACTGATACAGGTCACTGGAGCCCGCCATCCGCGTGGCGACTTCGCCCAACGAGGGAGTGTAACCATTCCAGTAACGGCGGACATCGTCCCGAAAACGACCATTCCATTCTGCCCAGCGAATGTGCGAGAAGGAACCGACCTGATAGGCGCCGGCGGCGTCCCAGGCTTCTGCAATAATTTTCGTATCGGCAAGCAACGGATCTTCGGAGATCGTTTCCACCAGTGGTGGATTCGGTACAAGACGACCGTGACGGTCTCGACTGAGAATCGACGCGAGATCGAACCGGAAACCGTCAATGTGGTAGTTGCAGACCCAGTGTCGCAGGCAATTAAAAATCATCTCTCTGACAACCGGGTGGTTGCCGTTGATCGCGTTACCGCAACCGGAGTAGTTACTGTAGATTGCTCGGTCGACTTTTTCCAAGTGATAATAGACGCTGTTTTCCAACCCTTTGAAACCGAGCGTCGGACCTTTGGCATTTCCTTCAGCCGTGTGATTGAACACGACGTCCAGAATGACTTCGATCCCGGCCTGATGGAGAGCCTTGACCATCTGTTTGAATTCATTCACCTGACAGCCCGGTTCGTCACCGGCAGCGTATCCACGGTGCGGTGAGAAGAAAGCGAGCGTGTCGTAGCCCCAGTAGTTGGCCAGGCGGTCGTCATCCGGGTGCCAGTGATTGGTGGGGAACTCGTGAACAGGCATCAGTTCGACGGCGGTGACCCCCAACGATTTCAAATAGGGAATCTTGTCAATAATTCCGAGATAGGTTCCCGGATGTTCAACACCACTGGTTCCTGACTGGGTGAATCCGCGGACGTGCATCTCATAAATGATTGTTTCCGAAAGAGGACGCCCCAGGTGTCGGTCCCCATCCCAGTTGAAGTCATCATCGATAACAACGCATTTCGGAGGGCGGACAATGCCATCCCTCCCATGCTGATAATCACCTGCCAGTGCTTTGGCATAAGGATCGATCAGACGTGCTTTACCATCAAACCTGTGCCCTTCCGACGGAGCCCATGGGCCATCCGCCTGGAAATGGTACAACTGTCCCGCCCCGATAAAAGGGATAAACAGCGTCCAGATGTCACCACATTTCCCGTTGGCTTTGTCAAATTCGATGATCTGACGCGGGTTGAGGTCATCTACGTTATCGTAAAGCAGCAGTCGCATATCCGTTGCGGATTTACTGTAAACCGCGAACTGGACTCCATGTCCCTGCAGGATCGCTCCGTAGGGAAATGTGTGCAGGGACTGTATTGGTGGATTCATTAGCGATGTTCCAAGCATTGTGTGTGAGCTCTATGATAGTAGATAATTGGTTGTCGGGTCATCAATCCTTGGACGGAACTCCTAAGAAAATTCTTTTCCGCGGCGGGCACGCCGATCGATGCAATCCTGGAAAAGAATAAGTCACTTCGAAGTATTCGGCTCGATTGCTGTTGAAATTTCAAAAAAAATTCAGCGATAGTCCTATTCGCCCAGAGTCCTCACTTGTCGAATCGTGATTCTTCAGCATGATCTGCACTGTTTGAATTTTTTTAGCGAAATGGCCATGCCTCTTTGACGGTTGCGTAGTTTCTGGGAACGGTCCTTCCAGCAAAATGATCGATCTTCCTACTGGCTTGATGAAAAAACTTGCATTGAGCAAAACATTCATCGTCCAACTCGGTCGGGCGCAACTCTTAATTTATTTCAGAAAAATTACACACGATGGCTCCTTGTTTTCCCTGCAATCCTGAGGCTCTATCCGGAAAACGGATCACATTAATGGGCTTGGGAACGTTTGGCGGGGGCGTCGCGGCGGCGGAGTACCTGGTAAACTGCGGAGCCAGACTGACAATTACCGACACTGCATCGGAAGAAAACCTGATTAAATCGCTCGACCACATTCGAGGTGAACTTAATTTGAAGTTGGAGCGATGCACGCTGGGTGGACATGTTGAGGAGGATTTTCGCGATGCCGAACTGCTCGTCGTCAATCCAGCAGTGCGTCCAGGTAATCCCTGGATTCAATATGTCCGCGAAAAATCCATTCCCATCACGACGGAACTGGGGCTGCTCTGGAACGAGTTGCGTTGGAAGGGGATGAAGGTTGCCGCTGTAACCGGTAGCAACGGAAAGTCGACGACATCCGCTCTATTACACGCCTTATTCAAGGAACATTTCGGCACTGCATGGCTGGGAGGGAATCTTGGCGGCAGTTTATTGTCCGATTTGCTCTTAATGCAGAAAGGCGATTGGGTCGTTTTGGAGGTTTCCAGCTTTCAACTTTATTATCTTGAGTCGTTACAGCCCACGACCGACGTCGCCATAGTGACGAACTTCAGCCCGAACCATCTCGACTGGCACCAGATCGTTTCGCATTATCGTGAGAGTAAGCAGCGGTTGATTGAATATCAGAATTCCGACGGAATCACCGTGCTGAATGTCGATGATTCGGCAAGTTGCGACTGGCCGACAAGGGGAGAACGTCACCTGTTTGGAATATCGGCGACGGACGAATTAACGATTAATGGCGAAGAGATAAGGTTCCCTGTGCTCGAATGGACAGGCCTGAAAGGACGCCATCATCTTGCCAACATCGCTGCAGCAATGACGGCAGCACAGGCAGTTGGGGTGCCTCTGGATACTATGCAGAAGGGACTGCATCAGTTTGAACCTTTGCCCCACCGATTGCAGTGGATCGGTGAAATAAATGGCCGTGATTTCTATAACGATTCGCTGGCGACGACACCCGAATCGGCGATGGCCGCGCTTCGCGCGTTTGATCGTCCGATCATTCTCCTGGCAGGTGGTTCTGATAAAGGGAGCGACCTGGAACCATTCGCGAAAGAAATAAGAACTCGCTGCAAACAGGTCATACTGATGGGCGATACTCAAGTGAAATTGGCAGAACTGATAAACCAACATCGCACCTCAGAAGTGGCACTGGTCGAATCGCTGATTGAATCGCTCGTCGATTATTCAATTGCGAACAGCTTTAGCGAGGCTATGCAGTCTGCGTGGGATGCCTCCCAGGTGGGGGACATCATTCTGCTCTCACCCGGTTGTGCCAGCTACGGCTGGTTTCGAGATTTTCGCGAACGTGGGGAGCGATTTGTCGAGCAGTATCAGCAGTTGGTAACTCAATCCACTCCGGACCGATTAGATTAGCTCGGCAATCGGTCGTGCGGTAGGAAGAATCGGGACGGGGCGACCTGAATGATCGATCAGGTTTTCATTCCAGTTGATTCCGAGATGCCTGTAAATGGTGGCGAGCAGATCCTGTGGAGAGTACGGGGCTTGCGTCGGATACTCTGCTTTTGAATTGGTGGCTCCCACGACTTGGCCCATTTTGAGTCCTCCCCCAGAAATGAAGGCGGTATACGCCCCCGGCCAGTGGTTCCGACCCGTGCCGCTGCTGTTGTGACTTAGTTTGGGAGTTCGACCAAATTCGCCTACGGCGACAACCATGATTTCTTCCTGCAATCCTCGGTCGAAGATGTCCTGAACTAACGCGGAAACGGCCTGATCCATGAAGGGCAATCGACGCTCCATGTACTCGGCGAAGTGCCCCGGTTGGCCTGCGTTTAGAATGTGATCGTCCCAGTTGGTGTATTTATTGCCACTCATGGGGCTGTTGAGATAAATCGTCGTCACCAAAGTCCCCGCCTCGGCCAGACGTCGTGCCAATAGACAGGATTGTCCCCATTCATGATGACCATAGGCTGTGTGTGTTTGTACTGTTTCCCGTTGCAGATCAAAAGCTTGAGCCGTTTGCGGGCTGGTCAACATCTGCAGAGCCAACTCACGAAATTCCTCTGTTCCCTGGAGGTTCTGGGTCGAGTCGATGTCAGTGCGCAGGCGATCTAGGTGCTTAACTAGATCGCCGCGAAGTTTGAATTCTTCCCGAGACATATTTGCTGGAAGAGAGAGATGCGGTGGCGCGTAAGAATCAGCAGCCGGATTCCCCGAAGCGAAAGGACTATGTTTTACGCCCAGGTAAGCGGGGCGGACCATGTAGATTTTGTTTGGAATTGAAACATACGGCGGCATGAAGCTTTCATTGGTCCCGAGCACATGACTGGCAACGGCTCCCAGGCAGGGGTGCTCGCTCTTGGATTGGGACGTCGGATCGAGTTTCTCCGGTCGCTTCCCCGTCAGGACGGTAATTCCACCATCACTGTGAATGTCTACATCGTGATGCATCGACCGGACGAGTGAAAACTTGTCCGCAATTTTGGCGTGCAACGGAAGATGCTCACAGAGGTCCATCCCGGGAACATTAGTGGAGATTGGCGAAAAGCAACTTCGGTAATCGAGCGGAGCATCAGGCTTCAGGTCGTACGTTTCGAGCTGAGAAGCCCCTCCGTGCTGGAACAGAAAGATGACCGACTTCCGTTGCTTCAATGTGCCGGACGCTTCTTTGGCCTGTAAAATCTGAGGGAGAACAAGCCCGCCTAACGCGAGACTGCCAACTCGCATGAAGTCACGACGATTGATCGGTCCACGACAACGTCTCATCAGCAGAAATCCCCAATGAAGTCACGACGGTAATATTACATCAACAAACGTCGATATGTATCGTAGCGATTCAGAATCGGGAATACAAACAGAAATGAGCCCCACAGGCAGACTTGGACTGGTTCAGGTCAGTCAACTTCCTGCAATCTGCGCAGGTATTGGTTGGTGACATCGTCATACGTTTCACCCTTGAGGTCGTATTCGAACAACTCCTCGGTGAGCGTTGCCTGAAGTTCGACATCCGAGAAGTCGAAGGTGATCATTTTCAGAGGAGCCTCTTTATCATCCTGTTGGCGGGTGAACAGGATCCGATGCGGAAATAGTGTCTTGCGATCGAGAAAGAGCTCCACGGAATCTGGGACATGCCGAGGCAATTTACTAAGGTTGCTGACATGATGGCGTTCGAGGAAACCGGGGGACCAGGTTCCCTGAAGCTTCCAGAGGAGTACGCCACCGTGCGAAAATTCGGTTGGATCGCGGAAGATCATTTCTTTTTCCAGCGATGCGAACAGTGCTGTCAGCCCACCCATGGCCAAATCAGAGACATAGCGGGCATTCTCGACATGATCGGTTGAATAAGCTTCCTGCAGAATCGATCCGAGGTCACGTCGAGTGATTTTTGGCTTTCCTTCCGGTGCGAGTTCCGCCGAATGTCGTGTGAATTCAGTCCATAAGATGGACCCATCACAGACATTCAACATTTTCCCTCGAGTGTTCTGCGTTTCGATCTCTAATTCCATACGAAGTTGCTGAGCCAGCCCCTCCTTATAGGTCCCTCTGGCCAGAATCGGCTGAGCACTAATTCGAATGGTCTGAGTTAAACGAGCCTGAAATGGTTTGTATTGCTGTAATTGTTGTCTGGACTGCAGAAGCAGGTCGCGTCCCGCACTTTGGACCTTAGGGGACTCAGGTAGACTGTCGAAAGTAGGGGTTTCAATACTTACTAGTGGAGTGGTGCCAGCAGAGGTCTGAGCCTGGGCCTGATTTTGAGGTGCATTCGTATCTTCTTGTGATGAAAGAGGATACGGAGTTTCCTTGCCCTCGGAATTCTGTCGAGACCACTGATAAAAGGCTCCCCCAATGGCCAGAATGATGATCAAACAGGCAGAGATTCGGATTTGTAAGTTAGGTAATCTCTTCATCTTGTTCTGATTTTGCGGGATTTTCCAAAGAATTGGATGGTAATGGTCCGAATAGAGAATTGTGTGAAACAACGTTCTACAAGTCATCGCGCTGAAAGACCCGTTTTGCTTCACGTCTCCAACAGAGGTTCTTCCTCATCGAAGGTCGGGGATTGTAAACGGAATCGGGTCTAAAGGTCGACGGCAATTTGCTGGAACAGAGAAGTGTAACCATATGGGAAAAGGGAATTCCCGGTACACAGCTCAAAGTGTCACAACTTTAGATTCCGACATTCAAGGCTACTTGTTTGATTTGTTTGTTCGCTTTGAATGTCAAACCAGACAGCTGTCCAGAGGCTAATCCTGAAGGGGGATTATGATGAAGTGTTACTTTCTGGTCCTGGGGACCATCCTTGTCGTTTGCGTCGGTTGTACAACCGGCGGACAACACATGGTGAAGCAGCATGATAACTATGTTGCTCCACCTGCCGCTCAAATGATGCGACCTGGTCCGATGGTGGATGGACCTGGCCCCGGCGTAATGATGCCGGAACTGATGCAGGTCGCATACAACGAACCAATGGAAGGGGGAATGGGTAATGTTCCTGAGAACTTGACTTCACAAGTTCGCTTTACCGGACCTGCCGGTATGCATATCGGTTGGATGGTTGGCGACGGCTTTGCGGAGAGTCAGTTGATGTCTCCGGGTCGTTACAACTTTCCACAAGCAGCAACCTACCGGTTGAAGTTCACCAGCATTCCTGGCCCGGGTCGGGAAGGGATGATGTTGTACCCAACGTTGCAGGTTTACCCCGTGCATCCCACAACGCAGGCTTACCTGATGCACACCACAATTCCAATCGAATTGAATGACGAAGACTTTGCTCAGATCGAGAGCAACAACTTTGTCACCAAAGTAATTTACCTACCGGAACCCAAGTATCAGGAACTGGCTATCGCCGGAGTCGAAACTCTGGTTTCTACTCGTCTGGAACCAGGTGTTGATCCGGTTGCAGAAGCAGATCGACGCGGAACGATTCTTGTCGTCTTCCGAGTCGGTAACATGGACCTCGAAATGGACCGTGAACTACAGGCATCCGCCAATGGTGGTTCCGGGAACATTCAGCAGGCCAGCTACAACGGTATGAATGGGGAAATGGCACCTCCAATTCCTATCGCAGTGATGGGAAGCGGAATGCACGGCGTTCCTGGTCCTCAGATCATGGGCGGTGGTGCTATGGGAGCCGGAGTTCCTGCTCAGAGCATGATCGCCGGTATGGGATCAATTCCTTCTTATGGAATGCCAATCACCGGAACACCGATTGGTCTGCCTGGACCTAACCACATTCCACTGGGTGGCCCTGCCAGTCTGAAGTCGCACACGATGCGTAACTTCACCCATGTGGATATCGGAAAACCAGTCGATCACATGCTGATGGATGTGCAAAACAAACCGGGCTACAGATTGCCCCATCCTGTATCGCACATCGAATATAGCGAAACGCATCCGACTCATAGTCCGGATCAAGAACTTTATCCTGCCTGGGCGTTGCCCGGGGGAGCCACAGGTGGACCAGCACCTGGCTCGGCCTTCTGCCCGTAGTTGTCTCACTTCTTTTCAGAAGTCGCAATTACAGATAATGGATAGCTGAATTCAAATCGACGCCGGCCAGACCTGTTCCCAATGTTCTGGTCTGCGTCGATCTCTGGTTTCAATCAGAATCTCTCCAAATTTTTATGTAACGTACGAAAAGTGACAGGACGTCCGATGAGTGGGTTTGAAACGTACTCCAGTTATGCCATCAAAAAATCACGCGGTCTCTCCGTCATTTTGCTGGGCATGCTGCTCCTTGGCCTTCTGCCTTCAAAGGCTGTTGCTCAAGACGATCGTTACTATCCTTTGAATCAATATGCTCCTACTGGCCGAGCGGCACAATGGGCCTCGGTTTTGGGACAACCTCGTCCTCAATATGCTCAACCGGTTAGGATTCACTTACCCTCTGCTGGGGAAGTGACGTTCTATGGAGTTCATCCACAATCGGAAGCGGCTCCGGCCATGGCAGGATTGAATGTTGGACAGGTCTTCCGATTAGGATTGACTGACATGCCCGAATTCCCGGGAGTCAGCCTTTATCCAACGATCGAAATGATTGATCAATTGCATCCACCCACTGATGAGAAGCTGGATTTTCCGGTGGAAATCGAAGTGAGTGCAGAAGAGATCGAACATGTCCTTGATGGTGGTCTTGTTTCTAAAGTGATTTATCTGGAACAGCCTCAATTGGCCATTCCTGAATTACAGAAGACACCCTCGCCAACGAATCTACTTAGAAATCACTTGAACCTGTTGAAAGAGGCGGACCGTGTTGGACGACCGATGTTGTTGTTCCGCATGGGAAGTCGCCAACCGGCAATGGATAATCCCGCGAGTCCCTTCTACACACCTGATTCCTGGGTAACCAAACTGCCGCAGAAACAGTCCGAGACGGCTGCTAAAACGGGAATCGCTCGCGCGATCTCTGAAGAAGTCGAAACGATCGACGATCACAATAAAATTTACAGAACAGCGGCCACGAAACGCGTCTCACTCAAAAATAGCCCCGGGGGAATGACCGAACGTCTGTATCATTACGAACTTTACCCAGACGAATACATCGTCGATGGGGGCGACCGTGGTCATCCGATCCACTATGAGAATCATGCACTGGCGGGTCTCGAATCGGAAGACACCGTAGCGGAATACCAGACGCAGCGGGGGCGCAATGAAGTCTCCGTTTCCAACCGGGTCGTGATCTACTCACCTCGCTTCCGAGCGATGAGTGTTCATCAACAGCCATTCGCGCGGACGGCATTAACTAAACTGGGCGGCGTTCATGATTTGTCCACAGGCGTAGGAATGGATCAGTCGACATTGATCGATGCCCAGATTCAGAAATCACAACTGGATGGAATGCGAACCCGAAGTCGTGGCAGTGAGATGGAACATGACACTGCCTTCTCTGGTTTAATTCAGAACAGCTATCCGACCGGCCACACCAAATTGCAGAATGTCTATCAGGACTTGCAATACACTCAGGCGGGCCGGTTCGAACGTATGACCTCAGCCCAAATCAAAGAGGGATTAAAGGGAGCCTTTGTCTGGTCTCAGTCTGCCTTTCCACATATGGCTGCCAGCACTTCGGCAGGCGTCGAACTCGAAAGCTCCTTCAAAGCAGCCGAGATTGTGGGCATCGATATCGACAAAGGAAAACCGGGCAAACTACGAATCGTTAAAATGGCCGACAAGGTCGAGGCTCGCTCAGGTGACATTATCACCTTCACAATTCGTTACGACAACATGGGCGACCATGCGGTTCGGGCCGTAAGAATTACAGACCACCTGACTCCGCGGTTGGAATACATCGAAGGCAGCTTTAAGGCAGAGCGGGAAGGGGACGTTAAGTTCTACCCGAACGGTACGGAAGACAGCATCCTCCGGTTCGAGATGGTGGGTGAGCTGAAAGGTGCGGAAGGTAGCGTGCTAACATTCCAGGCACGGGTTCGGTAACAGACTTATTAAACTAGAGTTCTAAAAACGGAACAAAAAACCTGCACTTATCAGAGAAACCTGACCGATACTGAATCTCAGATAACTGGTTGAATTAAAACAACAGCTAACAGAACTACGAATGATTCTCAGCTTGGAACCAAGCTGAGCGACAGAAAATAATAAAACCTGCGAATGCGAAGATTCTGGGGGGAACCGCATTCGCAGGTTGTTTTTTGCGCTCTGCCTTTACGCTGTGTCTGTGCAGCGATCGCAACAGCACGTTGTCAGATCGTCTTGAAGTGAGGCTGTCCTAAGCAGGACAGAGATTACTCCTTATCGCCAGCCAGTACCCACTCTTCATCGAACTCGGCGTGCTTCATGGTTTTGCCTTCTTTGCCACCTTCTTTCTTGGTGAAGTAGCTGTAGATGGCATGCAGACGTCCGTCGTTTGATTGCATGATTGCCGGGTAGTGATAGCTTCCCGATTCCTGATCTTCGAGACGGCGGGTCCACTTCCAGGTTTGACCTTCATCGTCAGATATGGAAACAGCGAGCTTATGCCGTCCTTTACCAACATCGTTATGAATCATCGCCCAGTGTCCGTTTGAAAGTCGCACGGCATCGATCCCGGCGCTCGGGTTAGGCATATCGGATGCGACTGAATCGGACCAGGTTTCGCCATCATCTTCGGAGACGGAGACTTTGATTTTCTTTTCAAAGCCGTTGTCACGCTGGTAGGCGACAAGAGTCCCGTCGTTTTTACGCAGCACGGTTGGTTGGATGTTACCAAAACCAAAGAGTGGTTTACTGGCACGCCAACTGATACCACCATTATCGCTGATCGCCATTAAGGAGATGGAGTAGGTGTCTGTGTAGAGAGGCAGAATCATTCGTCCGCTGGGCAGGATTGTGGGTTTACAGCGAGGCATCCAACCGAGGCGTTGATATAGTTTGTCGCCCGCCCGTTCACGAATTTCAGCGAAGTAATTCGACTGACGTTCGGTGAGGGGTTCTTCGCGTGAGAGGAGGAGTTCGTCTGTTTTCTCGATGAGTTCTTTTTCGAAGTCATCTGGTTTCAGGAACATAACTCCATGACGGCCCCATTCTGGTTTGCCATCTTCAGAAAATTGATTCGTCACCATGAAATTAGTGAGAGCAGATTCCCAGGTGTTGGCGATGATCGTCGGCCAGAACAACCAGAGATTACCTTTAGGATCGACGATCATGGCGGTATTGCAATCGGGGAAACCGGGGAAGTCGGCGACTTGGTAATCTTCGCCCCACTCGGATTCCCCTTTCTTTTTCAGTGCCCCAAGGACGACGACGTTATCAGCCGTCCGTTCGCCTGCACCGCGATACCACGTTGCATACATGTCGCCACTGGGAAGCTCCACGATTGCGGGAGCATGATTATGATCCTCGCGCAGCTCAAACAGGAATTCAGCCTGAAAATAAGGATCCTGAGCATTCGCAAAACCTGTCAGCAACAGGACAAGAAGAAGTGTCGAAAGACCCGAGCGGAGCATGTAATTGTTCCTCGTATGAATACACATTGATTTAGGAATATGGAATTAAGTGATTTGTGATTTAGGGAAGCCGATTATCGATCTTGTCCAGGAATTGGGTGGGAGACCACAGGACGAGAAGAGTTATTGAATACTAGCTCTAGAATACTGGCTCTAAGGAGGGACAATGAGACTTGATTGGGTATCAACTCCATTCTCCAGCACGGAAGTGAGAGGTTTCCGGTGGGGAGAGACCCCATGAAACTGCAGCTCGCAGCGGGCCGGACCATCGGAACCGGGATGTATTAATAGAGCATCCCGGGCTGCATTCTGTCAAGCACACGCGGTGCGGACAGTATAAGTCGATAAGAAAGGCAAGCTGGACAAATATAGAAAGTGCCTTCCTGTCAATCTGAGTCGGTCAGAGAAGGAAGAGACATCGCAATCGAACCGTTGTTCGATGAGAGAAGAACAGCATTTCGTGAGAAAGCGTCACGAAGAGTTTGTAGAAAGTCCGCTGAAAAAGTACGGATATTGGCCGAGAGGCTGTGGCGCCATTCGAAGCATCTCAGCCTCGGGACGATCCTGCAAAGTGCGAAATCAGCTCGGCATCATTTCAAAGTCGGTATGCGAATCCGAAAGGTTTCGTTTAGGGGCAACTTCCAATTCGGCACGCCTAATGACGACGTCGTCAGGGGCTTGAATACCGATTTGAATGCGGTTCCCATGAACTTTGATGATCGAAATGTGAACATTGTCAGCGATGACAATGGATTCTCCCGGCTTCCTGCTGAGTACTAACATGGTTCCCTCCTGATTCAGGCAGTCTCTAAAGTAGCAATATATCAATTCCGCCATGGAATGATTGCCAGTTCGGTAGAAAGAGCAGCGTCTTCCTTGACTGAAATTGGCTCTGTTGACGGTAGTGTTGCGTTTTTCAACGTATCCCGCCGTATGCTGGATCACAATTTTGATACTTTCTGTAAAAATTTCAAGTTTTTATCAATCTGAATACGACTAAAACTCAGATTGACCTAGAACGTCTAAATTCCTATATCTAACAGACTTAAATCGGATAATAGTTGTTTCGGTTTAATTTTTGTACGGGCCTCTTCTTACTGGGACACTTAGATATGGGTGCAAATAACGAAATAACCCAAGTTTCGCCGGGGCACCTTGGCTCTTGGACTGAAGGGGCGCATTTGTTGTGTTATGCGTTAGACCGTCCCCATTGGATGAATCTAACTTTGCAGCTTGATAGCCGGGGATGCCATTCCCCCCGTCTCGAGTGGGTGTCCACCGAATCGGAGTTGATCGAACTCGTTCACGAGCATGAATTCGACGTGATCATTCTCGCTTGTCAGCGGTTGGATCATTTTGATTCACAGATCGGCCATCTGCTACAGACGATCCGCACCAGTGGCAATCATGACCCGATTCTGTTGCTGTCCGAACAGATTCAGCCTCGTGAATTATCGCGTTGTTTTGAGGCCGATGTCGAATTTCTGCATTCCTCTCTCTTCTGGGATGCACCCGCGCTTGTTGCAGCCCTGGAACGAGCCAGACGGCTCCATCGTCAGCGGGAAGATTACCTTGCCTGGGGGCGCGAACGTCAGCAGCGGTTAATGCAGGAACAGAAGGAATCAGAACGAATACTCGAACAACAGAGGAAGATGCTCGACGATCTAAGATCGCTGACGAATCCACTTGCTTCCGAGTTTCAGGACGATAACGAGGCACTGGAATCGACTCCTCTACAGTCGCTCTCTGTCCCTTCTAAAACTGTTGATCTCCAGTCTGCCGATCAGCGTAAAGAAGAACAAACGGTGCTGAGACGCGATTTGAAACGCTTCTACTCGACACTTCTGCGGTCGTACGTCGTGATGGGGACAGGCTCGTTAACGGAAGAGATTAAACAGGTCGTATTTCAGTTAGAAGTCTGCGGGTTATCCATTCGTGAAACGATGTCTCTGCACTTGGAGCAGGTTGAGGAATTAGTGCGAGGGTTAGGGAATCGCAGCAGTCGCCACGTGATGAGCCGGGCTGATATGTTGATCCTCGAAATGTTGATGCATTTGGCGGAAGAGAGAAAGGGTAAACAGGGAGAGACAGGGAGATGACGTCTGGTTTTCGGATTATGTGATCGGGAGAAACTGGGGTCAGTTCACCGGTTCAGCTGTTCAAACTGTACCGACTGTAACGGTTGTGTCGAAGGTAAGGAATATCCGTATTACGGCAGCAAATCGCTGTTCGTTTCAATTACGGGTACTTTCGTTAAGAACCTCGACCAGGAACAGCCCGAATGCTCACGACTGCTCGCTGGAGCGACATTCGCTTCTTTCATAAAACTTCCGGCGTTCGATATCAATCATGTATTGTGGCTGGGATCGCTTGTCTGCTTTTTCTAGCTACTGCCGGAGTTCATTCCACAGAAGCCCAGTCAGGCTCAGCTGCGCCGTTCTATCAACAGTCTGTCGTGCCTTCAGCTCCTGCAAAAGTTGATTCTGCGAATCCGCACGCAACTCACGCTCCACAAAACCCTGTTGCAACTTCACCGCAAGCCAATCAGATCATGCCGTTGATTCCGTGCATGCCGGGGCAACAGGTTTATGCATCCGAAAATCAAGTCCAAGTATCTCAGGGCCAAATAAATCACGGACAGGCTGCTCACGAACAACCACATCCGGGTCAGCCGCATCCGATGTCGATGCCGGGGCATTTCTCTCAACAGCATGCGTTGCCTCATTTTCAAGGTGGGCATCCGCATTTCTCCGCTTCCGCCCCGGGAGGACAACTTCCACCGGGAGTCGCTCAGAACCTCGATATGAACGCTTTTCGAGGAGTCCTGCAGGCACAGCAACAATCGGCGGCCCACGGGAATCCTGGTTACATCCCCGGGGCACCGCATGGTCGCGCTGTACCCGCTGGTGGTGCACTTAGTTCGAATGGAATGATCACCACCGTCGATGGAACCGAAGTTGATCCTCACGCGGCGATTTATGCCAACTGTGAGTTTCCTTCCGCGAAAGATTGCCGGACCTGTCACGAAAAGATTTACGAAGAGTGGTCCGTTTCCTCTCACGCATATGCTGCCGTTTCTCCCATGTTTCATAAGTTCGAGCAGAAAATAAATACACTCGCTCAGGGAACGCTCGGTTATTTCTGTTTGCGATGTCATTCACCTGTGGGAACAACGCAGAAACTGAGCCGTGACCAGGCGATCTGGGAAGGGAGCCCGGCCGCAAAGGAAGGGGTGACCTGTATTGCCTGTCATCGTGTAAAAGAACGTTACGGTCGCGTGAATGGCGAACGTCGGATGGAACCGGGCCCGCTGACAGACCCTGTATATGGTTCCGGTAATGGCCAGACGTTACAGAATGTGATCTCGCAACCGGAAAAATACAAAGTCAAAACGATCTCGGGAGATAAAACACCGGGCCAACCGATCCACAACCGCATTATTCAGTTTGAACAAATCTCATCGAGCCACTTCTGTGTGAGTTGTCATCAGGTGGCTGTATATCCCGGTATCAAGTTGGAAGTCGTTTGGGAACAGTATCGGGGTTCACCTGCTGCGAAAGAGGGGATCAGCTGCCAGGATTGCCACATGGGTAAAGTCGCCGGTAAACACTGCGGATACGAGACAGCCCCCTCAGCGATTGTGAATGATAATCCCATCAATCCCCATCGCAAACATTCCAATCATATGTTCTTCGGTCCCGGAGCTTCGATTGCACACCCGGGAATTTTTCCCATGAATCCGAAGGCGGATCGCTGGAAGATGAGCGAGTGGATCGAGTTCGACTGGCGAGGAGGGTGGGGAACTGAACCATTTGAAGACGCTGTTGCCGATGGGAAAATCAACGTGGTCTTTCCTAAGGTATGGGAGTTTGCCGACGACCGATACGACGCCCGCGATATCGTCTCTGAAAACCAGCGAAAGCTGGGAGTCAAAAACAAAACACGATATGCGTTGATGGAAAACGCTTCGCGAGTAACAGGCCCTTTCTTTGAATCGAAAACCACCTGCGGTTCCGATCTCAAATTTCATTATGTCGTGAAGAATCAGAGCAATGGCCACAACATGCCGAGTGGTTCATTGGGAGCACAGCCGCAAATCTGGATGAACGTCGCCCTTACGGGACCGGATGGTACTCCGATCTGGGAATCGGGATACGTAGACGGAAACGGTGACCTGGCAGACCTGCATTCACTGGAAGTTGCCGCGGGCCGCATTCCTCATGACGATCAGTTATTCAATCTTCAAACGAAGTTTTTGATCACCAATGTGAAAGGGCCCGATCGGGAGTTCTATCTGCCGGTGAACGTTGACTTCGACCAGCTTCCGTTTATTCGCCCCAGCGGATTCCCTGTCACCACGATGAATCACCCTCCCTTTATTCGGATGGAAGGGCATTCGATTCCCCCTCTGGGAGAGCGAAAAGCGAACTATAAAGTCCCCGGAAAGTACTTGAAGAAACGTGGGCGATATCGGTTGTCTGTTCGTATGCGGAGTCGGTCGGAGCCAATCTACTTCATGCGATTCTGTGATGCGACACCCGAGATGGAACGGGCCATGAATGAAAGCATCATCGACTTTCATGAATACGCTGTCGATTTCGAAATCAAGTAGTCGGCCAGGAAACTGAATGGAGCGATTACTCTGATGTAGCGATTGCAATAAAAAGGTTTCACGGTTTAACGAAACCGTACCTTGCGATGAACTGATAACGCGTGATGAACTGATAACGTCTAACAATACTTTCAGCTTGACTAAATCATAACACGAATGAACCGAACGTCTGCATCTGTTAACTTCTGTTTACTCCGATCTGGAATTCGCTCTCTGGCGATACTTCTGATCTTGAGCAGCGGTACGTCGGTCGTTTTTGGACAATCTGCAGTCAGTCATTATACTCCGCCAGTCTTCTCTACAGAGACTAACGAATCGAACAACCCGAATCGGTTCCAGGGAAATTTGCCTGCTTATCCAAATCAGTTCCAGTTTAAGTCTTCTTTTAATAACTCATTTTCAAGTTCAACCCCCATCGTACAAGCGAGTCACCTGGTTCCTGTTCAAGAACCCATTCTTCAACAGCCGGAAAACTGGTTTGGGCATTCGTCAGTTGGAAAGAATGTCGTGTCGACTTCTCCCAGAGAGCAACATGTTTTTGGTACACCGCGAAGTCCTGCCGCTCCCAACCCGCGGTATGTTGAATCTGTTCCGCAACTGCTCACAACTCCCACGCCCGTTGGATTGATTCAACCACCCGGAGTTCCGCGGAGGCCGCAAACTGCTGCTCAACTGACATCCGGTCAGCAACAGCCAGCGCCTAAGCCGAAGGAAAAGGAACCAGAGTACTCGACGAAACTCACCGAGGGAACTTTCACCGAACATGCTTCGCACATGCCACAGCATGACGATCAAGTACGTCCAACCATGTTCGATTCTCGCGCGTTTGTAGACGACCCTGATTACAGTCATGTCCCCTTCATGCCCGAACTCGACCAGAGCCCCTATGCCAGCAAGTATCTGAACCCGACACAACGGCCCTGGCTGGAATTCGGACGAGGTTTGTATCGGTATGGTCCAATTCCGGAATCATCAACGATTCTCGGAGAAACGAATCTGCTGTCTCCCAGTTTTCTGCTGTATGGTGATTACCGGATGGGTATGGGCTACATCAAAAATGGGGATGATAAAGGGGTCATTGCTAACCGGTTGAATCTGGATTTCGATTTGAAACTCACCGACACCGAGCGGTTGCATGCATTCTGGGGGCCGCTTGATCAGAATACAAACTTCAGCCGGGTTGAATTCGATGGTGATGAGTTCGTGTATAATGAAGAGTTAGATCAGAACTTTGATACCTTCTACTTCGAAGGGGATATCGGTTCCATGTATGGTGGACTGATTGGTGAGGATGCTCCGTTCGATATGCCAGTCGCTGTCGGTTTCCTGCCTCTGCTGTATCAGAACGGAATCTGGATGGAAGATGCCTTTCTGGGGGCAGCGGTCACGATTCCGGCGCAGAATAATCGATGGCTGGACTGGGTGAATTACGACGTCACCGTCTTTGCAGGCTTTAATGATATTTCCAGCCCCGCTTTTGTGGGTAGTGGCGACGGACAGACGCACATGTACGGAGCGACTGCGATGATTGATGCTTACGATGGTTATATCGAAGCGGGCTATGCCTATCTGGATGACCGGACCTCTGCGAATCTGGGATATCATAACCTGGCACTTGGGTATTCCCGTCGCGTTAAAGACTTCGTCTCTACGGCAGTGCGGGTGATTGCCAATACGGGGCAGGACCCAACCAGCGGAGTCAAAACGGCGGATGGTCAGATGATCTTATGGGAGAACGCCTTCATCACCAGCCAGCCTCTGACGTTCATTCCTTACGCCAACTTTTTTGTAGGATTTGACAGGACGCAGTCCGTGGCACGGGCGGCCGGCGCGGGAGGAATATTGCGAAATACGGGGATCAACTTCGAGACCGACGGTTTGACTGGGTATCCCACGCTTGATGCGACGGGAACGAATGCCTACGGGGGAGCTGTGGGTGTAAATTGGCTGGGTAAAGATTTCGATTATCAATTGGTCCTGGAGCTGGCGACTGTTCAAACGATGGGAAGTCCTCAGGAGCGAAATGCGGCGGGCGACCAATATGCGTTGGGGGTTCGATACCAGGTACCGTTGAACAACGCCTGGATTTTCCGTGCGGACGCGATGCATGGAATACGGGACAATGCCGATGATGTTTCCGGTATCCGCACGGAGCTACGCTGGAAGTTTTAATCCAATCAGGGTTAGACGTAAGTTACGCACCTGATTTCAAGATAGGGATTGTACGTGTTTAACGTGGTATGATTGA
This sequence comes from Polystyrenella longa, assembly GCF_007750395.1. Classification (GTDB taxonomy): domain Bacteria; phylum Planctomycetota; class Planctomycetia; order Planctomycetales; family Planctomycetaceae; genus Polystyrenella; species Polystyrenella longa. The sequence goes on along the minus strand of NZ_CP036281.1, from coordinate 3,981,530 downwards.
CGTGTGTTTTGTAAGCACCAACCTCTTCTTCAGTCAGCCTTCTCGCACTCTGCAAAACTGCTTTTTGCAACGATAAATTCAGAGCTTGTTGGGTCACTTATCCCAGCGGGAAAGCGTCTTTATGTTTGAGATTTACTGGACAGTTAGGGCTTTCGCAAATGAGCTCAGAGTTGAATATGAAATCGCTGAAATGAACTCACCTGTTGCTAATCGCAGACGGATCAATTTCCCGAATCTGATAATTAGGAATGATAGCTTCCGTGTCGTTGATTAAGAGCATTCCGAATCGTCGGAATCCGAGCGGGAAATGGTGAAATGGTGTCGCAATTCGTGGGAGGAATGATATATTCGATATATCCCTCCCATTAACTTTGGGTGTTATGAGACCTGACACCAAGGATGATCGTTGATTTGCAGGTCGATTTTAAATACATGCACAGATGGAAAACGTCCTGATGGACGAAAGGAGTCATCTGATGTTACCCGCTCGGAACAAGATGAACCGTTTCGCTGATGGATCTTTAGTGGATCCTTATAGCGAATGTTGCCAATCTTCTGACCACTTTCAAGATGCGCATCTGGCTCATTCAATTGAACGTCAGGTGATGAACGCGTTGCTGTCCACGCCAGGATTGAAGATTTCAGCGTTGGTCGTCCATCGTATTCCCGATGGTGTCTGCGTTGAAGGAACCATTGAGGTTGATGAACCTCACGCCGATCCCTGCCAGCAGATCGTTGATTCGATTAAACGTGTAGAAGGTATCAACCAGGTGGTCAATCGACTGGTTACGCGCTGCCCGTTTGCTGAATCTCAATGGTGAAATCCACTTGGGAAACGGTAAGCTGTTATCAAAAACTACGTGAAGTCTGAAATCAGACTCTTAGAGTGAGCTTTTATGTTCACTCTTTTTTATGCGCGGTTCTTTGAGCGGAGTGTTCAGGGCAATTCAATGTCGACGTGGGAGCACGACCACTTCGCAAAGTCCTCTCGGATCGATTATGATTGAGGGACTTACAAACCCAATCAAGCTGAGCTCGCTCAATCACATTGCGACTCGGCGGAAGGCATCCCATGAACCTGTCTGGAAAACGCCTTGTTAGTACCGGAGTCCTGTTAATCGGATTCGCCATTTTGGGCGGGTTCGTTTTGTTCAGCTCCGAAACAGACTTGGAACAGGAAGCACAAGCTGAACCGATGGCCGAACCTATGAATGATAGTACACCCGTGAAAAAAGAATCCGAGCGAAAAGGAAACCGCCTGCTTCAGGAAACAAGTCCGTACCTGCTACAGCATGCTTATAACCCCGTGGACTGGTACCCTTGGGGAAAGGAAGCGTTCGAAAAGGCGAAGAAAGAAAACAAACCCATCTTCCTTTCGATCGGTTACAGCGCATGCCATTGGTGTCATGTGATGGAGCATGAGAGTTTTGAAAATGAAAAGATCGCGGAATACATGAACGAGCATTTCATCTGTATCAAAGTCGACCGCGAAGAACGTCCGGATGTAGACCAGATTTATATGAACGCTGTCGTCGCTATGACGGGCCATGGAGGATGGCCGATGTCCGTCTTTCTGAAACCGGATCTAAAACCGTTTCTAGGGGGGACGTACTGGCCGCCGCAGGCGTCACGCGGAATGCCGGGGTTCACGGACATCCTGAATCTTGTGCATAATGCGTGGGAAAACCGGCAGGATGAAATCGTGAAAGCGGGTGATGAACTAACTCGTGCTGTGCAAGAGATGTCGGTTCCAACTTCGGGGTTGGGTGTGCCGTTAAAGACGGAGCTGTTGAAGAAAGCGATGGAGACATTGTTGCAAGCAGCCGATCGCCAGGAAGGTGGGTTTGGCAACGCACCCAAGTTTCCTCACGCGATGGATTTGCGTTTATTGCTCCGTCTGAGCGAACGATTTGAGTCGGCAGAGGCCAGAGAGATTGCCTTGTTGACATTTGATAAAATGGCTTATGGGGGCATGTACGATCAGTTGGGGGGTGGGTTTCATCGTTATTCAACCGACGCCCGTTGGTTGGCGCCGCATTTTGAGAAAATGCTGTATGACAACGCGCTGTTAGGCAGTGCCTATCTGGAAGCGTGGCAACTCACCCAGAATCCGGAGTACGAACGAATCGTTCGGGAAACGCTGGATTATGTCTTGCGAGAAATGGTCGATGCTTCCGGTGGGTTTTATTCGACTCAAGATGCGGACAGCGAAGGAGTGGAAGGGAAGTTTTTCGTCTGGTCTCTGGCTGAAATTGAAACGGAACTTGGGGCCGAGGATGCAAAATTGTTTGCTGCCTGTTACGACGTCAGTAAGCAGGGTAACTGGGAGCACCAGAATATTCTCAATCGCCCTCAAGCATGGGATGAAGTCGCCCAAGAGCAGGGTTTTTCACTCGAAGAGCTTGAGCAGCAAATGGCTTCTGCACGAGAGAAACTGTACATCGCTCGCGAAAAACGAATTCACCCGGGTCGGGATGAAAAAATTCTGGCTGCCTGGAACGGACTCATGATTGCGACCTTCGCGCAGGCGGGGCGAGCTCTCGGTGAAGAGAAATATACAGAAGCAGCGAAACGCGGGGCTGACTTTGTCTGGAACGAGATGCGAACAGAGGAAGGTCGCCTGTTTCATTCCTGGAAAGAAGGGGATGCCCGGATAAATGGTTTCCTCGACGACTACACCAACGTGCTTGATGCCTTCACTGAAGTTTATCAGTCGACTGGCGATGTGATCTACCTGGAACGGGCCAATGAATTGGCTACATCGTTGCGAGAACATTTTCTCGACAAGGAAGAAGGAGGATTCTTCTACACCTCGAACGATCACGAACAGCTAATTGCGCGTCCCAAAGAGAGCCAGGACAATGCGACTCCCTCAGGGAATTCGATGGCCGTCACCGGCCTGCTTAAGCTAAGTCGAATCACGGGGAACATTGAGTTGGAAGAGATCGCCTGGAAGACGTTGGAAAGTATGTCTGGTCAATTCAGACAATCGACAATGGCGAGCGGGCAGTCGCTGATCGGCCTCGATTTCCATTTGGGGCCAACATTCGAATTGGTGCTGGTCTCTCCCAAGGACACAACAGAACTTGATTCGATGTTGTCCGATTTTTATCAGCGATTCGCGCCTAATACGGTCGTCGTGACTCATCAGGACGGTGCGGACACACCGAAAGTGCTGCAGGATGTTCTACAAGGGAAAAAGGCGACAGGCGGCGAGATAACGCTCTATCAATGTGAGCATGGAAGTTGTCAGAAGCCTGTGCATGGGACAGACGGGGTGAAAGCAGTCCTCGAAGGATTGTAAAACGCTCTTTAAATCTGGCTGGTTTCGTGCTGAGGCTGGCTGCGCTTACGTTGCCGCTGTTCCCGGTAGATATTCATTAGATAGAGCGGGTTGCCAATCAAGTACCGCTTGAATTTGTCGCCCGGTTGTTGAAGGATCCGCCAGACCCATTCGTACCCAGCGCGGCGAACCCAGAGCGGGGCCCGGCTGACATTGTCGGCCCAGTAGTCGTACAACCCACCGATTCCCAGACAGACTTTTGTGTGCAGTTGGTCTTTGTACTGTTCAATCCATTTTTCCTGTAATGGGTTTCCCATACCGACGAGAACAATGTCTGGTTCGCAGGCGTTGATTTGATCGATAGCTGCTTGTCGGGTCTCTTCTTCCTTCAGGAAGCCGTGGTGATATCCGGCCTGTTTCCAACCAGGAAACATACGCTCGGCATATTCGGCTGCCTTCTGTACGGTCTCTGGATCGGAACCCATCAGAAAATACGAATATTTCTTGCTGGGGGTGAGTGTAAAGAGGGACGGGATGAAGTCAGTTCCGACAAGGTTGTCGCGAATTTGAATGCCTTGTAAGCGAGCTCCCCATCGAACGCCGGTTCCGTCGCCGAAAACACGGTCTCCTCGATTGAGCAACGCTCCGAATTCTGGATCAGAATGGGCGAAGTTCAATGTGTGCGCATTCACGAAATAAATGCTGCTGGGGGTGTCGCCAGGTTGGCGAATCATCTCTTCGACAATCTGGATACCACGGGCGACAGTGACGTCGTCGATGTCGACTCCCAAAATGTTTACTTTGCGGTCTGTTTCGTGAGTGGCAATCATAATTCTATCTCGATCTCAGTGTCATTCTCGTGTGGTCTTTGATTAAGCGGTGTTTGTGATTTAGCAATCACTATTGAGCCAATGGTTTTTGTTGTTCTGCTTCGCGATCGGTACGGACCCATTCCTGTTGGCGTTTAAACAGAAATGAGAAGTAGATCGGTAACTTTTTGAAGACGTATTTCGGGATACCCACTAAGACACTCAGAGGAATGATTTTGCGGCAGTAGACGAACCAATTGAGTCCAATCAAAGTGACGAGACAGACTCCGGTGATGCATAAAGCCCAAAATGGCAGGAGCGATGCTCCGCAGAAGCCGGCGATACCCGTGGCAACTGTTGCCAGCATCCACAGGAAAATCATGAGTGAGAAGGGAGGAACGGCGATGTCCATCGCGAGCCAGAACAGGGACAAGCTGCGGTTCCAGATCGCCGCTTGGATTAACCGGGGGACCTGACTGAACGCGGCTTGCATGTGTCCATGCTCCCAACGAGTTCGCTGACTGACGAAAGAAGCCTTTTGTTGTGGTAACCGACTGAGTACGCGAACGTCTGGGCAGAAGATCGGAAGATGTCCATCAATCGCCAGATCAACACCTAATCGAGTGTCTTCCACAATGTGTCCACTCGCCAGCGGAGCGTCTTTAATGATCGACCAGGGTAATGCCATGCCTGTCCCCAGCAGTCGATAGGAGAGGCCGACCTTCTTCAGTCCAAGAGGACGAACAAGATTGATGAAATAGTTGCCGAGCGAAGAGGCGACGAACATGGAGTCTGGACGATCGTCGAGTTCTCCCAGGTTGAGAGATTGGACAGGTCGGCCTGTTTGATGAGCCAGTTGCCCCAATGTCCGGACAGTGGCCGGGTCGACATTGCAGTCGGCATCCAGAATCATGACGACGTCGGGAGGATTCTCGTGCAGTTGTTTGACACCGAAGTCGAGGGCGTAACCTTTGCCCCGTTGTTCCAGGTTGGTTCGTTCAACGGCGATCGCTCCTTTGCTGCGAGCAATTTCGGCCGTGTCGTCGGAACAGTTGTCGGCAATGACAACAGCACGGTCATGTTTACCCAGCGTCGGCATCAGAACATCAAGAGTGCGCGCGATGACGGATGATTCATTATGAGCAGGGAGGAGCACTGCAACCGATGCTTCTTCAGCATCATTCAAGACAGTACGCGGACGCCAAGGGAGTAAAGCGGCCAAGCACTCCAGGCAGAACACCACAAAGGGGATAAGCAATAGAACCGTACCGGCGATTAAAATTGTATTGAGTAAGATGAGCATCAGTGAGCTCTCTCCTGTGGCAGAAATATCGATGATTTGTGCCTGTTTGCAGTTTGTCGAAAAGGGACCTCCGGCATGGGGGACCCGCTGTGAAAATGTAGGTCGTAGGGCTAACCCCTGCTTGTAAAAGCTGTTAAATGAGGGGGAGGGAGAGAAAAGGTGCCCGTTTCAGTCCGTATAATCAGATAGACCCGACCTGAACTGCGAGACGGAGCATGCGGTAAATCACTCGGAAGTTGGAGAGGTTCGACAAGTAACACTTGAAGAAAAGGACCCTGGGCGGATTCTGGCCTACTTCATGTCAAACCAGCCCTTGAGAGGGCGTAAGACATCTAACGTGAAACGAGCGGGTGAATGGGAGATCCATTCCTTGGTTTCGCGAATACCTCGTTTGAGCCAGCGGCGCATCGGATCGTTACTGAGAGTTCCTGAACAGACGAGTTTGGAACCCGATTTCAAAGTTTGTTTGAAAATCTGTTCGCCGGGACCAAGGTCAAAACAGGTGATGCCGGACTTTGCGGCCGCTTCAGCAATTCTCAGAATCAACAGACTACCCGGTGAGTATTTGCTGAACTCGGGATCGAATGTCGTAAACCAGCCATGTAAGACTTTGTTCGACTGTAATGCATAGGAAATGGCAATCGGTTTGCCAGCAACAGACAAGGAAGAAAGTCGACCTCGCAAGGTCAGGTGATCCGTTTCACAAAGTTCTCTTAGAAGCTGTTGAGTCCAGTCAAAGTTGAAGACGTTCGTGTAATGAGTCTCTTGAAATTGTTTTGATTTGAAGTCAATTAATTTTTCGAGTAGTTCGGGGCGATTATCATGAAGACGAAATTCAACTTCTCCATGCTCGCGTTCCAGTTTTCGACCGGTCGAATTCAGCTTGCAAATCCGTTTTGAACCAGACTCTTTTTTTAGTTGGCAGTACGCGTCGTATCCCTCAGTGAGGTCGATGTAATGCGCTTCGGTCGTAGAGAATGTATGGGGAGCGAAGTCGGTTTGTTCTTCTGGAACTTGATCGAAATCCCATGATGTCAAATGAACGCGTTCAAGTAATTCTTCCAGAGAGACGTCGACGTTCTGTCGACAGATCAATCCCTCCGCGCCCGAAAGCCGTCCTCCTACCGGTTGGCCCACCAGTGGAGAGACACGACGGAATGGGAAAAAACCGACGATCTGGTGTCCGTCACGAATGATTGCGACTTCAATTCGACTTCGAAGTTCAGCTATGAACTGTGTAAATTCGGGACGAAAGAATGGATTGTGCAACTCCGGATTCTGTTCGACAATATTAGCCCAGACACGCAGATGAGCAGCTGACAACAAACTCGCCGCCAGCAGTTCGACTTGCATCGACGAACCTGACAAAAGCTGCCTGTTGTAATTGGGATTGTCCGGGTTGATGATCACGGAGACTTTACCTGGTTGAACTTAAAAGTAAGAAAACAGGGCGTGGAAATATCTGAGTCGAGAATCAGGAGTTGGTCACTGTTTCGGGTTGATGAGATTCCGGAGAGTTATGTTTATTGCGAGAGCGATTCCGCATGAGGCGGACGAAGGAACCGACTGTGCGGCGAACTGGGAGATAATCGAACCCTTCGATACCGTGGAGCGGTACGAGTTGACCTCCCCAGCAGAGTTTAGCCGGACTGACGGACTCAATGTTGGCACAGCTGAAGTTGAATGCAGTAGCACCTGCCTGTTGGACGTCCATCAGGACATGGCCGATCGTATGCTGCGTCGCACCCACAGTCAGGTATTTCTCCTGAGTGCCTGCCGCGATGTCGTAACAGATCCCACCCTCTTCCATAATTACAAGACGGGCGGAGGCGGGTTCACCATCGGGTGCGTAGGCAACATACAGTCGGAACTTATCCGGTCCCATCAGATCGAGTCCCATCTGAAGTGATTCAGCAGTAAGACAGTGATCGAACTTCTTACGCTTTTCAGTGCCCATCAAGCAGGGAATGACGTCCGCTGTATCTTTTGCCGGTTGAACCTGGAATCCCGCGTTGACTGATTTCTTATAGCGACGGCGAGTCGTCGATTCGGCATCTTCAACGCTATAAGGAAAAGTGATCATGATGGTGTAAAGTGGGTGAGACCGGAAGCCCGTCCATAGCCAATTGCGGACGTCGGTGATCTCCGCCGGAAAAGCGATTCGCCCATGAGTGCCAGTAGCTACCATGTCGTCGACCATCAGTTTGGAGAGTTCGTCCCACTGACGATAAATTCGAGCTGAAGAGGTCGTGTTGGTATGCTGAAACTGCATATGCCAATTCGGATGCATCGAAGGGAGGACAAAACGCCCCGACTTGTCTTTATAAGCAATGACTTCAAGAGAGGGGCCATTTTCTCCACGTGGGGTGTAGGTCAACTCCTCGGAAGTAATGTTCCATAACCGCTCGTTGAATTCGCGCCAACCGGCATCGGCGAGAATGCTGTGCCCTTGAATGACGGGATGATTGGGTTCGTACATGGATTGGCCTAAGTGCAGGGAGAATTGTTCGCTATTAAAATATAGGTTGAAAAGTTCAGTGATGCTTTGGGATTAACACGTTTTAATTTTACGGAAAGCGGACCGAACTTCTTTGTAGACCTTTAATGGGCTTTGGGCGGCAGGCGTATTATGCACCCATTTCCGAGTATGATGAATGTTCTGATAAAGCCAGCGCCGAATCGTCCGTTGATCAATGCCACCTTCGAACAGTTTGGTTTCCCCGGTGTTCATCTTCGTTTTGTACTCCTCCGGTCCTTTACCAAGATCGATGTACTTGAGTCCCAGATCCTGCGAACGTGCTAGATGCAAGAGCAGTAAAAGGCCAGGAGAATATCGACGATATTCTGGCTCATAGGTGGGAAACCACCAGTGGAGTGCATCGCGAGTCTTTATCCCAAAATGCATTGCGAGTAGCTTGTCATCGACATAAAGGACGGAAAGGATTCCGGAAAAGTCGTCGCTACGAAATTTCCAAATCTGCCGTATTGAGTCAGTCATCCACTTAATCTGAGTCAGATCGAGTTGCCGTGTTCGCTCATACTGCTGTGACTTTAATTCCAGCAAACGATCCATCACCGTTTCGTCATCGCTGAATTCTACGATGCGTGGTTCGCCTACTTCTCGGAGCATTTTTCGTTCGTTGCGGAGCAGGTTCTTGTAGAAAGAGGTTCCCCCCTGTTTACATTGCTTTTCATACGCCTCAAAGCCGTTGGAAAGATCCATGTAAGGAGAAGTAGACTGCTCCCAACTGTAGGGTTCGAACGAAGTCTGAGCGGCGAGCAAGTGATCGAAGTAGAATGAGTTGATTGAGGTCTCTCTTAACAACTGTCGCAGATCAAACTTCAATGGCTTCCCTGAGATGACTCCGTGATAATCCGACATCGTATCGCCGATGGGGGCTGCACTGTTTCCTTCTTTGAGATGAATTGGCAGGATACCGACGACTTCGTCCTCTTCGCAAAACAGAATCAAACGAACGTCGTCTCGGACCTGTGCCATATTGAATGCAAAGTCGGGATGAAAGTACGGACTCATATATTGAAGATCAGATCGGACCCATTCGAGCCAGGTCTGACGCAGTGAGTCTGTCAATTCTTCGATCGACACAAGTTGGAATTGCATGTTGGTTAGCCTTAGAGGCAAAGTGAATCTTAAAGATTAAAGTGAGTTTTATAAGTCAGAACGAAAAGAAGAGCCTGATCTACTCAAATCGAGGTTGTTACTCCTGCTGTCCGTAATGAAGCCGTTCTCGTATTGGTTTCAAAAATCGGACTGGGTATCGGACCAGGTCGCCAAATGCGGAGGTCCGGGCCCAATCACGCGTGCGATACCATTGTTTTTGCCATTCTCTCGAAAGGAGGTTGGTTTCAAAACTTCCTTCCGTCAATCGAACCATGCCAGAAGCGTACCGGGATTTGTAAGCTTCATCTCCCTTACCGAGATCGATCCGGGTAATACCGAGTTCCTCACAAGACATGGCCATTTCAAGTAGTAGTACATGACCGGGGGAATAAGAATTGAATTTGCGATCGTAAGCAGGGAACCAGGAATTCAGAACGCCGAACGACTGCACGCCAAGATCAATCGCGACCAGTTCATCACCGGCGTAGAGAGCCGATAACCGGCCACGGAATGTCTCTTGTTGCTGGTGCAGAATGAGTTCGAGTAGTTGCTTCGGCCAGTTAAACTTGAACGTGTTTGTTTTATTCGTTCGCAGGTATTGTTCCTGTTTCCATTCGATCAAGGTATTAAATACGTTTGGATCGTCGGTGTGAGGAACGAATCGGAGCGGTCCAAAGTCACGTGCCAGATTTCTTCCTTTCCGCGAGACTTGCTTGATTAACGACGAACCATTCTTTTTGCGTTCCTCTTTATAAGCTTCAAACCCTCCAGAGAGATCGAGGAAAGCTGAACCGCATTGACTATAGCTGTTTCGAAGTAGTTCTTGCTGAACGGCGAGTCCGTGATCGAATTTCCATGTTTTCAGGGATGCCGCTTCGAGCAGTTCCATCTCGTTGATTTCAACCCCTTTTTCGATCACGAGTCCCTGAAAGTCATTGAGTGGATATCCGACGGGACGTCCGATGTTGTAAGGATCGCGATGGAACGGGAAGAAACCGACGGATTTACCTCGAACTATGATGATGACGACATCCATGTCTTTGCGAACAGCAGAGACGAGTTTGGTGTATTCGGGCCGGAAGAATGGGCTGTCGAGGTCCGGGTTCTGTTCCTGGATTTCGCCCCAGCGTTTCATTTCCGTGGGCGTCAGTTCATCCGGGCCGCAAATGCGATATTCAATTTCATCGTCATACAGATATAACTCTTCGCGGCCTGCGTAGTGCTGCAACGTGGCGAGTTCTCTGAGATCTTGTCCGCCGATGGAAACTTCAGAATTAGGCGTATCGGGTGTACGGATCATGAGTGTCCTCCTTTCTGAGCCAATTCAGGCTCTGCCGGAGGGATCAGGTTGTCGAGCATGGTATTTACATTCATGTTTGAAAACAGTGATCGGGCTGCCGGGGCCGATCGTTCCCAGAACGCAATTCGTGCCAGGCAGCTGCCCAGCAAAAGTGTGTCAAGTGAGGAGGCTATCATGCCGGATTCCATAAACGCGTTGATCAGGCCGAAAGCGAGAAGTGAAATGACAAACGCATACCCTGGATCCTGTGTCGCAGAGTAGAGTCGTCGGGAATCCAGAAATCCTTTGAACGCAATGAGAAACAGAGTGACCGTTCCAATAAATCCAATCGTCAACATGCCATCGACGAAAGAAGAGTGCGATTCACGAAATGTCCAGTTAAGTTCGTCTGAGAGAACTTCAATCTTGTCCGGGTGCCAGAAGGACTGATAGCCATAACCGGTCCAGAACCGTTGGTTAATGTAGTTCGTCATCTCGATCCAGATCGGAAGTCGACCGGTGAGAGCTTCGGATTCTTCACCTCGTCCCATCAGCACGACTTCTTCGAGGTCTTGCACAGGATTAATATCAACGAACAATAGGCCCAACATTCCAACTAGAAGAAGCCAACTGATTCCTAGAAAAGAACAGAGTTTGAACTTGCGGCTTGATTGGACAAACCATAGCGCCGAGACACCAAAGAGAAACCCACCGGTGGAGGTACGGGACTTGGTGAGGATCAATAATCCGATTCCAAAAATCAAGGAGAACAAAACGAGTTTGCGGCGTCGGATACCACTCTTTAGTAAGCAGATTCCAGCCAGTCCAAACACACAGAGACAGGCTCCTTGAGCGTTAGGGTGGGCTGTTCCGGCGAACCGGTATCCATCTCGCCAGGGGCGAAACGTACCAAGGCCAAGCTCTACCAGCAGGCCAATCAGGGCATAGCTGCCAAAGATACAGAAAGCGATGAGGGCGATATCTCGGATTCTTAAATGTCGAGCCATGCCGACACCGAAGGTTACGAGAAAATACAGCACGGCCAATTGCCGTATGGTCATTCCGCGTGCTTCTGACCAGAGGACGGTGAGTGAACACCAACCGACATAAAATACCATCAGGAACGCGAGCGACTTGTCAAATCGGAATCGTGCGCCACCTGGTCGTAGAAATAGGAGATACATTCCGATGAACCAGAAACTGCTGAGGGCCAGGCCTTTCAGCATGTTTCCACCGGAAGCGAGGTTCTCTCCCTCTTCCCACCCTGTCCAGAACTCGTTCAATGAGAGAAACAGGTTGTGGTCTTTGTAGAAAAAGATGATTCCCAGTAGGAATGTAAGAAACACCACCAAGCCTCGATTGCGGTTTGTGGATTCGCTGGGATTCGGGATAAATGTATTTTGTGCTGTGTTCATGTGAGGCCTCCTTTATGTAGCCAGTACTGGCGATTCAATAGAGGAGGGGGCTTCTGCGTAGGCACGAACAAAGTAAACCCAACGCATGATTGTCCCTGAAGTAGTGCCACAAGCCGTTCCGATGGCGATCCCGAGTGGGCCAAGTTCGACGATGTAAACAAGAAATATAGAAACGGCGAAGGTAACTACCATCACCATAAATGAGGCAAAGAAGTTTTCGTTCGGTCGCTCCAATGCCCATAACCCATTTCCGGGTGACATTCCGATCGCTCCCGCGAGGACATGCAGGCTGAGGGCAAAGATAATCCATCCCATCAGATCACCGAATTCGGCGTAATCACGACCATAGAGGGTCAATGCAATCCATTGTCCACCAAACATGAGGGCCAGCGTGAAAATCGACATACTGACACCCATCAAGACTGTGGCTCGATAAATCACATTTCTTAGCTCGGTTTTTCCACCTTCGTGCAATGCGTGGGCACTTCGTGGTCCGAGTAAATTTTCGACGCCATTCAGGAAGACGTTCGCGACACCAATAATCGTGAAGCAGGCAGCCAGAATACCAATGGATTGTTCGCCTTCTTTGAGTGCCAGCATCCAAGGGAGGAGTAACACGCCAGGCATGTTCGCCACCATCAGGCTGCCAACACTCCAGCGGGCGAAACTCCAGTTTTCCTGCCAGTCTTTCAAAAATCGTTCCCGCTTGTAGGTTCGTTTCACGGGATTCATCACAAACCAGACGATCACCGAAACCAGACAGGCACAACCGATGACGGTATAGGCGAGAGGAATCGTTAAGAGATCCAGATACGCGAGTGTTCCCAGTGCGACCAGCTGAAAGCCAGTGACCAGGACGTCGATCAATATCGCGATCTCGAACTGTAAATGAGCGAATGAAACTCGACGGAGAAACTCCCGTGCAAGTATGAATGGAGCCAGCAGAAACAGCGGCAGAAGAGGCGACTGAATACTTGGCAGAAGTATTCCAGAAAGACTGGCGAAGTAGATACCCACCAGAACCGCCATGACGATTCCGCAGACGAACAGTTGATGTACAAAGAGAGAACCGGAATAGGTTTCCTGTTCAGGTTGTGTCTTCTTACGCAGGTAAATTCGGTAAGGAGCCGAAGTGAGTGCATCCTGAAATAAGAATGACATCAGAATGACGGTCATTAACAGATGGAATACACCTAGTTCTTCGGCGAGACAACTACGACCAATAATTACCATGGTCAGGAAATTGGTTCCGCTGACTAATCCCTGATCAAACAGACTCATCAGGCTTTTGAGAGTGTCTTGGTTCGCCACCATTTGCCGCAGTTGCGTAGGGGCGTATCGTCTCCACGATCGGTCCGGGGCGGGACTAACCAATACAGGATCAGTTGTATTAACAGGTTCCATTCTGCCAGGTTACTTTTCTAGTAAGTCGATCATTCAGAGTTGGTTAGGGCAAGTGTGTCTATGCGGTGAGTGGGTCTAGATCGATTCCTCTAGCGACGAGCAAGTCTGCGCATCCCGTTTTTGACTCGTGAATACCAGCCACTCAATTTCACAGCGAGTCGCTCAGCATCGTCAGCTTGCGTGGCAGTGAACCTTCCCCAGTAGTAGGGGGATTGATGCAGATGGGCCAATTGGCTTTCTGTGGACAGGCTGCAACGAACACGCGTTTGTTTTACGGCCTTAATCAAGTCATCACTGGAGAATCCGAATCGGCGAACACCGAATGGAAATGCAAATGTAGGATGGAGGATGTCGAATTCCCGTTTCATAAAACTGAGGGAAAGTTCGACGTCCTGTTGCAGTTCCCGGGGACGCCCCCGAAAGTCGTCGTGGGTATGGGTATGGCTTCCCAGTTCAATAAGGTCACTTGAGTTCAGCTGATGAGCTTCTTCCAAAGTGAGAGGACGCCATGTATCCGGATCGGCTTTTCCTGTTTGTGACCAATCGTCGCTTGGGAAAGGGACGTCTTCCCCGAGATAAGCGGTAGCCAGAAAAATGGTGGCGGGAACCCCCAGTCTTTCCAGGACAGGGAAGGCCTGGGTGAAATTATTCGCGTAACCATCATCGAACGTAACGACGAAAGCGTTGTGTGGCAAATCCAGGCCGAGTTGATGATGCTGAACCGCTTCTGAAAGAGGGACCGGAGTAAAACCGAGTTGTATTAATCCTTTCAACTGCTTTTCCATTTGGTCCGGAGTCACGTTCCAAGTCGGTTCCTCAATCCCTGCTATCTTCGGTGAGACGCGATGGTACATTAGGATGCCAAAGGCGCCCGGATCATTAGAGTTATAATATCGAGAGATCGGCTTGCAGCCACGAAGAATGAACTCATCGAGTCCCTTCTTAACGCGTTGCTTCCAACCGGTATTGTTATGGTTCTCAACGTAATCATGGATCCGGTCACAGATGTCTTCGTATCCAGAGAATGCGAGACATTCGAGCCCAAGCTTCGATGCATTTAAATCAGGGAGTATTTTTTGGCGGTGGTTCGTAGGTGCCCAGCTCATGTGGGGTTCCGATCATTGCTGAAATGAACTTCTGAAATGAACTTCTGAAATGTATTGCTGAAAACATAAGTGTGATGTCAGAATTGATTCTGACTGGTCCTTCGAATTCCGGATGGAAATAGAGTCCCTGTTTAGTGCGACGCCCGGTGCAGGACGACGGCAATAATTGTTTTGAAAACGAGAGTAATATCCTGTGCGAAGTTGCGGGCACGGATGTATCGAATGTCCATTCGCATCCACTCAGTAAAGGTCACGGCTGACTTACCTTCCACTTGCCAGATGCAGGTCAGGCCGGGGGTGACATCGAGTCGTCGATTCTGCCAGCCTTCAATCTGAGCTGCTTCTTCGATGGGCAACGGGCGAGGGCCGACCAGGGACATATCCCCTTTGAATACGTTCCAGAGCTGCGGAAGTTCATCAATACATGATTTTCTTAAGAATCGTCCAATGGGGATGATGCGGGGATCATGTTTCAGTTTGAATGCAGGACCATCTTGTTCTGAAAGATGTCGTAGTTTTGCCTTTTGCTCTTCGGCGTCGATGACCATCGTTCGAAACTTGTACATCTTAAAAGGGCGACCAGCGATACCAGCCCGCATCTGCGTGAAGAAGATAGGACCTTTGGAAGTTGCTTTCATCGCGATTGCGGTCGCAACCAGAATTGGAGAAACAAGCAGTAATCCCAATCCTGAACCCACGACATCAATTGCTCGTTTCCAAAGCGGCATCACCCGCTGGAACATCAGGTTCTTTAACTCGGGTTTCTGAGTGTCGCATTCGTGATTATGATTTTCGGCGATGGCAGGCGTTGTTTCGAAATTAACCTGTTTATAAAACTGGGTGCTATCACTGAGCGCCTTTTCTTTTTCGGGACGATCTGCCTTTTCTTTGTCGGGCTGGTAAAGATCGTTTACCGGATATTCCAGATCAGATTCATCCTCAAGAAGATCAGGACGGGAGTCTTCAGGAGTATCTCTGTCTGAGAAAACCTGGTCATGATAATTCATCGGGTATTCGTAAATGTCGAAACAACTGGGGGCATCCTGACCGCACATCTCGAAGATCTGCTCTGCGACTTGTTGTCCCACTTTTAGGGAGGCGTCGCTCAGTAACAGGCCAACCCGGTTACGTCCTACGAAACCGGCGACGTCGGTGGCGCGAAGTCGTTTTTCCAGAACGAAATTGAGTCGATGAAAGATGGTCTGACGATTCTCAGGTTCTTTGACCCAGAAGACGATCAATGCGAAGCTGTATTTTCCCCGATCGGCTCGTTTTCGTTCCCGGTCAACGATTTCGTGAAAACGGTCCGCAGGCTGGATGTACCGGTAAAAGTCGCAATTAGATGCGAGATAGGACGATAACCAGTTAGTTATTTTTCCGAGTATCATGATTCGAGGCTCTATCAGGAACAGATATGACGTTTGCTGTTACGGTATGTGACCTTCCATGATGGATTCAGGTCATCTCAATGTCGGTTCAGGTCGTTTTAGCAAGTCTACTGCTGTAGTCTTTCAGAGAAATCTCTGGCAAAAAGCCTGTGAACTGTGTGTATTCCATTAGCAATGGAATCATCAGGGCGTTCAACAGGGAGAGTAGAAAGCTCAGGATCAGTATTAAGGATTTCCGAGGACTCACAGGCTTAGTGACATAAGTTGGTGCCTGAAAAACATTCACGTTGGAAATATCCTGGTTGCCCAATTCCTGATTAATTCGAGCTTCTTCTTTTTTGCTGTTGTACGAATACAATTTTTCCAACAGGACATCGGTGTATTTCGTGAGGCTCGCAATTTCACCTTCGTGGGCGTTCAGTTTTTTCTGTTCGGCGTCCAATTCTTCAAACTGTGTCTCCAGACGGGCCTGTCGCGCTCGTAGTCCGATTGCGGTGGCTTCACTAGTTTTTAATTTTTCCATAAGTCGCAAGTAGGTCGGGTTATTGTCTTCGTTCAGTTCCGGCCGTTGAGCCTGCGATTCATTGAGAACTTTGTCCGCTTCGACGATCTTGTCATCCAGAGACTTTATTCGAGGATGATTCTCCGTGAACTTATTCAGAAGTTCCTGACGTTGAATCAGTAATTCATCTCGCAACTTGATCGTAGGGTCCATAGAGATATTTGGATGATCACGCTGGAGAGTTTTCATTCGTTCGGGGACTTCGGTTAACGCCTGCTTGTATCCACGAATCTCGGCTTCTGCTGTAGCGAGCGTCGCTTCAGTGACTTGGCGGTCTTTTTGCAGTTCTGTTTCCTGAGCTTCCAGCACCTTGCCTTTTTCGAGCAAAGAGGTAATCCCTAATGAGTTCTTGGCGTTCTGCAGTGTTTTATTGGCAACGTCGTACTTCTCCTGGATCAACTGACTTTGTTTGACGAAAAAGTCGTACGACCCTTCTGTGCTGTTCGCTTGAATATGGAGTTCACGGAACTGTTCCAGAAAGACGGTGAGGAGTTTCTGAGCCTGCTCAGGAGAGGACTCTTTGATGTGCATCGAGATCACGCTCGATTTGGTTCCGCGTTCTACGGAGATCGCTTCGGAGAGATGGGTGATGGCTTTTTCGTGAGCATTCTGTGAAGGCAGCGAACCCAGTACCGCTTCTGGTCCGATCTTGTCGACCACTCGCTCCAGAACAGCGCGGCTGGTAATGATTTCCATTAATGAACGGATCTCGGCTTCGCGAGATTCATACATGGAAATCGTCGAACCAGTCGTGGCGGTTGGATCGAGACCAATACTCTCTTTACCGACTTTGACGAATAACTTGGCGTCTGACGCATATTTACGCGGCAACGTCATCGCGATCGCCTGGGCTAGAACGAAGGTTGCTATAAAGACAACTAGAACGGTTCGCCAATGAGAAACAACTGCTTTTCCACCGATCAGCAGATACTGCAGAATGGGCAGAGATTCGGATTGAGTTACTTCTGTGTTCATTGCCTGGTTTTCCATTTTGGAACAACTTTCAAGATCGGCATCAACGATGGGTAGCGAATGTTTTGAGTCGTGTAGCGACTACCAGTTGAGGTCTGGAATGGCTGATTTCGATCCTTCAGTTGTGAAATGCAATCACACGTCTAACGGATACAGAGATCTTCTCAGCTTCAATGGGAATCGTTACAAACGGAAATGCAGACATTAACTTGCCTGCCTTGTCCATCCTAAATGTAGGACACTTTTCGCCCACTTGATCAAAATGCAGTCGTTGCCTTGGTGCTTACGAAAAACCACACGCGGGTTTTAACGATTACAACGATTGGGTGTCGCCACACTACAGAGATTGATCTCTAATGTGGGGAGAAGCGGCAACACGAATATGGCATTCGAAGCATTTCGGCATCCCCTGTGGCCTGCGGATAGCATGCCGGCGGCCTTATTTCATGCATTAGCGGAATAACTGTCACGAAATAAAACAGACAGTTTTACCAGGTGATCAGGATGCAGTGTCGAGGAGAGGCAACACGGGGAAGAAAGAATTCAGAGAAGGGGAGAAATGAACCACTGGCGAAGTCTTAACAGAGTCTACTTTCGCTCCATCGGAATGAAACCTTCCCAGTTGTTTGGTGCGGTTCGATTGTTTTGAGCAATGATCAGATTGAGAAAGTCTTGAGCGCGGTCGGTCGCGGGCATACCATGCAGAAGCTGATAGGCCGTTTCCCAGTCACCTTCCTGGAACTTTTCGACACCCGCTTCGTAATCAGAGAGCTGTTCGTCAGTCAATGTTCCTTCGACTGTTGTAGGGGGCAATAATTCACTGACAACGAGCGGTTTCTCGAACCCGTAGGGAAGAACCCGTCCCAGTTTACGAACCCGGGCTTCAGTTGCAGGAACTTGAAGTCGCACTAATCGGGCAATCGTCTCATCCACGAGAATCGGAACTCGCATGATTTTCGTCATCCCTTCCAGTCGGCTTGCCAAGTTGACGACTGGGCCAAAGACGGTCACCTTCACCTGCTCTGTCGTTCCAATCTTTCCAGCCACTGCTCGACCGTGGGCAATCCCGATTCCCATTTGGAACTGGGCGAGAGGATGATCCTTATGAGACTGGATGCGATCGAACTCATTGCGAATGGCGAGTGCTGCCAGACAGGCCTGCTTGACGGATGTTGGTGAGGCGAAAGGCCAACCCCAGAACCCGAGGGCGGCGTCTCCCTGGAAATCTCCCGTGACCCCACCATGTTCAAGAATCTGGTAAGTCATGACTCCCAGGGCTTTGCTGACCCGGTCGAGTAGGCCGATTAAGTCGCCAGACGATTCTTCTGCACGTTGGCTGAAACCTCGCAAGTCGCAGAATAAAACAGTGACATCACATTCACGCGGTTCCAACAGATCCGTGTTTGGGTTATCCCCAAGGGCCGCCAGAATTGGCGGAGCGAAGAATTGTCGGAAGCCAGCTTGTTGGCGTTCTAATCGGGTTGTTCGTTGGACGGAATTCAGAATCTGGGAAACGATTTCGACGAACTTAACATCGGCTTTCAATTGAGATGCATCAATTGATAACTGGCCTTGTGGCAATCCGGTGGCAAGCTGATATTCTTTCTGACCCGCCAGGTACAATCCCCAGACCGGTCCCTGTTCCCATTCCACGGGGGTGCAGAAGGCCCAGTCGAATTCGGCCACATTGGTGTACCCAATATCCGGTTCCCCCCTTTTTTCCCACATATGTAGAATGGATCGTTTTTTCTGAGAGAGGGCATCGATGATCAATCGAGTACTTGGGCGAAAACTCCCTTCTGTTTCATGACGGCGAATCCAATGATTGATTTTGACTTCACCCTGCGGAGATAGTTCGACAATCGCGACTGCTTCCGCATAGGGAACGCCTGCGAGTATCAGGTTGACGAGTCGACTGTTCAGGTCGGTCTCAGTGCGACTTGCTCGAATGACTTCGGAAAGATTAGCCAAGACTTCGAGTCGTTTATCCGCATCTCGAAAGCGAATCTGTTTCAATTCCTGTTGATCGAATGCCATCTCCTGAAAGGGGGGGACGTCGGTCTCACCAGTCTCTGCTGATTTCTGGAGAATCAAAAATCGGGTTGAGCCGATCACAAAAATGCCGCCCGAACTTAATTGGCAATGAGCCGTATCCCTACCTTCATAATAAATCGGATTGGTTGCCGACGTGTGACGCTCGATTTGAATATGATCGGTTGACACATCAATGCAAACGTGCTGACGCGAGATAGCCGGGTCCCAGTCAATCACGATATCCGCCGCGATATCCCTGCCGATAACGTAGCTCTCACCAGGAATCAATGTGAAGTGATCCTTCTGATGTGGTTCCAGGCTTTCCGTAATCAGTTCAAACAAGACGAAGTCCTTAGCGGTTCAAAAAAATCACTGGGTGAATCAATGGGGGAGAGTAATCTGTCAACATAATCAAGAATACTGGGTAATGGGTTAACTCGTTCCAGTTGAAGAGAGCGAACCTGGATGAGGGCCATCTTTGCGACTTTGCCGTTTGGATTCCCGGCGATCCCGAACCATCCGTCTCAGGAAATACCAGAACATGCCAATTAACGAAGCGGCCACCAAAAGAGCAATGGTCCCCCTTTTGACTAATCCATTTCGCATATCGTCGACGGGCTCTAGTGCGGCCTCTCGTTGTTCCTGAACGACCGCAACCCAGTTGGCATTCGGAACCAGTGCAAAAGCAGCCAGCCACTCCCCTTCAAACTGTTCTGGTTTACTGGGAGCCATCGGGTCTCGGAAGTGCATTTCACGTTCTGCTTCTCGACGAGACAGGTCGCTATCGGTGCCGAGTTCTTGAAACTTCGACTGAACATCGGGAGCGACTATAAATTCTGTCGCTAACAGCGATTTCGGTATGTTCGGTGAACTCAATACGGGATGGTCCAGGACAACACCGCTGGTTCGTTCATACAAGGCGATTGTGCGGTCGACATTCAACTGAGGATCGTGTTGTGTATCCAGATGCTTTTCGTATTTTTCCAGAAGATTGCCCAGTTGAGTTGTTCTGGCAAGCACGCCGATCGTTTCTTTGTCCGCATTAATTACGGGGACTGTAATCGCCAGCATGTACCGTTGAGTTTCAGTACTCTTGAAAGGAATCGAAATGTGAGGTTCGCTGATCGGCTGAATCTTATCCGGATTATGTTCGTCTGAGTTTTCTATAAAGTCTCGACCCAGCCCGTGGAAATAATCTCGCCACGCGTAATTTCGTCCAATGTACTTCCCGTCTGGACTTCGCCAAACCTGCTTGCCGCGAACGTCAGTGATGAACCAGGATGTATCTTTTTTTACTCCCTGTTGCGTTCGTTCAAGATCATTCAGTTCCTTAAATTCATTGAGGATATTTGTGAACCTGGGCTGCTTGCCAGGATCAGGGTCATCAAAGCCTTCCCAGTTCTCTGCTGCAGCTTCTTCGAGAGCTTGCAGCAATTGGGGATCCCGGGAGATCCGTTGAAATTCATTTTTTCGGAATTCAAGTTCATCGGCAAGACTGTTCGCTAACACGCGGGCAGTGAGTAAATCACTTTCAACGGCTCGATCAATCAGATTGCTCTGCGCAGAATCGACCGCTTCTCGAACAGCATTGGTGGCAATGGGCCACATCGCGGCGAGAAACAAGAGAGGAGCGATCACCCCCATAAGAATGAACGGTTTTCGGGCGCGCCATTTCTCGCGGCTCTGCAATGCGTCGAGTACCGATTGCACATTGGCGTAACGGCGTTTGGGGTTGAGTTCGAGACAACGGTCGAGGATTTCGATCAGAGGTCGATCAATTCCTTTGATCTTTCGATGAGCCAGCGGAGGAGGGGATGAACGCAGAAGTTCCCGGTAACGCATCAGGCGTTCTTCCAGATTCTCCGCCATGTTGATCTGTTTGAAAGCCTCGGCAGATTGATAAGGAGGTGAACCGCACAGCATGTGATACAGTAAGGCTCCAATGGCGTAAACGTCCCAACGTGCATCGGGAATCGCTTTCAGGTCCGCCTGCTCAGGAGCCATATAAAACAATGTTCCCAAGGCTGGCAACTGTTCGTCCGACAGACGCGATTGACCGAAGTCGCATAACCGGGGTTCTTCGTCGGTATCCAGCAAAATATTCGCTGGTTTTAAATCGCAATGCAGAATTCCACTACCATGAGCATGGAGCAAACCATGGACGACCGCCGTGATGATGCGGACTGACTCGTTAACCGGAAGGGGGCCATCAGACAGAAAAGCGGCTAGAGATCCGTTTTTCAAATACTCCATCACGTAGTAAGGAGGGTCATGATCCCAACCAACTCCAATCAAACCAACAATTCGCCGTGATGTATACAGGGCCGCCAGCTTTTCAACTTCTCGATTGAACAGGGACCAGTCGAGCGAACGCCTGTGGGAGTAAAACTTGATTGCAACTTGTTTGCCCGTATTCTGTTCAACCGCATGCCAGACCGATCCAAAGGCGCCTTCTCCTAGACATTGGATGATTTGATAGCCAGGTACCTCCGCCGGGACTTGATGCTGAAGCACGCTTAACTGGCGACCTCGATCCTGGGCGGGTTCATCCTGAATAACTGTATCGGAGGAAGGGACGTCGGTGGCAGCGCCATTCTGGGCCGAGGGAGTCTCTTGAGCAACAGGGATCAATCCGTGCTGGGAGTCATCTGAATTGTCGGAAGAAAGGTTAGGCATGCCGACTACTCTAATGGGTTGGGAGAGGGAATGTTGAGTGGAACTCGAAAGAAAAATCGGTCAACTCAAAATCTACTGCATTATTCGCAATTTTACTTCAGGAATAAAGCAGGAACCCCAGAATAGTAGTCGGGATGTGAGAATGCGAATGCGCCTGGCGGAGTGATTGGCATTGAGCGAGATAAATTATCAGACGCCTCTCTAGTCTGCTTAAACTAGTCTGCTTAAAATTCGATTTTCAAAGTCTGTTTTTCTTTCAGGCGTTTGGATTTGATATTAATCCGATCTTCCACCAATTCCACCGCCCCGGGAACAGCGACTATGAGTTGGGCGATCCCTTTCTCAAGGGGAAGCAACTCGGAACCTTCTCTTGGGCTCATCACCGTAATACTTTGCCAGTAACCATCGGTGCCAAACACTTCCCCGGACAGGTCGCCCCGTTCGTATTTTTTCAATGATTTCGGAAGTTTGACCTGAATGAGAATCAGATAACTTTGAAGAGGTTCCGGATCAGCGGGAACGGTCCAAGCTGAAAAGTTCCCTTTAGTGATTACCTTTCCGGCGATTGGTTGACTGAAGGGGAGACCCTCAAGTGAGATTTGCTCTCCCTCCCCTTTGCTTTCGGGTTGAATGAAACTGTCGGTTTGTAGTTCAGGCAACACGATTTCGGAAACTTCTGCCGTTTCCATCACTGGCTGAATCAGGTCGAGTTCCTGTTCTGCCCCCTTCAGAAAATCGGCCCGGGTATCGATGACTTCTTCATTGAAGCTGAGTTCTTCTGATTCTCCCGCCAATAACGGAGAATTGGTCTGTTGCGATTGATAGTGGTGGATTGCGAACAGAGAAAGGCAGAATAAGATGAGAACGTGCGCAAGAAAAGAGATTCCATACGCCTTTACTTCGGGGCCTCGTACGTAGAGCTTCAGTTTTTCCAGCCAAGTCAATTCTCGGGAAGACCGTGAGGAGACAGGCGGCGTCGAGATTGATACCCCCGGTTGAACTGAACGAGCAGTTTCTGGCCGTCCAGGTTTTGAAGGGGGAGCCGCTTTTCCCTGATTCTCTCGCTGCGTCACAAACCAAGCGGGTGGAGCAGGATTTTGTAAGGTTGGGTTGGGAGTCGATACTGCCGTATTCATGAAGTGATCCTGAGACCGGGTTCCAGAATTTCAGTCCTGAAGTGATTTGCAGCAGATCCAGCATCTTGCCCTAAGGTATCAGCTCTTGGCCACGAATCATTAGAGAACTACATATTTAGCCCATACCTGAATACTTCTATCGTATCGTTCCGGCTCCATTTGGCAACTCATTTAGCAATTTATCACTGCGGAAAGAGGATTGATTAATCGAAGAGAAACTTGTCCCCTTGCCGTTTCTCGATAAGGCTCGCCAGTTTACGGCCTGTCGTTGAAAATGGATATTGCTCCAGTTGCTCGGGGAGAATCCAGGTCAAATCGTCCTCTTTTTCGAGATCGCGAGTGTCGACCTGCGCTTCGACGCACATTAATTGAATGCGATATCGGGTGACTGTATGCTTCATTCGCGTTAATAGTTCGTCAGCGCGTATCGTCAGGTCAAATCTCTGTAGGAATTCCTGTTCCACGACGTCGAGGAGTTTGCGTGTCTGGCTCACATCGAGATGGCCAATATGCCCATCGGTCCGTTCGATGCCAGCTTGCTTCAGCCCCTCATCTAAAGAGAACCTTGGAAAATCCCACAGTCCAACCCACCGCTCGCCGGGAGCATATTGCCGTAACGCGAGTCGACCTTCTTTCCAGAGCACGACGGCACCATCCATCGTGTATGTGATTTCCGGCTTGACCGGCTTCATAGGGATTTCATGCTGCTGCTTTCGGGCAAAGGCACGACAATCCATTTGCAGTGGACATCCCGGGCAATTTGGGGCAACCGGTTTGCAGACCAGCGAACCGATATCCATCATCGCGAGATTAAAGTTGCCGACATCTTTGTTCGGCAAAACATCTTCGGCGAACTTCCAGAGCAAGTCCTGACCAGCTTTGCTGCGGGGATCTCCCTTATAAGCGAGTAGTCGACTGTAGAGCCGGAGCGTGTTTGCCTCCACAATCGGTGCCCGCAGGTTAAAAGCGATCGAAGCGATCGCTCCCGCCGTGTATCTTCCTATACCGGGAAGCTTCTGAAGGTCCTGAGGCTCAGATGGGAATACGCCATCTGATTCTTCCACCAGTTGTTGTGCCGCTTTACGTAAGTTGCGGGCTCGACTGTAATAACCGAGACCTTCCCACAGTTTTAGAACGGCGGCTTCCTCGGCTTTGGCCAGGTCGTGGACAGTGGGGAAGGCTTTGATGAACCGTTCAAAGTAAGAGCGAACGGTTGCGACTGTCGTCTGCTGTAACATGATCTCGCTGACCCATATATAGTAGGGGTTTTGAGATTCACGCCACGGCAAAGTCGCCCGTTGGTGCTTTTGAAACCAACTCCGCGTCCTTCGTCGCATCCGTTGCCAGTTAAATTCATCCATGGAAGAAGAGTATGACCTGAAACGAGGGTGTTCGGAAAAAATGTCGCGGTGCCGATCCTAGAGGGAAGGTGATCTCTTTGTAAAGTGGCCACAGCAAATGGAGCAGTTCGCGGATGTTACGGGGATGTATCGCGAATTTTTAATGACTTGCTACAATTGGAGAAGATGTTGTCCCGACTTGTTGGCTCTCTGAAAACCTACTTGATTGAAGAACTGATCACGAATGCACATCCTGTTGACGAATGATGATGGAATATATGCACCCGGACTGGCGGCTCTCAAGGAGAGTCTGGCTCCGCTTGGTAAAGTGACGGTCGTCGCACCTGCTGCTGAACAGAGCGGTGTCGGATTGAGTATTACTTATCGACATCCCTTGATGGCTCGCGAGGAATATATCCATGGAGAATCGTTTGGGTACGCCGTCTACGGCAGCCCGGCCGACTGTGTGAAAATGGGTGTACTGGAATTTTGCGGAGAACGTCCTGATTTGATCGTAAGTGGAATCAATTCGGGGGCGAATATCGGAATTAATGTTCTGTATTCAGGAACAGTTGCGGCTGCGATTGAAGGTGCTTTTTTCGGTATTACCTCGATTGCCGTTTCTCAATCCATGATGACCGCTCCTGATTATGACAAAACGGCAGAACGGGCAGCGGAAGTGATTCAGCAATTGCTTGACCATGAACCTGAGACAGGCTCACTTTGGAATCTCAATTTTCCACACGAGTCGGAGGAAGGTCCCAAAGGCCTGAAGGTAGTTTCGATCGGTTGCAACCGTCAGGAAGAACGTCTGGAAAAACGGACCGATCCACGCGGTAAACCGTATTACTGGTGCGGGTTGGAGCCTATTAGTGGTCACAGTAAGGACCCCGGGTCCGATATAGAGGGAATTCAGGATGGATACGCAACATTATCGCCCCTCCATTTTGATTTGACCGAAACAAAACGGTTGGAAGAGTACCGTCAGAAATCGTTTGCAATCTAAATGAAATCTGAAGCTTCGGTGACGTTCTGTTCCTCTGCTTATTATTTCTCTCGTCTTTTCAATTAGATTCAGCTCTAATAATAGAGCTTCACTTTATGCTTTCTCGATGACGTTACTGGAGATGGAATGATGATTCGCAGGTCGCTCGTGGTTTTCCTGCTACTGAGTTTAACCGTAACTGGCTGTTCAAGTTCAGATTCCGCGGATGAAGGAGCGGGGGTGAAAAAAGACAACCGGGGAATCATCGGTAAGCGAACTCAGGAGGTTGGCGATTACGATCAACTGATCAAAGATAACCCAAATCTAGTTCGTGTTTCCGAAAAGGTGAATACTGATAATTACATCAAGACTCTTTCATCCACCATGTTGGTTAAAGGTTCTGAGGCGAGTCGGTTTGGAATGCTGCAAGTCATTCGAACTTTCGAGGCAGAGCACGAACGCTTTCCTAACTACGAAGAATTTATAGGAATTATGAAGGAAAGTGGCAGTTCCTTCACCGTGTTACCCGCCGGACAGTTTTATGCCTATAGTGCTGAAGCGGGAGAAATCATGATTCTTGAAGAACCAGCCGAATAAATCCCTGCTGTCCATGAACGGTGGATATGGCAAGTTAGATCCTGTCCAGGATAAGTGTGGCGGCTATCGGTCCCGAAAAGCACTTAAATACAGCAGGCTACGCCGCCAGAACACGCTACGGTTATCTGGAATGCACTCTAGCTTGTCCCTCGTAAGGATTGTTGAGGTATCTTTTTGACCTCCTGCTCGAAAAGCTCCAGCATGCTGTTCAGCGGTTCCAGTTCCGCCGTCGTAGGCTGTCGATTGCCGAAGCGGATCTGGTAATACCAGTTCGTCAACTGCGATGGGAAATTCTGCAGTCCATGGGGGGCCAAGTACGCATTCCAGAATTCCTGAACATGCTTGGCGAATTCCTGATCAGTCTGGTTATTTGATTTGACCAGACCCCGCTTCTTGCAAATCTGCTTGAACCGTTCATTAAAATAAACGGTTTGACGTCGACGGAAACCGTTCTCAGTTTCTTTACTCCAAAGTCGTCGTATTCGCTCCAGTATTGGCCGTAAATACCGCCTTGCCAGAATCACCACGATAGTGATAACCCCAAATACCATCAGCCCGAATCGACTGAACCAGTAGGAAGGGTCCAATAGTGTACTGGCAACTTCTTTGATCAGTTCCCAAATACCACGTTCTTTCAGGAGTTGCCAAAGTTCCGTCACCTTTTCAGCGATTGGTTTAATGACGGTGTTGAACTGTTGCTGAGCCGTAAAGTTGACGACGTAAGTTCGCCAGAAAGAAGAAATTGCATCTTTGATATCGGCAAACGTGGTTCCTGAACGATCGGAACTGTCTCGGTTTAACTCCCTTTCGCCAGGTGTCGGGTCGAATACGTACCAACGTTGCATTGTAGCCGAGGGGACATGGACTTCGACCCATGCATGTGCGTCTTTTTGTTGGACAGAGTACATATTGTTGAAATTGTTCTTCGAAGCCCCTTTGAAACCAGTGACGAGTCTCGCTGGAATGCCTACAGAACGACACATCAATGTCAACGCTGACGCAAAGTATTCGCAATGTCCCCGTTTAGTATTGATCAAGAAATCAACAACAGGATCAACCGCTGGATCTGTTATGGACAACTCCGTGGAGTAAGTGAAATTCTTTTCACTTTTAAGGTACTCCGTAAGATCATCGACGACTTTAAGTCTGACTTCAGGGTGAGTATTGGATAGTAATGTTTCAGCGGGGGAGGCGATTCCCTGACGTTCCAGGCTTTTAATGCTGATGTCCCTAGCGACTTTCTGTAGTTCTTCAAGTCCCGGCGGGACTGCAAGCGATTCTCGCCTGGTTATCTCTTTAAGTTCGTTGATGTTTGGCTTTAACTGCCAAATGAAAGGCCGTTCGAAGTCAGTATGTAAAAACTCTCGAATTTCTTTTACCGGAAACAGTGTCACTTCGAGATTGAATTCATCTGAAAACCCTTGATCGAGGCTCCAGAGATTGGACTCAAAGTTAAAATTCGGAACGCGGTTGATTTCTAACATCGTATCGAATTGAGATGCAGGATATATTGCAAATAAATGACCGGTAGGTGCACTTACCATTCGGATGTTCTGTTTGACGTACTTAGTCAGATTCCAAGCCCTAAAGTCGGCTCGTAGCATATCCGGACGTGCGACTTTCCAGGTTTCATTTTCATAAAGCGTCAATACATTCCCCCGAAAATAGGGTACATCGTATCCCAACTGGCCAATATATTCGTAAAGATCGACTTCTTTTCCATTTTCATCTTCCAGGTCGAATTCCATTACCAATTCTGAGCTGGAGAGCAGTGATCCCATTCGGCCAAGTTTGACATTATCGTTGAAGCCAGTTTTGAGCCGTTGATTCTGCGGGGTATTTAAATTCTTGGCAAAGTCTCCAATCCAGGTGCGTGGGATGAAAATGTAAAAAAAGATTGCCACAAAAAATGTCAGAATGCACATCATTAAAAAACCAAACAGTAGACTTCTGGTGAACCAGCTGGAACCCTCTTCGAATTTAATCGTTCCTTTGATCGTGCTCGGTTGTTGGAAACGAGATGCAGGCAATTCCGGTTTTACGGTCGTTGAAGGGTGGGTCAGTCCATGTAGGCCGGAAAAACTCAATTCGTAATGTTGCAATTGAGCTTCGTAGATCATGAAATTGAAGAGTGTCCATAATCCTGATATCATGAAGACTAGGAGGAGCAGGCTGTATTCTGTCGACTTCGTAAATATGCAGCCTAGCGCCACTAGAAGCACTCCGAAGATGAGAATTCCCCAGTAGTAACTCGTTCGTTTTTCCATAAACAAAACGATGCAGCTCAGGTAAACAATGAGATTTGTGCCTGCCCGGATTTGAAAGTCTTCAAAATACTGTTGTCCCAACCCACCGAATGGAACAACAATTCCCTGAAACTCTAAAGAGGCAAACAGGAAGGCGATGACACCGAGTGTGTTCGCGGCCCAGGTTGGTAGGATCAAGATCCTCCGACGTTCGCTGAGATAATAAGCGAGTGGAACTAATACCAGCAGAATCCCTTGCGGAAAAATCGAATTCTGTGCGACGCAAAGCATGAACGCACTGTAAGCGAGAAATCCATATACACTCAATTTGAAAACAGTCGTTGAATTCAAGATGATTTTCTTTCAGTTGGATTCCATGGTCTGTAGGACGGACTAACTTGGTTGCTTAATCGAAATCTGGGAGCAGAAAGAAATTACTAAACTTCTTCGAGTCAACGCTGACTATGGTCACATTTAACAGAGGCTCTTCCAAGGCGGCTTCTAGCAACAGATGCAACGTCTGTAACTCTGATTCGGGACGACTTGTTGCGAGAATCAGGCTGGTCGATGGTGAACGGTACTGACACGCTTCCTCCATCCAGTCGGATAGTTCACATTCCCGGCCCCCCTCGGCCAATGCCAACGCGTTCAGTGCTTCCTCCGTTGCCATCGGACTTGATCGCCCCGACCAACTACTCATCGTCGATCCATTAATCAACAAGGTGAATTGAAAGTCTCGACTCTTCTGCATTTGTTCAAGGCTAACTGTGGCGGCGAAACTGACTGCTGTTTCCGTCAACTCCAAATGATGTTCCGTCGGGTTTTTGGGCAACCACAGATCGACCATCAATAGCACATCGTCATCACGACTCTGGTGAAATTCACGGACAATCACTTCATTACGGCGTGCCGAAGTTCTCCAGTGAATCGCTCGGGGATTATCGCCCGGGCGGTACTCACGCATGGAATGATATTCATCATCGAACACACCCTTGCGTGTTTGCTTCTGTTGAACCAGTTCTGCAGCATGAGACCGTTCTTTTTTCCAAATGCTCGTCAGTTTTCCAGTACGTGGATAGACAGCAAGTTTATCCTCCAAGTCGAAAATGTGACCCCGTTCGACCATCCCCAGAGGGGAACTGGTTAATACCTCCAGAGGACCGAAACGGTATATTCCCCGGCGCATCGGTCGAAAATCATAATAGGCCGATGCGGTCTTTTGCGGCATGATCCTTGCAATTAAGACTTCCGCCTGAAGCGACTCGGTTTGATGGTTAATTGTGTCGCGCACTACCATGACCCATGCCGAACGAAACCGACTCTTGTTCGTATATTCGATGTTGACGGCAATTTTCTCTCCCGCCATGACTCCGGCGGGAACACGTCTTTTCACAGACGCATTACGAACCATCGTCATCCCAAGCGTTCCATTTACAACAATCGCCCCAGCGATAAACGAGAACATGAGCACCATCATATTAGAATGACTGAGCATGGAGGCGATCAGAAAGACGAGCATCATGACGGTTAGCGTCATCCCCTGAGGCGTCAGGCGAACGCGTTGTCGATTTAAACGGACTTTTTTCAGCGTCGCTTTTTGAGCCTGCCAAGCCTGCAGAAACAGGTACGCTCCGCCGAGCAAGAGAATCATGACAAATGTTGAGAAGACCAGCGTTAATAAGCCGTTCCCTGCTGCCAGCAATTTTAATTGGAGGTTGGCCCATATCAGCAGGCTGCCCGTTAGAACCAGAAGGAATCCAATGGTCAGATGCCACACTCGTTGCCGCGGGTTCTGCTGTTGATCCCGATACTGGCCGAAACGCATAGGGAGCCTCTTTATCGTGTTATCGCGAGAAAAAACAGATGTAAGGAAATGGGTGTTTCAAACCAGTGTATCCAGTAGGGCGAAGAACTGTCGGGAACACGTTATCACGAACCCATCATGTGAAAACCGAACCGAACCAGCAATACTGAAACGGATTGCGAATTATATTTCGTGTAGGGACTAAGTCATGTCAGAAATGAAAATGAGAGGTGCAGCGATGTGATATTATAGACAGCTGAATCCGGGAAGATGTGGAAAAAGTTTGGCATGCTGTCTTGCAAAGGTCTCTCCTACGGCGCTGGGAGGGATCGTTAATTCAATTATGGTCTGCTCGTCACCGCACAGTTTGTGCACTAGTTCACAAAACAGGTCAATTTCGAAGATTCCACCGTGACAAAATCGTTCGCCCTATCGGACTACTTTCGTCTAAAGGCATTTATTTCAGTTTATGGTAACCGAGTTCTGAGCGAATGCGATTGACCTCTACCCAGGCCGTTTGTTCCTGTTTCAGCAGTTTCGTCAGCTGGGAACCCGAGCATCCAAGTTGTATTGCTGCGCGGTTGACTTCGTAGTCGTTACCTTGCAGAGCATCGAGCGCTTCAGCCAGAACGACGGGGAATTCTTCATGTTTCGCACTGATCTGCAAACGCCCGGTGGGAAAACGATTTTTCCAGAATTGGCTGGGAATTTGATCAAGGCGTTCCGGTTGGCGGATCTCGACTGCCAGTTTCAAACGCAGCCGTTTTAATGCTTTGCGTTGATTAGCGGGTTGGCTGCGTTCTTCATTCGCTTCCGCTTGAAGGCCAGTAGGGAGATGATCCAGGACGATGGCTGTTTCTACCTTATTGCGATGTTGCCCGCCCGGTCCAGAGCGTCGAGTCCGGGTGACGCGACACTCTTTTAGCAGTTGATCAGGCGAAAGTTCGGCGGGGTGCATTGCTTAAAATGCCTCTGGAGTAAACTCTTTCGGGGAATAATCGATCTGAAATGTCGTACTGAGGTTTCTCAGGATGTCAGCAATAGACTTAGCTATTCAAATTGCAAACGGTAAGAACAGCCATCATACTGGATAAACACATTGACTGTCCCCAGGATAAAACTCCAGTGACTTTAATCATAGACAAGGTTTGTTAACAAATGTATCCATGGCGCTTGTTTTCCACGCTTCTAATTACTTCTTCCAGCCTATTTGCGTTCAATCCGATGACGCTGACCGCTGAGGAAACGTTGTCCTATGAGTCGATTCGTGAAGAAGCAATCACTCCGCAGGGCAAGAAAATTGATTTATTCAATGGGAAGAACCTGGATGGTTTGCACACCTGGTTGAAAGAGAGTGGTCACGAAGACCCGAAACAGGTTTTCGGAGTGACCGACGGAATGCTGCACATTACCGGTGATGGCCTTGGTGCTGTGCTCACAGATGATAATTACAAAGATTATCACGTTGTCCTCGAATTCAAATGGGGGCCTCGTACCTGGGGCAGTCGTAAAGAGAGAACTCGCGACTCCGGTTTACTGTTTCATTGCGTTGGGCCGGACAATAGCTACAGCAATACCTGGCCGAACTCCATTGAATCACAAATCATTGAAGGAGGGGTCGGGGACGTGATCGTCGTTCGTGGTACTGATGCCGATGGCAAACCGATGCCGATTTCAGTCATTGCTGAAGTCTCAAAAGATCGCGATGGCGAGAGTATCTGGACTAAAGGTGGAGAACGCAAAGAGTTCAACAGTGGTCGAATTAACTGGTATGGCCGTGACCCGGACTGGGAAGATGTAATCGATTTCCGTGGTGACAAAGATGTCGACAGTCCTGTTGGCGAATGGACGCGAATGGATGTCATCTGTGACGGCGATCATGTTCTGATTAAAGTGAATGGTGTTGTCGTAAATGAGTTATTCGATGTCTCCC
The DNA here is from genome assembly GCF_007750395.1 of Polystyrenella longa. GTDB lineage: Bacteria > Planctomycetota > Planctomycetia > Planctomycetales > Planctomycetaceae > Polystyrenella > Polystyrenella longa. Next base: position 3,949,636 of record NZ_CP036281.1, on the reverse strand, counting down.
CGTCCGCAGGCCGGTTGTTGGTTCAAACCGAAATGGCGGAACTGTTTGTTCGTCGGTGGGAACTATGGCCCCTTGGTGAAGCTCCCGAATTTAATGCCGCCGATTTGAAAAAAGACGAATAGTTTCGATTAGGGCAGGATCAATTTCTTGTATCTTATATTTCATCTACTGTGAGAAGGATTCTTCAGGAATTAGCCCTGTCCCAATAAGCACTTTCTGGCTGGAAGTCGTCTGAGTCCCAAGGAGATCATGTGAACAGACCGAACTTAGATTTTTCGGAAGGAGAACCTCAGACGCCCAGTCAGCAAGAGCCGTACAGGTATGCACGACCTGCCAGACAAAATTCATCATCGGTGAATAACTGGCTGGTGGCCATTCTGCTAATACTGGTTGCGGCCCTGGTACTTAGATTTACCAATGGCGGTCGTGACCTGTTTCGTAATCCGACGGTCGAACCGCGTGCTGTTACAGCCCGCGGCGATTTAGCGGCAGACGAAACGTCGACTATCGAACTCTTTCAGGAAGCTTCGCCTTCAGTAGTCTTTATCACGACGAAGACCAGTCGACTGTCGCTTAAGAATTACAATATTTATCGTGAAGATGTTCCCAAGGGGAGCGGAAGCGGGTTCATCTGGGATCAGGATGGGCATATTGTCACAAACTATCATGTATTGCAGGGGGCTTCGTCTGCCGAGATTACTTTGCAGGATCAGCAAGAGTACCCCGCACAGCTGGTGGGCGTGGCGCCCGAATACGATCTCGCTGTATTGAAGATTGATGCTCCGTCAGAAAAACTGAAACCGCTGGCAATTGGTGTCTCAGACGATTTATTAGTCGGACAGAAAGCCTTCGCAATCGGCTTTCCATTCGGTTTGGACTATACCCTGACTACGGGGGTGATTAGTGGCTTAAACCGGGAGTTTCGTGCTGCGGCGCGAGATTCGAGCATCAAACAAGCCATTCAAACTGATGCAGCGATCAACCCCGGTAATTCTGGTGGCCCCTTGCTCGACAGTGCTGGCCGTTTGATCGGGGTCAACTCGGCGATCTACAGCGATACGGGGAATTCAGCCGGTATTGGTTTTGCAATTCCTGTGAACACTGTTAATGAAGTCGTGCCGGATCTAATTGAAGATGGAGTACTTAGCACGCCAGACTTGGGCATACATCCTATCGCTGAAACGTGGACCATCACCCTGGTTCGAGAAGGTTTCTTACCCCGAAGAGGAATTCTTTTTGACAGAGTTTTCGAAGGAATGGGCGCTGCCGAGGTGGGTTTGCAGCCTACCCGCACCACTCAAACGGAATTGATCCTGGGAGACCTCATTATTTCCGTGGCCGGAACGGACGTGAAAAACAACGCCGAACTGCGGGAGGTAATGAAGTTGCACGATGTTGGAGATATCGTCGAACTGATTTACCTGAGGAATGGTGAGGAGCAGAAAACAGAAATTGAATTGAAGCAGGCTCGTTAATCTGGCTGCCAGACTCGGTAACGTACTACTGCATCGTCGGAGCGAATCTAAATTCGCACATAGCGCAGTGGAAATTATAGACAGACGATCTAAAGTATGTTAGAAGAACGGAATACATCTCGCTTCACTCATCTCTTTGTTGTCCTCAAATTTAAGCTGATTTTTCACAGCGGATTTGAGATAATAAACTGGATCTTTCCTATTCAATCCTCTTCTCCATAAGAGGCACGGGAGCCATTCCAGTTTGCCAGGCCCTCTTGCGGTCTGTTTTGGAACGTATATCGCTCCCTGCAAACAGGTGATTTATAATTCCTCCTGACTCCATCTTGATGAAGTTCACTGTTGCTGAGGCAATGGGGGATTTCTTTGTTGGTAGGTGAATGGTAATGAACGATCCACAAGCTACAGCTTTCAATGTCTCCCACCAGGACGATATTACCATTCTATCGGTCAAAGAACGATTTCGTTCTCTGGACGAACTCCATATTTACGAGATGAGTACACAGTTGATTGATCTCGCCCGAAATATGGAACCTCCCTTACTGGTGATCGATCTTAGCGGCGTCACCTATTTCGGTTCTTCCTTTCTGGAGATCCTGTTTCGGGTCTGGCATCAGTTGCGTAAAAGGGAAGGCGAGTTAGTGCTCTGTTCTCTGCAAGAGCATTGCGAAGAGGTCATTCGGATCTCAAACCTGGACCAACTGTGGAAACAGTTTCCTGATCTCCTGGATGCCGTCGAGTATCTGCAATCACAGTACACTGAGTAGCTCTCGTGGCTGTGAATCTTGCTGGCACCAAGCCGTGTATCGAATAACTTGCTTAAACAATAAGCCGGAGGCGTCGCCAGATCGGACGATTACTCATTGAGTCTGCTTTCGCCTTTTGTAACCAATTAGATCCTGTCCAGGATAAGAGTGGCGGCTATCGTTCCCGAAAAACCCTTAAATACAGCAGGCTACGCCGCCAGAACACGCTACGGTTTTCTGGAATGCGCTCTAGATTGCCAACTACGGATGAGGAAGAAGTGAACCAGCGTGCCGAATTCGTTATGAGCGGGCCAGTGCGGAGTGCGTCAGAGCGAAGGGAGACTGACGCGAGGCGGATGGAGCAGGCAGGAGTTCTGCGGAGTCTCTCGCTGTCTTGCCGCTGAACGCCTCAATTGGCCCGTGAGCAACTTGAGATCAGTTGGCAGGATTGAGGGTCAGGTTTTCAGGACGGGGACTCCTCAGGGTACTATTCTCGACAGGGCACTATCGACGGGAAGAGTGTCCATGCAAGCGTATTTGGTCGGAACAGCAACTTGGGAGAATGAAGCAATTTCTCGTTTAGCGGGGGATTTCCTGTAGGTGTGAGGAAAATGTAGTAGTACCGGAGAAGCCTGTAGGCAAGTAATCAGACTCTGTACCGGATTTGATTTTGAAGTGAACTCCGTCGTTATCGACGTCAACAACCATCAGCTCAACATCACCACATTCGATGACATCGCCAACAGTCAATTCGAACTCCATTTTCGTCATGAATGGCTCCACAGCAGAGGGAAGACTTTTCCATGTTAAAACAGAAAAATCCTGAACCAGATAGTTTACGAGAGGAGAAAACTGGAAATTGGAAGCACGGAAAGAGTGTGTAAACACTCCTTCACAAGAGTTTAGGAGAGACACCAAGAATCAGTAAGAAACGTAGGTTACGTTGTCAAATATGGGTGTTTCCTGAGGGGATTTGATCTGATCGGCTCGAAGAGCCAATATTTTTCATTGCGAACGAAATATAAAATTCTGCATCAGAAATGGCAAGCACAATCTGAGAGTTTTTGACGACTTCGCATTGATCTCAGATGTTCGTGAAAAAGGCCTCTACTGAGAGACCCAATTGGCACATAAAATAAAACAGGGGAAATAACCGGGCATTCCCCTGTAACAACCGCGATTCTGACACAGAGGCGGTTTGTAAAAAATGAGTGAAGTGGTTATGTTTTTCGTTTAAACATTTATTTTTAATGCCTGCCCAATCGAAACAATAAAGTCATCACCAATTGCCGGATAGTCTGAACATCTCCGGTTTGATAGTCCGGGATCGAATCTGCCGGAACACGAAAATATCTCAAATGCCGTTTTTCGAACAAAACTCGTCTGACTCTCAATACAGCAAGCAAGTTGCGCCGTTACAGCTTACGGAGAAACATCCTCCTTTGCAGCCGTTACTGTTCAATCCGTTATTGAAGCGAATTTGCTGGGGCGGAACGCGACTCGGAGAGCGATTAGGCAAACCGGTCGACTCGCATACAGACTACGCAGAGAGCTGGGAGATCTCCGATCTTCCCGATGCTCGCAGTGAAGTCGCCTGTGGACCTCATGCTGGATGGACGATTGCCGACCTGCGGACTAGCTATAAAGAACAACTACTGGGGACAAACTCTCCGTATGCCACCTTCCCGCTGCTAATTAAGTTTCTTGATATTCACGACAAACTTTCCGTACAGGTTCATCCGGACGATCATCTTGCTCTTCTACTGACGGGCGGGAATGGAAAGACCGAAACTTGGGTCGTTCTGGAATGTGAACCTGATAGTCTACTTTATGCTGGATTAAAAGCGGGTGTAAAACGCGAAGAGTTTGAAGCCGCATTGGAGACTGGCAATGTTATCGATTGCCTCCATTCGTTTCGGGTCAACGCGGGTGACGCCGTTCATCTTCCTGCTGGAACCGTACACGCAGTTCGAGGCTCTATTCTGCTCGCAGAAGTCCAGCAGTCCAGCGATCTTTCGTTTCGTTTTCATGACTGGGATCGTGAAGAAGAGGGGAAGGAAGCTCGGGAACTGCATGTCGAAGAGGGGCTGATCTGTACGAACTTTGATCAGGGCCCAGTAATGCCGCTGGATCCAATAGTCGTCCAATCCGGCGAGCATACCGAAGAAACCATTATCGATTGTCCCCACTACGCGATTCACCGGCACCAGACGCGAATCCCTGTCGCGTTTACCCAGTCCAACCGATTCCGTGTACTCGTTGCTCTGAACGGAACGGGATCACTCGAGAGTACTGATTTCAAAGAGAAGATCGAACCTGGACAGACATGGCTGATTCCTGCCTGTTGTCAAGAAGTAACTGTCACTCCCATGTCGGACCAAATCACCTTTCTAAACGTGTTCATCGACTAATGACGATCCTCAAATCTGGTCGTGGCTAACGTACGCTTGCCTAAACAGTCTCTCAGCCAGGACCTTTCCGGGTTGCGACCACCCTCTTTCGCCTGATCGATTCGATCGATTGCTGGTTTTCAGATTCGCTCAGATAATGAATGTTGAAATTCCAACAGGATGTAGATGGTGCTACAATAGTCAGACGCGACTATAGATTTCTGTTTAAGAAGAGGCCGGTAACACGCTATCCCATGGTCGCAATATTAGTTGTCTTTCACGAGCTTCGAGTCGATGCCTTTTCAATAAGTCAATTTGACTTCTGGTAAACTTCACCCGTTAGTCTTTCATTTAGACCTCATCAGGCGGTACCAGTATGTTCCAAACTTACATCTCAATAAGCCGGACCATCCTGCTGGCGATGTCGATCAGTATTTGTTTTCTGGCGACAGGTCCTTTATCAGCAGAGTTAACCCAGGCGGAAGTGCTCAGTTCCATTCGTCAGGGGACACAGTTTCTGTTCAGCAAACAAAACGGCGACGGTTCGTGGGGTTCCGCAGCAATGGCGGTTTCTCATGATGATGCAAACATCGGCACATCTTCTCTCGTTGTACTAGCATTGCTTAACTGCGGGTTAGAACCGAGTGAACCCCATGTGAAAAAAGGATTAGAGTGGATCCGCAATGCCTCTAATGGACGGTCGACCTATACTGTTTCTTTAAAACTCATGGCCCTGGCCGCTGCCAAACAGCCAGAAAAAGACCTGACTCGCATGCAACTGCTGGCTTCGGAAATTGAAGCCGGTCAGACCAACTCGGGTGAGTGGGGGTACGATCTTAGTCCTGGTAATTACGCCGATAACAGCAATACTCAATTCGCCGTGCTCGCTTTGCGTGATGCTGTGCATGCTGGCGCACGCGTAGATCCGGAAACGTGGGAGAAAACAAAGACGCATTTTCGAGAGACTCAGTTTCGAGATGGTAGCTGGGGGTATCGTGGTCGGAATGGTCTTGGAGGTGGACGAACTGGCTACGGCAGCATGACGGTTGCGGGAATTTCTTCTTACGTCATTAGTAAATCGATGATTGCAGACGAAGACAAACTTAAACCAGACGGAACCCCGGATTGTTGTGGAAACGAAGAAGAGGAAGACACACTGGAACGGGGTGTCGAATGGATGGCTCGCCATTTCTCGGTAGAGGCTAACCCGGCGAACTCTGGGTATTTCCTGTTTTATTATCTCTACGGTCTTGAACGCGCGGGCCGCCTGAGTGGGATACGTTTCTTTGGAGAACATGACTGGTATCGTGAGGGAGCCCGTTTTCTGGTCGCGCGGCAGTCAAAGCAGGACGGTAGTTGGTTTCCAAGACAGGATTATCTCAATCCCGTGCTGAATACCAGCTTTTGTCTGCTCTTTCTGTCCAAGGGGCTCTCACCTGTCCTGTTTAACAAACTCAAATACGGTAGGCCGGATCCTGTTAAACCGAATGAAATGATGTCGGACACCTGGAAACGACATGATCGCGATATTCACCGGTTGACCGACTGGATTACCGGGCTCGAAAAATGGCCCAAATTGATGAGCTGGCAGGTTGTCGATATCAATAAGGCTGTATCAAACAATAGCGTCGACGATTTGTTACAGGCTCCCATATTGTATATCAGTGGCGACGAGCCGCTCAACTTTCCTGAGACGCATGTCAAATTGCTTCGAAGGTACCTCGATCAGGGGGGGATCATCTTTGCGACTCCCAGTTGTGATTCGGATGCTTTTAAAACCTCGTTCAAGGAATTGATCGCGAAGATATACGAGGAAGAAGGTCTGAAGTTAGAGCCTCTGGCCGCTGATCATCCGGTCTACCGCAGCGAGTTTCTGCTCCATCCGGAAACGGTCGATTTACAGGGGGTCGACTATGGTTGTCGGACGACTATTCTTTATTGTCCGGACGATCTCGGTTGCCTGTGGGAACTTTGGGCTCGTAACCCACCTAAAGGTAGAACTCCCAAAGTGACCACCATGGTGACGCGTGCGACTTATATCGGTGCAAATGTCGCGGCTTACGCAACTGGCCGGGAACCACCTAAGAAGCAGCTTGATCCGATTGCAATTGATACCGCCGCCAACGAGACGAAGATTGAACGTGGTTTGTTGCAAGTCGCTCAGTTGAAACATGGAGGCAATTGGGATACGGCCCCCTTGGCTCTCCACAATCTCCTTTTAGCGTTGAATGAAGCGGCAGGACTGACGGCTAAAACTGAATCACCCGCCCTCTCTCCTCAGGCTGAGGAACTCGAACGTTATCCAATCGTCTACACGCATGGTCGAAGTCCTTTTGAACTTTCTTCTTCCGAAATTACCCGCTTACGCAGGTATCTCGATAACGGAGGATGCTTATTCGCAGACGCTTGTTGCGGAAGTAAGCAGTTCGATGAGAGCTTTCGTAAACTGGTGAAGCAACTCTATCCTGAGAAGGAGCTACAGCGCATTCCCGCGTCGCATCCACTCTTTACTTCTCAGGTTGGGCATGACCTCGATCAAGTTCGTCGACGTCAACCTCCCGCTGGAAAGAATGCGGGCATCGATACTTCTGATGTGGTCATCGGAGAACCCTTTCTGGAATCGCTGGAATTCAATGGTCGTTTTCCGATCATTTACAGTAAATACGACATTAGCTGCGCGCTTCAAAAACAATCTTCCATCTCGTGCTCCGGTTATATTCCTGAAGATGCTGCCCGCATTGGTGTGAACATTTTGCTGTACGCACTGATGCAGGGATTCACCTTCCAGGAGAACGCGGAGTAAAATGATGGATTGCAAGAAGTAAATCCAGGCTGAATTCGCTTCTATTTGTTTTACCGAAAAAGAATTGGGAAAGAGTCTTTCGAGCCGTCAAAATGAGTAATGTTCCGTTGGGAAGAACCCCATCGTATGAAATACAAACAAGGGCGACGTTCCTTGTTGTTTTCCATGAAACTGGTCACAATCAGTTTTGACCAAAGGGGGTCTTTAGGAGAACGGATTTTTGCGGTTAGTTTCGACGCCAGTACCCTTATCCAGGGTAGGGCTCTTCGGGGGCGGTCATAAGAATGTTTCGACTGAACTAAAGCCTGAGACGATGTGACCTACCGTGAACCTGTTGCGGGCAAGCTATTCCGGAAATCGAACTGAACGAGTCTCGTCACGATTGTCGATCTGATTCGTAATTTCGTATGGCCGATTTGACCGCAGGATCATTTCCGCTGTTCCGATAAGGGATATGCATTGATATGGATGGAGTATTACCTGGCTATACGGTTGACTCCACAACCTGGTCCTATCTTTCTTTTCTTCTGATCGTGGCGGTCTATTTCCGTTTCACGCGGGTGTGGTCGCTTCGCAATCTGGACCTCTCGCTGTTACTGGTCCTGTCTCCTGCTTTGCTTCTGGTAAGGTACGAAACTGCTGTAGCCTATCCCTGGTTGTTTACGGCGACCGGTTTGATCTTTTTGAGATTGATCGCCGACCAGTATTTCACACGGCGCCCGCTTTTTCCACAAAACATGAACACCGCTGGTTTGATCTGGCTGGGGTCAGCGACGTTTACTTTTCTGATGGCCATTGTCGTCACTTTTTCTCCATCAGAACCGACATTAGAATCCGTCCGTCGTGGACAACAGTTGCTTCATCGCTCGGATAACTCTGATTCACAGCAGCAAGTGGACACAGGTCCCGCTACAGCCATTATCGCCGCTCCCGTCGGAGTCATTTCAGGAGCGGTCGCCAAGTCGGGTGCAGACCATCCTGTAACTCCTGAAGAACAAATAGAACTGACAGCGCGAATTTTGGTGATCTGTGCCCATTTGGCCATTATCGCGGGATTGATTTATATTGGCTATCGCCGCTTTTGCGATTTGCATCTTGGAATCGCAATGGCCGTGCTTTATCTGCTGTTACCCTGCACGGCAATCCATGTGGGTGAAATAAACCAAGTGATTCCAGCAGCGTTGATTTTGTGGGCAGTTGCCTTATATCGCCGTCCTGCTGTCTCGGGAGGAATGATCGGATTCGCTTGTGGAATGGTATTCTTTCCGATTTTCCTCGTCCCGCTGTGGGCCACTTTTTACGGTCGCAAGGGAGCTCGGCAATTCCTGGGAGGTTGGATTACCGTATTAACCTTGGTATTGATGAGTCTGCTGCTCGTCTCCACCGATTCGACCTCGTTCTTCAGGCAGACCGTTTCGGCCATCAGTTGGAGTAGCTTGTCGTTCAATCCTCAAGATAGCGACGGTTTCTGGTCGACCTTCGAATCGGCTTATCGAATACCAGTAATAGCCGTTTACTTGGTGATTGTCGCATCATTGACGATCTGGCCGCTTGAGAAGAAATTGGAGCACTTGATCGCCAATTCGACAGCTTTGATCGTGGGAACTCAGTTCTGGTATCCGCAACAGGGAGGAATTTACGTTTTGTGGTATCTTCCTCTGCTTCTGTTGGTCGTCTTTCGACCACACCTACATCATCAGAATCCACCGGGATATGAACAGGATTCAGAAACGGTAAAACGCAAAACGGGCCGGAACAGTTTTCAACGCAAACCTGCCGTTCCGCCGATACCCTCCCAAACGGGCGCTGTTTCTTACGCCCCGTTTCGGCAGAGGGATAACAACACGTAAAGCGTCTTCAACGTGCATCTTCGTGTGTTGTTGGGATCGACCGTATAGATGGATTATTGATCCGTAGGTGAGAGCGAGAGAACGCCTCGAAATCCGATTCGCTCATTGGAATCTGTTTGAGAGATCCCCTGGCGATTCCAAGCCGACCAGTCACTTCGGACTTTCTCAATTCTTCCTTTTACTACGCGTTGATTTCCATCTCCGGGGCGTCCCGGGCCGGCAAAATCTTTGATTGGTTGTCCCAACTTCTCTGCAGCCAGTTTGTAAGTGTCGGGGTAGTACCAGTCATTACACCATTCCAATGCATTGCCCGCGAGGTCAAAGACTCCTTCGGGAGTCCGGTCGAATCTGTCTGTAGCAACGATGTGAATTCGAGATCCCTTCTGTAAGTGCTGCCAGATCGGATTTCCTTGTCGCCATGGGTATCGTGATCCTGAATTTCCGCGGGCAGCGTATTCCCACTGGGCTTCATTGGGAAGCAATTTACCCGCCCACAGACAATAAACCCGTGCCTGGTTATAGCTGAGTCCGAGTACAGGCCGCTGAGGATCATCAGCACCATTCGGGGCTTCCTTGATTCGGACTCCTTCATTCTGACGATACTCTCGAAATCGATCATACTGTTCGACAGTGACTTCGGTGACATCAATATAAAATGGATCGATGGATACCTTAATCGGGGGTTGCGCCTCTATGGGACCATCGTTTGTTCCGATCGTCGCGACCCCTCCCGGTTCAAAAGCCATTTCAGCATTGTCCGCCAGACAGCGAATACGTAATGGCCACCCCGTTTGACTGTAGCCTGACTCATCAATCTCAACGAAACCGGAGGGAAGTTTTAAACTTTGGTCTTTGTCAGGACCGGGAGTGGCCTTGGGCGGTTGGATGCGATGGAATTTTGCATCAACATCCTCTGCGGGTTTCGACAGGACAACGAAACTGTCCCGATTGGCAAGTTGCCCCTCCTCTTTCATCAGGCTCACCGCGTGAGAAGGTACGTTCACGATTTCGAACTGATCGATTGGACTAATGATGGTACGCGGTTTCTTGGGAGCCACCGAGACCGGCTTCGTTTTTTTCTTGACGGCCTTTACTTCAGGTTCGTCAGCGTCTCCCTGATTGCGCAATTCTCTGGGCTGTGCTTTTTCCTTTCGCCAGTCGGGTTGAACTTCGACTTCGGGTGTGGCCTCTTCTTCCCGTCGACAGCCAGGCAATACCAACGTGAAGATCGTAGACAATGTGAAAATCGTACCCAGCGTGAGGATCTTCTGTGGTAGCAAGTATGTCCGGTCAGTTCTTCTCGTGGATTCCAACAACTTCCTGGCCTTTCTTCGAGAACGCGCAACAAAGTTCGGGCGGAGTGGGCCCTTCCTTTTATAGTACGGAATTCAAAGTGACCTGTATTCCCCGATATTGCCTACAGGAGCAGGGAAAGTCGAAAATTTAACAAGGAAGACGCGAGCTTACACAATATCGAGTAAAATCTGCGTCAATTCCGGCTGATCGGGCACGTGAGACCGTTTGTGTGGGTTCACAAAGATACGAACTCGTTTGACGTAGTCGTCGAATTGCCGTTGGGCAAGCGACTCAATCACGGGCGAGACGTCATGCAGGTAGCGATAGACGTCTTCTTTAGCGTAGTAGATCTGAACTTTGAATTCGACTTCCCGATCTGCGGGTGGAGCATCAATCAACAAATCGAACGGATCAAACTCGACGCCCGCTCGGGAGGTCAGAACTTCCGCCAGTTTGCGAACAACCTGCTCCAGATAGTCATGTCGCTTTCCCGAAAGTTGTTGGTATAGTTCGGCAGATTGAACAAGACTGTACTCGCCTACGCGTTTGTAGATCGAACGCCTGTTTCCAAAGATGCCTTCCAGCAACTTGGCCACCGGTTTGCCCTCCGCCGCTCGACGGAGTTCCTGCACCATGTCTGATTCACTCTGATGGAACAACCAGTTCAAATCCCACTGTTGATATAATTCCTGAAAAGCGCGGCCGAACATACAGGTCGATGCGCGTACCGCGTGGTGCCAGTAGACTTCGCTGAACATGACATAGCGTGCAAAGACCATTAACTCGGTAGCCGTTTTCCCTTTTTCGCTTACAGCCAACCCGTCGCCCGTTTCATTCACCATCAATGATTGGATGAGTCGGTTCCGGTCGAAGTTACGACCATAAGGAACACCAGCGTGCAGACTGTCCCGGTCCAGGTAATCCATCTTATCGATGTCGATCGGACCGGAAAGAATGGAGCGAATCAATCTAAGTTGTGGTGAATCTGTGCGTGCGACCAGGACGTCGAGAACTTCTTCCGGTTTGATATCCCAATGCGACTTCAGGACTCGGGTTAATTCAGAATCAGGTTGCAAGAAGGAGCCGGCGAACTCTTCATGCTGGGGCATATTAGGAAGATTGAGGTCTTCAATCGGATGACAGTAGGGCCAGTGTCCCAAGTCGTGTAGCAGCGCGGACACCATCAGGACTTCAGCATGATGGCGATCAATAACCGCACTGAACCGGGGGTCGTGAGTCAGTTGGATCAGGTAGCGGACCGCATTTAGAAAAACTCCCAGAGCATGCTCAAACCGAGTGTGAGTTGCACCGGGGTAAATTTTGGATGCTAACCCCAGTTGGGTGACCTGTCGCAGTCGTTGAAATTCGGCGGTATCGACGATTGCTCGAACGCGGGGGGTGAAGGGGACATCCTGTTCCATCGGAATACGAATCAAACCTCGTCCCGATCGATAATTAGCCAGTTCCGGAATTTCCGCCAGGCTGTTTTTCATGCCGCTCCTACTGTGGATTTTGATTTGAGTGTGTAAGTCTTGATTAAGAAATTAGCAATTTGGAAACTGGGAAGGTCGTTCAAGTTTATCGCGTGACCTTGATAAACAGAACGAACACACCAGGCATTTTCCGGTGTGTTCGTTTCTGTAGTGATCAAAGTTTGCCTTGGCATGTTGACATCGAGAGTCAATCAGGCTTCTGGCCAGGATTTTCCGTTTTTACGCGTTCCGCAGATCTTGACTTCCATCCCAAGTTCGGCGGCGAGGGTCGCTTTAGCAAACATTGCTTTATCCGCTTCGGCAGCACTGTTGGCGTAGGCAACTTGAATATGATTTGACTGATGTTTAGCCATCATCTGGTCGCGAGAAACTCCATACGTAACGGCATGCATGATCGGCCACTGTTCCGTCGTCTCTTTCCAGCGACGATCAGTCTCCTCCCGTGGCAGTTCCACGACACCTGCACGTCCCAGGTCCATTTTGAGCTTGCCACCTTCGATATAAACACGCGACCAGACGAGTTCACCTGGTTTAGAAATCCCACGGAGTGTTGAACCACCAGCAGGGAAGAACATCGGGACCTGACGCAGGCCTTCTGCCCCTTTCCAACCGTCAATAAAGTGGGCGGGCGGAGCGGCGCCACTGATCAGCAGGACCCAGACGTAGTCGTCAACAGTTCCTGAGGCGTCTTTGTCACCCCAGCGGATATCATGCAAGGTGTTCTCGACCGGTTGCCCCATTGCTTTGTGTACTCGGTAGGTCAGGAGTCCGTCCAATCCGGCACACTCATCGACTTCATTGAAGTGAGGAATCGCTTCCCCTTTGTAAAGTTCGCGTTTACCATCGCGGCTTTTCACTGGAGGGCGGTCTTCATTGTTGAGTGTTCCTTCCACCAGGTCCGATGCGGGAGCGATATCTTTCAACCCCTGCTGATACTGAATCCCGATGGTGTGACAACCAAAGTCATCCGCGATGCGTACAGCGGCGATATACATTTTGCATTGAAGCAAAATCTGCTCTTCAGTCAGGTCGGTTTCATGGGTAGAGCCTGTATGGAATTTCATTCCTTTCTTCAGGTACCATTGATAAACTGCTGTGGCTTCGTCGTCAGAAACATTTCGCATTTCAGCATACAAAGCGGACTGGCTCAGCCGTTCTTTGTAAACGCCCGTTGGATTTAACAGATGGTCAGGGATGATCGCATTGAACATGCCCATGCAACCTTCATCAAAGACGCCCATGATCGCCTTTTCCGACTGCAACTGATTTGCCAGTGCCTGCGCCAGCTTACGAACGGAGTTGTCGACTTTCAGTTTGGAAAGTGGAACAGCATGTTTTACGCTGTGTTTGCACTTGCCAGTTTCCAACCATTTTTTGAGGCGACTGGTAAAGTAGTCGTCGGTGAAATCTTCCGACCACAATGTCGAATATTTCACGCCTGCTTTGGTCAGTGATCCGTTCAAGTTGAGCATTCCGACCAGGCCGGGCCAGGTTCCGGACCAGTTTGCGGCGGTCAGGATGGGGCCTTCGTGAGTGATCAATCCAGACAGAACATGGTGCGAATATTGCCAAACGGCTTCCGCGACAATAATCGGTGCTTTGGGATCCAGCTCCGCGAAGATCTGCATTCCCTCAGTTTGTGAAGCAATGAAACCATGTTTTTCATCCGCTTTATAAGAATGCGCGCGAACGACGGAATAACCAGCAGCCTCGATAGCCGCGGTGAGATCTTTTTCCATCTCTGCCTGGGCGTCCCAACACATCTGGTTGGCAGAAATGCGAAGGTCACCACTGGCGAGCAGGTAAACTTCCTTCTTTTTGAGTTTGGGACGTTTCTTTAATGTGGGCAGTTCATATTTAGACATGGTTTTACTCAGAGTAGAGAGTTTGGATGAAGGTAGAGTATTCCGGCAGATCAACTGTCGGTGAATTGTCTCGTCAGGCAGGCCCAGTTGTCAAACATGCCGGGCACGACTACAAAGCAGCTCATTTTTTCTGGCTGATCCAGTCGGCGGCATTCCGGTATTGGGAATAAATTTCATTGTACTGAGCGTGTGTGTCTGCGTTCGGTTGCACAAGAATACCTTCGCGCCCCGGCACTCCCTTCTGCACACCCGCCATGGTATTGATCGCCTCAGTTGTCGATTTGAAATATTGATGCTCAGTATCTGCCGCCAGTACCCCTAAGATGGCCGCGCCCAGGGCAGGGCCTTGTTTGGAGGGATGAACCAGAATTGGCTTACCCAGGACGTCGGCATAAATCTGAACGAGCAGAGGGTTATGGTGCGGCAATCCTCCTGTGGCAATAAATAATGTAACAGGCACATTGTTCTCAATGAGAATATCTGCGATCCAGCGAACACCAAACGCGGAGCCTTCCATCAAGGCTCGATATAGATGCTGCGGTCCATGGTTTAAAGTCAGGCCGAGAAAAGCCCCTTTGACCGCGCCGTCCATTAACGGAGTGCGGCAACCGTTCATCCAGTCGACACAGAGAACTCCTTCCGCACCAGCGGGCAGGGCGGCAGCACCGGCAGTCAATTCGTCGAAGTTGTCCTGGTTGAGGGTTTTTCGCAGCCAGTCGAATGCATCGCCAACGGCAGCCTGTCCAGTTTCGTATCCGAAAAAGTCAGGCAGAATTCCTCCTTCGACGATCCCGGCGACGCCTGGAACGGATTGCTCGGAAGTGGCGTTCAACATATGGCAACTGGACGTTCCCATCACGAGTACCATCGCCCCCGCTTCCGCCGCACCTGCACCGGGGACACCGGCGTGGGCATCAATGATGGAGGCGCTGACGGGCGTTCCAGCAGGGAGGCCGAACTTCTTAGCCATGTCCGCAGTCAATCCACCTGCCGAAGTTCCTGGAGCCAGCATTCGGCCGGGCATCTTTTCTGCGACGACGTTTTCCAGCTCGGGATGTAGTGCAGCAAAAAACTCGCTGCTGGGATAACCATCTTGAGCGTGCCACATCGCTTTGTAACCAGCTTGGCACGTCGATCGGGGAAGAGTCTCTGCAGTTCCGCCGACAAGTTGCCATACATACCAGTCGCCTCCTTCGAGCCAGACTTCTGTTGCCCGATAGACTTCCGGTGCTTTCTCGAGTGTTTCTAATACTTTAGGGAAGAACCATTCCAGTCCGATGATTCCCCCGTAGCGACTCAGAAAAGATTCATTGCGGGACTCGGCAAGTTCATTGATTCGATCTGTTTGTGTCTGGGCCCCGTGATGTTTCCACAACTTCGGCCAGCTGAACATCTCTGATTTGAACTCGTCAACCATACAGAGTGGCGTACCGTCTTTCAGGCTGGGAAGCATAGTACAACTGGTGAAGTCGACTCCAATCCCAATGATCTGCTCGCCCTGAAGTCCTCCCGATTTCAACCCTTCCTGCACCGCCTTGGCAGAACATTCGACCCAGTCCAGCGGGTGTTGGAAAGCGTAACTGGCCGGGATCTCTTCTCCAGTACCGGGCAAGGTTTTTGTGATCTGACCATGAGTATAAGGAACGACGGCGGAAGCGACTTCGTTTCCAATCAGGTCGACGAACAGAGCACGGACAGATTCGGTTCCGAAATCGAGACCGAGGGCGATGGGGTTCGTCATGAAATTAGGACTCCCGGGGAATATTCCAGCGAAAAATGAATGATGAATCGAGTGAGAGAAAGGGCGCGAATCGCTTTATAGTCGTCGATCCGGCGGTATCAGAGAGGAAAGGCACCCTTTATATGGTTGATGTACGTCGTAGTTGCGTGCCTAAGTTTATGCAGGATAAACAATTCCACCCTCAGTTGCGAATGATCTCGAAGCCGGAACTAACCCAGATCTCGAAGAAAAATTTGTACTTCATCAGAGGGATCCGGGCAGTGAATACAGGGACAACCGATTTATTCGTTGATACCGGAAGGCAAAAGGCCGTTCAGGTCTCGTAATCGTTGAAACCCCTTAGTTCAGACTATCTGCGCCACATCGGGAGTTCGGGGAAGATGAGGTATAATTACCACGTGTTTCGGTCCGGTTGCCCTCATGGAACGATTTCGTGACGTATTATGATTTAGATAGAGGTATTTGACTGACAAAAATTGAGAACAACAATGAGCGGCAACTGCTCTGTTGTTTCTCCAAAGACGAGAGCCATTCCCTCAAAATAAAACAGATACTTTGCCGAGCCTCATGGGCTAGAGTTGTGTACTATGTCCGATGCATCCTCAAAAATGTCCCCGACGGAATATCTTCAGCACATCAAGGGGGACCTGCGCGCTCCTCAAGGCGATCTTGATGGGAACATCGACAACCTGGATGACTTGAATATCGATTTTGACGAGTTACCAGATGGCTCCGAGCAGAGCGAAGAGACTTCCTTAAATTCCGCACGATTGAATTCGCCTGTGGCTACCGCTGAAGGTCAGCAGGAAGCGGTTCTTTCGAAAGAAGGACTCTATACCGAGCCCGAATGCGTTGAATCCGATTCCCCCCTCGGTGAACTTTTTCATCGGGTGAATCATCTGTTAGGTGGTCAAGAGGAGAAAAAAGGTCCTTTTCGTCCCACAATTCCAGAGAATTTGGCTAAAACTGGTCTCTCATTTGAAGAGATCGAACGGCTTGTCCTGAAATTCCTATTGTCGAAAGGTTCCGCTTCCGGACGTACGATCAGTCGACAGGTCTGTCTCTCATTTCAAATTGTGGATCCCATTTTACAGCAGTGTAAGCAGGATCAATTGCTGGCCTACAAAGGGTCGGCAGAGATGGGTGACTACGAGTTTGTGATAACCGACTTCGGGCGAGATCGTGCCAAACGATACGCCGAGGAATGCTCCTACTTTGGTTCAGCGCCGGTCACCTTAGGGGACTATCTTAAAGCGATGGAAGCGCAGAGTATCGCGCGTCAGGAAGTCTGCGAGGAAGACCTGAAACGCGCCTTTTCCGATTTAATCATTAGCGAAGATATGTTTGAGCGGTTAGGCCCGGCGATTAACTCCGGGCGAGGTATGTTCCTGTTTGGGGAACCGGGTAACGGAAAAACCAGTATTGCCGAACGAGTGACTGCCTGTTTCGGTTCGACCATCTGGATCCCCAAGGCATTGGGAATCGATGGCGACATCATTCGCTTGTACGATCCCGGTGTCCATGAGTTGGTCACTGAAGATAAAGAAAACGGCCTGCTGGATTTGTCAGGTGTCGATCAACGTTGGGTGCAAGTAGTACGCCCCACGGTGATCGCCGGTGGTGAATTGACGATGAATGAACTGGAGGTCTCGCAAAATCCTCTGACCAAAATTTGTGAGGCTCCTTTACAACTGAAAAGTAACTGCGGTACGTTGGTCATCGATGACTTTGGTCGTCAGCAGATGCCCGTTGATGAACTACTTAACCGCTGGATTGTGCCGCTGGAAAAAAGGTATGACTTTTTAAACCTTCCCAGTGGTAAGAAAATTCAAGTTCCTTTTGATCAACTGATCATCTTCTCGACAAACCTGGAACCCAAAGACCTGGTCGACGGTGCTTTTTTACGGCGTATTCCTTATAAAATTGAAGCTCCGGATCCCACGGAAGCGCAGTTCCGGGAATTGCTGGAATTGATGGCTCCCATGATGGGCTTTGCATATGATTCCGAAGCGAGAAAAGCGGTCGACTACCTGATCGAGACTCATTACAAGGCGGTGGATCGTCCCTTCCGAGCCTGCCAGCCGCGCGACCTGTTACTGCAAGTCAAGAATCATTGTGTCTATCATAAACGGCCGAAAAAACTGAGTAATTATGGTTTCGATTTTGCCGTGTCGAACTACTTCTCAGTAATGTGATCCGTAGAAGTCGTTAAAACAGAATTGCAGGCTGTCTTCCCTCCGACAACTGGTTACGATGAACAATAAATTGTTCCGTATCACAAGCACTGCCCAATCAAATTGGCTCTCTCAGGATGCCAATTTCTGTTAATCAGGGTGGTCAATTAATTCACCAGAAACCCGCGTGCGGGAAAAATGGAGTGACCGTTTGGAGACTCATCCTTTACTATTCCTCAAGAATCTGAATCGCAGCCGCCAGATTGTGTCGGTGTTGTTGAAGTACGGATTCGGAGATTTGGTAGAGCAGGTTGGCCTTGGGAGATTTATCCGCCTGGGACGCCGTATGCTGGACTGGCGGAAAAAAAAGAATTCGATTCCGCCTGCCCTGACTCGCGCCGAACGCATCCGCATGGTGCTTGAGGAACTGGGCCCAAGTTTCGTAAAGTTCGGGCAAGTTGTCAGTACGCGACCGGATCTTGTACCTCCCGATGTCATTGAGGAGCTGACGAAACTCCAGGAATCGCTTCCCATGTTTCCTACCAGCGAGGCTCAAAGCCTCATCCAGAAAGAACTCGGCGGCTCCGTAGATGAGATGTTCGAGTACTTCCCGGATGAACCGCTGGCGGCTGGATCATTAGGGCAGGTTTATCAGGCTCGAACTAAAACAGGAATTGATGTCGCTGTAAAAGTTCGACGCCCCAATGTTGTTCAGGAAGTCGAAAGTGACATTGCGTTGATGGGGCAACTGGCAATCTTAATCGAAAAACACATACCCGAAGCCAGAATGTTCGATCCCTGTGGTTTGGTCTCTCATTTCGCACGCACAATCCGACGCGAAATGAACTTTCAGCGCGAAGCCAAGACGATGATGGAATTCTCGCGACTGTTTCGTAACGATGCGTCGCTCTATGTTCCGGAAGTCTATCCCGATCTGTGTACGGAATGCCTGCTGACGATGGAGTTTATTCAGGGGTCGACTTTACGCGACTTCATCCACCGAGAACCAGGAAAGCAATCTACTTCAGCACCCGCGAATTCAGTGACTCCCGATTGTAATTCAGCTACCGACGACCCAATGGGAGAAAACGGTCCCGGATTCGTTACGAATGAGCAAGTCGCAGACAACGGTGCGCACATTTACATGAAAATGGCGTTCGAGTTGGGTGTGTTTCATGGTGATCCTCATCCCGGAAACCTCCGCATCCTGGACGATGGCACCATCTGCCTGCTTGACTACGGAATGGTGGGTTACCTAGATGAGGAGCTTCGAGATCGGCTGGCGGATCTCTTCCATGCTGTTTCGAAAAAAGATTACAATTCGGTTGTAATTCTAATTCAGGAAGTAGGAGAGTGCCGCGGGGAGATCGATAAAAATCTTTTGAAAATCGATGTTCGAGATCTCGTCGATTCCTATTACGGCGTTCCGTTAGAGAAGCTGAACGTTGGGCCTATGCTCAACGATTTTGTCCTCTTAATGTCAACTCACAATCTGAATTGTCCCAGTAACCTGATGCTACTGATTCGCGCCTTTGTCACTCTGGAAGGAATGGGACGCTGGTTGAATCCCGAATTCAATATGGCAGGGGCGCTGGCACCGTTCGTTTCCGATATTATCAAGGAACGATACAACCCGGTTCGAGTAGGGCGAATGCTGATGGGCGAGTCTCGCCGTCTGCTCACATTGGCCCACAAGACTCCCTATCATGTTACTACGATCCTGCGAAAGCTGAGCGAAGATGAACTTCGAATCAAACTCGATCATGGAGAAGTGAATCACCTGATTCAGGAAGTTGATCGCTCCAGTAACCGACTCGCAATCGGGATGGTGATGTCATCGCTCATCCTCGCATCAGCCCTGTTGATTCGGGGCGGAGGAGAGTTGGCGTGGGTCAGTGGAATCGTATTCATTATGTCCAGTCTGCTGGGGCTGTGGCTCATCTATGGTGTTTTGCGTAGTGGTAGCCTCTGATAGTCACTCGCTTTTATACAGACCGATTCACCTCTCCCAGGGCAGATGTAAACAGGTTGACCATCGTCTCCTGCAGTTGAGATTCCAGGACCGTTTGCAGATCAATCCGTGTAAGGAGCGGGCTGTCTTCCCAAGTGATCGTCTCCGTCGGTTGAACAAACAGCAACATCGAATGCGGTGCGGCTAAATCGGCGACCGAATCAATTTGCTTCACATTGATTTGCGGAAATGCTGAACTCGCCCGGCGGGCAATGTCCAAGTCTGTGTCTGAACCGATCAGGTGGACCTGGTAAGGAACTACTTCCGTTAATCTGAGCAATTCGGCGATGGTAGCCAGTTTCACCGGATGCAGTAGCTCTGGGGCGATTTCTACCAGCGGGACCAGAACAAATCGGCGATACCAGGCGGCCGGATGCGGGAGCACGAGCTGGGGTAGATGGATGATCTGTTCGTCATAAAACAGCAAATCGAGATCGATCACTCGCGGTCCCCAGTGGAGGGTGCGTATCCGACCAAGCTCTTGTTCAATCTGGAGCAGGTGGTTCAGCAAGTCGATTGGGGGGAGGGTGGTCTCCAGCTCAGCGACGGCGTTATAAAAGGAATCGCCCGCATAGGTTCCTACGGGAGCCGTTTGATAAAACGAAGAAACACGGTCGATCTCTATACCGTCGAGAGCAGCAAGCTGTTGGAGGCTCTGCTGCATCGTTTCGATGGGGTTTCCCTGATTCCCCCCCAGCGAAATATAAGCTTTGTCGCCGGCCATCAGAGGCACCTGTCATTACAAAGGGATTAGACGCGTTTAATTTCTCCAAATAGTCATCGCTAAGATGGTATCAATTTCGAGTCTCTCCCGGAGTGAAGGGAGTAAAGAGATTGCCAGAAGATGCGAAAAACTGAAATCATGGCACAACGACTGATCAGGCCAGTGCGAGTCGCTGATCGAATCGCCTACTTCGCAACACCCTCAATGAGCGAGAAGTTCCGATTCGATATTCTCGTACATTGTATTTGTTTGCGCTCCAAAACTGGCGATGGCAACAATGCAGACTAAAAGGATCATCGCGACCATAACCGCGTATTCCACAGCAGTCGCTGCGTCCTCTTCCAGCAGGAATTTTTTCAACGCGTTCATTTGGACGAGCATCCCAGAGAATGTATTAGAATTGAATCAAACCTCAACTAGATAAATTTAAATCTGAAACGCCAATCCGTCAAACGGGAATCGGATCGTCATCGATAATCCAAAGAATCCGCAGGATAAAGATCCGCATTGGTCAAATTAGGATGAAAAGTTCGATAAATCACGAGGTATTCACCCCCGTTGAATAGGTGCCGGAGAAGTTAAAATCATTCCGGTTTTTCCAATTTCGGGCAATTACATAACATCTTAAGCGAATTCTTCCGGTGCAGCCTGTTGGCCTTAGTACAAAACTTGTTACAATTAACGGAATACAAAATACAAGAGGCGATCCGATTGCTAGACGTTCGGATTGCGATTTTACTGTTTATTTTACTTAAGTTGTTACAGGAGAGTATTTTATGGCCAAAGAAGAGGCCATTGAGGTTGATGGTACCGTTGTGGAGGCACTTGCCAATACGCAGTTTCGAGTTGAGCTGCAAAATGGACACTTGGTGCTGGCCCACGTTGCTGGAAAAATGAGAAAACACTTTATTCGTATCGTGCCGGGTGACAAAGTCACAGTCGAAGTATCGCCTTACGACATGAACCGGGGCCGCATTACCTATCGAGAACGTTAATCTCTCGTTGCGATAATGCATATGCTCACAATCTCCGGGCAGTTTTTTGACTGCGCCGGAATTTTTATGCTGACCTAATTCTTTCTCACTGCTGCTGTCAGGCTGCCATTCATGTCCGAAATCGAAACGCAGGAAGCGTCGTCCTTCGTTCAACTTTTTACTGATGGAGCCTGTCGTGGAAATCCGGGACCGGGAGGCTGGGCGTATTTGCTGCGCCATCCCCAGTCTGGTTCCGAAAAAGAATTCGCAGGCGGTGAAGCGAACACGACCAACAATCAGATGGAATTGCAGGCCGTCATCGAAGGGTTAGCTGCGCTTACCCGGCCTTCCGAGGTCGAGGTTATTACCGACAGCACCTACGTCGCCAAAGGGAGCAAAGAGTGGTTGCCCAACTGGAAGCGAAACGGCTGGAGACGCCGCGAGGGCAAGAGCTGGAAGCCGGTCAAAAATGAAGACCACTGGAAGAAGCTCGACGTGCTGCTACAGAAACATCAGGTCCGATTCACTTTGGTGAAAGGTCACGCTGGGCATCCCGAGAACGAACGCTGTGATGAGCTTGCCGTGGAAGCGGCGCTCAAGTTTCAATCATAAGCACAAAGCTGGTCGCAGTAGACTGGTGACGGGAGCGAGTCAGGACTCGCAGGCCATTCTGAACAGTCTTAATTCAGCAGGCGACCGTAATTTCGGTATTTCCCATCCGGATGACGTCGCCATCCTTCAGTTCGGCCTCGTCGATTTGCTCATCATTAACGAATAAACCGCTGGAGCTGCCCCAGTCGTGGATCATGGCTTCATCCTCTTCCACGTTGATGCGGGCATGCACGCGGGAGATGTACGAGTCGCGTACGCGAATCGTCGTATTTGACCCGCGACCCACATCGTAGAGTTGTCCTGCTTCCAGCTTGTACTGACGACCTTCGTCCGGTCCGTTTTTCACAATGAGTTTATACATCGCTCGGGTTCACCTCTGAATAATTTGATTTGTCGCTTCAAGTCTGGTTTCCCGTTGATCGGCAGCTATCAAGGGTCTGTTCGGATCGCAGGGCGCTCATTTTCTTTTATGAATTTCATCATCTGCACATCATAATTGCACATGAAATCAGTCGAAGCAATCAGCCTTTTCATAAAATTGAGCGGGTGATGCGATTGGCGACGAACATTCCCGTTATAGCAACGGACTGAAGAGCCGCATGACATTTTGAAACAGACGCTGATAGTAAGGCCGCCTGTTCCACCTGCTCAGTTCCAGTTTTTCGGAGAGACTCAGGTATTTATCCTGTAGCTCTTTCAGCTCCATGTTGATCGGTTTGCCGTACAGCATCATGGTCAGTTCGAAGTTCAATTCGAACGAACGGATGTCAAAATTGCTGGAACCGATCATGCAGATACTGGAGTCGATTGTAATCGTTTTAGCATGCAGCAGCCCCGGTTGATAAAGATAAATGTGGGCTCCCATCTCCAATAATACTCCATAATATCCTCGTGCTGCGGCGCCGACGATAACCTGGTCGCTCTTTTCGGGAAGAATCAAAGTCACTTCCACTCCGCGTAATACAGCGACTTCAATCGCCTGCAGCAAGGCTTCGTCTGGAATGAAGTAAGGCGACGTGATCGTAACCTGGTGCTGGGCGGCATGCAGCATTGAGAGCACCATCCGTTGATGATTCTCAGTGGGATAACTGGGGCCGCTGGGTAATGTCTGAATCGGAGTCGATCCGGCCGATTTCGGATCGGGGAAAATATCCGTTCCCTCCAGAATATCATCTGTTTCGAAATACCAGTCCGTCAGAAAGACAGCTTGTAATTCGATGGTCACTGGCCCTTCCATACGAATCATTAAATCGTGCCAGGCAAGTTTTTTTAGACCATAGTCAGAATCCACGATATTCTGAGAACCTGTGTAGGAAATTGATCCGTCAATCACGACAATTTTACGGTGATTGCGTAAATCGATCCGCGCTGCCTTGCGGCGAAAGAACTGCACAGGCAAAGCGGCATGAACTTCGATACCTGCGTCGATCAATTCCTGTTGATTATGTTTGAGAAAGTCCGACGATCCGACCGCATCCAGTAGCAAGCGGCACTTCACTCCTCGTGCGACAGCGCGGGCCAAAGCATCGTTCACTTTGTTCCCCGTCTTATCGTCCCGATAAATGTAGAACAGCATATGGACGTGTTTTTGGGCCTGATCAATGTCGGCAATCAAGCGATTGATCGTCTCGTCGGTCTCTGCAAGCAACTCGACCGAGTTGTTCCCCAGAATCGGCATATAACCGAGACGTTCTGCCAGATCAATGGCCGACTGTAATCGAGAGTCATAGTCCGGCTTCATCACCTGGGGATGATCACGGAAGCGTCGGCTTAAGGTTTCCAGTTTCGCCAGCAGCCGATCATGTTTGCGAATGCGGCGCTGTGGCAAACGGTTCTCGCCGATCAAGACGTAAATTAGAAACCCAAACCAGGGTTCAAAGAAGATGATCAGCAGCCATGCCATCGCGCTGTTGGGTCTGCGGCGGTGGGTGACCACCGGAATCATCATGATTCGTAACACCCATTCACTGATCAGATATAAAAGATACCAGTTCACGATAGACCGATCTTGTCCTTGCGAGGCGAAGTCACATTTCCCCAGGTCCAATTTGTTGGAACGAAAATAGTTCCCTGAGAAACGATGCTCCAATATCCACACAAGGATAGCTGATCCAGAGAAGCAATGCCCACCCCGTCAGCAGGTTGCTCATTAATCCATTTGATATTTCGTGGAAGAAGGGTTACTTAGTACCACCAACCGTGATATTCAAATCGACCATTTTACAGTCGCGACAGGAGTAGATGGCAGTCCCATCGGCGCCCCAGACGTCGAACTCGACTAACAAATGTCGGTCTTCCCGCCGCAGGTATTGACCGTAGGCTATCAATTGCTCGCCTGGAACTGGCAAACGACCGAAATCGAGTTGCCCTATAAAGTGAGGTAATTGCGACGTGCCCGTGAGCCGACTGAACAGAAACTCAAACAGGTATAAAGTGCCATCCAGTACCGCCGCCGGTGTCTGCCAGCGCGAGCCTGTACGTTGCCCTGCCAACTCGGAAGAATCCGGAGCCGTAAAGCATCCCCAGATGTCGCTTGCTTCCAGTAGGTATCGTACCGATTTTAACGTTCTTAATTCAGGGCCATACCAGACGGGGCCACTATGCCCTTCGATCCGTTCCTGTGAGTTGTCACTATACTGAACCGCCATCCAATCATCTTGCGGGACGTCACCGCTGAACGGAGGAAGGGCCACTCGATTATTCTCACCCGTGAGGACCTGCACGCGATGGAAGAGTCGTCGGGAATCTTTTAGCCTTCCCGCTTTATCGTAAAACTCACCTTTGAGTTCACAATGAAGAATTCCGGGTTGATCAGTGGGGCTGACTTCGACCACGGCATGATGCGGTTTGGGAGAAGCCATACGGAATCCATTGACCAGTTCCAAGTTGCGTATTCCAACCGCGGGTTGTCCTCCCGAAACGGCGGACGCCGCTTCCGCACAGGTTTCAATGCCCATGACGGCTGGCAACAGCGGGATCTCTTCATGCAGATGCCCCCTCAAGAACGGATCGACACGGGGATCATACTGAATCGAACAGATTCCCTCATTCAATTCCGAGCGGGTCGCTGTGGGACGCGTGAGTGTTTCCAGTACCTGGTACTCGTAACTGAGCAGGGCATCCTGATATTGTTCGGTGTAGGCTCCTGACTCATTCAAGGTCAGTTGAACGATTTCCGAGTGTGCCTGGTTGGCATCGGAAACGAGAAGCTCGCTCAGGTTAGGGAGACCAATATCAAACTGGATCAGCGAGACTGTCAATTGCGGGTTAGAAGTCGCGAACAGTTGGCAATAAGCGAACAAGGTTCTGGCTGCCAGCAGTCTGATAAAGTTGTTTCCTTCGACGGGAAGAAGGATAACGACTTTTCGCAATGTCGGATTTTCAGACAAAATCGTCTGCATTTCATCGAGGAGTGTACTTAAATCGGTGTAATCGTTGATTTGTTCCAGCCCCAGCCACAATCCCTGTGGTTGCGTGTTGGGTCCGGCATGATGGGCCAACGGAAGGAATTCCAGGAGGTTTTCATTAAAGGCCCCATGGGGGAACCAAACTTCAATTTCGTCCCGCATCTCGGGAATAATCTGCACCGTGGTTGACCGAATCGATCGACCGCCGCGCAGGAAAGCCACATGGGTCTCACGGTCCTGACTGCCGAATTCCTGCATCACCTCTTTGACGATCATCGGAGCAGGTTCCCGTTCAAACAGGTCGATGACTTTCAGACGCAGGCCCGCAACAGCGTGCGGTAAGAGCGTTTCCGTGAAACTACTCAGCAGGATAGATGGAATCGAAGGGAACTGTCCCCCTTGACCAAAATCAGCACCCATATGGAGGAGCAAGGCCAACGTCGCTCCGGAAAGGTTGCCTTGTGTCTGGCGATGGTTCAACCAATGGGAAGTAAAGTTGATCAGTTCGCTGATCGCATTGATCTCTGCCGACCAGTTATTCCCCTCGGGACGTTCGGCAATTCCTTCTGTCAGAATGAGTTGCAGTACAGGAGTTTGTGATTCAATCTTTTCCCACTGCGACATCCAGGTGGCGGAGGATTGTCCACTCTCCAAGCGGTAAACAACATTTCCCGCTTCCGCCATTTTTTCTACCAGCAAGTCGGTCGTCTTGCCCGAGCCAACGACGATAGTCGCTCCAGAAAACGTCGGTACGGAATCGTCCGACGAGGACAATGCGGCAGGTCTTGTTCGTTCCAGTAAACGCAGAGTCGAGTTAGCAGGGGGGGCTGTCTCTGTAATTGATTCATTTTCCTGAATGATAACGTCACCATAGTTCACTGGCTGAGCTACCGCATCACTTACTGGAGTTTCCTGATTCGCAGGTGTGGGTGTCGTCGGAATCAGTCCGGGAAGCAGATTTTCGTAAGGCCGCTCTTCCAGTTCTTCAAGGTAATTCCAAACGTCGTTCACCGTTTCCAGTTTTTGGGCGCAAGTATAGAGCATTACCGGTTCGAGATGATGATTCATCCGAATGAATAGTTCCTGCAACACGCTTCGTTTGGCAGCGGCCGTCAGACGCAGATCTCCTTCAAGGTAGGCCTTAGGTTGAATCACGTTGATGGGGCAACCGGTTTGGATCATCATGAACTGGACGAAGGTCGAGAAGTGGGGAGCTAATCCATTGATCGACGGAGTCTCAGCAGGATCATGTCCATTCATTTCAACGGGCTCCGAAATGGTCTCCTGGGATGGTGAATTAATCTGCTCATAACGGGCATAGTGGGTTGTCCAGCACGCCGGTTGTTCTTCGTAATACCCACGACGATTAACTGTTTTAATCTCCTGCACCGGAGTGTCGGATAAGGTGGAATATAATAAGGTCGCCATCCCCGAGGCACCCAGCGTATTACCAATCTGCCGAGTGAGGCTGTTATTAGTCGTCAGTTCCTCGTCGGGTTCGACGTCAGTTCGGACAACCTCGACGTCCGTAATTAACCCGAAGATGGTCCGCTGCTGCGCTTCTGCATCGGAGAGTCGTTGCAGAACAATAACGCCCGTCCCTTCACCCAGAGGAATCTGCGACGTGTCCACGTTCTGCGATGTTTCGATCCAGCGCTGCGCGCCACCAACAACAACACGTTCGCACTTTCCGGAGCGGAGTAAATCAACGGCAGCCAGTAACGCGGCCTGCGAAGAGGCTTCTCCCGCGTCCAGGCTGAATGCTCCCCCCATCAAATCAAAGTTCTTGGCGATGCGGGTCGAGAGAGTGCTTGCCGATGCGCTCCCAGTATCATCCAGCATCTCCGGTTTCAGATTGATTACCTGTTGTTTGAAATTCTCCAGAAAATCGGCGACCTGCTGTTCGTCGAGTCCCAGCTCTTTCAACGTGGGAGTCAGCTTCTGGCAGAGTTCCGGGTAGAACAAACCCCAGTACACATCCAGATCGTAATCGTTGTTGAAGATAGATCCGACGACTGTGATGACTTCTTGTCGGTCGAAGTCCTGCTCTTCATATCCCGCTTCTTCGAGTGCCTGCTGGGCCGCATCCAGCAAAGCAAACTGAAGTGGGTTGGCCTGTTTGAGCAACTTGGGTGGAACCTTGTGGCGTTTCCAGTCGAATTCATAATCGGCCAGAAAACCAGCTTCGTTGTACTTCGATGACTGCCCCCGCAACTTACGATGTTCTGGAATGGGAGCAATTTGTGAAGCATGCGATTTAATGACGTCGGCAAAACCTTTGACAGAGTACCCCCCTGCGAACAATGCCCCCCGACCCACAATGGCGATTGGTTCCTTCTCGGTTTTGTCGGAGACTTCACTATTCCAGTTGTACTCTGTTCCTGTGCGGTATTCTTCCACGATCACATGGGTATTCACACCACCGATCCCGAATGCGTCCACTCCCGCCATCCGAGGCGATCCATCGGGTTGTTCTTCCCAGGGTTCTGCCTGCTGTTGCACGGAGAACGGAATTTCGTCCCATTTGATTTTCGGAGAAACCTGTTGACAGTTCACAGCGGGTGGAATCGTTTGATTCTGTATAGCCAGAATCGTTTTGATCAAACTGGAAAGCCCGGCTGTTTCCAGGCTATGCCCGATGTTGGCCTTCACGCTAGCAATCGGCAATCGATGGTGAACACGATCCCCGATCGATTCAATCAAACTCTGAACTTCGGTTTCGTCACCAATCTGAGTGGATGTCGCATGGGTTTCCATGTATTGCAAACGGTTAGGATCGATACCCGACGTATAACCTCGTTGAATGGCCAGAATCTGCCCTTCTTTACGAGGCGCCCAGAAGCTTTTTCCCCGACCATCTGATGAGAGAGCGGTATTCCGGATGACCGCTTTGATTTCGTCTCCCTCGGCCAGAGCCCGGTCCAGCGTTTTCACGATGACTGCGGCATAGGCGTCGGCCGCAACGAGTCCGTCGGCGCTGGCATCGAAGGGACACGAAACTCCCTGAGTACTCAACGTCGCTGCCTGGGCGATCACCACCATCTCATACCATTTGCGAAATGAGCACCCTCCAACAATCGCCATTTCTGCTCGGTTGTGGAACAACGCTTGCGCCGCCAGTTCCAAACCAATCGTCGCCGAAGCGCACGCCGCGTCGCATACGGCAGTCGGGCCGGTCAGATTGAACAAGCTGGAGATCATGGTCGCGGCAACGCCTGCAGTGGTGTCGCGAACGGGAGAATCCTGTCGGCGAGTGTGCTCGCGACGAATCGATTCGATCAACCGTTCCTGGATGTAAGCCTGGTTTTCGACCGGTAAGTTGTTGAAGTCCGGGATGTTCTCCAGAAATCCGGCAGCGGCAGCGGCGTAATCGGTCATCATCAATTCATAGATAAGATCGCTTCCGCCAGAAGAGTTACCGATGTAAACCGCCGTCCGCGAATGGGGCAGATTGAGCGGGTCGTAACCGGCATCAATACAGGCTTGAGCCGCGATTTCGCACATCGTCTGATGTGCCTTATCGTATTGGCGAAGTCGTTCCGGATCGATTGGGAGAATATCCTGATCGACGGGTCGCGGAGGAACAAAACCCCCCGCCTGAGTATAGGTTTTGCAAAACTTCCCCGGAGTCGGATCGAAGTAGAGGTCTGGGTTTACGCGTTCTGGTGGGAATTGGCTCAGTCCGCTGCGGCCCTCTTTGAGCAATTCCCAGTAGGCATCCAATCCGTCCGCGCCCGGCAACCGGCAAGCCATCCCCACGACTGCAAGAGGTTGTTGGAGGTTAGCTTTTGGGGACATGCGTGTTCTCTCCCGGGCCGTACTTCGGCGTCAGCGACTCTGATTGAATTCAGATAACCCTCAAACGGGGAGCTACCTACCTGTTTGTGATCGGCAAGAGAGCCTTCGCAATCTGATTTGAGTCCCCACCCTGAGCGGAGAAAAAAGGATTCTGGTCTTCGTAACTGGAAAAATGCTCCTTATGTTTCGAAAGTGGGGGCAATCTCGACGAATGATATCGGGACATTTGTGAAGCTGATCCCGTTGTAGTGATTGTGAGACTCTCTTCGTCAACCGGGGCTAAGCAGATGAAAAAAGTCAAAGGCGAGCAGAAATTATGGCCAGAAATTACGCCATGTGATACTGGGTTCAGTATGGAGTTTCGAGAGAGGGTTCAAAGTCGGATATTCAGTTCATAGCGTTCGATAATCTTTAACATGGCCTCGGCATTGCCAACTGCGTCGTCGACCGGATGGTGGGTATGTTTCGTTACGCGCATGTGCTTGAAGTTCTTTCGCATGTCGCGAACAATCCCTTTGTAAAGCGATCCCAGATTCATCGAGCTGAAACCAAACGGGTTGTCACCCATGAAATGATGGAAGTACCAGTTGATGAACTGCCAGTCGAATCCATTATTGTCGGCAATGAAGATCGGCTTTTTCTCGCTGTTTTCTCCCAACCAGACCCGAAAACTCTCCATAACCTTGGTCGGTTCATCAAATTCCAAGGTTTCCTCCCGTGTAAACCCGCTGACAGCCAGCGCCTCGGGAACCCAGCCCTCTGAAATGGGACGAAGTTGTCCATAGAATGTCCGCTTCAGGGTCGATTCGACCACTACGGCGCCGAAACTGATCATGGAGTAATCACCTGGAATGGGGCCATCGGCCTCAACATCGACCATAATAAACGACATTTTCACTACCTTTGCTAATTTGCGGTGTTGAATTCAAAGAGCATCTCTGGCAGCTACAAGTCGATCCGGATTGGACGCTGAAACGCGTTTTTCGTTCGTGGTTTTCTTGTTTTAAGTGTGGAATTAACCAGTCTGACAGAGATAGAAACGCGGTTTTCCCCAATTTCCCTTGTATTCGAGCTCCAGAAAAAATGCACGAATTCGATAAAAACTCGGCTGGAAACGAAATATTAAGAGCCGAAACGGGTTGAATGACGTCTGAAATATATAGGCATGCGGTTCTCACCTACGTCGAGGAGATCCGAAACGTCAAAAAC
The DNA here is from genome assembly GCF_007750395.1 of Polystyrenella longa. Classification (GTDB taxonomy): domain Bacteria; phylum Planctomycetota; class Planctomycetia; order Planctomycetales; family Planctomycetaceae; genus Polystyrenella; species Polystyrenella longa. Next base: position 3,919,068 of record NZ_CP036281.1, on the reverse strand, counting down.
TCAAATAAATAATTTAGTCATCAAGTGAAGTGACTGCAGATAAACAGGGCATTTTTCTTGATGTTAAAATGATATCCTGCTAGACTGATAGCAGGTGCTTGGTCGTCAGGAATGATGTCCGTCGACCGATAGAGTGAAATTAGCAGAATATTTGATTTAGTGTTGAAACAAGGGGAATTCGGGCCCTGCTTAAATAGATAACTTTCCCAGACCAGAGCTCTACTGAAAAGTCAGTTCGGGCAAAGTCTTTGAACCGTGCGAGCAACTCAATTTGAATCAGATTCAACCGAGGTCGACCTCTTTTTGAGGGGTGGACCGAATAATATTAAAGTCATCCGTTGTGATGGTTGGTCTATTCAGCTGAAGCTCGTTGTAAATCAACTTCGATAACCATTTAGTTTTTGACCAAACGGTTGTTGAATCGTAATTCTCAGCACAATTCTCTGGCCGGTATCTTTAGCGTCGCGACTGACGGTGTCTCTTATTAGATTTTGCCGTTACTGCGATGTGTCGCATACAAGAACAAGTAAAGGATGGAGCATGTTACGTTCATCTGCTCGTCGTGGTTTTTCGTTGGTCGAACTGTTGGTCGTGATCGCGATCATAGGTATTCTACTGGCTCTTCTGCTCCCTGCTGTACAACAGGTTCGAGCGAACGCGCGTGGGGTACAGTGCCAAAACAACCTTCGGCAAATCGGTATCGCGCTGCACAGTTATCAGGATCTGAACCGCGTATTCCCACCAGCGAGTATCTGGGCGGAGCCCCCGGGAGAAACATTAGACAGTGGTCGCTGGGCGGTCGGTATTCTGGATCGCGTGGCGCTTGGATATGCCCCTTCATCGGAGCCTGCCCGCATGATGGCCAACTGGAACCTGATGATTTTACCGTTTGTTGAACAGGGGAATTTGCAAAACGCATATGATTTCTCGAAACCCGTTTCCGATCCGGTCAACGCGGCAGTTCGTATGGAACGTATTGGCACCTTTATCTGCCCCTCTGACATTTTTAACACTTCTGAGAACATGTATGACCGAACTGAAATCTCTTCCCAGCCCGACAATCTTTATGCACGTGGTAACTACGCCATCAATATGGGCCCCAACCGCGGATGCTTCCGACATACCGTCGGAGGAGAGGTAGAGTGGCCTGTTGGCAATTCAGGCGGAGACAACTGTAAGGACGGATTCTTTGTCGACGGCGAACGCATTTTCGAAGACAACACCCAGATGTGGGGGCATGGAATTGCCGGCGTGAACAAGTCGTTCGATTTCAATGATGTTCGTTCAGGATCGTCCAATTTCATTGCGATTGATGAAATTAGGGCAGGGGTAAACAAGTTTGATATTCGGGGATCCTGGGCATTAGGTTTTATTGGGGCTTCAGTGACAGCACGTCACGGAGTGGTCAGCTTCCAGGAAGATGGCGCCGGCCCGAACAATCAGGATGACGACTCCGATGACATCTTCGGTTGTACCCGCATTCATCAGGAAGTCGGTTCCGAATATCTGCAAGAAGTTGGCATGCCCTGTTACGCTTCTTCAGTGATCGAGGACGAAGTGAACTTTCAGCAGACAGCTCGCAGCATGCACGCTGCTGGGGTTTATGTAATGTACCTGGATGGATCAGCTCACTTTAAAGGCGATCAAATCTATCCTGAAATCTGGAGCAAATTACATAACCGCAATAACAAGGAATTTATTGGAGACGAAGCTCCCTGATTTTCGTATTTCAGGTTCTTGCATCTCAATCCAAGATAAAAACGGAGCGACGATTGTCGACTTGGCCCCGATGTGAATTAGCGTCTGTTTAAATCAGAGTGTGAATTAGTATGAATAATAAAAGTAACACCCCCGATTCAAACAATACTTCGGCTGCCGATGACATTCTTCGACAGTTTCACCCGGAACTGTTCCATAAAAGGAAAGTCGAGGAAGGGAAAGGTCCCGGAGGGGCTGATGACTTTGTCGAGCAACGTAGTTCTGGGCCGGCAACTCAGACTCCTCCGCCAGCGAACAAACAAGTCGCAAACATTCACGCCAAACCGAAGAAGGTGAGAAAACAGTCCCCATCGATTTTGTCGCCAGGCGATCTCCTTTATAAGCTGACCAATTTCATTCGCGATGCCGTTGACGCGATCGCTACCTTGGCGGCAGGCAGCTTCCTGCGATACATCATCAATATTTATGTGGTGATCGCCATGGCGATTCTAATCCCCTCCGGCTACGCCGCCTATAAGTGGTATAACCAGCCCCCCTTTTTCATAGCGGAAGAATGCTACAACTGCTTTACGGAAGTCCACAAAGATTACTTCCGTTTACGATCAGCAAATGCTTCGGAAGCCGAATGGAATGAGTTCATCGCGGACCGTGGCGACGAAATCGAAGACATGGTCTATAACTTGAAAAACACCAGCGATGTGAGGCAGAGAGAACGCCAGGTGCTGATGTGGATGGGGGAAGGTTACCTGCTCCCCATGATCAAGAAAAAGACTGGAGACATAGCTCGCGAAGAAGATAAATTCGATGAGTTGATGTCTGAACTCAACCGGATCCGCAGAGACCGGGAGCGGGAAGCATTGCATACTCGCTATTAGTATTGTCTGCAGTTGGTATGCGAGCACGCCTGTCCACACCCAGATTCTACTTAAAAAGGGGGACCTTTAAACCAACTGCGCATAAAAAATTACCCGGCTAGGACTCGAACCTAGAATAACAGGACCAAAACCTGTTGTGTTACCATTACACTACCGGGTAAGAAAGAGTCAGAGATCGCTGACTGGCAGCGACCTTGTTTTCTGACTTCAAGACGTTCGAAGTTTATTCAATACTCAAAAATCGAGCAAGTGGTTTGCAGGGCTCCTGTTACAAAATTCCGTAAACCAGACGAACTATCTGGCCAAATTGCGGCGGTAAGGTCATTCCTTGTCCCAGATAATACCGTCAGGTCTGCATATTACTGCAGATTGTCAGTTCTACCATCCCACCAGTTATTGATCTGAGAGGTCAATTTCACCACAAGTTCAGGGTATTTTGCTGCCAGGTTGTGGTTTTCGTGAGGATCATCCGCCAATTGATACAGTTGAACTGGCTCATTCTCAGCTTCCGGGAGAATCAATTTCCAGTCGTCACTTCGCACCCAGCGGTAAAGCAGGCTCGTACTGGGGGCGTCGATATCGACGAGATCGTGTTCAAAGATTTCACCGAATAGTGGCCGGTCATCCAGGTCGGTTCGGGGTGTTCCCTCAGGAAACAGATTGACGCCGGGCATCGCCTCGGTTTTCTCTAAACCCGCCGCAGCCAGCATTGTGGGTACGACATCCAGAGCTGTAACCGGTGTCTCGGAGATTCCGGGTTTAATTACTCCCGGCCAATTGAAGAAGATGGGAGTCCGTAAACCTCCATCATTCGGCGAACGTTTAGATCGCGGTGCGAAAGGTTGTCTCCACCCAGGAGGAATTTTCGACTCCGGTGTTTTCTGGATCCATCCATTGTCTGTGACGAAGACAATTAACGTATTCTCTCGCATGCCTCGTTCGGTCAACCCGTCGACGAGTTCTCCACAGGTTTCATCAAACCATTCACACATGGCGTAATATTTCGCCAGTTGAATCGGGCGTCCTTCCTGCGTGTATTTATCCAAGAGGCGTTGTGGGGGGGTATGAGGCGTATGCGGTAGAAAAGGAGCATACCATAAATAAAACGGGTTACCGGCATGGGAGTCAATGAAATTGAAAACAGGGGCCATGCCCTGACGACCGACTTTCAAGCCTTCATCCCCATGACGGCCACCGCGGGATGTGTCACCATGAGTCATGCCCGCCGTAAATCCACCGCGACTGGGTGCACCTTCCCACCATTTTCCAGATTGAAAACTGACGTAACCTTTTTCTGCCAACATCGCAGGCAGCTTCGGAATGCGATCGATATGTTTCAGCATCAGGTTCCGGTCCGTTCCCTTGGGAGGATCGTTCCCAGTGATCCCATGTTGATGCGGGTAGTATCCGCTGATCAAAGTGGCGAGTGAAGGGCGACATAGGCTGGTGGTTACGTAGCCATCTGGATACAGAAAACTTTCTTCGGAGAGAGCATCGAGATTCGGAGTATCGATATCGGGATGACCCATAAAGCTGAAATCGGTCCAGGCTTGATCGTCGGATAGAATCAACACGATGTTCGGGCTACCGCCCCAGGCGGTCGCTGCTGTTTCGGGTTCAGCAGCCAGCACCAACGACGCTTGTGTGAAAAACTGACCTGACAAGAGGCCAAGGACGACCAGGCCGAATGCCTGTTTAGAGAAGAATGCCATCAGAATAAGCTCCTGTTGCGCGTTAAAGTTTATCTGAACCACCTCGTTTATGACATGTCCTGACGCGCAGGATAGCAATGTCAGCATACTTGACCGTGTTGCGGTAAATTAAGTCATCCTCAATGTGCAACATCGATAGTGCAAACGCAATCGTCAATTGACGAGAAAGTACGAGCGCCGAAGGTGTTTCTTCAAAACAGCTTGGTTTAGTGAGTTGACATCGCTTCGGGTGGCCATTTAAATAAATGCGTACTTATGGATGGTGACCTATCGGTTGGAATTCGGTAACCAAGGCTGTTTTTCAATCCGTTCCAGGTATTGTCTTAACTGTGTTTTTAAACAGTTTCGGAACCTGTCTTAAGTTATTCCTGCCAGGTGCTCTGGGGGTGATAGTAACTTATTCAAGTGGTTCTGAAGCAGACGACGGACTTTTCCTCTGCAGATTGACTACTGTCTGTGAACGACGTCACTTGTAAACATCTCCATAAACTTAAAATTCATCTGTTCGGGAGGTTGTGTTAATGCGAACAGCACGAAAAATGTTGTCCCTGAGTCTCATCGCAGGTTTGATGGTCACGTTGACTGTCGTCATGAACAGCGATTCCGCCCAGGCTCGCCCCAACTACAAAAAAGTGATTACCAAAACTTACGAAGATAATGCCGAAATTAAAAAGCTCGGTTGCCTCGTATGTCACCCCGCCAAAGAGACGGGCAAAGGGGTGAACCCGAAAATGCGTAACCTGTACGGCATGGCCGTCGGTAAAGCACTCGGAGAAGAGAAAGTCAAAGACGAAGAAAAAATCCAGGCTGCTTTGGAAAAAGCTGCTGGAGAAAAAAGCGAAGTCGAAGGCAAAACTTTCGGTGACCTGATCATGGAAGGCATGGTCCCTTTCACCGCTCCAGAGTAATTATCTGAATCTGTTCCAGGTCACCGCAAGGCGAACCTGAAATAAATACAAAAGAGGTCGCAATCAATCTTGATTGCGACCTCTTTTTTCGTAGACGCAGTACCGAACATTATTTTCAATTCGCACTTCGGTTTAACTCTTCATTCAAACTGTTCCAATTCAATGGCATTCAGCACTTTTTGTAATGAGTCTGAATTGCCTTGTTGTCGGTAGATGTGGGCAGATTCTTGGAAGAGTTTTAGTGCGGACTGGCGGTATCTGGTTGTCTGAGTCTCAGGCGTTTCGAGTAAACGAGAGAGGTCGAGGTAGGTCAGGGCCAATTGATATTTCGTAGAGGCTGCCTGGTCGGGGGCTTGTTCTTCGTTGATGACTTCCAGAACTTCTTCCAACCCCTGCATTGCTTTGATCAGAGGATTGCGATCTTGACCATCGCTCGCGAGACGATGAGACTCGGCGAGGTGCAGGCGTGTATTGATCCAGTCTGCGGGATTTCGTTTCCGCTCAAGAGCCTCAAGTGCTTTTTCGAAGTGGCTGATCGCTTGCTCGTATGCCCTGTGTTGGTTTTTGGGGCGAGGATGCTTGAGGAATAAGTTTCCCAGGTTATGGTGCAACTGTGCCCACTCTTCGGGAAAGTCTTCGCGGGTATAGATCTGCAGGGCTGATTCAAAACTGGCGAACGCGAGATTCAGCTCCTGAGTTGTACGCTCTGCGAAGTGAGTGATGCAGGCAATCCCTCGATTGTTCTGAACCATCGCCCATTCCGATGGGTATGCTGTCTGAGTGAAAACAGTCAAAGCCTGGCCATAGGCTTTGATAGCCTCCCGGAGATCGTCATGGGAGTTTGCTTTCGCGATGGACCGATTAGCGATTCCAATTCCATTCTGCAGCATAGCCCAGTCGTAGGGGGCGACGTCGCGACTATATACCTGCAATGCAGCACGAAAAGAACGGAGAGCATCTCGATGGCGTTTATCCCAATCACGTTTTTGATGATCAAGTAGTAAATTGGCCGCACACCGATGGGCATCGGCCCAACTGAATGGAAAGGAGTCACGATCAATCTTTTGAGTTAAAAGTTCGGATTCCCGAATCAAATAATCCAATTCAAACTGGTCACCTAACTCTTTGAAACAAACTTTCAACTGCAACAGCATCAAGCGAACTAGAAATAGGTCATTTTCGAATTTTAGAGATTCAGAAAGACTCATGCATTTCTGCAGTCGATCTCGGGCGACGTCGTAACAGATTCGCTTGTTGTCAGGATCTTTTTCCTTGTTCCCCAGAAGTTTGTAACAGTGCCCGAAATGAAAGTGGATGTCCGCAGCTCGCACTTTCTTGTCTCCCCTTTTGTCAGGAATCTTATTCAGAGTTTGTTCGGCTCGCTGAAAAAATTGGATTGCTTCTTGTAATGATTTCGTACGGTCGAAGTCGGTTCCCTCTTCGAGGAGCTCTCCAATCTGATAACACAGCTGAAATTCGAGTTCTAAAGAATCGAATTCACTGGCCAGGTCGTTGAGCGAAGAAACATCGAGAACATATCGATAACATTGGATGGCACGTCTGCGAAAGGCTTCCTGGTCCGATTCGACGTCGCTGAAGTCACTGTAACTGAGTTCGGTGTAGATAATTCCAAGCAGATATTTCAACTTGGGTAGCGGGATGCCGATATTTTTGCCGGACTCCGTTTGCTGGATCAGGTCCTGAAGAAGTCGGAGCCATTCGTCCAGCTCCTCTTCTTGATCCGTGTCTGCAAGATGCTGGAATTGTTCTTTTAATGAGAAAATAGGCGAATCGGCGGCAAGTTCTTGCTTCGATTGGTACTTAAGATGCTCGTCTATGGGTTCCGGCATGGGTGCGTTTACCTCCACGATGGGCTGTCGCGTTCGAGGATCGCAGGGACTGTCCTCGTTTATGTCTATCCAGATACTACTTTAGCCAACCGGGAATTGATTGGACCAGTTGAATATTCAGTGCAAAATGAGAAACACATTTCCTCTGTTATTGCGGCAGTTTGCCTGTTTGTTGGGCAGGTTGAGCAGACTAAACGTAAATTTCATCTAAATGCCGGTCCACGTTAACTGTTTTTAGCAGATAGAGATCTGCGAAAATCCGCCGGGCCAATTCGCGATCGCCATCAAACAGGGGCACGCTCCGCATACGAATGTGCCGCTTAAAAGATACTTCCATTCCTAGAATGATTGTTTAAGGAAACACTGTAGTGAAAATTGTGATGATTGGTACAGGCTATGTCGGCCTGGTGACTGGAACCTGTTTCGCCAACAGCGGTAATGACGTCACCTGTCTCGATATCGATGAGAAAAAAATCGAAGGCCTAAAGAATGGCAAAATTCCCATTTATGAACCCGGTTTGACTGAAATGGTCATCCGTAACCATAAAGCGGGTCGCCTGCATTTCACCACCAGCTACGAAGAGAGCGTTCCAGATGCTGATTGTATCTTTATCGCGGTCGGGACACCCCAGAGCGACGATGGTTCCGCAAACCTGAAAGGGTTATGGGCCGTTGTGGATACAATCGCTCCCTTGCTCGCCGACGATACGATTACCATCATCAAGAGTACCGTTCCCGTGGGGACGAACCGGAAAATGTTGGATCGCCTGACCGAACTGACTGGTCGGGATAACATCAAAGTGGCATCGAATCCCGAGTTCCTGAAAGAAGGAGCAGCCATTGAAGACTTCACCAAGCCAGATCGCGTGGTCGTGGGTGTGAATGATGATCGTGCGATCAAACGACTTCACGAGCTGTATAAACCTTTCCTTCGCACCGAGCAGCCTTTCCTGTCTATGGGTCTGGAAAGCGCCGAAATGACGAAGTACGTCGCCAACTGTATGCTGGCGACTAAGATCAGCTTCATCAACGAAATGGCCAACCTCTGCGACCTGGTGAACGCAGACATCAACGATGTTCGTCGCGGTATCGGCCACGACCAGCGAATTGGTTTCCAGTTCCTGTTCCCAGGCGTGGGATACGGTGGCTCCTGCTTCCCCAAAGACGTGCGAGCCTTGATTCACGTTGCTGCCGAAAACAACATGAATGCTGAAATTCTGAAATCCGTTGACGATGTCAACGACGCTCAGAAAGAGGTCCTGTACTCGAAAATCAAGAAAACGATGGGCGATCTCAAAGGCAAAACAATCGCTCTGTGGGGCCTCTCATTCAAACCTCGTACTGACGATATCCGCGAAGCTCCCTCGTTGGTGCTGATCGAACAGCTCTTAAAAGAAGGGGTCAATATTCGAGTCCACGACCCTGTCGCAATGGAAAATGTTCGCGAAGAAATTGGCGACAAAGTCGAATACTGCGAACACCATTACGATACGCTCGAAGGTGCGGATGCCCTGGCAATCGTGACTGAATGGAGCGAGTTCCGGAATCCGGATTTCGACTACATGAAGCACAAACTGAAACAAATGACCATCTTCGACGGTCGAAACCTTTACGACCCGAAGAAAATGACCGAAATGGGCTTCGCTTATTACGGAATTGGTCTAAAAGGGGACCTGTAGGCTTGAAAGCGGACTGAAATCCCGTCATCCTGCACTTCTTGAAACGCAACCGGACCTCCCTTTTGCGGGGAGACTCCGTTTCGACAGGCTCATTCTGATGGGCCTCTCAGGTCCGGTATTGTTTTGAGTGCATTCAAAAACGGTCGTTTTTGCAACGATCGTTCACGATACAACGATGCATTATTAACAAGAATATTGATGTCAAGAATAATGCATTGACGGAAAGAATTCGTTCTCTCCTGGAAGCAGACAGTAATTGTCTGTTGGCTGTTCTCCCGGTTGTAACGCTGATCGGTGCTCCATAGAAACAGTTTCCATTTCGCAGAGGCACAGTAAGTTTCCTGTTTGAAGGAATCGTTCATGCACAGGCGAAAGAAACTCTCTTGAGTATCAAAGCGTCTCTACCTGCATAGGGAGAGCACCTGTTATAGATTCTCGCTCGACGTTTATGTCTCGCGCAGATTTTGTGGTATCCTGCCTCAAACATCCAAGGCTGTTTGAACAAGGCAAAAGGGGAGTGAGCCTGACCGGAGTCCCGGCGGCCATTGTCCGAAGTAACAGTTTCGATATTTTAATGTAGAGGTTTTTCATGTCAGCCAAAGTTTATTACGAAGATGATGCTGATCTTTCCCTGTTGAAAGACAAGACAATCGCCATTCTGGGATACGGTAGCCAAGGCCACGCCCAGGCTCAAAACCTGCGCGACAGCGGTTGCAATGTCATCATTGGGCAACGTAAAGGAAGTGCGAACTACGATTTGGCTGTCAGCCACGGATTCGAACCGGTCTCCCTCGCAGAAGCGACCAAAAAAGGTGACCTGATCAACATCCTGCTCCCGGACGAAGTCCAGGGTGATCTGTACAAATCCGAAATCGAACCCAACCTATCGCAGGGAGACTTGCTCCTTTGCTCACATGGTTTCAACCTGCATTTCGGTCAGGTGGTCGCTCCTAAGGGAGTCGATACGGCTCTGGTTGCTCCTAAAGGACCTGGTCACCTCGTCCGTTCAGAATACGAAAAAGGGGGCGGAGTGCCAGCCTTGATCGCCATGGGAGAAGGTGCTTCTGAAGAATCACGTCAACTGGCTCTTGCCTACGCTAAAGGTGTCGGCGGAACTCGTGGTGGTGTGATCGAAACCTCTATCGCCGAAGAAACCGAAACTGACCTGTTCGGTGAACAAGTTGTGCTTTGTGGGGGCGTCAGCGCTCTTGTTAAAGCTGGTTTCGAAACTTTGGTCGAAGCAGGCTACCAGCCTGAGATGGCCTACTTCGAGTGTATGCACGAACTCAAACTGATCGTCGACCTCTTCTACGAAGGTGGTCTGAACTACATGCGATACAGTGTTTCCAACACTGCCGAGTTCGGTGACTACACCCGTGGTCCTCGTATCGTTACTGAAGAAACCAAAGCCGAAATGAAGAAAATTCTTTCGGAAATTCAGCGTGGCGAATTCGCCCGCGACTGGTTGCTGGAAAACAAAGCAAACCAGCCGACCTTCAAAGCGACTCGTCGCATCGAACGCGAACACGAGATCGAAACCGTGGGCAAAAAGCTCCGCAGCATGATGACCTGGATCGACAGCAAAGAAGTCTAAGCAGCTGATTAAGGTACCAAACAATGAAAAGCTCTTCCTCAAAATGAGGAAGAGCTTTTTTATTGGCAAATTGGATGTTGAGTTTATCAGCAACTATTATGGGGCTACATGTTTCACTATTTTTCAATCGAATTGATTGATTTACTTAACGTCGTCCCGGTTTCAAGACGGATTCGTAAATGTTGAGAATTCCATCTCTTAGAAAACTCCAACTGGCGGACAGGAATTGTCCTTTACGGTCGATATAGTCTTCGCCATCGACATCGTAGTTGGATTGTTCGCTGGCCATCTCTTTCAGGCGATTATTGATCCAGGAAACGGTGAGCACGGGAATGTCGGGGCGGTCTGCATTCATGAGGTAGGCGTCGCTAAAGGCGTGGTGAGCGGATCGGAATACAGGTGAGGGTTAGAGCTGATAAAGAGATCGCCCTGTGGTAACATAAAATACCTGTTTTCATAGTCTCTCAGGAATTTAGGTCCCCTTTTCTGATCTCTCTTAATTGATCTATTGGAGTGACAGTTTAATTGAGGGTTGCTTCCGCTTCCGTATCGATCATGGCGGTTATGAGGATTTGTCCTGATGATTGCTGTGACCCCATATTGTCTATCTGATTTATTACTTCGCCCGAATCGAGTTCATTGCATGGTTTGCTACATCGATCGTTTTGTCTCTGTTGTCACTGTGGGCCTGTCGTTGGGCATACTCTGTAGTCTTTCCGGTTGCGAGCAGCCCGAACCAGAACCTGCTATGCCACCCGAGGCCGGAGTTCCAATTCCGGCAGAAGAGAAACTGGCGGAAGGGGTGATGATCCATTTCGAACCGGGGTTCTCACCAATCAACCTTGCCGGCCTTGATCTGTTTTCAAGTGAGCCAACCCCTGAGAAGCCGACCTGGCGCGAGGATCGGGGCGTGATTATCTGCACTGGCAAACCGAAGGGATATGCCCAGACTTCGACCTCGTACGACAATTTTATTCTGAAGTACGACTACCGTTTTGAACCTTCCGAGCGTCATCGCAAAGAAGGGAAGCTCGATTACAGCAACACCGGCGTGTTGGTCTACATCTCGGGTGAAGATCAAATCTGGCCGAAGTCGATTGAAGTGCAGGGGAAACAGATGGAGATGGCTTCCATCAAATCCAACGGGGGAATTCCCGATGTTGAAATCGAGGATAATGCTGAAAAACGGGAAACCGCACGGAAGCCAGTCGGAGATTGGAACAGCATCGAAGTCGAGTCAAAAGAGGGCGTGTTGACGACTCGGCTCAATGGTGAGCAGATCTGCCAGAACAAACCGGGCGAAGTGAAAAGTGGCCGCATTGGATTTCAGGCCGAAGGCTTTGAAGTGCATTTCCGCAACATCCGAATTAAAGAGACCGAGTAGAATGCAATTCGGTTCTTAATTTTAGCCTCGGCGTTGTTCACTACGGAATTGACTGGGAGTCTGCTCGTAGGTTTTGTGAAAGAGTTCTGAGAGATATTGCTGGTATTGAAATCCAGTGCGACGCGCAATCTCGGCGAGCGAAAGATCGGTTTCGGTAAGCAGCAATCGAGCCTGGTTCAACCGGACCCGATTGATTTCCGCATTGGGAGATCTCCCTAAAAGGTCACGCATACGGCGTTCGAGAGAGCTGCGGGAGATCGGAACTACTTTCAGGACTTCGGAGACAGTAATTCCCTCGCATGCTTTTTCCCGAATCAACCGCAGTGCGCGGGCCAGATCCTGATCATCAATCGCAACGATATCGCTGGATTGCCGTGTCACGATTCCGACTGGTTCCACCAAGAGTGGTCCCTGCGGTTCTGAGTCGCCCTTCATCAATCGATTTAACAGGGCTGCTGCTTCGTATCCGACTTTGAGCCCGTTCATTTTCAGGCTGGAGAGGGGAGGAGTCGCCATTCCGCACAAGGTTTCGTCATTCTCGACTCCTACAACGGCGACTTCCTCTGGTACGGAAAGCCCGGCACGCTGACAGGCGTCTAACAGCCAGAACCCAAGTTGGTCGGTGCAGGCCAGAATGCCAACCGGCTTGGGCAGTTCCAGTAGCCAGGCAGAGAGCGCCCGCTGATGAGCCTCCCATTCAGGAGGCGATTCTTTTTTATGTCGCGAAGAGAAAGTACTACATTCGATCTGCTCTTCTTTCAGGATCTGCTGGAAGGTGTCGCGACGTTCCTCGAAAAAATCTTCTGTGTCGAAGTCGTAGATTCCGAAGTTTCGGAAGCCTCGTTCCAGAAAATGTTGTGCGACCTGTCGGCCTATAGACTGATTGTCCATTCCAATAAAGGGAAAGTCATGCCTCAAGCGGGTCGAACGCAATTCAACTGCGGGCACGCCGGTCTGCCGAATCGCATCGGCCATCTTCTGGCTGCCCGTCCGTGTCAGAATGCCATCGCCAGACCAGTTCTTGAGCCAGGGGGGAGGAGGGGAGTCGAGCGCCCTGAGTTCGACAAAGACGGACCACGGACTCTGTTCGGATACATATCGCTTTACCCCCTGCAGAATCTCGCGCGTATACGACCGAGTTGTTTCAATCAGCAGCGCGACGTGCGGGATGGACGACATAGACAACTTTCCGCTGCGACGGGATAAGGATTTAAACAGAGTTTGTGAACAGTTTATTCAGGCCAGACACCTTCAAAAACTTCCACAGCGGGTCCTGTCATGAAGACCTCGTCACTGTCGCTCCATTCAAGTTCGAGATCACCCCCCGGGAGATGGCAGAGAACTTTGCGTTCGGTAATTCCCGCTAAGACTCCGGCAACCGCACTCGCGCAGGCTCCTGTGCCGCACGCCTGTGTTTCCCCAGAACCCCGTTCCCAGACACGCATGATGATTTCGGAAGGAGAAACGATCTGAATAAATTCCGCGTTAACCCTGTTGGGAAACATTTCGTGGCTCTCGATGAGGGGACCAATGCCATGAACCCAGGCGTCACTTAATTCACCCACAAATGTAATGCAATGTGGGTTGCCCATCGACACACAGGTGACTTCCAGTCTTTTGCCCCCCACATTCAGCGGAGCTTTCACAGGGGGATCGCCCGGAAGGAGTGTGGGAATGTCGGCACTGGTGAGGATCGGTTTCCCCATGTTGACCCGGACGGACTCGACTTTGGTTCCGGACAGGTTGCATTGTAATGTCAGAACGCCGTTGCCCGTTTCGATTTTGAGTTCTTCTTCTTTGGCGATGCCGTGATCGTAAACATACTTGGCGACGCAGCGCACACCGTTACCGCACATCTCGGATTCACTTCCGTCGGCGTTGAACATCCGCATGCGGGCGTGACCAACTTCGCTGGGGCAAATCAGAATCAGGCCATCGGAACCGATTCCTTTGTGACGGTCGGATACCTGTTGCGCTAAAGCGGGGATGTCGGTGGGAAGCGATTCGTCAAAGCAGTTCACGTAGACATAATCGTTTCCCGCTCCGTGCATCTTGGTGAATTTCATCGTCGGATTTGTTTCTGGATTTCAGGTTAACTAAGGGGGGGAGTATTTGGTGATGTCAGAATATCGGAAGTCTTTTTTCAACACAAAGTCACGAAGCCACAAAGTGTAAAGACTAAGTCTTAGTGCATGTCTTCATGTAGAAAATGTAATGAAGTCATGTCTGACGCTTGGTGGCAACTGAACCTGTCGGACAAATGTTGAATAGAATGGTCCTGTTCATTCTATTGAGTGAATTTCAGACAGTCAGGTTCACCCACGGAACAGGGCCCGGCGGAGCGGATTGTTTCGTGAGGTGAAGTCGAGATCGGAGTTGTCATCCGCTTCGAGTGCCATCGCCATCATATGATATTTCGCATCGATATCATCCGCATAGTGAACGAGCAGGGCTTCCGGAGTGTGCGGGGCAATTGGGGAACCCCATTCGGGTAGATTCTGGTGGGCGACGATAATATGTTCAAGCCGCAACAGCAGGTTTGGATCGAGTTCGGGCACCTTTTCTGCGTAGGACCGCACGATGTCTCTTCCCAGCAAGATATGTCCGATCAACTGGCCCGCCGGAGAATACTCGGAACCCTGAGGTTGGAATGCGAGTTCCTGCATTTTGCCAATGTCATGGAGAATAGCCCCGGCGATAACAAGATCCCGTGATAAAGGGGGCTGCATTGCCCGGTAATAATCGGCGTATTTATCGGCGAGGAACAGGGCTGTCTGTGTCACCGATCGTACATGCTCCAGAAAGCCTCCGAGGTACGCATGATGATTGCGTTTGGCAGCGGGGAATGTTTTAATTTCCTCTTCGTTTTCGGTCAGGATCAACCGGACCAACTCATTGAGGTTCGGATCGACGATTTCCTTCTCGACAATCCCGAGAAGATCCTGAAACATCTCATCAGCGTTGTAGCGGCTTGAAATATAAAAATCATTCTCGTTGAACCCGGCTTCTCGGTCTTCGTCTGTGACGGCGTGGGCTTCTTCGAGGGTGATCTGAGGACCGAATTTGGTGTCGGCGTATTGACCGGTAATCCGATAGAACGAACCGACTTGCCATTCTGCTTCACAGGGTCCAAACCAGGGAGAGTCACTCCAGACCATAACAACGGCTTCTCGTTCGCGATCACGGAAAGTGACTCGATAGTAAGGTTTTCCGTCCCGGGTCTTCGCCTGGTCCTGCTGAGAGAGCAGGGCGTAGCAGGTCGCTTTTTCACCGTTTTCGAGTTCGGAAAGTGGGCGGGTCGTTGGTTTTGAGGGCATGGTCGCGTCGTCAGGAATTACGAGGAATCATGTTAGTCAGAATCAATCACATTATCCTATCTGGTTTTGTCATCGGAACGAAATTCAAAACAGCGGATTTTCTAGATATGTTCAAATTTATAGTATGGTTTCCGCTTTCAAAATTGGGTCGAAAGGGGCTTCCCTCATTGACAGTGGAATCATCCGTTGTATTATTGAGTGACAAGCAGTGCTGCTCGACGTCCTGTTTTTCCAATGGGAGACAGAAGTAGCACCCTCTTTCAGCACGAGATCTGAAGAAATCAGGCTCTGACGCGCAAACTCAGAGATTGCATTCTCGGCACAATCCGTAAAACCCCACCCGACGCATCTATTTCCGGTGAGCTTTGGGGGTCATACGAGTAGTTTCAGGATTGAGAATGCCTCAACTTTGCTCATAATTCACTTACCGATGCTCCTCGCCTGACGTGCCTCTGTACCTGAAGTCTCCCTGAGTTCATGGACGTGATCTTTCCAGATGAAGTTTACCACTTCCTCTGCGGGTGTTTTTTCTCCCCGGTCTCGTTTCTCCAAAATCAGACTCCCTCAGCGTTCCTTCTTTTTTGAATAGATGTTGAGAGTGACATCTACCGATATCCCACCTTTTCCTATCCAGTCCTGCCTGTTGCCAAACCTGTTTTGGCCCGAGAGGTTCCAGTATGAATCATGTTTCCACGTTGGCCATATTCACCGGTGTTCCCGGATTGCCAGAGATTCTTATCGTTCTGGCGATTGTTCTGCTGTTATTCGGCAAGCGTTTACCAGGCGTGGCCCGTTCGCTGGGATCCAGCATCGTCGAATTCAAAAAGGGAATGAGCGACGACGAAGAGGAAGACTTGAGCAAAGGGAAAGTCTCTGACACCGAAGAGGAAAAAGCCTGATTTCAGGTTTTTCATTCAAAATCAATCACCCTGAATCTCAGACTTTAAAAATCAAACTAACCTGAAACACTTCTTTCGGGAGGAAGAAATATGCCTATTATTGGCAGTCCGGGTATGCCGGAACTGATTATCGTCGCGATCATTGCTCTGCTGTTGTTTGGAAAACGACTGCCAGAAGTTGCGCGCAGCCTTGGCAAGGGAATCGTTGAATTCAAAAAGGGTGTCTCCGGAATTGAAGACGAAGTTACCGATACCACCCGCAGCAAACCGAATCGTTCGGAACGTGCTGAAGCGAAAGAGAGCCTGGACGACGTGAAAGCGCCTAAGTTTGAACCGCCGGCCGAAGAGCCGCAGGTCGAAACTGAACTCGAAACTAAAGAAGCGTAATCTGACGTGACTTGTCCGGCCTCAATTCGGTACTGTCGACAAAACCTCTGGCTGTTCTCTGTTTCTACCGCCGAATTTCTCTGGAAATTCGGGTTTGAATCGGAACAGCCTGTTTTTTTGAATGTCGAGTCGAGATTCCGAGGCCTATTTTAGGCTTCGGATGCTGTTTTCAGGCTCTTTTCACCTGCACGGGGTTGTTCCACTCGACCGAATTCGGAATACTATGACCAGTTTCCAGCCCGGTCTGAGATGATTGTAGCTGTGACTTTGGCCCCTTCCTCTGATGCCAGTCTCAAAGACTCCTTATCGATGCGGCGAACCTTACTGAAATCTAAAATCCACCGCGCAACGGTGACCCAGGCCGAACTCCATTATGAGGGTTCGGTGACGATCGATAAATTGCTGCTCGAAGCGGCTAATATTCTCGATCATGAACGGGTGGAAATTTACGACATCACCAACGGTAACCGACTTTGTACGTATGCAATTGATGGTGAACCCGGGTCGGGTGTCATCTGCATCAACGGAGCGGCCGCGCATCTCGTCAATCCGGGTGATCTGGTGATTATCGCCAGCTATGCGGAATACGAAGAAGACGAAATTGCTGATTACAAACCGGTCGTCGTTCAAGTCGATACCCGTAATCGCATGACTGACGGTGTGGTCTCCTGTACTGAAAACTAAATGCGTCCTTTTGAAAACGCGTTTTCCGATGACGGAGATTCCCGCTGTCGGAATTGCCAGCTGACGGAGTTTCTTATGCGCCCGGTTCATTTCGCTGGCTCCTTCATCGTCAGTTTTTGCTTTTTCGCTTTGGCTCTCGCTTTGGCTCTCGCTGTGCACTCCGCCGAGCCAGATGAATTCGATCTCAAGCGATACTCCACCCCACATCAAGGCGAAGCGAAAACCGTACTTGACGGGTTCATCGATAAAACGAACCTGAGCGAACGAGAGCTTTCCCAGCGAGGCGACGCTTACTTCTTTCTCGGGCGATTCAAAGAATCTGCCTCTGATTACAACGCCATGAGCGAATTGAATCCGAGCTTGGAAGACTCTCACTGGAGACGAGGAATCGCCTGGTATTATGCCGGTGATTTCAAGAATGCAGCGGGACAGTTTGAACGATATCACTCGTTTGATAATGTCGATCGAGAGAATGGTATCTGGCGTTATTTCTCTCAGGTCCGTGCTTATGGCGATAAGCGGGCGCAGGAAGATTTACTCAAGTACGAAAAAGACGACCGGGCCCCTTTTCCGTTGCTCTACCAGTTTTTCGCGGGAAAAGTGACGTCTGAAGAGATTCTAAACAACATCAACAAAGCCGACATCAGTGATGAGGAACGGTCAAAACAGTTGTTCTACGCTGAATTATATATCGGTTTGAATCACGCCGTGCACGAAGAACCTAAGCAGGCCATTCCACACCTCCAGCAAGCTGTCGCTAATAAGTGGGGGCCCATAAGCGGATATGGTCCGCATTACATGTGGCAAGTGGGTCGCGTTCAATTGGAGCGACTGATGACAGAAGCGAATGCAGAGTAAGTGACGCCGGACGTCGTCCGGTAACTGGCTTTGCGCTGGTGAGCGGGGTAAGGTATTCGGATAGTAAACAACCTCTCGAATCGTATGCCGCTCGTTACTTCAGGCAGATCATGCTGACACTCGGAATTGAAACTTCAACCAACGTTACGTCCGTTGCCATTCTGGACGATGACGTTGTGCTGGCTGAACAAAACTTGTCCAGCGACAACGTTCGTCATGCCCAAACATTGGTTCATGACTTGAACGAACTGCTTGAGCAACATCAGCTCCAGCTTTCCGACTGCAAGAGAGTTGCCGTCAGCATGGGACCGGGAAGTTTTACCGGGTTGCGGATCGGGCTTGTGTTTGCAAAAACGCTGTCCTACATCAACCAATGTGAACTCGTTCCCGTTGACACCTTGCTGGCAATTGCGGCCAATTCTCCGGACGATGTTTCTCGCGTACATAGTGTTGTCGATGCGCAACGGGGCGATTTGTATGTCGCCACCTTTGACCGTATCTCCGCGAACAAATGGAAGCGGGCAGGCGATGTGCGAATTGTGGCGGCGACAGGCTGGATGGACGAATTGACGAAAGAGGATGTGATCAGCGGACCAGGTCTGCAAAGGTATCAGGAGTTGATCTCTGAACACGCTCGAGTGCTTGATCAGAATTTCTGGACACCCCGTGCCGCGATCGTTGCCCGATTAGACACGGAACAGGCCGCCTTAACTCGGTTTGAAGATTTGGCGGCACTGGAGCCGTTTTATCTTCGCAAAAGTGCCGCCGAGGAAAACTGGGCCCGTAAACAGGCCACCAGGTAGAAGCCGAAGTCATCGCCATGGCAATCGGTATAGGAAACCGGCAGGATCGATATGGTTTTCAGCTCTCCTTTATTCCTGTTTCTCTTTTTGCCCTTGTTGTTGATCTGCTACGCGCTCTTACCACTACGCTGCCGCAACGGACTGCTACTTTGTTTCAGCCTGCTGTTTTATGCCTGGGGAGAACCCATTGGGATCCTCTGGTTACTCGGCTCCATCGGTTGGAATTACGTCGCCGGATTGCAGATTGGTCGGACTGAAGGGCAAGCTCGGTTTCGTTGGCTTTGGATTGGGATAACTGCCAATCTGGCGCTGTTGGGATATTTTAAATATACAAACTTCTTGATTGATCAACTCAACTCGGGCCTGTTTTCCATCGGCGGACCACTCGTTAGACACGACCCTGTTACGTTGCTCCTCGGGATCTCCTTTTTTACCTTCCAGGCGATCTCTTATCTGGTGGATGTCTACCGCGATGAGGTTCAACCCCAACGACGTTTGGATCGTTTGGCATTATATATCGCTCTCTTTCCTCAATTGATCGCCGGACCGATTGTGCGGTATCAGGAGATTGAATCGGAACTGGCCGCGCCCCGTAAGGATGAACTGGAACGGAGCCTTGGGTTCAAGAGATTCATTCTGGGGCTGGCGAAAAAAGTGCTCATCGCTGATACCCTCGGTCGCACCGCGGACACTGTATTCGGCATGGAACCGGAACTGATCAGCACGCAGGTTGCCTGGCTCGGTTTACTCTGTTACTCGTTGCAAATTCTCTACGACTTCGCCGGTTATTCGGACATGGCGATTGGCTTGGGGCAAATCTTTGGGTTCCGTTTTCCGGAAAACTTTCTGGGGCCCTATCGAGCAGATAGCATGCGGGGGTTCTGGCGAAGGTGGCACCAGACACTCTCCCGCTGGTTCAGGGATTATGTTTATATTCCACTTGGTGGAAACCGAGGTTCGCAATTACGAACCGGTCTGAATCTGCTGATTGTGTTTGCCCTGTGCGGGCTTTGGCATGGAGCCGCCTGGAATTTTCTACTGTGGGGTTTGTACCACGGTTCGTTTCTCCTATTGGAACGATGGTGGTCAGGACATATTCCCATCCCGCGTCTCGTGCGGCATGCTTATGTCCTGCTCGTCGTGATGCTGGGGTGGGTACTTTTCCGATCTCCGACTCTAAGTTATGCCTCTAAATTTTATCGGGTACTGTTCGCTCCCTTACTGCCCGGAGAAAATGCCACAGGTCCCAACGGTTCCGTCGGGTTATACAGCTATCCGCTACTCTGGCTGATGTTGATAGTGGGAATCGTGGGACTACTTCCTTGGGGAGCATGGTGTACTCGATCACGAAACCGCCTGCGCGGGATGGAGGAGACAGGGTATCTGTTGTTGCTGCTGGTGACGATGCTGTTTGTCGCCTCGTCGACCTATTCACCTTTCATTTATTTCCGCTTTTGATAGGTTACTGAGCGAACCTGTTTATGAAATATCTTCTCCGTCTGATAACAAACCGCGGCGTCTGGAGCGAATCAAGCCGAGCTTCCCTTTTCAGCCGGCGAGTGGATAACTAAAATGTCGCACACGTTCCCGAAAATCGGTGGACGTTCCGGAGGGGTGACAGAGTGGCCGATTGTGCTGGTCTCGAAAACCAGTGTAGGGCAACCTACCGGGGGTTCGAATCCCCCCCCCTCCGCTTTTCTATCACCTGAATTATTTGATTCCGTGCCTTTTCCTGAGCCGGGTCATTCCCCGTGAGGGCGATCTATTCTTTCGGTTGATGTTTCATCAACGCTTCCATCTCCGCGGCGACTTCCTCATACGTCGCTGTTCCGTCCAGTGCCGCGATGTAACTCTGCCGCGGATCATTCGGAGCCTCTCTCCATTCGTGGGTGCCATTCTCAAAGATGTGGTTATGCCCCGTACGCACTTGTTTCCAGGGCGAACCGGTTCCCCGCGCCGCGACCATGACGGTAATCTGGTCGGCACTGTGTCGGTCTTTTGCGGTCCCTTTGTAGTAGAGTTCATACACTCGTCGAATCGGATTCTTGCCCTCTAACTGCGCAAGTCCTGCTCCTGTGGACAGTTTGTCGGCGAAGACTCCCGCGCCCGTAAACACGATTTCTCCCGGCCAGTCTCGGACGGCTTCCACAGTCGCTTTCGGATCCATTTTAAAGTTTCCCCATGCGGCCGGGTCGAGGTCCGCCGGGTACACTGTACCCATACAGTACCAGCATTTGACTTTTGTACGGGCGAGTTCCATTCCGCTGAGCGAGCTAATGTCATCCGGTGGCGAGAGCAGGAGATCTCGAATGTTCGTCACATCGCCCACCGTAATGACTACCACGCTTCCATCCTTTTCCCCAGCGAGGGCCTGTCGGTAAACAGCGAGGGCAGCGGGTTGTTGGGAAATGTCATCTGGGAAATCATGAGGAAACTCTTTCGCAATCGTAGCCGCATAGCGTGAGCCCTGTTTGTTGGGCGTCGCCGCAGGGAGACCGATGGGAAGATCAGGGCGACCAAACCACGTGTTGATCGCGTCGACGCAGGGCCCCGACCAAGTGTGTCGCGCGGAGATTGGAGTCGCGAGAATGCGAAATTCCCCTCGGTCTGCGAGTGCATGCAGGATGGCGAGTGCCCCGGAGTCGTCGCAGTCGCTTTCCATGTCGGTGTCAAAGATTACGGGCAGAGGCTCAACCGCCAAAAGAGAACTGGTGGAGAACATCAGGAGAAGCAGGCCAAACGTTGTAGTACAGAATTTCATGGATTCACTCGTCAAGAAATAAGTCAGCAGGGAAATATTGGAATGGAGAGACTGGTCGCTAGAGATCTCGATTATACTTGCTGAGTGTCGTGAATAAACTCGTTTACCTGTTTTCATTGTTGAGGAAAATGATTGGGTCCGGCATTGCCAGCGATTCTGTCGATGCATTAGTATTCTGACTACTCACTGACCAGACAGTCCCCCTGAAATCTGCTTTTCTACTCGACCGCTGCTGCCCTCTTTTCTGGTCCACTTTCCCACTCTGCATTCTCTTCTGTTGCATTCTATAAACGGTCCTGAAACCCTCTGATGAGGCAAAATGTCCTTGTTCTGTAGGCTTTAATCTAGCCACAACCGGGTTTCAGGATGGGTTCTTATACTGCCAGACCCATTGAGGTCGGCATCGGGAAAATCGGCTGTGTCGAAAATTGCTCCTTCACAAACTCTTACGCTTCGTGCTGCGCGGATAAACGACTTAGATGATCTCCTGCAGATCGAAAGCGAGTCCTTTTCAACGGAGTCGTACCCGCTGACATCGCGACGCCAGTTTCGCTACTTGCTCACAAAGGCGAAGAATGTCGAACTTTTCGTCGCTTGCCTCGACAAGAATGTTGTTGGATATGGCCTGCTTTTCTTTCGTAAGAATTCCTTCTGGGGTCGATTGTACTCCATCTCGGTTCGTCCAGAATATCAGGGAGGCGCCGTCGGAAAGCAGTTATTTGAACGTGCAGAACAACGCATCCGCAAACGAAAACAGAAGGGGATGCTGCTCGAAATCCGAGCTGATAATCAAAAGCATTTGAAACGTTATCTGGGGCTCGGATATCAACTGATCGACACCATACCTGATTATTATCCGGATGGATCCGCCGCGTTAAAATTACGTAAAGAACTGTAGATGGACTCAATCAAATACATCATCGTTACCGAGAAACCGAAGCTGATTGCCGAAAACAGCGACCGGTTGGTACTCAGTCAAACGGACTTCGTTCGCAAGGTGGATTACAGCCCTTCTAAAAAGGGGATGCCCAAGGTCATTAACCTGAGTGGCAATTACGACTACCTCAGCAAGGGGTACTACATTTCCTTACTGGCGGAAGCGCGGGGGATGCCCTGCATTCCAAACGTCTCTAATATCGTTGCGCTCAACTGGCGCCGGAACTATCAGTTCGCACTGCCGGAACTTTCCGGGATTCTGGAAAAGACGTTCGATGAACCGGTGGAGGAGCCACTTTCCCGTACCTACACCACCTTTTTCGGTCGTCATGAGAACCCGAAGATTGAACCGGTGGCTCGGCGGATGTTCGACCTGTTCCGTTTTCCGTTAATGTCGTTTGAGGTGAAATGTTCTCCGCAAGGAAAATGGGCGATCGAAAAAATCGAGACACCTTCATTTCAAAACATGGCGGAACGGCAAAGTGATCGCTTTACAGACGCTCTCAGTAAGTTTACTGGCTCCGCCTGGCGGTACGAGATCGATAAGAAAAAGCAGGAAAAATACTGGCTCGCGATTCTGCACGATCCTAAAGAGGAACATGCTCCCTCGAACAAGGCTGCGCTCAAAAAATTTATTTCAGTGGGTAAGAAAATGGGGATCTGGGTGGAGTTAATCACCCGGCATGATTTCTCGACGTTACTCGAATTCGACGCGCTTTTCCTGCGGGAAACGACGGCAATTAATAATCACACGTATCGCTTCGCTAATAAGGCCGAACAGGAAGATATACCCTGTATCGATGACACGAAGTCCATCATTCGCTGCTGCAACAAGGTTTATCTCAAGGAGTTGCTCGCGTCGCATCATATTGCGACCCCCAAATCGTTGATCCTCGACAAGAAGAATCTGCATTTGTCCGAAAGCGAAATCCCCTTTCCTTGCGTGTTAAAAATTCCTGACGGTTCGTTTTCCCGCGGAGTGATTAAAGTCTCCGATAAAGAAGAGCTTCGGACGCAGGCTACTCGTATGTTGCAGAAGTCGGATTTTATTCTCTGTCAGGAATTTGTCGCCTCCGATTTTGATTGGCGAATTGGCGTACTGAATAATGAGCCTCTCTTCGGAATTAAATATTATATGGCGCAAGGGCACTGGCAGATTTATAATCATGCCGCCAAGCAGAAATCGCATCAGGAAGGGGATGATGAAATTATTCCGATTGAACATGTTCCCACCGAAGTATTGGACGCTGCCCTTAAAGCGGCGAAGTTGATCGGTAACGGTTTGTATGGTGTCGATTTAAAGCAGACGACTGATGGTCGAGTGCTAGTGATCGAAGTTAATGACAATCCGAATATCGATGCTGGTGTCGAAGACAAAATTCTGGGCGACGTACTGTACCAGAAAATATTGAACCGATTCATCGAACTGATTGAGGAATGAGGTAGGCCAGGGCGAGCGAGGTCGATAGTCATTTCCGTTGCGGATTTGGTATGATTCCGCCGATGTCCGAAATATCGTTATGAATCGATTTCAGCTGAAAGTCTTGTGCTATGTCCACCACCCCGTCGACGCCTCTACCCGCTACGGATCAGGCTGTGTGTGTTCGGGGTTTACGGGTACACAACCTTAAAGACCTGGATGTCTATATCCCGCTGCAGCAGTTCGTGGTGGTGATTGGCGTCAGTGGTAGTGGTAAGTCGAGCCTTGCCCATCATACTTTGTATGTTGAGGGGCAAAGGCGATTCAACGAAACGCTCTCGCCTCAGATTCGGCAGTTACTGGGCACCTTTCAAAAGCCCGATGCAGATGAAATCAGCCAATTACCACCCACCATTACTTTGCGAGAGTTGAGTCCGGCGGAACAAAAACGAGCCACGGTGGGGTCATTAACGGAGATCGACGAATCGCTAGCGCTGCTCTTTGCTCGGCAAGGAAACGTCGTTTGCCCGAAATGTGAAATCAGGATTAAACCCGCCAGCCCGGATTCGATCCTGCAGTCGATCAGCAACTGGCCGGAGAAAACTCGATATCAAATCGCATTTTGTTCCGGCGAATCGGCGGATGTCTGGCAGGAGGCAGGTTTCATTCGGACTGTTCCACTATCGGTCATGGGGGACGGACTAGAAGGGACGTTGGTGATCGTGGACCGATTGTCAGTCGGTGGCAGCGACGATAGCCGAGTACTCGAATCGTTAGAGACTGCTTTTGCGAATGGGGATGGCGAACTCTTTTGCCTGCGTGAACCCGCAGAAGGATCGAATCAGACTCTTGAGATCGAGGGACGGAACTGGGAAGCCATTCCGTTTTCGATGCATTTCCAATGCCCCGGTTGTGGAGTGCGGTTACAGGCTCCGCATCCTCAACTCTTCAATCCTTATTCAGCGTTTGGGAAATGTGATGACTGTTCAGGAATGGGAAGCCTCTGGCGGTTCTCAATGGAGAAGCTGATTCCCGACGACAAACTAACGATTGCGGACGGTGCCATTGCACTGACAGTCGAAAAAGGAGGATCACGACTGATCGCACGGATCGAAAAAATCGCCACTCAAGCCGACCTCCCTGCGGTGTTGCCCATACATGCCTGGGACCCGGAAGAGCGAAAACAGTTCGAGACGTTGCTCGATGAATATCTGACTCTCGAATTAAAATCACGCGCCCGCTTCAAGTCGGACCGCTTTCGCGCTGCCTGGATGACCGAAAGTATCTGCCCGGTATGCCGCGGAACGGGAATGACTGCTGCAGCTCTGGCGGTGCGATTGCTGGATGAAAACTATCTTCAATGGCAGCAGCAGTCGATCGAAACCATTCAGAAACGACTAGTCGAATTGGAAAAGGTGGTGCAGAATCCTCTTCAGATCGTGGTACGGGAGGTCAGTAATCGACTCCGGTATCTTCTGGAATTGGGACTGGAAGAGTTAGCTTTGAATCGACAGTGCGCGACGTTGTCTACCGGAGAACGGAAACTGGTTCAGGTTGCCGGCCTTCTCTCCGTCGGGTTGGTCAATACTTTGTATATCATTGATGAACCCTCCCGAGGTTTGCATCCACAGGACCAGCAGCGATTGATTCCACTACTGCGGGAATTGTTACAGGAGGGAAACAGTCTGTTGGTGGTCGACCATGCGGAATCATTCTGGCAGGAGGCCGATCATTTGATTGAGCTCGGCCCAGGGCCAGGGAACCAAGGGGGCGACATTCTCTTTCAAGGCCCGTACGAAGAGTTGACTCAGCAGGAGACACCCAGTGGGAATCATGTCAGCACTTCGGACTCAACTCTGTCACAAGTGAAAAAGAACCTTGGAGAAAGGGATACGCTCCGGCTTACGGGAGTGGGAACAAATAATCTAAAACAACTGGACGTCGAATTCCCATTGAATGCATTGACGGTGGTCAGTGGGATTAGCGGTAGCGGAAAAAGTAGTCTGGTCGAACAGACCCTCTACCCTGCAGTTGCCGTCAAGCTAGGTACACCGATTGCAACGCTTCCACAATTTGCTCTGGGCCACATTGAGGGAACGGGCGAATTGGAGCAGGTTGTCTGGGTTGATCCGCATCGCAAACCGAAGAACGCCCGGTCGGTGGTGGCGACGGCACTCAAAATCTTTTCGCTTATTCGTCAACAGTTTTCAGAAACGGTTCTGGCCCGGACCAGAAACCTGACGCCCGGTTTCTTCAGCTTCAACACGCAGGATTCTGGTCGCTGCGAAGAGTGCGAGGGGAAGGGAATGCTGGAGGTCGATATGGCTTTCATGGAAGACCTGACTCTCATCTGTCCGCAATGCGAAGGAAAACGATTCCGGCCCGACTTGCTTGAAGTTCGATTTCGAGGACTGAACCTGGATGAGGTCCTCAATCTCTCGGCCAGCGAAGCCTTTGAATTCTTTCGCAAACTTCCGCAGATTCAAAAGCGATTACAGGTTCTGATGGAGTTGGGGATTGGCTATCTGGAACTGGGCCGATCGTTATCATCACTTTCACTGGGAGAACAGCAACGACTCTACCTCGCGGAACTGCTGCTACAGGGTTCCGGTGCGAGAACGCTGTTCTTACTGGATGAACCAACTTCGGGTTTGCATCCGGCAGATATCGAACCGCTACTGGAATACTTCAACCGGATGCTGGAGGTGGGGCATACCTTAGTTGTCATCGACAACCACCCCCAATTGCTGAAGCAGGCCGAACAGCTAATCGAACTCGGGCCGGGCCGGGGGACAAAAGGAGGCTATTTGCTGTAGATCTCCTGCTCCGACTAATGCTATTTGTTCGGGTTATCCAGTTTCTTTGAACCACTAAGACACGAAGTCACTAAGAAGTCACTAAGAAATCATCGGTAATCGAGCCTCAGAGCTCATAGGGTATTCTATGAAACTCTCAGTGCCCTTGGTGGCTGTGTGGTTCAAAACCTACGTGCTTGCTCTTTGCTATTTATGATTGTGAGAGCGCTACTGCTGGCTCTGGCTGACAGCAGGTTTGGTCTGTTCGGGTAGGGGATCGTTGGATCCGGGAATGACGGCGATTAGGTCGCTTCCTTTGATCGATGGGCACCAGTACTGTTCGATGTGCTCAATGACCAATTCCGTCCCGCGTGTGTGACTGACGTAGGGTGGTTGGCGGGGATCGTACATGGCGTCGGTTAAATCGCGGGCCAAGGCGACGTTGTAACCGAGTCGCGTCAACTGGCGAATACCAAAGGGGCGACCGAGCACGCACATATTGGTGTGAACGCCCATCATCACGACATTCTTGATTCCCTCCTGTTGAAGCAGGTTATAAACTTCCTGACCGCTATCGCTGATGGCGTCGTAACCAATGATTTTGATGTCTTCGTGTTGACGCGTGTAGACGCGAACGGCGGGTGGCGTGATTGGATCGTCACAGGGAGAGACTTCAGTGACAACGGGCATCTCTGCTTCCGTTTCCGGATCGAGATAGCACCAACCTTTTAATTCCAACGGTGAGTCACTGTGCGGTGCGTACTCTGCCCGCTGGCGATTGAACGACCCTTTGTAAAAATCCATACAGCCACTGGGAGCATGGATGACGAGCGCCCCATGAGCGCGGGCCGCTGTGACAACTTCATTCATGTGAGGAGCCATCATGTCAACACGTTGCGCCGCCATCTGGCAATAGACATCGTCCCACATGTCGCAGATGATGATGGCTGTTTCGGAGACTTTCCATGGTTTTACTTCATCGAGGATTTTGATTTCGCCACTCTCGGTTTCAATTCGGGAGCGGGTATGCATATTGAAATCGCCCGGTGTCTGCGGTCGGATCAACTTGGCAAATTCGGCGGCGGCTGAGGGTTTGGCTTCTTCTGATTTGTCCGCGGCGGCCAGGAACGAAATGGAAAACAGACTAACCACGCAAGCGACACTTACCGAGGGAGCGAAACGGGGGGCATTCATAAACAGATCCTTGGGAAGGAGTTTCTAGCGAAGTTGATACGCCCCGTATTTCAGAGGCAGTGATTCTGTGAAACCAATACTGATTCAATCCAGTATAGAGTCGGAAAGGGGCAAACCAAAGTATTAAACCCTTACCGAGGGTGCAGGGGGGACAATCTCTGCCAGGTATGGACTCACTGATTGTCACTCCCGTTCTATTAGGATAGAGTGAGTGAGCAAGTGTATTGCTGCTTTTCCCTTATTGAGGCACTAATTGATGTTCGTCTTCTCGCGTTGTTCTGGTTGGGTTCTTCTCGGTTCCCTTCTCTTTTGTAGCGGGTTTCTCTCCGCTGCGGAGAATATTCGGATCGAAAAAGAGATCATTTATAAACAGGTGGGCGATCAACAGTTACAGCTGGATCTGGCGCGACCTGCGGATAACCGCAAATGTCCGGCGATCGTATTCATCCATGGTGGTGGTTGGGCATTGGGGCATCGGACCAAGTACCTTTCACAGATTCAGGAAGCGGCGAAACAGGGTTATGTGGCCGTTACGATTAGCTATCGATTGATGAAGTTCGAAATGGATGAAAAAGATACTGCGATTGCCGAACCTCATTTTCCGGCCCAGATACACGACGTGAAGGCAGCCGTTCGCTGGTTAAGATTAAACGCCGACAAATACCAGATCGATGCGGACCACATTGGAGCAATTGGTGATTCCGCCGGAGGTCATCTTTCGCTGATGTTAGGCCTCGCCGATTCGGAAGCGGAATTAGAAGGAGAGACTGAGAACCCGGAAGTCTCCAGTCAGGTTCAGGCTGTCGTTAACTTTTATGGACCAACCGAAATGCAGGCCTGCTACGAGGCCAGTTCCGTAGCTTGGTTAATGCGACTGTTCATGGGCGGTACCCCCGCCGAGCAACCTGGGAATTACGTGGCCTCGAGCCCGGTACAATATATCAAATCGACTTCGCCTCCCGTGCTCACATTTCAGGGGGAACTAGACCGCTTAGTTCCCATTGCACAGGCTCGTTTACTCGATCAAAAAATGAACGACGCGGGTGCTTCACATACTCTGGTTGTTTATCCAACTCAAAAACATGGATTCGACCAGGAGCACAAACAGAAATCCAAAGTGCAAATGTACGAATTCTTCGATCAACATCTCAAAGCGAAACCAGCTCCTGTGGAATAACTCTGTCGAACCAAACGGGCTTTCTCATGAAATATATTCTCTCCGTTCTCGCGCTGTTCTATTGTTTTGCTTCACTGTCCGCTGCGGAGGACGACCGTCCGAATATTTTGATCATTCTGGCCGATGATCTTGGTTACGCTGATATTGGATGTTATGGGAGTGAACAAAATCAGACTCCGGCTATTGATCAATTAGCTCGGGAAGGGATGAAGTTCACGGACTTCCACGCGAACGGACCGATGTGTAGCCCGACTCGAGCTGCACTGTTAACAGGTCAGTATCAGCAACGCGTCGGTATCGAGTCCGCTCTACCGATAGGTGTCGCCGGGATTCCGCAAGCTTCCGTGACCTTCGCCGAACGATTGCAAAAGGCCGGTTATCAAACCGCCATTATGGGTAAATGGCATGTGGGTGATCTTGCCGAGAGTAACCCAGTGCATCACGGCTTTGATCTCTTCAAAGGGCATTTGACGAGTGCCACCGATTACAAGTCACACATCGATCGGGATGGTAAGTACGATTGGTATCACAATGAAGAGGTCGTTCGGCACGAGAACTACAATACGAATGAAATCACGAAAGACTCCGTTGAATACATTCGTGCCCATTCGAAAAGTCCATTCCTGTTATACGTCTCTCACTCGGCGATTCACTTTCCCTGGATGGGTCCCCAAGATAAAGCCTATCGAAAAGAAGGCATAGACTATAACGATCTATCCAAACTCGGTCCGCGGGGTGAGGATGAAGATGTCAGTCCAGTAGTAAGGGCGATGGTCGAGTCGCTTGATGACAGCACCCGTAAAATTATGGATGCGATTAAACAGGCGGGCATTGACCGGAACACACTGGTGATCTTCACATCCGATAATGGAGGATACCGGCAATATAGCGGCCTGCACGAAGGCCAGATTTCAGATAACGGTGTATATCGCGGTCAGAAAACTCAAGTATATGAAGGGGGACACCGAGTCCCGACGATTGCCTGCTGGCCGGGGAAAATCGCGGCTGGCACGACATCAGGAGAAACGACGATGACCATGGATCTCGTTCCCACTCTGTTGAAGCTTGCCGGAATCGAGGCCAATCCTGAAACAGATGCGTTCGACGGCATCGACTTGGGACCGCTACTAATCAAAGGAGAGGAATTGCCAGAACGTGAATATCTCTACTGGCGCATCGGTTCTACAGCGGCAGTTCGTTCAAACATCTGGAAGCTCATTCGGAATCGAGACAAGACCTTGGAACTGTACAATCTGGAGACTGATCCTTCCGAATCGCACAACCTACAGAAATTAGAACCGCAGCGGGTTCGAAAACTTCAGGAAGCGTTGGAAAGCTGGGAGCATGATGTTGATCTAAGTTACGCTCAAATTAAACAGAATTAAAGCGGTTTAGTCTTTCTGCAGACGGCGACCACGAAACAGCATCAGCATTACCAGGATGATGGCGACAATCGCACCGATTTCCAGAGGCATCCGATAGGATTCTGGAATGGCTTCACTCAAATCAGGTGTCTTATCCTTAGATTGATCTTCGTGTCCTGCTGGTGACGCGGCTGTCTTCGTTTCCGATTCCTCAGTAGGGCTTGTTACCCCGACGACGTCATCGGGGGGAGCAGAGAGAGTGGCCTCGGCCTGTTCTTCTTGTTTGGCAACGTCCACTTTGGTCGTGGGGTCTTCCTCAGTGAGGATATTGAGTTCACGAAGAATATCATTGGCCTCATCCGCCGAGACATTTTCCATGGCGGGCTGGTTCAGGTTGATCAAGTCTCCTTCCGGTTCTTCACCTACTTGGAGATTTCGACGACCGTTGGGTCCTCGTGCGAGTATACGAGTGATTTCTGATTTGACGAGCGGGCTTCCCGGATCAAAATCAAGAGCCTTGGCTGCTTCGGCCTGCATATGTTCGTCCCAGCGATGGGGGAACATTTTTCCCTGCATCCAGGAACGATCCAGTTCGCATTCACAGTCCTGACCTACATAGCTGAGAATCGTGGAGAGTTCAGTCAGCGATGTTCCCGGTATCGGCAAAGGTTCCCCCAGTAAACGTCCCCGACCAAACAGGGGTACGAGATAGGTTTGATCGAGATTGTTCGGGTCAATGTTCCATGACCAGAGTAACAGGCGTTCGTCTTCACGTTCCTCCAACGACAGAGTGATTACCTTGGGAGGGAAATCGACCGGCTTCGGTAAGTCGGGGAGTTCTTCTTTGACTTGGGCACGAGCAGCTTCGGCGATCTTGAGGGCCTGTTCATTCTGCGATTTGTCTTTTCCTTCGACAATAACCAGTACGCTGTGGGCTTTCAGCCCTTCGGCTATGACCTGGCTTCGCAAGTCCGAATCGGCCAGGTGCCAGAGAAACGGAGTGACCGTCGCCATATCACTTAGATCAATCTGCTGCAGGGAAAGTTCACGGGCTTTCGCTTCACTTGCTTGGTCGACGGGAAAAGTGTCGATAAACCAGGCTGCTCCCTGTTGCTGTTCGGGATTACTTTCAGATTGCTGCGGGGAGAGTTGTTCGGAATCCGTGGAAACGATACTGAGCTTAATGTTTGTATCGCGCAAGAGCGGTGCCAAGTCGGATTGCCACTGATCGATTGTTTCCTGGGAAGTCTCTGTGGAGACGACCAGTCGTAGTTCGTAATCGTTCTGATCCAAAGCAACGAAACCGACGTCGCGGACTGAGTATTTGCAGGCCAAAGCGATCAGGGGGCATACCAATAGAAAGGTAATGGCCAGACCTGTGCGTTTGAGAATCAGACGTGTAAATCTCATCATGTCAGACAAACCTGCAGACTCCTGTATGAAAATGCGACCATATCGAAACCATTGATAACCAATAGTTTAAGGATAAAGGTGTTTAATTTACGAATTGGACGATGCCGGGCGATAAGCGACTACACTCGCCCGGAAAGTCGTATAAAATACAGTTAAGCAAAACATGCCACCTGAGGGCCATTATATCATTTGGGGAGAGAGAAGCATCCCTGTCTTCAAATGAACCCGGAAAATCCGCCGCTGAAATAACTGAGTTCCTCACCCATTCTTCAGGCAAAGCCCAGAGTAAGAAAAGCCGAGAGTAAGAACCGTATGCTAGACGAAGATCGAGAATCGCTGGAAAAGTTGCCTCCTCGCGCCGGTTCCCCCGGTTCGAGATCACGGCGCCGTAAGCAAAAGGATAAAACAGACCGGGAAGAATCAAACAGATCCTCCTCTTTGCGCCCCAAAGTTCGACGGGAACCAGCTCAACGAACTCACGAGGACCTATCCGTTCAGCAAAAAGGGGCCAGGATGGCCAGCGGATTGCGAACGCTCTTTACTCGCAATGGTCCGGATGCGGCAGAAGAACTGGAAGCGCATACTCACGACGTAATTGGCGGCCTTTCGTCGGTCGTTTTCTTCTGTTTTGGTTTGTTTTACGTGGTCCTTTCCCATGTGAAACATGTCGTCAGCTATTATCTGGATCATCGACAGAGATTCGCGCACTTTCTGTTAGATCTTTTTAAACATGTTCCGAAACGTGATATTTATACACGCGAAATTCGAATTTCGAGAGAAGCTGGCTCGGATCTTAATTTCCTCAGGGAAGAAAAATGGAATGTGAAGCTTCCGATGCGTTGCATCGAATGTGGGACGACCACTGAGTTGGAACGGGAGACTTATTTTGCCAAGGTCGAAGACTACGCACGACCGATGATTGGGATTGTGATCAGTCTGTTTATTTGTGTTTTTATCAGCTTACTCACTTTGAATCTGACCTACATTCTGTTGTCCCCGTTCATCGGTCTCTTTGCGGGGCTGTTTCTCGGATACTATTTACGACGTCGGATGGAAGTACGAGTTGAGTACGCCTGCTGTCGCCCTCATGCGAACAATGAATGTTTCCCTGTCGTTCGGCAGTACGCCGGAGATGTTTATCTGTTGACGGGACATAAGAAAGTTCGCGACGATTACAACAAAAAACTGGAGGAGTTGGGCATTTCTCGCCGGTGAATCTCATGAATGCGATTGTGCCGGGAATGACAGAATCGAGAAGCGGCTTCCTACCAAGTTGACTGTTCCATTCTTAACGGAATTTGTTAGCATAGCGGGTGTAGTTTGTATCGCCTGATGGTTGTGCTCTCTGACGTCAATTGAAGAGATGTTTAATCGTGAAGGCGATCGGCTGATCATTGCGATGGAGCTTTCCGCTTCTCTTTCTCCAATAAACAAGGTTCGACAGCATGTCTACCGATGCTCAAGAGCAACAACGCCGTTATAAAGAATTTCTCGACCTGATGCCTCTGACGTTGGCACTTGCCGGGTTACCGACAAGTGATTCCGGGAAGTACTACACGGAAGAGCAAATCGAATCTCGCGCATTCACGATCAAACATGCGCAGAAAATTGCTCGCCAGCTGGCACGGGAATGCGTGCGAAAATAGCGGGTACTGTTACGCGATTCGTCTTCCGGCGAACGACGTGCTCTATGAAGAAATTAATTATCTGCAGACACGACCACTTCTCGTATAAGGATTATGTTCTGTTCTGTTGGATAACTCAGGAAATCATCAACAAATGCGCTGACGGTCCGCACAGTGATCGCGAAATGGGCGTTGAGGCCATTGCAAATCGAGTCGAAACCGGTGTGAAAGAAGGAAACTTGTGGAGGATGAGACACCGTCAGTGTATCATTGGCTTAATCGTCCTCCGATGAGGACGAGATAGAATCCATCTCGGAAATGTCCGAAAAACGACATGACGACCTCAAGCGACTCACCAGCGGCAACACCTCCCGACAGATCGCGCATAGTCTTTACGCAGCCGGATGAGACTACCATTCTGTTTCGGCTTCCAGGTGCCGGACTTCGTAGCTTGTTTTTGCTGGAACTTTCCTTGAAATGGCTCGGCCTGATAATCTTCTTATGCGTTACGATTGCTGGGATCTGGCAGGTGTGGCCTTTCGTCATAGCGATGGGTGTAATGCTGATCACTGGATTGTGCCTGCTCGGATACTGGTTCAAAAAGTGCTTCGAAACCGTCATCATTTTCCTGGAATCAGAACGCGCAGTCGTCAGAAGCAATCTGTTCGGCTGGGTCCGAACAAAACAATTGACTCTGAATGTCAATTCGCGAGCCGATCTTGTCGCTATCGATGAAGGCCCAGATTATCGTGTCGAAGTTCAGGGCGTTGAGGGCGTAGTAAGTTTCGGCGATTCTCTTATAAAAAGCGATCAGAACTGGATTGTCGATAAGATTAATGAGTTCTTGGGAGCGGAATCTGATCCTGCGTATTCTGAGCAGTTAGCGCTACGTTCGAATATTCTCGAAAGAGCAACCCCCACAACAGTGACAGTTGAGGAAATGCAACCCAACGGCTTACGGATTCAACTTCCGACGGCAGCTACCGGCGGCGCCAAGGCGGGGGGCATGATCCTAGGAATCACGCTGGGAATGATACCTGTCTTCCTGGGATTCGAATTTAACTGGTGGTGGCCCTACTACGTTGTCCCCGCTAGTGTGTGCCTACTCATGGCCGTATGGGTGATTCGGGGAATGAACATTGTGGAACTGACCGAGTTGCAACTTCGACAGACATCCTTGTTTGGCCCCTGTCGCGTAACGTCGTCGGTTCCTACCTCCGAAATCATTGGAATCGAGGTTCGTCTAGCTGTTGAGCGAGAAGAACGCGTGCGGATTAATGACGTCGAAAATACGGACCACAATTGTGTAGCGACTTTGTCGACTCCGAAAAAAGAATTCTTTATTTGGATGGCAAAGCGACAAGACGCAACTTATGTCGCTGAGTTGCTGCAGCGAAAATTGAGCAGTCTTCGCAACGATGTGTGAATTCGCGGGCGGCTGCCATTGGCAAGCAGGTCGACTCTGCTTAGCGCACTTGGTGGGACATAGCAGTTTATCCAAAC
Organism: Polystyrenella longa; assembly: GCF_007750395.1. Taxonomy (GTDB): domain Bacteria; phylum Planctomycetota; class Planctomycetia; order Planctomycetales; family Planctomycetaceae; genus Polystyrenella; species Polystyrenella longa. The sequence goes on along the minus strand of NZ_CP036281.1, from coordinate 3,884,211 downwards.
GCTGCCATGATCGCGGATTTTGAACGCCGAATCAGATCTTGAGCGGCGGTTGCTTCCGGCGCTTCTGCGATGATACGCATGATCGGTTCCGTGTTGCTGGCTCGTACCTGGACCCAGCTTTTCTCCCAATCCAGTCGGAGTCCGTCTCCTTCTGAAACTTGAGCATCGGGAAAAGCTTTCTTGAGCGCCGCTGCCGCAACCGGGACTGCTTCCGGCGCGCATTCGATTTTGTCCTTGATTATCGCATAGCACGGCAGGCTGGCCACCCATTCTGAAAGTGAGAGTGTCCGTTCCGAAAGATGCTCCAGCACATAAGCCATTGCCAGAAAGCTATCCCGGACCCAACCGATTTTGGGATCGATTAATCCTCCATTGCCTTCCCCTCCAATAACTGCCTGCACTTCTCGCATATGAGCGACGACATTCGCTTCTCCTACATAGGATCGAGAAAAATCGCAGCCATGCTTCTCAGCGATATCCGCCGTCACCCGACTGGTGGAACCATTAACGACGACGGGTCCTGGTCGCTGGGGAAGAACATGGTCGACACACAGAGCCAAGGTTAATTCTTCGCCAATATATGTGCCCTTCTCGTCGATGATCGCCAGTCGGTCCGCATCTGGATCCTGGACGAATCCAATATCTGCCCCTGCAGCAACAATAGCTTCGCCGACTGAACGGCAATTTTCTTCAGTGGGCTCTGGTGTATGTTCAAATTGCCCGTCGGGAGTTCCTCCGATCAGGCTGACTTCGCAGCCAAGTTCATTTAACAGCAATGGACCAAGCACAGCGCCCGCACCATGGTTGCAGTCGAGGACAACTTTAAACTTTCGTGACCGGATCGACTCGATGTCGATCAACGAGAGAATTTTGTCGAAATGCGATCTCCAGGAATCTTGCAGCATTTCCACATGGCCCATCTCCGACCAACTACGGTAATTGAATTCTCGTCCGTTGAGTAATTTGAGAAAGCGATCTCCTGTTTCTTGATCGAATACCGATCCCTCGGGTGAGAAAGGTTTTAAACCATTCCATTGCACTGGATTGTGGCTAGCCGTAACCTGTAACCCCGCCTGGGCGTGGTAATGTTTTACGAGAACACCGCAAGTAGGTGTTGAAGCGATTCCAGCATCGATGACGTCGCAGCCTGTCGCCTGCAGTGCCGACACGACCGCATCGCGAATCCAGAGGCCCGTGGATCGCCCGTCTCGCGAGAGGATTACTTTTCCACCATCGATCATCGTGCCCAGAGCTGCAGCGAACTGAACAATGTATTCCGGGTCGAGACCATCACCGACAACTCCACGTAAACCGGAAATACTTAAGATACGCTGACTCATGGAGAGTTCCTCTTAAAATCAATTCTCAGGGTGTCAATAACTTGTACGGAGGTTGGCTAAGGTAGGATGCCTGTGGATTAGTCGCACTCGGAGTTTTCGTGAACCTGATGGTTCTCGATCAGTCATTCTGGTGTGCGGTATCAATAAAAAAAGCTTCACGTTCCATCCTGTGAACGTGAAGCTTTTGAGCACTCAAAAACGGTGCTCAACTCGGAGATATACGCAGTTGTCTCCCCAAAAGACTCAGCCCGTCCATTGAAGACATCATATTTATTACTCGTATGGCATCAATACCAATTCGTTCCACGAGCATTATTGAAAATGCTCGAACTAAAATGGAACGGAAGGAATACCATGTTCAACCTGTTTGACAAGGTATTCACGACGTCAACCAACGAATGTTTTTCCATCAGGACTCAACCACCGACTAGTAAGTCGGCAGAGATTCCAGAGGTGCAGATGCTGTCGCGTAAGTCTGCGTTGGATACGCAGCCGTTGCTGGAGCACCCATGGGAGCCATCATGGCTCCTTGTGGATAGCTCATAGCTCCACTGGGGTAAGTTTGAGTCACTCCACAGTTGCCCGTAGAGCATCCACCACCAGAGTAAGAGGTTGGTCCGTAATAGCTGCTCGTTCCACAGGAGTTGCAACCGCTACTACCGCCACCCAGGCAGCAGCAACCGGTCAAAGTCCAGACCAGTGGAAGAACCATCAGCAATGAGAGAATTTTTTTCATTTGTTTGAGTCCTTTCAGAAGACAGGCCGTATAAGTGCGAGAGTCTCGCAAAACCGAATGTTTCATCAAAAGAGAAAGCAGAAAAAAACAGGTCTACCTTCCCGAAATTGATTTCCATTCGGGAGCTGGGTTCATTGGGGGGAAGAGAGGTTCACGAACAGAAAACGGGTACGGCAGAACGCGTTTCCAGCGTGAGAAGAGGAAATAATCTAAACAAAATTTTGTGTAAAGGGAAATTTTTACAAAATAGGCTAAAGTCCCAACCCAGCTTCCATATTTTCCCGAAAAAGCTATTTTCCGCACCGAATCAGTGCTTCTGCATAATTCTGCGGCGTATCGACATCGAATAAGATTTCGTCGTTATCGACCGGGATTTCGCGTATTTGAACGTCTTCTCGTTTCCAGAGAGAGTTCAACCCTTCGTTCGGTGGTATCGCATCCATCAGGCGGGCAATTCGATCAGAGAAAATCACCGGATGCCCCCGGCGTCCTGCAAAAGTGGGGATCAGAACGTCACTATGAGAGCCCGATTCCGCCAGTAAAAGTTCAATGAGGGAAGGCCGCAGGAAGGGCATGTCGGGTGGACTGAGAAGATATCGATGCTGCGATGTCTCCATAGCCAATTGTCTGATGGCGGCTAGAGCATAGGTCAAGCTGGTCTTCATCTCTTCCGGTGCCGATTCTGGCGTGACGAGAACGACGCGATCGGAGGGAGGAAGTAATGAGGGAATCTTCTCGTCATCGGGACGACGTACAATCACAATGAGGTCGACTTGTGCCGCCAGATAATTAGCGAGTACTTCTCCCAAGAGTGTATTGCCACCCAGTAGGAGCGAGAGCTTGTGATCGCCCATTCGCTGGCTTCGTCCGGCGGCAGGGAGAAGCACAATCCGAGCGGCAGCGGGCAGAGCAGGGAGGGAGGAATCGCCGGAGAGATGAAATGAATCCGCCACAGGGAGCCCCCTATACAAAACTGGCCGCCGTGATCGAGATGAACGATCACGGCGGCCATGCTTATCTTTAACTGTGGATCTCAGTCCAGCTGGTAGAGCTAGTCCGAATCTGTTTCATTAACGTGCAAGAGAAACTCGATCAGCCGGTGCCGGTTCAGGTGTCTCGGATACTTCTTCGGATTCGCTATTGTTCTTATTCTCTTCGGCTTCCTGTTGGACACGGAAGGTCAAGACACTGACAGCCTGCTGCGCTTTCGACAGCTGAGCACGAGAGAAGTAACTCGTTGCTGGCAATCCACCGAGATGTTTCACAGATTTTGCAGCCAGGTCTCCCCAACTCATTTCGCTGGCCAGGTGCCATGCTGCGGCTTGTGCGACGTGATTATCAATTCGCTGTTCGGCGACATTCACCAACAAGCGTTCCAGGACCGGATCTTCAGAAAAAGTTGCTACCGGAGCGACTGTGTATTCCATGCGAGAAGCAGGTTCTGCTTTACCATGTTCCAGACAGACGCTGTTGAAATCCAGAGAGAGTGTTTTGGACGCGGGGATCGAAAAGAGTGAGCCACCACTATTACCTCCCAAGCCACCTGTGTTTCCACCAGTGCCTCCGTTGATCCCACCGCCAGTAGACTGAGCCTGACCTCCACTGCCGAAGCCACCTTGGCCGCCTGACTGGCCTCCAAGGCCACCGAGCTGCTTAAGAACTTGAACTCCCACCATTGCTTTGGGCATGGAAACGCTTAGTGGTTGCTGGGTGTTATTCGTCACCAGCAGCCGGCCCCCTTTGGAGTCTTTAAGAACCAACTTGCTTTCGACTTTGCCATCTTCCATGGCATTAAACAGTTCAACCTGTTCCGCGTTCGGGTCGTATTCCGAATTCTTAACGATGTCGAGTTTGTTCTTTCCTGCGGCAAATGCTTCTGTGCCCGCGACAACCATCGATGTGGCGGCAAAAAGAGCGACCAGCGAGAAAGTCCAGTGACCAGATAGTTTTGACATGAAATCAGGTCCTTAATGTGTAACTTTGGTACATCTGCAAGGAGTGAAACAACGCCTCGGACAGAAATTGCCATTGGGGCAATTCGATTCTGCAACGGGCTTTACCTTAGCGGAGTCTGGGAGATCGCGATTCCAATCAATCCGGGCCGCGTCAGGTGTTGATGCGAAATTTTGTAAGTTTACCTAACTTATCATATCGCATCCCTTTCGGCGCGGGCAACAAAAACTCGTCGCGCGACCTCTTTTTTAAGCAACCCTCCCCAGTCCGGCGAACTTCGTGAAGTCTGTCGGTTAGGGAGTACGCTACTGCTTTAACGCATAGGGGGGGCGTTCTTAGTCAGTAGAACTGGCATTTCATTGCTTTTCATGCCTCGGGAATCGACATTTTCCGTCAGCCGCCGATCAATTTGCGATTAAATCGGCCTTCGTTAATAGTCGGACGTTCAGGTCGTCCCTGATAGTCGAATGTCAATTCCATGTTATCGAGACCGAGCAGGTGCAGAATGGAGGAGTGCAGGTCGCTGACATGCATTTTGTCTTCCACAGCGTACAGTCCAAGATCATCAGTGGCACCGATGGTTTGTCCCCCTTGAACTCCACCTCCCGCCATCCACATAGTGAAGCCGGTCGGATTGTGGTCCCGTCCATTGCCCTGTTCGCTCATCGGCGTACGGCCGAATTCTCCTCCCCAGATGACGAGGGTATCATCGAGAAGTCCTCGTTGTTTGAGGTCAGTCAGCAAACCTGCCACGGGTTGGTCCATCTCACGGCACAGTTTGGGATGATTCGTTTCGATTTTGGAGTGCGAATCCCAGCGGCTGCCCGTTCCATGATACATCTGGATAAAACGAACTCCCCGTTCCACCAGTCTCCGGGCCAGGAGACACTGTTTTCCGTAAGTGGAGGATTCCTTGTTATTGATTCCATACAACTCCAACGTTTCCGCAGTCTCTTCTTCTAAGGCGACTGCTTCGGGTGCGGAAGATTGCATTTTGAACGCCAGCTCATAACTTCGAATGCGAGCGTCGAGTTCGGATTGCTGAGTCCGTTCAGCATAGTGTTCGCGGTTGAACTGTTGCAGCAGTTCCAGTTTTTCACGCTGACTTGCGGGTGACTCGCCTTCTCTAATGGAGAGGTTCGCAAGGGGTTCCCCTTCTTTATTTTGAAACAATGTTCCCTGATAGGTGGCGGGCATGAATCCGGAACCGTAATTGCGGGCACCACTCGCCAGCGATTTGTTCGCATCTTTCATCACCACATAGGCGGGCAGGTTTTCGTTGTCAGAACCGAGACCATAAGTCACCCAGGCACCGAGAGAGGGTCGACCGGCAACCGGAGTACACGTATGCATCTGCATCATTCCGCCGGCATGGTTAATTCCGTTTCCCCAGCAGGAGCGGATCACAGCCAGGTCATCGACGTGCTGCGCGATGTTTGGTAATAACTCAGAAACCCACAGACCGCTTTCACCGTGACGTGTCCAGGTGCGGGGAGCCTCTAACAGGGGAGAACCTTTTTCACCCATCGCCGTAATGGGTTCCTGAAAACTCTCGGGCAGAGGTTGGCCCGCCAGCTTGTTTAGTAATGGTTTGTAATCAAATGTGTCGAGCTGGCTGGGGCCCCCTTCCATGAACAGGAAAATGACGCTTTTCGCTCTAGCAAAATGATGGGCTGTAGGAATCGGGGCAGTTGCCCCTTGAACCAATCCACTGTAAGCGAGTGCCCCAAACCCCATTCCGGCCTTCGTGAGAAAATCACGGCGGGAATTCAGTTGTTCGTGGTGAGGAACTCCGGCCTTTTGACATAGTGATGAAGTCATTGTTCTCAGTCCAGACATAATATTAAGTGATCCTGAATCCTTTTGATGAGTCAAATTCGCTCTTGTTTTACAGCTTTGAATAAAGCCTAAACCGGGTTTCAGGATGGGTTCAAACATTGATATTGGAGGGAATGAAGTTTTGTCTATTCCACGTACAGAAACAGATTGGAGTTGAGTAACACATGACAGAAGTCGGTCCGCCGTGCATTGAGATCTGCTTCGTCGCCAGTGGAAAGATATTGCAATCCCTGCTGTAGTTGCGACTCTGTAGGAGTTTGCCCTGTGAGCGAGATAAAGACTTGATCGATGAAGGCAGTGTGGTCACTAATTTCTTTCCACCGTTCAGCCAGTTTACGCGCACGTTCATAGGTGAACTCACCATTCAGCATTAATAACGCCTGTGGTGCCGTCGTCGCAATGTATCGAGTTGGGGCGCTTCTGATGCCGTCCGGTGTACCCATTGTATGCAGAAATGGAACAGGGCTGTTTCGCAAAACGCGGAAGTATATCGAACGACGATTATGTTCCCCTTTAATTCCTTCACCTTCCTGTTGTAAATCAAGTTCTCCTGTCGCAGCCAGCATCGAGTCACGGATCTCTTCCGCCGACAATCGGCGAATGTGCGATCGCCACAGGTAGATGTTGGTCGGGTCGATTAAGTCGTATTGATCTTCCTCGGGATGAAATGCCGATTGCTGATACGTGTCTGAAAGCAGAATCATCCGATGAAGAGGTTTCAGGTGTAAACCATTCTCAATGAATTCTGAAGCGAGCCAGTCCAATAGTTCGGGGTGCGACGGTTTAGTACCCAGTTGCCCGAAATCATTAGGTGAGGAGACGATCCCCCGCCCGAAATGGTACTGCCAGACTCGGTTCACCATCACACGCGTGGTGATTGGATTACTCGGATCGGCAATCCAGTTTGCGAGTGCGGTGCGACGTCCCGATGATTCCGGTCTTTGCGCAGTGGGTTTAATTTCGGGAACTTCACCCCCCAGAACTGTCAGGTAGGCAGGCGAAAAGGTATCGGAATTGGATTTGTCCGGAATTCTGGTTTCGCTGACTTCGCCCGGTGCGTCACTGACAGTGGGGAGTGAGGGGAGCGGCTGCGGTTTCATTTTGTCGAACTTTTTAAGTTCAGCATCAAGCCGTTTCCAGTTTTCTTTCTTCTCCCCTTTCAGGTTATTCCAGTTGGCCAAAGCCCTTTTGTCTTCGGCCTGGCGATCCACCATGTAGGCCAGTTGATGCTCCCAACTGTTCCGTTCTGCAGTGGGTGTCTTCCAAGCCGCCTGCACGTCGAGCGGAAAGAGGCTGACTGCCTGATTTGTTCTGATATCGAGATACTCTTGCTGAATATCCTTGAGCGCTTTACGGATGTCGGCTGTCTTTTCTTCCCATGCTTTCTGTTTCACTTCATATGCAGCAACCTCTTCGCCAGTGGCGAAGGGAACGTCGTCTCGCCATACCAGTGGTTCAAAGAACGACCGCAGGTTGTAATAGTCTGCCTGCAACAGTGGGTCGAATTTATGATTGTGGCAACGGGCACAAGCGAGTCCGGTGGCCAGAAAGACATCACTGGTCACATCGGTAATCTCGTCGACAATATTATGCCACTGAGTGACAGCATCACGCTGGTTGTATTCGTAAATACCCAACCGAAGGAAACCGGTTGCGGCTAATGCTTCTGGATCTTCAGGAGCAATTTCATCGCCAGCCAACTGCTCACGGATGAATTGATCGTAAGGTTTGTCGTCGTTGAACGACTTAATAACGTAGTCGCGGTATCGCCAGGCAGAGGGGCGGTAATCATCTTTTCGCCAACCGTCCGAGTCGGCGTAACGCACAACATCCAACCAGTGTCGTCCCCAGTGCTCTCCGTATTGTGGACTTGCTAGCAACTGGTCAACCAGTTTTTCATAGGCGGCGGGATCGTCACTGTTCACGAACGCCGATACTTCCTCCGGTGTCGGAGGCAATCCAACGACATCGAAGTAGAGCCGACGAATTAATGTCGCTTTGTCTGCCTGGGGGGCAGCGGTAAGCTTCTGCTCTGAATATTTCTGGGCGACGAAGGCATCAATCGCATTTTCAAAAGTATCCGCATTCGGGACGTCTGGTTTCTGAATTGGTTGATAAGCCCACCAGTTTTTATCTTCCTCGGTGATCTCGCCTGCTGTGGCACTGGGCGGAGCTTCTTCCGGCCAGTAGGCGCCTTGTTTAATCCAGGTCTCAAGTAACGCAATTTCTTTGTCGCTAATCGGCTGCTCTGGCGGCATTTCAAAACTCTCGTATCGAACCGCCTCCAGGAGCAAGCTTTCGTCCGGTTTGCCCGCCACGATTACTTCGCCACTGTCTCCTCCTGATTTCAGAAAGGATGGGTGATCCAATCGCAGATTCCCTTTTTGCTCATTAGCGGAATGGCATTCATAACAATGCTTCGCCAGGAGCGGTCGGATGTTCGTCTCGAAGAATTTATGTTGCTCCCGCTCGGCTTCCGAGATCTCGGCACTCGAGGCGACAGAACCGATTAACAGAATCAGTGCCAGACCGAATAAACCGGACAGAATATTTTCGCGATGATATAGCTGAATGAATCGCATGATATTGATAGGGATATTTTCTGGTGGAAGTGAGGTGAGAGAATACAGTAGGCTAAAACGAGGAAGGAAGTAGAAATAAATCAGGGATCAATCGCCGGTAAACCGCCGATGAAGACCGGATCAAGGAAGGAACCGTCATCCATCAAGTCTTGCAGGAAAAGTCCCTCAACCAGTTCTCCCTCAGAGAAGCCAAGGTCGGAAAGATCAATGCCCACAGCCAGAATTCGGGCACGAACAATGTGCTCAATGGAATCTTGAATAGGAGTCTGTTCCAGTTCATTCAATGAGTGAGCTTGTTTATCCAGTTTGACAAGCCGAAAGGGAGCCAGCAACTGTGCTTCTGGGGATGACAACGTAATGTCAAATTTATTGATCATGATGGCATGGAGCCCATCCCGCCATTCCAGTGGCGAAACATGAAAGGCGTCTCCCTCTTCGGAATGCACGAGTACATGTAGGTCGAATAGAACGATGTCAGGACCAGCATGATTAATCACCGGCTGCCTGAATCGAACCGCCAATCCAGCAGTATTCGATGAGGAATCGCTCGCGTTCATTACAGGCGATGACTGCAATGGAGAGGCCTCTCCACTCAGGTTAATCACACCGGTGGTCAGCAGCGAGTCGTTGTCCAGGAGAGCATGTCGATTGCCAGATGTCAGCAAAGCTGCTCCACCATTGGGAGCTGAGAGGGGAACCGTCAGATAACTCGGACTTTTAACTCCGCTGAAATGCGTTAGGTTTACGCTCGTCAGTTCGCTCACATCGTAATCAAATAAGCGACCGCCACGCTGGATCGTCACCCGTTCCAGTTCGTCAATTCCATTTCCAGTGTCGTGGGCCTGATAAGCCACGACTCGATCTGGAAGTTGACTACGATACCGTTCGCCATCAAAGGGGATCGCGATTGAGTTCCGATCGACTTCCCGCCCGTATTGGCGTGCATCTCCTTCAGTAAGTCGTTCGGGAGAATCGAATCTTTTCTCTGGGAGATAGACATCGGCCATCCCTTCGATCAATTGAACTTCCGACTCGCCCGACTCAGTCACGTCAATGGCGAAGCTGGTTCCCAGATCCACGACGCGCGAGGTCGGGGTTTGGACTTCGATTTTGTCTGCCGCTTCAGGGACATGCACGGAACAGCGACCATATTTCAGGACCAGTTCTAAAGGCGACTTCCATTCGAAAACCGCTGGTCCTTCCAGAATGACTTCGGCACCGCCGGTCGCTTTTAGTTTGACCAATCCTGAGCGAAGCGTAAATTCGTCATCCGTTTTAATCGGATCTCCCATCTTCCAGAGGGAATGATCCAGGAACCGTGCGTCTGCCAGTTGAGTGAATGAGGCGACTTCACTGCTCGCCATCACGGGAGTAATCGGTACCGAGACTGGAGCCTGTTTAACGGGAGGCACAGCGAGATACCAGGGCGCAGCAAGATACCATTGTACGGCGAAGAATAAAATCAAGACGACGACCGCGCTGGCAATGTACGAAGAGAACCATCGTTTGTTGCGTGCATACTCATCAACAATTGCTGCTGTCATCGCTGGCTTGGTGAGAGGCTCCGTGTCGACATGCTCCGTGTCAAAATGCTGGTTCAGGTTGTGCGACAGTTCCAGGTAATCGTGATACAACTTCTGAGCACCCGAATCATCCAGTAATAAGGTTTCCAGTTCCTGGTGTTCGTTCTTTGACAGTCTTTGCTGCAGTTGACTGTCCAGTAGATCGAGCAAGCGACTCTGTTGAGAAGGATTCATTACGATAATCCTCCTTCCACATCTTGCGTCGCAGCGAGCTTGCCCTGGACACATTGGAATAGTTTGCGGCGAATGATGGTCAGTTGGTTATAGATCGTTTGAATTCCCTTACCCGCATCGTCGGCGAGTGTCTTGGCAGATTGCTGATGATAATGTGCCTGTTCCAACAGAAAACGTTCGGATTGTTTCAGCTGTTGTAAGCATTCTCGAAGCGCTTCCAACCGTGGGGCCTGTTCTCCCGTTTTCGGTTGTTGACTCGTCGCCAGCTGCTCAACGAGATCGGGACTGAAGTAATGTCGATCTCGTTTGGATGTTCTCAAAAAGTTTCGTACTTCATAATGGGCAACTCCGCAGGCCCAGTTGAGAAACGACCCCTGTTCGGGATCGTAGGTCGAAAACTTTCGCCAGAGGATAATGCTGCATCGCTGAAAAACATCTTCGGCATCTGCCTGGTGGGGGACCAAAGCGTAGACATACCGGTAGAGCGGTTCCCGATTTCGCGAGAACGCTTCCAGAAAGGCTTCGTAGCTACCGGAAAAGCCGGGCTCTTCATTCTGGTTCAGCTCAGATTGTCGGTCATCTGTCATCGCAGTACCTTACAACTCTGCACTTTGAATTCAATAATTCAGCACTTTCACGGCGGTTCCGCTGAAACCGAGAGAAAGGTTTCCATCCTATTCTCGTACACTCGTTGAGAGATTTACCGAGTGAAATGGTCATTTCTTTAAAAAACGAGGAATTCTTGAACTCAATATGTGGAATTGAAGCCCATTCTGCGAGTAACAGAAATACCAAGCCCGTCGGGCAGTGGAACAAATAACAAAAAACGTCCTCCAGTACTGGAGGGCGTTTTCCACTTCTTCCACTCAGGATCTCCGTTTCCACTTTCCACTTCTTTTACTTTTTCAGTTGGTCGCCTACGGTCAGGTTCCAGGTAGCTCGCTGTGTTGATTTGTGGATCTGCTCATCGATCGGAATAACCGGATTACAGGTTAAGTTGAAGTCACCGATTTGTTTCTACAATGAAAAACTGATGTCGTGGTCGCACCTTCACCATGGGTGATGTTTCTTGAACGGACAAGCGAGTTTTCAAAAAACGAACGCTTTTCAGCTCATTCGGCTCAACCCGGTAGGTCTCTGACGAATTGCGATGTTCCTCTCCGAGTTCCATTCTTTCCGGTAGGAGTAGATAGGGATAATCTGTTGCGCCAACACCTCAAACTTCCATTTCCGAGTGTTGCCCTGAGGCAACATGTTGTCTTTGCGAAACATTTTCAAAGTTTCGATTTATCAGGCCGTTCATCGCAGATAACTGCAGTATTCAAGTGCAATTGATTGCAGTATTCCAAGTGGCACCTGTTGAATCCTCACCCGTCGACTGGTGTTCCCGAACACTTGTCCGGTTACAAACTGGGTAATCTAAATAAAAGAAAACTGAAAACGCATTTACAACTCTTCCTTCCTGCGGAGGGCGTGGCATTTTGGGATTGGAATTTTCAGGAGAGGAATAGCGGAAAAAAGAGGTCTGCTTAACAATTAGACGAGCAGTCGAATTCTATTTGTAAGTTTTAACCTTGGTCAGTCTCAAATGGAGAGTTGGTTCTCGCAGTCAAAATAGAGGTAATTAGAATAGTCAAATTGATAGATTGGTGGGAAAGGTTGTTTGCGTTTGCGGGGCATTCTGCAGTCAGGAGAATCCTTCGCGCGGTGCATTAACCTACTCTGCAAAAATGCAGCGTAGTTCTACATTTGTTCGATAGTGGACTGCAGCATTGGAAATGCCGGTCAAAAGTTCATCTGTGAGCGAAAAGTCGAACGGCTCCGATTGAAGTTGACCAAAGTGAATAGAGTCGTCCGGTCACGATTGCCGATGGATGTTCTTGTAGGGTGTGAACGAGGACCGTTTCGAATTTCGACCGGCCCTCTTGCTACATGGGGTTCGACCTAAGATCGTCTGATCTTCCAGAATCCAACTCGTTACCGATCCGTGACCGAAACCCTGTATTCCAGACTTATCTCGGATCAAACCTTCATTCGTTTTGCAACTGGGAACACTGGTAAAAAAAAAGGAATAGGTAAGCTGAGGGAAACTTAAGGACTGATCCCTTTTTTAGGTGCAATTGTCTGTAAAAAACGGACAATGAAATGCAGCTGGGTTCTTTTCTTAAAACGGGTCATCCTTCCTTCCGGATAGAGACATTCATTACGGCAAGCTTGCTTTGGTGACTGTTTCCCACCTGCCCGGAATCTCAAGAGCTACTGCCAACCAGACTCACAAATACGATTAGGACACTGCGCCGGGTTTCCCCGGACATTCCGCCGATTCAACTGTATTTTCGCCTCGAAATGAATCGACACCTTGTAACACTACGCCTTCAGCCGCGATCTCACAGGAGTTGACGACAACGATGTCTCTCTTCTCGTTTCAAAATATATTGGCTACTGCTCTCATAGCATCGATAACCGTTTCGTCTGCATCACTCCTGACAGCTCAGGATCAAACTGTCGAACTTCGGGCACCTCGGATCATCAACGCAAATGACGCCGCGAAAGCAGGCGAAGGGGTCACCGTTGCGCCGTCGGAGCTTTCTGAAAAGACGGTTACAGCCGAAAAAGTTCCCGTCGAACCAGAACCACCCGCCAAAGAGCCTCTGTCAGAAGAGGAAGGGGTCGGTTCTGAACCGACTGTCGAACCCGCTGTAGAGGAAAAAGAACCAGAGAAAATCGAACATGCCGATCCTCTATTAAATAAAGTCGAACAAGCAATCGATCTTTCCCGTCGGCGATTCCTCACTGCGGATCTCCACACGCCCTGGCAGATCATGCACGGAATTCTGGCTTTTCGCGACAAGTATGAATTGAATCAGGATCAGAAGTCCGACGCGAAAATTAACGCGATTGATTTCATCTCCAATGGTCCGGTCTTTCAAGGGAAACATTGGTTTCAGAAATCTCCTCATGGCGGAAAAGCGCATCCCTTTACTGTTCCTTATGCGTTCGAAGGGCACCCTAATCAGTTCCCGGCGATTATGACGATGACCGACCTGCCATTGGATCATAAATTCAAAACAGGTGACGGGTCCATCACGATGGAAGACATCGTCAAAAACGCACAGATGGAAGTGAACAATCACGAGGGACAGACTTGGACCCTGTGGTTTCTGACTCACTATCTGCAATCCGACACCGAATGGAAAAACGCTCGCGGAGAGAATTGGAGTATCGAACGACTGGTCCAGATGCAGAATCAAGTCGTTGTGGAACGGGCCGCATGCGGAGGTTGCCACAACCTTTTCGCACTCAGTCTCGCTCGCAACAATTACCTGCAAGAAGGTGGCCAGTTACGAGGTGTCTGGATTGAAGCGAACCAGAAAATCCTCCGGTATACCGAAATCGCACGTCGCACTCAGAACCGCGATGGATCTTTCTCTTCAGATTATTTCCGTAGCCCGCAGTACAGCCAGGAGTTCAAAAAACGAATCGCAACCAGCGGGCATATGCTGGAATTTCTGATGGTGGCTTTGCCGCAGTCGCAAATAAATGAACCTTGGGTCCGCAAAGCGGTTGATAACATCTCGAATGACCTCATTCGATTCCGCAACGAGCCGGCAGACGTCGGTGCTCTGTATCACGCGGTCGATGCTCTGGTTATCTATCGGGAGCGAATGCTGCCACGAGAAATCGCGACTTCTTCAAACTCGGACATCACAGTGACGACTGGCTCTCAGGAAGGGGAGTAGTCTTCTCTAACGAGTCTGCATAAAGAGTGGGTTTAAATACTAACCGGGGTTTCAGCTGGAGCTGTTCCCCGGTTTTTTGTTTTTTCGTCGCAATGCAAACCAGTCGGCCATCGGAGTTCGCAACGGGGATCTCAATATCTCCCTCCCTCCAGGCACCTGTGCCGACGGCTTCGATAATTCTCCCGTTGATCAACCAGTCCTCTTCGGAAGGGCTGCACTCATACGTGGGTAAGTGTTTCACGGCCACGCGAGCGGGTTGCAGATCGGGGAGCCAGTTTTGCTCTTTGATGTGGGGGATTTCGATTGCGTCTTCCAAAGTGAATGGTCCCACGGCAGTTCGAGCCAGACCATGCATCAACGCTCCACAGCCCAGGTCATTACCCAGATCACGGGCAATCGCACGGATGTAAGTGCCGGAACCACAGACGACATTAAGAGTCAACTCGGGCCAGTTGTAGTCCAGAATTTCAATGTCGTAAATCTCGACAGGTCGCGCATCGAGTTTCACTTCTTCACCGCGACGAGCCAAGGCATAAGCACGCTTACCGTCGACATGAACGGCTGAGAATTGGGGCGGGACTTGTTCGATCGTCCCCTGGTAGCGGGAAAGAGCCGCTTCGATTTCTGAACGGGAAGGCTGTGGTGGGTTATCGACTGTCTCGACCTCACCCATAATGTCATCAGAATTACTACGCATTCCCAAGGTGAATTCTGCCCGGTAAGTCTTGGGAAGTTCCTGTATCCAGGGCACCAGTTGGGTCGCTTTGCCGACGCAGACAACCAGAACGCCGGTTGCCAGAGGGTCAAGTGTGCCCGCGTGCCCGACCTTCACGGTCGCCCGGCGAATCTTCTGGCCATGTTCGCGCGCCAGTCGTCGGGTGTGCCATTCGACCTCGGTCACTGCCTGTCGCGATGTCATCTCGACCGGTTTGTTAACCGTCAGTACGCCACAGATCTTTTTAAACGCGATAACAGACATGGTTTCGACGCAAGTTACACTTGAAGTAGTTTTGAAACCCTCCGGTGGGGCGGTTTTGTCCCTGGTCCTTTCCAGCTTTGGAAAGACCTCTCAACCGGGTTTCGGAACGATGTCTTAAACAGGCAGTCCGGAACGATCCTGATGACGACTGAGGGCAGATTCCACAAACCCGCGGAACAGGGGGTGCGAGTTATCCGGTTTCGATTTGAATTCGGGGTGATACTGGACTGCCACGAACCAGGGGTGATCCTGAATCTCAACAATTTCGACCAGATTACCAGACGGGCTGGTGCCGGCAGCCAGCATGCCTGCCTGCTCAAATTCGGTGCGATAGTTCGGGTTGAATTCGTAACGATGTCGATGTCGTTCGCTGATCTCAGACGAACCATACGCCTCTGCTGAGCGAGAACCTTCACGAAGGACACAAGGCTGAGCACCCAGACGCATGGTACCTCCCTTGTTGACGATCGTTTTCTGATCTTCCAGCATACAGATCACGGGGTGCGGCGAGTCGCCGGCGAACTCTGTACTGTTGGCATCGTCTAAATGGAGAACGTTCCGGGCGAATTCGATGACGGCACATTGCATTCCCAGACAGATTCCGAAGAACGGAATGGAGTTCTCACGAGCAAACTGAATCGCTTTGATTTTGCCTTCGATACCCCGCATACCGAATCCGCCCGGTACTAATAGGCCATCGATACCGCTCAGTAACAGTTCGGCATCTTTCTTTTCCAGTTCTTCTGCTTCAATTCGTTTGATTAGCACTCGTGTGTTGTGTGAAAAGCCGGCGTGGTCGAGTGATTCATAAATCGATTTGTAAGCGTCACGATGCTCAATGTATTTTCCGACGACGGCGATGGTTACTTCCTGCTCGGGATGTCGAATCCGGTGCATAAGATGTTGCCAGTCGTCCAGGTTCAGCGGACCGGCCTGCGTCAAAGAAAGCTTCTCGACGATCAGCTTGTCGATATTGTCTTCGGCCAGCCCAATGGGGACTTCATAAATCGAATATTCGGTATCGACTTCCACGATCACGGCACGCTTTTCGACGTTACAGAACATCGCGATCTTATCGGTAAGCTCTCGTTCCAGAGGGCGCTCAGTGCGGACGATCAAAATATCGGGTTGGATACCGATCTCGCGGAGTTGGCCAACGGAATGTTGTGTCGGCTTGGTTTTCGCTTCTCTGGCTGCTTTCAGATAGGGGACCAGCGTCAGGTGGATAAAGAGGCAATTGTCTTTGCCAATTTCCAGGGGGATCTGACGAATTCCTTCGAGGAAGGGCAAGCCTTCAATGTCTCCGATCGTGCCACCCAGCTCCGTGATCACCACGTCAACATCCGGATGGGACAGGTTCAAGATCGCCTTTTTGATCTCATCCGTAATGTGCGGGATGACCTGTACAGTTCGGCCCAGGTATTCTCCACGGCGTTCTTTGTGAATCACCGTCTGGTAGATCTGCCCCGTCGTGTAGTTGGATTCGCGGGTGAGAGAAGCATTGGTAAAGCGTTCGTAGTGGCCCAGGTCGAGGTCAGTTTCGGAACCATCATCGAGAACGTAGACTTCCCCGTGTTGGTAGGGGCTCATCGTGCCGGGGTCGACATTCAAGTAAGGGTCGAGTTTCTGCATGCGGACTTTGAGGCCGCGTCGCTCCAGTAGAAGCCCGATTGAAGCCGAGGTGAGTCCCTTACCCAGCGAACTGACTACTCCTCCAGTGACGAAAATGTACTTAGTCATCGGCTATTCTGATCTCGTTTCAGGTTCTGTTTGTTCCAGGTGGTCAAATAAAGGCAGTTGCCCGTCGGAGGCTTCGAGTTTCCTCGTGTACTCAACAGGCAGGTTGGCTGACTCTGTTGCTGTTTCTCAGAGAGCCGCCAATTTGACCAGGAACAACCATCGCAGATCAGGCAGCTCTTCGTATTTTGCGAGTTACAAACTGAGCATAGTCTTCAGGGGTGTCGATTCCAACCGAGCGATGCTCTACAACGGCAACTTGAATACGGGCACCCGTTTCGAGTGCTCGTAATTGTTCCAGCTTTTCCAGTTTCTCCAGGCGCGAAGGCGGGAGTTCGGTCAACTGCAGCAGGAAGTCGCGACGGTACGCGTACAGTCCCAAATGGAGTAACCAGGGGGACTCATCATCGAGCAGTTCCTCCGGATTATGGTCACGGCAAAACGGTATCATGGAACGACTGAAATATAAAGCCCGCCCCTGTTCATCACAGACAACTTTAGTGCAAGAAGGGTCTTTCAGAACCGACATTTCCCGAATGGGTGTCCCCAAGGTAGACATTTGAACCCCTGGGGCCTGTTCCAGCGTTTCGACCAGACTATTGATCTGGTTCGGGTCGATGTCGGGTTCATCCCCCTGAATGTTCACTGCGATGCTGACTTCAGAACCCAGATTCCGCACGACTTCCGCAATTCGGTCGGTTCCCGAAGGATGTTCGCCCGTAATCGCGACTTCACCGCCGAAGCGGGTGACGACATCCGCAATTTTGCGGCTGTCAGTGGCCACGATCACGCGATCCAGCTTGTTGGCGGAGCAGGCGGCTTCCCAAGTGTATTGCAACAGGGGTTTGCCAGTTTGGTCCAGCAGCAACTTATTAGGGAGCCGGGTCGATCGTTCGCGGGCAGGAATCAGACCGATGACAGACATGGGAACGTCCTTGTTCCAGAAACTGGAGGTTTAACTGAATGAATTCCCCAAGGACCATCAATCGTGGTTCCAGTCAGGCTGGTATCCGCTAACTGATCTCAGGGAAGGTGTTTATAGGCGTTCAGCTATCGTAGCTCGGAAGGATTTTGGCGACAAGACGGGTTTGACACCTGAAGACCATTTCGTCTGTTTGAAAAAGGAACTATTTCGAGCTCGATTTTGGCTTTTTCGGCGACTTGATCAGATCCCGGAGCGTTTGCAGATTCATAGCATCCAATTGCATGCCATCCCGTTCTCCCTTAGGAGTCTCCATATACATCGGGATTTTGGCGAATCTTTTGTCATTCACCAGGAACCGGAACGCCTCGACGCCAATCGTCCCCTCGCCAATATGTTCATGCCGGTCCTTGCGGCTACCGAACTCTTTTTTGCTGTCATTCAGGTGAAAAGCCCGAATTCGGTCTGTCCCAATGAGTTCGTCGAACTCTTGCATCGTTTTTTTGAAGTCTGCCTCGGTCGTGATTTTGTATCCGGCAGCGTGAATATGGCAGGTATCGATGCAAATGCCAATCCGCGATGAATCGGCTGCATTATCGATGAGGTACTGCAATTCCGGGAACTGATAACCGAGATTTGAGCCTTGTCCGGCCGTGGTTTCCAACCAGATCTCGACCGCGGCGCCGTCTGTCCGTTCGAGAACTTCGTCGATTCCGCGGACAATCTTATCCAGCCCTTCTTCGGGAGACGATTCGACATAACTCCCCGGATGAATCACCACTCCCCCCAGTCCCAGTCTTTCGGCTCGTTCCAACTCGATAACGTACGCATCCACTGATTTTTGCCACAGTTCCGGCTTGGGGCTGGCCATGTTGATCAGATAACTTGAGTGGGAGCAAGCATTCGATAAATGGTGCTTTTCCATCGACTCACGAAACAGATGGACATCCTTGTCCGTTAACTCTTTGGCTTTCCACTGGTTGTTATTCTTAGTGAAGATTTGGACACATTCCATCTCAAATTCGCCTGCAGCATTGGCGGCTTTGTAGTAGCCACCGGCGATCGACATGTGTGCTCCCAGAAGTCCCATAGCTTTCCACCTGTACTGAAATTGAACGAGCCCCACAGTTCATGAATTGGGCGGGGAGAAATGACTTGTTTTTGGACTCGAAGCTTAGCAGGGGGCTATCGAAATTAACATTGAGCCCGTTGAATAAATCTGCTATCCCAATGCTCTCCCGTTTTCACGGGAAGTTCATTTCACCGATGTCCCGTCAAATTGGAAGTCTTCCGGCGTTGTGGGGTTTGAATCCCAGTTCGAAACTGAATCCCGGCACTATTCCAGCACCGGAAACGTTCACCTATCTACTATATCCGTCCCGGTTTGGGGCGCATTCGACAGTCAATCGTACCGATAAATAGGGTTACTGAGTTATCTAATTGTTCAGGTATTAGTACAGCAGGCAGAAATGGGGGTTTGGGTAAGATTTGCATTAACAAATGTTGAAATATTTATGTAATTGTTACAAATCTTTTCCGCCTTTTTGAATTCAGTCTCGTAGAATAATAACACAGCTGCTGTGCTTAAGCTGAACACATCTTTCGATTTGTCTCGACAATCAGTTCTCTCTCCGATCAGTTCGGAAAACAACGGACGAATGACTTCCTTGAAACATCTTTGAGGGTGTTAGTAATTCGTTTATTTTCGGTCTGTAACTGTTTGACGAGAAAATCTCCGCAAAACCTCTCTCACTCAGGAGTCATTCAGGATGGAAACCGCTATCTGGTTGGCTTGCACAGCAGCCGCGACTATCTATTTTGTACACCGGGTGCTGAAAACGGAAATCGTTCCCATGCTGTCCCTGCGGGAAGAGCAGATGGTCGTTAGGCGTTTTGGGTACCAGAGAGAACATCTGGAAGCGCGATTCTCAGAACTGGCCATAACTCAGAATACCCCTCACGATTTCAAGCAGGTCGACTGCGACTGGAAAAGCGAAGTCCAATTCGCCCGGGATCGTATGAGTGGCTGTATTCACGCGTTAGTCTCATTAGAAATCATTTTGACGCCCAATTTCCGCGAATCGGATGAACATGCGGGAATGAAGATTCGTAAATCAGCCGTCGCTGTTTTCTATTATCAAGAGGGTGCCTGGGGAACTCGCGGGCTGGCTCTCTTCAATCAGACTCCGACCGATGCCGTTGAACATCACCCGGATCACTATCAGCAAATTCAAGCCGCCTGAATTCAATCCGCTAGAAGCGGTACGGCAGCGAAACAATTCATGTGTCGGACGAACGCGTCCTCTTCGGAGGATGCGTTTTTTCTGCGCTGGGGGCAAATGAACCCTGTGGCCGCCTTCGCAGAGAAGTCTGAATGGAGGCTATTTGTCTTCCGGTCCATCAGATGCGAGGGCCAATTCGTTGAGTAAGTGCCTGTTTTCCTGGATCAGCCGTTGAATTCGTTTTTCATCTCGATCGGCGGCACTCAACATTTCGTGGTGATACCACAGGAATTCTTCCTCAGACGAATAGAATCGATCCCAGACCTGGGGACCTTCGTGTTCGAGGTCGAATAACGTCGATTTCAGATTATGAAGTTTGTCAGCCAGCACTATCGCGCAGGCGCCGTCGCTTGATTGACGGATGACTTCAAGGTGATGTTCCTTGCGAGGCTTCCAGGGGATCTTGTTTCCCTTTTCATCCTGTTTCTGCTCGCTTAGTTCCGCGACAAGTTCGATTACTTCAGCGGGAAAGATATGTTTGCTTTCCAGTTCTTCCAAAGTGACGGTCGTATCCTCCACAACATCGTGCAGGAGGGCGGCCGCGAGAATATTGTCTTCTTCTTCGAAGCCAGCCTGTGCCAAGATTAGCGTGACCGCCGCAGGGTGCATGAGGTAGGGCAGGTCGGATGCTTTGCGGTTCTGATCCCGATGGGCACGGGCACTTAACCGCAATGCTCGGTCAACTAACTCTGAATAAATCACCGTAGTCACCTCCTGTGCTGTATTTTCATTGTAATGTCTGTGCTCGATGAGTCAGGCATAAATCATAGAACTCAACGTGATGAGGGAGGCTCCTCAGGAATCGCAATCAGCGGAACCATTGGTTCGAAATGCGTTGAAATTCATGTACTCCCAATGGCGATAGATGGGAGACTTCTTGACGAGTTCGGCGTGAGTTCCGATCGACTCAACCTTACCTTCATGTATCAAGGCAATGCGATCGACCCGCCGAACAGTGGAGAGCCGATTGGGCAGAAATATTGTGGTCCGTCCCTGTATAATCTGCGTGTAGGCATCGTCCAGTCGTGATTTCGTGTCAGTATCCAAGGGCTCCGCCGGTTCCGCCAGTATTAGGAGTGCCGGATTGCGAAGCAGGGCGCGAGCGATTCCCAATCGAAACCGTTGTCCGGGGGTCAGAGTTTCACCGTTCGGGCCGAGGATCGTCTCGTATCCATTGGGAAGACGTAGGATGAAATTGTGTGCACGGGCCTGCTTGGCCGTTTCCATGACTGCCGAATGGGAAAAGGAATTATTTCCCGTGCGTATGTTTTCGAACACCGAGCCTGTGAAGAATTGATCGTTTCCACCTACGTAAGCAATTTCGGCCCGTAATGACTCTAAAGTCGCCCAGGAAATATCTTCGCCATCGATCAGGAGACGACCGTCTGAAGGTTCGATGAATCGCGAAATCAGATTGGCAGCCGCGACGCATTCCAGGCGATTGAGTGAAACCAAGGCAATTTTTTCGCCCGCTTTCACAGTCAGATCAAGTCCGTTGAGTAATTTCTGTCCAGATTCGGTTTGATAGTGAACTGATTCAAAAGCGAGCGAGTTCGCGAGGGGTGACATGAATTTTGCACCGACCGCCTGGCTGACAGGAGGGACATTGTCGAGATAACGATAAATTCGATCGGCCGCATGCCCGGCGATTTTTTTCTCGACAGGGATCTTCGCCAAGTTCTTAAGAGGCCAATGCAGCGCAATAAAAGTGACTAACAGGCTTAAGCCGGCGGCCAGTGGTAAATTGCTTGAGTCAATCAAGACCTTCATGCAGACAAGGATCAGCACAATGGATGCGCAGAACAAAATCAGCATTCGGCAAAACCAGCGAGACCAGCGTTCCCGTCGGTTCACATTGAGGAGTCGCTCTTTTAATCGGTCCAGATTTCTGGAAAAAGTTTCATGCTCTGATGTTTCCATGCCATAGGCTCGGACGAGCCGCGTATTACGGAAACTTTGCGAGAGGACGTTGAGCGTCTTGTTGGCGGAAGCATCGAGAAGTGCGCGAGATTCCCGGAACCGGATCAATTCCTGACGAATCAGGTACCAACAGGCTCCCAGGGGAATCAGACATTCGAGAGCGAGTAACCAGTTCAGAGTAAGGGCGAACAGGACTAAGGTGACTAACAGGACGGTGTCGCGGGCGTAACGGTAAGCCAGCGATTCCACAGAGGTCCGCACCTCTTCTGTGTCTTTAGTGAATAGTTCGACGGCGTGTTGCTGTTGTTGCTCACATAAGTCGGCCGGGCCAAGCCGAAGGACCTGACGGTATAATTCGCGCCGAAGTTTCTGGGCGACTTCCATTCCGATCTGCGCGGAAACATTCCAGATTCGGGAGGTCATCAGATTGAATAGTAACATGAGAAATACGAGCGTCAGAATCAAAAAGATCAACGCTGTCGTGTTGGTGTTTAACCAAGTGATTCGGTCGTAAGCACTCGCTACGGGATAACCCCAGACTGTATTTCTCAGCCACCAGACGGAAGGGAGAATCCCTCTTTCGAAATAATCGAGACGCAACCGTATATGACTCGAATCCTTCTCAGTGAACTTTTCAGAGAGATTGGAAACTTCCGACTCGGACTTTGTTTTGTCGTTCGTATCAGAATCTTCAGTCGAAGATTCTGATACTTCTTCTCCTCCGTCACCATCAGCCTTGAACATTCTTGCAAGATCGACAGGGAGATCTATTTTGACCCTCGAGTTGAATTTGGGAAGCAGTTGCCTGAACTCAGCTTCATGATCTGGATTGATCTGAACAGAACCGCGCGTGTGGAGCAGGTCGAGCAGTAGAAAGAGAGTGAGCAATGCCAGACAGAAAATACACGAGGCGAGCACTGCCCAGATAAGGGTGAAGCGTCGCTGCCCTTTCAGGAAATGCCGTCCGGCGAGAAGCCGTTTTACTGAGGCCTTTTCGACTGTTGCCACACGAAAAACCTGTCTGAAATCGACTTATAGCGATAATCGAACTACGTCATGTAGCTCCGCTGGGGTCGTGTTTGCTCATTATTGAATCAACTCAATTATGAGTCAAATAGAGCAACTTCCGGCCTGATAAGTCTCGATGAAGATACACGCGGTCTTCCTGAACAACGTTGTATCTGTGGATTCCATTCGACTTCGCCGCTCCCGAAATAATTAGCGAAGTGACTATTTCGAACGTCATGCGGACCCTGTTGGCGAAACAAGTCCGAAATAACTTCTGTCTCTCATTCTAATTCAAAACAAGCGGAGTTGCGCAGTTCTTTTGGCTTCATCCGTCTGATTGAGTCAAACTGCTGATGTCGATGTTCTTAAGCAAGGTCCCGGTCTTCAAACAGGATGAATGCAAACAGCATCGCCACGGAACTGTATAAGAATGAATACAAGGCAATCCATCCCAGGTACTCCGGCGGGACCAATCGGTCGCGCTGGATGGCCGTTTGTACGTTAAAACTTTCCAGTGATGGAATAATCGTTGCCAGCCATTGAGCGATAAACTGGACGAATTCAATTTTGAAGGCACTTTGCTCAACCAGAATGGGGGTCAGCTGGCCGAGAATGAAAATGACCAGGCAGACGACCATGTTCACAAACATCGGCAGGCGGGTTGAGATCGCCACGCTGATTGAGGCCATCACGATTGATTCAAGCAGAATCAAAATCAGACCTGGCACCATCTGGAAAGTGAGCAGAAACCGCATCCGCAATTCCATACTCTCGCCCGACTCGCGGCTCTCATAAATTGTTTTGTAAAATACGAGCATCAGAAACATAATTGATAACGGCAACCAGAGGGCAAAGACGGCGTTCACGATGCCCATCAGTTTTCCCACGATGAACTGACGTCTGTTGACTGGTTTTGAAAGCAATGTCATTGCTGTTTTGCCCTCAATCTCGTTGGCAATACTGGTACTCGAAGTCCAGACGGCCAAGAGGAGGCAACTGATGAGGATGTGCATCAAACCGCAGTCCTTCATCATCTTCAGGTCGGAACCCAGAGAGAAGAACGGCAAAAAGGTGACCAGCACCAGAAAGAAAATACCAAACAGCAGCAGTAGAATGAAAATCGGTTGGCGAATCGCTTCCTTCGCCGTCGCGCGAGCAATCACGCCCATCTGGGTGAAGTACTGCATGCCGAAAAAGACGGCCAGCACCAATACCGAAGTAATTCCGGTCCAGATCCAGCCTGGTGAAGAAAGGATTTGACTGAGCGTGGGAGGACCACTTTGGGCAAACAGAGCGAGTTCAGCACCCATCGATGAATTCTTTCAAACGACAAAATATAACGAAGATGTGGGAGGATTCTGTGACGAAGACATGATTTTTCCGGGATGAAATCAGAGCGACTTAACCAGGCTGGCAGAGCTGAAAGGAAAGGCGAAGAGTGAATCTACCTTACGCAATAGAGCGAATAGACCATCCCCGTGGAACTTACGCTGATTTGGAACTCAGCGTTGGAGCGGTTTTCAGGAATCTTGCGATCCCTACATTTTCCACCAATGATTATGGCAGAAAATGGCACCAATTTCCTCTCATCAGCCGCTACTCTACCGAGCGTCCGAACCAAAAGAAAGTCCCTGTTCCTCACATTTGAAGGGGGATTTGAGGGTTCACGGAGACTATGGACTGCCTGAAACGGTTAGAGAGCCTTGCAGGGCCGAAACTAGACTAAGACCATTGGAACGCAAGTAGGAAACTCGGCGGTAATCAGTCTCAACGACGGATATCAAAAGAAGTGTAGTGCTCTTTTGTATCCTGTTTGGTTACTTCCGTCCGGGTGAAATTTCTCTCAAAACGCCCCTGAATGGCAGTAACTAATTGTTCCAAGTCATCCTGGTCACCGTCGATGAAGAGTTCGACGGTCCCATCAGGCAGGTTCTTAACGTACCCGGTGACTGGAAATCGGCGGGCCAATTGGCGGGTGGTGTAGCGGAACCCGACTCCCTGGACATGACCGTGAAAAATAATTAGCTGCTGCATACGGAAATGGCGCCTGGGTTCGGGGCTGGGTGGAAGAATTCTCTGTTCTGCGGCAAGTTCTTGCTACTTTTTGAAACGGCGATTGAAATCGGCGGGATCGAACTTATCCGCCTGCACGCTATTAATGAGCTCGTTCACCAAGTCTTTATTGAACCCATCATCTTTTAATGCATCAGCCTGTTGCTGTATTTTTCCGGGAACGGTTTCAGCGTTAATCTGTTGGATGCGATTTCGTTGCTGAGTTGTCTGCATTTCAGTGGCCATCGAGTCGGCTTGACCACTTCCCGCTTCGTCCAAGGCGCCACTGGCTAGCAAGCCCGGACTGTTGGGAGGTGCAGGTGAAATTTCTTCGTCAAACTGCTGTTTTAGTTTTTCGAGTTCGGGTTTCGAGACCACGATCCATTCGTAAATACGTTGTAGCTGTACCAGGCTGGAAGGATCTGTTCCGAAAAGAGGTTCTCTCAGGTCGGCGTGAGGAGCGCGACCGATAGTGAATACTTTGCTTTGAACGGGCTTTTCGAGATCGAGAAGTTTGAAGATCGATTGAAAATTGTCTTCGGACGAGCGGCGACTGTGGTGGCTGGAACTGACGTCGACGTTTAGTTGAAATCCATGATTTTGTTCACCACCGTGGCAACTGACTGAACCACATTTCTTCTTAATGATCGGCTGGACTCCCCGAGTAAATTCGCGAGCCATGGGAGCAGGCAGACCGGCGAGCGTTTCCAGTTGTTTTCCCTTGAACTTCAGATGCGCGCTCTTCGTAGGAATGTTGACGATAATAATACTATCGTCTGGGGAAGGTTCGTCCAGAAATTCCTCCAGTAGGCTTCTGGCGTCGCTGTTTCCCGGATCAAGCGTCAGAACAAGACGGAGTTCTTTGATCAACTCTGAGCGTAAGTTATATTTCATGCACCAGTGGACCAGAGACATGCGCGCCGAAGAGGAATCGGCCGGAACCTGATGGCTGAGTCGATCATAGATATCGTGGATATCATCCCCGATGATGCGGATATCGTTGGCCGGAAAAGAGCGAATCGACTGTCCGACCTTGACCTGCACCTGCCCACGAGCCTGTAGCACTTTACCCCGAACGACCGAACCATCTCTCAGCAGGACAGATTGAAAAGAGGAGTCTTCCTCTTGAGGAGATCTATTGGAACGGGTGGATTCGCGGAGCGGTGACTGAGTCGTTGAATTCTGCGCAAACAGTGACAGCGTAAACAAACAGAGCAGACTTGATAAAGCCGCGATCCAGGTAGTTCTGCTACATGCCACGTTTTTTGTATCCTCTGATTTGGGCCAGATGAACTCGTAATAAACAGACTCACGATGTAGATTTGGCAAAGGGCGGACGGTATGCGGAGACGTCGTTTTCGTCAAGATCAGTGAGTAGAAGCCAGTTTTTCCGAACTGTGCAGGTTGCCCACATTGAGATCGACTCGCCGGTGGGATTCTCTATTTTGACATGTCCGGTTGTATTTCCCTGGCTGATAGGGAAAAATCGGGGAGTCTTACCATAACTTCGAATACGAAACGTTCGCGGTTCGCCGGGCGAATATTAAGCCCCGTCCGCTGACGTAAGTTCAAGGTGCTTCTATCGATGAATTTTGATTTCTGCTCTCGCCGAGACTTCATGAAAATAATCGCTGGTTCTGCTGCCGCTGCTTCCCTGGGGGAAATGTTTCCGTCCTTGGCTCAGGCAGAATTAGCATCGCAGGTGCCGATGCGGGTCGTCACTCAGGGACCAAAGCACCACTGGTTTGGTTACTACGACAAGTTGGAATTCGATCCGACACAGCGTTACCTGCTGAGTATGGAAGTCGATTTTGAACATCGTTCGCCGACACCAGAAGATGAAATCACAATCGGTATGATCGATCTCGAAGATAATGACCGCTGGATTCCAATCGGCAAAACTACGGCTTGGGGGTGGCAGCAGGGGTGTATGTTCCAATGGATTCCGGGTTCGAAATCAAAAGTGATCTGGAATGCTCGCGGAGAAAATAATTACATCAGCCACATTAAAGATGTCTTCTCGGGCGAAACGAAGTCGATTGATTCACCGATCTATACGGTCAGCCCCACTGGCAAGTCTGCCGTCACAGCAGATTTCCGGCGGATTAACGATGTCCGCCCTGGATACGGGTACACCGGCTTTCCGGATCCGTTTGCAGAAGACTTGGCTCCTTCAGACACAGGCATCTTCCACATTGATCTCGATAGTGGCGAAACGAAGATGATTATTTCGCTCGAACAGATCGCCAATATGGGAACCATTCCTGACCAGCAGCCTGGCATCAAGCACTACTTTAATCATCTGCTGTACAACACCGACGGTTCCCGATTCGTCTTCCTGCATCGTTGGCGTTATCCGAATGGCTCCCGCAAAACGCGGATGATCACCGCGAAGGATGACGGCACTGATATTCGCATCATCGACGACAACGGTATGACATCCCACTTCGACTGGCGCGATCCGAATCATATTCTCGCCTGGTCCGATCACGAACCATTGGGACGCCGGTTCTACCTGTTTGAAGATGCCAACGACGGAGCCATTACCCCGGTTGGTGAGGATGTCATGAAACGGGACGGCCACTGCACCTATCTCCCGGACACCGACTGGATCCTGAACGACACCTATCCCGATAAGAATCGAGAACAGTCAATCTTCCTGTATCATGTTCCGACTGGAAAAACCCACGAAATCGGCAAAGTCCCGTCGCCCAAGGTTTACACCGGTGAATGGCGCTGCGACACCCACCCCCGCCACAGCCCCGACGGAAAATTGATCGTGGTCGATTCACCTTATAAGGACCAGGGTCGGCAGTTGTATTTGTTTGATATCAGTGGAATCGTGGAGTGATTCACCCGATGCTAAGATTGTTTGGGCCACCTCGGTTGGTCAAATCACAGCACCAAGTCTTCAGTCAAATGCAGATATGAATTCAACGTATCCAGTTCGCGGTCATTTTCCTGGTAGCGGATGATATTTACGCAGGTATTCACCTGGCGGATCGCTTTGGCTTCGTTGATGGGTTTGTTCATGATGTCGGCCAGATAGGCTCTGTTGACGACATTGTGAGCCACGATGACTACGGTTTCGCCGGGATGTTTTTCTACGAGCCCTTCAATCACTGGTTTGCTGCGGTTAAGAACGTCCTGATAGGATTCGCCACCGAGGTAGGGAATCTCACCAGAGGCGTTAATGAAGGTTTTGTATTCTTCCGGGTGCGACTCCATTATCGCCTCCCAGCTTTGCCCTTCCCAGAGCCCGACGTTCACTTCGTGAATACCTTCAATGGGGGTCGGGGCGATCCCATGCGGACGGGCAATCTCCGTGGCCGTCTGTTGAGCCCGGACAAGCGGGCTGCAGTAGATGGCATCGATCTTCGTCTGGCTCAGGAACTCACTGACCGACTTCGCCTGGGCTTCGCCCTTCTCGCTGAGCGGACCATTGATGCCATTACCTTGAAGAATATAAGGCCGCTGCTCGTTCGCTGCCGTCGCTCCGTGACGAATTAATAACAACCGTGTGTAAGAACCAGACAAGAGGGGAACTCCTTGATTTCAGGGGTGGCCAAGACAACCTCGAAGTGTTGTCTGGGTGCCGAAAGGCACACTAGGTGCTGAATAATATTTTGTATGAGTTGGTCGAATGAGCGTCTTGGATTTAATGTGTGATCAAAGCTTGAGTGTTGCTGTGCAACCCAGACAACACTTCGTGATTGTCTGGGCCACCCGATTAGAAATCAATTTATTTTTGCCAGGTTGGCGGCGACTTGGATTGCGGTGATCATCCCGTCGGCGCGGGCGGTGCCTTGCCAGGCGATATCGTAGGCGGTGCCGTGGCTGGGGCTGGTGCGAACGATGGGGAGACCGAGGGTGACATTAACTGCGGTATCGAAGGCGACCAGTTTAATGGCAATGTGGCCCTGATCATGATACATCGCGACGACGCCGTCAAACTCACCATCGCGGATGGCGCGTTTCATCATCGTATCCGTGGGGAAGGGGCCTGTGACGGAAGTTCCGAATTCTTCGCGGGCTCGTTCGATGGCGGGGGCGATCAACTCGCTTTCTTCATTACCAAACAGACCTTCTTCGCCCCCATGAGGATTTAAGGCACAGACAGCAATTCGGGGATCCACAACTCCCTGGGCCTGCATGAAGCGATAGGTGAGACCGATCTTGCCATAGATGGAATCGACCGAAAGCAAATCGGGCACACTTTTGATTGAAGTATGTAAGGTAACGTGCGAGACCGCGAGACCGTTAATTCCCCGCACTTGTTCACCGGGCGGTAGGTATAGCATCATAGCAAACTCGTCGACGCCACATTCTTTCGCGAGAATTTCGGTATGACCAGGATAGTTGATCCCGGCCAGATGTAACGAAGCTTTTGCCAGCGGAGCTGTTGTGATGCCGTCAATCGTTCCCGCTTGTGCTCCGCGAATGGCGGCGAGAAGATAATCGTACGAGGCTTTCCCGGCGGCGGCATTAAATTGATTTCGCGGAGCTGCTAATACTTCGTCGCCTGCGGGATTGAAGCAGTAGATGGGAGAGTCGTTGGTATCGATCTCTTTCAGGGAATGGATTTCCTGGACTGGGGGTACCGAAGCGACATGCGGACGGATAAGTTCCAGGGCCTCGTTCAGTATTCGCGGGTGCCCAATGACAATCGGTTGGCAAGTCGCACGGACTTGGGCGTCGCAAATCGCGCGGGCGGTCACTTCGGGGCCGATGCCAGCGACGTCGCCCAGAGTTAATCCGATGCGTGGAAGGGGAGTTTTGGTCATGGATTCTCGGTCGGTTCTTCAACCAATGGAAAAGTGGGATAGCGATTACCAGATTCGTCGGCCTGGTAAAATGTTTTAGTTGTCGTGTCGAAGGCGGTAAGTGGATTGCCTTCATAAGCACCCGTGTCTATCGCCAACCAACCGGGACTGAATTTGGGCATGCCCTGCGGCATGACTGTGTGTCCGACAATCACTCGCTTGCCGGAGAAATGGGGAGGTTTCGTTCCTGTGTACCGTTCCCATCGCAAAACCTGTGGATGTTGTTCGTCCAGCGGGCGGTCGTGTTGCACATTGGCATGCACAAAAATGTCCGTTTGGTTTTCCCAGTAATCGCGTGAGGACTCGATGAAATTGACATGTGATTCCGGTAGTTGTTCGACGCTCTCTATCTCGTAAGAATCAAGAACTTCCTGTCCGCCGTAGAACAGCCATGTCGATGTGAGTGGGCCAGCCTTCAGTGCATCCAACAGCATTTCTTCATGGTTGCCGCGAATGTAAATAAGCTGTTTGCAGCGACTTTTCAGATTAATTGTTGTTTCAATGACTTGCTTTGTGCCGGGACCCCGGTCGACGATGTCTCCCAGGAGAACGATCGTATCTTCACTGGTGACCTGCAGCATGTCGAGCAACGTCTCGAAGGCGGTGCTGCAACCGTGAATGTCACCGATAGCAATGGTTCGTCCGGCCATGATTTCGTCGTTTATCATGACTATGTCCTTATGTCGGAGTCCTTTTGCCGGTGTCCTGCCAGAATCAAGGATCGAAAGTAGACAGGTTGAAAACGAAAACCGCACACGGGTGGGTGTGCGGTTTCGTGGTGAACCGAATCAACTGTCAGAAGGGTGGCCCCCGTTTTTAACGGCATTGTTTCCCTATTGTCGGTATCGATATTACTTGGCGTCTTTGGTCGGCATGATGCGCGCCGGTCGGACGATGGGTTCCCCTTTGAGGAGTTGTTGCTGAGCCTGTGTTTTGAGGGCCATTCCGTGGATACGGATGAAGGCGACAGCTGCTTCGTGGGGGAAGGAGTCTCCCTCTTCGTAAGTCGCCAGTTCCTCTGAGTACAGGCTGTGCGGGCTTTTGCGGCCCGTGACAACATAGTTCCCTTTATACAGCTTGATGCGTGTATGTCCGGAGACGAATCGTTGGTTTTTCTCGACGAATCCCATCAGGTCCTGATGGAATGGGCTGTACCAGAGGCCATCGTAGATGATGTCGGCACAAGTTTGAGCGACGTAGGTTTTGAACCGCTGGGCCTGACGGCTTAATGTCAGAAATTCGAGTTCGCGGTGAGCTTCATGGAGAATCATCGCGGCGGGAGCTTCGTAAATCTCCCGGCTTTTGATACCGACGAGACGGTTTTCTACGTGGTCAATTCGACCGACGCCATGTTCGCCACCCACTTTATTCAGATGTTCAATAATCGAGACGCCGTCCATCTCTTTGCCATCGAGAGCGATGGGGCGTCCCTGCTCGAATTCAATTTCGATTTCGAGAGGAGTGTCTGGAGCTTCCTCGGGAGGGACTGTCCAGTTGTAGGCTGCTTCCGGTGGAGCATTCCAGGGGTTTTCGAGGACACCCGCTTCAACAGAGCGGCCCCAGAGGTTCTGGTCGATGCTGAAGATGTTCTCTTTTGTTGCGTCGACTTCAATCCCGTGTTCCTGGGCGTACTCAATCTCTTGGGTACGGGTGAAACGCCATTCTCGTACTGGAGCGATGATTTTGAGGTCGGGGGCGAGGGTGTTGAAAGCGACGTCGAATCGGACCTGGTCATTTCCTTTGCCCGTGCAACCGTGTGCGACGGCGGTGGCGCCATGTTCCTTGGCGAATTCCACCATTCGGTGTGCGATCAGGGGGCGTCCAAGGGCGGTGGCGAGGGGGTATTTGCCTTCGTACATGGTGCCCGTCATCAAGGCTGGCCAG
Source organism: Polystyrenella longa (assembly GCF_007750395.1). Classification (GTDB taxonomy): domain Bacteria; phylum Planctomycetota; class Planctomycetia; order Planctomycetales; family Planctomycetaceae; genus Polystyrenella; species Polystyrenella longa. Next base: position 3,852,657 of record NZ_CP036281.1, on the reverse strand, counting down.
ACGAAGCAATCGACGAACAGATTACGAACGTCTTCGATAATGGCTTCAACGGCCCCGGTTTTGATCGCTTTTTCTTTGATCGTATCCAGTTCGCGACCCTGGCCGAGATCACAGGTGTAGGTGATCACGTCCATGTCGTATTTTTCGTTGATCCACTTCACAGCGACGGAAGTATCGAGTCCACCACTGTACGCCAGAATCACTTTTTCTCTTGCCACGTTGGGTACCTGTCTTTCACGTTGGAAAATCTGAAGGACGTTGCCTTATTTCTTGGTTTGTACTGTTTATTTAATCGCTCAATGTCAAATTTACCCAATTTCGAATAATCTGACGATCAACGTAATTCGAAACTTGAGGCCAAACGCTACCTGGCTGGAGAAACCTTCGATTTCGAGGGGTTCCCGTGCGAGCGGACATTATAAGAACGGACGAATCAACTCGCCAGTGACAGTACCCGAATCCCATTGACCTTATTGGCTACTTATGTCAAAATTGTCAAAACTACAATGCGGGCCCCGAATCCACGGCGGTTTTCGGACCCGCAATCTCTCATCTCTGAATAGGATGGTATTGAGAACGGCCTCGGTTTTGAGAGGCTGACTCGCGGAAAAGTTCGCGGTGACCCGGGCGCACCTGGTTTTCTTGACCATTCCTGGTACAGCAAAGGATTGCAGACGACGTGTCTTATTATCTCATTGATGCGGTGGAGCGGCTGGGAAATCCTCGGATTCTGGTTCTTGGGGACCTTATTCTCGATCGGTACATCTGGGGTGAAGCGGATCGGATCAGTCAGGAAGCCCCCGTCATACTGCTTTCAGAAGAAAAGCGGGAGACTCGGTTGGGTGGTGCTGCGAATGTGGCCAACCTGCTGCGCGGGCTGGAGGCTGAAGTCACCATGTCCGGTCTCGTGGGCGCTGACTTCGATGCGAAGGATCTTCGTGTCCAACTCGAAGGGGCGGGCGTCTGTTGCGATGGCCTACTGGAGGTAGAAGATCGTCCCACAACCGTTAAAGAACGATTTCTGGGGCGAGCCCAGCATCGTCACCCCCATCAAATGCTGCGAGTCGACCGGGAAGTCCGCACACCCCTGGGTGAAGAGGATGGAGCACGCTTAATTGCCAAATTACTCCCCCTCATTTCCGAGCATGCTGCGATTTTGATCTCCGACTACGCGAAGGGTGTTTGTACTCCTCAAGTGATCGGCGCGATTGTCGCTGAAGCGAAAAAACATGGAATTCCTGTTCTCGTCGATCCTCCGGCACATGGAAACTGGGATTTATATAAAGGAGTGACGGCCATCACTCCCAACCGGGCCGAGACGGGCCGGGCTGTTGGATTCGATATCGATTCGATTGAAGACGCGAGCCGGGCAGGACAACAGCTCTGCCGGGACTTGGAACTGGATCACGCTTACATCACCATCGATAGAGATGGCGTCGTCCTCGCTCGGGCCAGCGAGGAAGGCGTGCATCACCCAACTCGAAAACGAGAAGTATGCGACATCACCGGGGCGGGCGATACAGTTCTCGCGATGATTGGCATTGGCATGGCAGCGGGTATTGACCCGGAAAACTTGTCCAAGCTGTCCAACGTTGCGGGTGGTCTTCAAGTGGAGCAGGTCGGTGTGGTTCTTGTTCACCGAAACGAAATCCTGGGTGATTTGCTCGCGTCGCGACGACACCATGAAGACAAAATCTGTGAGCTGGTCGATCTCAAACGGCAACTACATGCTCGAAGACGGCTCGATCAAAAAATTGTGTTTACGAATGGTTGTTTTGATCTGTTGCATGTGGGTCATGTTTCCTATCTGAAACAAGCCTCGCAGGAAGGGGATTGTCTGATTGTGGCGCTCAACAGCGATGAGAGCGTTCGCATGTTGGACAAAGCCCCTGACCGGCCACTATTCAGTCAGGACGATCGCGCGACAATGCTCGCCAGTTTGGAATCAGTTGACTATGTGATTATCTTCAACGATGCCACTCCCAATCAGTTGTTGAAAGAATTGCAGCCCGATCTGCTTGTCAAAGGGGGTACCTACTCCAAAGACGAGATCGTGGGCAAGGAAGTCGTTGAAGCGTATGGCGGTGAAGTGAAACCACTGACCATCGTGGCGGGCCTGTCGACGACGAACATCGTTGAGCGATTACGTCAGACACCGACGGAACCTGTCGCACCGACTACATTCACAATGCCGACCAAACCCCCAGTCACTACTCCCAACCCATTGGAGCGAAAAGCAGGATGAAAATCGCTCTCTTTTTACCAAACTGGATCGGCGATGCTGTGATGGCGACGCCCGCTATCCGGGCGATTCGGGAACATTATCTCGATGCCGAAATCTTCGGCATTATGCGGCCCTATGTCGGGCAAGTTCTGGAAGGACTTGATCTGGTCGACCGGACCTTGTTGTATTCGCCCCGCACGCGTAACCCCGAGTTAAAAGCCTGGAATCTGTCGCAGGAATTGCGATCTGAAAAAATCGATATCGCTGTGCTGTTTCCTAATTCGCTGCGAACTGCGGCGATGGCCTGGTTGTCTGGTGCAAGTCGACGCGTCGGTTTCAGTCGCGATCTCCGAGGCTGGTTGCTGACGGATCGACTTCAACCTCTATCCCGAAAAGTACCGAATCCAGTTGTCGATGAATACCTGCGTCTGGCAGAGCACCTGGGCTGCACGCAATTGACTCGTCAAACTGAGTTGGCCGTCACTTCCGCTGATGAAGACGCGATTGAAATGTTCTGGAGGAAGCAGGGATCGGTTCTGCATAACAAGGGGACCATCTGCATTAATTCTGGCGGCGCATTTGGAGCGGCGAAAGACTGGCCGAAGGAGTATTTTGCAGAACTGGCACGCAAGCTGGCTGTTGAGCAGAACAAAACGATTCTGGTTCTCTGTGGTCCGTCCGAAGTCGACAATGCGCGTGAGATTGTACGGCAAGCCGATCACCCCCAGGTGATCACGCTGGCTGGTGAGAAACTGAGTCTGGGACTGACCAAAGCGGCGATCCGAGAGAGTGAACTCCTCATCACGACGGACTCCGGTCCTCGCCATTTCGCCCAGCCATTTAATGTCCCCGTGGTTTCGCTATACGGGCCGACGCATATTGCCTGGAGCGATACCTACTACGACAAAGGAATTAACCTCCAGAAAGAAGTCGATTGCGGCCCCTGCCAGAAGCGAGACTGTCCGCTCGGTCATCATCGGTGCATGACAGGAATGAAGGTGGAGACCGTTTATCAAACGGTGGTGAGTCTGTGGGAACAGGGACAATCGGGGCAAGTTCGCCGCGCGGCGTAACTTCTAAGGGCGTGAATGTCCCTCTTTTTCAATGGTTCCACCAAACAGTAAATGTTTCTCAGGAATACTCCATGCACATTGCATTAGTCAAAGGTCGCTATTCATTACGGCATGGTGGGTCGGAACGGTATTGCGTGAATCTGTCGCGGCAGTTGAAGAAACGAGGGCACGACGTTTCCGTCATTGGTCATACGATTGATGAAGAACTGCAAGACGAGGTTGAGTTTATCCCGGTGCGACGAAATATGATGATGTCGTCGACGAAAAACCGCTCTTTTGCCGAGAACTGTGGCAAAGAAGTTAAAAAGCGAAAGTTCGATCTCGTCTATGGGATCGGTCGTGCTTTCGGACTTGATGCAGTACGCGTAACAGAACGGTTGCAGTCGCACTGGCTTCGGGTCAATTACAAACCCCAGTGGCGCTACCAGATGCAGACGTGGAACCCACGGCATCGCACTTTGGTCGAGATGGAACGGCAGATTTATCAATCGTCTGATACCAAACGAATTATCACCCAGTCACAATTGGACCGACGATTGGTGATGGAGAATTACGGCATTTCGGAAGAAAAGATTCGCATCGTCTACAACGGTGTTGATCTCGGACAGTTCAATCTCGCTCAACGGGATTCTCGCGATGAGATACGCGAAGAACTCGCCTTGAGTTCCGATCAGAAGTTAATGGTCTTCGCATCCATGGATTTCCCGGGGAAGGGGCTCAGGTACATTATTGAATCGCTCTCCCGCATGCAGGAAGATAATGTCGTCCTTGCCGTGCTCGGTAAGGGGCCAATCCCTCAGTACCAGGCAATAGCGAAGGAATTCCATGTTCAGGAACGGGTGCAGTTTCTAGGACGCCGCAGTGATATCCAGCGGTTTTATGGAGCGGGGGACCTCTTCATTCTTCCGACGGCATACGAACCTTTTCCGAATGTCAATCTGGAAGCGATGGCGTGCGGATTGCCGGTGCTGACGACGAGCACATCGGGCGGGGCAGATATTATTCGAGAACAGGAAAATGGATATTTAATCTCGGCGATTGATGCCGTGGAAGAGATGATCGAACTGCTGGATACGCATTTCAAAAAATCGGACTCGGAATTGGACGCGATGCGGGCCAATTGCTGGGCTACGGCAGAGCAGATGCCAATCGAAAAAAATGTTGAACGAACACTCGAAGTTTTTGAGGAAGTACTCCATGAAAAATTTCGAGTTTGAAAACTGGGACGAGGGTCGGGTGCAGGTGAACCAGGAGTTTACCGCCGTTCTAAAACAGAATGGACTGACGACATTTAACGCCTTGATGGACTACTCGGGCGGCGAAACAGCCAAGAATGTGCTGGCAGAACGGGTCACTACGCGGATCGACTTAACTGATACTTCCGGGGCCTCACGCTCGTTTTATATTAAACGACACACGCCGGCCCCGATGAAAGAATATCTCAAAGCCTGGAGTCGTTTGCGAACTCCGCTGTTGAGTGCCCGTTACGAATGGGAGGCGATTCTCAACTTTCATCAGGTTGGAATCTCAACGATGATCCCTGTCGCGTTCGGAGAGAAAGGACGCTATTCGTTTCTGATAACCGAGTCTCTGGAGGATTGCTGGAAGCTCTCGCACTGGGTCCGGGATCAACAACCCGAGGAAGAGCAACTGGAGTCGGTGGTCAAGCAGGTTGCCGAGATTACCCGTAAAATGCATTCCGCCGGGATGCATCATCAGGATTATTACCTGGGCCATTTGATGCTTGCGAAGAATGGATCACCACAGACGATCCATGTGATTGATCTTGGACGTGTTTTGAAGCGTCCTCGATTGCATGAGCGATGGATCGTGAAAGACCTGGCTCAACTCCGGTATTCTGCCAGCATGCTCGATTCACGATATCACGATCTGTTCGTGGAAAATTATTTCGAGCGGTCCAAATCAGCCTGTGATCAGGCATTGTTACAGCGGATTAAACGAAAGACGGAGCAGATTGCGCGGCATTCTCAGCGTCATGCGCTCTAAGCGATTCTCTTCTCGCGGAGTGGCTCCGACGATCTGGCCGATCCTCAGTCTGCCATGAAGTACGACTTCAACGACCGGATCAACTCTCGAACTTTCTGTTCGTAGCCTGCTTTGTTTCGTACCCAACCGACGGGACGGATGCAAGTATTGATCTGGCAGCGACGGGCGGTTGAATGGGTGCCAGAGTCGTCCACGGGAGTGATGGAGAGTTCGATTTCGATCGGACGGTCGTACTCACATCCGGACCAGCTTGGCATGAAACGGCGACGACCGATTTTCATTAAGACCTGATTATCATCAATGCTAATCAACTGAGCATTCAAATCTGTAATGAAGGCTCCCAGCTTATAGACAAGCATGTCGCCAATCACACAGGCTTTGAATTCACTGACCAGGTGCAGCGGATAGTCTTCACTGAGTGGTGTCAGCTGCACATCTTCTTCTTCGGTCATCGCGAATTCGGAGATGGAAGGAGCATTGGCAATCGTATGTGGATGCTTAAACATCGTGGCATTCCTCGAAAAGTGGCTACAGTTTCAATGGTTTGAACCTGCTCATGTGCCTGCGGACGGCATGTCTCTGATGGAGGTCGTTATGAGTATTCAATGCAGTGCACTGATTCACGAAAGACGAGACGAAGAGTGATTACGCGATTCGTGTGCCAGAATGACTGAGAGCGAGAAATACAGTCTGAAATGATTCGAGAAAGCCTGTAATTTGAGGAATCGCGGATTAATTTTTTTAGAGAAATCTCCCTCAGGACAAGACCGACGACTGTTTATTTTCTGCGACATCCCGAGTGGAGCCCTGTTGCTTTTCGGAAACGTCGATTTGCCCAAGGAAGGGTGAGGAATCCCCCAGGCGGATGTTCATCAAGAGTTCATGGAATCACAAAATAGCGTAATACATGAGTTAGAAGTGGTTTTGGAGTCCATTGGAAGCGACTTACTGAAACATACCTGGCTGCCGGGCACGTGAGTTGCTTTAACGTGTACTGATGATTGAGAAGCGCTCATCAAGGGTGAAACAGGCTACTGAACATTGTCTACCTAAGGGATGCGACTTCCTAAAGGACACAAATCCTCCAAAACTCTTTACCTGACCAACTTCGTGAGGTATTCTAGAGAGAACTTTCCAAATGAATCATCTGGGGAATAGACCCTGTTCTGCTCCCTCCCGCCTTCGATTCATGATTTGTGAGACGAAAGTCGAGCACCCCACCCTGATTAGACGTCGTGAGTTCCTACCCTCCGGGGAGGAAGGTTCTGAACTAGAAAGAACTTTTTTCCCGAACGCAGTTATATCTGAACAGATACTTTTCCGCACCTCTTGCGAATCCGTTTTAGAAATGACTGTGACCTGCACGATCTCATTCCGTTAAGAAACTTCCCCCTGAATTATTCCACTGGCGAGAAAAATCGGATCATCCCTTTCGCTTTGTAGTATCTCTGTTTGTCCTATTTAATTCGGGCTTCTGATTTATTGCTACCCGTAGCTTCATTTTCAAATTCGTGTTGGTCTCTTTGTTTTCCAGACTGAGAGCAAGTGAGATCAACCGACAGGAAATCGACCTTATGACTTCAGCATTCAGTTTCACTTCCTTCCGCCGACAATACTTGTGCCTGATGAGTGCAAGTTTGTGGTGTAGCCTGGCTCTTTGGAATTTGCCCTCAACGTTCGGGCAAGATGCGGCCGCAGCACCTGCCGACACCCCTGCACCCGCCGAGCCTGCTCAGCCCGCACCAGAAACTCCGGCTCCTGCACCTCCGGCACCCGTGACGGACTTCGCTGTGCCTTACGCTCGATTGGGCGATCCTACGATACAGGCTGGGATTGGACTGACCGATGAACAGAAGGCGAAAGTTGCAGAATTGCTCACCTCACGAGCGGAGACAGTCGTCTCGGCCGCTCCGGAAGCGCGCGACGAACTGATCGCTGCCAGCGACGTGCAATTGAGAGGAATATTGAATGTCGAGCAACTGAATCAATTTGTGAAACTGGTTCAACCGAAGATTCGGTTCAATTTCAAATACTCGCGCTGGTCGGACGTGCTTGAATGGTTTGCGGACCAGGCCGGGCTTTCTCTGGTCATTGATGCACCACCACCCGGAACATTTAACTACCGCGACAATCGGGAATACACACCGAGCGAAGCGATCGACAAGATGAACAGCTGGCTGGCAACCAAGGATTACACGTTGATCCGTCGCGACAGCATGTTGATGGTTGTTGATCTTTCTGAAAAACTGCCCAAGGAATTGATTCCCCGAATTAAACCGGAAGAGTGGGCTGAGCGTGGACGGTACGAACTGGTTACCACCGTCTTCCCGTTGGAAGGACGTGTACCGACTGACGTTGAGACAGAAGTAAAACCCATGCTGGGCCCGCATGGCGAAAGTTCACTGTTGCCGAAAACGGGACAGATAATCGTGACGGACCAGGTTAAGAGTTTGGTTAGTATTCAGGAATTGATCAAAAGCATTCCTGTTCCACAACCACCGAAGAAAGAAGACAAACCTAAACCACCTGAGCCAGAACTGCGCTTCTACCCTGCCGAAACCTTCGATGCGGAAGCCGCGATTGAAACGATGGAAAAGCTGGTCGCTGGAGCCAAGTTCGTTGCTGATCCAACAGCGAAACGAATCAATGCCTATGCAACTCCTCCACAACATGACGCTATCGCGAAAATTGTCGAACAGATTGGTGCTGATACCGCACCCGAAATGAGTGCCGCGCTGGAAGTGTATCCGGTCGATCCTGCAAATGCTGTCGAGACGGTTGCAGCTGTTCAACTCGGATTGCCCGAAGTTCAGGTTCGTCATGATGTGGCCCAGGAACAACTGGTTGTGTTTGGCACACCCGATCAACAGTCGAAAGTGAAATCGATCCTGGAGAAACTGGGCTCAGGTGGGGTCCCCAGCAGTAACGAACGCCAGGTAGAAGTCTACCGGTTGAAAAACATCGAACGGGCAACTGCTCTCGTATTGCTGGAGCAGGTGTTGCCGCGTGTTAAATTGACCTCCGATGAACGCCAGAATGCCATCGTTGCGTTTGGGACACTGGAAGAGCATGAGGCGATTAAGTCTCTACTCAATCAGTTGCAGGAAGAGCCAGAGAATCAGAGTAATCTGAAGACGTATGTGCTGAAGGAAACTCCCTCGACCAGTTTGGTTACAACACTGCAGGAGCTTGCTCCGACTGCCAAAATTACATTAGAAGGCAAACGCCTGCTGGTGATTGCTGACGATGCGATTCAAACGGAAATTGAAGCCGCTCTTCAGCAGATTGATGTCCCTGACAATTCACTTCAGAAATTGGACTTTTACGACATCGGTTCGCTCGATTCGACTGTAGTCGTCACAAATTTACAACAACTGCTACCCACTGTTCGACTTAGTTGGGATACCGAGACTTCCAAGCTACTTGCGTTTGCGACGGCTCGTGAGCACGAACAGGTTCAGAGTGCATTGGATGAGTGGACGACCAATTCGGAGGAACGTCCCAACCGGCAGATTGAATTGATCAAACTGGAACGGGCCGATCCCACAACCACCATGACTGTTTTACAAGGTTTGTTCAAACAGGCTCAGATTATGGTCGACCCCGGTCGTCGTGGTTTGATTGTGATTGCTGACATTGAAGAACAAGCCGCACTGAAAGCGGTTGTCGATCAACTCGACGCGGAAGAGCCTAAAAAAGAAGAAGCTGATTTTAAGTTTTACCCCGTTCCCGAAAAGCTGGAGCCAAACTTCATCAGCTTGCTCCAACAGATGACACCGGGGGCAACGATCACTCACGACGAGCCGAATAGTCGTATCATGGTTATCGCGAAGAGCAAAGATCAGGCAAAAGCAGAAGCGAACATTGGAAAACTGTTAGCGGGAACCGAAGAGAAAGCGGAAAACGTTCTGCAGAGCTACTCTGTCACTTCGATCCAGAAACAACGTTTTCAGGCTTTAGTTCCGACGTTGCAGCTAGATTTCCCGGGGTTACAAGTCTTGCCGGAAACCGTTCCGGGAGAACTTGCCATCTGGGCTCGACCTGAACAGCACGAGAAGCTGACTGGCATTATGGAGCAGATTAAGAGTGATGTACCTCTCGCTGAAAAACAACAACTAATCTCCTATAAGTTGAAAGTGGCTGAACCGACGGAAACTCTGGCTGTATTGCAGAATTTGTTTCCTGATACAAAATTCATGATGGAGACTCGGACCCGTTCGATTCTTGCCTGGACCCGTCCAGCTCTGCAGGAAGCGATTAAATCCTCGCTCGAGCAGATCGACAGTGGCGAACCGGGTGAGTTTCAACAGAACTTCGTCATCCTTCCGTTGAAGAATGTCACCTTTGCCGTAATTCAGCCAATACTCCAGGAGGCCGCTCCTGCGGCACGCGTCACTCATGATCCTACTGCAAATAATGTGATTATCTTCGGTGACGAAGAAGCTCAGAATCGACTGGCTTCAATCCTGGAAAAAATGCAAGCACAGACAAAAGCGGCCAGCGACGAATCGGATCGAACCACGGCTGTCTATCCCGGACTGGAAGGTAAAAGCGGCGGCGACTTGGTTAAATTGCTGCGTCAGCTCGTTCCCGGAGCGACTCTGGAAGACGACCCCGATGCGGGGACGATCATCGCCATCGCCACTGAGGAAGAACACCAGAAACTATCGGAAACACTTCAGAAGCTGAAAGAACAGTCGGACTCGGCTGAAAAGCCAGAAGCGGCCAGGATCGCTTTGAAGAAAGCCAATGCGAACGATGTTCGCCGATTATTGGAAGATGCATTACCCGACGTGGAAGTTCGAGCTTCCCGGGATGACACCGCTGTGATGGTGGTGGCGCGACCAAGCCAGATTCAGCTCATTCGCGATATCATTGTAAAACTCGATGCAGGTCAGATCGATGAAACGGCTTCATTGAAAGTCTATTCGCTCGAAAGTATTCCAGGAGCCAATGCCGGTCAAACCTTGATGATGGTTTTTCCACAAGCGAAATACACGCTCGGAACTGCCGATCCTTATAAGATCATTCTTTGGGGATCAGAAGAAGAACATGCTGAATACGCCAAGATGATCGAGCAGATCGATGCCGATTGGAAACCTCAATCAAATGCTTCGATGAAAATTTATGAATTGAAAGGGATCGATACCAATATGGTCGTCCCCGTGATTCAACAGGCTGTTCCCCGCGCGACCTTCGCTACCAGTAATTCTCTGCAACGGTTGATCATCTGGGCGACTGAGTCGGGTCATGCGGAAATTGCTCAGATTATTACTCAGCTGGAAGAGCAGGGACCTGTCGGTAAGGATGCCGAGATGAGGGTTTATAGCTTTAATGCAACACAGGCAACTGCGGTTGTGCCTATCATTCAGGCTGAGATTACCTCTGCCCGATTTGGTCACTCGCCCGATCCATACAAAATGATTGTCTGGGCGACTCCTGCGGAACATGATGAAATCAAATCCATTGTGGATAAATTAGAAGCTGAAGAGACAGCGGTAAACAGTGGAGAAATGACGGTCTATTCGCTGGAAACTGTCCCGGCCAGTGTCGCGCAGTCGATCATTCAGGCCGCCCACCCTTCCGTTCGCTTTGGCGCCAGTCCCGACAACAAAAAGTTAGTGACCTGGGCGACACCGGAACAGCATGTCAAAATTCAGGAAATGGTTACCAAGCTGGATGCCCAAGCAGGTGGCAATGATTTCGAGTTGAGAATTTACACATTAGAAGCGACAGGGTCGGCCTATGCCTATCCTATCGTTGCCAATGCTGTTCCGGGCATTGTTGTTTCTTACAGTCAGGACCCCAGCAAACTGATGGTTTGGGGTTCACCTGCTCAACTGGCAAAGATCGACAAGATCATCGAGCAGATTAAATCTGATGGCCCGCCCGCCAAGGATGCTTATGTGGAAACCTATACCTTCAACAAGATTCCCGCCGCCAATGCGATCGCGATTTTGCAGATGGCTTTTCCACAGACTCGAATTACGACGACACAAGATCCACGGCACTTGGCCATTTGGGCCAGACCGAACGAGCATGAAGGATTGGCTGCCATTGTTGAAAAACTGGACAGCAGCCTGGGAGACAGTGAAAACAGAGCGATTCAGGTTTTTCCTCTCAACAATGTCAGTCACATAACCTTGCTGGAATTCTTAAAGCCGGACTTGAAAGCGAACGCCAACTTTACGCCTAACACCGCGACAGACAATTTGATTGTGCAGGCACCCGAAGATCAGATGGAGGGGTTGGCTGCAGCCATTACCGACCTGGTAGAGAAACTACCAAAAGATGAAAAACCAGTCCCCAAAGTCTACCGATTTCAACATGCTGATCCAAATGCGGCTATAGCTGTTTTACGTACGTTGACTCCGCAGGCGAATATCGCCGTTGATCAACGTGCTCGCAGCCTGGTCGTCACTGCTTCGCCGGCGGATCAGGAAACGATTGCCGCCGCAGTGGCTGAGATGGATTCAAAAGAGGCTTCCTCACGAGGGAACCTGCTGAAGCATTACAAAATTAATAACGTCGAAGTGAGCAGTATGATGGGTATGTTGCAAACTTTGTTTGCATTCCAACCCGAAGTCCGCTTCTCGATGGACGCCAATACGAGCACACTCGTTGCTTACGCAACCGATCCACAGCATGTGGAGATTGCCGAATTCATCGACAGTCTCGACTCAGTGGGTGCAGCACAGACATCCAAGGCGTATCCACTAAAAAACCTCGATGTGAATGCGACGTTTGGAATCGTCCGGGCTATGTTTCCTCGAAATCCGGCCGTGCCCGATCAACCGACCCGATCCATTGTGTTTGTCGGTTCTGATAATGATCACGCACGACTTGCGGAAATGCTGGAGTCAATTGATGTCCAGGGAAGTCAAACAAACCAGGAAATTAAAGCTTACCCGGTCGAAAATGTTCAGCCGAACTCGTTAGTGAATATGCTGCAGAATCTGTATCGGTTCCGACAGGACATTTATTTTTCGGTAGACCCGCAAAATAATATTATTATGGCTCATGCGCCTGCTGAATATCAGGAAAAAATCGCTGCCACTATCGCCGAAATTGACCAACAAAAAAACACATCCATATCAAAGGCTTTTTCGAGCTCTAAGGTTTCCGGGCGTTCCTTGTATCAACTTTTACTGGCACAGTTTCGCCGAAATCCGGAAGTCAGTATTTCTCTCGATCCTCAAGGTGGGATGGTGATGGCCTTCGCTCCTGAAAAGAAAATGGTCGAGATTGAAGAAGCGGTCGCCGCGATTGAAGCATCAGCAAAAGAAATCGTTAGTCAGGTTTACAAACTGGACGAAATTGATGCCCGCGCGATGTATCAGGTGTTACGAGGAATGTTGCCTGATGCGAATGTCTCTTTTGATAATCAAAGTAATACGCTGATGGTGGCCGGATCAGCGGAAGAACAGGCGCTAGTGGAGAAAATGATTCAACAACTGGAAGCCGAAGAGTCTCAAGTTGTGACGGATCGTGTTTCGAAAGTCTATCAAAGCGAAAAGATTGCTTCGAACTCTTTGCTTCGTGTGATCACGGATCTCTTTAGAAACAGCCGAACCGTGAGTGTCACTGAAAACAGAGAATCAAACTCGGTTGTCGTGTATGCGAAACCAATCGAGCATGAGCGAATAGGCGAAATGATGGTCGCTCTCGAAGAGGGAACCACAGAAAACACGATTGCCGTCTATCGTCTTGAGAATGCTGATCCACGTTCACTCCAGGTCGCCTTACGAAGTTCAGTTCCTGATGCTCAAGTTGGTATCGATGCCAGTAACTATTCCATCGTCGTTACTGCTTCGGAAACAGACCAGGCTCGCGTCAAAGAGACCATTGCGCAACTCGACATGGATCCGGATGAAGGTAAAAAACTCGAAGTCTTTAACCTGCAACTGAACGACGCCTACACTGCGGAAGCGGCAGTGGAACGATTCTTCGGGAATTCGATCTGGGACGACAATCCGTCCGCACCCTTGATCGATTCCGACGTCGCCAATCAGCAGTTGCTGGTTCGTGGCTCGGATCAGCAGATTAAGAATATCCGTGAGTTCCTCGTCAAAATGGGTGAAAACCACCTGGCCGAGAGTACCTCTTCCAATAACAAGAAAATCCGAGTCATTCCTTTCGAAGGAAACACCCAGGAAGCGATTGAAGAGTTACAGAGAATCTGGCCTCAGTTGCGGAGTAACCGTATTAAACTAGTCGTCCCTTCCGCCGTCGCACCGACCATGCGTAAGTTTCGGAAGATTCATGAGGACACCCCTGAAAATACTGACCCGGAAAACAACGCTAACTTTTCTGTTCAAGATGACGTAGAAGCCGAGAAAGCGGAACTAGTGGAAGAAGCCATTGTAGAACCGGCGGAAACAGAATCGGTGGAAGAGGTAATTACAGAACAGGCTGCAGAGCCTCAACCTACAGCTGAAGAATTGCGGGAACAGCAGGAAATGCAAAAGCTCATTGATAAAGCGCGAGCGAAACTGAAGGCGATTGAAGAAGCGGAGAAAGCAGAAGCAGAGGAGAAAGCGAATACGCCATCTGCCAGCCAAGATGTTCCGTCTCAGTTCAATGAACCTGCTGCGGCACCCCAGGAAGCCGCACCCGTAAAACCTTCTGCTGCAGTCGAGGACAATCAACTTGAGCCGGCGCAACCTGCACCGACTCAACCCGAGCAGCCGATGCCTACACAACCCGGACCCGATATCTCTGTGCAAGAGAATGCGGATAACGAGTCGGCACCTCCAGTCATTATTGCTCCCGGTAGTGACAGCATTACGATCTCTTCCGATGATCCGGAAGCACTTAATCAGATTGAACGATTATTACGAGCAATGTCCCGTAACGAATCACAGCCTTCTCTTGGGAAGGACTTTGTTATTTTCCAGTTGAAGTACGCGAGTGCAGAAAGCGTGGAAGATACTCTGGACGATCTGTTCAACGGGAACAATCGCCGACGAGGTGGGGGGGCTCGGAATCGTCAAACCAGCTTCTCACCGTTTTCTTCCATTACGATTCAGGCAGACGAACGATTGAATGCCCTCATCGTTTATGGAAACAAAAAAGAACGAGACATGGTTGAAGAACTGTTGCAGGTTCTCGATACGGAAGAGAGCAACAAAGTCCTTGAACAGAATCAGCCGCGGATTGTAACCGTCCAAAATGCTCCGGCAGTTCGAATCGAAGCAGTATTGAGAGATATTTACAGTTCAGAGCTCAGAAGTGCAGGAGGTGCACGACCGATCCCGGTTCCAACAGGAGTGTCGCTGGAAGTTGCCACGACGATTCAGCAGATCAACATTACAATGGCGGGCCCACTGCTCACGTTGACGGTCGATGAAGATACGAACTCGATTATCGTTGCTGGTGCAGATCGACTGGTGAATCAGGTCGTCGATTTAATCGAACAATTGGATCAAAAGGCCGAGACTGAATCGACTCAGACGTTCCGAGTTGTACCGCTGAAGAAGATTAACTCCAGCCGCGCTCGTGAAGTGCTGCAGGAACTTTTCCCTCAAAATAACTTTGGAAGTGGAAATAACTCCCGTCGCGGACGAGGTCGCCGCGGTCGTTAATCCTGGTTCTGACGGACTTGATTTACCAAACAAAAAAACCTTCCCATCTTGAGTGGGAAGGCTTTTCTTTTTGCTACGACTCTTTCGGGCCGTCATAACCTGTAACGTTATATGTGCTGACGGGGAATCAGGGTTGCATTTCATCAGTCGGGCGGGAACCAGCGTCTTTGCGTCCGCTGCCTTCGAGTCGGCTGATCGCTTTAATCTGCATGTCGTGGTCACAGGTGATCTGGCAGCTGAGCCGAACGCCTTCCAGACCTCGTGCTTCCAGAACAGCTTTTTCGGCATCTCTCATGCTTTCAGGTTCACCTTCGATGAATTCAACCCGGCAGGTCGTACATCTTGCGGCGCCACCACAAGCGTGAAGCTGGTCGACACCCGCTTCATCGGACATTGCCAGTACAAGCCGTTTACCTGCGGGAACTTCAAACTCACCATAACCTTCAACGGTTAATTTCGGCATATTATTAAAACCTCTCTTTGGCTGGTTATCAAATGGGATCGCTCAACGGTCGAGATATTGATTATACAATCAATAAGTCTTCCGGCTGGGCTTTTCTGATTTATAGTCTTCGCCCAGAACTTCGTCCAATTGTCCGGCATTTTCTTCCAGCATGCCGCGAAGAGCACCGAAGTCTCCACCGAAGTTCAGGAACTGGGCGTTCAGATTCTGGTGTAAATCTTTGACCATCTCTTTGTTGAACGCGGGCTGTCCCCAGGACTTGCCATGTTTCTTCGTCGCTTCGGAGACAATTTTCTGAGCCCCATTGATGTCAAAGGGGGGATTGTCCATATTTCGCAGACGAAGCCCCAGGTCTCCAGGACCGACGAACAGGCAGTCGACACCGGGAACAGCGGCAATGGCTTCCGCATTGTTTACTGCTTCAACGGTTTCGATCTGTACGCAGAGAAATGTTTCTTTGTTCGCGAATTTCACATATTCATCGATATCATCGAACATGAAGTCGGAATCGAGCCCGGCTCCGTCGAGACCACGATCACCCAGCGGAGGAAATTTGACCGATTGCGCGAGGTCGTGAGCCTTCTCAGGCGTCGATACGTGGGGAATCATCAGGCCAGTCGCTCCATCTTCCAGATAGCGGTAGAGCCGGCTTTTTTCAAGGGTGGGCGGTCGCAGAATGCAGTCGATGTCGTGCAGTTGAAAATAGGCAAGTATCATCTGAACTTCGCGGTCGCTCATGGCCCGGTGCTCATTATCGAGCCAGATACCGTCGAAACCGAATTCAGCGGCAAAACGGACGAAGGCGGGAACGACGTGTCCCAGACAGCAGATTCGAGCGACTTTCCCTGCTCGAATCTTTTCCAAAACTTTACTCCGGCGCACGGTATTACCCTTCTAAAGGAGCTGATTACGAAACAGGCCCCGCTGGTGAAAACTGGAGAAGATAAAGAATCTCCCAGAACTCCGAGAGATATTTCTATGTAGATGTTTTTTAATCTTAAGAGTGAGGCGGTCAACCTGTCCATGATCAACGAGGCATCGCTCCGAACAGCAAGCGGAATTTCGGGCCGCAGTAATCAGCGTAATCCCCGTCGATACAGTGATAGACGAAAACTGTAAACTGCGAAATAGAGGTAGAACAGGCAGAGAAGGGCAAGCCGAATAGATATTGAACCAGAAATTAACATGTCGTTTACCTAATCTTACATTTGACCGGGCAAGCTAGTCGTGAAGTCGGAAACGGCTTGCGAACATTTTTGGCAGACTCCTCTTTTCTGATTGAAGATTTGGAAAGAGATGAGTAATGTGAGTTCTTGGAAACGGCAACTCGCAACGAAGCGGGTTGTTACGGATCTCTACAAGTTGTTCCCGTCATGTATAAGCATTCGAATAGATCGATGCGACAGGCGGGGATATCTCACCGCAACGAAGCGACGTTCGCAAGACGCTTTCTGTTTAGTGTTCCCATTGTTTAAGGAACCAACAGCATGATCGCGTCAGGAACGGGTAGCGATTACTGGTCAGGTAAAATGAGTTCACCTCGATTGTCTTCTCGCAGGGATGCATTAGCTGAAGCGTGCGTTCAATTTCTGAGTCAAAAAACAGGCTATCCCGCTCGACTATTCGATCTGGATGCAGCGCTCGATGATGATTATTTCATCGACGGGTGTATGCAGATTGAGATGTTGATTGAAGTCTCAAAGCAATTCAATCTCAGCTCGCTGGTCGGTTTGATCAAAGAATTGCCCTTGGGAGGCTCCTGTTCTTTACGCCAAATCCTGGACTTCATCCAGCGAAAACTATCTTCTGAAAGAACTTATCAGAACCTCGATTTACGTCAGCAGTCTGAATCTTCCATTCCGGATGGCTTTCCGATTCCTGTCGTGGAGTTAAGCGGAACTCCCTACGAGATGGGTTTCCAGCATGGTCGCAATCAAGCGGCGCAAACGAAGCAGGTAACACGGAAAGTGGCGAAAGTCCTGGGTCCGCGACTGTTTGATATCCCTGAACTCAATGACGCCATTTCCGACCCGACGATCTTTTTCGGCGAATCTGAAATCGAAGAGATCCACGGTCTGGCCGATGCGATGGGAATCAGCTTTCCGGCGGCCCTGGGGCATAATCTTGGTCTGTATCCGGAATACATTCCGGGTTGCTCGCAGTTTGCGATTTCGGAAGAGGCGAATCGTGGCGGCCGAATGCTGCACTGCGTGAATGAAGATTCTCCCATCACGATGCTGATCGGTTCCGCCATGCGGCGGGTGTTGCAGTTACGGAACCCGAAGGATGGCTATCGCAACTTGCTGTATTCGATTGCAGGGCAGGTGGGGGGCCTTAACGGCATTAACGAGTGCGGTTTGACTGTTTCGACAACGATTCTGCTCGACCGACCCCGTCATCCGGAAATATCCAAGGGAAGAATTCACCCAGCGATTGTAAAGAATATTCTGGAGAAAGCTGACAGCATTGAGTCCGCTCTCGCGGTGTTTCATGATATGGATCGAAACGGGGCCTGGTCGCTTTGTCTGAGTGAAGCGAGTACCGGTCGTATCTGCTATTTGGAATACGAGGGACACGATGTCTTCGTTCGTAGCAATCTGAGTCGGTTACTCAGTACGAATCATTCCATTATGCTACCGGAGACGGGGAACCGAATCAGCCACTCGGAATACCGCCTTCAGCGATTAGAGGATTTACTTCAATGGAATGAGGAAGAGGAAGTCAGTCTTGAACTAGCCCAGGCTTCGTTACGGGATCGATACGATATCCAGCGGGAGCGAATTCCCAATCACCCGACCAAGAACACGGTTCGGCGGAACGACAATCAAGGAAGTCTGGTATTCGCTCCCCAGGAAGGCCGGTTGTTCATCACTCCCGGACCAATGGAACCCACCCGGGACGATCATTACTACGAGCTTGATCTTAATCAGTTGCTTCTGCAGACATCGAAAGAAGCGAGCTTGGAAGAAGTCGTTGTCTAACTGAGTTCCTCGCCGCAATAAAAAAAGCGTTCCCACATAAGAAGTGTGAGAACGCTTTTTTATTGAGTTTCGTTTTGGTTAATTTGACTTGCTTATTTCGACGCGGGAGCGGCGATCATATCGATTGCGATGGAGTTCGATTTCCCATCAATTCCCTGTACGCGCGCCAAAGATGCGGCGGGAGGGTGTTCGGGATCATAGTACTCTGGCCGAATCTGCCCAAAGGGTTTGCTGACTTCAGCGTTAGTCGTGTAGTAGGTTGCCTTGGCTAAATGGTTGAAGTCGCTGCCCGTCGCGGTGAGAATCTCCTTCATCTTTCCGAAGATTTCATGGATCTCTTCTTCATGAGTGGCCGTATTCTGGGCCAGAATGTCGTCGATATAAATACGGTCCGGGCTGTTCACCAGCGTCCAGCGGCAGTAAACGGGGGAGACGGTCAACCAGGGAAGCCAGAAGTGTTGTACGGACTGTTTGGAATCAGCCCCTTCGATTCTGACATCATCGGGCGCGAATACGACCATCTCAATTTCGATGCTGTCCGTCGTCTTCCATTCCATGTGGGTAATGGATGGCTTCATATCGCCTGTGTAGAAGCTGTTGACGACTTCGTCCACTTCGCCCACTTTGGACATAGGATCGAGGAATGTGCGAATACTGACGACGTGAGACGCATCAAGACCGATGTGTTCTAAAGTCTTATGCAACCCCTCCATGGTCAACCGGGCAGTTTCGATGGTGCCGTCCCCTTTTTCCAGCTGTCCGGAAATATAAATAGCTCGACCACGTGGAAGAACAGTCAGTCGGTGTTCTTTCAAGAAGGTGGGAAGATAGGTGACTTCTTTATATTGGTTTTCAGTGGCGAAAATGATTTCGGCTCCGACGAGAGCTTCTGGATGTGGCAGAGGACTGACGACCAAGGTCATGACCGGAATTGGGCGGGAGTGATCAGCGGGGCCGGCGTGCTTTTTTACTTCTCCGTTCATGTAATTCAGATGCTCTTCGGATGCCAAATGGTAGCGAATCAGAACTTTATGATGCTTTTTGTCGACTGGTTGTGAAATTCTTCTTATGTTCGTTCCCAGTTGAGATAACTGGGCCTTGAAATCACCCTCAGCGATTTCGCCAAAGTTCCCAATAGGCAAGATCAGACCGCTGTGGACTAGTGCCTGATCGTGCACGACGACGGCGTCTGCATATAGACTCGATTCGTTTAACCAGATACTTTCGACGGCATCTTCTGCCGGTGCAGGTGTAACACCCATCGTCAGGCAGAGAGCAAAGACGGCTGCCGTAAGCAGAGACGGTCGGAGATAAGATAGATGAGAATGATAATCGAGCATGGAGCACCAGTAGTTATTCATTGTTTGGATCGGGTGGATTCGTGATGGATATTTTGTTTGACAGTTTGTTTGACAGTTTGTTTGACAGTTTGTTTGACAGTTTGTTTGACAGTTTGTTTGGATATGCACTAACGACACTGTATACACCTACTCCAACCAGATTCGGTAGAAGTGTCAACTTATCCCACTTGAAAAGCGGGAAATCGATTTCAATTGATCGCAGTCGTCGAATCAACTCTGGGGCACCAACATTGTGGGTCGCATCATCTCGTATCCGAATTTGCCTCCGTTGATTGACAACCTCATCCGCACCAATCAAAATAAGTGATTCCCCATTTTGCCGTTTATAATGGCGACCGAGTCGGCAGAGTCGACTCAAGATGTTATGGAGCAACGATTTGGACGAAGCAGTCCGGAAAGCACAGGTCCTCGTAGAAGCCCTCAACTGGATACGCCGGTTTAGAGGAAAATACGTCGTCATTAAATTGGGCGGTAGCACGCTTGAGGACCGGGACGCGATTAATAAGTTTCTGACGGACGTCATCTTCATGGAAACGGTCGGGATGCACCCGGTGATTGTTCATGGTGGCGGTAAGGCGATTAATAAGGCTGTCGAGGCGGCTGGAATTGAATCGCGCTGGGTTCAGGGCCGCCGCTACACCGATCCAGAAACGCTCCAGATCGCGACCGATGTGCTTGCCCACGAAATTTGCTCTTCTCTGGTTCAAGAGATTGAACGTCAGGGGGCCCAGGCTATTGGCCTGCACTTTGACAGTGAAAACAGCCTTATTGCGGAAAAGCTGATTCTGAAGGATGATTCAGGGAACCCAATCGATCTAGGCGCTGTCGGTCAGGTATCTCGCGTTAACTGCGATTTAATCAAAGAAAAATGTCGGTCCGGTCTCATCCCCATTATTCCCTCCGTTGGACTGGATGAAAACGGAAACCGATACAACATCAATGCGGACACCGCTGCTGCGGCGGTCGCTCGTGACCTGGAAGTCGAAAAGCTCGTTTTCCTGAGTGACGTTTCTGGGATCTATCTCGATCCGAATGATCCGGAAACGTTACAGTCCCATTTGACCATCGGTCGCGTACGGGAACTGATTGCGGATGGTACAATCTCATCTGGTATGATTCCCAAAGTCGAAGCGGCCTTGGAAGCACTGGATGTCGGGGTTCACAAAGTTCATATTGTGGATGGCCGAAAGCCGCATACTGTTCTGCTTGAAATTTATTCGAATACCGGAATCGGAACCGAGATCGTCCAGTAACCCTCTGGAACATACGCGCTCCCGAAAAAAGTCGTTCTGATCCTCGATGAATTACTTCATTATTGAATCACTCATTATTACATTTAGTCAAACACATTTACTCCCAACGAGGTCGAGCACGTGAGCACCACAGGTTTCCTTTCGAGTCAGGAAGTCATTCAGGTCTTTGATAAACACGTTATCCCGAACTACGGTCGGTACCCAATCAGCCTTGTTCGCGGAGAAGGGTGTCATGTCTGGGATGCGGAAGGGAAACGGTACCTCGACCTCTTTCCCGGTTGGGGCTGTAATATCCTCGGTTACTCCCCTTCGCGACTGGTGACGGCGATTCAGGAACAGGCTGCCCGATTGATTCATGTACCAAATACCTGGTACACCGAGCAGCAGGGTGAATTTGCACGACAGCTGACGACGCATGGTTTCGGTCAGGCGTTCTTCTGTAACAGTGGTGCCGAAGCAAACGAAGGGGCGATCAAGCTGGCCCGCTTACACAGTTCTGAAGGCAAACATAAAGTCATCACGTTCGAGAACGGTTTTCACGGGAGAACCTTCGCCACATTAACGGCGACAGCTCAGCCGAAGTACCAGGAAGGGCTTGGTCCACTGATGGCCGGGTTCCGGTATGCTCCATTCAATGACCTGGAAGCGGTTAGAGAACTGATTGACGACGAGACCTGCGCGATTCTGCTTGAACCAGTACAGGGCGAAGGTGGCGTTAATGTGGCGACCAAAGAGTTCCTGGAAGGTCTGCGAGCACTCGCCGACGAATACGGTGCATTGCTGATCTTTGACGAGGTCCAAACCGGGATGGGGCGACTGGGGACCTGGTTCGGTTACCAGCACTTCGGCGTTCAACCTGATATCATGACATTAGCAAAAGGGCTCGCCGGTGGCGTTGCCTGTGGAGCAATTCTTGCCACGGAAGAGGTTTCTCCGAGCCTGCGACCGGGCATGCATGCCAGCACGTTCGGCGGCAACCCGATCGCCATGGCAGCGGGAATTGCGACGGTCAATACGATCGAAGAAGAAAACCTGCTTGAGAATGTGCAGATCGTTTCTGCTCACGCTGAGGCCAAATTCAAAGAATTGCAGGAAGAGCTGCCAATAATTCAGGACGTGCGGGTTTGCGGAATGATGATTGGTGCCGAACTGACGATCCCGGCAAAACCGGCAGTTCAGAAGTGTATGGAGCAGGGGGTGCTGATTAACGCGACTCACGATACAGTGGTTCGGTTACTACCCTCTCTAAACACCACAACCGAAATCTTCGACGAAGGCTTTGAAGTGATCGCCGAAGCACTGCGGGAAATGGCTGACGAAGCCTGATGACAGCGGTCGATAACCGCTGTAAGATCAGGGACATTGCTGTCTGAACGACAACCAATATCGACTTTATTCGCCGGGATTCGTCCCGGCTTTTCGTATTTTATCGACAGGGAGAATCGGGTCCGCTCTGCGGTCTGTTATCCTGAAAAATTGATAAATTCAAGTATTTTATTCATCTAAAACTAACGGAATTCAGGATTATGAAACACCTGAAAACCTTGCTCGACTGGCAGCCTTCCGAAACGGAAGCAGTACTAGAGACAGCGCGCGATTTGAAAGCGAGCTGGAAAGCAGGAAAACGGGAAGCTCATCTGGCCGGGCATGTGATTACCATGCTCTTTGAGAAACCTTCACTACGGACTCGCCACAGTTTTGAAACGGCGATGATCCATCTGGGAGGGGGCGGCATATTTCTGACGACTCAGGAGGCCGGGCTCAAAGGGCGGGAATCTCTCGCCGATGTCGCCCGCGTCGTCAGTAGCTATTCCGACTTCGTCGCGATTCGAACTTTCTCACAGAAGTTTATCGATGAATTTGCTGACTGGTCCAGTTGTCCGGTCATCAATGCGCTCTCTGACAGTTATCATCCCTGTCAGGCGCTGACGGATATTTTTACAATGTCGGAACTGTTCGACGACTACCGCGAACGGAGACTGGTCTACGTTGGAGACGGAAACAATGTCGTCGCGTCGCTGGCGATCATCACGGCCCAGTTGGGGATGCCGATCACCATCTGTACGCCTGCCGGTTTTGAACTCGATCCTGAATTACTGAAACGGTTGTGCTCTAAATATCCCAACTGGTCGGTCAACGTGACCAACGATGTCGACTTGGCGGTTAAAGAGGCCGACGTGGTTTACACCGACGTCTGGGCCAGCATGGGACAGGAATCGGAAGAGCAGAAACGAAAAAAGATTTTCGAGCCTTATCAGATCAATGAAAAGCTGATGGCGAAAACGCCGAAGCATTGTCAGTTTCTGCATTGTCTACCCGCCCATCGGGGAGATGAAGTGACCGACGGAGTCATGGATAGCGGACAGTCCGCTGCGTTCCTGCAAGCGGAAAACAGAATGCATCTGGCAAAAGGATTAATGCTCTGGTTAAAACAGCAGCAATAAAATTTTCATGGTCGTCCTCACAGGCGAACTTCTTCTCTCACTGAAAGCGGCGTCTCATGTCTTTATGGTTGACCCTCGTGCAAAAGGTACTGGGCCGAAAAGCGAATAAAGAGGTCAACCGGTTTTTCGCCGCGATCAAAGAACCGCAGAAGATTCAGCAGGAACTGCTTTTCAGTCTGCTGAAACGAAACCGGAACTCTGAATTCGGTCAGGAGCACCATTTCTCCGAGATCAACTCGATCGAAGAGTTTCGTAAACGGGTGCCTATTTCGGAATACGACTACTTCGCTCCCTATATCGATAAGATCAAAAAGGGAGAGAAGAATATTCTCTTCAGCGATCAGCAAGTGCTGATGTTTGCGCTGACCAGCGGTACGAGTAGTTCGCGCAAATTCATCCCCGTTACAGATGAATCGGTTGATGACTATCGCAGGGGTTGGTCGCTGTGGGGGCTGGGTGTCTTTTATCATTACCCGCACCTGTTCCCGAAACCCAAAATTACGATGGTATCGGACCACGAAGAGTTCTACTCCGAAGGGGGTATTCCCTGCGGTAGCATCAGTGGATTAACAACCCAGATGCAGAACCCGTTCTTTCGGATGACCTACGTTCTGCCGCCGGAAAGTGGCAAGATTAAGCAGTCCGATGCGAAATATTACCTGGCTTGGCGATTGGGTGTCAGCCGTGATGTCGGGATGTGGATCTCTCCGAACCCCAGTACGCATGTCAAACTTGCTCGATTCGGTACGGAGCACGCCCAGACATTGATTAAAGATTTATATGAGGGGACGCTCACCACCGAGTTCGAATTCCCGGACGTTGTCCGCAAGGCGGTTCGGAGAAAACTGAAACCGAACCCGAAACGAGCTGCAGAACTGGAACAAATTCTTGAAGAGACAGGGGCACTACGGCCGCGAGACATCTGGCCGAATCTGGGAATGATCGGCTGCTGGCTGGGGGGAAGTCTTCAATCTTACTTACAGCATTTCCCTGATTATTTCAGTGACAAAACGGCGATTCGAGATATCGGGCTCGTTGCCAGTGAAAACCGGATGACGATCCCGAAGGAAGACGATACGCCCGGCGGTGTGCTCGATATCACCACTGGTTATTACGAGTTTATTCCCGTCGCCGAAATCGATTCGGACGAACCAACCGTGTTGGAAGCCCATGAACTCGAAAAGGAGGGGGAGTATTACATCATCATGACCACCCCCAACGGGTTGTACCGATATCACATTTGTGATGTCGTGAAATGTATCGGATTCTTTGAAAAAACACCGGAGATCGCGTTTCTCAATAAGGGAAGTAATATCTCGAATCTCACCGGTGAAAAGTTGTCTGAGTATCAAGTGGCCAGTTCTGTCAGCGCGGCACTCAAACACTTGGAACTGAAGCTAGCCGGATACGGTTTGATTCCGGACCGTGAGGGAGAGACCGCTGGTTACAGCTTGCTTGTCGAGGAATCTGACCTTCCAAATTCTGAGTTGGCGACACAGCTTGCAGATACGGTCGAAGAGGAGCTTCGAAAGTCTAACATCGAATACGAGGCTAAACGGGAATCGGGTCGGTTACATCCCGTCCGCGTTGAATTAATTCCGACAGGTCGCTGGGAAGATTACAATCGGGAGATGCTGAAGAAACGGGGCGGAACAGCCGAGCAATACAAGCATCCCGCATTGATAACCAATCCGGACGTCCGCAGCGATCTTGGCTTAGTCGAGAAATAACCTATTAACCCAGGGAAGTAATCTTGGTAACAGCCCCGCATTTATTATTCTTCTGAAGGGTTGCTCAAGGCGTAAATCAAACGGGCCGCATCGCCGCGCGAAAGGGTCTTCTCCGGTGATATCGCAAGCTCTAAGAAAACGGATTCAACATTTGATTTTCGATCGGGATGTTGGTCCAAGATTTCGCTTAACATATCAATGAACGCTTTCGAGGATATTTCTGCCCCGTCAATCCGTTCTGCTTTCAGGACTTCTTGTGCCGCTTGCGACGGAGAGAAAGTTGGCTCTCTCAGGTGAGCCTTCAGTCTTCTTAACCAGGATTTGGCTAAGGGAGCCGTCATCGCTTCGGTGGGACGGGCGTTATAGGTACCGAAGTATCCTTGTGTTCCGAGATACTGCACTGCCGGGTACCAGTCCGCCTGAGGATGGTCTTCGATGTCGTTGAAAAAGGTGATTAGAAACCGGCGGTCTGCCAGTTGTCGCACCAGTTGATCGACATCAATGTTCGCCGGTTGAATATCTTTTTCGTTCGCTTGAACAATGGCCAACGCGGCGGCTTCACAGACAGTCATCCAGGTAGGCTCCAGTCGAATGGTTCCCCAGCCAACGTGTGAAGAGGAAAGACATACTGGTACGAGGAGGTTGTCGAGTTCTTCCGGTAAGAGTGTCTTGTAGGAGATTTGTCCGGGGAAGGTTTCATTCTTCATCATGACTTTTCCTTCCTGTTCACTGTCCGCGACTCGGCGGGGAGTGCAGGCGTGGCTATCAAGAAACCACTCGGTTGCGCCAATGCTGTCTGTATGGATCGGGGCTCTATCCAGTTCAGGATGCAATTGGGCATCGTGCTCAGTGAAAACCTGACGCCCTTTAATTCGCCGTGTTTCGCGAGCGTAGATTTCGTAAGGCATGTGAGCATTGTCAGGGAATTCATCCTTAGGGAGGCCATATGCCAACCAGCCTTCCCGGATTATCTCAGGCACTGCGGGGTCATGCTGTCGGTAATAGAGTAAACCTAAAGTCGCGTCCACATGCTGATTGATGACTTCGATTCGCGCCTGCCAGTCTCCCTCTACATAAGGAGTCTGTCGACCGACTAGTTTTGGATGATTTAAACCGAACTTTTGATTTGGCATCGATAACCCCGGTTTATCGGGATCCCCAAATCCAAACTCGGTAAACATTTCGGACTGATAATTTGTCGGTTTTGGAATAGGAACTCGGTTGCCCGGATCACGAGTAATGATGGCACGCATATTATACGCCTGAACGGCGCCGTCTGCTTCTCCCGTACTGGCACCAGGAATTAGTTCGTACCATTTATCGTATCGTACCAGTTCCAAATCGCGGGCAAGCTGCCATTTGCGGTCGTTCCCATCAGCAGGTGGCCAATCGCGTTCACGCACATAAGTAATGCCAGCATGCGGCTCTTGGAACTCGGATCGGGCTTCTCGTCCAACGCGATAGGGAACTCTTGCCAGAGCAGACAAGTCTGCTTCATAAGAGCAATCGACCCAATAAGGGGCGAAAAGCGTTTTCGTTTCCTTGAGTTGTCGATGTCGAAACGTCACTGATTGAACGAGTCGTTTCTCTCTGTCGACTTGTTCGGGAATCCAATTCATACTGACGTTAATATTTGGTTCCCGTTCCAGTAGTTGCTTAAACAGGAGTTCGGCGACATTGGCCTCATAGCGAGTCTTGGGATACCCCGGATTGGTCGCTGCGAATTGAGGAGAATCCGTTCCGTATTTCTTTCGGTAATAATCGTAAATCGATTCCCGGAACTCATCGTAAAGAGGGGATCGGCTACCATTGTAGAGAGTATCCATCGTGCTCAGCCCGTTGCTGATCATCCCTCCGGGATGCTGGTTCGGACTGATTAATTCGACCTGTAATCCCTCCCGGGCTGCCCTGACAGCGCAAACAACCCCTCCGGGGGTGCTCCCATAAACGACGAGGTCAACATTTCTAGACTGGCCAATAGACAATTCTTCCGCTGCGTCGATCGTCATTCCAGAATTGCTCCAGAAGATGCATGAAATGATCAATGTGAATACAATATGATCTGGTTTCTGACAATACTTAATCATCGAGCGGAAACTCTTCAAACAAGATTGGAAACAGCGAGATATAATAGCGAGATAGTTGTATTCTAACGAAAGCACGACCGTCTCTGTCCAGTCGTGGTTGTTCGTATTGTAGTCCTTTTATTCTCAATTCATTCACTTCAGAGATGAAATGAAGGCTAACAAGTATGTGTGGAAGATTTACACTTCGCATTCCACCGCATGAGTTATGGAAAGCGCTACAGGCCGAGTATGACTGGCAGCCACGTTTTAATATTGCTCCTTCTCAGCTTGCGCCCGTTGTTCGCATTCGCGATGGTCAACCGGTACTCGACAGGCTTCGTTGGGGTTTTATTCCCAGTTGGGCGAAAGACGAGAAAATCGGGTACAAGATGATTAACGCCCGATCTGAAGAGATCGCGAAAAGTTATCGGGGAGCATTGAAAAGTCGCCGTTGCCTGATTGTTGCCGATGGCTGGTATGAGTGGAAGAACAAGCAGCCCTACCATTTTCATCAACCGGATAACATCCCTTTCGCTTTTGCGGGTTTGTGGGAGAAGTGGAAAGAGACCGAGTCGTTTACGATCTTCACGACGGCGGCGGTTGGTGTCGCTGCCGATTATCATGATCGTATGCCGGTCATCATTCATCCCGCAGCCTACGACCCGTGGCTTGATCCAGATATCAACGGTAACGACCTCGTCGAACCCCTGTTGCAATCCTGGGAAGGAGAGTTGAAAGTAGAAGAGGCCAATAAATGCGTCGGAAATCCAAGAAACGAAGGGCCTCAGTGCTTAAATGAAAGAGGGTCAGGGAAATTATTCTAATGAAGTCAGTTGTAGCAGGACGTCGAATGACAGCTACACTCTCCTGTGGCCTGGTAAGATGTGAAGATATCACTGACGATCATCTGTGAGTGTCGGTAAGTGAATCTATCCTGTAATGTGTGTGTATTTTTTCTGAATGTAGAGGTGTTTTAATGCGTTGGTTGTGTATGGCTTTAATGCTGGTTGGGCTTATGGTTTCAAATGCCCAAAAACTTCCTGGAGAAGAATCGCCGAATCTGGTCGTTCCCGAGGACACCGTATTTCTCCTTCCCTACTTTCTGGGTAATGGAGAGACGGGCGTTTACTTCGCCTACAGCCGGGATGGTTTGAAATTCGACTGGTTAAATGACGGAAAAGTCGTGATGCCAGCACCGAAATGGGAGAATGAAAGCCTGACACGCGATCCATCTATCATTTACCACGCTGGTGAATTTCACATGGTTTGGACGACCAGTTGGGCGTCGCGCAGCATCGGCTATGCTCATTCGAAAGATCTCAAAGACTGGAGTGAACCGCTGAAGATCGACGTCTGGGGAAAGCGAACGGACGTTTCCAACACTTGGGCTCCTGAGATCCATTGGGATCCTGAACAACATGAATACTTAATTCTCTGGAGTTCGACCGTCGCCGAGGAATTGGACGATTCAGATGGATCTGAAGATGGGCATGGTCACGACCATCGATCCTATGCAATTCGAACGACGCATTTTAAAGAGTTCACTGAACCGGAATTGTTTTTCAGTCCGCAGGATCCGGAAATGAGCGTGATCGATCCTGTTATCGCGCACGATAATCGTGGTACAGAAGCGAGAGAAGATGATCGTTGGGTCATGGCGATCAAAAATGAAATGTCGGTGGATAAGGGCGGCAAAAACCTGAGACTTGTCTTCAGTAACCAAATGCAGGAACCTTATGATACAAAATTAGGGCCCCCCATCGTCGGCGCAGGAACGGATATCGTCGATACCATGGGAGAGGGACCGTCGCTCTTTAAGTTGAACGGTCTCTGGTACCTTTACTGGGATGCTCCCGACAGTGACTACTCCTACTGCCTTGCTACGAGTCCCGATCTCGTTGAGTGGACTAATCGAACCGGAGAAATGTCTCTGCCGGCGGAACAGATGCGACACGGAACAGTCTTGCCAGTACCCGCCGATCGACTACCTCATTTGGATTAGAGGTGAATACAGTCGAGGCCTCTGGAAGTACTTCTTTCTATTGATTATTTCTCTTTGTTGATTATTTCTCAGTGGGTGGATCGATTCGGTAGAGAGAGCCGGCAGTGCGGACGAACAAAGAGTCTCCGGCGATGGCAGGGCTTGCCATCAGAATATCGTTTGTTAATTCGTTTTCGGCAATGACTTCAAGATCACTGCTCGCCTTGACGACGGTTGCTTTCCCCGTTTCATTAAAAAAATAAATCCGTCCATCCGCGTATACTGGCGAGGCGGAATGGTTACCGTCGAGGCGAGCTTTTCCGAGTGATTCTCCGCTGACCGCATCGACGCAGGAGGCAATTCCTTTTCGGTCGACAAAAAAGAGCAATTCATCAATCAGAAGTGGAGAAGAACGGGCGGGAATTCCTTTCGTCAGTTTCCATTCAATATGGCTATCTGTGACATCTCCCCGGCCATCAGGTCGGATCGCCCAAAGTTCAGGGTGATCATGGTCCATTACGGCATAGACAAGGTCGTTTCCGAATACGGGGCGGGGGGCAATGGACCAACCGCGATGTAGAATCTTCCAAAGCTCTTTACCTGTTGAGGGATCATATGAGATGATCGCTCGCCCTCCCGGGCTGACAAGTTGTTCATTCCCGTCAAACGAGATGTGGATCGGCATGCTATATGCCTTTCGTTGATACGCGCCGATGGAACTGAAATCGACGGAACGGTCCGTTTTCCAGATTGTATCTCCCGTTTTTTTATCGAGTGCAATGACATACTGCACATCGCGGCCATCGACATTCATGATTAACATCTCGCCGAGCAACATGGGAGAACTATTGGGGCCGGCTTCGTGCTCACACTTCAGGTTCTGTCGCTTCCAGAGAATGGTTCCGGTCTCGGTATCGATACAGGCCGTTCCGTAAGTCCCGTAATGCACATAGACTCGCCCTTCTTCAATGGCAGAGGTTGGCGAAGCATACGAGTTTTCAGCGGGAACCGGCTCTGGACTTTCGACTTCGAAGATCAATAGGTCATGGAGTTGCTCACCCGTCTCGCGATCAATACAGATGGCGTACAGTTTGTGTCCGTCTTCCGTCGCAGTCGTAATCCAAATCTGATTTCCCAGAATCACTGGTGAAGACCAGCCTTTATCATGAATTGGAACTTTCCAGGTGACATTCTCTGTCTCGCTCCAGGAGATGGCTGGCTGACTGTCAGCAGCATGGCCATTCCCTGTGGGACCTCGGAACTCGGTCCAGCTATCGGATGCGAGGCATATTGAAGTCGCCATTAACGAGAGCAAGAAGAAAGCAGCAACCCGCATTGAAATATCCCCAATGGGTGAAATCGAAACCTTAAAAGAATTGGCCCAGAGTGAGCACTACTAGATAGTGTACCACCAAATGGAGTCACAAAAAAGAATCCTCTTCAACCTTATAAATGATGGATAGTAAAGAGGTTGTTCAGGGCCTTCGACGAGAGTCCAACTTATGGTCCAATAGCACGAGCAGCCGGGAGGAACGCTCGGAAATCTTATCGACTCACTGAGACGAGGAGGCAGAAAACTTGAGTTTGATTGCACAACGGACCGCCTAAGAAAACGGCTGTGCAGATTGCCCCGAAGGTATAAAGCCAGAAGCTCTCCGAAAGTAGAAGCTATCGGCGTCTCACGAACCCCTGATATTACAGTATTATCGTCTCGGCTAAGTATTTAAGGTGCAACGGTATCAAGACGAATGTTTTGTGATCTCTTCTGAACGATGTTTGTTTTTGCGCCTACTGGCGAGATAATATTATTTGAAATGCTACCATGATCGACACCATTTAACTGGATTCCATCACCTCGGACCTGAATGAGATTGTCAGCTATTAATACATTGCGGCTTGGTTCGGGACGGTAACGCGAACTTCCCCAAACGTAGATTCCACCGGCTTCTTCATGGTTGCCGATGATGATATTGTTCTTGAAGATCAGGCCATTGGAGTACCCGAATTGGACCACAAATCTTTTCAGGTCATCTCGCCCGCGGATAAAATTGCCAGTGATGACGGCATTTAAATTTCCGTTGCCTGCCAAGCGGCCCTGGATGACGTTGTTACTAATAATGATGCCATCGACGCCTCCCGCTAGAATTGACTGACTACAGCGGTTGTTCGTGATCTGAACGCCTTTGAGTCCATCGGCGTGTTCGACGTGAATAGTCGAGCCGGCCGATTTCACTTCACCTTCCAAATCCTGGCAGCCTGTCACCAGATAATCGTGGGAACCGCTGTCGCCTCCCATCTGGATTCCCTGCCGAACAAAGTTTCGCAATGAGACGTCGCGAACCGTCATGTTTCGGCAACCTTTACTCATCGCGATACAGTCACCGCTAAAGTTTTCTACCAGGCAATCGTGTATCGTGACGTTCTCAATCGTCGCTTTTGTATTATAGAAAAAGACGCCGTAATTCTGTTCGGGCGTCTTCCCTTTATCGTATGACATGAATGTATTGCTGCCGTCGAGATGTATGTCCCGGATGGTGACATTTTGACAACCTGTTGGACCAGCTCCCAGCATTCTCCAAAAGTTGGTGTTGTTCACTTCCGGATCGAATTTCAAAGTGGAGGACGTGCCTTCTCCTGACACGGTGGTGTTTGACGGAATTTCAATGATCGGACTCTCCGTGCCTTGCCGGGAGACAATGAAAATTCCAGCAGGAATGAACACTTCACCGCCATCGGCCTCTTCACAAGCACTGAACGCTTTGCGGATCGCTAAAGTATCATCGAGCTCGTCATTGGCGATGGCACCATAATCTTCGATATTATATTGTGCAGCAAGCACATTCGAAGTCGTGGCGAAGAGAGAAAGAAGAAGCAGGAATCGAGATAGATTAATCAATTGATTTTCCAGACGTTTCTTATAGAGGCTGAGCGGAGGCGACTCCAGAAAGGGAATGTCTTAATTGTAGATCGCTGCTGACGGTCATGTCTACAGCTTCATTCTAAGTCTGTTACTAAGCCTTAATCTGTTGCATCAGGATTGAAACATCTGGATTGCTATAAACTTGTGTTACAAGTCGCTTGTAGGTCTCTACGAAACGAGAGTCATCAGCGAGATCGCCAAACACCGATCTGAGCTTAATGAAGGCGAGGGGGTCGGTGGACGTCTTTCTGGCTGCTTCCTGCAACGTGGTTTTCATGGCATCCACTACTTCAAGCTCTTTCCCGTAACGGTCCGTATGGCTGTCACTGTAATAGCACCATGCAGCGATCACTAGCACCCCATAGTCGATCGAGCCGCCTTGCTCTAAGTTCTTACGAATCGTGGGAAATAAAAAGACCGGCAGCTTACTTGAACTCTCCAGACAGATTCGAGCCAAGTTGTCTTTGATATTGGGGTTGCCGAATCGTTCGATCAGCGTGTCTTTATATTGGTCCAGATCGATACCTTCGACCGCATCCAGCATAGGAGTTGCCTCCTTGTCGAAGAATCCTCGCAAGAATCTTGCAAAAAGATCGTCGCTAATGGTTTGGTCAATGGTCTGATAGCCGTAGACGGAACCAAGCAGGCCAAGCACGGAATGGCCGGCATTGAGTAACCTCAACTTCATCGTTTCGTAAGGAGTTACGTCGGTGACGAATTGTGCGCCGACCTTCTCCCATTCAGGACGTCCGTTTGAGAAGTTGTCTTCAATAATCCACTGGCAGAAGGGCTCACATGTGACAGGCCATTCATCATGGACGTGGAATTGATTTTCCAGGTACTCTATATCGGTCGGAGTGGTTACCGGCGTAATTCGGTCTACCATCGCATTAGGGAAGCATACTTCTTCTTCGATCCATTTCGCAAGGTCGGCATCTTGCAAACGAGCAAAACCGAGTACCAATTTTCGAGTCAGGTCACCATTGTGTTGGATATTGTCACAAGATTGAACTGTGAATGGCGGAAGTCCTCGCTCACGTCGCAATCGCAAAGCGGCTGTCAAGTAACAAAACACCAATCGAGGTTGCATTGGGTTCTGGATATCGTGAATGGCGTCAGGATTCTTTGCGTCAAAATCGCCACTGGCGGGGTCAACGTTGTAGCCTCCTTCAGTGATCGTCAACGATACTATCTTTGTATCGGGACTTGCCATCTGTTCAATGACTGCTGTGGCATCATCGCAACCGAGCAGAAATCCGACCAGCGAGCCTATAATACGATTCTGCACCGTTCCATCGGGATGCTTGATGATGAGCGTATAAAGGTAATCTTGTTCTTTAAGGAGGGTTGCCATCTTTCGGTCCGCATCTCTCAGACCGATACCACAGATTCCCCAGTCTGATCCGGAACCCGTGCGCAACAACTCATCGGTATAATATGCTTCGTGCGAACGATGAAACCCACCTACACCGACATGGACTATGCCAGCTTTGATCTGCGAACGATCATAAGTCGGTGGATTCAACTCCACGGAGAGCTGCGTTAGGTTTTGTTGATTCAACTGCACGGGTTTGTTCCATATCTTCAGGCAGTGGTGCTTGTAGTGATCGCATCATTACCGATGCATTTGCTTCGACGAAGAGCCCAGTACGATGTCGTGAAATAGATGATCGTAAAGACGAAGCCCCAAGTGTAAAAGATAGCAACGTTCTTTTCATAAGTAACCATGTCCGGGCTTCTGAACATCACGACGAGTGCGAGCAGGAGGGTCAGTACTAAACTGGTCCACGCTATAAATCCCAGCGTCTTCGATAACACTGTCGCGTCAACGAGAGGTTTTCCGTCTTCAATCGCTTGCTGATCCTGCATCTGCTTAATTACTTCGTTGATTTTCTGATCTGCTTCCTGTTCGGCAGGGTAGGTCTCCGCTGCTCCGAATCGGCGAGCCAATAAGGTGTAGAGGACTATCGTAAAGATCCACGTAGGCAAGAAGAGATAAAAGAACGACATCACTTCCATGGCCTGCAGCCCGAATGCGAAAAATAAGCCTGCGGCCCAAGCCGCCACAGCCGGCGTACTGTGCGTCAGCTTGCGGTAGTGTACCCAATATCGAGTCAAACCGATGCGAGGAAAAACGAAGTGCTCAGCAAACACGATCGCTCCCACAGGAACCACCAACAGCCCCGCATACGTCAGTAACGGCAGCATCTGGCTGAATACGAACGGGAAGCAGGCAACCATCACGGTGATCACTCCCACGGTCGCTGTTACTTTCTTTCGCGAATGGTTGTGGAAAATTGCTTGTGCCGCCAAACCGGCACGGTACAGATTCGCATTCGCGGTTGTCCAACCGGCCACGATGACGATGACGTAACCGGAATAGCCAAGGGCCCGAAACGCGACGTCGCCCGGATCGAGTTCGACGATCGTTGACTCGAGTAACGCTGCCGTTCCCGCACCCATAATGCCGGCGGATATCCAAGCGATGTAGTGACCGAACAACATGCCTGCACTGGTGCACAGCCCATATACAGATCGCTTGGCGTATCGTAATAGCGCCATGTCGATCAATCCAAAGTGGGTGATCGTGTTGGCTGCCCATGCAAAACCGATGACTTCCCATAGCCCGATGCCCGGTTTGCCTTGGCTGTTCACTCCCGTCCAAATGGAACGATCACCGATGGTGATGAACTCGGAGAGACTGCTCAGTTGCGTTCGGCCAAGCACGGAATCGGCGAGTGCTGGAAAGAGAACGAGTGCTCCGCTGATAAACATGACGACCAACCAGGGGCCACACAGCCCCGAAAACTCAGCGACTGCATCGAATCCATACATTGCAACGACAACAACGATGGCGCCAACAGCGAGTACCACAGCGACGAACAAGCTATTGGTGGGATACCATTCCAGTTGAGCCGGAATATTGAACAGCAGTCTTACTGCGGTACAGGAAACAGTAATCATCGCCGCCGAGATCACCGTGAAGATCAACACGTTCGCCCAGTTGTAGAGCGTGGTCATCGAGTCTCCCGCGATCTTTTCAAGATACGTGTAGAGACTCAGTCGCGTCTGAACCGCGATTGGTGCAGTAATCAGGGTCCAGCTCAGGACAGCGAGAATATTTCCAATCAGTAGTCCAATCAGAATGTCCGTGGTGGTCGCCCCCAGTGCGACGAAAGTTGCGCCAATCACAAACTCTGTCGCCGCGACATGCTCACCTGCATACAGACCAGCAAAATGAGTCCAGCCGTGGAGCTTGTGCTGGGGAATGGGTAACTGCTCTGGTTTCATTCCAGCGACGATCGCCTGGGGGCTCTCAGTTTTCACTTTGTCCGGACCTCACATTCCCAATTCAATAATGTAACTTCATTTAAAAATGATATCACAGTTATGCTGGAATGCACACACCACCAGTGTTTCTTATGGCCCGATGGGGCAAGAGCTGACTTTAATTCTATCATAATCAACAAGATCAATTTGACGCGCCACCATCCGCACGAATGTGTTGGCCTGTAATCCAGGCCGCGTCGTCACTGGCCAGGAATGAAACGACCCCAGCAATGTCGTTTGGATGACGCGAACGTCTCGGTGGGCTGCTCAAGTATTACTATCTCGAGGCGGCTTGAAACAGGCTCGAATAGATGTCGGTCCTCGTGTTGTGATTCCGCGCTACCGTTGCGCTCGGAAGTACGTTTTTGCCTCAAATCCGACAATCAGCTACGAGCAGTGAAACCAGTCTCGTTCGAAATCCGTCGTTCGCCTATAACATATCCAACTGGAATCACTGGTCTTCAACGTCGGCTGAATACTTTTGCAATACGCGCTCCCCCCGGATACCTTCTCAGAATAATTGTCTTGAATCCATGCTGAAACCCGGTTGTGGCTGGCTTAAGGTCGTTAAACAAGAGTTGATATTCTCCATCAGAGGGTTTCAAGATCATTTTTAGATAACATCGCTTCTCTTCTTATTCATGGACTTTCGGACCATCCTTCAATAACCCAAGTGGAGTCCACATCTAATTCGCAGGGACGGTGACCTGAGTGAGTCGGGAACGTATCTGAGTCGCTTTTCTTCCGAGCTCTGGAATCTTCTTTTTGTCTCGCAAGTAGTAGTAATCGTGGCGAGCAACAGTTAGTGCTCAGTTACCTGCAATCAGCAAATCGTACCTTCCGAACCAAACTTTGAAAAAAGCAGTTTCTGCGAGATCATAAGGGAAGTCCTCGCTATGCGGTAGAAAAGTAAAATATATGTCACAAATTGATGACCCGTACCGGAAACTGCATCACTCTCTGCACAACTGTTATCGGAAAAAGACAACTGATTTCATTCAAGATTACTGGCCAAAAGTTGGACATCAACTGGGCGACTCAGATCATGGCCTGAGACTATGTTCTAGTTATCACGGGTTCGATGGCATAATCTTTGCTGATGTTCTTAATAGAATTGTCGTTGCATCCATTTAGCTACCAATAGCGTGACAGTTGATCTGCAATTGAAATTATTTGAACTTTTAAAGGGAATTGCGTGGCAGTTCTCAAATCACTCTGGTTGCTCATCTATCAAACCCATTTGAGCCATTCTAAGAGATCAGCTTTTCTCATTCCGATTTAAGAAGTTTCTCAACTGTCTCACAACACCGAACTTTCTCAAAACTCCGGTGGAAGTCGGCACTTGAGAATAGACTTCTATTCTGGATTCTGAACACCGATAAATAGTCTCACTTGCGAAAGGAACCTATATAATGCTGCAGTTCTTTAAAGACAAAAGAGCGGTCATTCTCTTCTCTGTGGCTCTGCTTCCTTTTGGGATGTCAGACGGCGTAAAAGCGCAGGAAACTGATAAATCAGACCAAACCCAGTCAAAACTTCCCGATCAGACCTACATGCCAGTGGTGATTGATCAGGACTTCGATAAAACCTTCCAGTCAGATACTGAGAATAAGCCGGGTGTCATGGATCGGCAGGCAGAATTGTTCGAGAACCGATATGTCCTGGAAGATCATCCAGCAAAAGTCATGATGTCTGCTGGACGAAAGCCGGTTCAACAGGGTGTTCGAGTTAAACTCCCCGAGGGAGAGACCTGGGAAAGCCTCGCGAAACGGTCACCACAGGAAATCAAAGATAAGAACTTGTTTCCACTGGGGTTCCGTCCTCTGCCACACACTAAACATGCAGTGGGAGGACAAGTATTTCCTGAGAACCAAATTGAGGTCATTAAAGATGCAGAACATCGTGATTTAGAGCGATTCGATGTCGCATTTGATCTCCCTTCTCACCTGACGCCTGAGTTTCCCCCTCCCGTATTCTTATCCAATCGTCCCGATCTGGGAGATGTTTCACAGGGGGAGGTGTTGACC
Organism: Polystyrenella longa; assembly: GCF_007750395.1. Taxonomy (GTDB): domain Bacteria; phylum Planctomycetota; class Planctomycetia; order Planctomycetales; family Planctomycetaceae; genus Polystyrenella; species Polystyrenella longa. The sequence goes on along the minus strand of NZ_CP036281.1, from coordinate 3,815,213 downwards.
ATCAAAAACTATTACCACCTTTTGAAGGGAAAAGTGACGCCCGTACAAATGGAAGGGATGCGGTTGCTGCTTACGCCCTTCCCTCAACAACAGTTTAATCAGACTGAGGACCGGAAGGTCAAAGAGCCCAGTCTGGGAGTCACCTGTCTCGACTGTCATACTAATGGTCATACTAATGCTGCTTTTCACCTCAACCCGGATACTCGTCCTCAATCAGCCCGCTTTCGTCTTGATACAGTCAGTCTAAGGGGAATATTCAATCAACAAATCCATGGTTCCAAGCGTTCATTGCGGAGTGTGGAAGATTTTACTCAGTTTGAACAGAGGACCGCTTACTTTGATGGTGACCACGTCATTGCCGCCAAAAAAGGGGTTCATTTGCCAGATCGTTCCGATGCTGTTGCTATGATGGCCCAAATGCAGAACATGTTCGATTTCCCTCCCGCTCCTAAGCTAGATGTGTTTGGAAAACTCGACCCCGACAAAGCGACTCAATTGGAACTTGATGGGCAGAAAGTATTCTTTGGAAAAGGCCGTTGTGCGGAATGTCACACACCTCCCTTTTATCTGGATAACCAGATGCATGATTTGAAGTTAGGTCGGTTCTATAAACCAGAAAAGATCAGCGATCAATTCAATATGGAAGACGGTCCAATTAAAACATTTACGCTCCGTGGAATTAAGGACTCTCCACCTTACCATCATGATGGTCGCTTATTGACATTGGATGATACCGTAGAATTCTTCAATCTGGTTTTACAACTGGATCTTACCAGTGAAGAAAAGAAATCTTTAGTCGCCTTCATGCTGTGTCTCTAAGAGAGAAAGATAAACTGAAGTTGCAACTATAGTTCCATGCCCTGAAGTCCGTGAAAGATGATAGATGAAATCGCTCTTTGACGCGGTGGTTATTGGCTCGGGGCCAAATGGGCTAGCGGCTGCAATCACATTGTCGCGGGCCGGATATCGTGTGTGCGTTTTTGAATCATCCCCTACCCCTGGTGGGGGAATGAGGACCGCAGAGTTGATGGAGTCCGGCTTTCGCCATGATATCTGTTCTTCTATCTATCCCTTGGTACCAGTTTCCCCATTCTTCAAGGAGCTTAGGGCAGATGGAGCAACTCTTGACTTCATTGAGCCTGAAATTGCAGTAGCTCATGCATTCGGCTCCGACCGAGCGATTGGGATTTGGAGAAATCTGGCAACGACGGTGTCAGAACTAGGGAAGGATGGGCCTGCGTACGAGAGACTGGTTACCCCTTTCCTGAACATTAGCGATGAGTTATTCGAGGGGATCTTCTCTCCTCCTTTAAAGCCGAGTCAAGTGCTCTCATTAATCAGATTTGGTTGGCGTGGTGCAGGTTCGGCAGAAGGACTTGGGCGACGGTGGTTCAAGGAGTCTTCAACCCGTGGCATGTTTGCCGGCATGGCCGCCCACGCGGAGCAACCACCGAATCGAATATTGACTGCTGCCATTGGGTTGATGTTCTGTATCTCGGCCCATGCCACAGGATGGCCAATCGCGAGAGGAGGTGCAGGAATGATTACAGACTGTTTGACTGAGCGGTTTCGATCGCTGGGTGGGACGATAGAAACAGGAACCTCCATTACCACTCTTTCTCAATTACCACCCTGTCGAACTGTTCTATTTGATACGACGCCCGGTCAAATGTTGGATATGGCAGGAGATTCTCTCCCCCCCTTCTACCATCGAAAGTTGCGCTCGTTTAAACACGGCCCCGGCATTTGCAAAGTCGATTGGGCTTTGGATCAACCTATACCCTGGAATTCCGATAAGTGTCGTCGAGCGGGGACTGTTCATATCGCAGCTTCGACTTCAGAAATTGGCAAAAGCGAAGAAAAAGCGTGGAACAACCAACTACCTGAGGAACCTTATTTGATAGTGACGCAGCCCAGTCTGTTTGATTCCTCAAGAGCCCCATCAGGAAAACATACAGGCTGGGCTTACTGCCATGTTCCTTTTGGGCGAAACGAAGATATGACGGCCGTTATTGAAAAGCGAATAGAGGATTGTGCGAGCGGTTTTCGCGATTCCATAATAAATCGACATACGATGACAGCGACGGATTTGCACCGGTATAACCAGAACTATATCGGCGGCGATATTAGTGGAGGAGCTATGACAATAAGGCAGATTGTGGCGAGGCCTGTATTGAAGCGATGTCCTTACGCTACCCCCAATCCGAAATTGTTTATCTGCTCCGCTTCCACTCCCCCGGGACCAGGAGTCCATGGCATGGGCGGGTACAACACTGCTCATGCGATCATGGATCGAGTTTTAAATAGCTGAAAGACTCTATTTGAATTGGCCTCTGCTTGCTTTCTAATCTAAACAGTTAATGTTCAGCTCCGGTGCTCACGCCGTTGTAAGAGGTACAGGCAAGCTTGAAACCTACTGAAAATCCTAGCTCTAATAAACCTCTCTGATACATAGATAGAGTCTCTTAAATAAGAAATCGGGAACAATCGACAGTAATGTCTGTTCCCGATTTCTGACAAGATCGTCTCTGATAGCCGAGATGGGCTTATCCATAACGCTAGGTTACTCTGAATTCGCAAGGCCAATCACACCGAGAGAAACGCGAGGTCCGGCGTTCCCCGATGGCTGACTTTTAAGATCGTCAGCGCCGCCATGGACAACGATCGCTCGTCCGAGAAGCATGTGCAATTTCTGGTCTTTGGCTGTGACCTCAATGGTTGCCGTTCCTTCATCGTTAGCATCAATATTGCCAAAGTCTCCTGCGTGATGCTCCTTATCATCTGGTGACCCATGGCGATGACCTTCGGGGGAATAATGACCGCCGGCGGATTTACCGTCTTTAGAACGCAGATCACCATATTCATGAATATGAAAACCATGTTTGCCCGGAGTTAAGTTGATGACTTTTCCTTTCAACAAAACTCCGTCCTCCTTCTGTTCCAACGTGATCACTCCCGTGACGTCATTACCTTGTGTTGGAAACAGGACGGCGACCGCTTTCTTGGGAACTTTCTCCGACGAAGAATGGGCTTCATGATCTTCGGATTGAAGATTGCTATTACAAAACAACAAGGAAAAAACAATGGGAAGCGAGGTGAGTAAATTGAGTTTATTCATGGTGAGTTATCCTACGATTAGTGAAATGGTAAAGAAAACTTAATGATGAGCACTTTCTAGATGGCATTGTGCCTCCAGCAGGTGCCTATTCCTTATCAAAGACTTCCATTCAGATTGCCTACGATACTTCAAAGAGATATTCATCCATCGCAAATGAGTTCTCCGGCATTGAGAATCAAACAGGCTCACGCCGTCTCGAATCGCTGAGATTGAGCTCTAAGCAGGTGCAGAAACGGCTTCCAATGCTTCATTGCAGAGTGAATCATTCTGGGTCTTAACAGCCATGTCGCCTAATGACACTATCCCCACCAGTTTCTTGTCCTCGTTAAGAACTACGACGCGGCGTATTTTTCGCTCTTCCATAACTTCTGCCATTTCGGTGACATCCTGATCTTCGCAACAATAAATGATATCGGTCGTCATGATGTCTCTGGCGGTGGTCGAATTTAAGTCTCTTCCCTCAGCAATACAGCGGACGACAATGTCCCGATCTGTGACCATCCCAATCAGCTTTTCTTCATTCTCACAGACAGGCACTGATCCTATATCGTGCGTTTTCATTCGCTTAGCGACTTCAGCGACAGAGGCATCGGGAGAGATGCACTCCACATTCGTCGTCATGATCTTCTGGATCTTCATTAGATGACCTTTCCTGATGGTCGATATTCGACCTTTGTGAACGATCGCCGATCAAAAAAACATTGAAACCGGCTTTAATGTGTCTGTATGAGTCATCGCAAAAGGCGCGCCACGGACACGTGAGGTGGTAAGCATGATCGTCGGTCTGGTGAGTTCCAGATCGGTAGCCGGTCGTGAAAGCTTTCGGCGATATTCGCCGTAAACTTCACTACAGTGGAAGTCTGGCGAAAACGGAGCTGGCTACAATTGCCATCATGATGGCGATGGAATAGAAATCACGACGCGTTGAGGTAGCGGAGGTTTCGGCGAATCTCAACTCACAGTGGGGGTCTCACGTTGCACGCAATCTGACTGCCGACGATGGTTTCCAAGAAAATGCGTCTCATCTGGTCTCGATCGAGATGCTTGCTTCCAACTCCGGCGTCTTACCTGAAGGTACAGAGCAATATTGAACCAGTGCTGCTCCCCCAAAATCCCAACATGAATGCTAATGTCGAACGATCTTGAGAAGTCTGAGTGCCTGAACAAGATGATCTTCTTCGGTCAGCACTCACTCGAACGAGCGCTGAAAGAATACGTCGCTCACTACCATTCTGAACGAAACCATCAGGGACTGGACAACCAGTTGATTGATCCTGGTGAAGAAATTGGATGTGTCGCCGGCAAGATCGAATGCAGAGAACGTCTCGGTGGGCTGCTCAAGTCTTACTGTCGCAACGCGGCGTGAATCAGCCTCGAATAGATGTCGATCCTCGTGTTGTGATTTCCCGCTACCGTTGCGCTCAGCATGTTATTTTCGCATTGAATCTGACAATCGGCTTCGAGTAGTGAAACGAATCTCGTACGAAAACCATCGCTCGTTTGCAACACAAACACTTGGAATCACTGGTTTTCAACTTCGGCTGAGTTTTTTTACGGTACGAGTTCAACTATCTCCGAGCCCTTTAATTTCTGGAATGTGTTATCGGTCGATTTATGAAGCTCACTTCGCCCAGAACAAAATAAGGCGACACAAGTATGACTTGTGCCGCCGAGCAGTAAATTGATTTTTGTTACGAATTATTTGTAAGTTTGCATGATTTGGTAGAAGACGTAGTTCCCGGTGCTGATCGTTTTACGGTGCAGGTCAAGTTGAACTTTTTGTCCTTCCTGACGACCCACTTTGACCAAGTAGACCGACCATTCATCCCGGCCTTCTTCCCGGAAGTTGAATTGCCCATCTTTATTGCGTTCCACCCAGGTTCCTGGTGCGGTTTGTACGAAAGTTCCGGATGTGGTTCCATTGTTTCCATAGATCACCATTTTTACATTTGTGCCATTGGCTTTTCCCGACGCTGGTTTAGGGTTTTGTTTCGGTTGATTTCGGTCGGAGACTGTCATGATTTGGTAGTAAACATAGTCTCCCGTATTGACTGTTTTACGGTGCAGGTCAAGTTGGATTTTATGTCCCGCCTGAGCTCCCAATTTGACTAAATACACTGACCATTCGTCACGACGTAGCTCCTTAAATTCAAACTGACCATCCTGGTTTTGTTCGACCCAGTGCCCTGGTTTAGTTTGGGCAAAGCTACCAGTGATCATGCCATTTTTACCATAAACCACTTTCTTGACATTGGCTCCAGTGATTTCAGCCGCCTGGGAGATGGTGTCTTGAGCGAAGAAAGCAGAAGTAACAGCAAACGCGAGTGTGAAGAGTGAAGTTCGACGATTCATTGTAATGTCTCCATATTTAAAGGGTTAAGGTTGGCGGTGAGTTAGTTTGTTTTGAGTTGTCCGCCGCTGATGTAGAAAGTCCCAAATAGAACTCTTACCCCTCATGTTTTTGGAATTAATTTTCATTCTTGGTAATATTTGGTAACATCATCCAACAAACAACATCTCTGTAAGCTGCTAACCAGAAATGATTTAAGATGTCTGATGATCATTCAGTAACGAATTGGCTACATGCCCTTCGTGAAGAAAATAATAACGATGCGGCCCAGGAGATCTGGAATCGTTTTCAGAAACAACTAATTGGTGTGGCAACGAGACAACTGGGGACAAATAACCGAATGACGGATGCGGATGATGCCGTCAACGATGCATTTGCCAGCTTCTGTTCTCGTTATGAAGAAGGTCAATATCCTGATTTAAATGACAGGGACGGTTTATGGAGTCTTCTGTTAACAATGACCGAGAATAAAGCGAGAAAGCAACTTAGGCGTGAATTAGCCGATAAACGCGGGGCAGGAAATGTCAGAGGAGATTCGATATTTTATTCCCCCACTAAAGGAGATGGTCAAGGAGGCTTTGACCGGATTGCATCAGTGGAGCCATCTCCTGAAGATGTGCTGACTCTTAAGGAATCAATGGAAGAGTTAATGGGAAAGCTGACTGATGAAGAATGCGAGATCGCTCTTTTACGGATGCAAGCTTACGCCAATACTGAAATCGCAGAAAAAACAAAACATTCACTCGCCACAGTGGAAAGACGATTAAAACAGATACGTGAAAAGTGGTCGGCATCCACTCTGCTCGAAGCTTAAAAAAACGTATTTGATATCGAGCTTATTCTATGAATCTCAGAATCAACCAGGCCAACACAGATGGATGAGCAACTTGATGAATTTGAATCTGCCTGGCGATCGGGTGCGGCACCACCGAATCTAGTCGATTATCTACCTGATAAAGGCAGTAATGAATTTCGAGTAGTATTAAGTGAACTGATCAAAATTGATATTGATTATCGGTGGCGGGTTACAAGTCCGAATAACAATATCACAAACATTAGGACTACTGAAGATGTCGCCTGTCCCAGATTAGAACATTATTTTTCAGCATTCCCCGAATTGGGAGAGATCAGTAAATGCCCTCATGAACTCATTGCCCATGAATATCGCGTTCGAAAATGGGTGGGTGATGCACCTGTTGCAGAGGAATACATGGAACGATTCTCGATTTCGCAAGTGGCGTTTTCAGAACTGATTGGACCGGAAGAACAAAGAGTCTCAGATCCAGTTGGAACCAAAATAGTAGAAATGGATCCAGAGACTACAGTTCTTCAGGCGAACCCAACTGTTTCACCGAATTCTAAATATTCCACTGGTGGAATTGATTTCAAGAATCAGACTTCCGGCGACGTAAGCCAACCAGTTGTTCTTGCCGACTACGAGATCCTGAAAGAAATTGCCCGAGGTGGCATGGGAGTTGTCTATAAAGCGAAGCAAAGAAAAGCGAATCGCTTAGTGGCTTTAAAAATGATTCTTTCAGGTAATCTGGCAGGCCAAGAAGAGATCGACCGATTTAAAGCTGAAGCTGAAGCTGCTGCTAACCTTGACCATCCAAATATCGTACCAATTTATGATGTTGGCGAAGCAAATGGCTACCATTATTTTTCAATGGCTTTTGTAGATGGTCCAAGTTTGTCCGATGTTATCCGTGAACAACCGATGGAGCCGTTACTCGCTTCAAAATTGATGGTGCAGGTGGCTGAGGCTCTTGAGTATGCCCATCAGAATAATATTATCCATCGAGATTTAAAGCCTGCAAACATTATGCTGGATGCTGACGGATCGCCCCGAGTGACCGACTTTGGTTTGGCAAAACGGATTGAGGGGGACAGCAACCTTACTGCCACGGGACAGATAATGGGAACACCCAGCTATATGCCGCCGGAACAGGCTCTGGGTAATATCAATGAAATAACCCCGGCATCTGATGTCTATTCCATGGGGGCTATTTTTTATCATTTGCTTACCGGCCGAGTTCCTTTCCGGGCAGCATCGATGATTGAAACACTGGATCAGGTTGTCAAACAGGAACCCGCCTCTGTCCGTAGTTTAAATCCAGCCATTGATCTCGACCTAGATACCATTATTCTAAAAACTCTACGAAAAAAGACAGCGGACCGTTACAGTTCTGCAAAAGATTTTGGAGAGGATATCCAGCGTTATCTGGAACATCGTCCAATTAAAGCTCGTCGTACTTCGACATTAGGACGAGTGTGGCGTTGGTCAAAAAGAAATCGGCTGGCTGCAAGTTTTCTTGCGGCGGTATTATTTGCTATTATTTCAACGATCACAATGACTTCTTATGCTTCGATTGTCTATCGGGAAATGGCATCAGCAGAAAAGAAACTCCGCACTGAAATGTCTGAGAATTTGTATCTTTCTGAGATGAACCTGGCAGATGATGTTCTGGAGCGTTCAGAATTACAGGAAGCAACTTCCGATACTCTTATGCGCTGGTCCCCCAAGAACCCTTATTATTTTAAAAAAGTGTCAGACTCGACTATAGATTGGAGAGAGTGGGAATGGTTTTTTCTGCTAGGAGTTGTTGATCGATATAGAATCGCTATACCAGGACGGTGTTTGTCAGTCGATATAAATAAGAATTCCCTTCTTGGATTTGGTTTTGACAAAAACTTTGCCGCCATTAAGTTTAGGCAGGAGAAAGGAGGCGTCACCTGGGCAGCCCATGAAGCGTACACCTCTGTTGTCAAATTCTCCCCGGACGAAAAAGTCATTGCTACGGGGGGCGTTGATGGAAAAGTAGGAATTTGGGACATTCAATCCCGTAGAAATCTTCAGAATCTATTACATGACGCGGCAGTTGGTTCAATCTCATTTAACGATACCGGAAACTTGCTGGTGACTCATGCTGAAGATGCCATCATTCGAATATGGAATTGGGAAACGGGGACTATTCTTGAGACTATTAATGAGAATGTGAGTAAGAATCCTGCCTGTAGTGTTTCGCCTAATGGAAAACTGATTGCAGTAGGTTCACGTATAGATGATTCATTTCCTGTGAATATTTGGAATATTGAGACAGGAAATCTTGTGTCAACCCTGTTTGACAATGCGCATTCTCAACCAGTTCAGTCAATTTCCTGGAGTCCGCATGGTCAAGAGCTTGTATCAGGAAGTTCTGACAGCACTGTCCGAGTCTGGAATGTTCAGAATCAGAAATTGAAGCATTTGCTTAAACAGCATCATCAACCAGTTTATGCGGTGGCCTGGAGTGGGGACGGAAAAACCATTGCCTCCGCAGGCGACGATATGGAATTGATCTTGTCTGATGCAATGACAGGCGAACAAACTGCTGTTTATGGGCACAGAGGAGGAGAAGCTGAATCTGTAAAATCGATAGCTTGGGGACCCAATAGTAAAAAACTGGTTGCTGCAATCAAAAGTGGTAAGTTGGACATCATCGACTTCGAGAAATCCCGTCCGATTCGGTCGATTGCATTGAAACCCATGGTGGTTCAAACAAATGTGGCCACTCTTAGCTGGCTACCTGACCATAATCAATTAGGAATTACTTACGGGGACAATGGAACTATCTGGAAGTCAGATACAAATACAAAAGAGAAGCAAAAAGAGACTCAACTTTGCTGGAGTCACAACAATGAGTTAGCGGCATCAATTCACGAAGGCAAACTGTTAATCAGGAAAAGTGGCGAAATAGTTTCACACAGTGATCTTGATCAAATACCACGACGATTACTTTGGAACCCTTCATCCAACCTTCTAGCGATTCAATTCAGACAGTCTGTTCAAATATGGCGAGAGCAGTCCAAAGATTCACCCACCGAATTTGTAAAGTTCGATCCTGAGATAAATGGTGAGCTAGATGCCATTTCCTGGAATTCGGATGGCACTCGACTGGTTATAGGTTCCAGTAAAGGTGACCTGCAGGTTTATAGAATTGATAATGGTGAACGCGAGGCTTTTTTCCTGCTTGGGAGAAAAGGGCATCAGGTGGTGAGAGTTCGTACAATAGCATGGAAACCCAATAGTACATTGTTCGCTATAGGCACCAGCCATAATTACCTATTCCTGTTTGACTATAATATTTTCCCTCGACAGCAAGGCGGCAAGATTGAAGACGCGGGAATCTACGCGCATGATTCACATGTAAATGCGATATCATGGAGTCCTAACGGAAAACGGCTTGCTTCAGCGAGTGCTGACAGAACTGTTCGGATCTGGAATTTTGACACTGACCGTTTATCAGGCATCTCGAACAAACGGACTTTAACACTTCCTCATGCTTCTGAAGTACGAGATGTTCTATGGCACGAAGATGGTCACCAGCTCGCATCATTGACCGACAGAGGAATTGTGACGATATTTGATGCCCGACCAGGTTACCAGAAGAACGAATACATGACTAAAAATCCAGGAACGGTCAATTGGTCCAAACCAGGATACTAATTCTGGTTGATTGAATCATTATGCTGAAGCACCTCATAATCATATCGATCATGGATTGGGTGTAACGCCCCACGTCCGGCTTTGAGGCACTCGAACCAATCGCTTCTTAACCACTAAAGTCTGATCCAGATGCGGCATTCGCTTGTTGAAAAAAAGCTGAAGCCCACTGAATTCGCGAGAAGACTATTCCGTATACCGAATACCAAACAACGGAAGCGCGTACCGTAAAAAACTCAGCCGAACTTAAGACTCTACAAAACTAGGAATCTGAGAGAGACTGCTTAACCCTATTCTCGGACGAGCTGCTGACTTTGAACGTCAGTGCAATCAGCACAACCATTGTATCCGATCGTGGAGACTGGCGGCGATATGCGATTATTTAGAGCTACGGCTCAGGTAATGGCTATAGTTCCAAAATGACCTCCCTCGTTTGGAACTGGTTCCATGAATTTCCTCATGCAGCCTTGTCACCTTCTTTTCTTTGCTCGGCCCTGTTGGGTGAATCGTGAACAGTAATTGGAGATGGGAGCCCTGAAGTCTGAAGATGGTATCCATCGCAACAAGCTCAGTAAGAATCGGATATCCGCGTCTGTGTACCCGACAGGATACAGCGGTTATGCTGAATGTAGCAGCGAGCATTGTTGCCAACTCGCCTGAGAATGCAGGTCGTCAGCGTTTAATAGACCCCTTGATTTGTAGAGTTTCAAGTTCGGCTGAGTTTTTTTACGGTACCGGGTTCTTCCCATCGCCCCCGAATTTGCTTTTCAATTACTATCTGTTCTCGAAGATGATCGAACCGGATTTGTTTTTAAGCTGGCGGAGAAAGAATCGGTGGATACTCCGAGAATGACTAGCCCCCACGCAGGCAAGCTGATCAGCAAAATGGGAAAAGCGGCTCAGGTGATCCTTTCCAGAAAAGAAGGCAAAATCAAGTTCGCCAGTGCGCATGATTTTCGCCGGGCTTTCGGTACTAGATGGTCAACTCGAGTGATGCCGCCTGTACTTCAGCAGCTGATGCGGCATGAGAGTATTGATACCACGCTTCGTTACTATGTTGAGCAGGAAGCCGAAGCGACGGCTGAAATTCTGTACTCAGTAGTCGAAGGTAACTATTTAGGTAACACTAGCCCAAATGTGACCAAAAAAGAAACCTCTTCACCGTCATAAGTTATTGACAGTAAAGAGGTTATCAAGAGCCGCCGATGAGAGTCGAACTCACGACCTACGCATTACGAGTGCGTCGCTCTACCAACTGAGCTACAGCGGCTTAAGGCTGTTATAGTAGTGTTTTCTTGACTTTTGTGATTCGAGGTTTATGCTAGGTGACACCTCAACTGACACCTGACACCCGAAAAAAGCACAATGTCAAAAATAGAGAAACCGGAAAAGCCGTATCCTGAATTCCCGTTATTTCCGCACGCAACCAAGCGTTGGGCGAAGAAAATACGGGGGAAACTGCATTATTTCGGTCCCTGGCGTGATCCCCAAGGGGCACTCGAGAAATATATCGAAGAGAGGGATGAACTACAAGCCGGAAGAACGCCAAGGCCGAAGCGCCCAGACGGTTTATCAGTTCGTGATCTATGCAACGCTTTTCTCACCTGGAAGAGGTGTCTGCTGGTGTCAGCAGATATTACCGAGCGAACGTTTTCAGACTGCCTGCGAGTATGTACACTGCTTGTGGATTACTTCGGGAAGGAGCGAATAGTTCAGGATCTGATTCAGGATGATTTCCAACAGCTCCGTACCGAATTGGCTACTACACGAAATCCGGTCTCATTGGGTGACACCATTGGGCGAATACGGTCAGTTTTCAAGTACGGTTATGATTCAGGCATGATTGATAAGCCTGTTCGATATGGTTCAGGGTTCGCCAAGCCTTCCCGTAAGAAAATGAGGGAGTCACGAAATCAATCAACTGCTCGAATGCTTGAGGCAAAAGAAATCAAGCTTCTACTTGATGATGCAGGGCCAGACCTGAAAGCAATGATTCTGGTCGGGCTGAATTGTGGATTCGGTCAGAGTGACCTTTCCAGCCTTCCACAATCGGCTATCGACTGGCGAGCGAAGATGATTGATTACCCGCGACCGAAGACGGCCATTCCTCGACGTTGCCCACTTTGGCCGGAAACCATGCAAGCGATGAGGGATGCGATTGAAGTTCGCCCAGAACCGAAGCATCCTGCTGATGCGGATCTCTGTTTTCTCACGAGGCGGGGCGAACGCTGGGTGAAGATCAGTCAGGGTGAAAAAAAAGCCTGGTCTGATTCGCTCGGATTGAAGTTTGGAAAGCTCTTGAGAAAACACGATCTGAAACGGCCTGGCCTGAACTTCTATGCCTTGCGTCACACATTTGAAACCATTGCCGGGGAATCCCTCGATCAGGTTGCAGTAAATCACATCATGGGCCACGTAGATAATTCAATGTCGGCGAGATACCGCGAGCGAATCGGAGATGATCGTTTGATTGCTGTATCAAACCACGTCCGGAAATGGTTATTCCCTAAAGCGAAGTAGTACAATCCAATTCGAGCGGGATAGGGTAGCTCCTGAACGCCGATTCCCTAAATCGGTTTCCCGCTTCTTCTTTTTTTAGGGGCAACAGTAGGGAGTTGATGAAGTGGACGAAATTGAAACAATTCAGGCGTTAAGGAATTGGTGTGAAGTTGCTTCAGACAACATGATTAAATCACTTAAAAACGCCCTCCAACGGAAAAATGTCACTCAGTATTTCGAGCCGGAAGTCAGCTACAAGAACAGCCACAAATGGAAAAACCTTCGACGCGATATCGGGTACGAGTGGCAAAATATTTCGGCTATTCTGGAGAGAGTTCACGCTCAACATTTTTACGACATGTTGCCTGCAATCGAGGATGCGAATGTCGAACAACTCAACCCTGATCGATCATTTCGAGAATATCACAGCATACCGAGCGCAACCGAATTTCTATTCCTGGTCATGGCAGAGCTTGAAAATGACTTACGGCAGTTCCCCTCGTCGTCAACCGATGACTGTCCCGAAGATGAATGGCTAGATTGTTGTGAAGAGCTCTTCAGGTGTCTGGGTGATTATGATGAAAAGGCTATTTCTCGAACGGGAATCGAGGCCAAACAGGAATGTATTCGAACAGAAAAACACTTCGACATAGTATTGCCCTCACCACCACAGATTCCAACTCCGCATGCGGATAAAACTCAATCTCCGCTCGATACCGCTATCAAAGAAGAGAACCCCAAAAGAAAGAATAAAAGAGGGTGGTGGCTTCCAGAAGCAATATTGTTGCTACGAGATAATCCCGGAATGACGGACAACCAGATAGCCATTGAACTAGGCGTAAGCCATACCACGTTGGGAAGGTCGAATAAATGGCAGGATCTGCGGAATCGAATGGAAAAGGCTCTAGCATCTGATCAAGATAAAATCATCCGACACGATCAAGGTCAGATTGATGTCGTGTTTGATGATAATACTTCGCGAATGTTTGAAGACGAATAATCGTTATTATTTGTGCGTTATTGGATCGCACTTTTTTACGCACAACCATTTCGCGGTTTTATTCCTCTATTCAATGACATGTGCAAATCAAAACGCACAACCTCTGCACAACATCTCCCTATTTGTAAATGACCGTATTAATTCACAAACGGCTCTTACAAGGAGATCAGGCAGTGACAGCAAGCAAAATACAGCGAGAAGTAATGACGCCCCCTCAACTGGCTCAACGTTGGGGAGTGAAGCCCTTTAAGGTTCTCGGCTGGATTCGTTCGGGAGAACTTCCGGCGATGGATATCAGCACCAACCGAGGAGTCGGACGCCCGCGATTTAAGGTTCTGATGACGGACGTACTCGCATTCGAGCAACGTCGCAAGGTCCAGACCCCTATTAAGCCTCAACGCCGTGTGCGGCGATCCGATCCGAATGTGATCGAGTTCTTTTAGGGGCTTTGTTGGTGCAATGCTTTTGCACCTCTCTCATTACGCAAAGAAACCCCGACAGGAATCGCGTCTGTCAGGGTTTCTCATGAAATTTCTTTTGTCCATTCGGTAATGGCAGACCAATGATATCACGATCAAAAACATATTCAAGCTATTTTATGCAGGTTGGACGGTACAACCTGGATGGAAATATCTATCCACTTTTCCTCGGAGAAGTTGTAGCGGGTGATTGGGTTACTGATTGCGAGCGAGCAGGCTGGGAACGGCTCACAGCTCAAATCGTCTACAAGTGCCTATTCTGTAAAGAAAACGGACGCTGGCCGCGAAAGCATCGGCACGGCTGGCCTCTTGAAAACACCGGCCTCGGACACGTAGAGATCCGCGGATCACATCACCTTGGCAGAATCGAAAAGTTTGCCGGGGATAGTCCCCCTGAGTTCTGCCCCTTCAAAGATTTCACGATAGCAGTTGCTCCTGATCCTCGAATCAAACACGAAATTGATCCCTGGACTCCCCAACTTCGGCGGAAGGGAGGTCAGCGATGAAAACAGCAACCAAGATTGATTGGAAAGCATTTAGAGCCGACATTTTAAATCGCCTCAATCTACATGAGGAAGCGATATCTCTCGGCTTGAGAATACCGGAGAAGTCGCGCCCCAATTCGGAAGGTTGGATTCAATGTCACGCGGTAAGTCGAGAAGACCAGAATCCATCAGCCTCGTTTAATGTCAAGTCGGGAGGCTATCACGAATATAATGTAGCGGATTCAGGGTGTGACTTTTTCGAGTTGTCCGTCAGGCTGGGCAGATTTAGCGATTGGAAAGACGCCCAACGGCATTATGCACAGGTTACTGGAGTTACTCACCCAATCAAGCAAGGAAGCTCCTTGTCGAGTCGTGTTCAGGAGGCAACATACCCCTATCACGACGATCAAGGCATTCTGTTGTTCGAGGTGCTCCGCTATCGCTTAGTCGACAAGCCACCTGGCAACAACAAAGAATTCAAGCAGCGAAGACCAGATGGAAAAGGGGGCTGGATTTGGGGAACGAAGGGAATCAGAAAACCTCCCTATCGTCTTCCTGAACTACTCAATTCTTCAATTGATCAGCCTGTATTTATCGCTGAGGGGGAGAAGGACGTTGACACGTTGACGAATGCTGGATTCGTTGCCACGACAAACGCTCAAGGCGCGGGGCAATGGCGGAAGGACTACGCCCGCTATTTCAAGAATCGGCATGTTGTCATTCTTCCCGATCAAGATACAGACGGATTGAAACATGGAGAAAATGTTGCCGCGAATGTTTTCCCGAAAGCAGCGAGCGTGAAGGTCATTCATTTGACAGAAGTTGGACATAAGGGCGACGTCACTGATTGGTTTGAGTCTGAAGAGAACACGCCTGAAAGACTGATGGAAATAGTCAAGGCTGGCGAATGCTGGAAGCCAGAAGCTGTGGCAACGTTGCCACCTGAGGCAGATATTCACTTTCTCGATTCGAAATCCGATTCCATTCTGCCCGATTGTCCAGTTGCTTCGGACAAAGGTCGCACCGAGTTAGCAAACTCACGGCGTTTCTTGAGGCTATTCGGTGATAGATGCCTTTACTGCCACCCTTGGAAAAAGTGGTTGATCTGGAATCAAGTGCGATGGGAAATCGATCGCTCGGGTGCAATTCGTCAACTTGCTAAAGAGATGATCGATCAACTGTGGCATGAAGTCGCAGATTGTCCTGATGAAGACTCAATCAAGTTTGCTAGGGACTCCGCGAAGAA
Organism: Polystyrenella longa; assembly: GCF_007750395.1. Taxonomy (GTDB): domain Bacteria; phylum Planctomycetota; class Planctomycetia; order Planctomycetales; family Planctomycetaceae; genus Polystyrenella; species Polystyrenella longa. The sequence goes on along the minus strand of NZ_CP036281.1, from coordinate 3,799,553 downwards.
TTCAGGCATTACAGCTTTGTTGAAGTTGGCGGAATCTGAAGTCCCCATAATGCCGACCGATTTAGATCAAAACGAATGGCTGTTGAATTGCCCAAATGGAACGGTCGATCTACGGACAGGGAAACTTAGGGAGCATCGAAAAGAAGATTACATCACCAAGCTTTGTCCAACTAATTTTAATCCCGAATCGGAATCCTATTTGTGGGATCAGTTCTTAGAACAAATCTTCCCTGATGAAGGACTGGCCGACTTCGTTCAACGTCTCTTCGGTTACACCCTCACAGGATCAACGGTGGAACACGTCCTTCCGATTTTCTGGGGAAAGGGTGCCAATGGAAAAAGCACAGTGCTTGAAGTCTTAATGAGCGTAATCGGCTCTGACTATGCGTCAAAAGCACCGCAAACAATGCTGGTTGCCAGTAATGGCGACAGACACCCAACAGAACTCGCTGACCTATTTGGAAAGCGATTGGTTGTTTGTACGGAAACAGAGGAAAGCCGAAAGCTGAATGAAGCTCTGGTCAAAGAATTGACGGGTGGTGACAAGATTCGGGCAAGGAAAATGAGAGAGGATTTCTGGGAATTCTTACCGACTCATAAATTGATTCTGTGCACCAATCACAAGCCAGTCGTAGCGGGAACAGATAACGGGATATGGCGGCGACTACTTCTCATCCCCTTTAGTCAAACATTCTCCCCAGACCAACAGGACAAGAAACTCAAGGAAAAGCTCCTTGCTTTGTCTGAAGGGATACTCGCCTGGGCTGTTCTTGGATGCGTTGATTGGGTCAATGGTGGCTTACAAATACCTCAACTAATTGACTCTGCAACTAACGAATATCGATCAGATGAAGACGTTTTAGGTCAGTTCATTGATGACAAATGTTTAACCGGAGCAATTGCATACAAGATCAAAGCAGGACAACTTTTTAAGGCTTTTGAAGAGTGGTGTGAAGAATCAGGGCAACAAACTTCTACACAAAAGAAGTTTGGACAACGACTTGCGGAAATGGGGTTCCAAAAGACAAGGAGTAATGGTTGGTGGTATCAATCAATCGCGTTGAGATAAGAAATGGAACGATTGGAACGGTTGGAACCTTTTTTACCCATAAACAACGTTTCGCGTATACAAGGCGCTCTTATACCCCAAAAAGGTTCCAACTGTTCCAACTGTTCCAAATCAGAAATCAGCCTGTTGCATTCTGCCCTGGTCGATGGGCGGCCAGCTCGACGGCGAGAGGGTCGCGGGTCCTTCCCGGAGGTCGGCGACGGAGCACAGCGGCGGGAACTATCACATTAATAGACAGACTTTATTTCCCCTCAATACGGGAAACGGAGTAGCGAGAAAATGAGCGAGCAGCAAGCAGCCTCAGAGGCTACGGAAACACTAGAAAACAAGGGTCCAACGTGCCCTGTTTGTGGGCTGGGGGTGTCCGGGATTACCCGAACAAAGTCCAAACCTGGTATCACCGAGAGGGAGCGAACATGTCGGAATTGCGGCAATAAGTACCTCACTAAAGAGATCCTAGTGGGTGGGGGTTACCCCAGCATCGGAGCGGCATTCCTCAACGGTCATAAAGAAAGTGCTAGATATAGCAGTAACTTTAATAAAGCGGTTGAAGGCGACAATCAACCCGCCTGATCTGCTGAATTGATCGTTATATTTTCTGAAACGAAAGGACAAACCCCATGAGTACAACTGAAACCACTGATCCAAGACAAGTCATCGAGCAGGAAGCCCGGGAACGCCTCTCTCCTGGTTGGAAGATTGCCGACGTTCATCCACACTATCCCGCTTCCAATCGGGAAGTGATCGAACTTTGTTCGGCGTCGGGCTATATCTGCTCTGTCGAGACGATCAATGAATTCATCGACAAGGGATACATGCAGCCCCCTCAGAATCAAGGCGGGCGAATGTGCTGGTCGGCTTGCGATATTTGTTGCCTACTCGCGGCACTTGAAAACCGGGAGCGGTGGAAGCCAGCCCCGAACAAATTGCATGACGCCAAAAAAACGGCCTATCGAATTCAGACCGAACTCTCTCACTCTGTCGAAGCCAAAGAAGAGATGTTGCAGGCGACCGGGAACTACACTCTCGAAGACCTGCTGTTGATGCTCAAACGGGATGAGAACCCGGCTGTTCGCCAGTTATTGCACGAATGCGTTCTGGTCAAGCTGGAAACGATGGGAGTCGAAATCTAATGGTAACCATGCCCGAACAACAGATGATGATTACAGCGGCGACTGAGACCGTCCTGGAAGCGAAGCAAAACGGCGATGTCAAAATCGACCTGCTCGCTTATACGGGTGGCTTTCTTCGCGTTGCTGGATGGGAAACCCCCGTCATCATCGACCTGAACGGGCTCACCATATCCGACCAGATTCCTTTTCTGGTCGACCATGAAAACACCCTGAGTTCAACGGTCGGTTACGGTCACGCGATTGTTCGTGACTTCCAAGTCTGGGCAACCGGGATTCTTTCTTCTGCCTCTGCTAAAGCATCCGAAGTGATCGGACTGCACAAAAGCGGAGTTCAATTTCAATGTTCTGTGGGGACTGTGGTTCAAGAGATTGAGCGCGTCCCTGTTAATCAAACTATCTACGTAAACGGCAAAGCGATAAAGGCCGATCATCCCTTCATGGTTGCACGTAAGTCGAAACTCAATGAGATTTCGATTGTGACCATCGGAGCCGATCCCGAGACCCTGGTTCGCATCGCGGCTAACTTTCACTCAGGAGAAATATACATGTCGGGTAAATCTACAACGACCGAAAGTGGCGACACTACGAACCAGACTCAAGAGAAAAACGTTACAGCACCTGTGACGACGTTGAACGCCAGCGGGAACAATATCACCGAAGCTGACGAACGTACTGTTGAGAATGAACGTGCCCGCATTGCTGGCGTCATCGAAGCCTGTAACGGGGAATACCCCAAGATTCAGGCCAAGGCGATTGGCGAGGGCTGGGATGTTCAGAAAACGGAACTGGAGGTCCTTCGAGCTGGTCGACCAACCGCACCGGCTGGCGTTGGCGGTGGAAGTAGCAACCACACTACTCAAGGGCAGATTCTGGAAGCGGCATTGTGTTTCAGTTGCGGACTGACAGAAGAACAAGCCGGCCAGCATTACGACGAACGGACCATTGAGGCGGCGTTATCGTCCAAATATCAAAACGTTGGACTCCATGACGTTCTGATTTCCGTTCTCAATGCAGCAGGCCGACACAACCCCTCTGGAAATCGAATCACCGTCGACACAATCAAGGCGGCATTCTCTGCGAATCAATCGCTGCAAGCGAACTTCTCGACGGTCTCCCTGCCTGGTATCGTCTCGAACGTCGCCAACAAATCTATGTTGTCGGCCTACAATGCGGTGAATACGACCTGGCAGCACTTCTGCAGAGTCGAGTCGAACAGCGACTTCAAACAGCACACTCGTTATCGGCTGACTGGTAAAGGGGAGTTTTCACAAATCGCCCCGTCGGGTGAGCTGAAACACGTGAGCTTGCAAGAGCAGGAATACACTTCGAAGTTGGAAACATCCGGAGCTATCATTTCGATCACACGCGAGATGATGATCAATGACGACCTTTCAGCCCTATCTCAACTCCCTGCGATCATGGGCCGCATGGCGGCGATCAAATTGGAGAAAGAAGTTTACACGCTGCTGTTGAGCAACCCGAGTAACTTCTTCGCGGCGGGCAACAACAACTATTTCGACGGGGCTGATTCTGTGCTCTCGATCGACAGCCTGACTGAGGCCGATCAATACTTCACTGATCAAGTCGATGAAAACGGCGATCCGATTTTGATCAACCCTGAAATCTTGCTGGTACCGTCGACATTGAAGACGACAGCCCGCCAGATTGTCCGTGACACGACGGTTGAGATTAATCCGACGGCCAACACTCCCACGCCATCAGGCAACCCACACGCCGGAGCCTACAAAGCAGTAGCGACTCCCTGGCTGAACAGTCAGAACTTGAGCGGCGCCAGTGCTTCCGCCTGGTACCTGCTTACGAATGGCAATGACGTCGCGGTCATGGAAGTGGCATTTCTGGGAGGTCGCAAGTCACCGTTCATTGAAACAGCAGACACCAGCTTCGATACGCTGGGAATGCAAATGCGAAGCTACTTCGATTTCGGCGTTGCCATGGGTGATCCCCGCGGCGGCGTGAAATCCAAAGGGGCGGCCGCATAACGATTCTTGTAGTTCCCCGGTAGACGCTCTATTCCTCGTCTGCTGGGTCACACTTCCCCGTCCGGGTTTTCATATCGCCTGGACGGGGGGTTTACAAAACTGGTTATTTATCCTTCGGTTTTTGAGGAGGGGGGGGTACCTGCCTAGATCCTTCCTCTCTGGGAATAGGAGCTCGAGGATTCACCCCACCCTTTTTAGTCCCGGGATCATCTGGTCGGATTACGTGGGTTACTTTGATTGGTTTCTCAGGTGGCACTGAATACTCCTTTAAAGTTTTAGAGAACTGCTAATTAAGTGATTTTATTGGGAGAGGTGTTTATTGATTCATCATTTGCATCGTCACTATCCTCTGTTGCTGCAGAAGTTGGATCTTCGAAAAGCTCAAGTAAAACAACTTCTTTTGCTGGAACCAGCATCCCGCGAGTGCCTTTCAGTATTGATTCTGAGCCATCGGATTTAATCCAACTTAAATTCGTAATATAGAAAAAACCGTTAAAAGGATCGTCGGGATACTGTTTAATCCATCCGTGAAGCATTCGTTCGTCTGCTAGATGAAGAGTTGCATACCCAAAGTCCTTGGCAAACACAGCGTGCCATTCGTGTGGATATGAATTTTTTTGTGTCCAATAAGGAGCTGAAGAGTTCTCACCCTTTTCTCTCCATGTGAGGGTTTTTCTACGAAAAAGACTATGCGGATAGTCATTGTTTGCGCAAGCCGAAAGTAGAAGCCCTAATGAGAACCCACCAAAGGCTGCAAGTAATGATTCGCCGCTATCTGGCCACTCGGAGAAAGTCGAGACCAATCCACATAAATAAAATATACCCCGCACGGGGATCATGAAGAGTTGAGCGAGTAATGTAAAAATAAGCGCCTGCATGACTTGCTCTGCGTGTGGTGGTTTAGGGTGCGGAGTGAGACCATAAAAGATCCACATTGCTATTAAACCAGGTACCAATAAGTTAATCGCATCAATGATTTCAAATTTCATATAGCCAGTGCTTACTCAGAGTACAATACATCGTTTTCAATCAGCTCTTTAGATGATAACTGGGATTTGCTAACTGCACAAATTACCATACCAGATAATACAACAATTACTGTGAAGTGGAAGGTCATCAACTCTGGTTTTCGGCTGTGCAGTCTTGACAACCCTACAACCAGAGCGGCATAATCCCACTCTCTCAAAGTCGAAAGACATGTTGATCTCAAAAACAAAGTTGAAAGCAAGAATCCGCACATGCGCGGGTGTGGGGTAGCAGCAATGCCCCCAAGGCGGCTCAACACCGCCTGAGAACGCCAATGCATGTGCGGGTTCTTTTTTGTGCGCTGTTCGCAGCGTGCATCGGAAGGAGTCATCCCAATGACTACGATTCCCCAAACCTCGCTTAATGGTCATGCCTCAAGTCGATTGACCGACCCCGCTTCCCCTGGCAACGTTGCCAATGCGCCGGACAAAACGGCTCCGATTAAGTATCCGGCGCCGGTTCTGCTCGAAACGTTCTATTATGTCAGTCGGGTGCCCCGAGATTGGCAGTCTCAAACGTCACATTCAGCATCACCTCGATGCATTCCACCTCTGGAATATTCCGTAACTGCCGAAATCACAGCGGCACTGAATCGGGCAACTATGAAGGCACGAATCGACAGCGATACCGTTTATGTTTGGTACGTGTGTGTGCCTCGTAAGAAGATGTATTCCACGTTGAGGATTCAAGTTCCAAACGGCTGGAGCCCGATTGATGAATACGATATGCCCCCGACAGGCTTGCGAGGAGGTTATTCACGTGAGGATCGAAAGAAGGCACTGGGTCATATTAATAGTGTGATCGGAAACCTTAAAACGGGTAAGGCAACGAAAACGTGGGCTATTGCAGCCTGCCCGATCCGTCCTGACTATGTGAAATACTACCTGGAGCAGAGGTCAAAACGCACAGCCTGGAAACCTCTCTTCAATGTCATCACGACAGCGGGCGATGTTCTTCAGGCCCACATTTCTAAAGGTGAGGCCCACCAGTTCGCCGATAAGTTCAATAGCCTGAACCAACACTCGGAAACTGAAGCCAACGTCGTACAGGCGATCTGATGCGATTATGATGAATTCGGCCCGGTTGGGGATTCCTGACCGGGCTTTTTTTCATGCAACGCATACAAAATGCGTCATTATTTCCGGGTGTCACTGACACCAGCAAGGGGGTAAAAACGGCCTCTTTTGGCGTCTTTTCAGTGGGGGCGTGACAAGCGTTTCACACTGTAAATAAAGGGGTTTAAAGCGTTTTCTGAAAATCGCTTCTCTTCATTACGAGTGCGTCGCTCTACCAACTGAGCTACAGCGGCAAGTAGAGTGTTTGAGGGTTTCCGAGAAAGTTCCGGGGCCTTCGTCGGAGAATATATCGAAGATGAGCTTGTTCTACAAGTCGGGAGAAAAGAGTCAGTCTGGCCCGAGTGGCGATTGTCTTGGGTCGATGTAGAATAGCCCTGAGAAACGGGATTGGGTTCGGAAGTCGAAATTGGAAAGCTGGGGTTCATCAGGGAGTCAAAGTGATCGACCGGGCGTTTTCGTTGCTGGTTTTTGGGCCAGGTAGAAGACGGTTGCTTCGAGTTGATGATGCGATTTAATCAGGTTGATCCAGATGTTAATGATCTTTCTCAAGATTCGGCCCAGTAGGCTGCCCGTGGAAATCGGGCGGCTGAGCATTTCGATGACCTGAAATCCACCAAATCGAAACTGCTCGATCACCTGCCCCACGGTGTACTCAGTCACATGATGTTCCGACATGAATGCGACAGGTTTTCCTAACAAGACTCGGAACAAGTTGGAAATGCGGTAGCGACTCGGAGTCGAGACGATGATGAAGCCGCCCGGTTTCAGGAACTTATCCATCTCTCTCAGCAGATGCATGGGGTCGGGGACATGTTCCCACAGATTGTTGCAGACAACCACATCGAAGTATTCCTGTGCATAGGGGCCTGAAGTGGCGTCGCCTACGCAGAAGTCGATGTCCGGAAAGTGCTCATGGGCATATTCAATTGCGGAGACAGCGTAGTCGAGTCCAGTAACTTCAGCCGTGGGAAATCGATCGAGCATCAGCTGGGTAATGTGACCTTCGCCGCAACCGAGATCGAGAATCTTCAACGGTCGTTTCAGATGCTTCTCAGCCTGCTGCAGCAGATCGATGGTGATCCCGAATCGACGCTGGTGAAATTGGCTGTCGATCTGTTTTTCGACGTTGTAAGGATCTGATTCTGCATATTCATCATTTGCCGCCAGTTTATCAGGGGACAAAAATATCTTGAAACCCTTTGTGTGCCGAGCAAAGGGGCATGTCTCAAATTTCTGTTTCCATTCGACAAGTTCGCAACCCTCCGTATCGATGTTGATCATGCGGTTCTGGCGATAGTCGTAGTATTTCGGGTCTGACATGATTTTCCCCATGCGGTAACTCCCTTACTAATTACGTAAATCCAATTAGTAAATAAGGGAGTGTCGTGATAAGTCCTTGCCAGACCTTATCGAAGAGCGTGCAGATCGACAAGATGTGATTGATTTACGTCGCACCAGTCAGCTGAAAAACCTACGCGGTCCTTGATGAAAAAAAGCGGGTGAGAGTCTATCGGGCTAAGTCGGTCTGGGGAGTTTTGGGGAAATCGATGCTGTATTCGCCTCCTATTGAAATGGGGGATTTACCTCACTGACCTGTAACCGGATCATCCTGCATTTTCGGGAAAGGAGTGATAGTGCTCCCCCCGTCAGCACTAATTGCGCAAGGTGCTGTTAGATACCTCACCGTTCAGTTTGCCTCGTTCAGAAATGCGACACAGAGTGGTCGTGTAAAGGGTTGTTCCCTCGGGCCTACGAATTCAGGTAGATGCCCGGAAAAGTGACCGACACGACCGATAAGTTGTCGTAATTAGAAAATGCGAAAGAAATTCACTCAAGTAAAATGTCCTTGGAGGACGCCGATGACCGTTTTTACCGGTCTACGACAATCTGCTTTAGTTATCTGCGCTCTGCTCGCCTTGCTGGCGGGAGAGGTGACGCATGCCTATGGAGAAATTGACCGCAGCAGTTGCTGCGCGGGAGCTGAGTTCTGTATTTCGCCAACAGCAGAGGCAGCACGTCCAGTGGAAAGTTCTCTGGCAGGATTCTTCTCCAACCTGTTTGACACTTCAAGTTATCCTGCGAGATGGAATTGTGGTCAATGGTCTTCAATGGAGGGATGGCTGCATATCATTTCTGATCTCGGAATCTTTATCGCCTATTTTGGAATTCCAGTTTCTTTGCTCTACTTCATTCGGAAGCGGAGAGACATTCCTTTTAATAGCATCTTCTTCCTGTTTGCCGCATTCATTCTGTTTTGCGGGGCAGGGCACTTACTCGAAGCGATCATTTTTTATTATCCGCTGTACCGTGTCGCCGGTCTGTTAAAACTGGCGACCGCCATGGTTTCGCTGGTGACATTGGTTGTTCTGTTCAAACTGATTCCCAAAGCGCTGGAACTTCCGGGGCTAATTTCCACAAACGAAATGCTGCGACAGGCCGACGCGACGAAGTCGGAATTTCTGGCGAATATGAGCCATGAAATTCGTACTCCGCTGACGGCTATTCTCGGATTTAGTGAAGTTCTACGAGATGAAGATGTCTCCCCTCAAGAGAAGCAACACGCAGTCGAAACCATCCATCGGAATGGTTCTCATCTCTTGGCATTGATAAACGATATTCTTGATCTTTCCAAAGTAGAAGCAGGTAAGTTGGAACTCGAGTACCGAGAAACCAATCCACGTAAGATCGTCGAAGAAGTGCAGGAATTACTTTCAGAACGTGCCGCATCTCGAAACTTGCAACTGGTCCCCGAGTTTAAAGGGGAGATCCCGCAGTTAATTCGAACTGATCCGACACGCTTGAAACAAGCCTTGGTTAATCTGGTAGGGAACGCCATCAAGTTCACAGAGAACGGGAAGATTCGGCTCGTAGTGCAGCATAATGAGCTAGAGAGCCGATTGAGTTTCGAAGTGATTGACACTGGCATTGGTATGTCGATCGAACAGATGAAACGCATTTTCCAACCGTTTGGCCAAGCCGATTCGTCAACGACTCGTAAATACGGTGGGACGGGACTGGGGCTGATGATAACGAAAACAATCGCCAGCTTACTTGGTGGAGACGTGAACGTATCGAGCGATTTGGGAGAAGGGTCCCGTTTTCAATTCTGGATCTGCCCGGAAGTGATCAAACAATCCTCGCTGAAAACCGAGGGTGCTTCCGACAATATGGACGCCCCCATCGCCGCTTCTCAGGCAAACCGAACGGGACGGATATTGCTGGTGGAAGATGGACTCGATAATCAGCGACTGATTTCTTTCCTACTCAAAAAAGCAGGGTTTACAGTCGATATTGCCGGGAACGGAAAAATTGGAATGGAAGAAACGATTGATCGTTGGATGTCGGGCGAACCTTACGATCTCGTTTTGATGGACATGCAGATGCCGGTAATGGATGGATACACGGCAACCCGCAAATTACGTGATGCACAATATCCGGGCCACATAGTCGCTGTGACCGCTCACGCAATGAAGGGGGATGAATCCTCCTGCATCAAGGCGGGGTGTGATGCCTACCTGTCCAAGCCGATTGACCGACAGGCTATGATTGACGAAATCACGCGCCGCATGAGTGAAGACCGCTTCGTCTTTGATGAATCGGTTCAAGACGCAACTAGAGCGCATTCCAGATAACCGTAGGGTGTTCTGACGGCGTAGCCTACTGTTTTTAAGGGCTATTCGGGACCGATAGCCGCCACACTTATCCTGGACAGGATCTAGTCCAGTATGAATCTGACTGGTGATGTTACCGCTGCGTTGGAAATATTAGACGAATCCTGGCTTCGGCCAGGATCGACCTTACAAACGAGCCCCGCAATATTTGCAGTGCGTCGCGTCTAAATCGTGTCCTTCCGCCATGCATTCCGGGCAGACTTGCGTTGTGACTTTATTCCTAACGGCCTGAGATAGTTCTGCCGAGACGATCCCTGTTGGTATGATGATGAAACAGTATCCCAGGATCATCATAAATGAAGCTACCGTCTTGCCTGTAATGGTCGTCGGGGCGGTGTCCCCGTAACCAACAGTAGTCATCGTCACGATAGCCCAGTACATGCTCTGCGGGATCGACTTGAAGCCTGGGTTGTTCTGTCCTTCAATCAAGTGCATTGCGGAACCTACAATCACGACGGCTATCACGACGAACGTAATGAAGACGGCAACTTTCGCCCGGGAAGCCCAGATTGCCTGTCGCAACGCTGTTGCTTCCGACAACATGTGCGTCAATTTGAAAACACGAAATACACGCAACAGACGAAGGGCACGCACAACAGTCAGTCTTGTCAGCGTGTCTACTTCAAAATCGAACAGGACCAAAAGCGTCAGATAAGTTGGCAGGATCGATAGAATGTCGACAACACCATAAAAACTGAAGATGTACCGAAACGGACGACGGGCAGAGACAATTCTGGCGACGTATTCGATGGTAAATAGAATGGTAAAGAACCATTCTGTTCCATCAATCAAATTTTTGTTCGCTTGGTATACCGAGCTGACACTCTCCAACATGACGACGAATACGCTCAGTAGAATCGCAATCAACAACAGGACGTCGAACAGCTTCCCTGCCGGGGTGTCGGCTTCGAAAATGATTTCGTACCAACGCTCCCGCCAGGGCAGCGGTTGCTTTTCGACGTCGTCAGATCGCTTTTGGCTCACTCTTATAGTCCGTTAACTTCGAATCCTTCTCGATAGTTTCGGCGAATCAGTTTATTAGCAGCGGGCAGATTGGTCACTTCCATTTTTTCGGCGTTCCATTCCAGCGTCTTGCCCGGGAACCTGTTCGCCACGACGCCCAATAATAAAGCTTCTGTCAAAGGACCGCCATAGCTAAAGCTGGAGATCGTCTCGTCTTCACCCAGGCATGCATCGACCCATTGATGATAATGGTTTTTAATTTCCAGTTTGGGCATCTCGACTGGGACTTCTTTACCATCGACGAATTTCCGAGGATTGGCCACATGTGGTAACAGGAGAGTCCCTTCTTCTCCGACGAAGAAGGCGGCTTGATCGTGGAGTTTCAGATCAGCGGGCAGATTAAACTTGGAAAGATCGGGAGGAGACATGGCACCGTCGAACCAAGTCCACTTTAATGTCTCTGTGGTGTGCGCCGTTCCGGGGAACTCATACTCGACTTTGTTCTGCTCGGGATGACCGACGCCTGTTGGAGGTCGGCACGTTGTGCGGGCCCAGAGGGGAGCAGTCAATTGAAGTGCACGGTAGGGAGTATCACAGATGTGAACGCCCATGTCGCCCAACGTACCTGTTCCGAAATCGATCAGCTTCCTCCACTGAGAGCGGTGATAGACTCCCTTCTTGTAGGGGCGTTCGGCCGCTGTTCCCAGCCAGAGGTCCCAGGCGACTGATTCTGGAATCGCATCTTCACCTTCGAATGCAGGACCATCGTAGCCCCAGTTTTTGTGTGACCAGACGTAAACGTCACTGACTTTGCCGATGATCCCTCCCTGGATCAACTGAGTTGCTCCCCGGTACTGGGCGGAGGAAGAGACTTGGATCCCCATCTGAGTCGGTAATTGTTTCTGTTCCGCTACCAGACGCAATTGTCGCGCTTCGTAGATCTCGTGGGTCAGTGGCTTTTGGCAATAAACGGGTTTGTCGTGATTCAGTCCCATCATTGCTGCCGGGGCATGCGTGTGATCTGGTGTGGAGACGACCACGGCATCGATTTCGCCCGCCAATTCGGCGAAGAGTTGCCGGTAATCCTGGTATGTCTTCGCACTGGGATGACTTTGAGACGCCTTTTCCAGAATGCCGGAATCTATATCACAGAGAGCAGTGACTTCGACGCGTGGATGAGTCGCGACTTGGTTCAAGTCTGCTCCCCCCATACCACCGACCCCAATGTGAGCCGTCCGTAATTTTTGGGTTGGTTCAGCAGCCGCTGCAGGTCGGGCGTTGTTGAGCGGAAGAGCAGTCGCCGTTAACGCGGCTCCTGCTTTCAAAAGATCACGGCGGTTCAAATTATTGGGAGTCTTTGGATTTATCACTAGGGTGGGACCTCTTCTTACTCGTTCGAACCAGATGTTCGAAATGGGTGGGACTAATGGGGCGAAGTTGACTCTAAACGGTCCTGAAAACCTCTGATGGGTCAGATTCGTTCTTGCTTGTAAGCATAAACGTAGCCTCAACCGGGTTTCAGGATGCGTTCTCATATTACAACACACGCCGCAGGCAGGCTCAAGGGGGCTGTCCTATTTGACAAACCCTCAACAGACAATGAAGTCCAAAATTCCCCTTAACCCGTCCTGCCGGAACCGATAAGATTACGGGGAGTCATTAATCAAGCTGATAATCAAGCGGATTTGAGTCTACGATAGATAATAAATAGTTCGGAACGGAAAAACTGATGGAGAGATCCCTATCCTGCCTTTGTCTCGTACTGCTTTCCCTGATGCTACTACCCAATCTGTCAGCTCAGGAAGAACCGGAACCGGGGCCCCGTTATCGTCCCCCTGCGAAGGTGTCCTCGACTCAGATTGAGTTTGAATTGCTGACTGGTGCTCGTGGACAAGATGTCACGGCGCGGCAATGGTATGACTTCTTTTCTGATCTCATGATACCGCTGCGGATTCGACAGACTATTGGAAAAGAAGAACCTTCCATCACGGAGGAGATCCGGAATGGTGTTCGTCATATTCATATCGTGGGTGTGGTGGAAATCAACGGCGATGTGAAGCTGACAGCGGGCCGTGCCAAGCAGAATGAGAAAGAGAAGTTCAAAACGTGGATTGCTTCTTTAAAGGAATATGGCGCCTTGGGTGATCCGGCGGGGAAACCTCTATGGGGTCTTTCCGAAGAGCAATATGCCTTCGTGCGACTGGAATTGTCGACGAACGTGAAAGCAGATTTAAAAAAATCCAACTTTGCGGAGGGACTGAGTAGGATTGGATTACCTGCGGCTCTTCCCGTGGTATTGACGGATGAAACGAAGAACCATTTGCGAAATGTTGATCTTCGTGAGTTTCAATTTCCCGAGAATCTCGGCGGAATCAGTCTCGGGTCATCATTGGCGATTTTTCTACGAGAGTTTGGTCTCGGCTTTGCACCAACGCGACTACCAGACGGTCGAATAGTGCTTACCATCGATCCACTCGAGGAAGACGGGACGCAGTGGCCTGTTGGCTGGGATTGGGAAGGGTATCCTAAACAGATCGCTCCCAGTTTTTATGCACGGACAACGGTCCGGGTTCGTGATTTTACTCTCAATGAGTTTATTGAATTCATTGAGAAAGGAACTGGAATTCCGATCGTGATTGACCACAATAACTTCCGGGCCATCCAATTAAACCCTGACGATTTAAAGCTAACGATTCGCCCCGATGTGACAGCTTGGAACTTGCTCTTAAACAAAGGTCTCTCACCACTACGCCTTCGAGCGGAACGCCGTATCGATGAAACCGGTAAACCTTTCTTATGGGTGGGGCCTACCAGTACCTTGATTCGTCAGCGTATGAAACTGATCGAAGCAGGTGAACTGGAAGAGCTGAATGCGGACTCGGAAGAGGCACTGCAAGATGTCAGCAAAGACGACGCTACGATCAATGATTGACGACTGGTGAGAACATCCATTGATTTGGTGGTCTTCTTTGCTGCCGGACTGTAGGCCGCATCGTGGGCCGTTGCTGAGCTGTCGGAGCAGTGGTCGAAGTTGGATGTACAGCCTGTCCGGAAAGGAGTTGAATGCCATTGTTTTGATCTGGCATCGAAATTCTTTCCAGTTGAACAGCAGGTTGTCCCGGTGTGGACTGTGACCATTGCCAGGGTTCCGCGTTGATCGTCTGGGTTGGCTCGGTTTCTCCACTCTCCGCTACTACAGGCATAAGAGTATCGCTGGTGATAGGCTGATGAGTGTAAAGTTCAGGAAGCAAGGTTCGATCGATCGGACCTTTGTTGTACATCCATCTGTAGTAATCTACATGGCGGGCGCGCGGAGGCTGGTGGGAATACTTGTCGATGTTAAACGACAAACGGTTCAGAGCGTTGTATTCGGGTCGCATGTAAACAACTTTGTCGCGGCCCCGGTGCATGCACCCTGATGAAGCGAGTAGACAGACGAGTAAACATACGCAGATCCAGCGCATCTGCTTCCCCCCCCGGGTAGAACCTGGCTGATTTGAATCAGCATCGTCAGGCTATCTGATGTTACGAAACTTCGTACTCGCTGTTTACTTACCATAGATGGTCACTCTTGGTTAGAGCCATCTGGGTTGTTCCCTTCGGAATGACGCGCATCCAAACAGTCGAGTCTTATGGGGATATTATCGGCTCGGGTGAGAATCGGTATTAACGTTAAAATCGATAAACTTTACCACGCCTGCATATTTACTCGTTGCAGTGGCAGATCGACGGATCCGGGAAATGTTGGTCGAAATGCAGGAATACAGAACCATTGCAGTGTTTACGGCGAAATCCAATTCGCAGTCCGCTGGTTCTCATCGTCCCATTTAAATAGCGCGCGAAGGGAACCAGCCTGATCGAGTCGGAGCCAGTCGATGGATTCGATTCTTGTCGCCATCACGACGAATATATCTCTTCCCGGTTCTACTTCCTCGCGGCTGAGCTTACGCCCGCGAATTTCTAAAGGAAGATTAGGGTCTGGCCCAGGCTGAACGGTCCCGGGCGGGTGCGGGGCACGATACAGGTTGAGACTGGTGGGATCGCTTTCCGTCCAGAACTGGTCGGCCACCGTATCCTGATGATGTATTTGAGTCCGCCCGATGATACGAAGTTGAGTCCGCTGTTCAGGATGATAGAACAACCAACAGGTACGGGAGTGTTGCTCCACCTGCAGGACTTTAGGAGAGCGAAGGTCGGTATGAGCATAAAGGGTGCGAGTGGCGGCATCGCAGGAGCGAAGAACAACTGTTCGCAATTCGCAACCTTCCTCGCTGTTGGTTCCGAGTGCGGGGAGTCTCCATGGATGGAGGACTTCGGTTGGCGCGAGGGACAACCCTTTCCAGATGCTCGATTCAATCTGATCGAGAGAATGAAACGCAGTAATGAGAGCATCCTTCCTGGAACTGTCGTTTACGGCACCGCAGTATTGTTTCAAAATCGACAACCGTCTTAGCTTGGTGGGAGGCTATTCCAACTGTTCACGGACGTTGTTCAGCGACTTGACGACTTCCCCTTGTTTTGCTTCAAGTTGATTGCCAGGCGCGTCAAAGAGAACGTATAAGTTTTTTCCGATTGTGATCAGTTGTCGTTCGACGGGAGAGCGAGTTTCTTTCATCGCCAACTTGTTATTCAGAATTTCGATTTCTGCACGCGACTGCTCTTTTAAAGAGTTCCATTCATCTTCTGTTGCCCCTTCCGTAAGGGCGTGATCCACATCGGCGTAGATTTTGTTGAACTCTTTATATACCTGGGGACCGTAGTCGCGTTCTGGCAGCCATTTGAAAATCCCAGCTGCTATGCAAACAGCCAGAATCGTGAGTTTAATGGGGTGTTCCTTAAGCTCACCCAAAAAGGCAAAGCGAGACTCACTCTCTTCATTGTCGTTGATCTGTTCTGCGTATTCACCAATTCGACTGGCAGTCTGGCGAGTTTTGGAATTTGCCGATTCGTAGCGTGCAGTCCCACTTTCGAGAGACTTCTGTCTGCGATCGCGATCGCTGGTCCGCGATTGTTCGGCCATCGCCTCCTGAGCGACTTTGCCGATGCTACTTTCTTCGTACAGGTTGCGCTCTCGTGGGCGGCGAGTATTGGTGGGACGTTGCGTCGAATTCTGGGATAACGAATCCTGGGAGGTTCGGCGCCGTCTTGCGGGAGGCACTGAAGAATTGTTTGAGTTCGCTGTCGGTGCGGGAAACAATCCACCAATTGATTTGGCTGGGAGCAGCATACCAGAGACAGCATCTCGGATCTGATCTTCGGGTGACAACTGGCCACTCCGCGCCAAATCTTTGATCTGCTCAAATGGAACGGGGCCGATTTCCTCCCCGTCCTGCTGATAGTACCACTCGTTGATCATTCAACAAACTCCGCCGTCAGCAATGATCTCGGCTCAACTGAAGAATAAATGAACAGCTATAAAATATACGAAGAGATCGCCAACGCTAGTTTAGAATATGGCAAAATCACTTCTTGTTAGCAACTGGCTTCAGTCTGAATCAGATGCATGTTTGCCAAATCGACCCCTGTTAGACGTCATATGATCAGTCATTATAAGCAATCCAGGGAGAAATTCAGTAGGGAATGTTCAAAATCGCCAAAGAGTTGAATTCATTGCAGAATCAGTAGTTGCGATTTTCAAAATTCGCTCTTACAATTGTAAGCTGATTAATCAACATTTCACACTCTTGATTGGTTCAGTGGTTTTCGTTTGAAGTTCACTTAACTACTTTTAGACAAGGACGAATGAGGCTGTAAAAATCAAATGAAAGCACAAAAAAAATCACACACTCAACTTGCCCGTCGTGAACGTCAGATTATGGAAGCGATCTACAATCTGAAAGAAGCTTCTGTATCAGACGTTCTCAAGCAACTGCCCGATCCACCCAGCTATTCCGCCATTCGTGCAATGATGCGTCTACTGGAAGAAAAGGGCCACCTGAAACATCGACAAGTCGGAACGAAATACGTGTACCGTCCGACCGAGTCTAAAGAGACTGTCCGCAAGTCGGTACTGAAACATGTCGTCACTTCTCTGTTCGATAACTCGACAGAAAACGCTTTCGCTGCTTTGCTGGATATCTCCAGCAGCAACCTCACTAAAAGTGAGTTGAAGAGCATTTCGACGATGATAGACGGTGCCAAAGCGAATGCCAAATAGGCGGCTAGGCTTTTAAAGTTGCCAACTCGCCACTGGCTTAGCTTGTTGACAGCGTAAGAGCGTGCATTTGAATTGTGAGTGATCACAATTGAGAGCACGCTTTTTTTACGTCTATCTTCAAACGTACTGGAAGGATGCACAACAAAACGATGGCATCTTGCCTGCAGCAGGAAGGGGAGTGCTTACGGGTTACAAGTGGCAGCCAGTTAAAGCGAAAGACCAGCGAAGTTTTTGGACGATGCAGCGAACTCAATACAGAAATCGCCAGGCATGGTTACTCTGAAAATCTCGCAAGGTTCTGCATCTGCATTCGAAAACCAATAGCCAAGCCACAGTGCCCAGTAGCAATTTCTGGCCCAGTAGCAATTTCTGGCGCGTAAGGGCTCTTAATGAAAAGCGATCTCTAACGAGAGGCTGTTTGAGCTGCTTCAGGTTGGGATTTCTGATTCAGGTTGACGAGAGCTTCTGTATTGGGCGCGACTTTGAAATCACTGGGGGGATATTCTTCCAACCATTTCTTGCCCGAAGTCACCATCGCCTCTGGGAACTTGGTGTTGAAGTTGTTTTTGTTCAGCAAAAAGCTGAAGAACGGATGGATCCGGGAATACGTCTCTTTAATCTGAGTCGCATGGTCATTCATACCTGGGCGAGTTGTTCTCTGGAGCAGCCCCACTTCGTTGGTTTTTTCCTGTTGATCGAGTGGCTGGTAGGCCAGATAGACGTTCCCAAAACAAAGGCCCCAGTGGGACATGAAAGCGGCAGGTACTTGGGATCCTTCGTAGGAACTGATCATGTCGTCTCGTTCTTCAGCCATACTAATTGTGAAGCTGAGCAGTTCGTAAGACAGCAGTTCGAAATTGATTCGCATTCCGGAAGAGATGGGTACCCGGCCTAATGCATGAGCAGCCTGACTGCGTACCATTTTGTTGCGAGTCGGATCAGACAGAACTACAGCTAGTGCGTGTACGACAACCGGAACTCCATTTTCGTCAATGTCGACATCGGAGACTTCCAGGCATTTCACGAGTTCACGTTGATACCACCAGTTATCTGCTTTGCCCAATAACTGGTCGATACAGACGGCCACAATCTGCAGGCGATAGACTTTGGAAAAATCACCGTATTGAAGGCCTTTGTGCAATGATCGAAGACAGCAGATTTTGACCGCTTCGGGTTGATCTTCTGAGGCAACCGTTTTCAGAGCCAGGTCGACTGCAGCGCGAAAAGGTACCGGTGAGATATTATTTCGGTAATCACCAATTTTTAGATCGAGATCAGAAAGCAGAATCGCAATCCGCAGTCGCACGAAATAATTCTGTTTCAGCATTTCTTCCATTAGGGGGAGCATCTGTGAAAAAACTTGCTCACGATATCGCTGCCGCTGTATGGGAGGGAGGTCTTCACCTGACTTTTTGACAAAGTAACGGTAGAGCAAATCGTAGATCTTATTACTTTCTTCCGACTTCTGGTGCTCTTTGACCGTCAATGAATAGAGCAATTGCTCAAGCGATTTGCGAATGACTTCCATCGAATCGCTATCAATCTTTCCTTCCTCAAGAATGTCTCCGAGCTGAGAACGATTACGGGCAAAATCCTTGATGGCCTCGGCGTTAGTCAATTCTGTATCAATTTGTTGAGAGGGGTGTGTCTGGCCACTCACCAACAAATCGAGTGCCAACTCTTCTACGGCAGGGGGAGGAGCCTGTTCCGTTTTACTGTCTGCAATATCCTCAGAACCACCATCCGCGGTAAGGTTTCGCAACGGCTTGGCAAAACCTTCGAAAAAATTACCGGAGTCCTCCTGCGCAAACACAGACTGTGGCGCATCCACAAAGAGAATCAAGGTGGCTATCAGCGTGGAGAAGCAGAGTGTTCTGGTTTTTAGATGTGACATGGTGTGAACGTCATGTTTCATGGTGAGGATTGCGGGTCTCAATTGGAGTGGATTGTCGATACACAGAGCTTGGTATTCGATGAATACCGTCCCAACAAATGGATCGACTATTGGGTTTTGAGATGGCCCGGAAGACAGGATCAAAGATTGATCAAATCAGACGATGTTCAAAAATGAAAAAGGTCAGTACCGCTCGCTCGGGAAATTTCAATCCACTTTCCCATGGCGATCACTGGTGCATCACCAAAGGACGCTGTTTTGGATATTTTCAGATAGGAAAGACGATTCCGGAATGAAAAGGTCCTCAGGTGAAGAAAGAAGTGTAACAGATGTCCTTGCAAACTGAACAGGTTTCTATTCCCCAATCGGGTGGAAATAACCCTGATACTGTTCTGACAACACCAGATATATCATATCCTGATTGTTACCAACTGGCCTGCATAAATCCTGTTACCCTCTACGATATCACCCTTTTTTTGTAAGTGTCAAGCACGATCTGTACCAGTGGAACCTTCCAGCCCTTTTTTTCGACATGACCCCCACAGCCCCGAAAACTGCTGAAATTGCTTCTATCAGGAATTCAGTCACATCTTTGACCATTCCAACAGGGACAATGATCGTTTTCGCGATGGGAGAATGAACAAGTGACGCTTCTCTTTCACGATCCAATATTTCAGGAACATAAAACGGGGTCGCATCCCGAGTCCGCCAAAAGGCTTGTCGCAATTGATCGTCGGTTGAGTGAAGCCGGAATGCTGGAAAAACTGCCATGCGGTAAAGTCCGCGAAGCGAGCCGCGAGCAGATAACGGCGATTCATGACGATGATTACCGAAGGCACCTTCGAGAGACGGCAGCAGCGGGTGGCGGACATATTGAAACGGATACCGTGATCAGCCCGCGATCGTACGATGTTGCTATAACCGCCGCCGGTACGGCGTGCGCAGCGGTCGATCAGGTACTAAGTGGGAACCACCAAACGGCGCTTTGTCTCATTCGGCCTCCCGGGCATCATGCGTTACCCCAGGACGCCATGGGATTTTGCCTGTTTAACAATGTCGCCGTCGCCGCGAGACAGGCGATAAACCAGCATAAACTCGACCGGGTCATGATAGTCGATTGGGATGTGCATCATGGTAATGGTACACAGCACATGTTCTATGAAGACGAACAGGTTACTTTTTTCTCCTCCCACCGCTGGCCGTTTTATCCCGGTTCAGGCCGAAAAGAGGAGACGGGACGAGGGAAAGGGCTCGGAACGACCTTCAATCTCCCTCTGGAGTTCGGTACATCCCGGAAAGAGTTTCTCTCTGCTTTCGAACAACGACTGCATCAGGCCGCTGAGAAAAGTCGCCCTGAACTGGTTCTCATCAGTGCCGGTTTTGACGCTCACCGACTCGATCCGGTGGGGTCGCTGGGTCTGGAGACGGAGGACTTCAAAGACCTGACCCACATAGTGCAGGATGTGGCCAGCACGCACTGCGAAGGTCGTCTTGTGAGCTTACTTGAAGGAGGCTACCACACCGACGCACTTGCCGATTCGGTCCTACTGCATTTGGAGACATTGATTGAGGGAGAAAAAAATGAGGGAGAAAAAACATCTTAAGGCCAAGTTACCCTCCGAGATAATGATGGGCATTTAAAGTTGGTCTTAGAACTGAGTTTCGCGTTCCGAAAACTGTTTCTCTATCGCATTCCACATATCCATAGCGTGTTCTGGCGGCGCAGCCTCCCGTTTTGAAAGGCTTGAGGGGACCGATAGCCGCCAAAATTATCCTGGACAGGATCTAAACATCTGATATTGCAGGCTTTGAGCGCTGGCGCTACAATCTGCGGCACCCAAAGCCAGGAAGCAGAACGTTCGCTTCTGCTGAATCAATACTGTCATCTTCGCCGCGAATGGACATATCGCGAGATGGTCACCGCACCTTCCTCCAAACAGACACCGCTTGATCTTATGGATGCTCGTCGGATCTGTATCATCAAACCCAGCGCTCTTGGAGACGTGGTTCAAACGTTGCCACTGCTTCCCATGCTGCGGGAGCGGTTTCCCAAGGCCAAGATTAGTTGGGTGATCAACAGTAGTTTTGCCAACCTGCTGGAGGAACACCCTGCGTTGGACGAGATCATTCCGTTCAACCGTCAGGGTGGCTGGCGTGAATGGCCACCTCTAATCAAACAATTGAGAGCTGGCAAATTCGATCTTGTTCTCGATTTACAGGGATTGCTGCGAACGGCCGTGATGACGTGGTCCACCAGAGCACCCGTTCGGATTGGATTGCAGACAGCTCGGGAAATGTCCCACTTCGCCTGCCACCAACTCATCCCGGATTCCGACAAACAAATGCCCGCGTACAACCGCATGTGGCGCGTGGCCGAAGCCCTTGGTATGGGGGCGACACCTCGTGAAACAATTATCACAGTGAGTGATTCGGACCGTCAGATTGTGGAAGAGAAACTGGCACCCATTTCTCGACCATTCGTGGCCATTCAACCGGGAGCTCAGTGGAGCACCAAACGGTGGCCGGTGGAAAAATTTGCGGAAGTGGCCGCCCGCGCTGCAGATACGCATGACCTGGCGATGGTGCTGATCGGCTCCCAAGGGGAGCGGCTTCTGGCTCAGCAACTCCAGCAGGAAATTCAGCAGCGAAACCCAAATGCGATAGTTCTCGATCTTGCCGGAGAAACGACGTTAAAACAGTTGTCGCATTTGCTGGAACGGTCCACGATGTTGTTGACCAATGATTCCGGGCCCATGCATCTGGCGGCCGGCTTGCAAGTCCCCCTGGTTGGGGTCTTTACCAGCACCAGTTCTGTTCGATCAGGTCCGCCTCCCACATCGACGACGCGATTGGTGACGACAACGGATGCCTGTCAGGCGTGTTACAAAAAAATATGTCCTCGGACGGGTGACCTGCATCTCACCTGTCAAAAAAGACTTTCTACCGCCCCTGTGTTGGACGCTGTCAATCAGCTGGTCACGCAACTGCAAGCTCGAGCCGCCTGATCTCCCTGTGTACCTCTTCTCCTGCGGGAATCTCCCGAATTCGTGAACTGTCTAACAGTATGCCCTGAACATCTTACGGTACAGTGGAGAAGATCCGTCTTTCAAGCGACAGCGTCAGGCACTGGAAGGGGGGATTGAATTGAGCGTTTTTTTCAAAAAATACGATCCACAGAAAGCAAAAATAATGAATAGCAATCAGATTATTCGAGGGACGATCGGCGTCTGTGCTGCCTTGGTACTGGTGATGGGGATTAACGGGGCCGAGTTAAAAGCAGATCAGCCACAAACAGGAGAGAAGATCGCTGATTTTGAACTGAAGGACCTCAATGGCAAAGCTCATAAATTGAGCAAGTTGAATGAGTCAGACCAAGTCGTCCTGCTCGTCTTGCGTGGGTATCCCGGATACCAGTGCCCGCTCTGTTCCAAACAGATGTCCAGTTTTCTATCCAAAGCCAGTGCATTTGACGAAGCGAGTGCCAAAGTCGTCATGATTTACCCCGGAGCGGCCGATTCGATCGAGCAGTTTGCCAGCGAATTCATAAAAGGACAGGAGTTCCCTGAAAACTTCGTGTTTCTGATCGATCCCGATTATCAGTTCCTGGTGGCGAATGACCTGCGTTGGGATGCGGAAAAAGAGACTTCTTACCCGAGTACTTTTGTGATCGGCAAAGATGGTGTCGTGAAGTACGCTAAGATCAGTAAGACGCACGGTGGACGAACCAGTCCCACAGAGATTCTCGCCGAACTGAAGTAAGCGCTACTGGATGCAACTCGACAAAGCGAAGAGGTGTCAGTTAACGAGTGGAAACGTCGCTCAGTGATTAAGTGATTAAGAGTTAATCCTGGGCCAAACTGGCTGAGTTGCATCAATTAAAAAAGCCTTCTCACATTGAGTTGTGAGAAGGCTTTTTTTGTTGATCAGGGAGTTGACTGATGAGCGATGCCGGAAAAAACATCCAGTCGCAAGTGGTCAGTCTAACAGTTGTTACTTTATAAGAGGCGCCGGTGGGATTCGAACCCACGAATGGTGGATTTGCAATCCACTGCCTTAGTCCACTTGGCCACGGCGCCGTGAGAGCCACTTTTCGCTGAAAACAGGATTGAGGAACTGAGTTGCTCTTCTGTTTTTCAGCCGGTTGGGCGGTTGCTATCACCTTTGACAGTTCTAGCAGCTTTAGTCATTTTACCTGCTATACTGTTTCGGCAATTGACCTTCAGAACATGAGCCGAAATCGTAATGAGCCACGATTCGTCCGTCAAGTGACTTTCACGATTAACTGGAATGGGTAAAATAGGATTTCTGTAGTCGAGTCAGTTTGGCAACCACCAGTTATAAAAGAGATTAGATCCAGTCGCATCTGGATTTCCGCAGCCAATACGATACCCTCAATGTAATTGGGCAGTGACCTTTCCCGGAATTACCCGTGGTCGTCGCCCGGCTTCCCTTCAGACCAAAAATTTCCCCCTTCGGTTCACGTTCTTTTCCCGGAACTAGCCATTTTCTCAGCAGGATCCAATATGACCTCGAATGTCGATCAGGTGCAATCGGAAGAGCAACTCATCACAAAAGCGCAAAGTGCGATCAGTCAGTGTAACTGGGTGGTAGGAGAATGCGCCGCTCAGTGGACGCAGAAATACGCTAAAGGGCGGACCGATTCTGATTTCGCGGCTCTGATCGGCCTTAGCCCGGACCAAGTCTATCAGCGTCGACGTGTCTGGGAGACATTCTCGGAAACGAGCGAGTCGTACGAAAACCTGAAATGGTCGCATTTCTATGTCGCACTCAATTGGGAAGATTCGCCCGAGTGTCTGCAATGGGCGCATGAGAACGAAGCGACTGTCGTAGAAATGAAAGCGTGGCGACGCGCTCTTCGCGGCGAAGATTTGACCGAAGAGGCGGAAGAGTTTCATCATGACTCCCATTCGGGCGATCCTTCCATCGCTTTTGTGCCTGATACTCTGACACCAGTGCAGGATCCGTCCAATTTCGGTGGTTCTGGCGAAGGGGGTAGCGAAATGGCGGGGGCGTCCCGCAGTGGTTCCGCCAGCGAAACCGTCCAGGCGGTCGCTCGGGAAACAAGCGATGCCGGTTACGCTCCATTCAGCCCAGACGCGAAGAAGAATCCGAATGAGTCGGGAGCCGACCATCCAGACCGCGTCGTGCCGATGGCCGAGCAAGCGGATCAACTTCTGAAGAAAATGACCAGTACGATTAAGCGGCTCTCCAAGTCACTTTCACCCGAGATGATCAAAGCCATGGAAGATCAACCTCAGGGTGACCTGGAAGAGTTCCACGACATCCTCACTGAGTTTCGTGAGAAAGTCGCCTCACTGATTTGATCGTTCAGTCGTGAATCCGTCGGGAAAGATATTGCGAAAGATGCCGAGATCGCAAATACAGAACGACTTTATTTAAAAACGGTCGCACAATGATTTCATTGTGCGACCGTTAATTTATTGTACGTCTGGAATTGTACGCTTGTTTTTATTCCGATTTCGGTTGGTTAAACTGAAATCGATGAACGGTCGTCTGCTGATAGATTTCCGCAGGCGCGAGCGTCGTGGATGGAAACTCAGGTTGGTTTGGAGAGTCCGGGAAGTGTTGCGATTCCAGGCAGATGCCACCATTTTTCTCGTAGCCTCCGACCTCTGCAGAACCATCCAGGAAGTTTCCTGTATATAATTGCACGCCCGGTTCACTGGTCAGAATTTCAAGTGCTCGGCCAGATTCCGGGTCACGTAATGTCGCGATGGTCTGTAGCCCCTCGGCGTCGTCATTATCGAGGACATAACAATGGTCATATCCTCCTTCGACCTGATCGATCCGTTCTCCCAAGGCATGAAAACTGGTGAAGTCCATCGGCGTCTCTGCGACTTCGATAAGTTCACCTGTCGGAATTCCCGTGCTGTCGACCGGAATGTACCGGCTGCAGTTTAGCTTTAATTCGTGGTCGAGGATTGATCCTGAGCCTGCCCCAGCGAGATTCCAGTAACAGTGATTCGTCAGATTCAACACTGTTGGCTTGTTACTGGTTGCTGAGTAATCGAGTTTAAGTTCATTCTGGTTATTCAGTGTGTATTTCACTTTGACAGTCATCTCGCCCGGATAACCTTCTTCGCCATCGAAACTGACGTAGGTGAATTCGACGCCCACCTGATCATCGAGATCGATCTCTTCCGCCAGCCAGAATTTCTTGTTGAACCCTTCGTCTCCACCGTGCAGGTGATTCGGATCGTTGTTGATTGCCAGTGTGTATTCCTGACCTTCCAATGAGAACTTTCCTTCCGCGATGCGATTGGAATACCGACCGCAGATGCTACCGAAGTAAGGTGGGTTCGTTTTGTACTTTGTTAAGTCGTCGAAGTTCAACGTGACATTGACCTGACCTTCTTCATCATCCGGTAGTAAAACTCGAGTGACGGTTGCCCCCAGGTTGATCAGCTCCACTACCATTCCCTGATCATTGGAAAGCATATAGCGGACGATTTTGTCGTCGACGGGCTCGCGCTGTAAGGTCATTTCAAAGGGAGCTTCACTGAGTGTTTCTGAATCCACCTCGGTCGTCGATTCTTTTGCCGAATTCGCCGACGGAATATTATTCTGCTGCGTTTCTTGCGGGTCTGTGCAACCGGGCAGGGCAATGAAGACGAGCATCAGAGGGACCAGAATCAAGGACGAATTCGCGAGCGGGGGGAGCAACTTCATTTCTGGTCTCCTACGAAATGGGGCGATCAAAATTATTCTGATGGTCTATAATACCAGAGGGCAGGTAGAACCCTGCGGCAATCGTTATCTACCAGCTTATCAACCTCGGACAGCTTCGCAACAACTGCTGAGGAAACTACTTACAACAAATTGAAAATCAATGAGTCACCATTCATCCGAAGCCGCTTCTTGATATTCTCAGGCTATTCTGGCGTCTCAATTTGGGTTTGTGGTTCGGAAATGTTATATTGTAAACCACTACCGGTAAATTACTTAGAACGTACAACCCTGTAACTAAGGCAGAGTGAGTTCAGAAATCGCAGTCGGCGGAATTCGGAGAATTTCTCCAACAGGCTAGGCCTGTCCGCCGTACTATTGATTGAATGGAGGAACTCTGAATCATGCAAACTGTGTCTGATCTCTCATCTGATCGAAAACAATCTCAACCGCTGGAAGGTGGCGTCAACGATGCCCGTCTTGTGGAAGAGGTACGCAGAGGTAACTCCGATGCTTACGGAGAATTGGTAGAGCGGTATCAACATCGGTTGCTACGCGTGATCCAACGTTTTATCTCTGATCATGATCTGGCACAGGATTTGGCGCAGGAAGCATTTATCAGAGCCTACGAAAAACTGGATCAATTCGACCCTTCACGCCGATTCGGTCCCTGGTTGTTTCGGATTGCAGTGAACCTGACAATGGATTATTTGAGAAAAGTAAAGCGGCGTGGTCGCTGGGTTCTCTTCTCAGAAAGCCCATCTGAGCAGTCACCTGATCCTTCAACATCGGACCCCAGAGAACACCAGGACCTCAGTCAGGAAGTTCGAGCGGTCATAGAAGAGATTCCTGAGAAGTATCGAACTGTCCTTGTGCTGCGTGACTTGGAAAACTTTTCCACGTCTGAGATTGCGGCGATTCTGGATCGGAAGGAAGCGACCATTCGTTGGCGACTGGCGGAAGCCCGGAACCAATTCCAGGCGATCTGGAACAAACGCGTGGCTGAAACCGAATAAACGTAACTGATAGAGTCCTTTTCCTCTGAAGAATTAATGGTTCCATCTGGCAGGGTTTGTCCCATGAATATGAAAACAAAACATTACCAAACAGAATTGGCTCTCCTTGTGGGAGACGATCTTCCCGAGGCGGATGCTGCAGAGGTGTATCGACATCTCTCCACATGTCCCGAATGCCGGGGGCACTTGCAAAAACTGAAAAAGTCACAAGACCGATTAAGCGATTATGCCCTCAGTACGTCAGAGGTTCCTTCTATTGATCTGCGTACGCGTGTGCAAAAGTCATTACCATCAGCGGCGCAGGTTGAACGGCGTCACCGCCTGTTACATACCTGGGCTCCCGCAGCGACAGTGGTTGTTGCCTGTACGCTGCTGTTCATGGTGATGGGGCCAGAACAATCTACTGCTCCGGTTCCTGGTGGGTCATCCTCTGCCCACCTCCGGAGCGCTCGGGTCAATGGTGACATGCTGAATCGTGTTACTTTCGATCCTGAACATTTCGAACGGATGGCTGCCCCTAATCAAGAGATGCAGAAGGGGGCAATCTACCGGCAACCTCAATTGGATATGCGGGAACAGCAACAGCAAAGTATTCCCTCTTTTCCGAGTCGGCAGCTCGATTGATCCGACCTGTAAGCTGTTACCAGACAAAGTGAATCGCTGAAGACGATGCTGAAGACGATTGAGTGATAGAGACACAACCTACCTGAAAACGCCGACAGAAATGTCGGCGTTTTTTGTGCGCCCTGCCAACGTTCCTTGGATCGTGACCGGGTTACTTTCTCAGGAGTGAAGACGCAAACGCAAGGGAACTTCTAATCCATGATCATCCATCAATTTCTGGTTGCCTAATAATTCAGTCGCGGGACCGTCGGCGATTAGCTTTCCCTGATCAATCAGCAGAACACGATCACACATCTGCACGACGACGTCCAGATCGTGCGTGGCGACTAGTAACGTCCTCTGGTCAGTGAGCAGTAGATCCACCAACTGATTTCGAGAGCGTGGATCAAGGCCAGTAAAGGGTTCATCCAATGCGAGTAATTGAGGGTGACAGGCGAATAATCCAGCGAGACATGCCCGTTTTTTCTGACCATAAGAAAGCTGACTAATGGGACGATGTCTTAGCTCAAACAAATTTGCCTGAGCGAGAGCATCTTCCACGCGCTGTAGAACTTCTGCTTCGGTTAGTTGTAATTGACGTGGTCCGAATGCGACATCTTCTTCCACAGTGGGACAGAAAAGTTGGTCCTCGGGGTTTTGGAAAAGCAGTCCGACTTGCTGTCGGATCGTATCAATTCCGGATTTGGAAACAGGCTGGTTATTGACGAAAACTGACGCGCAATCAGGTTCTGGGAGACGTTCGGGTAGGAGCCCGTTCAGGTGAAGTAGCAGGGTAGACTTACCTGCCCCCGAAGGCCCGACCAGACCGACGCGTTCTCCCTGATGTATCTCAAAGGAAAGCGAATGCAGAGCCTGCACCCCGGAAGGGTAGCTGTAATTCAGTTGTTCGATTCGCAACAGGGAAGAGGCTGGTAGGAGACTCGTCATCTCAGAGTCCTTTCCAACCGCGGGCTTTCATCGCCAGATAAATTCGCTCGGCACGATCAAAAGCACGGACGAGTACGGTCGCGATAATATAAGCCGAAGTCTTCCAGGCGGTGATGAGTCCTGTCTTCTTTCCCGCTCGGGCTGCCCGAGCCTGTTGAAGGGTTTTGCGTTCGGTGGAAAGCAAATTTAGATAGCGAAGCATGAACGCGAGTGATTCGACGAGGAAGGGAGGCATTTTCCAGCGGCGAAGGACATGAATGAGTTCTAACGGAGTCAGCACGGTCGTCAACCAGGTTGTGGCCAGAAAAGCGAGCATTCCTCGTTCGAAAATCATCGCAGCTCGCAACCATCCCTGCTCAAAATGTTGTGACAGTGGGATCGAGAGGGCAACGGATCCGAGGAATAACACAAATACTGGTAAACGGGGCCACCAGAATCGGGAATCGGGCGGATTTCTGATCAGGAGACCGACTTCGATCAGCAGAATCGCTCCCCAGAGTGGCCACCAGGAAACAGGAGTACAAACAGCCGTGACGATCAGGAGCAGGACAATAATGAGTTTGATCGTGGCGTGACGCGCGGCAGGCAGCAATCGCGCTCGTTCCCCGAACCTGAGATCACTCACTATCCGCTCCAGCGAGCGCCGGACGATTACGGGTGAGGCGTCCGAGCATCAAGGCGAGCAACAACACGCTAGCGACACCGAGCGCTCCGGCCAGACCCACAGAAACGGCAGGCCAATGAGAAGAGACCCAGGGGATTTCATATTCAGACAGAATCCCAAACAGAGTTCCGATTTCTCGTGCGGCCAGTCCATGTTGATCGACGGCTGATTCCAATCCATCTGGAGAGGCGGAGGCCCACGGGGCCAACAGGAAAGTAACGGCGAGAGCACTCGCCAGGGTGGTCGTCACGAATCGACGTGGGACGCCAGCGGAGGGTGGGGCTAATTCCTGAGGAGTGAGTAAATCAGGCCGCTGCTGGAAGACCGCCTTCAAGACTAACAAGGTAATGACGGCCTCACCGATGCCAATCACGGCATGCAGAGAGAGCATCAGAACTGAGAAACGCGAGAACGAAAACTCGTTGGGTTCCAGCGAGAAGTAGAGTTCAATACAGAGTAGAAAGGCAGCCGAAAGAACAGTCAGCCACGCGGCTGTTGCGGCGCCAAAAGCGGTTCCTTTCCAGTGGTCGCGAAAGCAGTTTTTGACCAGCACATAGCAGGCGTAACCACCCCAGCAACCGAGCACGCCCATGTGGAGGACATTCGCTCCCAGACTGAGAACGCCACCATCGGAAAAGAGCAGGGCCTGCACCAGCAGGACCAAGGTCATTGCCAAACAACCGGCCCAGGGACCAAGTAGAACGGCCGCCAGAACGCCGCCCATTAGATGGCCGGAGACAGGTAGAGAAAAGAGCCCGAGGGGGAAGTTCACCATCTGTCCGGCAAAGATGAGTGCCGCTGTGACCCCTGTCAGGGGGATCAATCGATCATCGGCCTGCTGCTTCACTTTGTGCAGGCTGTAGCCAACCGCTGTGGCGGCGGCGGCACTCGTGACCAGGCAGACTTCAGGCTCCATTAATCCGTCGGGAATATGCATATAAGGAGTCGCGTATATAAAAAGGCGGTTTCAAAGAAGCGACGTCAGGAATTCAGCCTCAACGCTGAATGGCGCTGCTAGTGGGAGTCCTGATGATGTCGCTACTGTAGTCCCCAGCGACTCTTTTTGCAATTACGCCGAGTCCCGACGGGGGGTAATGGAGCGGTCTACATTGGTCGAGACGTAGGGACACCTCAGGCAACGGTCTTCTTTCGACTCTACAATACCTAGCGAGACTCTGAAGCTGGTGTGGCCGCCGTTTGGGAAGGGGGCAGGGAGACAGCCTGGTCTAGTTTTTTGAGCAGCGTATCCTGAAAGTACAAGTCACGGATCAGAATCGGATTGTTAGGGCGATTCGCGGGGAAAATCACTGTCAGCGGAATGCTTTTACTTTCGAACTTGTTTAACCAGCGAGTGATTTCTTCGTCTCCGTCCGTCCAGTCGGCAACTAAAGTGACCACATCGTGAGTCTCCACGAAGCTGAACGTCTTGGGCGTGTTGAGTGCGGTTTGCTCAACCACTTTACAGTTCACACACCAATCCGCAGTGAAGTCGATCAAAACCGTTTTGCCTTCGTCGCTGGCCTCTTTCAGGGCCTGCGTACTGAAGGGACGCCAGGGAAGTTCCGATTCGTGCAACATGGTGGCGGACTGATAAGCGTAAAAGCAGACTAAGCCAGCCACCCCGAACGCGGTTACGCGATTAACGAAGTAGGTCGCACGGGAAACGAGAGTCGCCGGAGCACGACCAATCATCCACAACGCAAAACCGATTGCTAATAGCATGGCCAGTAATGGTATCTGGAAGTTGTCGTCGATGTAGCTGAGGAAAAAGATGACCGTCGCCAACAAAATAAAACCAGAAACTTCTTTCACATGCACCATCCAGTTTCCCGGTTTGGGAAGAAACTGAACCGCTTTGGGAAAGGCCCCCAGGATCAAGTAAGGTGATGCCATTCCGAGCCCCATCATCAGGAAAATGAGATAGGTAATGTGGATCGGTTGCGTGGCGGACCAAGCCAGGGTAGCTCCCAGGAAAGGACCGCTGCAAGGAGTCGCCAGAATCGTGGCAAAGATACCCGTCAGGAATGCTCCCGTAAGGCCCTCTTTCTGTTGACCGCCGGCGGAACCGACCATACCGGGGATCGGGATTTCATAAACACCCAGCAAGCTGAGTGCCATCGCGAAGATGAAACAGGTCATCAACAGGTTGAATGCAGTGCTTTGGAACAGTCCACCCCAGCCAAAAGAGGCGACACCGATTAATGTGGCAAGAACCATGAAAATCGAAATCACGCCGAGTGAATAAGCGACGTTTAAAGCAATGATGCGGGAACGGTCTTCCCCTGCCTGCTTCACGAAGGACAGGATTTTAATCGCGAGAACGGGAAGGACACACGGCATGACATTAAGGATAACCCCGCCTAGGAAGGCGTAAAACAGATACCACCCAAAGCCAGTCGCTTGGATGCTTTCCTCTTCAAGTGGTCGAATTCCTTTAAACCACTCTTCAATCTCGGGAGGAAGTGCGGCGATGGAAGTTGTTGATTCCAGATCCTGTTCGACGGGGACAGACCCTAACCGAAAGGTGTAGGAGCTAGGGGTGAGACAGACCTCCTCGGAGCAGAATTGAATTTGGGCCGTCAACTCGACACCGGACTGCTTTGCGTCGGGTTCCAACGCGAGTTCATGAGTCCAGGTGACCATCTTCGGATAGATGTATTGGTCGAACTTTTCTTTGCCTTCCTTCACTGGGAAAGTTACCGGTGGCTGGTCGCTTTGCCAGTTGTCTGTTTTGGATTGCAGTCCCTGCAACTTTTTGAAATCAAAGGTGGTGTGCTGAGCGTTCTTTTGTTCGTCGGTGGAGTAAGTATGCCAGCCTTCGGCCAGTTCTGCAGTGAATTCCACGCGGGGGGTCGTTTCTTCATCACCAGGATGTAGTATCGCACGTAAGGTGGCTACTTCCTGATCGTCTACTTTGACTTCCTGTGACCAGAACAGAGGAAAAGTTTCAATCGTCACGATGGCGGATCTTGAGTCGCCAGAGATTTCCTCTCCAAATGCACCAGAATTATCCACTTCAGTTCCAAAGGAAATACTTCCACTCGAATCTTCTTCTGAAACGAGTTCTCCAAAGGAACTGCCGCCCGACTGTTCCTCTGCGGCGCCGGGAGCGGAAATGGTGAAATCAATTGAATCGCGATACATTTGGCAGCTGCGATCGTCGCAGATGGGAATCAGGACTTTGCCAGCCAGTTTTCCCGTGGACGCGGTTACTTCATATCGTCGCGACCAGGTGATCTGTTCGTAGTACTTCAGCGAGGTTAGTTCGAGGACGTCATCGTAGTCGGACTTTGCTTTTTGATCGGGTTTGAATTCCGTATCAATTTCTTTCAGTCCAGTGTTCTCCGTAATCTTGAAACTCGGTTTCGCCGCAGATTTGTTGTCTTGGGCGTACGTAAACATGCCAGCGGGCAACTCGACTTTAATCGACAAAGTGACTTCGTCGCCGACTTTGGGTTGCTCGGGAGACAGATTGATTGAAATTGAGGGTTCAGTTACCTCCGACGCGTCATTCTGAAACAGACTGTTCAGGTCGCCATTTTGGGCGGAGACGGGGACGGTAACGGATGCTGCAATCAGAAACAGGATGGTACAGCATAGACTGATATAGAATTGGCGTGGCATAAGTATTAGTCGTTTGCAGAAGTAATCTATGGTCAAGTACCGAGACAAGGGCGTCTCGTACCGGGAGGGAATGTTTCCTATTCCTCTGTACGCTGGTAAGTTTCTAAGCGGGAATGGAAAGCCAGTTTTCAAACGGGTTTGTTCGAATTCACTTGTATTATCGGCGATGCCCCCGGGCTGGGCTGTAAGGCAGGGCACAAAGCAGGAGGATTTGCAAAACCTGCTTACCTATTCCGGTAAGGCCCTCTTTCCCATTTTTGGGGCCGTTTATTTACCTGTTCCAATGAATGAGGTAAAGAGCATCGCAAGCAATGTGATTATAGGTAATACAGGGGGTACTGGTCTATCGCAGTCCACTTCAGAACGCCGGATCTGATCCTCTTTCAGGACCCGAGCGCTTCACTAAACAGCTCTAAGCGATGGTTTAAAATTGAGCTTGCCCTGTTTTAAGGCATTCTGTAATCTTCGCGGCGATATCTGACGGCATCTATCTCTCCAAATAAGATCCGGCGGAATCTCTCTCAAAAATCGTACCGACGGTTAATTATCGTCGGTTTAACGATAATAGCTTTCTCTCTCTACCCTTGTTCAATTTGTTCTCGACTTCGACGTCATGTTCGCGGTGGCATGATCATGGTTCGTGATGGACCATGGTTTATGGTGGAACGTAGCGCGTGGAAGTTTTGTAGTGCCGGATCTTAATAAATGTTCCCCAGTCTCAACGTAAATGCGACGTTCGGCCTTCTCTTGCGAGTTCGGTGTTCCGCGCTGGTGACCTGTTTGCTGTTGCTCACCGGCTTGTCAGGATGCGCAGCGTTTCGGCCAATGGAAGGGATTCCTGCCCGGTTTCTCTCTGAAGATCTCCAACCGGCGCATCGAGGGAACAAAAAGACAATCAATATGACGTTGCTCGGTCAAACTCCACCAACAGAGTATCGGTTGGACAAAGGGGACGTACTGGCAGTTTATATTGAAGGTGTCCTCGACTCGCCCAAAGAAGCGATCCCTACTTATTATCCTCAGAACGAAGAAGAGTATCCGGCGATTGGCTACCCAATCAAAGTGCGCGAAGACGGAATGATCTCGCTGCCACCGAATAAAAAAGTACTCGTCCGGGGAATGACCGAAAACGAAGCGGAAGCTGCTGTACGTAAAGCCTTTACCGAAGGGGAGAACCCGACCATCAAAGCAGATGGTTCGGCGGCGATAATGGTCTCTCTACATAAAAAACGACAATACACGATCACTGTCTTTCGCCAGGAGCGAAACAACGATTTCAACTCGAACGGTCTGGATGGATCATTCAACCAGGCCGGAATCAGTGGTGTCCTCAGTAACAAACGAGGAATGGGTCGCGTGATTCAACTTCCCGCTGGTCACAACGACGTTCTGCACGCCCTTGCCGAGACCGGTGGTCCTCCAGGGGAAGATGCTGAAAACGTGATTTACGTTGTTAAACGAAGCCGAAATTGTGATGCCTGTTCCAGTACCTCCGCCATTCCGACACGTAACAACGCGTATCATTC
Organism: Polystyrenella longa; assembly: GCF_007750395.1. GTDB lineage: Bacteria > Planctomycetota > Planctomycetia > Planctomycetales > Planctomycetaceae > Polystyrenella > Polystyrenella longa. The sequence continues at coordinate 3,765,475 of NZ_CP036281.1, read as the reverse complement.
CGACTTCGGTCACTCGCTGGCATCAGGTATGCCGTGGGGACATTGCGATCTGACGATGATGGATAACCGGGTCAGTCTTTCAGCGCCTCAGGTGATTCGCATTCCTATCCGGATAAATCCGGAAGAGAAGTTCGTGATCAATGAAGAGGATGTCATCCTGGAAGATGGCGACCACATCTTCATTGAACATCGCGATTACGATGTCTTCTACACGGGTGGTGTACTTGGCGGAGGAGTGATTCGACTGCCCCGAGACCGAGACCTGGATGTACTGGAGGCTATCTCCGTCGCGCACGATCCGGCCAAAGGGACCGGTGGCCTAAGGCAACTGGGTGGTTCTTCGGCATTGAACCGAGACGTGACCGTCGGAGCGAGCAGTTTGATTGTCGTTCGCCGACGAGCGGACGGTACGCAGTACGAGATCATGGTGGATCTGAAAGAGGCGTTGGAAAATCCGGCCGAACGAATTCGTATCCAGGAGGGAGACTTCCTCTTCCTGCAGTATACGAAGTCCGAAGCCATCGCTGCCTTCATCGAACGCCACTTCATTGACTGGACCGCCGTGGCGATTGCCTTCGCCGCATTCCAGTAAGACGGGATGAACCGATCTCCCGATTGGGACCGATTTGATTTGAAGATTGCTTTCGAGATGGTTAGACTGCTTGAGTGCTGAAAAATACTCATGCAGGATGCCGCGACTATGAAAGAGCAAGAACTCCAAGAAACAAAACACCGACGAATTCCCCGTCGATGGTGGGTAGTCTTCGTTCTCTTCCTGCTGGGCATTTCCTGGTTTGGCTGGCAGTATCATTTGAAACTGCGGTCGGACCAATTCCAGGCCAGATACATCTCGGAAGGAAAGGCGATGGCCGGACTGCATGTACCTTTGTGGTTGGACAGTCTTGGACTGCGAGATGTTGCGCAGGCATTCGATTACAAAGTTGAAAAGCTTGATCAGGTCTTCGTTCATTCGGATGAAGAGTTCGCCGAGATTGCAGCCAATTGTGATTTGACTTACCTGCAGAATGTCTGGTTCATTGGTCCCGATATCTCTCCAATCTCATTGAAGAGTTTGGATGAATACGAACATCTGACTTCGCTTCGGCTCATTGGAGTCGATCTCACGCCTTACCCGGAATTTAAATTACAGTTGCGATCCGGTCATCAATTTCTTTATGTAGAAAGTTGCCAACTCAATGATCGTATCTTCGATGAAATAAAGTCAGCGAAGTCGATTTATACGCTGCATCTAATTTCCACCAATTGTACGGATGAGATGTTGGAGGCGTTTTCCCACTTATCGACCCCCTCGTATGTTGAAGTGATCGACTGTCCCCACGTCACTGATGAGGGAGTCGAGGCATTAGTGAGCAACTCAAAGTCAACTGGTCTTGGTCTGACGCTGGAACGTCTCAATCTTACAAACAATATCGTCTCAACATTGGCCGAGCAGCCTTCGTTGACGTCTCTTCAAATGCTTGAGTGCGGGTTCGATGAATTTCAAGCTGGACAGGTTGAACAGTTAATGAACCGTCCTTTATCGAAGTTCGTAACGGATGTGGAGTTAACTGCCGCAGAGCTGGATTTGATTTGGGAGCACCTTGCTTCTGGACAACATAAATCGGGAGCCAATTTATTCGGAATTGGACTGATCGGCAATGAACTTTCATCAACCGATTATGATCGACTTGTTTCAATGACAGGTCCCTTAGCAGAGCTTCAGATCTCAGCAGCAAGTTTAACTCCTGGGATTGTGAAAAAACTGGGGACGATATCTGCAGGAACCATCTGCCTATATGGTTTGCCGGATGCTTCTCTGGATCTACTACCATTAGCCTCGATCCACGAACTCTACATTTCAGACCAAGTTCTAACTCCCGAAATGTTGAAGCCGTTTCGTGAACTTCGAATCGATCATGTGAAGCTTAGAAACTGCATTCTGAAGCCAGACACTTTGAACCAGTTAGGAGCGATGAGAATTCTGAAATTGGATGGTGTTAATTTGCCTGAAACAGATGGAAATGATCTCGCTGAACTAAATCAAGTGAGTCAAATAGTCTTTAGTCAGATGAATTTGTCGTCGGAGGCCATTGATGCCTTGCTCGATTTGACCTCGTTACGTTCGATTCGTTTTCCGGGTTCCACCTTGCCGGAAGGGAGTATAGAACGACTCCAGAAAGAGATGCCGCAGCTGATTTTTGTCGAATAACCCTCTCTCCCGAGGGTTTGATTGGAGCGATTCCTCCGGCAATACTGGAAGGAAATGAACGTCCGAACGGGATATCTGTATTGCCGCAGGTGTTTGGATATGGTATACTTGTTTAATAGCGAATTGTGTAGATTAGGTTTGCTTGACAACAAATGCTGGTTTCAATTCTCTAAAAAGGGCACAGGAAAGCGATCGTTTCTCCTGTTTCCTGAAACCACCTTCTTTCGATTACCGCCGCGGATTCATTCAAATACGTTACCGCACGTCGACGGCGTTAGAATCTTTCCAGATCCCTCCGCTCATCTTGCTTTAGCGAATACTCCGTGTTTTCGTTCCGCCCTCCAGCACTATGCGCTGTGACTTCAGGTAAGTTGCAGATGTCAACTTCAGAGCTGCGACCGCGAACGAATGGTCGTCCTGTCACGTTTTGTGTTTTTCGATGAATCATGTCGAATTCAAAACATCGGGTAGGTGACTTTTTTCGGGCTCAATAACTCCGCTCTCTCAACGGAAACCGATCTATTTCGGTTTCTGACGATGCCGATGCAGCGAGCCAAGGCATTTCTTTTCTTTGTTGGAAACTCCTGCTATGACAAACATTTACGTCGGTAACCTAGCTTACCAAACTTCCTCCAGTGATCTGGAGAGTGCTTTCGGTGAATATGGCGAAGTGGTTCGCGCCCAAGTCGTTTCGGACCGGGATACTGGACGATCCAAAGGGTTTGGTTTTGTGGAAATGAGCAACTCAGACGACGCTCAGATGGCAATCCGCAACATGGATGGGCAGGAAGTTCAGGGTCGTAACCTGAAAGTAAACCTGGCTCGCCCACGCGAAGACCGCCCGCGCCGATAAACGAAGCGAGGTAACCCGTTCCGGCACTCTGTTGAAGCCAGACGGACACCTTGTTTTTTGTCGGTCAAAAGCCTGGGGCAAATCCCAGACAAATGCCCGGTTTCAGGACCGGACAAATAACTGTGCAGTACAACCCATTCTTATTGGAGGCATATAATGCTGAAGATTACTCCGGATGCTTGGAATCGCCTTGTCGAAATTCAATCGACCCGCCCCGATCTGAAAGCGGTACGACTCCGCATTGTGAATGGACTCTTGAAGTGTCATAAAGGACGACAAAAAGATGGCGACCAAGTCATCGTGGTGCGAGATCGCCCCACAATTCTAATGTCGCCCCAAGTGGCAGAATCGCTCCAGGATTGCTCGCTGGACGTTCATCGAACGGATCAGGGAGCACGTTTGCGATTGAAAAAATTCACCGATTTTTAGAATCGATGATATCAAACAGGACGAGTCAGCCGGTCGGCTGACTCGTCAAATTCAACTTTGTTTGTAGGATACGCGGCGATTTTGAATCCCGCGTGAGTGTTGGTGGATGACGCTGATGTTGCGTCCTCTCAGGAAAAAATCGAAGAGCCAGGATTTACTGGCACATTGATTGCTCTTTTAAAATACCGTCCGCCATGTCGGACATGCTTCTAAGGAGTCAGGTCGCTATCTGGCCAGACTCAGTTGCTTAAATTAACAACGGCTCAGATCTGAAGAGCGTTGACGCTATGTCATTTGATAGTGCGTACCCGAGGGGTCGCATGCGCTTCTTCCGCTTAGTTCAGCCGAAAATGCTTATCTAAAGAACTGCCAAGACTGCTGTCTGAGACGCAGTTCGTTTAATTGATAAAGGATTATATAATGACGAATATCTATGTGAGTAACCTTCCGTACGATCTCGAAGAGTCGGAATTACGCCGCGAGTTCGAGTTCTTTGGACGCGTCGTTTCTGTTCGAATTGTGACTGATCCAGCGACCCGGCGCTCACGCGGATTTGCTTTTGTAACGATGCCTTCCATGGAAGATGCGGACGAAGCGATACATCGCCTCACCGGAAAATCATTCCATGGACGCCAGCTTCGTGTTTCCGAAGCCAATGATGACCGTAATTCCTCACGACCTGCCGATCCTACAGCGGGCGCCAATCATGCCCGAGAAGTCTTCGACCGACTCTTCAGCGGTAGCAATCCAGCGACCTCGAATTAATCTCGATCAATCGTTTCATTTAGATTATGAATGCTGCTTTCCAAACTCCTGAATGGAATTCAGTTGAGTCGGTAGGGCGCATTCCGGATAACCGTAGCGTGTTCTTGCGGCGTAGCCTGCTGAATTTAAGGGCTTTTAGGGATCGATAGCCGCCACACTTATCCTGGACAGGATCTAAAATCACACGTTACGACGTGACTCTATTGACGACTCCTCGCTCTTCCCGCTGATTAAAAATAATCTCCATCTGCCATTACATCAATAAAAAAGGCCGCCAAGTCGGCGGCCAGCTGTGCGAGAATTGTAAACGACAATCAATGTGCCACATGGGGCAAAAAATCAATGTGCTGCTGGGGGGCTGGTCTGGTAGGCCCGGTTGCGGAACAAAAATTCGATCAGGTTTCCTTCGTGGGGTTGCAGCCAGTTGATCGCCATTGTTTTCACTTCACCGATGTTGAGACGGTCGATGTTGGTGGCGTCGAGTAACTGCTGCGACCATTTCTCGTCTTCTGTAATGGCGGTGCAGATGAGGGTGGTGCCCATTTCTTTGATCATCTTGTCCTGCGGACATTCGACAACTGATGCGAAAGGGAACATGTATTCCGTCTTCGCCAGCGGAGCATCAGGAGAAGGGCAATAGACGACCGTGGGACGCAGGTGAGAATAACGCTCTTGCTCAACGAGGCGATCTCCGTCGCGGTATGGAGCCGTGGCATCGATCGTTTCTCCACTGGCGAGCCCATCCTCAATCGCACTGTTCATAGCCTGTGCGGCTCCTTCCAGTGTCGACGCCGCTAATGCAGACTTGGGATCCGTTGCGGGCAGAGGAGCGACGGGGCCGAGTTTCTTTGCAATCGCGTCGGCGATCTCTTTTCCATGTCGAGAGACCCAGACACCGGAAGCATTAATACAGCTACGGCCACCATTGGCAAAGATAGAATCAGCCATCAGGTCGACATACTTTTCCCAATCGTCGACTTTGTCATCGCCCAAAAGAATCTTACTGAACCCGGGACCGTGCGGTTGCACGTTTGGGTTGTGGGCGTAGAGGTCAATCGTTTGCTGGCCACCGAAGATCATCGACCTTTTACAGGTATCAAGAATGGCCGCTCCCACGTCGGTGGGGCCGGGGTAGATCGAGAATACTTCTGCGGGCAGACCAGCGGCGACGAATGCTTCGTAGATGCGGAACGGTGTCCAAATCTCAGACGAGCCTGGTTTCAACACCAATCCCACCTGCAAAGCGATGACAGGGAGCCAGAGTGTGTGTACGCCGGGGCTATTGCTTGGCAGCACCGCCCCCAGCACGGGCGAGTAAGCCTGATAGCTGAGCGTGACGCCGCGGTCTTCTTCGCCGTACCCTTTAGTCAGTACGTCGAAAGGGAGGCCGCGAGTCATCGAATCGAGAATGTCTCTCATGTTACTGAGAACAAACGCGTTCTTCTTCATGTTGGACGCACACATGTGCTCGGGAAGCCCGGTGGTGGCTGATTGGATTTTGCAAAACTCTTCCGGGGTCTGCGTTCCATTTCCCATGGGGAGTTCGGCATTCAGGTAGAGGTCGCCCGCTTTTTCGCAGATCGCAATCAGGTCGTCGATGGGAATCTCACGAAGGCGATCACGAGCCGCTTGGGCTTTTCGCATATCGACTTTGACCAGACCACCGTTGGCCTGATGCACCAGTGCCATCGGTTCACCCGTCTCGAAGTGGACGACTTCGGACTTTTCCATGCTTTCGTATTTTTTGCCCCAACGGATTACAGGGATTTCTAACACAGGACTATCCTTTCACAGGGACCGTTCACTCTAAGCAGTTTCAAAACCCTCTGATGGGTAACATTCACGCACCACTTGTAGTTTCAAGAATAACCACAACCGGGTTTCGAAATAGCCTCTAATAGAACGATCCTGTTTATAAACGGCGGGCGTTGAGTTGATGGTAGGACAACAGCGATGACAGAGGGAGAGACTCGCTGAAGGTAGGAAAGGCGTCGGTGATTAAACCCATCCTGAAACCCGGTTGTGGCCATTATTGAACTTGAAAAAGAAAAGTTCAATGTGATCCATCAAAGGGATTCAGGACCGCTTCTAATAGACGCCGACGGTCGTGGTTTTGGCGAAGATGTGATAAGGACGCACACCGCTGACGCCGTCCCACGGATACTTCTCGTGCGGCATTTCGCGTTCACCTTCATCTCGCTCCAGGAAACCGGGGATGAACAGTTCTTTCGTCAGCGTGTACAGTTTCACGCGGCCTGTTTCACCGTACTTGACGAGTTTCTTGTGATCGTCAAATTCAACCACTTCGACAGCAGCTCGAGGTTGAGGTGCATGGTAGGTGATTTTGTAGTTATCTTCCGCTGTGAATGGTTTGCCACAAGCCAAGCCCATCAGCGTGTTCCCGTAGGTCGGGGTGATGTAGACATCGTCGCCCAGTAATTCTTCACGAGCGAAGCGGTACCACTGTGGTGTGAATTCGGTACCACCACAGAAAATCCCTTTGATTCCTGCTTCGGAAATACTTGAGCCTTCATCCAGCAAACGCATGGCAAGGGCTTCCAGCAGTTTCGGGGTCGTGAACATGCACTTGATGTCGTGTCCTGCAGACAGCAGCGACATGGCCTGATCGATCACGTGTTCGCTGTAAAGTTTAACCTCTTCGACTTTGCCTTTTTTGAGCAGTTTCACCACCCAGCGCGGGTCGAGGTCGACGCAGAAGGAAATCCCTCCGCGATGTTGTGCCAGATGTTCCACGGCGAGTCGCAGACGACGCGGGCCGGAAGGTCCGAGCATCAGCCAGTCGGCTCCTTCGGGAAAGTACTCGTCTGGCAGGGTGTCGCTGAACATTTCATAGTCGATACGAAAGTCATCGATGACGACGCGGGTCTTGGGGATACCTGTCGTTCCACCCGTCTCGAAGACGTAGGTCGGTTTGCCTTCCAGCCCTTTGGGGACCCAGCGTCGGACAGGGCCACCGCGTAGCCAGTCATCTTCAAACAAGGGGAACTTCTTCAAATCGTCGAAGCAGCTGACGTCAGTCAGAGGGTTGAAGTCGTAGGTTTTCGCCTTTTCCAGCCAGAACGGGGATCCCGTTTCGGGGCTGAAGTGCCACTGGACCATTTCGCGGGTATGAGCATCAAGCTGTTCTCGGGCGGCGCTCGCCTTCGATTCGAGTTCGGTTGTCACAACGGATGTCTTTCGGAGGGAAGAGCAAGGATGGCCGACGGCGGGGACGAAAACAGGCTGCCGTCAAAACTTTTCCCATTTTAGACTTCCCGGTGAAGAATGCAAACTGACCAACGACTCTTTCAGCGGAATCGGTGGGACCGCGGTGGGAGGCGAGATGAGAATTCGGTCTGCTACGAATAGGCAGGCAGAGCAAGCGAAGGGGATGCGGCGCAGAAAACCAAGTCTATTTCTGGTAGATGGGCAGGTACCCGTTATCGATCTGCAGCAAGGTGGCGTTAATTGCTGTCGTATAGACAGGGCCTATGTGCCCTTCGTTCCAGGCACCGGTGGCGGCCTGTTTCGCGAGAATTTCACTGGCAATGTCTTTTTTGTACTTCGGCCACTCTTTCTCGTCCATGCGGTAGACCACTTGGGAGTAGTAGTAATGAGTGTAATGCCAGTGCCCGTAATATTGTGTTCGGGAAACACCAGGCCAGACATTTTTCTCGCAATACCCGAGGAGCTTTTTCACGTAAGGGGATTCGTGCTCGCCTGAACTGAACATGCAGGCGACGGCGGCGGCCGTAATTGCCGGGCGAGCTCCGCCGCCACGGATACTGTACTGGACACCTCCATCGGGCGTGGTGCATTCCTTAATGTACTGAATGGCCCGATCGATGATTTCTTTGGGAACAGGTATACCGGCGTTACGACATCCACGAAGTCCCTGAACCTGAGTGATGCAGGTCGATCCTTCATCAAAATCGTTTCCGTCCTTGGCTGAAACATATCCCCAGCCTCCCTTGGTCGTCTGGGCTTCGCCGCAGAACTGAACCGCCTGGGTTAAGACTTTCCGGATTTGTTCGCGCCGTTCGGCATCTTCTTCCTCTCCGTAAATCTGAGAAAGAAAGAGCATGGAAAACCCATGACCGTACATGTAGTGGTAATCGTCTTTGTACCCGATCAAGCCATTGGGACGCGTGGTATCAACCAGGTATTCCACCGCCGCTTTAATCTGTGGAGCAAACCGGCCTCGCGATGGCGTTGAACCTTCCGCAGCCAGTGCCATTCCCGCGAGCGCTGTCATCGCGACACGATATTGGCCTCCATTGGCTTCCCAGTAACCTTGCCGCCGTTGTTCACGGGCAAGGTAATCGAGCGCTTTCCCCACGGACGCTTTGATCTGAGGATCTTTCGTCTCTTGCGCCTTGGCGGGAGAATTCAGTATGGAAATCGCGATCAAGGCGGCGGTGCAAATGTACCTGAGAATGGAAATTTGCAGCGGACGCCGTTCGATACGTTTCATCATCCATGCGACTTTCGACTGAAAAGAGACTGGGGGCGAGGAGCCAGTGGACCGTTCCTTCAGAATAGTCCTCAGCCGACGTGTCGGCAAGGTGTGTTCTTCTGTATCCACTTAATAACGACTGCTCTATTCACCAGTCTGAGTGGAAATGCCAGCCTAAAACGTGTTAATCAGCGTTCCGCCATCGACCACCAGTGTTTCGCCGGTGATGTAACTTCCGGCGTTGCTAGCGAGGAGCAGGGCGGGGCCAGCGAGTTCTTCAGGTTGGCCCCACCTTTTGAGAGCGGTGCGATCCGAGAAGCGTTCCTTTTCCTCATCAGAGAGTACGGAGGCGGGCAACTCGGTCAGAAATGGTCCCGGAGCCAAGCAATTCGAAGTGATGCCGTAAGGGCCGAGTTCCAATGCCTGTGCTCTGGCCAGCCCCATCAGGGCCGACTTGGTGGCCGAGTAAGCGTTTCGTCCTCGTTTTGAAGCGATCCCCATAATCGACGAGATATGAATGATACGGCCCCATTTGCGCTCTTTCATATTGGGTATAACGGAACGGGAGAGAGCCATACAGGAACTTAAATTAAGCTCGACAATTTTGTCCCAGTTTTCATCCTGGATCTGATCTGCTTCTTCGGGGACGTTCCCTCCAGCGTTGTTGATGAGGATATCGACCTGACCCATTGCCGCTATCGCTTGCTGACCGAGTTCATGAACACTTTCGCGGTTGGTCATGTCGGCAATGAGATATTTTCCGCGGACTTGGGTGCCCTTCATAATCTCTGCCAGCGATCTTTTCAGTGTGTCCTCGTCACGACTGGCGATGATGATGTCCGCACCGGCGATGGCCAGGCCGCGAGCCATTGCTTTTCCGAGCCCTCGACTTCCACCGGTGATCAGGGCGACTTTTCCAGTGAGATCGAAAGGGCTCGTCATCATTATTTCCTGTCGTGTTATCTGGTCGAATACTGGTTGTGAAGCGGAAGTGCAAACTGGTTCTACAATCCGAGGACGTCATTCATGGAGTACAAACCCGGTTTCTGTTTGACGACGAATTTTGCTGCGGCTAAGGCCCCGTAGGCGTAACTGTCGCGGGTGCTTCCTTTGACTGATAATTCAATCGTCTCGCCCAGCATGCCGAACACGATCGTGTGTTCGCCAACATTGTCGCCAACTCGCAGAGCGTGGTAACCGATTTCGTCGCGCGGTCGCAGACCAGGACGGCCTTCTCGACCGTGCTGATGATTAGTCTGTCCCATTTCGGAGGAGACAATTTCGCCAAACCGCAGGGCCGTTCCACTGGGAGCGTCTTCTTTGTAGCGATGGTGGCGTTCGATAATTTCAACGTCGACCCCTTCAGGGACGTTTTTCAAAAACCGAGAAGCAAGCCGCGTCAGTTCCATCGTCACATTGACTGCCTGGCTCATACTGGGCGCCCAGACGACAGGAATATCGGCAATTGCGTTGTCGACGATTTGTTTCTGCTCGGGCGACAGGCCGGTTGTTGCAATGACCAGTGGAAGTTTTCGTGACTGACAGACTTTCACCAGTTCGATGAGTGCTTCGGGTACACTGAAATCGATCACGACTTCAACATCTTCGGGGATGTCGACCGTTACAGGGACATCGATTTTTCCGAGTCCGGCAAGTTCACCAGCATCTTTGCCGAGGGCCGGAGATGATTTTCCTTCGATCGCGGCGGCGACTTTCGCTTCTTTATCAGCATGGGTGACTGCAGTAACCCGTTGACCCATTCGTCCCGCCGCTCCATGGACAGCGACTTTTAGATTGCTCATTCGTTGAGTTTTCCTGATTTGTATGTTGAAGAGAACAGCAGACTTTCCGCGTTACTTGCTTCCCGAGATCACCCCTTCGGTGGGGCTGGACGCGGTTGCGTACAGTTTCTTGGGGATGCGACCGGACAGGAACGACTGGCGACCGGCTAGGCAACCGTTTCGCATGGCATGAGCCATGGTGACCGGGTCGTTGGCACTGGCGATTCCTGTGTTGAGCAGGACACCATCGCATCCGAGTTCCATTGCCATGGCGACATCGGAAGCGCAACCGACACCCGCATCGACGATGACGGGGTAGTCGGGGTCATTCTCTTTGAGGTATTCGAGGCAGATACGGATGTTGTTTGGATTCAAGATTCCCTGACCGGATCCAATCGGACTACCGGCTGGCATGACCGAGGTTGCTCCCGCATCTTTCAAACGTCGTGCGGTGATGGGGTCGTCGGTCGTGTAGCAGAGAACCTGAAAACCATCTTTAACGAGTTGCTCTGTCGCCTGCAGTGTTCCAATAGGGTCGGGTAGCAGCGTCCGTTTGTCACCGAGAACTTCGATTTTTACCCAGTTGGCGCCGGGGTTTTCCAGACCTTCGAGAATCTCCCGTCCCAAACGGGCAACTCGAATGGCATCATCGGCATTAAAACAACCCGCCGTATTCGGCAGGATGGTGTACTTATTCAAATCGATGTAGTCGAGCAGGTTGCGGCCTTCGGCATCGATTAATCGCTCGCGTCGTACTGCGACGGTGATGACTTCCGAACCGCTCGCTACGAGTGATTCCTGCATCAGGTCGAATGTCGTATACTTTCCCGTTCCCACAATCAGGCGAGAGGAGAGGGTGTGGGTACCGAGTTTAAAGGGTTTGTCATTCAAGGTTGCTGTGGACATATTTATTATTATCCCCCTCCGACCAGCGTGACGATTTCCAGCTGATCATTTTCTTTCAGGATGCATTGAGAATGTTCGGCCCGGGGAACAAGTTCCCGGTTCCGTTCGACAGCAATGAACTTTGGATTCATCTTAAGCTGACCAATCAACTCGGCCAGTGTTAATCCGTCGTCGATGGTTCGTTCTTCGCCATTAATGGTGACAAGCACAGTTAAAAGTTCCTGAAAACTAACGTAGGTTTACGTTTAATTTCTTCTCGCAAGCAGCGACGATATCAGCATGCGCTGCGTCGACTTCTTCGCTGGTGAGTGTTCGTTCGGAGGAACGGAAGCTGACATGCATCAGGTACGACTTCAGGTCGGCACCCAACTGCTTGCCGCGGAACATGCCTCCGTACTGAATGTTTTCGAGCAGTTTTCCACCTGCACTACGAACGGTTGTTTCGAGATCGTTCCACTCGACGGACTCGTTCATCACAAAGTTGAAGTCGCGAGTGATGTTTGGGAATTGGGGCAACTCAGTTGCGTGTTTGATTTGTTTACGAATGTCGATCAACGTCGCGAGATCGAGTTCCGCGACACATACGGTGTCCCGCAGACTGAGTTTATCCTGAACATCGCGAGAGATTTCGCCGATCCAACCGAAAGGTTTTCCGTCCAGTGATAGTTCTGCACCCCGGCCAGGTTCGAATTGACCAATGTCAGCAGGCTTTGCCTCCATTACCAATCCGTCATTAATTCGGTTGGCAATCGTTTCGATGGCTCCCTTTAATTCCAGGAAGGAACGACCGCTGACCATGCTCAGCCGCATCGGTTCGACTTCCTGCTCCGGAGCACCCGGTTTGGCTTTTACATAAACTTTGGCGATCTCGAACAGTTCCGCATTGAAGACATTATGACGTTCATTCTCACGACGGCTACGCAGGAGCGACGGGATTAAGCTTTGACGTAACAGGTTTTCTTTTTTGCGGGTTGAATGCTCGACATGCAGCGGTTCTAATTCGCCAAACGGTTGAAACAGTTCGTGATCTTCTCGACTGACAAAAGAGACCGTGTACGCTTCAGAAAATCCGAGGCCGTTCAAGACTTTATAAAGCTGTCGAGTAGTCTGGTCTTTTTCAGTGGGAGTCGTCAGGTGAACTGGCAGGAATCGATCTTCCGGAATCTGGTCGTATCCATATATCCGGGCGACTTCTTCAATCAGGTCGACTTCACGGGTCAGGTCCCGTCGCCAGGTCGGGGCAATGAAGGTCGCGTCGGTCTTGGTAGTCTTTCCCACCTGTTTCAAACCGAGGACGGTCAGAATTTCAACGGCGGTTTTGGGATCAATATCGATTCCGAGTAACCGCTTGATTTGCGAGAACCGGAGTGTGACTTGTTCCGTTTTCTCTGTTGGTTGTTCGCCGACATCGATGGAACCTTCGAGTAATTCTCCACCGGCGATCTGCAAAATCAAATCACAGCAGCGGCGGCTCGCCCAATCCATTTGATGAACGTCGATATAGCGCTCGAAGCGGAATGAAGAATCGCTGTGTAAGCTCAGTTTGCGAGCGGTGGATCGAACCGTGAGCGGAGTGAAGTTGGCGACTTCGATCAGGATGTTGGTTGTACCTGCGGAAATTTCCGTGTCGAGTCCACCCATCACGCCAGCGATGGCTACAGGTCGATCTACATCGGCGATCACACACATCTCGGCGTCGAGTTCGTACTCGCGCTGATCGATGGCGGTGATCTTTTCTCCTTTGGTTGCTTTACGGACGACGATTTTCTGGCCAGACAGCTTGTCGAAGTCAAAAGCGTGTAGCGGTTGGCCACACTCCATCAGGACATAATTGGTGATGTCGACAACATTGTTAATTGATGCGATACCCAGAGTTGCCAGTCGTTTTTGCAGCCAATCCGGGCTAGGGCCGACTTTCACGTTTCTGATGACGCGAGCGACATAGCGAGGGCAAAGTTCGGGGCAGTCGATCGTAACCGAAGTGACTTCGTCGACGGCGTCGCCCGTTGCAGTCGGTTCTGCAGCAGGGATCGTGAGCTTTTTATCAAACAGGCAGGCGACTTCCCGGGCGATACCTATGTGACCGAGGCAATCGGCCCGGTTGCTGGTTACTTCGAGGTCAATCGCCGTCTCTCCGCCGACTTCTTCGATCCCTTCCAGATTCAATCCGGAAATTGTGAGTCGGTCCGTCAGATTGTCGAGGCTCATGTCGAGCGAAACGTATTCAGTCAACCAATCCCAGCTGGCAATCATATCTATATTCTTTGTCGTAACTCAGTCAGTGATAGGGTATTTCGAGATTCATCCGTTCCACACAGATAGAGACACTGTGGGCCTGAATCTGTTCGGAGGGAGAATTAACCCACAATCTACGTTTATGACATCCTTAGCGGAAGGGATGGGCCGGGCCAAACGCCCGATTCAGCCTGAAAACGGGTGCAGATACAACGAAACAGACGAAAATCATGCCACTTTACGACAAGTATGATTGGTGAACAGAATCATGTCGTTTTTTGAGGAGAGTGATACCGTAGTTCTACAAACACGGCTCCACATTTCCGGACTTTGTAAGTCTGCAATGCCCGGACAGCCCTTATTCATTGTCCTGGCTCTCTAAGTTTCCCGTTCAATAATTTTATGAACTACAAATCACTAATTGCGGGCTTTGTCCGAAATGTCTTTGCGGCACCAGGCGCCTTCCCAGCGAATCTGTTTAACGGCCTGATAAGCTCGGAGTTTGGCGTTGGTGAGATCAGCGCCAATCGCGGTGACACCCAGAACACGGCCTCCATCGTTGACGACTTTTTCGCCCTGCAAAGCAGTTCCAGCGTGGAAAACCTTGGCTCCTTCGACTTCGTCGGCGGCAGCGAGACCGGTGATTGTTTTGCCTTTTTCGTAGTCGCCCGGGTAACCTTCAGACGCCATGACGACACACAACGAGGGGCGTTCGTCCCATTCAAGTTCGTCCAGTTCACCCAGACGCTGTTCTGCGGCGAGGTAAAGAACTTTGGCGAGGTCTGTTTTCAAACGCATGAGGACAGGTTGTGCTTCGGGGTCGCCGAAGCGAACGTTGAATTCAAGAACTTTGGGCCCCTGATTGGTAATCATCAATCCGGCATACAATACACCTCGGAACTCGGCTTTCTGCCGGCGAAGCGTGTGAATAGTGGGCACCAGGATGTTCTCAATGATTTCATCCATCATGTCCGATGTCACGATTGGCGCGGGCGAATAAGCCCCCATGCCGCCCGTGTTTGGTCCGGTGTCACCATCATAAGCCGCTTTATGGTCCTGTGATGTTTCCAGAGGAATGATCGTGTTTCCGTCCACAATCGCCAGGATGCTCACTTCCTGACCTTCTAACCGTTCTTCGATGATGATCTTCTCGGAAGCCGCACCGAATTGTCGGCCACTCAGCATACTCTTCACAGCGTCGAGAGCTTCGGCTTGCGTATCGCAGACCACGACTCCTTTACCCGCCGCCAGCCCATCTGCTTTAACAACCAGCTTGATTTCGGTCCGGTCCTCGATGTACGTCAAAGCCGCGTCCAGATTATCAAACGCCTGATAGTCGGCCGTGGGGACTTTCGCCAGTCTCATAATTTTTTTGGCGAAGGCTTTGCTTCCTTCGAGCTGAGCCGCTGCTTTGCTAGGTCCAAATACTCGAACACCAACCGCTTGCATTTCGTCGGCCAATCCGGCGACGAGCGGGGCTTCGGGCCCGATGACGGCCAAGTCGATCTTCTCATCCTGGGCGAACTTCACCAGCCGTTTGATGTCGGAGGACGAAATATCGACATTCGTCACATCCTGGGCTGTGCCTGCATTGCCCGGTGCACAAAAGATCTTGCTGACGTGGGGGGACTGCGCCATTTTCCAGGCGAGCACATGTTCACGGCCACCTTGACCAACGATGAGAATACGTAAGTTGTCAGGAATCATGGATTACTTAATCGGGAGCTAAATATAAATGAAAGTGAAAAGCAAAGCCGGGAAAGCCCTCGTACTGCGACGACAGACGCATCGAAGGTTCTTCCGTCTGGGAGTATACCAAGCCGAGTCGAACGGTCCCAACCACGCGGTTTCTCCTCGACCCAGAAAAGCGAGAATTTTACAATCTCAACGAAAAAATGGCCTATCTGACAAATTGAGGCAGGTGAATACCGCTTTGTCCGTCAAAAAACAGGGTGATCTGGCCCGGCTGATTGAATCTCCCCGCCCTCTCCCCTTATAGTGTGCGGAAATTGGAGCAAATCAGGATGAGTTCAGAATTAGTGATGATTTGCTCCAGCGATTAGAATCGCCTTATCTCGATATTTGCGAGCTGTCTGCTGCCCGGTTGGCCCAGCAACCCCTTTCGCGGTGAACCTCTTAATACTCGTTCTCTCCTATCGTTGAGGACGAGTTCCGCGAGCGTAACCGTTCAATCTCTCCCGAGCGGAGAGATTTTAACTCGATTGAGCGAGCTGATTCTGCTTTTTATTTGGATTTCTATTCCCAATTTCCTGTTTCAGGAGACCCATTGTGTTTGATACCGTTGCTGTAGTCGGTGCCTCTGGTGCTGTCGGTCAGATTATTCGTCAATTGCTTGAGGAGCGTAAATTCACCGCGAAGAAATTCCGGTTCCTCGCCTCGGCCCGTTCCGCAGGGCAGAAGCTGACATTCAACGGAGAAGAATACACATTCGAAGAACTGACGCACGATGCCTTCGAAGGGGTTGATCTGGTCATCGCCAGTACTCCGGACGACATCGCCGCTGAATACCTGCCCTCCGCCGTCAAAGCAGGCTGCAAAGTCATCGATGAATCAGGCTACTTTCGGATGAAAGAGGACGTCGCCCTCGTCATTCCTGAAATCAATCCGCAGGATGCCCTGAACGCGAAAGGAATTATTGCCAGCCCCAACTGCTCGACCACACAGATGGTAGTGGCCCTTAAACCACTGCACGATTTCAGCCCCATTACCCGCGTGATCTGCAGTACTTACCAAGCAACCAGCGGCGCCGGTGTACAGGGTACGGCGGATCTGCATCAGGGAAGCCAGGCATTCCTGAACAATGAATCTTACGAATATAAAGCCTTCTCTCATCCAATCGCTTTCAACGCCATTCCTCAAATCGGTAGTGAAAAAGAAGATGGCTACACCAGCGAAGAGCTGAAGATGGTCTACGAGACTCGCAAAATCATGGGGCTGCCTAACCTCAAAGTGAGCACTACCTGTGTCCGTATTCCTGTCGCCAACTGTCACAGCGAAACGATTACAGTCGAAACAGAATCTCCGATCTCTCCGGAAAAAGCTCGCGAACTTTTCGCTGCATTCCCCGGAATCACCGTTATGGACAATCTTAAAAATGGGGAGTACCCACTCCCCTCGACCTGCGATGGTTCGGACGAGGTTTTTGTCGGACGCATTCGCAAGGACATCAGCTGTGATAATGGTTTGAGTTTCTGGTGTGTGAGCGACAACCTGCGTAAAGGTGCCGCGACCAACGCCGTCCAGATTGCGGAACTGCTCTCTGAAAATTTGTAGTAGTGAGTCTCCCCCGAAGTCTGTGGAATGATTGACTTCGGGGGCCACGCATGGCTTATCCAACCGTGACGATCACAGCGAAAACTTCGAACGTTTCTCTACCGATGTAACACCGCGACTCCTCAGTGAAGGTTGATTGGTTCCTTTAGAGCAATCGTGGAGTTACTACGATGATGAAGCACTTGTTTCTGCCCTCTATACTCTCACTGCTGGACGAGCCAGTTGTGACACCCTTATTATCATAGCTTTCCCTGTTTAAGCTTGTTTTATTTCCGGATCGTATTCATGAGTCATTTCCAATACCAGAACGATGAACTTTATTGCGAAGACGTCCCTGTCGCTCAACTGGTCGAAGAATTCGGCACGCCACTGTATGTCTATTCCAAGAAGACATTGCTGGAAAAGTTGAATGATATCCAGACTGCCTTCGCCGAAGTCGAACCGGTTATCTGCTACTCGGTAAAAGCCAACGGTAACCTAAGCCTCTTGAAAGTCATGAACGACGCCGGGAGCAGCTTCGATGTTGTCTCTGGCGGAGAGCTATACCGGGTACGTGAAGCGGGTGGCGATACAACCCGTGTCGTATTCGCTGGGGTAGGGAAAACCGATGCTGAAATCCGGTTCGCCCTCGAATCCAATATCCTGATGTTCGACGTCGAGAGTGAAGCGGAACTCGACGCGATCTCGGCCATCGCGGCGGACATGGGAGTGATCGGTCCCGTTGCCCTACGGCTCAATCCCGACGTCGACGCCAAGACACATAGCAAAACGACGACAGGGAAAAAAGGGAACAAGTTCGGCATGGACATCGAACGAGCCTCAGAGCTCGCGAAGAAAGTCCTTGCCGATCCGCATCTGGCCCTCAAGGGAATCCACATGCACCTCGGTTCCCCAATCCTGACCACGGACCCTTATGCCCAAGCCGTGAAGAAAGCGATCGACGTTGTCGCCGAGTATCGCAATGAGGGTCACGAGATCGACTGGATTAATCTCGGTGGTGGTTTTGGCATCAGCTACAAACATGACGAAGGTCTTCCCGCTTCCGAATACGCCAAGGTAATCGTCCCCGGTGTCAAAGAGGCGAAATGCCGCCTCGCTCTGGAACCGGGCCGTTACATCGCCGGTAACAGTGGAATCCTGGTAACGCAGGTTGTCTTCACTAAACGCGAAGGGGGCAAGCTGTTCATCATTCAAGACGGCGGCATGACTGACCTTGTCCGTCCCGCCATGTACGACAGCTTCCATGGAGTCTGGCCTGTGAAATCGACTCTCGATCCACAGGGCAACTGGGAGAAAGAGCATGACGGCTGCGAAAAAGCGGACGTCGTCGGCCCTGTTTGCGAATCGTGCGACTACTTTGCCAAAGACCGCTCACTCCCCCCCGTCGAGCGTGGCGACCTGCTCTCCATCTTCAGTGCTGGAGCCTACGGTACCGTCATGAGCAGCAACTACAACAGCCGCCCAAGAGCTGCCGAAGTCCTCGTCGATGGAAAAGAGTACAATCTGATCCGCCGCCGCGAAACCTGGGAAGAGATTATTGCCCACGAGAAGGTTTGAGGCTCGGCCCGGACTCTTTCCAACGAAAGAACCGCACAATGAATCCGGTAGAAATGATCGACCTGCAGAATCGCATTGTTGTGACGACTGCAAATGCTATCGAAACAGACTGGGACGCGGCAGTCGTGAATCTTGAGGTTGATGTTCAAGATCAGGACTTGAAAAAGGACTGCCTGCCTATTTCATTCCAAAGAGTTGGCCACAAGTGGGAGAGCCAAGAATTCGCATTCCCTGATGAATGCATTGAATTATTCCTGTCATCATTAAGAGAAGCGACAGCGGATCCCACACCTTGAACAGTCTGCCATTTAGAAATTGATTCTTCCGGCCAGTATAAGTTCTCCTACGCTTATGATTCGCCAAAACGGCTGAATGGTATTCAAGACGCACAGGCATTTCTGACGAACTATGTCCCTCCATTTCCACGTCCGGATAAAAAGGGGATGATGCAAAGAATCCGAGCTTTGTTTTCGCGACGTTGATAATGCGAAAACGGATAGACGTTTAAAACATCGTGTTCAAAAGTGGGTGCCACGGCTGGCTCGTCCAGCCGTGTGATTTCAGATGTTGTTATCATGTGCTTCAACAACGCCATCTGCTCTGCGATTGTTCTGGCGAGTATTATTCATCGACTAATGAGGCATCGCTGTGTCGTAGCGAGAATGAAGCACTTCTTGTCACTCTTGGGAATCACACTACTAAGCAAGTCAGCAGTGGCCCCCGATTAGCTGTAGAAATTAGCCATCAGGTCAAGTGAGCAACCGGTCAGGGATGGCCTGCATTTTCTTCCTCAATACGAGTCCTCGCTCCAATGAAGGGCTCCCTCGTCGTCGATATAAATATAGAGACATCCCATATCTGAAATCATGAGGTAGTCGTCCCACGAATCTACAGACAGTGGAATCGCCCTGGATTGATTCACCCAGGGATATTGAATTTCCGATGTGGGTTGAATAGAACTGAGAACACACAACATCCGTCCCGGTGGGGGATTCTCGGTATCAATCGGTTGGATACCAAATGGCGCGATTCCGATTTGAGTTCCCTGATATTTTAGCAAAACGAAGTCACTCCAGACTTCATGTCCGTCGTATAGCGGATAATTTGAGTCGAAGAGTCTTTCGGCGTCTGGAAAATTCAGGACTCGACAGCGATAACCATAAGTTGGCTTAAATTCGTATTGATGCGTCGGGATTTCAAAAAGCGTGATCAGTTTTTCAGCCGTGTAGTTTCGCCATTCGAAACGAAGATCCTCGAAGTAGCCCGGTTCTTTCTGATCTGCGAACACGAGCAGTATGTCACCTGGTAGCTCACCCGTGAGATCTTTCGAATCTCCGAAATTAACTTGCCCGATGAACAGCAGCGGCGCCCCATCCGCATCCGCGGGCCACTCCTCACCTGCCACAAGATAGGGCAATCCCCCTGTCTTCGTGACGTGACGATCCTTCGGCTCTCCATCTGCCCAGATAAAAATATCCGAAGGAAAACCTGAACCCCAACGGTATTGATCGTTGAGAACTTTTCGGAGTTGTTCGTTGTTACAGATATCGCAGGGGCCGGTGATGATTTCACCGGAAAATCGTCCACGTCGAATAAACATCTCGAGAGGGAGCCACTTCAGCCACTCTTCAAGTTCAAAGGTATAGTTGTGCATTTCTCTCCCCCCTCCCCCTAACTTTTGGCTCTATTTAGTTACTCTGAGTAACCCAAGTAGTTAAATATTTAAAATGGATTCAGAGACGAGTGGACGAGTGAGAAAATTCTCACCTGACTAAACCATTCAAGCTGGTGAATCTGCCGGCGTCCATCCGTGCCGTGCATTAAATCCTAGTCGACCTATTATAGCGATTGATCTGCTAAAAAATCTATTGACTTGCTCCTCACATCCATAGAAGATCGGAGTACCGCTTACCGCATTGATTTCAGATGCGGTCCATCGTCCTCAGGGAAGGAATCCTACCATGAACCGAATTGTAATCAGTCTATTCTCGCTCAGCTTAGTGATGTTTGCATTCTCGGAGGCCGTGCTTGCGGATGATTCACTGGCAAACGATTTGCAAATCAAAGTCGATAATTCGCCAGTCGCTTTAGATGGATCGCAGTTTTTCAGGTTCCATAAAGGAGAATCTGAAAACGAGGTCGAAATCACCTTTGAAAAGAGCCGGAAGAAGATGACCGGTACCAGGATTGTTTTCGAGAAAAAGGGCGAAGACCCGATGGTGATCACCACTGGCAAAAAAGGGATTCATGTTGTCTCGTCAGGAAGTACGATACAGGCCGTTGCTATTACGATAAAACCAGTAAAATCCGGGACTGCGCTTACCATCGAAAAGCTTCAAGGCGTAATCGCTACGACGCCAGCTTCCCAATTTATAAGTCCATCTAAGGATTAGTACTAAGCGGCAACCTGCCCCGCGATTTCCAGTGTATTGCCATCCGGATCTGCAATAATCATATCACTCAAGCCCCACGGTTGTTTGGTCAATTGTTGAGTGATTTTCACATCGTTTGCCATAGATCGTTCGGCGAGTGGTTCGATGTCAACTACCATAATGTGACAGTGGCTGGTACCGGCGAAATCAGGTTTGACAGCCAGATGAATCTCCGACACGTCGCGGCGAATGATGGCGAAACTGATAGGTGCGCCATTGGTGTAGATGACCTCGAATCCAAGTTGGTCCTGCCAAAAACTCAGGGATCGATTAACATCGTTCACAAAGAGCGTCGGTGCGACATGACCAAAGGTGATGGGCATGGGCTTCTCCCAATCTTGCTTCATTGCTGAGATTTTACACGTGGTTTCAACGTGACGACCAGGTCCCCTTGCTTGAGTTGGCCGATTTGTAAATGGGGACCAGCAAGCAGGATTCTTTCGCCGTCTTTAGCAATTACTACTGTATTGATCCCGAATGCGTTCAGCCGCGGTGCCAGTTCTGCCTTTTTCCATTCACCAACGACGAGGTTCTGAGCATTAATTACTGAAACGATGCCTTCGGGTTTGATTTTCGACTTCAGATCGACCGAAAATCCAGCCTTCAACTCGTCGAGTTCCTTGGGAAGGTCATCGGATACGGGGGTGGCAATATGGACGCTGGTCGGTTGATCCTGCATCGCTCTGATGGTCACTCGATAGACGGTTTTCAACACTTTCTGCTTTTCCGCCCAGGTGAGCCATGCTTTGGGATCAGCAAGCGTTGGCTGTTTCTCGGTGATCCTCTCCGCGTCTTCCGCCGAAAGAGTCATCTCCAAGAGGGCGATTTCCGTCTCAATCGTTTTCGGCTTTTCTGCCGCGGTCAATTGTAGGCAAACGCAAAAACAAGTGACCACGATAAGAGATAGACGAAACATAGCAGCCCTCCATGGGTGACGCTGGAAAAGTGGACGGTTCGAAAACTCGTGATCACACACACACATTTTGAGGTCAGAGAGCAACCGTCAATAAGTGTGCATCTCGAGGTGTATTGGTTCCTCGACCGATTCACCTATGTACACAATTAACGCTTAGTGTTGCTTCGCAACCCAGACGACTCTGGCGAGATCGTCTGGGCCACTCTTTTGGTTGGAACTCCCCGCTATAGTAACCTACAGCCCGCGGACCACTTTCAGGATCTCTTCCAGGTCGTTGGGGACTGGAGTGGGGCGGTTGGTGAATTGAGCTTGGGTGATGCCTCGTTTTACTAAGGCGTTCTCTTTGTCCTTAGCATTGAAGGTGTGATATCCGACGGTCGCGGTGGGGTCCTTCAGTTGATGGCCGGTGAGAATGCAGACGACGCGGTCGCTGGGGGCGATGACTCCTTCTTCGCGGAGCAGTTTGGCTCCGGCGAGGCTGGCTCCCGAAGCAGGTTCGCAGCCCAGGCCACCCGCACCGACTGTCGCTTTGGCGTCGAGGATTTGTTCGTCGTTGACTTCGCGGACGACACCGTCGCAAACATCGAGAGCGCGGAGACATTTCATCAGGTTCACCGGGCGATTGATTTCGATGGCACTCGCTAGAGTAGAGGCGCGACGGTTCTGTTCATCCATGTCAGTGTAGAAGGTGTCACTCTTCACGACGTCAGGTCGGCCATCGTTCCAGCGAAGCCCACCTTCTTCATAAAGCTGATAGAGCGTATTCGCTCCTTGAGCATTGATGACCGCCAGACGCGGAATGCGGTCGATCAAACCGAGTTGTTTGAGTTCCATAAACGCCTTGCCGAAGGCGCTGCTGTTGCCGAGGTTGCCGCCGGGGACGACGATCCAGTCAGGAATTTCCCACTGGAGCGATTCGAGCACGCGGTACATGATGCTCTTTTGGCCTTCCAATCGGAATGGATTCACGCTGTTGCAAAGATAGATATTCTCTTGTTCGCACACTTCACGAACGCGGAGCAGGGCGTCGTCGAAGTCGCCTTCGATTTGAATCGTGGCGGCACCGTAGTCGAGCGCCTGGGAAAGTTTTCCATAAGCAATTTTGCCACTTCCAATGAAGACGACACATCGGAACAAGCCCGTGACGGACGCGTAAATGGCCAGGGAAGCGCTGGTGTTCCCGGTGGAAGCACAGGCTGTTACTTTAGCTCCCACCATGTTCGCATGAGTGGAGGCGGCGGTCATGCCGTTGTCTTTAAAACTACCGGACGGGTTCAGGCCTTCGTACTGCAGATAAAGATTTCCCGCATTGATGCCAGCGAATTTGGCGGCGACGTTGGCCTGTTGCAACTTGGTCTGGCCTTCGCCGATCGTGACGATTTTCTCCTCCGGTGCGAATGGGAAAAGCTCGCGGAATCGCCACACACCGCTGTAGTCGATCGGCGTGTGTCGGTTGCTCCACCGTTTTTCAAACTCTTTCAGAGACGAGGGAACGGGGACACGATCCCAATCGTAGCAGATATCAAGCAGGGTATTGCTCTCGGGACAACTCGTCAGCACCTGGTCGACACCATAGGTAGTTGTGGTGTCAGGAGAAATGGGGGCCTGATAGGCGACGTCGGTGGAAGTGGTGGTAATGGGACTGACTCCGAATAGAAAACGGGACCGGGAGCAGAGGACGAAACCGGTCTGCGACAGAGCTGGGTATGAAGTAGCAGAGACAAACCGAGTTAGTTGCAGGTTCACCAGCTGACGACCTGAGTCTTGCAAAGTTTGCACATTTTGTAAATTCTATCAGCAGAGGGCAACCGAAATTGTTTGCCAACTGAATGTTGCTGTCTAAAAAAACGCCATAAATTAGAAGTTGCGGTATCCGGGGGAGTTTGTCACGACTTTCCGATTTAGAAGATCGGGTAAATTATTCCTTAAACAGACTACCTTAACGATCAGGAGATGAATTAATGTCTTGCAGGCAATTGATTTATGATGTCCTCCAAATGGCCCGGAAAAAAAGCGATTGCTTGACGCGAGGTCAACAGTATGTAAAATTGTAATGTTCGGCGCAGAGCAAGCATCACCGAACCAATCACAGTCCTTTCAATGTGAGGGGACGCGTCATTTCAGTTACTGGGTAAACTGACTTGATTGGGAACGAACTGCTCAGGGTCACAAGTCTCAAGGGGTCGCGGGTGTCAACTGAATTTCCCAATGATTTCAAAGAGACCGTTCGAGCCCAAACTGACATCGTCAACCTGATATCTGAATATGTCACCTTGACGCCAAAGCGGGGCGGTCGCGAGTACGAAGGCATTTGCCCGTTTCACGACGATCATAAACCTTCTATGAACGTCTCGACTGAACGTCAGACCTATAAATGCTGGGCCTGTCAGGAAGGGGGCGACTGCTTTTCGTTCCTGATGAAAATCGACAGCCTCGAGTTTGTCGAAGCACTCGACAAACTGGCAGATCGAGCCAACCTGGAACGTCCGAAGACGATGGGGCGTTTTTCGCCCGAAAAGAAAAACCAAAAGGCGAGCTTGATCGAAGTCGTTCGCTGGGCGGAAAACGAGTTCCATCAGTTCCTGATGGATAGTCCGCAGGCCGAGGCGGCACGCCGGTACCTGTATGAAGATCGCGGTTTTACCGACGAAACCATCCTCCAATTCCGCATGGGGTATCATCCCGGTGGTTGGGATTGGCTGATTGGTCGTGCCCAGAACAAATTCAGCCCAAAACAGCTTTTTGAGGCTCGCCTCGCCCGTCAGCGGAATGAGGGCGAAGGCTACTATGATGATTTTCGGCAACGTGTCATGTTTCCGATTCGCAACGACAAAGGGGATCCAGTCGCCTTCGGTGGAAGAATTTTGCCCGGTTTGGCAAATGAAGGCCAACCGAAATATCTGAACAGTGCTGACAGCGAGATTTTTTCCAAAAGCGAACTTCTTTACGGCTTCCATGTCGCCAAAGAAGCGATTCGAAAATCGGAAGTTGCCGTGGTCGTCGAAGGGTACACCGACGCCATTACGCTTCATCAGTATGGAATCTGTAATGTGGTGGGCACCTTGGGCGTCGCTTTGACGGAACCGCATGTGAAACTTCTCAGAAGATTCGCTCGCAAGAAAATGGTACTGGTGTACGACGGCGATGACGCCGGCCGAAACGCCACCGAGCGTTCGATCTCTCAGTTCCTGTCTCACGACGTGGACTTACGAATTCTGATTCTGCCGGAAGGGCAGGATCCTGCTGAATACATAGAGGAAAACGGGCCTGAGAGCCTGCAAAACCTGCTGGATAATGCCCCTGAGGCACTTGAGTACAAATATCAGATTTGTCGCGAACGAAATAGCGATACTCTGCACGGTCGAGAGAAGTCCCTGGACGAAATGCTCGATCTAATTCGCTTGAGCAGCAATATTAAGGGTACATTAAAAGAAGACCTGATCTTAAACCGCCTGTCCCAGCGACTCTCTGTGAATGAATCAGTACTCCGCCAGAAGCTTGTGGAGAAACGTCAGGAACTCGGCCATCAGCGAATTCAGCAACAGCGGCGGAATGCAGCCCGGCAAAACCAAATTCATTCGGCCCATTCTGAAACATCAGTACCAGCGGAAGTGAAGTCGACACTTGTACAGAAAATGTGGACTGAAAACGAATTAGTCTCCAATCCGGAATGCGAATTGCTTCAATGTATTCTGGAAGAACCAGAAACAACGTTTTGGGTGAGCCAGCAGATTTCTCCAGAAGTTCTGGAAAACCAAGATTTGGCATCCTTGTTGCAACTCTGTTTCGACTTATACGAACAAGACCAGTTGCCGACAGTCAATCGATTGATGGCAACTGTAGAAGATACACCATCGAAGAATTTTATCGGCCTCATTGATGAACTCTCACGCAAACTCGATATCTCTTCGAGGATTCGGGAGTCGAGCATCGAAATTGAGGGCGAAACAGTCTCCCGTTTTCTGCATCAGGCAGTCAGATTAATAAAACGACGCCTTCAGGAACGTGATGCCTTGTCAGAAATTAAAAAGCAGATGGTCTCCTTGACTGCGGAGACTTCTGTCGGATCAACGCTGGATGTAACGGCTATTGAGTTGTTGCAAAAAGCGGCTAACTTCCACCGACAACGAGCCACCGACAATACTTGACCTGAACCGGGAGGAAACGCGAGTGCATCGCTTAGATCAAGAACTGAAATCACTAATTGAAAAAGGTAGAGAGCAAGGATTTGTTACCTATCATGAGGCAAGTGGATACCTGCCTGATGAAGCGGACAATCCTCAAAAGCTCGATCACCTGGTCATGTCGCTGGAAGAGCTCGATCTTCCTCTGGTCAAGGATGACGCACCAGTTGAACCTGCCGATGGTTCCAAAAAACGTAAACCCCGTGTTCGGGAGATGTCGACCGAAGACAAATCGCGTCGCATTGACGACCCCGTGCGGATGTATCTGACCCAGATGGGTGAGATTCCTCTGCTGACACGTGAGGAAGAAATCAATCTGGCCAAACAGATTGAGTTAACGCGGAAATTGTTCCGACGTTTCCTCATCTCAGGCGATTACGTCATGGGCGAAGCGATCGGCATTCTTACGAAAGTCGACGCATCTGAACTTCCGTTTGACCGTACCATCAAAATTTCGATGACCGAGTCACTCGAGAAAGACCAGATCCTGGGGCGGATGCCGCATAACCTGGGAACACTTCGTCCGCTGCGTGAGCAGAACATTAAAGACTTCGAGACTATGATTTCGGAAGAGGCGAGCGACAAAGAACGCCGCGCCGCCGAAAACCGCTTGATGTTCCGTCGTCGTAAGATGGTCACCCTCGTTGAAGAACTCAGCCTGCGAACACAGCGTTTGCAGCCTAGCATGCGACGTTTGGAGCAGATTTCCATTCGTATGCTTGAGCTGGAATCGCAGATTAAAAACCTGCAACGATTGAAAACAGCCAAAGACGAAAGAGCCAACCTGCAGCGTGAATTGCATGACCTGATGATCATGACGCTGGAGACTCCTCAATCATTGAAAACCCGTGTTCAGGAAACTCAGGAGCGGTTCTTCGCCTACGAACAGGCGATGCGAGACCTTTCCGGTGGTAACCTGCGACTGGTGGTTTCGATTGCCAAGAAATACCGTAACCGTGGCCTGAGCTTCCTCGACCTGATTCAAGAAGGGAATACGGGACTGATGCGTGCGGTTGATAAATATGAATATCGCCGCGGCTATAAGTTCTCGACGTACGCCACTTGGTGGATTCGTCAGGCGATCACCCGCGCTATTGCGGACCAGGCTCGGACAATTCGTATCCCGGTTCATATGATCGAGACGATGTCCAAGCTGCGAAAAGTAAGTAAACGGCTGGTTCAGGAACTCGGACGGGAACCAACCCTCGAAGAGACTTCCGAAGCTGCCGAAGTCAGTCTTGAAGAAACTCGTCGTGTTATGAAGATTTCCCGCCATCCGATCAGTCTCGATCGGCCTGTCGGAGAAAGTGAAGACAGCTACTTCGGTGATTTCATCGAAGACAGTGGCAGCGACAGCCCTGTCAACGCCGCTACCCAGGAGATGCTGAAGGACAAAATTGATATCGTCCTTAAGACTCTCACCTATCGTGAACGGGAAATCATCAAACTCCGCTACGGCTTGGGAGATGGCTATACCTACACGTTGGAAGAAGTCGGACGAATCTTCAAAGTGACCCGCGAGAGGGTTCGCCAGATCGAGGCGAAAGCCGTCCGCAAGCTGCAACATCCTGTCAGGAGTAAGCAGCTAAAAGGGTTTTTAGATACCCTGGCGGCAGCCAACATTTCAAATTGATTCGATCAGCCGGTCCTTGTGACCGGCTTTTTTTATGTATGTTTGATATAGTAGAACGTATTGCAAGTGATCTTGAACGCTTCCCCAGGAGAGTATAACGGATGAGTACGACCGCAGCAGACCTTAAAGATCTGCACGAATTACATCGAAGACTTCAAGCCGTACAAGGGAAATTGGAAGCAGGCCCCAAACGTATCGCCGCTCGCGAGCAGATCGTAAGCAAAAAAGAAACCGAGTTGGAAGCAGCCCGTCAGAAGCAAAAACAACTCAAGATGACGAGCGATCAAAAAACACTGCAGCTGAAGACCAATGAAGCCAAAATCGATACACTCAAAAGGAAGCTGAACGAAGCCTCATCGAATCGGGAATACGAAATCATCACGTCGCAGATCGAGGCCGACAAAGTTGCGAACAGTGTCCTTGAAGACGAGATTCTCGAATGCCTGGATGGAATCGACGCTCAAGCGAAGGCTATTGAAAAACTGCAGACAGAGCTAGAGGCCTCTAAAGCGGACTTTGGCCAGTTTAAGACCACCTTTGAAGCGACGATCCCCGATCTACAGGAAGAGAATGACAAATTGCGTTCTTCTCTAAAAGAGGCGGAAACGTGTATTCCTGTTTCTGAACGGGCACAATACCAGCGTTTGGTCGCAGCTCACTCGGATACGGCTCTGGCAGCCGTCGAGTCCAATGCCTGTTCCGAGTGCTACACCATGCTGGAACCCAATATCATGGTTGAGCTCAATATGGGTAAAATCCGCTTCTGTCGCGCCTGTGGTCGATTGCTTTACCGCGAATAAGCTCCCTTGGGTTAAACATCAAATATGAAAACGGACACTCTCGGGTGTCCGTTTTTTTATGCGCTCAACGACGATTAACTGACGCACCTGAGTGCAACGTTATTGCGGAACTGATAGTCGAAACCCTCGCCTTTAAGGATGAAAAAGGGGCTGTTTCTTTTCGTTATGGAGACGGATAAAGCCGCTCAATAGCGGCTGCCTGTTTCTTTCTAGAAACGTTTGCAAGACGGCCGATTTGAGGTCTGAATTCAGGTGGTGCGGGTTGTGCCGGAAATAGGGGGGCCCTATTGGCGCTCAATACCCAATTTGCAGGTTAAGACCTCAAGACGGTTGCTAAAACGCAACATATGTTTTTGGAGTAAACAATAACCCGTTCCCAAAATTCTGTATTCGCATTGGATCAGCCAGAGTAATCGATACCCTTCGGGGCGGGTTCGATTCATTGCCTTTCTTGAAATTCATAACTCCGGAGCAAACACATGCCATTCATACTCGTCGCAGAGGATTCAACTCTTTCACGGAAAATGATTGTAAGAGCATTGGTGAGCCATGGTTTTGAAGTGATTCAGGCTCGGGATGGAAAAGAAGCATTGAAGATATTTATTGAACGGGAAACAGAGCTGACCTGTCTGGTTTCGGACAATCTGATGCCGGAGATGTCAGGAGTCGAATTGCTGGCGGAAGTTCGTAAACGAACAAGTGAGTTTCCCGTCATCATGGCTTCGGCCGACATTCAGAAGACGACACGAGCGGAATGTGACCGACTCGGTATTTCCGCCTTTCTGAATAAACCAGTGCAGCCGGAAGATTTAATCGCCGCTGTAAAGGATGCCTTGTCTTTACCTGTTTGTTAACCCACTCGGAACTCCTTTACTCTCCTTCGTGCCGGATTGAAGTCCATCTCATCCAGTCGAATTATCGCGATCTTGAATCGAGAACCAAACATGAACACAACCGTCGAACAACTCGATGCATTAGCCGAAATTATTAATATCGGAACAGGCCGAGCTGCCGCTGCTCTCAGCGAAATCACCGATTCGTGGATCGAGCTTTCTGTTCCTCGAGTGGTTGCCTGTAGCCCCCGAGACGTTTCCCTGCATGTGGATCAAACCGATTCGGACTCTCAGACGTTAATCTGTCAGAAGTTCCAAGGTGGATTGAACGGTCAAGCGTCGCTTTCGTTTCCGAGCAAGAGTGCTCTCAGCCTTGCACACTTCGTGGGCGATGTTGAAGACGAGGCGGACGAATTTGACTTTGACCTGGAAGGAATCCTGGAAGAAGTTGGGAATATCGTGTTGAACGCGGTACTCGGGTCTGTCTCGAATCTGTTCGAGTGTGGTTTGGATTATTCGTTGCCGGAATTTCTACCTCAGATCGATTTGCTCTCTTATATGCAGAACAACGTGACCGAAGAAGCTGGTGAAGAGCTTACCATACTGGTGGCTAATGCGAACTTTAATATTGCCAGTCGGGATATTCGCGGAAGTTTGATTATCGTCTTTCAGGTGGAATGCTTGAGGCGACTTCTGGCCAAAGTCCTGGATGACTGATATTCAATCCCCTCTACTTTGTTTGCTTTGTTTTCTGTTACGTAAATCCTGACAAGTAACTTAATAAATGCCAATTCATTTTTTGTAACTTCGTTCTTCTGATCGATGGGATAAATCTGTGACATTCCTCTCGTTGCCGCATACTCAGTTCTCCGATAGCCATTACGACCTGTTACCAGTTGGAGTGTGTATTATCGATCGAGAATTGAATCTGTATAGTTGGAATAAGACACTCATCCAGTGGAGCGGAATTTCGCAAAAGGATGCTGTCGGGAAAAATCTTAGCGAGTTCTGTTCCGAGGCTGGAATCAAACGGTTTCGTGTGCGAGTGGGCCACGTCTTCGATTCTCAGCAATCGATTGTCCTATCTCCATCGCTCCATGATGCACTGATTCCCGTCAACCTAGGCTCAGTAGATCAGTGCTGGAAGATGGTGCAGCGGGTAACAGTCCAGCCGATGCCGGAGCAGGGTGATTTTGCTCTCGTCTGCATCGAAGATGTTACCACTCAGTATCGACAGAACACGGAACTGCGTCGAGAACGCAAGAAATTACGTCACAGTGAATCTCAGGTCCGAGCCATCAATAATGCAACGCCTGAAAGTGTGCTGCTGACAGACCCTCAAGGAGTAATTATCGAAATTAACAGAGCCGGTCTGGAGATGATGGAAGCGGACAGCTCTTCCGATCTGATCGGAAAGTCGCTGATCGATTTTGTTCTTCCAGAATACCAGGAAGGCGTCAAGCAGATGAGCGAGTCTGCATGTGCTGGAAATCGGATTACGATCGAATACGTAATGCAGGGTCTAAAAGGGACGCGGCGTTGGATGCGGACCACTTCTGTTCCTTTAGAGTTGGAGCAGGATCACGTTGTACAGCTTTCACTGGCGTGGGATATTTCGGCTCAGAAAAGAAGCGAGATCGCCCTCCGGAAAGCTCATGACGAAGCACAGGTTGCCAATAAAGCCAAGAATGAGTTCCTCGCGAATATGAGCCATGAAATCCGGACGCCGATGACAGCGATCATGGGGTATGCCGATATTCTACACAACAACTCGAACGATCCAGACACACTCGAAGCGACCTACACCATCAAGCGTAACGGTGAACATCTTCTCGAGATTATCAACGACATTCTTGATTATTCCAATCTGGATACAACGCAACTACGATTGGAAAGTAAAAATTGCTGCCCAGTTCGTTTGGTTAATGAATGTGCTAAACGACTAATGCCAGTCGCGAAGAAGAAAAACCTCGACCTGAAGTTAACCTATCAGGGAGATATACCGTCCAACATCTTTACCAATCCGGATCGGTATCGTCAGGTGCTGACGAATATCATCGGCAATGCAATTAAATTCACCGACAGTGGTGAAGTGAAAGTGGTTGTCCATTCGGAAGGACGAGAAGAGGGGATGTTGCTGATTGATGTGATCGATACGGGAATTGGTATTCGCGACGAAGATTTGACGCATTTGTTTGAACCATTCACACAGGCCGATTACTCGTTAAGCCGAAAATACGGCGGCACTGGGTTGGGATTGGCAATCTCCAGATATCTGACTGAAAACCTGGGCGGGGAAATCAAAGTCACAAGCGAAGTGGGACAAGGCAGTACCTTCTCGATCAGTATTGCGATCGGCGACCTTACTTCCGTAGAAATGATTGATGGACAGACTTTAAATCCAGAGGAAACACCCAAGGTGATCAAAGCCAATCTGGGAATGGGTGACAAGCTGAATTGTCGCGTTCTGCTGGTTGATGATGGTCCGGATAATCAGCGATTGATTTCGTTTATTCTCAAAAAGGCCGGGGCAGAAGTGACCATCGCCGAACATGGCGAAGAAGCGCTGACGGCTATGTATGGTGCCTGGCCAATCGCGAATGAAGAAGAGTTGAAAGCAGGGTGGTCGTCCGAAAAAAGCCCCTTTGATGTCGTGCTTATGGACATGCAAATGCCGGTTATGGATGGTTACACAGCGACGCGTGCGATGCGAAATTTAAGGAATGATATCCCCGTCATTGCAGTCACCGCACACGCGATGGAGGGCGATCGCGAAAAATGTCTGGAAGCCGGTTGCGACGAATATCTAACTAAACCGATCAGTAAACCGACCTTGCTCAACCAGATTCGTCATTTTTTGCCCAAGTCTCAGCTGGATGCTTCAATAATCTGAGAGAATGGAAATGATGGTGTTCGGTTTAATTGCCAGCCTCCCCACGAAATACTCCAAGACGATTAGTTGAAGGTAGCCCCCGACTTACGGCGAAAATCGCGGTCTCTTTCATTCTCAGTGCCAGTGAGTGAAAAAGAGAACGAGATCGGTATCGACCAAGAGATAAAAATCTCCACCTGAAAATAAGGTCAGATCCCAAATTGGATTTGCGTAAGTGTTGTCGTTTCAACATAATGGATAAATAGTACTTACAGACTAAGGCTGGCAATTCTGGCCATTTCCTACCTGATCTGCTTCGGGCCTTCTCTCTAAGTTCTTACCTTTCCTTACGGCAATTCGCCTGCACATAGACTGCATTCTCTGTCTTATTATCCGAATTTGTCTGCGCATTCCATCGACAGCACCACTACTTCTTGATTGTGGTAACGTCCGTTCTTATTCGCGCTAGGCGTTTTCTCGTTTTATCATATCGATTATTTTTCTTCCGTAGTGAATCCCAATAACACTCTATAGAAATTGTGAGGCTCTATCATGACTGCTTCACTTCCTCCACAGGACAAATCGCTCACCTCTCCTTCGCATCATTCCAGTCAGAGGCAGGGAGCGAAGCCAACTCCAGATCAGACACAGATTAATGCACTGGGGGCGACCGTTATTGGGGCTGCGGAATCCAATTCAGAGACGAAACCGATCATGCCGGACACACCTCCCCAGCCCTCGACCCCTTCGCCTGTGCCACCATCCGTGCCGAATCTTCCTGGGAAATCGAACACTCCGTCATCAGGAAAAAAGGCAACCCAGTTGGGCGACTTTCGTCTACGCAAGCGTCTTGGTAAGGGGGGCATGGGTGAAGTCTTTCTGGCTCAGCAAGTCAGCCTGGATCGTCCCGTCGCCATTAAAACGTTGTCCAAAGAACTGGCGAAGAAACCGGACTTCGTGGAACGTTTTCTGCGCGAAGCACGCTCTATGGCACGATTACACCATCCGAACGTGGTTCAGGTTTACGCAGCGGATTCCCAGAAGGGAATCAACTATGTAGCCATCGAATACATCGACGGTTACAGCATGCAGGTCTGGATGAATCAGCGGAAACGATTGACTGTCGGTGACTCGTTGCATGTCGTTCTGGTATGTGCTCAGGCATTGAAGCAGGCTCACGATCTGAAAATGATCCATCGTGATATCAAACCAGATAATATTTTGATCACATCCAAAGGGATTGTGAAAGTCGCTGACTTTGGTCTCGCCAAGGCGATTGATGAAGACGTCTCAATGACTCAGAGCGGCACGGGACTGGGAACACCTCTCTACATGGCCCCGGAGCAGGCAAGAAATGCCAAGCATGTCGATCTGCGTACCGATATCTATGCCCTCGGTTGTACACTCTACTATTTCCTCACAGGTGAACTTCCTTTCAAAGGGAAAGATACCCTCGAACTGATTCTGGAAAAAGAAAAAGGTACTTTTAAGAGTGCCCGGCAGATCAACAGCGAGATTCCGAGTCGTCTCGATTTGATGATTGATAAAATGCTGGCCAAAGATCCCAATGCCCGCTACGGCGATTGTGCAGAATTGGTCAATGATCTAGTCGGACTCGGATTACATTCACCCTCTTTGAGTTTTATAGATGGGGCGGTTGAGAGTGCGGGAATCGGACATCCCAGTAGTATGGGCATGTCCAGCCGCGGAGGGGTCACACAGTCGCCCGGCGGGCACACAGCAATTGGATCGAAACCGGGTGGGGGAACTACAGGGGGAACTACGCCCGCTTATACCCCGCCTAATTCGGCACAGGACGCTCAACAGGCCGAAGTTTCCCGAACCATGGAAACGTCAGCTGGTAAAGCCTGGTACGTCCGGTTCTTCGACGCCCAAGGCAAGTCGACTCTCAATAAATTCTCGACCGAGCAAGTGATCAAGGGAATCAAAGCCGGGATGTTTGATAAACGTGCCCGGGCGCGCGAGGGGAATAAGGGACAATTCGTTCCTTTAACGCAATACGTGGAATTCCAGGGATTCATGCATCAACGGATTGCTCAGGATACGGCTGATCAGCGTGGAAAAAACACGGCCCAGCAGTACGAAAAACTGGCTCAGCAATATGACCGGCAGAAACGGTGGAAATGGGTTAAGAACCTCTTTCAGGGGATGGTTGGGGGGATTGGTTTTATTGTCTACCTCATCATTATCGTCGTTTTACTCGGCGCCGGATGGATTGCGTTCCTGTTCCGTGAAGACTGGCTTCCCATGATTACAGGTTAGTCAAAGCGATTGCGGATGCATGCCCAGTTTTCATGAGTCGAACCACCGCGAAATTCCTCTCCTCAGAGGCCGCGGGATGACCTACAATATAAGGGCCAAGATTCTTCTGCTTCTCGCACCAGTGACAGGGCTGTTATCAGGTTCATGAAATCTCAATTTGCCAATTCTGTTTTAATCGCCTTCCTGATGATGGGCGTATTTGCTCCATTAAGTTCTGCAGACGAGATTCGTTTGGAGAATGGGTTTGTTCTTCGAGGTGATAGCAAGCTGATTCGCAGTATCGATCAGTACATCGTAAATACGAACCAGCGAAACATCGGTGATCCTCGAAAAGAGGGCGAATTTCGGTACAACCCGATTATCCAGGTTGATGACCAGATTCGGACCTACTATATCTCCGATGACCTGCTGGCAGTTGATGGTCGGACGGTGAAAAGCGACCTCTTATCCGCTTTTGATATTTTTAAAATCCCGCAGGTGAAATCTGGACGCAAATCGATTCCGCTGAAGCTCTTACAAGGTGTTGGAAAGATCACCCCCTTTGATGAACTAGGTCAACGTGAAGTCACTATTCATACTTCACGCGGCAATATACTGGTTATTCAAGGCATTACGTTTCTGCATCCCCGATATGTTAAAGTTCAGGGCCTCAATTACGAATGGGATGTCACTCTCAGTACAGACTCCATTCCGCCCGCAATTCTGCACAAGCTACTGCTTTCGTCTGCCGATATTGATGATCCCAAAATGCAGCGTTCGATCGCTCGTTTTTATATTCAGGCGGATAAAACTTACGAGGCCTATCAGTTCCTTGATGAACTTACAGAAAAATACGCAACCGATGGTAAAGAATACGAGGACGTCCGGCTCGAAATTCGAGAGCAACTGGCGTTAAAGCTCTTCAATGAAATCCAGACCCGGCGCCAACTGGGTCAGTACGACTTGG
The DNA here is from genome assembly GCF_007750395.1 of Polystyrenella longa. Taxonomy (GTDB): domain Bacteria; phylum Planctomycetota; class Planctomycetia; order Planctomycetales; family Planctomycetaceae; genus Polystyrenella; species Polystyrenella longa. The sequence continues at coordinate 3,730,091 of NZ_CP036281.1, read as the reverse complement.
CCTATGAATCCGCCCAAGCTTTGCCACGAAATGATATAGCTCCCGAAGTGCTGTTTGAAATTGATAAGTTTATTAAACAATATGCGACTGACCTCGAAAGGTTGGATTCGACGCCGCTCATTCTTGCGGAACTGCAAAGTCAACTGGCCAATCACGAGGAAGATCCCAAGCTGAACCTGATTCGGCGAATCGTATCAGAAGAACTCTCTCAGGCATCGCTTCCTCGATTGAATTCATTCTTTGAACTGGAGAAAGATGCCACGCTGACTGCAGAAGAAAGGCTGGCCCTCGCCTATTCCGGTTGGATACTGGGGGCGGAAGCAGCAGTTGACGATTTGCAGCTGACTTTAAATTTATGGCAGGCTCGGTTTCTCGTGTATGACTTCCTGAGATCCCGCGAACATGATGCCCAGCTCGTCAATCAAATCAAATCGATCGAAAGCTTGAACGCGGAGCGGCTGACCGCTTTATTGCAAAATCTTCCCCCCGTTCCTTCCGATACTCCCATTACTGGGGGGACACAGGTCGATTTGACCCTGCGCGATCATCAGGACAACGAGATGAAATACTCGGTACTGCCACCTCTGGAATATTCTCCCTTTCGGCAATACCCGGTACTGCTTGCATTGCCACCTACCGGAATTGATCCTCAGACCTTTCTCGAATGGTGGGGGGGGACTGCTGAGGAAACGGGCGAGACTTTACGTCGAGGTTACTTGCTGGTGGTGCCTCAATTTCAGGTAACGCAGGGGCTTCGCTATAACCACAATCTTCTAGAACTCAAACGGATTCATCAGGCATTGATGGAAGTTCGACGTCAGTTTTCTGTGAATTCAGATAAGGTGTTCATCGCCGGGATTGGGGATGGCGGCGATGCGGCAATCGATGCCGGAATATTGCATCCCGATCTTTTCGCAGGAGTCATCAGCATTCGCGGGCGACATGCCGAAGATGCTCTTCATTACTGGCAGAATGGCAAGAGATTGCCTTGGTATCTTGTGGGGGGCGAATATGACGGTCGCCATTCTGCGTTGTTAAACAAGATGTTTCAGGGGAATAGTGATCTGATTTATGCCCAGTATCCTAATCGTGTCTCGGAGTGGTATCGCGAGGAGCAGGTCCAACTGTTTGACTGGATGGCGCTGCAAAACCGGAATCTCGATCAGTTGGAAATAGAATACGAGGCGTTTGTCCCTCAGGATGAAGTCAAAGTCGACTGGATCGAATGCAGAGGGCTAGAAGTCCAACTCGCGAGGTTATCTTCACGCCGAAGAACTGTGCCGCTGGAAGCGAAACTGACCAGTCATAAGGGCGACAGCACGACCTTACAGGTCACCAAGACTCTGGGTAGCGGACACACCTTCTACATTTCTCCCCAGCTGCATGACTTCAATCAGCAACTGATCCTGAAGGTCAAAGGCAGCCAGAAGCTCAAGGAACTGATCGAGCCCGATATCGAGGTCATCCTGGATGACTATCGGACTAGATACGATCGACAGCAAATCTACTGGGCAAAGTTCGAGTTCTAAATTTTTCCAGGAAAGTTTAGCGGCTACAGAACACGAGAAGTTTTCACAAACGTGATTTTAAGCAGCCAGAACCCACCACGGTTACATGCGATATGTTCTATCCAACCTCGCCTCTGGAACCCAGACGCGGTCTTTAAGGCCGGACCTGTTTAACAAGTTCAGTCATGCCATTGGCGATCTGGTCTTCGACATCGTCGGCCCAGCGAAATGCGGGAAGCCCATAGACCATCATGGAACTGTGGCCTTCGTAGCCCATTTTTACTTTGTCTTCTTCCAGAACTCGCAGCGAAGGAATATATGCGGGGACATCGTTGCAGTATCCGGCCACCCAGGTTTGCTTGCCAAACATCTTTTTGAAGCCCAGCGAATAGTCGACGGTTACTTCGCCACCAATCGTTAACCACAATTGCTGGTCGCCCAGTTCCCAGGCTTGAATAGGAAGCGGGTAGCTAGTTACGAAAGTGGTTCCGTCTTCCATTTCTTTCAGCAGACGGGACGCCCACCGTTTCTGATATTCCGCTCGATTGGGGTTATCGATGATCTCCTGTAGTTCGTCTGCAGTGGGCTGATCGGCGAGATGGAGTTCGACAAACTGATGTGTTGTTTCAAGCTTGGGCGAAAGTGTAGTCAATTGGCTATCATCGCTGACAACCTGATCGACGGCGTTGGCCAGTTTTTCGCCATACACGGTCAGTAGTTTTTCTTCGCGTCTGGGAATGGGATTCTGGTCGCCACCACAGCCCATGTAAAATAGAGCGGTTACTCCCGGATGTTTCTCTTCGAATGCGGCCTGTGCAAAGCCAGCGTAGTCTCCATGCCACAGATAGTCACCCATGACTGTATTGTGACAAGCATAACCGAAGATGACGGCAGTAAGTTCCTTTTTGTCATTGTAAATCGCCAGTACAGGAACATCATGGTCGACGGGGCCAGCCAGAGCTTCTCCTTTTTCTCGCAAGGAAGGGACGGCCCCTTCGCTGTTGTTTCGGCGATTCACGGCGAAGTCGGCAGACCCGTTTCCTGCTCTTAACGTCGCCGGTGCCAAACTCTCCAACGCTTCACCTGCAATATTGACGAGTGTGTTCTCTAGTTTGTTGGAATAGTCTTCAATCAGATCTAATAGATGTTCGTCCAATGGGTAGATGTCATGTAACGCTCCTCTCAAGACGGGGCCGCTATGGGTATGTGAGCTGTTTAGCATGATCTGCGAACGACTGAGCTGATGTTTGCTCTCTAATTCTGCACAGACGTTGTTGTAAATGGACTGGGGAATTCCTAATAAGTCGGTGCTGAAGATGACGGCTCGGTTTCCAGATTCGTCTTCGATGGCGGCGACTTTCACCCAGAGGTCTTGTCGTTTACCGGTGGCTGGTTTGGAGCGTCCACCATAGCCCGCCATCCACATGGCTGTCTCGGGAGTGATATTGGCTTCAGCCAGGCCAGCTTTCCAACCAGCCTGAGCCTCTACTGATCCAGCGAACAGAGAGACGATCAAAAGCAGGCCGGTTGCGACGGTCAGTACACGAATACGAGACAGGAACATCATGGATAGAAAACTCAATCGATAGGGTATTATTAAAGTTGAAACGAAAACCTTCTGGTGGAGCCAACGAATGCTACAGGATCGGCGGCTTGGTTTCTTATTTTGTGACTGGTACGGGTTGAGAGACTTTTTCGACCAATTGCCGAATTCCACCCATGACCCTATCTTCTACCGTAGGCAGGAATGGAGTCGGGGTCAGTTGGTGGATGATGCCCGTTCGCCCTTCATAGCCACCTTCCAGCAAGATTCGCTGGGAAGGAAGGTAGGCGAAGACATCGTTGTTATAACCGGCGACCCAGACCATCTGTCCGCCAAAGGCGAACTGACAGAGACGGGCGTAATCAAGAACCGTTTCGCCACTTACAAACACAAACAGTAGATCGTCGCCAAACCGGGCGACATTCAACGGGCAGTTCTGAGTTAAATCGACCTGTCCATTAGTTTCGATTTGCTTAAGTAGATAATTGGCTTTGCGAGATGTCGGAGTTTCCTGACCACCTTCCGCTTGAGTTCGAATCGTTTCCAAAGGAGGCAGTGGTTCCAGATCAAGTGTTACATCGGTTGAGGCGACTTGCAATTCCCCTTTGATTGCCAGTTGCGGCCCCTTAAGGGAAGTAAGGACGGCGTCAGCCAGTTCACGGCCATGCTGTTTGCAATAGTTCAGACCATTCGGACCATGGCGAGGGTATGGGTTCTGATCACCACCACAGCCCATCACAAACATCGCGACTGCCCCTGGATGCTGCTCTTCAATGTCGTACTGGGCGAAACCGGCGTAGTCTCCACAAAACTGATAGAAAGCCAATGTCGTGTTATGGCAGGCATATCCAAACAGTACACCGCGGAGTTTCCCCTTTGGCCCTGTAATCTTCAGGACGGGAACGGTGTTGTCTGTAATTCCAGCGTCGTTCCGCTGGTTGATGAATTCGCCCTCAGTCGTGGGGAACCGCCGGCTTTTACCGAAGTAGGCCGCCGACTGACTCACACTGAGTTGCGCCGGTTTCAAGTCGGCGAGCGCATCGCCTACCAGCTTAACGAGTGTCGGTTTTAGTTGATTGTCGATGTAATCAACGAGATCGGCTTCGGCCTGGTCAGTCAGTTTGTGAAAGACACGACGTTCGGCACAGATTTCCGGGGCACAATGAGTATGGGAGGCATTGATGACCAATGCTTCACGACCGAGTTTCCACTGACTTTCGGCCTGCCGAAGTACGTGATTGTAAATCTCGGGAGACATGGAACCAAGGTCCGTGGTCACCAGAACTAAGCGTGTGCCGGAAGGCGACTGAAACGCAACAGCCTTGGCAAAGAGGTCGTGGACTTTTCCCTCTGCGGGGCGATCACGTCCACCGTATCCCGAAAGCCATACCGGTTTGCGTGGTGTGATGGCTGCTTTCGACAAACCGGCTTGCCATTCAGCGGCCGCAAGGAAAGTACAGCTACTTAGAATCAGGAAAGATACAACAGCGGGTCGCAGCAGACGGAGCATCAATTTCCTCGGGGGCATTGGTTAAATGGTGGGAAGTTGGGGCAGTTACTAATTACAGTCTAGCAGCTGATTCAGGGAGACGGAATGCATAAACAAGGGTTGATGTTTTGAAATCTGTTGCATCATTGAGCCGGCTTCCTCCGTCGGTGGTTCCAGGATGACTGCAAGAAACTCTTCTTGAGCGACATAACAAAATGTACGCAGCACCAGTACCAATCCCGTCTGATTAGCGACGACTTCCGATTGCTGTTTTCCATCTGCAGAAGCGATGGTTCCCAATCTTTCTCCCTTCTCAACGTAGCTGCCCAATTCGACTTCGGGCGTCCATAAACCAGCCCGCGAAGCCGGGTGATTGATCTGCATATGGCCCGCTTGTTCCCGGTCGTCTTCGATAGTCAATTGCACGAACTCACGTGAGGTTCCCGGGTCGAGTCGGGGGGCATCGCCCTCCAGCAGTTGAAGCTCATGGAGGACATTCAGGCATCCTTGTATGTAAGCCCTGACTCCGCGCGGTGAGCATGTTCCTCCCCCCAGATATTCAGTGTATATCGCAGGGATGGGAACCTCTCTTGCGATTGAAAGAGACCTGCCATCGAGGTTCGGTGTTGTTCCCCAGACGACGGGAAGCCCAAACGCCTGTGCCATACGGCGTGATGTCTCTAATACTTTGGGATCCGTGTGCAGCATGTAACCAGTCAGCGGATAGACCGCAATCCGTGTGCCGCCCGTATGCAGGTCCATGTAACAATCCGCTTGTCGAATCTCTGCAGTCAATTGATCGGCGATCTGCTCGGTGATGGTTCCCTCAGCATTTCCGGGGCAGGTTCGTGCGAGGTCTTTTTCATCGTCGGCAGTTCGTGAACCACGTGCGAAAGCCGCTTCATTAACAATCGGAATCAATGTCACTCTTCCATGGAGTCCGGTAGTTCTCGTAGAGAGGTACGTTTCCAATCGCTGGATCGCCACCATCGGTTCAAACTCGTCTCCATGAACACCACCCGTGATCAACAGATGCGGCCCTTCATGTTGCCCGGTGATTTCGATTTTTGATAGCGACATGGTTGAGCTTTCATTCAGAAGCGATGGAAGGGACAGCATTGTTATCAGCTTGAGAAAACTTTGCAGTATTCCAGAAAGGTTCGTAGGATTGAGGGAACAGTGTGGGGACTTAAATAATGACTCGTATGATCATACGTACTGACGGAGGCTACAAATAATTGTACCACTCATGCTAGGATGCAGCTTATTCAGAATCTGGTCGGACGACATGATCTGGCAGGAACCACCCAGTATAGAAATCGAGTCATCTCATGGAAATCACGTTGGAGTTAATCCGCGAAAAATTTTATACCGCTGTTTTATGTGATGTGTTGGATAGTCTGGGGTTTCGGCATCAGTCGCCCCGCATTGAATTGCGACCATTAACAGTGGACCGTCCGCTGGTGGGACGCTGTAAGACCACTTTGTGGATGGATATGGCTCACGAAGATCCGAACCCCTACGAGCAGGAACTCAAAGCGGTTGATTCCTGTCAGCCGGACGATGTCATCATCGCTGCTGCTCAAGGCTCTCGCCGATCGGGGATTTGGGGAGAATTACTCTCCACCGCAGCACGGAACCAGGGTTGTGTCGGTGCACTCATTAATGGGTGCGTTCGAGACGTTCGCCAGATGCGGGAAATGGACTTTCTTGTTTATGCCGCCGGAACTTCCCCTTACGACTCTCAGCACCGGCAACGGGTTGTTGAATATGATGTCCCTGTGGAGATCGATGGTGTTCGGTTCGAGTCGGGCGACCTGGTGATGGCTGACATTGATGGTGTGGTCGTGGTTCCCCGGCAAGTCGAATTGCAGGTGTTGCAGGATGCCTGGGGAAAAATTAACGCTGAAAACGTGACCCGAGATGCGATCAAAGCAGGAATGAAAGCGACCGAAGCCTATGAAAAATTCGGTGTTTTATAAGTTCTGATTCACTGAATCAGTATCTTTGGAAACATTATTAACACTTAACATTATTAACACTTAAGTAGAGCATCACAGGATACGACTATGCAAGTCCACTCGCCAATTCCCACTTTATCCGTTAAATCCTGCGAAGAGCGACAACAGCACCTCGTACGCTTGATGGAAGAGCAACAGTTGGATGCCGTCTTAATTGGCGATCCACGACATGTGCATTATTACGCCGCTTACTGGGAACGTCCTTTTTTTGCACCCTTGTTCCTGATGACTCGTGATGGCGTGCGGACTCTGGTCATGCCGTTCGAATGCGACTGGCCCACGGCGGTTGACATTAAGAAGAACTATATTTTCAACAAAGTCGCGACGATGGTGGAAGAGCAACTGCAAAACAGCCTGCTCGAGTTGTCCACCGAATTACACAATGTGAAAAGGCTGGGCGTCGACTTCGGTATCCGTCCCGGATTGCTTCCCGTGGAGGGGATCGAGCAGGTCGACCTGTATCCGGCAATATTAAAACAGCGACGCCGAAAGTATGACGACGAAATCGAACTCTTCAAAAGATTGTTTCAGACAACGGAAGCAGCCTATGAGTACGTGCGTGAAAATCTCAAAGTGGGTGTTACCGAAGTCGAGTTGTACGCAGGAATGATGCAGATTCTGGGCAATCTTCAAGGAGAACATTTCGGTTTCTTCGGGAACGACTTCCGCTGTGGGGAAGGGGGGGGATTACCTCGTTATCGCCCGGCCGAATCGGGCGAGTTAGCCGTCATCGACCTGGGTGTCGAGTGTCGTGGGTATCGTAGCGATATGTGCCGGACGATAGCCGTGGATAGTCCCTCTGCTGCCCAGGAGGAAGCGCGTGAGCAGGTGCTGGAGGCCATTCAACTGGTCGAATCCTCGGTGCGTCCCGGGGTCAGTTGCCGCGAAGTTTACGAAAACGCCTATAATAGTCTCAATGACTATCGAGGTTGGTCGTTTCCGCACCACCTCGGTCATGGGCTCGGTCTTTCTCCACACGAGGCACCTCATTTGAATCCTGAATGGGACGATTATTTCGAGGTCGGAGATTTGTTTACAGTCGAGCCTGGTCTGTATCACGATGAACTCAAAGGGGGACTGCGGATCGAAGAAGTTTATTATCTTGGTGAGTCGGGGCTCGAAAAGATAACCACGATTCCCACCGGATATTAACTGACCGCTGTTCCGTCAACCAGAATAGGAGGGAACAATGAAGTCCATCAATCCAGCGAATGGAGAATTGATCGGGGAGTATCCGGTTTGGACTGAGCAGCAAGTCACGGAGCAGCTTCAATTCTCTGCGAATGCGTATAAAGAATGGCGTGAGACGTCTTTCGATAGTCGCAAGAAAATGATGCTCAATCTGGCAAGCGGATTGAAGTCCGACAAGGAGATCTATGCCAGGCTGATCACCAATGAAATGGGAAAGCCGATTTCGGAATCAACCGCCGAAATCGAGAAATGTGCCTTAGTTTGCGAATTCTATGCGGAGCGGGCGGAAGAGTTTCTGCAACCTGTTCCCGTTGAGACGTCTGCCAGTCACAGCTACTTTCGTTATGACCCACTGGGCCCTGTACTAGCCGTGATGCCCTGGAACTTTCCGTTCTGGCAGGTTTTTCGTTTTCTGGCTCCGAATCTGATGGCAGGAAATGTTGGCCTGTTAAAACATGCCTCCAATGTGCAAGGTTGCGCGATTGCGATTCAACAATTGACGGAGGAGGCTGGGTTTCCTCCGCATGTCTGGTCGACATTGCCCCTGAAATCTTCCGCGATTGAAAAAGTTATCGACAGTCCGCATATCAAAGCGGTTACCTTAACAGGCAGCGAAGAGGCTGGCCGAGCAGTTGCAGGGCAGGCGGGCAAGCAGATTAAGAAATCTGTTTTGGAGTTGGGAGGCTCGGATCCTTTTATAGTCCTGGCCGATGTCGATATCGACGATGTCGCTGCAAAAGCTATTAAAGGACGGATGCAGAACACGGGCCAGAGCTGTATTGCAGCGAAACGGTTTATCGTGCAGACCGAGATCATAAAGGAGTTCAAGGATGCTCTCGTCTCTAGGATCGAATCGTTGAAAGTCGGTGACCCGTTGGATGAAGCGACCGATATCGGCCCGATGGCGCGACAGGACCTTCGTGAAGAACTACACACCCAGGTCGAAAAGAGTGTGCAGCAGGGAGGTGTACTGGTATGTGGCGGAAAACCGCTGGACCGAGTCGGCAGTTATTATGCTCCTACGCTTCTGGAGAATATCAAACCAGATAACATCGCGTTCCAAGAAGAGATGTTCGGGCCGGTAGCTGTTTTAGTTGAAGCGAATGACGTTGATCATGCGATTCAGTTGGCGAATGATTCCAGTTTCGGACTCGGCGGTTCCCTCTGGACGAAAAATATTGAGCTTGCGGATAAGCTGGTTCCCCGCATCGAAAGTGGTGCCGTCTTTGTGAATGAGATTGTGAAGTCCGATCCAAGAATCAGTTTTGGTGGTATCAAGAATTCCGGGTACGGTCGCGAATTGGGAAAACCAGGCATTCATGAATTCGTCAATGTGAAGACTGTATGGATCGCCTGAACAGGCTCCGGTTTGCAAACTTCGCTTGTGCAATGTGATATTCGTCAGGATAATAAACAAGCTGTCCTGATTGAGGATAACGTCTTCTGCAACGCACTCACGTTTGTTGTAGGTGATGTCTAAAAACTAATTCGGAAAAGAGGAAGAATGATGTTGAGACAGGTCGCGATTATGAGTGCGGGGTTACTTCTCGCCATTGGTTCTGGCATTACGACAGAAGGGGCTGATTGGCCCGGCTTCAGGGGGGGGATGGCGAACGCAGTGGCAACCGATGCTGCCTACCCGACCGAATGGAGCAGTGAGAAAAACTTAAAATGGAAAGCGGAGTTGCCCGGTGATGGCAACGGCAGTCCCATCGCCATTGATGGGCTTGTGTATGTCACTTCGGCTAATGAAGATGGTTCGGAACGAACCTTGCACTGTTTCGATCGCAATACCGGCGATGAACTCTGGAATAAAGTGGTTCAATCCGAACCCAATGAAGAGACTCACCAGACCAATCCGTACGCAGGCACTACCCCAGCTGCCAATGAGGACTGTGTTGTTGTCTGGCATGGAACTCCGGGTATCTATTGTTATGATCACTCGGGCAATGAGCTTTGGCACAAAAGCTATGGACCGGTTAAACATGTCTGGGGTTATGGTTCGTCACCAGTGATCTATCAAGACAAGGTCTATCAGTTCTATGGGCCGGGTGAAAATACCTTCATGGTGGCATTAACGCTTTCCGATGGCGAAGAAGTCTGGAAGAAAGACGAACCGGGTGGAACGGATGACCTGAGTGGAAAGAAAGTTGGTTCCTGGAGTACACCTGTCATCGTTAAAGTCGACGGCAAAAATCAACTTGTCTGCAGCATGCCCAGTCGTGTGCTTGCATTAGATCCCCAGTCAGGGGAGGAGCTATGGTTCGTTGGCGGTTTGCCCAGTGAACGTGGCGATCTGGTGTATTCATCGACCGCGATTGGGGATTCCATCGGAGTTGCCATGGGAGGGTATAAAGGGCCTGCTCTCGGATTTACGCTGACCGGCGAAGGAGATGCTACCGAGTCGAATCGTATCTGGTACACACCGAAACGACAGCCATCTCGTGTCAGTACAGGCGTCATTGTTGGCGATTATATTTATATGGCCAATGCGGGGCCCGGAATCATTCAATGCATCGACGTGAAGAATGATGGGGAAGAGCAGTGGAAGACCCGTGGCACGGACGACTACTGGGGAGCGACGGTCATGGCAGATGGGCGTATCTATGCCACTGCAAAAGATGGGTCCACGATTGTTTTTGCCGCCAACCCGAATGAGTTCCAGGAAATTGCTGTGAACACTTTCGACGAACGTTCAAATTCTACTCCCGCATTTTCGAACGGACAAATCTTTTTAAGAACGAATAAGTCCTTGTTCTGTGTTGAGCAGGAATAGACTTCTTTGTTTGGTCTGTTAAGTCTGTTGAAATAAAAAAGCCGGTGTTGAGCGTTGCTCAGCACCGGCTTTTCTGTGGTTTGTTGGAGAACAAACTCTCTTAAGCTGCAGCTTACTCTTCTTCGTGGCGGAATTGAGTATGGCAGGCTTTACAGGTTTCTCCCAAGGACTTGTATAAATCCTGAGCTTCTTCTTCGTTTTCTTCGGCCATGGCTTTGGCCAGTTTTACAGCGAGGTCCTGAGACGCTTTAGACATCTTCTGCCACTCGGGAATGAGTGTTTCGTCTTTGACTTCGTGTGTGTCTGCTTCCATGGGAACAGAAAGAACAGCAATTGCAACTGCGTGCAGTTTGTCTTCCTGAGGTTCGCGGAGACGACGGACACCACGGCGGAGTCGGCTGGAGCGATAGGTGATCACTTCCATCATGTCGTGCATTCCGATCAGACCTTTCCACTCATGTTCGCTGACGGCGGTTCCGCTGGCTTCACCGGCGTAGGCTTTGATGGCGGATGCCAGTCCTGCTTTGGCGGCGGCGGCGTCCTGGGCGTCACGAATGGCGATTCCTGCATCTCGCAGATCAGCGGCGGCTACGCCGGCAGATTCAGCATCGGGATGTGTGGCGATGACCTGAGCCACGACAGCGAGCGTTGCGCCTGCGCGTTTGACTTTTTTCTTCACGTCATCGTATTTGTCATCGCTCTCCAGCTTTTCCAGTACTTCAGTAACATACTGAACGTTGAAGTCAGCTTCCGATTTCAAATCGGCGACTGGCAGCGTATGGACTGGCATTTCGTCGGCAACAGCACTGGTGACGGCTGTCATCGAGAAAGTCAGCAATAGTAAAGCGGCAGTAAGTCGGATCACAATGTTCTCCCTGGTTTTCAATTCTGATGGTCATGGTGATATCAATAGCATTTGTTGCATGCATCCCGCCGTGGGGAGTTGCACAGAATGCGTCAATTTGCATGCGCAATTTGATTGTGTCCCCATCGCACGGGTCCTGTCAACAATCAAGCTTTATTCTGAGCAAACAGCGTGGAGTTTCCTCTTTGGATGAGGATGCTTGAAAGCAGAGAAGAGGAAAGAAACCGGGCGTCGGGACATAAAAAAAGCTGGAGCCTGTCGAAACAGCTCCAGCTTGATGGATTGGTATAGGGTCTCGCTTAGCGAGACAGGAAGGCGACGACCTGACCGACTTCTACCGGCAGGCTGACATCTTCAAAGGAAGGTAAAGTCGCGACAGTGGCGGTTAAGCCTTTGGGATCAGAGTTGATCCAGTCAGCGGGTTGCCCCACGACTTCTTCGACGATCTCTTTGTAGAGTTTTACCAGACCCGGTCGGTTACGGAGAGTAATGACATCACCCGGACGACACAGGAAAGAAGGACTTTTGACAGTCCGACCATTTACCTGGAAGTGAGCGTGTGCAATCCCCTGTCGTGCTTGTGGACGGGTTTTACACAGTCCAGCTCGACGGATAACGTTGTCCAGCCGACGTTCGCAAAGGATCAACAGCTGTTCGCCGGTGTTCCCTTTAGTGCGACGTGCTTTATCGAAATAAATTCGAAGCTGTCCCTGACGCAAGCCATAGTAATATTTGATTTTCTGTTTCTCCTGCAGTGCGAGACCGTAGGTAGAAACTTTTTTACGTCGGGTGTGCTGCCCCGGAGGGAAATCGCGTCGATCCAGTGCGCGGGTTGCTCCGGCATTCTCGAACACCGCCGTGCCTAGACGACGATTGATTCTTCCCTTTGGGCCCGTATAGCGCCCCATCCGGCTGTTCTCCTTGAGGATAGTTGTAAGGTGATCAATACGAGATTCGTATTTAATTCCGATAGACAAACTCAACTTCAGCACATACTCAACTTTAGTACAAACTAAAATTGAGAAATATACTCGAAGGCTTCGTGTACCGAATTGTACAGACTTACGGTGATTTCTGTTTTTGTAATTGAATTGGGGAATGTAAGCGGGTGAAAGCTGTTTTTCAACCCTCATGACGTAAGAATTGCTGGCGAACTGGATTTACGGCGATTTAGGACCCCATTCTGACGACTACCTGTACAAACAGGCGTTTATTTATCAAGGTTGGTCTCCCCCAGTGAGGCCGCTATGATAATCGACATCGAGCGCTGTTCTTATCTATCCTTGTCCTGGATTCGGATTTTTCTGCTCACATTCTCCTCGGCAAAATAGAATCGACATCTATGACGGTCCGGTTTTGGCGGCTCACTCTGAAGGAATTGCGGGAGACACTGCGGGATCGCAGGACCGTCGGTACCCTCATCCTGATGCCGATGCTGGTTTACCCTTTGCTGGGGATCATTCTGCACAAGTTTCTTTTCACGCAGATCGGTTCCTTTGAATCGTCGGAATATATTGTCTGCTGTGAAAATAACGACGAACTTGATCGTCTGAAATCACTCTACAGTCAAGGATCCCATTTTCTCAGAGAGGCGGCCGCGGCAGATCGACAGGCTGAACAAGTTGAAGAAGACGACCCGCGATCGGCCGAGGAGCTGGCGATTGAGCAGATCATTCAGGGGGGGCGGAATGAAATTGTTCTGACTTTCAAGCTGATCTCCGACTATGGCACAAGCTATGAAAATTTACTCACGAACAGGCAGATCGACCTGTTTATCCGATCGACAGGTTCGTCCCAACCACAGGGTGAGCGGGGTCCCCCACAAGAACAGCTTGAGATCGTATACATTCCAGGCGTCAGCCTGAGCGAAAACGCGCTCTATCATCTACAACAACGCCTCCAGGCGGTGAATCAGAATTTCGTCGCTGAATTCCTGAAGTCCCATGGCGATGCCGAACTCCCCGTTTCGTTTGATCTGGCACCGTTGGAAGACAAAGAAGCGGGACCAATCTCAATCGCAACGGTCATTCCCCTCATCTTGATTCTGATGACTGTCACGGGGGCCGTTTATCCAGCAATCGACCTGACGGCGGGAGAGCGGGAAAGACAGACTTTGGAGACATTGATCTCGGCCCCTATCTCCCGCATTTCGTTATTGCAGGCTAAATATATCGCGGTTCTAACGGTGGCCATGCTGACGGCAATAATCAATCTTTGTTCGATGATGGTGACCATTTTTGCCATCGGTGTCGACCAATTGATTTTCGACGAGGGGAGTTTTTCGCTGCTGTTCCTGATGCAAGTACTGGGGATGTTGTTTGTTTTCGCCTCATTCTTTTCGGCTGTTTTATTATGTGTTACCAGTTTTGCCCGCAGTTTCAAAGAAGCCCAGGCGTACCTGATTCCGTTGATGCTTGTCTCCATTGCCCCCGGAGTTCTTTGCCTGTTACCCGGAATCAAACTTTCAAGCACACTTGCCTGGGTTCCGCTGATCAACATGGTCATGCTGGGCCGCGATCTCTTTTCGGGAGGTCTCAGTTTCCAGACGGCGATTATCGTGATTTCGTCGACCTTGTTCTACACATGGATCAGTCTTTTCATCGCTTCGAGGATCTTCGGAACTGATGCCATTTTATACGGCAGTGAAGGATCCTGGTCGGATTTATGGAAGTCGCGCCAGAAACAGCATGAGGTACCGACGTTGTCCAACGCTCTTATCTGTCTGGCGATTTTGATTCCCGTCTTTATGAATGCCAGTCGTATCCTTTCTCGATTTGCCGTGGATGCTCTGGCGACGGACGCCCACTCGATGTTGATTCGATCTTTGATGTCGATTCTGATCACGGTGGTGTTATTCGCCGGATTGCCACTGCTATTTACGGTGATTTCACACTCCCGCATTAGCTCAACATTCTGTCTGAAACGTCCTCGATTGAACTGGTTTGGCGTCGCTTTTCTCTACTCGTTGTCACTGTGGCCTTTCCTGTACGAGTTCAACGTCCTCTTTTCATCCGAGTCAGCGATCAGCGAGATGAAGTCCTACTTCTCCAGTTTTGAAGAGGGATTCGCCAATCTCAGTCTCTTCTGGAAACTGTTGGCGTATGCGATTGTTCCGGCGGTCTGCGAAGAGCTGTTCTTCCGCGGATTCCTGTTTTCCGCTTGTCGGACATCCTATTCGAAATGGACGACGATCCTGTTGACCTCTTTTCTATTCGGGCTGTTTCATGTGATCGCCGCGAATATGCTGCTGGGACGGTTCTTTCCGAGTTTCGCCTTGGGAGTACTGCTGGGGCTGCTTCGCTGGTATTCAGGGTCTCTGTACCCGGGAATGGTATTCCACGTGCTGCACAATGGATTGCTGCTGACGATCTCGACGTTCCCCAAAGAGATTTCCGAATACTTTGACTGGGCGTCAGAAGAAGCCTCGCATTTACCCATGTCGGTGCTGGTGGGGGCATTCTTGGTGGCGCTAGTCGCGACTTTCTGGTTTCTTCGGGAACGGAAGATTCAGAAGCGGCTGCGCACTCAAACATCTATTGATCAGGTCTGATCGGGAACGATTTCAAAGCTGTTGATCAGTTCCGGTGGCACCCGCATAATCTTGGCCGTTTTCCGGTTGATGAAGGCAAAGTTCGTGGCGGCTTTAGCGAGTATGGCTTCGTCTCTGTCACGAACAATCTCATACCGGCGCAGGGAAGTCACCTTCTTCATGTTGGCGATCCAGGTGCGGACGGTAATTTCTTCGTTCAAAAAGGCTTCACGGAGGTACTCAATCGTGTGAGTTCGCACGACCCAACTGAATCCCGTCTCTTTATACCGGGCATTAGTCCAACCCTGCGCCGACGAATGCGCCACGGCGGCATCCTGCATCCAGTTGAGGTACACCACATTGTTCACATGCCCTTGCCCATCAATCGCATCGGGAGGGACAGTCAGGTGATGTTCATAAATCAGAGCCACGGGTGACTTTCAAGCAAAAAGGTTGGGAATAAATCAGAAATACAATCGCGTTCACGGACTGCTGGTCGAATCCTGAATCCAGCTGAAATATTCGGGAAGGATTTTAGTGATAGGCCACGAGGTGATGCAGGGAACTTCGTATTCGTGTAACTCCTGGACACGAGCGATTAATCCCTGTACGCGATCCTGACTGGTTTTAAAGTAAACGAGACATTCGTCAGCGGTTTGAACTTCTTCTTCCCAGCGATAGACGGATTTTATCTGAGGGACGATATTCGCACATGCCGCCAATCTCTCTGTGACGACGATCTGCGCAAGTGATTCTGCCTGCTCCGAGGAAGGCATTGTGACATAGACCACGGCTGCGGACATAAAAACTCTTCCTTAATGTTATGAGCGGCTCTCTATTGGTGTTGATGAGAATCTTTCCGGACAGATCATAGAAGATTCACGCCTGAAATTCACAGGGCGAGTCTTATAAAGATGCAGATTCTTACGGCAGGTGAAGATTTCGCGGTCCGAGAGCAGCGGGAAGCAGACGCGTAAAAACCAGCGGCAAGAGCAGGACCGGCATTTTCAGCCGGTGATGGTTTTGATAGTCTGATCTATATCTGGAAATCGGTCTAAAGAACAAATCAGAGAGAAATAAAGATGAATTCGTATTATCGCTCACTTCTGTTCATGGGAATCTGCGTGGTCTTCACTGGCTGTATGGCTTCTCAGTCTGATACGCAACTGGAAACGCGTAAGTCGGAATCAGCCTCACAGTCTGACGATGGCGCCGTGCGACTGGCCAGTGCCGAATCGGAACTAAAACCGGCAGCGGAAGAAGAGACAAACACGTATAAAGTCAAATTCGAAACCACTAAGGGGGACATCATCATCGAAGTTCACCCAGACTGGTCTCCTCGAGGATCAGAACGACTCAAAGAACTTGTTGAAAGTGGCTTCTTCACGGATACCGCCTTCTTCCGAGTGGTGGACGGTTTCATGGCCCAGTTTGGTATCAGTAACGATCCGGTGGCCAACCAAAAGTTTCGCGATGCACCACTGAAGGATGATCCTGTTCGGAAATCGAACACCAGAGGACGTATCACTTTTGCAGCGACGGGACAGCCGAATTCTCGTACAACCCAGATGTTCATTAACTACGGCAACAACGGTAGGTTGGACGGAATGGGATTCGCTCCTTTTGGCGAAGTCGTCGAGGGAATGAAAGTCGTGGACGCGCTCTACTCGGGCTATGGTGAAAAACCATCTCGTTTGCAGGGACGCATTGCAGACGAAGGTAACGGGTTCCTCAAACAGCAGTATCCAAAACTCGACTACATTAAAACAGCGACGATCATCAAGTAGTGCCAGCAGGTTTTACTCGCGAGTTTGCATGAACAATGCTTTTTTCTGCCCAGGCAGCGTGTAATCGAAGCCGCAGGATTGAAAGAAGTCATCGCTGGCAGTAACGACCATCACTTCCAGAATGTTTTTGTTCCGTGCCATATCGACGCAGGATTGGACCAGTTTTTTACCAACACCGATTCCCTGCCACTCGTCTTGGACTACCAGGCTGCGAATTTCCGCCAGCTTGGGAGAATAGATTTCCAAAGCGGCGAATCCAATGAGCTCGTCTCCTTTGAGAGCAACGAATCCACTGTGCGCGAGCAGGTTCAATTCATCCACCGTGCGGGGAAGAATTTTGTTTTGCTCGACAAAAGGGGTGATGAAATCCTGTAGCTTATCGAGATCGGTCAGGATTGCCTGCCGTATACGGACGTCATCAAGATTATTGGACATGAATTCAAATTGCCTGTGCGCGTGTCGGTTTATAGTCCTCACACGCATCTTATCGAACAACGCGCGGCGCTGACAATGTGAAACGGGAGAGATGTTCCGACACGGTTAGGCAATGTCGTTTTTTAGGGATGCCGTCTTTTTGCGTTTTGGTAATCAAACGGCAGGGGCTGTCAGGCTTTTCCAGTTTAACTTGCCAGATGCATTCGCAAGTTGGAGGCGGCATCGCCTTGAACGACTGCTAGTGGGAAACGTAAAGTGAACGTGGTTCCTTCGCCTACTTGACTTTCCACTCGGATTCGGCCCTGATGCGCTTCGATCACTTCGCGGCACATGGAAAGCCCCAAACCCGTTCCTCCCTGACCACGTGCATCGGCCTTTTTCGTCGTGAAAAAAGGTTGGAAGATTTTTTGGAGCTGATCGGCGGGTATCCCCGAGCCACTGTCTCGAACTGAAATCTCAGCTGTGTTGGAATCCTGATTGGCCAGAACGCCAATCACCATGCGTCCACCTCCATCCATCGCCTGGCGTGCATTGACAATCAGATTGAGTAAAACCTGTTGGACCTGATTCGCATTTAAACTGGCGAATGGTCGACCTTCAAAGCGGGTTTCCAAGTTCACCCGGTGGATCTGCAGGTCTTTCTCAACGAGTACCAGAACCTCTTCCACCAACTGGACCAGGTCGGTGGCCTCTTTTTGTTCATTATGATTTCGGGCGTAAGAGAGCATACCCGTCGTGATTTTGGCGGCACGCTGTCCGGCATTCAAAATTTTGTTGAACGCCTTTTCGCGGGTCGCCTCGTCATTGTGGCGTAACCCCATTTTGGCATAGTTGATCGTCGTCGTCAGGATATTATTAAATTCATGCGTGATGGATGCCGCGAGTGCGCCGACGCTGCTCATCTTCTGCGATTGCATCAATTGATTTCTGAGCTGTTCGTTCTCCAGTTGGAGGGCGTCCAGTTTCTGTTCCAACGTTTGCACATTCTGATCCGACATGAGGAAATATCCTGACTGGCGCCGCTGAGGGGGAATTGTTCCCGAAGAGGCGGCTGCCTTAGTTCCTGAAAGGTCTGAAATACTTTGCTTATTGCGTTCCGAACTCGTTTCGGAAGAGCAAAACCGCCCGGTGGGTGGTTCGGTCGCGAAGTATCAATTGTTACGCTTCTAGTAGTTCTATCGGAGACCGGGCAGACAAAATCCATGAAGAGTCACCTTACCTCGATGCTCTGGGGGTGCGATTTCTCACGGAATTCGCAATGTGACGATTAACGATTTCAGGAAAGGTGCGTAAAAGGCGGGGAATGCTGTCGATAGCGAGAATGTTAAATCAGGTAGTTCAGTTTAACCCTGCGGGTGATTGCGGAATCCGTTGAAAGCATCCCGCCCATCGTATACTGTTATTAAACCACATAGCTGGCCCACCCGATTTTCACACACCTTCCATTGGCTTCCCGATTCGGTAACTCCCATGATTCAAGTCGAAAATCTGACGTTAAAAGCTGGAGCTTTTCGACTGGAGAATCTATCCTTCGAAATTCCCCGTGGTGAATACGCTGTTCTGATGGGAAGAACGGGTTGTGGCAAAACGACCTTGCTGGAAGGGCTCTGTGGATTGAAATCCGTCGTCAGCGGGAAGATTATCATCGGTGGCGAAGAAGTGACGAATGCCAAACCGGGAATGCGAGATATCGGTTTCGTCCCGCAGGAAGCAGCGCTGTTTCCTAATCTGAAGGTTCACGAACAGCTCAGTTTTGCACTCGAGATTCGAAAATGGTCCAAAGAGCAAACGAAATGCCGGGTCGATGAACTGGCAGAAGTGTTGGGCCTGAAGCAATTACTGGACAGGTATCCCACGGGGCTGAGCGGTGGAGAGCGCCAACGAATTTCTCTCGGTAGGGCACTCGCTTTTCATCCTGATGTCTTATGCCTGGATGAACCACTTTCTGCACTGGACGAACAAACCCGTTTGGAAATGTATTCCGTCCTGCAGACGGTCAAACAACATTTCCACACCACGACTTTGCATATTACCCATAGTATGGAAGAAGCCGTGCAACTGGCAGATGTTCTGTACCGACTTGAGTCAGGTAGTCTGAAGCGTCAAGAACATCCCGCTCCAGCAGAAGCGACTGGAGATCAAGCCAAAGAGAGCCAGGCTTAGGACGATTTGACTGGTCGGAGTTTTTCAGTTTGGTATGCCACGCGGGGAATAAAAAAAACTCCCGACTAAGATGTTCAATGACATCGAAGTCAGGAGTTTTGTCAGCGTTGGCCACAATAATGATTAGAGGGCTACGTCTTATTTCAGGTGGCAACAGGTCTAGTGATCGTGGTCGTCATGATCATGATCATGATGATGCATGATCTCGCCTTCGTAAGTCTCGCCATCAACTGTGACGATGATTTCCCCTTCCAGGTCTTCGGCGTCGGTGACGTGTTCTTTGATGATCTCATTACCTGCCAGCTCAAAGTAGGATGATTTCCCTTCGGGGTCACCTTCCTGTGGTTTGGCGGTCAATTTGAATTCCTGCTCTTCTTCGCCGATGTGAAGATGGGCGCCGATTTCCGTCTGATCAATCGGGTAAGCCTTCATTTCGTCATGGTCAAGAATGTAGACGCCCACTTTATGGTCAGCTGCGTCAAAAACGACTTCCGCCATATATTTGTGGTCGCCCAGATCAACCAGGTGTCCGTCGTGCGGACCGTGTTCTTCATGACCGTGTTCGTCATGGTCGTGATCATCCTCATGGGATGTGCTCGGTTCGAATTCTTGAAGACCATCGTCTCCATTACCACAACCGGCAACCCAGGGAAGCAGCCCGATCAACAGGGCCAATACAGCTAATTTACGCAAAGACATTTACGACTTCCTTTCAGAATGTGGCTCTCAGTCTCCATCGGTGATTACTTGGACCACGCCCTGAAAAAATACAAATCGGGCGAGCAGTCTCAACAACAATATAAGCTTGGTGGGGACGACTTCGGTAAGTTGTCAGCCGGAAGACACTTCCTCAATGAATGATTCGATGTGATCACCAGCAGCAAATAACGCTTTTATGTCCTTGAACCAGTTGTAAATGATCAACGAACTGTTGACCAGTGGTCCGCATTGAAAAAGTTGTGATTTAAGGTTTCGGCTCGGTTGATTCAGGTCCTTGCACATACAACACCTCGCGATAACGCATGGAGAGCCAGGTCAGTGCCAATGCGGATAGAAATGCTAAACCAGTGAAGAACCAGTAATAGTCGGCTCCTTCCAACATCTGAGTACCGTCGTCGCGCGTAATCACTAGATTAACCAGATAGGTGATGAAGTTCCCTAGAGAGACCGACAGCAGGTAGAACGACATGACGAATGATTTTAAGTTGTTAGGAGCCTGCGTGTAGGAGAATTCTAGACAGGTAATCGAAACCATCACTTCGGACATGGTGAGTAAGACGTAGGGAATCAATTGCATCAGAATATGCACATGACCTGGGGCATGGGTGTCGATGCTGTGTTGAATCAGACTGGTCAGGCCAAATGCCGCCGTACAGAGGAAAGTTCCCAGGCTCATTTTTCTCAAATAAGTCAGAGGGTAAATCTTGTTGATTAGTGGATAAATCACTTTCGCGTACAGAGGTACGAGAATCAGGATCAGCAATGGATTCGCTGCCTGCATCTGGGAATTACGAATTTCTATTTCACTCCACCACTCTGGTAGCCAATTAAATGGCTGAGCCCCGAACAGGACCAGGTCACCCAGTTGGTTTTCCATGGCTTTAGCCTGCAGCACCCAGGCAGAGGCTGTCTGATCAAAACAGGACCAGAAAATCGAGACCAGAATATAGATTGGGATCAGACCCAGAATTGCTTTCTGTGTCTTCGGTTCAGCCAGCTCTTGCCAGAACTGTTTTCCCTTGGGGGGAATGTGAACGAATTCATTCCGTCCGAACCAGAAGATGAATGTCGCTATTAACATCAGCAATCCCGGAACGCCGAAGGCGACCGAAGGCCCATAATAATGCAGCAGGATGGGGGTAAGTAAAGTCGAGGCGAATGCCCCAATATTGATCGAGTAATAGAACCAGTTGAAAACCTGGTTAAAGCGATGCGATGCATTCCGTCCAAATTGATCGCCGACGTGGGCCGACACACAAGGTTTGATCCCCCCGGAGCCAATCGCGAGTAATGTCAAACCGACGGTCAGTCCGAAGCGTGTCTCATCCAGTGCAAGGGCAAGGTGGCCAAGACAGTAGACAATCGATAACCACAGGATTGTTTTGTATTTACCAAACAACCAGTCCGCAACAATCGCCCCGATAATCGGAGTGAAATAGTTGCAGGCGGTGAAGAGATGAATCGCCTTCTTTGCTTCACCATCTGACATCAACGCCAACTCGCCCGAGGAATTTATCAGATACTCGGTCATAAAGACGGTGAGAATCGCCTTCATCCCATAGTAACTGAATCGTTCCGCTACCTCATTTCCGATAATGTATGGAATTCCGGATGGCATGCCGGAGGAGTCGGTGGGGGTCGTCCGAAACGTTTTTTCGCTCATAATATATTTTGAAATCCAAGGCAGGGCAATTGGCCGGGCGTGGGTGTTATTGCGGCGCGATTAATCGTTATCGGAAGGAAATACCATTACCAGAAGAACTTGTCATGGTCGTATTTGTCTTGTAACTGGTTGCGGATGTTTTCGGGTTAGCAAGTCCAGAGTAATGGTGACACCCTCGTGTCTATTGTGGGAACCTTGGACCGGGATCCCTTAATAATGCGGTGGCCGTTCATCGCTCGGGTTGCGTTCTTCCGTTCCTTCGATTTCTTCAATATGTTGTTGCAGTTTCTCATTGATGTGTCGAAGATCGTCCAGTTGTGACTGCTGTTCCAGAACGACGCCATTTAATTGCTGCACGTCATGCTGCAAATGCGTGAACAACATTTCCAGATCAGTAATCCGCAGGAGGAGAGCTTCGGTGTCGGGTGGTGACATGGGTTAATCGTTAGTCCAAAGGAGGAAGGTCAGCGAGAGGGAATCTCAGTGGGTGTATGTTGCAGGTGCAGGTCTAAAAAATGATACGCAACGTCGCGGGCTTCGAGAGGGAAATCGTGTTCACTCACTGGGTAGTTCACCTTGAGATGGTTCGATACGCCATGCAGATCATACACAGGCAAAGCCAGATCGATTGAGTCCTGAACCCCACTCACTTCGAAATTACTATCGTAAAGTGGAGAACTCGCCAGAAATGCACGAGGGGCGAAGCAGGCAATGATCTCTGGAAAGTCAAACGGAACCTGATTCGGGTCACTTTGGTAGGTCGTCCGTATCAAGGGCATGTATCGATCACTCGACCAACCGCGGAGATCCCCACCGTAATATTTGTGGAATCGAGTGAAACCGCAGTTGGAGACAATCGCTTTAATACGATCATCAAATGCGGCGGTGAACATCGTATTGTGTCCGCCGAGAGAGTGCCCGAGACAACCAATCCGTTCGTCATCCACTTCCGGGAGCGATTGCAGTAAATCGAGAGCACGTTGATTGTCGTAAATTGCCCGCATCGTGCCGCTCTGGTATCTGTTCTCCGTTGTTAAGTCGATTTGATATTCGCCGAAGGTGGGGTAATCAGGGGCAAGGGTAACATAACCCCGCTTCGCCAGATGAAAAGCATAATGCAAGTTGGGTTTGGTGCCCATTCCGACTGGTTCCTCTTTTCCAATTCCTGTCGTCTGGTGCAAACATAAAACGGCCGCCGTTAGACCGGGGACTTCCGCCTGACGAAACAAATAGGCGTGAACTTTCCGCTCCAATGACTCAGTATGGTAAGCGATTTTCTGTCGAAGAATACCATCGACGGTCGTTTCCTCCAGTACCGTTAATTCAAGAGGTACGGGAATCTCCGGCAGGGGAAGCGGTCCCATGACCAGTTGCATATTCGCCAGGATCTGCGTTTTCCGTTTCTGCCAGTCATTGAGTGTTTGGACTGGTTTTGTTTCTCCGGAAGCCGTTTGAAAAGTCATCACCTCAAGATGTGCCTGGTTTTCCGACGCAGTGGAATCGTCAGCGATCAGAGGGTGTCGATGAATGACAATCACGGACAGGCTGAAAAGAGTAATCAGCACGATGAAATGCGGGAGTCGCATAGATTCAATTTCTCATTGGGTGAGGCAAGTATAACCACGGTGGCGGTTCAGGACTTTTCAATCCGTCGTTGACGTAATTGGTCGATGGTCACGGCCGCAATAATAATGACCCCCAGAGCAATATCCTGAACCGGGTTGGTGAGGCCGACCTTCGTGCAACCATTGCCAATTAGATAGATAATGATCGAGCCGGTCAATGTACCGATCACAGACCCTCGTCCTCCATTGAGCGACCCTCCACCAATGACGACAGCAGCGATGATCTTCAATTCCAGCCCAATTCCGGACGTTGGCTCGGCAGTGGACAGTCTTGAGAACTGGTAGACGCCTGCTAAGCCGACGAACAACCCCGCCAGCGAATAGAGTCCAATCTTGGTCCAGGGAACATTAATCCCACACAACCGTGCCGTTGATTCATTGGAACCGAGTGCAAAAATGTAGCGACTGAAGACAGTGAACCTCAACAGGATGATGGTCAGTGCTGCCACCAGAATGATCAACCAAATACCGCTGGGCATTCCCAGATAAAGAGAGTCGGTTCGGATGCTGGTAAATATTTCCAACCAGTCGGGAATCTGTGTCTCTTTGTCAGGGCGGATCGTCGTTTCGTCGGCCACCATCTTGGCGATACCCAGGTACAACGTCATCGTACCCAGAGTGACTATAAACGGAACTACACGTAAAGTGCTGATCAAGATTCCGTTTAACGCACCACATAACATTCCCGTTAGAATCGCTGCGGGAATAGCGATCATTGCGGAGAAATCGGACTTGAGGCACCACGCCAGAACGGTCGCGCTCAAAGCAATCGCGGTTCCAGCAGACAGGTCGATTCCGCCCGCGATGATAATGATTGTCATCCCCAGGGCAGCCACGGCAACGACTGATGTTTGTGAAATGATCGATCGCACATTTCGCACGGATGCGAAACTGGTATATCCCATGAAATACCATTCCGCGATCGAGAAGATGATAAAGATCACGATCAACGCCCCAAACTGAGCCAGCCCGTTCATGAAGTCGAAGTTCAAGCGGGGAGGTTTGGTATCCGCGGGAAACGGTTTGGGATATTCTGTTGATGTTTGGTTAGTTTTATTTGAACTCATAATGCCTCACCCGATATCGCCACACTCATCAATGATTCCTCTGTCCAGTCCGCACGAGGGCGAACTTCCAGTAATTGTCCTCGGGACATGACCGCAATGCGATCACACACCGCCAGCAGTTCTGTCAGGTAGGAACTGACGAAGACAATCGCTTTGTCTTGCGCGGCCAGCTCGCCCATCTGGCGATAAATTTCTGATTTGGTTCCCACATCGATTCCCCGGGTCGGTTCGTCGAATAGAAAAATGTCTGCCTCCTGGTGCATCACTCGGGCCAGAGCCACTTTCTGTTGGTTGCCACCAGATAGCTCGACCAGCATTTGTTCGGGCGAATGTGCTTTTACCTGTAACTTCTGCATCCACTTCAGGACAGCTTGGTAACGCTTATTCAGATTCAATAATCCAAAGGAAGAATAAGGAGCCAGATTGCTGAATGTGATGTTGTCGCTAATGGAACAGTTTTGAGCGAGTCCTTCCTGTTTGCGATCTTCCGAGACAATTCCGATGCCTCGTTCAATCATATTGGCCGGTGTCGGACGGACGTCGATGTTGTTCACTTTAACTTGGCCAGTTCGAATGGGATCAAGCCCATACATACAGCGGATCAACTCGGTTCGCCCGGCCCCCACCAATCCTGAGATACCCAGGATTTCACCACGTCGAATATTAAGCTCCACCTTGCGGGGGATTTTTTCTCCGGAAAGATTGGAGATCTGCACGACCGTTTCGCCTGGCGTGTGTGGTACCTGGGGAAAGAGTTCATTCACATCGCGGCCTACCATCAGTCGCACAATATCCTCTTCACTCGTTCCTTCCAGCGAACCACTCCCGACCGATTCTCCATCTCGGAGTACAGCGTATTCATCACCAATCTCGCGGACTTCTTCCAAGAAGTGTGAAATATAAATGATCCCCAACCCCTGTTCTTTCAACTGGTTAATTACCTTGAAAAGGTGTCGGACATCGTGCTGCGTCAATGAACTGGTCGGTTCATCGAACACAACGACTTTGCTGTCGAAAACGAGTGCTCGCGCGATTTCTACGAGCTGTTGAGCTGCGATGGAAAGTTCTCGAACGAGAGTGTGGGGTTTGAGGCCGGGGTGCCCCAGCTTGGCAAGGGCGTCGCGAACGCGCGGGTACTGCTCAGATCGACTCAGAAATCCGGCAACACTGTCTTCGCGACCGAGCATGATGTTATCTTCAACAGATAAATCTGGCGCCAGATTCAGTTCCTGATAAATCATGCTGATGCCGGCCAGTCGAGCTTCATGCGGCCCAGCAGGAGAGTACGGTTTACCGCATAACTGCATTGCGCCCGAATCGGGACTATGCGCTCCGCTCAGCACTTTCATTAGTGTGCTTTTACCGGCACCATTTTCGCCTACCAGTGCCAGAATCTTCCCCGCTTTGACGTCAAAATGGACGTCTTTCAATGCTTGAGTCGCACCAAACCGCTTGCTGATGTTTCGCATCGTCAACAACGTATCGGACATGGGCATCTCGATGACAGTACTAAGAAACCAGGACCACGAAAATCAGGACCAGATCAATTAGTAACAGCGGAAAATCATACCAACAGAGAGGACGTTCTATTCTTGTATGAAAAAGCTTATTCGCCACCGAATTGAGGGGGCGCCAGTAGATTCGACATTTCTTCTTCTTTCATGTTCTCAGGAGTCGCAACGTACTCACCCGTGTTGACGCGTTTATCAATGTCATTGCCATCGATATGGTCCAGCAGAGTCTTGACTCCTAAGTAGCCCATCGCGACGGGGTCCTGCAGAACGATGCCATGAACTGTTCCATCGCTAAGGCCATTTGCCAGGTCGGTGTTGGGATCGAATGCGATGAATTTAACATCGCCGGCAAGTTCCAGTTCCTGTAAGGCCTTCAATGTACCTGCGGCGTTTGGTTCGCATACAGCGAAGATGCCATCGACTTCATTCTTGTAGGTATCAAGTACCTGCGTCGCCTTCGCGAGTGAGGAGGCAGGAGTCGTCCCCGAGTATTGATCTGATGAAAGAATATTGACGTTGGGAAACTCTTTTTTGAGTGTTTCCAGAAATGCTTCTTCTCGTTGCTCGGTGCTCTCACTTCCCGGGTTATAGCGAAGCAGAATGACATCTCCTTCTCCGTTCAGAAGTTCGCCCATCCGGCGTGCGGCCATCGCACCTCCGTTGTAGTTATCAGTCGCTACGTAGCTGACGATATTCGAAGTGTCGTCCAGACCACTGTCGAAAATCACGACGGGGATTTTGTATTCGACGGCTTCGTCCACGTACTCCACGAGTGCTTGCGAATCGAGTGGGGCGAGCACAATTCCATCGACATTGCCGATGAAGTTCTGAACGACCGATATCTGGCCTTCGCGGTCGTTTTCCAGTTGGGGGCCTTTCCAGAGAATTTCTACGTTGCCATGTTCTTTGGCCGCCTGTTCTGCTCCGTAATGAACCGATTTCCAGAACTCGTGTGTTGTTCCTTTGGGAATGACGGCAATGCGATAGGTCTTTTCGCCATTGTCGGCACTGGAATCAGCAGAGTCGGAACCGGCGCAACCAATGAGGGCGAGGGCCGCAAGTAAAACAGCAAACCGTTTCATGGGAGAACTCCATTCGGGATAGGTATTATTCAGATTTGCGAGTAAAGGTGAGATTCTTAATATAGAACCAACCTGAAACCCATTTGCGGTGTTTCTAAGACTGTAAAACAAGGGCCATTATTACTAACGAGGGAGTTTCAGGGCCGCTTCTATTGTCAAGAACTTCAATCTAAAAGCAACCGTTGACCAGTCTTCCTGCCAGACAATGAAGCGAGAATTGACGGGGAACGAAAAAAACAGCCATTTCACCGAGATAGCGAAATAGCTGTTGGAATAATATTCAAATTGAAAGCGAGCCAAATTTGCCTCGCTTATCCCGTTTATTTCATTGGCGGAACGTCAGTTTTAATAAACAGATCACGCAGCTGTTTAGCATCGACTTCGGCCGGAGCACCACTCAAGAGGTCGCTTGCTTTTTGCGTTTTGGGGAACGCGATGACGTCGCGGATGTTTTCATGTCCGAGGAACAGCATTACAAGTCGGTCCAGTCCCAGTGCGACTCCAGCGTGAGGTGGTGCCCCGTAGCGGAGAGCTTCCAAGAGGAATCCAAAGCGGGCTTCGGCTTCCTCTTCGGCGATGCCGAGCAGGTCGAAGATCTGCTGCTGAATCTTGGGACTGTGAATACGAACGCTTCCGCTTGCCGATTCATATCCGTTAATAATGAGGTCGTACGCTTTCGCTCGTACTTCCCCCGGGGATGATTTTAACTTTTCGACGTCGTCGTCGTTAGGTTGGCAGAATGGGTGATGTTCGGCGTCCCACCGTTTTTCGTCTTCGTTGTGATGGAACATGGGAAAGTCCACGACCCAGGCACATTTGAATTCGTTGGGATCGTATAGTTCGAGTTCTTTACCCAGTCGTCCTCGCAGGGCAGCTAAGGCAGCGGAGGTGACGCTTCCTTTGTCAGCTACAAAGAAGAGCAGGTCGCCAGGTTCGGCGTCCAGGCTTTTGATGATGGTCTGTTGATGATCGGCCGAGAAGAACTTCGCGATGGGGGAATCGAGTCCTTCTTCATTGACGCGGAAGAAGGCAAGTCCTTTGGCACCGTAATCACCCACGAAGGCAGTCAGGCCGTCGATGTCCTTTCGGCTGTATTTGGTCGCGGCTCCTTTGGCGTTCAGTCCGCGGATACGTCCACCAGAGGAAGCGACATTCTTAAACACGCCAAAGTCACATTCCGCTCCTAAAGCCGTGATTTCGACGAGTTCCATGCCAAATCGCAAGTCCGGTTTGTCGTTACCGTATTTTTCCATCACTTCAGCATGAGTGTATCGTGGCAGGGGCAGGCTGACATCCTGACCTTTAATGCCTTTAATCATCGCCGACATCAGGCCGTCGACCAAAGTCAGAATGTCTTCCTGGTCAACGAATGCCATTTCCAGGTCGATCTGGGTGAACTCGGGTTGGCGATCGGCACGCAAGTCTTCGTCGCGAAAACAGCGAGCGATTTGATAATAGCGGTCGTAGCCCGCAATCATCAGGATCTGTTTGTAAATCTGAGGTGATTGGGGCAGGGCGTAGAAAGAACCTGGATGCACGCGGCTCGGAACCAAGTAGTCGCGAGCACCTTCAGGCGTACTACGTCCCAGCATGGGGGTTTCGATTTCGAGGAAATCGAGGTTGTTGAAATAGTCCCGGGTGATCTGACAGATTTTGTGTCGCAGAACCATTGCCTGTTGGAGGTTTTGACGACGGAGGTCAAGGAAGCGATGTTTCAAACGCAACTCTTCACCCGGTAGTTCCATTGCGCCGGGTTCGAAGGGAGGAGTCAGGCTTTTGTTGAGCACTTCCAGTTCGCTGACTTTGATCTCGATTTTACCCGTTTCGATTTTCGGGTTAATCGCATCCTTGCCTCGTTCCGTAACAGTGCCGATGACTTTGATGACATCTTCATTGCGTAAGGTCCGCGATTTTTCATGAAAGTCATCGCCGACTTCCGGGTGAAAGACGACCTGAGTCTTTCCGTAGCGATCGCGCAGGTCGATGAAGACAACGCCACCATGGTCGCGCCAACTATCTACCCAGCCACAAAGAGTGGCGGTTTCGCCTGCCTGTTCAACTCGTAATTCACCACAAGTTCTGGTTCGTAACACCGTCGGATAACCCTGAAAACAAGGATTGGAGGGAATCGGTCCTCGAAAATGGAACCGGTCAGCGCATATGAAGACCCCGTCGAACAGGCCGCATCACGCGACCGGAGGGGAAGAATGCAAGACGCGTATTATAGAGTCTGCCCCGCCCGTCGCAACGCTGACAGCGCCGGCAGTTGAGTTCTGTCCCGTATCTGCAGAGGAACCGGGTGTTTTTCCTGCGTGAATCACCTTTTCTATACCTCAAACTCGCCTGGCGACTGAAAATGGTTTTTCGAATGGGGCGAAAATAAAGCCTGTCGGAAATTTCCAACAGGCTTTGAGTTATCTAGGTTCAGTCAGAATTCAGTCGGCCAGACCGAGATACTGACGATAAGCCTGTGAGACGTTGCCTTCGGTCGTGTCGCCGTTGTGAACGTACAATCCGTAACGAAGTCGAATCGAATTACCTTGCATCAAGGTGACCGGTGCGGCTGCATTGGCACCATCGGTGTAGATTCCCTCGCCAAAGGGATTGATGGTAAACAGGCCATAGTTGCGAACATGGTAGCGAGAAGGGCGGAAGTTATTCGGATGGTCGAACAGAGCGACTCCGACCGTTTTTCCTTCAACAGGTCCAAAATAGTCGACCCAGTCGGCTGTTTTGCCCCAGCAGTTGGCCGTTGTCTTGGCGCCCTGGGAGTTGATGACTTGTCCTTCTTCTTTTTCACGCATGCCGTCTCGCAGACGGATTCCAAACATTCCTTCCTTGGTGTCGGCGAATTCAACTTTTTCCACGACCGCTTTCAACGTCGTATCGTACGTGATCATGCGACTGTTGTAGATTTTGACATTGGTTTGTTCGACGAGCAAAGGTTTGCCATCTGTTCCCAACCAGTTGTTAGTCAAACGCAGCTGGGCGGGATTGCCTTCCGCGACAACGACTTCAACGCCGGCGTTTTGGATTTTTGCTTCTTCACCCCAGAAATTGAGGCCGTTGACTTCGTCCAGAGACAGCCAGATACCTTTGTGGTGTGGATGATCTTCGATGCCTTCCAGCGATCGGGTGATGATTTCTCCGTTGGGAGCATGAACAGGAGCGAAGAAAGGTTTCATGTATTCATCGCTGAATTGCAACACCGTGAATTCCTGGCCGCCAATATTGACCTGGATGGTGGAATCTTTTTTAAGCAGCTGCACAGTCGCGTCCGCAGCAGCCAGATTTTGCATTTCGGCGAGTCCGAAAAACGCCAGAGTACAGAAAACAAACCATTTCACGGTGGAAATCTCCTTTGCGAATTTTCACGTTTCCCAGTCAACGACGAGGTCGGTTGCGGGAATGAACTGAAGGTGCGTCGGGCCAGGTCGACTGGCGGTGGGAGACGCATTTGCGGGAATACTTATCTCACACGGATTTTGTAATCATCCGAAACAGGCCCTGAGTGCTGATTCGGGTTTCGGGTCATCGATCAACGGGAGTAGCTGCGTGGCGGCTTCTCCAAATTGATCAGATGTTCCATCTTCAACGCTAACAAGCATTTCGAGGCTGATGAAAGGCACCGGCAAATTGCGTTAAATGGGACGGAATGCCCGTTTTATCTATCGTACCGGGCAGCTTTGATTGCAGTCGAGTCTAAAGCTGGATAAAAGTGGAGAACTGGAGTGATAATACAGAACGGTGATCCTGGAAGAGGCTCGTTTGTTCTCCGTATCCAACGCAGAAACGACTTTCAATCAGTCGCACACAACCCGGAACAGGAAGAGACGACTTGAAACGCAAATTGCAGGCCTATCCCAGCCCTTTTTCGAAAAAACTTTCCAAGACCCCGTCACCCGATTGGGAGATCAGCATTCTGGGAGATCTGACCGACAAAGAAGGGGAACTGACGGAGAAACTGCTCGAAGTCCCCCGGCGAAGTCGTGGAGTGATTTATTTCGACTCTTGCGGCGGAAGTGTCTACGTCGGCCTTGCGTTGGCCACGCTCATTCGACTTCGCGGACTGGAAGCCACTGGCGTCGTGACCGGCGAGTGCTCCTCGGCAGCGCTGTTACCTTTCTCCGCCTGTGTGAAGCGATTTGTGACTGCACAGTCGACCTTACTGTTCCATCCCATGCGCTGGCGTAGCGACGAAGATTGCCGATTGGAAGAAGCCGCCGAGTGGACGCGGCATTTCAAACTGTTAGAAGAACAGGTCGACCAACTGCTCTCACAGTTTCTGGAACTCCCAGCGGAAAAACTGAATGAATGGAGTCGTCCGGGTAAATTTGTCTCCGGAGTTGAATTTGCCGCCGAAGGTCTGGCGACCCAGATCGATCTGTTTTCAGGTGATCTCTGGACTCAAATTACAACGAATTCGTAAACGGCTTGTAATAGTTACACTGATCGTCGGGATGAATTATTCGGCTGATCGATAAATCAGAGGACTGAATTGATGCGGGAACAGGTACAGGTCGCTGCTGTTGCGGTGGATACGAAACCGAACGATTACCAGGGGAACCTGGAGCGAATCGACCGTTGGCTGAAACAAACCAAACAAGCGGGAGCGGAACTGGTCCTGTTCCAAGAACTCTCGTTGACCGGGTTCATTCCCAATCATCCCACGGGCGACCATGAAGCGTGGTTACGGCAAGCACTGTCTATCGCTCGACAATCGGCGATCAGTGTCCCTGGCCCTGCGGTTCACCAACTCGTCGATATGGCGAAAACGCATGACCTTTGGTTTTCTGTCGGATTACTGGAAGATGCCGGCAACCTGATGTTCAACAGCCAGATTCTGGTTGGACCGGACGGGCTGTGCGGCAAATGGCGTAAGATGCATATTCCCATGTTTGAAACACCGTTCTACAACGGTGGAGAAGGGCCGACGGTCGTTCAGACAGAACTCGGCCGGATAGGCTGTAATATCTGTTTTGACACCCTGCTCCCCGAATCGACTCGCTTACTGGCCGTTCAGAATGTAGAGATCGTCCTATTCCCCTTCGCGGCCGATCCTCCCCCGCGTACTCCTGCGGGATGGGAAGCTTGGGCGTCGACAGCCCTGGCGGCCCGTTGTGCCGAGAACGGTGTCTTTGGTGTGGCCTGTAACTATGTCGGAGAAGTGACCTGTGCGGGAGTCTCGCAAAACTTTCCGGGAGGGGGGCTGATCGTGGGGCCTCGTGGTGAGAAGCTGGCGACTTGGACCCAACCGGGTGACGAACCAGGACTGCTAAGCTACAAACTTCAACGAGATGATCTTATTCAGGCGCGTGCGGAACCCGAGTACCTCTTCCGTTTCCGCCGCCCCGAGCTGTATGGTCCGTTGAGCGAATAGCACGCGATACTTATCTGTTCATACGAAACCAAGGGCCTAAGTTCTCCGGTCTTTCGGTCGCCGTTCGGCCGGATCAGGGCGTGCAGAATCGTTCGAACTGAATGTGTCAAACGGATCTTGATGTTGCTTGATCCAAGCATCCAACTGGGCGGACAGTTCCTGTTTTACTTCGCTGTAGTCTCCATCATTTGCCAGATTCACTATCTCATGCGGATCCTGTTCCAAGTCGTACAGTTCTTCGCCATGTTCAATGTAGCGATTGTATTTGTACTTCTTCGTTCTCACCATGCGAATAGGGTTCACCCAGTTCTGCTTCCCATAGTATTGACTGATCACTGCTTCCCGGTTAGGCATCTTTCCGGAGCCTGTTAAAAATGGTTTGAGCGACTGGCCATCACATTCGGGCACGGAGGCACCTGCGAAATCGAGGAGAGTGGGAACGACATCGGTCAGAATCATAAAGTCGTCGCTGGTTTGAGGCTGCTCGGTTGAACGATGCTGTTCCGGAATCGAGGCAATGAATGGGACCCGAACCATCTGGTCGTACATGAAAGGGCCCTTGTAGATGAGACGATGGTGCGTATCCATGTCGCCATGATCCGAGGTAAAGAACCGGCAGGTGGATGAAGTCAGCTTGAATTGATCCAACGCACTCAGAACTTGGCCCAACTGAGTATCGACTAGTTGGACGACGTCACGATAGTAGGCGTGATATTCTTCCCAATACTTCTGATCCCGTTCGAACAGATTCCAACCCTGATTATGCGTCATGAATCTTTTCTGTACGCTCGGTTTGGTCGACAGATCGTCCTCATACCATGACTTCGGCAAGGAAATCGGTAAGTCATCAACCTTGCTTTTGTCAGGTTGATAATGATAGATGTCATGGGGGTTCACATACATCAAAAAGAGGGCGAACGGTTTTTCGCTGTTTTGTTTTCTCTTCAGGTAGTCGATTCCGAGTTCCGTAATCTTCGGGTCCGACTTATCTATGACGCGTTCATCCCATCCTGCATTGCCAGTGGGATTATCGCCCAGGTGCCATTTACCGAAATAGGCTGTGTCATAACCTGCTTCCTGGAGATGAGCACCAATCGTTTTCTGGGAGAGCGGGTTTCCAGCTGCGGCGTCCATATTATTGTAAACGCCGGTAGCGCTGGGGTAGAACCCCGTGAGCAACGAGGAACGACTGGCGGAACATTGCGGCGTCGTGCAGTAGGTCTCGTTGAACCGGGTGCCTTCCTCGGCCAGTTGGTCCATCGCCGGTGTCTTAAAGAAGGTGTCCACGCAACCGAGCGCTTCCCAATGTTGCTGATCAGTACAGACAAAAAGCAGGTTGGGCTGTTTCTCCGGGACGGTCTCGGCAGCCTGTAGCAATTTTGAGCCGGTCAGCAGGGTGGCGACTGCTCCGGCAGAGACCTGTTTTACAAATTGACGGCGGGAAGCCTTGGATGTATTGGCAGGATCATTCATGGCGTCGTTTCTGCTCATTCCATTTCCGGGAGACGGGTAAACTGGTTCGGTTCTATAAAGGGTAACCTCTATCCGCAGCGGGCTGAAGGAAAATAAAGCCTCGTTGAAAATCAAATTTGGCAAAGTCCACTTTGTGAGCTATATCCAGAGAGTGGGAAATTTTCTTACCACGCGCCGATCTGATTCTTCTGATCCGACTCGGCCTTTTGCTGTGAGTTCCAACTTCGAGGTCGTCATCTATGTGGTCCACTATCGCTGAAACGTTCACTTACTACGGTGACTATTACTACGACATGGTCATGTACCAGTGGAAGCACCTGACTCCGGTAAAATACACCATCGCGCTGTTTGCGATCTTGGTCTTCGGTTGGTTACTGATGAAAAGCGGCATGCGGAAACCAGGATCCTAAGTTTCACCAACGGCACGCCATCAGCTGTCATGTTAACAGGTCTACCGTTAGCATCGGCAGCCAATGTTCATCTTGCCCGGAGCGAAAATGATCTCTGGCATAATTTGATAATCATCAATAATCGGTTTGAAATCCATTCGTGCCAGAATGTCCCGTACCAGATCAATTCCGGGAGCGATTTCCACGAGCCGCAATCCTTTGAGTGTTAATTCGAAGATCGCCCGCTCGGTCAGATACCAGACTTGTTGGTTTTGCTGGAGAGCGTACTCACTGCTGAAGGAAATCTGCTGCACTTCCTGCCGGAACTTTCGAGTGATTCCTTCTTTGCGAATGTGGATCGATTTTTCGCCGATTTCGACTTCCAGACCACCGGCAGTGAACGTTCCGCAGAACAAAACTTTTCTTGCGTTCTGACTGATATTCACGAATCCACCGACGCCCGGCAGGCGGTCGCCAAAGCGACTCACATTCACATTTCCCCGAGCATCAATCTCGGCGGCGCCTAGACAGGCCGCATCGAGGCCGCCCCCATCGTAGAAGTCGAACTGGCTGGCGGAATCGATCATGGCGAGCGGGTAATACGAAGCTCCAAAATCGAGTCCACCCGCGGGGGTGCCACCGATCAATCCTGATTCAATCGTCTGGAGTAAGTCTTCTTCGAGCCCTTCCTCCTGGGCGACCCGGGCAATTCCCTCCGGTAAACCGATACCCAGATTGATCACCCGTTCTTTTCGTACTTCCAGAAACGCGCGGCGTGCAATCAACTTACGGGGACAGAGAGGAAGAGGATCCAGATGATGTATTTTGTCTGTGTGCGTGGTACCGCTGAAGGCGGGGTTGAACTCTGTTGCGAACGTCTGATGATGATGTTCCGCTGGCGATACGACAACGGCATCGACGAGATGGCAGGGAACCACAACGTCCCGTGCTTCGGCTCGTTCTTCGGATAGGCGTTCTACCTGGCAGATGACTTTACCGCCACTGTTATGGGCGGCGTGTGCGGCGGCGAGAACTTCTCCCATCATCGCTTCGCGTTCCATGGTGATATTCCCGAGGGGATCGGCAGTCGTTCCGCGAATCAAGGCGACATGGATGGGGAACGCTTTATAAAACAACCAATCGCGATCCACGAGATTAATCTTTTCAACCAGAGGTTCAGAGGTGATTTGATTCATCCGCCCTCCCGTTTGATCGGGATCGATGAATGTATCCAGCCCGACATGGGTGATTGTGCCTGGTTTGCCGGCGGCGATGTCGCGGAGCAGATGGATGAGGACTCCTTGCGGGAAATTGTAGGCTTCGATCTTATTCTGAAGCGCTAATTCACCCATTCGTGGGACTAGCCCCCAATGTCCACCAATCACTCGCTTCACCAGGCCTTCGTGGCCGAAATGGTTGATGCCTCGTGTCCGGCCATCCCCTTGACCCGCGCCATACATCAGAGTGAGATCACGAGGTTCGCCTTCGTTGAGAAAGCGTTGTTCGATAGAAATGGCGATAGCTTCGGGAAAGGCGATGCCGACGAAGCCAGCGGTAACCACTGTTTGCCCCGATAGGACAAGTTCTGCGGCTGCCTCCAGGGAGACCACATTACGGCGCATGAGTGAGCGATTCTCTTACGGAATGAGGGGACTGAGGAATGATGATCAGGGACAGGTATCGAGAAGCACCACTGTACCATTCCCAATAAAAAGGTCACGTCCGAAAGTTGAGGGACGTGACCTGTAGAATGTTTTGCGCTGTCTAGCTTTAGTCACGTTCCAGATCGACGCGGACATGGATCGCTTTCAGGCGTTCGATGAGCGCTGTTTGTGCTTCTTCGGAAAGGGGATTCCCTTTCAAATACAAACGCCAGTAGGGAGCGAATCGTTTGGGACCGTTGGCATCGGCTTCGGCCATTTCAACAAGAGGAGTAATGTCTCCGATGCTGTTGTGCTGCAGCATGGTGTATCGAAGTTCGGTCATTGCCTTGAGTGCTGAAACATCTTCGATCTGGTTGTTGGCCAGACCCAGCGAATTCAAACCGGTGACCCCGGCGAGCGGAGTAAGATCCTTAACCTGGTTCTGGTCCAGTTGCAGCGAACTCAGTTTCGTCAACTTCGTCAGAGGAGCGATATCAGTGACTTCATTCTTTTCGAGCATTAATGCCGAGAGTTTGACCAGTTCTTCCAACCCGGTCAAAGCGGTGACCTTGTTCTCGGTCAGCTTCAGGTACTGCATTTTTTTCAGACCGGCCAGCGGTTTCAGATCGACAACCTGATTTTTGGAGAGGTCCAACCACTGCAGGTTCGTTAAGGTCGCCAAAGCGGTGATGTCGACGATTGTGTTTTCGTGAATGTCCAGCTTGGCCAGATTCGTACATTTTTCCAAGCCAGCCAGATTGGCGATCTCACTACTATAAGCATCCAGAATGTAGACATTCTTGAGGTCGGCTTCCGTTAGAGCAGGATCGCTTTCCTGCTTGCGTAATTCTTTCCGGATTATCTGATTCAGATTCTGATCGACGATGATCGGCGGAGGCGTTTCTTTTTTCTCTTCAGCTGGTTTCTCTTCCTGAGCATAGGCCCAGCTACCAGTAAACAACTGGGAAATAATCAACAGGGAAAAAATCAATAGCGAGCGGTGCAGCGCGAACATGGAATAACCTCACAGGAAGTACAACAGGTGTGTCTCGATGCGTCAGATGAGAATTACTGACGAACTTTACAGGTGGGATAACAGACTGCGAACAGGACTCGATGGACCTGTCGGTCGTCTGTATGGGGAACTTCAGTGTACCCCGTCGAGAAGACGGTTCACAAGTCCGAAGTCGAATTCGAACCGGGAATTGCGTCGTCCTTCTGTGGCCGGGGCAAACGGCGGATTGCCTCCTCGATTTCACTCCGTACTTCCTGATTCTCCTCCACTTCACACTGCTCCTGGAGGGCTTGCCGAGCTTCCGTACCCCCCAATTCCCCCAACGCCCAGGCAGCGGCGGTCCGGATAACCGGAGTCTCTTCGTTATGAAGGGCCTTAGACAGGACGGGAACCACATGCGGGTCGCCGCTATTTCCCAATACAATGGCCGCATTCCTCAGCAGTCCGGCCCGGCCTGGTCGTAATAGTGGGCTGGTCTTTAATTTCGCCTTCAAATCCGATTCGCTGAGTTCAAACAACTCCGTGGCGGAGATCGGATTCAGATCGATTCGAGGTTGGACTTCCGTATTCGTCGATATCGGGCTCTTGTTATTCCACGGACAGACATCCTGACAGAGGTCGCAACCAAACAGCCAGTCGCCCATGGGTGCTCGAAATTCCGTGGGAATCGAGTCTTTAAGTTCGATCGTCAAATATGAGATACATTTGCGGGCATCGAGTTCTCCCGGTTCGGTGAAGGCATCGGTGGGACAAACATCGAGGCAGCGAGTGCAGGTTCCGCAGTGATCGGTTTCGTGAGGTTTATCGTACGCCAACTCCTGATCGACAAGGACAACACCGAGTAGTAACCAACTCCCTTTTCGTTTGTTAATTAACATTGTGTTTTTACCGAACCAGCCGAGGCCAGCGAGTCGGGCGAAATCTCGTTCCAGCAAAGGGGCGGTATCGACGGCACAGCGGGTCCGTGCTTCTGGCAACGTGTTACGGATCTGCTCCGCCAGTTGTTGAAGTCTGTCACGCAAATAATCGTGATAATCGATCCCGCTCCAGGCGTAACGTGCAACTCGACCTTCTGTCGGTTCCGTTGGAACTGGTTCCTGAGAACGATAATTCCAGGCACAGACCACAAGGCTGCGTGTTTGTTGTTGCACAAAGCTGGGGTCGGAATAAGCTTCGCGACGACGTTCGATGTACCCCATCTCGCCGGCGTACCCTTTATCGAGCCAATCGAGGAGGTGTGAGTATCCACTGGGTTGGACAGCAGGAGCGATTCCCACCAGTTCGAAACCGATCTGGAGAGCGGACTGTTTTATCTGGTCGCTCGCTTCTGTCCGACTCAGATTGGTCACGCTGATAATTCCAGGAAGCGGCTGTAAATTTCATTCCAGGCGGTTTGATCTTCGGGTTCGAACTCGCTGAGTGACTCGGAGTTTTGGACGATTTCCCGAATATCACTCAGGGAATCGACTTCGCCCAGGGCGCGTGCCTGGAGCAGAATGTTTCCGAGGGCAGTTGCTTCCACCGGACCCGCGACGACTGGAACACCGCACGCATTCGCCGTCATCTGGTTCAGTAATGTATTCTGGCAACCACCACCCACAATATGAATGACCTCTACTTTTTCACCGGAGAGTTCCTGAAGTCCTTCGAGAACCATGCGGTACTTTAAGGCGAGACTTTCCATGGCACAGCGAATGAATTCACCCTCTGTTTCCGGAACTGGCTGGCTGGTCTCTTTGCAGGAGTTTCTAATCTCCGTCACCATGTCGGTTGGTTTCAGGAAACGGTGATCGTCGGGGTTCACCAGTGACCGAAACGGCTTGGCATCGCGAGCCAGATTCATTAGGGAACCGTATCCAAGTGAATTTCCTTTCCGTTCGAAGCTCCGTTTGCACTCTTGGATTAACCAGAGCCCCATGATGTTTTTCAATAAACGATAGGTGCCGTCGACCCCTCCTTCATTGGTGACATTCTGGGCGAGAGCGGCTTCGGTGAGGATCGCTTCGGGAAGTTCCAATCCCATCAAAGACCAGGTTCCCGAACTGATATAAGCCCAGTTGGCTTTGCCCGTATGTCGAGTGGGAACGGCGGCAACTGCGGCTCCCGTGTCGTGGGTTGCGGGCGCGATGACTTCGATGCGGGAGAGGCCGGTCGAATTCGCGACGGATTCACGCAATTTCCCTAATCGCGTTCCGGGTTGGACGACTTGTGGGAAAATCTCGGTTGGAAGGCCGAAACGGGTCAGCAGATTATCGGCCCAGTTCTTGCGAGTGGCATGGAGGCATTGGGTGGTCGTCGCGTTGGTGAACTCAACGACTTTACTACCGCTCATGCAGAAGTGGAGGAAGTCGGGCATCATCAGGAAGTGAGCCGCTTCTTTCAGAAGTCCAGGTTCGGCCTGTTTGAAGGCTAGCAATTGATAGAGTGTGTTGAACTCCATGAACTGGAGGCCAGTCTGCGCATAAATCTCGGAACGGGGAACAGTAGAAAAGGCTCCCTGCATGACCCCTTCATTTCGTGAATCGCGGTAGTGATATGGCTGACCGACGATCTCTTCGTTTTTAGTCAGCAGCACATAATCGACGCCCCAGGTATCGACGCCAACAGAGGCGATATCTTTCCCACATTCCGAAGCGGCGAGTCGAAGTCCGTTCTGGATTTCACTCCACAGCCCCAGCACATTCCAACGAAGGGTCGATCCGAGATTGACGGGACCATTCGGAAATCGGTGGAGAGGGTTTAACGAAATACGTTTTCCGTCGAATTGCCCCGCGATTACGCGGCCACTTTCGGCCCCCAGGTCGACTCCTAAAAAGTATTGAAGCGCCATATTTACTAGTCGTTCGGATTAGGTCGGTTTAAAGGATTAGTCAGAAGGATCAGCCAACGAAGTTTGACTGGTCCCGTCGCCGGGTGATCCCCGCCGAACAAAGTAAAGCAGTATACCGATTGGGAGTGGAAATCACCATTCTGAGATGAATAGGGGCATATAAAGGTCTCTCGCAGGAATTGCAACCTAACGGACCGCACGAGGCTTACTGAGTTGTGAAGTGCATGGATGGTGCCCATATTGAACCAATTTTAACGGTGGTGCTTTTCGCACGGGTCAGGGATATCTCCGACCGCAACTCTTCGCATACGAAGAAAATCGGCAAAGTTTTCATCTCTTCCCCGTTTTCTCCATCCTATATTTGAGCATACCTGTCTAACAGACCCAATTTTCCTAATTCCGGCTTTACTAAAGCGATGTTTGGAGAAGGGTCCGACCTCCAATTATTAATCTATCACGTATTGGGTTTTCGAATGTCGATTTTAGAAGCACTGCCTCAACTCAAAGAGCCAGAAATCAGCCGCCATTCATCGTGTCTTGATGAAGAACTGGAATTGTGTGGCAGCATTCGGCTGTCCAGTCGAACACAGGAATTGTTGTCGACTTTAAACAGTTCGTTCGACTTTCTTAATGAAGTTGAACGGGTGTCTTAATATAAAGGCACCAGGAGTTCCGGGAAGAATTGGAGTTTTTCCCGTCGCAGTTTTTTTCTGATTTGTCAAATCGAAGCGACAATCCCCATGCAGCCGATTGCCAAACGTCATAAAGTTCTCATCATCGATGATGACCCGCTCTTCAGGAGTTTGTTGGTCTCATTGTTGCGCACCGATTATCTCGTCTCTGTGGCGAGTGATGGCGCGGATGGCTTTTATAAGGCGGTCGAATATCCGCCCGATATCGCGATCGTCGATATCCAAATGCCTCAGTGGGATGGAATCAAGACGCTCAAAGCGTTTCGCAGCCATGCCTCTTTACAGTACACGAGCGTTATTATGCTGACGTCCGACGCCAGTCGCGAAACCGTGCTTTCTGCGATCAAAGAAGGTGCGAACGACTACGTCATCAAAACCAGTTTCAGCAAAGAAGAGCTGAAGCAAAAGGTAAATCGTCTGGTTACTCGTCGCGAACGAGAACGCCTCGGTTTGCCTCGATTCACCGATTCAAATCAGGATGAAACCTCCTCAGCACCTGTGATGGAACGCGCTCAACCGAGTCGTATCAGTGCATCGCCTGTCGTTCGTGAAATGCAGGTCAAGGCACAACCGATCGCAGTCGCCCCCGCCTCAGCGGAGCAGAGACCTCATTCACCACCAGTGGCGGAACGTATTGATACAGCTATCATGAATACGGCTATCATGAATACGGCTATCATGAATACGGCTATCATGAATACGGCCGTCGTGAATATGGAGGAAGAGCATAACGGCGATCTGCAGGAAATCATCGACGACTGGGAATAAGCTTCGCTTACGATGGTCGTTCGTGTTTACTCGCTGTCGGATAGCATTCTCAGAATCACCAGTGTGCGGTCATCCGGTTCGTCCGCTCCCTGGCTGTGTCCTTCCATATTCGCCCAGATTTCTTCAAAGACTTCCTGGGCAGTACCGAGAAGACAGCCTTTGAGACCACGAACGATTCCCTCGGAATGAAATAACTTTTTTCGATCATTCATCGCTTCGCTGATGCCGTCACTGTAGAAGACAAGAAGGCTCTGCGGACGAAGGCTAAGTTCAGAGTAGTCATACTCAGCATCTTCCATCACTCCCAGCAGAACTCCATGCGACTGTAACGCTTCTACTTCACAATCGCGTGAATAAAATGGCGTGGGATGTCCCGCGTTGGAATATCGAAAGCAATTCTCAGAAGTATCGAGAATTCCAATAAGCATGCTCATGAACTGATGGGAGGGTGTCAGTTCACACAACACGTTATTGACTCGATACATAATCGCAGCCGGGTCCATTAGCTCT
The DNA here is from genome assembly GCF_007750395.1 of Polystyrenella longa. Classification (GTDB taxonomy): domain Bacteria; phylum Planctomycetota; class Planctomycetia; order Planctomycetales; family Planctomycetaceae; genus Polystyrenella; species Polystyrenella longa. The sequence goes on along the minus strand of NZ_CP036281.1, from coordinate 3,688,413 downwards.
TCAATGGGAGAACTGGCAAGAGAACGCAGCGCACCTCGGACGGTCGACATGATCATCGCGGCGGGAACACTGTCACCCGAGGCATCTCCGACAGCAATCAAAGTGTGATGCTCGTCTAGAGCGATCAATTCGAAGACGTCGCCGCCGAGTTCAAAACGACTTGTGCATATTCCGGCAGCTTCCCAGAGGCCGTTCTCCGGTTGATACTGAACAATCTGTTCCGGTTGACAGGCGGAAGCTTGAATCAGGTCATGCTGCATGCGACGCTGGACGGCGCTCTCTTTCATGAGCACCACCTTCTCCAGCATTTGTGCGATCTGAGTTGAGATTGATTGCAGCACGTGGATTTCGCGTTCCGTTGGAACTTTGTCGCGACGATCCCAGAACCAGACAGTCCCCAGCGGTCCCGTCTCCGATTTCACAACCAGACCGAATCCGACGGCCGCATCATGCGGAAGAGACTCTTCATACTCGCTCTCCTGATTGCGCCGCACCAGAAGGGAACCCTGGGAGAAGATTTCCACATCGGCGGAGTCGACAGTTAATTCCCGCTGAGTCTGAGGAATTCTAAAACTCGCCCGAGACGTACGCACGCGAAGTTTGAGGCAGCTGTTTTCAGGTTCAAGTAAATAGAACCCGGCCTCTTTGTAACCGGATAGTTCAATGGCAACATCGAGAATGCTGCTTAGTCGGTCGATCAGATTCATTTCCGTAGAGCAGGTGAAATCGAGCGACACGAGCGTCGACAGTTCCTGAGCGTAGGTGACCGAAAGCCGCTGACGAACGGAGCAGGCGCTGAGTAGCTTGCTGGTCAGTTCGACCATTTCACGCATGGTTTGGAAAGAACATTCTGGCGGATCGATGTCGGGTAAATCGACGCGAAGATGTCCTACACGAGTTTCACCGTCGTTGACTTCCGTCACCCAGCAATGTTCCTGAACGGGAGCCTGAGGCTCTTTTTCAGTTGAATTCTGTTGAGAGGGCACAAAGTGCACCGGCCATCCAGTGATCTTTCGCAATTCGCTGCAATTGGATTGGATCCAGGCGAGAAAGTCAGGGTCGAGCCACTGACGTTGAGGTACAGAAGCTGTGCTAATTTTTAATCCATGATTCATAATGATGGTGCCCTGCGAACGATTGATCCGGAACGGATGCGTAAAGGCGAGCGAAAACTGTACAAGTTTCGCGGGCAAAGATAGCGCGCGAAGAAGTTGCGAGTTCCTTACGGAATGACCGCGGTACAGATTCGATATCGACTCGTTGCCGTAGGAAGGCGAGTCTGGACAAACATCGCGTCGGGGATATCGCGAGTCCCTGCGAGTTAAGCTCTACAAGTGGTACAGCTTAAACGGAGACTTTTCCCAACCCGCAAATTAACCTTCACCAGCGATGAGAACCTCATCGGTAGAACCGGTAGTTCCGGATTCAAAGCGGTCGATCACGGCACAACCACAGGAGTCGCTCCAGACATTAACTGTCGTGCGGCACATGTCGAGAACGCGGTCGACGGCAATGATGATTCCCTGTGCTTCCAGCGGTAAACCGACTGCCTGCAACACAATTGCCATCATCACAAGTCCCGCATGTGGGATTCCCGCTGCTCCCACACTGGCGAGCAGGGCGGTCACTGCCACCAGAATCTGATCCATGATTATCAGATCAATTCCGGGCGTCGCCTGTGCGATAAAGAGAACAGCCACTGCCTCATACAGGGCGGTTCCATCCATGTTGATCGTGGCTCCCAAAGGAAGTACGAATGAACTGACCTTGTTTGAGACTTTGCCCCGTTGTTCCACGCTGGTGATCGTTAACGGAAGGGTGGCATTAGAAGAGGCAGTAGAGAAGGCCGTCATCAGGGCAGGGCTCATTGCTTTCGCAAAGGCGAGCGGAGAGGTCTTTGCCACGAATTTGAGAATCAGGGGAAGAACCACAGCGGCGTGAAACAGCAATGCCATAAAGACAGCCAGCATATACCAGCTTAACGTGATAAAGATATCCAGGCCTTGTGTGGCCGTGGCGTAATACATGAAGGCGAGCACTCCAAGTGGGGCCAGATGAATGATCCCCATGGTCATTCGCATCATCACTTCAAAGCCAGAATTTGCCATTTTTGTGATGAACTCGGCTGTTTTTCCACCCGCATAGATTGTGAAGATACCAAACAGAATACTGAAGAAAATGATGGATAGAAAATCGGCATTCGCCAGGGCTTCTACGATGTTGGTCGGAATCAATTTATCCACAAGACCCAGGAAAACACCCGCCAGCGATTCGTTTTCTCCGGCGACAATTTCACCACCTCCGGGCAAAATCGCTCCTACTCCTGGTTGAATCAGATTAACCATGATCAATCCGGTGGTGATCGCCAGTACTGAAGTACAGAGGTAATACAATAAAGTACGACCGAACATGCGGCCGAATTGTGAACTCGAACCGAGACCAGTAATCCCCGAAATTAATGAGGTTACAATCAGTGGAATGGTTACCATTTTGAGCAGCGACAGGAAAATATCACCAAGGGCTTTCGCCCCCAACACGAGGATGTGTCGCCAGTCCTGACTCTGTTCATCGTAGAAACTGACCCAGGCGGGATGTTCCTTTATTAAAGTATCACGGGAAGCCGCCTTGATGGAAGAGATCGCCTGTTTGCCCTCTTGCTCTCGCACGTAACGGATAGTGATGCTGTTCCGTTCCGAAATCAGTTGAACGGAAGGATCCGAGATCGTGTACGTGTATTCGGATTGTCCGGGAGCCGCTTTGATGACTTCCGCTACAGCGTCGAATCGGCGTTCCAACTCTCCCATCTGTTTGTCCGGATCATCCGGTGTCGCTTTGATCGTCGTTTGAAAGTAAGTTTTTCCTCCGTCACCAGTTTCAGAGAGGACAAAGTCACCGTTCTCGATTTGAACTGTTCCGACAATATTCTGCGGCGTCACCACGGGTGGTTTGAAGGCGATACCCAGAAGTGAGCCAACGATCAGTGCGATTAAAATTTGATAATGCAGCGGAAGATTCAATAACGATTTCATAGGGTTCGCACACGATCAAGATAAGAGGGGAAGCGGAGAGGACGCCAGTACCTTTTGTGTAAGCAATCCCTTATCGACGGGCAGCAGGATGCTTCATTGGCAACCAGGCACCATTCTCGGATGAGCTGGCAACACACTGCTGGATGAAGTACATCCCTTCGACGCCATCGTACACGTTTGGATAAATGGTCTCTTTTTTCTCGAACGATTCGCCAGTTGCGCGGGCAACCATTGCATCGTATGCCGAACGATAGACATTACCGAAGGCTTCAAAGAAAGCTTCCGGGTGACCTGCAGGCAAGCGACAGGCGGCGGCCCCCATACCATTCATAAAGGAAGCATTCGGATCACGAGTGTATATTTTGTGAGGCTCGCCATTACAACGAACGATCATCTGATTCGGTTCTTCTTGTCGCCACTGAATGGCTCCTTTAGTCCCGTCGATTTCGATGAACAGATCATTTTCACGACCATGGGAAATCTGACTGGCTGTGACAGTTCCCAGTGCTCCGTTTTCAAAACGGACGACCGCATGGCCGTAGTCGTCGAGTTGACGACCGGGGACGAAGACCTTCAAGTTGCAGGAAATCTCTTCCGGTAACAGGCCAGTCATATAACGACCCAGGTTGTAAGCGTGGGTCGCAATGTCACCAAAGGCACCTGCGGCTCCCGATTTCTTCGGGTCAGTTCGCCAGGCAGCCTGTTTCTGGTCCTCTTCTTCGAGGCGGCTTCGCAGCCAGCCTTGGATGTAGTTCGAGCGAATCGCCTGAATCTCACCGAGTTCACCCGAGAGAATCATCTCACGCGCCTGACGGACGAGAGGGTAACCAGTGTAGTTGTGCGAGACCGCAAAAACGACGCCAGAAGCTTCCACTGTTTTGAGCAGGTCTTCCGCCTGATCCAGGTCAAATGTCATCGGTTTGTCACAGATGACATTGAATCCCGCTTCTACGGCTTTTTTTGCAAGTTCGAAGTGGGTGAAGTTGGGAGTGGCGACGGAGACAAAATCGACTCGTTCCCCTTCGGGAAGTTTACTTTCCTTGGCGATCAACTCGTCGATAGAAGTATACGCGCGATTTTCTTTGATGTCGTAAGAAGGAGCCGACGCTTTGGCTCTCTCCGGATTGGAAGACAGTGCCCCCGCGACCAGAGCAGCCCGGTTATCAAGGACAGCCGCAGTCGCATGGACGCGGCCAATAAAGGACCCTGCACCACCACCGATCAGAGCCATATTCAATTTACGATTTAACTTGCCGTTCGTTGTGTCCATGGATTGTATTCCTTCTTATGATTTCTCTGACTCGTATTTTCTTTGAATCAGAGTTGCGATTCGCTGGAGTGGATTACCAGGTGTAGGATTTCTACTTATAGAACTGCTTGGTGAAGATGGGGAAGTCCGCTTTTCATCAGCAAGGATACCGGTCCCCTGTATACAATACAACCAATTGCAACTTCCAATATAAGTCATCAGTTGACTCTGGAGCGATGTTCCACAGGAAGCATCAATCAGAGGGGTACAGCATCATCTTACTCTGTTTCTCTCACCAATCTTCTCCCCTTCATTTCAAATCGGGGGAGTGACTCAGGAGTGGCGAGAACCAGTTCGGGAGAGAAGTTCAAGCGAAGTCGTAGTGCCTCCGACATCGTCGACTTGATGTGTTCTTGCTCTTTTGTACTCAGGTTAGGTTTTAATTCGGCTTCGATTTTCAGATGGCCCATGGATTTGACTGTAATTAATACCAGTCTGTATTCCACAAGATCAGCGAACTCTCGCAGGATCGCTTCAACTGCCGAGGGATAAAAGTTATTGCCGCGGATCGTAATCATGTCGTCCGTACGGCCCTGAATCCCCTGCTTTAGACGCATGAGAGATCGACCGTGAGGATGGGCATTCGTCTCGACTTCGACGATATCCCCCGTTCGATACCGAATGAGTGGGGAACCGTAACGGCCCAGATTTGTAATGATCAATTCGCCCGGTTTACCCGGTGGCACAGGCTCAAGCGTTTGGGGATCGAGGATCTCGACAATGCATTCGGTTTCGAGCATCGTGAGTGTATCAGGGCAGTCTGCTTCTTCGACGGCGAGTGCACCGATTTCAGTCATGCCCCAATGGTCGAAGACCCGCGCGTTCCAACCCTCGGTCAGCCGCTCTCGAATCGCAGGAATACAACCCCCCGGTTCTCCGGCGACAATGAGACCACGCACGGCAGAGTTTTTGATATCAATACCTTCCGCTTCGGCGATTTCAATTAACCGCATTCCATAGGTCGGTGTGCAGCAGATTAAAGTTGCTTCATGCTCAAGCATCATTCGCAAACGAGCTTCGCTGCTGATGCCCCCTCCCGAGATGCAGAGGTTACCGAATCGATTCGCACCATCGAATGCAGCCCAGAACCCGAGGAAGGGCCCGAAGGAAAACGGGAAGTAAAATCGGTCTTCGTCTCTTAAGCCAATCAGTTCAAAAATCTGTGCCCAACATTGCATCAACCAGTTCCAGCTGTCGGGGGTATCCAACCAGCGCATTGGTTTCCCCGTCGTCCCCGATGTTTGATGTAGCCGGGAATACTTTTCAATGGGGTAGGTCAGGTTCGATCCATACGGACCGTTGTCTAACTGGTCGGCCACGAGTTCCTGTTTGGTCGTCAGCGGAAAACTCTTGAGATCCTCCAGTGTCTGGAATTGCTCTGGTTTCCAACCCGCCTCGATGATTTTCTTTAGCCAGAACGAGTTGCCCGGCAAGACGCTGTCCAGCAACTTGCGAAATCGCTCTATCTGATGAGAGGTCAGTTCGTCGCGGTTCGCGTTTAATAAGGGGAAGTCTGGCATCAATGGAACTCATTGGTGGAGTTAAACTGGAAACGGACGGGACGAATCAGGAAGGAAAATCATCAGATAAGCTTGTTTTGATTCAATGGCTTTATCTTAAAAGTAAACGGCTGCCCATTTTTAAAAAGGGAACCATCATAATGGCTGCAAAGTTTTCCTGTTTTACGCAGATTCACAGCAAACAGGTTTACAAATGCGTAGCAGTTCCACCATTGATAATGCAGCTCAACCTATTGTCCTAAAATGACTTATAGATTCAACCCTGAACGGGAACTGGTCAAGAATTACTGTTGTAAGCGTCAAGGAAACTTAAACAACAGTATTCAAGTTACGGGTTCTGAAGGTCGATGAGACCAGAGCATAAAGGCAATTTCGGATAGACCACGATGATGGATCGGATTAGGTCTGGTCGATACCACTATTGTCTCGTGCAAAAACCTGAATGATGAACTGATATGAATGACAAGTAGCCTGCGGGCTGCACGGATAAGGAAAAATTGCATGCCGGCGGGTGGTACGAAAAAGCAACTTCATCTTGGATTCCTGTCAGCAGTCGAAGTTAAAGACCGCGGATATGTGGGTGGACTGCTGGTGACGAATCATTTTGGACGTCCACTGGAATTTCAGTGTACTGCTCCCGTTCGCCCGAACCACACCCAGGAAGTACTCTTCGGACCGACTCTGGTTCCTTACCTGTATAACGAGTTGATTGGAAAAACGTTAATTGAGAAAATCGGCGTCAAACCGGATTTGGTGCTGACAGACGACGAACGCGTGCTGGGACTTCGCGATCATGTCGATCGGCCAATTGGGTTTTTGCAGGAAGAGGCAAACGCAGGGCCAGATAGTTTGCCATTAGGACTTCAGAAAATCAGTTTCCACGAACGGCACCCCACTGACCGTGATGTCCTGTATGAACTGGGGAACCTGGTTTCGCACGAGACCGATTTATTTGAACCTTTTGAGCGGGTAAAACAGGCATTGCAGGAAGCTCTGCAACAAGTGAAACAGCGTGCCTGAGTCACACATCGAGCCGCCTGACGTATTGATCTGCCTACAAGTCAGCATCTGATGCCAGAAAAAATCCGATGACCGAACAGCCTGCCACACAATCCTTCCCTACGATTTCGACGACCAGTCCCGGTCTCTCGACAGTCCCTGCCTCAAGTGTCGACTCCGAAGCCAATCGTGATCTGCGAGCCAGACTTGCGGAAACGTTTCCTGCGCCTGCGGTGCAGTTGTCCGAGTTGGAAATGCCGGTGGATATCTTTCTCTCCGGGATCAACGGCGCTTTGACGCGTCAGCCACGAATGGAAATCATTTCGGCGGACCTGGTGACAAATGTCGAAGTGAACAGCCGGTGGAAACCTCATGTTCCCAAACTACCGACTTTCAAGCTGGTTTTTCCTGAGGGAATCGAATTCGTCCCTGCCAAACCAGAGTCGGAATCGAAAGATAAAGGGAGACTGCGGTCGCTCAAAGCTCCCGAGGAGATTGCTGCAGGAGCCGATCAAAAGAAGAAGCAGACTCGACTGAAACCACCGTCCGACGCGTTATCGATTCAGGATCGGTTGTTCTATCTATTACAGCCTCCCATCGAAAACTGGCTCAATGGTCAAGAGCTGGTGATGCCGTTCGAGCCGTTCGATTATCAGTACGAAGGAATCGCCTGGCTCTTCTCACGGAAGTCTGCTTTGCTCGCGGATGAGATGGGCCTTGGAAAAACGATGCAGACGATCACAGCAATGCGTTTGCTCCTGCGAAGCGGACAGATCAGCAAGGTGCTGCTTATTTGTCCCAAGCCACTGATTCCGAACTGGCAACGAGAGTTCGCAACTTGGGCGGAAGAACTGCCGATTACCACCGTCATGGGCGAGACTGCCCGCAGACGAATGATCTGGGAGATGGACAAACCGGGAATTTATCTAGCCAATTATGAGGCGATGGCGCGCGATTTTGAAGAGATGGAAGAAGAAGGCGTCTCCCCTAAATTTGACCTACTCGTGCTGGATGAAGCGCAGCGAATTAAAAACAGAGAGTCCCGAACAGCTGTCGTAGCCCGATCTGTAAATCGTAAACGGAGTTGGGCTTTAACAGGTACCCCCATTGAAAACCGGGCGGAAGAGTTGGCTTCCCTGTTCGAATTCATGGAAGTCATTCCGCCACGCGGAACACCCGATATTCGGCAACTTTCCAAGTTATCGGATGAGTATATCCTGCGACGATGTAAAGACCTTGTTCTGGATATGCCTCCCCGACTTGATCGACCTGCCTGGTTGGACCTGGAAGGGGCTCAGCTGCACGCCTATAAAGTCGCTGAAAAAGAAGGCATTGTTCAATTGAACGATCTGGGTGATTCAATCACGGTGCAGCATGTTTTTGAACTAGTGCTCCGATTGAAACAAATAGCCAACTTCGATCCTGTCACTAACGAGAGTGCGAAACTGGACCGTCTGAAAGCGGACATGGAAGAGATCGCCGCGAGTGGAGGTAAAGCGATTCTATTCAGCCAATGGACAAAAACGCTTGACTGGATTGCAGACCGTACCCAGGAATTCAACCCGCTGATTTATCATGGGGGAGTTCCGACGAAAAAGCGGGAACCGATTCTGGCAAAGTTCAAAGAGGATCCTGATGCTCATCTTATCCTGATGAGTTACGGAACGGGAGCAGTGGGGCTGAACTTACAGTTCGCGGGTTACGTCTTCCTGTATGACCGCTGGTGGAATCCGGCGATTGAGGACCAGGCCATCAATAGGGCTCACAGAATCGGACAGAAGAACCCCGTCGTCGTGACCAAGTTTGTTTGCAATAACACGATTGAAGAAAAGATCGATCGGACGTTGCAGGAGAAACGCGACCTCTTCATTTCCATCCTGGGAGCAGAGGGGAACACCGAATCATCAATGGGGCTGAACGCGGGCGAAATCTTCGACCTGTTTGATCTCAAAGCTCGAGACGGAGACACGACTCGAGAAATCGGTCCTGAATCTGCCGCCGCTTGATTGGGGCCGCTTCCGTATTCTCGTGAGCCTATGAATGTCATTCCGTTGAGAGAATGGATCCCCATTGAGAAATCACGAAATACGGGGCCACGGCTAGCTCGTCTAGCCGTGCGATTATACATGAAGGTTACGCCTGCTGCTCTAAGCCACAACTTCAAGCCACGTCGTCATACTGGTTTGAACGATTAAAAATTCCCCGTTCAACATCCAGAGGAAAGAGAACCCACAGCGGCCCGGTTAGACGAGCTAACCGGGGCACCCGAGACGAGGTTGATTAGACAAATAGCCGAGTGCCTTTGCTCGTGCACCAATGAATGTCTTCCCGTTGAGAGAATGCATTCCCGTTGAGAAATCATAAAATACGGGTGACACGGCTAGCTCGTCTAGCAGTGCGATTATACATAAAGGTTACGCCTGCTGCTCTAAGCCACAACTTCAAGCCACGTCGCCATACTGGTTTGAACGATAAAAGATTCCCCGCTCAACATCCTGAGGAAAGAAAGCCCACAGCGGCCCGGTTAGACGAGCTAACCGGGGCACCCAAGACGAGGTTAGTCAGAAAATTAGCCGACCTGGAAACACAACTAGCGTCACGTGATTTCTGGTTAGACATACAAAAATGCCCCGTCCCCGATGATTTCTGAAGGTTGGAGCTGACTCCAAGATGTTGTTCCACTCAAATAATGAGAGATGTCTGTCCAGACTCGATTGAAAAATGAGGCATTCAATTCTCTGGACGGTGGATCGCTTGTCAAAACGGATCGGACCCTGCATGATGGGTTCTCATTAGGATCGTCGCTCCCGTACTTTCTTCTATCATAATAGAAAATCATTGCATGTTGATCTTTGATGCTCACCTGGATATGGCCTGGAACGCGGTTGAATGGAACCGCGATTTAATGTTGTCTGTGCAGGAACTGCGCCAGTTTGAGGCTCAGTTCAAAGACATCGTTCCAGGCGAACCGACGATCACCTGGCCCGCACTTAAGGAAGCTGGAGTCGGACTGACGATCTCAACCTTGCTTCCACGGCTTCATCGTAAGGATGGCGCTCTGTCACATTACCAGAGTCGCGAAGCGGCCTACGGCGCGGCGATGGGACAGCTTGCCTACTATCGTGCGATGGAAAAACGGGGAGTCATCCGCGAGATTCCGGATGCGGCGACATTGAAAAGACACGTCGAAGAATGGGAAGCTGGCCCGACGGAATCAACTCCCGTCGGATTCATTCTCAGCATGGAAGGCAGCCCCCCCATCCTCTACCCGGAACAGATTCATGAATGGTACGCCGAAGGGCTCCGTCTGTTAGGGCCCGGGCACTACGGTGAGGCTCCTTATTGTTTCGGAACAGGTTCGGAAGGGGGACTGAAGCCGGGCGGAAAAGAGTTGCTTCAGGCGATGAACGAATGCGGTATGTTGCTGGATACGACGCACCTCGCCGATCAATCCTTCTGGGAAGCGCTCGACGTTTATGAAGGCCCGCTCATCGCCAGCCATCAAAACTCGCGTACTCTCGTGCCTCGCGATCGTCAGTTCACGGACGAGCAATTCAAAGCCGTTGCCGAACGGGGTGGTATGATTGGGGCGGCGATGGACAACTGGATGTTGCACACCGACTGGAAAATCGGTGTCTCCGAACCTTCCATGGTGACGATGGAAAACGTCGCTGACCATATCGACTACGTCTGCCAGTTACTTGGCACGACTAAACATTCCGGTTTGGGAACCGATCTTGATGGGGGCTTCGGTAAAGAACAATGCCCCTCCGATCTGGACACAATCCACGACTTGGGCAATATGGCCGCTATCCTCGAAAAACGAGGTTACTCAAAAGAGGACATCGATGGCATCATGTATCGGAACTTCACGGATTTCTTCCTGAAGAATCTGTAAATCGGAAGAGGTCAGTTTGTTTTAAAGAACAAACTGGATCGCCAATGTCATTGCTGTAATGTCTCTTCAATGTCTGGATCGATTTTATGGGCTTGCTCTGAATCAGCTTCAGCTTTTTCGTATTGGCCCAAGGCGAGATAAGCATCGCTGCGATTGATATGCGCCCAGGCATTATCCGGTTCTAACTCGATGAGCTCACTATAGCATTCGATAGCCCGCTCATAGTCCTCCGCCACATGTGCCTGATAAGCTTCGGATTTCATTGAAGATGCATTTATTGTGCGCCAAAAGAGCGGGACCATTGAAAAAAGACCGAGAGCGATAATTCCGGTGAGCTGGAGCGACCTCTTAAACTTCAGCACGAAGAATCCAGCGATAGCACCTCCGAACAGGAAACCGGATACGTGTGCAACGTTGCCAATGTTGTAAAGATTCAGATAGGTGACGAAGATACAGCCAATCATAAAAGAGACGAATAATCTAATGATACTGGGTGTTAAAACTTCCTTGAAAGTGGGGTAGTGATGTCGGGTGGGCCACATGAATCCGAACATTGCATAACCGACTCCGGAGAAACCAATTCCAGTTTCGCCCGAACCGGTCATCTGCAACGAAGTGCTGATCCAAGCGGCGGCGAGATAGAAACCGAGAAAGGGAAGAGACCCTATGACCAACTCCATGCGGCTGCCCAGGACCCAGAGCCAGTAAATATTGAAAGCAAAATGCCAGAGGGCAAAATGGATGAAGGTTGAGGTGATTAGTACCCAGAATTCTCCATTCCAGAAGACGTTCATTGAAAGCAATCCTGCATCAACAAGAGCCTGCCATTTCTCCATTTCTGTTTTGGGAAAGAGACTGAAAAAACATAGACTGCAAATGGCACATGCCAGGGCTGTAACCCATGGGCGTTTTTTCTTATCTTCAGTAGCTGTCTCCATTGTAGCTGATTCTGAAGAGGGGGTTTGCTGGCTGTTCATCTTCACTCCACTCGTGCAAGTATTTATTATGAAGAGAACAGATGTTACTCCAAAACAAAGTTCTCAAAATAATAATCTCGGGAGATGTAGAAAATATAACCGAAAATAGGCATAATTCTCAGGGCATGTGATTTAAGGGCATCTTGAAAGTGCTTGCTGGACTCTCAACACCACTTCATGCGGCCGTATCGTCGGCTTCGTCGTCGTCTGATATTTCGTTGTCGGTCTCTTCTTTGGCCACCGGTTCCTCGAAGCTCGATTCGAGAGGAGCATCCAGAACTGCAGAACCTTCCAGCGGAGGAAGAATTGTAATATCACCGTATTCCAGAGATTGCCGAGCACGAAACTGATGATGTCGAAGTAGTTCCAGAATCGCGAGAAAGATCCCCGTGATGCGGGAGCGGTCTTTGATTCCTTCGAAGAAGTCGCTGAACTTCATTTCGCCCGCTTCAATGACCTGATCGCGGATGCGTTGCATGAAGACAGAGATCGGCGTGTCGTCGTATTTGATCTTTCCCTTGGTGTCGACCTGTTTAACCCGGAGCAGACGTGACAGCGCGGAGACCAAATCCCACAGTTCGACTTCTTTAATCAGGTCATCGGAAGGTTTGCGGCCTCGGCGGGGGCGTTCGCTATGGAGACGGGAATACCGTTCCTGCCAGATGGCGGCCTTTTCCTGGAGCAGCTGGGAAGCATCTTTGAACCGTTTGTATTCCAGGAGTCGCGCGACTAGAGCGCTGCTCATTTCGTGTTCGAGCTCTGTTTCCTCTTCTTCCACCTCTTCTTCCGGGCGGGGGAGGACCTGTCGACTTTTGAGCTCGATGATCGTGCTGGCCGTGACCAGAAATTCACCGATTTCGTCGATGTCAATCATGATCAGGACTTCGAGATACTCAAGGAACTGGTTGGTGATGGCCGCGATGGGCAATTCGAGAATATCGACCTCATTTCGGCGCACGAGATAGAGCAGCAGCTCCAGTGGCCCGCTGTAGAGGTCCAGTTTAACTCGATATCCAGCTTCCAAAACGGGCGATCCTTCGCTCACGTATTGAGGGTGCAACTGTTTGTGAAATAAGAGGTTATGTTGCTTCTCTTTGTACGCCCGAATCTCAGGATACAGGCGGTAGAGAGCGCAATGGTAGCGGGCGGGATTCTATCAGGAAAATCTGATTATGCCCATCCCGACCTGCCACCGTAGCGGTTCCGAGAGAAATCGAACCATAGATCGCTGGTTTTAGGTGGCGGAGAGTGTCCTCCGGACGGCCTCTTTCCAACCTGAATACAATTTATCCCGGTTGTCCTCTGTCATGCTCGGTACGAACTCTTTGTCGAGAGCCCAGCTGGAAGCGATGGTGTCCATATCTTTCCATACACCTGTTGCCAAGCCGGCGAGGAAAGCGGCCCCAAGAGCAGTCGATTCCAGGATCTGAGGTCGTTCCACGGAAACGCCTAAGATGTCTGCCTGGAACTGCATCAGCATATCGTTGGCACAGGCTCCTCCATCGACTTTCAGGAACTTGAGATCGATGCCGCTGTCACTGGTCATGGCAGTGAGGACGTCGGCAGTTTGATAGGCCATTGACTCCAATGCGGCACGGGCCAGATGTGAGCGATTGGTGCCTCGGGTGATTCCGGTGATGGTTCCGCGGGCATCCTGATCCCAGTACGGCGCCCCCAAACCGACGAAGGCGGGGACAAGATAGACCCCCCCGGTATCCTTGGCCTCTGCCGCCAGTTTTTCGATCTCGGCTGAGTCAGTGAAGAATTGCATTTCATCGCGAAGCCATTGAACAACGGCGCCCGCAATGAAGATGGAGCCTTCCAGGCAGTAGGTTACCTTATCGCCCAGTTGCCATGCGACCGTGGTTAACAGACCATTGTTTGATTTCACTGGTTCAGAGCCAGTATTGAGCAACATAAAGCAACCGGTGCCGTAGGTGTTCTTGGCAGTTCCTTTTTCAAAACAACACTGCCCGAATGTCGCCCCTTGTTGGTCACCCACCATGGCCGCTACTGGAATCGACTTACCAAACAGCTGCGAATTCGTATCTCCGTAGACGAAACTGGTCGGTTGCACTTCCGGAAGAATTTCTCGGGGAATATTTAAAATCTTGAGGAGTTCTTCATCCCAGTCGAGGGTATGGATGTTGAACAACATGGTGCGACAGGCGTTGGTCGGGTCTGTGACATGCAGTTTTCCTCCTGAGAGGTTCCAAAGCAGAAAGGTATCGATCGTCCCGCATAGGACTTCCCCTTTGTTTGCCCGTTCACGTAAACCGGGAACCTTGTCTAGGATGTATTGTATTTTGGTGCCTGAGAAATAGGCATCGATAATCAATCCTGTTTTCTGCTGAACCAAATCCGTGAGCCCGTCCGCCTTCAGGCGATCACAGATCGACGACGTGATCCGGCTTTGCCAGACAATCGCGTTGTGAACAGGCTGTCCTGTTTTTTTATCCCAGATGACGACCGTCTCGCGCTGATTGGTGATTCCAATTCCGGCAATATCTTCTGGGGCGAGCTTGGACTGCTGCAGTACTTCCTGCGCCGCGGCAAGTTGCGTCCCCCAGATCTCCAGAGGATCATGTTCGACATGACCTGGCGACGGATAGATTTGCTTAAATTCCCGTTGAGCCTTGGCGATGGCGTTGCATTCGCCATCGAAAATAATCGCCCGACTCGAGGTCGTCCCCTGGTCGAGGGCAAGTATGTGATCCGCCATGTGAGTATCCTTCCGGCGCTGGTCGGTTGAAGTGAATCTTATTACGGAGTGGGAATCAGGTATGCCCTCTGTTTCTCAGCTTAGAGCAACCTGGGCAGGCGACTATTGCAATTCCTTGTCAAGTTTCTTCAGCTTATCACGCATCGTGTTGAGGTCTGCCTGAGATTCCGGGTTGTTAACGAGGTTATTAACTTCCAGAGGATCCTGTTTCAGGTTGTAGAGCTCCTCGTGGACTGGTTCAGTTTCAATATAGCGGACATATTTCCAATCTTCAGTACGAACGCCTTCAGATTTCGGAATCGCATGGTGGGCGAAGCGATGCTCATAAAGAAACTCGTGCCGCCAATCAACTTTTTCCTGTTTCGTAATCGGAATCAGACTGCGGCCTTGTACGGTTGCGGGAGCATCGACTCCAGCGAGATCCATAATCGTCGGTGCGACATCAATGCTGAGTACCATTTCGTCATGAACCTGACCTCGTTCACTGTCGGGTTGTCTCGGATCGAAAATGATCATGGGAATGCGAATCGATTCCTCATGTATAAACCATTTTCCGGCCAGACCGCGTTCTCCCAGGTAAAACCCATGGTCGGAAGAGAAGACAATGATGCTATTATCTGCCTTGCCAGATTCTTCCAGTTGCTGACGCACTTTTCCCAGTAATTCATCGATACCACTGACAAGCCGATAGTAATTCTTAACGGACTCATTCCATTTCTCTTCGGTATTAAATCGGCGATGCCAGCGGGTGCGGGATTCTGAGTTCTGCAGGAAATCGGGCAACTGTTGGAAGTATTTCTCGTTTAACAATTCGCTGCGAGGCAGTACTGTGTCTGCATACTGGTTGTCATATTTAACGTCGGCAGGGAATTGGTCGTCATGGTCCTGATCCTGGCAATGGGCCGCTTTGGTGTAAATTTGCAGGCAGAAAGGACGGTTAGTGGGAACCTCTTCTAGAAATTCGACTGCCTTCTCGGCCAGCTTGGCTGTCTGGTGTTCGCCGGGTTGATCTTTTTTCCCTTCTGGATAATAGGACCCCTGTCCCGGAAAACCGCGGTAGTCGTCGAACATTTCTGCTGGCATTTTCGTACCAATGCCCCATTTACCGACGAGGCCAGTGTAGTAGCCCGCTTCACGAAGTAACACAGGAAAGGCAATGTTAATCTGCTCGTCCGTCAGGGGCGTTCTGAAGCTGGTGATGTGATGCCGACGCTCGTATTGTCCCAGAATAAAACTGGCTCGGCTCGTCATGCAAATCGCCGTGGTGCAAAACGCATTTTTAAACAGGTGCCCTTCCGAGGCAAGCTTGTCCAACTCTGGTGTTTCAATCACTGGGTTGCCCATGCAGCCCATAGCATCGGCTCGTTGATCATCCGTTAGAATGAATATGATATTTGGTCGGGCTGATTCGTCGGCCGCGAAGGCTGGCCGAGTGCTGCTGGAGAGAGCTAACAGTCCCATCAGAAACGCGATAGTGAATCGAGCAGAAATGCGAGAATAGATCATGGTTGATGAGTCACCAGTTGGAGTCGCGGAATTATTAGTGTATGTTTTAAGGTAGTCGTCCATCTTACTGGAATCCAGAATAAAAGTACAAATGCGACCCCCAAATTCTCTCAGGTTGGGTAACCGGTGCTGCTAGAATGAGGAAGATGTTTCCTCGAAAAATCTCATGACGGATGGACGCCCCACGCGTTCCCTACCTCCATAAGAAAGAAAACTGATGCGTTCATTATTGCCAGGGAAGTGGAGTTGGTCTCTGTTCGTCGCGCTGTCTCTCTTTGTGAGTCACCTGTTAGTAAGCGATTCTTTGTTTGCTCAGGACGATCAGAAACAAACAGCACCTCCGAATGTCATCCTCTTTCTGGCGGACGATATGGGATGGCGGGACCTCGCCTGTTATGGAAATGAGTTCCATGAAACACCCAACATTGACCAACTTGCGGCAGACGGAATTCGCTTCACCGATGCATACGCGGCTTGTCCCGTTTGTTCTCCCACGCGGGCAAGCATTCTAACGGGAAACTATCCCGCGACGATCAATCTTACGGACTTCATTCCGGGCCATTATCGTCCCTTTGCCAAACTGACAGTGCCCGAATTCAACCAGCAACTTCCCGACACTCAGGAAACGCTTGCCGAGATCATGAAGTCGGCGAACTATCAAACGGGTAGTTTTGGAAAATGGCACCTGGGGGGACAAGGTTCGTTGCCACCCGATCATGGATTCACGGATTGGGTTGTCAGTGGCGGGCGTCACTTCTATCCGAATTTCCGCACTAATCCCGGGCGTAAAATTGAAGATGGGACTTATCTCGCCGATTTCCTGACATCGGAAGCGGAACGATTTCTGGAAGAGAATCAGGATCGACCCTTTTTCCTGTACCTGCCCCATTACGCAGTACATATTCCACTCGAGGCTAAGAAGGAACTCATTAAAAAGTATGAAGACAAACAGAAACCTGCCTACGGTGTGAATAATCCTATTTATGCAGCCATGGTAGAACACCTTGATCAGTCCGTGGGAAGACTCACACAGAAGTTGGAAGAACTTGATCTGGCAGAGAATACGATCTTCATTTTCTATTCTGACAATGGGGGGCTCTTCAAACGATTCGATGGAAATGGTCCCGATGTCATGTCGAACGAACCTCTGCGGGCGGAGAAGGGGACTCTCTATGAAGGGGGAGTTCGCGTTCCGTTTATCGTTCGCTGGCCGGGAAAGGTGCAGGCGGGGACGGAGTCGGCAGCACCTGTTTGCAGTGTTGATCTGTTACCGACGATTGTGGAAATGACGGGTCAGTCAAATCAACAGAAAAAACAGACCGATGGTGTCAGTCTCGCTTCTCTGATTTTAAAACAGGAACCACTCGCCGAGCGGAGTTTGTATTGGCATTACCCGCACTATCACCATTGCGACCCTTCCGGTTCAATTCGCAGCGGAAGATACAAGCTGATTGAAGACTTCCAAGAGGGGCGTCTGGAACTGTACGATCTGGAAACAGATCTCGGCGAAATACACAATCTGGCCGAGGAAAAACCGGAACTCGCAGCGACAATGCAGCAACAACTTGCCGACTGGCGAGCAATAGTCGGCGCAAACATGCCAGTGAAAAACCCGGGCTGGAACCCCAAACGGGCGGAAGAGTGGCATCGCCGCCCTCGAAAATAGCGGAGTTATCTATTAGTGTAAGACGACCGTACGAGAAGAAAAAATCGCCCCCGATAGATAACAAAACAGCAACAGGAACACCGAATTCATGATACAGAGTGAAACCGTTCAGTTGGGACAACTGACGTGCCGCACCGTCGACGCCCTGCCCGAAAATCAACAGCCCGAGGTTGTCGTTGTCCTCTGTCATGGATTTGGAGCCCCGGGCACTGATTTGGTGCCTTTGTCCTCCGAGTTACTCGGTGCGATTCCGGATCTCAACGAGAAAGTACAATTTGTCTTTCCAGAAGCTCCTCTGTCTCTCGCTCCTTATGGCTATGGTGACGGACGTGCCTGGTGGATGATTGACATGATGGCACTCCAGCGAGCGATGGAAGAGGGCGACTTCCGTGATTTTCGAGGTGGTGAACCCGAAGGGATGGCGGAATCACGTGCATTGTTACAGGAAACACTGGAAGCGATCCGCGAACGGACAGGCTTGGGGTGGGACAAAATTGTGCTGGGTGGCTTCTCTCAAGGAGCGATGCTGACGACGGACATCACACTCCGATTAAATGAAAATCCTGCAGGACTGGTGATCTACTCCGGAACACTTCTTAATGAAGCGGAATGGACTCGATTGGCTCCACAGCGAGCGGGATTGAATGTGATTCAGAGCCACGGTCTACAGGATCCAATTTTGCCTTATAACGGAGCCGAATTGCTGAGAGACATGCTGACCAACGCGGGCGTCGAAGTCGAGTTTATCCCTTTCCCCAGTGTGCATACAATTACAGCTGAGGGGTTGCAGAGTCTGGTCGGAATGCTGCGCACTCTCTGCAGTGACACATAGCCGAAGCTGTTCACGTGGACGGAGGTGGATTCAGGGAATCATATCTGGAACTGGGGGTGGTTCCGGGAGTGGATAGAATTCGACTTTGCGTGTTGTCGTATCGAGAACGGCGATTTGAGGTTTACGTGAGATCCAACCACTGCATTCCCCCGGATTTATAGTGATCATGCCCGAAGCGGTCGTTGCGAAGTGAGCTCGATGTGTGTGTGATGAGACAACCACATCGATGTTCTGGAGCTGATTCCGGGCCATGTCCGGATTATGCGTGAGGAGAATCCGCACACCATCCGGTGTCTGAATACAGAAGGGAGGCTCACCGATCTCTCCGATGATTCTCAGACCACCTGCGATACCGATTCGGTTGCCATCATTGTCGCCCCAGCAGGCGATGAACTTTCCTCGTAACCGGCGTAATGGTGGAATCACCAGTGGGGATACCAGGTCGCCGGCGAATAAGACATACTCGCACCCAAGATGATTGAATGTATTCACGGCGTGTCGCACATTATCGATATGATCGTGCGTATCGCCGAACAAGCCCACTAGCATGGTTGGACAGATCAATAGAAGCAGTATGGATTGGAGTGGAACAGGGACAGCCTGGCTCCTCGACCATTACTTTAGCATGGTCGAGGAGATTAGTCAGCCACTCCTAGAGAGAATGGTTCCGAGTTCAGCAGGAACTCATTCGGTTCATACCCAGATATCTTCGTCAGAAAGCAGGCTGAAGGAGTCATCCACCGATTTGTCGTCGATGACTGGCTCTTCAGCATATACGACTGCTGCTTTCGACTTTGGCATTCCTTCTTCTGTCACAGGCATGAACGCGAATCGGGATTTCCAAGGTGAAGACGAGCCTGACGATGCCTGACCGGAATTTGATCCAGTAGATGCAGTCGTATTCGTAGGTGTTTGACCTGGCGGCGTTGCTGCAATCAGAGGAGCAGGAGCATCATTGTCGAGAATAAAGACCGTTGCCTGTTGGAAGTCGTTCAACTCATCGCCACCAGTAATTGAATCGATGTCGATGATAATCGATTCTCGAATTTCAATCAGTCTCTCATCGATAGCGAAGATCGTGATCGATCCACTCGATTCGCCAGGCAAGATGATGATCTGCTCGGAGGAAACTTGATAATCCGTTCCCAGCACTGCTGAACCACTGAAACTGAACTCAATCAGAATTATGCCATCATCGGGGTGCCCTACAATGCTGGCGACGATCGTTCGAGATTCACCTTCTGTGAAGTTGAGAGACGGGCTCTCAAGGACTTCCAGTGTTACCTGTGGGTTACGACCGCCCGTGTTACCACCGTTTCCGCCACCGGTCGAGAGTCCAAATGCGAGCGAATTCAACGTATCTTCGATCCCGGTGAACCCTTCATTCTCGACATAGACGTCCGTGACATGGCTCACATCGACATCGTCGGCTGACCCATAGATACCATCAGGGCCAAGACCGATTGTATTTGAAAGGTCACCACCCTGGTCGATCAGGTTTTCCGTTGGATTGGTCTGATCCGTATGGAACAACCCAAAGAAATGCCCCGCTTCGTGTGAAGTGATATTCCCCACAGCCGTTCCGATAAGGTCGATAATGGACACGCCGGCGGCTAAAGGAATGGCATTAAGTGAGTTTGGATCATCGTTGGGACCGCTCAGGAAGTCGAGAAGAACCACAGCGGACTCTTCCTGATTAAAGTTACCCGGGTCGATGGACTCTGCGATACCAATAGTCGGTATTCCCAATTCAGCGATTGTTCCCCCCACAACGACTCGTGAGACATTGTCCTGACCGAAGGGATCTGCATCGTCACGGCTGTTCAGAATTTCGATGTCGAAATCACCGTTGATCCCCGTCGTGTCAAAGTCTCCGTTGTTACCATTTAACCGAATATCTGTTGAGATTGACCGTTCAAGTTCTGCCAGAATGGCATCAATGACGGCATCCTCATCTGCGGCAGTGAGGCCCCAGTCACCCAGAAAAGTGGTGAGAGGCGACAGTGTGACCGAACCGGAACCACCGAAGATGGAAGCGTCGAGAGTGGCACCATCAAAATCGATGAACAATGTCTGAACGGCGCCCGCAGCCTGAGTTTCCAGGTCGGGGCGGAAGACGCGGAACTGAGCCGAGTAATCGCCTGTGAATCCAGAAATCGCTACAGCATACGTTCCGGCTGTCGGAACAACATAGGCAATGGTTGCATTACCTCCACCGGGAAGAGGTGAAGCATTCGGGTAAATGGCACTCAAGTCTTGTGAGGAACCGACCCGTTCGGTTCCAGTGGGATCGAATAACTGGATCGTTGTAAGGGAGTTGAACCCAGTCACACCGATAACGTCTCCCGCTTCCAGATCAAACGAGTAGTAGTCAACATCGGAGAGGGAGCCCAAGTTACCCGAGACATCGGCTTGTGGGTCGTCGAGGATACCCGTACCAAATCCGTCAAGGAATTCCGCATCTGCTTGAGCATCGTTATCGCCCGATGTTCCGGAGCCTTCTCCTTCATTTACGTCGATCAAAGGACTTAGCTTGTTGGCATACGCAGTAATGATATGACGACCACCGTTAACAAATGCCACTTTGCGTTCACTGAGAGTTGCTAACCTGTGCAGTGGTACGCCACCTTCAAGTGAATTGGCTGCCCACGCAGGTAGGTCTGCATGTCCCGATTCTCCAACTCCCATCGCTGGTGATGGGTTGTCATTATCTGTCATGAAGACAGTCACTTGCTGGAGACCATTCAGTTCTCCTGCGGAGTCACTTGAAATAACGTCGACAATAATGCTCTCACGAATTTCAATCCGAGAGTCATCGATACCCGTAATCACTATCGAGCCCGATGTCTGACCTGCGGGAATCGTGATGAGTGTACTGGTTACGGTATAGTCGACATCAAGAATGGCTGTTCCGCTGAAGTCGAGTTGCACATTGGTATCAACATTCTGTGGGTGTCCAACGATTGTCGCGATGACTTCAATTGATCCCGCTTCGGAGATTTGGTAGTCAGCTGCCGTTTCCAGAGTAATCTGTTTACCGAAGATACCTGCAAAGTTACCAAAGTTGCGTTGCTCTTCTACTTCTCCATTGGCGAGTTCGACAATATGCGGACCGTCATTGATCGGCTCGGTTTGCACGAAGTCCTCTGGAATGATCTGACGAACGACAAAAGTGCCCGCTGCGAGCCCGGTGAATTCATAGAAACCAGTTTCGTCGATGTCAGGGGTTGAAGTATCATCCTCACGAGTGATGGAGGTGATCTCACCGACGTCCAAGTTTCCATTGTTGTTCGTGTCGAGATAAACCGTCACATCGGCAATACCTGGTTCGATGCTGGTAAAGCCAAAGTCTGTAACTCGAAACTCAAATTGAGTATTCGTAAAGGCAGCCAGTGTGTCAGGAGAGTTCGGCCGTCCCAAGCTGAAGTAATTGACGCCATCACCACTGTCGGCACCGATTTGGGCTCCCTGACCACCGAATCCACCATTGCTCTCGACTTCTCCTGTCGTCCATTCCATGTCGCCGTAAGAAAAGACAACAATATCTCCCTCAGGATCGTCTTCGATGTAGAGAGTGAAATTATTCAACTGGGTATCGTTAGCAAAGAAGTAACCGACACCCGGCCAGTCAATCTGGACGATGGGGTTTCCACGGGAACTCGTACCTCGGGCCAGATGCACTTCTGCACTGCCGGCACCCGTCGTGTCAACGTCTGCCCAGAAGGGAGCAATGATCGGCGTAAATGTAGGGAATCCGTCTGGAACGAAGTCAAACAAGGGAGCATCGAAAGTGATATTTCCGTTGTTGTTAATGTAAAATGAATCGTAAGTAGTGCCGTAGAATTCAAAATCAAATCCGAAATCAAGCAAATCTGTCGATAAGTCGTCATTCCGCTCCAGGATAACGTCGCCGATGTCCAGTAACTCGATGTTCGGGACCGTTCCCGTCTGCGAATCGCGAGTTCCGTTATTGTTTCGGTCTTCATAAACGAATCCGCTGATCGAACCGCCATCGACTCCGTCTTGAGTGGAGATGTCTAGCTGATACATCTGGGCAGCATCTTCCTGGCCGATGATGCGTACGTAGTAAGTACCGGAAGAGGGAAGGTCAAAAGTAAGTGTCTCCGGATTGCCGATTGCTGCTGCGTCCGCAGTCCCGAGTACGGTGATGCCATCACCATCAAGAAGCATGAATTCCAGGTTGGACTGTGCACCTGCATCGAAATCAGCCACATCGGCAGCGGTGTCGCCGTTCTGGTAGACGCCGCCAATAGGATTAACCGTGATCGTAACCGCTTGAGGGTACGAAATGTCGAAGAAGAAGTAATCCCGGTCGGCAGAACCATCGATGCTGAGACTGTTAATGACGCGAACCGTGTCGTCGACAAAACCTAGGTCGGTGGCAACACTCACGGTGTCGTTGCCAGTTCCAACTTCGAATCGGTCGCCGTATCCTCGGTTGGCAGCGAGGAGGTCATCGAATTGGGGGCCATCAAATGCCGTGCTGAGGAATGGTTCCATCAGTACCGTTTGATCAACGGGGAATTGATGTGCGAAACCAAGTCCGTGCCCCAGTTCGTGTGCAACTACGTTTCGTAGTACAAGAGAGTCACTGTTGGTGTTATCGAAAGTACTGTCAGAAGTATCGATCACCATTTCCCCGAAGTTCGGGAAGAAGTTGAAAGCCAGGACTCCAGAATCACCATCGATGGGACGTCCTCCAAGTCGGATATCAGCACGAGTATTCAGTACCCCTGCATTATCCAACTCAAAGTCACTACCGTCGTCGTACTCTACATATTCATAAGTAATGCCGGTCAGGTCCGCCCAGGAATCGAAAGAGGATTGAATGAAGGGGAACCAGGAGCGATTAGCGATATCTCCTGAACCGTCATCACCATAGATGTTGTCGAGGAACGAAATCAGGTTGGAGTTGGCACCTGTCCCGAGGGTGTAACTGTCAATGAAAGTACCGTCAGGAGCGATCGTCCATGTCAAAATGGTCGAATCACCCTGGGACAATACTCCTGCATCTGTTGCTGTCGTCGTCCATCGGTCGGCATCATCAAATACAAAGCTGTCAAACAAGTCCTGACCATCGACGATGCTCACCGGAATGACAATCTCACTGTCCGCGAGCCCGTCTGTCGCCGTAATGACAATACTGAATTCGCCAACAAAGTCATTGGCGGGGTCGATGGTCAGTTTAGAGCCATTCAGTTGAATGGCGACGTCTGCCTCTGCTGGAATCTCGGTGTTCCAAAGTAGAGAAGGGTCTTCGTAGTAAGCGGGATCAAGCTCGGCGACGAGCGCACTTTTCTCCAGGCTTCCATACCAGTAGTAGGCCTCGCCGTTGGGCAACATGTAGATCCAACCTCGAGACGTCTGGACATACTTCTCGTTGGCTCCGCGCAGGTTGTAAAAGTAGTTTTTACCCACTGTGCGAGCATCGGCGTGCAGACTGTACTCCTGATTCAACTGGACCGCGTCGGCGCCTTCGAGCATCGCACTGATGCTGATACTGTCGCCATCCAGGTCGTAGCTCTCGAGATCAATGGTGAAGTATTCACCTTTCTGAGCCGCTAGAATTTCGGCGACTTCTGCCTCGGTTGTTCCAGTATCAAACAGCACGTCCACAGCATGTTCGGGAATGCCGTCGGGATAAACCATAAACTCAACTTCACCTACATCCCTCAGGACAGGAGCGGAGTTCTGAACGTCGATCGTGTTGGTAGTTTGCCCAACTTGAAAACCGTCGGTGGCTACGATCGTGTAGTTAAATGTTCCCACGAAGCCTTTAGTGGGAGTGATCTGAATATCTTTCCCATTGACCTGAATACCAGCTTCTGCACCAGACCCCGATACATTCAAACTCTCATTCGCATTAAATAGCTTGGTGACATCTTCGTAATAACTTTCATCGAATTGAAAGTATTTGACGCTCTTCTCGAACGAACCATGCCAACGATATGCGGCTCCATCGGGTGTGATATAGAACCAGTGTTTGCCACCCTTGAAGTACTTCTCCTGTTGTCCACGATGGTTCAGGTAGAAGTCTTCCTTCAGAATCTTGTCTGTTGCATGAAAATCCCATTGTTCGTCGAGATCGGCCACCATCTGTTCCATGTCGGTGGAATCTGCGGCAGTGTAAAGCAATTCAGGATTGTCGTAATATTCAGTATCCAGGCTGGCGACGAGATGACTTTCGGACAGGTTACGGTTCCAGCGATAAACTTCTCCGTTCGGCAGGAGGAAGTACCAGCCAGTTTCACCCAGCATGTATTTTTCACCCTCACCTCGACGGTCAAAGTGATAATTGGTCCCTACATAGGTCTCGGTGGCGTACAAACCATGAAGTTCGTCAACTTTTTTCGCGACTAATTCCATAGGATCGGAGTTAATTCCAACTTCGTAGGTGACGGTTTCACCTGATTCGTTGGATTGATCCAAAGCCACGCTCACGCTCTGGGAATGGCTGGTTTCCTGATCCTGGGCCGGGCTTAGCTGCGCGGAGAACAGGTTAACCGAACTAAGCAGGGTGCGCGTTTCCAGCAGTTCAACAGCGCTACCTCCCCAATCTCCGGTAGGTTGCGTCTTACGGACAGGCTGTTGGGCACGAGTGAAGAAATTGACTGCGCGAGACCAGACAGATCGTTGCATTGGTACAGATACCTCTAGGCCAGATCAGGAATTCATCCCACAAAAACCGTTTTAGAACATAAGGAGCGAAGTTGCTTCCAAGATCGAACCCACTGTGGTTCACAGTGGATCATGATGAATGGGGCGGCTGTCAGGACATTGCTATCCTGTACGCGCGAACCTCGTCTGATGTTATTCAAATAGTTTTTGTACGGACGGTTTATCGAAGGTGATCAAATATGTCAGTTAGTTTTCCGTCCGTGATCTGGAGCCTTAGAGGCTGTTCGCCGGCTCCACTTTTGCTTCGTCAGTTTGATGCCGAAGCTATCAAATTAACAACGCAGGGCTCTTCTTATTCTCGCACAGTCCACAGACCGCTGTACAAGTACAAAACCACGATAGGGGTCGAAATGTCGCCATAATCACGGGTTTGTCTCAGAACGAATGCTGTACAGTGGAATATAGTGAAGTGAATCATTCAGAAATCTGGAATCAGATGGAGCAGACTGCGGAGGCAGCAATGCGATGTTCTGTTCCGGAATAAAGATGATTCTCCTTCGCGCGCAATCCAAAAAAATGTCACACACGGAAAGACAAATGACCTAATAAAGATCGGAGCCTCATCGGTGTGAAAGCAGGCGCCCCAGACAGACATCAAGCAATAGTGCAAAGAAACTGGCGAGTCTTCCCGTTGAGTGGTTGCTTGAAAGTCTACCGGTTATGCCGGTTGATTCGTTGAGGATAAGTTTGCGGAATCATCTCGATGATTCGTTGGAGGTACTTCCGAATCACGGAGAAAAAATAAAGCAGGGCAGGAAACCCTTATTGAGTTTCCTGCCCTGCTTCTGATTTGAAATACTGACTATTCTGACATTTGTGTCTCAGCCGATCAGGCCGATGGGCTCAGATGGTGTTACCGATTCGCTCGAATAACGGGTAAGACGAAATCGTCATTCTGAATCACATCAATTCTTCTCAGCTGTGATTTAGATTGGACCGTTTTCTCATTCAATTTCGTCAATACCATGTTGACTTGCTTCGTGACAACTTTTGATTCCGAAAATCGGGTTTCCAGAGGTTGTGCCTGGGCTACTATGGGAGGCGCATCTGCAATGACTAATCGTTTCGGTTCCGACCGGTTTCCACGGGCTTGATAGAAGGACTCCGGTTGCAAAGGTCGTGGTTCGGCTCGTTGGGGATGATGTGCTTCGTGATTGATCTGGTCAGGCTTACGTGATGGTTCAGCTCGAGAAAGTTCGACTTGCGGACTGCTGGGAATTATTGCAGGGGCATCACGGGGGTACTGCGGAATGTCATGTCTGTGGAGGTAGTGTGGAATGTCGTGGCGGCATTGATCACAGATGGGAGGTCCTCCGACACGCAGGTCGTGTTCTCCAAAGAGCGCGACGCTCTGGGTCAGGTTTCGTTGTCGAAACATTTGATCCTGGGCATACCAGAACTGATTCCATCGATTAAATTTTCGACCAACGGCATTCCAGGTACGTTTGGAATGATTGTGAATCTTATCTTTCAGGGAGAGTTCGCGACTTTGCGGGGAATAGAGGGGAGCCGACCCAGAAGAGTAATGATGGTGGGAAGAGTGTTGTTGACATTCTTCGCAGGGCGTTCCCGGCCCATGATCAGCGTGATACGCCGTCTGTTGAATTTCAGATGTGCGGGTGGGGAGTGGCTGCAGCATTTTCGTCTGAGCAGTCAACGAATCGGCGTAGAGCAACTGGAGCAATCCAGCGCAAGCAATTGTTAAACCGGTAAAGCGGTTCATTAATATGGCCCCCCACAGGCATGACCAGTACTGATTATTGTCAGTCTGGCTGGTAACTCTAACTGCAGTTATTCCAGTTCAATCGATAGTGGATGTCAACGTGATCCACTACTGGAATGCATCATGAACTGGTGTGTTCACGATTGGTCACTCCGGACGAAATGTCACCATGAACATCCGGAAGAAGACGCTATCACAACTATCGGTCATACCGATCAGAGGGGTTTAATCAATAATTCTGTTTCTTCCGGTGAACGACTGCAGTGTCACCCTCATGCGCATTCAGAACTTCTGATTTCGCTTTCCAAGGTTCCAGATAGACCAGCTACGAAAGAAAAACTGGCTTTCGTTGCCTTTCGAAGATTCCCCGTTTTCAGCCTGTTGTACTTTATTAGGAATCTAAGAATCGTGTTCCTAAATGGATGCAGTGTAGAGAGATACATTAAAGAAGAATTCTCAGGATGTACTCTCTTCCAGTTCAAATTGGCGAAGCAGAATTGCCAGAGTCTATGAATCACTGCCGCGTAGGTTCTCGACTTTAAAGAAAATTTCAGCACATGTCATTTTTACAAACTAGATTTTAGATACAGCGAACACCTCAAAAGGATGGATCCATCAGAAGTGTGAACGAATGTGATTTTCAGATTAACAATGGGAAGGCCTCCTGTTGCTTGTGAATGCAAGTGAGGCTGGTCCCGCTTCGATGGAGTCTCCGTCATGTTACGGACAATTCAGAAATCAAAGATACGGCATCAGGAATGTCGACGTGGAACCGCGCTCGTTGAAACGGCTGTGGTTTTACCTGTCTTCCTGATGTTTCTGTTTGCGATGTGGGAGTTCACCCATGCCTACATGGTATTGAACACCATCAACGCCGCCGCCACAAAAGCCGCGCGTTTTGGAGTCGCTCAAGAGGTCACGACACAACAAGTGTCCGATATGGCGGCATCGATTGTCGGAAATGCATTTGCTTCCAGCAACGCCACCATCATGGTGAAAGATGCTTCCGTGTTTGACGAAGCGAGTGTTGATCCCGATACCATCAGCTATGGAGACCTTCCCGACGTCGAATTGTCTCAGGCCGAACCACAACAGTTATTTGTCGTTCACATCGAAGTCCCTTACAACGACATCGCAATCATGTCCCCCTTCTGGGCGAAGAATCTTACGCTCAAAGGACAGGCAGTAATGCGTCACGAATAGTAGTAAATATGCCATGGCGAAAATATTCTGCCATGGGAGAACATTGACAACTTATTCCGAAATACAGAAACAATCCTTAAGCGAGTCAGTCATGAAAACGTCACCTCTTCACAGAATCAACAGCTTCCGTTGTTCCGAACAACGTCGCGGAGCGGCTGCCGTCGAGTTTGCACTCACGGCGCCGATTTTCCTGATTCTGATTCTCGGCGTTGTTGAAATCGGAACCGTTCTGGATGTCTCCAATAAGTTGGAAACTGCCGTTCGCGGTGGATGTCGACTCGCTTCGACCGACTGGGTTACCGTCGTGCCGGAAGGGGTGTCCTTGAACGAAAAAATCGTATCAGACATTGAGAACTACCTGCAGGCTGTTGGTGTTCCGAAAGAACATGTGGTCATTCAGATCGTTGGGGCCGAAGGCGATATGGAAGGTCAGCCATTCGACTTGAACGATCCTGACAATGAACATGGACTCTTTAAAGTCTCCGCCACAATTCCATACGGGAATGTCGGTACATTCTCCTCAAAATACATGACACAACGGGATGTCTCCGCCTCACTCGTGTTTCGTTCAGGTCGAGTGAACCTGTTTCAGTAGTCTGTATTAGCAAGATAAAAAGACAAAGCTGACAACGTATGAAAATGTCGTTCAGAGAAGGGCGACCTCCTAACAATATAACTATTTCACATCAGTATCTACTCACGATTTGTTGTCATCACGACTTGTTGGCGATTTTATCGATCAACCAGACTGGTAGAGAAGTAACAATATGAAAACTAAAGCGATCAAAACTCAGACTTCGACCCGTGACCAGGTTAATCATGACCGGCGTAAAGGTGCCTTCATGGCGTTTACGTTGTTCATTCTCATTGCGACCGCCGGGTTTCTTTCCATGAGTATCGACTTAAGTGTCGTTACGGTTACTCGAACTCGTATGCAAAACACTGCAGACGCCGCCGCTCTGGCTGCTTCTCAGGAAATCTCAATCGCGCTGGATGAACTTTCAGGCGACCTCGGTCAAGGGGGAGATGTTGGTGGTGGCGTGCAGGATGCGAATGTTTACGCTCAACAAAGAGCGAAAGACATGGCCGAAGAAATTGTGACCTTGAACGGGTTCTATCTCGACCCTGATCGTGACGTCGAATTCGGTCAACGTGTTCTGGATGACGATACCGGCGAAGCCAGTATCGTCTGGGGTCAGAGCCCATTTAATACAGTGAAAGTCACTGTTCGGAAATCAAACCCGGATAAAGATGCTCCTGACGCAAAACTCGATCTCTTCTTCGCCAAGATGCTTGATGAAGAGAATATTGCGATCGAAGTGAATGCGATTGCCTATATCGACGCTCGCGACTTGGTCGTAGTGATGGACTTCTCTGGCTCGATGAACTACGACAGTCTGTTTCGCTCGGACTCGATTAGCAAACTGGGGCAACCTGCGATCGAAACGAATCTACAAAACATCTGGAACGATTTGGGTTCACCTACCTATGGGAACATGGGATTTGCTAACGATTTTGTGACCATTCCTGAAGACTCAAGTAACAATCCTGATTTTGAAGTTACCTGGAAACACGACGTCGCCGAAGTTACTAGTGATCACCCCGTCTATCGGGTAAAAATCTACTTTGAAAGCGGTGGGAGTCAACAGTTCAATCTGTCGAACGTCTACAGCTATAATGCGAAAGGTACCGGCAGCAAGTCGGGACGGGTGATTGACAAGTTGCAAGTGAGGTATCGCAAAAACAATTCGAACGTAACCAAAACGATTGATTTTTACGATGACGACGACCTGAAACGGGGATTGGACTTATCCAACGTTAGTTATCCATACCCTTCCGGTTCGTGGAACGACTTTCTCGATCACTGCCTGAATGACAGCGACATCGAACGTGCTGGACATGAACGCACCTTCGGAATGATGAACCTGATTCACTATTGGATGGATGAACGCAGAGCTTATTCACAAACACCAGATCTCTATAAGGTTCGCCATTATCCATTCCATGCGGTGAAAGAGGGTGGTTCATTACTTTGCAATTACCTGGACAGCCTCGACTTTGGTGATCATCTCGGTCTGGTGACCTACGATACTTACCACCGGGTTGAATCCGTGTTAGTCTCCGATGGTTGGGTGCAGGATTCAGTTGACATCAGTTCGGATCCAATTACAGACAACTACGCAGCCATTAATACGATTCAAAGAAATAAACAGGCTGCTCACTATTATGCGACAACTAATGTCGGTGGTGGCCTGTCTCGGGCGATCGATCTACTCGATGCCCATGGTCGCTACGGTGCTCAGAAAACAATCCTGTTGATGACTGACGGTAACGCCAATACCAGTGACAACAACTGGGACTATCCTCCTGGCTTCGATATGGACGAGTTGACAGACTACAATGGTGACGGAACTGCCGACTATACCACGAGCAATACCCACAAAAAGTTCACCTTTGCGATGGCGAAAAAAGCAATCGACAAAGATTACACGATCCACACCATGAGTGTGGGAGCGAACGCCGACCGGGATTTCATGAAGGCGATTGCTTTTGCGGGTGACGGAATTTATGTAGATGTTCCAGGCGGAGCGACAATTGCATCAATGGAAGAACAGATGCTGGCTGCTTTTGCGAAGATCGCCGCCAATGTACCTCCACCCAAGTTGATGAATCCGTAAGCGGAGTTCTTCTCACTTACATAACGATTCTTGTCTGTGATGTGCACCTGTGATTGAAAAACCCCTCGAATTAATTCGAGGGGTTTTTCTTATGCGCGGTTAGGAATTGGTTCTCAATATTTCCGTTAAGGAGCTTCGGATTCGGTGAGTAGGGTCTCGATTTCTTTCATAAGAAACTTTTCTACATCGGGAGAGACACTCGATGCATTCTTTCCCGTTTCATATCCACCTTGCCAGTAGGCGATTTCTGTACCGATGTAAGAGCAGCCCCCTTGACCGTAAGCCGCCATACAGACGAAATGCTCTGGTCGCATTTTCTCGGCAGCCAGCGAGTATTCAACAAACATCTCGCCCGGCATATGAAGGATTTGTACGTTACCCAGTCTTAAAACACTGATCTCGGCATTCCATTCAGTTTGCGACCGCTCCCACCAGGATAGTTTCATGGCTGCACCGACGCGTGCCCGGTCACTGGCGGAATCATCATTGAGAATGTTAGCCAGCTCTTTCTCATTGCGATCTTCCGAAATGGGCAAAAGCACTTTATGTGCAACCCAACGACATTCTTCTTCAGTAATCGGTTGCTTCTCGACTCCGGACCAAGCTGATTCCATACCAGTACGTAACCGCTCCGCCAACACGGGTCGGTTTTCAGGACTGGCATCGTTATATTTTCCCGCCGCGACATTTCCCGCCGCACCTGTAAAGTGCACATGGAGAGCACTGGGGACTTCTTTGTCACGATCATTTCGAGCGATACCGACAAACTCACAGGTGACATCCCCTTTTCCGTAATGGCTTTGGGGATGGGTGGCGTAATACGAGAGGACGGCCAGCGGTGTCTCTGAATTCCAGAAACTGACCTGGTGCACGAACGGATCGATTACCCCTTCTGGAGCCGCAATAGCTTCTGCATCTCGGCTACTACTCCACCGCATCATCTTGACTTTCCCATCGTCGCCCAGCAAACGTCGGTTGGAAGCGACTTTTTCGACTTTGGCTTTGCTTGTTCCGATGTGCGTCACAGCCTCTGCTTCGCTCAGTGACGTCTTGATTGCCGCTGTTACGCGTTCGATTGTTTCCAGACAGAAGTCATTGTCAAAAAACATTCCGCCAAGTCCCACGGCTTGTAGCTTCTCTTCCGTCCCGAAATCACAGCGAGCACCATCATGCTGGTGTAATCCATGAACGGCGACTCGATCCGAAGTCGTTCCTGCAGCTGCAGCCAGCTTTTCTTTCCAGATGTCCTGCCCACTGTTATAGATACCAATCCAGTCAATGGCGCAGAGCACGACAGGTTTCTGGTTATCGAACGTCAGAACAATTCCCCGAGCCGACAGGGGATCCTGCACCGATCGCACGGAAGCATAAGCCACGGGGCCACCGATTTCCGGGGTCGCGTTGACGTTGAACTTGGCAATCTTGATCTCTGCCGACAGAGGAGCAGTCATCATTAAGAAGAAGGACAGACAGGACAAAGCCGAACGAGACAGTAGCCAGAAATTAAATCGCATGGTTCACCTATGAAGTTGAAATATGTTTAGCAAGTAGTCGCTCACAGACTCTAGTTGTCTGGCAGGCAGAATCAGGACTGCTGCCCGATTCTTTTGACAACCCGCAGCTTTCGCCAGAAATACCAGCCGGCAGCCACAATGGAAAACAGAACACCGACGATTAAAATCGTCCCCCACACCGGTTGATAATAGATCCAGGCGGCGGACATCACCAGCAAAGAGAGGAGAACCGCCGCGAGTGCAGACATGCGAACTGGTTCGAATTCAAACTGCAAATTACGAATATCGAGTTGTTCCAGCATACGGGTTCCTGGCAGAATTAAAAACCAGCATCCCGCCCACATTAAGAGTGCCCCTGTTAATCGGAACGCCCAGACCAGCCAGTTAATGGGCGCTTTCCCCTCCGGATAAAGTTCTTGCCAACTCGCTTTACCGACTTGCAATCGTTCAATAACTTCTCCGTCGCGGGTGATAAACGGTACCAGTATTCCGTCCGTTCCCTGCCGCGCAATCAGACTGACTGTTTGGTCGTCAGGGACGTAATAAAACTGCACGCGCAAGTCACCAGTACGAAAGGCTCGATTGGGATTACCCCAGATGATTTCATTGTTTATGGAATACCAACGTGCCGAATCATCGGAATCTAAGGTGTCATTCGTCTGACTTGATATGTTGGATCTGGGCTGCAAGAGACTAATGTCAAACCTGTCAGCTAGCAGCACCGGTTCAAATCGAGTCAATCGTTCCAGTAATGTTCGCCCCAGGTGGTGATCACCCAATTGCACACCTTCGGCATACCAACCGAAGGTGGTCACCGTCTGTGAAGGAATTGAATCCGTGACGCTCGGGACCGTGACCGCAGTCTGGTCGATCCAGCTACCGGGACGATAAGATCGCGGTTCCTGTGTGCTTTCCTCGAAAATCTGAACGCGTCGAAAGAGACGGAGTCCTGTAATTTCCAGGTTAAGCCAATCTTCTATTAATACATCTTTTGTTTTGAGAGAACCGGTGAGATGGATCACTCGGCCTTCAAAAGTGGCATCGAGTTTCTCCGCGGGATTGAGTTCGACGACAGCCGTTTCGTTCTGTAGCTGACTTTTAATCCGAGTCAGATTGTTCCATTCATTCACCCACAGAATGGCCCCGGCGAAGAGTGCGAAGACCAGACCGACGAACAGGAGTTTCAGTCCTTCCACGATTGCCGACGCCGGATACGTCGTAAGCTGATCCTGATTGTTTTTAGAAAGGCTCATCGCAGGATTGCATTTTCAATCGCGTCAGAATCAACGCGAGGGGAGACGAATAAAAGGACGCTTACAGTTGCACTTTGACCAGCCTATCCTACAAACTGTTTTCCACCAACCGAAAGCACCATGGATCAATCTGCGGCGCATTCCACTAAAAACCTGCCCCTTCACCCGGTAACACGTAACTCCAAGGAGCCTCTCTTGCGAAATCTACCCGCCCCGGAATTGACCTTATTCTGTCAGCAATTATTCAACGCGGCCGGTCTTTCTCTCGTTGATGCACAAGTGCTCGCGGAATCTGTCATCGGCTCGAGTCTCGTCGGTCATGATTCGCACGGCATCATGCTCGTAGGACGTTATGTCAACGAACTAATAAAGGGTGATGTCGATAAAGAATGTCGACTCACCTTCGAAAAAGAGTTCCCATCCACTGCTTGTATTAATGCCAACAATTCACAAGGGCACATCGCCAGCCAGCAGGTAACCAGGCTCGCTATTGATAAAGCCCTCAAACATGGTGTCGCCACAGTTACTGTCCACAATCTGGGCCACCTTGGACGATTAGGAACCTACGTTGAAATGGCGGCCATGCAGGACTGCGTTGCCATTGCGACGATCAATAATCATGGCGGAGCTACCTGGATGGCCCCTTTTGGTGGAACAGAACGCCGCCTACCCCCCAACCCAATTGCCATCGGGGCTCCCACGGGCGGGGAATTTCCACTCGTTCTCGATATGAGTGCCAGTAATGTCGCCGTGGGAAAATGCATTGTCGCTCAGGCAAAGGGGGAATCTATTCCTTTAGATTGGATTCTAGACCCACAGGGGAATCCCACGACGGATCCGTCTCAATTAGTCGGCCCCCCATCCGGCTCCTTGATTCCTCTCGGAGGTACGATTGCCGGGCATAAAGGTTACGCACTTGCTTTCATGATGGACATTCTGGGAGGTGCATTGTCGCCTGCAGGTTGTAGTCGCAGCACTGAATATATGTCACAGAACGGTTTTTTCCTGACGGTCCTCAAAATCGAAAACTTTGTCGAGCTGACGGACTTCCATAAAGAAGCGAACCAGTTGATCGACTGGGTGAAATCTTCTCCTACCGTCTCGCCCGATCGGGAAATTTTGGCACCCGGAGAATTTGAATACCGAATGCGTTTAGAACGCGTCGCCGAAGGAATTCCTGTTCCTGATCCGGTCTGTGAAGGCTATCGTAAAATGGCGGAAGAATTGGAAGTCGAAAATATTCTGGACCTGTAAGATCAGTGTCCGCTAATAACTTCGCTTCGATTTCTGTTGAAGATTCATCGATAAAAATAGAGTGCATGGTGGCAATCACTGCGTGAGTCATCAATAATCGTTGATGCGTCTTGCCCTTGTGCGCTCGCCTCAATGATAATTTTCACCGCTCCATTCGAGATTTTAGTTTCGGGGATTACGATTTATGCAACGTGCCAGACTTTGGGATATCGATCAACTCAGCCGCCGGGAATTCTTAGGGTCTGCTTTAATGGGCCTCGGTGCGCTGACCGTGGGCCGTGTTTTTGATGCTGCCACCTATGCCGCGGAGTTCGCTACCCAAGCCAATGGTTTAGAAATCACGGACGTCAAACGGGTCACGGTCGAGATCCCTTTTAGGGCCGCTCCCGAAAGAGCCATGCGACGCGAGTTGCCGCATTGGAAGTATACCGAGATCTTCGAAGTGACCCTCTCATCAGGTGCGAAGGGAGTCGGCGAAACGCTGCTGTATTATACCTGGGGTGTTTCTTCTGATGAAGATGTTCAGAGTGTAATGCATAAGAATGCCCTCGACGTTATGTGGGACGACGCACTCGGTGCCGGTTTGCAGATGGCCATCTTTGATGCGGTCGCGCGTAATGCCGGTGTGCCCGTGCATCGTCTGCTTGGAAAGCAAGTTAATGATGTGACGCCTCTTTCCTGGTGGAACATCGATACCTCACCCGAAGACATGGCGTCCGAATGCCGTCTGGCCTACGAGACGGGATACATGTCTTATAAAACCAAGGGCCGCCCCTGGTGGGACCTTTGGCGCCAACTCGAACTGTCAGTCAAAGAAGTTCCTTCCGAATTCAAAATCGACATGGACTTTAACGACACCCTCTGGAATGCGGAACTGGCGATTCCCATCATCAAAGAACTCGAGATGTACCCCCAGATCGATATCTACGAGTCTCCCATTCCTCAGCGGGATATCGAAGGGAACCAGAAAATCTGTGCCGCAACCAATGTGAAAATCGCCCATCACTACGGTTCTCCAGAACCTGTCGTTTCTATCCGCGAGAATGTTTGCGATGGCTACGTTGTCGGTGGTGGAGCAACCGGTGTGATGAAAGCAGGAGCCGTTTGCGAGATGGCCGACAAACCTTTCTGGTTGCAATTAGTGGGGACCGGTTTGACGGCAGCCTTCTCGCTCCACTTTGGGGCTGTGAATTCTCATGCGACTTGGCCCGCAGTGAATTGTCATCAGCTTTATGCTCATGATCTTCTGAAATCGACTATCAAAGTCCAGAACGGCGTGGCGGAAATCCCTCAGACTCCGGGTCTCGGATACAAAGTCGATTGGGACGTCGTTGAGAAATACAAAGTCGAAAAACCGGCTGAACGACCAAACCCGCCCCGCATGATGGTGACGATTTACCCCGATGGCCGGAAAATGTATTTCTCTTCCGCCAAAGAGGTCAACTTCCATCTCGCTCCTTCTATGCGAGAGGAAACGCCGTTCTTCGTGAAAGGGGTTACAGCCCAGTTCCTCCCCGACGATGGAACTGCGGAATGGCGGGAAATGTACGAAAAAGCGACCGAGGCCCCCGTACTGGTCGAGCCATAATAGAATAGAAATGGCTGGCGTGCCCTGGAAGTCTCCTGTGGTTAAGCAGGAGCCCTCCGTGGGGCTTAAATCGGGGCTGATTCCGGTTTTCAGGCGATCTTCATCGACTGTTCATCCCGGAGCATGGCAGGTCCGCGCTGAATTTGCTAAAAAGCGGGAGATCTGACCGTATTTTTGTCGCTGAGGAACCGTACCCCGGATCTGCTTGGCCGACTTGTTTGTCAATTATCTTTGCTAACCAATTTACAAGGTGGACCAGCTTTCGCTCGATTCCACCCACAGACAGATCAACTGTGTCTATATAGAACGTCGTTTTAGAAGGGTCTTCGATTAATGAGTATCAGCATCACTGGTGTACACGCCCGGGAAATTCTGGACAGCCGTGGAAATCCAACGGTAGAAGTCGACATTGAGCTGGAGGACGGCAGCGTTGGCCGTGCCGCAGTTCCAAGTGGTGCCAGTACCGGTACTCACGAAGCCTGCGAACTTCGCGATGGCGGAGATCGCTATCTGGGTAAAGGAGTTCGCGATGCCGTTCAAAACGTCAACGAACACCTGATCGACGTTCTGCTGGGAATGGATGCTTCTGACCAGGCTTCCATCGACCGAGCTATGATCGCCGCCGACGGAACTGAAAATAAATCAAAACTGGGTGCGAATGCCATTCTCGCCTGTTCACTCGCCTCGGCTCACGCTGCTGCCCGTGCCAGCTTCCTGCCCCTCTTCCGCTATGTCGGTGGTGTCGGTGCCTGTCGTCTGCCTGCCCCGATGATGAACATCATCAACGGTGGTGAGCACGCCAACAACGGAATCGATTTCCAGGAATTCATGGTCATGCCTCTTGGGTTCGATCGCTTCAGCGATGCCCTGCAGGCCGGAACAGAAGTTTTCCATCACCTGAAAAAAGTTCTTGCCGACAAAGGCCTGAGCACTGCCGTGGGTGATGAAGGTGGATTCGCTCCCGATCTTCCCAGTGGCGATGCTGCTATCGAAGTCATCCTGACTGCGATTGAAAACGCCGGCTACAAACCAGGGGATCAGATCAAAATCGCTTTGGATTGTGCTTCCTCTGAACTCTACGACGCCAGCAAAAAAACCTATACCCTCGAAGGCAAGTCTTTTGATTCGGGTGCTCTGGTTGATATGCTAGCCGGTTGGGTCGACAAATACCCCATCTGCTCTATCGAAGATGCTCTTGCAGAAGATGACTGGGATGGCTGGAAAGCTCTTACTGACGCCGTTGGTAACAAATGTCAGCTGGTTGGTGACGATCTGTTCGTGACCAATACCAAACGGCTGCAACAGGGTATCGATCAAGGCGTTGCCAATAGTATCCTCATCAAAGTCAACCAGATTGGTTCATTGACCGAGACGATCGAAGCAGTCGGACTAGCTGGACGCAACGGTTACACCTCTGTCATGTCGCACCGCTCCGGTGAGACCGAAGACACGACTATTGCTGATCTGGCTGTCGCACTGGGAACTGGACAGATCAAAACGGGTTCCGCTTCCCGAACTGACCGTATCTGCAAATACAACCAGCTACTCCGCATCGAAGAGATGCTGGAAGACAACGCTATCTACGGCGGTACAATCTAAACAGTCGGTGTAATCACCGTAAACTGATTGTAAGAATTACAGCAAAGGGGCGAACCAGAATCTTGGTTCCGCCCCTTTTTCGTTTGTATGGACATACTTGAACGAGGTCTATTATTGCGGGTAGGTCGGGACTGCTCGATTTTCTACTTGCTATGATTGAGCTTTAATGCCGACCCACCTGCATCTGTAATGAATTTATAATCCAAGAGGAATTACTCCCCATGAGTCACCAACAGGAAAACGAACTGTTGGAATTCGATTGGATCGTCTCGCTCCTGTTCTGGCTCTTCCTGTTCGTGGCGGCGGCGATCTTTGGAGTGCTGGCACTCTCGCCCAAGCTGGAAGTCTACTGGAGTCTGCAAGCCGAACAGAAGCAGAATGCAGAGCGGCTGGACTCATTGCAAACAGAAATTACCTACTTGCAGCATGTCGTCGACGCTCTGGAGCACGACCCGGAATTCCAAGCGGAACTCGCTCGCATTGATCTGAATCCAAACAGATCAGTAGCAGACGAAGAGGTACTCGATCTCAGCCTGAGCATTGGACCGGCTGTGGTGCAGCGGGATCAGCCCCATTTACATGACGAGGATTCTTCGTCTTGTAGGGAAGGGTGGCTGGTCAGCAAGAATCGCTCGTTCGTACAGGACCGAATCCTGCGGAATAAACTCTACCTCGTGATGGCTGGACTAGTGGTCTTCGCGTTTGTTTTCCTGCAGGATAACTCCGCAGAAACTTGATCAGCGAGATTATTGAGCCGCTGTCCACATTGGTGCAGACAGGCGGCTGATTTTAGCTGTTACGAAGGAGATGAAGCCTTTTCCGATACCGTTGACACAGCCACAGTCTCTGTCTCTTGTTTGGAATCGCTCATGAAAAGCGAGTGGATGAACATCATAGCCGCTCCGACGACCAGATAGGTGTCGGCGAAGTTAAAGATCGGCCAAGGGTAACCATCGCGTCCTCCAAAGCGGAAGAAGAGGAAATCGCGCACGGCATAAATCGGGTTGCCGAGGTGGTCCTCATACCCATGCCACCCCATTCGGTCCCAGAGGTTGCCAAAGGCACCTGCGAGAATCAATCCCAGCGAGATAGTCAACCAGAGATTGTCGACGCCGTTAAAGTAAAACGCCCAGACCAGAATACCAACGATGGCCACGCCGCCGAATAAACCGAACATCAGGCTCATTCCCTGTCCCAAGCCCCACAATGCTCCGAAATTGAAGTTGTTATACAACTGAAAGACAATCCAGTTGTCCATGTACAACACCGACTGTCCATCGGCTCCTGCGGGGTTTGTGAAGATCTCATGTTTTCCCTCGACGAGCGTTTGGGCTCCCCCGGGAAAACCGAGATCGGCGAAAACAACATCCTTAGAGTAAATGTCGAAGAATGTCGCGCAGAGGACCAGGACACAAAACAGGATCGGATATCGTCGGGTCGGAGCCGTTTCAGGTTTCATAAGGCAAGTTCTTCGCGTTTCCGTTCGCAGTCGATGCAGTAGCGGGTGTAAGGGATCGCCTTCAATCTCGTTTTCAAGATGGAAGATTTCGCAGCAGATTTTCCGTCTTCCAGGCACTGTTCGCAGAGACCATAAGTTCCCTGATCAATCCGATCAAGTGCGTCGTTTATTTCTTCGATAACTTCCGCTTCGTTCTCTGCGAAACGGAGCGTGAAGTCCTGCTCGAAACTGTCCGTCCCCATGTCGGCCATATGCGTTGGAGATCGAGATTCTCCAGCAAGGTCGGAGCGGTCGAGCGCTTCGGATGTCAATTGTTCCATTTCGCCACGTAAACGTGTTCGAATCACGAGTAGCATCTGGCGATATCGTTCGAATTCGTTCTCTTTAAGCATTTGATCCAACCTTAAGAGCGAAAGTGATTTTAATGAACAAGCCTGACGGTGACTATTCCGATTTAATCTGTTTCGGACTGGCTACGCTGGAAGAATCTTTTATTTAGGGAACCCGTCAGCGACTGGTTTTGAATCTCGTTCTGCACAGAAATTAAAGTCAATAACCGTCGATTCCCCAGAGGTTGGAGGGGGAATAAGTGGTGTGAGTATTATGAATGTGCATGTCCAATTTATCAAGGTGTTGCCTGACGAAATGGGTTCGGCGACAAGCTTGAGCGGGAGATGGTTGAGTGACTCACTTAGGGATTTTGCTGGCTCTTCGGCGAATAACCTACTGAAAACCAATGGATTACGGCGAGACACCTGCGAACAAGGACGAAACTCCGGTTATCTGATCGCACTGGTTTGAAAAAATAGAGCCGGACTCTTAGCATGTTTGCAGAAGATTGATTCCCCGGCATTCCCTATTGAATTTGCAGGTTTTCCCCATTGCAGGACTCCCCTGGGATGGAACCGATCCCGCTCCTGGCCGGTGCGAGCGACAAAGAAGTAACAGGATTCATTCATGACGACCTCCCCAATCCCTGAAGTGGGTGATAAAGCCCCGAACTTCAACCTCCCTGCGTTCCCCCAAGGTCGTCATAAACTGGCTGACTACAAAGGGAAACAGAATATCGTGCTCTATTTTTATCCGCGCGACAATACCCCCGGTTGCACGACGGAAGCCTGCGAGTTCCGCGACTCCATCGGCAATTTTGAAGTGGCCGAGACGGTCGTCCTGGGTGTCAGCACCGATACGGTTGCGTCACATGAGAAGTTTATCAGCAAGTTTGATCTCCCGTTTTCGTTGTTGGCCGACGAAGATCACAAAGTAGCCGAGGCATACGGAGTTTGGGTTGAGAAGAATATGTATGGCAAAAAGAGCATGGGGATTCAGCGGTCGACCTTTTTAATCAATAAAAATGGGAAAATTGCCGCCGCATGGCCGAAAGTAAAAGTAAAGGGGCATGTCGAAGAAGTCCAAGCCGCCCTGGTAGAATTGGAATAGGTCCCGCAGGTATTTATCGCTTTTCCATCAATTCAGGGTCGAAAACGGCCCCGAAATTCTCTGAGGTTAGTTGAAGTCACTCTCTTATGGCACTGATGAACGGATTTGAGAATCCCGCGCTCTACCGAGGGGGCTATGTCGCCATAGGTAATTTTGATGGTGTCCACCGCGGCCATCAAAGCATGATCGCTCGCTTGGCCGAGCGTGCGAGACAGGCCAATGTGCCGGCCATCGTGCTGACTTTCGACCCGCACCCGATCATGAAGTTGAAGCCCGATCTGGCTCCGCCCAGGCTCACGGCGTTGCAAACCAAGTCGGATTTGCTGCACCATTACGGCGTCGATCACGTGATTGCGTATCCGACCGATCAGGAATTACTCAACCTGCTGCCGGAAGAATTCTTCGAGAAGTTTCTGTTGGAAGAATTAAAAGTCCGTGGGCTGGTTGAAGGGCCTAATTTCTTCTTCGGTCGCAACCGATCGGGGAACGTCGAAACATTACGGGAATTATGCGAACCGCATCAACTGTCGTTGGATGTTATCCCTGCTTTCAAATGGAAAGACGTCCACGTCTCCTCCAGCGCCATTCGCAAACTGATTTCTGAAGGCGATCTTCATACGGCGATCGACATGCTGGGACACGGCTATCCGATTGTGGGTGACGTCACTTCAGGAGAAGGTCGTGGTCGGGGCCTCGGCTTTCCAACTGCCAATCTGAGTGGAGTATCGACCTTACTACCCTCAGACGGCGTATATGCCGGTCATTGTACAGTCGAGGGGACCCGATTCTGCGCGGCAGTTAACATCGGACCGAACCCGACATTCAAAACAAAAGAGCATAAAATCGAAGTTCATCTGCTTGATTTCAGCGGAGACTTGTACGGCCAATCGCTGACTGTCGAATTGAATGCCAGGGTACGCGACACCCGGACTTTTGATTCCGTGGAAGAATTGAAACAACAAATTTCCGCTGATCTGGACAAGGTTCGTCAATTCGGTGACGATGCCGACTAACGATGCTGTCCTCCTTCGGCTAAAATCAGTGTTCTGCGGTTTTACAGTGTTCCTATCTCTGTCATCACCGATCCCGATCTACTTTTGCCTCTACCTTCGATTGAATGCGACTGTCACATGGAAGTCCGTCCTACCTCAATTCCTGATGTGTTGCTGATCAAACCGAGCGTGTTTGAAGACGCGCGGGGGTTCTTCAAAGAAACCTATCAGGAAGAGCGGTATCACAAAATAGGTGTCGGCGTTCAATTTGTGCAAGACAACAATTCGCGTTCACAACGAGGAACGCTACGCGGGTTGCATTACCAGCTGGAACACTCTCAGGGTAAGCTGGTGCAGGTTTTTCGAGGCGAGATTTTTGATGTCGCTGTGGATCTACGTCGATCGTCACCTACCTTCGGGAAATGGACGAGTGCCATTCTAAGCGAACACAACCATTTGCAGCTCTATATCCCGCCCGGCTTCGCTCATGGATTTTATGTGCTGAGTGAGCTTGCAGAGTTTTCTTACAAGTGCTCGGATTATTACTTCCCGGAACATGAGAAAACGCTGCTCTGGAACGATCCGCAACTCGATATCGAATGGCCGATTACCGAAAGCCCGCTTCTCTCCGAGAAAGACCAGCAGGGAATTCCGTTCTCTAACATCGAGTATTTCGACTGACAACAGGCTGGAAATTCAGTTTTAGCGAACTTATTCCGTAAGTGGGTGTCTGTCGAACAAGCATATTGAAGCGTTCGCCTCGCGAGCGTATAATGAATTAGTTGACAAACAGTCAGTCAGATTCTCAGCAGATTTCTTCTGTTACTGACAGACAAATTATACGAGTAATCTACGGACCCCTCTTCTGCTGTCTCCGTGAGTTACTCCTTGAGAACAGGTGCCATAGTATTGGGCGATCCAAAACGAGAAGAACTTCAGGTTAAAGAAAAAAAAGCAGTTCTGGCCGGAGTCATTGATCCCGCGCGACGGGACGACTTCCAAGACCCACTCGCTGAATTATCAGGACTGGCTTCTACGGCTAATGTCGTTGAATGTGGTCGCATGATCCAGTACCGCGATTTGCCTGATATGACAACTTGCATGGGGCCCGGAAAAGTTCAGGAGCTGAAACAGCTCTGTGAAGCAACCGAAGCCGAGATCATCGTCTTCGATAATAATTTAACTCCCGCGCAGGGACGCAATCTGGAGAAAGAACTCGATATGGTCATTGTGGACCGTAGTGAGTTGATTCTCGATATCTTTGCGTCCAACGCTCAGACTTATGAAGCAAAACTTCAGGTCGAGCTGGCGCAGCTGCTTTACTTTCGCCCCCGTTTGAAACGGTTGTGGACCCACTTGGAACGTATCGAAGGGGGAGTCGGTGCTGGGCGAGGTCCAGGGGAGAAACAGCTGGAGACGGACCGACGTTTGATCGATAAGCGGATCGCGGAACTCAAAAAGAAACTGAAAGAAGTCGAAAAACGACGCGCTCTCACCGTCGGTCATCGCAGGAACGAAACGACTGTGAGCCTGGTCGGTTACACGAACGCTGGCAAAAGTACTTTAATGCGAGCT
This sequence comes from Polystyrenella longa, assembly GCF_007750395.1. Classification (GTDB taxonomy): domain Bacteria; phylum Planctomycetota; class Planctomycetia; order Planctomycetales; family Planctomycetaceae; genus Polystyrenella; species Polystyrenella longa. The sequence goes on along the minus strand of NZ_CP036281.1, from coordinate 3,644,978 downwards.
GTAACAGGTGCCGATGTGTTTGTCGCCGACCAGTTGTTCGCGACGCTCGATACCCGCACCCGTCGCTGGAGTTTACCCAACTGGGGAGATGTGCTCCTAAGTGATACCGTCGGTTTCGTACGAAACTTGCCCCACCATTTAGTCGCCTCGTTTCGTTCCACGTTGGAAGAAGCCCGTATGGCGGATCTATTACTGCATGTCGTCGACGCCAGTAACCCGGAAGCGAAGCAGCAGATTGAAACGGTCGATAAAGTCCTCGAGAAGATTGATGTCGATTGCAGTAACATGTTACTCGTTCTCAATAAGGTCGACCGCTGTGAAGATCGATCACTAGTCGATGTCCTGCGTGCCCAACACGAAAATGCTGTCGTGGTCAGTGCACACACCGGTGAGGGGATCGAACGTTTACGGCAACGGATCACCGAAAAACTGGGGGGCGGTTATGTCGATGCGACCATCGAAACCGGGGCAGGCAACGGAAAGTTGTTCTCTTTTCTGGCAGAACATTCGGAAGTGACCGAACGGACCTACGACGATGAGAACCGGGTGCAGATTCAATGTCGTATCCCGAAACGTTTTTTGCTAACGCTTGAGAGAAAAAGCGACGAGCAGACGACGGTGACCGTCATTGGTGGTCCAAGCGATCCTGAATTTCCGTACGAAGACGTGGAGGAAATGACACCCTCCGAACCTACTTTGTAGGACAAAAAAGCTCACGTTATATTACTGCGCTTCGTCGTATCACTGTCTTCAATGTTTCGCTGCAATTCAACGAACAGTGCCACGGCTGAAACAGGTCAGCCGTGGCACATCGTCATTGTGTGATTGACGCTTTTAAATATTATGGAGTGGCTGGAAATGGAGGTTCGCTGGCGAGGTACATCAGCGCTTCCTCCACGCGGATGATCTGAGTAGCGTCGACATTAATATGTCGATGCCGACCGTGACCTTCTGCGGAGTAGACGGCGTAATCATCTGGGCCGATGTGAATCTCTCCCCCTTCGGTGACATCAAAGTAACCCCGGTCAGGCCGCACTGCGTACAGTACGCTGGTCAAGTCCCAGTTGGGCCGATCGTAAGGCATTTTGGAATACGCTTCGTAGCCTTCTTTCAGCGGGTGATGTTCAACGTAGTTGAAGTCGTTCATAATGCTTGTGGCTGGAAACTTGATTGCATGTCCGATTTCCCATCCTGAAGCGACCAACTCGGTCGGCCACTTTTCAAAGACAACGCGAGCCGCTTCCAGGTCTTTAATGACGTTGTATTCTTTGAAGTTCTTTGGTCGATCCTCTTTACCGAAATGTCCCGCCATCATCGACAGCAATGTCGTTTTCTGAGCGACAAGCTCAACACCATTTAATGGAGAGAATTCATCCGGCTCTGATTCAAGGAGACGGGCGATGTTGGTGGAAAATCCGACAACCACCATTGCAACGGAATGGTCGGGTTGCTCGGCAAGGACTCTTCGCAGCAGCTTATATGCTTCTGGTGTATCTGATGATGTGCCCGTGATGTCGTGAGGATATCTGGGTCGTCCGTTGTCCTCTACATCTACCAAGGGAAGGAATTTCCCTGGCTTGGGAGTTTTTCCGTCCCGGACAATACCAATAGGTATATTTCCACGCAGGTAAAAGGTGTTGATTGCATCGCAGAAACGAGCTGCTTCGGGGGTGTCTTTGCTGACGGTGACTGCGAGTAGCTCGCATTCGCCACGAGACTGCAAAGAATGAATGACACCCAGAGCGAGGGCGTCATCGATATCATTCCCCATATCGGTGTCGAAGATCAGTTTAACCGGTTTGGTATTCTCTTCAGCAGCGGTGGCGGTGCTGGGACAGAGACCACTGAGGAGGCCTCCAGTTAAAATGAGAACGCCGAATAATTTCATGGAGAATGACGAGGGTGAGAATGACAGTGAAAGCATACGAAATGTGTCCCTTTCGATGGAGACTGTCCTGAGTAAATTGTGTTAGCAGAACAGGGTTCTAGGTCGTACGAAGAGTAAGAGAGTTATTGGAGTCATGTGAGTTCGTCCATTACATTACACAATCCGGGGTCAGGCAACCTACTGTCGGGGCGAAATGGTCGATTTGGAAAACAAAGTTGACGATTTCTCGTGATCGGTTCGGCTTGACAGCAAAGAGCTTGCTTAAGATCCTATAGATCCGCAGTTTACACATATTTAACACGCATCTCCTCTGTACGATCGCGACACTTTACATTGATGTCGCTGAATAGAATGAGTGGAACCTCATGACCGCACTGCTCGAAATCAAAGGATTGAAAACTTACTTCCATACAGATGCAGGAACCGTCAAGGCGGTGGATGAAATTTCGCTGCATGTCGATCCGGGTCGAACACTTGGAATCGTGGGCGAATCAGGTTCGGGGAAATCGGTGACCTCGCTGACAGTTATGAAATTGCTCCCTCAGGCGGCGTCGAGTATTGAGGCAGGGGAAATTTCATTTCTGGGACAAGACCTCATCAAACTTCCCGACAGTGAAATGCGTAAGATCCGCGGTAAAGACATCAGCATGATCTTCCAGGAGCCGGGGACCGCGCTTAACCCGGTGCATCGAGTAGGAGATCAGGTGATGGAAGCGATCCTGCTTCATCAGAATGTTTCCACTGCCGAAGCTCGCCAACGAACAATTGAATTGTTCGAAGAAGTCGGTATCGAGAACGCGGAGGAAAAAATCCGGAGCTATCCGCACGAAATGTCTGGCGGACAAAAACAACGCGTGATGATCGCGATGGCCTTGAGCTGTAAGCCGAAATTGCTGATTGCTGATGAACCGACAACTGCCCTCGATGTAACCATTCAGGCCCAGATTCTGGAACTGCTCCGAGATCTTCGTGACAACAGGCAGATGTCATTGTTGTTCATTACCCACGACTTGGGAGTCATCGCTGAAATCGCAGATGATGTGGCCGTGATGTACCGTGGCCGTGTCGTGGAATACAAACCTGTTGTGGAAATCTTTGAAAATCCACAGCATCCTTACACGAAGGGACTTCTCGCCTGTCGTCCGCAACCGGACATGAATTACAAACGGTTACCGACTGTCAGTGATTTCATGAAGACAACCATCAAAGAAGATGGCGAGCTGGAACTCACTGAAATCACTCCACGGGCGGAAGACCTGGAACGGATGAAAAATCAGGGCCGTGGTCGTCTGTTGTCTCCCGAGGCAGAGTTGAAGCAACTGGGGCATCCTTGGAAACCGGAAGATCATCCCTCCGATACTAAACTGATTCCTGCCGACCAACAGACGCTGCTATCGGTTCAAGATCTGAAGGTTTACTTTCCTTTGAAAAAGGGAGTGTTATCACGAGTATACGACCATGTACGCGCTGTAGATGGGATCAGCTTTAATGTCTATCGCGGACAGACGCTGGGGTTGGTGGGCGAATCAGGTTGTGGCAAGACAACGACAGGTCGCGCGATTATGAAACTCGTGCAGGCAACTGAAGGGAAAATCTTTTTTGAAGGAACAGACCTCGTTCCCTTAACTGAACGGGAAATGAAGCCGTTCCGCCGGAAGATTCAAATCATCTTCCAGGATCCTTACGCTTCACTGAATCCTCGTTTGACGGTGCAGGGGATGCTGACTGAAGCGATGAAAGTCAACGGCGTCGGATCTAACAAAAACGATCGACTCCAGCGGGCGGCGCAGTTGCTTGTGGAAGTCGGATTGCTGGCCGAGCATCTGGGGCGTTATCCGCACGAATTCTCCGGAGGTCAACGACAACGTATCTGCATCGCCCGGGCACTTGCGGTGGAACCCGAATTCATTATTTGCGATGAATCCGTCTCCGCTCTGGATGTGTCGGTGCAGGCGCAGGTTTGTAATCTGCTGAAGGATCTACAGGAAGAACGCAACCTGACGTACATTTTCATCAGCCACGACCTCAGTGTCGTCAAGTTCATGTCGGATATGATGGCCGTGATGAATGACGGTAAGATCGTCGAATTTGGGCCGGCGGAGAGTATTTATGCTCATCCTCAACAGGAATACACGCAGAAGCTGATTTCGGCGATTCCCAACGATTCGCTGGACAATATCCGCACACATCAACGGCAGCGTGAAGAGCGTCAGCAGGCTGTAGCCAAAGGGTAATTGCTGGAGCCTGTTAGATTCGCATCAATCCTGAATCACTCGTTGCCAGACCTCTCCGGGGTAGGGTAGACTGACATATTGCGATATGTCGGTGTGTCCTCCCGGAACTTCATTTCCTTTTCATCGGAAGTGCGCCGTTTTCGCTAAGTAGAACTCCTCCCGCCAGGTCTCCCTCCTCCTGACAGAAAGTGCTCTTAAAATGAATCCTGATAAGATCGACTGGTTGCTCAAAAAATACCCTCACCGCCGCGACTTCCTGCAGGCGGGACTTTTCTCCCTCGCTAGTTGGCCATTACTTCTGAATCGACCTGCTCAAGGTGCAGTTCAGACTCATGTCACTTTCAAAGACTATCCCTTCCAGTTGGGGATCGCTTCAGGTGATCCGACCGCCGATGGAGTTGTCCTCTGGACGCGACTGGCACCAAAGCCGCTCGAAGATGGGGGGATGCCCAATGAAAACGTTGCCGTGCAATGGGTGGTCGCTAAAGATGAAAAACTGAGTCAAGTGGTCGCCCAGGGAGAAACTCTGGCAACTCCGGAACTAGGGCATTCAGTGCATGTCGAAGTCGAAGGACTTGAACCGGACCACTGGTACTTTTATCAATTCAAATCCGGTAACGAAATCAGTCCGATGGGTCGAACCCGAACGGCACCCCGTCGCGAAGTCATGCTGCCCAAGTTTCGTTTTGCATTCGCTTCCTGCCAGCATTATGAAACAGGCTACTTCACCGCTTATGAACATATGGCGCAGCAAGATCTGGATCTCGTCGTTCATCTGGGAGATTACATTTACGAATATAAAGGGGAAGATGGACGTGTTCGTAAACACGTCGGTGAAGAGATTGAATCGCTGGACGATTACCGGCGTCGAATCGCTCAATACAAGATGGACCCTGCATTGCAGGCAATGCATGCCCAGTGTCCGTGGTTAGTTACCTGGGATGATCATGAATTCGACAACAACTGTGCTAACGCCATTTCGGAAAAGTTAGACGTTGATCCTCGGGAATATTTACTTCGTCGGGCAAATGCGTATCAGGCGTATTACGAAAACATGCCACTCCGCTTACCGGCCATGCCGACCGGACCCGATATGGAACTATATCGGAATGTGAATTTCGGTCGACTGATTGAATTCAATGTGCTCGATACTCGCCAGTATCGGACGGATCAACCCTGCGATGATAAAAGTGGGCCGCTGTGTGACGGAGTATTCGATCCGGATGCTACATTGCTGGGTAATAAACAGGAATGGTGGTTGAATAAACAATTGATCTCAAACCAATCCCAATGGAATGTGCTTGCCCAGCAAGTGATGATGGGTCGGATTGACCGGACGCCGGGCGAAGGAGAAAGCTACAGCATGGATCAATGGTCCGGTTATGACGTCGCCCGAAAACGATTATTGCAGTTCATGGCGGAACGGAGGATTTCAAATCCGATCGTCTTGACGGGTGATATTCATGCCGACTGGGTGAATGACTTGAAGGTCGATTTTGATCGACTGGAAGATCCAACCGTTGCCACTGAGTTCGTCGGTACATCGATTACCTCCAGCGGAGATGGCCAGGCAGAGGTGAAAGACCTCGATAAATTCTACTCCGATAATCCTTTTCTTCGATATCACAATCGCCAACGGGGTTATGTGCAATGTGAAGTCACACCCAACGAGTGGCGGGCAGATTATCAAACGGTGGAATACGTTTCCAAACCGGGCGGTCCGGTTGATACGAAAGCGAGCTTCATCGTGGAGAATGGCAAACCGGGCGCCCTTCAAGTATAGACAGGACCGAATCGCCTAACCTTGATTAATGTTGGCAGCCATGTAGAGACCCACGAGTAGGTCGTAGGTCGCATGGCAGCCAACAGTGATTCCGAAGCCTCGAAAGCAGAAGAGGCACGCAAAAAACCCGCCCGCGACGGCACGAAACACGAATGTAAACAGTTGGAATGTATCCGCGCCCGCACCTATATAATGCGCGGCAGAGAAAATCAGACTGGTCCAGACGATTGCACCTATTGTTGCCCAGCGAACGGGAACTTTAATCAACCGGAAAAAACCGTAACAGGCGGGGAGCAGGCACAGCCGGAACAGAAATTCCTCATAGATTCCAGCGCCGATAAACGTAACCGCCCGTGATACATTCTCCGAAGAGAAGATGGAAAGCGGGATGTTTCCCACCACCTGTTGAAATATCAGACCCTGCGTTTGTCCGACGACAATTAATCCCAAGGCAAAGATCAGACTTTCGGCCAGCATCCCGACGAGCGTCTCTCCGGAAACTTTCCACTTTCCCCAAGACAGGAGATGCCACAAGAAGAGAACGAGCAGCACTGCCATTGGAGCCCAGACAGTTCCATTAAGCCCGGCAGTGCCCAGCCAGGATCTCATCCAGGCATCAGCTCCGTTTCGCAAGGCATCGGGGGTTCGCTGATCGGCGAGATACCAGACGCCGAATTCATACAGGCCAATCAGTGGCGTCAAAAAAAGCAGACAGGCCCAAGGTTGTCGAGATTCTTCCCAATACGTGAGAGGAATCGTCTCTTTCTTTTTTTTTACATAACTGACAGCCATGAGTCAGGACTACTCCGGAAGAACAGACCCGCCGGGCCATAAGGAACTTAGAGAGACGCGAGTTAAATTAGCCGAGTTTAATTAGCTATGTGCATTCTGGTTTTTCCAGGACCAGGAGCTAACCGTCGGTTGCCTCAGGGTAGGAGCCATACTGGGGACGGGTGAATGCGGCGCGTCCTGTCGGAGTTCTTCGTCGAGCGGTAATTCCTGTTTTTCGAAGACGTCACTTTCGGCAGTGAGGTCCAGTCCCCCTTCCGCTTGCAACAGCCGGATGACCTGTTCCACCATCTGCTTGTCGAGTTCGCCCAGTCGTGCCTCGAGTTTTAATTTACTGACCGTTTGCGACAGCGTCTGTGATTTAGTTTTCGGATTCTCAGGGGGCGTATGCGCAAACAGCGTGCCCGTCATCAAGTCGACCACTCGGCAGACGATTGCCATCATCCTCGAGAGAGCCGGGAGACTGCGATCAATGAGCCGATTGGGATAGCCCGTTCCGTTTAATCTCTCGTGGTGTTGAGCGATGATCATCGGAAATGTGACTGGCATTCGTTTGAAAACCCCGGCGACCACGGCACCGTAAGAGGGGTGTTTCTTAAACGCTGTCGGATTGCTGATCGCAAGGTCGCGAGCATTCTTCTGGTAACCGTGCAGTAGCGAGAGAAGCCCCGTGTCGTGAAGTAGTGCCGCCGCTGTTAGCTGTTCCACATATTGACTGCCATGCGGAAAACGCGGAACGAGATACGCCATCAACCGGGCAGCGAGAACTCCATTAATAAACGGATATTGTTCGTGCAGGGAATGGCTTGACCAGGGAATGGCCAGGTGTTGGGACGTAGGCAGGATTTCGAGAATCTGTTCTGCTCTGTTGACGTCCTGAATGATTTGATTTGTCAGAAAGAGTAATGCATCCGTTTCAGCTTTGTTCGAATCGCGCGCGGCATTCACGACTCGCCACCAGCCTTTGGTGTACGTCTTGATTTGACTTCTCTGTTTAAGAATGAAGTACAGTTTCTCCATTTCCTGTTCGCAAAGCTCGATCAGATGCGACAGAGGTTCAACGGAGACCAGGCTCGGTTCAGGATAAGCAACCCGAAATAATTCTCGTTCGAGAAGTCGCATGACTTCAAAAACTTCGCGTAGACGGGCTTGTTCAAGTTCCGTGACCGTTCGCGGACAGTCAAAGCAACCCTCTATCTCTTCGTAACATCTCTGTAATTCGACGAAAACCGGTAGGAGTTCCCGATACTTGTGAATAAGCTGCTGATGCTCTTCTCGCGGCAGTTCCTGACGCATGGAAATCAGCTGATGATCCAGTTCTTCAACTTGAGCATCGGGTGATCTGCGGTTGGGACTTATTGGTGTTTCGGAAGTGGAGCTCATTATTCAGGACGCCGATAGAGGCGGAAATCGGGTAACGGTGAACCAGAAGTCGAACAATTACCGTGGCAGGATTGTGTACAAACGAATCGTTCTATTCGTACCTGCCAGTTGAGACGCGTGGTGGAAACCTTCATTTCTATATCGACATCGTCGCCGGAACGAGTTGACGCCAATCCAGAATCAGAGCGTTAAAACCCGATTTACTCTCCCTATCTTCCCTCTCCCGAATAACCCTGCGAACCCTCTGGTTGAACCAGTGTCCTATACCAGATCGGCTTAACCGAACCTACCTGCATAGCCGATTTGAAGCGTAAAACTTGACCCTTCATTTCCCGTACACCTAGAATGAACGAGACACATCTCGGTGTTTTCTGGTTTCGGGATAACTCAACTCAGAGGAAGGGCGTTCTGCGAGCGAGGTAATACTGATGCAAACCACTTCACCGACCGATTCCGTTCTCATGCGTTCTATCCTCTTCGGAGCCCTCTCTGTTGGAGGTTGTTGCTGTTGTTGATGGCGTCATTACTTGGTTTTGATGACTGTCACACTCACGCTGCACCTTCCACAGGCAACTTAAAAAGCCTTAACCAAATCTCAGAGAGAACCCATGGCTACCGACTTTCGCCGCAAAGAGCAATTACCGGATTTGACAGACGCCCTGGTTGCGACTTACACCGACCTGAATCGAATTAATCACCTGGGACATTGCCCGCTGCCCAGTACGGAAGCAGTGATCGAGATTGCTCAGGATCTGAAGGAAGTGATTTATCCCGGTTATCGGCGTCGCCAGAATCTGCACATTGGTAACATCACTTATCATGTCGGTGATTTGATCGATGGATTGCATGACAAACTGACATTACAGATCGCAAGAGCGTTGCGACACGATTTTCAACTCACACATGCCGTTGGATGCCAGGAGGAACTGCAGCAGGATTTCGAAGGATTGGGGCAAAAGAAAGCACTCGCCTTTTTGGAATGTCTCCCCGGTATTCGACGTCTACTCGATTGCGACGCTCAGGCCGCCTACGATGGCGACCCGGCTGCGAAAAGTATCGATGAGATCATCTTCTGCTACCCGGGACTCGAAGCGATTACAATTCATCGTATCGCCCACGAGTTGTATAAACTCGATGTCCCGCTGATTCCCCGCGTACTGGCAGAATGGTCGCATGCGAACACGGGAATCGATATTCATCCGGGAGCGGATATCGGTCCGTACTTCTTCATCGATCATGGTACTGGTGTTGTGATCGGGGAGACCTGTGAGATTGCTTCGTATGTTAAGATTTATCAAGGTGTGACATTGGGAGCACTCAGTTTCGCTCACGATGACGAAGGTCGACTCGTAAGAGATCAGAAGCGACATCCAACGATCGAGGAACATGTCGTGCTGTATGCTAACGCGACGGTACTTGGTGGAGACACAGTGGTCGGAGCCCACTCCGTGATTGGAGCTTCCGTTTCACTGACGAAGTCGGTTCCTGCTCATACGCAGGTGACGATTGAAAAACCGCAACTTCGGTTTCGCGAGGCACCTCAATCGGCTTGAAAATACAATAGCCGATATAACAAACAGAAAAATCGAGCCAAGGAGTTATTCCTTAGGCTCGGTTTTTTATTGTACTCTCAATTTTTGTATTCTGAAGCCTTGCTTCAAATGTCGAGAACTGTACCGACACCTTGCTCTTTCGCGGCCTCATAAACATGAGCGGCGACCGCGATATCTTCAATCGCCATTCCAACCGATTTGAAAAGAGTGATATCGGATTTGCACTCTCGTTGGTTTTTATTTTCCGTCAGCAACTCCGCTAGCGATGCCATTGAACCCCAAGTGATCGTCCCGGCTTTTAATGGTTCTACAAAGTCACCCGCTTCATTCCGACAGGAATTGAGATCATCGCAGACGATCTGATTGATCCGGGAAAAGCAATCGGCACTCAGTTCGGACCGATTCAGCGCGTTGCTGCCGATGGCATTGATATGCATGCCTGGCTTAAGTAAGTCGCCTGTCACCAATGGGCTCTGGCTGGTGGTTGCTGTAATGACAATCTCTTTGTCAGTTAGACAAGTAGCCGGATCAGGTGCCGCAAGCACTGATATGCCGAGCTGGTCGCTCATCTCCAGGGCGAAAGATTCACGATTCGCAGCGGTGTGACTATATACCGAAGCCTGTTGTACTGGTCTTACGGCACAAACTGCCTCTAACTGCGTTCTCGCCTGTTTTCCACTTCCGAAAACTGCGACGGACTTTGCTTCGGGATTGGCCAGTTTAGCCGTTGTTACTCCACTGGCAGCACCCGTGCGAAGTTGGCCTAACCAATCCGCTTCGAGTAAAGCGACCCAATGACCTTCCTGATCGTAGAGTGCGATATGAAACCGAGCAGCCGTTCGTGTTGTAATGTAGTTCTTCCAACCGACGTAGCCGAGAGGCGTTACGCTCGCACTCAGGGAATGCAGCATCACGCCGGGAACTTGAACCCGATGTCGCGGGACGTTCTGTGCCTCTTGATTTCCCAATGATCGAAAGACCTGTTCGACCGCAGCGATAGCTTGCGGCATGTCGATCAGCTTTTGGGCTTCTTCTTCCCGAATAAATAATAGACTCATGGAGTGCTCACTTAATGAAGAAGAATGAACACGCACTGCTGAGGCAGGCCTAGGTTGGTCAGGAGAGGAACCAGCTCAGGCAGCTGCTCGTATATCAGATTCAAACCCGAGTGCCTTTAATAGCGGGGTGAATCTTTCGAGGACTCGCTCCTGTTCTGGAGGAGTCAGCTCTTCTCGCCAGCGTCCATTCTTTCCAGATTGAAGGTGACGATCGTTGATCAGATGTGTTTCTGAAAAACGGATCTTACGGGATGAAGTATACAATGTTCCCACGTCCTCCGCCCCTTCTCGATTCACTTCGTCCATCACTTTTTTATGTTTCGCATACGATGTCTCTTCGGCAATCTCTTTGGCTTTGTCAAGCGGCAGGAAGATGCTCAACTTAGTCGCCATCTGATAGATTATCGATTCTGGTTGCGAAGTCGCGTGTTCATAAGGAATCAGCATTATTCCCGGCATGGCCATCGCTGGTTCGAGGTAAGTATACGCGTTGGCCGTGATTTGGATGGCAGTTTCCAAATCAAGGTCGTGCAGTTTAATTTGAGAAACAACGACGTCACAGGGGTTACGATAATTGAAGAACGGACGTACCTGATTGAGTGTGGCAAGTTTTAACAAGTTCGGTGTCAAGTCGTGCCCATGGATAATTGCATGTTCCTGTTGGTCGAGCGTTACAATCAGCTCTTCCATTTGCAGGTAGTCCGTGGGGTTATAGATCTTGTACTGAAGTCCCTGAAAGTCATACAGATGTCGACAAACATTAAAAGCCCACGTGGTTGCCGAGCGGGGAATACCGAGTGCCAGAGTAATCATGTTATGTCCTCTATCTGTTGAACTGTCTCAGGAAACGGTTGAAAGAGATGGGGTGCCCGTTCCGGGGGACGATGATCCTTGTTTGATTTACTTGCGAGTGTTTCCCCGCGATTGGTATCGAACAAGTCCGCATTCAGGTGGTAGTCGATCAGTTCACCACGCCATTCGACAAGTAAACTGTCCGCTTGGATGCCAGCGGATTCAATTTCCATAGCAATATCGCGGGCACGCCATTGAGTTGCAATGAGAATAACGTCGGCCGGTTGGCGTACTAGCAAGTCGCGATACAGAATCTTTTGACCCATACCAGGGACGTGAGTACCGACTTTCGCGGCGTCCGAGTCGACAATCAGCGGGAAGGACTTCTCGTCGAGATCGAATTGGTTAATGAAAGAGGCTGCTTTACCGGTGCCTCCCCATATTGCGATTCGCTTACCCGCCGCCTGCAGATTCTTAAGTTGAGTCCGTACGCGGTTCTTCGCTTCCATTGCCCCGTGCGAAAACTGGATTGCTTCCTGGGCTACTTCAATCGACTCGGTTTCTTTTCCGAAACTGGCCAGCCCCATGACCACTTCGTTGTTATATCCTGTGGCAATCATTTCGACTTCAGACGAACACCGTTCCAGCATCTTGGTCAATGAGTTTGATGTAAAATGGGACCGATGTTCGTAGTAAAAATCGATTGTTCGGTTGAGTTCAAAAACACGATCGATACAAGGGACTTCAATATATAGCTTTGTCTGGGCATCTTCCCAACTGGATGCGAAGGCGACCTGTTGCACAAAGCCAAGTGGATTCATCAAATGCTCAAGAACGTGTCGACTGATGATTAAGTCAGGCTTCAGTTCGGCAATGTGTTTCGATGGTTCAAACAGCGTTGCACGCGCTTCGATTAAACCACCGCCTGTTTCTATCTGGGCGTTCGGGTCGAATCCGTAGAAACGTCCTTGTGGCCGTGCGGCAGCCATGGAGCAGAGCAGGGTGCCGTCGCCACAACCGATTTCGACGACGGTGGGGACTTCCGGAAGTTGATCGAGTAACAGTTGTTTCACCCGTTCAATATGTGCTTCCCAGGTCTTTCCCCGGTTATACATCAGGTTTGGTTTGGTTTGGTATGGGACGTTTTCATACCGAAACTCTCGGTTGAAAACGTGGCCGCAATCAATACAGCGCACGAACTCGTGAGGGTGCCGCGGCATCTCATGGGCTTCTTGGGCACTTTGCGGCCAGGCCTGTGTCGTCAATGGAAGGCTTCCACCACGATAGAAAGTCACAGCGACATGATGCCCACAAGCGGGGCAGGTCGATTCATGCATCAGTTCAGAGAGAGACGCATTGTTAGTGGTCGGGCTCTTGTCTGACATGTTTGATTGATTGGTCATCGGAAATCCATTTCCTTCGATTTCGAAACCGTATGAAGTAGATCGCCTGACTGTATGACGATCTCTGAGGAGTTATCCTCTCGGTTTCAGGTAATCTATTACGATCCTTGTGTTTTTTGAACGATCTGCTCAAAGAACGATTCAAATTCCCGAACCGCTTCTACCTCTTCGAATAGAATACTGTTGGAATTCAAAATCTTCGATTTGACGTCGTCACGCTTGCTCTTATTCAGAGCAAGCTCAACGGACAGGTTAATATAGTCTTCGTAAGATTCGACGACGCAATCCATGACGTCGATCTTCCTATAAAGACCCTGTGTGAAGCGTCCCCGCTGATGAACGGGAGGGCATGTCACAATAGGGATTCCAAGGGCCAATGCCTGATAAGATGTATTTCCACCCCCAAAGGGAAGAGGGTCAAGCATGACATCGGTATTATGAACCAGACTCATATACTTTTCATGATCAAGTCGGGATATGAACAGGATTCGATCATGTTCCTGTGGCATTGCCTCCTGGTACCGTGTTCTCAGTCTCTTATTCCATTTCTGCTCGATCCCGTCAATTAGAATGACGTATCCCTCAGGATCCTGTTGCAGAATTCCCTTGAAAATGTCATCCATGTCGGGATGGAATTTGAAAAGACTCTGAGGGCAAACATACAGATTCCCTTTTTCAGGCAAGCCGAGTTCAGCCCGTGTGTGGAATACTTTCGGTAAACTTGGATAGTAGAAGTAGGTCGGCAAGGTTTTAAACCGTACGAGTTCTTCTGTGAAATGCTGTTGGGCCTCGGGGCCATCAATTAACTCTGTCGAAACATAGTAATCGATCTCGGGGGACCCGGAAGTGACGGGGTGTCCCCACGAAACGCATTGCAGTGGTGCAAGTCGTAAGTGGGCCAGCGAGAATGTATATGGATCCATTCCCAGGTCAGGGTAGTACAGAATGTCTAAGTCCTGATTCTGGATCAATTCGACGGCGGCCCCGATGTTTGACTTGAGATGGATAAATTCATCGGCCTCGTTTTGAAATAATCGGCCCATGTAGTCTTCATGCTTCAACTGAGAGAAAACAGTGGTATGAAATCTGGTATGGTCGATTTTCTTGATCAGTCCCTGATTTAAGTTTCCGATAGTGTGATTCTTGAAATGATGTGAGATGAATCCAATTCGGATTCGATCATCGTCTCGTTTTACTACTACCCGTGGCGATGGTTCAAACTCATTAGAAGGGACGACAACCTTAGAGTATCTTTCGAGAAGCGAACGGTCATCCATACCGTGATACGCGAGATAAAACAGAGTCGGAAGGATCTCCCGATCTGGATGGACGTAGCACTCACTCGAGATCATCTCATCGAGATTTAGTTCCAGTGCCTGTCGCGTCATCAAAATTTCTTCACGCGATCCGATAATCGGTGGAATGAGAACCGATCTTTTCAACCGGGTAGCTGGATCATCTTTGTATTTGAGACTAAGGTCGAAGTGCTCTCGAGCTTTTTCCAAGTCTCCCGAACCGCGGCTTAATTCGGCAATATTTGTATGCGCTGCGACATGACTCGGACAAAGTTCGAGCGTCTTTAAATAACATTCGATTGCTTTATCTGGTTTGTCATGGAGTCCCCATAGGTTGCCCAGCAAGAACCAGGTAGGAAAGTGGGTGTCGTCCAGATTGAGGATCTGCATAATGCGATCTTCGCAAGACGCATATTCATCCAGTTTGTAATGACAGTTCGCCAGTTGATACCGGCAATCGATATCCTTTGGTTTCAGCATGCAGACCCGTTTCAGGAGATCGCGTACTGCTGGAAAGTCATCCTGAAGTTTGCGCAGCCGAACCATTGCCTCAATTGCCTCGACGTACTTCGGGTCAATTTCAAGAGCTTTGTTTATCAACTCTTCTGATTCGATCAACTGATCCTGATATAACTTGTTGAAAGCCAGGTTCAGGAACGTCACCTTTTCATTACCAGTAATTTCCTGGTATCGAATAAAAAGTTGCTCGCTTTCGTCGTAGTTATGTAATTCCCGCTCACACTTCGCCAGATTGAGCAAGGCTGACACATGGTTATTATCCTGTTCCAGAATTGAGCGATAATAGAGGGCTGCCTCTTCGTGCTGACCGGAATTGTGGCGAATCTTTCCGGCATTGAATAAGGCTACAGGATGGTCCGGGACCATCTCCAGTGCTTTTTCGAGAAGCTCCAATGCCTCCTCAGATCTCTCCAGCATATTGAGGACTACGCCGCAGTCGACGAGATAGTCTGCATTAGTTGGACTGAGTTCGATCGCTCGTTGAAAACATTCCAACGATTCTTCATGGCGACCTTCAGTATAAAGCGTGCGCGCAAGGCTGTTCTGATAATTGGCATTCTGAGGTTTTAATTGCACTGCCTTTTCCTGGTGCTTCAAAACCATCGTTTCGCCACCTGCCAGCTTGGGAATCAAGTTTGCCAGGTTGTTGTGCGCTGCAGAGAAATCTGGTTTTAATTCGATTGTTTTTTCGTAGCATTTTTGGGCTGATTCAAGATCGCCTTGCATCTCATGCATGATTCCCAGATTGAACCAGGCCGGTGCATAACGTGGATCGATTTCGATCGCCTTGGAGTAGTACATGATCGATTCTGTCAGATTACCTATCTGCCGACAGGTTGCGCCCATGTTGCTGAATAGGGGCGCCGTACGCGTTCCTGTCTCAAGAGCACGTTTAAAGAAGTTCAGTGCGTCAACTGGCCGCTGCTGTTTCAGAATCACGCCTCCCATCAGATGCAGCGCATCACTATGGCGCGGGTGCCGTGTGATCAGCTTTTTAAGTGTTTCTTCTGATGCCTGAAGTTCACCATTCCGCTCGTGACTGACGGCGCGTTGAAGCAACTTGGTCGCTGAGGTCATATCCCGATCCATCTTATCCAAGATAGGGTGTCGGTTTCGCCAGAGGGGGCAGCTCAAATTAACATATTGAGCGTTCCGATCACTGTCCTGCGTATCCGTTTCACCTGTTTGATTGCTCTTGAATATCAGCAGACCGAATTTCCGAATGGAGTTGGCCTGCGGTGATATCAAATCAACAGACGTACGATCCCCTTGGATCTCGTCTATATAAACAGAGTATCGGTTATGACGATCGTGCGGGTTGAGGCGATCTTTTGGACAGTTCCGTAATAGGCCAAGTTTCCAGGGATGGTACTCCACTGTCCATAAGTGACCCGTTTAGCGATTGGCAAATTTAGCCATGAGTGGTTTGATCACGGGTTCCGGGACGAAATTAGCCAGGCGGTCGGCATTCTCAGCTCCCCCCAGAAGGGCAATTTGTTTAATCAGTGAGCTGGAGATATGGGTAAAACTTTCTCCTGACATGAGGAAGACTGTTTCAATGTCGGGAGCGAGGGTGTGGTTGGCGAGCGACATCGTGAATTCAGATTCAATGTCCGTCAACGTCCGAATACCACGTAGCATCACCGAAGCGTCACAGTCATGTACAAATGAAACAGTCAGGCCGGTGAAGCACTTCACTTCGACATTGGACAGTTTCTTCAGGACTTGTGAGATTAATTCTACTCGTTCCTCAGATTCGAACAGCGGCCTTTTGTCAGGATTGATCCCGACCCCGACGGTTAATTTGTCGAACAGGGCTGCGCCCCGCTCAATGATGTCACAATGCCCAAGCGTGATTGGATCAAAGCTACCGGCGTAAACGGCGTGTCGTGGGGAACCCTGCTTTGTCATGCCCAAGCCTTCGCTGAATAAATAAATGTCGTCGTCATCAGGGACACAATTCCCTGAACCTGGCAAAATAGGAAGCCTTTTGCCTCAGTGTAATCACCTGCGTTTCGAAAGCGAGCCATTGCCTGAAAATTAAACCCGTTTCTGCCTGGCTGGAAAGAGGCGCGTCGATTCAACCTGCCTGTTCCTTCGAGGTTATTCAACTGAATTAGAAAACGTGTCTGCCATAATGGCAGTTGCTAGAGGGTGATAAGCGGAAAACCTCGCTTTCTGAGGACGGCATTGTTCTAAAAGAGAATGATTATTTAGACGAACTGTAAAGGAACAGGAATTATAAAGCCTTACAAAGTAAGAGGATAGGTTCTGACTGTGAGCGTGAAGATGGAAATCTGATGCCATAGCGACGAAGGGTACACCCTTTGCTTTGTATTTATCGGTTGAAATCCATTTGCATTTCTATCGTCACATCGAGTTGCCGATCTAAAAATACCCATTTTGAATTGAAGACATGAGGAGTCTGGAAGATGGCGTTCTTCCGTTGGGGACATCCCTGGTCTCCATTAGGTGACCTGGAGCGGGAAGTCGATCGCTTTTTGCGAGGCATGAATCTCTCGATTCACGGGATTCGGCCGGGACGACAATTTCCGGCCATCAATATCTACGAACTCGAACATGAGTTTTTGCTCACAGCAGAGATTCCCGGTACGGATCCGGAAGAGCTCGAACTAACCGTCGATGCCGGTCTGCTCTCCTTAAAGGGAGACCGCAACGATGTCAAAGAAGTACCCGACGACAAATTTCGACGCCAGGAGCGTTTTCGGGGAAACTGGCAACGCACTGTTTCTCTTCCAGACCGCATACTGGAGGAGGAATTACACGCCGAATTCAACAATGGCGTCCTTCTGATTCATCTTCCTAAAGCCCAGCAGCCAGAACCGCGTAAAATCCGAATTGTCGATCAGCAGCAATCCCCGTCAGATACTGACGAATCTGCACAGCAGACACCCGAACCCCCGAAACCAAAACCCCGGAATATCGAAGTTCATAAAGAAGAGGGGTGATGTGAGGCTCCCTTTAAAAGTCTTATATCAGCGATGTGACATTTCAGTGACATGGTAGGAATCATTACCACAGGGAACAGAATCGATGAGTAATTCACTCCCGGAACCGGAAAACGAACCGCAATCTGAACTGGCCGCCGAGTTGGCTCAGGAACGATTTGTCTTTACCCCTCCGATTGATATTTATGAATCAGAAGAGGGCATGGTTTTACATGCCGATTTGCCCGGTGTTTCGTCAGATACCCTGGAACTGCAGGTACAGGACAACAAATTGACGTTGTTCGGTCGCGTTAAGACGCCTGTTCCGGAAGAAGCCCAGTTGCTCCACAAAGAGTATGAAGTGGGAAGTTTTCTCCGGTCCTTCATTCTTAGCGACCAGGTTGATTACGATAATATCTCGGCAAGCATGAATCACGGTGTTCTTAAAGTGGTACTTCCAAAAGCACAGCGCGGCGAAGCCCGTCGCATTCCGATTGCCACGAATTAAACTCGACGTTTGAATTCGTTCGGGAATGGACCGGGAATCTGCCAAAGTGGAAAAAACTCTCTTCTTTTTCATGCAGAAGAACTTCCGCATCCGGTTTTTCAAAATGAGTTCTAATATTCAGTAAATGTTTGCGAACAGACTCTGCCTCTTACAGAAAACATCTTTTTCGCGACCCCTCAATGTGTACAATAGAGTCAGCGACCTCGAATAATTAACCACTATGTGAAGGAGAGTCATGATGCCGGAAACGACTAATCAACAAGATTCGCAAAAGTCCATGAATAAATTGCGTGCGGAATTCGAAAACTGGCTGGGCATGGTGGTGCAACAGGGCGAAAAAGCCTTAGGAGCATTCGGCCTGAATCCTCAGTCGACTTTTCAACCAGATATCGACATTGTTGAAACGAACGAAACCGTTTGCATTTGTATCGATATCCCTGGCATTGATCCGGAAAGCATTGATCTCAGCATTGCCGGAAACATGCTACGAGTTCGTGGGTTACGAATGAGCTGTGAAGCGAGCCGTAGCGAAGATGCCCGCGTTCATTTGCAGGAACGTTTGACAGGCTCCTTTGACCGTTCGATTCCAATGCCCTGCCAAGTACTCGCGGATGAAATTACCGCTGAGGCAAGTCATGGTGTGTTGACCGTACAGCTCCCCAAGCCGGAACCCGAACGACCGCACGAAATTAAAATCAAAGTCAAAACGGAGAACCAAACAGGCACGGTGGAAACGACCGTTATCTGAGTGGAGTCAATCATCGAAAAAAGGACGCGGGAGAAATCCCAGCGTCCTTTTTTGTTTGTTCTGAAATTCGATTTGTTCAGGAATTAACTCTCGTTTGACTCAGTTGTTCCCGTGACTGCAGCAGGTGATTCCACTGCGGTAGCATCTGTTTTTTTCTGTGGTGGGTGCGCATGAGGTGTGTTTAACGCCACTACAATCGCCGAGATCAGCATGCCTGCGATCCCAATCCACAGTCCTGTTCCCCCTTTTTGCTCTGCCGTCACCAGGGATACGAGGGCAGCCACTGTCACTGCACATCCAAAGACGACCGCCATCACGACATGGGGGAACTTAAATCCACCGGAGAACATCGCCATGGTGAGACAGAACGCGCCGATGGCACCTAATGTTCCTGCGCCGAATCCCCAGATCATTCCGTTCGTGGTAAACGTCATCGGTTCTTTACGAAGGTACATTGCCAGAAAACTGCCCGCGATGGCCCAGACCAGATAGGCGACGCCAATGAAGACGTAAGGCTTAAAAGGGCTGTGTTCAAAGTCTCGAGCTTTACCAAGGGTTGGTCCATACAGACCCCAGCAGAGCGCAGTTCCCAGAGCAAATAAAATCGGTATTAGTGAAGCTTTCATCTAGATCAATTCCTGGTTAAGTGACAGTTCACGTCGTTGTAAAATCATAATGTTCCGATAGCAACTTAGATCCACCGAAACAGAATTGTCTGGCTGTTTTAATCTTCTGACTATATTTAAGGTGAGCCGCTCCCAGATCGTAGTCAGTTTGAATTCGTTTTGCATCCACTAGCCCGAAAATCTTTTCGAGGGAATTCAGAGCGTTCGGTGAACACAAAGTCGTCTGTTTGTTCAATCCAACTTACAAAGCTCGAAGAGAGCTGACGATGGGTGTCTTCACTGCGGCATAGACAGCGAAGAGGGCTGCCAGCATTCCGACGATCCAGATCAAACCGAGGATAATGATCGTGCTGAGCCAGAGGAAATCGGCTCCGGTGCTCATGAGGTGGGGGGCCATCGCGAGTAACGCCGCAATCACCCCCGAAAGAAGTCCACATGAGAGCAGGAACCCATTCTCTACGAGAACCATCCAACCAATTCCTGCCGGGGTCACCCCTACTGCACGCAGCAGAGCCAGTTCACTGTTTCTCTCCAAGACGTTTCGTAGCATCACCGTCCCCAAGCCAAATGAACCGAGGAGCAGGCCCAGCCCTCCCAAGGTTTGAAAGGTGGACAGGTAAGTGTTCTGCACAGCGAGGAATTGAGCAATCCGTTCGGAGACAGGCTCCGCATCAAAGCCGTATTCAGTCAACTGAGTCTCCAAAACTTTAGTCAGCTCTGGCATGTTGTCGAGTGGGGCTTCGAATAAAAAGTACTGGTACCCGGCACGTTCAGGGAAGAGTTCGCGAAAATGTTTTTCAGACATTAACAGCACGCCTTGAAATACACTCCCATCCAGCATGCCCGCAATCTTCAACGGATGATTAATCCCTCGTTGGTCCGTCATGTCGATTTCATCGCCAAGCGCTACGTGCAGACTGTATTGCAGTGTGTTCATGTCGCCGATGACGGGAATCGCCTCACCCTGTTTTTTAGTAAGCGTTTGCCACGGGTTTTCTCCGGGAGTGTCGGCAAACTTAAAACCTCCCCGTTGGATGAATTCGTCGGGGACGCCCAGAATCGTCGGCAGTCGAGTTTGATATAAGTTGAGACAACTCGCTTCTTCACCTGGTTGTACTCGGAAGGAATAGGTCTTTATTCCCTGTAGCTGTTCTGTTTGAGTCGAATCGAGAAAAAGTTTCGCCTGTCCTTCTGGATTGTTCAGATTGTATACCAACGGTAACGATGATTCGGCGAGTAACGTGAAGCCACCGTTTCCGGAATGAAGTTCTGGTTGTTCCGAAGTCGGGTTCCGTCGACCTGCGGCAACAGCGACGATGATAAAGGTTGCGAGCGACATCAAGAGCACTGTCAGCAAAGACCGCTGCGGATGACGCATCACGTTCTTTATTGAAAGTCGCGCGAGTCCGTTTGTTCCCGCACCCTTTAATTCGGCGAGATCAGGCTTCTTCAGCCAGACTTGAAAGGCGGCGATGAAGGCGATTAACAAACTGAAACCGACCAGGAAAAAAGAGACGACTCGCCAGGAGAATCCGCTGAATGCTTCTTGCTGTGGCAACAGTCCCAGAAGTCCGGCCAATAGTAAAACTCCTCCCAGTCCACCTAAGAAGATACAGACCCAGCGAGCCACTTTAGGGGCTCGTTTGACTTGATTTGATTCGGTCTCCAATCGTCCTGACAGCAGAGCGTTGGGAGAGCGTCGATTGAGAATCGCGAGAGAACGCCAGATCACGACCAATGCTAAAGAGGCAGTGACAATCATTCCGGAGACGAGTGAGAACGGATTTACGTAAAGATTCAAGTCCGCAGTCCCTACGGCCTGATTCCACCAGGTTTTCAATCCGTACATCATCAGGGCCGCATACGCCACCGCTAGGATCGCCCCTCCGATGGTGCCCACGAGAGTCAGCAGGAAACCTTCGAGCAGGAATTGACGGCGCACATGATAATCTTGATAACCCACGGCCATCAGAAGACCAACTTCACTGGCCCGGCGTTCCAGACTGAGTTTAAACAGCAGACTGACCAGTACGAGGGCGGCCAGGATAATAAAGAAGCTGAATGCCAGAAAGAGTTGGCTGAAGTCGTTCGTTCCCTGTGCCGCAGCCAGGCCAGTTGCTCGTGTTGGTTGGAACTGAAGCCCCAGTTGGGCGGGTTTCATCTGAGTTAGAAACTTTGACGACACACTCTTTTCCAAATTGGCAATGTTTGTTTCGGAACTGGTGGGAGCAATTCGATAGGAGGTCAACTGGCCATATCGACTTTTCCAGAGTGCTTGAGCCGTTTCGAGTGAAACGAACGCTTTGGGGGTGGCGCGATATTGCTCCCAGTATTCGTCATCCCGATCCGTAATGCGGTCCATCTCCATCGGAAAGGGTTGGTCCCAATCTGAAAAACGTTCTGCGTCGGTGATCCCTTTGAGGTCCGGAGTTAAACCGCGGTCTGCTGCAGGGCCTGTCATCTTGCAGATACCGGTTACAGTAAATGTACGTGACTCTTCGGGGAGTTCTCCATGCGAACCGACGGTGTGGTAACTCAGGTTGATTAGATCTCCCACCGTGACTGCGAGATCTGTTGCCAGCCATTCGTTGAGAATGATTTCATTCTCGCCCAGTTCTGTCGGTGCTTTTTCAGAAGCAAACTCGAAAGGACCAAAGGGGGCATTTTCGGAGAGATCGATTCCGGCGACAATAGAGTACATCGAGAAGTTGTCCGGGTTAGAACCCGAGCTGATTTCATTAGCGAGATAAACAAGAATGGGCGAAGTGGGAAGATCGAGTTCCTTCGCGACTGTTTGAATTGCCGTTGCCACGGGCTCTTCTAGAATCATCTGCTCGCTTTCGAGAGTGAGATATCCCTGTTCTTCATTCTGACGAAACTTGAGGTACAAGTCAGAGAGGTTAACCTGTTTGTCCAATTGATTCTGCATCTGTAGCAGACTGTTTTGAACTTGTACATCTTTGATACCGGAAGGTTCTTCATCTCCATAAAACCCGGTTGTCAGCAGGGAGTTCACTCGAGCGAAACGTTCTTCCGGGTTTCTGCGTGTCGGTTTAATGGCAGATAAGTCGAGCGAATCCTGCAAGGTACTCAAATTAACGAAACAGGTGCGAGGTAGTTGCTGGTTGGGAGTGAAGGCAAACCGTCCGGCGCCAACCTGTTCGGGAATGATTTCACGAATAACGTAGCGAAGTTCAATAGAGGTTTCATCGCGTTCCCCCAACAGGGAATCGCGAGGGATCGTCGAGGGGAGTTCGATCCAGGCGGAGAGTTCGTCACCTACCTTCACATTCAGTTCGCCTGCAAGACGGGCATTAATCAAGATTTCATTCGCGTTCGGTGGAGTGACGTCTGAATTTTCCAGCATCGACCAACCCTCAGCCCCGATTCCAAACAGGTTCGTATTGTTGGCCCGATGAATGTTGTTGGTCCCTTGCGCATCGTTCTCTTCTTCATAGACGAGGCTGCTGTTAAGTGAAATCAGTGGTGCTGTCTGGATAGGAGCGTCATTTTCTTCCGACGGTCCGGAGAGTTGTTGAGCGAGATCCTGACGAAAGAAACGGGGTGTGTGCAGGGTCAGATCGACTTCCCCGAGCCGCGCCAGCGATGTCTGTACAAGGCTTTGCCGGACCGAGTCGCCGACAATGAGCGCACCAGTAATAACGGCAGTGCCTGCCATTAAACCGAGAAACAGGGCGGCATTGGTTTTCCAAAAGTATCGCAGATTATGTCGAACCAGTTTCAGCCTGTTCATCACGCCTTGGTACCTTCTGAGTAAACAGAAGCCGAGCCGGTGGCGAGAACGTTTAGTTTCCCGTCGGACAATTCCTGTCGGAACTCGAACCGTTCAGCGAGGGTTTCGCTATGTGTGACGCAGACGAGAATCGTGTTTTGCTCTTTTCCAATTTCGAGCAGTAACGATCCGATGGCTTCGGCGGTTCTGGGGTCGAGATTACCTGTCGGTTCATCCGCGAGTAGCACTGTCGGGTTGTTAATCAGAGCGCGGCAGACGGCGACCCGTTGGCGTTCCCCTCCAGAAAGTTGCGCAGGACGATGTTCGATCCGCTTGGTCAGGTCGACTCGGTCGAGAAGCGATTTGGCCAGTTCTGTCTTTTCTTTGGTCGCTCCCTTGTCGACCAACGTTGGGATTAGCACGTTTTCTAAAACAGAACATTGCGGGAGCAGATGGTGGTCCTGGAAAATGAAACCGATCTCATGATTTCGAAACATCGCCTGCTCAGCGGGTTTCAATTCGAAGGGATTCTGTCCATTCAATTGGACTGTTCCCGTCGTCGGATTCTCCAGAGTCCCGATAATGTAGAGCAGAGTACTTTTACCGGAACCGGAAGGGCCGGTGATGGCTAGCGCCTCGCCTCTCTTCAGTTCGAGGTTCACCTCGTTGAGAATGGTGAGGGTGCCTTCGACGGTTTGATATACTTTACTTACGTCTTGGATCGACAGATCAGCAGTTGCCATCCCGATGGTCCTTTTCAAGCAGTTCTGAAAGTCTTACAGCGGGCGATTTCAGGAGTCCCTTGTATCAGTATTGGCCGGTCAATTCGGTATTCAAGCGGAACCGATGTCGACCCGAGTGAAATGCTTCCCAATTGAAATATCAGACCTGTTCAATTGAAAGGGTACTGAATCTTTTCAAATTCAGTCACCCACTTCTGAGGGATTTCGAGTGACTTGATCGGTTCTCCCGGTACGAATTTACAATAGGCGCATTTGACTTTCCCTGTCGCCAAGTGGAGCTCCTCTCGCCAAAATTCAAAAATCAGCGAAAGAGATTTCACACCCACTCTTTCGACCCACATACGAAGTTCCAGCACATCTTCAAAATACGCGGGAGCTTTGTAATTGCAGGAAGTCGAAACACGTGGCCAGCCATAGGATGGCCCATGGCTGACGCGGTTTGCCAAGGTCATGCCCAGAGACCGAAAATACTCGGCCTCTGCGCTTTCCATGTAATGGTAGAATTTGGCGAAATGAACAATCCCCGCCATGTCGGTGTCGGAAAATTCCACTCGGCGGTGAGTTACAAAAGGTTCAGTCATAAGAGGCCAGTTTTCAAACCCGAAGTCTGAGAGAAGAACAGAACACGACAATTACTATTTTGACGTGGTTTGCTCCGGGAAGAATTTCTCAAGTGTTTCTTTACGCGGTGGTTTGGTGAACAGTGAAACGATCACCAACGCCAGAGTCGAACAGGCGATCATACCCACAACGGGCATCATCTTGTATTCTTCGCCACCCAGACTCAATTGCAGAACGTAGTCCGGATTTCCTGCGAAGTCCGCCTGTGCGAACAGATACAGCCAGGATGCAAAGGCTGCGATGACACAGGCGTAAGCACCAGCTTTAGTTAACCGCTTCCAATAGAGTGCCGCTAAAATCAATGGGAAGAGACTGGAAAATCCACTGAAGCACCAGACAGCGAGTGAGAAGATTCGTGTCCCTTGCAGGAAGAGAGCAAGAACATAAGTCAACGCGACGATGGCCACGATAAATCCACGAGCCAACCAGATTTCCTGAGTGTCGGTAATTTTGTCACGACCTTTGTAGTGAACGACCATGTCTTCCGTGAAGATGGTACCGACGCACAGGAACTGACTGTCGAGCGACGACATAATGGCCGCCAGAATTCCGGCGGTTAAGAAACCGGCCAAAGTTGGCGTCGTCATTTTGCTCACCATCACGGCCAGCACGGCATTAGCATTGAACTTTTCAGCGAACATCGGCCCATCTTCGGTCATAATGGAAGTCGCCCATACTCCTAACAAAACGCAGGGGACCCAGACAATCATGATGAAAAGTGGGTGTGCGACAACAGGCAATTTGAAGGTACTGGCACTGCGTGCCGTCAACCAATGTTGGAATAGGTGCGGAAACATTCCCACGGAAAGCGGGATAAATAAGTATGTGAAGAATTGGAGCTTCGGTATGTTTGTTCTTACCAGCTTGTCTGGATGGAGTTCCATGACCGCTTCGCTCGCCGCAGTGACTCCGCCTAGTTTGGCAGAGATCGTTACGAAGGTAATGACCCCCAGCACCATAAAGACAAGCGTTTGGAATGTGTTCGCCCACGCCGTGCCACGCATACCGCCGAAGAAGACGTAAACTAACACGACACAACAAATAGCGAGGGAAGCGAGTTCCTTAGGAATCGCTCCACCTTCAAACAAGTCCGGGAAAGCGCCGCGGGTGGTGTTGAAAATAACAGTTCCCGAAGCCATCACTCCGATGAGCAAATAAGGAATGACTAAACCGACGATTACGGGAAAGAGCACGAGGCCGATTTTGTCACTGTCGAGACGATCACGGAAGTATTGAATTTGTGTTTTATAACCGTATTTCTGTCCCAGCTTCCACAGCTTTACCCCGAGGATAAAGAAACAGAGCGAGTGAATGATTCCGCTGGAGGATGCCATCATGCCATAGACACCGATTCCTTCCTTGAAGGCTTCTCCGGTTGAACCGACCAGAGCGAAGGCGGTCATAGTGGTGCCGAAAATCGACATCAAGAGCATGAACGGACCAATCGAGTGACTGGCCAGCATGAAGTCTTTACTTGTTCCACGGAACATCCGGCTGGAACCAAGACCTAACAACAGGAGTAGTAACAGGTAACCCGAGATGATAGTGAATGAGATCTTCTCGTTGCTGAACAGGCTGGAGATTTGAGCAAAGGTCATCATTGTCCGGCTCCTTCCTGTTTAATGATCTCTTTTTCCTCTTCTTCGTCGATCGGCCAGGCAAAGATCGTCGCGAGATACCAGGTAAACGCGGCCGCTAACGAGATGCCTGCATGGTAAAGCAAACCAATCGGAAAGAATCCGAAGACCAAGCTGTCATTTTCCCATAACCAGTTATCTTGATGAATGATCAATAAGAAAATGACCATTCCCCACACAACATATTTCATTTTGGGTTCACTTTTAAATCAGAGGAGGGGGATCCCGAGGCGAGAATCCAGTGGTGAGAATCTTGGGTGAGTTAATTCAAACGCATTTTACCTGACTTCAGGCCAAACGAGTGTAACATCATTTCGATGTCCGTCCAATCATGGCGGCCCTATTTAAGGGGACCCGGACTGGGACCGTTGGTCCGTCCAGTAGCTGTTATTTCTGAGGATGGATAAATCAAAGAGCAGGGGAAAGCTGAGAAGTCGGGGCGGTGGAACCGTTGAAGTTCTGCTACCGAGATGGACGAAGGCGCCGGACGAAGTTCAGGAATTCTTTTTCAAGATCCTCCCACTCCTTCCCGAAGGCTGCCTCGAAATCGGAAGTTCGCTTTGCCGTGTCGTCCCAGACAAACGGAGTCTTTTCACCCAGTGATTTCAGATACGTTTCCAGATTCTGACGACGTCGTTTCATCAGAAAACTGGTGAATAGCCAAGATTCCGCATATGCATTCAGCGCCGTTTCTTGCTGTTCTAAGCGGCTATTGCTGGAAATGAGCGTGGTCAAGGAATTGTCTGGTCGCTCCTTATCCATGAAATCTCGAAATCGAAAGAGACGGGAATTATTAATACGACCGCTCCCTCCCCAGCCCGTTCGGCTACGCTGGCTGGGTGTCTCGAAATACAAGGCGATTCCTTCCGATAGCCAGAGCGGCGCATCGGAGAAACGAGCGAGCATCCCCGTGTTGTAACAGAGTTGGTGCACCCCTTCGTGAACGATGGTCGACGTATTTAACATCGCTTCTGCCAATTGCTGGTCTCCCGCTCGCGCGTTCCGCGCCTCCAACCAAGTCTTACCTTCCGCCAGGTCGATCAGCACGACGCGATTTGTTCTTACTGAATAGAATCCCTGGTTCGGTAGGGTGTCTTGAAGCAGTTCCGTCTTCACGTATTCCTGGAAACGTTCTCGGTCCTGAAACAACAATATGGGAAGTGGGCAGCGTGGTTCGTGCAGTTTGAGTTCGGCTTTCGACCATTCCCGGAAGAACTGACCATACATTTGCTCCAGAAGAGTTCCCGCCCACTCCGTGTAATCTGGTGAGAGCTCCGATAGGAGAACGTAATGTTCCGTTTGGTGAGTAAGGAAACCCGTCCCTAATTCCTGTTGTAAACTAGTCGCAAGTTCATCTGAGGTCAGATAGCTGAAATCGCTGGTTGTCTGCTGCTGTTCAATAATCGCATCCGGAATAACGTTCAGCAAATATCCGTCTCTTCTCTCAAGCAGGAGCCCCCCGTCGGCGGCGCGGGTGAGTATGCGACCTTCAGTGGTAACCGACTTGCCTTCGTGATCTCGGTAGGTCAGCTTCCAGAGTGGTACCGATGTTGCAGTTTCAGTCTCCGAAGAAGAATCCTGCGAGTGGGCGACGGAAACCAGGATTGAAAGAACGAGTGCGACTGTGAGTCCCAGATAGGTTTGCCAGATCGATAAGGAATTCGATTTCGGAAGTTCCGTTTCAAAGGTCACACGCCTGCTCCATTGGTTTGAGATGATCGTCATTGGCAATACATCGGTTTACGGAATGTTTAGACAGCTGATATCATATCAGCGCATCTTACGTCATGGCGAATTGAATTTAAAACAGGATTGAAGATATGAAACAAAACGAGATTGGCAACAGTGGAATCCAGGTCACTCAAATTGCGATGGGTTGCTGGCCGATTGCGGGAGTGACTACCGTTGGCGTCACAAAACAAGCTGCAATGTCAACTTTACGCGGGGCATTTGAATCCGGGATCAATTTCTTTGATACGGCGTTTGTGTATGGCTACGAAGGCGAAAGCGAAAAATACATCGCGGAAGCTCTGGGAGGAATCCGGGACGAGATTGTGCTGGCGACCAAAGGAGGTTCCCACTGGGAAGAAGGGAAAAACAAACGTGGGGGACGCCCTGAAAGATTGACTCAGGAGTTGGAAGAAAGTTTGAAGCGATTAAAGACGGACGTAGTCGATCTTTATTATCTACACGGCCCGGATCCGGAATGCCCGATTGAAGAATCGGCGGAGGCGGTTGCCCGGTTCGTGCGTGAGGGTAAAGCGAAATCGGCTGGATTATGTAATGCGACTTTGGATGAGATCAAACGGTTTCACGCGATCTGTCCTCTCTCCGCTTACCAGGGCCGGTTCAGCATGTTGCAGCAGGAGGTCACCGAAGAAATCTTGCCCTGGTGCCGGGAGAACAACGTCTCCTTCATGCCGTTCTGGCTGCTGATGAAGGGGTTGCTGGCTGGTAAAATTGAGCGGGATCATCAGTTCGAAGAAGGGGACACCCGGAAAAATTACCCGTTGTTCCAAGGAGAGCAGTGGCAACGGAATCAAGATTTCGTCGATGTCTTGCGAAGTCTAGCTCAGGAGACCGGTCACACAGTATCGCAACTCGTTGTGAACTGGACGATTTCTTTACCCGGAGTGACTGCAGCTTTGTGTGGTGCCCGGAGACCAGAGCAGATTCGAGAAACGGCCATCGCCGCAGAATTCTCTCTTAGCGACGCACATCGGCAGCAGATTGAGGACGCGATTACAGAACGACTGAAATACGAACACTAAACTGGCTTAGGAATATTGAAGGCCATTCAGTCTAAAACTTGTGGCCTTCCTGAGGGCCAGTCTTAGTGAGCGTCAGGATCTCGGGGCCTTCCTCGGTCATCAGGATCGTGTGCTCAAACTGAGCAGTCAGTTTGCGATCAACCGTGCGTGCTGTCCATCCATCGGCGGGATCGACTTCGGTGTCGTATTGGCCTTCGTTGATCATCGGTTCAATCGTAAAACACATCCCGGGACGCAGGGCGTCACGACGGGTATGAACCGTGGGGTAATGAGGGATACCGGGTTCCTGATGGAAAGAACGTCCCAGACCATGTCCCTGGAAGTCGCGGACGACAGAAAAACCGGACGGTTTCACGTAGTCATAAATCGCGCGTCCGATGTCGTAAACTTTGCTTTGAGGCGTCAGTACATTGATCGACGCGAACAGGGAATCAAATGTGACCTGCACTAATTCCCGGGCGACGTCCGAGACTTCTCCAATGAGAAATGTTTCGGACTGGTCTCCAAACCAGCCATTCACAATCGTGGTGAGGTCGACATTCACAATGTCTCCCTCTTTAAGAACGGTGTCGTCGGGAATACCGTGACAGACGACTTCGTTGATGCTGGTACAGCAGCTCTTGGGGTAACCTTTGTATCCCAACGTCGCCGGCACGTGTCCATGCTCCAGCGTGTAGTTGTGTGCGAGAGTGTTGATTTCATCCGTGGTAATGCCTGGTTTAACGTGAGGACGGATAAAGTCCATTAGATCGGCATTGAAACGCGACGCTTCCCGCAGTTTATCTCGTTCTTCCCGGTTATAGATAGGTGGTCGCGATTTCAAGGTTTCCTCGGCTTTCCAGTATTGGCCAGTGATCTCTGGCCCAGTCTCGATGCTTGCCCGGTTTAAAGAATCCGACCCAACTTCGGGTTGCTTCAAAGATTCGATTCGGGCTCTGTTGTATTTTCGGCGTATTGTGCTTAGTTCTATACTCAGATGCAAGTTAAGCGATTTCGTTCGGGCGGAAAAGCCCTTCATCGGGCCCCGATCGTCGACCCAGAATCAACTCGCCCCTGTGCGACGAATATCCTCTATAAAGTGATCCATGAACGCCAAACGTAAACAAAAATTCGCCGGAAACCATCAGAAATGCTGGCTATGGGGGCGTCATCTTGTGACGGAAACCGTTATTAGCGGAAGATGGATTCCACGTAAACTCATACTGAGTGAGGACCTGGGGCAGACTGAGTTGACACAACTTAAATCCAGTCTGGAGCGGTACCAAATCCCGCTGGAAATGGCTCCGGCGAGTCGGCTGAAAGTCCTTTGCCGATCGAGCGAGCATCAAGGTTATGTCGCACAGATGGCTGAGTTTGAGTATGAGGAATTTTCCGATTTTCAAAAAAAGTTGGAACAACCCAGCTCGGCACCACTCCTTATTCTGGATCGAATTCAGGATCCGCAGAATTTAGGAGCCATGCTCCGTTCCGCAGAGGTTCTGGGAGCCGCAGGTTTGATCATTGGCAGAACCGATCAGGTTGGAATCACCCCCGCAGTTGCACGGGCCTCGGCAGGAGCGGTGAATCATTTGCCGGTTGTGCAGGTCGAGAGCCTGGTTGATCTGCTGGATGCATTGAAATCGACTGGATATCAGGTTGTCGGCACGTCCCTGGCGGAATCGGTCCCGTTAACTCCCACGCTTTTTAAACGTCCCACCGCGATTTTGATCGGCAATGAGTCGACTGGAGTGGCTCCCGAACTACTGAATGCTTGCAACCTGCGGGTTCGTATTCCACAATCGGGTCAGTTGGATTCTCTCAATGCTGCGGTTGCCGCTGGAATACTGTTGTATGCGGCGTCGCTACAAGGTTGAATGACGCGGCAGAATCCCATTTGGTTTTAGTTGCAGCACTCTCATAAAAACTACGTCTCTAATTATAAAGCGAAGACTTTTGACTCTGGAACTCAAAAATCCACATTCCGTACTGGCGGCTCTCCAAGAGCGACCTAAGGCTGTTACCGAAATTGCGATCAGCAGCACCTCTCCTTCTGCGGGCTGGCAGGAAGTTGCGAAAGAGTGCGCTCGATTAGGAAAACCCGTTTTCACGCGGGTGGTCGCGCCTCCTAAAGGAGGACGCCGCGACAAATCCCGACAGGAAGGCCGTTCGGCGGCGAATTTTGCCATGATTCAAGAAAAAAGTGGCGTCGATTTGAAAACCCTCTTCCGAACTGCGGAAACTGAAGGGGAGCATGGAATCTGGCTGGCACTCGATCAGGTTCAGGACCCTCAGAACGTCGGTGCGATTTTTCGTTCGGCTTCTTTCTTTGGTGTTCGCGGGATTGTCATGCTAAAAGACAACGCCGCTTCGCTGACGGGAACAGTCTATGATACCGCTGCCGGTGGAGTTGAGTATGTGCCTCACGCCGTGCAGGCGAATATGAAACGAACACTCGAAGCGGCCAAAGAAGCGGGCCTGTGGATCCTGGGTTCGTCGGAACGCGGGACCGAAGACTTTAATAACGTCGCTTTAGATCGTTCCTGGCTGATTGTCCTTGGCAATGAAGAAAAGGGAATGCGACGTCTAACTGAAGAATCGTGCGACGTCGTCTGCCGATTGAATCCCAAGGGAGCTGTCCATTCCTTAAACGTCTCGGTTGCCGCCGCCGTATTGATCTCCGGACTATCCGCCCGCACCGAGGTAGTTTGAGTTTCCTCGGCATGGTACATTGAATTTGAAAATACATTGAGCCAGAAAATAGCGATCTACTGAAATCTCAATAAGACCTGAATTGCGTTAGGTCTAAATATTCTCTCCCCTTTGGGTCTCTCGCTTCAGGCTTGCATAAGTCACTTTGAGATAAGCGAGGTTCCAGGGTTTGCTCCATCCTGACTATCTCTATCCGGGAAGTAACATGGCCGTCTATTTAGGAATTGATATTGGAACCAGCGGTACGAAAACGTTGGCGATGGAAGAGTCGGGAAAGATTCTGGCCTCGGCTACCGTGGAGTACCCACTTTACAGCCCGAAACCGGGTTGGTCGGAGCAGGATCCTCAGGACTGGTGGCTGGCGACGATCAAGTCTGTCAAACAAGTTCTAAAACAGGGTAAAATCAAAAAAGAAGACGTGAAGGGGCTCGGCCTCAGTGGGCAGATGCATGGTTCCGTCTTTCTCGACAAAAACCAGGAAGTCATTAGACCCGCGTTATTGTGGAATGACCAACGGACGGCCGCTGAATGCGATGAGATTGAATCGAAAGCGGGCGGACGCAAGAAATTGATCAAGCTAGTGGCCAACCCCGCGTTAACGGGTTTCACAGCACCGAAAATCCTCTGGCTTCGGAACAACGAACCCAGAAACTACGCTCGCACGAAACAGATTCTGCTTCCCAAGGATTATGTTCGTTTCCGTTTGACGGGCGAGTTCGCCACGGAAGTCAGCGATGCATCCGGGACATTATTACTCGACGTTAAAAAACGATGCTGGTCGAACAAGTTACTCGGACTGCTGGAGATCGATACGGATCTATTACCACAGGTTTACGAATCGGAAGAGGTTTCCGGCACATTGCATTCTGAAGCGGCGAAGCTGCTTGACTTGCTGGAAGGAACTCCCGTTGTCGGTGGGGGAGGCGATCAAGCCGCAGGCGCAGTGGGAAATGCGATTGTCAAACGAGGAGTCATCTCAGCGACGTTGGGAACAAGTGGAGTCGTCTTCGCGCACAGCGATGACGTCGAGATTGATCCGGAAGGTCGTGTACATACCTTCTGTCACGCGGTTCGTGGAAAATGGCATGTGATGGGCGTCGTCCTTTCCGCGGGTGGCAGTCTGCAGTGGTATCGAAATCAACTGGGCGAAGACGCGGTCCGCGAAGCCAGGAAACAAAAGGTGGACCCTTACGAAATCATTACCCGACAGGCGGCAGAAGCGGAACCGGGAAGCGAAGGGCTCTATTTCCTTCCCTATCTTGCAGGCGAAAGAACACCTCACGCCGATCCCCATGCCCGCGGGGCCTGGGTGGGACTTAGCCTCCGCCACGGTCGGCCCCATCTCATTCGTGCATTGATGGAAGGGGCGACGTATGCCATGCGGGACTGTCTGGAAATCATTAAAGGGATGAATGTCCCCGTCAATGAAATTCGGGTTTCTGGAGGGGGAGCCCGCAGTGAATTCTGGCGCCAAATGCAGGCCGATATCTACGGACAATCTGTATGCACCATCAATGCGGAGGAAGGTCCGGCGTACGGAGTCGCTTTGCTCGCCGCGGCAGGTACGGGAGCTTATAAAGACGTCGTTGAAGCGTGTACTGCGACGATCTCTGTCAAAAGTACTACCAAGCCTGTTGCCAAGGTGAAGCGAACTTACAACAAGCTGTATCCCATGTATGGCCAGCTGTATAAATCGTTGAAATCGGACTACAGAACGATTCAGGAAAATCTCTGACAGTCAGGGGACAAGCTCGCATTGCGGTACTTTTTTGCGAAAGCGGGCCATGGCTTCCTCTGAAACGGGAGACCCGTTGAGATTCATCTGAATGACGGGACTTCGTCGGTTAGCCCCGTATCCGTTGAACGCCATTTCAAAGATCTTCAAGTCGCTGTCCGTGACGTTTCCTTTGGGGAAAATGAACTTTGACTTCTTTTGGCCTTCGATAATTGGGTAATGGATGTTCAATGGTTTGCTGCACATACAGTCCATTGCGAAGAAGTATTCCCGTTTTTGAGTTTGATAATGTCGGTACACCATCGAGCCGCCGAATACCATTGCGACTGTTAGCAACGATCCGATTAAAAGAATCGTAGTCGAATGTTTTTCATAGATCGCGGACCCTCTTTGTTGGATTTGTAAAAGTCTCTCACGACTTTTCTGAAGCAATGTCCGCACTCCCGTTTACTTGGACTGTTGGGGGCGGAGGTACTGGCTGGCTTGTTTAAGCTGTTTGTGCTCGGTGGCGGATAAGGAACTGAGACCAGTCTCGCTTACTTTTTCCAGCAATGCGTCGATTCGCTGTTGCGCCTGTTGCCGCCGCACATTGGCTTTCCGTCGTTGCTGTAGGTTTCGTCGAGCTTTCCACCGCGCGATTATTCCGGGACGAGGAGGCATGGTTCGTTCAGGCTGACGAGAATGTTCCAGGCTAGTGTATCCAGCAGAAAAATCATAACCCAGGAATAGTTCGGATTCATCCTTGGTGGGGGCCGTTTCGAGTAGTCTGATTTTCTCGTACAACGTCCAGGCAACCAGAATAGCTCCAAACAGAGCAAGCCAGACGTGCGATGCGACGACGCCGGTGAGCAATAAAACAAACCCGATAAAGGTAGTTAAAGCATACGCTATACGATTTGCTGAAACGGTATTGAAGTGCCCCAGCATCAATTCTTCGGTAAGCCGTCCACCGCTCAATGGAATCGCGGGGAGTAGGTTGATGAGCATCAGAAGCCAGTTCACGTAAAAGGCGAGAGCCAGAAACTCTCGGCCAAGTTGCGCAAAGGACATCGTCGAGTACTCGGCCACAGGAAGAGCCGTAATATAGAGCAGGTCGGGAAATCTCACCGTTTGATGGATGAAGGGAAGCGTCGCGAGGCAAATCAACAGGTGAGTCAATGGAACTGACAACCAGGTGAACAGTCGACCTTTCAATTTAAAGCCGAGTTGAATTCTCGCTAGACTGCCGAGAGGCCAGAGCAGCACTTCGTGCACGTCGCCGCCTGACCGTCGAGCAACGAACATTTGGGCGAACTGCTGGAGTAAGACACTGCCGATTAAAATCAGAATCAACGAAGTTCCGATTAACAGGTCGTGAGATTTCAGCAATACCAGCGTAAAGAAGACAGGCAACGAATACGCAACACGGACACGTGTGTGAAACAGACTGCCAGCCGGGAAAGAGCTGGTCAACGCGTTCAGAACGGAAGACATAGAACTGCTCGGAGTACCGGGAACGAATTGAATTCTTGTCATCCTGACAAATCAGAAACCTGCAATACCACTCCCTTTGCAGGTTGAGAAGGGGAGTCTCCACAATTCAAACCGTCTCGGAGTTTGTGCTCGTTAAAAGGTACGAGGTTTTAATCGCTCCTGATCCGACCGATGTGGGCTATATTCCAGTGTCATCAAATTCACCCCAAAAGAAAATCATTTTTTGGTGCGGATTAAGATTTTTTCAGATAACCGATCGAGGTCTGAAAATACTTCTGACGCCGAGTGAGGGCTGATTTCTGTTCTTCTGCCGCTGTTTTCAGGTCTTCCATGTTGGCATTACAGGGTCGGCAGCCAATGACGTTGAGGTGGAATTCGAGATATTTAGCCTGTTTCGTATCTATTGTTCCGAGCATCCAGGCGCCAAGCTGACTTCGGTTGGGACAACTGAGTTGCTCCCGCCGCCAGATTTGCCCCACTGAATGATGGTCCTGAAACGAGACTTCCACCAGCTCTGAGAGGCGAGTTGTCAATTCAGGCGAGTTACGCAAACTATCCTCAATGTCCGCAGCTCGGTCCGAGGAAAGCTGTTCCTGGAGAAATGCGAGCAATTCTTCATCGGTATAGGTGTTCATGGGCGTTGTGTTGCATGTATGAGGTTTTGAAAAGGGTCGCCTTTATTACATAGGTATTATTCGTCTTCTAAGATGAATTCTTAGTGAACGATCTCGAGAATCTCATTCAGGAGTTGCCGGTTTGCCTGATCTGAAGTTCGTAAAAAAGCTGCTTTACGACGGATCGAATCGACTATGTTGAAAATGGCGTCTCTATCGCAAAGCCCTGTCAGCGAGAAGTTTGTCTATCCCGCACATTTGCGAACTCGGACAGAACTTATTATAAGAGATCAACGAAAATCCCGGAACCATCGGGAGTAACATCGGGAATCTGTTTAGGGAATTGGTCATAGAACCGCCGAAAACATCTTCCCGGCCAGCTGAATTTGTATCGGCAGTGACGTTCGTCGTCCGGACCGTAACCCGTCAACAATACTTACAGATGGATGAGGAAGAGAAGTTGTCAATCGACGAACTGAAACAAATCGCCAAGACGCTTCGCAAACACATTATTGAGATGACGACAGCTGCAAACAGCGGTCATCCCTCAAGTAGCCTGTCGGCGGTAGAAGTGGTGACGGCCCTCTACTTCGGTGGCTTCATGAAGTACGACGCGAAGAAACCGCACATGCCGGAACGCGATCGCTTCGTGCTGAGTAAAGGTCACGCCGTACCCGTGTTGTACGCAGCCATGGCGGAAGCTGGTTTCTTTGCAGAATCCCAACTCAAAACATTACGAAAACTGGGCAGTCCACTTGAGGGGCACCCCAACCTGAAGCGTCTTCCTGGTATCGAAGCCTCAACCGGTTCACTGGGACAGGGCTTATCGATTGGTCTGGGACAGGCACTTGCCGCTCGCATCGACAAAACCGGCAGCAAAGTCTATGTCGTGATTGGCGACGGTGAAATGGGCGAAGGCCAGGTCTGGGAAGCATTCGCAGCCGCATCGAAATACAAAACGGCCAACCTGACCGCGATCATCGACCAGAACGGCTATCAGCAGACTGGATCGACCAACGAAGTTCTCGATATGGGAGACTTCCATAAAAAAATCGAAGCCTTCGGCTGGCATGTGCAGACGATCAACGGAAATTCGATGGAGGAAGTTGTTGACGCTTTGAAAACGTCGGAAAGCATCACCGACCGACCCAAAGCGATCGTATCCAAAACGCAGAAAGGCTTCGGCATTCTGCCTCTGCTTGAAGAAGCAGGCGATATGAACTTCCACGGTAAGCCGCTTCCTCCCGCTATGGCGGAAAAAGCGCTGGCCATGTTGTCCTGATGAAACGTTGCTCTCGCGTTTTTAGTTGATTCGAGCAGCGGCATCAGAACTTCCCCATTTTGTACATGCGAATTTTCAATAAAGAGACAAGATAATGGCACTAGGTGAATTAAGTGGATTGAAACTGGGTCAGGCGACCCGCGACGCCTTCGGCGATGCCCTGAAGGAACTCGGCGAAGAATACAAAGATGTCGTCACTGTTGATGGTGATGTGGGTAACTCTACCCGTACAGAGCCTTTCGCCAAAGCGTTTCCAGACCGGGCCTTCAATGTTGGGATCGCGGAAAGTAACATGGTTTCAGTCGCCGGTGGTTTGGCTTCCAGCGGAAAAACTTCTGTTGTAGCCAGCTTTGCCGCTTTCCTGCTTTGCAATGCTTATGACCAGATTCGTATGTCAGTCGCTTTTCCGGGCCTGAACGTCAAACTGGTTGGATCTCACGCCGGTATCTCTATCGGAGAAGATGGTCCCTCGCAGATGGGTATTGAAGATGTAGGCTTGGCTTGCTCGCTTCCCGGTGTGGCCGTGATGGTCCCCTGCGATGCTGCTTCTACCAAAGCGGCGACCAAAGCCATGCTCGATCACGAAGGTCCTACCTACCTCCGTTTGGGACGTCCTAAAGCTCCTGTCGTTTACCCCAATGGCTGCGATTTCACCATCGGTAAAGCGAACACGGTTAAAGAAGGTACAGATATCACCCTCATCGCTAACGGGCTGATGGTACCTGCTGCTCTGGATGCGGCTGCCGCACTGGAGAAAAAAGGTCATTCCGTTCGAGTAATCGACATGCACACGGTTAAACCTCTCGATGAAGCGGCTGTTATCGCTGCTGCCAAAGAGACTGGTAAAATCGTCGTCGTCGAAGAACACTTGGCTCACGGTGGTTTAGGATCAGCTGTTTCCATGGTTGTGTGCAAAGAGCATCCCACCCCGATTTCCTTCGTTAACCTGGGCGATACATTCGCCGAAAGTGGCGACGGCGATGGCCTGTTGGAAAAATATGGCCTGACTGCCGAATCTGTAGTCAAAGCGGCGGAAGGTTTACTCTCCTAAGTGAGAAGCCTTGGCTTCCAGTCGGTAATTGCATTTAATCAGCAGACGTTGATCAATGCATGTTGCCTTCACAGGAAGCAGTGTCTATTCTACAAATCAGATCCGCACTTCTGGTCTTTACTGAAAAAAGTCGATTGACCATATCTTCCAGTGCCGGCTCGATAATAAGACACTCGTATTTCATTGTCCGACATTCAGCGCGACGTCTGCGGGCGTCGCGTTTTTCATGCGTACGTGAGGACATGCATTAGGTGGTTGAGTACCGCACCTTTAAAAATACTGATCCGCCTCAGATGGTCGCCTTGTGGCATGAATGCCATTTAGGTCGTGGCGCGGCCGCTGGATTCTCAACCGATGCGCTGGAACGATTGGTCTTTGCTCAATCCTATTTTGACCGCAAAGGACTGATTTTCGCCGTCGAAGATGGCTGCCTGGTCGGTGCGCTGCACGCTGGTTTCGGACCGAATGCTGATCGTACCGGACTCGATTATTCCCGCGGCCTTATTTGTCATTTGATGGTCAGTCCCCGGAAACGGGGCACAGGAATCGGCACTGAGCTTTTACGCCGTGGCGAAGAATACCTGTATGGAAAAGGGGCGAAGACCATCCAGGCGGGACCTGCTCCCGACGACGCTCCGTTTTATGTCGGTCTTTATGGTGGGACGGCCCCGGTTGGTTTTCTACACTCCGACCCTGTGGCGGCCGACTTTTTCTCTACCCACGGTTATCACGCCGGTCCCAAATATCTGATCTACCAACGTGATTTAAAAAATGCCCGCGAACCGATCAAT
The DNA here is from genome assembly GCF_007750395.1 of Polystyrenella longa. Classification (GTDB taxonomy): domain Bacteria; phylum Planctomycetota; class Planctomycetia; order Planctomycetales; family Planctomycetaceae; genus Polystyrenella; species Polystyrenella longa. Next base: position 3,606,312 of record NZ_CP036281.1, on the reverse strand, counting down.
TTTCGAGTCACCACGATCCGCCGAAAGATGGCGCTCTCCCTGTCCGAACCACTTGGTATACCCAGTTGGTGGTGGATCACCCGTATGGGACGGTTGGATACGCTGCGATTCGGTCTCGTACCGAAAGTCGGCGGTCCAGAGGTCGCTAATGTTACGATCGTCGGCCTGGACCTGTATATATCCACTTGGCACCAGCGAGCGATTGGCTTGATTGATCTCCAACTTGCACCTGGGCAGACCGACCCATTGTATAAGCAGGTACTCATCAGCATGGTTTGTCAGCGACTTCGCGAAGAGCTGATTACCAATGTGGAAATTCATTCCAATGAGACCAATACGGCACTGACCCAAATGGTTCTGGGAACTGGTTTCAGCCTCGTTGATACGGGTATTGTTTACGACAAAGACCTTAACGACGTTTGATGTCAGTCTTTGATCTGCATCTTTAATCTCGTTGGATGATGTCAGCTGTAGCGATGGCTGCTACAGAAAACTTGCTTTAAGCCAGCGGGCTTTCCAAAATGTAAACAACGCTTTCCGCTCGCAAGTTGGATGCCCAGGCACGTTCGACAGCGGACCCATTGATGATGGGAATCTCTTTAACAATCCGGCAATTCAACTGACCCACGGTCAGATAGCGAAAGTCCGAGATCGACATCAGGTGCAGGTTCGGCGTGTTATACCAAGAGTACGGTAGCTTCTCTGTGACGGGGGCGCGTCCCTGCCAGACGACTTGTAAGCGAACTTTCCAATAACCGAAATTCGGGACGACGACAATCATACGTCGGGCAATTCGAATCATTTCCTGCAAGGCGTACTTCGGGTGTCGGACCTGCTGTAATGTCTGGCTCATGACGGCCCAGTCGAAGGAACCGGACGGAATCTCGGGGATACCATGGTCCAGGTTCGCCTGAATCACGGGCACACCGTTACTGATCGTTTCGAGAACCCCTTTTTCTTCCAGCTCGATTCCCATCACGGAGCAATCGGATAGATCTCTTAGTTTCGCGAGTAGACGCCCGTCGCCACAACCCAGGTCGATTACACGACTGGACGGCTCGATGTGCGAAATGATAATGCCGTCTGTCAGCGTCAATTCCGGATTCGGCATGCAATACCGACGCATGTTGGGTTTGAGATCGTGCGGTTGTGCCGCATCGTATTCGATTCCGGTATCAGCTGCTGAATTCATGGGACTCGGATTCATGGGGTAAAGGACGATTCTGAACTGGCCTCAGTTCGTTTTCTGGTTCTTTTCAGGCAATTTGAAACTGGAATAGGTCTGGGCGAGAAAGGGTCGAACTGCTGCCGCCAATTGCTCACATTCAATCAGGAAGGAGTCGTGACCGTAGGGAGACTGAAATTCGATGTAAGAGACATGTCTCGCCGTCTGATTGAGCGCTGTCACGATTTCTTTGCTCTGGCTGGTAGTGAATAACCAGTCGGTGTCGTAGGACGCGATTAAAAATCGGGCGGTAGAGTCTTTCCAGGCATCCGAAAGCGAACCGTAGCTTTCGGTGATGTTGAAGTAGTCCATCGCCTTGGTCAGGTACAGATAGCTGTTAGCGTCAAATCGTTCGACGAATCGTCGTCCTTGATAATGCAGATAGCTTTCGATCTGAAATTCGGTCTCTTTCAACAGGTTGTAAGTCAGCTTTTCGGTATCCTGAAGACGTCGCCCGAATTTCATTTCGATTGAGGCTTCAGAAAGATAAGTGATATGGGCCAACATCCGAGCGAGAGCTAGACCGTAGCGAGGGCCTTGGTCGCCGTAGAAACGACCTTCCTGGAACTGAGGGTCAGCAAGAATCGCGCGGCGACCAACAGTATTAAAGGCGATACTTTGCGCGGAGACGTTCGCTGCGGAGGCTATTGCGATTACGGCTCCCACATCGTTGGGGTAGCTGGCGGCCCATTCGAGCGCCTGCATTCCTCCAAGCGAACCGCCTACGACGGCAAGGACTCTATCGATACCGAGAGTTCGCAACAGTTCGTGATGGACGCGGACAATGTCGTTGATGGCAACAACCGGGAATTCGAGACTGTAGCGTTCCCCAGTTTCCGGGTTGATTGCCCCTGGGCCAGTCGTCCCCATACACCCTCCGAGCACGTTGGCGCAGACGACGAAGTATTGGTCTGTGTCCACTCCTTTGCCCGGTCCGATAAAATCTTCCCACCAACCTGGTTTTTTCCGATTGCTGTTTTCGTGATAGCCGGCTGCGTGGGCATCGCCTGTCAGGGCATGACAGATGAAGATGACATTGTCTCGAGCGGGAGAGAGGGTTCCGTAAGTTTCGTATGCGACCTGAATTGGCCCGAGTTTGGAACCGCCCTCTGTTTTAAGAGGGTGCGGAGGGGCAAACAGCGTGGCAGTTTGTGTTTCCACTAAACCGACGGAGGTCTCAGGGATCTGGAATGGTTCGCTTGTTTCAGTCGCCATCGATACGGAACTAGTCTGCTACAGACATGCTGTTTCAGTTTCAGGAAATTCTCATCGGTAGGGGAGGAGAGAGTCAGTTAGTGTGGTATTATAAACCGAGAACGGAGGAATGACGAGTTAGACGCTGTTCTAGCGTCCATTTTTTAGGCCGGTCCGCACTGATTACGCTTATTTCAGATTGTAGAAATGCTGCGAGCAAAGAGATACGGGCGATTTCGGAAAGCGGGGGGAGCATCGTAAGAAAAAAGGGGGTGTTCCTGTTTGTAGACGCCTTTCCTTTCTGCAGGTTCGCCCGAGGGTATCCGCTTCACCAGACTTCGAGAAGAGAATTGCGTATAATAAGGCCCCTAGTTCTCAGATTGCTGTCTTCTTCACCTCTGATTCGGCGATCTAAGAAACCTCCAGTTTACATCGAATGACGAATATTTTCTCAGTTATGGAGTTACCTGTGCGGATACACCGCTCCTGTTCGTTTTTACCATTGATAATGGTTCTGTTCGTGGGTTTGTTCGCTTCGACGCAACTGCATGCGCATCCCATTTCATTGACGAATGCGTATATCCGCGTTTTTCCGGACAAGGTTTCGGCCAAGATCGAGATCTTTGTCGAAGACTTATACCTCTTTCATGACCTGAAACCGAACGATCAGGATTTGCTCGAACCGGATACGCTTCGGAAGGGAATCGAGCTGCATAAAGAGTTTCTGGCCAAGCATTTTCAGATTCTGGACAAAGATGGGAATCAGCTGAAGGGGACAGTGGTGGATGTCCGAGAATTCGACATTCCTGAAGAAGGATTGCCGCTCGCCTCGTTGATGTTTTTTCAGCTGACCTACACTCTCGAATATGACGTCGACAAACCGGAATACCTTACGTTCTTGCAGGATATGGGGAATCAAGACATTGGCGTTCCGGCTGAGACGCAATTGCGAGTTCTGCAAGAAGGGGCGAAACGACGAAAAGAAAAACTGATGTTACCCGGTGAACCTTTTACGTTGAGATTCAATTGGGAAAACCCGGAAATGACTGACTCAAGTTTCAACGCAGGTGAAACTACGGAAGGAGAAGAGGGCGATTCGGATGAAGAGGAGCTGCTGGGCATTACGAGCTACGGTGCCGTCTATTCGTTTCTTTACATCGAACCTCGTGAAATTCGGCACGAGATCCTCATTCCCGTCGTCACGTTGGAACAAAGCGTGGAGATCCCACGGGCTGATTCCGCTTTTTTGACCATCAAGGAGCAACCTAAAGCGCGAGAGGCAATCGAGAAGTTTCTTAAGTCCAAAAACAAAGTCGAAGTAAATGGTCAATTGATTGAACCGGAGATCGATCGCATCGACTTTTATGGACTCGACTTTCGTGATTTCGCTCAGCAGGCTCCCGACCAGAATGTCAGCATGGCGAATGGTCGGGTGGGCGTGATCATCTCTTATCCTTTGAATCAACCACCGGAAGAAGTCAAAATGACGTGGGACTTCTTCAACAGATATTTGTGGGATGTCAAAGGGACTGTCTATGTGAATGACAAGACAATCAAGACCGAACTTTCCCGGTTGAACGAGGAGAATACCTATACCTGGGTAAGTGAATCTGTGGTCGAACCCTATCGTGAAATCGAACCCTACGATGTGACATTACCGAAACCAGTAGCCTACCCGGTTTCGATTCCGGCACTCCTCTGCTTGGGAATAGCCGTGGTCACTCTTTTTGTTGGACGTAAATACACTTTGCCCGGCATTCTGGTTGCGGTTGCGTTGGGGCTCGCTTTTCTGCCTATCGCTCGCATCGATGCCGCAACTTGGATCGCACCTCCGGCGAGACTTTCGGAAGAGGAATCAAAAACTCTGTTCGAAGAATTACTTGGAAACGTCTACTACGCAATGGAGAACCGACAGGAAGAGCGAATTTACGACGGGCTGGAACATGCTGTAGCGGGAGAAATGTTGAGCGATCTTTATTTGAAAATGAAGAAGGAACTCGTTATCGAAGAGCAGGGAGGGCCTGTCGCTCGAGTTACTGATATCAAGATCCAAGCGATGGAAATCGGAAAGCCAGCGCAAGAACCGACCGCAAAGAAAGTGGACCCCCGTGCCTTTACCGTCGATTGTACCTGGCAGGTTGTGGGCACGGTTGAGCACTGGGGGCATATTCATTCACGAACAATTGAATATCAGGCTCTGTTCGTTGTCAGCCCGGTCGAAGGGAAATGGAAAATCACCGCTCTGACGGTGGAAAGTGAAAACAGGATCAAATACGAAACCCGCCTGCGTGGCATTTGAGCTCCAATCCAGTCGTCTTCATGCCACGAGTTCGTCGATCTCGGGAGACAGAGAATAGACATGCTGAACATCACGAATCTACAGTTTCGATATCCCGAGTCCGGGTTTCAATTATCGCTTCCTTCCTGGGAAGTGCCAGAAGGGGGACAGGCGGCATTAATCGGTCCAAGCGGGAGCGGAAAAACGACGCTACTCTCTTTAATCGCCGGTATCCTGAAACCCGACGCGGGCAAGATCGAACTCCATGGTCAGAACATTACTCAGTTATCTGATACAGAACGGCGAAACTTCCGGATTGGTCAATGTGGATTGATTTTCCAAAGCTTCGAACTCATTCCCTATTTGAATGTCTTTCAGAACATTCAATTGCCTTACTACCTTAACCCGGTACTCGAACGAACATCCGAAGTTGAAATACGGGCCTATCAACTGGCTGAACAACTAGGTCTGTCGGCTTATCTTCAAAGCCGGGTGACTTCCCTCTCAGTGGGTGAACAGCAGCGACTGGCAATTTGTCGAGCGTTGATAACACAACCTCGAGTTCTGTTGGCTGATGAACCGACGGCAAGTCTGGACCAGGCGAATGTTGATCGAGTGATGCAGGTCTTGTTTGATTATTCTCAGAGTTCCGGGGCAATGTTAATAATGTCGACGCACGACCCGTCCCTGTTCGCCCGGTTTGAACATCGTCTCGATTTTTCCAAACTCGTCAGCGCAATCGCCTGATATTTCATTCGGTTGAACCTGCATAGTCGCTTTCTACCTTTGATGCTCCCTCCTTTTTTATACGACCAATCTATTATGTGGCGACCTTTCTTTCTGGCCTGGCGTTCCGTGAAGTATTACCGAACTCGGTCAATTCTGTTAATGCTTTGCCTGGCGATTACTTTCGCACTCCCACTGGCTTCGCGGATGTTGATTGTCGATTTCGAATCGCAACTACGGTCGCGGGCGGAAGCAACCCCGCTAGCGGTTGGCGCGAAGGGAAGCCGGTTTGATTTGGCTCTGCATGTGCTGTATTTCAAAGAGCCTGCCCTACCTGTGATCAAGTTCCGGGAATATGACCGTCTTTCCAAAACAGATTACGGCACTATTTTCCCTATTCATCGGCAATTGACGGTGCAGGGGGCTCCGTTGGTAGGAACAAACAGTGCTTACTTTTCATTTCGAGATTTAGAAGTCGCCGAGGGGAAGCACATTGGCCGGTTAGGGGATTGCGTCGTCGGTGCGGCGCTGGCGGAAGAGCTTGAAGTCGGACCGGGAGATCATCTGACGGTCGATGTGAACAACGTATTCAGCATCGCGGGGATTCCTCCGCTACGATTGAATGTGGTTGGTGTGTTGAAATCAAATCACTCTGCCGATGACGAGGCCGTCTTTGTCACAGTACAGACGGCGTGGGTCGCCACAGGACTTGGGCACGGGCACGAAGGGGCGGCCGATGTTGATCACAATGTGAAAGGGAATGATCCTCAGGAAACGCAAAAGGCCCTTGGAGCTTCGGCGATTCTGCCTTACACGGAAATCACAGACGAAAACATTAATGACTTTCATTATCATGGCGAACAATATGACTTCCCAATTACCGCAATTATCATTGATCCGGCCAGTGAGCGGGAAAAGACACTTTTAAGAGGGCAGTATGTTGCTGATGATGCCGAATATCAGATCGTGCAGCCGCTGGAGGTAGTCGATGAACTGATGGAAGTCGTCTTTCAGTTTCGCTTTTTCCTCGATCTCGTCGCGGTCTTGATGGGGGTGACGACCTGTTGTCTCCTGTTACTCATCGGTTGGCTGACGTTGCAAATCCGACAGGGAGAGATGCAAACGATGGTTCGAATTGGTTCCAGTCGCTCCATGATTTTTCAAATCCATGCTGCTGAAATTGGATTTCTGTTGCTGGGAGCGATTGTCGTGACGGGCGGGCTGTTGTTGGTGATTCGATTTCTGGGGACGTCCTTCCTGATTCAATTTCTCGTTTAAGAACTATTATTTCACTACGATCAGTTCCCTCTCTTCGGGCGATGCCTGCCTATAATTCAGAACGATTTCAGTCTTCCGCACCTTCTATGGAGTTTGCATGTCTCCCTTTAATCTGGTGAGTGAATTTGAACCGGGTGGCGATCAGCCTAAGGCGATCGAGCAACTGGTCGCCGGTATTCGTGAGAATCGGAAAGATCAGGTTCTGCTGGGGGTAACTGGTTCTGGTAAAACGTTCACGATGGCGAATGTCATCCAGCAGATTGGACGTCCAACCCTTGTCCTTTCACACAATAAAACGTTGGCGGCTCAGCTGTATGGTGAATTCAAGGATTTCTTTCCCAACAATGCCGTGGCTTACTTCGTCAGCTATTACGATTACTACCAACCGGAAGCGTATATTCCGCAGCGAGATATCTACATTGAGAAAGATGCCTCGATTAATGATGAGATTGACCGACTCCGGTTGTATGCCACCTCGGCGCTGATGAGCCGCAGCGATGTGATCATCGTTGCCTCTGTCAGTTGCATATACGGGTTGGGATCTCCAAAAGACTACCTGGAGATGATGATTCCCCTTTCCGTGGGTCATGAAATTGACCGGGACAAGTTGTTACGCAAGCTGATCGATATTCAATACGACCGAAATGATGTTGAACTGGCCCGGGCGCGATTTCGAGTGCGGGGCGATGTCGTGGAATGCTGGCCTGCGTATGAGGAGTTTGCCTATCGGATTGAAATGTGGGGTGATGAAATTGAAAAGCTGTCGATCATTAATCCGACCAGTGGTGAAGAGTTGAAGACTGAGCAGGAAATCTTCATTTACCCGGCAAAGCATTTCGTGTTGCCCCAGGAGAGAATTCAGGGAGCGCTCAAAGAGATCGAGGACGAACTACAGCAGCAACTGGAAAAGTTTCGCAATGAAGGCAAGTTGCTCGAAGCTCAACGTTTAGCCGCGCGGACCCGGTACGATATTGAGCTAATGCGTGAAGCAGGGTTCTGTCCGGGAATTGAAAACTACAGTAGAGCTTTAGCTGGTCGTAAACCAGGGGAGCCTCCATTTACACTGTTTGATTTCTTTCCGAAAGACTTCACATTGATGGTCGATGAATCGCATGTGACATTGCCGCAAATTCGAGCGATGCATGCGGGAGACTTCTCACGAAAATCGACTTTGGTGGAGCATGGGTTTCGGCTCCCAATGGCGATTGATAACCGACCGATGAAATTCGATGAATGGAATTCAAAACGGGGTCAGACCATTTTTGTGTCAGCGACACCGGCAGATTGGGAACTTGACCAAACCGATGGTGAAATCGTCGAACAGGTTATTCGCCCGACTGGCCTGCTGGATCCGTTAATACATATTGTACCTGCCCGAGGCCAGGTTCCGCATTTGATTACGGAAATTCGTAAGCGAACGGAGAGGAAAGAGCGGGTGCTGGTGACGACGTTGACGAAACGGTTGTCCGAAGACTTAACGGATTATTTCAAGGAAGAAGGCTTGCGCTGCCAGTGGTTGCACTCGGAACTGGATGCCATTGAGCGTGTTGAAATCCTTCGCGAGTTGCGTCAGGGTAAATATGATGTCCTCGTAGGCGTAAACCTGCTGCGAGAAGGACTCGACCTGCCCGAAGTCTCGCTGGTTGCGATTATGGATGCCGATAAGGAAGGTTTTCTGAGGAGTGAGAAAAGTCTGATTCAGACGATTGGTCGTTCTGCTCGTAACGAGAATGCGGAGGTCATTTTGTATGCGGACCGGGTGACCGACAGTATGCAAAAGGCGATTGATGAGACCTTGCGACGTCGTGAAATCCAGATGGCCTACAACAAAGAGCACGGAATCACCCCCGAAACGATTCGTAAAGCGATCAAACGGGGGATCGAAGATGAAATTCAGGCTCGACAGGTCGTTCAGAAAACAGGGGGAGCAAAATCGGAGAAACAGTATGTTACTCAGGAGTTCTTGAACGAACTCGAAGGTGAAATGCTGGAGGCTGCCCAGAACCTGGATTTCGAGCGGGCGGCTCAACTTCGTGACCGAATCCTGGAACTCAAGAACCAACTTGGACAGGAAGCGACTGTCGAAGAGGAAGCTGTAAAAGATAAACCCGGCTTTGCCAAACGAGGAAAACGTGGCCGAAAAGGGCGTGGTCGTGGTAAAGGGAATTAGAGTTGGTAGCCGGGGATCGATTCTGACAGAAGGTTATGAATAACCTTCTGTGGTCGATTACTTTTCGTATCGGTGAATCGGACCTTCGTACTCGAGTCGTGCTGGAACGAGCGGGCCCTGTTGCAGTTGCTCCAGGACATGGGCAGTCCAACCTGGAATACGGGACATCAGCTGCAAAGGTTGATTGAGCTCGATATCGATTCCGAGGTAATACAGAATTCGTGTGGCGGCCCATTCGGAATGCGGTGAAAGCCCGGTGAGTTCGAAGATCAGTTTTTCTGAGCGACGTGCCGCTTTTTCCATGGGGATCATGTTGTTCTCTTCCGCCAGGTAATAGCAGAACGTGTTGAACAACTGGAGACGAACGGATTCTTTTTCAATGTCGGCACCAAAGCCGAGCTTACGAGCCTGCCCCGGTGTTAAACTACGCGCCCATTTCTCAGTCGCGAATTGATTTCCTTCCGCGAGGACTTCAATGGCGAGGGAACGTTCTTCCTGCCAATCATCAAGGGGAATTGAATTCATAGCCGTTGAAATGGCCGAATATAAATTGCCACCACGACTGGCGACCAATCGCGCGGCGTGTGAGGCGGCGTCGTATCCTAACTCGGCACGGGAGAGTAGTAGGACTTCGAAAGCACGTTCGCCGAGCGGGGTGGGAGTGCGGTTGGTTAATAATTGAGCAAGGTTAACCGCCCAGTGAATGTCGGGATCAAATTTAGCTGATTGCCAACCTTCAACGAGTCGCTGACGTTCGATCAAAATCAGCGGAATATGCATCAGTAATTTATGAGCCTGCCAGAGTACAGATTCTTCCGCACCGCTTTTCGATTGCGAATCAAACAGAGGAAGCAAAGCACACACCGACCGGATGAACTCACTGGCATCAACGTGTAGCGGTGTCTGTTGAATAATGTCCGCGATAGGGGAGGGCAGTTCTGCCGTTTCCGTGAGGATCGACTGGAAGTCGGCCAGCTCTTCCTGATTAGGAATAGCGCCGTACAACAGCAGATAACTTGTATCCAGAAAGGTATTTTTCCGAGCCAGCTCGTTAAGAGAATAACCCCGGAAATGTTCCGCCTTTTGTGGATTGGAAATATGAGTCGTGAAAGTATTCAGGTTGTCGGCAAAGACAGCCGCATCTTCATCCGGTACGGAGAGACGATCGACGAGTTTGGCTAAACCAGAAAAGAGGTGCTCAGGACGGTGATGGGGAGAACCATGCATAACAACGGATTCCTTTCCGTTAAGGACAGATTGTCCGGACGGGGATGAATAAACCTGGAACGTACATCCCTGTATCAGATTTATGATGAGTAAGTCAGTTTCTTCAAAGACTTGTCACGTCACTCGATTCTAATCAGAGTTTTTAGAGAATGGAATCAAGAAATGGAATTCATTCCGGGTCTGGCAAAACTTTCAAAATAGGGGAAACGAATGCTTTTGCGAGCTTGATGGGCCTGAGGACAACAAGCTTAGAGCGTTCCAGCGTCGTTTAGCTACTACGAACTTCCCAGAAAATTAATAGGGGAATCGGCGTTGTTTATGGACTCAAAAGCGTCATTCGACAGAGGAATGATGACTGAAGTTGTCTGGAGGAGCGTTAGCCTAAACGCTGTTTGAGCAGCTCCAGCAATTCACAGATTTCCATTTTTGACGCACTGAAATTAAATTCACGATCCGTCTCAGAAACGATATCGATTTTAATTCGCAGTGTTGACTCGGGCAGATACTCGGCCATGCGGTCTCCCCATTCCAGAAGGGAGATGGCAGGCAGATCGAGAATCTCAGGTGCACCCAGTTCAGCGAATTCATCACTGTCGCGTAACCGATAGGTATCGAAATGATAGAGCGGAATGGTTCCCGCATATTCCTGGATGAGCGTGAAAGTCGGGCTGGTCACTTCTTTCTCATTCACGCCCAACGCGGTCGCAACTCCTTGCACGAATCGCGTCTTACCTGCCCCTAGATTTCCGTTCAGCGAGATGACAATTCCAGGTTGCAAACAATTACCCAAAGCGGTGCCCAGCTGTTTGGTTTCGTCTTCCGAATGAGTCGTCACTTTGAAATGACAGGACATAACTGGGCCGCCTTGGTCTCAAATTGTATTGTCAGGCACGATGGTTCAGGAATGAGTCAGCGGGAACCAGCAATGTTTTCCGGGATGCGTTGGATCTTGCCATTGCGATCTACGCAAGCAAGGACTGTTTCCGCGCGAGTCAATAGTTGGCCATCTCGATGAATCTCGTATTCATGTTCGAGTTTGGCCATACCGATTTTTTTGACACGGGTGGTGAGTACCAGCAGATCGTCATACTGGAGAGGAACAATATAATGAGTGCTTAGTTTAGCGACTACAAACAGCAACCCTGACTCTTCCATTTGCCGATAGTTGCCACCCTGCTCGCGGAGTAACTCGGTGCGCCCCATCTCAAAATAGGTGGCGTAATTTCCGTGATGAACAAATCCCATGGCATCCGTTTCACTGTAGCGGACACGAATTTCAATTTGATGTTCCTGGATAGTGCCGGAGGACATGGCATTCGCTTTCCTTGCTGACGATTCAGGCACTCAAATTCTGATCGCACACAGATGCGAAACGCAGGCCAATGTTAAGGTGCCAGTGCGTCACTTTGTGCAGAAGTCTCGTGCCGTAAGCTATTCTTGGACAGCATAGTGCATTTTCCCAGATTCCTTCAATTGATGGAACCAGGTGAAAATCCTCCAAGAGAGGAGAATCGCGCACATCGAATCTGTTTTAGTTAGGAAAAGAAACCGAACTGCATTTAAACTCAGTCTCAGGTGCGGACGGAGGCCGCGGGCTCGGCTGCATCATAGGTACGACCTGATTCACCTCGCTCGTGGTTGCCAACAGCGAGTTGGTAGAGGCGTTCGCCGGCGGGAGTCGGGTACTTCTGATCGATGCAGGCCTGACAGAGTTCGCTGCTGTCAAACTGAACGCTCCGAGCGATCGAGTCCAAAGGCAGGTAACGCAGGCTATCGGCTCCAATCGATGCAGCCATCTCGGCTTCATGTTCAGGAGTTAATTCCGTTCCGGGCATGAACCGAGGCGCGAACAGTTCTTCGATCGTCGACATATCGATCCCGTAAAAACAGGGTGCGACAATCGGAGGGCAGGCGACGCGGATGTGGACCTCTTTCGCTTTGCCACGTTCACGTAACTGAGAAATCAGAACTTGCATCGTCGTAGAACGGACAATGGTGTCCTCAACCAGAAGAACTTTTTTTCCTTCCAGTACTTCCGGCAGGGGAGTGTATTTCATGCGGACCTTGTCCGCTCGGTTAGTACTGTCGATAAATGTACGTCCTGCGTACCGGTTACGCAGTAAACCTTCGAGGCAAGGTACATTCAATTCGTAGGCCATGCTGGCCGCAGCCCCCTTGGCCGTATCGGGAACAGGAACAACGATGGTGTCATCGTCGATCTCAAGATCTTCCTGCTTGGCCAGTTCTTCTCCGAGTCGTTTCCGAGAGAGATAAACTGATCGATCATCCAGCGTACTGGCAGCATTAGCGAAGTAGATCCATTCGAAGAAGCAATGTGCCCGGCGGGGGCTTTCTGCATACCGCTTGATCGAAAACTTTCCGTCACGAATTACAATTGCGGTGCCCGGTTCCAGGCTTTTGATGTTCTCTTCCGGAAACCCGAGGTTTGCCAATGCGACCGACTCGCTGGCGGCAACCACCATGTTGGGAGCTTCTTCTGGACCGTCGACAACATAGCAGAGAGGACGGATGCCAAGCGGATCGCGGGAAACAAACATGTCTCCGCGAGCATTCAGGTAGACAATATTGTAGGCGCCATCCAGTCTTTTGGCGAGATTCGACAGCAAGTCAGCCGGGTCCATGCGAGGGTCGCTAGTGAGCTCCTGACAGATCAGGTGCATCAGGATTTCGGTGTCCGTTTCGCGGGCTAGATGGAAGTCGGTTTCGGCGAGGATTTCTTTTCGTAAGTCGAGATAGTTGGAAAGCTGACCGTTGAAGGCGAAGCTGAACCATTTGGATCGTTCGATGTGATGCCGTTCGAACGGTTGAGCATAACTGCGGTCGTCTTTGCCACAGGTGGCGTAACGAACGTGTCCGATCGCGGCGCGTCCCGCATACTCGGCCATTAAAGCGTCGGTTTTGCGAGGGTGATTCAGGTGGAAAACCTCGCTGACGGACCCGACATCTTTATGAGTGTCGATCAGCTGATTCCTCTCCGTGGAGAAGGTCGTCATTCCGGCAGCCAGCTGTCCGCGATTCTGAATATCCAGCAGAATACGCGGTATAACGCGGGAGGCCTGATTGGCGTCACCACGAGGAGCGAATGAGGATGTTTCTGCGGAGGGAAGGTGGTAAACTGCTGCGATTCCACATTCGTGGTGGAGTTCCGCCATTATTCGTGAGCCTTTGTCGTTGCGGCAAAAGGAAATTGAATGAATTCGGAAGTTGGAATGATCCCGTCGTCTGGAAGAGAGAACATTCCTCTGTAGGTTGGAGCTTGAGTATGATCAAGCGAGGAGCGTACTGGAGTGCAGAGAGCTGAGAGAGAATCTTCATAAACTAAAGGAGAAGAGACCCTCTACGACCGATTCCGCTTTCATCATACTCAATTGTATTGTGTGAACCAATCGTTAAGATTCAATTCCGGGAAGATATCTCGACATCCTTATAGGGAACGGGGTTCAACACTCCCATTTTACCTGTCCGGGAGAACGCATAGAACGTCTTTTTCGTTATTGGTTCGATTGTCCAGGAGTAGGTCCGACGAATTCAGCAGGTCGATTACTCGAATAGTAGAAAAAGCAGGTTTTCTACCTTACCCGGCCATCCCGTTCCTACGAAGTCATTTTATAATGGAGTCAGGGCGTTATTTGCCCTCTTTTTTTGAGACGATTTCGGTTTTCGCGTCGAAATGTCGACACTATAAGAGGTTCGGTAGCGTGTTCAGATCGCCCAGTCCAAAATCGACAAGGGATATTTCGAAGCATTTGGTATTTCTCCAAGCCGGGATGGGTGATCGATTACGACACTTTCGATTGCAGGTCGATTAGCCGTTTTTACCCGTTGATGTCGTTTTCTTTCTTCGCAACAGAACTTTTCAGGGCTCGCTCGACGAACTCCTGATTATTCCCCGTCTTCCATGCACTGATAGATTCGCAAACAGCTCATGAATCAAATCGGAAATCTGGTACGTCAGGAAGTCATTCAAACGGCGCGTACCGTCGTGGTGAAGGTGGGTACGAATGTTCTCTCCCTCGATGACGATACGCTTGACATCGAACGGATTGAACTCCTATCGGGACAGCTCCATAAAATCCGCCAGACCGGTCGCAAAGTGGTCCTGGTCTCCAGTGGAGCCATTGGCGCCGGGATGGGACTGCTCTCCCTGAAAAAACGACCAGAAGATCTCCCTCATCTACAGGCTGCCGCTGCTACTGGACAGGCACGGTTGATTCACGTCTATGATGAATGTTTTCAGCGACATGGATACCACGCAGCTCAATTATTATTGACAATTAACGACTTCAAATCGCGTAAACGGTACTTGAACGTCAAAAATACACTGTCGACTTTGTTTGAGTATGGTGTCATTCCCATCGTCAATGAGAACGACACTGTCAGCATCGATGAAATTAAATTCGGCGACAACGACCGACTCGCCGCACTTGTTACCAATTTAATGCCCTCTCCGTTGCTGGTAATCCTCTCGAATATTCAAGGACTTTACGACCGCGATCCTTCCGAAGAAGGAAGCAAGTTGATTCCGCTCGTGCAGAAATGGGATGAGGACCTCCTCGGATACGCAGCTGCGGTGAAAAGTACGCGCGGGACAGGGGGGATGCAATCGAAACTTCAGGCAATTCAAACAGCAACCGCCGTGGGAGAGAATGTCATTCTCGCCAACGGACGGGACCCGCAAGTGCTCGACAAAGTGTTGGCAGGTGAAGAAGTCGGTACACTCTTTCTCGCGGAAGGTCAGACGATCCCCGCCTGGAAAAGGTGGATTGGTTATACCATCACGCCCAAAGGAAAATTTGTTCTGGATGAAGGCGCATGCCGTGCTTTGCGGGAATCGGGCCGGTCCCTGCTGGCGATTGGGGTCGTGCAGGTATCCGGACATTTTGATCAGGGCGAAGTCGTTTCGCTGGTGGATCCCCAGGGGCATGAATTCGCGCGGGGCCTGACCAATTACAATTCCGAACAGGTTCAGATGATCGCCGGAAAACGGACTCCCGAGATTGAACAGATTCTGGGATCGATTCCCTATGTTGAAATCATCCATCGAGACAATCTGGTTGTGATGTCAAATCCTTAATACAAGCTAGAGCGCATCCCAGATAACCGCAGCGTGTTCTGGCGGCGTAGCCTGCTGTATTTAAGGGCTTTTCGGGACCGATAGCCGCCACACTTATCCTGAACACGATCTAGAGACATCCTGTTCCCGACTGTTTTATTTTCGTGTGTTTTAACTGAACAAATCCGATGAAACATGTGTCCTGCCAGTAAAGCAACCTGACCCGGGCTGGATCGAGCTTTATGAGACTCCTATACTTGTAATAACGTACACGCTTCATAACAGGTGAACCACAGAATTGTGGACGCGACCAACTGTGTATGTTATCGACGAAATACGACTGTCTTGAGCAGTCACCCTCTATTATCAGCAAGGGAGACGGGAATGCCACTTCCCATCATCGAACCGACCGGCACCGAGTACGAAGATCCGCTCGATCTGATGGACGAAATCGACGAGCTAAAAAAAGAAAAAGATGCGACCATTCTCGCTCACTTCTATGTCGATGGCGACATTCAGGATATTGCGGACTTCGCCGGAGACAGTTTGAAACTGGCTCGCGATGCGACACAGGTGGAAACCTCCACCATCGTTTTCTGCGGTGTCCACTTCATGGCGGAATCAGCCAAAATTCTGAACCGGAAGAAACGGGTCCTGCTGCCCGACTTGAATGCGGGTTGTTCTCTGGCAGAAAGCTGTCAGTACGAGCCTCTCAAAAACTACCAGGAAAAACTGCGGGCCGAAGGGCACGACTTCCTGACGGTGGCCTACATCAACACCACGGCGGCTGTGAAAAGCCTGTGCGACTGGATTGTCACCAGTGGCAATGCCCGTGAGATCATCGAGAAAATTCCGGAAGATAAAGAAATCCTCTTCGTCCCGGACCAACACCTGGGCCGTTACCTGTCCGAAGTGACTGGTCGCAAAATGATCCTCTGGCCGGGGGCGTGTATGGTTCATGAAGTCTTCAGTCTGCAAGACTTAAATCGCGCGAAACGAAACAATCCGGAAAGCCAGGTGATTGCCCACCCCGAATGCCCGCAGAACATTCTCGAAGTGAGTGACTTCATCGGTGGGACCGAGAAGATGCGGCAATACGTCAAATCGATTGAAAAACCGACGACGTTCCTCGTGGCGACCGAAGCGATGATGATCCATCCGCTGGAAAAACTCGCCCCGCAACACACCTATGTGCCCGTCCCTGGCATCATCACGTCGACCGGAGAAACCTGTGCCTGCAACCGATGTCCGCACATGGCCCTGAACACTCTCCAGAAAATCCGCAATTGCCTCCGCGACGGCAAACCCGAAATCGAATGGCAACCCTACTTCCAGAAAGCGTATGACGTGTTGGAGCGAAGTCTGCTGCAGTAACGGTTCGATAAAGACAGGATAAACTAAATTCCCCTTCCGGCGACTGCTGCCGTGGAGGGGATTTTTCGTAGGTATAGATTTAACGCAGTGCTGCTGGACTTCTCGATCAGGGCGAGCGTTATATACTGAGAGCTTTTAAAACCCAATCGTCGTTTCTCCAGGGACAGTGTCCGACAGACTTTCTGTCGTTGACTTGTCTTGGGGAGGCTCCAAAAATGGTGCTGGTGGTCCTGTTGAAGGGGTTCCTCTCATTGTTGTTCACTGTCGTCGGTTGGGCGCGATCTGGTATAACACGCGGACATTCAAATTGGCTAATTAGATTGGTTTGCTCTTAACGAAGAGAAATTGTATGGACGCTTCCTCACCATCGGATCATCACCTTTCCACGAATACAGAATCGGAACAATCGCCGAGGCCTGTGGAGGTGACGATTGTGGAGAGACCGAATCGGCCGCCGTCGCACTATCGGGTTGAGCAGTTTTATGAAATGCCTCCCCGATATCTGCGAGCGGCAATTCTCTATATTGCAACCTGTCTGAGTACCTTCATCGCCGGGGCGTTCATGTCTGGTCAGATCATGGTTGAGGAGGGGACCTATTGGCCCTTAATTGTGCGAGACTGGAGTGTGCTACAGGAATGGGGGTGGGGGTATTCACTGAGCATTATGGGGATACTCACCTTCCATGAACTCGGGCACTACCTGCAATCCCGAAGGTATGGTGTTCCGGCATCGCTGCCTTATTTTATTCCGTTACCCGTTATTCAGCCCTTCGGAACATTGGGGGCCGTGATCGTGCAAAGAACGGGATGGCGGGATCGGAAGATTCTGTTTGACATCGCTGTCACAGGTCCGCTGGCGGGGCTCGTTCTGACGATCCCGATTCTCTACTTCGGATTGCTCGAATCGAGATACATCGATTTTCCCAAAGATGTGGATATGTCGCAAGTCATTCGATTCGGGGATCCACTGATCATGAAGCTCATGGCCGCACAGGTTTTAGGAGAGCAACCGCCGAATACAGAGATTATGCTGACACCCCTCCTGTTTGCCGGCTGGGTAGGATTATTTGTGACGGCGCTCAACCTGATACCCCTGGGGCAACTCGATGGGGGACACATTCTCTATGCGTTGTTAGGTCGCAAAGCGCACTACGTCGCGATCTCGCTGACAATGCTGGCAATCGCCTTGATGACCTGGTTCGGGCAATACGAATACATCTTAATGTTAATTCTGGTCATCTTCATGGGTGTGAAACATCCCCCTACAGGAAATGACAGAGCTGAATTAGGAAAAATGAGAACCGTCATCGGCTGGTTAACACTGGCGTTCCTCATTCTCGGATTTACAGTCGATCCGATCTGAACGCAAGTAAATCAGCGATCTGCGGAGCAAGGATACTCCGGAAAATGGCGGAACAGTTTTCCGTAAATAACTAAAGACCCGTCTCGCGGATGCCGTTACAATCGGGGAACATCATCACTGTTTCCTCAGCATCTGCTGATCCCTGTGAGAAAGGTCTGTTCTAAATGTCCCGCGAAAAGTTCTGCCAAATTCCTTCCAGATCCGACACTTCCACGTCCTCTCGCCGTGACTTTTTAAAAACATCTGCGCTGACTAGCTTAACTGCTGGCCTGGCCGCCGCCACTCCCGCGATGTTTGTGAATACAGCTCGTGCCGCAGAGACAGGGCGTTCGGCGAATGAACAACTTGGTATCGGTGCCATTGGGATGCGGTATCAGGGTTCAGTTATTACGGAAAAAGCTCGGTTGTATGGAAACATCGTTGGTATTGCTGATGTCGACCGGCATGTACGCGAGCAAGCACGGGCGAGTTTTGGCAGCACTCCCAGAATCTACGAAAACTATCTCGATCTATTGCAGCAGAAAAATGTTGATGTGATTTTGATTGGTGCTCCCGATCACTGGCATACAAAAATGTTAATTGATGCCTGTCGCGCAGGGAAAGACGTTTACTGTGAAAAGCCGCTCACGTTGACGATCGACGAAGGCAAAGTCATTCGGAATGCCGTTGGTGAAACGGATCAGGTAGTACAGGTGGGGACTTGGCAACGGAGCGATCATCGTTTTCGTCTAGCCGTTGAAATGGTGCGACAGGGACGCATTGGCAAACTGCAACGGGTGACTTGTGCGACTGACAAAAATCCAACCGGTGGTCCGTTTGAACAGCGACCCATTCCCGAGCATTTCAACTGGGATCTCTGGCAAGGGCAGACTCCCGATGTTCCTTACCTTCCGGAACGATCTCACTATACGTTTCGTTGGTGGCGCGAGTATTCGGGCGGCAAAATGACGGATTGGGGCGCTCACCACATCGATATCGCTCAATGGGCGATTGACAGCTTGCCTGTGGAAATCAACGGACGCGCGAAATACCCTGATATTCCGAACGGTTACAATGTCTCCACTGATTTTCAAGCGGACCTCAAGTATGCGAACGGAGTGGAGTTGCTAATCCGTGATGAAGGTCGACGGGGGATTCTGTTCGAAGGTGACGAAGGGCGTATCTTCGTGAATCGGGGATCGATCTCGGGAACACCGGTTGATGAGTTGGCGAGCAAACCATTGAACCGGGATACGTTTTCCATTTATGATAATGACAACCTGGAACGTCCTGAACGGGTTGGTAAGCTGGACGCAATCATCAATCACATGGGCAACTTCTTTGATTGCATTAAGTCACGTCAGCAGACAATCTCTGATATTGAAGGCCAGCATCGGTCGGTCAGCACTTGCCATCTGGCAAATATCTCGATGGAGTTGGGCCGTCCGTTAAAATGGGATCCAGATCAGGAAGTCTTCCTTGATGACAATGAGGCAAATGCAAAACTTTCTCGCGAACAGCGTGCCGGTTTTGAAACCGTATAACTTTTTTTTTGAATGTAATCTTAGTCCAAGCCTGTGGTGTAATTGACTCCTCTGCGTTGAAAGTGCTTCCGATGAAAATCACTGAGACCAATCGCCATGAACTAAACCGTCGCGACTTCCTGAAAGGATCCGCCCTCGGTGGACTGACTGCTGGGATTCTAGGTGGTCCATTTCTTCCTAATCTTGATGCAGCGAAAGAGGAGTTTCAGCTCAACTATATCCTGAACTCGGCGATGTATGGTTACACCGATGTGGGGACGATCATTGGCGAAGTCCACAAGACGGGGACCGAGTACATCGATATCTGGCCCAAAGTTCATGGCAATCAGCGTGAGCAAGCAGAAGAGATGGGACACGACGCTTTTCGTGAGTTATTGAAGAAGCACGATGTGAAGCTGGGAGTAGTGACCTGCTACGTCCAGGGGCCTTTCCGGCTGGCAGGCGAAATGAAGTTTGCAAACTCTATCGCTGGACCGGGAACGGTTCTGGTCACGGCCAGCGGTGGTCCAAAAGATCTTAAGGGGACTGAACTCAAATCGGCAATGCGGAACTTCGTGGAGAAAATGAAACCTCATGTGGAAGAAGCCGAAGAGTTTGGTTGCACGATTGCGATTGAAAATCATGCGAATGCCTTGTTGCATTCACCTGATTCGATTCGCTGGTTCGGAGAAATGACGACCTCAGAAAAATTGGGGTCAGATCGATTGGGCGTCGCGCTCGCACCGCATCACCTTCCTCAGGATGGCGAGTTGATTGGAAAAATTGCATACGACTTGGGATCAGGAGTAGCCTTCTTTTATGCTCAGCAGCATGGCATGGGATCTTCGAAGAAGTTGCCCAAAGAGCAGGAAATGCTACAGATGCCTGGAAGAGGCGATCTGGATTTTACCCCCATCCTGGCAGCATTGAAAAAGCATCAATACCAGGGCTTCACGGAAATCTTTATGCATCCCGTACCTCGAGGGGTACCGATCCTCGATAGTTCTTCGGCGATTACGGACGCAATTAATGAATCTCGCATGTACCTCAACAAATGCCTGACGCAGATCTGATGTGGCGGATCGACTGAGAAGCCACGAGTAACGTGGATAAGTTTACTCGCGCGGACCTACATATTCATCGCTGAAAGTGTCGAGGATAAGAACTTCGACACGGTTTCGATTCTCATTCGTGTCGAATTGTTTTTTTTCCATGGGCATAGTGGAACCGGCGGCTCCTATACGGATTCGGTCTGGTTCAATTTCCAGAACCCGAACGAGTGAGTCATAGATAAACCGGCCACGACGGTAGCAGAGATTCCGTTTCTCCTTGTCAGGAATCGATTCGGAGCAGTGGGAGCGGATTTCAATTTTGTTTGGTTTGCCCTTTAACTCATCTGCAATGGTTCGCAGTTTCAAGATTTCCGATTCCGCGAGCGATTCTTTATTTCCCTCGAAGTAAATGGGTTCGCCCACCAGAATGACTTTCCCCTCGCGGTTTCGGAAGACGCGCAGGTCTTCTCCTGAGGTCGATTTACGTCGCAGTCCTCCGTTGTCTTTAGACTTGTCTTTCCACGATCCTAGTTTGGTCATTTTCTCCAACATACTATTATGTGGGAAACTCTTACCCGGTGGATTGGCAGGGGCAAAATCGTATCCTACATAGGATTGAAGAGCTTCTAGAATCGCGCGATATTTATCTTCGGCGACGACTTCGGAAAGCGAGACGAGCATGATGAAGAATGTCAGTAACAATGACATCATATCACCATAGGTCACCACCCATTCCGGAACGCCAGGAGGGCCGTCGTCTTCCATTACTCCAATCCTGTCTCTTCCACAATTCACCGAGGGAACATACAAATCCTTAGCGCGCAGAGGAACGCAGCTGCATCGCTACCGGTTATATCGGTTCTATAGAAAGAGACATTCGAGCCTTATTTAAAGAGATTAGAGAGAAGAGTCTCTTTAGTGATCGCTCATGGGCGATTTGGGGTCGGATTCGAGTGAATCGAGAATCGAATCCAGCTTCAAGACATTCTTGATCTCCTTGAAGGAGATCAACTGATCAGCACAGTCGACAATTTTGCCATGCTGCTGCAAATCGGCCATCAGGTTTTTTAATGCTCCGCCGACTGCCAGTAACGAAGCAATTGGAATAGCCATCAGTTTGTAGCCCAATTCTTCCAGTTCCGATGCGGAGAGGATCGGAGTGCGGCCTCCCCAGAGCATATTGATCATGAGAGGGATGGAAACTTTTTGCGGCAGTTCTCGTATTTGTTTTTCCGTCTCCAACGCTTCTACGAAACACATGTCGACGCCAGCGTCTGCGTACCGTTGCACTCGGTGCACGACTTGGTCAAATGACTCAACAGCCAACGCATCTGTACGGGCGATGATCAGAAAATCTGAGTTTTGTCTGGCATTGACGGCAATGCCAAGTTTGCGTTCCATCTCTTCGCTGGGGATGACGGATTTGTTTTGAAAGTGGCCGCAACGTTTTGGAAAAGTTTGGTCTTCCAAAAGGATTCCCGCAGCACCGGCATCTTCATATTGCTGGACAGCCTGAACTAAATTAGGCAAACAACCGAAACCGGTGTCACCATCTGCGATGAGGGGAACCTGAACAACGTTCGTAATGTGACGAATCGCTGTAATCATTTCAGGTGCTGATATCAGGCTAAGATCAGGCAGCCCGAGTTGACTGGCCGTCGCTCCGAACCCCCCCAGGAAGAGTAATTCTGCTCCGGCGGATTCCAGCATGAGTGCCGAAAATGCATCATAGATACCGATTCCCGTGATTAGACCGGACTGTCCCAGTTTTTCGCGAAGAGCGGTTGATGTGGGATAGTTGGAGGTGAAACTATGCTTTTTCATGTGTTCGATTTAAAAAATGAGATATAAGTTTAATGAAAACCTTAATTATGCTTACTTCACTTTTAAACGGCGCAGGTCTTTCGGTGACAGTGCCGACTTCTTAAAAATACTATAGAAGCTGCAGACAATATTTCGATGGTACGTAGTAAGTACGCTAACTCTCTAACGACCACTGGTTTGTGATCACTCTCTCAAGTTCTCCTCTGAGAGTGTTGACCAGCCAAAAAACATCCCGCTCAGAATCCACTCCCTATGACGACACCACTCATTGTTGAACCGCAGGGGTTTAGCACATTATGTGAAAAGATACGCGAAGTTGGAATAGTTGCTTTCGACACCGAATTCGTTTCTGAATACACATATCGTCCTGAACTCTGTTTACTCCAATTCGCTTTTGGCGACGAAGTAGCCGTCGTCGATCCCCGAGAACTCAGTAATTTATCTGAGTGGTGGGAGATCATGGCCGATCCGAATGTGACCGTAGTGGTCCATGGAGGACAGGCCGAAGTCCGTTTCTGCCTTGAAGAAGGCCAGAAAACGCCGCAGAATCTGATTGATATTCAACTAGCAGAGGGCCTGCAAAGCCGCAGTTATCCCCTGGGGTATGAAGCGATCGTTAATCGACGTCTGAATATTCGACTTTCGGGCAAAGAAACTCGTACCGACTGGAGACAGCGACCACTCAGTGAACGTCAGATTGAATACGCTCTGGAAGATGTCCGGCATGTTGTGCCGATCTGGATGAAACAGAAGAAGAGTCTCGAAAAACTCGATCGTATGGAATGGGCCCGATCAGAATTCGATCGGATGATTCAGGACCAGTCTTCTGATCGTGCGCGAGACCCCTGGACGAGACTGACAGGTATCTACCGACTGAATAAACGTGAGTTCCAGATTGCGAGTTTAATTTGTGCTTGGCGACAGTCCGAAGCAGACAAGTCTAATAGACCGTTAAAGCGCATTCTTCGTGATGACCTCATCATTGAACTCGCAAAACGGCAACCTCGATCCAATAAAGAACTGTTGGAAACACGGGACATCAATCGGGATGGGTATCGACGATATCATCAGGATTTGATCGACGTGATTAATGCCGGGTTGGATGTTCCGAAGACGAAACTGGATCCTGCTCCACAGCCTCCTTTGGGTGATCCAGCAATTGACAGTCAGGTACTGGGTCAACTTCTTTCGTTGGCACTCTCCAACCGTTGTGCTGAGGCAAATGTCGCGCGACAAATTGTGGGAACGGCCGCCGATTTAAAGCACCTGATTCGCTGGCACCTATACGGTCGCGATTCAGAGTCGACCCCGCGTCTGGCCGAAGGCTGGCGATCCGAAATCTGTGGAGACTTGCTGTCGAACCTAATTGACGGAAAGATCTCTCTACGAGTCGTTGATCCCCGGGCCGAGAATCCACTCCGGTTTGAGCAGTGGGACTCGGAGTGAATCGACTTTTATCAAAGTTGTGGGGGACCCATATCCTTGATTTCAGAAAGATTAGGGGGTCGAGATCGCATCGATTTGATCGCGGGTTAGTTTTTCCTGATGCAATAAGGATGAGATTAGAAGGCCGGAGATCACGCCTTGGTCCGCCAGGGCCTGGGCTTCTGCGGCAGTTCGGATGCCGCCGCCGCTAATCAATTCCACGTTGGGAAACTGAGTCGCTATCTGCTGGCACAGCGAGCCTGTAGTTAAACCGGAGCCGGTCCCCACCGCAGCGATGTCGAGGACGATGATCTGTTGAATACCGAATTCGACCACCTCTCTCACGATTTCCAAAGGAGTCTGGTTCTGCCATTCTTGGTAAGCAGAGACGGGCATTCCCTGACGTAAATCGAGACTGAATAGAAGTCTTTCGCCTCCGAATTGCTCTGCTGCACGGGCGAGGAAGTCTTTCTCTGTAAGAGTTTCCATCGCGATAATGGCTCGCTGCACGCCTGCCTTGAAGAGAGCTTCAATTTGTTCCAGGTGGCTGCATCCTGCATCGACGTCCAAAAGGAATCCAGCATCCGTTAGAGTCTGATAGACATTAAAGCTGGGGACTTCTCCTCCCAGTGCGTCCAGATCGGCCAGGTAGAAGTGGTTTAGTCCGAATCGCTTGAAAATGGCGGTGGCCAATTCGACAGGGCCCGAGCTAGCGCTGAAAGGGCTCTGGAGGGGTTGATACGTCTCTCGTTGTCCCGCAATTCCTCTGACGACCTGTCCCCCCTTGAGGTCGAGTACGGGTATTATTTTCATGAGATTTGTCTCGAAATCAAATTTAATGTTTGATATTCCACTCAAAAGAGGGAACGATGGAACCTTAGTATGGTTCTGTTTATCAGGAATGCCAGTTCAACCGTTGTGCGCCTCGGAAATCATAAGCTTCCTTTGCCGACCTTAGCAATTGGAACGATTGAGAGAGTATGACAGAGTCGATAACTTCACGCGAATCGATTTTGAATTGAGCTGCCTACTGATTATGGTTTCATTTAGTCAATTCTGTGTTCTACTTGTGAAATTGTGTCACTCAATCTGTCGTCAGACTTTTTATACGGATTACTCCCTTTCCCGCAAATCAACGCAATCAGTTTCAGCTGGCAGATGAACTTGCCGCAATCTGATTCGTGATCAAGACATTGCTATCCGCATTTCGCTTGGGCCACGGCGGAGCATGCGGGAAAGAATCTGTATTTTAAAAAGAGTCGGAAGTGTATGCATGGGCCGGCCGGAGATCGTTTCAACGTCGATGATCGTGCGGGTTAGCATTAAAATAGATTGAGATTCTACAAAGGAATGGTTTATTCTTAACCGTTCATCACACCACTTCTCGTTTTCCAGATGGATCTCATCAAGAATGAAGCTGATTCAATACCTGCAATGTAAATTCATCTATCGTCCCAGTCGCTCTCGGTTGATTTCAGTCAAGAACACGGATTTTGATCCGAAGTTATCTCGCGATATTCAGATGCATACAGAAGACAACCTTCAATTGAATGGTTGGCATTTGCGGTCGGAGCATGCGGATCGGGAAGAGAGCAGTTGGTCCGATTCTCATCCTACGCGACCGCGCGTTGTCTTATTCCTGGCTGGAAATTCGTCGAACCGCCAACGACGTATCACGCAGTTCAAAATCTTTCTGGAACTGGGGCTGGACGTCGTATGTTTTGACTACCGAGGTTATGGGGACAATCCTGGACGCCCTCGGGAAGAAGACATAGCTCGCGACGCCCATGCAGCTTGGGAATACGTCACCAAGAATCTGAATTACAAACCAGAAGAAGTTCTGATCTGTGGCCAATCACTGGGAGGAGCCGTCGCCGTCAGACTGGCTTCGGAACTAAATCAGCAAGAAGTATCACCCTGTGGGCTTATACTCTGTGCGACTTTCACGTCTCTCAAAGAAGCTGCCCAATCCATATATCCCCGGCTTCCTCTACACAAGTTCCTGGTGGAATCCTACAGCTCGATAGATCGCATCAGGCAAGTGACCTGTCCACTTATCTTCTTCCATGGTACTCAAGACGAGATCGTGCCCATGAAGCTGGGAGAAAAGCTGTACAAAGCAGCGGAACGGTTCTCCGAGAAAGGAGTTCCCAAGCGGTTTGTGGAACTTCCCGAAGCGAATCACAATAATTTTGCGGTTGTGGAACGAGAGATTTATCAACGCGGACTGAGGCACTTCATCTACAATCTGGTGCCACCACCCGATTCCGCCACGATGTTGATCATGAATGAAGCCTGATCACAGCCGCTCTAAGGTAGATCGGGCTCGTCATGATGAACTCGCTCATACTCTTTCGGTCGTTCTACGCGAGTACTCGAGAGCTTTAACGGCGTTCGTCGATGTCGACTTCGTGGTTATGCCGCACATCGACGACTAACAAGGACTCGAAGCCAGTACTGATGAGTTCCGGTTCCGGCTCAGTCAGAACCAGGGGAAGTTGGACAAAGAACCGACTTCCTTTACCGAACTCGCTTTCGAGGAAAATCTCCCCTCCAAGCAGCTTGGTTAACTCTTTAACGATCGAGAGTCCCAAGCCTGTTCCTCCGAATTCACGGGTCATCGTGTCCTCCATACCGGGGATACTTTTTCCCTGCCGGAACTTGTCGAAGATCATTTCCTGGTCGTCCAGCGGAATGCCGACACCAGTGTCCTCGACGAGTATCTGGAATTTATCGTCTTCCAGTTTGTCGACGTAAATGCTCACTCGCCCCCCTTCAGGCGTGAACTTCACTGCATTGGAGAGCAGGTTGTTCAGAATTTGCTGTAACTTGCCTGGATCCTGTTGAACGATTTTCAAGTCTTCAGCAGGAACGAGATTGAGGTCGATATTCTTCTTGTGAGCCAGGGACGAAATCGCATCGACCTGGCGCGAGACAAGGTCATTGATACTCGTCTCTACGATCTGTACTTCCATCTTGCCGCTCTCAATCTTAGCAAGATCGAGAAGTTCATTGATTAACGAAGTGAGTTCACGGCCAGACTGCTGGATGTTGTGGACATACCGTTGTTGTTTCTCATTCAGGTTAGGTGCCTGCTCCAGCACTTCGCTGAAGCCTAGAATACTGTTCAGTGGAGTGCGAAGTTCATGGCTCATCGTCGCCAGAAAGTTGTCTTTCAGTTTGTTGGTTTCATACAAGTTCAGGTTTACCTGGGCCAGCTCATCGACTTTTGCATCCAGGTTCGTATTCACGCCGCGCAGTTCTTCTTGAATCGTCACCAGGTGACGCAACATGCGGTTGAAGGCATGGCTTAATTCTTCGAATTCGTCACCGGTACGAATATCAGCTCGCAGGTCCAGGATGCCGCGCGCAATTCCATCACTGACATCCTTCAAGTGGAGTACCGGCTTCACAATGACGTATCGCACGATCGCATACGCGGCCAACATGGCAAGGAATGCTGTGACAATCGCGGTCGCCATCAGGATGGCGTTATTCATCGCGAGGGCTTTTTGTGTTTTCTTAAGCGGGAACTTCACGAAAACGGCACCCAGCAAATCGCCTTCCTTGAGGTTGGGTTCTGTTTTCAAATGACACTCAATGCAGGAACGCTTGGCGCGCATGGCCGCATAATAGTGATAGGTATCCCCCTGTTCTGAGTCCGTGCCAGGCTGAGTTAATGTGAATTCAGTCTGCCCGTTCTTGAATAAGTCAATCGCCTCATACCCTTGTTGGTACAGAGGACGCTCTGTTGTATCCTTATTGAGGACTTGCCAGTCGAAGTTTGACGGTTCCTGGATGTCGGAGTCTTCACCCTTCTCATCAGTGGCGTAGGGGTTTGAAGCGAGCGAATCCATAGACAGCTGGTCGATGACCCCATGAAAGCTGGACAGTTCCGACTGCTTCCAGTGATGAGACAGCATCACTACCCGGGACAGTGTGCGTGCGCGTGTGAGGTTGGTGTTCTCAATTAATTTCCTGTTCAGTGACGCATAGAAGTAAAAACTTCCAGCAATCAGGAGCATCAACCCGCCTCCGAACAGAAAACGGCATTTCCGTTCGAGGCTGGTTTCACCCAACAGGCGTTTTACGGTGCGATAGGACATGCAGTCAGACTCGGTGGGCGGGAAAGGGGATGTTTCTTTTTAGTGACAGGCGTTCCCCATCATATGGTATTTCAGTGAAAGCGGGCAACCAGATTTTATCAGGCGAATTCCAGACTCGTTTCGAGTGTCATTAGTTGCTAATCGCCGTCGGGAACTGCTACGATCATTGTATCCAGGCGACTCGACTCAGGGACGCTCAACCTGAGGATTTTGTTTTATTCGGGAGTTCAACAGATGCCCACCGGGAAATCATGGCTTCAGCAATCGGTCCAATTCTTCTGGCTGATTTGTGCTGTCGCTGTCCTCTTTATCGAACCGATCTGCCTGTCTGCGGCTACGATTGAAGAGAATATTTCTGCGATTCAGCAGATCGATCAAAAAGCGAAAAATGGTGAACAGGCGACTGCAGCGCTGCAGAATCTCCAACAAAATGCGTCCGCGGGCGATCTACTGCCCCTTCTGAATGCATTCCAGGAAGCGAACCCACTGGCCGCCAATTACCTGCGTAACGCCGTGGAAACTGCCGCGAGCCGGCTAAAGAAAGAGGGCCAAACACTGCCACAAGAAGAGCTACATGCTTTTGTGGTGGATATTAATCACAATCCAACAGCTCGCAAAATTGCTTTTGATCTGTTGACTGGAATCAATGAGTCGTACCGGGAAGAACTAATTACGGGTATGCTGAATGACCCTAGCCCCGAATTGCGACGGGAAGCGGTCGCCCTTGCCATCTCAGAAGCGAAAGACCTTCACGAGGCGAAATCGGAAGAGGCCAAGCCTGCTTTTGAAAAAGCGCTCTCTGGGGCCGTCGATAGCGACCAGGTTCAGGAGATCATTACACCACTGGAAGAGTTAGGCGTGACTGTTAATTTACAGGAGCACTTTGGCTTTCTTTGTAGATGGCATTTAATTGGTCCGTTCGATAACAGTGGACTAATTGGATTTGATGTGGCCTACCCACCCGAAAAACAGGTAGACCTGGAAGCGTCCTATGAGGGGAAAGAAGGAGCGGTTTCCTGGCAGGAACTGGCGACTGAAGAAGATTATGGAATTCTTGATATCTCAGAAGATCTTGGACCTTACAAGGGGGCCGTCATGTATGCGACGACGGAGTTCGTTTCACCTGAGAAACAAACCGTCGAATTCCGTATGGGAACTCCTAATGCCTGGAAGTTGTGGATCAATGGTAAGTTGATGTTCTCTCACGAAGAATACCAACGCGGAATGAAACTCGATCAGTATCGAATTCCTGTTGAATTGCAGGCAGGCAAAAATCAAATTCTGCTTAAATTACTTCAGAACGAGCAGGAAGAAGACTGGGCCCAGCGATACCAGTTTCAGTTTCGAGTTTCCGATTTGGTGGGCAGCGCAGTGCATGCCGAGAAGTAATTCTCTGGCCGATTGACTCTTCTGTTAAATTAGCTCGATTCATTAAATTAAATCCGACTTCATACACGACCCGATCATAAATCTGTTTCCTGTTCGCGTTAGCGGGAAGCGACGATTGAAAATAAGAAGGTGATCCGCACATGCGATTGACTTTTCGATTCTCGTTACTACTTGCTCTTGTTGCGATGACCTGTTTATCACACGGGACCAGTTCGGTGCAGGCGGACGAATGGCGACAGTTCCGTGGGAACGATTGCACTTCGCTGGCACTCGATGCGAGCCTTCCCCTGGAATTCGGTGAAGACAAAAATATTGCCTGGAAGAAATCGTTGGTAGGCCGTGGTCTGTCAGGGCCCATCGTTGTCTCCAACCGAGTCTACCTGACTTCCAGTAGCGGATTTGATCAGTCCCGATTGCATGTTCTCTGCTACGATGCGGAAAGTGGCGACCAGCTTTGGGAGCGGACATTCGCAGCAACTGGCCGAACGATCTGTCACGAGAAAATGTGTGTCGCCACCCCAACGCCTGCTTCGGATGGCGAACGGATTTTCGCTTTCTTTTCCAGTAACGATGTCGCTTGC
Source organism: Polystyrenella longa (assembly GCF_007750395.1). Classification (GTDB taxonomy): domain Bacteria; phylum Planctomycetota; class Planctomycetia; order Planctomycetales; family Planctomycetaceae; genus Polystyrenella; species Polystyrenella longa. The sequence goes on along the minus strand of NZ_CP036281.1, from coordinate 3,576,524 downwards.
CTCGACCTCGACGGGAACTTGCTCTGGTACCGTGGATTAACTTTTGATTATCCCAATGCCTCTAACAGTCTAGGGATGTCTTCCAGCCCGATTGTAGTGGACGATGTTGCAATCTTTCAGGTTGAATGCGATGCCGATTCTCTTGCGTTCGGCTTAGATACCAGGACTGGCGAAACCAAATGGCAATTGAGTCGTCCCCGACGCGCGAATTGGACCTCTCCCTCTGTGTATCCCGTGGGAGACTCTTCGCTGCAGCAAGTGGCGCTATTACAATCGTCCGCTGGTTTGGACGCGATTAATCCACAGGACGGAAAGACCCTCTGGTCGTTTGAAGATGGCGCCTCTACCATTCCCTCTTCTGTTGTCGCGGGAGAGACGATCTATGTCCCGTCAAACGGGGTGACGGCGATTAAGCCTCACGCCAGTAGCCCCGCTCCCGAGATGCTGGGTTCTATTCAGAACCTTTCGCCGTCGACGCCCAGCCCGATCGCCTTTGATGGCAAAGTTTATACAGTCAACCGTTCGGGCGTTCTTGCTTGTGGTGATGTAGAAGCAGAAAAACGTTTGTGGCAGTTGCGACTCGGCGGTCGGTTCTCTTCGACTCCGATCATTGCCGATGGAAAAATGTATGCCTTCAATGAAGAAGGGATCTGTTTTGTTGTAGATCTGACTGGCGATAAAGGCAAAATCGTTTCCGAGAATCCCCTGAATGAAACAATCCTCTGCACGCCTGCCGTGGCACACAATGCTATGTTCGTACGTAGCGATGACACCCTCTGGAAAATCGCTTCTGAAAAGTAGCTCGCCTGAAAAGAGCGACGGTCCTCTCTCGTAATATTCTCCACCCGCTATCGACTGACAAACAGAGGTTCTGTTAACGAATGCAATTCCTCAATATCGCGGCGATTGGTTTGGGGGGATGCCTGGGGGCAATTTCTCGGTTTTATCTGAATGATCTGGTCGTAAAACGCTTTCCCGAGGCTCCCTATTGGGGAACCTTTACCGTCAATGTTCTGGGGTGTCTCATCATCGGGTTTCTGATGGCGATTGTCTCTGAGCACCAGAAGTCATTTCCTGTCTGGTTGTATCTGCTGCTGATCACCGGCTTTCTCGGCTCCCTGACGACATTTTCCACCTTCGGCTTCCAAACGGTGGAACTGCTACGTGAACAACGCGTGTGGGAAGCTCTGCTCTCTGTAGGAGCCAATTTACTGTGCGGTCTAGTCGCCGTCGTCGTGGGCTATCTGCTTGCCGCCCCCTGGACTCATTGATCTGTGCCGGTCGGTGGCTGACCGGCTTGAATGAGCTGTGAATTGACGTAGAACTCAGTGCTCCAAGAACGCCTGAATTCCCCATTGCTACCACGATAATCGTTGGTAAATAAAACGATTAAAAAGTTGCTTAAATATATACATGTGCTGGAAAATGAGCTCTTTTATGAATTCTTTTGAAAAAGGTCAGTAAATCAGTTTATATGGATCACCAATGATCGTATCAGTCCATGTGCTTTATTTTTAATCCGATCATCTTCGATGCCAAATTGATACACACGGCATTTTCAAAGGGGTGTCCCCATGTTGTTTCTCCCGACAATCTTACAAAGATTTGTGGCATTCGTGTCTCCTTTCGCTGCCGTGAAGTCTTTAGAATCCAAACGCAAATCGACCGCCCCTAAATCCAACGTTGAAGCGTTGGAGGTGAGAACTCTACTTTCCGCTGTGATACCCGTTGCGGCCCCGGTCAGTACGGACCTGGCAGTGGAAATGACATCAGATGCCGTCGCCGCCGAGCAGGGGAGTGAAATCACCTATGGTATCGTGGTGACGAATAACGGCCCGGCCGCAGTGACCGATGCTACTGTACTGGATGACGTCTCTTCCTTTCTAAATAACGCAAGTTGGACTGCCACTCTCTCCGGTGGCGCCGTGGGGGATCTCGCAGGAACGGGCGGATTGAATGAGGTCGTTGAATTACCTGCAGGAGCGTCCATCCAATATGTACTTACGGGAACAGTCAAGCCGAGTCAGATTGGCACCATCTCGAATTCTGCCTCAATAGATTCGCCCTCTAATTCTGATCCTGCCCCTGAAAATAATTTTGCGGGCGACAGCAAGCTGGTCGTGTTGAATGGCACTTCTGGAACGGGGCATTTTCTGCTTGATGGTGATCGAATCACTTCACCGGAAGACCAGGAGTATGTTTCGGAAGTCGCTGATTTCAACGGAGACGGTTGGAACGACATTCTGTTGCTGGAAAACGAATACAGTGATGATGCTTCAGTAGAACATCAGCTTTGGATTAATAATGGGGATGGAACATTTACGAGTAGTGCCCTCAGTGAGATAGATGCACTAGTTGTTGACTTTGAAGTAGGTGACATCGATCTAGATGGGGATCTCGATCTGGTGATGAGTGAAGAATCAAACGGAACAGAAAAAATTGCAAACGTGTATCTGAACGATGGCAACGGGCACTTTACTTCTGAGAGTCAAGTAACGTTTACATATCGGATAGCAACATTCGCAATGGCAGACTTCAATGGTGATGGCTATCTGGATTTAGCGACACCTGATTATGAAAACGAATCTTACGGAACGAAAACATGGCTCAATGATGGCAATGGGGAGTTTAATAATTTTCTTTTCGCATCTAACGATTTCTATCATAAGGAGATGAAACCGGGTGATTTTGATGGGGATGGCGATATGGATCTTCTGATTGTAGGACCATGGGGACCTTCAGAGGAGTTTCCGTATAACACCTGGACAGCGGTGCTCTTTAATAATGGCGATGGGGCATTTGATGACGGGAAAACGGAATTTCTCAATTATAATGCTGAATCTGCTGAAGTCGGTGATCTCGACAATGATGGCGATCTCGATTTGGTCATCACAAGTTTTGTCAGACAGGATTACAGTTATGTTTCACCGAAACATAATATCTGGCTGAACAATGGTGACGGTACCTTTGTTGAAAATCCTCATCTGATTCAAAGTTTATATGCTGTCGATCATGAACTGGCAGATATTGATGGTGATGGAGATTTGGATTTGATCGCAGGTGGCCGGTTACGATCAACCTATTCCGAAGAGATTCTGAATAATGTGTGGCTGAATGACGGGGCCGGAGAATTTGTGGCCTCATCTTATCAATTCTTCAATGAGTTGAACGGTGAATATTATTGGCCCGTGTTTATGTCTTCCGGGGACCTGAATAATGATGGTGCACTCGATATAGTCGTGACGAAAATTAACACGGGCACGGACATCTGGTGGAATGATCCAGTTGCGGAACTCCCTTATCGTCAGAACTTCAGCGAAGGAACAGGGGGTCTCATTCTTGGTTCACCAGAGAACACACAACTCATTTCACCAACTGGAAATGAAGCATTGCGTTTTGATAATTCAGGTCTGACTGGGCTTTCCACAGCCCTTGTCAGTAGCTTCGTAGATCTTCCTGAAGAGTTTCGTTTGTCTGCAGAAGTTAAATCAGTACCGGGCCCTAATCGCTGGGCCGATGGGTTTCTGATTTTTGACTACCAGAGTGAAATAGATTTCAAATACGCAGGGATGTTTACTGGACAGAATCAATGGGTGATTGGTCACTACCAGGGGCACTTCGGCAATCGTCTGGTTCAAGTCGACTGGGATGATCAAGGACGGCAGATTAAAGCGAATCAGTCCTATCTGTTGGAATTACTAGTGAACGAGTCCAACGTAGAACTGGTTGTTGACGGAGAATCCATACTGTCTGGTCAGTTTGCGGCGACCGTCATTAACGGAGACGTCGGAATTGCTTCTTACAATGCAGTCACTCTGTTTGACAACGTGCAACTCCAGTCCGTCGAGCCCCTCAGCCTGCCTCATTCGGAACAGTTTAATCACGGTCAAAATCATTCTTTGACTTCCGTAACTCCGAATCAGGTGTCGGTACAAAATGTGGCGGGAGAAGGACTATTAAGTCTGAACTCCACCATCAGCGGTGGGGTTGGCATCGCCACGATCGCTACGAGTGATCCTCTGCCAGCGAGTTTCGAAGTGGCGACGCAGATAACGTCGAAATATGCTCCCGGAAAATGGTACGACGGATTTATCGTATTCGATTATTTAAACGAGAACGATTTCAAATACGCCGGCATGTTCACCGGACAGAATCAATGGACTGTAGGACATTATCAGGGAAACTGGTCTGATCGCCTGTTGACTGTCGACTGGGATGATAGCGGACGTTCGATTGATGTGGACACTGAATACGCAGTGCATCTGGAAGTCGATGGGAATGTTGTCAAACTTTCGGTTGATGGTGAATTGATTGGGGAAGCCACATTTTCCAGCAACGTGAACGGTGGTCTCACCGGTGTCGGTAACTTTAATGCGAAAACATTGTATAACAGTTTTGAAATTGGAGACCTTATTCCAACAGGAGCCGCTCGTAATTTCCCCTACCAGGAAGACTTTGAATCGGGAACTTTGGGAGAGTTTGTCCTGACACCAGGTTCGTCAGGAACTATTGTGGAGGGCGCCGAAAGTAAGTCGTTTCAAATGACGGGGCCGGGGAGGGATTATGAAAGCTTCAAAGCAATCGTTCCCCAAAAGTATGCACTAATTGACAATTACGATATTTCCGTCGAAATGACCTTCCCGCTGGAATGGTCCTATACTGGTGGTGTGATTGTTTTTGATTATCAAGACGATGACAACTTTAAATTCGCAGGATATGGCCATCAAGAAATCTTCACCTCCCTCGGCTATTACCAAGATGGGGTATTGCACTCCGCTGTCGAACTTAATTCTTTTAATAAGAATGGTCGTTTTCTCGACAACAATCAAAGCTATAAGTTTCACCTGAGCGTGGGCTCCACCGTTGCCAAATTTTCTATCAATGGAGAAGAAATCGCTCGGGGACTCTTTCCCGATGGATTCACAGGCGGAGATGTTGGTTTTGGCGTAACCGAAGGAACGACCCGGTTCGACAATTTTAAAGTGGCTCCGGAAATCGAAAATGAATTAGAGTTTGAGCCGGACTACAGGAACGTGGGTTATCAACAGTTCTACTTCGTTAAGGAAAACCTTTGGACTGGACCAACTTTGGATCTAGCTGCTTCGAGTGAAGCTGGTGTCGGACTTGCATTACTGCCAACCCCTGCTCAGTTGCCCGAGCAATTTCAAGTCGGTTCCGAAATTACGTTAGTAAGTGGACCGGATCGAATGAACAATGGATATCTCATTTTCGATTATTTAAACGAGAATGATTTCAAATATGCAGGTGCATCAGCAGATGAGGGTCGTTGGGTAATCGGACATTACCAGGGAAACTTTGATAATCCGATTGAGTCCGTTGATGCCGATTCCATCGGTAGTGCTATTGAACTGGATCAGTCTTTTGAGTTGCACCTGGATATCAATGGGAGTGACGTTGAATTACGTGTTGATGGAAGACTCGTTGCCTCAGCTTCGTTCGCTGCCTCCATCAATACGGGAGATACGGGGTTTGGCGGGAATGGCGCAGTAACTGAATTTAATAACTTCGAACTCAACGGATTTATCGCCCGCGGAAACGCGACTGATTTACCGTACCGGACTAGTTTTGGTCCTACCGAAAGTGGCGATTACCTTCAAGAAGTTCACACCGCGGATGTTGAGTATGAATTATATAACAGACTCATCAACGCTACTGAAGCAGAGGGATTCGGCGTTGTTCTGTTACCACTTAAAGAGGCAATTCCTTCCTCGTTCCAAATGCAAATTGATACTTATATGAAGTTCGGTGGAGGATGGGCACTCGACTCATTCCTGATCTTCGACTACGTGAATGAGAATGATTTTAAGTATGCAGGAGCGTTGGCCGGGCAAAATCAATGGATCATCGGCCACTGGGAAGGGGATTTTGGTCAGCGAGAAGTCACTGTGGACTGGGATGATGTCGGTCGTGAAATCCTTGTGAATACTTACTACGAGTTGAAAATAAACGTCAACGGTAATCAGGTGGAGCTTATTGTCGACGATGAGTCCATTGCGAACGCGACTTTCGACGCCCCAGTGAACGTAGGCGAAGTCGGCTATGGTACTTGGAAAGGATGGACCGAATATCGAGATTTTCGAGTCGCTGAACTTACCCCTTCTGCAGCGGTCACCGACGCCGTGTTTAGCGGCATGGCTGCAGAACCCGAATTCCTTTCTACATAAGCTCTTGTTTTCGATGTAATTCTCATAAAATGATGTTCCGAACATGGAATGGAGTAACTGCTATGCATGTTTGGATGAAGCCGAAAGTCATGTCAGTTAATGACTTGCTTAAATGTTCATTATGGAGAAATAGGAGCAGGAGCCATCTTTATTGTTGGTTCTTTTAAGGAGTAAACTGATAGAATTGGTGAATACATTGAGCGGGCTGTTCAAAAATATCCTCTTTATACCCACGTTCGTTCCTTATTCATGCGAACGTAAATCAAATGGAGTCTTCCATGAACAATCCTGCCGCGATCTTTTATCAACTTGCAGCTCAATTCTTCTCAGCGGATCCTAAAAAACGCCGGTCTTCTCAAACGCCTTCTTCACGTTTGTCCGGACTGGAATGCTTTGAACCTCGGGTCATGTTATCCGGAGTCGCAGCTCCGGTGAGTACGGATCTCGCCGTGGCGGTATCGTCAAATGCCGTTGCCGCAGTGCAAGGTAGCGAAATAATCTACGACATCGCTGTGACCAATAATGGCCCCTCAGCGGTAACCGATGCTCAAGTCCTCGATGCAGTTTCTTCTTTTCTGGACAGTGCCTCGTGGACGGCGACCTTTGCCGGGGGCGCCTCGGGCAATGCGAACGGTTCGGGCGACTTGAATGAAACCGTCGTTCTCCCGGCTGGGGCCAGTATTGAGTACGTACTGACGGGAACGCTCAAAGAGAGTGCGCGCGGCACGGTGACCAACGTCGTAAGTATCAACTCCCCTTCGAATACTGATACCGCACCAGAGAATAACTCCGCTGGTGATTCCGATTTGGTCGTTCTGAAAGCGACAACGGGGTCGGGACTGTTCGAACTCAGTGATCAAAGTGAACAAGGGGGCTTTGTCACTCCCGGAGATGGAGGTTTCTTCGAAGTACAACTCGCGGATCTCGACAACGATGGTGACCAGGACATCATCACTGCAAGGGACTCTATTTCTGGGCCGGGAACAGATCACATCTTGTTATTCCTGGAGAACAATGGGGAAGGCGTATTCACGATACAGGGACCAATAATTAACTTTGGCTATCTAGAGACCTTTGAGATCGGAGATTTCAACGGCGACGGACTGTTTGATGTACTCACTGTAGAAAATGAGCTTATTACACTTTGGATAGGGGATGGAGAATTCAACTTCTCGCGGAGATGGCAAGAATCATCGGGACTTGACGGAGATTATATTAATCTAACTGCAGGTGATGTCGACAGTGATGGTGATCTGGATCTTGTTTATAGTGACGAGTTCACCAGCTTATACACTATGCTGAACGACGGTGCCGGAGAGTTCACGCAATCTTTTGAGTTCGCTGGTGGATCAACATACATTGTTGATATGCAGCTTGGAGATCTTGATGGCGATGGTGATTTGGATCTCGTAATCTCAACCAATAGTTCTAGGACTTATCGATTTATCGATGAGACACTTATGTTCATAAACAATGGGAAAGGAGAGTTTGCACAAAACTCCCCATCTTTCATTACACGAGAAGTACGAGGTTTTGATTTAGGGGATGTAGATGGCGATGGAGACTTGGATTTACTCGTTGCTCAGCGAGATGATAACGGGGGCGACTTCAGTACCCTTTTTCTTAATGATGGGTCTGGAATCTTTGAAACTAATCGGGATCTGCAACCTGCAAATCAAACATATGATGTCTCCTTTGCAGACTTTGATGCCGACGGCGATCTGGATGTGGTGTTTTCGAAAAGAGGATCGAGTACGTTTGATCCAGATACGCTTGGAAATGAAGTGTTTTTGAATGATGGGTTGGGTAACTTCTCAACCACGGGGACTCATTATCCGGGTATCGGTTCCTATAAGCATGCGATAGGCGACCTGAATGGGGACGGGGCACTCGACTTTGTTTCGACCAGAGGCGAAGTCTGGTTTAATACGAATAAGGTTCTGTTGCCCTATGAACATGACTTCGAAGGGATCCAGGGAGGTCTGCAGCATTTGCAGTTGAGTTCCCCCGCGACCAGTACCGTTATTGGAAATGAGGTTAATCATTTTCTGAAGTTTGATAATTCACGCCAGCGTGGCATTTCGATGGCGACCATGGAGACTCTGGAGCCCCTCCCTGCGGACTTTATTCTGAAAGCGAATGTCAGCACCTCCGGCGGATTTGGTGCGTTACGAAATGGATTTCTCGTCTTCGATTACCAGAATGAGAATGATTTTAAATACGCCGGAATGATCGGCGAGACGAACCAGTGGGTCATCGGTCACTATCAGGGAACCTGGAGCAATCGGTTTTCTCAGGTAGACTGGGACGACTCGGGAAAAGTAATTCAGTCCAACAAAAGTTATCAGCTCGAACTCCAGGTGGTGGGCAAAGAGGTCCGTCTGCTCGTTGATGGGAAACTGGTCACTTCGGCCAAGATCGCAAGCCCTTTAAATGACGGTCTGACTGGAATTGCCTCGCTGAATGCAATTAGCCGGTTTGATAATCTGAAACTGAGAGAGGTCGGTCCGTACTTTCTGGATTACTATGAAGACTTCAACTCTCCCTTCCCCACACAATTCCAGTTCAATAATCTATTAAAAGTGAGCGTGGTTCAGGGTGACGAAAATGGATATCTAAAAGTGGACACCTCTGGTTCGTCCGGACTGGGAGTTGCGCTGCATCCCAACCATGACCCACTCCCAGAAATCTGGAAGGTCGAGGCGGATGTGAAGGCGATCAGTGGTCCTAATCGCTGGCAGGATGGATTTCTTATCTTCGACTACAAAAATGCGAATGATTTCAAATATGCGGGAATGTTCAATGGCCAGAACGAGTGGGTCGTAGGGCACTACCAGGGTAACTGGGGTAATCGCTTACTGACTGTTGACGGCGATGACTTTGGTTGGGAAATCAAAGCGAATGTCGCTTATCACATGGAGGTGGAAGCTGTTGGTAAGATCGCCACATTCTCAGTGAATGGCGTTGTCATGGGGAGCGTCGAATTTGCGACAAACCTGAATGGGGGGAGGATTGGCCTGGGTGCATATAATGCAGTAACGCATTTCGATGACTTCCGCCTCTTCCTGAAAAACAGTTCAGGAAGTATTCAAAGTCTTCCTTATCAATTAGACTTAAGCGATATATCGTTAGAAGAATTGAGCAGCACCGGATCTGTAACAATAGTGAATGGAATACCGAATGCTCCCCATAATTTCGATGTATCTGTCGAAATTACGAATGAGGAAGGACGCGAAGGGGGAATTATCTTTGATTATCAGGACGCAGATAATTACAAGTTTGCCCTATTAGATTTTGATAGAGGAAGAGTCTCCATTTCGGCAGTCGTCGATGGAAACGCTCCAAGAATCAACCTTGCGGATGGTATTATTCCCGGTTTCTTTATCGAAACTGGTTCGAAAGTGAACCTGCATTTGAGTGTGCGAGGGAGTATTATTGAAGCCTTTGTTGATCAACTGAAAATGCTGGAGTATGAATTCGAAGAATCCAACATGAGTGACGGTCAACTCGGCCTCATATCCAAACCGTCTGTCGTGGCCTACAGTAACTTCGAAGTACATGAAGAAATGGAGCCGAGAGGAGAGATTGACCCTTCCTTTTACTTTGATTTCGACTATTGGGATTCCAACCATATTTCCGATTGGTTACATACCGATTCAATGGACCACTGGAGCCGCGTTAAAAATGGTAGCAATGGTATCGCAGAGGCAAACAGTCTGAGCGATTCCCCCCTCGCCACAGCTTTAATACAGCCAATCAATAATCTGCCCTCTTCCTTTGAAATGTCGATCGAGATAACTCCCTTAAGTCAACCAGGGGGATGGCAAGACGGGTTTCTCATCTTTGACTATAAGAGCCCCACTGATTTTAAATATGCTGGAATGATGGCGGGACAAAATCAATGGATCATTGGCCATTTTAATGGAGGGTTCGGGAATCGGGAACTAACTGTAGATTGGGATGACATCGGTCGACAGATCAATCCTGATGAACTTTATCTGTTGCATGTCAGCATAGATGGGAGTGAAGTACAACTACGGGTCGATACTGAACTGATCGGTACTGCGAATTTCGACGCACCTGTTAACGAAGGACAACTTGGTTTCGGAAACTATAATGCGAAAACCTGGTTTGACGAATTCCGCGTTGGAAATAATCTAGTACAAGGAGACGTTGTTGCATTTCCGTACTCTAACAATCTTTCTGACTACTATCAGGATCGTAACAATCTTCCCTTTTTAGAACTGAATAAAGAATCTTCAAATTACTACCAATCGAACAAGACACTGATATTTGATGCGACGAGCGAGAACTCGTTAGGGGCATTTATTTTGCCGACAGAGGATCCGTTACCTGTGAATTACCACGTCGGCGTCGAGTTCTTGTCTCGTGACGATCCGCAACCCTTTCGAACCGGGTTTGTGATCTTTGATTACAAGAACGAGAATGATTTCAAGTTTGCGGGAGCCCTCGTCAGCCAGAACCGCTGGGTAATCGGACATTATCAGGGCCACTTTGCCAATCGCTTAGCAGATGTTGATTGGTCGGCCGAAGATCGAGAAATCCTATCCAAAAAATACTACGAAATCGCTGTCAACGTTCACGGTGCCGATGTTGAACTTCTCGTCGATGGAGAATCGATCGCAGAAGTAACGTTCAGCGAGCCAGTGAATAATGGGGCTGTCGGATTTGGCGTCAAAGGTTCTCGCAACTACTTCCGCAATTTCATAGCAGAAGAGATCGCTCCGCCAGCTTCTGCCATCGATAGTTTATTCTCAAATATGGAATCAGAAGGATCGGCGATTCTGGCCTGAATTCATTCTTCAGGCTGACGTAGAGAACAGAAACTGATTGGCAAGGATATGCTTATCCGATCAGATTAAACAGCACATGGCCGTGGTCGTCGGTAATCCGATGGTCGCGGTCATTCTTTTTATTGTGACTTTGAGAACTTAGTAGGTGCGACCAACACGCCAGCCCAGTATCAGCTCATCGAGTCAACGACGTTTTCAATTTCACTTGCTCTTCTTTCGCCAGCTTGTCAAACGCAGCTCAATGCGTACCTGCAATATACATCTGTTTGGTTAATATGATCCGGTGAGCCCTTTTTTTCTGATCGTCTTACAGAATAAACTGACTAGAATAGGATCGTGAGTAGCGATTGCTGCTTTCGGTTAACTTCCGCTTCCTTTTCTTGCAACCCCGATTTCAGTCCTGAACACCATCTGGATATATGAGCATGAGTCAGGACGAGCACGCCCGCGTGAAAGAAATCTTCCTTAAAGCGAGCGAGCTGAAAGGAACGAAGCGCAAAGAATTCATTGAGAAAGCATGTGGCAATAATGACAAGCTCCGCGATTCCGTAATCTCTCTGCTGGAGAACGATAACCCGGAAACGATACTCACAGGCCTTTCGGAGTCGCTGGTTGATTCTGAGAAGAGAAAAGAACGCTTGAAATCTCACGATTGGGTGGGTCAGCGTCTCGGAAACTATGAAATCGAGCGTGTGATCTACGCCGGTGGAATGGGAATTGTTTTCGAAGCCGTCGATACTGTGATCGAACGTCGAGTGGCGATCAAGGTCTTACATGAGGATCTGACGAAAGACGAATCGCTACGAACGAGGTTTGTATCAGAAGCGAGAGCAGTGGGACGTCTCAACCATCCTCATGTGCTGACAATCCATGAAGTGGGCTCGAATGAAGGCGTCGACTACCTGGTAATGGAATACGCCACTGGTGGATCGGCCGCAGATCATCTCAAAAATGTCGGAGTTTATTCCCCGGGTGAGGCGACACGCATTCTCGAACAAGCTTGCGGCGGCCTGTCAGCCGCACATAAAGAAGGTCTGATCCACCGGGACATTAAACCGGCTAACCTGCTGTTTATCGAGGGGGACATCACCAAAGTCTCTGACTTCGGTGTTGCCAAATTTACGCATGGCGAATCTCTGGAGCTGACTCGTCAGGGACAACTGGTTGGAACACCCTGCTACATGAGCCCGGAGCAATGTGAAGGGAAATCGGTTGATGAACGAAGCGATGTCTATTCACTCGGCGCAACCTATTTTAGTTTGCTGGTGGGTCGTATGCCGTATGAGGAGGAAAACAGCTTCGTCAGTGTGATGCACGCCCATTGCAACGCAGAACCTCCCGACCCTCGGGAATGGAGCGACCGCATTCCCGAGCCTTGTGCCGAGATCATCTTAAAGGCCATGGCGAAGAAACCTGAGGACCGATATCAGACGGTCGAAGAAATGCAGCATGCGTTAGTACTGCTCTTGTCTGAATTGACGATGCCTGCTGGATTATCAGCTGACACTAGCTTTACCTTAAACCCCGAAATCAAGATGCTACCGCGTCGCGACATTCGTAAAAGGATCGCGGGGTTGGCGATCGGTCTGCTGGTCTTGATTGGTCTAGTTCTGTTTTTGATCATCAGAGTCGAAACGGGACCGGAAGATAACCAGGCTATTGTGCCGCCCGTTGAGCAAGAACCCATACGGATTGGAATATTGCACTCCTTGACGGGGGCGATGGCTACCAGCGAAGAAGTCATTGTCGATTCGTATAAGTTAGCAATCAAAGAAATAAACGATAATGGTGGAGTGCTGGGGCGAAAAATTGAACCCATTATTCGCGACGGAAAGTCAAATGACGTTGTTTTCGCACAACAGGCGACTGAGCTAATAACAGAGGAGGGCGTTTGTACGATATTTGGCTGTTGCACATCCGGGAGCCGAAAGGCAGTTCAAGAAGTCGTTGAAGAAAACAACCACCTGCTCGTCTATTCGGTCAATACAGAGGGAGTAGAAATAAGTCCCAACATTATTTACCTGGGAGGCGACCCGAATCAAACGGTCCTCCCCTTCGTGAAGTGGGCTTATGCGTTTGAAGAGAAACGGACATTCTTTCTGGTTGGCTCCGATTATATTTTTCCGCATGTGGTGAATGACATCGTTAAAGATCAACTCGATAGTCTCGGAGCGGAACTGGTGGGGGAAGAGTATCTCGATTTCGACGCCGCCGATGTGACAAACGTGTTGGATAAGATTGAAGCAACCCAACCAGACGCCATAATCAATACGATTACGGGCGATTCGCAAATGCTGTTTCTGCGTGGTCTGGAGAAACGGAAAATTGAGACGACTCAGTTCGCAACGGGTATTGGTGAGGATGTGCTAAGAAGAGTCAATTATAATCCGAGTATCAAGAATTACTCCTGTACCACCTATTTTCAATCGCTTAAGAATAAAGAGAATGAAATCTTTGTTGATGACTTCCAGGAGATGTTCGGGGAATTCCGGGTACTGATTTCCTCAATGGAAGCTGGTTACGATGGCGTTTATCTATGGGCCAGGGCTGTAGAAAAATCAGGCTCTCTTGACCCAATCAAAATTCGTGACGCGATGTCAGGAATGGAAATGCAGGCTCCTTCGGGTAAAGTCAGCATTGATCCGAAAACTCAGTATTCAGTCCGAAACGGATTTATCGGGCTGGCGAATTCATACGATCAGTATGAAATTGTCTGGCGCTCCCCCGAACCGATTGAACCGGATCCTTATCCCGCTATGCGCACGAAAGAGGAGTGGCAGGAGTATCTGGACGGTTTATATCAAAGCTGGGGAAACAACTGGACTGCTCCAGAGAAGTGATATCGGGAAGATTGCTCTCGCTCCCGGCTGGAAAAACTTTCCAGCGAAAGCCGAATGGGGGGCTGAACCCTCCCATTTTAAGTGGTACACTGGAATAGTTCATTCTTTTCTGATCGAGTCGCAATCCGAGTCCGATTGATATCCCGCCGACAATAATCTGTCGCCCGCCCCAGAGAATATTCCCACCTCCTTATCTGGTGACAGATCGCTCTCTATGTTGCCTGCGTCCATCCTGATTCTCCTTCCGAAGGTCCTTCTGCTGGTGAGTGATAAAACTAGTTTAATCCTGATCGTTCTTTTACTTAGCATTTTCTCGTGCTTAAATTCCAGTGCTGATGAACTGGATGACGCTGAACGTGTAGAAAGCGAACGCTTGCAATTGGAGTTTGATAAGAAGGTGGCCCCAATTCTGCAGACATACTGTGTGCATTGTCATAATGCAGATGAAATGTCTTCAGGCATTCGCGTTGATCACCTGATGGGGGACTTGCCGGAAAATCGCTTACGGCTCTGGATGGGAATTCGCAAACAGATCGCGACCGACGCCATGCCACCAGAGGAAGATGATCCTCTTTCCGCTGAAGAGAAAGAAACGATCATCAACTGGATCGATCAGGGACTGATTGCCGTTCGCTCAAGAGTGAAGGATAAAAATGGTTCCGTTCGTCGACTGACCGTGGCGCAGTACCGAAATTCTTTGCGCGACCTACTTGGTATGGATGACGATTTCACCGACATCCTTCCGCCGGACGCTATTTCCAAAGATGGATTCCTGAACAACGCCGATAGCATGTTACTTTCGCCCGTTCTACTTGAGGCCTACTTTGACATCGCCGAGAAATCACTGGATGCGGCTATCGTCGATACAACGACTCCCCCTGCAATTCAAAAGTTTCGAATGGAGTTCGGGGAGCAAATCAATACCGAACCTTACCCGGATAAACTAATTCTGGGGGCGAACAGTCACTTGTTGCCTAATACGGATTTTGTCGTCAAAGAAACTGCCCCGGAAAAACCATTCCCGTACGTACATGACCTGATGACGACGGAGTATCGTTTTATTGAAGGGTATGAAGGAAACGCGACTGTCCGTGGTTGGCGAGAATATGACAGCATCTATCACTCGGTGTTTGCCTGCATGCGAGGTGATACTGGGTATCCTAAAGGGGAGGCTTATGATCTCGTTCCGGAGGGGCTCTTATTGAGGCCCGCTATTCCAAGTATTGAAGAGTTTCAGGTTGGTTCTACCTACGGTCCCAAAGCGAATTTTAAAATATCATTACGCGAATTACCGGATCACGGAAACTTTCGCGTCACTGTCGATGCGGCGAAGTACGACGATGGTTTACTTCTCGAACGTCGGGTTCCTGAGTTCCCGGCTGATGCGACAGACGCCCTGACTGTCACCAATTTAAATGATTCACAAACAGTTCTTGTTCCTGAGGCAGGAGTCTACCAAGTTGATATCCATCCTACTCCGAATGAGAACAAAACCCGGAAACGGCTCGATCTCTCTTTGGGAGATCGTCGATTCAGCGGTGAGCTTGCCCAGCCCGCATTCCTACTCGTTCGTCTCGACGCTGGTGAATTGAACGTGAAGGCAAAACTGGCCGATGACATACCTTTGGTCCGGTTGCAGATGACGCCGATCGCCGAGGATACTTCGCTTTTCCGAGAATTCAAACAATTCGAAAGCAGAGCACCTCTCTTAGGCGTCCATATCGGTCTTCGTCGCGATTGCGGCAGTACCTTGGTTCCAGTTAATGAACCGGTTTCAGTGAATTCTACGGAATTACAGACATTCGAGTTTAGTGGAGCAATTCGTAACTTCCCTCGTCCTGATGTCGAGAAAGATAACGTCAATTATCTGGCAGGGATCAAAGAAATTGGGGTCCAAAGCGAGTACACAGATCAACGGGATCGCCCACGGTTGAAATTGCATTCAGTTGAGTTTGAAGGGCCGTATTATGAACAATGGCCACCTAAATCGCACGAGAATATCTTTATCGCTTCCGACCACCAGGATGAACCAGAAATCTACGCAAGTGAGATCATTCATTCGTTTGCCTCACGTGCCTTCCGACGTCCTGTGGCTGAACAGGAAATGTCGTCGACTTTACAAATCTGGAAAGAGGCTTACGCCGAAACTGGTGACTTTAATCAGGCAATCAAGGAGTCTCTGCTCGTTGTCCTAACCTCTCCTCAGTTTCTGTTTCTTATTGAAAACAGCACGTCCCCCAAACCAGAGCGGCTGGATGAATGGGAACTTGCATCGAAGCTGTCCTACTTCCTTTGGAATTCGTCGCCCGATGCAGAACTTCTAAAATTGGCCACTACGAAAAGACTCGAAGCGGATCTGGATCAACAGATTGACCGTATGATGGCTGATCCTCAGTTTAAACAGTTCCTGAGTGAATTCACTTCGCAGTGGCTGAGTCTGGATAAACTCGACGTTGTCGAAACTAATCGGAAAATGTATCCGAACCTGACTCGGCAGGTGAAATTATATCTTCGAAAAGAACCTCAGCAGTTTCTGGCTTATCTATTCCAAGAGAATCTGCCTGTTGCAAATCTGGTTCGGTCTGATTTCATCGTAGTAAATGATGTGATTGCAAACTATTACGGAATCGAATCTGATTCCGAAAGTGGTTTCGAGTATCGAGCTATCCTTCACAATAAAAACGGTTTGGGCGGGATGCTTTCACAAGCAGGAATTCTGGCCGGACTTTCGGACGGGAAAGAGGCGAACCCGATTAAACGGGGAGCGTGGTTGGCCCGTAAGATTGTTGCTGAACCCCCCGAAGATCCACCACCGAACGTTCCGGCACTTGATGAAGACCTGACCAAGCTGACTTTACGCCAACGCCTTGAGCTGCACCGCAACCAGAAAGGGTGTGTGCAATGTCATACGGGGATTGATCCCTGGGGCTTCCCGTTTGAAGAGTACGACGCGGGTGGTTTGTTTAAATCAGAGGGGGATGTCGATTCTGAAACAACGTTGCCCGATGGTACTCATGTCGCCAGTATGCAGGAATTTAAAGATTATCTGGCGGACGATCGTGTCGATCAGGTCGCCTTTAGCGTATTAAAGCACCTGGCGACCTACGCCGTCGGACGGACATTAACCTATAATGAGATTGAGTTCTTGCGAGAGAATGCAGTAGAATTGAAGGCATACGGATACCGCATGCAGGATATGCTCCGATTTGTGGTCCATTCTCCGCTCTTCCTCGAAAAATAGTTTAACTTGCTCCCGCCTCGACTCTCTTGCCTTAATATATTTCCTCACCATCTTTGTCGTGATTCTCTGCTGTAATTCGCTATTGAATTGCAGGGTATCCCTTCGAAGGGAAGTCTTATGCCTGACAGCCTCAAACTCAATCGACGTGCCGTTCTCAAAGGAATCGCAGGCGCTACCTTGGCGTTACCCATTCTAGAAGCGATGGGAAGCGAAGTATCTCAAAAGAATCCCCGACGATTCTGCGCGATCTATACAGCCAATGGAATGGCCTTACCGAAAGAAGAGCATGAAATTGACGAGTGGCACTGGTTTCCTCAGGAGGTCGGGCAGGAATTCAAATTCAATAAATCAACAGAGCCATTAAGTCCGTTTCGAAATCAACTTAGTTTTCTAGGCGGCATGCATCATCCAAATGGGACCAAGGCCGATCCTCATACCTGTTCGGATATGTGGCTCACTGGGGCACCGCTGCATAATCCCAAACCGGGTACCTACAACTCGGTCGCGCTCGATCAGTTGATCGCGCTGCATACCAAGCAACATTGCCGGCAACCTTCTCTCGTTCTCTCTATTGATGCTGGGACCGGATTTCTATCACGAACAGGAACAATCTCTTACAGTGTCGATGGTAAACCTGTTCCTGCTGAAAACAGCCCTCGCCGTATCTTCGATCGACTGTTCCGCGGAGATACTTCTTCGTTAGAGCATGAACGCGAAAAACTCAACAAACGTATTAAACTGGTAGACGCTGTTCTCGATACAGCTCGTTCTCTGAATAAACAACTGGGGCAATCGGACCGCGAGAAAATGGATCAGTACCTGACTTCTCTAAACGAAGTCGAGTCGCGTTTAATTGCTTCTGAAAAATGGATCGATATCCCGCTTAAAAACCAGGACTACTCTCATCTGAATCTGGACGCCTCGCCCGAGGGAGAACCGGCCGACTATTACCAGACGATGTTCGACCTGATTGCACTCGCCTTTGATGCCGACATTACCCGTTCGGTGACCTTCATGTTGAACCGAGAAGATGGAATGGGAATCAGCGATACGTTCCCCATCAAGCTCGGACTCGCCAGCACCCACCACCAGCTTTCTCATGCTGCTGATAAAGAAGGGCAACTTAACTTTGCGAAGTACGACCTCTTCCTGAGTGAACAGATTAGCCATTTCCTGAGCCAATTGCAGGAATATAAAGACGCTGACGGAACCGTTCTCGATAACAGTCTTGTGCTGTTTGGTAGTGGGGCTAGCACGACTCACAACCCCCGCAACCTGCCGACCTTACTGGCGGGCGGAGCAAACATGGGTGTGAAGCACGGTTCTCACTGGCGGAAAGAAGATACACGCCTGTCGAACCTTTATCTCAGCATTCTGCATTCGATGGGAATTGAAAAAGATTCCTTTGGTGACAGCACGGGAACCTTTGATCAATCCGTCTTCACTGGTGTCTGATCTGGGCTAAGGCCATTACTCTTTGGCGAGTTTCGTGTAGTTTTCGTAAACAGATTGCAAATCGGTCTCGGTTAATCCCTCTGCTTCGTGAATGTAGACTCCGTACCCGAGGTGAAATGTCTCGCCCTGCTTAACGGGCAGTTTGCTGGCTGCACCTTGCTGCATCGCTTTTCGTCCAAACAGGTTTGCAGCGAATAGTCCGTAATTGCGGTTGTGCCACCACGAGGGGCGAATATTCCCCGGATCGGTCATGAGCATGACTCCGACCTGCTGGTCGTGAATGTGACCGGAGTAATCGACCCAGCTTGCAAGTTGTCCCCATGTCTCTTTGGCTGTCAGTTTGCCGTTGCTGTTAAGAATACGACCATTGCCATCTTTTTCTCGCAACGGACTCGCCATTCTTACGCCAAGCCCCATTTCTTCCTGATCGCCGAAATAAAAGTCATCGTCAGGTGAAGTGAACTCGCTCTTCATCAGGATCAAATATCCCGAGGGTTGAGACAAAAACTGATAATGACATGTTTCAATACAAACTGTCTTTGTCGCTGTCGCGTCCAGATATTGGTTTTCGACTGTAAAACCTGACGAAGCAGAATCCGGTGCCGCAATAAATCGAGAATGCCGTACGGGAGCTTTCAGCCTCCAGTAGTCATTGCCATTGATATCCCCAAAGGCCAGAAATATTCCGGGGTGGTATGTTCCGTGGTCCTGCGGATCGTCCGCTTTCGGTGGATGGTTTCGTGTGACCTGAGTCCCTTGTTTCGTTTTGACGTGTGCAAAATAGGGACGCGTCGTGATGGGATCGTCATAGAGATAACTTGCAAGAGCTTGATCCCCCAGGTAGATCACAATCTCACCTGCGGACTGTTCGAATCGAAACGGATTTGTTTCTTCTGCCGACAAAATGGTGATGGGAAGTAAGATACAAGAAATCGCTATTATCAAATGGTATAGTTTCATCAGACGGCTCTTCGATCAGTCAAGTTGTCTTGGTAGATAGTAATTGATGATGTTTAGCTGACGGGCGGAATCGCCCAATGGTTTTCGCGATATTCACGACCAAGGAGAGTGTTCGCTTCCTCGTCGTTTGAGATGGTTTCACCTGTTTTGTCGAAACTTAAATTCCGTCCCAAGCGAGTGCTGATATTGGCCAGGTGACAGAGACTGGCCGACAGATGGGCCGTTTCTGCATCGGCCGTCGCCGGGGCTTCGCCTCGAATCGCCGCCAGGAAAGCCTTCTGGTTGTTGGGGACATGCATCTGAAGTGGGCCAGAAACGTCGACCTGCAGATTTTTGTTTTGACCGTCCCAGACTTCCAGCTTGCCGCGACGCGACAGGAACATCTTTCCTTTGGTGCCGTAAAACTCGATACCACTATCAACATTGTAAGGATAGCTGGTTGACCAGAGTCGCATTTCGAATACAAGCTGTTTGGCGACGCGGTCGTCGGTTGCAGGATATTCGAACGTTGCCGTCATCGTGTCGGGGAATTGCTGGTCGTCGTCGAAGAAGTATTTACCACCGAGAGCCGCGATGGTTGTGGGATGTTCGTTGACTCCCAATCCCCATCGCGCCAGATCAAATTCATGAACACCGTCGTTGCCAGCGTCGCCCGTGCCGAAGTTATGCCACCAATGCCAATTGTAATGACTACGATTTTCTTGATAAGGAACCATCGGGGCCGGGCCGACCCACATATCATAGTCGAGTCCCTGCGGAGGATCGCTCGGTTTCATGTGTCCGATGGAGCTTCTTTTCTGAATGTTCCAGACACGGGCGATCATTACATCGCCGATCAACCCGCTGTGTAACATCTCGACCGCTTCCTGAAACCCACCGTTACTACGCATTTGGGTGCCATGCTGTACGATGCGGTTATGTTTCAGGCTTGCTTCGACGAGTAACCTGCCTTCGCGCAGATTGTGTGAGCAAGGTTTTTCCACGTAGACATGCTTTCCCGCCTGCATCGCGAGTAAGGCGGCGGGCACATGCCAATGATCGGGAGTAGCAATGGAGACGGCATCGATCGAATCGTCTTCCAGCAATCGGCGAATATCGGCTACTGGAGTCGCTCCGCCTCCATTTTCAGATCCGCGTTGCCGACGTTCTTCATCTGGATCGCAGACAGCCACCAGTTCGACGTTAGCTTCATCCTTGATGTCCATCAGCCCGCGGATGTGGGCTCCCACTCCCTGACCGCCGCAGCCGATGACCGCCATTCGAATTCGATCATTGGCGTCGGCGGCTCGTGCTGAGGGAAGGCTGCTGGTCAATGAACCGAGAGCCAGGCTGGTCAGGCCGACCCCAGTCTGTTTGAGAAAGTCGCGTCGAGGTGATAATTTGTCGAACATCTTCGCCATCCTTATTTGGTGAACATAGTATTCCGGAAAACAAACAGCCCGGAAAACAAACAGGGAGACATTTATCAGAACAGGACCGTTACGTCATGACAATGCCGATCACTTGTTCATTCATAAACTAAGACATTGTCTCCCATTTGCTTAAAAAGTCTTGAAAAATAAAATTGAGGTGTTTCTGATTCCAGTGGGCTGCGTATAAATAGGGGTGGAACGTATTTATTCTTATCTATTCGCATTTCTCCCGCGTTCCCACTGTCGAGCCAATCCGTTCTGACTGAGCGGTTTGTCTCTCACTTCTGTGACGTATCTCACGTCGATTCCTGCTTGTCTTAATTCTTGAGAAATTTTCGGGCCGTTACCGGACATTTACTTCGAACTCGTCAGCCGCATTTCTATGCGCTGCGATTTCTCTGTTGGCGTGCGCAGCCACTGGGTGAATGTCCTTGTGATTCTGGCTGACTACAGCCTTTGGAATCAACACTAATTCGATTTCGGTTCCTGTGCGTGGAGAAACTTCTAATGCGAATACTGACGACGTTCACTGTGGTGGGATGCTTCCTGCTTTCTTCTGTTGATCTGACGGCGGGCCCCGGACGGGGAGGACGCGGTCAGCAGGGTTCTGGCCTACAAGGTCCCGGGATCCAGACGCGCGGAATGGGCGGCCCGGGTATGCAGGGTCAGGGCATGCAAGGTCAGGGGCAGACTGGTTTTCAAAGCAGGGGAGGTGGTCCCAATCAGTCTGGGAATCAACGACCTCAAAGAGGAATGCAATCACAACAGCAGCAACAAGGCCAGAACGGTCAGTCCCAGAATGGTCAACAATCGTCACAGGAAGGTTCTGGTGGGAATTGTCAGCAACTGTTCAATCAATTAATGCAACTCGATCAGAATGGGGATGGCTCCATCACTAAGAATGAAGTTTCCAACCGGCAGATGCACCCTTTCTTTCGCAGGGCTGACCAGGACCAGAATGGTCAAGTGACGAGTCAGGAATTGATGCAGCAGTGTCAGAACTCGACAGGCAACCAGTCCAGCTCACAAGGGCAGAGCAGTCAGCAAGGCCAAAGCCAAGGGCAGACGCAGGGGCAACAAGGCCAACAATCGCAGGGTCAATCTGGTCAGCAGGGTAGAGGTCCGAGAGGCATGCGGCCGGGAATGAATGACGATGGTCAACAGGGTTCTGGCGGCCCTCCTATGGGTGGACAAGGTGGACCGGGTATGGGGCCAGGTCGAGGTGGTTTCGGTGGTCAGCAGGGAGGCGGCGGATCTGGCAGCATGGCTGGATTTGGTGGTGGCCGTGCCGGCGGTGGGCGAGGACGCTGATTGCATCTGTAATTCAGTCCATTTCCCCTTTAGACCGTATATCAATATGCAATGATATTCGGGCGACGGGTTAATCCGCCGCTCGAACTGTATTAGGGTCTACAGCTTATTTATCGCCGAGGCAGTACAAATATTCCTGGCGACCCTCGTCTGTACGAAATGCAACCCGAGTAAATATCTGACTGCCAGTGATTACGGGTGTGGCGAAGCATTCATCTCCCAGTTTGTTCTCTCCGAGGGATTTAAATTCCATTGGATTAGCCTCATAAATGAATGTCTCCCCCGATTCATTGGTGACGTAGATGACGTCATCGACAAGGACGGGGGAAGAGGTGAAATCACCGCTTAGACGGTTACGCCATAGGACTCCACCCGTCAAGAAGTCGTAACAGATCGCGATGCCATTGTCTGTGACGGCGTACAGATTGTTGTCCTTCAATACCAACGAAGGGACGTATGACTTGGTTCGATTCGTCCAGACGATATCACCGCTTCCGTCCGCTTTGAGAACGGTCGTATGCTGATCGGGGTAGCCTCCGCTGGAGAGGATGTATTCGCCGTTTGTGACCGTTGAGGTAACACATTCGACTGTGGATCCTTCGACTTCCCAAATCACTTCCCCAGTCAATGGGTTCAGGCTGGTAATAAGATTGCAACCGGTAAAGAGGAGTTGATCCTTGTTGTTCACATTCACAATGATGGGAGACGTGTAATTCGCTTCAGCGGGACGTGCGTGTTCCCAGACTCGCTCGCCCGTCTCACGGTTGAAGCCAACGATAGCACCTCCACCTCTGTTATCAGCGACTGCAATTACCAGCGGGCCGTAGATGGTGGGGGATGCTCCATAACCTTGATGAATGACATAGTCGCTCACCTTCTTCTGCCACAGAATTTCACCCGTGCGGGTGAGGGCGGTCAGGTGGATCGCATCGCTGTTAAATAAAGTCACAAAAAGCCGTTCTCCATCACAGGCGACTGAAGCCGATGCTTTTGTTGATTTTGAATTCCCCTGCCGTTCACCCGACGCTGTAAATCCGCCACGATGAATTTCCCGTCGCCACTCTTCTTCTCCCGTTTTGCGGTTGTAGCAGAGAACGTATTGAATCTCGGCTTCTTCATCTGCCGAGGCCAGAAATACCTGATCCCCCACAATCGTAGGCGAACCATGACCACGCCCGGGAACAGCCGTTTTCCAGACGACATTCGTCTCTAAGTCCCATTTTTGCGGAGGAGCCTGGTCAGCGGGAGCAATGCCCGTCCATTGAGGACCACGCCACCAGGGCCAGTCGTTCGGTTGTAGTTTCAGATCGGAATTCGGATTCGCGGCTTGGATCGTCGCTAACGACAAGAGAATCAAGAGGCAGAAGCTGAAACGGGTAAGCATGTGGAAGGTCATAGGTGAACCGTTTTTGCGGAGCATTGTGGAATAGGAATGCGGACCGAAATCGCACTGGGAGTGACTTCCCAGCATATCAGTCGATCGAAGAGGAATCCACTACCCGCATCCTTTCTGCAATCAAGGATGTGGCGAATCTATCGCCATCATGACGGCTGGGTCGCCATTGGTCGGAGTGGATCGTGAGAACGGTGCGACGCGGGACTCTGTAAAAACAGCCTTTTGTAACTTTTTCTCGTTCGGCATGTGAATTGCCTGTAGGAGAATATGTTGTTTGCATCATGATGCACAGAACAACGAATCAACAAGTCCTCTGGATTGTCGGTTCTTTCAACTTCGAGATGTCATGGGTGAGGTCATGGATTTTTCGAAGCAGGAAACGGACGATCCAGGGGATTTTTTACGTACAGTGAAAATCCGTTTAGAAGGGGTGCGAAAAGAATATTCCCACAAGTGGATCAAGGGAAATATAATGGGAGTACCGCTTACAAGTGACAGTTCGCTTGAAAGAGTCCCTGCATGGTCTCTGTAGCATCGAATGTCAGGCGGGGTATTTCCTACTATTGAGGAGTTATTTTATGTATCAGGATCAGTACGCTTTTTCCCGTCGTCATCTTCTCAAAGGGGGAGTCGCTCTTGGTGCGGCCTTCTTTACGACTCCCGGTTTATTCGCTGAGGAGTTAATGAAAACTCCGCGGATGACGAAAGGCCCCTTTTATCCTGATCATCTCCCGCTCGATCAGGATAACGACCTCATCATCATGAATGATTCGACAACGCCGGCTGTGGGAGATATCACTCATTTGACGGGAAAGATTTTGCTCCCCAATAGTGAACCGGCCAAAAATGTGACGATCGAAATCTGGCAATGTGATGCCAATGCTGTTTATCTGCATAGTGCCGATAGCTCTCGCAAGAAAGAACAGCAGGATCAGCATTTCCAAGGGTATGGGAGATTTGAAACGAACGCCAAAGGGGAATACCGCTTCCGTACCATTAAACCGGTTCCTTACCCTGGTCGCCCTGCACCCCACATTCACTACATCGTAAAAAAGGGGGATCAGGAATTGTTGACGTCTCAAATCTTTATGTCGAGCTTCAAGGGCAATCAACAGGATGGTGTATATCGGCGTGCGGGAAGTGCCGATCAGCAGAAGCTCGTTGAAACTGAGTTCAAGGCAATTCCCGATTCAAAAATGGGCGAGTACGCAGCGAAGTTTGACATCGTACTGGGACAAACTCCGGACGAACGCAGTTTGAAGAAGAGCTGATTCTTGCAGGCGACGATCCGGCGATATTATCCCGTGAATTAATTTCTGGCAGGGACCTGTTGTGTCAGACAGTGAAACGCACCCAGCCCCCAGATAATGTCGATGCAGTCGATGACGACGATTTTGCGGGAGGGAAAGAGATCCTGCAGAATTCCGCGGGCGATCTCATCCGATTTTGCATCGTATCCGGGGACAATGACCGCTTCGTTGGAGATGTAGAAATTGGCATACGTGGCTGGAAGACGTTCTCTTTCCCAAACCACGGCCTGCGGCATCGGTAATTCGACGATGTCGAACGCTTTGCCTGCGGCCGTACGGAAGTTCTTCAGTCGATCAAGGTTCTCATGCAGTATTTCAAAGTTAGGGTCGTCCGGTTCAGTCTCCACTGTCGTGACGATTGTTTCCGGAGATACAAATCGAGCGAGGTCGTCAATGTGCCCATCAGTATCATCCCCGACAATGCCGTCACCTAACCAAAGGAACTCCGAGACGTTCAAGTAGTCGCTTAGGTATTGTTCAATCTGCTCTCGATTCAAGTCAGGGTTTCGATTCGGGTGGAGCAAGCAGGCTTCTGTCGTCATGAGTAGGCCTTGTCCGTTAACCTCAATCGATCCACCTTCCAGGACCATTGGCGCATCAAAACAGCGAATGCCTAAATGCTCTGCCATCTGACTTGGGATTTCATCGTCCAAGTCGTGCGGGTATTTCCCACCCCAGGCATTGTACTTCCAGTTAACGGCTGCCAGCTCCTGATCATTGACGACAAAAATCGCCCCATGATCACGGCACCAGGCGTCGTTCGTTGGGAATTGATGAAAGTGAATTTCACCAGCAGCTCCCGCATGTTTGAGATGCGTTCTCGCTTGCTTCTCCATTTCCGGAGAGTTCATATTGATATGAACGGGTTCTGATTCCGCCAACGCCGCGACGAGCTTTGCGTAAGCGGGAAAGACTTTTTCGATCTTGCCCGGCCACGATTTTTCATTATGTGGCCACGAGAGCCAAGTCGACGCATGAGGTTCCCATTCTGCTGGCATTCGAAAACCAAGTTCGCGAGGAGTCGTCATATCGACTCTCCATCGAGAAATCGTTTAGTAATTCCCCCATACGCGTCAATTCGGCGATCGCGCAGGAATGGCCAGTGCGTTCGAGTGACATCCATCTGTTGAAGATTCAAGCTGACAACTTGAACCTCCGTTTCCGTCTCCGAAGCTCTGTACAGAATCTGTCCGTCTGGTGCGACGGCAAAGCTTTGTCCCCAGAACTCGATACCACCCTCGGCATCTCCTTCGTGTCCTGTTCGATTAACGGAGACGACAAAAACTCCATTGGCCACAGCGTGCGATCGCTGGATCAGTTCCCAGCTTTCGTGCTGTGCTTTGCCAAACTCTGCTTTCTCCGATGGGTGCCAACCGATCGCGGTGGGATAGAGTAGAATCTCGGCTCCGCTCAATGCCGTCAACCGGGCCGCTTCGGGATACCATTGGTCCCAGCAAATCAGTACTCCCAGTTTTCCGTATTTGCACGGAATCGTTTTGAATCCCAGGTCTCCCGGAGTGAAGTAGAATTTTTCGTAAAACAAGGGGTCATCGGGAATATGCATCTTTCGGTACATTCCCGCCAGAGAACCATCGGCGTCGATGACGACGGTCGTATTATGGTAGAGCCCGGCTGTCCGGCGTTCGAACAGGCTGGCGACGACGGCGACATCCAGTTCTTTCGCAACTTGGCTGATCGCTTTTGTACTGGGACCGGGTATCTCCTCCGCCAGATCGAACATCCGGTGATCTTCTGATTGGCAGAAGTAAAGAGACCGAAACAACTCCGGTAAGCAGACGATCTGGGCCCCTTGAGCGGCGGCCTCGCGGATGCCTTCAATCGCCGATTGGAGATTCTGTTCCTGGTCGGAAGTGCATCGCATCTGCACTAATCCGATGCGTCGTTCAGTTCGATTCATGCCTGTCCTCGGGTTCGAAAAAGAAAGGCTCCATTGGAGGGGCCTTATTGCTCAGAATGCTATACACAATGGTTCGAGGTTGCAAGCGATTACTCCTTCCGATCAAAGCGAATTCCACGACTCCGCCCCACGCCGGGCATGCTATTTGCGGCATCTTTAACGCATTGGTGCGAAAGTAACGCGAAAGTAGATAGAAGCTCCTCCTCTATTTCCTACGCTGGCCCTAAAAGCACCGCTTTGTCTCACTGTGAGCAATATACATGGTAAATGATGCGGATTCGCGAACATCGTGTTCAGAAAAGCAAGTTGACAGTTCAGCTCACAGCCAGAGTGGCCAGCGACCAATCTTAAGTTCCACAGTGGAGAAATCGAACCTCTGTAAATCGAACTACTGTAATAAGAGGAGTTAATCTGATGAAAGCAGTTTGCTGGCATGGACGACATGACGTAAGAGTAGACACCGTTGATGATCCGGTGATTCAGGACCCGCGGGATATTATTATCAAAGTCACCGCGACGGGCATCTGTGGGAGCGATTTGCATCTGTATAACGGGTATATGCCGACGATGCAGGCGGGAGACATTATCGGCCACGAACCGATGGGAGAGGTGGTAGAGATTGGAAGTGCGATCACCAAGTTCCAGAAGGGGGACAAAGTGGTTGTGCCGTTCACGATTTCCTGCGGAAGTTGCTTTTTCTGTGAACGTCATCTCTTTTCTCTTTGTGACGAATCCAACCCCAATGCAGATCAGGCAGCGCAAGCACTTGGGCAGTCTCCAGCGGCTTTATTTGGATACTCTCATATGCTGGGGGGATTTCCCGGGGGACAGGCCGAGTACCTGCGAGTTCCTTACGCCGATGTGGGTCCGATTAAAGTTCCGGACGGAATTGACGACGAACAGGTGGTCTTTCTCTCCGATATTTTCCCAACGGGATATATGGCAGCGGAAAATTGCGGAATAGAAGCGGGAGACACGGTTGCGGTGTGGGGATGCGGACCCGTAGCTCAATTCGCCATTCAGAGCGCATGGATGTTGGGAGCGGGTCGCGTGGTTGCCATCGATCGTGTTCAAGAACGTCTGGCTCTCGCACGTGAACATGGAAAAGCAGAAACACTCAATTTCGAAGAAATTGATGTTTACGAACAGCTAATGGAAATGACTGCTGGTCGCGGACCGGACCGCTGTATTGATGCAGTGGGAGCGGAAGCACACGCTGCAGGAAATCTGGGTGAGATAGTTGATGATGTCCGGGAAGCGGCGCATCTGCCGGCGAATCATCCTTATGCCCTCTCGGAGGCAATCAAATGTTGTCGTAAGGGGGGAACAGTCTCTGTACCGGGAGTCTACACGGATACCCTCAATAATTTACCGATGAATGCGATTATGAATAAGGCACTCACGATCCGCACGGGCCAAACTCATATGCAGCATTACCTGGAACCATTGCTAAAAAAAATCTTGGACGACAATTTCGACCCAACCTTTGTCATTACGCATCGAGCCAGTCTCGACGAAGCTCCCAATCTTTATAAAACTTTTGAAGCCAGAGAGCAGGGTTGTATAAAAGTCGTATTAAAACCTTAAGGTCGTTTGGAAGAAAACAAGGGGGGGACCTCTAGGCGGAATAAATAGCGGAAAAGGCATGGTGATCTCGATGTTTTGCTCGGTGGGAAGTTGGGGCAGCCCCGTGTGCAATTCAATGATCAAGTTGAATTGCCATTCAGTCAGAATTCTGAATTCCAGGGTTGGGCTGGATTCAGCGTATTCTGGATTTAACGTATTGAAGAATGGAAACGAACAGTTGGTCGAAAGCGGCAAGAGTACTGTATTTCAGCTTGCTGGTATTAACGACCAAGGCTTGACCATCGCAATTCTTGGGACCAGTACCATATTGTCCGATGAGTTCTCTCTCTGTCGATATGCGTGCCATGGCTAAATCAGGATTTTGGGCAGATGGATTTGTTATCTTTGATTATGTGGATGAAAATAACTTCAAATACGCCGGATACTTTGCGGTGCAAAATCAATGGGTGATGGGTCAATACCGAGGCCATTGGGGCGACCGCTACGCCTCAGTTGACTGGGGTGATACCGACCGAGACATTGTCTCAGGATCTGAATATAATATTTCAGTGCGTATTCATCAGGATGAGGTTCAGTTATTCGTTTTTGGGGAACTGATCGCGACGGCGGATTTTCATACGCCTTTAAATCAAGGTGCACTTGGTCTCGCGAATTACAATGCTCGAACCCATTTTCTGCAATTCATCGTCTCTCCGACTGATCCCCCCTCGGTTTCCAGCCCGATAGACGGAGCCTTCGCCGAATACGATGGGAGTCTGATTGACTGAAAACTAGGAGCGAGTGCGTCGGATAGACATTGAATTTTCCGACTGGGCTTTCAATCTTTGCCGGTTCAGTTCACAATGTGAGATCATCTCTTTAATCCTATTCTCACGATGTAATTGATAGTCCCAGCAAAGGAAGCAGGTTGTCATGTCGCAGGAGTTAAATGCGATTCTTGCTCAACGCATTGAGCTCTCACCTGGTCTCGCCGTTATTCGGGTCGTTCCCGATGGATGGGAACTGGATGAGTTTACTCCTGGCCAGTTCTGTGTGCTGGGATTACCAGGAGACGCACCTCGATATCCAGGTTGCGAAGAAGAAGCAGAACCTGTCGATCCAGCTAAAATGATCAAGCGGGCGTACTCAATTGCCTCTTCACCTCTGGCAAACGGATACCTCGAGATTTATATTGTCATGGTTCCCACCGGTGCGTTGACGCCTCGTTTATTCGAGTTGAAAGTGGGCGACAAACTGTGGCTCGGTCCGAAGATCACCGGGCACTTTACCCTCGATCATGTACCCGACGATAAACATGTTCTCATGATGGGAACAGGCACTGGATTGGCCCCGTACCTGAGCATGTACCGGACGAAACTTCACGAAGATTCGTCACGGCACTTTGGCATTCTGCATGGAGCTCGCCATTCCTGGGAACTGGGATACTACAATGAACTGACCTCCGTCGCCCGTATCAGCGACAGGTTTGCGTATCTGCCCAGTATTACCCGCCCGCAGCTGGAACCTGTCCCTTGGAAGGGGGAATCCGGTTACATTCAGGACATCTGGGCCCGACGCCCTTTTGATGAATTTCTTCCAGAACCTGCCTCTCCGGATAACACCCACATTTTTTTATGTGGCAATCCATCGATGATCATCACGATGCAGTCGGTGCTGGAGCAGGAGGGCTTTACCGAGCATACCCCCAAAGAGCCCGGGCAAATCCATATAGAAAAATATTGGTAAGTATCGTTTTTTTGTATCTTCAAATTGCATTTGTCGTTCAAGACCTGTCTATCGCCTGTCAAAGTATCTGTGCATACAATAGAGACATCGTTCAGACGGGTACGTCTGACTTGGCCAACATCATTCAGATGATTCGATAAGTAATAGAAAGATCAGCAACGATGAAAAGTACAGGATCAGCCGTTTGGCAAGGAGGGTTGAAAGAAGGCAAAGGAACTTTGACGACGGGGAGCGGCGTGCTATCGAACGTCCCCTACGGTTTCTCAAGTCGTTTTGAAGGCGAGAAGGGGACCAACCCTGAAGAATTGATCGCGGTGGCGCACGCTGGCTGTTTCAGTATGGCCCTTTCGATGATACTCGGCGAAGCAGGATTGACCGCCGAGAAACTGGATACCACCGCCGAGATCATTCTCGAAAAAGTGGATGATGGTTTTGCTGTCACTAAAAGCCATCTCACGTTGACGGCGACCATCCCTGGTGCCGAAGATGGGCAGTTTCAGGAACTCGCAGCGAAAGCCAAAGCAGGCTGTCCTATCTCTAAACTGCTGACAGCAGAGATCACTCTGGATGCGACATTGGCGTAAACAAGCAATCGTGGACTAAACCCCACCTGTTGAGTTCACATTTCCAATTCATTGAATCAAATACATCGAAAATGAATCGCCCTAGAGGTATTGCGCTATCATACTCAGCAACTCTTTGGAGTTGAGCGGTTTCGTTGTGTAATTGGTGCAGCCTGCTTCAATGCAACGGTCCCGGTCTCCCACCATTGCATTCGCTGTTAAAGCGATGATCGGTTTATCGAAGCCGCGAGCACGTAGTGTTCGGGTTGCCGCGTAACCGTCCATCTGCGGCATTTGCATGTCCATCAAAACGACATCAATCGCAGAACGATCTGCTGCAGTTCCCTCCAGTAACTCAATGGCATCTTTTCCATTCGTTGCGGTGATCACTTTTCCTCCCGCCTCTTCAATTAATCTGGCGGCGAGATACAGGATATCGCGACGATCGTCGACTACAAGCACCGTTCCAGAGAGAGAACCAGAAAAATGATCCGCCGCTTTATCGAGCGAGATGTCGAAAGAGGGATTGATTAAGGGGATGGAGTCAATATTTCCACAATCCACGATGAGCGTAAACTTACTGCCAACACCGGGTTGGCTTTTGACAGTCACATCTCCACCCAAGGCGCGTGCCAGTCGCCTACTGATCGTGAGTCCGAGACCTGTTCCTCCGATTGTGCGGGTGGTGGAGTTATCTGACTGCATAAAGGGTTCGAACAGAAGTTCTAACTGACTAGGATCGATTCCAACACCAGTATCGATGACGTCGAATTGCATCTGCTGTAACGAGGGCTGAAAGTCGGCAACCAATTTGACTTCGCCGCGCTCTGTGAACTTAATCGCGTTTCCTAAAAGGTTGAGCAGAATCTGTCGTAGCCGTGTTCCATCTGTTTGAATTGTCGCTGGGATCTTCCCTGCACATTCAACTGATAATAGCAGGTTCTTTTCCTTCGCACGTACATCCATTAATGAGCGGATGTCACTTACCAGGTCATCAACCGAAATTCGTTCACTGGCGAGACGAATTCGCCCTGCATCAATTTTGGACAAGTCGAGAATATCGTTGATGACTTCCAGCAGGAAAAGTCCATTACGGCGGATCGTCTCTACGGCTTGTAAGTTATCAACGTCAATCAGGTGATCAACCAGTATTTCGGCATGTCCCAGGATCGCAGTCATTGGAGTCCGGATTTCGTGGCTCATGTTCGCTAGAAACTCGCCTCGAGACTGGTTGGCTTCCTCAGCGATAGCACGGGCTTGCTGGAGCGATTCTTCTGTTTTCTTCTGTTCGCTGATATCAACAGCACACCCAATCACTTTGAAAGGTGTTCCCAGCTCGTCTGATAGTACAATCGCCTGGTCCCACACGTGAATAAGATGTCCCAACTTATGTTGAAGTCGATAAGTACAATCGAGAGTTCCACCTTCAGAGATTGCTCGATCGATGGCCTTGCGTAAGAGAGTTCGGTCTTCGGGGTGGACGAAGTTAGACCACCATTTGGAGACGACAGGATGATCTTCTATTCGGTAACCGGTGACCTTCTCCAGACCATGTGATCGAGTGATCACACCCGAGCGAAGATCATAATCGTAGAACACGCCGCGAATCGCCTCTGCGGCAATTCGTAAGCGACCTTCGTTCTCTCTCATTATTTCATTGGCGATTTTGTTTTCGTGGTTGTCAATCACCGAACCGATAAATCCGTGCCAGACACCTTTCTCATCTACCCGAGGTCGCGCGGTGTCGATCACCCAGCGATAAGTCCCGTCTGTCTGTCGCAAGCGATACTCGATCGCGCATTCGATCCGCTTGTCAGCAGCTACATGGAATGTTTCAGCGGCTCGCTTACGATCGTCGGGATGAGTTGCGTCCAACCAACCAAAACCGAGACCTTCACTTTCCGTCTGACCGGTGAAATCGTACCAGCCTTTACTCAGGAATGTGCAGCGGTGCTCTTGGTCGGTTATCCAGAGCATACCCGGGGCGGTGTCGGCCATGGTTCGAAAACGGGCTTCGCTCTCCCGCAGTTCGGCCATAGTTCGTGTCCGTTCGATCACGGAAGAAGCTTGCATAACAAACAAGTCGACTAATTTTAATTCCCATTCAGTGAACTTTCTGGGATGTCGGAAATGAGTAGTGATCATTCCAATCACTTCTCGATGATGACTTAGCAGAGGAGTACTCTGGGCTGCACGATAACCGAATTCAGCCGCCATCATCCGATGATCTTTAGCCTCATCGTCGGTTTCAAAGTCCTCAACGATTACGCGTACGCCCGACTGAAGAGCCTTGGCGCAGGTCGAATGGAATTCATGGTCAATGATGTCGTTGTTATCTAAGAACCCTGGTTTAAAACCGACTTGAGCGACGTACCTCAATCCATTTTCAGCAGGATCAAAGAATTGAAGTGTACCGAAATCTGCGGATGAAAGATCAACGACTGTTTCCAGCGTATCTCGAGAAACATCAATCAGATTGGGGGAATTGAGGAGACGGGCGTTTAATTCATGCAACCGGATCAGCGCATCAACCATCGCTTGTGACGTATTCAGATCCTTTGAAGGGACCCCGTCATTCATGATTTGCTCTTCTGGTGGAGAGCAATGGCGATCATCGATATTTTCGTTTGATTGATTGATCTGTGTCATTCCGCCTATCTCTTAGCCGGCGATATTTCAAAACGAGTGCGTGGGGCACGATACCGTTTCAATCGCCGTGTTCTATTGCAAGCGGTCCTGAAACCCTCTCATGGGTCAAGGCGACCTTATTTTAAAGGCTCTAAGAGAACCACAACCGGGTTTCAGGAAAGCTGCGCATTAAGCATGCTTTACTGGCTCAATCGGCCTCTAGTTTAACACACTCTCCTCTCACGGAGAGTGTGTGTCTGAGAACTTTTACTATAAAACAAGGTACCATTAGAAAAATAAGTCGCAAGTTTGATCCCACTATATACCTTATCCCCCTCCAAAACTCATTCAGATGACCTATTCAACTGTTTTCATTCGCATGATGGGGGCCAGGTATTTGGCGGTTTCGTCGGCGATTACATTGTAACCGGCCAGGTTTGGATGGCGATCGGAGGTCCAACCGGGTAAGTGGCCGAGGATTCCATCAAGTTCGTTACTCATCACCAGCACACTTTCTCCATGAACATAGGGTTTGACAAGTGCGAGGTACTTCTCCGGAACTTTAGCAAGTGGGTACCGTCGGTAGTTCAGCATGTTGTACCCTTTTTCCAACTCGGCAGCGTAACGGGGGTAGATGTCAAAGACCTCCAGCTTTTCTTTTTCGGCAACGCCACGCACCAGATCATTAATCTGCTTACTTGCTTCTTCACCCGAGAAGGGAATCACCGTCATCGGGATCAACAGGGCATCGGGATGATCCTGTCGTAAACGGGCAAGTAATTGATGAAAGTCTTCCGGGAATTCATTCGGAAAATCCTTCAATCGCCCCCGGTCATTCAATCCATAGCGAATGAAGATATAGTCGATTCCGGGCAACTTCGCCACATCCCGATCGTATCGGCCCGAACTGAACAATCGATCGATGTACTCACCGCTCAGGGTGGAATTAATCACCTGGGTCGCCGGGAGATCTCCTTCAGCCGCCAATAATTGTTCCAGCACTTTTTCCAGATGCGGTCCCTCCGGTTTAATCAATCGGGGAATACTTCCTTCCGCCGTGCTGTCACCTAACAGGAGAATCTGAATCTTTCCCTCATGCTCAGCCCGTGCGACGGAGGAAGAAAGAGCCGTTACTACTAACAAGGCAAGCATGAAGAAGACGACGGGATAACGTTGAACGTAGGAAGGAGTCTGAAGAATCATGAGGTGGGCCTGCTGAGGATAGGGACGAGAAAGCGAGGACTTGGTGAACTTAATAATCAACAAATCCATCGTAAGATCTGCTTAGACTTGATTCCAGAGGTGGCTTGAGAAAATATCTGAAACGAGTTTAGGGGTTTGCGTATTCGCATCGGATAAATGACAATAAGAAAAGGTGGTCTCTTCAATCTAAAAGTGTAGTAATTTACGAATTATAGACCTTAAATAGAGGATCATATTCATGAACCCGACTCTATCAGAGATTAACGAATCCGAACGCGAGTGGATCAACAATAACCTCGGATTGACTCAGGCCCTTCACTCGGGCGAGACTACGGGCTAATCCGCTCTTACACCATCTGGACTTGATAAAACATATACAGAATGGTTTGCTCACCATGATCAGGATTCAGAAGACCCGAACATATTTATTAATGCCTTTGGGATTGCATTTGGGCAGTGTCTCATCGAAGAACTGGGATTCGACTGGGTTGTGGCCTCAGATGAACATGGGACCGAGATGGCAGTTCATCGAAAGCAGAATGACGCCGTGGTATTCCCATTGAACTTGGTGGCGAAGCGATATGTTAACGGCGAGACAGAGTTCTTCGTTCCTGTTTTTGACGACATCAAGGGGCAACTCAGTATTCGCTAATATGGATGCATAAGAGAGTGAAAACAGATGCACCTTAGCTGTACTGACCTGAATTCGGCCCCCCCTTAAAACTTCTCCATCCAACTTCGTATTCCAACCATAATCATTTCGACTGAAATCGTACCGATGAAGAGGGCTGTGATTCTTCCGGCAATTTCGACGTAGCGATCGATAAGGCGTTCGTTTTTCTCGCGGACGTAGTCGTGAATCGCTTTCAAGCCGATCATGATCAGGATCGAAATAAAGACGGCAGAGAAAATGGTCACGCAGGCCGGTAAAACGTCATGCTTCTGGCCGATCAAAACGCTGGCACTAATGGTTCCCGGTCCGATGAGCATCGGCATGGCAATGGCACCGGCCAGATGTTCAGATTCTCCCCGCAGTAACTCGATCGCAGCAGGGCCTCGAAAGACAAATTGCAGTCCGATCAACATAAAAACGACCCCGCCAAAAATCTGGAACGAGGCGAAGTTGGCTTGCATGAGTTTCGAAAAAATCGCGTCTCCCAACACCGTAAACGTACAAAAGACTGCGGTCGCGATAAATCCCCCTCGGAGTAATACCCGGGAGAATTCGCTCAGACTCAGTTTCTCTGCCACATCGGTCAAATAGACGATGAGCAAAAACGGGTTAAGTAAAACGAGAAGTAGCAGCAACGATTCCAGCAAATTGTCCACGATACACCAAACTCAGTAAGCACGTAAAAGAGAGTCGAAACGGGGACCCATCCTCCAGCCTTCGAGCGGCCAGTTCTATCCGGCATTCGCAATCAGGTTTACCTCAGTTGACGGGTCACTCAACTGGATCATCAAAAACGCCACTATGAAAGATTTGTCGTCAATTGACCAGTGTCTCGCCAGTAACGTATCAAAACTTAATCAAGTTAGTTGTATGGCAATAGGTGCCTGAGGCAACGAGTTGCCTGTGGAGTTGTACCATCTGAAAACTGAGAGACCAGTATCCGCTCTGGAGGCATTACGCTCCTGCTAATGAATCAGTTACGGGGAACGGAACAGGAGTTGCATTCTTTTGAGATAGTCAACCACTTTTTTTTCACCGAGGGAGGATATCTTAATGAAAGTCGCTTTTTCCTGGCCCAAGTTAGTACTGGGCTGTTCCATTTTCGGAGCATTGGTCGTTTTCACATCATCTCAACTGAGCGCTCAGCAACCGCCGGCGCCTCAACCCGACCGCTCTGCGAGCGGTGAGCTGACCGAATTAAATAGAGGCCCAATTCACGAGGCCTTTGCTCAGCCTTACCAGTCGATTAATGGTCAAGGGCTCGTCATTGATAAACAGCCTCCTCAACCGATCCAGGAATTACCATCGGAAGTAGTACCGGAATCAGGAGACTATGAGTGGATTCCCGGATACTGGGGTTGGGAATGGGAAGAGCAACGATTCATCTGGATCAGCGGTATCTGGCGGCTTGCACCAGAAGATATGACTTGGAACCCCGGTTACTGGGCACAGGCTGACCAGGGTTTCGCGTGGGTCTCTGGGTTCTGGAGCGGAGAAACCCAACCCGTTCTCGTTTCGGAGCAACCACCAGAAGCTCAAAAAGAAGAACAAGATGAAAGTCCGTCACCGGAACATTTCTGGGTACCAGGTCACTGGGAAGTAACCAGTAACGACTATGAGTGGGCAGAAGGATATTGGGCTGAAGGATACGATGGCCGAGTCTGGGTTCCTTTTCGCTATGTCTGGACCCCTAGCGGTTATCTCGCTCTGGCTGGATACTGGGACTATGAACTGGAACAACGGGGGGTTCTCTTTAGCCCTGTCCTGTTTCAGGCAGATGTCAGTGCTGATTATCAGTATACCCCCAACGTCGTTGTAAGAACCGACTACCTTCCTGCGCATCTATTCGTAGACACGAATTACGGCCATTATGGCTACGGAGACTATTACGAGTACGGTTCTTCAAGTAACACATTTTATCCTTGGGTAGATGATCGTGCTTTCTACGACCCACTACGAGTCTTCTACATCAATTTTCACCGAGATCAGTACAACCGCTATCACGAACGACACGGATACTACCGTGATCATGCCGACCGACGTCCTCGTCATACTTGGCGTGAACAACGGGATTGGCAAGCGGGAGCGAACATTGACGTAGGTGATGCCATGCTGGCTGTGGAGATTAGTGCCCTGACTGATGGAAATTACCCCGGTCTGCACGGTAACTTTACGCGTAATGATGATCGACGTAACAAATACAGAGATCAGAGAGAACGATACCAGGATTCACAGCAGAAACGCCAAAAACAACTCGACGAGTTGAAACAGGCCAGTAACGAAAATAAGCAAGATTTTGCTCAGAAACGCGAAGAGTTTCGCAATAAAGCAAAAGGAGAAGGGAAAAATCAGGTCCGTGAAGCGGAACAACGCCGTAAACAAATTCAGGACAAGGCTGGCAGCACCGACGGCAAAAACGGAGTAAAAACCGGCAAGCCGAAAATGGATCGTAGCAATAAATCTCCTAATTCAGACAGTCCGCGTGGACCTGAAAAGGGTAAAGGCAAAGTCGATAAAAAAGACTCGCCCCAGACTCCGAAACCCTCTAAAGGTATCGGTTCAGACAAACCGAATTCCGGGAACTCTCCCAAACCGGAAAAACCAGGCAAAGGAAAACCCGACAAAGGAGATGGCGCAAAACCCAACAACCCTGCTCCTGGTAATACGCCGAAAGCGGGAAACAATCCAAGTCCGGGAAATCAGCCCAAAGCTGGCGAAAAACCAAAGGCAGACAAAGGCCCTAAATCTGGCAACAGCCCCAATGCGGGGAATGGAAATAGTTCAGGTGACAAACCTGCTGCTGGAAAATCAAACGGAAACAGAGGAGGCTCCGCTCCTGCTGCCTCAGGTGGTAGTAAAGGATCCGGTTCTGGAAAATCAGACTCTGGAAAAGGTTCCGCACCGAAGTCGGACAATAAAGGGAAAGATAAAGGATCGAACTAACAACCGAAGTTAGTCCTTATCAAGTAACAAAACCTCGTAAACAGTTCGTCTGTTTGCGAGGTTTTTTATTTAGAGAGACGTGCAATAGCATGTAAAGATACAGCTTGGATGACTACTTCGAATCGATGGGAATCAACTGAATCGCGTCGATGATGACAAATCCATGGGTTTTGTCGTCATTGATATTGATGACTGATTCGACGTTCTGATCCAGTTGAACTTCACTGATGGATCGGAAATGCTTACCCGATGGTAGCGGTATCGTTTGGTCAACCAATATCCGTTCCTCGTAGGAACCGCTGGTAACAGTGACCGGAACGTTTTTAGCTCGCGTCGAATGTGCTGAATAAGCCATTAACATCTGGTACTTTCCCGTAGTGGGTGCTTTAAACCGAAACATTGCCGTTGCGCTTCCATCACCTTGAGCCCCCTTTTCATTGCTGCCTGCGTATTGATAGCCGTCGTCGATGTGAGGTGTGAAGTTCGACGAATGTGACCATTTTCCTGTGAGCACAGCCGCAGCATCATCTAATACGATACCGGGAAGAGAAGTCGACGCGACGGAACCGGACTCAGTGATTTGTTCGGGGACGTCCGGCAGATCGAGGACTTGTTTCTGAGCAAGAAGATGCTCACGAAGTTTTGAATAAGGGAGTTCTTGCACAGTCGTTTTTCCCTGTTGAGTCAAAGCCGCCGCGATGCCGGCACTTTGGCCGAGAATCATCCAGGTCGGTTCAACTCGAATGGAAGAGATCCCCACGTGGGTACAGGAGAGAGCGACGGGCACCAGCAAGTTAGTACATTCATTCGCGAGAGGAAGAATTGACCGATAGGGAACGTGATAAGCGTAACCTTGTTTAGGATATTTACGACGAACTGGAAAAATCGTTCCCTCATTAATGACCCCACCCTCCTTCAGCGCGATTCGGCGACAGTCGTGCGAATCGATAGGAAAAGACGAAACCACAATAGGATCTTCTTTCTCAGGATCTTCGAGGATGTCTTTCTGGCTCAGCACGTACATTCCCTGCAGGCGTCTGCTTTCGCGAATATAGAGGGCAGGGGAGAAATGGTCAGTGCCAGGGAACTCATCTTTGCAAAGGCCCAGTTCGGCATACTCTTTACGAGTCTCGTCGGGAATGGAAGAGTCCGTTGTGAGGAAGTGGTAGAACTCCAAGGTGTATTGCTTGTGATCCTCCCAGATGATGGCCCGCTCCGTTTCGTTTGCTTCGCACCAGCCATTCCCACCACCAACGAGACCCAGAGAGAATTGTCCCCCGATGGAGTTGTTGCCATCGATCTTATTTCCTGGAAGCGGATAGCGATCAAAACCGACCCGCCCGCCCGATTTGATGTATCGCCGCATCACTTCGAATTTCTCCGGATCGTAATTGGCTGGTTGTGGCATCGGAACCCAATTCTCTGGATCGCGGGTCAGGCAGAGACGGAAACTGTATGTCATCACATTGTCGTCTCCTGTCGATTCGTCGCCCCGTTCAGAGGCAGTCACAAAAGGAAGTAGGCTTCCATCGTCGTCGAAACCATTGATGTTCATTTTCCGTTTGGGATACTGCTTGCCTGCCATCGATTCCCTGAACTCTTCCCGGCTTTCTCGGCCAATCGACCAACTGACATCCGCCGCGGCCATCAAGTCACCTTCATAGGTCGCATCTATGAATACATCCCCAGAGAAGGTACCGTCTTTGGTGACGAGGGAGTTGATCCGTGTTCCTTCTTTCTGGACAGAAGAAAGATAGCGTTCTGTAAGCACTGTAACTCCAGCCTCATCCAACATCTGTCGGGTCACCCGCGCCGATACATGTGGCTCATAGGTCCAGGCGGATTGGTCTTTCACAGAGACGTCATAAGGAAGTTCGATTCCCCGGGATGCATAATCTTCCTGAATGCGTGTGTGCCATTCATCAAACAGCCCCATCATGGTACTGCGCACTGTCTGGTTTGAATCGCTGAAGCTTAAACCACCCGTATTCAATCCGCCCACGTGGTCAGTTGGTTCGAGCAAAATCACCGAGGCCCCCTCACGGGCAGCAGCGATCGCCGCGCAAAATCCACCCGGCGTCGCACCATAAACGACGATATCGGCATGGTCAGGTTCTTCCGCGACAACGTTTCCAGTTTCGAGCGTGAGATGTAAAGTGAGTAGCAGCGTTGTCGCTATTAGCAGGTGTTTAAACTTCATAGTAAATCTCATTCTTGTCGTTGATGTCGTCGGTGATTCTTCATTTTAGGCTATTGTGAGAACCATCGCATTGAGGCATCTTTTGTGACAAACCGCAAGTGCAGTCGTTGATCCCTTTGCCGTCGAGGATTCGTTCACGATACTTTTCGATCCGTGCCGTTTTAGTTTTTGATTGTTTCGCGGCATTGAAGAACATCAGATACGCGCGTTGTCGACCGGGAGTCAATGATTCAAACGCGATCTTCAGTTCAGGGCTTTCGTCCAGTTCAGCTAGTAACTCTTCCGGGTATTTAAGCTCTCGATCTTCCTTGAGGCCGACGGTCAATCCCGCTTTTTCAGCTTCAATTGCTTCGTCGATATATGCTCTCAAAGTCGGTTCCAGCTCAGCGATCTCACAGACGCTGGTGAAACGAATGACTCGGCCTTCTCGGGTATTCTCACCCGGTTTGGTGAGAATCCCTTCAGGATCCTTCAGCAGGGACCCTTTGAAAAAACTGAGCACGCAGGAATCTTTGAACCCGCCCAGTATGACGATATTCTTCTTTTCGGAGGTATAGCAGGGCGACCGCCATTTGAATTCTTCGGTCAGCGGACAGGTGAGCAGGATTCGGCGCAAGTGTTTCAACTCGTCTTGCCACTCACGAAGATTATGTAAGTATTCATCAACTTGAGTGTTTGTATGATTCATGAATCTCAACTTAAATCGTACTTGAGGAGCGCAGTGCATCACCCGAGTCGCTCTGTCTACTGATGGTTCTGATCGCCTGGATTAGAAATATAGAAATACTTACTCAGGCTTTTCATTCGCCTTCGCTACCAGGAAGTTCGTCAACGAACCATAAGGATCGTTTTCTTCTTTGATGTCGGGTGCAGTAACGTAGCATTTAAGGTCAAGTTTATGCATCGCTTCCTTCAGTTTCAAACCGAGCAGGGGATGGTGAACCCAGTCTGATTTTGACGTTTCTAGAGTTACTTTTGTATTAGGGCGCCTGTAAGTCATGTAGACCTCCACCTCGTCGTCGGGTGACAGATGAGTGATGGAAGAAACGTCCTGCATCTGCTTTGTGACCTTCGGGTCGTTAAGGTCTGCATCGAGTTCGACACCGTATAAAGGAGGCAATGCACTATGAATGGGCAGGTCTGGCACGCCGAACCATTCACGAAAAGTGTGCATGTTGTAAGTCGATTGTCCATCTGAGGTGCCTGCAGCATGG
Organism: Polystyrenella longa; assembly: GCF_007750395.1. Classification (GTDB taxonomy): domain Bacteria; phylum Planctomycetota; class Planctomycetia; order Planctomycetales; family Planctomycetaceae; genus Polystyrenella; species Polystyrenella longa. Next base: position 3,534,946 of record NZ_CP036281.1, on the reverse strand, counting down.
ATACGTGTCGACTGTCGAGCGATAGGATCATCGCTGTTTGGGTCAGCCAAGTCATCATGAAAAGCCAACCACAGGCTGATTCCCGCTCCTGCGGAACCACCGTAGCAGATAATTCGTTGTGGATCGATGTTCCATTCCTTGGCGTGATATCGAATCGTCTGTAACCCGCGAGCGGCATCGTGCATCATAATCGGGTAGGCGCCTGAATCGGATAAACGATAATTCATCGACGCAAATGCAATGCCCCGCTTAAGGTATCCTTCTGCGACCCCTTTCTTGACCGTCGATTTGTCCCCTCCGCGAAACCCACCCCCATGAATGTAAATCACCAGCGGCGTCGGTTCCTCAGCGTCGGGCACCAGCCATAAATCAAAACCCTGTTTATCATGTTCACCATAGGCCACATCCGGATGAGTCGGCGGTACATCGCGATCCTCTGCCTGAGCAAATGCAAGAGGTAGCGATAACAGGCTAAAGAGAAAGAGTGTTCGAAAAGTCATAAGGAGAACCTGTCCAGATAAGGTGAGCGACAACTAGAGGAGGAACATGGAAACGGAAACACATAAATTAAGATAAGACTCCCCTATCCTACAGTATCTTTTCCCCAAATACCGCACAAAAAAGCCGCTCTTTAAACCACCCGTAATGTGGCGAGCAGACCTTGATCATTCCATACGTGAATTGCCGGAGACGGTGTGTTAGAATAGAGCTTGATACAGTCGTCTAAATGCATTCGTCACGTTTAAGAATAGCGGAAGCACATTCGTAATAGAAAGTAACAACGATGCCAACGATCCGAGAAATTGCGGGGCTTTCTGAAACTCCTGCGAAACTGAGTGAGTCCGCCCTGATTATGATCGATTGCCAGAACACCTATCGCGAAGGGGTGATGCAACTCGAAGGCGTTGAAGAAGCTCTTCAGAATGCCAAGCAGCTTCTGGAGCGAGCAAGAAAAGCGAACATCCCCATCATCCATATCCAGCACGATGCGGGTGTCGGGTCCCCTTATGATGTGACGGCTGAGAATGGGCAGATTGCCGACGTCGTTGCACCGACAGGAGCCGAGCCAGTCATCGTCAAGAATTACCCGAATTCGTTTTCATCAACAAACCTGAACGAGCAACTCCAGGCAACCGGTTGCAAAAACCTGATCCTCGCCGGATTCATGAGCCACATGTGTGTCAGTTCGACGGCCCGTGGTGGATTTGATCAGGGTTACGCCGTCAGTGTGGTAGAAAACACCACCGCCACGCGTGCTCTGCCCGATGGGCACGGGGGGACCATTCCAGCCGCAGAAGTTCAGCGCTCCAGTCTCCGTGGCCTCGCTGATCTGGTAGCCGTCATCGTTGATGATGCCTCCGCAATTCCAGACTGAAACCCTCTTCAGTCAAGTAGAAACCATCGTTTCGCTTTTAGAATTACTTGAAATTGAGCAATAAAAACGATTCCATCCAAAGGGAGTATGATGAATCCAACTTTTAAAATCGTCGGGCTCGGTGAAATCCTCTGGGACATCTTCCCCGACGGCGAACGTCTCGGAGGCGCCCCGTCCAACTTCGCTTGCCATTGCCGACAACTCGGAAGCGATGCTTTTCCCGTCAGTTGTGTCGGTGCCGATGAACTGGGACAGCGCACACGTACCGAACTCAAGCAACTGGATGTCAGCCCCGACTACATTCAGGAAAACGAATCACATTCGACCGGCAAAGTGATGGTCACCCTCAATGACGAAGGAAAACCGACCTACGAAATCCTGGAAGACATGGCGTGGGACTACCTCACGTTTACCCCCGAATGGAAAGCATTGGCTCAATCGCTGGACGCTGTCTGCTTCGGTTCCCTTGCTCAGCGGTCCCCTCAATCTCGCGAGACGATCCGTACCTTCCTGCAGCACATGCCAGAGAAGTCACTCAAAATATTCGACGTCAATCTCCGTGAACCCTTCTTCGGAAAAGAAGTCGTTGAAGAATCTCTTGAACTGGCCACGATCCTTAAACTCAGCGATGAAGAGCTTCCCGTTCTCGCCGAATATTTCAACCTGGCAGGAACTGTCACGGAACAACTCTCCGCGCTCCGAGAGCGGTTCAACCTCAACCTCATCGCCTACACCCGGGGAAGCGACGGTAGCATTCTCTCCAGTGTCGAAGAAACCAACGAGTCCTGTGGTGTGAAAGTCAAAGCGATTGATTCCGTCGGTGCGGGCGACTCTTTCACCGCCGCCCTCTGCACCGGTCTGCTGAAGAAACGCCCCCTCGCCGAAGTCAACACCTTCGCCAACCAGGTCGCCGCCTACGTCTGCTCTAATAAAGGGGCTTGCCCCACCTTGCCGGATGACTTAAAGAGCTTCTAGAGCGCATACCAGATAGCCGTAGCGTGTTCTGGCGGCGTAGCCTACTGTTTTTAAAGGCTTTGTGGGAACGATAGCCGCCACAATTATCCTGGGCAGGATCTGAGGCAGGTTGAACCCACAATCGTCCTAATTACTCCTCCGTCTTTGGAGTGTACCCTTTCCAGACCCATTCGATGGCGTGGGGGAGAAATTGGGCCTGGGCGTTGCGGATGCCGTGGCCGGAGTCGCGGCAGAAGAGGTATTGATAATCGTACCCTTGCTCCTCAAGCACCTTCGCCATGCGGTGATTGGCCTCGACCCAGTCGTGCATGCCGTCCCGCATCACATTCGGATTGAGCAGGTCGTAGTCGCCGACGGAGAGAAACAACCGAATCGGTTTGCGAGGCGTACTCTGAATCAACGTTTCGTGAAAGCCCCAGGCACCGTCAGGATATTCCGGATCGAACGGCCACTGCTGATTTACGAACGTGCCGGAGGTCGTCAGCACACGATGGTACAGGTCCGTCCGAAACCAGGCCATAATGAGTGCGGCCGAACCACCTGAACTGGAACCCATCGCCGCGCGGCCATCCGGATCGGAAGTCAGTTTGACGCCGCAGTTTTTTTCGACACGCGGCAAGACTTCAGTCTCAATGTATTCGGCAAAGACGCCCGACATGGTGTCGTACTCTTTCCCACGTTCATGTCCTTGCGCATCCCCACCTCCGTTAGCGATCTGGATCAGAATGATCGGGGGAATCCGTTTCTGAGCAATTAGGTTGTCGAGGACATTCGGCATCTCCCTACTCGGTTTCCCCTTGGGACCATCATGCACCACTATGAAAGGGGCCTCTCTCCCCGGTTCATACTGCACCGGAATATAAACAGTGATCTGCCGCGTGTAATCAATCTCATGTGTCTCGACAATCAACGTCTTCGGATTGTCCGGGTCCACCGTACCGAACTCCTCGCGGGCAATCCCGGGGTTGAGAAGTTTCGTCTCTTTCGAATCAATCTCAAATTGTTGCACCTTCCCCTGCGGAACCCCTTCCACTACTTGGTATTCTTCCGCCGGAACATAATCCGGCCCAATCACAAAATTACCACTAACCTCCAACGGAGGATTCTCCCCCGTTTCCAACACCGTAAACGGCGGAGCACCAAGAGCGTCAAACTCGCGTACAGGCGGAGCCGCGCGTAGTGTGGAACAGGCCAAAGCAGTAATCAATATAGTCATCCGCGGGAGCAACATAAAAAACTCTCTTCAATTCTGATATACGGCAAGCAATTTCAGGAACGAATAAAAGTCAGCGAGTGAAATCTGTCTCCTGATTGTACATCAACCGGTGCCCATTGGATCTACAGAACATGTGAGAGATTCGAATAAAATAGAGAGAAACGTAAGGCCATTATGGATCGTATTCTTACTCGAGAAACATACCTTTATCATCAAAACTGATATACAGGATGACCCAGCCTAAAGTTCTGCTATAAGCTATCCTAATCCCACCATTCAAATCACTTGAAGGTCTGCCAAGAAAGCTTATGACTTCGGCACGTGTTATATCGTTTGTCAGTGTGTCACGTTTGTAATAGGCAGATGGCGGTTGATTGAAGTTCCACATAAGGAACAAAAAGCCTAAGCATGGAATGCTGAGGGCCAATACAATGGTTAGGCATGCGTCTTTTAAGCTCAATCTGGACTCGTGCCCTTCCGGGTTGCTCATTCGGTCCTCCTTTGAAAAAACAAAACGCGATTCGAAACTTATTATCTAAAACAGGCACATGGTATTGTAGGATGAATAACAGCATCGAATTGTTACCAGTAGTTTTTTCTATCATCCGACTTGTTTGACTCAGGGAAATATATGTTTAATCGCCTACTCGCGTATTATCGCCGATTCGGTTCCACGCCAAAACGTCATGTTCCCTCATCACCAGAACTTCCGGAATTGTGGAGTAAAGATGGTCTCCAGCCTCGATTGGAAGTCCTAACAGGTGCTGATACGTCAGTTCTGACAGCAATTTGTGACGATTATTGGGGGAGTTTTCTCGTCGCTCAAGATGTTTCCATAATTCGGCACCCGGATGTGCATCATCGAGCTTTGGAAATCCTCACTACGCGCAAGAACGAAGCGGTAACATGGGCATGTCAACGACTGAAGCACGAAAACTATGAGGCTCGTGAAGACGCAGCAAGCTTAATTGCTCAGCTGGCAAGAAAAGGTGCTCTGCTCGACGACGAGCAAGTCGTTGCCAAAGAACTCAGGATTCTAGCAGTAACTCCACCTAGAGAGGATTCTAAAGAAGCGCAGGCAGCCACAGCCGCACTTATCGCATTATCGATAATTGGGGGCACTGAATGTATGGCCGCCGTGCGACATGTTATCACTTCCGCCGACTGGGATGATGACGACAATCAATGGGAGTGCGCAGAGATTCTTGCTAACCATACGAATGAATCATTCATGGATTCGGAAGATCCTGTAGCTGCGGCCAAAGAGTGGCTACAGGAGCATCCCATTAGTGAATGCTGAAAACTGTCTGATCCTTTCATACAGTTATTGGGACGGTTACAGATTGCGAGATCCTGTCAATTAGATGTGCGGAATCTCGATTCTGTACCAGCTTTGAAGTTCTCATGCTTGTTTTTGGTTCTCTTCGATGTAGGTACTTAATCACTCAGGGATTTGCGTTGTGTTCGTTCGATGAACAAGGAGAGTAAGTAACCTCAGGTACGAGTATAGTAACTCGGGATCCGACCTGAGAGTTCCTTGCGATGACGATTCGGATTACTTTTAGTTCGATCCAAATAATCCCATCAATTGAACTCGCGAAGAACAAATCGAATATTGGAAATTCTCGCAATGGGATAAGCGAGGTCATCATTTAGGCATATTATATTATGCCTTTCGACACGCAAATATTTATTAGGTATATCCATGGCAGCGGAAAATCTCATTTATGACATGGTACTGTACGCTCTCGAACAAAACGGGGCTCAACTGAGATTCGGTGGTGAACTCAGGGAGAGGGAAGCGAACTATGCTTGTGTTCGCGTTCCTGGAGTTTCGTGGGGAGACTTTTTTGAAGTCGATCTCAAAGAAGATGGCTATATTGCGAAAATGCCGGTTTCCCGAATCAAATTACTTGAACATCAAGAAAAATACCGCTCCATAAGAATGACATCATGGAAAGAGCGTGACGGACACGTTCAAATGGCAGTTCCGTTGGATGGTTCTGTTCCACGTGAGGAATTGAAACTATTCATTGATACGGCTTATCAAATCGTTCTGAGAAAACTAGACCCAGCCAGTCTATACCTGATTGAGCTTGCAAATATGGCTTACAGTGAACTGAATATCATTGATCGACTAATTGATTTTCACTACCTACAGGACTGTCGAAGTGTGATACATCAGATTGCTCGCCCAGCAGTTCTTCTTCGTACAATGATTTCAAATGATGCAACTATACCGATTGGGACTACTAAAATTGGAGGATTACCAGATTTACCTTCCAATAAACCATGGCCCACGTTTAAGGATGGCAAGCCGCATTCATTTCTCGCCCAAATTAACCTGACTGATATTCCATCTGAAGAAAAGGTTGTCGAAGGGTTACCGACCGAAGGGCTAATGTCATTGTTCTCGGTGTGGGGCAGGATGGCGGGAAATAGAAATGAATCGAAAGTGCCTGATCAGGGGTGGATGGAGCAATTAGGTTGGACCGTAATTTACCATTCAGCACCAAATGAGTCCTTGAAAAGGGTGTGTTCGCCCGAAGGAGTTCAACCTTTTCCTGCTGCTTTAGTGGAGCCTATTCAAATTCTGTCATTACCGAATTCTCACCTTGAACAGAATATAATAGCAGTCGGTTGGAACGAGAGTGAATGCGAGAAATATGACGAGTTGCAGTCTGACTATCGCTCTATTCAGATGGCACACTGGTTCAAGGATATGAGCTCTTGCAAAAGTCATCATTTACTGGGCGGATATGCTCTATTCGAGCAACGCTATCCCGAAGAACTATCAAATAGGAACGCGCTCATGCTGTTGCAACTCGGATCAGATGATAATGCAGAAATGTGTTGGGGAGATGGCGGCGAAATTATATTCTATGCAGATGCAGACGCTCTAAGGAATGGTCGATTCGAACAAATCTGGGGTATCTGCCAAGGTGGATGAAACAATTTGATCTGTACATTTATAAGAAAGAAACAGATCAGTAGTGGTCTCAAATGAACTCACAATGAGTCTTCTGCAATGACAACAATTGTTCGCCGAAAAACTACGTTCGCCTAATCTCGGTCCATTGTTGCCAGAAGAAGAAAAAAGTCGGGGCGATGTGATTTGAACACACGACCTCTGCGTCCCGAACGCAGCGCTCTACCAGGCTGAGCCACGCCCCGATTTTGTATTCTTCTATTTGAAAAGCAATCTCTTACTTCGATGAACTCAGTCAGACATTCATCGGGTCGCTAATGCGTTCTCGCTAATTCGACCATCCTTGACGGCGGTCGGTTCGCGGGTATTCGATCTCGAACCAGAATTTCGGGTGAAATCTGGCTCCCAACTTCCGTTGAGGGACTGGGTTAACGCTCTCAGCGAGAGGTGCGAATTTTATCATTTCTCCTCCCCCTCTGCAATGGATCGTCCTCACTTAAAATAGAGGTTCGGGGGGAGGGCAGCAGCCAGAACAGATCCGTCTCAGGCCGTTACATGCGGCAGCAACCGGGGCCGCAGGGGCCTGCTTGTGGGGGTGGGCAACTGGAGGCCATCGGCAGGCCGCCCGATTTGACATGCCCGGCAGGGGCACTGATCAATTTGTCCAATTTCGTCGAGGCACACTGCTCGCATTCCAGCTTGGTATCGTGCCGAACCAAAATCTCAGAGACAGCTCCACATTCTTCACATTTGTATTCGAATATCGGCATCGGATGTTCCTCGTTGAAAAGCTGTTGGAAGTGCCCGGTCAATTCGCTGGCCCGGTGTTATCTCCTGGCCATCGTTTTCTCTGGACTCTTATTATCCCTGCGAATGGATCGCCAGGGAAGGGTATTCGACAGTCACTTTTGTCCGGATGCCCCCGCGCGGTGTGAAATCGGCGATGATCTGCATCCATTTGGGTTGAGTGATTTTGACAAGGTCGTTCAGAATCAGATTGGTCACATCTTCATAGAACGCTCCGTGGTTACGGTACTCCTGCAAGTAGAGCTTGAGCGATTTCAGTTCGAAGCAGTGTTCGTTGGCAATGTAGGTAATCGTCAACGTACCGAAATCGGGCTGGCCTGTCTTTGGACAGACGGAGGTGAACTCGGGACAAACCGTCTCGATCAGGTAATCTCGATTCGGATGTGGATTGGGGAACGTTTCCAGGATTTCTTTGAAGCTATCGGACATCTGAAACTAGGACTCTTTAATATGGGGGGAAGGCGAAAAGCAAGTTCCGCTGATTATAGTTTGACAACAGGGAATGCCCAGCCTGCCGAAGTGAATGCGGCTTAAAAATGCTTGAATTAAGAGCCGGCGAGCCCAGAACTACGAAATTCACCCGGTGTCTGGCCCGTTTGCTTCTTAAATACGACCGACAAATATTCAGCCTGAGAGAAACCGGACCGCTGCGCGACTTCGTGAACTGTCAGGCCAGTTTGGCGGAGCAACCGCTTGGATCGTTCGAGTTTGATCCGTGTAATCTCGGCATGCGGTGTGCGACCCGTCAACTTCTGGCACCGCGCCTCCAGCGCGCGACGCGAAAGCGGGACCTGCCGCAGGACATCGTTCACGGTGATCCCTTCACACGCATGTTCTCGGATGAAACGGAGCGCCGCGACGAGGTCGACATCATCGCTGGCGTACATATCGCTCGACTGCCGCTCGGCAATTCCCTGAGGAGGAATCAGGATCTGCGCCGGTTGAGATTTCCGCGTGCGGGAGGAAGTCATTAATTCATCCAGTAACTGGGCGGCGGCGTAACCCGTGGCACGCGTGTCGGGAATGATGCTGGACAGGGGAGGTGAACAAAGTCGGCACAAGCGTTGGTCGTTATCGACTCCCAGCACCGCGATCTGTTCAGGGACGCTGATTTCAAGTTCCCGACAGACATCGAGAATCTGCTGCCCCATGAAATCGTAACAGGCGAAAATTCCTGTGGGCCGTGGCAGAGACAGGATCCACTTCGCCAAGCGGGTGCGCTGTCGGGTGTTGCCCATGTTGAGACGACGTCGACTTCCCGAATCGAACGACTCAAACTGACATTCTGCTTCGTTCGCAAATTCTTCGAACGCCTCGGCCCGCCAACGCGACCAGTTGAAATAGTTCTCCCCACAGAAGGCAACCGAGTGGAACCCGCGCGACAGAAAATGCTCGAGCGCCATTCGGGCAATTTCCCGATCGTCTGTCTCCACCCAGGGGAGGGAGGGAACCAACCGAGCGGCGCTGACGTCGACAATGGGTAGACCTGTTTGGCGGACGGCGTTGGCAATCGCTTCTGTTTCAATCCTCGCGATGATTCCATCTCCCCGCCAGTTCTTCAACCAGTGGGGAGGTTTGGCCCCGCGTTCCTGTTCCCCCAGATGAATCGACCACTGTTCGTGCTCACGCAGATAATCGATGATGCCATCCAGCAATCCGCGCGCATAGGCGTTCGAAGTTTCGAGTAGCAGAGCAACGGATCGACGGGAAGTCATCGTGAGCAGTATACCTGGAAATATTTTGAATGAGGATGCTGTGAAAGAGTGAAATGCCCTTCCAGACTACCAGCTTCTTAAACAGGAAAAAATGAGCAAGGTGAAATTACACAAGAGTTCTGCGCTATTTCGCATTCTGTTTCAGGTCAGATTGATTAAGGTGGTAAGTGAAGTTCTCTCCAGAAACCCCCTTCTTTCATCCTCGTGTTCAGGAGTCTGCTGACGTGTCCGAGTCAAAGCAATTTAATGTCGCCATGATTGGTTTAGGTTTCGGTGCCGAATTCTTACCGATCTATCAAGCGCATCCGCTCGCCAATGTCGCCGCGATCTGCCGCCGCAATGAGCAGGAAATGAATGAGATAGGGGACAAACTCGGAATCGAAAAACGCTATACCAAATACGAAGAGGTGCTGGCCGACCCCTCGATTGACTTCGTGCATATCAACAGTCCCATTCCTGACCACGCGTGGATGAGCAAGGAAGCCCTCAAAGCGGGTAAGCATGTGATGTGTACCGTGCCGATGGCGACCACGATTGAAGAATGCGACGAGATCTGCCAACTAGTCGCCGAAACAGGTCTCAAATACATGATGGCCGAGACGGTTGTTTACAGTCGCGAGTTCCTGTTCATCAAAGAACTGTATGAATCGGGCGAACTCGGCAAAATCCAGTTTATGAAAGCCTCGCATCCTCAGGACATGGATGGTTGGCCCGACTACTGGAAAGATATGATTCCCATGCACTACGCGACGCACGTCGTCAGTCCAGTTTTAGGATTGGTCGATGGTTGCGCCGAGTATGTCAGTTGTTTTGGATCTGGTTCCGTACGGGACGAGATCAAACAACGGTCGGGGAATCCGTTCGCCGTGGAAAGTTGCCACATCAAAATTGCCGACAGCGATGTCTCCGCACAAATCTGGCGATTCCTCTACGACACCGCCCGCCAATACCGGGAAAGCTTCGATGTCTACGGTACCAAGAAATCATTCGAGTGGACGCTGATCGAAGATGATCCTCATGTACTTCATACGGCCAAGAAGCCAGAGTCCGAGATTCCCGAACGAATCGAAGTCCCCGACTATGCCCATCTATTACCGAAAGAGATCCAGAAGTTCACACAGTCGATTCAAGACGCCGACCATCTCTCCTTCGTTCAGGGAGGGGGCCATGGTGGATCGCACCCTCATCTGGTCAATGAGTTCCTCTCCGCGCTCGCTGAAGACCGAGATCCTTGGCCGAACGCCGTGCAGTCCGCTAACTGGACCTGCGTCGGCATCTGTGCCCACCAATCGACAATGAAGGGGGGCGAGATCGTCAAACTACCCGCCTTCACCATTAAATAGCAGCTAAATAGTAGAACTCATACTAAGTGGTTCACGTCCACCTGAATTCTTGAATCTCGATTATCCATTCCGTCGCGTCGTTGTCATTTCCTTCCACGCAGGTAGAGGTCGCTACCAATGTTCTTCAGTGCTCGTAATACATCGTCAATCATTTTTTCGTTTGTTGCTGCTATTGTTCTTGCGATAACTGCATCAACGTTGCCCGCGCAATCAGTCAACGAAGGCTATCTGCCGAAAAACGAAAAAGGGAAGACGCTCAACCTCGATTTCGAAATCGGAACCCTGGATGACTGGACAGCGGAAGGGGAGGCTTTTGAAGGTCAACCGATCGAAGGGGATACCGTCCAACCTCGACTTGCCAAAAGTAACAGTCTGCATCAAGGGGAGTTCTGGATTGGTGGATACGAAAAGGTCCACGACAAACCTCAGGGAACACTCACTTCGGCTTCATTTCCGATCACATCCCGCTGGGCCACTTTTCTACTGGGAGGTGGGTTCCATTCGGAAACGGCTGTTGAACTGGTTGAGGCTTCATCAGATGAAGTGCTGGCGACCTATGTCGGTATCGGTCGAGAAAACATGCATCGCGTTGTGGTCGACTTGAAAGAGCACATGGGGGAAGAGATCTTCATTCGTTTGATTGACAAACATTCCGGCGGATGGGGACACATTAACTTTGACAATTTTCGTTTCCATGAACGCCAACCGGGAGATGCCACCCCCGTATTTGTCAAACTGACTGCCGATGAATATCCGTACGCCGGACTGGAACCGGACGAGTCGGCAAGAGTAATGAAAATGCCGGAAGGTTTCTCCACGACCGTGTTCGCAGCAGAGCCTGACGTAATGCAACCGATCGCGATGGCGATAGATAACCGCGGACGAGTCTGGATTGCAGAAGGATATCAGTACCCGGTCCGCGCACCAGAAGGAGAAGGCCAGGACCGAATTCTGATCTTTGAAGATACCGACGGCGATGGAGTGCATGATGTTCGTAAAGTCTTCGCAGAGAATCTCAATCTCGTCAGTGGGATTGAAGTCGGCTTTGGGGGCGTCTGGGTGGGGGCGGCCCCATATCTCTTATTCATTCCTGATGCTGACGGCGATGATATCCCCGATGGGGAACCCGTAATTCTGCTCGATGGTTGGGGTTATCAGGATACGCACGAGACCTTGAATGCGTTTATCTGGGGCCCAGATGGTTGGCTGTATGGTTGCCATGGCGTTTTTACCCACTCGCGAGTGGGTAAACCGGGAACACCTGATGAAGAGCGAATTCCCTTGAACGCGGCGATCTGGCGATACCATCCGACACGCCATGAGTTCGACATCTTCGCGCAGGGGACAAGCAACCCCTGGGGAGTAGACTTCGACGATCATGGACAGGCTTTTTGCACCGCCTGCGTCATCCCGCACCTCTACCACATCATTCAGGGAGCCCGATACCAACGGCAGGCAGGACAACATTTTAACCCGTACACGTATGACGATATCAAAACAATAGCCGACCACCGTCATTATGTTGGCGCCTGGGCTCACATCGGGAATGGAAAATCTGATTCCGTCGGTGGAGGACACGCTCACGCGGGGGCCATGATTTATCTGGGAGGTGTCTGGCCCGACGAGTACCGTAATCAAATCATCATGAACAACATTCACGGCCAACGACTCAACGCCGATATCCTGGAGCCGCAGGGTTCTGGCTACGTGGGGAAACATGGCCCCGACTTTTTGTTGACGGGGGATAAAGCCTCCCAGATGCTCAATATTCGTTACGGTCCCGATGGCCAAGCATACGTGATCGACTGGTACGACATGAATGCCTGCCACCATCGCAAAACGGACCAGCATGACCGCACCAACGGTCGAATCTACAAAGTCAGCTATGGAGAAACCAAACCTGCGATCGTAGATCTCAAACAGAAAAGTGATCAGGAACTGGCAGAGTATGTGTTGAGTAAGAATGACTGGTATGTTCGTCATGCCCGCCGGATTCTCCAGGAACGATCCGTCGAACGGGAATTAGACGCTGGAGCAATTGAAGGTCTGGTCAATGTCGCCGCGAAACACCCAGACGAAACACGAAGGTTGCGTGCATTCTGGATGTTGCATGTGACCAACAGCCTCACAGATGCCCTGACCCTTGAGGGGCTTAATGACAGCAATCCCTATGTGCGGGGTTGGGTTATTCAACTAGCTCTCGAAAGCGAAACAGCAGCTACGGAATCACTTCTCGCAAAGTTTGAAGAGTTGGCACTAGACGATGAGTGGCCCGTGGTGCGTCTGTATCTCGCCTCAGCTGCTCAGAAACTGCCAGTGGAACAACGTTGGAAGTTAATCGAAAACCTGTTGACTCATGCCGAGGATGTCGACGATCACAACTTACCTTTGATGTATTGGTATGCCGCAGAGCCACTCGCGACAGCCGATGCCGAAAGAGCGTTGAAACTGGCTCTCCAAGGGGGCGATAATATACCTCTCATTCGTAGCTTCATGCTTCGTCGGATCGCCAGCGATGATTCTGTCGAAAACCGTAAAGTGCTGGTCTCGGCTCTAGGTATCAGTGACGACCCGCAGGTCCAACTTCCCTTTCTGGACAGTCTTTCTCGAGCATATCGAGGTCAGGAAAATCCACAACCACCCGCAGGTTGGGAAGCCGTTTACGAGCCGTTGGTGAAATCAGATGATAAAGACGTGCGTAACAATGCGCTGGCTCTGGCCGCAAGATTTCAAAATAAAGACGCGATTGCTCAGCTTCACACGATGGCAGCAGAAAGCGAAGACGAACAATCTCGTAAACTGGCGCTCGACGTTTTAGTATCGCTCCGAGAACCAGAAATTGTTTTCCTGCTGCAATCACTTATTCCCAATGGGAAGTGGGGTTCTCTTGCTATCAAGGGGCTCGCCAATTACAGCGAACCGCAGACGGCTCCCTTATTGATTCAGGCGTGGCCGGAACTGTCCGCCGAGAACAAAAGGTTTGCGATTGCGACTCTGAGTAGTCGGGCAGCCTATGGAAAAGTATTGCTCTCAGCGATTGCGGATAAACAAATTCCAAATTCGGCACTCACTGCCGACCTCGTCCGACAGATGCAGTATTATAAAGATGAAAAACTGAACGAACAACTCGTGAGCGTTTGGGGAACAGTCACCGATACGCCGGAAGAGTTAAAGCAACTGATTGCCGTCTACACCCAGTTGGTCAATAAGCAGGACGGCCCGCCCCCCGATTTGTCTCTGGGCCGCGCCGTCTTTGCGGCGACTTGCCAGCGCTGCCACATTTTGTACGGTCAAGGGGGGAAAGTCGGTCCCGATCTAACGGGGTCCAATCGGAATAACTTGGAGTACCTGCTTTCGAACATCGTCGATCCAAGTTCGGTAATGGCGAAGGAGTATCAACCGAGTACGATTATTACGGAAGATGGGCGAGTACTTACCGGGATCGTTCGGGAAGAAACGGACGACCTGCTCACATTACAATCGGCCGAAGAGATGTTGGAAATCCCCAAGTCGGAAATTGACGAACGCCTCCTCAGCAAAAAATCGATGATGCCCGATAACCAACTGAAGCCCTTCAATGATCTCCAAATTCGCTCGCTGATTGCTTACTTACGGCACGATCAACAGGTTCCTCTGTTGGCAACGAAAGAAAACAGTTCGTTAATTTTCAACGGTCGTGATCTTTCTCTCTGGTTAGGTGATCGGCAAATCTGGTCAGTTCAGGATGGCGAGATCGTCGGGAAATCAAACGGACTCAAAGAGAACAACTTCCTGATCAGTAATATGGTCGCGGAAGATTTCCGTCTGTCGGTGGAGGTGAAACTGGTCGACGATGCTGGTAATAGCGGAATTCAGTTCCGCAGCAGGCCTCGAGGGAATTTCCACGAGATGCTCGGTTATCAGGCCGATATCGGCCCCAACTGGTGGGGAAAACTCTATGAGGAAGAACGCCGTGGGCTGCTTTGGGAAGAATCGGCCGAAGAACACGTCAATAAAGGGGACTGGAATACCTACACCATCGAGGCCCGTGGAAACGACATTAAAACCTGGATCAATGGGGAACTAAGCGTCGACCTGACTGATCCACGGGGTTTAAATCGAGGACATTTCGCTCTTCAGGTCCATTCGGGAGGTCCTACAGAGGTCCGATTCCGGAACTTCAAACTAGAAGTCATAGACTAGATCTTGTGCAGTTTAAGTGGGGCAGCTCTAGGTCCCAAAATCTCTTGATAACAGGAGGCTACGCCGCCAGAACAGGTTACATTTAACTGGGATACGCTATGGCAGAGTTTGGTTCTAAATCCAGTTTGCACTTGAGGTTATCCTATTTCCGGGCTAAGCTATCCATAAATAAACGTTTATGAGTCTCGCGCCCGCGACAGGATTTTCTTATGTCTGGAATTGGCCCTTCGTTACATCCACGCTTCAACCGACGCAGCGTTTTGCAGGCGGGATCCATCGGTTTGATGAGCCTGGGGATGAACCATATTTCCGCCCTCCGCGAAGCGAGCGCCTCGCCAGTTTTGCCTGAGATTAAAGCGAAAAATGTCATTTATCTCTTCCTGTCGGGAGGACTGGGGCAACACGAGAGCTTCGACATGAAGCCGGAAGCCCCGGCGGATGTTCGAGGCGAATTCCGACCGATACCGACGAGCGTTCCCGGCATCGATATTTGCGAACACCTTCCGCTGCTGGCGCAACGGGCGAAACATTGGTCTCTCGTCCGGTCGCTGACCCATAAATATAACGAACATTCCGAAGGGCATGTGATCATGCTTACGGGACGCAATACGCTGCCTCCTACGTTCAATGCAAGTAAGCCGATGCCCGGCGACTGGCCCTCAATCGTCTCCGTCGCCGGGTCTTTATTACCTCAATCGAATAACCTCCCCCCAGCCGTTGTGCTTCCGCAAAAACTGATTCATAGCTCCGGTCGTGTTATTCCGGGGCAGTTTGCCGGTGTGATGGGGCCGCGACATGATCCCTGGTTCATTGAAGCCTCCCCCTTTCATCCCAAAACGAAAGGGGCGTATCCTGTCTATGAATTCAATCATCAGAAAGGGCCGATGCACACCGCAGGGCTGAAATATCAGGCTCCCAATCTGGCTCTGTCAGAAGAGATGACACAGCCCCGTTTGATGAAACGGATGGATTTGCTCAAAAACATCGAGAACCAGCGCCGTCGTTGGGATCAGGAAGCCAGCACGCGTTCCTTTGATCGCTATCGGCAGGGCGTGATCTCACTGTTGACCGACAAGAAAGTTCACGAAGTCTTCGATGTCACCAATGCCGATGAAAAAACGCTGGAACGGTACGGGCGACATTCGTTTGGATGGTCCTGCCTGATGGCCCGGAGACTCGTTGAATATGGAGTGAATCTGGTACAGGTCAATCTGGGCGGAAACGAGTCGTGGGATACACACGGCAACATGTTCCCCCATTTGAAGAATCAACTCTTCCCACCCACGGACCAGGCGGTCTCTGCGTTGCTGGATGACCTGAGCGAGAGTGGGCTGCTGGATGAAACATTGGTGGTTATGGCGGGTGAATTCGGTCGTACACCGAAAATTTCTCACTTACCACAACATTACGATCTACCCGGCCGCGATCACTGGGGCGCTTGTCAGTCGATTCTGTTGGCCGGAGGTGGAATTACCGGAGGAACAGTCGTGGGAGCTTCCGATAAGCATGGTGCTTATCCGGTGTCGGACCCTCAAACGCCTGAAAGCTTCGCCGCCACGATTTACAACGCCCTTGGGCTCCCCCCGACAGCGGCCTGGCACGACGACGCCGATCGGCCACATCACATCTACCATGCCGATCCAATTCCCGGATTGCTGGTCTGATTATCAAAGACCCCTATCTACACTGATGTCGTCACTACGCTGATTCCGTTAGTGGTTGCAGGACGTCTCGGAATGGCATTCGTAGTCCGTGCTGTGCTCGATTTGAATCGTGGAATGCACGATCTTGAATTTCTCTTTCAGCATTTCCGACGCTGCTGCGAGAATTTCGTCGTTCCGGTTGATCTCTTCCAGAACTAAGTGTACGGACAAGGCTGTTTCCGTGGTGCTCAGCGCCCAGATATGCAGGTCATGAATGTGCCGCACATTATCCAGTTCCTCTAGGCTTTGGTGAACTTTCGACGGGTCTATATTGCGTGGAACCGCCTGCAGCGCGAGGTTGAGGGAATCTTTCAGTAATCCCCAGGTGCTGATAAAAATGACCACTGCGATAAGCAAGCTGAGCGCAGGATCGATCCAAGTTGTCTGCCAAAAGTAAATGGCGACGCCCCCCAGCACCACACCAACAGAGACAGCCGCATCGGCCGCCATATGCAGAAATGCACCGCGAATGTTGAGGTCGTCATGCTGATTCTTCATAAAGAGCAGGGCGGTCGCCGTATTGATGACCACGCCAATTGCCGCCACGACGATGATGGTCATCCCGGGAAGCGTTTGTTCTGTACCAAATCGTGAAATCGCTTCCCAACAGATTCCCCCGAGCGCCGCGATGAGGATCAACGCGTTGAGGAGTGCAGCAAGAATGGTTGAAGCGCCCCAACCGTAGGTGTGCCGTTCCGTCGGTTTCAGATTGGAAAGGTAATAGGCGGCCCAGGCGAGCAGCAATCCGAGGACATCGCTCAAATTGTGTCCTGCGTCGGCGAGCAGCGCAAGTGAACCGGATAGAATTCCGTAAACTGCTTCGACGACGATATAAATCAGATTCAGAATCACGCCCAGAGCGAAAGAGCGGTTGTAGTTCTGACTGTGTGAATGGCCGTGATCGTGATGATGATGTGACATGAAGCAACCAGCAGAGCCGCGAAACAAAACGGAACAGGGCCGCGCGAAATGCGTTTAGCCGACAGTGCGTACAAGGTTAGCGAATCAGACGGCGGTTCCGCAATCTCATCTTGCGAGCAGTGTGCGAAGAGAGACTGCTGGAAAATGTTACTTGGAATTCAAGCAATGCTTTATCGAACTTGAATAATCACGACTGAATAATCAATCCCCTAGATCAGATCAAGTTACGAAATCAGACTGGGTTGCGAATGTTCAAGTCGAAGGCAACCCGGGCGATCTCTTTTTCGGAGAGTAGATTTTCCAGGTTGCTGAGGAATTCAGGAGAGTGATTCCAGCGACCCAGTACATCGAACATCGATTCCAGCCGATCATTGTCGAGACCAAACTTCTCTTTCATGTAGTCGGCTTCGCGAGGCGGCATGTCTTCGAACTGGGAGATCATCAGGAAATCTCCTTCGTTCCCCAGGTTCAAATGGAGAGCACGCAGCTCAGAGGCCAGGAAGTTGTCGGGATCGACTTCGACATCCAGTGGGCCCTGTTTGAGAAACCGAACCACAGCAGAGGGATCACGGTCCACGATGATGGCAGTCGTTTCGCAAGCAGCGTAAACGATGGACTCATCGACGAGACTGGCCTCATTCGGGTCGTTACTGGTGTGCTTGGCCCAGGTCTCCGCCAGCAGATCGAGCTGTACGTGCGGAGGGACGGCCTGCAGAAATGGGACTTCGGTCAGGTAACCGAAATGTCGCAGGTTTCGTTCGTCGATTTGATCTGCCAGAATGATCCGCTCCAGGGTTTCCATGAAGGCAATCCGGAACGCGAGATAACAAAGGCAGGACTGGGGCAATGTTTCGTTGGCTATCTTGATCATGTAATCCATACTGCCGGAACCCCTACCCAAACACAATAATAAAAAATGGCGACTTTGCGAACATTCTTTAAAGTTTCAAGCAGTCGCGGTTGAGCCTGTATTTCGTGTTGATTTTACGCAACAGAACCAGCTTACCCTGTTTCACACGATCACCAAATCGTTCCGATCGATACGCGTCCGATCGATATGCGGATGTGGCCAGGTCGGATTGCTGCTGTAGGCATTGCCACTCTCGAAACTGTTCTCGAATTCTTAACAATACTCGTTCACACGCTCGTCGTCAGTTTGTCGAGAATCATCAGAGCATCTTCATTCCATACTCACAATAGGTTGGTAAGTTCCCATGGCACGCATGATCAGCGAGGCATCTGGGTTGGTTTGGGTTAGCTTCATTCGTGTCTTTTTCTTCGCGTCGCAGCGGAGTAAGCCGTAGAAAAGAAAATAGTGACCCGGTTCGAGCATGCTTTGCTTAAAACTTGCGCATGACCGGCACAGCAATCGGCGGCTGGAGAAGTGGCTGGATGCAAAAATAAGAAAAAATGCAAAGAAGATTGCTGCGGCAGTCTGAATTCCAGGAAATAACTCGAAACCATTGAAAACACGATAAAAAAGGGAGTTCAGGCCCACGCGGTCAACGGAGTAAGTTGCGACGCGAACCGATTTATGAATCTGAATCCCGCCAACTTTGGATTTCGTTTTTGGTTCTGGAATAGCGGTTGCAATAGTGTCGTTCCGAAAGGGCAACTGAGCCTTTCAATACTACAAATCAACAATACAAAACAAAACGCGAAAGCCAATAAGACAAGTCCAGCTTGAAGGATCAAGCATGGTTTTTTCCTGAGATATGAGTGCATGGAAGAAGGAATCTTATTCTCAGGTTTCGTTGGTTGTTCAGAAAGGCTTTCTCTCTGAACAGAGTGTATTTCAACGACTCCGAACTAATTGACCTTTAAGATTAGTTCGGCCGGTAGTGTAGCCGGACCGATTCTGCGTGGGAACGGTTCCGGGCGAGCGCCTATGCTACCGGCCGTCTATTCTTTTTGATCAAAGCTGACACCTTCAAGTGATATTAAAAAAGACGACGTGAGAATTTCTCATGTCGTCTTTTTTCGTTTAATGAAATTATTTCTCAAAAGTTTATTTGTCGTTTTTAATCGCCCACAAAGCATCGAACGTCCTGAAGTAGATTGTTCCGTTAGAGATTGCAGGAGAGGCTGTTAACGTTTCGCCGAAATCGTTCTGGGCGACCTGTATGTATTCGTTGCCCGCTTTCACAACAGTCATCTTACCGCTGAAACTGTTCACGTATAGATTGCCACCGGCGAGTACGGGCGACGCAAAATGCTGTCCACGAGCAAATGACTTCAGGTATTGCTCTTCGCCAGTCTCCAGATCGAGACAGAGCAGTGCACCATTCTCCCGAACAAAGTATACCAATCCACCGGCGATTAACGGACAGGCAACATCAGGGGTATTCTTGTCACGCTTCCAGTGATATGCCGATTCATCATTGGTGATGTCCCCAGAGCCATTCGGCTTGAGGCAGAGGATGGGACCATTCTTGGCACTGGGAACGACGATGTACCCGGGTGAGGCGGACGGAGTCGCGACAAAACGCAGCGTAGGTTCGTAGCGGACGTCTGGATCGTCCTTCGGATTCATTCCGCCACTCCGCCAAAGTTCATGCCCATCCTTCAGGTCATGGGCGACGATGTAGTCGGCACCATGGGTCAGCAGGTATTGCTGTTCAGCATCCTGATATAAAATGCACGACGCATAAGCTTGCTCGCATTCGGCGCGAGCATCACTGGGGCGGGGGACATCCCAGATGGGCGAGCCATCTTTGGCATTGAAAGCGACCACTTTGGCTTCCTGTGTTTCCGGATCGCCGTCTCCATGGATCAATTGCATATAGATGACACCCTCGTGAATGACCGGAGTCGCCGTCATTCCGAACGCGATATCGAAGGCTCCGTAGCGTTCCTGCAGGTCAAATTCCCAAACGGGTTCTCCATCTACAGTCAAGCAATGAAAGTTTCCTTGAGTGATTGTACACCAGACATTTTTCCCGTCCGTGATGGGAGTGGGAGAGGCGGAGTTTCCAAGGCCACCGCGAACATCGACATTGCCCGTACCCAGTTTCTTCTTCCAACGTTCTTCACCATCCGTCGAAATACAGAGCAGAACCAGATCCTCATTTTCAGCAGATGTCACGAATATTCGATCATCCCATACGATTGGAGTTGCTCCTCCATGACCGGGAAGAGGAATCCGCCACGCGACGTTTTCTTCTTTTGTCCATTTCGTCGGCAACGAGGATTCACTGCTGATCCCGTTTCGTTCCGGACCGCGCCAGCGGGGCCAGTTTTCAGATTGGACAGTTGACGCGAATAAGGTCAATCCTAACGCAACGAACAGAAACGCAATGCTGCGAGAGACGAATGTACTTGAACGGAGGTGAGTCATGAGGCAAGTTCTCTTCAGGAGTAATCCGGAGGAATAAATGAAGCGAGCAAAGCAATCGCGGAAGACGGTATTGTTGGAGCACCGGCGAACGGTCTGAATTCGCTTAGAGGAGGAGCTGCGGAACAGAAAAATACCCAGGATGACCGACAGACCAATTGGAATTTGTCCGTTAAGCTGCTCCGCAAATCATACTAATAGTGAAATCTATTAAAAGTGTGCCGCTTTCGGCCCTCTCCGTCAATATTGACGGAGAAAGTTCTCTTTTATCGACTCTGTAGCTCCGGTCACCAGCCATTCGATAGAGAAGCAACCGCCGTCGATCTTTGGCTCTTCGATGGAGGAATACGACGTTATGAAAAAATGGGGAATTTATGTCCCGGAGCCGAAAAACACTACTTCATCTATGCGGAACTGGTATGATGTGATAACCTGAAACTCAGGAACTTTCCCGTATTCTTAGCAGGTTGGTTTATGTACGCGTCATTCAGTTTAATACTCAATCTCATTTTGGGACTGAGTGTTATTGCGCAAAGCCAACCACGCCCCTGCTGTTGCACGATGAAGGTTCTGAGCAATATTCAGGAACAGCTCTCCAATAGGAACGAGCAGGCGGAGGGGAATACCCCAGTTGTGGTGCAAACATCACGAAATGACGCCATTCTGCACGAAAGTCTACCACCCTGTTGCCAACAGCGGTTACCTGCCAGCACCCAAGACCCCGACAGTAAATCGGAACCATGCCGTTGCCGTTCCCAGTGGGAACAGGGCGCCCGCGTGGAAAAGGTCGATCAGACGTTTCGAGATCATTTGCTGGAGACATTGGAATTTCTAGTTGGAATCGATGGTCAGCACTCTCTCTTTAAATTCGAGAGCCTTGATTCCTATTGGCATCTTGCCGATCAAGCCCCCGACGCCCCGCTCGCGGTGCGCGCTCGATTGTGCGTCTGGAACTGCTAAATCGGCCCCTTCTAACCGTGATCTGAAGCCAGTGCCGCTATTTAGTACGTCGTAATGCGGCGTGTTCTCTGCTTTCAGCATGTCTGTATTTAACATGTATTCAAGCTTGTTTACTGACTTCCCGCGTCACTTGCCGATCAGCATTACGCCGACGCATTCCGACTCGTGAAGTCCAGTTTTAAATTCACTCAGTTTCGTTTTCATTTTTAAATGAACAAAAATTTAAATGAAAAAAAAGGTATTACTATGAAAAAATTAATGACCCTGATGGCCTGTTTCACATTGACCGCTTTCGCTCTGGAAGCCGTTCCTACTGTGACGACCGCTGCTGAAGAAGAAGCTCCCAAACTGATCTGTCCTGTCGCCGGAAAACCGGTCAACATGGACAAATCGGTTGCTTATAAAGGTGCGGAAGTTTACTTCTGCTGCGGTAATTGCGTCAAAGCATTCAAAGAGAACCCAGAAAAATTCGCCGTGAAAGCGAATCATCAGTTGGTTGCTTCCGGTCAGTTCGAACAGACTGGTTGCCCAATCTCCGGTGGCAAACTGAACCCAGAAACGGGAATCACTTTGAACGATGTTGAAGTCACCTTCTGTTGCAACAACTGCAAAGGCAAAGTTGCTGGCGAAACCGACGAAGATGCCCAACTGGCACTCGTGTTTAGCGATGCCGCCTTCGCTAAAGGTTTCAAGAAAGTGGAAAAAGAAGAGTAATCTTAAATCGCAGTATGTCACAAGCAATCGGTTAGTCAGACCGATTCAGTCACAGGGACTGTAACGTCTTGCATGGTCTGACGAATTGACTGAGTGGGAAATCTCCCTCAGAATCGTGACAAACAACGAAAACTTACACCGGGATGTTCCCTCTCTGGGAGCCTCCCGGTTTTTTTTGTGGTAAGCTTAAATAGGAATATCTGAAGAATCTAGGTCTGCGTTCACAATATCCCTGCAACCGCTTGCCTTAAGCCGGGATAGGCTCGATAATAAAAGTATCATCTTCAGCACGATCAGGGTAAGTCGGCAGCCTTGTTGGGCCAGTTTGAGGCCAACGTTTCTACCCCTGATTCAGGCCAGTTCCTGACACTTCATTTTCACGGCCTGACTTCTATCGCGTATCGAGTCTCAGACGGAACTCAGAATTTGTCATCCTCCTAAAGTGAGGCAAAACGAATTCTCATTGATACTTAACACCACAAACTCAACTTTTCGGTATCAAGGAAGCATCCTTTCAGCTTGGCCCGCACCGCTGCTGCCAGGCCGTTGGGAACGCGCCTTTTCAGATTGGCTAACATAATGGCGAAACCGCTATCACACTCCGCTCAATCCGATCTCATCTCCGATTTCAAAAATGCCGTCGCCAGCCGGCTCAAATCCGAAAATCATCTCGATAAGCAGTTCGGCGATGTCACGATGGAGAAAGCCGAACAGTACCGGCAGTCTCTCCAGCAGGCTCAAGGTGAACACCAATACCGCACGGAAGAGCTGAAGCAACATTTCGAGAGCCAGTGCCAGCAGATCAGCGCCGATTTTGACGCACAGATTGCCGCTGTCCAGCAGGAGTATGATGCCCGTAAAGCGGAAACGGACCGAAATGTCGCGGCCGAGCGATCTGAAGCACAGGAAAAAATGCAGGAATCGGAGTGGATGGTTAAGTCGATGTTCGACGACCAGTCCGATGATAGCCCCAAGCTGAAATTTGATCAGTTCAAATCCTCGCTGGAGAAGGGGCAGGAGCAGTTTAAATCTGACAAAGAGATTTTAAGTCAGCTCAAAGAAAAGGCGACCGCTATCGTCGGTAACTGGGGAATTCGCCCTACCGAAGATGTCGCCCCCTCATCGGAATTAAAGGCAAACACGTTACAGGAAGCCCGCGATCTGTTCCGTGAGAATTTCGAAGCAGTCGAAGAGGCCCTCAGTCAGTTACAGAAAAGTCTAATGCCGAAGCTGGTCGCTGGATGGAAGATCATTATCGTCTTTGTCCTGATCGCCGCTGCAATCTCCGGGCTTATTCTGTTTGTGGTCAATCCTGCGTGGTTTGGCCTCAACATGACAAACGGTGACGACAACTGGCTGATCTACAGTATTGGTATCGGCAGTGGTGCGTCGTTGCTGGTTTCGGCATTCTTCTACTTTGCTGTGATGGGAAAAGCAAAGAGCCGTTTTTATCACTTGCAGAAATCATTCGTAAACAGCCAGTACGCTCAGCGATTGTGGGTTAGAAACGGTAAAGCAGATCTGGAACGCGAAAAGAAGGAATACGTAAGAGTCTATAAGGAAATTGAAAAACAACGACAGGCGGCACTACAGAAGGTCGAACGCCAGCATGCTGCCCGCATAAAAGAGATTGAACAATCTCATTCGGAGATATTGAATAAGTTCGAGCAGACTTATAAACCTAAAATTGCAAATCTTGAAGAGACTCGACAGGCCGAGATCAATAAAGCGGGAGAGGTGTATCAACACCAGCTTCATGAAATGACGGGACATTTCAAAGAGCAATATGGAGACGTTGAAAAGCAGCAGCAAGATTATGTGCAGTCTCAGCAGGAAGCGGAGCATCAGACTCGCGATGGA
This sequence comes from Polystyrenella longa, assembly GCF_007750395.1. Classification (GTDB taxonomy): domain Bacteria; phylum Planctomycetota; class Planctomycetia; order Planctomycetales; family Planctomycetaceae; genus Polystyrenella; species Polystyrenella longa. The sequence continues at coordinate 3,510,912 of NZ_CP036281.1, read as the reverse complement.
ATGATGACTAACTGGAAAGAATCACTCACGTCGCTCGATGATCGCATTCACCATATGCAGGACGTCAGTAACCGCGAAACACCAGCCTGGTCGGAAATGATCGATCCGTCGTGGGAACTTCCCCGCAAGATTCCGCACGCTATTCGTCTGGGCGACATGAATTTCGAAATGTCCGACATCGACGACGCCATCCCGATGGACGGAAACATGGTTCCGGAACAGACTGATTATAAAGTTCCTCTGGTTCTGCCGTTCCCTAATTACACATCGATGATGATCAAGACCAATACGGAGAGTCGCGAGAAATGTTCGGAGATGATGCAGTCGGCCATGCTTCGGTTACTGGCCACCTTACCTGCGGGTAAAGTCCGATTTACCATCATCGACCCCATGGGTTTGGGGGAAGACTATTCCTCCTTTATGCACCTCGCTGACTACGATGAGTTAATGATCAATAACCGGATCTGGACGGAGTCCGGCCAGATCGACGCTCGACTCTCCGAGTTGACTGAGCACATGGAGAACGTCTTCCAGGCGTATCTCCGAAATGAATATGAAACAATCGAAGACTACAACCATCATGCGGGTGAGGTTGCTGAACCTTACCGTATTCTGGTCGTTGCGAACTTCCCCTACAACTTCAACGACACCGCATCAAAACGCCTGATCTCCATTGCGAGCAGTGGTCCCCGATGTGGCGTCTATACGCTGATCAGTGTCGATACCAAACAGAAGTTACCACATGGTTTTGATATCGAAGAACTAGAGAAATGTTCGACAACCTTCGAATGGGAAGGGGGGAAGTACTACCTCTCTTATCCACAACTGAAAAACCTTGATCTCGATTTTATTCCTCCACCGGAACCACAGTTGTTCGGGCAGATTGTGCGTCGCATTGGAGAACTCTCCAAAGATGCCCGTCGTGTCGAAGTCTCGTTTGAACGTGTCGTTCCCCCTAAAGGGGAGATATGGAAGAACAACAGTCAGTCTGGCCTTTCCGTTCCATTGGGACGTGCTGGGGCGACTAAGTTGCAGCATATGAACCTGGGTAAAGGGACGTCACAACACGTCTTGATTGCTGGTAAAACAGGTTCTGGTAAATCAACCTTTCTGCACATTCTGATCACGAACCTTGCCTTGTATTACTCCCCCGATCAGGTTCAGTTGTTTCTGATCGACTTCAAGAAAGGGGTCGAGTTTAAAACCTATGCAGCGCATCGGTTGCCTCATGCAAAAGTCATTGCCATCGAGTCCGACCGCGAATTTGGTGTGAGCGTCTTGGAACGTCTTGATGAAATGCTGAAAGAACGCGGAGATCTCTTCCGCGATCATAACGTGCAGGATCTCGCCGGTTTCCGAAAAGCCCGTCCCGATGTGAAAATGCCGCGTGTTATGTTAATCGTCGACGAATTCCAGGAGTTCTTTGTTGAAGACGATAATCTGGCTCAGAACGCGACTTTGCTTCTCGACCGACTGGTTCGTCAAGGTCGTGCGTTTGGTATTCATGTATTACTCGGTTCTCAAACATTGGGCGGTGCCTACTCGCTGGCTCGCAGTACGCTGGGACAGGTTGCGGTGCGTATCGCGCTGCAATGTAGCGAGAGCGATGCTCACCTGATCTTGAGCGAAGAAAATACTGCCGCCCGACTGTTAACGCGACCGGGGGAAGCGATCTACAACGATGCGAACGGTCTGCTTGAAGGTAACCATCCATTCCAGATTGCCTGGTTGGGAGACTCTACGCGTGATAAATACCTGGGTATCATTGCAAACCGAGTGCGACAGGAAGGTCTTCATTTCGAGCCCCCCATCGTCTTCGAGGGTAATATTGCTTCGGATGCCGCACGCAACGAAGTGCTGACAGAAATTGTCCAGTCACGACCGAAACACCGCGAAACCAAGTTTCCCCGACTTTACAAAATGTGGTTGGGAGAAGCAGTCGCCATCACCGAGCCCGCATTCTGCGAGTTCCGTCGGCAAAGCGGCAACCATCTGTTGATGGTGGGGGCGAAAGCCGATTCCGCGCGGGGAATTCTAGCGACTGGTTTGATTAGCCTGTCGGCTCAATTGCCGACGACTTGGCCGCCGGAATCATTCGCGACCACGTCTTCTATTACAGAGGACGACGCTTCCAGCGACGAAAAAGATTCTTTTGGTAGCTTCCCCGCCTTCCCGGGGGGACCATCCAGTGCGGAATCCTCCGACGAATCAGCCAACGAACTGGGTAGCGACGACCCAGGGCTTCCATCACTATCAGATCTGGAAGCGGAGCTTTCGAGCGATTCCTCCAGCGATGACTCTGGTGTCCCGGACATGTTTCGCAAACCTGTCAGCTCCAGTTCACCCTTTGGAGATAGTTCGTCCAATCCATTCGGAATGTCGAGCAGCCCTGAACCGAAATCGCCAGAGGATCCGACCAGTCCCGCAGCGACATTCTATGTCCTTGATGGAGACCTGGATGAAGAGCCCGAAATGACTCACTGGGAAGAAATACTTCCCGCAATTCCGCATCAAGTCAAACTGGGAGGCATCCGAAAGTCGGACGAGTTCCTCGAAGAAGCGGCACAGCATGTTGCCTGGCGATACAAAACCGATGCGACAGACAAACAGCCTCCGATTTTTATTGTCATCTATCACTTAGGGCGGTTCCGCGAACTGCGAAAAACGGATGATGATTTTGGATTCAACAGTTCCCGTGGTTCCAGCGTGGTCACAGGGGCCGATCATCTACAGAAGATCATCAAAGAGGGACCCGCTGTTGGCGTCCACTTGTTGATCTGGTGTGACAGTTACAGCAACGTCACCCGCTGGATGAGCTCACAGTTGCTGCGTGAAATGGAGACCCGTGTCGCCTTCGATATGAACGCGACAGACTCAAGTAACTTTATCGACAGTCCCGTTGCTTCCCGTCTGGGGACACATCGTGCGTTCTTCTATCAGGAAGATCAGGGTCGGTTGGATAAGTTCCGACCTTACGGATTTCCTACGGTCGCCTGGATCAACTGGGTTGGTTCTTATCTCGACCCCTCACGTGAACCAATTGCGGAATTGCCGATTGAAGAAGAAGCGGACCCGCCCTCAATTCTTGCCGCAGAAGAACGTCGCAAAGAAGAAGAGGCTGCTGAAGCTGCCGCAGAAGAACAAAAGAAGTTACAAGCCAGGGAAGATGCTGAAACTGAACAGAATCAGGACGAACCGGAGGTCGAAACTGTCGCCGAAAAGGAACCTGTTGTTGAACAAGTCGATGACGAATCCGATTCGAGTCCATCAAAGTCAAAATCCGAAACCACAGACGACGATGGCGACTTCGATCTCAGTGACGATCTCGATCTCTGGTCAATTACCTGAAATTCATCCGGTTGAATGCAATTAAAAGAAAAGTCGGTAAAGAAAAAGTCGGTCGAGTTTAAACGTCGATATCATCGGCGAAGCTGGACTCGTCCATAATGATCCGGTAACGCTCTGAAGCATCTTTCCCCAGGAGTTGAGCGAACGTACTATCGGCTTCGAGTTCATTCTCGATTTCGACTCGCAGCAGAATTCGTTTGGTAGGGTCGAGTGTGGTCTCTTTCAATTGCTTCGCATCCATCTCGCCAAGACCTTTGAAGCGGGTTACTTCGGTTTTTCGGTTGGCGGGAATGTTGGAGATAATCTCTTCCTTATGGGCGTCGTCCTGAGCGTACAGTACTTCCTTTCCTACGGCGATTCGGTAAAGAGGCGGCTGTGCAATAAACAGTCGACCTTGCCGAATGATTTCCAGCATATGACGGAAGAAGAAAGTCAGCAGCAGCGTGCTGATGTGATAACCATCGCTGTCGGCATCCATCAGCAAAATAATGCGACCGTATCGTAGTTGATGCACATCGAAATTCGGCCCGATGCCCGTGCCAAGTGTCTGAACCAGGTCTTTGACTTCCTGGTTATTCATGATCTTATTGAGCGTCAATGATTCTGTGTTGAGAATCTTGCCTCGCAGAGGCAGGACGGCTTGGGTTCGACTGTTCCGTCCCATCACCGCGGTTCCGCCCGCCGAGTCTCCTTCTACGATGAATAGTTCGGAGTCCTCTGTGGAGGATGCCTGGCAGTCGAGCAATTTTCCAGGCAAAGTGCTCTTTCTAGTGGAGGCCGTCTTACGGCGTACTTCAGAAATCGCCTGCCGACTTGCCATTCTTGCCCGCGCGGCAAGAACAATTCGACCAATTACAGAATCTGCGATCGACGAGTTATTATTCATCCAGTTTTCGACACCGGAGCGTACCAGGCCTTCGACGATCGAGCTGACTTCCGGATTGTTCAGTTTCTCCTTAGTCTGGCCCTGGAACATCGGGTCGCCATGAAACAGAGAAACGACACCGACAATTCCTTCACGGATGTCGTCGTTACTAATCGTAATCCCTTTGTGTTTGATGTCATGGACATCCATGTAATTCTTAACCGCTTTGGCAACACCTGCGCGAAAACCGGATTCGTGTGTTCCGCCACCATGGGTGCGAATACCGTTCACGTAACTACGGATATGTTCGTCCGTCGCTTCCGTCCAGCAGAAAGTGCACTCGGTTTTAACATCGCCATCTTCTTTCTCAGCAAAGAATCGCTGGTCGTGAATTGGTTTCTTAGATGTCTCTGTCGTGAGTTTTTCCAGATAAGAACGAATACCATCGGGATGGCTCAGTTCATAAGTCTCTTTTTTGGGCTCATCAAAAAGCTTGATGGTCAGTCCACCATGGATGTATGAAATATCTTCCAGGTGCTGGCGAATCATATCACTATTGAAATGAATTCGCTTGAAGATGCTTTCATCTGGACGAAAGAAAATGCTTGTCCCGTGCCCACGAAATTTACGGACTTTCTTTACGGGGGTCGTCTTTTTGCCAAATTTAAAACGCTGCATCCATTCATGGCCGTCACGATGCACGGTCGCCACCAATTCCGATGACAGTGCATTAACGACGGAGGAACCCACCCCGTGCAGCCCACCGCTGCGAGCATAGTTCTTATTTGAAAACTTTCCCCCCGCATGCAACGTCGTCAGAATCAGCTCGAGAGCCGACTTCTTTGTTTTGGAATGTGTGTCGACCGGAATACCACGACCATTGTCGCCGACCGTCATCGAACAGGCATCTTTATGTAGTGTGACCGTAATCAGGTTCGCTTCACCCGCGAGAAACTCGTCGACCGAGTTATCGACGATTTCCCAGAGCAGGTGGTGCAAGCCGCGAGAGTCGACTCCTCCAATATACATGGAGGGTCGACGACGAACCGCTTCCAGTCCTTCGAGAACTTCAATGTCGTCTGCTTGATATGAGTTATCGGTCGCTGTTGCCATAATATGTTTTTTACTATCAGAATAAGAAAACAGAAATGTAAAGAGTCCGAAGTCGGAGCAGGATGGCTGTTTAAGTTTCTTCCATCGTTGCCCAGTCGATCAGCTCAATTTCAGGTGGTATTAGTTCTTTGAAGGTACTTCGCATGCTGGTCCGGACCCCTTTACCTCCGCGAGAGGTGACGGTGTACTTCGTCTGTCCCATGCTCACAAGCTTGTCGTTGGAGTTCATAACTTTTAGTGTATCACTCGGACGAGCCATTAGTGCAGCTCCCAGCAGTTTATCCTTCGAATCGAGTCTAATACCACGGACCCCTTTGCCGGCGCTGGAAAGGACCGGTACATCTTCCAGTGAAAAGTGAACAACTCTAGCCATTTCAGATGCGAGGAAGACTGTTTCGGCCTCTCCGATCAATCGAACGAACACCACGCGATCTCCTTTACCCAACCGGCAATAACGGCGGCCCGCTTTGGTGGAGGGCTGGCGGAAGTTAGTCAATGGAATGTGCAAGACCTGTCCGCGTTCCGTGGCGACAAAGAGGTATGGTCCCGGAACGGGATACCCATGATATTCGAAGTCTTCATCCGTGAAACGGGAATCCGTTGAAATGGCAGCGACGATGTTGACTCCATCTCCCAGTCGAACATGTTTCGCCAGGGGCTCACCATATCCTGAGGAAGCGGGGATCTGATCGGCAGTGATCGTGTAAGCTGCTCCGTCACTGGCGAAAAAGATGATCTGGTCCAGCGTACTTGTCGGAATCACGTTCAATACCGTGTCTCCTTCACGTACTCGAGTGCTTTCAACCTTCTGCAGGCGACCAACACGTTTGACCCAGCCTTCGCGCGTCACCACCACATTGGTGTTTTCCTTGACGATATATGCTTGCGGATCGTACTCGACTATTTCTTCAACGTTGCCAATCGATGTGCGGCGTTTGTCGCCAAACTTATCTGTCAGATCCTGTAACTCGGTGCTGACCACTTTCCAGAGTTTTTTCGGCGAAGCCAGAATCTTACGAATCGTTTCTGCTTCGGCCTCTTTCTGTCTCAGCTCTTCATTGATGTTATCAATCTCGAGCTGCGAAATGCGGTACAATTGTAATTCCAGAATCGCATAGGTCTGGATTTCATCCAGCGGAAACTCTGCCATCAATTTAACGGCGGCGTCTTGTTTTCCACTACTGTTGCGAATGATCTTCAAGGCTCGGTCCAAGCCTTTAAAGATCAATACCATCCCGTTCAGGATGTGAATGCGTTTCTCCAGTTGTTCCAGCTGATACTCAAAACGCCTGGTAATGGTTTTGAAACGGAAATCAAGAAATTCCTTCAGGATCTGTACCAGACTCAAGCGGGCTGGGATCGTACCTCCCTGTTCGTCGGGAACAAGGCAAGTCAGGTTGAGCGAGAAGTTCTGCTCAAAATTTGTATGTTTATAAAGGTACGCCATAACGGCGTCGATGTCGGACCCGGGTTTGATATCGAGGACGATGCGAAGTCCGTTCTCGTCATTCGTTTCATCCGAGACGTCTACTAACTGTGGAAGCTTGCGATTGGCGACGATATCCCCGAGGTCATTCACAAAATTCCCGGACTCAATTCCGTAAGGGATCGTGTAGATGACAATCTTGTTTGGGTTTTCTACCTTCTTCTCTTTGTCGAACCGCCATTCGCCACGAACTTTGACGGATCCCCGACCTTCTTCGTAAGCTTTTCGAATCGTGGTGCGGTCCGTTACGATTCGGCCACCCAGAGGGAAGTCCGGACCCTTAATATATTTCATGACCTGTGCCACGGTTGCTTCTGGATTCGTAATCAGAAACTGGCAGGCATTGGCGACCTCTGTTAAGTTGTGGGGAGGGATGTTCGTTGCCATTCCCACCGCAATACCGGAAGTTCCATTCACAAGAATGTTCGGGAACCGGGCTGGGAGCACGACGGGTTCGTTACGTGTTCCGTCGTAGTTCGTCCGCATGTCGACTGTGCGACTCCGGATTTCATTAAGCAACTCTTCCGCGATCAACGTTAACTTGGCTTCAGTGTAACGTGCAGCAGCTGCGGGCAGCCCCATGATCGAACCGAAATTACCCTGACCATTGATTAACGGATACCGCAACGTGAAGTCCTGTGCCAGACGAACCATGGCGTCATAAACGGCCATGTCTCCGTGTGGGTGATACCCCCCAGTGGTATCCCCTGTAATCTTAGCGGACTTGCGGGTCTTGGCATCAAAGGTTAATCGCAGGTCGGCGAACATGACATACAGAATTCGTCTCTGCACCGGTTTCAGGCCATCTCGCACATCAGGCAGAGCACGAGAGGTGATCACGGAGAGAGCGTAGTTCAGATAGCGTCGCCGTGTCTCCTGACTGAGGGAAACATACTTGATGTTATCCGTGTTTTGCTCTTGAGGAACGGAAGAAGTAGAACGTCGTTTCTTAGCCAACGGTGTTTTCCTTTGAGAATCCGGTGACGAATTCTGCTTGTTACTATAACTGAGTTTTGGTTTTCGATCTGGAGATCATTAAGAAAGGGAGTCGAACCTGACATTGCCATGCTGACAGCTTTACCCACGATCATCTGCCCCAAATACAATTGAATTTGTCCGTGCCAAACAGGGAGGCTTCAGGCGTGGTGTTTATGCTTATTCCGCCATTCTCTTTGGTCCCGACTGCCCTGTTGAAGCTGTGAAATCCGTGTTTTAAAGGGTTTTGCCTGAGACGAATGAAAACAAAGGTTCGGCAAGCTACCCCCTTCTCCCTACAAATCGGACGCGAAACCCATTCTCTTCAATCTCTTCGAAATGTCAAAGTATTCGGATTATAGCGGATTTGTGGTTGAGCTGAAGGGTCCGGGTTGTACTGCCTTGTGGCAAACTTTTATACCTTTCAGGGTTGTGACTGTTGCACTGCCCCCCCCAGTGGAATCAGGGGTGTAATCGCTATCGAGCATGCATAATGATTCACCGATTGAATCGCTACCAGCCGAATAATTGAACATCCCGGAATCCAAAAGGTCCTGTTACAGGTCGAAACCAGTTCGGAGCAAACTGGCGAAGATCGGACCCGAGTTGAATCTCTCCGGGACAATATTGGCAGGAAGGAGTATGAAATGCCTCGTTTAGAATTAAAACTGGCCATGCTGACAGGGATGATCCTCAGCGTCTGGTCACTCACCGCACAGGCTGCGGATCAGGTCGTTTACCGACCAACGCAACCCGTTCCCATTTCTCGTATGCAAACGGTGTCTCAACCAATACCTCATCACATCGATGGTCCTCCGTCCCAAATGGGGGGAGTCCATACGGCCTCAGATGGGTATCCCTACTTGAACGCACCCTTGTATCCGAGCCCATCACCGTTTGTACCGGCTCGCGTCGGTTCGACTGTGATCACCAACCAGGCGATGGATCCACACGAAATGTTGTACCCGCACCGTTATCGTGCGATGTACGGTCCTTACAGCTACCGAGTTCATGGTGGTTGGATTTGGACTCCGTTTGGAATTCATTCCCAAGAGCATTGGAAACTACAGGGAACGATGGTGGATGTGAAGTATCACAGCGAAATCAGTCCGTTCGCTCTGTTCCATCCCAAATGGTAAATCGCGCCGATCTGGCGAGCCTTGTACAATCGTAACGGGTGTCGGTGGAGTCAGCAAAACCTGGTTGATTATCTCATTGAGCGACCGCATGTATGCCACCGAGTGAGTCCAACCGATCCTGAAATCGCATGTAGGCGACAGGAAGTTCGGATAAAACCTGTATTTGACATAATTCTTAAGCAGACATTTCCTCCATAAAAATGAGGTCTTAATTCAATGAATACAAAACAGATTTTCACAGGAGCTTTAATGCTTCTGACGACTATGTTACTTCAAGTCCAGGTAAACGCGGGTAATGAATCAGGTGTCGCTCGAATCAGCGATCAAGGGACTCAAGCGATCCAGCAGACCGGATTCACCAGTCACCTTATGCAGGCGCCTGCTTGCGACAGTTGTGGCGACTCATCTGCCTGTTGTTCTACAGAGTTCCCTCCGGTTGCCGATTGTGGCTGTCCTGAAGCAAACTGTGCTTGTCCAGAAGCTTGTCCGGTTGTCGATTGCGGTTGCCCTGAGCCCGTCTGTGGATGTCCAGAGCCCATATGCGGTTGCCCTGAAGACTGCGGTGTAGCTTACACCACTTGCCTTCCAGAAATGCCATGTGATTCCTGTACCAGTTGCGATTCCTGCGCAATCGGGACGAACTGTGGATGTGATTCATCCACAGGTGGCTGCAACGGAGGTTGCGATGCTGGTGGCTATAATAATGGATGTAATGGAAGTTGTGACGGTAATTGCGACTCATGTAACTCATGCAAAGGTGGATTCTGTGATGCCTACCACCGTGCCAGCTGCCGATTCATGGGGCGGAACCAGGCTCAGAGCCGAAGATTGGCTTCCCACTTTTGTAATAGCATTGATCGTGGGTTCCGTCAGCTCTTCGTGAATGGAAACAAACACAGCTACTTCTGTCCAGAAGGTAGCGGCGGACAAGGAACACCACCAGTTGGTTGTTACGACATGATTTATTCTGCCAACCCACAGCAATTCGACCAACGTGATGGTAGCGTTTACGCTGCTCAAGCGTACGGAGTTCCCGTATCTGTGCCTCTCGCACCGAATGTGAAACAGGCTTACAACTACAGCTGGGGAGTTCCCTCCAGCCGCCTGACACGTATTTCCCGCGTGGCTCCTCCTAACAGTCCGTAATTTGAGTTCCATAGAAGCGTCGGTGCCAGCTTACCTGGTACACAGTGTTGCTGCACCGACGTTTAACCGGTCATGTTTGTTGGTAAGCCAGTTGGCACAAAGCAGAACACGATAAAACTCCCGTCAATCGGGTGTATAGATACAAAGAACCGTCGAAATCATGTTTAGTGATTCTCGACCGCCTGTCGGGCACATGGATCTCATAAACCTTAACGCTCGACAGTCATTCCTTACAGAGACATCACTTTCATTCTCATGGAAGAAGACAGGATTAGAACCATGAAGAAATTTTTCAAACATAAGAACCGAGTTCTACTGACAGCACTGTCTGTCGCTATACTCGGTGTATACACCACTGCTTCGGCGGATGAAGGTGTAGCACGAATTGCCGACTCGAACTATACCGGCGAACCACAGTTACTCTCCTTCGAAGGAGCTTCCGTGGAATACGGTGGTTATGTCGAAGGGGGATACGTCGAAGGGGGCTGCCCCAACTGTTATAGCGGTGCCTGTGAAGGTGGCTGTGAAAAAGATGGATGGTGCAATAAATATCCAGCCGATGCAGGTTGGGGACGCCCTATTCGCAACTATATTCAGCATACGCCCGTCTCTTATCTGAAACGCTGGCCCGATTCTGTGCACGGTATTAATCACCCGGGACCGATGCAACGATTCCCGATGGTTTACCAGCCGACCGACACAACCCAACTCGGTTTCACATACCAGCGAGTCCCGACCTGGCATGCTAAGCCTTGGATGCTACCTCCGGTACCTGTTCCAAGTCAGTGGCATCAGCGGGAATACGGGTACCGACGACCTGTTGGCTACGGTTCCGGCTATGGCTACGGATCGCAATACGGTTCAGGTGCTCCCTGTTACCAGGGAGAAGTTATCTACACTGATGCAACTTACGAGGGTACTGTGACTCCTTCGGAAGCGCCAGCGAATAGTCCGTCGATCAAAAGCAACCCTACGGAAGTGCCTCCCGAACCTCAAGTACGGCAGACAACTCCTGACCTGCTACGATCGGTTTCTTACTAAGTTAATTCGCTGATCACGATCATGAGTTCTTGAATGAAGCACATTGGCGCGAACAAGGATGAAGTGGTGCCAATAAGAACAAAGTATGTCTACAGCGGGCCTGGAAACCGCTAAACGGGAATAACTCTCGATTTCAAGGTATCGATTGACCCGGATGCAAATGCATCTTGCAGAACGATCCCTAAACGAGGGTTATCCGAAACAAACTGAGTTACTGAGGAGATGCATTCAAACCTGTCCTCGGAATTTCTCAATCGCGTGTGATTGGGAAATGCTAATTCAAAGTGGATAGCTCGAATAGTAACTCGATTTTTACCTCATCTCCGAATCCTGCCTTGCTCCTGGAAGATGGCATCATGTAATTTGATGCCATCTTCTTTTATTATGTAAGGTCGAAGAATCGCGGGTTAAGCTCGCCTCTATAACGATTGGAAACGCTCTTTCCATATCGAGTCTTTGGGGAATTGATGAAGCAGTAGCGTAAGCCGTTTCAGCTTTTCGGCTTTACTCGATCGGTTCAACTTGTTTAATAGATTAACCTGATAGTATCTCGCTTCGAACCAAGGTTCTCCCCCTGCTTCAAATTGACTTTCCAGCCGCTTCCAGTGCTGACGTGCCGATTCCTGACGCGGTGGATCATTCGTCTCAGATAACATTAACGCGATCTCACGCGTTTGAGACGAAGGTAACTCCAGCTTGAGTTCCAACTCCGTTAGTTCTTCCAGACTGGTGACGGTATCCCAGTCTCGATATTTTTGCATCAAAACATTGGTAAGAAAATCTCGCCGATCCTCTGGTGGCAATTCCGCCTTCTGCTGTTGCAGCTGACGTTCGAGAATATCTTTCAGGGAGTGATACGTCGCTTCATCCCGTGGAGTCGCAATCAAGTGCCGGAACAAGTCGAGCTTTAAACTGATCGGTAAGTCCGAAATCTCATCGAATTGCTGGCGTTTGAATGATCCACTCATGAGGTACTGGGAGTACAGCGAACCGATCTGTGATCGACTCGGCGTGAAAGCTGGAGAATCGTAATTCTCTTTTTCGAGGAGTGGCTGGAGCAAATCCTGAACCTGGCTGTTTTCTTCAGGTGGGATCTTGAGAGTCAGTTCCGCTAGAATGAGACGTATTTTTGCCTGGTGACTCAGATTGAGTTCAGTGACCGTTTGTAATGACCCTGGAAAGTCTTCTCTAAATTGATGCAACAACTTTGTTGCGATCTCAGGTGTAATTTGCTCGCTTCGAGACATTTGCTGATAGACTTGCAGTAAGGAATCCAACAGTTTGTCATTGGCGAGGGTGGTTTCCAGTAGCAATCGATAATGTTCCATGGCAGACGCATACTCTTCAGCCCCTGTCTCAAGTTGAGCCAATAGCAAGGTCGCGTCGTTGAGAGTCGGAGATTCAGCAAATTTCTCTCGATGTTCTCTCAGCAGCTTGATTGAGGCGGACAAGTCACCACGCTGCCCGATGCAATAAGCGAGCATCAAGTGTGCTTGAGCGTGGAAATCAGACTCTGGTAATTCCGTAAGGATTTCTCGAAACGTTGCTTCAGCATCCTCATACGATTTCACGTTGTACTGAACAATTCCCAGTCGATATAACAACTCAGCCTGAAGGGGGCCCTGATCTCTTTCCCGAGCGAGTTCGACCGCTTTTTTGTATACTTGAATTGCTTCATCCGGCTTTTCGGATCGAGATAGCTCGGAGCCTTGGTTGACTAAGTTCTGCAGGTCAGCACCGTAGTTAATCTCTTGTTCGGTCTGGTTAAAAAGCTGTTGTGCTCTTTGTGCCCAGTACCCCGAGGGGATTACGAGAAGGCGAGCTTCAATGTTTTCGATCAACTTTGAACGAAGATCGGGATCTTTCTTCTGTTCCGCGATGCGGGCCAGTTCCAGGAATGAGCGGATCGTCATGTATTCAAGTTCCGGAGTACTCGCTGCCCCCGACTGTTGATATTGGTGCAATCGCTTTGCCGCTTCTACGATTTTGTTTTGTTGTAATAGCGCTCTCGCTTCGCGCGTGACAATTTCTGTTTCAATAAGGGGAGGGACAGAACGCTGTCGCAGCATGATGATGCGACTCTCGAATGCCTCGTACCGACCTAGAAGCAGTTCCCAGTCGGCTTCGATCAAATGTGACTGGAAATATAAATCGAGAAACTCAGACTGTTTTTGAAAGACATTCACTAATTCAGTGGAGGTTCGCCAGTCTTCAGCAAGTTCCGGTAAGTTGGTCTTTAAGTCGGTCGGTTCCAGAATGTCTGGACGCAATTCCCGCTGTAATGTCGCTTTTCGCAAAATGGATCGGGCGACATCCAGTCGGAAATCTCTCTGCAGCAACAGGAGTTCTTCATAGTTCAGCACGGTGGGTTTTGTTGCGTTGGCTGTGAAAATCCGAGCGCTCGACCAGTCTTTGGTCGACGAAATTAATGCGATCGCGGGCTCAATCGCTTTGGCCAGTGTTTCACTGGCCGAGATGCGGCTCTCTTCAGTATTGGAGAGTTCTGCCTGCCAGTAACTCGCTTCTCCTTCAGTAAGTCGCATCAAGAGCTGGTTTACATGTAAGTACAGCTTCTGAAGTTCGTTTAACTCTTTTGAGGAGTAGTCGGTGAGAATCTGGTCTGCCCGCTCATAGAGCGAGGATTTATCTTCTAGCGAAACTGTCGATGCGTGTTGTGTAAAGGTCCGTGCTAGTTCGACGGTCAGTTGAATTCGGAGATCGTCAGCAAGGTTTTCATCCTGCAATCGCTGCTGGCAATAGGTCTCAGCTAGAGGGAACAGTTGCTGTCGTCGAAGGTCGGCGGTAAACCGTGCAAGGTTCTGATCCAGTGCCCATGCAGAAATGGGTGCCGACAGAAAGAGCGGGACGCTCAATATCAAACTAAATAAGCCAGCGGAAAGTCGCATATGTCTATGATCGACGAGTAAAAGAGAGCCGGATGATTAACCAGAGAACCTCTTTCAAGATAGGGAATGATGTGGCTCAAGGATAGTGCGATTTATTATATCCGTAGCCTGTGTTCGTCCACAAAAGGGCAGAATGGCAGGTCAGGGGTGTCCAGAGTAATCAAATGATAGATTCAAAAAGAAGAGCGGAGCAGGCCGTTTAGAGCAGGGGGGTAAAAGAAAAGAACCCCACACCCGAGGATGTGAGGTTCTTCCTATGCTATCGGGTTGAACCTAGGTTCAACCTTGTTTATCAACTAAAGTTGATTAGTTGCATCCGCAACCGCTGTTGCTGGCAGTGCCACAGCCACCACAAACTGGAACCTGTTGGGTAACAGTCTGAGGAACCATTCGGCAAACCTGAACATCGATTTCTTTTTCGACGCAAACTGGAACACACACGGTGTAGTTTTCGGTGCGTTCTTTAGCAACACAGTCGTAGGTCGTTACTTCGTACTCTTCAGTACGAGTTTTTGGAACACAGACAGTGTAGTTACAGGTACGAGTGCGTTCTTCAGCAACGTACTCACACACTTTCTTGGTGCAGGTACGAGTTTCAGGTTTGCAGACAGTAACCTGGTATTCGTAAGGAACTTCTTCACAAACGTACTCGCACACTTTCTTAGTGCAGGTACGAGTTTCAGGTTTGCAGACAGTGACCTGGTATTCGTAAGGAACTTCTTCACAAACGTACTCGCACACTTTCTTGGTGCAGGTACGAGTTTCAGGTTTGCAAACAGTAACCTGGTATTCGTAAGCAACTTGTTCAGTCACGTATTCGCACACTTTCTTGGTGCAAGTACGGGTTTCTGGTTTGCAAACGGTAACCTGGTAGTCGTAAGCGACTTCTTCAGTCACGTATTCGCAGACTTTCTTAGTTCCTGTACGGGTTTCTGCTTTGCAGACAGTAACCTGGTAGTCGTAAGCGACTTCTTCAGTTACGTATTCGCAGACTTTGACAGTCTTGGTGCGAGTTTCAGGTTTGCAGACAGTAACCTGACATTCGTAAGATTCTTCAACGCACTGACGTTCGTAAGCGGTGTATTCCACTTCAGACTGAACAACGTTAGGAACCCAGACTTTGCAAGTTGTGGTGGCGACTCCGCAACCACTGTCGCAGCTGTTGCAGCCAGTGTCGCATCCGCTGTTACAGCCAGTGTTGCATCCGCTGTTGCAGCTTCCGCTGCCAGCGTTGCAGCCGTTGCTGACAACTTGCTCTTCCCAGTGACCCTGGTCCTGACAAACAGTACGAGTTTTGGTCACAGGAACGCAGGTTGAAACCATGCGAGTGCGAGTCTGTGTTTCAGTTTGAGGAACCATGACGGTGTAAGTCTGTTCGACTTCGCTCCAGACAGGTTTGCAAACTTTTTTCGTTCCGGTGCGAGTTTCGGTAACAGGAACATTCACAGTGTAAGTGTACTCAACGTCGCTCCAGACAGGTCGTGAAACCTGTTTGGTGGCCGAACGAGTTTCGGTGTGAGGAACCATAACGGTGTAAGTCTGTTCGACGTCACGCCAGACAGCTTTGCAAACGTTGCGAGTACCGGTGCGAGTTTCAGCAACAGGAACCATGACGGTGTAAGTCTGTTCGACTTCACTCCATACAGGTCGGCTGACTTTGCGAGTTCCGGTACGAGTTTCAGCAACAGGAACCATGACGGTGTAAGTCTGTTCGACTTCACTCCATACAGGTCGACTTACTTTGCGAGTTCCGGTGCGTGTTTCAGCAACGGGAACCATAACAGTGTAAGACTGTTCGACTTCACTCCAAGTTGGAACGTTAACCGTATAAGTTTCTTCACGGGTACGATCTTCGCGTTCCGTGTAGCATACTTCACGAGTACGAACTTCTGTACGAGGGACGCGCTCGTAGTAAGTTACTGTACGTTGACGCTCTTCTTGCTGCATTTCGGTGCACTTGACAGTGCGTTTTTCGACCACGGTTTGAGGAACCATGACTGTGCACTCAACTTCTTGGAAAGCAGGTGCACATGCGGGTGCGGTCTGGCAGGCTGTAGCACAACCAGAGTCGCAGGCGGTTTTTTCACAACCGCAATCGCCAGCGAGAGCTGAGGC
The DNA here is from genome assembly GCF_007750395.1 of Polystyrenella longa. Lineage (GTDB taxonomy): Bacteria > Planctomycetota > Planctomycetia > Planctomycetales > Planctomycetaceae > Polystyrenella > Polystyrenella longa. The sequence continues at coordinate 3,494,778 of NZ_CP036281.1, read as the reverse complement.
GGACGTCATGCCGACCATCAAGCCCATGCAAGCGAGCATTCGCATGAAACGGACCATTCGAACAAATCTCCTTGGGTTTTCTAGAGGTGGAATAAAGAGTGGATCAGAGTTGGACAAGTAGGGGTGATTTCTATCTTCGCCCCGGCTTTAACTTTGAGTCGCACTTCGAAGAATCGGCATAACATGCACTCCAACGAAGCGAAGCTCCGAAAGCCAGCGGTATAATGATTACCGATGGAGGCTGGATATGACCTTATGAGTTGTTGTATATTACTTTGGCAGATCGGGGGGTATATATCAAGTAAATAAGCAGCGTAAGTAGGGTGAAAACGGAAAAGAGAATCCGTCAACGTGTCTGCATCGGTTAGACGGACTGGGGGTTTTTTTTTAGTCGTCCGGTTGTGAGGGGGATACCTGATCGATTTCGTAAATTCTACAATTATGTACAGGCGCGTGAAAAGGGCCTAAAGTCTTATCATTAGGATATTTCCTAACTGAACAAAATGAAGGAATTATGAAATTGATCCTTCGGCTGCAACCGTTTACCCTCGAAGGTCGCTAAACTGAAATGATCTTTCCTGGCGGCTAACTGCGATCCCGAATCATGGCCAGACACTGCCATAGCTCTCAAAACCAAGCACTTTACCAAGCACTTTCGAATGATGTTCTGCCTTGCAGACAAAGGTCACAAAATGCTGAATTTACCGATTAGCCACGTTTTACGTCACTTCTCCAACCAGCCTGTAAGATTGCCTTTGCTCGTAGTAGCTTGGGTGTTTTGGGTGGCCTCATCGGCTCAGGCGCAGTATCCCGGTTTCGCCGAGGAGCCGCTCATCACGGAATACGACATTGATGAAAGCTGGCCAAAACGCCCCGATAACCTCGCCAAGTTCGGATGGGTCTCTGGAATGGCTCAGGATAAAGAAGAGAACATCTGGCTGTTCAATAAAGGGGATGATCCTGTCCAATGTTATACACCGGACGGAGAATTTGTCCGGACTTGGGGGGCAGGAGATTTCAAGGATCCTCACCATATCCGGATTGATGATGAAGGTAGTATCTGGGTGGCAGATTTCGGGCTGCACATCGTGCAGAAATACACTCCCGAGGGAAAACTGCTTATGGAGTTGGGTGAGAAAAACGTCAAAGGCGAAGATAAAACTCACTTCAACATGCCAACGGACATGGTGATCGGCCCGAATGGGGACATCTTTGTGACCGACGGTTATGGCAATCGCCGCATTGTGCACTTCGATAAAAACGGTCAGTACATTAAAGAGTGGGGTTCTTATGGAACTGGGCGTGGCCAGTTCGTCTTACCGCACGCGATTGTGATGGACAAAGATGGCAAGCTATATGTTGCGGATCGTAACAGTGGACGGGTTATGATCTTTAACCAGGACGGGGAACTGCTCGACGAATGGTCGAACATCATCATGCCCTGGGGGATGTCGATCAATGCGGCAGGAGATCTCTGGATCTGCGGTTCATCGCCTCACTGGTGGAAACGTAAAGGGGCTTATCCAGAATTCAAAGACCAGATGTTCGTCCGATTTAATACTAATGGTCGGTTAGAGCAGGTTTGGACTATTCCCTTGGGGGATCGAAATAACCGGGAATCGATTAAACCGGGAGCAGCAGTTGGAGTTCATTGCATCGTGGAAGACAAAAATGGAAACCTGTATGTGGGTGACATTTATGACGAGAAAGCGATGAAGTTCGTCCCAGTTAAGAAACGCTCGGAAACGGAAGAGTAATTGCTCTATCATCAATAGATTGGAGTCTGGATTGGCTCTCTCTGCCCTTACGTTCAATATTCGCCTTCACTGGATAAAGGTCTGTTTGATGTATCGAGTCTGCCTTCTGATCACCGTCGTCTGTTCGTGGGGAATGAGTTCTGCACCAGTCTGCAGAGCAGGTGAATTTACCGTCTCCACATTTCAAGTCGATGTGACCCCACCGATTGGTCATCCGACAATAGCGAGTCTGTGCGGCCCCGCCAAAGAGGTGCTCGCGCCGATCTGGATCAAAGGAATGGTCTTACAGGGGACGGACGAACCTGTGGTGGTTGCGGCAGTGGACTGGTGCGAAATTCGTAATAAGTCATACGATCTCTGGCGCGACCGAATTGCAGAAGCAGCCGGAACGACGCGTGAGCGGGTAATGTTAACCTCGGTTCATCAGCACGATACTCCCCTCTCTGACAATGAAGCTCAGGAAGTGCTGACTCGTTTCGGATACGAAGGACTGATGATTGACCTCAATTTTCAGGAAGAGTGCCTCGACAACATCGTCGCTGAAGTGAAATCCAGCCTCGATCGCGCCGTCCCCGTGACCCATTACGGTTTGGGTAAAGCGAAAGTAGTGGATGTCGCCAGCAACCGCCGTGTGAAAGACTCCAGTGGAAAGTACAGTTACGCTCGAGGAAGTTTTTCCGCGAACGAAACGATCCGAAATCAGCCGGTCGGTTTGATCGATCCTTTTCTGAAGACAATCAGTTTCTGGAATGGTGAAATGCCCGTGGTGGCTGTCAGTACTTATTCAGTGCATCCGATGAGCTACTATTGCCGAGGCGAAGTCTCTCCTGACTTTGTCGGTATGGCTCGACAGCAGCGACAGGAAGCCGTTCCCGGCGTATTCCAAATCTATTGCTCAGGCTGTAGCGGCGATACGACCGTCAGCAAATACAACGCAGGCGACTACGACAGTCGTGTGGCCCTGGCGAATCGATTAGAGCAGGGAATGCAGGACGCGTGGGAAGAAACGAAGACTTATCCTCTGGATAACCTCGAATTCAAAGCACATCAGTTCGAGTTATCACCGCGAGATGCCGCTGGGTATTCGATCTCCGAATTTGAAGCGAAACTGGCCGATCCTCAGACTTCGCTGTCGCAACGAATTGATGCCGCACTGGGAATCAGCTGGTTGAACCGTGTCAGTCGCGAGGAACCGATCGATCTTCCGGTACTCGACTTTGGCAATGCAAAATGGTTTGTATTACCAGCCGAGGCATTTGTGGGTTATCAATTGGAAGCTCAAGAACTCGCCCCCGATACTTTCTTGATGATTCCGGGATACGGAGAATGCGCTCCTGGCTACCTTCCCACTCGGGAGGCTATTGCCGAGCGATTCGATGATCATCATCACTGGACTCAAGTTAGCAAACAGGCCCACGACGAGATGACGGCAGCACTGAAATTAGCACTCGGACTCACGACTTCTGATCAGGACTGATCATGAACTCTCGCTTCGCTCATCAATACCCATACGAGTAATTGTTCGGTGTCGAGTAGTTCGGCCGGTAGAGGTCGTGGTAATAGCCGTAGTTGTAATTCGTGTACCACGGAATGCGGTAGAAGTTGTAATACGAGTAGGGATAGAACCCGTAATAGAACGAATAAGGATAGTAGTACGGATACGGAGACCGATAAGGGTAACCGAGTGGCCGACGTGTACGGTCGATTCGTGCGATGGGCTTCATGTAGTCGCGGGGGTTGTATCCGTAATTTCTTTTCCCGGTGCTCAGAGGGTAAGACGACCGCCGATCGTAATCGTTCAGGCGATACTTTTGAGCGTACGTCGGACGGTCGTAATGATACCGTCGGGACGATTGATAGTAAGATTCTCCGGCTATCAGAGGAGAGCCGATTCCGCAGTACACACAGACCACCGTCAATGCGACTGACGTTAGCGTACGGATGAACATGTGGAGCTTCCCCTATATTGGAACACAATTATATTTATCCACTGTTGTGGTAAACGATTGAACCGGGATTGAAATCAGATGGTGTGGGAGCGGGGAAGCTCTCATTAAAACAACTATCGGGAATATGCGTTGGCCACGCAAGATCTATCGTAAATCCCCTATATATCGTGGGTCAAGAAGATTCTGGACCACAACCTCCGTTTCAGTACGATCACCAATGACGGAAATGTGGCTGAATCTTTTTCAGTGAAACAAAATCAGTGAAACAAGATCAGACCAGTTCAAAGAGAGTCTGCGTTTTCACGATGGAGCTGTTCTCGGGATACGTGTGATACGTATGCACCAGAAAACTGTTTTCGATTGCTTCCGTGTGGATGAGGCTCAGCGGAGACAGGGAAAATCGGTGGGCGGAAGGGAATTGGCAAACCATTCTGACCTTCTGGCTGTCAACCAGCAGTTCCTCGTGGATCTGGTGATAGACTTCCGCATCAACGAGTTCGACTTGGCAGGAATTCTGATAATTGACACCGAAAGAAAACTCGTACTCGTGGTCTCGACAGCCTTTTACATGATGGCGTATCAGACGTTTTTCCTGTGGGAGCAGTGTTTCAATCGGGGCAACGACTTCTGTAATCAACTTATCTCGATGTTGAAAACAAAGGGTATGTCCGGCATCACAAATATGAAGACTGGCCTGGTAATCCTTGAAGCGGATGGTCATTCCCTGGTGTCGGTTGAGCAACTCGGGGTGCACCGATCGTTCAAAGAGATGATATTGTATTTCCGACACGTCTGGTCGGACGGTGCTTAAGTTCATTAAACCAATCCTGAGTGAATGCAGTGGACTTCTCGAAGGGAGGCAGTCCGTTCCTTTCTTACTGAAGCAAATTACTCATGGGTTGATTATAGATGCCTGTCGCAGTGGCATAAAGAGGTTGCACAGCCCTTTCGCTGAATTCGCGTCTGTTACTATTATTTCAGGATTTTTCGCGCAATGTGGGTTGACTGTCACTGCGAGAAAATACCTCTGTAACCAATGATGGAGGCCCTCATTCGGCAGGAATTCCCAGAATGGCGATGACGACGCCCAATAGGCTTAAGCAACCGTACAGCAGGCAGTAGCGAACTCGATGGTTCGTCTTCTCATGCTGCCAGGCGACGAGTGCCGCCACGGCGGACTGGAGTGCGTAATAGACCGCAAATGCGCGAGACGCATAACTGATAATCAGAAAAACATCGGACGTCCAGGTCAGCACCAGTCCTCCGATCGTCACAATGCTGTAACCGACTCGATCAGACAGTTTTTTACGCGACAATTCATTGATCAACCCACCGCATCCGGCAGTATCGGCGACGCCCGCACTGAACTGGGCCGCAACGGCTGCTACGACCAGCATAATGGGGAGGATGGGAGCGATGACCCGCGTGACATCGATAATCGCTGTTTCTCTCGTTTCGATCTCGGTTCCGACAAACGCAATCGACATCAGGAAAACGTAGATCACGTAAATGATAGTCGAGATCCACTGTGCCGACTTCATTGTCTTGATTCGCGTCTCGGGATCATACTCCTGACCAAGGTAACGCGAGGTTTCAAATCCTTGTACACAGATCACTAGCCCAAAGGCGAAATACAAGGCATGAGAGGAAAAGTCGGGAATCGTGTTGGTGATGAGATCACCTTGACTGAACAAATTCCAGGCATAAAGAGTCATGCCGATGAGCAAGCCACCAATGATTGACAGCTTGATCGTGACGGCCGTCTCTTCTAGATTCTCAAGCTTTTTCAGCCCTGCAAAGTAACCAAAGCAGCCAATGAAGAGCAGCACACAAGTCGTGACCACTCTTCCGGCAGTCTGGCTGTTGATGCTCGTTTGAGAAACAGCGAATGAGCCCAGCAGGTTCAGGTAGTAGGCGACAGAAATGATGTACGCGAAAGCGAGCATCCACGCCGAAATCGACTCCGCGACGTGGACATATTTTGGCAGTTTTTCAGTTTGAGATTCGTAGTGGCGAATGTTGTATCGGATTGCGTTCCCAAACAGGTAGGCGACCCCACAGAGGGCCAACATCATCAGTGGAGCCAACTCTCCGTATTCGCGAACCAGTATCGGCCCCAGAACGAGAAAGCCACTCCCAATGATCGAGGCCAGCGGAGTGACCGTCGCCTGCCACCAAGTCGACCGGGACACTTTCGGCCAGATCAGAATTCCAGCAGGAATAATAGCGCCTACGGTGATCGCCGCCGTTATCCAAAATTCGTATGAATTCATCGAGTCTCGTTATTCTTCCAGAAAGAAACAGATAAAGTCAGTACGAACTTCAGGGCCCTTTAATTAAGGAGTCCAGATCGAGACGGCAATATGCTGTTCGGGATGTTCTGCAGTGGCCCAGTAATACATGGCGACCAACTTACCGTCGGGCCGCTGCACCATTCGCGGGTATCCACAGTCCGTATTGATTCGACCTTGAGAATCAGGATCGCTCTCCAAGGCCATGAAGTCGTCTCGAATAATAAATTCTGGTCCCCATGTTTCCCCTTGATCGCTGCTGTAGCGTCCGCGTATTTCACCAACTTGGCGATCCCCATAAATACAACAGAGGCGTCCATCTTGTAACGCCACCAGTGCAGGCGGGTTCGAATGTGTCGGCATGACTTTGACTGTGCTGAGGACATTCCAAGTTTGACAGCCATCAGTCGACTTGTACGTTTCCACCGTGCTTAGTTTGTCACTGTCACGATAAATCTTGCGGTAGGAAAAGACAAACTCCTTATCAGAGAGCTGAACTGTCTGGCTCATAATCGCGTTGAAGTCGGGATCCTCAGGAGTGATCCAGGCGACAAAGTCAAAAGTCAGTCCTCCATCTGTTGATTCAATGACGCCCATCCGAGCTTTTCCTCGGGATCCTTCTCGGGCCGAGATGACAATTAGTACATGGTTGCCATTCTGCACCAGATAATCTGTCCGCGGGTTGAGTTGGTTTCCTTTCAGCTCTGAATGTTCAACGAGTCCCGTAAATTCATACGGTCCATTCCAGGTGCGGCCTTTATCGTAAGAGTAAAAGAAACCTCCCGTGGGATCATCATTTCCATGATACCCCGTCGCGAAGATGCGTAAAGCAAATCCTGGATGAGTAAAGTCGATAGGTTCTGTTAGCTTTGTCTTCCCTTTACCCAGGAACAGTTTGTTTTCATCATCCAGAAAATTCTCCGGGTCGATCATTTCCCACGTCTCGCCACCGTCATCACTGAAAGAGAGCAGAGAGTCCTGCCGACCCGAAATGTTATGTCCATCTTTGACTTCAAAATCGCCTTGCGTGTAACCGACGAGAATGTCGTTTCCCCATTGCCAGACCCCGTTATTCGCCGGCCAACCATGAAATCGGCCAGATTCAATCGCGGCAATCCTGTGTTCGACATTCAGTGATGCCTGTGGTTTCGATTCTTCACCGAATAAAGAGGCGGGCAGAGTGCCAAGCAAGGTGACGAACACGAGCACAATACAGTTGGAAGTCATTCGCATGGTAGGTGAGTCTCTAGCTGTAATGGGGATGGAGGTGAGTTTGTCTTAGGATCTTGAATAGCTTGCGTCACAGTAATGCTATTTCTTCGCTTCAGGAGGGTGTGCTGAGGAAACTTTCTCTTCCAGAAGTTTTTCCAGTTCAGGAAGTTGATCAGCGTATAGATCATCTCCAATCGCATTGACTGTTTCCAGAGGATCCTGCTCATGGTCGTATAACTCGCGAGCAATAACCTTACCAGTGAGATGGTCTCGCCATTCGGTGTACCGAAGGGTGTCCGTCCGAATCGAATAACCCATGACTTCCGGTGTCTTACCCCGAGGATAATTCGGGCGGGGGGTCTGTGTCATCGCTGCAGCGGCACCAGGAGTTTCTGGATCATTGAGTAGCGGAACCAGTGACTTCCCTTCCAGCACATTGGGAACTTCCAAGCCGGCCAATTCCATGACCGTCGGATAAATGTCAAGCAGTTCCACCAAAGCGTCCGTCCGTTGTCCGCCCGGATGATCGGGGGTAGCGATGATCATCGGAACTTGAGCATCAAGTTCAAACAGAGTCGTTTTGCTGTACAACCCATGTTCACCAATATGTAGGCCATGATCGGACCAAAAAATGATGATCGTATTCTTCCGCATATCGAGTGAATCGAGTTCCGTCAGCACGCGACCAATCTGAGCGTCCATGTAGGTGATCGCGGCCAAGTGCCCGTGATGCAACTCTCGCAGATCTTCAGTCGTCAGATTATTCTTTGATCCATCAATGCGATATTTGGTTAATGCGATCTCAGGCACGTTCTCCGGGTGCCCGATGTGTTCCGGAACAGGAATGTTCTCCCTGTTATACATGTCCCAATACTTTTTAGGGGCATTGAATGGCAAGTGGGGTTTCCAGAACCCGACTGCAAAGAAAAAGGGTTGATCGAGCTCTTTGATTTCATGCAATGCTTTAATCGCTGCGTCGGCGACTTGACCATCGTAATAGGCATAGTCGGGGACATCACGGCTTTTCGTCTGCGTCAGGGCCGATGAGTGATCCGGCGGTATCTCTCCTTCTACCTGCGGCAAATCTTTTCCGTGCGTTCCGTAATGCAAGACAGCGGGAACAGACCAGGAGGTCGGGTCCCCTTGATATTCATCCTGTCGATAGTTGTGAAAAATCTTGCCGACATCGCGAGCGTAATACCCTGCCTGCATCATCGATTGCGGTAACGTCACGGCGTCAGGGCGAATTTGCCGAAAATGCGTCGGCAGGTCATAGACGCGTAATGTATCGGGTCGCAGCCCGGTCATGACGGAAGCCCGCGACGGATTGCAAACAGTCTGCTGGCAGTAAGCCCGCTCGAAAAGAGTCCCCTCCGCCGCCAATCGATCGACATGAGGCGAGATGACCAGGTCGTCACCATAACAGTTGAGTTGTGCCCGAAGATCGTCAACCGCGATGAACAAGACGTTTTTCTGCTCAGCCCCTTTCGCCAGAGAGGGGAGAGTGAAAAGAACAGCGACAAAGCAAAGAACGAGCAGACGCATCTCAATTCCTGTTCCTGTTTAAGTAGCCAGATCGAGGCAAAGAAGGGAAACATTGCGGCGGCAGTGCCACAGCTAACCTCCAATGTAACCGGCTCACCCGGCGCATTTCCAGTGAGATATATGAACCGAAGCTAATCGGTTGGGGACGATCAAGCGGAATGGCGTTGATCGTGCGGTGTCAGAAATTGAACGATGCGTTAACAGTCCAGCCGTTGTTCAGCGAAATGTCGGGGCGGACGTCGTCGAATTCGAGTCGGCGGGCGAAGACGTAGCCGGTTTCCACTTTGAGGCGCTTGCCGGGAGTAAAGCGGCTACCCGTGGGAGAGAAGGGGGAGGATTCCCACCCCAGGACTGCGCGCCAGTCGCTGTAGGTGATCTGGTTCTCTCGACCATTCGGTTCGGCGAATGCCCACGTTGTTCCGTTCAGGCCTCCGCCCAAATAAACAGAGTGCTGTCGGTCGTCCGTTCGCTCATAAACGTAGGTTGCCTGTGGTCGAGGGAAGGTGAAGTCGAACGTCCAGTCGTCATTGGGGCGATAGATTAACCCAAGTGCAGGGACAGCGGGCAGGTCACTCCGGCCCAAGGCGACGACTCCCATGATCCATTCGAATTCCGGGGAAACAGAGTAGATCGCAAACAAGCCACCCCGGAATTGCAGGGCATCGCTGCTCGTGTTCTCTCCGTCGGTGTTGAAGGATGTTCCCGCCCAGAGACGCATTTTCCAATCCTCATTGAGGATTCGCATCCAGCTTGCCCCCACCTGGTACTCATGGAAATGTTCGGGAAGCTGCATTTCGGCTGGAGTGTGGAGCCAGGTCGATTGGTAACCCAGGTCGATCAGCGGTGGCGGTGGTCCCCACAGGGGATAAGTCGGCACGCTTACACGAATGCCGGTTGTTGCCAATGGGACATCACCCCCATCGGTGATATATTCCCCATTCAAACGGATGATCGGTTTCATCAACTCTTTCAGGTTCCTCGGCGGGCCTCCCACTACAGTTAGTTCAGGTTGGGATGCGTCTCCCTCAGAAAAAGCTTGAAAGACCTCGCTCGGTTCAAGAAATGAGTTCGATTCGGGGTCATCGCCAGCGAGGGGAATTGACCCTGCTAATGAGTGAAAGGCGGGCGTGGTGCGGTTGACCTCATCATCTCCCACAACGATATTGCCTATAGCGACAAAACCAAGGGCAATCCCCACGGGAAAAGCGAGTGCGCAGCAGAGCGAACGCCGAATCCATTCAGCAATTCCAACCTGCACACTTCACCTCCTTCTTGCTTCATCAGTTTCCTGAGGCTGTCTATTGCGCAAAATAACTGCCCGTTCGACTCTTGCGCGTGCCAAACTGTAGTCATTCCCCGTTATGCGACAAGAGGAATTCTGCTGGCAAAGCTGGAATCTAACTTGTGATATCGTCGAGGTTGCTTGAATACTGCCATATTGATGAAGATACTGTAAAAGCCAGATCGCACTGAAACAATTGCGGTTGGTGTTATCTCGCATTCTACCCACTCGGTAGCTTTCCCAAATCCTCATCGCGCCCTAATGTGACATTTACGGAGCGTGGTGTTTTGAAACCTCGATTTTATGGTTATTCCTGGTAATTTTATCCCGACTGGTCAGCGTCCCCGTATTGTGGTGGTGGGGTCGATTAACATGGATCTCGTCGCGCGGGTCGATCGATTACCCAAACCGGGCGAGACAGTGGCGAGCCAGCAGTTGGATCAACTGCCCGGGGGAAAAGGGGCGAATCAGGCCGTGGCGGCCACCCGTTTGAAGGCGGAGACGACCATGCTAGGCCGATTGGGAGACGATTCTTTCGGACCAGTGTTACAGTCCTCTCTGAAAGAAGCTGGTGTGGCGACGTCCTCGATACTCGTTTCCGAGAATCAGTCCAGCGGAGTAGCGCTGATTGGCGTAGAAGAGAGTGGGCAAAACTGCATCACGATCGTGAGCGGTGCAAACGGACAAATCACGACAGACGATATTGATACCTGGGAAAACGTCATTTCGGATGCCGATCTCGTTTTGCTGCAATTGGAGATTCCACACCCGGTGGTCGAACTTGTACTCGAACGCTGTCAGGAACAAGGGGTATTAACCATGCTCGATCCAGCACCCATGCCAGCAGAGCAATTGGGTTCGCGGATGTATGTTGCTGATATCATGACGCCCAATCAGACGGAAGCAGAGCTGTTGGTTGGTTTCACCGTCACGACGACCGAAGACGCCCAACGCGCGGCGGAAGAACTACAGCGGCGGGGGGCATCAACCGTGGTAATCAAATTAGGAGCCGACGGGGCACTGGTTGTTGACGAAGCGGGACACGCCACTCATATTACAGCTCCGGAAGTGAACGTGGTGGATACCACTGCTGCTGGCGACGCCTTCAACGCGGGGCTGGCAGTGGCATTGGTCGAAGGAAAGTCATTGGCGAATGCGGTACAATATGGATGCATCACCGGTTCCCTGGCAACTACGAAGCTTGGGGCTCAGCCTGCCATGCCTTCTCGGGCTGAAGTCGACCGTCTCTTCAAAGAACAAACCAGACTCTGATTAAATACCCTTATTCTTAAATGCCCCGTCTTCTTCAGTGGAGTGAATCCATGTGTGCTCAATCAAAAACGATCCCCGGTCAGAGTCTCTTCAAGTGGGTTTTCCTGCTGATCCTCTTCTCCTTCATGATGACAGGATGTACCGACGGTCCTGATACTTCGGATTCCACTTCCGATGAACCAAAGAAGCCGCGTATCGCTCTGGTGATGAAGTCGTTGGCGAATGAGTTTTTCTCTACCATGGCCGAGGGGGCCCGGACTCATCAGGCCGCACATGCGGATCAGTACGAGCTGCTCGTCGATGGTATTAAAGATGAACGCGATGTCAGTCGGCAAGTGCAACTCATCGAAGAGATGATGGTGCAGCAGGTGGATGCCATCGTCATTGCTCCCGCAGACTCAAAGTCACTCGTCACAGCTTGTCGCCGGGCACAAGAGCAGGGGATTGTGGTCATCAATATTGATAACAAGCTCGATGCCGAAGTCCTGACTCAGCAGAAAATCAGTATTCCTTTTGTAGGACCGGACAATAAAGCAGGAGCGAAGGAAGTAGGTGACTATCTCGCCGGTAAGCTGGCGGAAGGGGACGAAGTTGCGCTGCTTGAGGGAATTCCGACGGCGTACAACGCGCAACAACGAAAAGCAGGTTTCATGGAGTCCATCGAAGCGGCCGGGTTGAACTTGGTTTCCTCACAGAGTGCTCAATGGGAGATGGACCGGGCGAATCAGGTCGCCGGCGACATCATGACACAGCAGCCTGGGTTGAAGGCCTTCTTCTGTAGTAATGACAGTATGGCACTTGGGACGTTGGCCGCCGTCCGCTCCGCAGACAAACTGGGACAGGTGCAGATTGTGGGGTTTGACAATATCAATGCGGTTCAGGAAGCGATCAAGGCGGGCAATATTCTCGCGACAGCGGATCAGCATGGTGACCAACTCGCCGTGTTTGGAATTGAGTACGCCTTGGAAATTCTGGAATCGGGTGGAACACCAGATGACAAAGAGACGCCCGTTGACCTGGTGACACAAGAATCGCTCGCGGCAAGTCAAGCTGCTGAATAAGTTCTCTGTTCCTCTGGCGAAGTCAAGTTTTATTCGCTCTTCGATCTGTTTAAGGCCCGTCTGAATATGAAATCCTCTTCCGAGTCTTCACGCTGGAGCGGGTTGATAGACTATTTCGGACTGCTCGGTGTCATTGCCCTGATGATGTTGTTCTTTGGTACGCAAACAGAAAACTTCTGGACGCTTCCCAACCTGTTCAAAACGGCCAATCAGATTCCTGAATTCACTCTGCTTGCGATTGGAATGACGTTCGTGCTAATCATCGGCGGGATTGATCTGTCTGTTGGGTCCGTTTTCGCTTTGAGTGGAGTCGTTACAGGGGTGGCGGCGGTTCAGTGGAACTGGCCAATCTCGCTGGCAATGACGCTCGGAGTCTTCGTAGGGGGATGTTGTGGATTCCTGAATGGGTTTGTTTCGGAACGCTGGCGGATTCCTTCCTTCATCGTCACCTTGGGCATGTTGGAAATTGCCCGGGGGGCCGAACTGATGATTGCGAATTCACAGACACAATATATAGGTGGAGCTGTGGAGAAACTGGGAATGCCGATTCCGGGTTTGGGGATTACGCCCGCATTCTTAATTGCGATACTTTTCGTTGTGATTGCCCAGGTCATCCTTTCGAAAACCGTCTTCGGTCGATACCTGTTCGCCATCGGGAACAACGAGGAAGCGGTGCGGCTTTCCGGTATTAATGCTCGACCATTGAAGATCACTGTGTTCGTGATTGCCGGTTTGATGGCCGGATTCGCGGGTCTCTTTCAGGTCTGGCGAATGGGCTCAGCAGATCCCGCGGTAGGCGTCGGACATGAATTAACAGCCATCGCTGCTGCAGTGGTTGGAGGAACCAGCCTCACTGGGGGGCGAGGATCCGTCGTCAAAAGCTTTCTGGGTGTATTGATCATTGCGATTCTGGCTTCCGGTTTAGTACAGATGCGAACGTCGTTTCATTTTCAACGGATCGTCACTGGTGTGGTAATTGTGCTGGCCGTCATCCTGGACGCCTATCGTCAGAAAGTGACCTGGGTGGAATTCCGCGACTCGTTTTTAAAAAGAAAGCCAGCTGCTCGTTAATTGACGGAGTAACCAACCTCCAGAGCATTCTGGAGTTTTTCTGGAATCCGATCAGTCCTAACTTAAAAAAATGGAATGGCGGGGCTAGAATTCATTGAACGAGAACGATTTATCGCGAACAAGTGCCCAACGGTTGGCGGTTCTCATAGATGGAGTTTTCACAAGCTGGATAGCAGATTCTATTCAGCGCGCCTCAATCTCATCCAAGTCGAACAAGTGTTTTCGCTCGTACGACCTCTCACCCCTGAATTGTGATGTTTCCCCGTTACCAGATAGATAAATCCTACGACTGGAATTACGCGAATTCACCGGATGAAGTCACGAATCTTGAGATTCCGAAGGTTGCCGGTGAATGGAGCTTTTGCGGTAAACGGGCCGACTCACCGCTGGGGATCGCTGCCGGACCGCTGCTGAACGGTCGATGGGTACGATATTACGCGTCGCTTGGTTTTGATCTCCTGACATACAAAACTGTCCGCAGCCGAACGCGAAATTGCTATCCGCTTCCCAATTTGCAACCGGTGCAGACAGGTCCTGTGAATGGAACGGAAACGAACGTTCCCACAGCGAATCAAATGAACGGAAGTTGGGCCGTTTCCTTTGGGATGCCTTCCAAGGCCCCCGACGTCTGGCGAAAAGATGTCGAAGAAACACGCGATCAACTTCCCACTGGTAAACTCCTGAATGTTTCGGTTGTGGGAACTGACCAGCCCGGTTTCAGCCTGGAAGACCTCGCCGCAGATTATGCTCAATGTGCGAAATGGGCGGTCGAAAGTGGCGCCGATACCATCGAAGCGAACCTTTCTTGTCCGAACGTTTCCACGTGCGATGGTCAACTCTTTCAACAACCCGCTGCTGCCGGTCTGGTTGCCGCCACCATTCGCGACCAGATCGGGGATACACCTCTAATAATCAAAGTCGGTCACACTACGGAACCAGCTGAGATCGAAGCCCTGGTGAAGTCTATTTCGCCCGCCGTGAATGCCTGCGCGATGACAAACAGTGTCGCCGTGCGAGTCCTCAATCTGGAGAATGGCGAAGAATTGTTCGAAGGACAGAAGCGAGGTATTTGTGGGTCCGCCTGCAGAAACGCCTCATTACATCAAACACAGTTATTTTCTGACGCAGTCAAACGCCTTGGTTTAAAGATGGATGTGATTGGCGTGGGTGGTGTCGGAACTGCTCAGCATGTTAAGCAATACATAGATGCCGGAGCCAGTTTTATTCAACTGGCAACAGCAGCAATGGTTGATCCGGAAGTCGGAATTTCCATTCGGAAATCCCTGTCGTCATGAATTGGCCCCGGGGAACCTTAAACCGTTCGGATCAACCTGTTACCTTTAAGATCAATTTGTAAGACCAATTTGAAATACAAACGGAAATTAACCTAAATCAGCTGAAGTCTTTATAATGTTCAAACATCCTGACAGAAATGATTCCCGTTTCTGTCGACGACATTAACAAGCACCCTCTAATCACACTTTTCGCCAATGACCTACTCGACATCATTTCTCTCACCCTCAAAATTGGTCTCTTCCGTGACGGTTGAATAGAATACAAGTAGACAAATCAACTTTTCCTACCAGCACCTGAGGAAATCGAAGAATAGGGACGTATCCGTCTATTCCATCGCCGAAAGAAATGGATAGAGGACCAAGGATGGCTCATGTTCAAAGCATGTTTTAGATCTCGCCAGAATATGCAATGAGATTATTCCTGCATTGTGGGATCACATTATTTATTCATTGTGAGATCTCTAAGCGATCAATCCTTAAACTCCGGCTCATTTCCTCGTTGATGCCTAAATCAAAGAGTTAAAGCACCTGTCATGGCTAGTTCGACACCTACGGAAAGCAAACAGACTGTTCCGGCTCCCCCGACGAACGGTCACGCTCCTGATCTCGACGTTCAGAGCCTGCTGTTCGTAGAACAACTGTACGAACAATATCTGGCGAATCCAGGTTCGGTTCCGGAAGACTGGCAAAACTATTTCTCGGTTCTTCAACCGCAGGAAAACTTCCAGATAGGACCACGCTTCAATCCGCGGAGCATTTTTAATCCTACCGGTGCGGAAAGTTCCGGAGTACGCCCCAGTCGTTCCAAGAAGATGGAAGTTGCCGGTCGACAGGAACGCCTCGACCAGTTGATTCGTAACTTCCGAGTTCGAGGCCATATTATGGCTTCGCTCGACCCATTGGGACGGAAGCGTCCCGAGCCAGCCGAACTCGATCCTGCTTTCTACGGATTTACAGAAGAAGATTATAAAAGCCGCTTCTCCACCTCCTGGTTCGGTGGCCCTGAAGTCCGTACGCTGAGCGAGATGGTTCAATGGCTGCGGAATACCTACTGCCGTTCCATCGGTGTACAGTTCATGCACATCGACAGTTTGAGTGTGCGGGAATGGTTGCAGGACAAGATGGAACGGACGGCGAATCACCTCCGTCTCGATAAAGAAGAACAGATCCGCATCCTCACAAAACTGAGTGACGCGATCGTCTTTGAAGAATTCATTCAGAAAAAATTCATTGGAGCCAAAAGTTTCTCGCTCGAAGGAGCGGAAACGCTTGTTCCGCTGCTCGATATGGCCATTGAGCGGTCTAGCGATGACGGCGTCCACGAGATTGTCCTCGGAATGGCGCATCGTGGTCGCTTGAATGTGCTTCACAATATCATGAGTAAAAGCCCCCGTGACATCTTCCGGGAGTTTGAAGATCGCGACCCCCAACTGAACATGGGACGCGGCGATGTGAAGTATCACCTCGGTTACAGCCATGACTGGGTCTCCACCAAAGGAAACAAGGTGCACCTGACACTTTGTTTCAACCCTTCACACCTGGAGTTCGTGAACCCGGTCGCTCTAGGTCGCGTGAAAGCCAAGCAAGACCAGTTCGGTCCTGGTGCGAAGTCCTCCACGATGTGCATTCTCATTCACGGCGACGCCGCGTTCGCTGGCGAAGGGATTGTTCAGGAAACCCTGAACCTGAGTGAATTAAGCGGTTATCGAACTGGTGGAACGATCCACGTCGTCGTCAACAATCAAATCGGGTTCACCACTTCTCCCGAAGACAGTCGTTCAACGACCTATGCGACCGACGTCGCCAAAATGCTGCAGATTCCGATCTTCCACGTCAACGGTGAAGACCCGGAGGCCGTCGCCCAGGTCGTATCACTGGCAATGGATTTCCGTAAGAAATTCAAACGTGACGTCGTAATCGATATGTATTGCTACCGTCGACGGGGGCACAACGAAGGAGACGAGCCTTCCTTCACGCAGCCGGTGCTGTATCGTCGCATTAATGAGCGGCCAAACGTCTTTGAAGGTTATCTTGAGAAGCTCTTGCAACTTCGTGAGATCACCCGAAACGAAGCTACTTATATTGTGGAACAACGCCGCGAGCAGTTGGAAGTCGAATTGAGCATCGCACGTAGTGACGATTACGTTCACAAACACGATACCGGAGGTGGTATCTGGGGCGGCTACTACGGTGGACTTCAACCCCATCAGGACGATGCCGAAACAGGGCTACCTGTTCAGGAATTGTCCGATATTCTGCAACGTCAAACGACCTACCCTGATGACTTCACGCCACATCCCAAAATTATCCGCCTGCTGGAACAACGGGCCAAAATGGCAGCGGGCGAAACGGAACTCGACTGGGGTGCCGGCGAAGCAATTGCCTTTGGGTCGTTAGCCCGCGAAGGATACCGAATTCGACTGAGCGGTCAGGATGTCGAACGAGGGACATTCAGCCACAGGCATGCGGTTCTGCACGACTACAACACGGGAAACCGATACATGCCACTGAGAAACGTGGCGAAGTTTCCCGGCAATGTGAATATCTACAACAGCGCCCTGTCCGAAGCGGGCGTCCTCGGATTTGATTACGGATACAGCTTGGACTGTCCGAGTGGTTTAACAATCTGGGAAGCCCAGTTCGGCGACTTCAGTAACGCAGCTCAGGTCATCTTCGACCAGTTTATTTGCAGTGCCGAAGAAAAATGGCGACGCTTAAGTGGCTTGGTGGTCCTGTTGCCTCACGGATTCGAAGGGCAGGGACCAGAACACTCTTCGGCTCGCCTGGAACGATACCTGATGCTGGCGGCCGAAGATAATATGCAGATTGTGGTTCCCACTACTCCCTCGCAGTTCTTCCATATGCTTCGTCGTCAGATGTTAAGCAAATGGCGGAAACCGTTGATCGTTATGACACCGAAAAGTCTGCTGCGACATAAAGAAGCAGTCTCGACTCTGGAAGAGTTAGCGAACGATGGGTTCCAGAAAGTCATTCCAGACCGCGTCGAAGGGATCGAACCTCCCAATAAGGTCCGCCGAATCTTGTTATGCAGCGGAAAAATCTATTACGACCTGCTCCAGCAGCGTCGCGAGAATGAACACAACGACGTGCATATTATTCGCGTTGAACAACTGTATCCATTACCGCAACGTGAATTGAAACAGGCGTTAAAAGAGTATCCGGACAACACACCTGTGTACTGGGTTCAGGAAGAACCTGAGAACATGGGCGCGTGGCGGTTCATGCGAATTCATTTCGGCGAAAAGTTGTTTGAACGACTTCCATTCGCCGGTTTGCAGCGTCCTGCTTCAGCCAGTCCGGCAACAGGTTCGAAGAAGTCTCACGACATGGAGCAGGCATCACTACTAGAAGCGGCATTCCAGGACTTCTGTAAATTCTGGCCAGCTCCCGACTAACCTTCGAAACATCGTTCTACAACCTTGAAACAAAACGAGCTTTCACACGATACTGCAATCTGACGAAATACAACGGTCAGGTCCCGCGTCAAGTCGCCTGAAAGCCACTCAGAACAGTGTTCCTACACCAGTAAAAATTAATCCCAAATCTATGGAGAGGCAGTGCAACTTATGGCTGTCGAACTGAAAGTCCCCGCCGTCGGGGAGTCCATCACGGAAGTCCACATCGGTGCCTGGCACGCGGAAAAAGGATCGTATGTGGACGCCGACGCCAATGTCGTTGAACTGGAAACAGATAAAGCGACCTTTGACGTACCTGCTCCGATTAACGGTATCATTACTGAGATCCTCAAAAAAGTAGGCGAGCAAGCTTCCGTTGGGGAAGTCATCGGCTACATGGAACCTGCCGAGAAACCGGCTGGGTCTGATGAAGGTTCCAGCGATTCCGGAGGCTCCAAGAGTGCGCAAACCTCATCCAAATCAGAGCCCGCTGCCGCTTCGGCTTCAGACTCGGGTAGTGGCAATGGAAATGGTGGCACTCGCGTGATGCCCGCAGCAGAACGACTACTGGCTGAAAAAGGCCTGTCTGCAGGCGATGTCAAAGCGACAGGTCCGGGTGGTCGTCTGTTAAAAGAAGACGTCCTCAGTCATCGTCCGGCGGTTGCAGATTCCTCGACTAATGGTCAGGCCGGACGACATGAAGATATCGTCCCCATGAGCCCCATTCGGCAGCGAATTGCCGAACGGCTTGTCTCGGCTCAACATAATGCTGCCTTGCTGACGACGTTCAACGAAATTGATATGGCCAATGTGATGGCATTTCGTAAACAGTATCAGGATACATTCGTTAAGAAGTACGGTATCAAGCTCGGATTCATGTCCTTCTTTGTTAAAGCAACGATTGACGCATTGAATGCCTTCCCGCAAATCAACGCGGAACTTCGCGATAAAAACCTGGTCTACCGCAACTACTACGACATCGGCGTCGCTATCGGTGGTGGTAAAGGGTTAGTCGTCCCTATTATTCGCAATGCCGAGCGGCTCAGCTTTGCTGAGATCGAACTGACAATCGCTGAATTCGCCAAACGAGCTCAGGCGAACAAAATTGGTTTGGATGAACTTCAGGGGGGAACCTTCACCATCACCAACGGTGGCGTTTATGGTTCTCTATTGTCGACTCCGATCGTCAACCCGCCTCAGTCCGGTGTGCTTGGAATGCACGGCATTGTCGACCGTCCCGTTGCTGTGAACGGAGAAGTCGTCATTCGCCCGATGATGTATGTCGCCCTGACTTACGACCATCGCGTGGTCGATGGTAAAGAAGCGGTGAGCTTCCTCCGACGCATCAAAGAAGTCGTTGAAGACCCGGCTCGCATGCTGATGGAAGTCTGATAAATACGAATCAGATAAAAACAGGACCCTTCTGACCTTCCAGTGAGAACAAGAGGGCTCCACCAGAGAACGCCGTGCTCCGTGAGGACGGCTTCTCTTCCTTTTTACTGTCAGAATAAAATAGTGAAGTAAACTAAGTCATGAGTCAACACGATCTGGTCGTCATTGGAGCTGGTCCCGGGGGATACGTTGCAGCCATTCGAGCCGCTCAATTGGGTTTGAATGTTGCCTGTATCGAAAAAGAAAAAGCTCTGGGCGGAACGTGCCTGCGCGTAGGCTGTATTCCGAGTAAAGCACTGCTCGAAACGAGCGAAAAATACCGCGCCGCGGAAACAGAGTTCGCCGGATTTGGAATCAAAACTGGCAAGCTCGAACTAGATCTCGAAAAGATGCAAGCCCACCGCAAAAACGTCGTACAGATGCTGGTCGGTGGAATTGACGGGCTGTTTCGCAAGAATAAAATTAAACGATACATGGGTCATGCCAAGTTCACCGGCCCTAATTCGCTTGAAGTGACTAACGACAAAGAGACAGTGCAAGTCGAAGGGAAAAATATTCTCATCGCGACGGGTTCAGTCCCCTCATCGCTGCCCGGAATTGAGTTCAATGGTGACAAGATTGCCAGCAGCACTGAAGCCCTCGAATACACGGATGTTCCTCAACATCTCGTCGTGATTGGTGCAGGATACATCGGCGTCGAATTGGGCACTGTTTGGAATCGTCTTGGCTCGAAAGTGACTGTTCTTGAATACCTGGATCGGATTTGTCCGGGAACAGATGCCGAAATCGCAGCTGAAGCTCAGAAGGTTTTCGAGAAGCAGGGCCTCACGTTCCAATTGGGCGCTAAAGTGACCGCAGCGTCGGCCAATAAAAAGGGATGCGTCGTCGAGGTCGACGGCCAGGACCCGATTAATTGTGATCGCGTGCTGATGGCTGTAGGCCGAAAACCAAACACAGAAAATCTCGGATTGGATACGATCGGAGTTGAGCTGGCTCAGCGAGGATTCATTCCTGTCGATGGTAGCTATGCCACTTCTGTTCCGAATGTGTTTGCCGTAGGCGATGTCATTGGCGGAGCGATGCTAGCTCACAAAGCCGAAGAAGAAGGAATCGCCTGCGTCGAAAAAATCGTTACTGGCTATGGGCACGTTAACTACAACGCGATCCCCTCGATTGCTTACACCAGTCCCGAAATCGCCGCCGTGGGTAAAACTGAAGATCAGCTGCTGCAAGACGGCGTCGCTTATCGGAAAGGGTCTTTCCCATTCCTGGCGAACGGGCGGGCTCGGGCAATTGGGCATACTGAAGGCCGCGTCAAAATCCTGGCCGATAATACGACTGACCGACTTTTGGGGGTTCACATTCTCGGACCCCATGCGGGTGACTTAATTGCGGAAGCAGCTGTCGCCATGGAATTTGGTGCAAGCGCCGAAGACCTGGCCCGCTGCTGCCACGCCCATCCGACCTTGGCTGAGGCTGTGAAAGAAGCAGCAATGGCTGTTGATGGCCGCGCAATCCACTTCTAGGAATGGCGTTAATATTGAGAGCGAATTCCTTTTAGATCTTGGATAAGATCCGAAGTGATAAACTGTTTCTTCAGGCAAGGACTGTTCGTGCATGGATAAAATGATATTCCACCTGCTCGAATCGACATTGCCTTCTCCGCAGGAAAACCTGGCACTGGACGAGATACTGCTGAAGATGCTCGCCACAGGTGATATCCCCCCTACGTTGCGACTATGGGAGCTTCCGTTTCCTGCAGTGATTGTCGGGCGTGGCAATAAACTGGGACTGAACGTCGATTACGACGCCTGCCGCAAGGAACAGGTTCCCGTGATCCGGCGCATGTCCGGAGGGGGAACTGTTTTACTAGGCCCTGGGTGTCTCGTGTTTTCCCTGCTAATCCCGTTCACTGAACATCCTGGAATCAAAGAATCGATTGAGTTCATCCTCAATCGCATCGGGCAAAGTTTGCAACTCCGCTTACTAGAAGAAGACCGAATCGAACTGGCTGGTATCAGCGATTTGACCGTGGGTGGTTTAAAATTCTCCGGAAACTCGCAGCGCTGGATCAAGAATAACTGCCTCCATCACGGCACTATTTTGTATGGTTTTCCACTGGAACAAGCGGCTCGTTTGTTGACCAAACCGGAACGAGAACCCGAATATCGGTCTGGTCGCACCCATCTTGAATTCATGACGAATCTCCCTCTGGAGCGTGAGGCAATCCGATCTGCTTTAACAGAAGAGTGGGGTGCCTCTGCTGCCGAATACGACTTACCCAAGGATGAGATTCGCGAACTGGCCCAGCAGAAGTACGAAGACACGGAATGGACCGAGTCCCGCTAGGGACGTCTGCTAAAGTTCGTCGCAACACTGATCTTACTTGCTATGTTTCTTCATGAAGTCTAATAGCAGTAACTGCGCAGGTTGATTCATTCCGCCATGGGTGAAACCTTCCAGCTCTTCCAGTTTCACATCAGGGTGTCCCACGATTTTCAGCATTCGCCACATATAGGCATTTTCTTCGTAACGGCCCAATAGTTCCAACTCACGATCCCCGGTGATAATGAGGATGGGTGGAGCGTCCTTCCTCAGATGAGAAAGCGGGGCCATGTCGTCAATGAGCGGCGTATTTTTATCGATGCCCATTTCCTTACGAACCGTGAAATGGGTGATGCTATGGCCGCTGAAAGGAATTAAACCGGCAATCTCATTGGCATCGAGGTCGTACTTCTGTAGCCACTTTTTATCGAGACCGATCATGCTTGTCTGGTAACCACCAGCCGAATGACCGCTGACAAAAATCTTCTTCGGGTCACCTCCGTACGATTCGATATTCTTGAATACCCAGGCAACAGCTGCGGCAGCATCGTCGATATAGGCGGGTGATTTTACTTTGGGGTGCAACCGGTAATTGACGGGCACGACTGCAATGCCTTTTTCCCTTAGTTGGTCGGGAAGATACTTATTTCCCGCACGTAATCCTCCACCATGAAACCAGACGACCGTCGCAAAACCGGTTTTCTCTATCGGGTGATAGATGTCCAACCGGCAACGTTCCTGCATATATTCGGTCAGTTCATCGTCTTGCCGGTAAGGAACGTTTTCGACCAGTTCGTAACCTTCTTCTGCTATCGCTTGTTGGGAGGTATTCGCAAACAAACAAAGGAGCAGAAAAAACAGAACGGGAAGTAGCGATGATCGGTGCATGGTGGAATCTCTTTCAGGACAGATGTTGAAAGCTCTCGATGATTAATGATGTTATCTTCTATGCCAACTTTTCAATACAGCACATTAATGCTGCACTGCTGCGACTCAATTTTAGAGTAGATCAGTTTCAGAGAACATCAGTTTCGTGATTCAAAAGGAAAGTCGATATCGATATCGGCTTCTGAGAGGTCAAACAGGAAATCGCCCAATCGTTCCACAATCAGGTTGAGTAACTTTTCACCCTTCTCAGGAGTGGCGGCGTGAGGATTTCCTGAACCGGTGTTAGTTGTGAGTAAACCGAAAGGACGAGAGATCGACACCCATCCTTTGTTGACCGCTTCGAAACGGCTGGCACGGGTACTGCCATCGTCCGCAATGAGTTTCCCTGTGTCAGGATCTTTACCGACAAGTTCGGGGCGGATCGCCATGACGAGAGAAGTTTCGACCTCATCAGCGTGATCTCCCGGTTGTTCGAAAATCTCCGGAACGGCATCGGCCGCAATACCGCGAAACCAATCACACAAAAAGAGATTCACTTCCGTCTGCACCAGCAACTCTCGGAGGAGAGGCTTGAAGTCGTTGCCACCGTGACCATTCACGATGACCAGCTTGTAAATTCCCTGAGTTTCGAGAGCTTCGCAGAAGTCAGAGATGACATTGAGGATCGTCGAAGGTTGCAGATTCATTGCAAACGGATACTCGATCATGTTCGTTTCCGTACCGTAAGGCAACGGAGGAAGCATGATCACTTTGCCACCTTTTTTGTAGGCCCGTTCGCAGGCTCGTGCCGCCATCGTCTCTACCTGAATGGTGTCAGTTCCGTACGGTAAATGCAGATTGTGCGGTTCGGTCGCGCCAATGGGGAGTACTGCTACCTGGTAGGGATTCTCTTTGACATGCTGATAATTAACTTCGGATAACAGCCATTCGCGCATTGGTGCTGATCTTTCTGATGTGAAGTAAACGTTGCCTCTGGCCGTGAATTAATCAGGCGGAAATGAGGGCAGAGGGAGGAATAAGAATCGATTACTTTTCCCGGTAATATCTCTATGTAACCGAATGAGTAGGCGATATGCAATCGAGCCCCATCACTGAGTTAATCGTCTGAAGGTGGCTCAGTGGATTTGATTGTTGAAGGAGGCAAATTGGATATCAAATACTCAACACCGATCGCGATTGTTTCAGAGGCGGCAAGCGAGTTCTGTTTCAGTTCCCACAGGTTTTTAGACAACCGGGGTTTTTTCCAGAGAGAGGTTGCGATTGTTCCCCAGCGTGAGGCTCCTTCTTTCTCCAGCATGGAGGCGATTTCCGGGGGAAGTTCCGTTTCCAGATCATCAGTGATGGCGCGGAGTGCCAGTACTGGAAGATGCCACTCGCGGGCGACCTTCACAACAGCGGCTGTTTCCATATCGACAACGTCAGCGTTGTGTTTCTCGGCCAGAAGGGACCGTTCCTCCTTTGTCGTTACCATGTCGTCGCCAGAAAACAGGCGGCCTCGCATTGCTCGAAGTCGTTCCCCATTGATTTGCTGTGAAAATTTATCTGAGTCAGTGGAATCTGCGAAAGCATAATTGCCTCCCAATTGAACGTGTAGATCATTGGAGGTAACAATGTCTTCAATGAAGACGGCATCCCCTACCTTTTGTTGCGGTAACAGGGCTCCTCCATATCCGGCAGAGATGATCCAGCGGGGATGCATGGCTTCGCAGAGGGCGCGCGTTCCAGCTTCGGCACGTTCCTGACCCGGTCCTGTAATGGCGATTCCAACAACTTTTTCTCCAACCTCAGTTTGAAGAAAAACAGCCTGCTTGCCCGATTGGCGTTCGTGTTCGGGATGTCGGAAGAGAAACAAACTAATCTCTCGCTCGAGTGCTACGACAATTCCGACGTCGACCTGATCATCAAACGGCATGGGGTTGGGACTTTCTCTGAGCGATCGACAGGGGGAATGAAGAGTTTCATTCTAAGAAGAACGTGTAGCATTTCCCAAACAAAAACCCCTGATTAACAACGTGATGTCAATCAGGGGTTTTCAATTTGTCAGCGATACTGATTAATATCAACCATTTGATTTTTCGAATGCAGTCATGAATTCGACCAATTTGTCAATTCCTGCTTCAGGGAATGCATTGTAAATACTGGCACGCATTCCGCCTACGCTGCGGTGTCCTTTTAGTCCGTCGAGGCCAGCTGCCGTCGCTTCAGAGATGAACTTTTTGTCGAGGTCTTCGTTGCCGGTTACGAAGGTGACGTTCATCATGGATCGGCTATCGACTTCGGCTGTTCCCTGGAACAACTTACTGGAATCCAGATATCCGTACAGCTTATTGGCTTTACGCTGGTTTAATTTCTGGATGGCCGAAAGTCCGCCCTGATCTTTAATCCAACTGAAAACCTGTCCCATGATATAGATGCCGAACGTGGGGGGCGTGTTGAACATCGAATCGTTTTCCGCATGCGTACGGTATTGCAGCATGGTGGGGATATCGGATGCTCCCTGTTCGATCAAATCGTCGCGGATGATCACCAGAGTCACACCACTTGGTCCTAGATTTTTTTGGGCCCCGGCGTAGACGATGCCATATTTGGAGATGTCCAAAGGGCGAGAGAAGATATCACTACTGGCATCGCAGACAAGAAAGGAGCCCGCAGGATTCTCCGGTTCGCTGGCGTACTCCGTTCCAAAGATAGTGTTGTTGGAAGTGAAGTGTACGTATGTTTGGGTATCGCTGTACTTGATCTCTTTGGGAATGTAATTGAAGTTCTTGTCGGCGCTGCTGGAAGCTGTGTGCGCTGTTCCGAAAGACTTCGCTTCCGCGATTGCTTTTTTGGACCAGGACCCCGTGATCAGGTAATCGGCTGTTTTGTCCTGAGCCAGGAAGTTCATCGGAATCGTGAAGAACTGTGAAGAGGCACCGCCCTGCAGGAACAGGACTTTGTAGTTGTCTGGGATCGAGGCAAGTTCGCGGCAAAGAGCAACCGTTTTCTCGTAAACCGCCAGAAATGCTTTTCCCCGGTGAGAATGTTCCATCACACCGATACCAGTTCCGTCCAGAGACCAAAGATCTTCCCGGGCTTGACTCAAAACAGGCTCGGGGAGAACAGCCGGACCAGCGGAAAAGTTGATAATGCGTTCACTCATATCGAAAGCTCACAGATCAGAGAGTATTTAATCCAGTACCGATCCTCACCAACGAGCAGATGTTACCTACGCCCGATTGCTGTGGACATTATTGTCGACAAAACATTCGTTTATAATTGCCTTAATGAGGACGTCAACGTTCGCTGCCAGCCTATTTCGGGGATTTTGATAAATCAGACCATCTGGGGTCTATGTGGCTCGGAATCCTCGGTGAAATGAAGAGACCTATGAGGAATTCAGGCGGAAAACAAATTGGAGGGATACCAGGAGGACAACAGCCGGTTTGGTAGCGTTCACAAAAAAAACGAAGCCACGCGATAAACGTGGCTTCGTTTGAATTATGCTATTTGAATTAATTCAGACTCGAGTTATCGAGTAGCTCCTACTTTTCCCTGGATGGTTTCGTAGACGCCACTCTCGAGGCCTGGGATTTTCTGGTAGCTTTCGGTGATTCCGAGAATGGTTTCAGCAGAGCCCAGCATCAAGTATCCATCAGAGGCCAATTGTTTGGACATTCGATCCAGGATATCCCCTTTGGTTTTGTTTTCAAAGTAGATTAATACGTTTCGACACATGATCAAATCGAAGACACCAAAACGATTGTACGAGTCGAGCAAATTGAATCGCTCCCAACGCATCCCTTTTTTTAGGTCTTCTTTAACCTTCCAACCTTTGTCATTCTGTTCGAAGTGTTTCATCAGAAGTTTAACGGGAAGGCCGCGTTGAATTTCAAACTGGCTGTAGACACCTTCTTTGGACCGCCCCAAAGCCTGCTGTGAAATATCCGTGATCAGCATTTCGATGTGCCAGTTGCGCAGTTCCGGAAAGTTCTCCAGAATAGTCATGGCGATACTGTAAGGTTCCTGACCGGTTGCTCCTGCGGCGCACCAGATACGAATCGTTCGTCGAGTGGCGCGGCTTTTGACCAGTTCCGGGAAGATGTGCGAAGTCATCACTTCAAACGGCTTTTTATCACGGAAGAATGATGTCTCGTTGGTAGTCATCGCTTCGACGACGGCATCTTCGAGGTTTTTGTCCCGGCCCAGTCGTAGTTGAGTGATCAGTTCCGGAATTCCATTCCAGCCCATACTTTGGGCCAGGGGAATTAAGCGGCTTTCCAGCAGGTACTCTTTGTTGTTACCCAGACTAAGTCCGGAGGCACCGAGCAGAAAACTGGCGAGGTAGTCGTAATGTACGGGATCCACGGTATTATACCTTTACTGCTACAGCACAATGTTTGGCGATTTCGTCGGCGACGGAATCGATTGGCAGAATCTGTTTGGCCAGGCCTGCGTCGACAACGGCGCGAGGCATCCCATAGACAACACAGGTGGCTTCGTTTTGGGCCATCATGTAGCCCCCGTTTTCCACTAATGTTCTGGTTCCTTCGATTCCATCTTCTCCCATCCCGGTGAGCATCACGCCGAGGACTTTATTCCGGTACCAGGAGGCCGCGGTACGGAAGAGAGGGTTTACTGAGGGACGACAATAATGTTCCGGTTCTTTCTGATTCAACTGCAGGACCATTCGATCACCCAGCTTGTTGACTTCCATGTGGAAGTCCCCTGGGGCGACATATGTCACGCCACGTTGAATCGGTTCATTATGTTCGGCTTCTTTAGCCGGACGCCCGGTATCCTGAGCAATATGTTTCGCCAGCATAGGAGTAAACATGGGAGGCATATGCTGAACGATAAGAATTGGTAGCGGAAAATCTTTCGGTAGTCCAGTCAGCACTGTACGCAGAGCCTGAGGCCCTCCTGTACTGGTTCCAATAACAACAAGTTGCGGAGTGACCATGGGGCCCGCATTGCTATTGTTTTGGACAATGGTATCCCGTCGAACTGAAACTGGTGTTGTTGATTTTCGCAAACGTGACTGTCCCAGGGATTTCACCATAGGGAGCAGTTCTGTGCTCAATTGCCTTATACTCTCCGAAGGCGAATTGGAGATCGGTTTCGCAACGCAACCCGCTGCTCCCATTGAAAGGGCAGAGACCGTGTCCTCCGCTCCTGCCATCGTATAGGAAGAAACCATGATGACATGGACGTCTGGGTATTGCTTTTGGATCTCCTGCAAAGTCGTCAGACCGTCCATCACCGGCATTTCTACATCCAGCAGGACGACATCCACTTCATTCCGTTTCAGGAATGAGAGAGCCGCTTCACCATGCATAGATGTTCCAGTGACTTCAATCCCTGAATCCGTTTGCAGGGCACGTGCTAACAACCCGCGAATGACTGCAGAGTCATCCACGATTAACACTCGTATGTTCGATTGGATCACAGAATTCCTGTTTCCTGGAGTTTTTCCCGAATAATATCTTCGGTGAAAGGTTTCATAATGTACTCATCGGCACCGTTCTGCATCGCTTCCACGATACGTTCCATCTCATTCTCGGTGGTGCACATTACGACGATCGGTTGTTTGGGCAGGTCGAGTTTTCGAAGCTCTTTCAAGAAGGTCAGCCCATCCATAACAGGCATGTTCCAGTCGAGCAGAACTACGTCGATGTCCGGATTGGCTTTCACCACTTCCAGGCCTTCGGCGCCATGTTCTGCTTCCAGAGCTTCCAAGTCCATATTGGACACTATCTTTCGCGATACGAGACGGACCGCGCGAGAATCATCCACCAACAGGATTTTCTTCATCGTTTGTTAGACTCCTCGTTTGGATAAAACCAAACAATTTGACTCATCGACCGGCTGTCACTTGCAGACACACATCTGTCTGGATTTACGGTCCATGTGCTAGTTCATTTATCGAATAGGTAACTTGTAAGCGCTAGTTTCAAATTGTCTCTGAGGGGGGTTCTGGCAGGAAATTCCGGTGAGACTCTCACCATTGGAAATATCCGCACTCTTTGGGCATCTTGCCCATTTGAACCCAAGGTATTCGACCGAAGCAGGGAGGATCTGGCCCGGATTGATAGAGTTTACTCAAGTGCAGATAAGCGTTTTCTCCCTTTCGAGATCGGGTTGGATCACCGGGGGATTAAACGCGACCATCAATTCCTGAATATCTACCTAAAGGGATATAGGTCAGGTTGATGGGGCTACCGGTTCAAAAAAGCAACAGACCGGTATTTCTATGCAATCGGTGATTTCAACAAGCCAAATAGTCCTACAACCGGCACGACCAGACTTCGTCGGATCAAGTCGCTAATCGGGTGCTTGGGCGAATCTGGTGGGTTACATATTCGTCTTGGTGTCGCCCGTTTCGCCCAGCAGCAGGTCGAGCGCGCGGTGAATGGCGCCGTCATGATCGTGCTCAAGCGAATAGATACGGAAAATGAGAAAGCTGACAGGCAGCGAATGAAACAGCTCGTCGTCATTAAGCACCTGTGGTACTCCAACGTTCGGGTCCAGCATGAAGTTCTGTCCACCAGTAGGGAGTTTTCCACTGGGGCGATGATAGTGACGGGCCACATCAATTTTGAGTGGAATCGTTTTCATCTCGTGAGAGAGACGTTCCCGAATGAGCCGTTCGATCAAATCGGGAGCGGAAAAAATCGTCATCCGTTCCGACTGAGTCGAATGGAAGTTGAGCATACGCTCGGCAGCCAGCTTCCAGGTGACTCGTCGGGAAAGCAGATCTTCCCACCGATGCCCCAATGCTTTTCGCTCTGGGTCGTCGCTTCGGCTGAGTCGCTGTACATCAACCATGAAGGAAGATTCTGTCAACTGACGATAGTCATCCAGGTTTTCTAGCGGATTCCCGGAGAAGAGGGCCTCCATCGTCGGTCCGAAGAGGTCTTCCAGGGCGAGATCGAATGCGCGGACGGTTCTATGAAAGTAGATCGACTTAAACAGATTTGCCCGCGTTTCGATGAAGTTGATCAGGGTTGGCAAGCCGCGGCAGTGGATCGTCAAACCACTGGGAGTGAAAAAGCTGTAGTACATCAAACGGGAAATATCAAACGCTCGCGTGTTGTATCCTGACATGTAAGCATCGCGAAGTACGAAGTCCATGTTATCGACGGTATAGATACCGCTGAACAGAGAACGCAACTTCTTCAACCAGTCCGGTTGTCCTTCGCTCGCGTCATTGTCCGGTTTAGGTCGACAGATCAACCAGGCAATCTGTCTCGGTTCCAGCTCTTCAAGTGGCTGAAGATGACCGTTGGGGTTCCGGCGAATACCACGGAGCAGGTCGCCCAATTCGTGTTCAATAATATGGGCACCGATGATCTCGTGCGTAATGTTGAATTGGGCGAGATAGTGATCATCAAAGAAATGACCGAATGGGCCGTGGCCCACATCATGCAGCAGGGCCGCCATACGGACCAGACTCTCGACGTAAGGGCGCGAAGGGACATTCGCGCAGCTTTCGCAGAGGGAATCATACCAGAGTTCGATCGCTTTGCTGGAGAGGTGCATCGCTCCCAGGACATGCTGGAAACGCATATGCTCGGCAGAAGGGAATACCCACCAGGCAGTCTGCAGTTGGTGAATATATCGCATTCGCTGCACCCAGGGGTGATCGATGATCTCCTGTTCCGAAACCTCGTCTCCCTTTAAATCATTCGGGGAAATGAAAGGGATGTAACCGTGAATCGGATCGTAACTGAGACTCTCCTTTGAAAAATCCTTCAGCATCGGGCAGCCATCTTGTCTACAGGAATATAGAGGTGGAATCGACGGACGTATGATAATGAGTTCCCGGCTATTTTGCACAGCGGGGCTGAGAACCTATTTTAATAACTGCTCGCGACTGAGACTCTAGGCTTTCGCCTGTTGTTGATAAAGAGGGGGCATGTTGGATAGCATAGGGTGATCACCGTAATCTCTTACTGTTTAGCTCGAAAATCCCCATCGTATGGCCAATACCGGGTCCAACCATTTCCTTGATGAACCTACCTTATACCCCCGGTTGACGGAAGCGTTACGTTGGCTGCAGGCGACGTCGCAGGTCGTGGGCATGCTGGCCGTCGTAATCCATCACGGACTAGCTCGTTTTTCAGAGGCGAATACACGAGAGATCAACGTGCTGGTTTTGCTGTGCATGTTGATGATTACGTTCTCCGTGACCATTCGATATTTCTTCAGTCGTGTTCGCAAAAGTTTTTTGAGCCAGCATCGCATCCATTTTCTTGCCAGTCTCGTCTGGCTGATCGGACTGGCGTTCATTGGCGGAGGAGTGCGGCAATCGATTGGTTTGTTCAGTCAGATCGATACAGACTGGCACCTTGCGATTTTCTGGACTGAATTCTGTCTCGTATTTCGAGGGATCTGGCGTTTACTCCATACGGTGAACCGGCTTTCCAGAACAGGAAATAATCCGGCAATTCTGTTGGGCGGTTCTTTTCTGTTTCTCATTATCGTGGGAACGGGCTTATTGATGTTGCCTGTTTCCCGTGCTCAACCTCCCGAACTCGCTGACCCAATAGGCGCCCCGTTTATAACAGCCCTCTTTACTTCCACCAGTGCCAGTTGCGTGACGGGATTAATTGTGGTGCCGACGGGAAGCTACTGGTCGACGTTCGGGCAAGTGGTGATTCTGTCCCTGTTTCAAATTGGGGGATTGGGAATCATGACTTGGGGAGCGCTACTGGCGGTGGCCTCGGGACGATCTATCCATGTGCGACAAAGCGCCACGATGGGAGAGATGCTGGAATCAAACGGCTTGAGTGATCTAAAACGACTGTTATTAACGATCCTGCTGTTTACGCTTATGGCAGAGTTGATTGGTGCTGTTGCCATTTCCGGGTTATGGAGCGATCGACCTTTAGGAGAGCAGTCTTTCTACAGTCTGTTTCATGCTGTCAGCGCTTTTTGTAATGCAGGATTCTCGCTTCAGGATGATGGCTTGCTCGGAATGGGGGAACGCTGGCAGGTGTGGGGGGGGATGGCAGCACTCATTATCTGCGGCGGAATTGGGTTCTCCGTGATCTATAATCTCGTACTGATTTTGAAGTCCAAGTACTGGGATATTGAGCGAACTCCATTGTTCTCGATATCCAAACAAAAAACTCGGTTGACCCTCTCTTCTCGTCTCGTGTTGGTTGGAACTTCCTTACTGCTGCTGGCGGGTACGTTCAGTTTTTTCTTCTTGGAATCACTGGCGAGCGAAGGGAGTTCCCCGCTGGGGCACCGGTGGGCAGATGCCTGGTTTCAGTCGGTCACGATGCGCACCGCCGGATTTAATACGGTTGATTTAGGGGAGATGCAAACCTCGTCTAAGTTAGTTTCCATCGGATTGATGTTTATTGGCGCCTCGCCTGGTTCAACGGGAGGGGGGATTAAAGTGGTTTGCTTTATGTTGATTGGATTAAGTCTGGTGTCGATCTATCGGGGACGCCCGAGAGTCGAATGGGCCGGTCGATCCGTGCCTGACGAATCAGTTAAGCGAGCGCTTACCATCGTGACGGTGGGCGTCATGACAGTCATGTTAACGACATTGTTACTGACAATCTTTGAAAACAGACCGGGGGAATTCATCGATATTCTGTACGAAGCGACGAGCGCGTTCGGGACAGTCGGTGTCTCCACTGGCTTAACAGCGGAGTTGTCTCCTCCCTCTCAAATCGTCATTATGGTGACAATGTTTCTGGGACGTATCGGCCCGTTGACTCTGTTGCTCGCTCTCAGTCGGACGAATCAGGGCGGTCTGGAGTATGAATACCCAGAGGAACGAGTCATGCTGGGGTAACGTCCGGGACTGCCTGAATGGGCCTTTTCCCCGATGAGTTGAAAACGATCAAGTCAAGAATAAAGGAATCGCATTGTGCCGCGGATAGCAGTTTTAGGCTTAGGTCGGTTCGGCTACACACTCGCCACGGAGTTGGCGGCGCGTAAAGCGGAAGTGATCGCGGTGGATCATTCGCCGACAATCGTGGAACAGATCAAGGACAACGTCGACCTGGCTGTCCGGTTGGATGCGACGGATGAACTCGCGCTTCGGAGTCAGAAAATCGATGAAGTTGACATCGCGATCGTGGCGATCGGAGGCAACTTCGAGTCGGCCCTCTTAGCAACGACGATTCTGAATTCATTGGAAATTCCTCAGATCATTTGTCGAGCACGCACAAAGTTCCATGCCGAGATTTTCAAACGGATTGGAGCAAGTCAGGTCATCCAGCCGGAAAAACAGGCGGGAGAGGAGATGGCACGTAAACTCGCGCTGCCCCACCTGCGAGACCTCATTCCGCTGGAGGAGGGGTTCAGTCTGATTGAACTCGACGCCCCCGGGTCATTTGTAGGGAAAAGCCTCCTCGAATTGAAGCTGCGTGAAACTTACAACCTGAACCTCGTTGGTATCAGGAATATGCCTGTGAAAGACGAGGACGCTGAAGATGGTGAAGGCATTGACGAAGCCCCCCGTATTATGAGTGTTCCGAAACCGCATGACATCATTAACAGCGGAGATACGCTGTATATTGTCGGTCCAGACGCACGCCTGGCTCAGCTTCCCCGCGAATAATCTCCCCGGAACCTCCGTGAGATCTAGCGGGCATCGGGATGGCCTAATACGCCTTGTTTTCTGCGATTTAGAATTGAACTGGAGCAGAAATAGGCTCTCCGTTACGATAGAGGCCATCGTTTGAAGAAAATCGTTCTCTTTTCTGGTCTCGTGAAATGAACTGGTCTGCGCTCAAGAAGAGAAGTAAAAAGCGTTGGATGCTGGTTACCGTGGTCAGCATGCTGATGGTGGGAGTCGCTTCTGTGAGTATCCTTGCCGCTCGGGAAACTGTTCCTGTAGTGACTGTACAAATCGTTAACAGCTTTCCGCACGATGCGAATGCTTTTTCGCAGGGGCTGTGCTTTGATGCTGAGGGGAATTTTTACGAGGGGACTGGCATGTACGGTTCCTCGGAGTTGCGCAAAGTTGATCTGAAGTCGGGTAATGTTCTAAAGGTTCAGAAACTTCCCCGAGATGTCTTTGGTGAGGGAATCACCATCTGGAACAATCGAGTGGTACAACTGACGTGGAAAAAGCAACAAGCAATCGTCTATGACCTCGCGACCTTCCGCAATCTGGGAACTCTCCGATATCGTGGAGAAGGGTGGGGAATTACTCACGATACAAAACATCTGATAATGAGCAATGGCTCCTCTCAACTCAGCTTTATGAACCCGGCAGATTTCTCGGTCGATCATAAAATCACCGTCGTTGCGGGAAATCGTCAGTTGGATAATTTAAACGAACTGGAATATATCAACGGCGAAATCTGGGCGAATGTCTGGTATGAAGATTACATCGCCTGCATTGATCCCCAGACTGGTAAAGTCATTCGCTGGATCGACCTGCGCCGCGTCTGGCCCAAAAATAGGCGTGGGGATGAGATGGTCCTGAACGGAATCGCCCAACATCCGAATACGGGACAGATTTTTATAACAGGCAAGAACTGGCCGAAACTCTACGAGATCAAAATAAACAATCCGAATTAGTACTCACACTGAAACCGGGATGTGCCTACTCTCTAGTTGTGCTTATATCAAAACGCACAGGACTAATGCGGAGTTGATTTAACTGGAGAGTTTCAAGGCACCTTCCAGTTTTTACCGTGCCCTGAGCCGAGATTTGTCTTCTTTTCTGCAGTTTCTGCGGATGTGGCCCGCACTGACGCATCCGTAAAATTTGATGAGAACTGCCGCCAGCCGTTCCGTTCAGATTGCTTTTTAACTCGGCGCTCAAATACACTGGAGGGGCGTGGTCTGTTCAATATCAGTAGAATTTCGGTTGAAATGGAAATTCTGGTTACTGGACCCTCCCTATAGAGCACGATTGTCAGCCCCGCTTCTGACATCCATAGTAACTTTGCCATCGTAATGAGCATTGTCGTCGAGCTATCCTCGATTCACTTTGGACTTGTTAGACCACGATACACGAGGTTGATTAATCACAGGAACTGTGATCGCACCCTGATAAGTGACACTGTATTTGTTTTTAAGTGTGATTGTTTTAAGTGTAATCGTGTTAAGTAAATGACCATTCCTCACAGTATTCTCGAATCGATTCTGAAGGAACTATTAATGAGTCGGAATTATTCCCGCTTGATGTTCAGGCTGCTTTGTTTGACATTGCTTGTTGTGTCCGCCCCCCTTTCTCTGTTTGCCAATGAGTGGGCGCACTGGCGTGGCCCGGAAATGAATGGCATCAGCCGCGAAACGGGCCTGGTTGAATCCTGGTCGCTAAACTCGGACGGAAAAACTGGAGAGAACGTACTCTGGGTTTCCGAAATCGGTGGTCGCTCGACCCCGGTGATCCTGAATGATCGGGTCTACTACAACTGTCGCACCAGCCATGACGTGACCGATCCCAAAGACAAAATCAACGCTCAGGAACAGGTCGTCTGCCTTGACCTCAACACGGGTGAAGAAATCTGGAAAGACGTGTTCAACGTTTTCCAGACAGACATTCCCGCTCCCCGAGTCGGTTGGGCCAGCATGGTCGCCGACCCTGAAACGGGCAACGTTTACGTTCATACCGTAAGTGGTCTCTTCCGCTGTTATTCCGCCGATGGAGAACGTCTCTGGGAATACGCAATGCGAGAAGACTTCGGTTTGATCTCCGGTTACGGTGGTCGTACTCAAACCCCTATCATTGACGAAGACCGGGTCATTGTCAGTTTCATGGCTTTGAACTGGGGCGACACGGCCAAGCCGCCCCCCAAACAAACTTACTACGCCTTCGATAAACGAAACGGCGATTTACTGTGGACGTCCGCTCCAGGCGGCGCCCCCGAAGACACCAACTACTCCTGTCCCATCATTACCGTCATCGACGGAACTCGGATGCTGATCGGCGGTAACAGTGACGGTGGAATTCATGCAATTCAAGCCCGCACTGGCGAACCGATCTGGGGCTTCGATATGTCGAAGCGAGGATTAAATGCCTCCCCCGTCGCCGATGGCAATCTGGTTTACATTTCCCATGGGGAAGACAACATCGATACGACTGAGTTTGGTCGTATCCAATGTATCGATGCCACTGGTAAAGGAAACATCACTGAAACTGGTTCCGTTTGGCGTGTCGATAACATTAAAGCTGGATACGCCAGTTTGCTTGTAAAAGACGGCATCCTATATGTCGTCGCTGACACCGGTAAGCTCTACGCGTTTGATAGTAAAGATGGTAAACAGCTCTGGGTTCACAACCTAGGGACCGTCGGTAAAGGTTCTCCCATTTGGGCGGACGGAAAAATCTACGTGATGGAAGTGAATGGAAACATTCACATCGTCAAACCGAGCCGTGAAAAATGCGAGTCTCTTTCCCACGTTCAACTTCCCAGTGCCAACGGCAGTGGAATGGACGAAATTTATGCTTCGCCAGCGATTTCGGATGGTAAAGTCGTATTCGTCACCCGTGACCGCACTATCTGTATCGGTAAGAAAGATTCTGAACCGGCAAGCGATCCTATTCCGGAACTTGCTGAAGAAACGGCTCCTCTGGAAGAAGTCGCTCATATTAAACTGGTTCCCTACGAAGTCGCCCTCAATAAAGGGGGAGACGTCGAATACGAAGTTCAGACCTTCGACGCCAACGGACGTTTCCTTGGAACAGTTGACGACACCGAGATCACCTTGGGGGACACGCTGCCTGAAGCCAAACTGGATGGCAAGCAGTTACATGTTGAGAATATTTCTGCTCCTGCTGCTGGGCTCTTGACTGCCAAGCACGCCGGTCAGGAAGCGACTGCCCGCTTACGCTTGATTCCTGCACTTCCCTGGGAGTTCGGATTCACCGGTTACGAAGGAAAACAAGTTCCTCCGACTTGGATCAATGCCTTCCTGAAACTGCAACCCGCCGAAGTTGATGGCGAACCCGTCATGAAGTTTGCGGCACCGAAGGGACGTCCTTCAGTACTGGCATGGCTGGGTACCAGTGAAATGAAGGATTACGTCATTCAGGCGGATGTCCTGTTGCGTGAGCAAAACCGAAAATTGTCCAGCATTGGTATCACGAACCAGCGTTACAACTTCATCATCAAGGGAAACAATATGAAGCTTTCGCTTCAGAGTTGGGCCCCTCATTTGCGGATGGCGAAAGAGCAGAAGTTCGTTTCCGATCCAGACGTCTGGTACACCATGAAATTGACAGTTGATATCGAAGACGGTGTCGCGCATGTTCGCGGCAAAGTCTGGGAACGGGATAAGGAAGAGCCCGAAGAATGGACGATTGAAGCGGACGATCCACACCCCAATACACAAGGGGCTGCGGGATTATACGTTTACTCGTTAGCAGATGCGTTTATTGACAATATTCAGGTTACTGAAAAGTAAGTCAATCTGGATCAGTTCCGGTGAGATTCTCACCGGAACTCTTTTCAGTACTTGCTTTCGAACCTGTTGGGCATGATGTCCCGCACAGAAGTTACTGAGACTCAATCATTATTAGACAATGTTACTCTCGGATAGTGTCTTTTTCGTTAACGACATTAATAGACAGTGATGGAGTCACTTCTTCTGTCTGTCCCATTCTGCATTTATCGTTAAGTTAATCAGGCCGAGTTTCAACTGGTAAAGAAATAAACCGGCTCATAAGGATTGCTGTAAATGAATCTCATGAAATTCACCAACACTAAATTTGTCTGGCTGACGGGCTGCTCTCTGTTAACGGGAAGTTTGATTTTCTCCGGATGCACGCCTCCCGATTCATCCTCTTCCGAGGAGATCGTGATTGAGGAAGAGACTGTCTCTGAACCGGTTATTGAAGAACCAGAAGCAGGGTCAGATTTAGATGAAAACGTCATTACCCCTATCGAAGAACCAAAGCCGGAAATGAAACCGGAAGCAAAGCCGGTTGAAGAACCGGTCGAGCCCGTAAAAGCCGAGGACCCGGCACCTGAAGAAAAACCTGTTCCTGCTAAACCGGAACCTGCACCGAAAGAAGCGAAACCTGCGGATCCGAAACCAGAAGCAAAGCCGGAAGAAAAAGACCCAGTCGCTGCTCCTAAACCGGCCCCTGTTGAAGCAACTGATCCCAAGCCAGAAGAGCCCAAGGCTGAAGATCCAAAACCGGCTGAGGAAAAACCAGTAGAAGAGAAACCAGCCAAGGAAGCACCTGCGGCAGAAGCTGCTACCGAAAAACCCGCTGCTGAAAATGCAGATGTCGCGGGAGACTGGCCGATGTGGGGTGGTGACATCACACGGAACATGGTCAACAAAACAAAAAAACTCAACCTGGACCTGGGTTCAGAATACATCGATGAATCGGACTCAGTGAAATGGGTTTCGGACCTGGGTTCACAGACTTACGGGAACCCGACTGTCGGCGGTGGCAAAGTACTTGTGGGCACGAATAATGGTGCCGAGTACCGTCCCCAGCACAAAGGCGACCGAGGTGTGGTCCTTTGTTTCGATGAGGAAACTGGCGAAATGCTGTGGCAACTCACTCGAGAAAAACTTCCCCAGGGACGAGTTAACGACTGGCCGGAGCAGGGGATTTGTTCAACTCCCTGTATCGAAGATGGCCGCATGTGGGTCGTTACCAACCGTGCGGAAGTCATGTGCGTCGATATGGAAGGTTTCCACGATGGTGAAAACGATGGTCCGTATACCGACGAAGCAGATACTGATGAGTTGGACGGCGATATCATCTGGTCACTCGACATGATTGAAGATCTGGGCGTGTTCCCGCACAATCTGGCGACCAGCTCACCCCTGATCTACAAAGACCGTATCTTCATTCTGACTTCCAACGGGGTCGACGAAGCTCACCTGGAGATTCCTTCACCTCGCTCTCCCTGCTTCCTCTGTATTGATAAAAACACGGGCGAAGTGATCTGGGAAGACAACACTCCCTTCGATCAAATTCTGCACGGTCAGTGGGGTTCTCCCGCGATTGGTGTCGTCAATGGCCAGGCTCAGGTGTACTTCCCAGGCGGAGACGGCTGGTTGTATTCATTTGATGCAGATGCCGACGAAGCGAATATGCTCTGGAAGTTCGACCTGAACCCCAAAGATTCCAAATGGGTTCTTGGTGGTCTCGGATCGCGTAACGCGATTATCTCGACTCCGGTATTCTTCGAAAACAGCGTCCTCCTCGGAGTAGGCCAGGACCCGGAACACGGAGAAGGGGTTGGTCACCTCTATCGAATCGACGCCACTAAGACGGGTGACGTCTCTCCCGTAACCGAAGATGGTTCCGAAAATGAGAACTCGGCCCAAATCTGGCATTATGGTGGTATGGATTCCGACGGTTCTGTAACCGGTGAAGAAGACACGGAAATCTATCGTCGAACGATTTCAACAGTCGCCGTTCATAATGGACTTGTCTATGCGGCCGATCTTTCCGGCCGGTTACACTGCATCGATTTCGCGACTGGCAAACGGAACTGGGAATACGACCTGTTCGCCGCTGTCTGGGGTTCTCCTATGGTCGTCGATGGGAAAATTCTCATTGGTGATGAAGATGGTGACCTCGCGATCATTTCCGAAGGGGCAGAACTGAACGAAGACGATATCATCGAGTATCACTTCAGTTCTTCCATCTACAGTACACCAACGATCGCCAACGGAACCCTGTTTGTAACCGACCGGTCGCATCTGTATGCGATTCCCGTTGTGAAATAAGTGTTTTGAAATCGATGCCCTGATTTTTAAACAGGCAATCAATTCGATCAGAAGAGGTCGGGCGAGCCTTCTCCCCGACCTCTTTTTTGCGCCCTCTCCTCAGCAGTTATAAGAGTCATCATGAGGGTCAGGAGCGATCTGCTTGTAAGTATGCGCAGACGAAGAGAAGAAGTTATTGCCTAAGTCGAGGACGCGCCAGTGGCCGCAGCCTCTCCACAGCCGTAGAAGTTCCTTCGCGTCTTGATCGAACTGGCTCTTCAGGCTGCCGGGCTTTGAGATACAAAAAAAGCCGGATCGACGAATCGATCCGGCTCTTGGTTACTCTTAAATTTAAATCATCCTTATGATCAATCGTCGTAATCGACTTCTACAACCCCATTGCGTGAGGTGAGTTCGACTTCATACGAACCATAATCGTATTTCACTTTGCTACCGTGACGGCTGATTTTGACTTCAGGGCAGCCATAGGGAGGCACACAAATTTGCACAAAAACACAGCCCTGCGGGCAGCAGCTACCGCAACTGTTGTTACAGCTATCGCAAGAACCACAATTCGTTGCACAGCAAGTTGGAGGGCAGGGATCCAGAACGGAAACAATCTTGGTGACCGCACAGGGATGAATGTTGTGGCGATCCTCGACTTCCACCCGGTGGTAAAGTTGCATTGGAGTGGAGGAAACCACTTGCTCCGAGTAAACAGAAGTTGGCTGTTCAGGATAAATAGTCAACGGTTCAACGGGAGGAGCTTCCAGAGGTGCTTGGAAAGCAACCTCCAATAATTCCGGTTTTTCCTTTTGCAGGCGAGCTTCTTCCAGATGGGAAACGACTTGCATTTTTCCAGGAACGTAAAAGAATCCTACCTCTGCAGGAATCTGCGAAGTTTGTTTTGATTTGGCGTTACCGTACTGCGAGCCGACGGCAAGCAGTGTGGCAACCAATGTTAAAGCCACTAATTTCTTCATTATATATTCCTTCCTTGTCATTCTGTAACAGAATTGAACGTCGTCGAATTCATAATAGGGAGTTCATGTACGCTGAATAATGAGACCTCATTCGGCATGAACAAATACTCTTCCCGATCAGTCCAGGCATGAGTTCTCTTGGTTGTTGATTCAGAACAAATCCACTCACCTGATCTCATTTCTAGAACTGTTCTCCTGTTCGAAACCCACTTTCGAATTTCCCGTTGTCGGTATGTTGATGGTATGGGCATGTCATGGTTCTTTTCCAGAGAAAGGTTGGAAGAGAACAGATTCATAACAGTAGTGCCTGCCATCGAGGCGCGGGTTCGGGATTTCATTCAGTAAACAGTAAAAACATATCGCGCCCCTTGGAGGGCGCAAAACTTTTTTCTCTCAATGTCTCTGTTTCCCAAAGGGACTTTTCAGATTGTTCCACTCAGGACAACAGCGCAAGAAAACCGGCCTCTTATCTTTTCCAGACACTTCTTTTACTGTTGCGAGCGAGACGAGAACCGAAGCTGTTTCAGTTCAGGAAATAGGGGTTTGTTGCAAAAAGGAAACCTTTCATTCAGAGATCTCCGTTTCAGATTACCACCCTCTGTTCCCATCAGGAGTGAAATCTTGTGTCGAGGGTCGTGATAGGAATTCCGTTTTCGAATCGTTCCAAGCTAAGTAGCGTGTCCCGTAATCGAAAACATCATTCGCCTCTACCATCTTACCTTAAATGACCAGTTTACAGCTGGGAACCGTGATTCCGGTCAAGTTCATCAATTCTTCCGCAAATATCGGATGGGCCGGAAACAGGGTTAGAATCCCCAGTGGCGTTTTGTAAACTGGGAGGAGTAGGTTTTTTGTGCTGGCTTGAGCAACTGAAATATAAATCCCGTCTCAGTTCCTTGACGTAAATTCCGGCACTTGCTTTTCTATAGGGTAGTGTTCGTGAACGCTACCACTTTGTTCAGCTCATGGATGTGAACTTGCAACAGTTTCTCTGTTCCAATCTGCGCGGCACAATCGTTCTCCTGATTTGTCTTTTGATGATCCCAGGTTGCGGAAACGACTCCGTACCCCCATCCAACTCGGCGGGTGCACTCTCTAATTCAACGGAGAGTTCGAATTCAGCTACCCGTCCCGGTGACGCTAATACCGGTAAAATGACTCAATCTGCTGGCAATTCGTCGAACACCGGCGACCAGCTACCCGCAGGGGTCACCGTCAACGAGACCGGGAAAAAACAACTCGACGATGTTCCTTACGATATCTGGTTCGAAAAGCCGCTCGCCATTGTTCAACCGACTGATTTGAAATCACCGGGTGACACTATGAATTCCGCAGCGCCACACTCTGATCCTAAGAGTGCTCCCGCTGCAGGCTCTTCACCTTCAATGACCAGTGCTACTAATGAACCCAACGAAAGTGCGTCGTCGTCCGATTGGGACTCGCTGGTCTCTCCTTCAGTTTTAGAAGAAGAAGTGACCCGAATCTCCATTAGTCTGGGGGGGTATTTAAATCAACTCGGTAGCTTCAATCGAACGCGTAATGAAATTGCTGAAGAGTCGGAAGCACTTAAAGCGGTCGCTCTGGTTGCATCTCAATTGCAGGAAGAACTCCGTTGGAAAGAGCAAGCTTTGATTCTGGTGGATTGTGGTGCCCGATTGGTAGAGCAATCGGAGACGGCGGGCAGAGCCTCTTTTACATCGGCACAGGTTCCGCTTCAGCAGATTCGTTCCGTACTGAACGGTGAGCAGGTCACACTTGATCATCAGGTCAATCAAGAAGTTAATTTCAGTGATCGGGTTGATCGCGGAGCAGTTATGTACCGTATGGAGTCTGCGTTTAACTGGCTCGCGGAGAATATTGATTCCGAAGGCAAACTGAAATCGGAACAGAAAACTGCCCTGCGGGAAACGGCGATCCTTACCATGCTGGGCAAAATCATTGCCTCTCCGGGCTATCCTTCCGCTGAGGAAGCGGGTTATCATGAAGAGGCTGCTGGTTTTACCACAACGGCCAAAGGGATGCAGTCCGCGATTCAAGCGAATGACTTCGGCACATTTCAAACAAATCTGGATCGACTCGAAAAGCACTGTGCCGATTGCCATGCCGATTATCGGTTTGAATGATTCCTATCCCAACGGATAAGAATTATTCAATCATCATAAAATCACACAACATAATTCGAATAACAACAAACTTCATCCCCATAATTTCATTTACTTTTCTAACTCAAACAGAAACAGCGGTTTAAAAATGTCTTCTGTCTCCTTCGTTCGAATGCTGACCACATTGGCAGGCATATTGTTCCTGTTTCTTTCGCAGCTGGCCGCTACGGGATCCGCTGCCGAGGTGATCGAACTTCGATCGGGTCACAAAATTATGGGAGACGTCCTGAAAGCGGATACCTCGCTGGTTTATGTTGATATCGGCGTCGATGTACTGAAAATTCCCGTTGAGGAGATCAAAACTCGTCGCCCGATTGAAGAGGGGGAGAAGATCGAAGAGGTCAAAGGACCGGCAGAGAGCAAGAGCCTCTACTCGACCGCTACTTTACCCGACAAGGGATTGAAGGAACTTGTAGAACAGTTTGGCAAAGGGGTCGTCCTGATTGAAACTCCCAGTGGGCTGGGGTCTGGTTTTATTATCAACGACGATGGTTACTGCATCACCAACTACCATGTGGTCGAGCAGGAAACCCGCATTGCCGTTACCCTTTTTCAGCGGAACGAACGAAATGAGTTCACGCGACATCGTATCAACGACGTCAAAATCATTGCGATGAACCCCTATTTCGATCTGGCATTGTTGCAGATTCCCCGACAGAAGGGGATTCCTTTTCACCCGGTCTATCTGGCGGAGTCGGCTGACTACCAGGAAGGGGATGATGTCTTTGCGATTGGAAACCCGCATGGATTGGAACGTTCTGTTTCACAGGGCATCGTCAGTACCCGGAACCGGAATTTTCAAGGTATCGTCTTTATTCAAACAACGGCTCAGATCAATCCTGGAAACTCCGGAGGCCCCCTCTTTAATGAGCGGGGTGAGGTCTTAGGGGTGACTAATATGAAACTTCAGCTGAGTGAAGGTCTCGGATTCGCGATTCCCGTTGCGTATCTGAAACACTTCCTCGATAATTATGATGCGTTTGCATTTGATGAAAAAAATCCGAATACCGGATACCACTACCTCGACCCACCCGTCCGGACGAACTTTGACAAACTTCCCAGATAGTTTTCCGACGCGACTGTGTTTAATTAAAGAATCGGCACTGCAGGACGAATGGAGTTCCGGGTGGCTATCATCATAAGTTCGCTTTCAGCGGATAAAAATGAGAATCACTCGCACTGACATGATCTCTAACGGAAGACGATCCCTAAAGTCACGATTTCAGCTTACACCTATCTACGTTACTCAGAATGGATAAGAACATGAAATACCGAGAATTCCCTTCTCTGAAAAAGGCACTCCTGAGCAGCGTCGCTGTCCTGCTTCTCTGTGCTCAGACGGTACTGGCGGCGGACACTGTTACGCTCGATCAGCGATTACCTGCTGAAACATACCTTTTCGTTTCGGCGCCGAACGTCGAAGTGATGCAGGAGAAATACAAACAGACTCGGTTCTACCAACTCTTACAGGAAGAGCAAGTTCAGGAGTTTTGCACGCAGATCACTGAAAAGATCAATGAAGCTCTCGCTGAAGAGCTGAATATGACCGTGGATGATCTCTACTCGATCCTGTCAGGTGAAGCCTCCTTTGCATTTTTCAAACCAAGCGGAGCTCCATTCGCGGCAATGATGGCAATTGAATTTGGTGAAAGCCGGGATAAAGTTGACGCACTCATCGCGAAAGCACTTTCCGCTTCTGAA
Organism: Polystyrenella longa; assembly: GCF_007750395.1. Lineage (GTDB taxonomy): Bacteria > Planctomycetota > Planctomycetia > Planctomycetales > Planctomycetaceae > Polystyrenella > Polystyrenella longa. The sequence goes on along the minus strand of NZ_CP036281.1, from coordinate 3,450,538 downwards.
GAACAGGGTTCGGAAGTCGTTGAAGAAGAGTACGCCGGTGCGACATTGAATGTGATCGCAGTCAAAGGTGCCAACCCTAACGTGCCTATCGAACAAGACCTTGTCTTCTGTATCAAAGACACAACATTCTTAGTATCGAACAGTACCGTCGGAATAAAAGATGTTCTCGACAGCTGGGAAGGTCGTGAAGACGATTCATTCAAATCGAGCCCTGTCTACACTCAGATCCAAACGGAATGTCTTCCCGAATCGGGTGAGTCAGTATTCAACTTCTTCATTGATCCGATCGCCCTCACTCAGTCAATCGCGATGGCTTCGGGCCCGCAGGGAATGCAGTTGCAAATGGGGTTGGCCATGCTGCAACCTCTCGGTATTACGAGCCTGAAAGGAATCGGTAACTGTTCAGATATCATGGTCGGTGACTATGAGTCGATCAGCCGCACTTTATTCTATCTTGATTCCGAGCCTCGTGGCCTTATGAAAGTCATGCGGTTTCCTGCAGCGGAGCAGAAGCCAGCGGAGTGGGTCCCTGCCGATGTCGTCTCTTTCCAAGCCTTCAATTGGGATTCCATGTCTGCTTACGATGCGATCGTAACGATCGTTGACAGCTTTCAGGGACCTGGAGCAACAGAGCAAATGATCGAAGGGTTTGCACAGCAGCCCGATGGCCCTGGTATTCACGTCAAGAAGGACTTGATCGATCAGCTTTCGGGCAATATTCAATTCTTTACCCAAGCGGGAAAAGGGGGAGGAATTGAAGATATGCAGGGACTGATGTTGTTGGGTGCGGAAGTGAAGGACGAGGCAGGTATGACTGACGTCCTCACTCGCGTTGCCGAAAGTCCGGGTTTTCCCGGAGAAGCTCGTGAATTCCAGGGCACTACGATTTACGAAGTTGTAAACCCAAATCCCTCTACCCCCACCGTGGCGATGGCGGTCGCCAAAGGTTACTTTTTCTTCACCACAGAAGTACAACTGCTGGAGCAAGTTGTACGCGGTGTCGCTGCAGCGGATAGCTTAGTACAGAGTGATAAGTACCTGAAACTGGCCGAGCATTTTCCAGCCCAAACGTCGATCATTGGTTTTTCTGATCCTACTGATCAAATTAAACCGGTCTACGAAAACTTTCAGTCCGGCCAACTCGGTGCATTGATCCCCGATATCGATTTTACCGTCCTTCCCGATTTCGAAGTCATCGCTAAGTACTTCGGTACTTCCGCATCGTACATGGTGCCGGTCGGAAATGGAGCCTTGGCGGTTCAGTTCCAGTTGAAAGAGTAATCATCTGCAGGTGAAGATCTGAATTAAAAAACAGGGATTGGAAACATTCGGTTTCCAATCCCTGTTTTCATTGCCGAGATACGAAACGCAGCATTAAATCTGATTAAAGTCGCCGAGAGCGTCCATTCAGTCATCGTATTCATACCTGAATCTACAATCCTGCGACTTCAAGTTCGTGCTGCAGTCCGGCGGGTTGCCCCATTCTGAATCTGTGCGAATAGATCGTAACCGATTTTCTTGCTCCAAGCTTCCTGCAATTGTTGAACGATTGGTCCCGGTTTCCCCGAACCAATGGCATGTTTATTAATACTGGTTACTGGCATGACGCAGTACGGAGTCGTCGTGGTCATGGCTTCATCAGCGTTGATCGCCTGAAATGACTGGAAGTCTCGAACTTCGAAGGGAATGCCCAACTCGTCGGCTAACTCAATCACCACTTGTCGACTGACCCCCGGTAACGTGTTGGTCAGAGTAGGCGAGACAATGGTGCCTCCTTCCACGATCAGGAAATTCGCCCCACTCGTTTCGGTTACATTTCCGTTCAAATCGAGCAATAAGGCCGCTGCCTGAGGATCAACTTTTCGTGCTTCCAAGTCCGCCAGATAGTAGTGCATACGGCTTCGGTATTTCATATTCGGGTGATAGCACTGCGGCGGTACGTGCCGCGTGGAACTGATCACCAGATGAGAGCCTGTTTGCATTTTCTCAGCCCAGAACTCAAACGGGAGCGGGAAGGTGTGTGCACACAAGGTCGGCACCATGTTCACACCGGCGGCGGCGCTTCCGGCATACATCAGGTTTTCGCCAGGGGTGACAAAAATCACCAGACCAAGTTCGTCATCCTGTTCAATCAGTCCTGCGTTATGCTGAACTAATTCGGTCAATCTGGTTGCGAGATTTTCGCGGGTAAGCTGAATGTCGAATTCCATATATTTCATGGAACGAAATAACCGGTCGATATGTTCTTTCAGCCGGAACGGTTGATGGCGAAACGTGCGGATCATTTCCGTTACGGTTGCGCCCAGAACGATTCCCTGATCATAAATATTCAGATGTGCCTGCGATGCAGGGACCATTTCCCCTTTCAGGAAAACCAGCGGTTCAGTCATGGGAGGGAGACTTTCAGCAAAGGAGCGGTTAAGAACTATAAATCAGAAAGTGCATTCTATAACAACGGAATGACGATAACATCCATAGGGGGTTTTTCCGTGACTCGTTTTGCAGGCCAGTTAGAACCCCAGCCAAGACAATGGCGGAAGGATAGGGTGAAGCGTAAATCAATACTTTCTGATTGGTTCTTATGTCAGCGGGAAGTTAGGATAGCAACTGAGTCTCTCCCTTTTAATTGCATAGTCTTTCTCTCGATGGAGTAATCTGAGTTGGAGGCCTGGTCCCGGAATTGTTTTAGTTCAATACGAGTGCTCCTGCTGGTCGCGTTAAGCGTGCGGTTGGTGCTGGCTCTTGGGCTGCAGATCTATCTTGACCAGACTCCCGACCGGTCGTTCCTGATTGCGGGTGACGCCGCTGGTTACTGGGAACTGGCGTCGAACATTGCCGCTGGCGAACCTTATGAAATTTACGATCCTCCGCGTCAGATTCTACGGATGCCTGGCTTTCCCGTTGTGTTGACGATACCAATCAAACTATTCGAGGGATCTTTTCTGGCGGCGCGGATCTGGCTGGCCTTGTTTGGGGTACTTGCCGTTTATCTCTGTTATCGCCTCGCTCTGGAATTGGCGGATGGAAAAACAGCGATCCTGGCGGCATGGCTGGTGGCACTGCATCCTGTGATGGCTGGTTTCAGTGTGGTGATCCTGAGTGAAACCTGCTTCGCGGCCTCACTGTTGGCCAGTCTCTGGAGTCTGCAACGGATACAGGCACACCCCGACTCCTCCCTTTTCCCCGTGATGGCGGGCGTACTCGCGGCTGTTGCAACCTACATGCGGCCGGTCTGGATATTGTTTCCATTAATCTGGGCCGTATATCAATTGTTTGTTCAACAAAGAAAAACGATTGTGGGACGTAATCTACTCCTTATTCTCATCGGGATGGCACTGACGCTTTCGCCCTGGGTCTACCGAAACTACCAGGTAAGCGGGCAGTTCGTCGTGACTTCATTATGGAGCGGTCCCAGCCTATACGATGGCTTCAATCCAAACGCCACGGGTGCGAGTGACATGACTTTCTTTGAGACGGACAATCTTCCTGCGACGATGTCCGAATACGAAGTCGATCAGGAATACCGTCAGCGTGCGTGGCAGTTTGCCCGTAAAAATCCGTGGCGGTCGTTTGAACTGGCCGGTCTCAAAGCAGTCCGCTTCTGGCGACCTTGGCCTGTTGCAGAGGAAGTGTCCTCGCCTTTGATCGCTTGGGGGATCGGCGGTTTGAATACGATCCTGTATCTAGTCGTTCTTCTGGCAATCTGGCGATTTCGTAACCGCAGTGACCTTCTGTTTTACACTTTGACGCCGCTTATTTATTTTGCCGTAATTCACATGCTCTTTGTCGGTTCTCTCAGATATCGACTTCCGGCTGAGTATCCTTTATTGATTCTGGCGGCTCTGTTTTTGTCTAAGTCGAGAAATAATAGAGAGATAGATGAGCAAGGTGCCGTCAGGATGAATGCGAAATAAAGCCTGTTTTCATGAGAAATGGGGTTGAGTAAACTGACTTAGGTCACGAAAATGCAATCCGGCTATTTTTCGCCTGGTTAACAGCAGGATGTTGTTAAAGAATCGATCTGCAACCCGGTTTTGTTTTGATCTTCGCTTCCGTCTTTGGACACCCGCTGCCTTTGGTGTCCCCCCAGACTCACGGATGAATTTGGAATCTAATGGCTCGTATCGGGAAATCAATACGCTGGTACTTCATCTGCATTCTGCTGCTGTTAACGACAGTCGGCGGTTCGGCAATGTGGTTCTGGATGCGTTCAGATGAACTGCTGAAGTCGCAGCTGACCGCTCAGCTTGAGGAACTGCTGCCTGACTGGAATATCCAGATAGGAAGAACGCGTTACGATTGGAAAAGCCAGATCCACATCTACGATGTGACGATTCAGGGAGACCATACTAAACGGTCGCTTCTACAACTGCCCGAAGTGATCGTGCAGATCGACGTCGAACAATTCAAAGCAAATCAGCATATACAGGTTCAGAAGCTGATTCTCAAACGTCCCTCCATCAACCTGTTGAGAAATGCTCAGGGGATGTGGAACTGGGAGCAACTGAGCCCGCCGCCTCGATCCGAAGAACCAGTTCCGGAAATCGAAGTGCGCGATGCTCGATATCGAGTTATTCTGGAAAATGGAGGGGATCGCCCTCCCGGTGAAGTTTATATTGAACAGGCAAATGTGCGACTCATTCCAACGGGACGTCGCAACGTTTCCATTGAAGGCCTTACCCATATCAATCAGGTCGGGCGTCTGGCTATCAAAGGGAACTGGAGTGTCGATACGGGCGAATGGGACGTGAGTGGTTCCATTGCGGAAGTCAAAACGCAGGGCGAATTCTTATCACTCATTGCAGGGCAGTCCCCGGAGCTTTTAACCAAACTCCAGAATTTCGACACCTTTCTCAATAATTACCCGGCGCAGCAGGACGAAGTCATTGCTCAGACGGCTGCCGTTTCGAATGTCTCGCTCTCGTCCACTGCTGTTCACACGGATGAAATTCCGGATTTCGGAGTCGGTGTTCTATTCGACCTCGATTTCCAAGTTACCAAAACATCACCGACGGAAGAGCCTGATTTCAAATTCAAATTTGATTTCAAAGATGGAAAGCTCACCAACCGGATTCTCCCTTTTCCGCTTAGTGATTTGAAGGGGACGGTTGTCTGGGACAACGATCTGATCACGATCGAAAAACTGACCGCCATGAATGGGCCTGCCGGCATTCAGGCATCAGGAAAAGTCGCCCGACAGCCCGAGAAAGCCAGTTTCGATATTGATCTTAAATGCCGCAATATCACCCTCGATCAGAAGTTGCGAGCTCGATTAACACCAGGTCTGGCGAAATTGTATGACGACTTTCATCCGGCGGGAGTATTCGATCTTGATGTCGAATTCTATTTTCAACCGGGCGTAGGGCTAAAACATCGGAACCTGTTGGCTAAAGTCCGAAATGGTAGTTGTCGCTTTGTCAAATTTCCTTATCCGTTCACTGCGGTGGAAGGAACGGTCCAGCAGCCTGGCGACAGTGACATCATGGAAGTCGATATTCGCGGACTGGCCGCGCGGCGGGAAACTGCGGTTGTGGGTTGGTTGAAGAATCCGGGACGCGAAGCGGAGTCTCATTTTGAGATTCAAGTTTCTAATCTGCCCGTTGACGATGCTCTTCTGTCTGCAAGCCCACCTCCGCTGAGGAAAACATTGGATGCGATGCAGCTCCAGGGACAACTTGATGTCAATGTTGAGTTGAACAGACCACCTGGTCTCGATCAGAAATATCATCAGATCATCGATGTCCAATTACATCATGGCGCAATCCAATATGCCCATTTTCCTTATCCAGTAAATGACATGACAGGCAGATTGCAATACGACAACCATGAAAAGGTCTGGTATTTTCAGGAGTTGCTGGGTCGGAATGGCCAGACGACTCTAATGGCGGAAGGTCTATACGATGCCTCGACGGAGCCTGGTCATTTAAGTCTGAAGATCGACGCCAAAGGAGGTTGGTTTGATGCGCAGCTGAAGCAGGCGCTTTCTCCGGAAATACAAACTGTTTGGGATCAATTGTCTCCCCGCGGACGTCTCGACCTGATCGCTCTGGTTGATTGGGACAAAGGAACTCCACCTTCAATCCGTCTTCCTAAGCTCAATGTGAGTCAGGGTGAAATGACGATGGATTGTTTTCCCTATCCGATCAAAAACATTGAGGGCGAGTTTGAATATGCCCATCGCCAGTCGGACTTCGTTCAAAATCAAGTTCATCCCTCGATTCAGATTAAATCTTTTCACGGACAGCACGATAATACCCGGGTTCAGATGATTGGGATCATCGACTGGGCCGAATATCTGGACGCCCAGGATTGGCGGGTGCATTTCGCCAAATTGCATGTGGACGACCTGATCCCCGACCGTATGTTTCGTCTCGCGTTGCCCCCCGATTTAAGAAATGTGGTCGAAGAACTAAATCCGGAAGGAAATCCAATTTCCCTTTCGGGCACGCTCGATCTACGCGGTTCGACAGATCCGCAGCTTCCCGTGACGGCCGGTTGGAATGTCGAGACAGTCCTGTCGGGATCGGATGTCTGGGCCGGCGTGGAGTTGGATCAAGTCCGGGGCAACGTCACCAGCCGCGGAATTTTCAATGGTCAAAACGTCGAGATGACAGGCGAAATCGATATCGAATCAGCGGAGTTATGGGGCGACTATCAATTAACCAATATTCAAGGTCCCTATTTTCTGGTCGACCGACGATTGTGGGTCGGGTCTGTTCCGAAACCAATTCGTCCCGTCCACTTCCCGATAGACAAAGACAAAATTCGTCCTGTAACCGCCAAAGCGATCGGGGGAACTATTTCGCTCGAAGGGGATTCTCTCATTGAGGAGGATACCATCTATAAACTGAAAATCATCATGGAGGGCGGCCTCCTTGAAGAATATGCCCGGTTGTATCTGCCTGGTACCCATAATTTACGAGGGGTGATTAACAGTTGGATTGAATTAAAAGGGCAGGGCAATAACATGTCCGCAATCGGAGGTAACGGGCAGATTCTCATCAGCCCCGCAGCTCTGTACGAGTTGCCCGTCTTTTTACAAATGTTCAACGAACTGGGTGGGTTGATTCCACAGGACAAAACGGCGTTCAAAACCGCTTTTGCAGAATATGATATCTCACAAAAGCAGTTTCGATTCAATCGGATTCAACTGCAGGGTGATTCGATTGGAATGTACGGTCAGGGAACGGCTCGATTCGATGGTCAGCTGAACCTCGACTTCTATTCAGTTGTACCTCGAAACAATCTACCGCTTCCGATTGTGAATGAAGTGGTAAATCTCGCCTCGCGAGACTTTGTAGGTGTTAAAGTGCGTGGAAACGTAAACCGGCCCATTGTGACCTTTGACAATGCGATCAAACGGCTGTTTGACAGTATTCCCGTGCGAGACGCAATGCGGGCCCCGGCGATGCTGGTTCCTCCATTCTCCTTTTCCAGTCAACCGATGTTTACACCAACCGGACGACCCGCCCCCGGGAATTGAATACCGAACCCGGGATCGCCGATTGCTCTCTACTATACAGTTGGAGGAAGACTGAATAGAAAGTGTTTTGTGCTTTCTTGTTTTCCCTCGAAAGTGTATCTGGACAGAGATCTCCAAGGGTGCTGTTGCCCTGTATCGTGCCTTTGCAATAAAATAGACTTAACCTGTTTCCTGCTCTAATGATGGATTCGCTTCTTTCCTATCTGTCTGGTTGGATTTAATCAAGACAGGCGACAATGGTCAGTTAGCGTGGATTACTGATCGACACCTATGGGCGAATCAAACAGCCCCGCACCCGTTCCCCCAGATAAAGGAGTGCCCCCGGATGGCAATTTTCAATGATAATTCTGAAACCATTGGAAATACCCCGTTAGTCAAAATCAATCACATCGCCTCCGGATTGCCGGGCACCATTCTCGCTAAGATTGAAGGTCGCAACCCGGCCTACAGTGTGAAATGCCGGATCGGTGCATCGATGATCTGGGACGCTGAGCAATCGGGTAAACTGAAACCGGGAATGCACGTTGTCGAACCCACCAGTGGTAATACGGGAATCGCGCTCGCATACGTCTGCTCTGCGCGAGGATATAAATGCACCCTGGTAATGCCCGACACCATGTCGATGGAACGTCGGATGATGCTTAAGGCATTTGGAGCGGAACTTCTGTTGACTCCCGGTGCCGATGGTATGAAGGGAGCGATTCAAAAAGCGGAAGAACTCTCGGAACAGCCCGACTACTACATGCCTCAACAGTTTAAGAATCCCGCGAATCCTCAGATTCACTTTGAAACCACTGGCCCCGAGCTTTGGCGCGACACGGAGGGGAAAATTGATTTCTTCGTCGCGGGCGTGGGAACAGGGGGGACTATTACGGGTGTGGGACGATATCTGAAGCACGAGAAGAAGCACCCCGTTCGAATTGTGGCCGTCGAGCCAATGAACAGTGCGGTTATCTCTGGAGGCGAGCCAGGCAAGCACCGCATTCAGGGATTGGGAGCCGGGTTCATTCCAGATATTCTTGATGTCTCCATCATTGATGAAGTTATCAAAGTCACTGATGAAGAGTCGTTCGACATGGCCCCACGACTTGCCAAAGAAGAGGGCATTATTTGCGGTATCAGTTGCGGCGCTGCCATGGCTGCGGCAATGAAAATTGCAGAACGCCCGGACAGTGAAGGTAAAAACATTGTTGTCGTCCTTCCCGACTCCGGGGAGCGTTACCTCTCGACGCCCCTGTTCGATTACGCCAAAAACTAGGCTGGATCAGAGAACAGACTGGTCTAATCCTAGCGAATGGGGCATCTGCCTCCTTCTCTTGTGGAATAGGCGGGGACGGAGCCTTGAGAGTGCTCCGGAAACCGTTAAACTCGGAATCCGTACCCGTACTCAAGCGCGGGAGCCCCCTATGCAGTATTGCACAGGGTGCCTGACCTATTTCCCATCAATATTGCCTTCCCCTAATTCCTTCTGGTGGACCATCCACATATGAAATTCGAAACACGTTCTGTGCATGTCGGTGTTGATAAAGACTCGGCTTACAATTCAGCGACGACTCCGATCTATCCGACTTCGACATTTGTCTGGGATAACCTGACTTCGAATCGTGGGTTCGATTACACCCGCTCGGGTAATCCGACCCGGTCCGCCTTGGAAGAAAATATCACTTCGCTGGAAGGGGGATACCAATGTCGGGCAACCTCCACAGGAATGTCAGCGATTGTAACGGCTCTGCAACTTTTCAAACCGGGCGATCATATCATCGCTGGAGACGATATTTATGGCGGGACTTATCGTCTGTTCTCGGATGTATTCACGCGGATGGGACTGAAGTTCACCTTCGTTAAGATGCGTGAACTTGCCCGGGTTGAGGCGGCCATCACTCCCGAGACGAAGTGCATCTGGATTGAAACTCCAAGTAATCCACTCATGAATCTGGTCGATATCGAAGCGATCTCAGCATTGGCGAATAAGTCGGATTTGATCACGATCGCCGATAATACTTTCATGTCACCTTACCTGCAGCGTCCATTTGAAATGGGTGTGGATGTCGTGGTGCATTCGACAACGAAATACCTGAATGGACATTCTGATGTCGTAGGTGGGTGTGTCGTCAGCCGAGAGAAAGAGATCGCCGAGAAGGTCGCTTACACAGTTAATGCAATGGGGTTGGGATGCTCTCCCTTCGACGCCTGGTTAGTTCTTCGCGGCATTAAAACACTCGGACCGCGCATGGAAGCTCATCAGCGAGCGGCGCAGGCTGTCGTTGAAATGTTGAGCGGGCATGCGAACGTGGAGCACGTATATTATCCTGGTTTGGAAAGCCATCCACAGCATGAGTTAGCCAAAAAACAACAACATGGCTTCGGAGCAATGCTTAGCTTTGATGTTAAAGGAGGCCGTCCGGAAGCGGAGAAAGTCTTCGACCGCTCCGAACTCTTTCTCCTGGCGGAATCACTCGGAGGAGTCGAATCGTTAATGGAATATCCCGAGACGATGAGCCACGCCTCCATGACGTTGGACGCGCGGCGCGAAGCGGGAATTACAGAGAAAACGATTCGTGTTTCCATCGGAATCGAACACCCCGATGACTTGGTCTCCGACCTGAAACAGGCACTCGATTTCTAAATAGAAATTGTTGCGAATCATCTCGGGGCCCAATCCGGAAAAGGATGTCACAAATCCAGACGGTTCAATTCAAACGGCTGAATCCGCCATGTTTGACTGGGCTTTTCAGTAGTTTGTCGACCGTCTGTTTTTCAACGGCTTCTTGTAGCTCTGCAAAGATCTCTTTGTACGCTTCGAGATACTGATGGATGTTTTCTGAAGTGTGTGCCAGGCTCGCATAGAATCCAGCTCCAGCCAGAATGCCTCGTTCCAACATTCGGACCGTAATGTATGTCTGGATTTCGGCCGCTTGCGGATGCTCATACTGGAAATGTGTGATGGGCGGATGACCGAGCATTTTTAACGGGATCCCGAACTCTGCTGCCAGAGGAGCCAGATGTCCTCGCAATTGATCACCGCGCGCTTCCAGTTCTTCAGGCAGATTTGTTTCCTTCATCTTCTTCAGTGTCGCCAGAGCAGCGGCTGGTCCGACCGCTTCGGTCCAATAAGTGCTGGAGATGAACGTCTCTTGAGCCGCCTGCATGGCATCACGTGTTCCAATAATGGCCGCCATCGGGTGACCATTCCCCAGCGCTTTGCCAAAGACAGCGATATCGGGATCGACACCATATTTCAAATGGGCTCCCCCCAAGTGAAGACGCCATCCCGCTGTGATTTCATCCATTACGAGTAAACTACCATTTTTATGACATAGCTCCCGTACCTGCTCCAGGTATCCGGGATCGGGCTCAGCATATCGCGTGGGCTCCATGACTACGGCCGCCAGTTTGGAACCCTCTTTTTTGATAATCGCCTCCAACTGTTCGATTTGATTGTACTGGAAAGGGATCGCCGTTCCGGCAAGTTCTTCTGGAACTCCATTGGGGTGCAACCCGGGGAGGAGATGTCCTTGAAGGGAGTCTTCTTTCTGACGATTTGCTGCCAGGTACCAGTCGTGCCAACCGTGGTATCCACAGAAGGCGATGTGGCTTCGATTCGTAGCAGCTCTAGCGATGCGGACGGCAACGGTCATTGCTTCGCCCCCTGTCCGGGCATAGCGGACCTGATCCGCCCAAGGGTGTAATCGGACCAATTCTTCGGCAAGCAGAACTTCTTCCGGGGCATTTAGCGTACACATTGATCCTCGTTGGACTCGGTCTATGACGGCTTCTGTCACAGTCGGATCGGCGTATCCCAGCAGGCAGGCTCCAATTCCCATGATCGACATATCGATGTATTCCCGTCCATCAAGGTCAACGACAGTGCAGCCCTTACAGCTCTGGTAATACGCAGGCCACATTTCCGGGGCGAACATCTCGGGGCGTTTGCTGAGCAGTTGGGTGCCACCCGGAATAAGTTGTTTGGCCCGAAGATACAGGGCCTGTGTGATTGATCCGGGTTGTTGGGGAAGAGACATATGCGTGGATCCCGAGGAGGGGTGATGGACAGCTTCAATTTGAGTACCTGAAACAGTAACAGGATTTCGAAAAGGGGGTCAACCGGCTAAGTCTCTTGTCTCACACTGTTTTGGAAAATCGGATTCCGCTATCCTCAAGGTGCTCGCAAACTCTAAAATAGGGTTCTCTACCGGCTTACTCTATTAAAAGATGGTAAACAACTGATGACCCTGCTGATTCGTGTCCTGCTTCTCATAGCGTATGGCTTGTTCTTCCTGTCGACTGGTACCTCCGCGCTTGTTGCCGCGACTTTAACAGCGGGAGTAGCCCGGATCGATATTACGCCGCCACTGGAAATGCAATGTCCTCTCGGAGGATATGGCGAACGGATGAATAAGCCAGCCGAAGGCATCCACGATCGAATCTGGGCCAAGGCCATTGTCCTTACGGACGGAACCCAGAAGTTTGCAATCATCACGGCAGACCTGTTGGGGTTCCCATTTCCGTTTAAGGAAGAGCTGGTCCGCGAAGTGAAGTCGCACGGGTGGGAATCGAATCAGATGATGCTGCTAGCGAGCCATTCTCATGCCAGTATAGAAATGAACGCATTTCATCCCGGGAACACGTTTGGAATTTCTCAGATCGGGATCTATAACCCGCAGGTTCATCAATTCACGCTTGCCAATTTCAAAAAGCTCTTGCTGGCTGCCGATCGTCAATTACAGGAGGCTCCCGTGAAGGTGCGAATCGGGACGAGTAGGATTCAGTTGGAAGGGTGGAATAACAACCGCCGCAAACAGGGATTCACCGACAACGATTTGACTTTGACCCGCATTGATACGGCAACAGGGAAACCAATGGCTGTGCTTGTGAACTTCACCGCTCATCCGACTTTCATGTCGTCCAGGCAGATGTGGTTCTCGGCAGGGTGGCCAGGGCACCTGCAACGAACATTGGAGACACTCATTGGCGACGAGGTGACGGTAATGTATTACAACGGAGCCGAAGGAGATCAGTCACCGCGTTCCCGCCCCCATTCGGGGGAAAGCCGTTGGGAAAAAGCCGAACGCTACGGTGTTGAATTGGCTGCTGTTAGCCATGAACTGTGGATGGCTACGGGCACAGAATCGAATGTCGAGTTTCGGCAGCACACCGTCGAGTTTGACTTGCCTCCTGCAAACTGGCACCCCGATTTCATGCAGACTGGTGGTAAGGAATATGGGCTGAGTACCTCGCTGCTTCAGCAGATGATTCCTAAACTGTTCGCCGAACGGTCTCATTGTACGACGGTTCAAATCGGTCAACTCTCGATTACCGGTATCCCGGGAGAGATGGCGGCTGGCATGGGGGCAGAAATCAAACGAGTTGCGGGGGAGAAACTGTCCGTCGAATCGCCTACAATTGGGGGGCTGGCCGACGCTTGGATTAGCTATATTCTGACGGAAGAAGCTTGGGAAACAGGTGGCTACGAAGCCAGCGTCAGTTTTTATGGCCCTCAATTAGGCCCGGTTGTTAAACAAGCTGCCCTTGAATCATTCCCCCTAACGGGGCCATAAAAAACTTGCATTCATCAAAATATGAACACGTTCTTAATAGCAATTAGACTGAATTAAATGAATATACCCCAGGATCAAAAGACTTCCCCTGTGGAAATCTCCCCGGAGCCTGTCCCTGAGACGAATGGATCAAGTACGCCCGAAGTCGTTACTGAGGAGATTGTCGAAACTGAGGAGATTGTCGAACCTGAAGAACTAACGGAGAAGTCGGGCAAAAAATCTAATGGTAAAATCTGGATCGGTTTTGATCTGGGTGGAACCAAAATGCTCTGCAAAGCGTATGACGCCAAATTCAAAGAAGTCGCCTTTCGTCGTCGAAAGACGAAAAGTCGCAAAGGGGAAAAGTCGATCCTCGATCGAATTGTCGATACGATCGAAGATACTTTGGAAGAGGCTGGGAAAACGAAGTCAGATATTGCCGGGATCGGTGTGGGCTGTCCGGGAATTCTCGATCTCAATACAGGGACAATTCTGAATGCTCCCAACCTGGGGTGGAAGAAAACACCACTCAAGAAAATTCTGTTTGAAAAATTCGATTGCCCGGTTGTCATCGGAAATGATGTCGATCTCGGAGTATACGGTGAATACAGCGAAGGAGCCGGAAAAGGGGCAAACTCGGTGTTGGGCATTTTCCCTGGGACAGGAATCGGTGGTGGGTTTATTTACCAGGGCCAGATTCTTCGAGGGACTCGCAGTTCGTGTATGGAAATTGGGCATGTCTGCGTTCAAGCCGACGGAAGAATGTGTGGTTGCGGACGACGGGGTTGTCTGGAAACGGTTGCGAGTCGCCTTTCAATCGCCGCACAGGCCGCACAGGCGGTCTATCGGGGAGAAGCTCCCGTCTTGCGAGAATTGGCAGGCACCAATCTTGCCGATATTCGGAGCGGTGCTATCGCAGAATCGATCGAAAAGGGGGATGAATCGATCAAGGAGATTGTGATCACGGCGGCAGAACATATTGGTCGAGCGATCGGCAATATGGTCAATCTACTGGCACCGGAGGTCGTCGTTCTAGGTGGAGGGCTCGTGGAAGCGATGCCTACGTTGATTGTGGACACAGCTTGGAATAGCTCAAAAAACCAATGTTTGAAGTCGTCGGAAGACTCATACAAAGTTGTGGCCGCAAAGTTAGGTGATGATTCCACCGTTCTGGGAGCGGCATGTTGGGCCAAACATACTTTCAGCGATAATCAGAAGAAAGGCTAACTGAAAGTTCTTGCAGTAGAGTCCTTACAGCAATGTATAAGTTCGGAAACAATTGAAATCATCTAAGTGTACAGGTGGAACAGGACAATATGACCAAATCTGAATCTGCCACTGAAATACCCGTTCTGGATGATCATGGCGCCACTTGGAGGCCGGTGGCTGTCATTGACATCGGAACGTCGTTGATCCGAATGGTGATCGCCGAGATTTCCTCACACGGAGAAATCCATCGTCTGGAAGATCTCTCCCGAGCAGTCAATCTGGGAAAAGATTCCTTCACGCGTCGCTCAATTCGTAAACAGACGATTGAGGAATGCGTCCAGGTATTCAAGAGTTTTCGTTCTCTGATGGAACAATACCAGATCAAGAGTGCGGACCAAATCCGGGCCGTGGCGACGAGCGCCGTGCGCGAAGCGATCAACAAACTGGCGTTTCTGGACCGGATCTACATTGCCACCGGAATCGAGATTCAAATTCTCGACGAAGCGGAAGTGAATCGGATTACCTACCTCGGTGTGCAACCGCGTCTGGCCGAGGAACCATCATTGAAAGACGCGAATATCTGTCTCGCGGAAATCGGCGGCGGCAGTACAGAGCTATTACTGATTAACGGTAAAGATGTCCTGTATTCCAATACATTCCGGTTGGGGTCGCTGCGTCTAAGGGAAATGCTGGAGTCGGCAGGAAGTTCGGCTTCTTCCTCCTCTCGCAGTTTACTAAAGCCACATATCACGCAATCCATTGAACGCATGCTCGATGAAACAAGTGATTTCTCTGGACTGCAAATGGTTTCTCTAGGCGGGGACATGCGGTTTGTCGCCCACCAACTGAATCCTGAATGGGACCGTGAGACACTTGCTTGTCTGTCGGCAAAAGATCTTGCTGATTTTGCAGAGAAAATCCTCAGCATGTCAGAAGATAAACTCGTTCGTAAGTATCACCTGACATTGAACGATGCAGAAACGCTCGGAATCGCCTTGATGGCTTATACGGAGCTTGCAAAAGCATTCAAGGTGCGAACAGTTTATGTCAGCAGCTTGAATATGCGGGACGGTTTGCTGTTGGAAATGACGAGTCAGGGAACCTGGTCCTCTGCGTTTGAAGATCAAGTGATTCGGTCTGCGATTGATGTAGGTCACAAATTCAACTTCGATGAAAAACATTCCAAACATGTGGCCAATCTGAGTCGACTTCTCTTTCGAGAGTTGGTTAATCAACATCAATTAGATCCGCACTACGAAAGCCTGTTGTATGTAGCGGCTCTCCTGCATGAAATTGGCTTATTTATCGGGACGCGAGGTTATCACAAGCACTCGATGTATCTGATCCAGCATGCAACAGTCTTCGGAATTAGTGAGAAGAATCTGGAATTGATTGCGATGATAGTGCGTTACCATCGGCGGGCTTCGCCGAAGCCATCGCACGTGGGTTTTGCTTCGCTCAATCGAGATGCGCGCGTCATCATTTCCAAACTGGCAGCGATCCTCCGCGTGGCAGTGGCTCTCGATCAATCGTACAGCCAACGTATCCAGAGTTTCACAACAAAAATGACAGACAACCGATTCGAAATTAATGTACGGAATGTCGAGGATCTTTCCCTTGAACAGATCGCATTGAAGCAGAACAACTTGATGTTTGAAGAAATCTACGGTGTGCCAGTTTTGCTCAGACGTGATACGACATCGACTTAACAGTCGTAATCACCACGAATGCAAATAAGACCTATCCCTGTTTGGCTTACAAATAACGAGCGTTAGTCGGGAAGTATTGAGATTATGGGACGCAAATCGAAACGATTCATCAACCGGGAACTCAGTTGGCTGGAATTCAATCAGCGCGTCTTGGATGAAGCACAGAATGAAGCAAACCCACTTCTGGAAAGACTGAAGTTTGTCGCTATTACTGCCTCAAACCTGGACGAATTCTTCATGGTGCGGGTGGGAAGTATTAACATGATGGTTCAACAGGAAGTGACCACTCCCGAGCTATCAGGGTTGACTCCAGTAGAGCAGATGGCGGCGATCTCAGAGCGCTGCCAAAAGATGGTGCAGGACCAATACGATATTCTGCTCAATCACCTGGAACCGGCGCTGAAACAGGAAGGAATCGTTCGTCAGCATCGGCAGGAACTGACTGAAAAACAGTATCAGGTTCTTCAGAACGTAATTGAGGAAGAGGTCTTCTCCATTTTGACGCCGATGGTGGTGCAGCTGGATGAAGAATTCCCTCTGTTGATCAACCAGTCACTGAATGTCTGCGCCCAAGTGGAGAATTCGGAAGGCGAACGCCGCTTCGTCGTTATTCCCTTTGCCCGTACGAACCTGCGATTTATTACGCTGCCTTCTGAAAGTGGCTATCAGTATATTCTGCTTGAGGATGCCCTTGCGCTCTTCATGCCGTTGTTGTTTCCCGGCGAGAATGTGATTGAAACTGTCCCGTTTCGGATTACTCGAAATGCCGACTTTCAATTGCGTGAAGACTCTGCCTCGGACTTAATGGCGGGCATGAAAGAAGTTCTGGACGCCCGAAAAGAAGGGACTTGTATCCGGTTGGAGACTTCGGAGTTCATCACGTCAGATATGCTTGCCTTCCTGTGCGAAGGACTAGGCATTGATCGACAGGGTGTCTATGTCGTTCCGGGCCCAGTTGATCTGGCTGCCTATTTTCGCATGGCGGGTTTAGGCGGGTACGATCATCTGAAGTACCCGGATTGGCCACCTCTTCGTGAGGCTAGTCTTGATCCGCGAAAAACAATGTTTCAAGAGATTGCAGACCGAGATATTCTTCTCAGCCATCCCTATGAAAGCTACGACCCCGTCGTTCGCTTTCTGGAAGAGGCGGCAGCAGACCCCGATGTATTGGCAATTAAACAGACCTTGTATCGAACCAGTAGTCAGAGCGCGATTGTCGCGGCGCTGAAGGAAGCAGCCGAACGAGGAAAACATGTTACCGCTCTTGTCGAGTTAAAGGCGCGTTTTGACGAAGCGCGAAATATCAAATGGGCGGGCGAACTGGAGCAGGTCGGGATCCAGGTGATCTACGGTGTGAAAGGCTTGAAGACTCATGCCAAGATCTGTCTGGTTGTCCGTCGCGAACCGAGCGGCATACGGAGGTACATGCACTTCGGAACGGGGAACTACAACGAATCAACAGCCAAACTGTACAGCGATATCAGTTTCATGACCTGTAACCCGGAGTTGGGAGCGGACGCGTCAAACTTCTTTAATGCGATCAGTGGTTACTCGCAACCGATGAAGTTCAGTAAAGTCGAGGTCGCACCGATCGGGTTACGCGAAAAAATTCTCGAGTTAATCAATGTCGAAACGGACCGTAAGAAACATGGCCAGAAAGCCCGCATTACGATCAAAATGAATTCACTTGTTGATTCCGAGATCATCGAAGCGCTCTATCAGGCGTCGCAAGCTGGCGTGAAAGTTCGGTTGAATATCCGTGGAATCTGTTGTTTGAAACCAGGTGTGAAAGGTTTAAGCGAGAATATCACCGTCATCAGTATTATTGATCGCTTCCTGGAACATAGCCGGATTCTGCATTTTCTGCATGGAGGAGACGACCGGGTTTATATTTCCAGTGCTGACTGGATGCCGCGCAACCTGGATCGCCGGGTGGAACTGCTCGTGCCGATTGATGACAAGGAATGCAAATCGAAGTTGATTAACACACTGAATACCTACTTCAAAGATAATGTCAAATCTCGCAAGTTACTTGCCAACGAGACGTTCAAATTAGTGGATGCGGGAAGTCGAAAACCGCTTCGTGTTCAGGAATATCTCTACGAACAGGCTCGAAACGAGTTAGAAGAAGCGGAACGAACACATCAAATGGTGTTTGAGCCTCATCTGGCGAACGATAATTAATCGCGTTTTCAACCTGTCAGGTTGATTTTCAACAGGAACGAAGCGATTTTACCGGGTGGAAAGGGTTGAATTCGCTCTCCAGGACTGCTTACTGAATCTGAACGGGTCCCCTTCGCCTGTCGATTGGTTATAATCGAGTGCAGGAAGAGGGGATCCTCTTTCATAACAAGAAGTTCGGCAAGTCCCGGAGTTGACGTTTTTATGCCTGACATAGCTAATGTGACCGTCGTTTGTTTTCTGGCAAGCTACATTGTCGCGCTGGCGGGGGAATTCTTCCGCTTAAACAATTCCTCTCGCTGGCTACGCGGCGTGGTGATGTTCTATTCCTGCGCTGGTTTTCTTGCGCATTCAACTTATCTGATCGTCCGCAGTAACCAGCACGGTCTGCCACCACTGGTAGGTTCCGCTCACGACTGGTTTCTGGTTCTCTCCTGGTTGTGCGTTTTGTATTACCTGATACGCACTCTCAGAGATCCACAGTTAGCGCTTGGGGTGTTTTTATATCCCTTTGTAATCCTGCTTACTGTATCCGCCTACTTCATCAGTTCCGATGCCAACGAAATGGTGAGTGAGAAATCGGATCGAGGTTGGGCGATGCTGCATGCCAGTTTTCTGATATTCGGAATAGGCGGCGTGCTGCTGAGCTTTATCACCAGTCTAATGTATCTGTTTCAGCATTATCGCCTCAAACATAAACGATCCATTCCCGGAGGACTTAAAGTTCCTAATCTGGAAAAATTGGCTCGCATGAATTGGTGGTCTGTAATTGTTTCCGTTCCGTTGCTTACCTTGGGGCTCGCGTCTGGGTTTGCAATGACATTACATGTCAACAAGTCAGATCAGGCACAACAGCTTAACCTGACAGATCCCGTGGTGCTTACCAGTGCGCTGATATGGGTAGTGATGGCTATCTTCTTTGTGATGTTACTGATCAAGCCAGGCACAAAATCACGACAGGTTGCCTGGATGACGATTTGGGCCGGTGGTTTCCTTTTACTAACGATGGTTGGTTTACAAATACTGCTCGGTGGCCGCAGAGATTCCATTGATACCTGGCATTCCCACATCAGCCCGTCGGTTAGGCAGTCACAAGTCCATTTGTCTTCCATTACGAAACCGAATCAGATTCCACTGTCACAGACGGGGGGGAATCGCTGAGTGAACTTTCAGGTTGTCGTTTGCAGTCACGAGCAATCCAATTTGGAGCTGCGCGAAAAAATTGCCTTTCCTAATGAAGAAACGTTAAATAAAGCGTACGACGTTCTCGCTGCGCTGTTTCCCAAGGCGGAGCATGTGATTCTCTCTACCTGTAATCGGGTTGAGATCTACACTGCCCAGGAAGACGACGTTGATTTGCCTACTCGCGAAGAAGTCCTCCATTTCCTCGCTGATTTTCATCATCTCCCACTGGATGATCAGATTAAACTAATCCCGGCGATGGTGGATCAGGAGGCGGTTACTCATCTGTTCCGAGTTGTTTCCGGACTCGATAGCATGGTGTTGGGAGAACCTCAGATTGTGAATCAGGTGAAGCAGGCCTACAAAGCGGCTCACGAAAAGAGTGCCTGCGGACCATTAACCCATGCCTGGTTTCAGGATGCCATTCACGTTTCCGCTCGGGTTCGTTCTGAGACGGCTCTTGCCGAAGGTAAAGTTTCTATTGCCTCAGTGGCGGTTGGGGAATTTGGCAAGAACATCTTTGAGACCTTCACCGACAAAGTCGTGCTGGTGATTGGAGCAGGGGAAATGGCGGATGAGGCGCTCACCTATCTGACAGAAGAAGGTGTCCGGCAGCTGGTCATCGTGAATCGCAACTTTACCCGTGGGGAGGCACTCGCGGAAAAGTTTGGGGGAACTCCTCGACCATATGAACAGCTTGAGGAATGGCTGGCGTCTGCCGACATCATCATTTCTGCAACAGGAGCGGACCGACCGATCGTGACCAAAGAGATGTTTGCTGCCACCCGTAAGCAGAACCAGCAGAAGAATGTCTTCATTCTGGATCTGGGGGCACCTCGCGATTTTGAACCGGCGATCTCTGATCTGGATGAGAATGTTTTTCTGTTTGATATCGATGACCTGGAACAAACCTGTCAACGAAATCGAGGTCTCCGCCACAAGGAAATTAACAAAGGTGAGCAGATCATCGAGGAGCAGACTCAGAAATTTATGCAAGCACTTTATCATCGTGCCACAGGGCCGGTGGTGAAACGGTTGATGGAACAATGGTCCGAGGTACGCGATCAGGAATTGGATCGGTTATTCTCCCGGTTGGATTCTCTTAATGAAACAGAACAGCAGGAAATCACTTACGCCATCGACCGGGTCTTAAAAAAACTACTACATCCGCCGCTACAGACTTTGAAGGACCAGGCACGCGAGGGGACACCTCACAGCTTGATGGACGCACTCCGGAGACTGTTCCGGTTGTCGGACTGACTTACTAATTTCTGTAAAACTCGACCCGAAAATCCGTGTTTGAAATCTTCGCGGGGAGGATATTCGTCAGTCAGGTCCGTTTTTTATATTCGCAATTTGCGTTAGATTAGATACACTGATTTCACGAAGTGACAAAATAAGATGCATGTGTCCTATAATTGGGAGAATATTCCCGTGGGGATGCGAGCGTCCAATAATAGGTTTTTCCGCCATATGTTTTCTCAAACAGTTGAGTATGCCCTCAGGGCCGTCGTCCAGTTAGCTTATAAATCTCCGGAAGCTTGTACGACCGAACAAATAGCCGAAGCGACTTTGGTCCCCAAGGCTTATCTTTCCAAAGTTCTACAAGGACTCTCTCGTGCCGGGATTGTGAATTCTCAACGCGGTATTCGCGGGGGGATGTCACTGAATCGTTCGCCTGAAGAGTTGACCATTCTGGATGTCGTTAATTCGGTGGATCCGATTCAACGGATCAAGCAATGCCCACTGGGATTAAAATCACACGGGGCGAATTTATGCCCACTTCATCGCCGTATGGATGAAAGTCTGGCGATGGTCGAGAAGACGTTTGCCAGTACAACCCTGGCGGAGATTCTGGCAGAGCCTTCGAGCAGCACGCCACTTTGTGAACGGGCCGATCAGAATCCATTCATCAAGCTACAGGCACCTCAACCCCAAAACGACTGATGGATTGATATTGGCCAATGCCAAGTTGGCAACATTCGCCGTAAGTCATCTACCTGAAACCGCAATAATTGATCCCTAGGAGGGGTTGGTCATTGCGGTTTTTGTATGAGTGCGTGATTCCTTCACAAAGACCCGTTGAAAGTACGTGTTCAAATTTGATTGAAGTGAACTTACTGCCACTTTTCCCGCTCAGTGACCGCTTTACAGGGGTTGTAACGAATAGAAGGGTAAACAGGAAAGTGCCTGTTGTGCTTGTCTGGAAAGAGGGATTGTATTGGGAGATTTACGGAGCGATGCGGAATTCGAGGGGTATTTCTCAATATAGACGGGGATAGGAGTGTCCTGCAGATCCTATTCTTCAAATACGATATTAACGAGAGGGAAGCTTCGTCGAGCTTCCAGTTTGTTCTCCGGGATCAATTCATGACTTCCCACCTCGAAACCACATTCAATCTGCTGGCGAGCCGAAAAACGACCGAAGCGAGCGATTTGCTTACTTCGGCCGTGGACGTGCCCGTTGGTGAAATTCAGGCGCTGGCGGTGCGCGCGTTGCTCAAGAAGCATCAGCTGCCCTCTCAGCTGCTGATTATTCGGAAATGGCCAGAACTGCACAGTCTGGCTCAGGATGCGGTCTTCGAAGAAAAACACTCCATCCGCGAAACGGTCAAACATTGCCTGGAACGCGACAAAGGGGAACTGCAGTCACTGGCGCTTGAGGTGGCGGTCGCCATCTCGGATTATACTCAAATCCCCAACATCCTTAACCGGATGGAATCGAGCAGCGGTGAGCAACTGGCCCGCATGACAGAAGCAATGCGGATGTTGACGGACCAATTTTACGAGGCGCTCTTCCGCCAGGAGAGCGAAGGAGAAGGACCGAATTTAAATACCGAGAGCCTTTCCTATCAGAAAAAAAACATTATCCAGCAAATTGCGGGCACTGTTTCACGTCTCGAACAGCATAATGAACCCGATCTGATTCTGGAGTCGTTGTTGATCCTCGGATCCCCGACTCAACCGGACATCAAGGAGATTATGTCGAGCACCGATCTTCGACTCATGAAACGAGTCGAATGGATCCTGCAGCACAGCCGGCATCATGGAGTGATGCAATTCATTGTCGACTCCATGAACATCCAGAATCCGAATATCCGAGTGATTGATGCAATTCGTCAGCGGGATGATTCAGAGTTTATCAGTCATCTTCTTGGTGAATATCCTGAATCACTCAATGCAATTCAGTCCGATAATTATCAACAGATTAAATCGATCCGCTGGCTCGCATCACCGGAACGGGAACTGCCGTTAATTCTCCCGGCTCAACATCAGTCTGTCATTCGTTTGATGATGGGGGTTCGGTTGCCGGTGGATCAACAGGTCAACATTCAGAAGTGGTTGATTCATAACGGTGGACCGGAGACGCGACTGGCAGCAACTGAAGTCTTAACGACGTTGGATCAACGATCGGCCGATAATCTGATCAATGAAAGTCTGGAATCGGAAGATCCAAATGTTCAAGCTTGGGCGACCAGTCAGTTACGCTCTCAATCAGGGGCATCCAGTTTCGAAAAACTCATTAATCGAATCGACAGCGATATCCCCGAGGTCCAGATCGCGGCCCGAAACGAGTTGAGAAGTTTTGACTTGGAACTCATGCTTAAAATTTTCGATTCAACTCCATTGCGAACGGTTCGGCAAGCAGGAGTCTTATTGCATAAGCTCGATCCCGATGTCTATCGAAAACTGAACGAAAAGATCCATGATCCTCTTCGAAGCAAACGGATTCGTACTGCCCAGGCAGCGTTCGCGTTAGGGTTGCACCGGAATATATCACAATCATTAATTGCGTTGCTGGGGGACGAAGACCCTATGGTTCGACGAACTGCGGTCGAAATTCTCGGTGATGTTCCTAAGCGAAACGTTTATGATATTCTCTACCAGATGCGAACAGATTCGTCACCTCGCGTCCGTGATGCGATTCTGAAGGCTCTCCAGAAACTGCAGATCGCCTTCGAACGAATCAAGCAGTCGCAAGTGCAGACGACTGCATCACCGGCGGAGAAAAGTAAAACCGAGATTGCTGAACCCGCGCTGGCTAATTCCGGCGTACAGGAGACCTGAGATGGACATGATGACGTTATTCATGCAATTTAATCGAGTCCAGCGAAGCCTGAATGGTTACAGTATCAGGTCCAGTTCGATTATGGAGTATTGGTACCTTGCCGTCCTACCGATTGTATTTCTTATTGTTTGGAAGTTCCTTCCTCAAATTGAAAAGAAGGTCAAGAAGGTTTCGGGAGTCGCGGACGATTCTCCTCAGGCGAGTATTTTCGATCAACTGTGTCGGGTACACCGTTTATCCCGCAACGAACGAAAACTGATTCAACAAGTGGCTGTCTTGAATAAAGTCGCTAATCCGGCACGGATCTTCATCGACAATCGCCCGCTGTTGAAGTTGAAGGGAAAAGGGGCGCACGTCAATAAAGAGTACACCGCGCTCTACCGAAAACTATACGGCGACATCTCGGCCTGAAGCGGTCTTTGAGAATGGCCTGATCCCTCTATATGACAAGAGCCAATACTGCCGGCGATCCTCTCAGGACCGCGCCTTGCTTTTTCCCATGCCCACAGAACAGAGGATGCATGCGCAAATCAGTGACAACGTCACGTGCAGCATGTTGATCTTCTCAGAATACTCGTGGTACGCTACGAATTCCTGTGGCTTTGCTCCACCGGCATCGCTCAAGATGTCCTTGAGCGGCATAAATATGGCGAAGTAATCGACCAGCATGATGATGAGCGTGAGCGATAGCAGCCCCACGGAGATCCACCACCGCATCCAATACTGGGAGCGATCCGAGAAGAGCAAGCTGCCTAAGCTCCCTCCAACCATGATGAATCCAAACAGGTAGTAATAAGGGAACCGGATCAACGCCAGCTGGTCTCTCACCATCGAATCAAATTCGGAATTAGTTTGCTCGGCCACGCTGGTGACGACGAACAGGGCGGCCGCCCCGACCCAGCCTGAAATGAGCAAGCGGGAAAGCACAAAAGAGAGTTGACGCAATACGGCCATTGGGAATGCCTGTAGCTAAAGAAGATAGATTAAATTCAAGGCTATGAATACGCTATGATTTTATCTGAAAAACTCGTTAAGAAAAACCTTAGGAGTACCTGCCCATTCGCTGGTTTCAGTTTTAGAATAAATGATCCGCTGAGAGAAGATGGATCGGACTTATTCCCAGTTCCCTCAATTCTCTTTTAAGAGCGGCGAACATCGGTTCGACAAACACGCCTCACTGACCAGCATCGACTTGGATATTTACATGCATTCTCACGCTCGCCTGTTGATTCGTTATCATCTTCTTTCGGTTTTGTTTGTCAGTTCCGCCGTTCTGATTCTGTTCAGCGGTCGAGCTGATTCCGAAGAAACAACAAAAACAGACACCGAGACGTCTTCTCCACTGGTTGACAGTCCTCTGACTCCGGAGGAATCACTAAGCAGCTTCGAGCTGCATCCTGATCTCCAACTCGAACTGGTCGCGTCAGAACCCGAAGTCATCGACCCTGTCGCCATTCGCTTTGATGAACTGGGCAACATGTGGGTCGTTGAAATGATCGACTATCCGCTTGGTCCCAAATCCGCCGACGAAGTCCCGATGTCGCGAATTCGCAAACTGCGGGATGAAGATCAAGACGGGTATTATGAAACAAGTACTGTATTCGCGGATAAACTCCTCTTTGTAACCGGGGTTCTTCCCTGGAAAGAAGGACTGATTGCAACTCTGTCTGGTGAAGTCGTCTATCTTAAAGATACCGATCAAGATGGCAAAGCGGATGTGAAAGAAACCTGGTTTGTCGGTTTCGCAGAAGAGAACACCCAGTTGCGTGCGAATCATCCCACCTTTGGGCTCGATAATAAAGTTTACATTTCCAATGGGCTGCGTGGTGGAGAGGTACGGAATGTGAATCCTGCCTGGGCCGATCAAGCGAAGTCGGTTCCGCTTTCATTAAGGGGAAAAGACTTTCGATTCGACCCCGAAACGGGCGAATATGAAACGGTTGCGGGCAACGGTCAATTCGGGTTGACGATTGACTCCAACGGCTCCCGTTATATCTGTAGTAACCGCAATCCCTGCATGCAGGTCTTGCTTGAAGACCATTACCTGGCGCGGAATCCTCAATTGATCGTTCCTACGACGGTAAACGATGTCTCTCCTGCCGGAGGCGAATCGCGCGTGTACGCTATCACCCGGGCATGGACGACTTCGAACTTGCACGCGGGACAATTTACTGCCGCTTGTGGAGTTCATCGGTATGAAGGGACTCGTCTGCCAGCAGAGTTCTATGGAAACAGTTTCACTTGCGAACCGACAGGTAATCTGGTTCACCGGGATGTATTCACCCCTTCCGGAGCAACCTTTTCTTCCCATTATGGCCGCGAACAGACTGAATTCCTCGCCAGCAGAGACGAATGGTTTCGCCCCGTCAATGTGCAGACGGGGCCGGATGGAGCCTTATACATCTGCGATATGTATCGCGCTGTGATTGAACACCCGCATTGGGTACCCGATGAACTGAAAAATCGTCCGGATGAACGATACGGCGATGATCTGGGACGTATCTACCGTGTGGTTCCGAAGAAGAAAACAGATTCGGATCTGACACGAACAATCGATCGAACGAATCAATCCGCATTACTATCGGCCATTGTTTCTCCAAACAGTTGGCAAAGAAGTACGGCCGCGCGGCTTATCTTTGAAGAGCAACCCGCTGGACTGGAGCACGAGCTTCGTAGATCGTTGAAAGAAGCTGTTTCTCCTGAGGGTCGAGTACAAGTTCTTCACACATTGGCTGGCTTAAACCAATTGGCTAAAGAAGACCTGTTAACTGCATTCCAGGATAAGCATCCTCGAGTTCGTGAGCATGCAGCTCTCCTGTCAGAAACATTCCTGGCCAAAGTACCCGAGCTACAGCAGGCTATGCTGGATACTGCCAGCGAGGGAGACTCTCGCACACTATTCCAATACGCGCTTTCTTCCGGTGCGGGAGAAGATTCGACATTTCGACAACAATTGCTGACACAGGTTGTCAGCAATGGGGTGCTTGACCAGTGGACTCGTGCCGCCATAATTAGCTCCGCAACGAACCTTGAAGGAGAAATGCTGGGAGGATTGCTACAGAAGATCACGAACAGTGAACAGGCACCGTCTGCCATGCAGCAGAACTTCTTTGCGGAATTGGCGTTGATCGTCGGAGCAAACAAAGATCCGCACGAAGTCTCACAGGTTCTGAAACTGTTAATCGATCTCTTCCAGCAATCACGGTCTTCCAGCAAACTGGTTGTGATGGAAAGTCTGAAATCATTCCTGACCGGTTACCAGACGCGTGGAGAACGGAAAGCAATTTCCACACTGTCTGAATACCTTTCGGAGGAATCCCAAACTGAGTTGGATCAGATGTGGGTCCAACTCGTGGAACTCGTGGGTTCTGAACAGGGAGAAACAGCACTATCACAGGCGGCATTACCGCTGTTGATCTATACGCCAAGTGCAGAAACTGTCCCTGTGCTGACGAGCCTGCTTGATACAACCAACAATCAAGCTCTTCAACAGCAGACCCTGGAAATTCTGGGTGCTCATCCTGGAACAGAACCTGTTGAGTTTCTGCTCGACGAATATGAACTTGCGTCGCCACGGATTAGACGTGCCATCCTGGCTTACCTTCTGCGAGATCAAGAACGTATTCAGACATTGTTCGACGAGATTGAAGGAAAGAAAATCCGCGCCGCAGAATTGGATCAAAATCAACAGAAGGCCTTAATGAATCACGCGAACGCCGAAATCAAATCGCGTGCTCAGGAACTTCTCAAGTCCAACATCTCTGCTGATCGCACCAAAGTGATCGAACGGTATCAGGCCTCACTGGCCAAAGATGCGGATGCCAAGCGAGGAAAGGTCGTCTTCGCCAAGGTCTGTTCTTCTTGTCACAAGGTGGGAGACATTGGAGTCGATGTCGCTCCTGATATATCCGATTCACGAGTGAGAAAACCAATTCAGTATCTGACTGACATTCTGGATCCCAATCGGGCTGTGGATAACAACTATTTCAGTTACACCGTGTTGACTACTGAAGGACAGATTCACACCGGAATCATTACGAGTGAGACATCGACTTCCATTATACTTAAACAGCCGGAAGCAAAAGAAGTCTCCCTGTTACGGGAAGATATCGAGCTAATCAAAGCGGACGGTGTCTCGCTGATGCCGACCGGTTTGGAACAGAATATCACTGTTGATCAGATGGCCGATTTAATCAGCTTTCTCAAGAACTGGCGATACTTGGATGGCCAGATTCCCATTGAGGCGAATCAACCGCTTAATTAAGCGGACCACTTTCAATATTCTTGTACTTGTTGTGCGATCCGTAATTCCTGACTGCATGGATCGACGATTCTAAACAGACCAAAAAGAAACATAAAACTATGAACCGATTGTTCAACTTATTAATAGTGACTTGCATGTTCTCCCTGCTGACGACTTCCACGTTTGCAGAGACGAAACCGGACTTGGACCAGAAGTATGACCTAGTAGTTTACGGAGGCACTTCCGGTGGAATTGCAGCCGCAATTCAGGCCAGTCGAATGGACAAGTCTGTATTGTTGATTGAACCAACCGAACATCTGGGCGGTTTAAGTTCTGGAGGACTGGGTGCAACCGACATAGGAAACAAAGGTGCCATCGGCGGGATTTCACTCGAATTCTATCAGAACATCAAGAAATACTATGATACCCAGTCGAATTGGAAACAGGAAAAGCCCAGTGACTTCAAAGGGTATAACTCGAGTGATGAAGCGATGTGGAAATTCGAACCTCACGTTGCCGAGCTAATTTTCAACGAGATGCTTAAAGAAGCCGATGTTCCAGTTTTATCTGGTGAAAGACTCGATCTGAAATCGGGAGTGGTCATGGAGCAGGGGGCGATCCAGCAGATTGTCATGGAAAGTGGGAAACGCATTTCTGGGCACATGTTCCTCGATACCACCTACGAAGGCGACTTAATGGCAGTGGCTGGTGTCTCGTTTCATGTGGGACGTGAAGCGAATGCGACCTATGGGGAAACTCTGAACGGGATCCAAACGAAAAACGCGGTCTCTCATCAATTCGAACACGAAGTCGATCCGTATATTAAGCCAGGTAATTCGGCTTCGGGAGTTCTTCCAGGAATCAATCCGGAACCGCTCGCAGTAGACGGCACCGGTGATCATCGAGTTCAGGCCTATTGTTTTCGAATGTGTACGACCGACGCTGTTGAAAACCAGGCGGATTGGGTTAAACCGGAAGAATACGATCCGCTGCAGTACGAGTTACTGTTCCGTAATTTCGAAGCGGGTGACCGTCGTATTCCCTGGAATCCTATCTTCATGCCGAACCGCAAGACGGATACGAATAACAATTACGCAATCTCCACGGACTACATCGGAATGAACTTCGATTATCCGAATGCTTCCTATGAGGAACGAGACGAAATCTTTCGCCAGCATTTGATTTATCAGCAGGGTCTGATGTGGAGCCTCGCCAATCATGCACGTGTACCCGAAGAAGTCCGTGAACATTTTCAGCGATTGAAACCGGCCAAAGATGAATTCACTGACCATAACAACTGGCCACATCAATTATACATTCGCGAAGCCCGTCGTCTGATATCAGACTATGTGATGACGCAGCACGACTGCCAAGGACGAACAGTTCCTAAGGACGCGGTGGGGCTGGCCGCCTACACAATGGATTCTCACAATATCCAACGGCATATCGTTGATGGCCACGTCATCAATGAAGGAGACGTTCAAGTCGGGGGATTCTCTCCTTATCCCATCTCCTATAGATCGATTCGTCCGCGAAAATCGGAATGTCGAAACCTGCTGGTACCGATGTGCCTGTCGGCATCTCACATCGCCTACGGTTCGATTCGTATGGAACCAGTCTTTATGGTATTGGGGCAATCAGCAGCGACAGCCGCCATGCAGGCAATCGACGCCAAGGTCGACGTTCAGGATATCAGTATCAAGGAGCTGCAGAACAAACTTAAGGAAGACAAACAGGTGCTGGCCTGGACGGGTGAGCGGAAAACCCCACCCATTTCACTGACAGATCTTGAAGGGATCGTATTGGATGATACGGACGCAATTCGAAAAGGATCCTGGAAATTCAGCAGAAGTTCGCCTGTTTTCGTGGGAGCCTACTACGCCCACGATTCAGATTCAGGCAAAGGAGATAAAACCGTAACCTGGATACCGGAAATCAAAACATCAGGCGAGTATCTTGTTCGCCTTTACTTCCCACCTCAGGGGAATCGAGCGTCAAATGTTCCTGTGAAGGTCACCTTCGCTGGTGGCGAGGAAAATATGGTAATCAACCAGAGAACAAATCCTCAGAATAAACCGTATCAGACATTAGGGACGTTTCAGTTTGAAAAAGGAACGACCGGAAAAGTGATGATTTCTAACGCCGGTACAGATGGTCATGTCATCGCGGATGCGGTTCAATTTATCCTGGTTAAGTAGATCACTCTGCTTTCGAATTTCGGAGAAAATAGATTCGGAATTCGTTTCACAGTGACAAGAGAACGTTACGCAATAAATTCAGTGATATCACTGATATGCGGCAGTAATAGCGGTAGTTTGAGTTTTTCGTGAATCCCGAAATTGCAGGCCATTCACGCTAACAACTCAGACAACAAATGGTAAGATATTCTTATGCACCGCCAATTATATGTGTATATTCCGGCGGCGTTGTGATAGAGATTTTGCCCGTGGAGTTTGATCAACTCCACGGGCAATTATTTTTGGTAGCGAGACTTTTCAGTGAACGGTCAGTGGGGGCGCACTTCGTTTATGAAGTGATTTCGGTTATCTTGAAATATCAATCGAATTGCAGATTTTGCAAATGAAGATTGAAGTCGGGAAACCTTTATTTATCACAGATCAGCACGAACCATGTCGCCTGAAAAAAACGAAAATCATTCCACTCCACTTTCCTCTCGGCATCAGGAGATGCTGTCAGAAATTAGACAGATTGATGTGGAGCAAAGCCGCCAGTATGCAGGAATTCAATTTAAGCTCTCGTTTTTCATTCTGATCTCGGGAATTGCAATTGCGCTCTTTGTAGAAAACTGGTGGTTAATCCTAATCATCTCCATTTCAATTGCATCTTTTTTCTTTTTAGTGTCGCGTGCAAAACATGGATTCTGTGAACTGCTAGGTTTGATCCAAGCGATGGATAATCAAACTGATTCCATGACAGCGACTGCAACATCCGAACAAGTTACTCCGCCGCAATCTTGAGGAGCACCTTGCCGGATTTTCCGACCGCTTCTGATTCTCGAACGGCTTCTTTAATTTGAGCCAGTTCGAATATATTTCCTACTTCGGCTTGAAGTGTATTGTCGCGCATCAACTTGGTGATCTTCTTGACTAACGATAGTTTTCCCAGCAGACTCAGCTCTTGCATGTGTCGGGACAGCCAGAATCCCTCAATACGAACATTGTGAGTGATGAACTGACGCGTGTGCATTTCAATAGGTTGATTCGATAGGGAACCATACACAACCAACTTGCCATTATCGGACAGAGCAGCCGCCGCAGCGGAGCCGGTTGAACCTCCAACGGGATCGATGGCACATTTCAGTTTCTGGTTGCCGATGATCTCTTTCACTTGCTTTACAAAGTTGTCTCGACCTTCCGGATTGCCGTCGTAACAGACAACGGCATCGGCACCGAGTGCTTTCAGTTCTTCCACTTGTGCTTCTCTTCGGACAACATTGATTGTTTTGAATCCAAAGACTTTACTGAGACGGATAATCATTTGTCCCAAAGCAGAGCCTGCCGCCGTCTGCAGTAGCCATCCACCTTGTGGGACTTTCAGTACTTCTCGAGTAAGTACAAAAGACGTCGCCGGATTAACAAAGAACATGGCCGCTTGCTCAAGTGGTAAATCGTCTGGAATGGGGACCACTTGTTTGGCGGGGACGACAGTCTGTTCGGCCCAGTTCCCCGTATCTTTATTCAGGACAACCACTCGTTTGCCTTTGACGAGTTTTCCCAGCAAGCCACCACCTGAGGCTTCGACTATGCCGACTCCTTCGAAACCTGGGGTCGCTGGCAAGTTTGGTCTGATTCCATAGCGACCTCGGATAAACATCAAGTCGGATGGATTGACGGGGCTGTACAGCATTCTCACGCGTACTTCACCGGAAGCAGGTTCTGGAACTGGCTTCTCCTGGCACGCGAGGACTTCGGCGGGTTCACCCGGTTCTTCGAAAACGACGGCTTGCATTGGTTATCCTGACCTTGGTTCGAATACAAAAAACGAATTAAATGGAATGGAAATAGGGGCTCGGATCGGCACGATTCCCAATTCGTGAAAATAGAAGCGTACCGCTGTTTCAATCGAATGTGGAATTGGAACCCGGCATGCGGGGACGTATAATAGTAAATACACTTCCCAAACTAAAACGGACCCGAAAAACGCATCTGAGACAAGGGCATCACTCTGCATGCAATCGATTTGTCGATGAATGACGTTGTCATATTTTCCTCTTAACCGCTCAGAGAACAGACGGAGTTATACCATGGCGACAACAACATCGCCCGATATCCATGCCACACCGGAAGTCAAGCATACTCAATTGCTGATTGATGGTGAATGGCGCGACGCTCAAAGTGGCAAAACCTTCGCGACAATGAATCCCGCGACGGAGGAGAAAATTGCCGATGTCGCTGAAGGAGACGCAGCTGATATCGATCTGGCAGTAAAAGCCGCTCGGCGAGCCTTTGAATCGGGAGAATGGGCGGAGATAGACGCCCGAGACCGAGGTCGTTTGCTGAATCGGCTAGCGGACCTGGTCGAAGATAATCTCGAAGAACTCGCGGCATTGGAAACACTCGATAACGGTAAACCAATTCGCGACAGCCTGGCCGCGGACTTACCATTGGTTGTTGACTGTTTTCGATATTACGCTGGTTGGGCCGATAAAATTCATGGCGACACTATTCCGATCCGGGGAAATTACCTTTGCTATACCCGTAAGGAGCCTGTAGGGGTCGTCGGTCAGATCATTCCTTGGAACTTTCCCCTCCTGATGTTGGCCTGGAAATGGGGGCCAGCATTGGCAGCAGGTTGTACGATCATCCTGAAACCCGCTGAACAGACTCCGCTGACAAGTCTTCGTCTGGCAGAGTTGGCTCTGGAGGCGGGATTTCCACCTGGCGTAATTAACGTCGTTCCCGGTTATGGTCCGACTGCGGGAGCAGCACTTGTCAAACATCCCGATGTCGACAAAATCGCATTTACCGGCGAGCACCTGACCGCTCAGATTATTATGCGAGATGCGGCCGAGACGATTAAAAACGTGACTTTTGAACTTGGCGGGAAAAGCCCAAACATTATCTTCGCCGATTCCAATCTGGACGATGCGGTCGCCGGTGCTGAGTTTGGACTATTCTTCAATCAGGGACAATGCTGCTGTGCTGGTAGCCGCGTCTTCGTAGAAAAGAAAGTCCATCAACAGTTCGTTGATAAACTTGTCGCCCGTGCTTCCAATCGTAAACTGGGCAATCCTTTTGATATGGATACAGAGCAGGGGCCGCAAGTGGACCAAGCTCAGTTTGAAAAGATCATGGGGTTCATTGAAAAAGGTCGTGCGGCAGGAGCAGCTTGTGTGACGGGCGGAAATCGATTTGGTGACAAGGGTTATTTCGTGGAACCGACCGTGTTTGACAATGTCACCGACGACATGGAAATCGCCAAAAACGAAATCTTTGGCCCAGTGTTAAGTGTACTTCCTTTCGATTCGATGGATGAAGTTGTCACTCGCGCGAACAACTCGGTGTTTGGTCTGGCCGCTGCGGTCTGGACTCGCGATGTCGCCAAGGCGCATCACATCGCGCGACAGGTGCGGGCCGGAACCGTCTGGGTGAACTGCTACGATGTCTTCGACGCAGCCGCGCCCTTTGGTGGCTTCAAAATGAGTGGTATTGGCCGCGAGTTAGGTGAAGCCGCACTGGCGAATTACACTGAATTGAAAACAGTAACCGTCAGCCTGGACTAATTCGGTCGGGGACCGTGCCCGTTTGCAAATAAATCCGAAATGAAATCAAAGCACTTTCTGACGGGAGCGGAAGGTGCTTTGTTTGTTTCGTAATAAGTGATTGTTGTTTTTAGTCGTACCGAGTTTGATCAAGTGGGAACACGTCCGTGAATGAACAGATTGTAATGGGAGGTGGACTAATCCTCGTTTCCCTCTGGGGGTTGTATAACGTCGACTATTTGCGGACGCGCAGTCGTTTCGGTCAACGAATTATCGACGGACTGGGCGAGCAAACAGGGACTCGTATGTTACTAGGAGTGATGCTCATCGGGATTGTATTTGGAGCCTTACTGGCCACTAGCGTAATTCAACCCATTCGATGGGAACCATCCAGCAATCCCGAAGCGGTGGGATCGGACTGAAATAACCGACATAACCGACAGGTTCGACTGCCGGCTAATTGCATTCATCACTCATTTGAAGCAAAACGAAATTGCATTAGCTGCTTGAAATCCTAAAATTAGATAACTCGATCTCTTAAAAAGTGAACGCCAAGCATGCGCGGCGTTTCTCCTCCAACTCAGGCTGAACGATGCAAGTCACCATCACTGCTGTCGGACCGGACAATTGTGGATTGGCCGATCCGATCGTCCACTATGTAGCTTCTGCTGGAGCGAACATTCATGAAATCCAGATGTTCGACCACGACCGCGACAAAATCTTCGCAATGATGCTGCGTATTGAATGGCCGGAAACTTCCGGAACCGTTGCGAAGTTGCGATCTCACATGAATGAGATAGGACAACTTAAAGGGCTTTCAATAAGAACCTGGTCTCGCGACGAACATATTCGTCCTCCGCGAGTCGCTATCTGCAGTACGTATCGTCCTGAACCGGTGGTTGCTTTATTACGTGCAATGCGCGATAAGGTCATCAAAGCAGACCCAGTAGTGATGATTGGAAATCGTCCCGCCTGTCGAGGTGTCGCTGAACAATTCGATGTGGAATGGCACGACGTCGGCGATGATGGAGGCAATCCGAACAACGATCAAATCGTGGAACTCTTCGATCAACACGAAGTCGACTACATCGTCCTTGCCCGTTACATGCGTATTCTTCCACCCGCCACCTGTTGGAAGTTCGCAGGCGGTCGAATCATTAACCTGCATCATGGTCTGTTGCCTCCATTCCCCGGGTTCCGGCCTTATGAAGATGCTCACGCCCATCATATGCTGACCTTCGGTGCGACCATTCACTTTATTATTCCGGAACTTGATGCGGGGAATCAGATCATCAATCAGGGTACCTTCAGTGTCGCGCCCGGGACGCCGTTAGAAGAGATCAAACGGCAGGGTGAAACAGATAATGAACCGAGTACTCTCGTTGAAGGAGTACGCCGCGTGATTGATCGAGATGTCGAACTGCATTTTCAGAAGGTGGTTCGCGGGCAGAATTGAATGGCGATTCTCACGTGATTCATTCAAAGCTGATTCAATTAAACATAAAAAAGCTCCGTGACTTTGGTCACGGAGCTTTTTTATTGGTTCGGATGTGTCGAATAAGATGTTTCGAAGAATTCGACGACCCGCTTAATCAATAATCTTATTGATACCGTACTCTACGATGCCCCGAGCACCAGCCTGTTTCAGTTTAGGGACGATCGAACGGACCACCGATTCATCGACGATGGTATTCACATCAACCCAATCCGGATCGGACAGGGAAGAGACGGTGGGAGTCTGAAGCGCGGGTAACAGCGAAAGGATTTCTTCCAGGCTGTCACGGCGGATGTTCATCATCAGTCCGACTTTTCCTTCTGCCGCCAGACAGGCTTGGAGCATCAGAGCAATGTTTTCCAGCTTCTCTCTTTTGGCACTGTCTTTGAAAGACTCTTTGTTAGCGATGAAGCGGGTCGTGCTTTGCATTACTTCTTCGACGATACGCAAGTTATTCGCCCGTAATGAACTGCCTGTTTCAGTCACTTCCACGATCGCGTCAGCCAGGCGAGGAGGTTTGACCTCTGTCGCTCCCCAGGAGAATTCAACTTTGGCTTTTACGCCATTCTTTTCCAAAAATTGCTGAGTCAGGCCAACTGCCTCGGTGGCGATGCGTTTGCCTTCCAGATCTTTGACTGTTTTAACATCCGAGTCTTCTGGAACACAGAGGACCCAGCGCACTGGTCGACGGCTCACTTTAGAAAAGACCAGTTCGCAGATTTCATGAACATCGGCCCCGGTTTCGACAACCCAGTCATGCCCAGTGATCCCGGCGTCCAGAATTCCTTCTTCGACGTAGCGGGACATCTCCTGAGCGCGAATGAGAAGGCATTCTATCTGATCGTCATCGACCGTGGGAAAATACGATCGGGATGAAATCGAAATATTGTAACCGGCCCGTTTGAACAACGCTTGCGTGGAGTCTTTGAGGCTTCCGGCTGGAATGCCAAGTTTGATCAATGGTTCTGTCATTGGAAAAATATTTCTATTATCAGTGTTCGTCAATCAACCGCTGGTGACGCAGTGAGGTCGATATTGCCATCTGGGAACTCGTCTTTGCGACCGCTGGAGACGGTTACTTCTTGTAGACTTCTTTGGGGTCAAATACGCGATTTCCTACCACTTCAAAGGATTCGTCAGCGGGATTAATTTTACGGAAGAAACAACTTTTGTAACCCTCGTGGCAGGCTGCTCCTCCAATCTGATTCACTTTGGCAAGCAGAGTGTCGGCATCGCAGTCGTAGTAGAGTTCTTTGAGCTCCTGAACATTGCCGCTTTCTTCGCCCTTACGCCACAATTTCTGCCGGCTGCGACTGTAATAGCAAACACGCCCGGTCTTCAGTGTTTCCTGGTAGGCTTCTTCATTCATGTAAGCCAGCATAAGCACATCGCCGGATTCCGCATCCTGGGCGATGACGGGAAGAAGTTCTGCTTTGTCAAAATCAGGTATGCTCACGGTAAATCCTGTATTCTTGAACAGAAAGTGTATTAAGTAATATTCAGAAGAAACGAGTCCTCTCCGAATCTAAACGTCGGAGTTCTTGCCCTTTGAGTCCTGCGGTCATCAGAGCCCGAGGAACTTCGCCTTAGAGGACGACATTCGTATGACCCGGAAGAGAACAAGTGGTTCATCGCTATCAATGTTTCCACTCTATCAAATTGACACATCGTAGACCAGTTGGAGAGGAAACCAGGCGTTAAGTTTTGGTTAAAGCGAGGGCAATAAGATCTGACATATCCATTGGTTACGGTCATTCCATCAGTTTAAGTCCCCTGAAAGGAATGTTGATAATACGCCAACAGCCGATTGTTCAGTAAATGGAGTGCTCTCGAGTGACTTTGGGTAAGTCAATTAAGCCAGAGGGAAAGATCAGTCCCGTAGGGATCGTATGATCACTTAAGCGAAGATGAGAGGAAGTCCGTTTGCGGAAAAAAAACAGGGAGAGACTTCCATCTTCTTTCAAGTTGCTCTAACATCGTCCCCACGAGAAGCAGGTGATCAACCATCTCTGCTCGACGAAAAAACAGTTTAGAGGCCGTGCAACGGCACCGGACTGTGTAGTTGTGCCCGCCTTGAAGAGGCGGTGCGATGGGAAATGGAAACTGATTTCCGGATAAAATGCCACGATTCAGTGTCACTCACTTCAGTGACAGGTTACGCGGCTCGCCAGCGTAATCGAATGGCGGTCGATGTATCCAGACGCTCAGGCAAAACATGTCTTGCCGAATCTGCCCTTAATTTTCGTCCATCTGGTCGATACGGGGCGTTAATCCCTCGGATTGATCGTCTTGGGCGATCAAGCTGGTAATCGCCGAGAGTCAGGCAACAGTCAACTGGGTTGATACCCCTCCAGCTGGTCTCTCACCGTCAGGGACCGGCGGTTTAGCAACTTCTCGAGTCACCCGAAACTATCTTAAGCTCTCACAGTCAATTTTAAACAAGGTTTAAACGTAAGATGACAGAACAAAAAGCAACGAATGTTACTTGGCATGAACAACGCGTGTCGGACAAAGAACGCTGCGAGCTGAATGGACACAAAGGTGTCATGTTGTGGTTCACCGGACTCTCCGGAGCCGGAAAAAGTACCGTGGCCAATACTGTTGACCACCTGCTGCACTCTAAAGGAAATCACTCCTACGTCCTTGATGGCGACAACATCCGTATGGGACTGAACAAGAACCTCGGATTCTCTGCTGAAGACCGTGCTGAAAACATTCGCCGAATCGGTGAAGTTGGCAAACTGTTTGTTGGCGCAGGCGTCATTACTTCTACTGCCTTCATTTCTCCTTACCGTGAAGATCGCGACAAAGTCCGCGAACTGATGGGCGAAGGCGAGTTCATCGAAGTCTACGTGAACGCTTCACTCGCAACTTGCGAAGAACGTGACCCCAAAGGACTCTACAAAAAAGCCCGCGCTGGTGAGATCAAAAACTTCACCGGTATCGATGATCCTTACGAAGCTCCGGAAAACGCAGAACTCGTTCTCGATTCCGACAGTAAAGGAATCGACGAACTGGCCGAAGAAGTCGTCGCTTACCTTGAATCTAAAGGATACTTGAAAGCCTAAGTGCTTCGGATTGAATAGCGAGTTAAAAGAAAAACGCTGTCTGGATACCAGACAGCGTTTTTTTATGGAAGTTCGAAATCTCAGATGTCCCCCAGACGGGAACTGGATTAGAGTTCACATCTGGAGGAACGAGCGGCTTTATTCAGTCTTCCAGCTCGCTGCTGTTACCTGCCTTAATTCAACTGGTTGTCAATTCGGAACCGCTGGTTCAAACCAATGATGTGTTCCAGGTTCTGGTCCCATAGATCTTTAAGAGGATAGGTAGCGGGTTTAAGACCGTATTTCGGAGAGTTCTCGTAGATAAAAGACCAGTACAATACCGATTCCAATACTTCATCGAGCTTCTCTGTGTCACCTAAAACATAGGATGGATACTTCTTAATGACTTGATCGAATCCTTTCATCCCATTTTGCAGGTATTCCATTGCGGCATCCCAATCGGCTTCCTGAAACTTTTTCTTACCGAGGTATACGTCCTCGTGCGCTTTCATCGTAATTTCGTCTTGTTCTGCTTCGCATCTCAACAGCCAGTAGTCAAACTGAGACTGTGTTTTAAAGTACTCGATGACGTTTTTTATGTCCTTAGGCTTGATCTCGCGTCCAACAGTCTCTGAGTTTTCGATTGCCAGTTTCTCTATCTCCTCGTCTGTGGCCATGAGATTATAATGGCCCTCCTGGGAGTAGAAGTTATATTTTCCGAACTCGTCACCAAGTAACTCTTCACGAGCATCTGACCACAATTGGCGGGGACGGTCAAAGACTCCTTCCCGCTGCATTGCTGAGGCGGCATTGATTACTGATTTCGTTGCAGAGATTCGGAAAAGTGGTGACTTCATAATGTTCTGCCCGAACTCTTCTTCCCGGTCATTGGCAATGATGAAGTCCTGCTTTGCAGCGAGATAGTTGTCGTTGATCCCTTTCGGGTTAAATGAAAGGTCAGTTTCGCCTTCGAACTGAGGATCGGGGTCATGACGGAAGTACTCTCTAAAATAGTTTCGTTCGTCTGCGAGTCCAATCTTTTGACCAAGTACACGCCCGATGTCCCATTGAATCGCAGCCGAGTATTGATTTTGATCAGCACCTTCTCGAAGAAACTTTCCACCTTCTTTCAGCCAGTAGTAACGGTCTTTGACGTCGTCCCACTGCGAAGAAACGTTGTAAGAAAAATCCCATCCAGTGTATCGCCAGACATCTTCGAAGTTTGGTTGCAGCAAGAGAATGGTGTTTGTGGTTGCACGATATTTACCCCACTCTTTTTTCTTTTCCTGCTCCTTGGCTTGAACCCATAACAGGTCGGCCGCGACGCCGCGAAAACCGAGAAGCACAACCTTCATGATTGCACTGGATGGTTCTACGTCTCCGAGAGTCGACTGGCTGAGATTCAGCTCCTGCCGCTTCTGCGCAAGTATACCTCCAGGATTATTCCGACTGGCGGGTTGCCCCAGCCACAGAATGAATACTAATAGAACTACAATTGCTAACATGTAGCTGAATTTACGTTGTTTAGAACTGAGGTTCATCATTTTGATTCGAGCTCACGAAGTTTAAGACAGTAGTAGCCGACAATTACGGAAACCAGGAAATAGCTAAGTGTTACTGCGATAGAAGGAATGATTGCAGCACTCGCATTAACGTCAAATCCTTTTGCCAGGTATTCCGCCATACTGAAGCTACTCATATCTGGAATAATATGTTTAACAATCCAAAGCATGTTGGAGAAGATCGGGTCGAGGCTTAATGCGATTTGGGCGATTGTGTCATCCGCTGGTAAACGAGATGTTTCATTCGTTTGCGAAATCATTCGATAGAGGGATTCCATTGGACCACCACCGATAGCTCGACCTGTGATTTGTTCATTCAGCACACCGGAGAACATGAAGCTGATCATGAGTAGTGCTACTGTTGCTATCGTGGCAATTGGTCCCTTCACCATACAACTGAGGGCTACGCTGATTGAAACAATTAAGACTAGTAACAGCCATTGTCCGAAAATCGCTTTGCTGAAACCGACGATAAACGCACGGTCCGGAAGCCTGATAAACAAGTCGGGATTTGCCATCCCGATATATTGCTGTGAGTCGAGACAGCGGACTTCGAGACTGAAACCACTTTCCGAACTGAGGATATCTTTGGAGAGATTGTATTCGATCTCCTTGCCCTGTTCGTCGTCGTAAACCTTGAGCGTTTGTGGAATTTCGACCAGGTTGAAAGTGTACTCTCGTAAAGGGAAGGGGGTCAGCCGCACGCGAGTCTGGTTGTCGTTGTTGACTACCGTTAATTCCACTTGCAAGGTGTCTTCAATATTTCCTTTGTATGTTCGAAATGCTTCAAAGCGAGTTTCGACTTGGAGAGGCTCATTGGGTGAAACTGCACTGGAGTCAAAGTCATTGAAAGTCCATATGGCACGACCTTTGGTTGCCCCTTCAATATAAGAACGGAAGTCCCATTGGTCTCCGGTGTTAATCCCTCGTTTTGTTTCGTTGCCGTCTTTATCGATAAAATAGAGTTTGCCATAGACGGGAACTCGACAAGCTAAATCATTTTGTGCTTCGACAGGCAATGCACGCATAATCCAGAAGTAGCCGATGACGCCCATGAACAGTAGTAGAATGCTGCCGATACCGACGAATCCAAAAATACGTCCCATCACTACTTCCATCCGGTGAGCAGGCTTCGTGACCACCGTGTGTAGGGAACGCTGACGAATATCCTCTGGGATACCCCAGCAGGAAAGTAGCAGGACAATCGGGATGACTAGGATGCTGATCACGGTTAATACGAAACTGACGTAGACTTCAATCTGAAAGTCCGTTCGCTGGTCGGACATCGACAGGAACCAGTTCGCGAACATAAACAGCAGGGCAAACAGTATGATGATGTAAAACACCTTGCGACGTGCTGCTTCTTTAAACGTGAGGGTCGCAATCGCCATGATTCTCTTCAAGGAGAGACTGGTAATTTCGTGTAATCCGTCTTTAAGTTGCTGCAGAACGAGTTTTGGTCCCCGTGTGCCCATCGACAGACGAGTCACAAACACTCCCAGTAGAACGATCATCAGCCCGAAGCCAAAGAACGCATACAGGAAGTGCAGAAATCCTTCGGAAATATCGTAGGGAATCGGTTCAAAAGTCATCAGTGAGTTCCGGAGAGGTGTTTCCAGCTATCCCATCTCTGATTTGGGATTTGGCCGAATATGTCGATAGTGGTGTGGAGAAGTATCCAGACTGGAACAGGAATTGGATGTATCAAAAAGGTCAGGATTCCGTTGAAACGGGTTCCTGGTTTTTGTCGCCGTCATTGGCCGGTACGAAGCGTTGTCCCGGACGGTCAATACTTTCCTGAACCGTTTTGAGGAAGAGTTCTTCGAGGTTGGTCGACGGATGTTCGACGGAGATCTTCTCTGCATTGTATTTCTTCAGGATTGCATCAATCTCGGTGATCGCTTCATCTGGAAGCTCTGTCGAAGTAATGCAGGTCTGTTCTTTGGATTGGATCAGGTCTTCGACATTTCCCAATTCTTTCAGCTCTCCACCGTACAGAATCGCGATTCGGTCACAGACGTCCTGAACATCGGCCAGCAAGTGGCTACACATGATGACTGTCTTGCCCTGTTCCTTCAGTTGGATGATCAGGTCTTTCATCTCGCGGGTACCGATGGGGTCGAGACCGGAGGTCGGTTCGTCCAGCATCACCAGATCCGGATTGTTGATCAGTGCCTGAGCCAGGCCGATTCGGCGAGTCATCCCTTTGGAATACTCTTTGAGTTGGCGACGACGGGCGTTCTTCAACCCAACCATCTCAATCAGCTGCTGTGTTCGTTCACGTCGTTCTGCGGCAGAAATCTTGAATAGTCTACCGTAGAAATCGAGTGTTTCTTCCGCATTCAAGAAGCGGTAGAGATAGGATTCTTCCGGCAGGTATCCGATACGCTCGTTCTTTTCTACGTCGTTGGCGGGGCGACCCAACACAGAAATTTCACCGGATGTCGGGAATAGAAGGCCAAGCAGGCATTTCATCGTCGTGGTTTTGCCCGAACCGTTTGGACCGAGAAGACCGAATACTTCCCCTTTTTTCACGTCGAGGCTGAGCGAATTCAACGCACGAACTTTCTGACGACCCCAGAAGTCCCGATAAATCTTCGTCAGTTTTTTGATTTCAATGACAGGTTCAGCCTGCATTCTTAACCCCTGTTAAATTGATGTTTCTTAGGTCGATGGGTGACATACCGGGAATGAATCAGAAAGGAACTGAGGTCTTGTATTGTCCGGTAGGGATGAATGTCGAAATGAATATTCCTGAGGGAAAAGTCGACAGAGTTCAGCCTGGTTCTTGGTTGGCTATTATCTGTTTCAGGACAGAACGCCCCAAAAGAGGAAGAGTTTCCCCGTATAGAACCTACGGATATCTGTCTATGTGCGTTGGAAATAATATAAAAAGGGAATCGCGATTTCACGAACCCTCTTCAAGTCAGTTACCAACAGGTCCCGGGGTTGAAATGAGAGAGGAGAATCTTCCCACGGGGCAGGAAAGTCGGGACAGCTGAAACCGAATCCTATCAGTTTACAAATGCCTCAAACGGCCAATCTATAACGCCAGTCAAGCATTTGCAAGCAGCGAAGTTACGCCTACTCACAAGAATTCTCTGGTATTCAAGAGCTCACCCGCAAATCTTGCTCTCTCAACCTGACTTGGAGCAGATTTGAAGAATACGAGAGCAACCTCAGAAGAGGAAGGCTGTCGATACAGAGAGACGCTCCGTAACGGAGGTGCGAATTAATTTTCCAATGACCAGTTGAGGCATGTGATTTCGCCAGTTTCGAGACCGAGAATCAGTCTGGAGCCAAATCCGTCACAATCGATGGATACAATCTGTTCAGGTACAGGGGCTACCCAAAGAAGTTTGCCCTGCAAATCCATCCAGAAGAGAAGGGCGTTTGTCGTCAGGACAGCAAGGCGGTTGCCAGCAGGGCTGAGGGAGAGAAGTTGAGGAATTCCCTTGATCTGGTAGGCACCCAGCAGTTCTCCTTCCCCGTCGTAGACCTGAATTCCTCGATTATGTGCAGACAGGTAGATGCGAGAGCCATCA
This sequence comes from Polystyrenella longa, assembly GCF_007750395.1. Classification (GTDB taxonomy): domain Bacteria; phylum Planctomycetota; class Planctomycetia; order Planctomycetales; family Planctomycetaceae; genus Polystyrenella; species Polystyrenella longa. The sequence goes on along the minus strand of NZ_CP036281.1, from coordinate 3,407,554 downwards.
CTGTTGACCTTCGCCTGACTGGAGCGGGAAGTCGGGGAGATCATCCAGTCGATTTTTCCCTTCAGGGAGAACTTACAGAGCAGGCCAAGATCAGAGCTACCGACAATCGCTGGTTCTTCCCAGACGAAATGAAGGTCGTCCAGCGAGCGTCGTGTGGGTACTTTTGCGATGCGTTTCTTATATCGATCAAACAAAATTATCTGAGAGTCGCTGAGTGCGACCGCAACATAATCGCCGTTGTGAGAGATGGCCACGGCGCGTACGTCTTCACGGAATTTCGCCTCCCACTCCACCTCGAAATCGCGGTTAACCAGGGAAACCTTAAAAGCCTTTTGGCAAACCACTCCCAATTCGCCGCTAGAGCACCAGTAGATGCGGCTGGTGTGCGGGAACTTCCCTTTTCGTCGCGTGATTTCCCCCTGAATGTTCAAGCGATACAGGCTACCGGAAATGTCAGCCGCGAAGGTTTCCTGGCATTCGGGGGCATGTCGAACCTCAACCAGAGGACCGCGAGTCCTCACGCTCCATTCTACAGTCGGAGTCACTAACCCCTGACCGTCCAGAAGCCATGAATGATCGGTCGTGGTCATAGAGATCGCTCTGCTAAGAGACCCGATGATAAGAATACTGAACCGAACGGCGCCGTCTCAGTCACGCTGTAATAGGAATCGCGAATGACTTTACTCACGATTCAGATAAGAAGAATGACAGAGGAAACTATTGATCGACGACGGTGGAAAACAGAGTTTTCTACCGTCGTCGATACTTATTTGTCGTTGATTCAGGACTCTTTCGACGATATCTGCTACGGGAAAGGATGTCCAGTGAATGAAACAGGGCAGACTATTTTCGCAAACTCAAGTGCTCGCGAAGTTCTTGCATTCCCCGTTTAATATCAGGGTCGCTTTTATATTTCTCATCGAACGCACCACGGTAAAATGAGGTCACGACCTCTTCTGATTCAGCAACTTCGATGTTGGGCTCAACACCGATTTTGCTGTAGGTGTTACCATTCGGAGAGAAGAATCGAGCCGTAGTGATTCGGAGACCGGTCTTGCTATTAGCTTGACCAGGAATCCCACCTATGGGATAGATCGATTGCACCGACCATTTTCCGTAGGTTTTACGACCAATGATCTGTCCACGGTTGTGATCCCGTAAGGCTCCAGCGACAATTTCACTCGCACTCGCTGAATTACCGTCGACGAGGAGAACGAGCGGCAGGTTTTCATAAGTTCGGTGTTGGCTGTTGTGGTGAGCACGGTACACCCAGTTCTGGTCACTTGAACGACCACGGGTTTCCACGATCACACCCTGATCAATGAAGCGATCCAATACTTCCACCGCTGCCGTCAGCAACCCACCAGGATTCCCGCGCAGGTCCCAGATCAGTGATCGCATTCCCTGATTGGTCAGGCTTACTAGAGCTTCGTCCATCTCTTGAGCGGTTCCTTTCTGGAAACCGGTCATTTTGATATATCCCGTTCCGTTATCGGCATCTACAATTTTAGCAATGGTGACACTGTGCACATCGACGGGACGACGAATGAATTCCCGCTGTCGGATGTTGTCATGTAATTCGTCGAAGATATCTAATCGAACTCGACTGTTTTCAGGTCCTCGCAGTAATCGGGCGGCTTCGTCCGTGCTCATGTCGCGGCAGTTCACCCCGTCGATACCGACGATAAACTCTTCGGGAATCAAGCCCCCTGCTTCCGCAGGGCTACCGGGAAGAACATCGACCAGATGCATTCCTTTACCGAGTTCTGCCTTCATTTCGATCCCGAGTCCGACGAATTGACCTTCAATATTTCCATACAGGTCTTCAAGACGGTCCGGAGTCAGGAAATTACTATAATCGTCGAGGGCATTACAACCACCAAACAGGAATTCCATGACGACTGGTCCGTGAGACATCTGCAATTGCTGTCTGACGAGGTCACAAACTTGTTCGATAATAAGACGTGCACTGTACTGGTCCCGAACGGGTTTGTTCCAGTACTCCTGGTAGAGCGTATTTTTAACGGATCGAATCTGTTCGGGAGTAGCGCGTGGCAGGTTCTGCTCAACAAACTTCTTGTTGCTTAAAGCGTAGTACAGGCTTTCTGTACCATGAGCCACGTAAGACGTCGGACTTAATCGATCGACGTAGAACCCCTGGACGCGAGTGAATACCGAATCGTAAAGCGAGAGGGCATCGGATCGAGATTGCTTCACCAGATCCTGGTCGAAGCTGTCGTCCTCGTATCGGCGTTCAATTCCGAACTGGATTTTTGAAATTCGCAGATGGTATTTGAGGTCTGCATCTTCAGGCCATTTCTTCAAGCCCTTTTCATACAGATCAATCGCCTCAATCCAACGACCGGATAGCTCGTGTGACTTTCCGTCCTGGAGCACCTTCGACTGACTGGTCAATTCGACCGTTTCCGCTGCTGTAACTCTCCAGCTGTAGGCGTGCATCATGCTGATGGCACAGAAAAGGGAGAGAGCCAGTTTCAGGGTGTTCATTCTAAACATGCAGCGTACCTCGGGCGGACTCTCGCGAACGCCGCCTTGCGTAAGCTACAGAATGGAGTCATGTCAGTTGTCGCAGAGATCCATCTCTGTCGGGTTTAAGTTTTGCTAAATAGAAATACAAGAAGAGCTGTTTCAGCTTGGACGTTTTGCTACCCGAAATTTCAGATTGCCAATCGACGGCTGGAACCCGGTCTTGAGGAATTCGCTCCAGAGAACGCTTCCTTCAGGTGAGGTCTCCCCACGAGCAACGCTCTGTGGGATAAGTTGAATATAAGTCAGGTGATTTCGAAGGTCAAACATCGTTTTTGACGATCTGGATGAATAACCCTCACAAAGCAAAGTCTTTGACATTTGCGTGCCGGTCGTGTCAGCTGGAGTATCTTTTGCGATCACTTGGAATGAGCCTGTTCTCCAATCTGTAAAAACAGGGGTGAATATGAGTCCATTGTAATCGTTACATTCGATTCCCTTCACGACCGCTCCAATCAATTGCAGAATCTGCAACTATATCATTAAAGTGAATCTCACCTTCGTCTAGAGTTCCAGATGCCTGAAAGCGAGTACTAAATGTCCCAACTTGGCTTCAAATCAATACTTAATCGATTTAGTTTTCTTTGCAAAATGGTCTGTTTTTCAGTACTTGCCAGTCCCAGTTTGAAAGTGACAGAACTTCAGGCTGAAGAAGCAAATACACTGCCAAACGTGGTGATAGTTTTCACGGACGACCAGGGATACGCCGATTTGGGCTGCTTTGGGGCCGAAGGCTTCGAAACACCGCATATCGATCAACTGGCAGCTGACGGGCGGATATTTACGAACTTTTACGTCGCTCAGGCGGTCTGTTCGGCTTCGCGAGCGGCACTTCTTTCGGGCTGTTATCCCAACCGTATAGGAATCAGAGGTGCTCTCGGACCGGGGCGAAAGGACGGGATCAATCCAGAGGAAACTTTACTCCCGGAGATTTTCAAACAGCGTGGTTACTCCACGGCTCACTTTGGTAAATGGCATTTGGGTGATGCTCCTGAGTTCCTGCCGACTCGCCATGGATTCGATGAATACTTCGGAATTCCGTATTCAAACGACATGTGGCCGAAGCACCCGACTGCAGGTGATAGGTATCCTCCGCTACCCCTTATTGAAGACGAGAAGGTTGTCGAGCTTAATCCGGATCAGTCGCAATTGACCAAGCGGTACACCGAACATGCGATTGACTTCATCGAGCGAAACCAGAAACAACCCTTCTTCTTATATCTGGCTCACTCCATGCCGCATGTGCCTATCTTTGCGAGCGAAAAGTTCGCTGGAACAACAGAGCGTGGATTGTATGGCGATGTCATTTCCGAGATCGACTGGTCAGTCGGACAAATCCAGGAGACTTTGAAACGCTTGCAGCTCGATCAAAATACGATCGTGATCTTTACCTCAGATAACGGACCGTGGCTCTCTTATGGCCCCCACGGAGGATCGGCTCATCCGTTGCGAGAAGGAAAGGGAACGGCTTGGGAAGGGGGAGTTCGGGTTCCCTGTGTGATGAGTTGGCCGGGACACATCCCATCCGGAACGACGTGCCATGAGTTGGCCGCCACCATCGATATTCTGCCAACGCTAACCGGCATCGTCGGCGCAGATTTACCTGAGGAGAAAATCGATGGTTTGAATATCCTTCCGCTCTTGCTGGATGAACCGGAGGCTCGAACTCCTCATGAGGTTTATTACTATTACTGGGTGAATGAACTTCATGCCGTTCGTAGCGGACCTTGGAAATTGCATTTTCCACATTCGTATCGCCACGTTTTGGTCCATGGAGAGGAAGGCCTACCCGGTAAACAGAACTATCCGAAAACAGAGTTGGAGTTGTACAACCTGGATGAAGACATTAGCGAAAGCCACAATGTCCTCGATCAGCATCCAGAGATCGTCCAGAAGCTGAAGAAATATGCGGATGCAGCCCGGGCTGATCTGGGAGATCAACTTCAGAAGGTCCAGGGAGCGAATGTTCGCGGACTGAAACTGACCAAGTAAATACCAGGCTGCCCCGTCTTTACTGATGTTTCTCACTCTTCAGATTCGGTTTGTGTTTCCAGTCCGCTTTGGGACCGAATCGAAAGTTCTCTCCGGAATGCCCGGCATGAGCATCGCCGTAAACCATGCGGATCGTTGCCGTCTCAAAGAGGGGTAACAGGGCCGCGACAACTACGCAGACGAAGACGGACTTGCAAAGGAGGTTGCTCCAGTTAGTCTCAATTGCCTGCTGAGGATTAATGAATAAACTCTCGCGGCGGACAGTCAGCAGAAAGACGGTTAAAATGATGGCATTGATCGTGATGATTCCTTCCGTTAACAACCGTTGATCACGGAATCCGGGCAAAGCATGTGATACGTTGGCAGAAACCAGAATCCAACAGGTAATCACAAACAGAAGTTGACCGCGCCCCAGCCAAGTCGAAGGGACGATGGGAATTCGCTGTTTTTTATGTTGGAGCAGCAAGTACAGGAAGGCGAGGCTTCCGAAGAGATAGAAGAAGAGGAACCAACCATCGGCCGAGAAAGAAATGCTTTCGAACCAGGGGGCCTTCATTTCAGGTTCCATGATTTCATCCCGCACCCAGCCTGAAATGTTTTTACGCAGGTTGAGGTAGGTTACGGCGGCGACACTTACCATCAATGCCAGGATTTCCGTCCACCTTTTGCGGGGACTGCTGTTATTCAATGGGGCAACTCGGGGTAGGAGTATCGCCATGGCAATGATTACTCCTACGCCGTTGACGAATCCATAGGATTGCTCCAGGAAGCTATGCCAGTTTTGATGCTGCCAATGTTGCCAGCTTTGCAGATAAGGCTGCACCACGTTTTCGTAATAAGCCTGGTATTCAGGGCTGGGAGTCAGCGTAGGTTGAGTACGATCGGCTGTTTTCTGCCACTCCGTCCAAGTCTCTGCCCAACCGGGTAGAGTAGCGAGTTTGGGGCTGCCGATGGAAACCAGCATGAGTTTGAGCCAGGCAATACCCGAGAATCCAATTCCGCCAATCATTCCACAGATCACGGAGGCAGTGACGATCTCCTTTTTCTGATGTCGCAGGAAGTAGATTACGGCTCCCGCATAGGTCCCCAGAATACCGGCCCAGTTATCTCCACGGGGAGGAGTTAGACGCAGGTCCAGGATGACGGGGAAAAACAGGAAACCAGCAAACCAACCGCAAGCCATGTAGAGGAAGAGTTTCGAACCGAAGGCGAATTCACCATATTTATAAAAGTAGATCCCAATGCCGACCATCGCTCCGAAGATCAACCCCAGGTAGTCACGCACGTAAAGCGTAAAGTTGGGCCAGTTAAAGATAAGTTCATCCAAGTCATACTGGGACTGGTCCCCGAAATACCGAACCAGAACTCGTGCGAATGCATCCGACAAACCTGACGCATCGGAGAAAGCCTGAAGCACTCCACCAACAACCAAACCCATAAGTAGAAAAGTGGCGAGAATCCAGGCCCCTTCGACGTTCTCTTTTTTCTGGATGCCCACTCGGCGATGAAACAGGTTGATTCCTACGACTGCGCCCAATACTGCTCCGAGGAACTTGGGGGAAAAGTAGAAATATTGAGACAGATTCAAGTTCCAGGAGTCAATAGCGTCGGTCAGGAAGAACTGGATCACACTTGCAACCAGCGTTCCTAGAATGGCGAACCCGGCGGCACAGAGTGGAATCAGGAAACCTTTTTCATATCGTTTGTTGAAGAAGTCGAACGCCAACAGAGATCCTATAACAAACAACACTTGTAACCAGTCTGAATCGAGCCAGTACACGGCATAGGCGTGACGGCTCATTGCGTCTTGCACATCGGGTTCATGCAGCAGGTCCTGGATGGAAGTCTGCAGCGGAACCCGGTATAGAAAGATGATGATCCAGACGCCGACCAGAAAGCCCAGAGGTTTGCAGAGGTCTGTTAACTCTTTCCGCGAGTAGACGGCCGGAATTGCAGTCCCCGCTCCCCCGAGACAAGCCCAGAGGAAACCAAGGAAAAAGAGCATGTAGAAACCGTAGATCTGAGAGGGGAAGTGCCCTGAATGGGTGAACCCGAGGATCTGCATGTAGGACATTGATCCACCAAAGCCCCAGCCCAATGCTCCGAATAGAGCGAAGTAGGCGACGCGTTCGCGCCAGTCTTCTCGTTGAGAGAAAAGGCAGACGACGATTCCTGTCAGCAGTCCTGGCATCATCGCGCCCGTTTCGTGGCCATAATTACCACGGATGCCCCAGCCAATGGATAAGGCGAGCCCCGCCATGAGAATCGCAATTGGATGAAACAGCGGATTTTGACGAGAACGTTCCAGCATGGGAATGCCTGTCGCGTTGGAGGATGGAATCGGAAGGATGGCAGATCAGGTGGGAAAGGCAAGTGGGGGAGCGTTTATTCTAAGCCGTGACTCAACCCACTCACAAGGAAGAAGTCAGGCAAGTTAATGCTTCAGTCGCCCGCGATTTCTCAGGCCGTGTTTTCATAGTCAGTGAATCAGCCCTGATTCCATTCACTGACGACTCGATCGACGGCGGCGTCCATCCGCGGGACGCCTTGATTCCACCCATACTGGCTGACTAATTGATACCATCTCTCTCTCATGACATCATCCCGCACTCGATTCGCATTCAAATTGGCCGCGTAAGAACCAAGGAACTCCGCGATTTTAGCCGGGTCGTTGTGATGGAAAAATGATTCTTCTTCGGGTAAGACTTCCGGATAAGCGAGAGCTCGGGGAACCAGCGGCCGGCAACCGGCGGCCACAGCTTCGAGAATGGCGATCCCGAAAAACTCGTGTCGGGCTGTAGAGAGAACAACATCGGCTTCACTTAATGTTTTCTGGTACTCGGCATAATTCTCTAGATAACCCCAATGCAGAATTTCATTGGGGAAGGTCCGTTTGGCCTCTTCAAATACAGTCGGTGCTTGCTCGTAGGACTCTCCCAGTATACTCACTCGAAAAGGAACGCCTGACTGCTGCAGGAGTCGTAGAGATTCAAAGAATATTTCGGGGCCTTTATCGTGCTCCCATCGGGAAACCCAGAGCAGCTGCAAGGGGACATTTCGTTCTGATCGACTTACTGGTGGCGACGGCGGAGTGTCTACTCCCGGATGATGAACGTCACTTTTCTCCCAGAGGCTGGCCACTGTTGCTTTTATTGAGTTCGCATCTGGCATTTTCGGCAACCATTCTTCGAGAGCAGTCAAAAACTCATCTCGATGGTATTCCGAGTTGAACCAGATTGACTCAGCGGAATAAGCAGAAACGAAATTCGTATAAGCGAAATGCAAATCGCGCTCGCGTTCTTCCTGCACGGGGTAGGTGAGCTGATTCTCATGAAAGTAAAGGATCGCCGGTAGGTTCCGAATAGCGGGAGGGGCAAGTCCTCGAAACTCGGCCAGATTCAGCATGTCCGTACAGAAAAGCACATCGTAGTCCAAAGCCTTATCTGAAGTTTTGAATTCGTCACTGAAGGCGTCCGCAAAATGAAACGCCGAATGCCGCATTCTCCATTTCCAATGATGGGCGGATAACGTATTGACTGAGAACTGGTGCCAGCTGCGTTTCATCCAACCATTTAAGAATGCTCGATGGCTACCACCATGAAATGGATTGAGAGCGAGGATTTTATTCATTTACACCTTCGGAATTTTCCAACAGGAGCGTTTAATGTTCATAAGGTGACTATAATAAACGCACCGTAATGAGAGAACTCTGTCGCACCCAACAGAGAGTTGAACCGATTTCTGGAAGGACGCTGCGGAAAAATGAATTCATACGCAAGGACAGATAACCTGTGACCGAATCTGGAGCAGATAAATCAAATACCTCTGAATCATCGAGCGATGAGGATCAACTCTCCCTATTGCTAGAGCAGTTGATGGAGAATCCGTCCGAGTCGAAGTTGAGTCAGTTGACATCGGCACATCCCGAGTTCAGCGATGACCTGAAAGAATTGTGGGCGACTTTGAAGATCGTCGACTTCGCCCAATTGGAGTTGAACGATCCTACGCCAGTTCCCCCCTCATTCGCCTCTTCTCAGGACTATTTCCTGGATCGACCCACCGAAAAGGCTTCTGCAGATAATCCCCAATCCGGTGCAGTTCCGTCCGAAGATCGTCCCGTTGTAAATCGAGTCGGTAATTACGAGTTGCTGGAGGAGATCGGCCGAGGGGGAATGGGAGTTGTTTATAAAGCGCGACAGGCTGGTATCAATCGAACTGTCGCTTTGAAGATGATCTCACAGGGGGCGCTGGCATCATTAGAGGAACGATCCCGTTTTCAAATCGAAGCCGAGACAGCAGGACAGCTTCATCATCCAAATATCGTACCCGTATATGAAGTCGGTGAGATTCATGGTCATCCCTATTTCACGATGCAGATGATCGAAGGGACCAATCTTGCCGAGCGGTTATACAAGGGCCCATTGTCGAACCGCGACGCGGTGGCCCTGCTGGTTAGTATCGCCGGGGCATTGGCAGAAGCTCATCAACGGGGAATATTACATCGCGACTTGAAACCGAGTAATATCCTGATTGATCAGCATGGTTGCCCGTATGTCAGCGACTTCGGCTTGGCCTGTCGTTACGAAATGACAGCCGGCGGAACCTCTTCTGAAGTCACAGAATTAGAACCTGGTCCGACACGTCTCACGATGACAGGGGCAGTACTGGGAACACCTGGATATCTCGCTCCGGAGCAAGCCGCTGGAAATCGCAAATCGCTGGATGAAACAACCGATGTCTACGGTTTGGGGGCCGTCCTGTACGCGATGCTGACCGGCGTAGCTCCATTTCAAGGGGCAAACTCTCTGGAAGTACTCATGCGCGTGTTGGAACAGGAGCCAGTTCAACCGCGATTATTGAACCCGGAAATTGATCGGGATCTGGAACTCATTCTCCTGAAGTGTTTACAGAAGCCACAGGAGCTACGATATCAATCGGCCCGCGAGTTAGAAGCCGATTTGAAGGCGTATTTGAATGATGAGCCGATCGCCGCTCGAACATCACACTTCTCACAAATCTGGTTGAGGATGTTTCGTGAGACCCATCATGCCCCCGTGTTGGAAAATTGGGGATTACTCTGGATGTGGCACAGTCTGGTATTACTGCTGATCTGTGTGATCACCAATGTGCTGCAATACTTCGATTTCGAAACACGTCTCCCTTATCTTTCGATCTGGTGCGTAGGACTGTGGGTCTGGAGTGGTATCTTCTGGTCAGCACGGAGACGGTCTGGACCGGTGACGTTTGTAGAGCGACAGATTGCGCATGTCTGGACCGGTTCCTTAATAGCCAGCATGTTGCTTTTCTGGCTTGAATACGCAATGGATTTGCCGGTGCTGTCGCTCTCGCCAGTTCTGGGATTTATTTCTGGCTGCGTCTTCCTGGTCAAGGCGGGCATTCTTACCGGGGCGTTTTATATTCAGTCGGCAGCGTTGTTTGTGACAGGCGTTTTAATGCAACTGATTTCAATGCATAGCCCGTTCGACTTCAGTATCTCTCTGTTTGGTGTCGTAGCCGCTGTCAGCTTCTGGGTTCCGGGCTGGTATTACTTCCGACAGTCGCGGGCTTGAAAACGAAATCAGCTACAAAATGGCTCGATCGTTTCTATCAGCAATGAAATTTGATGAAAAATCAGACGGACCGCGCATGAAAAAACGCTTCTGCATCCCCCCGTCGGAAGACCGACATGCAGAAGCGTTATGTTTTTTATCTCGTGTCTTACCAAGTAAACAACAGACCGAGATTTCCACCATGGACGAAGATGTTTGAATCATCGTTGAGCGAATTGTTCCGATCGAGGAACTGATCCGGTCCCAGAGCCACGTCGTCGAGCCACAGTAGAGTGTAACCCCCGATGACGCTGACATGATTCGTGACGGCGAGAGTCATGTTGAAGTTCAATTCTCGAAGGAGAGAAGTGGAACTTCTATCGTTGTCGAAGAAGGAGGGGAAGTTGACCGTGTTTGACTCAATCGAGTTGTAGAACACGCCTAGATTGAAGCTCATATCAATCATGAGCACGCCACCATTGTCAAACAGGGTACGATCCAAACCCGCTTGCAGACCATACATATTGTTTTCAATGTCGACACTGGAGAAGACATTTGTCACATCCCCGGCACCAGAGACGGAGGTGAACTCATCAAGAACCAGCACACGAAAACCAGCGAACATTGTTGTCCAGGGGTCCCATTCACGACGACCGTTAAGTTCCCAACTGTAAAATTCTGAATCGGATGTCACTGCACCGGTGCCCGCACCGATCTCTGTTCCTAGCACAATCATTCTTTCTTCCTGCCAACGGGCTGTGTCGGACCAGTCGTTCACTCCGAAAAATTCCATGTCGAATCCAGTTCCTTCTGTCCCCATCCGTTCCAAGCGGTATCGTTGGCCCAACTCATTGTCAAAATCAACATCGTTACCGATATAAGATTGGGGAGCGGACTGACTGGGGACACGGATCAGAAGGGGTTCGCCCCCATTGGGATCGGATCGGTGCCAATACAGGGCTTCTGCTCTGAAACTCCACTGTGGTTGAGGAGGGCAGGTTGCGTCTGCATAGACAGTTCCGCCATCGGAGCCAAACCAGGCTCCTACAGTCTGCATTTCAGGAATGTTTTCTGCTCCCTCTTCCGCGATTTCTTCCAGATAGCTGGCCGGGTTAACTGACATTCGGCCTTTACGACGAGGGAGGTTTTCGAATGTTTCTTCGAATGAATCTAAACTAGAAGTGCTTGACTGGCGAACGGCAGGTGCCATTGCTGTATTATAAGCTGCTGATTGTTGGAATGAAACTTGTTTGGCTTCTGAATCAGCGGCTGGTTGGTCCAGGTCGATGTTTACAAAGCCAACGCTTTCAATGGCGTCAATTCTTGCATCTGGTGCGAACGCATTTGCAATCCAATCGGCTTCTTCAGCAGAGTAAGCTCCCGGCTTGCCTGAACCATTTGTGATTGGTGATGTTTCAAAAGACGTCCCTGAAGAATTATTGTTGCTACTGTTGTAAATAGCACGTTCTTCAAACTCGGGTACATCAATATATTCGGGTTCAGGTAAGGCGACCGGTGATTGGCTCGCATATTCCTGAGCTTCAATGTGTTGCAAAACTGGTGATGCACTAAGCCGAGTGTTTGATTTTCTCTCCATCTGTGCAGGAGGAGCACTGGGCAAATCGCCTCGTGCATTCCAATCGTCGCTGAGCGAATCGATGTGGAATGTTCCTTGCTGTAACTTTTTGTATTCGGACTGTTGAGTCGCCGGTAGAGCCTTCGGTTCTACTTTAGCTGGCTGGTATGCAACTCGTCCTGGTTCCTCCCGACTGGAAGGAGGGGTGAATGTGCCCTGGTCGGTCCGTTCGTAGTAGACCTTCCCTGGATTAGCCAGCTCGCTCGATTCGATCACCGGTGTCAGAATGACACGACCTGCCTGTCGGCGATCAGCAGTCTGCACCGCGTCGGAACGCGACGGGAGACTCTGAATGACCGGCATTCTGGAATTGGTCTGAGCCTGAAGGCTTGTTCCGGAAAGAATCCCGAGTACTCCACAAGTCATCATGCAGAAGCATAACTTGCCAGAGTTGTCCATGAGTCGGTTTTTCATCGATTCAATCATTCTTGTACCTGCCTCAGGCTGAGTAACGATGGCCTGCGGATTGATCTCTACATTGAAGGAAAAACATGGTTTGCAAAAAGTGTTCTAAGTCTGAATCAGATTTCGAACAGCTTATATCTGGTCCAGTGACAAGTTCAGGTTGATCAGGTTCAACATGACGTTCAGGAATAGTTCCGATTTGGTGTATTCCAGAATCAACAAGTCGCCTGGCAGTACCTTGATTCTTTCGTGTTCGTCTTCGACCGCGTGTTTTAAGTTGACGAGAATCTTGATCTGATCCCCACTGGGTAACTGGCGTACGATAATCAGACGGGTTGGAGGAAGAATGTTCCCCGGTCCAAGCTGGAAGTTATTCGAACGGGCACCAGCTGCAGGTCCTAATGGGTTACCGTTGGCCATTGCCAGGGCAGTCAGAACATCAACATCGTAATCTCGAGGCAAAGGGACTCTGGCTCCATCGATAAGTCCCCCAGTGATGAAGAAGTCGGTATCTCGTTTACCAATGAAGAGAATATCGCCATCATTCAGGATGATGTCCTCTTCGCTCAGGTTCAGGTCCTGATTAGGTGACATACTGAGCGGGATGCGTGTAACTCGTCGTTCCAGGTCTGACGGATCAGAACCGCCGAAGGCGTTGCGTTCCGAAAGACGTTGAACATATTGGCTTGATTCAATCGTGGTCAAATCTTTACCACGAATAATCCAGACTTCGTTTTTGGCGTCGATACCCGGAAGTCCACCACTCTCTTGAAGAGCATGCAGGACGTCATTCTGGTATACATCAAGTTCGACGATCATCGAAGAACCGCGTTTGACATAGAACTGCTGGTCAGAGCGGATTGCCAATGGCAGTGAGCTATCGGAATCCTCTCGCATGACGTGTACTTGGATTTTTCGAGCTTGAACGAGTCGCAATTCGATCTCTGCGTTATTTTCGTTCAACAACCCATTCTCAAAATAGGCCGTTGCAAGAGCTCTGTTCGCTTCCGCAATCGTCATGTTGCCTATGTTTAAGTCACCAACCATGGGCAGGGAAATAGTTCCCTCATCGCTAATCGTATAAGGACGACCGGCTGATGCATTGGGTTGCAGTTCGTTAGGTGGTAAGACCACCGTTGCGTCGTTCTCTTTTCCGAGAATGCTTTTGATCACAACCCCGACGACGTCGCCTGAATCCAGGATGTGTCGTTTAGGTGGTGTCTGACGCAATAACGTGAAGTCGATAGGGACCTCGTTATTAAGGGGTTCTTCCCGTAACTGCGGAGGGATTTGACGGACCGGAATAGCCCCCTTGTGAACACAGCCAGATGCAAAAGCAACCAGTGTTATTGCCAGGGTTAATCCAAGCTGTCGAGGCCAGGTTGCCATCCGTTGCTCGGTCATTGAATATCTCCACGATTGATCAAAATACGATGCGATGATGTAAGCAGTTCAGAGAAGACGAGACGCTGCAGTTATTTATTCGAACTCATTCAGATTGAGGAACATGACGCCGTCCTCTTCCGATTCCTGACCGGAAGCGAGTCGTGCGCCTCCTACCGATTCAGGCATTTGGCGTAGTTCCATCATGACTTGCGGAACGGATAGCTCTTCGCCTTGCTCCATGTCTTGCAGCTTGATGGGCGGTTCCGCTCCCTTTGCTGGAGGAACGAAATATTCCTCATGAGGAGCTACTTCGGTCGGTGTCATTCGCTGAGGAGTCACGACAGTCGATGTCGTCGAACTCAGGATTCCCTGATACCGTTGGTGATCGCTGGTGGGCAGGTAGTTAAAGTGCTGCACTCCTTCGGTGAACGCAGCATTGGCCCCTTCGCGGTATGCCTCGAACCAGAGATCAATAATTTGATGACCTTCCGGGTTCCGGTATTTGAATGAACGGTACGGTACAGGAGGGAAAGTCGGCGGATTGCCGTCCCCACCAAGGGCGACATCGGTGTAACCCTCTTTCCAGCCCCGTTCAAAATGTCTCGCATCTTTGAATCCGGGGTCGAAGTCGTATCTATTGTCATATGACTTGCAGGCCAGCTTTTTGACGTGCAACTCGTTACTGAAATCGTGATAACGGATGCAGCCTGTCGAGCTGGAAGCCAGCAATCCACAGAGCACACTCATTAGAATTAGCGACCGATTCATATGCCTACCCAGTTGTGATACGTCGAAACTGTATCCGATTATTTGAATTCCAATCTCTTCCCATAAGGTCCGCGCTACTGGAGAAAGAGAACTGGTTTGATCTTGGTATCGGCCTGTTAGAATCGGATTATTCACCAAAATCCATACAATCCGAAAAGTTTCACATTAGCCGAGAGTGGGTAAAGCAGCAGTTGGTGGTGGAATGTTCATTTTGTTGCTCGGACAGAATGCTCGTTTGAGATGTCTCTTGGCAGTTCTGAACTTAGGCGAATTGTGAAAATTACAAAGCGCCTGTCTCGGCTTGGATGTTCATTAGCGGGAGAGATCGTTAGTCTGGAGCGGATTTTGGTATCTGGAATTCCGGGACTTGTCTCGGATGCGAATTAGCCAGGAATCGGTTGATCATGTATTAGTAGATACATGTTCAATATTACTGCGAGATCGCTATCTTCTGGCTACCAATCAGCTCAAAAGAGCAAAGCGTCCGAATTCAATCCGACTTCACACCGATGGAGAAAGCCAGCCCGTTCGGCAAGAATATGCCAGACTCGGAAGCCATCTATTTGCCACCTGCCCATGATGAACAATTCAGGAACCCTCCGTCCTTCAGCTGTTGCGCCCTCTGAGTTCGCGGTTTATAAAAGGAGGTCTTTGTGAACCGCATTGCCCAACTGATTCGGAATATCACAGAACGTCTGGCCGATAATCCACTATTAGGGAAGCTGTTAGGAGGTGCGAGCGTTGCTCTGGCGACTCAGGTCGGCGGTCACGTGCTGAAACTGCTTTCCTTTGCTTGCCTGGCCCGCTGGACAACGAACGAAGAAGACGTCGGAATTTATGCCAGCGCGTGGAGCATGATTCTCATACTCTCGACGGTTTCCGCTCTCGGGCTAAAAACGACCAGCCTGCGCTTCCTGCCCCAATATCTGGAACAGAAGAAGTGGTCTCTTCTCCGAGGGTTTCTGCGGAGAAGTTACCTGTACATGGCTGTGGCCGGATTGTTACTGGCGGTCGCTGGTAGCATCGTCCTTCCGTGGCTTGATCGAGTTCCCCAATTCGATCTGACCCCGGCTTCGGTTCAGGCGTTTATGATCGCGATCTGGATTGTTCCGTTCTGGTCCTTCTGTGAAGTCCGATCAAGCATCATTCGAAGTACCCAACATATATTTCAGGCTTTTGGACCGCCCAACCTGCTTCAACCTCTGGTGTTGATCCTCGGCTCTGGATTCATGGTCTATTTCTGGGACAGTCTGGATGCGAATCAGATTCTGTACCTGATCGCTTTCTCTGTCGTGTTGATTCTGATCCTGCAGGAATTTTCCATCCGCCATTTATTTCCCGTCGAGGTCCGACAAGCTCCGGCGGAATACGATGAATCTGAATGGAAGAAGGTGGGCGTTCCGCTACTGTGGATTTCTTTGTTTATCATCATCATTGGGAATGCGGATGTTGTATTGCTGAGTATGCTGGGCCAAGATCAGGAGCCGTTGGGAATTGCCGCCGCGACCGAAGGACTCAGTAAAGAGGCGGAGTCCGGAATTTACGCAGCTGCCACTCGAACCGCCCGTTTATCTGCTTTTTTGCTGATGACAGTGAACGCAATCGTGGCCCCCATCATTTCGCAGTCATACGCCCGAGGCGAAAAGGGTGACCTGACACGCATTTGTCGTTATGCAATAACGTTAGCCTTCTGGCCTTCATTTGGACTGGCGATGGTGCTGGTCCTGTTCGGCGTTCCTATTCTGGAGTTCTTTCGACCTGGTTTTGGCGTCGGATACTGGCCGATGGTGATTATTGCGATGGGGCAGCTGGTCAATGCCCTCACGGGACCTGTAGGTCTTCTGCTCTCGTTATGTGGTCATCAGAAAGCGAGTTTACGAGTGTACGGAGGCACGACTGTTCTGTTTCTGGTATTGAATATGCTTCTCATCCCTGCGGCGGGGATGTACGGAGCCGCGATTGCTAACGGAATTACGTTAGTGATTACGAATTTGCTGCTGGCAGGCCTCGTCTACCGGGAAATGAAAATCATTCCTTTACCGTACCTTCGTTTTTCCCTCAAAAAACCAGTGTAATACAATTACTGAATTGGCGGAGAGACTGTAGATTTCAGAGCGACGAGATTCCCGTCGCAGACTTGCGAAACGCACCGTTCCTTTATAAAGAGGGGGGTGCCTCGAAAAGTCGCAACCAGGCGAGTTCTTCGGGCAGGGCCATTCCGTGAACAAACCTCCAATCGCACCTCGAAATGAATATTTTCAGCGAATGCTGAACTCTGAGTTAGTGGAAGACTGAACAATCATGACGCAACCCAACTTTTTAATCATCGGAGCCGCTCGTAGTGGAACTACGGCCCTGGTCCGTTATCTGGAACAACATCCGGAGATTTTCATCACCGAGCCTAAAGAGCCCCACTTCTGGGCATTTGCAGGTCAGACGGTGAATTTTCAAGGACCGGGCGATGAGGAAGAAATTAACAAAGAAGTGGTTTCCGATCCTGATTTGTACGAGCAGTTGTATACCGGAGCCAATGGGGCCAAAGCGTTAGGAGATGGTTCGGTCAGTACGATGTACTACCCGGAGCATGCGATACCTACGATTCAGAAGTACGCTCCCGATGCCCAGCTGATTGCCCTTCTACGAAACCCGATTGACCGGGCGTTTTCCAGCTTCCTCTACACGCATGCTCGCGTTCACGAGCCGGTGAAAGATTTCGACAAAGCACTCGATCTGGAAGAAAAACGGATCGCTGATAACTGGCACCATATGTGGCACTACACCCGCGTAGGGTTTTATTCGGAGCAGCTGCAGAAATTCATCGATGCCTTCGGACGCGAACGCGTGCATATTCTGCTGGCAGATGACCTACGATCTGATTCCGAGAAAGTCCTCAGCGATGTGTGCGGGATCTTGGGGGTGAATCCGAACTTCGATTTCCAGGATTTGAAAGAAGTGAACAGCTCGGGAGTTCCCAAGAGTCGGGCCTTGGCTCGAATGATTAATGTCGTTCGTAGTAACGCAGTCTTGAGATCAATCGCTGTTAATATGACACCACTCAAACTCCGCAATCGAGTTCGCTACGGCAATCTTTCCCATCCAAAATTACAGCCCGAACAGCGAGAACGCTTGCGGGATGTCTATCGTGATGAAATTCAAAAGCTGAGTGAAATGCTGGATCGCGACCTTTCTCACTGGCTGAAATAATGGATCAGCAGAAAGAGCTGGAGTTGATTGGCACCAGATTCTAATGGTGACCTCTGGCCCCTTTCTTTTTGACCCTGCGAATTGTAAAAATCTTGTTTAATTCGCATCAGTAATAGCTTATATTAGGTATTGGTGGAAAAAAGCGGGTTTTGTGCTTTAAATGGCCACTGAATTTCCATTTTGAAAGATCCCAAACAGCTATTTTGCGTATAAGTAGTATAGACTTTCACAATGTAATGATTTTTACCTGAGTGAATCGGTTAATAAGCGGAGCGTTCCGCTTTCTCTCGTTCCCCAAGAATATTCGCCAGAACTTTTCTGATGGATATCCTTCATGATTGATGATTCCTGACTCGATAAGTCAGAGATGAAAACTGTTTCTAGAATCGCTCATAATTGACTGTGTTCGATGAAGCAGATCGATGTAGAGTTTCGGGCTACTTTGCGTCGTAAATGGATCCTCTCCCGCATGATAAACAACTTAAAAATTCTCACCTCACGCATCGAGGGCAACTTGTTCATTCTCACCCCGGTGGGAGATGGGCATTCGTTTCGATACAGCGAACTGCAACGCGAATGTAATGCGATCAGACGTTCAATCGAAGAGCCCTATCCCGATGTGTTGATTGTCAACTTTTCTGAACTGAAATACTTCGGCTCAGAGTTCATCGGTGCGCTCATTTCACTTGCTCGAGCCAAATCGGATCTGGGTGGTAAAGTCTGCTTCTGCGCAGCCTCGGAAGAGATGCGCCGCGTTCTCAATAACATGAGGCTGACGCGCCTGTGGCCGTATCACGATTTGCTCGTGGATGCCATTGCCAGCTTCGATGAAAACCAAGAGTAGCGAAGCTTTGCGGCAGCGAGACTTCCCTCCAGCTATTTAAGGCTGACGCTGGCGTTGTTTTGCCCCCTGTTATCGGGTTACACTGCCTGACTATGGACAGAAGTTCTTCTGTCGCTCTATTTGTTGCTCCTCAGAACAGATTGGTTTGGCACGCGATGACTCCTTTGCAACAGGCATTACTTCAGCTACTGGATGGGCAACCTCTGGACCAGTCGTTAATGCACGCTGCGATTGGCGCCATCATGGAAGGAGAGGCCGAACCTGTTCAAATTTCGGCGCTGTTGATGGGGCTTCGAATTAAAGGGGAAGAGGTCGAGGAAATCGCGGGTGCCGCACAGGCGATGCGGGAACGCGTAACTAGAATCAAACCCGCCGCAACCGGGCTGCTGGACACCTGCGGGACTGGTGGAGATGGTCTCAATACATTCAACATCAGTACCGCCACCGCCATTCTGGCTGCCGCTTGCGGAGTGAACATTGCCAAACATGGAAACCGTTCCGTCTCCAGTTCGAGTGGATCTTCAAACGTCCTCGAAACATTAGGGGTGAATCTGCAACTTTCCCCGGCATCCGTGGCAACTTGCGTGGATGAAATCGGCATCGGTTTCTGTTTTGCGCCCCTGTTGCACCAGGCGATGAAATATGTGGCTCCCGTGCGACAACAATTAGGAATTCGCACGATCTTCAATTTGCTGGGACCGCTCACCAATCCGGCCGGTGCGGAATATCAACTGTTAGGCACGAACAGCAACGAGCACGCCCGAAAGATTGCCCACGCACTTGCCCGTCTAGGAACACACAAGGCTGCTGTCATTTGCGGGAATGATGAAATCGACGAGATTTGTCTTTGGGGGGAAACAGTTGCCTGGATCGTTGAAAATGGTCAGGCCGAACCAATGACGTGGACCCCTGAGTCATTCGAACTGGAACCCTGCCGAGTTGAAGAACTGACAGTTAGTTCCCCTGAGGAAAGTGCCACGCTTATTCGCGGTATCTTTGGCGGCGATAAAGGGGGGCCTACAAATATGGTGCTCGCCAATACGGCCGCCGCCCTCTGGTTAACAGGCCGTTGTGCGACCGTCGCCGAGGGAACCCAGCAAGCCAGGAGTGTCCTCGAATCGCGCGGTGCTGCACAGAAGTTGCAACAACTGGTCGACTTGAGTCAGAAGTTGGCGAAGCAATCCTGAAACAAAGTCAGGCTAGAGTTGTTTAGGTGACGTCAGTTAGATGGTACAGCGGACTGTTTCAAGTTCTCGACGAGAGGACGCACCACCGGCACAATGGTGGTCGCAAGCTTTTCGTGGCCTTTCGGATTTGGATGGCATTCATCAGTTGTCCAAGATGACAGGTTTGCTCCGGCGTCTTCTGCTTCTTTCCAGGCGGAATAATTATCAACAAGTGAAACGCCCATTTTCTCGGCGACTTTTCTACAGGCATCCATATATTTCTCCAACCGAACATTCGGGTTTTCACCGAGTCCGTTCGCCGCTTTTGATCCCCAGCGTGGTTCCGTCATGAGCACGACGGTGATGCCGGCCTGCTTCATCTGCTCGACAATCTTTTCGAGGTTGCTTCTGTATTCTTCCACCGACAATCGGCTTTCGGTTTTCCCTTGATCGACATAACTGTCGTTCGTTCCGTACATAACCGTAACGATGTCCGGGTTCCTGTCGATGACCGTTTTCTGTAACCGCTTTATCGCCTGGTCCGTTCGCTCCCCGCCGATGCCCTCATTAAGAACTTCCACGGTATGTTCTGGTGTGGACAATTCCTGTTCAATCAGGTGTCGATAGATTTCAGTCGCAGCGACTCCCGTCCGCACTCCCTTCGTGATGGAGTCACCCAATACAACAATGCGAACGTCCGTTTGTTTTTCATTTGAAGTGGGATTCGCATTCGTCGTCAGTAAGGAAAACAGAACCCCAAGGCTGATCATCAGGAACAGAGCGACAGTGACAAGTTTTGGCATGGTGGGAACTCGATTGGCAAGAGTCATTCGATCTGGTTTGATCGCTAAGAAAAGAGATTCAATTTGTCGTACGGAGTCATCCCGAGATTGTCGGTGACCAACAACCAGAGATCCAGTCCCAGCCACCGTAGGAAAGTGCACGATAAACATTGCAGATATTCTTAAGTGAAATAGTCAATTTCATCAGTGTATTCACTTTAGGGTTACCATTATGTCACCGAATGGTCCCTGGCGAAATTTGGTTGTGTTGGGAGAGTGTCCATTTGGTCGATTTAATGAGGCGTAAAAAACAAACGACAAAGTTGAACTGTCCAGTAAAATGGATGGTGAGGAACCAAGGCTCCCTATGAAAAACAGTCGTATTGGCTTGTTCTGGCTTGAAGTGGTTACCGAGCGCGCGGAGGAACAGTTTCCGGAAAAAACACCTGAAAATGGATATGGATACAACCAGGGCCGACAAATTCCGGAAAAATAGACTAGAAAGTTTGCAGGAAAGCGAACAATTGTTGAGTTGGAATTTCTACAATTCTGCAGGGCTGTTTTTTCTGTGGGTATGCCGTTCTCCTTTCCGTTGTCTATAATGAATTCGACCGGGGAGAATTTAACAGTCCGTATTGATTCAAATAAGTCTCGGTCGTATTATCTCAGCCAACTTCATATAGCGGACCCGAAGGGAGCGAAACCATGAATACTGCAGCTGACAGGAAATTTTTCGGTGTCGACGATGCCAACCGAATGCTCCCACTAGTCAGTGCCATTGTTTCGGACATTGTCGAGCTTTATAACGACGTCCACGAACGTCGTAATCGACTTGCCCGTGTACGGCACAACAGCAACAAAACGACCCGCGCGGAAGACAATCCTTATGAAGAAGAAGTTCTGCATATCGAGAAGGAACTGGAAGCCGATATTGATCGTCTGGACGGCTTTGTAGAAGAGCTGCAGAAACTGGGCGTCGAATTGAAAGACCCGGTCAAAGGGCTGGTAGACTTTCCGACATACCATGAAGGACGCGAGGCCTGTCTCTGCTGGATGCTGGGCGAAACAGAAGTCGGTTTCTGGCATGACAGCGACGCCGGCTTTAGTGGCCGACAACCGATTGAAGACAGTTCCATTACCGAACTGTAGAACTGGTCTGAATGGCTTCAATCTGGCGACGTTTAAAGAACAGCTAAAAGATAATTGCTCTGCATCTGACTAAAGTGAGATGCAGGGCAATTTTTTTGAGTCCGAGATGATGGGCTATTTACCTTTTGGGGCTCGCTTGTACTCTTCGGGGGTCACCAAACCGTCACTGTTCAAGTCGAGCTTTCGGAATTCGTCGACTTTAAGCTGCCCTGCACTCGGTGCGAACTCGGAGATAGATAGTTGAGCGTCGCCATTTCGATCCAGTCCCAGAAACCAGTTTGGTAAACCTTCAGGCAGACGGGAAGGTTTGACGGCGTACTTCAAACTTCTCCGCCGTGTTTGCTCTTTTTCTTCAGCGCTCTTTTCGGGTTCAGGTTGGTCGTCCGGATTAAGAGCGGCTTCGGAGTTCGTGGCCCGATTTGGCTCGTCAGCCTGTTTCTCACCCGAATAAGGGGAGAGCAAGCGGATACGTCGATGCTCGCCATAATTGGCCATGTACTGCGCAAGTTCCTGAAGCGTAATTTTCTGATTGCCGTCGACATCGGCCTGTTTCAGCGACTCGGCATCTGATAGCTGTTGATACTCGGCTGGCTCCAGACTTGTACTACGATCAAGATCATATTTCTTGAGTACCCGGTTAGCGTAGCTGAATACTTTCGTCGGAATTGATGCGTTCACAGACTCTGGTTTGAGATCATCTGGCCTGTTGATTCTGGTTGAATTCGTCAGAGTGTCCAGCGCACTTTCTGTCGCAGGGAAGTCGCTGCTTTCCTCTTCCTTAGGCTCACTCGGTAGTGCGGGTTCTGGAGATGGTGGGGCTTCTGTCACGACGACTTCGTCTTCTGATTCTGTTTTTTCTTCGACCGTGGTGCTTGCCGAATCCACTTCGGAGATGACCGGTGCGGAATCTGGGGCTGGTACTGGTTGTTCGTCGAAAGACGGTTCGGATTCCGCAGGTGTTGCTTCAGAATCAGTCACTTCTACGGATTCTTCACTTGGGCTCCCAACTTCGTCAGTGGACGCTTCGATGGGTTCTACTGGAACTGGCTTGAGTTGCTCAGGAGCAACCTCCGTCGTGACTGTTTCGGCGACAGGCTCTGGCGGAGATCCGGGCTCTTGTGTTTTGGTTGAATCAGCTTCGGCAGAGACCTTCGCTGATTTCTCCGCATTCGATTCGGCGACGGTATCTGCAGGGGCCTTTTTCGATTTCGAAGAGATCTCAGATTTGGTAGACGTCGACCTTTTGGCGGGGGTAGACTCTTCTTCAAGCCCGATCATTACCAGGTAAGGTTTGAGGTTGCCCTGATCGTACTGATCCCATAGCAGGAACCCACCAACGGCGAGGCCGATGACGGTCCAGAGAAGGATACGACTTCTCGAGGAAGCCGGTTTGTTGTCCGGTGTTTTACTCATGGGTTTGGTGCAGAAAACTGGTAGGAGACGAGGCGGGATAAGGCGATCAGCTGACCAGTTAGTCAGACGGGAGGGGACGATCAACCGGATTCAGTTCGTTGATTCAGATAGTCACTGGTTAACTGTATCGAATACGGTTATTGTAGTCCACTTGGCTCAGATCAGGCAAAGAGGTTTCCGTGATCAGCGTGGGAATCCGACAGATCGTTCCGGTTTGTCCAGATGACCCTGGCTCAAAACATCCTGATGCTGTGTACAGATGTGTCCTCGGCGTTGAATACCTCTTTCGTATCCTGATGGCTCTCCAGATACTCAGGTTCATTTCTTATTAACTTGGGATTCACTGCTCCCGTTCCTCTTCGCTTTGATGAATGTGTCTCATGTCTCAGTCCAGCGTTGATCTTATTGTTCTTTCCACGTTCGGGCTCGAAGCCGTTGTTGGGCGGGAATTGAAAGCACTCGGGTATTCCGATTTTCAAACACAGGATGGACGGATCACATTTACAGCCGATCTGGATGCCATTTGTAAAACGAATCTCTGGCTGCGTTCCGCTGACCGGGTCCTCATTAAAATGGGACAATTTAAGGCGTTTGATTTCGGCGAACTGTTCGATCGGACGACAGACCTGCCTTGGGAAAAATGGTTACCGGCCAATGCCGAATTTCCTGTTCGAGGCAAGTCGATCAAATCGGAACTTCATAGCGTTCCAACTTGCCAGTCGATCGTTAAAAAGGCCATCGTCAAACGACTTCAACAAGCCTATCGTAAAGATTGGTTTCCCGAAGATGGCCCTACCTATGCCATCGAGGTTGCGATACGAAATGATGAAGTGATTCTGTCACTGGATACTTCTGGTGCCGGTCTACACAAACGGGGTTATCGAAAGTCGATGGGTCCCTCGCCACTTAAAGAGACTCTAGCGGCTGGTTTGGTACAATTGAGCTACTGGAATGCCGAACGATTACTGGTCGATCCATTCTGTGGAACAGGGACGATCCTGATTGAGGCTGCATGGATTGGTCGGAATATCGCTCCGGGATTGGGACGATCTTTTGCGGCGGAACGGTGGCCAATCATTGATCGGAAAAAATGGACCGACGCCAGGTCAGCGGCAGTGAATGCTCAGCGTCATGATATCGCCATGCCCCGCATGCAGGGATACGACAATGATCGGCGAGCTCTCGGGATGTCACGGTTACATGCGCAGGAAGCTAATGTCGCTGACGACATTCATTTTCAACAACAGGAATTCGAAGACTTCACGAACTCTCGTAAATACGGATGCCTCATCACCAACCCACCGTATGGAGTTCGGTCGGGAGAAGTTGAAGAAGCCGAGGAGATTTATCGCCAGATGGGTCGAATTTTCTCTGAACTCGATACCTGGTCCAAATACGTGATTACTCCCCATTCGGACTTCGAGCAGTTGGTGGGTTCGTCTGCGGGAAGACGCCGTAAACTTTATAATGGAAACATCGCCTGCACCTACCATCAATTTCCCGGTCCACGTCCGCCCCGGACTGAATCCTCAGAAACAGAGTGATCATACCAAATCAATAATCTGTTTTGGAAAAGGTTGAAGTCGCCAACGAGTAGGCGCATACTTGATGTAAAGAGAACGGGCCGACAACTCTGAGATCGAAACTGCTTGAGTCGTAATTCCTGAAACAGAACTGCGACGAAAAGATGATACAAAGGATAAGTTGATGGCGTTTCTAATCGTGGGCATTGTGGTGGCTTTGTTGGGTCTCGGCCTGGTGATCACTCACATTCGGGTCTGGCAACGAGAGTCCGCCGTGCCTAATGTCGATAAAACAGAACTTCGTTCACAGCGCTGGCAGTATCGCCGAAGAGTAACGACTTCCAGTCTGATGGCCGTTGTCGGGGGGCTCATTGTCTTAGGACAATCGATAGACCGACAGGCTCATCCAGCAATCTACATTTGCATATGGATGGTCGTCATCGTGATTGCTATGGCGATGATTCTACTGGCGTTGATCGATTTCACAGTCGTCCGCCGCCGATTGAAGACTCGGCTGGTAGTGCTGGAAGCCAAAAAGAAAATGCTCGAAAAAGAGGCTCGACTACTCCGCCAACAGCAGGATGGCAATCATGAGCTCAATTAAGTGACCTTTCTGGAGTCGCAGCAGGTCATAGGCAGACTCAGACGGACTTCAACATGCCCTCATCGTCGAAGCTCATTGGGCCTGGTTCGCTCAAGACTTCGAGGTCGGATATCGATTTAATGCGATCGTAATACGCTTCGCTAACCAGCAGTTCACGAAGTTCGAGCGTATTTCTTATCTGGATGATCTCAGTCTGTTCTAACGTTTTTAAAGCGATCGTCTGAAATGAGGCTTCGATTGCCTCGGCGTCAGTGTCGAAGACATTCGGCAGCATGCCGGCTGTCGGGTGCCCGCCTGTGATTGCGTTTATTCGGGTCGGTTCCCAGTCGATGTTATCGGCCGTCCGCTTGTTCGTGAATTCAGCGATTCCAATACCGTTGGCATTTCCGTGCGTCGCTTTTGTGAGGCCGCGGACAAATATACGTTTGCACTGCACGTCGTCGAGTTCAGTTGAAACGTGATCATTGTATTTCCGGCCGACCACATTCGTATCGAGACCGGATCCGCTGATGTCTTTTCCAATTTCATCGATAATGAGCAGGTCGACTGTTTTTACTGGAAGACGAGGCATCCATTCCCGGGCCTGTTTCAGCAGTTCAATTTCTGTCGAACGAAAATCTGGAGGAAGAACGCCTTTTAGAAGTGCCGTTTCATCATAGGCATTCTCGACGATACCGAGGCCTCCGCAGATACAGCACTTTTCCAGAACGAGGGCCGCAACTGCCTCAATGATTTCCGTGAAGCTGTATTCGAGAATCGCTCGGTGATAGATCTTGGCACCATGATGTTTCCCAAGTCCGATTAACATCATTTTATGGAGACCGGATTCAATCTCTCCAACGAAGGCGGTATGTGGTTTGACACGACCTGCCACAAAGACGTGGTCGGCGGTGGAGGCGTGCTTGTCAAAATGGACGGGAATACCCTGTGGTGTTTCCGCGACAATGATCGTTTCCATAGACGCACGGATTTCCGTTTCCATCGTCTGTTCTGAGATTCCGTAACGACCCAGCAGATCGACCTGACCTTGGGCAGTTCCGCCACCGTGGCTACCCATTGCAGGCACGATGAAGGGGACAGCGTCGATTGATTTGAAGTAGTCGACAATTGCCTTCGTGATGGTCGCAATGTTGGCAATTCCACGACTACCTGCGGTGATGGCGACTGTCTCACCCGGTTTCACCGTCAGTTCCAAACCGAGCGATTTCAGCTGTGCGATCGCTTCGTCAAAAACCGCGTCGATTTTGGGTTGAGAAAAATTCTGGCGAATACGCATCATCCGCGGAAACGTCATGGAAGCGACCTTATTCAGCTGTGAAAAGAAATGAAGTGGATACGCGTACTATACCAAAGAGTTCAATAAAACACAGTATTGCAAAACAGAGAATCGCTCACTGTCGTAACGTCATCTTGTCTGGATTCACTAGACGCAAAAGAAGCCGCTATCAAACTGAAATAAAAGCGTTCGATAGCGGCTTTCTGAGCTGTTACTCTGTATCTGCAAAAATCTGACTTCGATAGCCAGGTTCTCAATTCATCAGACGAATAGGCTGGAAACGGCGTCGGCCTTAACCAGCTCTCGTGGCTGATTCAGGTGGTTGTACACGATCGTCTCCGGATTGATACCGAAACTGTGATAGATCGTCGCCAGCAATTCACCAGGATGGACTGGATCTTCCAGCGGTGATGAGGCTGTTTTATCACTCTTACCATGCACCTGCCCCCGTTTAATACCGGCACCAGCCATAACGGCGGTGTAGCAGTAAGGCCAGTGGTCTCGTCCGTCCGGGGTATTGCTGTTTCCGGAGGTACTGACCCCTTTCTGGGGGCTTCGACCGAATTCTCCCACGCAGACCACAAGAGTCTCGTCAAGCATACCACGTTCATCAAGGTCAGTGATTAGACCGGACAGGCCCGCGTCCAGCATGGGACCAGACTGGTTTTTCATTCGTGTATCGAGATCAACATGATGGTCCCACGAATGGTTATCCGAGTTCGCCACTTTAGGCCAGACCACTTCGACGACACGCGTTCCCGCTTCAACCAACCGTCGTGCCAGGAGGCAGGAATCACCAAAGGTGTTGCGGCCATACAGTTCGCGAGTCTGGTGCGATTCGGATTCGAGGTCGAATGCATCGCGAGCGCGACCGGAAACGATTAAGTTCAGGGCTCGATCATAATATTCATTCAGGTTATGCGATTCGACCGCTTTGTCGATCGTCGGCATTCCTTTGTTGATTGTTTCGCGAAGTTTCGCACGGCGATTCAATCTCACTGAGAAGACGTCGGGACGTAGCTTGAGGTCTTCAATCTTGATCTTCGTCATCTTGCTCATATCCATGTCGTCCCCCTCTGGATAGAGCGTGTAGGGATCGAACGCTTTTCCGAGGAAGCCGGCAGTGCCTCCTTTGCCAACAACATTGCTCTCCTGAAGCGGACGGGGCAGCATCACGAAAGGCAGCATCGGGACGTCGACTGGTTTGATCTTGATGATGTTGGAACCGAAGTTCGGAAAGTCTTTAGGACTGGGTGGTTCCAATTGACCGGACGGACTGACTTTGTCAGTCGTGTAACCGGTCATCATCTGATAGATGGCAGCGGTATGATTGAATAAACCATTCGGCGTGTATGACATCGAGCGGATCATCGTGAATTTATCATTCATCTGAGCCAGCTTCGGCAGGATTTCAGTGAACTGAATCCCGGGCAGTTTCGTGGAGATATTCCCGAAGCTACTACGGACGTTGTCGGGAACATTCTCTTTGGGGTCCCACATATCGATATGGCTGGGACCGCCCTGGAGATAACAGAGAATGATGTTCTTCGCTTGTCCCCAACCGCTGGCGGGAACGGTGTTCGCTGAGGCGGCTTGTAACTCGAACATGGAACCGAGCGTAACGCCGAGCATACTGGAACTACCAACGCGTAAGAGATCGCGTCGCGACATTCCCAGATGTTCGTCGCACATGTCTTTACCGGGTTGCCCTTTGATTGCAAACATGAGTGGCACTCCTTCGTGTTGTGCTCGAAAAGTCGATAGTGAATTAAGTGGTTTGATTTTATATTGAAATCACGGAAGAAATCTTCGGAGGATCAACGGTTAAACAGGAATGACGGGTTGTTGATTAACGCCCACGCCAGGTCCTGAGCCACAGTCAGCCGTTTGGTCGTCTGTTGTTGTATACTTTGATGAACATCTTCTCGCAGACGCGTGAGGCGGCCATCCAGAGGGACCGGGTTCGATACGAGTTCGATCGTTTTCCTCCGTTCCGTTACTCCGGGATCTTCTGGCAACGGGGCTTTCGCCTGAGCGAGTGCACTTCGACGATTTTCCAAGTCCGTATTCGATGTCGTAAAGTAAGCCACCAGAGACTTCGTTTGTTCCTCTGTCCGTTGATCGGGAGGGAGTGAAACGATCGTTTTAAGTTCTTCAGTGAGACTTAAACCGATAGGTTTGGTATCCGTCGTGAATGAAATTCGAAAGCGTCCCAGACGATGGTCTTGGGCTTCGTGATTCTGATGCAGTTTAAATTGAAACAGGCTTCCTTCCGCATTTCCAATCGGCTCTTGTGTTTCCACAGTGAACCAGTGCGCTGCCGTTCCGTAAGGAGAAACTGCCCACCCTTTCTGGTCGTCGGTATTACCGTCAAACATTTGATTAGCATCGAAACCACCTTGAGTAACATCGGCAAGAGGATTGGCCAAAGCAACTTTGGTCAACGCCTCCGGGGTTGCGATGGGGGCAACAAACGTTTCGAACTCGGTGATTACGAAGTTGCCATTATTAGACAATCCGGGACCTTTGCCCGTCAGACCATTTTCTAATGTTAATGCTTCAACACGGATGCCGGTGATCCCCGTCAGCTTCGTTTTAACATTAACGACGTATGTCCCTTTGTCCGCGTTTCCACTCGCCCGGATGGAGCGATCGGGTAGGCGAACGAGATTCGCTTTGTTGGTAGAACTCATTTCTGAGGGATCGAGCACGAACCATTCCGCATGAGTGTTCTGATTGGCGGCCCACTCTTCGGTGAGTTTAGGTAACGTCGCTTGGAAGGCGTTCAAGTCGGCCTCTAGTTGAGCGACCTTTCCGGCCTGTTCTTTTTTCTGTTGCTCGACTTTAGTCGCAATTTCAGCTTCGTATGCTTTTAACTTGGCGTTCGCTTCATCGATAGCCGCTTGCCGTTCCGCTTCAAGCTTCGGTTGGTTTTCTTTCCACCAGATTTCCCGCTCGGCCAGCATTTTCTGAAGGTAAGCGTGGTCCTCTTCCATCAAGGTGTAAGTATCAAGAACGGCGGCTACTTCTTCTACATCCGCCGGTCGGTTCAGGATTCTGAGGAAGAGTTCGTTTACCAATCGGGCATCGTTCGCTTCGGTTTTAACCAGTTTCGAAATGGCATTTTCGGGATTGCTGATTGCATTTCCGACTGTGGGGCCACTGATCAACGCCATAACGGGGCCAAGTTGAACTTCGTTAACGCGTTCACATTCACAAGCGCTTTCGCGTGAGGGACGCCCGAAGGTATTCAGGAAACCATCATCTGCTTTGACTCCCACATCAACTAGTTCTGCGGCCCGAATACCAGGCTCGACACCCGGAAGATTCGAGGGAGAACCGGTGACGAAGTGAATCGAATCAAACAAGACCTCCGCCGGTAACCGACGCGCTTTAGCGTGGGAATAGTTCAATTGGTCGTCTTCGTTCCATTCATTAGTTTCGATGGAGAGCTGATAAGTGCGTGATTCGCAAATCAGTTGTAAGACATGGCGTACGTCAAATCCGCTGTCGACAAACTCTTGCGTCAGGTAGTCGAGAAGTTCCGGGTTTGAGGGGGGATTACCGGCTCGAATGTCGTCGATAGGCTCGATGACACCGGTTCCGGTCATGTATCCCCATAACCTGTTTACATAACTTTTAGCGAAGTACTGATTGTCGGCTGAGGTGATCCAGGAGGCGAGTTCTTCGCGGTTGGTGGCGTCTTCCTTCGCCTGGTGCTCTGCTTCGAAGGGGAAGTTTGCTTCGACCACGTTGCCAGTACGGACATGCTCAATCTTACCGTCCATGTTGTCCGACACAATTTCAAACAGAGGCTTGGCGCCTTCGACAGCTGTTCCACCGATATTGCGGTCACCACTATTGGGATCACGGGCGAGATTGACTTGCGAGAAGAACGCCGCTGTTTCGTAATATTGGTCCTGGGTCCAACGCTCAAAGGGATGGTCGTGGCATTTATTGCAATTGAACCGCACCGCCATAAAGAGATGGGTGGTGTTCTCCATTGTGTCTTCGGGCGTTCGCAGAATCTTGAAGTAAGAAGCGGCCGGATTTTCTTTATTGGAACCGGTAGCGGTGATGATCTCTCTTGCGAATTCATCGTAGGGAGTGTTCTTTTCCACGTGAGATCGAATCCAGCCACGGAAAGCTTTTGAACCTTCTTCGCCTAGAAACTTACGATTCACCTGTAACATGTCGCCCCATTTGTTAGTCCAGTATTCGACGTATTCTTCGGAGCCAATCAGCTGATTAATCACTTCCGTGCGTTTTTCTTTCGAAGGTCGATTGTCCGCTAAGAACGCGCGAACCTGATCGGCGGTGGGAGGAAGACCGGTCAAGTCGAGGTAAACGCGGCGGAAGAAGGTTTCATCACTGGCAAGGGGGGCCGGTTTGATTTTTAAACGTTCCCATTTGGCGGCAACGAGTTTGTCAATTTCATTGAACGTTTCCGGTTCTTCCCATTCGAAACCGCTGCGATTGCCCATGACGGTGACTGTCGTCGCTGCATAAGCACCTTCATAACGTGCGAGGATGGGGGCTTCACCACGCCGCACGGCAGTGGAGAGGCCCATGGAGTCAGTCACGGCGACTTCAGTATTACCACTATCAAGGAAGGCTTCCCGGGTGACGTCGCGGGTGGAACCATCCGCGTAAGTGGCGACTACGCGGAACTGTTGTTGAAAGCCGATTTCCTGAATGACGGGGTTGTAGGGCAAAATCTGAATTGCCGCGACGCGAGGAGTCGCCATGTCAAGCTGGGCTCCGTTTGCAATCCAGGTTCGGAGAATGTGGTAGTGGGGCGATGTTGGTGTCATTAATTGACCACCCACATGGGGAACGGCCCCCGTTGCTTTAAGCAGCATCAGACTGTTATCAGGGGAAGCGACATTCGTGCGGCGTGAAGCCAGGTCGTCTGTGAAGGTCCGCACATCGAATTCCGGATCATAACCGCGAAGCGAAAGTTTGAAACCATTCTTTCCTTTGTCTGCTCCGTGACAGGTGCCTTGGTTGCAACCCATTTTGGTCAGAATCGGATTAACGTCACGAATGAAGTTCGAAGCGAAGGGGGTGTCCATTCCGGTGATCTTTACCGGAATTTGAACCGTCTGATTGGCAACGGTGAGAGTCAATGTCGTTTCACCATTTTGCAGTGGCTGAATTAATCCGGCGACTTTCATCGATCCGATGGGAGCGGTCCACTCTCCCTGGACTTGGCGAGTCACATCGACCACATCGCCCGAGGGCAGGGTGGCGCTGACGAGCAGTTGGACATAATCGTGGACGTTATCGAGTTCGATCACTGCAGGTTCGACCTGGACCGATTTCAGTTCCGTGAGAACTCGAAGTTTTTCAGGAACGACAACGTTTGCTTCCCGCTCAGCGAAAGCTAATGCGCCCTCGACAGAACTTTCTGACTCGGAAGAGGTAATGGGAGCGGGTGAGAATTCCTTCAGGAGCTTGCCTGTTTCAGTTTCATAAATGCGAACGATTCCATCACTACCTGCTGAAGCGATCTTGCTGCCATCGGGAAAGAAAGCGACCGCGTAGATGCCGGAACTTTCAATCGGAATGGCGGCAATTTGCGTTGCTCCCTGTTGGCGGTAGTCTTCGACCATCTTCGTTTGTTCGGGAGTTCTCGCGGCAACGCGTTCTTCCAGAACTTTTTTCAGATCGTCGGGTAACGTCGTGTCGAAATCGTAGGAGTAAACATGCACTGCTCCTTTGCCAGCAAGAGCACTGCCGGCGACGATTCGTTTGCCATCTGCAGACACGGCGACTGCCTGGATACGTCCCATCATTGGTGGGTACTGGCGAATCAGGTTGGCGTCGTCGCCAATGACTCGTTTGGTCAGACGATGAATGCGGTAAACCTTAGGAATGCCATCGGCGCTGCCGACGATGATTTCATCGCGTTCCGGATGCCGGGCGACTGCTCCGACTCCCCCTTTGAGGACTCCCGGTGTGATGGAAGTGATATTGTCCACAAAACGTTCGGTGGCGACTTCAGTCAATTTGCAGGTCATATCGCGACCGGCTGAGACCAGATGGGAACCATCATGGGAGAAGACGGTATCGCGGACCCAGTCGTCATGCGCGCCCTGGAAGAGGACTTGTTCTCCCGTTTCGGCATTGATGGCACGGACAGAATTATCTGTACAGCCAAAGGAGATCAAGGTTCCATCAGGAGACCATTTTCCTCCGAAGAGCGTGTCGTGTGACATTGTTTTCGAAAGCAGCAGTTTTTGGGAATCGACATCCCAGACCTGAATTTCACCCACTCGGGCGGGAAGTCCGCCTGTGGCCAGGAGGCGTTTTCCAGAGGGATCGAACTGGACGGCGTTGATGCGTTCGGACATTCCGATTAACCGCGAGACAAGTTCTCCTTCGGGATTCACTAATAGAATCTCGTGGAACCCGGCGATGGCAATCAGTTCTCCGTTGGGAGAAACATCTAACGACGTGATGACGGGTTGACGTGAATAGAGGGGGGGATTGTCATCACCATATTTTGCGAGGCGATTTTCCGGTGTGTCGTCTTTGGCACCTTGGGTGATCCAAGTGCGGATGAGAGCGACTTCTGTTTCATGTAGAGGGGGTTTTCCCTTAGGCATTTCAGCAGTAGTCTCGCCGTCCATGGGGACAATAAGCTCAAGAAGATTACTTTCGGCGGGGGCGCCGGGGACGACTGCTTCAAGTTCAGTGGCCCCTCCTTTAAGCAAGCCCGCGAACGATGTCATATCGTATTTGCCCTGCGATTTGGCAGGCTGGTGACAGCCGTAGCAATTCGCCTGGAGAATTGGAACGATTTCTTTGTAAAAGCTGACGGGCTTTTCTTCCGCAGGCTGTTCCGTGGCTGGGTCAGTCTCGACGGGCTTTTCGGTTGGTGTGTCTTCCGCCTTCGGCTCTTCAATCGCAGGATCCTCAGCGGCTGGAACGACTACCTCCGGATCGGCAACCTCCGGATCGGGAGCGGCCGATTTGTCTTCTGCATTGAGAAGAGGAGCGGTGAAGGAAAAAGTGAGAGCGCAGGTAGAGAGAACGCAGGCCCACAGGAATACAGCTGGACGCCGAGAAACCATTTGCAAAACTCCAGATCGGGTTCCGTATAATGACCCGTAATCTGAATCGATAGTAGTCTGTGTTTGGTCGCAGTCGTTGCCGCCAGAAGGTCACAGGACCCCGAGCCTGATGTATTGGACCGAAGAAATTGCGCATGTATGGAGAGTTACATCGCAAACTAGTACCGGTCGTGTTCATCAATGCCCGGATCGATCGATTTGATCACGAGATTCTGATTTGACAACGCCGGTCCAGCATTCTGTCAAGAATGTGGTAGCTGAATCAGGAAAGACTCAGCAGGCGGGTGTTAATGAGATGTTCATCTAGAATATACGACTTCCAGTCCATTTGACTAGTACAAATCAAATATTTTTGATGCGAACAGGGGTTTCGTCTGCACCTCCTATTAAGCCGCCCCTGCAGTTCGGGTTAAAAACGCTCCTCTCAGTGTTTTCACTGTTAAAACGTGTATTCTGCCGAAAGGCGGAGTATCATGCACTTGGCCGAATAATCCGCATTTCCAGCCAATCGCTCCTTACCGTAGTCTGCAGGTGATCGATTCATGTTCCCAATTACATCGAAAATCAATCCGCTCGTTTCCGCTGAAATTCTCCGAGTCAACGTGGTCTCATTAATTGCGAGACTGGCAGTTTGCGTCATGGTTATTGCGGTGTTCACGCCCCCATTGCTGGCTTTGGAGCCGATCCCCGATAAGCTCGTCGTGTTAACTTTCGACGACTCCGTCAAATCCCATATCACCGTGGTGCGGCCAATTTTGAAGAAACATGGATTCGGTGGGACTTTCTACATCACGGAAGGGTTCGACTTTAAAGAGAACAAAGAAAGTTACCTGACTTGGGAAGAGATTGCATTTCTCCATCGGGATGGATTTGAGATTGGTAATCACACTCGGGATCACATGGGATGCACGAAAAAGAATCTGTCGAAGATCAAGGAACAACTCGACGCGATCAATGACCGCTGCGCTGAGTACGACATTCCTAAACCAACCACCTTTGCTTACCCGGGCAACGCGTTCGATGATGGGGCAATTCCCATCTTGGAAGAAGCAGGGATTCAGTTCGCTCGTCGGGGAGGATCGCCTGAGTATTCTTACCAGAAGGACAGAGGGAAGGGGTTCGGTTATGAACCGGGACGAGATCATCCTTTACTCGTTCCTTCAGCGGGAGACGCGCGACCCGACTGGACGTTGGATGATTTCAAGCGAGCGGCATCAATGGCGAAAGAAGGAAAAATCGCCATTCTACAGTTTCATGGAGTTCCGGAAGTGGAGCATCCGTGGGTGCACACCCCTGTCGTGCGATTTCAGGAGTACATGCAGTACCTGAAGGACGAAGGTTACACCGTGATCGCCATGCGCGATCTCGCGAAGTACGTCGATCCCAAAACGCAACGCCCAGATGATCTCTGGGAAGTGATCAGCAAACGCAAAGCTAAGCTGGCAAAAGAAAAACCAACCGAAGAAGAGTAACTGCCAGCAGTTTAATTTATCCGATCAAGTCCATTACTGAGGGATGATTTAAGCGATCAACGACCAGAGTTGCTGCGGTAAAATCGTGAGTTCGGGTGTGTCTGTTTGGGACGGAAATAATACAGGCGCCCGCCGCGTGCGCTGCTTCTGTACCCGCTTGACTGTCTTCGAGGACAATCATTTCGGACGGATCAATCTGCAATGCCTCCGCAGATTTCAGATAGATTTCCGGGTGAGGTTTTCCGAGCGACACATCTTCTGCGGTGAAAAGATGCTGGAACCGATCGACCATTTCGAAGCGTCCTAGAATATTGTGCAGGTAAGTCCGATGCGATGAAGTCGCTACTGCCTTTGGGAGATTATTTGCTTCGATATGTTCGAGCAACTCGTACAAACCTGGCATCGGCGCGAGTTGCGCATCGAGGACGGTCTGGTAAAGCTCGTCTGATTCTTCCAGCAGTTCCTCGACGGTCTCTTCCAGCGAAAGAACTTCGCGAAGCATGTCGAACGCTTCAAACGCCCGGCGGCCCATCATCATACGCCGAATTTCGTCAGTCAGTTCGTGTCCCCGACGACCCAGCAGGTCACGTGCGGCGACTTCGAAGATGTCCTCCGTATTAAACATCAATCCATCAAGATCAAAAACAACTGCTTTAATAGTTTTAGAATTCTGAGTCATCAGCGGTATGCCTGCATCCTGTCCGGTTTAATGATTAGTCGAGAGCCTGTGTGAGGTAATTGAAGGCTATAAGATATTTGAGAGCTTTTCGTCCTGATTATTACTGACCGAGTGAAACTTGTCTGTAACTGGCGTCGAGGAGATCGATCGGATGGTAAACAGGAATTTTGTATCCGGCTGCTTTCAAGGTCGCTTGAAGTTGCAGCGAACATCCTGCGTTGCCCGCCAGGACGGCCTGCGGGTCGATCTTCTGGATGTTCTTCAACTTTCGTTCGCCAAGTCGGTCGGCCATGTCGGGCTGCGTCAGGTTGTAACTTCCCGCTGCACCACAGCAAATGTCGGACTCGGGAAGAGGAATTAATTCGAGACCGGGGATCTGCTGCAGTAAATCCCGAGGTTGCTGGCGAATCTGCTGAGCATGAACCAAGTGGCAAGCGTCGTGATACGTCACTCGAAGAGGAATCTCACCTGTGGGAGGAACCAGCCCCAATTCATAAAGAAACTCGCTGACATCTTTAGTTTCATGGGCGAAGTTAGTCAGTTTTTCACGGTCGATATCATTCAGAAACTCACTCTCTTCTGCAAGATGATGATAATCCTTGAGCATCGCGCCGCAACCCGCGACGTTGACGATGACGGCATCGAGTTCCTGTTCTGCAAACGCGTTAACATTCGATAACGCCATTTCCACTGCCGGTTTCGATTCCCCACCGTGATAGTGAATCGCTCCGCAACATTGTTGTGTGCGAGGAATAAAAACATCGCATCCGTTCTGTTGTAGTACTCGCGCCGTAGCCCGGTTGGTCGGGCTGAACATCGCTTCCGAAACGCAGCCTGTAAATAATCCTACCCGTGCCCGCCTCGCTCCAATGGCAGGAAGAAATGGGGGCAGGGGATCTGCCGCCGGGGGAAGCTGGGGTAACAGATTGTGCATCCGCCGAATGGGCGTTGGTAACAGGCGCGTGAGACCCAATCCGTCGATTACCCGGTCGAGTTTTGTTTTCTGCAGGACGCGCATGGGGAGCAGCGTCCATTTCAAACGAGACGGATATGGAAAGAGTCCAAATAGAATGAACTTCTCGAACCAGCTTTTCGGTTTGCCACCCTTCACGGCCTGTTGCTGCATACCAATCCGGAATGGTTCGATTAACCGACCGTACTGCACGCCCGAAGGACAGGCTGTTTCGCAGCTGCGACAATCGAGGCAGAGATCAAGGTGTCCCGCCACTTTGTCCGTTAAGGCAATCTTGCCTTCCGTGACGGCGCGCATCAGATAGATTCGACCGCGGGGGCTATTGTTCTCGTCGCCCGTTTCCAGATAAGTCGGACAGGCAGACGTACAAAGTCCGCAATGAATGCAATCCAGGAATCGCTCAAACGGGATCTTCGCCGCGACCTGCTGATCAGAGGTCAGCAGGACCGGGTCCAACGGATCAATGGCTTTATCGTGAGCGGAATTCTGTTCGGTGGTGCTACTCATGAACAATCTGTCTGGAGAGTGTTATAAAATGACGTATGGCTATTCTACGCGAATAGCTTGCCGGGAGAGAGAATTTGTTGAGGATCGAGCTTTTTCTTGATTTTTCGCATGTATTCAAGTAGCAACGGGTCGAACGCGAATGGATCAGGTTCGTCGCCTCGTTTGAGTCCATCGGCAATCACGATCAGCGAACCCGTACTTGATTCCGCCTGTTGCCTCAAAACAGAGACTGTTTCTCGTATGGATATCGCGGCTGGTAACAGCCCTCGTACAATTCCAAAACGGGTATGGCATTGCAAGGCACAACCGAGTTCCGCCGCTCGTTCACAGAAGGAAACAATTGCCGAAGGTTTCACATTGGCCTGGAACAATACGGGAGAAAATGTGGGTGATGCCTCTGTCTGTTTTTGATGTTGAAAGGTTTCCGTCAGTCCCTTCCACAGCGCCTCCGTATCGGCTTCGTCAATCTCGCTCATGGACAGCGGAGAACAGACTGCACTAAGTTCCTCCTGGATTTTGGCGAGTTGCCAGTCGACTTCTCGAATGGAACCTTCAAAGGCAATTAGTAGTACCGGTGAGTCAGCGGGAAGAGAATTAGGTAACTCTGCGTTGAGCATGCTGACAGCAGCGGGACTGAGCAGATCGGTGGCAACCGGTATAGTTGCAGTCTGAATGAGAGAGGTTAATGCCAAGTCGACTTTGGCAAAATCGGAAAAAGTAACCAGAAGAAAACGACTCGTTTCTGGAATCGGTTTTACTTTGAAAGTTGCCTGAGTCAGCAGTCCTAATGTTCCGTGGGAACCAATCAGCAGCTTACCGAGATCGTAGCCGGCGACATTCTTGACAACTCTTCCACCTGCTTTAAACAATCGGCCTGAACCATCAACGGCAGAGAAACCGAGGAGATAATCCCGCCAGGTGCCAACCTGATAACCGCGCGATCCAAAAACATTGGCTGCGATAGCGCCACCAATCGTTGCTCTTTCCGGGAAAGGGACATCAATCGGAAGTCGTTGCCCTTCTTCTGCCAGTTGCTTCTGTAAAGCTCCGAATGTAAGTCCTGCTTCGACAGTGATCGTCATGTCTCGTGAAGGGTAATCGATGACTCGGTTCAATTGAGTCATCGAGACGGGCAATACATCCGAGTCGAGCTGATAACCGTATACTTGAAAATGGCCACCACCCCGCGCGACCAGTGGTCGTGCTTGAGCGGAATGCTCTTTAATCAGCGTAACGACTTCGTTTTCACTGGTCGGACTCGAAATAATATTGTCTGAGGATATTTCCGACATGGACGGTGTATCAAATAAAAGAGAAAAGAAGAATGATGAGAAGCGTGGCTTACATAAATGCGTGGCTTACATTGCCGCCTGTCGACCGGGGTGGGACCGTTCAATATGCTCCATGCCGCAGGCTCCGGCGGTGGGAAGCATTTTACAGGGGCTGCAATTGCCATCGGGATTGAACACCTCGCGAATTTCCTGCATCACCTGGAGGTCATCTTTCGTGAACAGTTTGGGCATGAAGTTGATTTTCTCCACGCCAATTCCATGTTCGCCTGTGACACTGCCACCGAGTTCGATGCACTTGTTCAAAATGTCGTCACCCGCCTCAATCACTCGCTGCATCTGTTCCTTGTCCCGTTCGTCGAACAAGAGGATCGGGTGAATGTTCCCGTCGCCCGCATGAAAGACATTCACAATTCGAATATCGAACTTGCGGCTGGTCTCTTCGATGAATTCCAGAATTTCGGGAAGACGTGTCCGTGGCACTACACCATCTTGGGTGCAGAAACTGGGGCTAAGTCGTCCGATCGCACCGAAGGCCTGTTTACGACATTTCCACAGCAGTTGACGTTCAGCAGGGGAATTGGCCGTTCGCATTTCTCGAACGCCCACCTGCTGACACAAGGCCATGATCTGGCTGGCCTCATCATCGACGGAGACTTCCAGACCATCGACTTCAATCAGTACGACTGCCCCTGCATCGAGTGGGAATCCAAACTTGAAGGCCGCTTCAACAGCGTGAATAATTCCCTGGTCCATCAGTTCCAGTGCGGCGGGAATGATACCGGCACCAATTATTTCACTGATTGCTCGTGTTGCCGTTTGAATGTCGTCGAAGATCGCGAGCATCGTCCGATAGGCGGCCGGATTCCGAGTAAGTCTCACTGTTGCCCGGGTACAGACCCCGAATGTTCCTTCGCTGCCTACAAACAGGCCGGTTAAATCAAATCCTGCCGGCATTCCAGCCGCTCCTCCCCAATTAGCAATAGTGCCATCGGGAAGGACGACTTCAATTCCAATGACGTGGTTGACGGTCACGCCATATTTGAGCGTGTGTGGTCCCCCCGAATTCGTGGCGACATTGCCCCCAATTGTACAGGCACCCTGGCTGGATGGGTCCGGGGCATAATGAAAACCGTCCGGTGTGACTTCGCGTGTGAGGTGAACATTGACCAGCCCCGGATCGACGATCGCGTAACCATCCCGAACATTGACTTCGTGAATCTCCCGCATCCGCGTGAGAGCAATCATGACTCCTCCGCCGACTGGGAGACATCCTCCCGCCAGACTGGTTCCTGCCCCGCGGGGGACGAAAGGAACTTCGTGCTGGTTACAGGATTTGACTACCTCTACGACTTCGGCTGTGGTCGCGGGAAAGACGACCACGTCCGGACATTTTTTCTCGACGATGTAACCATCGCATTCATAGACGAGAAGTTCTTCCGCGTCGAACAGCAAATGGTCTGTTCCGACGATTTTAGTCAGGCTGTCGATAAGTTGAGTGGAGGTGGTGGTCATGGGCGGCGTTGTTCATGAGGATTGCGGACAGGAGTGAGTCGTAAGGACTAATAACTGAAACCTGTTTTGCGAATGTGAGTCCAAGGCGAGGCTTTGGCGAGAGATTCTTCATCTTCTGTGCCGGCTCCACTGAGTTCGATCAAGTAAATCAGGTGATCCCCTGATTCCAGTTGGCCTTTAATTGTGCCTTCCAGGTAACCGAGTGCTTCCGTGAGCGTTGGCAGTCCATTGTCGGCAGTGCCCGTTACGATGCCTTCGAAAGCGGGTTCGTCCGGTTCGAATCCTTTTCCAAACTGTTTCAAAAACTCATTCTGACTTTCGCCGACTAAGTTCAATACGACGTGGGGATGTTTGGAAAGCCAGTCGTTGATGTATCGTTTTTTATTGACGGCGACCGTCACGGCAGGCGGCTCGAACGAAGCCTGTTGGACCCAACTGGCGAGCATACCTGTCGTGTTTCCAGTTCCATCGCCAGCGATCAGGATATGAAGTCCGCTAGGGGTTTTGCCAAGCACTTTGGCCAACGTTTCGCGGCCTGCTTCGCCGGAGGTTGCTGATTCGTTCATGGATTCAATGTTTCATCATCTGTAGGAGCAGTGAACCAATCCACCTTCGCTTATAAAACGAGGGTGGTGAGGGGATGGTGATTATAGAAGAATCCGGAGCCAAGCGAAACGGTCCACCCGAAACGTTACTATGGACTGGTCTGGGGAGGAACCTGCAGATGATCCAGAGCCGCTTTGATGATGCGAGCAGCAACGGGAGCCGCTGCCTGGCCGCCGTAGGCATTTTTTTCTGCTCCCGGTTCATCCGCCACGACGTAGACCAACAGTCGAGGATTCTCAACGGGCCCGCCGCAGATAAATGAACTAATGTTTTTTAACCTGGAGTATTTTCCCGTCACGGGATCCACTTTCTGAGCAGTCCCGGTTTTTCCAAACAGGCGGTATTCCTTGAGCTTCGCCTTCTTCCCCGTTCCCCGATCAATGACCTCGGCCAGCGGATGCTGAACGATCCAGTCGGCTACATCGCTGGATAAGATGCGGCGAGAATGCACCGGATTTGCATGGGGATCCTTTGCCGAATCATCGCCTGTGGCATCATCTTCTACGGTCGCCCCATTCAAAAACAGACTCCAGGGCTCTTCCAGCTCGTTTCTTAACAGTTTGGGTTGTACCAGAAAACCACCATTGGCCAGGGCAGCATGGGCGCGAATCATTTGCAGTGGTGTCGCGGTGATTTCCTGCCCCATAGGAATGGAACCGGTCGAGTATCCGTCCCAGTCAGAAAAGGGACGCAGCTTCCCCGGAAGTTCGCCCGGAACCGGGAACTCTGTCGTGCGTCCAAAACCATAATCTGTCGCGGACTGATACAAGCCGGCATTCTGTAATCTCTCTCCAATCTTCGCCATTCCGATGTTACTCGATTTGACTAAAATGTCTGTCACACTCAATTGGCCGTAGCGATGATGGTCGTGCAAGGTTCGGCGACCCATCTGGTAACTTCCCATTTCGCAATCAAACGTGTCAGTGGGAGAGATCAATCCTCGGTCGAGAGCACTGGCGACGATCAATGGTTTGAATGTGGATCCGGGTTCGTAGATGGCCGAGATCGCGCAATTCTTCCAGGCCGCAGGGGCAACGTTTTCGGGGTAGTTGGGATTGAAACTCGGACGCGAGGCCATGCCCAGGATCTCTCCCGAGTGCGGATCCATCACGATCGCGCAGCACGACTTTGGTTGCCATTCCTCAACCAGTTTGTTGAGTTCCTGTTCGACATGGAATTGAATCACCATGTCGAGAGTCAGCACGATTGATCGTCCCGGTTGCGGCGCAATGAATTCGGAGTCCTCCGGTAAGAAGATACGTCCGCGGGCGTCTCGGAAAAAGGTCTGCGAACCAGGCTGGCCTTGTATCACTTCGTCGAATGCTTCTTCGATCCCACCACGACCGTGACCATCGATATCGCGGAGGCCAAGCAGATGGGCGGCTAGCTCGCCTTGGGGATAACTCCTGAAATATTCGTTGCGAAATCCCCAACAGCCTTCGGGAAGACCGAGGGCAATAATGGCGTTGGCTTCCACGTCGGAAAGTCGCCGTTTGATCCATAAAAACTGTTTTTGCTGATGCGAACTTATTCTCGCTGCGAGTTCAACTGGATCAAGAAGAACGACAGTACAAATGGCATCGGCGAACTCTTGTGGAGATTCTACTCGGGAAGGGTCGACATACAGGCTGTAGGTTGTGATCGTCGTGGCGAGCACTTTCCCGTTGCGATCGAGAATCTCACCCGGTCGGGCGGAGATCGTCTCCTTAAAAGAATGCTGTCGGTTAGCATGGATCGAAAGAGTTGACTGGTCCACATGTTGAATTTGGACCAGACGCATGGACAGCGATGCAAACCCGATGAGAAAAAGCAGAACCAGAAATAGCGCGCGATAATTAGTCGAGCGTGCTGGTTCGGCTGCCGTGGTCATAGGAGATCCGTTAAAGATAAAGGGGAATTGGGCTTGTTCTTTAGTCGGTCAACGAGTCACGTTTAACGTCGAACGATTACGCTGATTAACGGTACGGGAAGAGTGAGAACGCCACCGTAGTAGGGGGATCGATGCACCATGCTCGAGATGGATATGTTCCGTGCCCGCGATTTCTGGCTCGGGTTTGGGAATATCCTGCATCAATCGAGAAGTCGACCCCAGCTGCTGCGTTTTGAGACGAAGCCGTGCGTGGGCTTCGCGAAACTCTTCGGACCGGGCGTGCTGCTGGCTCAGTTCACGACGCAAATCAAGGTTTCGCTTTTCAATGGCGATACCAATCAGGCAGACAATAACGATCAAGCCGATGGCGGCACCAAAACGGAAAAACATAGTTAGCGAACCCGGCGAATACAGAACTATCTGCGAGCCGTGATTGCTTCCCTGCACACGAACGCACTCGATTGATCTCGGCGCGTTCGTTCCTGACCGCGCCCTTTAGTTTCTATCGGACTCGAAGCTGTCCGAGGTAAGCACAACTGTGCGAGCGTCGGCTGGCAATCGAAGAACGGTGCCAGGTTTGAGGGATTTCGGGTCTTTAATCTCGTTTTTGTTCAAAGCCACGATCTGAATCCATCGTGAAGCTCGCCCCAAATGGCGATACGAAATCGCTGTTAAGGTGTCGTTGGACTGAACTTTGTAAAACGGTTCCCCCGTTTCTTCATTAACAAAGAAGCCACTTTTCTGAGCGAAAGGATCCTTAGCAGTTCCTCCCCCTTCCATTAAAGAGATGTTCTGCTGGGAACCGGGTTGATATCGCTCAAGTTCTTTAACTGCGGGAGTCTTCAAAATCATTCCCGGTTTCAATTTGGACGCATCCGGCAAGGTTTGATGATTGTACTGAGCAAGGGCAGTGGCGTAGGTTCCAGAACCGTAAATGTTGTTGGCGATACGCCAGAGATTGTCCCCCGCCTGAACCTTGTATTCCTCTGCGCTCTGAGCGAAAGGATCGGGTCTTTTTGCCCGAGGTTCGCTTGCCAGTGTACTTGGTTGTGGATCTTGAAAGGGAGCGGTATTGATCTCTGTAGAAAGGTTCAATTCCTTAGGTTCTTCCAGACCAAAGGCATCCTGGACGGGAGCATTGTTGTCTGCAAAGTCTGATCCGGCTTCTTGTTCAAATGGCGGATCGGCAAATTCAGCCTCTTCGTCAAAAGGGGCCTCGTTCATCACGCCAGGTTCAGTCTGATTCTGGGAGAATTCGGAGGGAGTCGAAGTCTCTTCGAATAAT
Organism: Polystyrenella longa; assembly: GCF_007750395.1. Lineage (GTDB taxonomy): Bacteria > Planctomycetota > Planctomycetia > Planctomycetales > Planctomycetaceae > Polystyrenella > Polystyrenella longa. Next base: position 3,364,035 of record NZ_CP036281.1, on the reverse strand, counting down.
TCGTTCTCTTCCAGATTGAACTCAGGTGTTTCCTGTACGGGAATGTCGTTTGAAGTATTCGCAAACGCATCTTTCACTGCCGGTTCTTGCTCAGCACCACCAAAAGGTGATTCTTCCGGGGCGAAGGCGTCAACGACGTTCGCTTCTGGGGCGGGGTCTGAAAAATCAGACGGTGTATCGTTGAAGGCGTTCAGATCTTCAGCTGGTTCGGCAAAAGGTTCCTCTGATGGTTGCTGATCAGAAGGGAAGGGGTCTTTTACTGGAGATGCGTTGTTGCTGGCAACATTCGAGTCGATGCTGCCCTGATCCGTTGTTTCTGAGAAAGGTTCAAAGTTAGAACTCTGTCCTACATTCACAGGAGGCTCTTCGCTCAGACCAGTTCCAAAGCTATCTTGATCGGCAAAAGCGTCCTCTTTTGGGACCGAATTTTCTTGGGCGAAGGCGTCTGGTTCCGAAAATGTATTGTCTTCACCAAAAGAATTGTCTTCAGCAAAGGCGTTGGGTTCGGAAAAAGAGTTCGGTTCCGAGAAAGTGTTGTCCTCTGCAAAGGCATTTGGCTGGGCCGATTCCTGGGGAGAACCTTCTTGTGCTTCCGGGAATGGGTCAGCGTCTGAGAACTGATCGCCGAATTCGTTTCCGAAGTCCGATTCATTCGAATTTGCCTCGGAAAAGGCGGGTTCTGCATCTGGACTGAATGGTTCTTCGTTGGCGGCAAACGTGTTGGCGGGAAGTTTATTGTCTGCAGGTGAAGAGTTGCTGTTCGCTTCCGAGAATAGATCGGAGGAAGTTTCAGTTGACTCAACTTCATTGTTGACGTTTACAACGGGAGTTTGTCCCTCATCGAGGAACGGGTCACCCGGGTTTTCTCCTTCTGCAACTTCGCCTTCGACCGCATCGGGGTCTCCCCCGGCGGCGATAATCGCTTTACGAGTTTCCCATTTGTCAAAGACGACGTACCCGAAGACGCCCAATAAAATCACGATGGTCAACAAACCAAACTTGGTTTCCGTTTTCATGATCCCTCACTCCGGATGGCATTCCCTGCCAGAAGTTCTCTGTTCGCCGGTACGCATCCGACGTAAGTTGTGTTGATTAAGTGATTTCAGCGAATCTTATCCCGCAAAATCAGCGCGGAACGACTCGATAATCTGAAAGAGTTTTAGTCGATTTCGCGTTTTGACGAAATACCTCTTTCAATTCACAACTGATCAGTGCTTGAACCGTCAGATTCAGGAAGGAATCCGGCGGGCAACGCGGACTTTGGCGGAGCGACTGCGTGGATTGACCTTCTGCTCCACTCGGGTCGGTTCAATCGGTTTGGGGGTCAGATTCGTCCAGATGGCGTTCTTTTTAAACGCATTTTTCACCATCCGGTCTTCCAGAGAATGGAAAGTGATGATTACAGCCAGGCCATCGGTGGCAAGGCATTGCGGCAAGATCTCGTCTAACATCACTTCGAGCTGACGAAGTTCTTCATTCACTGCAATTCTTAAGGCTTGAAAAACGCGTGTTGCGGGATGTTTCCGGGAATCGCGAGTCACTTTGACTGGGATCGCCTGCATGACGACGTTAACAAGATCGCTGGCGGTATTGATCGACCGTCGTGGCTTTCCGGCTACAAGAGCCGCGGCGATTTGCCGACTGAATTTCTCCTCTCCCCAATTTTCGAGGATCTCCACCAGTTCCTCTTCACTCCATTCCTGCAGCCATTCGCTGGCCGGTTTTCCGGAGGTCGTGTCGAACCGAAGATCAAGTGGACCTTCGGCATGGAAGCTGAAACCCCGATCCCCGTCTGCTAATTGATCTGACGACAGGCCCAGGTCCAGCAGGACTCGGTCCACTTGAGGGAGCCCCAACTTCTTCAGATATTCAGGCAACAATGCGTAACTACCCTGACAAAGATGGTACGGGGTGCCCGCGATTTCTTTTTCGGCAGCGGCCTTCTCGAGGTTGATCCGGGCGTACTCCAACATCATAGGGTCTCGGTCGGTGCCGATCAGTATGCCGTTGGGAGCGATTAGTGGCCTGATTTGCACACTGTGCCCTGCGGCGCCGACGGTGCCATCGACGACACGCAGCCCGTCTCGAAGTTCCAGAGCTCTCAAAACTTCCCGCAACATGACAGGCTGATGAACGGCGGTGGAAGCAGCTGATTTCGAGCGACGAACAGGAGGCATGAAAGGGCGATCAACGGGAGAAGCAGGGCAATTAGAAATTGGGGCGGTACAGCGTCGGCTGCAAAGCAAAGCAGCCATTGAACTCTTTGTAACGCCTTGACTGCGCCCATAAAAGAGAAAAACTCTTCATCTCGTCAAGAATCCATTCCTGACTTCAACGAGATGAAGAGTTTGTATTGATCTGTGACCAGATCAAGCTACCGGAAATCTCGTCCCTGAAATCTCCGTATTCGCAAAGCCCGGTAAGCAATTGCGATGATTTAAAGTGAGTTTAAGGCAGTGTGTCGTTGTGTTGACGGAATCGTTTGAAAATCGAATGTGTTTTGGACAAAACCTACTCGAATGCCTGAGTGGCCATGTCGTCGAAATCGGCCGCGTGACGTTGCAGAAATTGATCCCACAGTTCGCGATCCCAGATTTCGCAGTGATCATGCACTCCCAGCAGCATTAGCTCTCCTTTGGGCTTCATTTGTGCAAACTTAACCAGCCGTTCCGGCAGGCGGACGCGTCCTTGTGAGTCGAGGGTCAAGTGTTCGGCTTGAGAGTAAAATATGCGTAGATAAGTCAGCGTTTCGCGGCGATTGGTCGATTTCTCGGTCAACTTTTGACCAATGCGTTCAAATTCGGTCAGAGAATAGATTGAAAGCGATGTTTCCGTGCCTGGTGCAATGACGATTTCGGATTCAGTGGGGCATAAAATCTCCCGGAACTTTTTGGGCAAGGCGAAACGATGTTTTTCATCGAAAGACCTGCCGTAACTTCCAGTGAGTGCCATAGTTATCAAGAATCCCCACTATTCACCATTAATCCCCACAACAGGAATCAATGTAACTATTTGGTTCCCTCCGTCAATAGTTCGAGCCATCTAAATGGCGTGGGCAATTTCCGATATGGACGTAGGTCACTAGCTGGGAACGGATTGCGATTTTCGGGATTTTTGGAATTGTATCCGAGGACTCGATGAGCAAGACTGATTTTACTATGAGGACAGAACGACCTCTTCCCAATTTGAAACAGATTTAGTCCACGTAAATTCTTGTTTCACATGAAGATACGCTGAATTTGCGGTTTTCCGGCGGAGTTCTTCGTCGTTCAATAATTCCTTAACGGCTGCTCGAAATTCAGAAGTTGCTCCAATTGGAACGACCCTCCCGAGGTCTATTTGGGGAACGAGTTCTCCCGTACCCTCGGTTGCCGTACAGACGACGGGAAGGCGGGCAGCCATGGCTTCCAGAACGACGTTTGGTGCTCCTTCCCAATGGGAAGCATGGACCAGCACTGTCGCCCCTCTCATGAGCTTTGGGATGTCATTACGATGACCGAGCAGAAGGATTTTCTGCTCCAGCTGTTCCATGGCAATTCGCTGTTCAATTCGTTGACGAAGGGATCCTTCTCCGGCGAGGACCAGATGCAGATCGGAATCTCGTTTTAAAAGAGGAATGATCGCCGTTAACAGATCATCCAATCCTTTCTGAGGATTAAGACGCCCTGCGTAGAGTAAGACTTTGGCTGATGGAGCAAGTCCTATCTCCTGCCAATTCAAGAGGTCGGCATTCTCAAATCGCGTGATGTCGACTCCATTGGGAACGACATGGAGTTTTTTCGCGGGAAGTTTCCCGACTTCCTCAGAGAAGCGGGCGACGTCCTGGCTGACGCAAAGGTGGCCTGTCACCATCCAGTCCGTAACCCGATCAATTCGAAGTCTCCACTTGGACCGCTTTTCTGCGACCCGGATTCCGCAGAAGACGCGCGGCCGGGAACGAAGCGTCCAAGCGGCGATACGGCCCAGAATATTGGCGTGGTACAGGTAGGTGCAAAGTATCTCCGGGTTCAGTTCCTTAAGTTTCCGACGCAATTGCAGGAATACTCGGGGCAGGTCACGGAGAGATTTAGCGCCGAGAGCTTTGAAAGGGATATCCGCTTGTCGCAACCGCTCCACTAAGACTCCCTTTTTGCTGAGGCAGAGGACGGAAGGGGCCCATTGGGTGCGGTCAAGTCGGGTGACAAGTTCTACGAGTGCCTGCTCGGCGCCTCCCTGATCGAGATCGGTGATCAGGAAGGTGACGGGGCGTGGTCGTTCGGTCTGTTCCACAATCGAGTCGGTCACGGGACTATTTCGGTCAATTAATGTTGGTTTTGCAGGCGGCAGCGCCTTGGGCTTTGGCTGCGGGTAGTGTATCGTTATCGCCTGATATCACATGTTTTCCCACTAATATTACTTAACAGCGTTGACCTTTTAAGGGCATCAACACTTACAGGACTTTATCATAGCCGATGGAATTAATCAGCGACTACGAATATACATTGCCACAGCGATTGATCGCTTCAGCCCCACCGGAAGAGCGAACTTCGGCGAAACTGATGGTGATTCGGCGAGATACGGGACTTTTCGAGCATCATGGTATCACGCAATTGCCAGGATTGCTGCAACCGGGTGACTGTCTGGTCATCAACAATACCCGCGTCATCCCGGCAAAGCTGCAAGGGTATCGAACCTCGACCGAAGGCAAATGGGAAGGGCTCTATCTTGGTCAAGCCGAAGGGGGAGCCTGGCGCGTGATTGGTCAGACACGGGGCAAAATTCAGCCCGGTGAGACGATTAGCATTACTCCTGCGGGCAAAGAAGGCGAAGAAGCGAATCCAGATATCCCACTATTGGAGCTGGAGTTGATCGAACGCAACTCGGAAGAAGGAAGCTGGACGATGCGGCCTCGCAGCGAAACTCCATTTCTGGAATTGTTAGACGTTTATGGGGCAATGCCGTTACCTCCCTATATCAAACGGGAAGGCGAAAAACCGTTCGATCGGGAACGATACCAGACGACCTACGCAGAGGAACCTGGATCGGTTGCGGCTCCAACAGCGGGATTACATTTCACTCCGGAACTGCTTGATCAATGCCGACAACGGGGGATTGAAGTCACGTCAGTAACTTTGCATGTCGGTTTGGGAACGTTTCGACCGATGAAAGTGGAGCGATTGGAAGACCATCAAATGCACGCTGAGTGGTGTGAAGTACCGGCCGAGACGGTCGAAGTGATTCAGCGAACGAAAGCTTCCGGCGGGAAAATTGTGGCAGTCGGAACGACGACTGTGCGAACTCTGGAGTCCGCTTCCCAGGAAGGGGAACTGAAACCCTGGATAGGTGAAACAGATCTTTTCATCCGTCCACCTTACGAGTTTCGTACTGTCGATCAGTTACTGACTAACTTTCACCTTCCCAAGTCGACACTGCTGGTGCTGGTGAGTGCGCTCGCGGGGAATAAGCTCATCAGCCAAGCATATAAAGTTGCGATTAATAAAGAGTACCGCTTCTTCAGTTACGGCGATGCGATGCTGATTTTGTAATCAGACAAAATCACGGAGCGCACTCGATATTCCCAATCCACTCAAACAATCGGCCCAGAGGGAGGCTCTTGTTCCGGCGGATCGGGAGATGGTGGCGGAGAAGAGGGCTTCTGGCGCTGGAGATATTGCCGGTGTGCCTGCGCTAGGGAATCAAGCAGTCGGCGGGCTGTCGGAATCGCCATGTGAATACGACTGGCAACAGCGGAGCGAGGAAAAAATGTCGTAATGAAATCAAACGAGATTTCATTTGCCGAATGACCAATCAGTACAGCGTTCGCATACTGTCCCGACATGACCTCGGACGGAATTTTCAGTTCAGAGTATAAATCTTCGATTTGCTGAGTCTGTTCCTCTGGACCTGGGTTTTGGACTTTTGCACCCGGATTCGGATTCACGATCGATTCCGAACTTCCCGGTACTCCTGAGCCGACTTGGTGTTCGGATACTGCTGGTGATGTCGTGTCTGATTCCTGGTTTCCTTCCTGAGGGACGTTCGACTTAGAAGATTGAGTTTTCTCGGGATGGAACTGTTTGTCGAACGAATCCAGATTGGATTTCAATGCACGCAGAATACTCGGAATGACCGACGGGGCGAGGATAATTCGGGCCACGAGTTGGTGAGGTTTACCGAGCCGCATCATGAAATCGAGAACGAATTCGTGTGACCCTTGAAAGACCATGGCGCCGGTACTGTAGACGCCGGTCGCGATCTGTTCGGGAACCAGAGCGGATGCCTGGCTATGTCGAATCTCGTGGGACATCGGCTGGTTCGGCCCTTTATCCTCGGGGGCCGGTTCAAAGGGATTAGGGTCACTGGTCATATTGAATCTGTTCCTGCGTGTTGGGGATGGACCTCGTTCCACCTTAGCGTCTGTCTATAAAAAAAGCAGCCCACAGCTGCGGACTGCTCCCTTCGTTATCGGGCCTGTAAATAATAGCCCGTAAATATTCTTACCGTGAGTTTCCCACGGTTTTATTTCTGACCAGCTTCTTTGACTCGTTTGCGTACATCTGTTTCGAGTACACCAAAGGCACCTTCGTGCCGTTGGACGGCGGCACCTAATGCACCCAGAAGGCGTTTGGCAGTATAATGATTCATGATGATGCGCTGATTGACTTTGATGTTCGTGTTAGCCGCACCGTATGGGTTAGGGTTTAATCCCAGATCCAGAATCATTTCTTCGGGGGTGCTGGAGACTCGGCAGAAGTTGGCATAACCCGCATTCACTTCGGAATCATCAACAGTAATTGTCGGAGCCTGTCGAGCTTCACCTTCGGGGGTCGCGGCGGCTTCTGGTTGAGGTGTATCGTCAGCTGTACTCATCGTGGATTGTCCTGATCAAGGTTTGATAACGTCTGAGAAAAAACAGTAAGAGTTTTGAACAGTGAGATAGGAAATACGCGAATGCCAAAGGATAGTGAAGCGATGAATTCTTAAAGATGCTTTAGTGATTCACGAATGCTATCGAATGTACACCTTACACGCTACCTTCTGCCGGTTCAACCAGTTAAGGAACTTTCTCGGTAGGGTTACGAAAATCTGGATGTGTTTGCCGAGTTGAGAAATGGTTGATTTACAAACGGAAATGGAAGGTGCTTCGAATGTACTTCCACAGCCACTGGCCCGCCGTTCGCTCGTCCACGAGAAACCGTGCCTGGCCGCGTAATCCGGTGCGTAACAGATCGACATCCTCGTTCAGGTCCACCAAGGCAAGATAGGACGGGTTTTGAAGTCGCTCGTTCCCTTGTTCGTCCGTGACGGTGGCCAGCTGGCCTCCCGCTTTGTTCGACAGTGCCTCGGGGGCCACTTCCAGAGGGCGATCGGCAATTTCTGATACGTGGGCGAGATAGATTTCGTGAGGAAGGTGGTCGAATTTGATTTCGACTTCTTCATCCAGATGCAGGTCGTTTCGTTGTTCCTGATCGATGACCATTTGCGCAACATAGTCGGAACCGGGAGCAATACTAAGCAAATGAGTTTTTGGTTCGAGGTAAGCTTGTAAGTTGGCCGAATCGAGCGGAGTTCCGGTCCAGCGGGCGAGTTGATTCCTCATTGGATCGACTTTAGGAACAGGAGCTCTTGGTGGCGCGATGATTTGACCCGAAATGGGAGCGGTGATTTCCAACTGTTTGAATTGTTGTTCGAGCTGGTTGATCAATGTGATCAGGTTTTTTCGACTGTCGAGCAGGTAGTTTTCCTGATCCAGGTTGCCGGCCTGGTCGGCGGTACGAATTCGAATTTCAATTTCTTTCAGCTCTGTCTTATATTGCTGCAGTTCCATCTTTTTCTGAATGTTGGATAACCGCATTAATACGTCACCCACTTCGACCGTGTCGCCTGGCTGCACGAGGATCTCCTCGATCACACCATCCGTTTTGGTGTAAACGTGTTTGAGATCGGCAGGTTCCAGCAGGACGGGGGACTCAAGATGCCAAGGAATTGGGATCATGAGTGCGGCGACGACGATAGCCGTCAGCACTGACAGGCTGAAGCCGAGGCGGACGTAACTGATTGGTTCTTGTCGAGGTGCCATAAGAATCTGGTAGCAAGCCTGTCCCATTCCCCAGAAAATGCTGATTACGGACATGAAAGCCATCGCAATACCGATGCTCTGCAGGTCGTAAGGTTTGAGGACAGTATAGAGGAATAAGGTAATACCAAAGACGACAACCCAGCGATAAAGCCAGGCAGTGATTGCAAACAGTATAAACCAGAGACGGCCCGAGGTGGGCATTGTTCTGTCTGGTTTTGGTTCGATTCCGAGACAATACCAGGCAAACTTTTCCCGAAGTGTTTTATCGGCTTTGGGACGCAGGTTGGGAATCTCCAGCAGGTCGCTCAACATGTAGTAACCGTCAAAACGCATCAGGGGGTTGGCGTTAAAGACGACGGTCGTAATGGTGGTGACGAAGAAGATATTCAAAGCGAGGTGATGCAATAATCCGGGTTGGGTGAACCACCAGATATATATCGTAATCGCCGAGATAAAGATCTCGACTATCATTCCTGCTGCTCCAATGATAATCCGATGCCACTTGTTCCGCATCATCCAGCTGTCGGTCACGTCGCAATACAACGTCGGCGAAAAGACGAGCAGCATGACTCCCATTTCGTGGCACTCGCCGCCGAAATGGAGGCAACTCATTCCATGCCCGAATTCGTGTAGCACCTTGGTGAGCGCCAACGTGATCCACAAGTAGATCAGGTTAGGCCATCCGAAGAACTGTTGGAACTCGGGAAGCTTGGCCTGAAATGTACTGAAATTCACTAGCAGTAATATCCACGACGAAGCGATAAACAACGAAGTGAAAAAGATAAATTTCTGGTTAAAACAAAATCGAATATAGGGGTACAGATACCGCAACGTGGGCTCGGGGTCCCAACCAGGTAATCGAAGATAAAGTAGGTTCTTGACGAGGTTCCAGCGTTTCTTCTTGTCTTGCTCGCGTTGGATTTCAAGCAGCGCCGCACCTTGACCGGGGCGGTCACTAAAGACGATGTTTTTCTTGTGTAGCTCTGTTACCAAACCCTGCACGTCTTGCAATTGCAGGTGCAGGGACGGGAACTCTTCGCAGAGTGCTTTCTCAATCTGTTCCAAGTTCCGTTCACCGTTCAGCAACTGCAGGCAGCGATATTGTTCCGGGTCGAGCCGGTGATACTTCAGTCCGACGGGGTCTTTAATAACCCAAGAAGGAATTCCACGATATTCAACCCGTTTCACAATCAGGTCGGGCCGAATCTTAAATGGAATTGGCCGCTGGCTGGACGAGACCATGGATGAATCAATTGAATTCAGCATGGGAACGATATCGCCTATGGAGAGGGGTGGTCACGGAAGAAAGCATGTGTTTAAACAAAGTGAGAAAAATGCGTTCTGTTATTCGAGGACTTTCATCGCCACAGCGGAACCGGGAAGCAGCAGGCGGTCTTCGTTAAAGACATCGGCATAGACTTGGACATAGCCTCGAACTCCAACCGTCTTCATGTCGACGAATTGAATTTTGCCTTCCAACGTTTTGTCACTGCCAGGGAATTTCTCTTCGGAGTTGTCCAGCAGCAATTTGACGAGAACTTTATTGCCTCGTCTGATCTTCTGTGCTCGGTCGCGCGTAATCCAACCGTTTACACGGACGGTGTCGATATTCAAAATCTCGATCACTGGGTCTCCCTGACCGACTGCCTCTCCCTGCGATTTGTAGACTTTGATGACGGTCCCGGTGAAAGGGGCTTCAAGGTCATAGGTCTCTAATTGGACAGCCGATTCTGCAGCGGTGAGTTCGGCAACAGTTTTCTTGTGATCTGCCTGTTCGATTTGAAGCTCGGAACGTTCGGAATCGAGTTTGAGTTCGCGGATTTCAGTGTCGGGGATTGTTCCTTTAATACGTTCGTTCACTCCCACCGCGCTTTTATGTTTTTCTCTGGCGACAAGGAATGCTTTTTCAGCGTATCGTTTGTCGACGGTGTTTGTCGCTTCCATCACATTGATGGCATGTTGGGCCTGTGCGAGATCGTCTTTCAGATGACCGACGATGGTCCCGGCTTCGATTTCATCACCTTCCCGAGGTTCGATGTAATCGATGACACCTGGGCGTTCGAAAGCCAGGATGGCTCGATTTTGAGTCAAGTTTTCTACCCAGCAACGTTTCGCGATCATGTAACCGGGGCTGTTAGGAGCGATGTCTGCAATTTCGTCATCTTGATTGGAGAAAAGATATTCTTTTTCCAGAGATGTGATCTCAGAGTTGGGAGGCAATTCGATCGCGGGTTGCCGCTCCTGACTGTGCACAGTCGGAAACCCGGTTAGGGAACCGATTGCTAGGCTGAGCATGAGTGCCAATCCTAGATAAAGCTTTCGCTGCATCTTCCAGTTCTCCAAAGTTATAAAACGTCGCCCCGTTAGGCTCAGAAATCGGGATGAGAAATGCGGAGTGAGTGCGACCCGACACCCGAGGACCGGATAGAACTATCACTACCTTTGATAATAACCGGTAATATTCTCCTAACCGAATCAGGCGGAGAACTCCCAAACTGTTGTGAGAAGAGTACAAGCCGGGAAACCTGTTGCAAAGTTACCTGATTTTATCGACGGATCGAACGCGGGGGAACAGATATATGCGGGTTCAGTAGCGAATTCACACTCTCCTTCGTGCATGAATGGATTAAATAGACTTTGTTCACTGTAAGGAACCCCAATCGGGAGGATCGCCCGGATTGATGGGATCAACGGGCGGCTTGACGAGTGCATCCGGAAGCGGAACAATGCGATGTCAGGTTGTGATTGCCCGACTGGTCGATCAAAGCCGACTTATTCATATCTTTGCCCTGCAAGGTTTACTCCCAAGGATAACTTCATGTTGAATCTCGGACATTTTGCACGTTCGTTTCTGGTCTGCCTGTTCATCACGGCATCGCTGCTACTGACGGAAGCGGTCGCGAATGAAGCGATGATTTCGCGAATGGGTGCCGATGTCAAATATCTCTCTTCCGATGAACTGGAAGGTCGAGGGATTGGGACCCAGGGGTTGGATAAAGCGGCCGAATATATCCGTAATGAGTTCAAGAAGCTGGGAATCCAAAGTGCGGTTGAGGATGGTTCTTATTTTCAGAATTTGCAAATTCCGGATTCCGTCTTTGCAAACAAAGAAAAAACTGAACTGACGATTTTGGATGCGGCGGGTGAGACAACTCCTCTGACTCTTGGCACTGACTTTCAGCCTTACACGATTGGTGGATCGGGACTGGTAAAAGGCGATTTGTTTTTTGTCGGATATGGGATCCAGGCGACCGATTATCAGTACGACGATTATGCCGAACAGAATGTCAAAGGCAAGATTCTCGTAATGCTGCGGTATGAGCCACAGCAGAATAACGAAGACTCTGTGTTTGAAGGAACAGAAACGACCTCACATGCTTATATTCGTACTAAGCTTAAACTGGCACAGGATCAGGGAGCCTTGGCCGTACTGTTTGTGAACCCTCCTTTCACCACTCGCGAGAAACAAGATGAATTCGCCACGGCAGATAAGTTCGGTCGCTCTTCTTTTGACATTCCGTTCGTACAAATTACACAAGACGTGTTCAATAATCTTTTGAAACAGTCGGAGTTGAAGTCGTCTGCCGGTGCTCGATTAACGACTCTGGATGAAGTCGAAAAGGAATTGGATCAGAACCTGAAAGCGATTTCTCAACCACTGGGCGCGTTGACAGCCACCGTTGAAGTCGAATTCGAGAAGGAATATGCGAAGGTTTATAATGTCGCCGGTGTTTTACCCGGCCATGGTCCTCACGCAGAGGAAACGATCGTGATCGGTGCTCATTACGACCATCTAGGGTACGGAGGCATGGGCTCTCTCGCGCAAGGTGTCACCGCGATTCACAATGGTGCCGATGACAATGCCTCGGGAACGGCGGCTCTTTTGGAGATGGCTCGTCGCATTGCGATGCGCCGTAGTTTATTACCAAGGCGGGTGGTCTTTATAGCTTTTACCGCTGAGGAACGGGGACTGCTGGGGAGTGACTATTATGTTGAGAATCCACTGATTCCCCTGGAGGAGACCATCGCGATGTTCAACTTCGATATGGTAGGCAATCTGAAAGAGAACGAATTGACCGTCTACGGTACGGGGACCGCGAAAGAGTTCGATGAGCTTGTCGAAGCGGCGAATCTCGATACGAAGTTGAAACTCAATAAGATCGAAGGGGTCATGGGGGCGAGCGACCATTACAGCTTTTTCCGAAATGAAATTCCCTGTTTCCATTTCTTCAGTGGTTTCACGCAGGAATATCACACGCCTAGCGATGATTTCGAAACGTTGAACATCGAGGGAATGGAGAAAATTGTCAGCTATACGATGACTCTGTTCGACAAGATTCTCAATCTGGATCAGGCACCAGAATACGTGAAAACAGAGAAACAGGCGTCACCACATGGGGGTGGTGGAGGGATGGCCTACTTGGGGATTTCACCGAACTACACGGCCGATGTTGAGGGGCTGCTACTCAACGGAGTCAAAGAAAAATCCCCTGCTGAAACGGGTGGGCTTCAGGCAGGGGATATCATTGTGAAGTTTGGCGAGATTAAAGTCGCCGATATTCAGGGCCTCACTGACGGACTTCGCCGTTACAAACCGAAGGAGACCGTTACCGTCATTGTCGAACGTAAAAAGGCGGGTTCAGACGAACAGGAAGAAGTCCAGCTTCAGATCACCTTGGGATCCTCAGGCGGAAACTGATCCCGCCTGAGTCATCGCCATTGCGGGAGACTACTTCTCAACGAGCTCGTGTACCTTCAGCCAGTTTTCCAGAGCGATCGGCCATTGGGTGAAGGCTTCCGGTGTATTGGGGCGACGTCCAAAACCGAGACCATGTCGTCCTTCTTCATAGATGTGTAGTTCGGCGGGGACATTCACTTTTCGAAGCGCCAGGTAGAACTGCACGCTGTTCTCTGCGGCGACGCCCGTATCCCCGTTGGTGTGAACGAGAAATGTGGGGGGAGTCTCGGGAGTGATCTGTCGTTCGTTGGACAGATTTTCGATCAGCTCCGGATCGGGGTTAGTACCTAGTAAATTCTTACGGCTTCCCTGGTGAGTGAAATCATCTTGCATCGTGACGACTGGATAAACCAGAACAGCGAAATCGGGACGGCTACTTTGCTGTTCGATAACATCTGTGCTGGATGCATCGCCTTCGTCAAAATGCGTCGCGACTGTGGAAGCGAGATGACCACCAGCGGAAAACCCGAGTACGCCAATCTTACGCGGATTGTACCCCAGTTCCTCGGCTCGGCTACGGGCGATGCGAATCGCATGCTGTGCATCAAGCATGGGAACGGGGTGTTGGTAGTTGGGAGAATGCCGGTAACGCAACACGTAGGCGGTGACACCTCGCTGGTTAAACCAGTCTGCGACGTCGTGTCCTTCATAGGTGATTGCAGTGTGACCGTAGCCACCGCCAGGAAAGACGATGACGGCACTGTCTGTTTTTTTGTCTGCAGGAGGAACATGGAGCGTCAGTTCGGGAATATCAGCAGGCGTAGTCCCTTTCGCATGGGGAGCGGCACCTTCCCAGAGTGGCTTGGTCACTCCGTTATAGGTATTGATCGGCTCGGCGGCAGACAAGGCCGGGAGAGTGAAAGCAAAGAGTGAGAAAGAAAGCAAAAGATGTCGCATGAACATGTCCTGAGTTTCAATAGGAAAATGTAAGTGGGAGAATCTAAGATAGTGATGTTGAACTAATCGGATCGTTGGTTTGCAAGACCGGTATCTGTTCGAACGATATAGGGAGGAGAAGGTGAGCCTTATGTGTACTCATCATAAATCGATGCTGGAATGAGTTATCACGGTGGCGACTGCGGATAAACCAACGCCGAATCCGGCAAGGAGAATTCGGTCAGGTTGATCATTCGTCGCGAGGACATCGTACAACATCAACGGGATGGATGAACTGACTGTGTTACCGATGGAGCCCGCTTGAAATGGGACTTTCTGTTCGTCCAAATGAAGCAAACTACGAACGGTGTCAACGATGAATTTGCTTCCCTGATGTAGCAGACAAAGATCGACTTCTTCTAGACTCAAGCCATTCAGCTTGAGGTTTCGTTGGATCAATCCAGGGACTGTCATACTCACAGATCGAAAAACGAGATTCCCATCCATACTCAGTTTGCCGCCCCACTTATCTGTTCGAATGGCCTCTGAATACTGGCTGTCTGTCGCGAAGCTGGATTTACCTACGGTATAGACTGCCGAAGGAGAGATTACAGTGCAGGTTGCTGCATCTCCGAATAACATTGCGGTGTCGCGGTCCTCGGGATCCATAATCGCGGAATAAGGATCGGAAGTAAAAAAGAGTCCCCGTTGTAAGTTATTCTCGCGCATGAAGCCAAGCACGACCGACAATCCATGCACAAATCCGGTGCAACCGAGTGATATATCAAAGCAGGCCACTTGCGGTGGCGCGTCAATTTTTCGGTGAACGAGAGCTGCGGCGTGAGGAATCGCTCCGGAATCCGGGTTTTGAGTCACGACGACGATGCAGTCCAATTCCGAGATTGGAAAGGAGATCCGATTGGCAACGTCTTCGAATGCTTTGACGCAAAGATCGGAACATTCTTCGTCTGATGCCTTTCGTGCTAGTTTTTCGAAACCAATTTTTCTGCGAATGAAATCCGGTTTCGCATCGAACTTATATCCGAGTTCGGCGACGTCAATTCGAGACGGTGGAATGTACTTGCCAATCGCCTCAATTCCAGATTTGCTCATATCTTCAACCAGTTCTGTGTCGATTCGGCGAGTGATCCTCAGATGCTGAATGACATGCTAATCTAATTTATTTTTGTGGAGCAGTTGAATCCTCCTGAAGCTCCAGTGTTGTTAAATGAGAGTTCTATTGCAGCTAATCGCTTAGTGTTCGATGGTGTTCACGTGCGATATTTCCTGAGACGGTGTAATGAGGTTCCATGGACTGAATGACAACCACCCCCCTCTTTTACTGAGGAATGATGACCAACCTGCACCGAGTCAGCAATCAAACTCCCCGCTCCAATCCAACAGCTGGGTCCGATACAGGCTTTACCTGAAATGGCTGCTGCGGCGGCAACTATTGATTCTGACTGAATTCGGGCATCGTGTCCGATGACGACTTCTTCTCCACAGGAAACTTCATCTTCAAGAACAGTATCTGATTGGAAGATAGCAGATTTAGCGATCCGAGTGCCCGAGAATATCTGGCAGTTCGCTCCGATACGGACACCGCCAAAGTGTTTGACTTGTTGGTGACTTCTCTGACTTTTTTTATTAACAACCCATCGTTTCCAATGGAACAGAAATCTTGTACTAGAGTACCTTCCCCCAATGAATAACGGGCCTTGCAAGAAGCAGAAAGGTCCGACTTGGACATTTTCGGCAATCACGATCTCGCCTTCCAGAACAGCTGACGGATGAACATTGACGCTGGGAGCGATCTCTTGATGTCTTTCGACTGCGGGAGATACGAAAGTTGTTTCATGCAGAGCCTGATTGTGCAAGTAGTAAAAAACTTCTTCCAGATTATCACAGAGTAACAGAGGTTTGGGGAAATTATTAGATTTCAGGCGAGCAATCCGTGGTGTGGTCAGTATAAGTGAAACGGCGTCATTATCCACAGCTAGTTTTAGCCAGCCATGGTTTGTGGCAAGTGCAACCGAATTCTGATGGTCAGTGTCACAAAAACTCGTTTGTGCTACGCCTGTCTGATAAGATTCCCCATGCAACTCCAGCGCACTCGCCACCGGCTCTATGCGGGCGATGACATTGTTAAGAGTTAGTAACCGGTGCGGTTTCATAAAGCTCTGTCAAATAGTGGATGGAGTGAGAGAATATTAGATCGCGTTATTGCGTGGCATTCTGATCGGGATTCTGCAAGTCAACGGGTTCTTCCTCAGTTTCATTTTCTTCCGTACCAGCAGTGGGAACGCTAGCCGATTCCACTTCAGCGGGAGAATTTGGGTTCTCTTTTCTCAACCAAAGTTGGTACTTGTCGCTTAAATCGGTTTTCTTCGACCAACCGTTGACCTGCAGTATCTCCTGGGCGGAAATACGGTTCGATTTGATAATGAGTGCGTTTCGTTGGTTCACGTGTTCGACGAGTGTTAGAAGTTCTTCTGGTTCGGATCGCCGGCAGAATTGGAACCAAGCTTCCATATTTCTTCGCTCTTCAGCAGAAACTGTTGACAAGTTCATCGCCACGGGACGTTGCAGATAAGGGACCAGATCGTACAGGACTTGAGGTTCTACACTAATCTGCGGGACATTTTCTGCTGTCGGGATAGTTTTGAAAACGAACTCCTCCAGTAGATCAGGATCAATCATAAACCGATCTCCTGCGCTCGAGTTCTTGTAGGCGGATATTAATAGCTCTTTATTTTCTATTGTGGCGATACGCGGGTACGAAAGGGGATAGACCACCGAGTAAATAATGCCGTTAAGCAACTGAATTGTTACCAGCACGATTCCCACGGTTCTAAGCCAGCTGGGAATTCCCAATTTCTCTCGCCATTCAGTATCTCTGGCGAGCCAGACAACTAGAAAACAGGAAAGCGTCGTAATTGAGCCGGTGATCCCCCAGCCCAAGTAGGGTTGTCTCAGAGAATAACCGGCATCGTCTGCCGTTTCTCGAAACAGGAGAGCAAACAACAAGCTTCCCAGAGTTGCTAACAGGATCAAATCGGCCCAGTTAAAAAACTGTTTCGATTTCAGGTCAGTCAATAATGTTTTGGCGCGAAAGACGATGAGAATCAGCCCAACACCCAATGCGAATCCCCAGTATTTAAGGAAGGGAATCCACTGTAATGGAATGATCTCGCTAGCGAACTGCTCATGAGTCACCGTGAGGAACCATACATGACCCGAAGGGACATCGTCGAATAACTTGGATAGGCTGTAGATAAACAATCCGAATGCGAGAAAGCCAACGAATGTAATCCATTCACTCAATTTACTCCGGTTGAGAATCATGCAAATCAGTAACGCAGGAGTCAGCAGAACAAACAGGGTGGGGTTAATCCAGGCTGATACAATCAGGCATAATAAACCTGCTAACCACCAACGAGTTGATCGTGAGGATTCTTGATATCCTTGGTAGCAGAACAGAAATCCGAGGCCGAAAACGACAGAGAGTGCCTGAGAGAAATTGTGGTATTGCATTCCAGAAACTGAACTTTGAAGGCCCTGGAAATTCGTGATCGTCGATGGGGTAAATAACATACGGAAGTTGGGGATATCGATTTGTCCCCAGAAAAGCGGAACGATTCCCGCTGCAATCACAATGTCGCTGGAGAATTGGTAACGCTCGACGCAACACAATGCGAGCCACCCGGTCATCAGGTAGGCTAGGATCCAGAGAGTGCAGGAAACGATGTAGGGGTCCTGCTGAGTCAGGGAAGCGCATCCGGAGATGAGTGTAGAGTGACCGACATAGCCGAAAGCGGAGAATTTGTTCTCTGGCGAGCCATAAACATCCACTAGAGGTAGGCCGTATTCTTGAATGAGCGATGAGGCCAGAACGTGAGAGCCAACGTCTCCATAGAGATCGTTGAAGGGGATTAACCGCTTGGGGCCATTCTCGCTTCCAACGTTGGGGGGCAACTCATTTGCGACTGGACCGAAATGCCAAATTCCCAATATGAGTGCGATGAGGGTCACAACGATCAGTGGAGTTTGTTGTGTTCGTTTTAAATCGCAGGGGCAGTGTCGGATCGCCTGATAGATTCCCCACCCGGTCAAAGGTAACGTGGCAATCATTCCCGGCCACATTGATTTCGTGATGTGGTAAGAAACAAGCCACCAGAGCAGACAGTTGGCAATCCCGCCAAGAAGACTGAGCGAGACGAACGTGGTGAGCGAGAAGCCAGACTGATCGGATTCACTTTTTGGCGTGTCAGTTGTTTTTTTTCTACTTAAGAACATCGGCAAGTAAACACCCGATGCTACAAACAGCAGGCCGAGAATCAGGAGTAGTCCAAGTTTCCAGAAAACACCCGGTAAATCGCGACTGAGCATGTCGACGTACCGGGAGTAGGGCATGAGAGCGGCAAAAGTATTCATAAGAAAGCAGAATCACAGTCTAGGATATGATGGATCTGGGATATGATGAAGAATATGCGCTATGTCCTGAAATGACAGAGAGATAGACAGAAACGCCATGATACTGGATTATCAGGAGGGATTAAAAGCAGAGACTGTTGTTCTCGGCCAAATTCATTCACAGATTTGTCGAATGCATATCAAGACCAGCGCAGACACCGACAATCTGAAATGCTACAACAAAACCTGACTTTCGTGCGCAACAGGAGCATAACGCATGTATCATAACTGGTTTACGGGACAGATAACGCGAAATGTTGGATCAAATTCTACCTGTTTGTGATTAGACCAGAGAGAACCGTCGATTTAAACATTTCGCAGGGAGGCGATTCATGGGAGTTCCCTTATCTCAGATGTGGCGTGTTGCCAGCTATGTGCTGGGGCAGCGACTACGTGGCAACAAACGATATCCTCTGGTGCTGATGCTGGAACCTTTGTTCCGCTGTAACTTGGCCTGCGCCGGTTGCGGAAAAATTCAGCATCCGAAAGAAATTCTGAAACAGCATCTTTCCCCGGAACAGTGTTTACAAGCAGTCGACGAATGCGGCGCTCCGATGGTGTCGATACCGGGAGGCGAGCCTCTGTTACATCCGGAGATCGACAAAATTGTCGAAGGACTGGTTGAGCGAAAGAAGTACATTTATCTTTGTACTAACGCCATCCTACTTAAAAAGAATCTGCACCGATTCAAACCGTCGAAGTACCTCAGTTTTTCCGTTCACTTGGATGGTCCGCGCGAAGAGCATGATGCCGCTGTCTGTCGAGATGGCATTTACGATGTTGCTATCGAGGCGATCCGAGAAGCCATCGCCGCCGGTTTTCGAGTGACTACCAACACCACCCTTTATAATACCGTCGATCCTGACAGTATCCGTGGAATGTTCGATACGCTGACGGAGATGGGGATTGAAGGGATGATGGTCTCTCCCGGTTATCCATATGAAAAGGCACCCGATCAGGAGCACTTTCTGATACGCGAACAAACGCATTCGCTCTTCCAACGCATTTTCCATAATCAGAAAAAAAGTTGGGTATTCAATCAGTCGCCTCTGTTTCTGGAATTCCTGAAAGGGAACTGGAAACTGGAGTGTACACCGTGGGGCAACCCGACGTTCAACCTGTTTGGTTGGCAGAAACCTTGCTATCTGCTCGACGAAGGATACGTGGACTCATTTCAAGAACTACTTGAAACAACGGAGTGGTCTGCTTATGGTCGTGCGAGCGGGAACGAAAAATGCCAGAACTGTATGGTCCACTGTGGTTACGAACCTTCTGCTGTCGATGCCACTTTCAATTCGCTCCAGGGTTTTATGGCAACGGCTCGGTTGACGATGTTCGGGCCATGGAAAACGAAGCCTCAAGCAGCGCTCGCGACCAGTTCGCATGTGGCTCTGCCGGTTGCCGATGGTAAACCTTGTGGCTCTGGTCAGGGGCCAAGACCACGACAATCGTCGGTAGAACCCCAAGCGGAAATGCTGGTGCAGTTGGATGTGGATTCGCATCCGAAGGTGTGAAACTAGTTGATAGATCCGGTATACTGGCCAGCTCCTCCGATCATGAATCGATTGTCCAGTTACATTTTCTGCGCGCTTTCTTATCTGGTTGAATCGATCCCTGCATTTCCTTTATGCGAAGGTCGATATCGCTATGCCTCTCCCTCCCAACTCTTTTTCTAACCAGCCTATTCCTGACCTGTACACCTCTGCTAGTTCACGCCGTGAATTCTTGCTCAACAGTTTAGCAGCGACCACGATGTTTGGTTTGGCTGGTTGTGGAAAATCTTCCGACGAAACAATCACTGGAATTAGTGAGATCGATTCAGACGCGACTCCTTCCCCTTCGCCAATCGTTGATACCCACATGCATATCTGGGCCAACGATTTTGCAAAGTATCCGGTTAAAGAAGGGACCAAAGAGCCAGATGTCGAAGGCTCGGCGGAAATGCTGATCGAAGAGATGGATCAGCATGGAATCGATTACTGCGTGCTTGTTCAAGTCATCTATCATGGTTGGGACAATTCGTATGTCGCCGATGTCCAGGCAAAGTACCCGGATCGTTTTCGTACGCAGGGACTGATCGATCCGGAAGACCCCAATGTGGCCGAGAAGTTTTCCTATTGGATTGAACAACGGGGTCTGCATGGAATGCGCATGAGTGCGATTTACTATGAGGATAAAGAAGATTGGATCACTTCGCCTGCTCATCATCAAATGTGGCAGTGCGCGGCAGACTTGGGGGCCGTCTTTAATTTCTTTATTAAAACGCACCAGTTGCCGAAACTCGAAGAAATGATCAAGGAGTATCCCGAAGTGAAGGTGGCCATCGACCACTTTGCTTACTTGGAGCTTGGAAAAGAGAACACAGCCGAGGAACTGGAGAAATTGCTTCGGCTCGCTCAATATCCTCAGGTGTATTGCAAATTATCTGAAATGAGCTCGATCTCTCTGACCAAAGAGTATCCGTATACTGATAGCGTTCCTGTGGTGAAACAGGTATTTGATGCCTTTGGTGCCGAACGTTTAATGTGGGGGACGGGTTTTCCCGGAAGTTCGAGAGCCCACTACCAGAGGCCCAAAGTTGAAGAAGAGTTGGATCTGGTTCGTAAACATCTTTCGTTTCTGAACGATGATGACAAACGGAAAATCCTGGGTGAGAATGCCTACAAACTGTGGCAGTTTGGAACGGCCTGAGGACAGGGGAGTGTAGAAAGTTGTTTTCCTAAGTGAATTTCTGTTTCAGCTTGGGAGGCTTGGGTCAAGCTGTCAACATCGTGTCTCTTGTTTTCAAACATTTGTGGGAGTCATTAATTTCGCCGAGAGATTCCTTGCTTCACCGATATTTCAGAGACTAAACTTGGAATTGAATGAGGGAGCGAATCAGAGGATCCTGAATCGATAAACGAATGAACCACCATTTAATTCACTTCAGCATCAATGTGTGAAACATCACCTCTAAAATAGTTTTCCGAACATTTCGAAAGGATGCTGCTATGCCACTGTATGAAATCGAAACCAATCAACACATCATGATTGGTTGGGCAGATTCGACCGACGAGGCACGTGATATTGCCGGCGAGCATTACCCGGATGAAGAAGTCGTTCGAGTTACCAAACGACCTCGTGACATCTGGGTTATCTCTAAAAGTCTACTGGGGATTGAGTCCCAAGCCGAACCTTGCGACACCGCTCGTGACTGTCTCAGCCGGGCCAGCGGCGACAAGATTCATGCGATTCGGCTATACATGCTGGATACGGGATCAGACATGCAGGAAGCCCAACGGGCGATTGAAACAAATATGTCGCTGGGTTGGTAGAGAGGCTCTTCCCGATTATACGGGCAATATAGTTTCTATCGAAACGCATCTCGGACGTTTGATTGGACGATTCGAAATGCCTGTAGTGCCGTTCTGCTCTTTTGTCACTTCTCTCTGCACAAGAGAGGGACTGGCGATGAAATTACATTTTTCATAGCAGACCGCCTCTTCTTTTACTGGGCTTACCGAATTCGACAGCCCCCGCGCATTGGCTGCGTTGTGTTAGAACCCTTCCTGAAACCTGATTGTGGCTCTCTTAAAGCTTGCTAAACAAGAGTCATTTTTACCCATCAAAAGGTTTCAGGATGACTTTCAAGAAGCTTCTTTACGGAAATCGAATCGACATACCGACACCTGTGAAGAAGTCTTCCGCTGCTCCGTTTAAGCCGGTGCCCGCGCGGACATCCAATTGGATGTCGTCATTGACTAAATAGGTGAAACCGCCGTTCAGGTAGTGCTCTACCTGTGCGGTATCGGCATCGTCCGGGAAGAAGGCAAACCATTCCGTATACATACCAGTCTTATCGCTCAGGCTGGTGGCGACCGTCCAGGATTGCGCCCATTCCGTGTAGCTTGATGCAGTCTCTTCGTCGACCGCGATGTTGAACTGAGTACTTCCGGCAGTACTGATTGTATCTGTGAGTTCCCAGCTATAGATCCAGTTCGCACCCGGCAATACCCGGTCGTCGGAAAAGGCTTCGCTACCCGTGGGGACAGTCATTTGCGGAATCAGAGCCATCTCCGGCAGGAATTGATCCTGTGAGGTGAGGGCGACTTTGAAGCCAAGGTAGAGGTCTTCCAATCCCGACGTTGTCGTTTTGTTTCCCTGGCTTCTGGTTGATTCCTGTATCGGTGCAAGACCGACTCTTAATTCTAACCAGTCGGCATACAATCCATGGCGTAAAAGTGGCTCACCAAATGTGTGACTCTTTCCACTTTCTCCACCATCGCTATTGTAACCGTAGGTGTATCCGAACTCGAGTTGAGTGACCCCCTTACCAACGGTCGAGGAGGCTTCTGTAAAGTCGGGGCGGTCGGTTACCAGTGGCTCCGCTAGTCCATTGTACTGCTCGATGGGGTTGCCCCAGTTCCAGAGCGTCTTACCAGAAGAAGAATTATCGAAGGATAAGCGTGAGACGCCCTCAAGTGCTTCACCGTAATAAAACCGTTCGTCAGCCTTCAGTTGGAGATTGTCGAAGGCAAGCATTCCACAGAATGCCAGCAAGGAATAAATATGTACAAATGATCGTGTAATAAGCATGGATTGAACAATTCTTGTTGGGAGACAATCTAAGAGGCTTGCAGATTTAAGCTGTTTTGTTATACTTACTATTGTTTTAGGTAGTCAAAAATAAATAATTTTGAATAGCTAATGTTTCGGCTTTTTGTCGGTCGTGACTTTGTTGAATTCGCGTAGCTTCCTCATCGAATAATGGAATTTCTATGAAATCCTCAACGTTTCTCGCTCTAACTTACTTGTTGTTGTGTTTTGTGATGTTCTCCGGTTGCGATGGTTCCTCAAATGTGGACAACCTTTCAGCGAGTGGCAAACTCAAAATTGTCACCACTACCGGAATGGTGACTGATATCGTCCGAGAGATCGTGGGGGATAGGGCTGAAGTCGTAGGACTGATGGGTCCGGCTGTCGATCCGCATCTGCATCAACCTTTGCGGGAAGACGCCGTTCAATTGAGCCAGGCAGACATCGTCTTTTACTCTGGATTGATGCTGGAGGGACGGATGGCGGAGATTTTCGAACAAGTCAATCGTCAGGGGAAACCCATCTTTGCCGTTACTGCGGAGGTGGATCACGAAAAATTACGCGAGCCCCCCGAGTTTGCGGGTCACCCCGACCCACACGTGTGGATGAACATAAGCCTGTGGAAAGAAGCCGGTCAATATGTGGTTGAGAAGATGACAGAACTCGACCCGGAACATGCCGAGGTCTATCAGCATAATTGGGACGCCTACTCCCTGCAGCTGGATGCATTGGCGGAATACGCAGTGACGTCGATCGAATCGATTCCGGCAGAACAACGCGTATTGGTTACCGCGCACGATGCGTTTGGCTACTTTGGAGATGCTTATGGTATGACGGTACTGGGAGTACAGGGAATTACGACGGAGTCCGCCGCCGGCGTCGATGACATTAATAAACTGGTCGATTTTATTGTCGAACGTAAAATCAAGGCGATCTTCGTCGAGTCGAGCGTTGCTCAGAACAATATCCGCGCATTAATTGAAGGGGCAGCTAACAGAGGATGGACAGTTGAGATCGGTGGCAGTTTATATTCAGACGCCATGGGAGAAACGGGAACCTATGAGGGCACGTACATCGGTATGATTGATCACAATGTGACGATCATTTCTCAGGCATTAGGAGGAAAAGTTCCCGCAGGCGGATTGAACGGAAAGCTCAAGCAGGACTAGCGATTCATACCGGAGGATCTAACGCCGTGGATTTATGGAGACCCTTCGGATGCTCTATACTGCAACTTGAAAAACGAGCGTTTGCTGTCGTACATTAGAGGAGGGCAGCAGTGATGCCACGAGCTCACCGCGGAAGTCACTCACCATGTTTTGGTTAGATTTAGAGTTTTGAATTCTCATTTTGATTGTTGAATTATTCTGTATGAATACCAGCACAGGACATTCGCCTCAGGCTCCTCTTTCCATTCACGATATGACCGTGGCGTACCATCGCCGGCCAGTCTTGTGGGACATCGACTACGATGCTCCTCCTGGTAAGTTGATTGCAATCGTGGGACCGAATGGTTCCGGCAAAACGACCATGCTGAAAGCAGCGCTCGGACTGATCCCCAGGGCTTCGGGAGAAGTTCAATTCTTCGGCAAGGAGTATCGCGAGCAGCGCGAGCGGGTCAGTTATGTACCGCAAAGGAATTCTGTTGACTGGGATTTTCCGATCAATGCGCTCCAGGTCGCTGCAATGGGGCTTTATCACAAAATTGGTTGGTTCCGTCCCGTTACTCGTAAGTTCCGGAAACAGGCTCGCGAAAGTCTGGAACGCGTCGGTATGGCCGACTATGCTGATCGACAGATCAATCAGCTCTCTGGTGGTCAGCAACAGCGTGTCTTTCTAGCGCGGGCACTGGCTCAGAAGGCGGATCTCTACTTGATGGACGAACCCTTTGCGGGTGTCGATGCGGCGACGGAGCGGGCCATCATAAATCTATTGCGTGAAATCCGCTCCCAGGGGAAGACAGCCATTGTCGTCCATCATGACCTGCAGACGATCCCCGAATATTTTGACGAAATCATTCTGTTGAACATGAGGTTGGTCGCTACGGGACCAGTACAGGAGGTTTTCACGGAAGAGAATCTTCGCAAGACTTTTGGAGGCAAATTGTCGCTCTTGGATCAACTCGGACAGACAATGCATCTGTCGGGAGACCGTCCGAAATGACTTTCAGACGTCGATTCACTCAGCTCGAAAATAAGACCGGGTTTCTCGCTATTCTGTTTCTCATAGTGGCGATCATTAGTGGTACGACTTCGGCAGGGGCTCAGGAAAAAAATGGCCTTTCAGATAGCTCGTTTGAAAAGCAAGTCGTTGCACAGAAAAGCCTCGTGCCGTCGTTTCTAGACAGGAAACCTCAGAGTTTTGGGGACAGGTTAGTACGAACTATTACATTACGAGATTACAACACTCGCGTCGTCTTGCTGGGAACAGTCCTGTTGGGAATCTGCGCAGGAGTCATCGGGACATTCATGGTGTTACGTCAACGCGCACTCGTAGGCGATGTCATTGGACACTCCGCACTTCCCGGTATTGCGTGCGCTTTTTTGATAATGGAAGCGATTTCCCCTGGGACGGGGAAGTCTGTTCCCGGTTTGTTGGCAGGGGCATTTGTTTCAGGAACACTAGGCGTGGTCGGGACTTTGTTGTTTCGTCGAATCCCCCGTATCAAAGAAGACGCTGCTCAGGCCATCATTCTCAGTGGGTTATTCGGGCTGGGGATCGTTCTGTTTACGGCAATTCAGAAAATACCTCAGGGAAATGCGGCCGGTTTGGATCAGTTTATTTTTGGTAAAGCGGCATCGATGCTCGCTTCCGATGTCTGGCTGATTGGCGCCGTTTCTCTCGTCTTGTTGGTGACAGCGACTTTCTTACGCAAGGAACTGACGATTCTTTGTTTCGACGAAGAATATACTTCGGCCCGGGGATGGCCAGTGGGTTTACTGGACCTCGCACTGATGGGGCTTGTCGTCTCCGTTTGTGTGATCGGGATGCAGAGTGTCGGCATGTTGTTGGTCGTCGCGCTGTTGATTATCCCTCCCGCGGCGGCCCGGTTCTGGACGAATCAAATCAACAAAATGCTGATCGTGGCGGCAGTCATGGGAGGGCTCAGTTCGATGCTGGGAATTCTGCTGAGTTCGATGTTTCCACGCCTGTCCGCTGGAGCCGTTATTGTCCTTTGCGGAACGCTCGTCTTTTTATTCAGCCTGATGTTTGGGAAAGAGAGCGGTGTCCTGCGCCGTCTTCTGGTCGAACGGAAGGTTCAAACTCAAATCGGATTGCAGGACTTGATTCGCGCTTTTTATGAAATCATCGAACAGAGGTTACAGGGCGAGGCCCGGCTACAGCGAGATACGTATCTGAGCGAGTTGGTTTCGCTGGAGGACCTGCTGGCAAAAAGGTCATGGTCGCAGCATCGATTGCATCGCCTGATGAAAAGTGCTCGGTCTGAAGACCTGTTAGAAGCTCATGGGACAGATCAGTTTCGACTGACAAGTAGCGGGGTCGATTTTGCGACGCGAGTGGTCAGAAACCATCGGTTGTGGGAAATCTATCTAATGAAACATGCCGACATTGCGACAAGCCGGGTAGATCGATCGGCGGACCGGATTGAACATGCTCTCGGCCCGGAGATGATTGAAGAACTGGAAGCGATCATGAAATCTCAAGCAGAACAATTTCCTCCGATGCCGAGTCCGCATCAGATTCCTGCAGGACCAGAAGCGTCAGCGACATGACGAGTGCAAAGACGTCACCGCTTTTGTTCGTTTAACAATTAAAGATATCTTTACTGGGAGTGAACGGAACCCCGAACATGTTTGGACAGCTTGTTCCCGATTGGCAGATGCTCGATACCTGGACGGTGATTATCGCCGCCCTGGCTTCAATGTCGTGCGCACTGCCTGGGAACTATCTCCTGCTGCGGCGACAGAGCATGATGGGCGATGCGTTAAGTCACGCCGTTCTGTTGGGAGTGGTCGGCGCTTTTCTGACAGCTCAACTGTTTCAGCATCTAGGGTTAATTTCAAACGAAACTCTGCTCAGCGGGGCTCGCATGCTATATTTTGTCGGCGCCCTGGTCGTCGGCTTACTCTGTTCTCTGCTGACGGAGTGGATCCAGAAATTGGGGCGCGTGGAAAGCTCTACCTCGCTGGGTGTGGTCTATACCTCTTTGTTTGCCCTCGGATTGGTACTGCTGCGTGGTGTCGCTGATAACGTACATATCGATACTCGTTGCGTTCTTTATGGCGTGGTTGAATTGGCCTACTGGGATCAGTGGGGTGATACGTCGATTCCTGTGGCGGCCGTACAAAACGGATTGGTGTTGGGTCTCAACCTGATTCTATTGTTTTTGTTTTATAAAGAACTGACCATCAGTACCTTTGATCCGGCTCTGGCCGATGTCCTTGGTTTTCGATCCCGGTTGATTCACTACGGATTAATGTGCAGCACCGCGATGACATTAATCGTCGCGTTCGAGTCGGTCGGAAGTATTTTAGTGGTTGCGATGTTGATCGCCCCGTCCGCGTCGGCCTATCTGATGACAACGCAACTGCATCGTATGATTTTTATTAGTCTGGGCGTTGCGTTTCTGACGGCGTTGTTGGGGCATTACTCCGCCATCACGGTTGTCCCCATGATGTTCCAGTCACTTGGTTATACCGAAGTGAAGGGGGTAAGCACCTCCGGTATGATGGCCGTAATGAGTCTGTTGTTGTTCAGTCTGGTAACGATCGTGGCACCGCGTTATGGATTAATTTCAAAGTGGCTTGCTCAATGGCGGCTGGCGATTCGAATTCATGCTGAAGACTTATTGGGAATTCTATATCGACTTGAGGAAACTGATGTCTCGTCGGCAGAAGTTAGCCGGCTCTTTCAACTGGCCGTTAACGAAGATCGAATTGTGAACTGGTTTTCCCTGAGAGCTTTGCTCAAGAAAGGGCAACTTCGGTTGAACGCCGCTGAGACCGAATACGCGCTTACTGAATCTGGCAGGGTGGTAGGGCGAAGGCTCGTCCGGTCACATCGCCTGTGGGAGAGTTATGTCGCGAGACACTTTGCCGTTGCAGAAGATCAATACCACGAATCGGCCCACCGAGCAGAGCACTTCATGGATGCTGCGGCAAGAAGCAAGCTGGCGAGCGAACTAGACCAGCCCGAGGATGATCCCCATGGTTCGTCGATCCCAGAGGAACGATAAAATTCGACACTGTCTATAGGAAAATGGAACGGAAATCCAATTTGATAAATTTTCCGTAAATTCTTCTTGAATGTGAATATAAATCGGCGATAGTAGAAGTAACGGGGATACCGGCTGAGGGAGTAGTCGGGCAGTTTTTCCGGTCTCGCTATACGCGAAGGGACCCTCTCGGGCGGGCTTGAAGCATCTCACTTAAAAGGAGAAATTGTTTGCATAGACTCTTGGTGGTTGAGTTCTTCAGCTCGCTTTGAAGAACCACAAACAATTCCAGTCAATTCGCTAATTGACGAAACCCTTTTATAATTTACTTTCGGGGCGGCCCCTGCACTTTCGTCTCCTTTCACAACCTCGGGGCTGCCCTTTTTTTATGCGCTTAAGACAGTGCGTGGTCAAATGTTCTGGTCTGGCGTGTCGGTTCAAAAAACGAGGGAGGAGGAAATTGTCTCCTTTAGATCCAAAAAATTATGAGCCAGGCAAAATAATATTTTGAAAATCAGGCCGCTACTTTCGTTACTCGGCTGGGTTTAGTAGTTAGTTCACCCACGCAAACGAGCAATCTCGAAACTGCTGAATAATGCTTGTTTGGGCTGAGGAAGGTCCTTTCGATATTGGTATCGATCCAAGTATGGAAACGGTCAGGACCAGGGAATGATCAACTTCTATTGAATAACCCCCGTGTGCTTTCTGTTGCGATCAACAGAAAGGTCAAAAGGAGATACAAAGATGAAATTCACAAAAACGGCCGGTACGCTCGGTTTGGGATTGCTGGTGCTGACAATGGGAGGTCAGTCCGTATTCGCTGATGCCGATTCAAAAGCGGCACAGGACGCGGAACTGTTTGCATCCCTCGACGGGAATGCGGATGGTCAACTGACTTCGGATGAAGTTGCCCCCGAGAAGGAACGCTTCCTGACTCAACTCATGTTGCGTGGTGATACGGACAAGAATGGTTCGCTCAGCCAGGACGAATTCGTATTGGCATTAAATCAGGATGAAGCTGCCGCAGAGGAAGCCAAACCTGAGGAAGCCAAAACGGAAGAGGCAAAACCAGAAGAAACAAAGGCGGAAGAAGCCAAGCCTGTAGAAGCCAAACCAGCCGCTGAAAAAACGGACACAAACAAAGCGGAAGCAGAAAATACCGATAAAAAAGCTGAAAAGAAAAAGGCTAAAGAAGAAGGCAGGAAGAAAGCCCGACAGGGAAAGCCTGAAGGGAAAAAAGGTAATAAAGGCAAAGGAAAACAAGAGGGAGTTAAAGCGATGAAACCGGAGGGCAAAGGTCGTCCTGGATTCGGTCGTATGAAACCTCCTGCACCTGAAGAGATCATCAAACATCACGACAAGGATGAAGATGGCAAACTGACGGGTGAAGAGATTCCCGAGCGTATGCAACGGATGCTCAAAGAAGGGCAGACGGAAGTTACTGCTGACGATCTCAAAGCGGCATTCGAACAAATGAAAGAACGGATGCAGGCCCATATGAAAGCACGTATGGAAAAAGGAGAAGGTAAAGGCGATCGCAAGCATGGGATGCGTGGTCGTGGAGATCATCGCTCCGAACGTGGGCATCACCGCTATTCTCGTCGTGGTCATGGTGAACGCGGCCATGGTGATCGAGGATACGGAGAACGGGGTGATCGTGGTCGCGGACACTGGGGCCGTGGAGATCGCGGACATGGTTCTCGATATGCCAGAGGACACCGAGATTCTCAGGGCCGTGGATACGGACACTTCAGCGGTCGAGGACATCGTGGCGGTCATTACGCGGGAATGGGCCGTGGACCTGGGCACTTTGGACGTTTCTCTCATCATCCTCCGACATTTGAAGGGGGACTCTTAAACACGCTTGATACCAACGAAGATAAAAAACTGAGCAAGGAAGAGCTTTCCAAAGCTGCTGAGATGTTTGCTGAACTCGACAAAGATGAAGATGGTCAGGTCAGTATTCCTGAGCTGATCGGCAAACCCAAAATTGATCACGACAAATCCGAGCATGGACGTCGCCAAGGCCGAATGGGCAAGAGAGATGGACATCACCGCGGAGAAGGACGTATGGGAATGCACCATAGAGGCATGCGTGGCGGTAAAGGAATGCATGGTCGTAAGCAAGGAAAAGAAATGGAAAAACCAGAAGGCCGCGGACCCCGCATGAGTGGGAAAGACCGGGCGGAAGGTTTCTTCAAACGACTGGATAAAGACGAGGACGGAAAACTCAGCGAAGCCGAACTTCCGGAACGCATGAAGGAACGACTTGCCAAACTGGACAAAGACAGTGACGGCACTATTTCCAAAGAAGAGTTCAAATCTCCTCGTGGACCTAAAGGAGAAAAAGGTCCTAAAGGTAAAAAAGGAAAAGGTTCTAAAGAGAAAAAGTCTAAAGAAGATGAAAAACCGAAGGCTGATTTTTAGAGCATCTTTCTGATCAATTAATATTTGATCAAACAATCAGAAAGCTGAACTAATCGGCTGATTCAGAAGAGGTGGAATTCATCTGCAGCCGTGTGAAGGTTAGATCAGTTAATGTAGAACCTGCCTATTCCGCCTTGTGCGAGAATAGGCAGGTTTTTTCGTTTCAATCGCAAGCACACATTCAATACGAAAATCTGCTCTAAATCCGGATATTGAATCACGGCAGAATACAAAGTGAGATGATTCGACATCCCTCTCGGCACCGTCTAAGATAGAACTCTTTCCCACCGACCTGCTGCAATCCTGTGAGCAGGCGTTAAAAGCGGTCTCGGATGGACATGTCAGGTTGGCGATTTCAATATGAGAAGGTCGCCAACAACGGATATCGTTCAATCTCTGATTGTCCCCCCAATATTGAAACTACTTTTTGCTTAACATCCAGGGAGTTCTGAATGCGTTTCTGGTCTCGTTCAAGTTGTGTCACGCTGCTGTTGACTGTCCCCGTCTGCTTGTTATTTCTTGCCATGCCCCTGCAGGCTGAACCAATCGATACAAAGATCTATAAAGAGGGAGAACTCCCTGCTGACAGTCGATTAAATCCACTCAAAGATCTGAACGGGCATTTTCCGTTTACCGTTCCTGAATCGAAAAAGGCATGGGAAGAACGGGCCGCGGACTTGAAACGGCGAATTCTTGTCGCGACTGGCATGTGGCCCATGCCGGAACGGACTCCGCTCAATCCAGTGATCCATGGGAAATTTACTCGCGAAGGGATCACGATTGAAAAAGTGTACTTTGAAAGTATGCCGGGGCATTTTGTGAGTGGATTGCTCTTTCGTCCTGAAAACGCGGAAGGCAAACGCCCCGGTATTCTCTCGCCGCACGGTCACGGTGGTCGACTTCATGAATACTCGGAGAAACAAGTTCTACAAATGATCACACGTGGCCAGGAACGTTTTGAAGGCTCTGGCCGTTTTCCGAAAATTGCCCGCTGCGTTCAGCTTGCGAGAATGGGATGCGTCGTCTTCATCTACGACATGCTGGGCTACGCCGACAGTGTTCAGATTTCGAGAAAACTTGCTCACGGTTATTCCGAACCACGACCGGAAATGGAGAACGCGGAACGATGGGGGCTCTTTACGGCTCAGGCTGAATCGCGACTGCAAAGCGTGATGGGAATTCAGAGTTGGAACTCTATTCGTGCTCTCGATTTTCTTGAATCGTTACCCGACGTAGACCCGACTCGCTTAGCGGTCACTGGCGGAAGCGGCGGAGGAACACAGACGATTCTCCTATGTGCGACAGACGACCGGCCCATCGCTGCATTTCCGCAAGGCATGGTATCCACCTCTATGCAGGGGGGATGTACTTGTGAAAATTGCAGCCTGCTGCGAGTCGGAACTGGGAATGTTGAACTGGCTGCATTATTTGCGCCCAAACCTCAAGCGATGACTGCCGCCAACGACTGGACGAAGGCGATGATGGAAGATGGCTATCCAGAATTGCAGAAGTTGTATTCCATGATTGGTAAGAAAGAAGATGTCTTCTGCAACTTCTACCCTAACTATCCGCATAACTACAATTACGTCACGCGTGCGGTTATGTATTCGTGGTTCAATAAGTATTTGAATCTCGGCCTGGAAGAACCGATTGTTGAGGATGACTATGAAGTTCTGACCAAAGAAGAGCACGCCGTTTGGAACGAAGAGCATCCTGCGCCCGCTGGCGGTGACGAATATGAAGTTTCTTTGACACGTCAGATGTCGGATCGCGATGACGCTTTAATTGCTTCACTGGAACCCACTGATGAGAAAACGCTTGCCGAATATCAGCGTGTGGTAGGAGGAGCGATAGAAACTATCATCGGAAGAAAACTTCCCGCATCAGACGAGATTCAACGGACGAAAGTCGACAAACAGGAACGCGATGGCTATCTGTTGTTTAAAGACAAACTAACTTTGACTAGTCGGGGAGAAGAGGTCCCGATGATCTCCTTCTTTCCCAAAAATACCGAGTGGAATGGTCACGTCGTTTTGTGGGTAGATGGTGCCGGCAAGTCGGCGCTCGTGAATGATCAACAGGAACCGACTGCAGAAGTTCGCCAGTTGATTGAATCGGGAAATGCAGTCATGGGAGTCGATTTGTTATACCAGGGTGAATTTCTCGTTCCTGGCACCGAGTTCAATGAAACCCCCAAAGTTGAAAGTCCTCGGGCTTTCGCTGGCTACACATTCGGGTTCAACCATTCGGTCTTCGCCAGTCGCGTCCATGATATCTTGACTGTTATTGCGTTCATCCGTGGAGACGAGCATGCTCCGGAGTCCCTGTCTTTATTGGGCACTAATGGAGCAGGGCCATTAGTCGCTGCTGCCCGTGCGATTGCTGGCGACAAGGTCAACAAAGCGGCGGTCGTCTCGAACAACTTCCGGTTTACGCAGTTACCTTCCTTCCGAGACCCCCAATTTCTGCCGGGTGTCGTGAAGTATGGAGACGTTCCCGGTTTACTCTCTCTGTCCGCCCCCTATCCTCTTTGGATTGGTGGTGAAGAGGCTGGTGTCCCAACTGTGGTTGAGAAATCTTATTCTGCAGCAGGAGCTGCGGACATGGTGACGAGTTCCGGCGATAGCGAAGAGTTGATTCAGGCTGCCGTAGAATGGTTGATCGCGAAGTAACCCGTCTGATCGATTAAACTCCCAATACTTTACTTTTACGTCTAACAGGTTTGTCATCATGCGCACGCTTATTATTGCTTGTCTGCTGATTACGGTTTCCTTCGTTCCCCGCTTCGCAATAGCGGAAACGGTTTTGGTGGAAGCAGAAAGCTTTGAATCCCACGGCGGCTGGAAACTGGATACTCAGTTCATTCAAAACATGGGCTCTCCGTATTTGCTCGCTCATGGGCTGGGTAAGGCAGTGGCGGATGCTGAGACGACAGTGACGTTTCCGAAAACGGGGACCTATCATGTCTTCGTACGAACGAAAGACTGGGTTGCCCGTTGGAAACAACCCGGTACGCCGGGTCGTTTTCAACTCAATGTGAATGGAACCCCGCTGGAAGAGACTTTCGGTACAAAAAGTGCTAACTGGTTTTGGCAATCGGGAGGAACGGTCGATATCAATCAGACGGAAGTGGAACTGAGTCTGCACGACCTGACCGGCTTCGACGGACGTTGTGATGCGATTCTGTTCACGACGGACAAAGATTTCCAGCCTGATAACAGCTCCGAAGCGTTTGCCAGTTGGCGGCAGGAAATGCTGGGGAACTCTGTAAAACCGACGATTCAAGATTACGATCTGGTCGTCGCCGGAGGAGGTTACTCCGGTATGGGGGCCGCGATTTCCGCTGCTCGCATGGGGTGCAAAGTCGCTCTCATTCAAAACCGTCCTGTATTGGGAGGGAATGGAAGTTCAGAAATTCGCGTCTGGGCACAAGGGCTTCTTCGTCGCGGCAAGTATCCCCACATCGGCGAAATCGTCCAGGAATTTGCCGATTCCGCAACACAGTCTCCCGGAACCAAAGCCGAGTTCGAAGATGAGAAGAAAGAAGCCATCGTTCGAGCTGAAGCCAACATTACCTTATTCTTGAATCATCACGTTTACGCCGCGCAGTCAGAGAATGAAGAAGTTCAATCAGTGACCGCCTTCGACACACGATCGGGAGCTCAAGTTGAATTTCACGCTCCTCTCTTTGTTGACGCAACCGGCCACGGTGTCCTTGGTGCATTGGTGAATGCTGATTTTGACATGCTTGAAGAAGGCCACATGGGGATGAGTAACATGTGGCGCTGGGAAGAGACCGAAAAGGCCGCTCAATTCCCGGAAGTCCCTTGGGCGCTGCAACTCAAAATGGACGATTTCCCCTACCCACGTCGTGGGCATGGTGAATGGTTCTGGGAAGGAGGATTTGATCGCCACCCGATTGAAGACCTTGAGTACGTTCGCGACTGGAACTTGCGGGCTGTGTACGGTGCCTTCAATGCGATGAAAAATGGCGACGGTGCCGAAAAACATCAGAATGCCGCTCTGACCTGGATTGCCTATATTGGTGGGCCACGCGAATCCCGTCGTCTACTGGGAGATGTCTTACTTACCCGGGAGGATATCACAGGCAAGAAGGAATTCCCGGATGGCTGTGTACCAACGACGTGGGACATCGATCTCCACTATCCCAAAAAACGATACATGCAAAAGTACCCTGAAGATCCGTTTATCTCTTATGCAGAGTTTGATCGATCTGTCGACAAGAACTACGGGTATCCCGTTCCCTATCGCTGTTTCTACTCGCGGAACATAAACAATCTATTCATGGCCGGTCGTTGCATAAGCGTAACTCACGGTGCCCTCGGTACCGTACGAGTGATGAAGACATGCGGTATGATGGGGGAAGTTGTCGGTAAGGCGGCCTCGATCTGCAAAATTCATGGATGCTCGCCCCGTGATGTTTATACTGAATACTGGCCGGAGTTGGACGAACTCATGAACTTACCCGGTCGAGCCCGGCGAGAAACTGTCGATAGCGAGCTTCAGGTAACAGGCTCGGCGTTACCCTATCCCGTTCGGGGAGTTTCCCGCGAAACGTTGAAGGGAATCGTTCTCGATAACACGGATGCATTTACCACTGGCAACTGGCATAGTGGCCACGGTGTGAACGGATTTGTCGGCGACGAATACCTGTATGCTGGCAAATCGGATGAGACGACGATTCGTTATACGTTCACTGTCCCCACAGCGGGTGAATACGAAGTCGGACTCTCATTTACGCCGCATGAAAACAGAACGAAAGATCTCACTGTTCATATTGAACACGAGGGCAAAACAAGCCAGGTAAAGATCGACCAGACTAAAGTGCGAAAGAAAGATCAGCTGTTTGTCCCGCTGGGTAAGTTTGGGTTTACGCCTGATGCTACTTCCTCCGTGTTCATTTCAGCCGCTGGGGTAACTGGTTATGTTGCTGCCGATGCGGTACAGATATTACCTGTTGAATAATCTGTTGAGTATCATGTCGGAACGGGGCTCGTCATTCTGGATAACGCTCTGGAAAGGAGGCGGTTTGCGCCTCTATCGCGCGGTCATGCTGGGACTTGTCCTCTGGATGATGCATGAGCATCACTTCCAGGTGAGTCGCGAGCTGAAGCGGCCACTGGATGTGACGGAGGTATCACAGTTCCTGCCGGCTGCCGAGCGATTGGAAATTGATCGATCCCCTCGAAACGGATTCTATGTTCTGGATAAAGCTGGGGAATCTATCGGCTATGCACTATCGACGTTTCCGGAATGCCGGGAATTGATTGGTTACTGTGGTCCGACGGAAGTTCTAGTCGTATTCCAAAACAAAGAAACATCCGAGCCGTCTCGTATCGATGAATTAATTCCCGAAAAACCCATCGACTGGGAGTTCGATGAGGAGCGAATCGTCGGGTTTCGAATTCGCTATAGCGAAGACACGAAAACGCATGTCGCGGATGTGCGGGCTGATTCCTGGTTCATGTCGCAATTCAATAAGCTCAGTTGGCTGGAAATGGCGACACTCGATTTCAAGGAAGAGCAAATCGAAGGAGTCTCCGGTGCGACGATGACTAGTATGAACATCGCCTACAGCATGCAAGACCGGATGAAGGCAATTCTACCTGAGGATCAGCAAGCGACTGGCACTCGCTGGAACTGGTCTGCTTCTGAAATTACGGTCATTCTGCTGGTTTGCTGGGCGGTGCTTTTTAGTTTCACCCGGCTCCGTCGTTATCGTAGTTTAAGATTGCTTACGCAGATTTCGATGATCGGCTTGCTCGGTTTCTGGAGTGGGGACTTAATCGCGCAGTCGTTAATTGCGGGGTGGGCACTAAATGGAGTTCCCTTAAAACTGGCGCCAGGTCTCGCGCTAGTCATGGCAACCGCATTTATCTTCCCCTGGGGAACGCGACGGCCTGTTTACTGTTCTCATATTTGTCCTCACGGTGCTGTACAGCAGATGCTCGCGGCCTACAGTCCGTGGCAGATCAAACTTCGGTCCGAGGTGAAAAGCGGCCTGATGTGGTTACCCCCATCACTACTCGTTTTCGTGCTGATTGTCGTGTTTCTCGATATCCCTTTCGAGCTGGCTGGGATTGAACCCTTTGATGCTTATCTGCTGACTGCCGCTGGACTGGCGACAATCTTCGTCGCGATTGTGGGCCTGCTGTTTTCCATTTTCGTCCCGATGGGATACTGCAAATATGGTTGTCCAACCGGGCTACTCTTGAATTATGTCCGTTCCCATGGTCGCGCGGATCATTTTCAGAGGCGTGACACTGTTGCTCTGCTACTTGTGCTTCTCGCTGGAGCGTTGATGAGATATTCCTCCCAGTTGACTGAACTCTTTCTGATTTAGTTTGAGGAACTTCGGCTATTCTGGAGTGGGGACTTATCGGTTAATTCGACGCACTTAGGCCTCATCGTCCCGTCCGCATAATCGGCATAATCGGCTCTAGTCGATTAACGCGACTATTTTTCCTGTCGTTGCGAATAGCAATGCAATGGTTATTTGATTCGCTAACTAACGTAATCTAACTTTTGGAGGATAGTCGTAAAACGAAAGAGCGAACATATGATCTCCCAATCAGTTTCCGATAATACAATCAGACAGCAGAAACTCTCCGGACACACAGGTTCTCTACAGCAGGCAATCATTGAACAATGTGGTCAGCGGCTGAAAGAACTCAAATCGTGCACCGGGATTCCGTTTTTCGCATGGGATATCCGCCATGGAAAGTCCATAAGTAGAGCGGGTAGTTCGTCTCGGGCACTCATACCGGAATGTTTACTTTCCGAATTGAAGGAAACACAAGAGGCCCGCAAAGTTCAGTTGAATATAGATATATGGGCGATTTTGGTGCCGCTGGTTGTTGATGGTTTTTTCGCCGGAGTGGCTGTGGGATATGTCTGTGCTCACGAATCAACGCGACCGGCGGATCTCGTGATCGCGGCTGCAATTCAAAACTGGCCGGAGAACGAATTTAACGAATGGTTGGAACAGATCCCGGCCTGTAGCGAGTCGATGCTCGACGCTATGGTGAAGATGCTCAATGAACACTCCCTGTTCGAGCAGATGGAAACAGATTTGAACCAGAGTATTCTCCAGTTAGATCAACAACTCGAACATACCTACGAAGAAATTTCCTTGCTGCATCGCTTAACCAGCAATCTGCACATTTCGCGTAGCCCCGCTGATCTGGGAGGGCTTTGTCTGGATGGAGTCAGTGGACTCGTTCCGGCTGCGGCGCATCTCATCTGGTTTAACGATAAAGTCTCCGATGAAAGTTTCATCGTGCATGGCGAGCTTCCATTTGACGAGTTCGGCCTGGCCCGCTTAGTTGCTCAGTTTGAGACTCATAATTGGTCGCAACCCCTGGTGAAAAACTATTTCCAGGAGACTTCGCTCGGTAAGGAATTTCCGGGACTGGATAACTTTATCCTGGTGCCAATCACTGAAGCCTCTCATCGTTCTGGCTGGATTCTCAGTTGCAACATGCAGCATGATGAAGAATTTGGAACGATCGAAGCGAACCTGTTAAAGTCGATTGCGACCATCCTGGGAACGCACCTGCGAAACATTCAATTATACGAAGAGATCCAAAAACTGATCCTCAGCTTCGTTCAGTCGCTGGTCTCGACCCTCGATGCCAAAGACCCTTACACTCGCGGTCACAGTGAACGAGTTGCCCTGATCGCCCGGCGCATCGCTGAGGAACTGGGATGGTCAAATGATGAGCTGGAAAACATTTATCTGTCAGGTCTGCTGCACGACCTTGGAAAAATCGGAGTCGACGACCGAGTATTGCGAAAAGAAGGGCCGCTTGATAAAGAAGAGTTTGCCCAGATTCAGCAGCATCCGATGATCGGATTCAGCATTCTGAAACGCCTGAAGAATCTACAACAGGTTTTACCCGGCATCCGAAGTCATCACGAAAGCTTCGACGGAAGAGGTTATCCCGATGGACTGAAGGGGGACGATATTCCCATCATGGCTCGAATCCTGGCCGTAGCCGACAGCTATGACGCTATGGGGAGCGATCGGCCATACCGTTCCGGAATGCCCGTCGACAAAATCGAATCAATACTTTCGAGCGGAGCTGGTAAACAGTGGGATTCAAAGGTCGTGGAAACCTATTTCAACGTCCGCGAGGATATCCTAAGAATCTGCAGAGAATACTCTCCCGAGGGTGGGATACTGAATGCGAATGTTAATAGTGACGATGCGTATGTATAGTTTTCTTTGATGCCGAACCTCAAAGAACAGCAGGTGTCAGATTGTCGGGTCCAGCATTTCGAGAATGTCGAAGGATATCGCTTAAATTCCCGTTTCCTGTCGAGAGATTGCTTCGAATAAGACACTGAAAAAACAGATTCAAATTGACTTGCAACTTGTGCTGAGGTTAGATAACCTGTCTCGCTCAGATGATCGGAACCAGTTCTACTGTCACCATTTACCGCCTGTATTACAGGACATCGGCTGACAACAGGCTTCCGGTTGTTTAGAATGTGAAAATGGCGAGTCAAACAGCCATTCTGAAGACAACACGATGGCGGAATAGCTCAGTTGGTTAGAGCAGCGGAATCATAATCCGCGTGTCGGGGGTTCGAGTCCCTCTTCCGCTACTTAAAAAAGCCCAGTCGCAGCCGATTGTTGCGACCGGGTTTTTTTATTGTATGAGCCGACTGGTGGGAGTGAATCAATTAGATGCCGTATTGAGTCTCAAGATACGTTCCGCCTTCTAAAACAATCGCCTTTGTTTCTTGGCTCCGCAGGTTGGATCGAACTGACTGTTATTCAGTTTGGGGAACGGTTTATTTAAACCATGTTTGCGAGCGAAAATCTGGAAGGTCTGATGGATTTGCTCGGCCATAATTCCGGTGCCACGCATGCGCTCGCCGAACTTGCTGTTGTATAGCTTGCCGCCGCGTAATTTGCGAATGCCGGAGATAATGGCTTCTTTGCGGCTGGGTTGGTTTTCCTCAAGCCAGTTCACAAAGACGGGCTCGACCGACCAAGGGAGACGTAGAACCGTGTAGGTGGCACCCTCTGCCCCCGCTTCCTTCGCTGCCTCAAGCAGTTCGGGAATAGAACTGTCGTTGATTCCGGGGATGATTGGAGCGAGCATCGTAAAGACGGGGATCTCGTTATCGGATAACTCCCGAATGGCCTGTAGGCGGGCCTTGGGCGAACCTGTACGGGGCTCGAGCGTACGGGTCAGTTCCTGATCCAGTGATGTCAGACTGATGCCAACCTGAATCAATCCATGCTCGTTCATCTTACGAAAGAGATCGAGATCCCGAGTGACCAGATGATTCTTGGTAACGATCCTGATTGGCAAACGAGCTGCGAGAGCGACTTCAAGGCAGGCCCTCGTAAGTTGCAAATTGCGTTCGATCGGTTGATAGCAATCGGTCACCCCGGAAAAGGCGATGAAGTCGGGGGTCGTCTTCTGTTTGCGAATCCATTCTTTGAATAAAGCAGCAGCATTCGGTTTCACGAACAGACGCGTTTCAAAATCAATCCCGGCGTTCAGATCGAGGTACTCATGCGTTGGGCGAGCGTAGCAGTACGCACAGCCATGTTCGCAGCCGCGGTAGGGGTTCAGCGAGTAGCGGAAGGAAAGATCCGGGCTGTCATTATCAGAGACGATCGACCGGGAGAGGTCCTCGTAAAAGATTGTTTTGATCTTGCCGGAAGAGAATTCTTCCGGCTCTTCCTGCAAGCTACGATCTACCTCGTCCAGATCCAGTTCTCGGACCTGTTTTGAAAATCGCGATTCTGGTTCGAGGCTCGACCCGCGACCAACAAAATGTGGTCCCGGATTTGGAGGAGTCGGGGATCTAGAATTCTCGGGCGAGGATGACATTACATTAGACATTGCACCAAAGGCCGCGCGGCGGCTAATCCGGAATACAGGATCGGAATGAAGAGTTCCGATTATAAACTGGAGGTGGCAGAATGTATAGTTTAGTTGCCCGTTTCGAATAACTGCTGTAGTTTGGATTGTCGGTGGCCAATGCCTTCATCCAGAGATTTCTTGATCCTATCCGCAGTAATCATGAATCCCAACATTCCGCCGGGCGGTTCAAAATCGATTCGTTCGGTTAGAATAGTCGTTTCTGGATTGATCAGTTCGAACTGATGGTATTGAATCCACTTTTGAACTGGTCCTTCTTTCTGGGTCATCGTGAAAGAGGTCGGAGTGGAGAATTCGGTGATCTCGTAAATCACTCGCTGAGGAATTCCGAATCCGAGCAGATCGACTTTCATTATGCTGTTTGCATCCAGCACCTCTGGTACCTCGATCAGATTCATTTTCATCTCGGGCGGATTGATTTCCATCACATTGGCGGGCCGGATCATAAAATTGAACAGATTCTCAATGGAGGTGTTCACCGTGACTGACTTTTCGAAGACGGGCATGGAAGCTTCCTGTAGAGTGAATCGGAATAAGCAAACGAATCGGCAGCGATGATTGCCTCTGTGCTACACCTTATCTAAATTAGGTCCTTTCGTAAATGATCTTAGCGGGTCTGTTCCGCTCCTGTTTACCGCGTACCGGTATTTCACTGATTTACCGGCATAAATGATTCTCGGCGAGTTAATGTTAAAAATCCCTCTGGAAGAACTACAGCAATGCTGGTTTCTGGCTGGCCCCACGGCAAGTGGAAAAAGTACGGTTGCGATGTTGCTCGCACGGTATCTCCATGCGGAGATTGTGGCGCTCGATTCGATGACCTTGTACCGGAAAATGAATATCGGGACGGCGAAACCGAGTCCGGCTGAACAGGAGACAGTGCCTCACCATCTATTTGATATCGTCGACCCTCACGAAGAATTCAGTGTCGCCGAATACATGGAAGCAGCGATTCGATCGGTGAATGATATTCTTGATCGAGGTCGAACACCCCTGTTTGTGGGTGGTACGGGGCTTTACCTGCGTTCGCTGCTGAGAGGAGTCTTCGCCGGGCCGGACGCCGACTGGGATTTTCGGCGAAAAATGGATGTGGTCGTGGAGGAAGAAGGCCCAATCAAGCTACATGAGATGTTACAGAATGTCGATGCCGAAGCGGCAGGCCGAATTCATCCTAATGACGTTCGCAGAGTGATCCGGGCTTTGGAAGTGAATCATGTTACGGGACAAACCCTCTCGGCACAGCATGACGAACGTCCTCTGGAGGAATCGGTCCGACCCAAGCATATTTACTGGCTGTCTCCATCAAGACCATGGTTGCATGATCGCATTAATCGGCGGGTTGAGCAGATGATGGTTGAAGGGCTCGTCGAAGAAGTCCAAGGATTGATGGAACTGGAGCCGGCTCTCGGAAGAACAGCGCGACAGGCATTAGGGTACAAAGAAATCATCGACGCACTCGAAGAGGGACGTCCCCTGGAAGAGGCGGTGGAACAGATCAAAATCCGTACCCGTCAATTCGCCAAACGGCAGCATACGTGGTATCGTAATATTGTCGAATGCCAGGAAGTCACTTTCACTGAAGATGAGTCGGCAAAAGAAATTGCAGATCGGTTGATCGCACGTTCCTGATCTCAAGTGCCTGATTACCGTGGACGGATTAGTATGGGGAGTTCAGGATGGGCAGATTGCAGAAAGCGGATTCGCTCATTAAGCTCAGAAAATAGCCTATGGTAGCTCCGATGAAATTCAACAACAGTTTAACGAGGAAGAGTATTGGCTGATGGCGAATTTAATTCCCGAACGATTTCTGTTTCGTTATTCCATTCCCGTTCAGAAACTGAAGAGCGTCCCCGATCTGAAATCGGGGTTGTTCCCGCTGACGGATAAATATCAGTTTCCAAGTTTCGCGGAATTGGAACGGGAAGAAGATTATGCCAAGTTAGCCGTCGGTTGGCACCCGAAAGGACTTCTGTTCGAGGTCCAGGTCGATAAAGAATCGCCGGTCGTCAAATTCAATTCAGATGAGCCCGAAGTGAGCGATGGGATCTGGTTCTGGATCGATACTCGCAATACCCAGAATATCCACCGGGCTAGCCGCTTCTGTCAGTCGTTCTTCTGTTATCCAAATCAACCCAAACAAACGCCGGGGAATCTTCCAGTGATGATCGCCCGGGCTCGTGAAGAGGCGGTATTGCCCGAGCCGAGCGCGCAGCAAGTTCAGGTAGAGCACACAGATCAGGGATACCATCTTCAGTTCTGGATTCCCGCAGAGTCGTTAACCGATTACGACCCGGAGAACTTCTCGGAACTGGGCTTCTACTACTGCGTTCAGGATTTTCAACGGGGAGAGCAAACGCTTTCGGTGGGACGAGAGTTTCCCATTGCTCACGACCCCAGTTTATGGGCGACGCTGGTGCTGGTTGGTTGAGGTTCTGGAATTGGCTCGTCAGAACCTGTCGCTGTTGAAACAAGTTCGACCGTTTTTCTCCGCATGTCGCGGACAAGACTGAACCCGATGGGGACGACGATGAGGGTGAAGAAGGTCGACACGATCAGGCCTCCCAGAACGACTGAACCTAAACCACGGTATAACTCGGAACCAGCCCCCGACATCCAGATGATTTCGCCATTCTGGAGAATCGGAAGGGGCACGACCAGGGGAAGCATTCCGAGCACTGTCGTTAATGTACTCATAAAGATCGGTCGCATACGCGTGCGGACACTCAGCAGGATCGCTTCTTTGTCATCCATGTGTTCTTCACGAATGTAATTGAGCGATTGGTGAATAATAAGAATGGCGTTGTTCACCACCGTCCCAATGAGGATGACGAACCCGAGCATGGTCAGCATGTCGAGTGCCTGATAGATATACAGATTCAGGAATGCGAGACCAATGAGTCCACCGACGAGGGCGAGTGATATACTGGTCATAATGACGACCGGATAGATGAAAGATTCAAACAAGGCGGCCATCAGCAGGTAAGTGATCACCACGGCTAACATCAGGTTCCATTGCAATTCCCGGCGAGTGGAGACGAGTTTATCTGCCGCACCTGCGAGACTGATCTGGTAGTTGCCATTTTGAAAGGCGGGTTGTTCCATTAGAGCGGGGCGAATTTCATCGTTTACGATTCGCATCGCCTGTTCCAGCGGAACTTGAGGAGCAGGGGTGAGTTGAATCGTAATCGAACGCTGGCGTTCATTGTGAACGACTTGCTCGGGACCACTGGTTAATTCGATATCCGCGACAGTTGAAAGCGAAACGACGCGGCCAGTGGGTGTACTGAGCGGCAACTGCCCGATATTTTGAGAATACCGAACGTAGTCATCTGCTCCGTAAATCACGAGGTCGATTTTCGTTCCTTCGTTCCAGAAGTCTCCTGCGTAGGCACCGTCTACCAGCGCGTTGACGGCGTAACCGATATCGACAGTGTTCATGCCGAGTTCAGCCGCTTGTTCCAGATTTGGTTTGACGTGCATCTCCGGGCTGGAAAGATCGAGACTCGGAACAGGACGTAGCTGGTTCCCTTCGCTCATCGGAAACTTCTGCATACACATTCCGAATGCCATCTGGGCCTGTTTTACAAGAACTTCCAGGTCGGGACCGGTCAAACGGATTTCAATGGAGCGACCTCCAGATAGAGCGCTTTCAAACAGACTACTTTGTTGAATAACGGCGAAAGTTCCGGGAATATTTGCCGTGGCGCGGCGCATCACGGGAATCAATTCGGCGGCACGCAAGGGGTCGAGGCTGCGGGCTCCCATGAACAACATGGGACCACGAGCCACAAAGAAGAAGTTGTCGATCAGAGGGCCGTCTAACGCTTTGGCTTCAGCACTTCCCGGTTTCGCTTCCCAATAGGGAGAGAGTTGGGGCTCAATCGATTCTCCGATTTGGATCATCTGGTTAATGTTGTAACCAGGGGGAGGAATCAGAATCGCAAAGATCAGGTTACGATTTCCCTCTGGCAAATATTCTGTTTCGGGCATGATGATCCATGCTCCCACCAGAGACGTCACGATGAAAAGCGTCAGAACTGTGACTCGAATCATAAAGCTGCCAGTCGTTTCCTGCATCCAACGCAGCATACCGATGAAACCATCAACGAGACCACCGAAGAAGCGAGACAGCAGACCGGGTTTCTTTTTGTTCTGGGTGGCAGCGGAATCGCCGGACTGGTTCTCTCCGGTTTTGTCTTTGAGAATATGTTTCGCGGCCGTTGGAATGACGGTGATCGAGACGATCAACGACAATCCCACTGCACAACTAATGGCGATTGAAATGTCACGGAAAAGCTGGCCCGCCTGGCCTTCCACGAAAATCACGGGAACGAATACGGCTAAAGTAGTAAGGGTTGAAGCTAGAACAGCGCCCCAGACTTCCTGGGTCCCTTTGATTGCCGCTTCTCGCGGGTTACCAGACTGTTCGTAGTGTCGAAAGATATTCTCCAGGACGACGATCGCGTTATCGACCACCATACCCACTGCGAAAGCCATTCCGGCCAGACTGATGACATTAATGCTTCGCCCAAAACCACGAACAAAGACGAACGTGGCGATAATACTAATCGGAATCGAGATGCCGATGATGAGTACGGACCGAGGGCTGCGAAGAAAAATCAGCAAGATCACAATCGCGAGAAAGCCACCCAGGTAAATATTCGTTTGCACCAGGTCGGTCGCAGAGGTGACATACTCAGTTTGGTCGTAGACCTGAATCAGCTGGA
This sequence comes from Polystyrenella longa, assembly GCF_007750395.1. GTDB lineage: Bacteria > Planctomycetota > Planctomycetia > Planctomycetales > Planctomycetaceae > Polystyrenella > Polystyrenella longa. Next base: position 3,319,058 of record NZ_CP036281.1, on the reverse strand, counting down.
CTCCACGAGGTTTCAAGGCTCCGTTGTTCATCTCTTCGACAGCGATGCGTAATGAGTCTCCATAGAGACTTTTAGCATCGGATAATTCGAAGGACGTGATAGTGCCGTCACCATTGAGGTCGAGTTTCTCACGAGGCGGCCCCATAATTTCCAGCACGTTCGTTTCGGGAGCTTGCTGAGTGTTCACAGCCAGTGCGCTGACCCCTTTTTGACGAACCAGACCCTCGGGCTTTTTATAATTCAGTTCGACATGGGCTACGTCCGTTATACGAATGGGGGTGTTATCCCGAACAGCAATGACGGTCTGTTCGACTTGTTCAATACTACGGAATTGACCCAGTGTTCGGATAACGTTTCTGGTTTTACCTTCCCACATATCTCCAGCGGAGGTGTTTTTGTTCTGAGCCTGCAAGGCGGCGCGAAGATCAGTAATGGTCAATTGCACCGATGCCAGTTTGGCCGGATCGACGACGACGCGGACCTCTTCTTCCTGTCCACCGAAGACGTTACTGTTTGCGACACCCGGTACTCGTTCGAATCTAGATTCGATGAAGTCCTCGGCAAACTTTTTCATTAAAGCCGGATCGTTCTTCCCTTTGATCAGAATTTTCAGCGCGGGATGCTTCTCGGCCAGCTTTGCCAGGACGGTGAATTCGGGCGTGACTCCCTCATCAATGAAAGGCTGTAGTTCGTCTTTCACATCTGGGTGAGTCCGGGCGAACGCTTCCATGTCCTCGATAGAGGGAGGAATGGGTTGCAGAATGAACCAGGCGATCGCGTTTTCATTAGGGTTCACGGTTGTGATCGTTGGTTCGTTGGCGTCTTCCGGGTATTCAGGAACCTGATTCAATTTGTCCGAGACACGGGCACGGGCTTCGCCGAGGTCGGTACCGACTTCGAACTTCAGGATGATCTCTCCACGCGAGTCCGAGCTGGTACTTTCGAACTCACTTAGTCCTTCGACGCTTTTGAGTTGTTCTTCCTGCTCTTCGATAATCTCGCGTTCGACTTCTTGCGCACTTGCCCCTGGCCAGGTTGTGCTTACTGTGATTTTTGGCTCGACCACATCAGGGGTCAGCTGGACCGGAGTCGCAAGTAGCGAAATCATGCCGAACAGCACTGCCATGATGACGGCGACCGTCACCTTGACCGGGTTTCGGACGGCGAATCCAATAAAGTCCATCGTGAAACTTCTTCTGCTTGGAGTAGTGTAAAGATGTATTCAGTGGCCGTTCGCCAACGAGTAAAAGCATCGGCCGAGGATAGCCTCTATTTCGCGCTGGTCGAAGCCTCAAGTTCGGGGGAGGCTTCCTTAGTGACATCAGTCGTTTCTTTCGATGTCGCTTCTTCAGGAGAATTAGCAGGATTAATATCTGTCGCCGAGTCCTGACCAGTGGGTCCTGCTTCCGATGCGGGCGATTCTGCTGTCGGGTTTTCGGGCAGGATGGCGACGTTTTGGAAAGGTCTCAATCGTTCCGCCCCTTCCAGCACGACCTGTCCGCCGGTGAGATCTTCACCGGGGGTGTAAATGCGAATCATTTCCTTTTCACCGATATCCGTCTCAATTTGATACTGCTTGACTGTTCCGTTCTTGGGGTCATCTGGTGTGGGTTCGTAGACGAAGATCGCTTTTCCACCAGAGGTTCTGACGAGCGCGTCTTTGTGAACAAGAACGGCTTCTACCTCAGGCCCGCGGAAGACGACTTCCGCATGCATCCCTTCTTTGAGGATGGGAATCTTTCGACCTTCCACTTCCTGGAACTTATTCTCAACCAGAATTCGGATCGGGAATAATCGAGATCCGCTTTCCCAATTACTCTGGGAAACGATCGAGGCAATCTGGCCTTCCCATTGCTTCTGCTCGGTTCCGGGAACTTGTATATTCACTTTGTCGCCTAAGGTAATGTATTGCAGCATCGACTGGTCGACGTTCGCGATAACTACCATCAGGTCCATTCGCGCCAGTGTGATGATGGGATCGCCTTGACCAAGCCACTGACCAACGAATGAATGCGTTTCTACTATCACACCATCAAAAGGAGCTTTAGTGATTCGTTTGTCGCGCTCGGACAGGAGATAATCGATGTTTTCTTTTTGAGCCAGGACACGTGCCCGGGCCTGTTCGATATCTTCCTGTCGGGGACCCTGCTTCACTAAATCGAAAGCAGCTTTGGAAGCGGCATAAAGGTGCTCGGCAGCTTCAGACCTTTCCTGTGCATCATCTCTTTCATCTTTATTGATGGCGTTCTTTTTGAAGAGCTCTTCCACGCGAGTGAATTTTTGATCGGCCACTCTGCGTGCGATCTGGAACGCCATTAATTTGGCTTGAGCTTCTTCAATCTCTTGAGGTCGAGAACCTGCTTCGAGACTTTTTAATTGTTCTTCACGTTCTTTGAGAATGGCTCGTTCCTGGGCAATTCCCAAATCTGTCGAACGCATACGCAAGGTTGAAAGGATAGTTCCTTCTTCGACGTACATACCCGCATCTGGAATATATTCTTCCACGACACCGTTCGCGCCGGACGCAACGATGGAAGTTCGTCGAGGATGAAGAGTGGCAACCACTTTGAGTTCGGGGCGTATCATCTTTTGAACGATCGGACCAACCCGGACGTAAGTCGGTGGAGGGGCTGCACCCGGTGTTTGCGCAGCGGTTTCATCATTGCCACAACCCGAGGTCATCAGGATGCCGATCATCAGTGGAATGCTGATCCAGATAGGTTGCATGCTATCTTTTATCATAGAGCTTACGTACTTCAAATAGAAACGGATAAGGAGGGAGGGAACCGAACGACTATTGATGAAAACATCTTCTTCAATATCGTGGATTCAATTGTCTGAATATTTTTAAGCGTCGCAGTCGACTTCAGGACTCGAGTTCCTGCATCTTAGGATCGGATGCTTTTGGGACGGACTGACTTGAAGAGCAGTTCCTCAGAGAAAAGCCAACATTCGCATTCATATTCTTGATGACGCGTTGGCACAAACTGATGTACTGGTTGATTTCTTCCTCGGTCATCCCGGCAGTTGCCTGGGCACGTATCTTTCGACAGCAGTCGACCATCTGTTGCCACAGGGCTTCCGCTTTAGGAGTGGGGCGGATGTTGTTTTTACGTCGATCTTCCTGACAGCAAGTACGTTCAAGCCAACCATCGCGTTCCATCCGTTTGATGACCCCCGCTAGAGTCGGAGGTTCTATGCAAAGTTGATCCGCCAGTTGAACTTGATTCTGCTCACCGTTCAGGGAGAGCAAGGCGAGTACTTCCCATTGTCGGATCGTAATGTTTTGGCGATTCAGTTCTGCATCCAGAGTGCGACGGTAGGCATGGGATGTTAATGCTGTCCAGTAGCCAAGACTCTGTTCAAAATCATATTCCAGCATGAGTATTCCAATAACCAGCGATATCAAATATCAGTTGAGCGGAGAAACTGCACCATCCATGGTCCAGCCGACGGGATAGTGTACGTGGGGTGCTTGGGTGTCGGAGTGTCAATCGCATGTGTGTGAAATTAAGCTGGTTACATAAATCATAGAAGTTCGCAGATCCCCATTTCAAGCCCCGATTTGACGCAAACCGCTATTTCAAAGGGATCGAGACCTGTTTCTGTGGATATAGACCCAACCAGAGGTCTGTTTTCTACTTAATTCAGGAATGCCGTGGTTTTTCATCCTTTGGTGTTCGTAGTTTCGATTTTCCACCCAGAGAGAAAATCATGAGAGATCCGCCGACTGATGCGAGCAGAATAGCGACCCATTGTTCAACGATGAGATGTTGGCGATTTCCCTCAGATTGGTATTCAAAGAATTGAGATATGAAGCCGCTTTGCGGTATCCAACTGGGGTTGTATCGAAGCACGATGTCTTCAGTGCAAAACAGAAACGCACCCCAAGTGGAGAGAAACAGACCGAGGGCGATTCCAGTAGCGCGAAACATGGTGACTCTCTTGGTTGGGATTCAGGAGATTGCTATAAGAGAACCTCGGGTATCTTGAGTTTCCCTTCGGGTCATTTCATGTTTAAACTGGATTGATATTTCGAATGCCGCTGTGGATTCAGGCGAGGTGCGGATTTTATTCCGGTTATGTTGATTATGCGGGTGAAAGGTACTTTCAGCGACCTGGAACATTTCGGAACTTACCAGACTGCCAGAATGCGATTTTATGTCGACCTCTCAGGATGATCATTCAATCCCTGTTATTCGAGTACGGGGAGCGCGGCAACATAACCTTCAGGGGATAGATGTCGATTTACCCCGGGGCCAGCTCGTCGTGGTGACCGGCGTGAGTGGTAGCGGAAAAAGCTCGCTCGCTTTTGACACGCTCTTTGCCGAAGGTCAACGCAAGTATTTTGCGACCTTGTCCCTCGGATCGCGAAAGCGATTTCCTATTCTGCCCCGCCCTGATGTCGATTCCATCTCCGGTTTGCCGCCCACTCTCAGCCTTTCTCAACATCGGGGCCACTTGAGTCTGAGGAATACGCTGGGAACCACGACGGAAATCGATGACTTTCTGAGACAACTTTATGCTCGTGCGGGAGTCGTTCACTGTCCGCATTGTGGTAAAGTGGTCAGCAGCCAGACGTCCGAGCAAATTGTGAACAGGGTTCTGCAATTTCCCGAGCGGACTCGCCTGATGTTATTAGCCCCCGTTTGGGATCGAGTCAGTGGCGCCAATCTGGAAGAACTGTTCGACAAACTGGTGGCCGATGGATTTGTCCGCGCACGCGTGAATGGTGAACTGTACGATCTGAACGACGCAGTCGATATCTCCCCCGCCGATGAACATACCGTCGAGATTGTGGTTGATCGTCTCATCATGAAAGAGGGGATTCAATCGCGATTGCAGGAATCGATCAACACCACATTGAGACAGGGGGACGGAGAATGCATCGTCACGACCCAACAAAGTGGCGAAGAGTGGGTCGATCATTTCTTCAATGAACGATTCGCCTGTGCTGAATGCGGGATCAGTTTTCCTACGGTTCATCCGGCGACATTCAATTTCAACAGTCCGCAGGGGGCCTGTCAGGAATGCGGTGGGTTGGGAAGTATCGTTCTATCACCGAAAACGGGTTCGCCTGAGAGTTCGGCAAATCGAATAGTTGATTCCAATCCCTGTCCCAAGTGCAAAGGAGAACGTCTGAATCCACTGGCTCGAAAGGTCATCTTCGAGGGAAAGAGATTTTCCGAACTACAGCGGTTCAGCCTGGATACACTACTCGATTTCTTTGAGCACTCGCTTATTGATAATACTGCTACTGCGGATATTAAGACTACTGCGGAATCGACGTCTTGTTTCGTTCCAGATTCGGTGGGGTCGCTGGCGGCGGAAAAAGTGATTCCTGAAGTGAAATCGCGATTGCACTTTCTGCGAGAAGTCGGCTTGGGTTATCTGAGTTTGAGCCGTCAAGCAACCACCTTATCTGGTGGAGAATACCAGCGTGCTCGATTGGCTAGCACGTTGGGAACCGGCGTGACTGGGGCCTGTTTCGTGTTAGATGAGCCGACGAGCGGTCTGCACGCGCGAGACACCGGTAGATTATTGAATGTGCTTCGACAATTACAGAATCGAGGCAATAGCCTGATTGTGATCGAACATGATCTGCAGACAATGCGGGAGGCTGATTACCTTGTGGAGATCGGCCCCGGAGCTGGAACACAGGGAGGCCAACTGGTGGCAGCGGGAAGTCGGGAAACATTCGTGACGAGGGACACCTTGACTGGAAAGTACCTGCAACGCACTCATTTAGAAACAGCTCCAACATCTGATTCAAAAGACAAACCCTCTTCTGCTGGTCAACTCTTCGTTAAGGGCATTGCATGCCATAATATTCATCAACTTGATGTCGAGATCCCTCTCGGTCAATTTGTTTGTTTCACCGGGGTGAGTGGAAGCGGAAAAAGTAGTCTGTTGATAGACTCAATTGTGCCGGCGATAAAACGATTTCTGCGGAACGAGCCCGTGGAATTAAAGTTGCAAGGTGCCGAACAAATCGAACGAGTGGTTCAGGTCGATCAACGTCCCCTGGGCCAGAGTCCACTTTCGACACCCGCAACTTACACCGGGTTGTGGGACATCGTTCGAAAGTTGTTCACCCGGACGCGTGAGGCGCGCCTACGTGGATTTAAGTCGAAGCGGTTCAGTTACCTGTCAGCGGAAGGACGCTGTGAAACTTGTCGGGGAAGAGGTGTCGAGAAGATCGAGATGCAATCGCTAACCGACTTATGGGTGACTTGTCCCACTTGCGGCGGTAAGCGATTTAACGCGCAGACACTTTCCGTTCGTTTTTACGGCAAATCAGTCGCAGACATTCTACAGATGAAGATCAGCGAAGCGGCCCAGCATTTCGATAAATTGTCCGACATGAGAATGATTCTGCAGACGTTGCAGGATGTCGGTTTAGGATATTTGACCCTCGGTCAATCGGCGTTAACCCTTTCGGGCGGAGAATCGCAACGCGTGAAGCTGGCAACCGAACTCAGTAAACAGCAAATTCCACGCACTTTGTTTGTTCTTGATGAACCCAGTTCTGGACTGCACCCGGCGGATCTCGAACAACTTATCGTATTGTTGCGTAAACTGGTCGAGCAGGGGCATTCTGTTTGGGTGATAGAACATCAACCGCAAATCATCGCGGCTGCCGACTGGTTAATCGAAATGGGACCCGGTGCCGGGGAGGGCGGAGGGAAAGTGGTCGCAGCAGGTAGTCCTGTCGAACTAAGCCGAGAGGGAGGTACAGCGACAGGCGAGTTGCTGTCCGACTGGTTCGGTCAGTAGGATCAGGTGATTGCATTTGCTAGAATCCACAATTGTTCGATTTTCCACTTAGAGAATCGACACAAACGAACTTCATTCATCGCACAGGAATCAGTTTTTTGGATATTCAGGATTTATTAACAGAATCGTATCAGCAGCATGGAGTGAGTTTTTCCTATCCTTCGGGCTGGACTCTGACTGAGCAGGCCTCTGAAGAAGAGATCCAGGTGATGGTGCAAAGCCCGGGAACCGGTTTTTGGATACTGACGCTCTACTTTGAACGCCCGGCGATGGACGATTTGATTCAGTCGGCCATCGAGACCTACCGTGATGAGTATCAGGCGATAGATAGCTTTCCTTCAGAACAGCAGGTTGGAGCACACGTTGGTTCTGCTGTGGAGATTGAATTCAGCTGTCTTGACCTCATGAACACCGCATCGATCCGCACTTTTGCTACCGACCGTTTTACGGTCCTCATTCTGTCGCAGTATTCCGCTGAAGAGAGTGAACAGATTTCGCAACTGCAGCAACTGATGACCCAGTCGATTCAATGCGCCGAAGACTTTTTCGGCTTCGAGCAAACTTGAAACGGGTAAACAATTGGTACATTTGGTTAGTGACGGTTAGTGAAAATAGGAGAAAGTTCGGGATTCGGTATTGCATCCCCAGCTAGGGTGTTATACTGGAAGTGGACAGATGCTTGTCTTCCTAAGTCAAAAGTGTGTCATGATTAACGGCGATGCTCGTCGGCTGGAAACTTAGAAGCATCTGTTGATTTTAAGATCGCCATTCTTCCGCTTAAACCTGTAATGCTCAGCGGAGGTCGAGTTGCCTCTCTTGTTGTTTTCAATGTCTAATTTTCCACTTCGTAAGTTTTGGAAATAGGCTGGAAGCAATCCAGACCGACTTAAATCGGCGTTTGTGAATCATACTTCAGTGGTGGCAGATTACCTTTAGCTTTTGTTCTGCGACAGGATTAGTTCTGTCAGTGAAGCTGGTAATCTGTGAATAACACTTCAATTGTTGAGGGAAACCGTTTTCCTCGTTTAGAAGGCTGGTTTATATTGAACCAGAAACCTCTTAAATCGTGATTCAGCCTAGTTTAAGGAGCCAGGAAGTGACCATGGAATTACAGGGTAGTGAGGTGGATGAAATCGGCATTGCTGCTGGTTTAGTATGGAATTATCTGACCGAAAAAGGACCAGTCACCTTAAGCAAACTCTCTCGAGAAATAGACGCTCCTCGCGATTTAGTCATGCAAGGAGTAGGTTGGTTGGCTCGCGAGTCCAAAATAGAATTTCATCCTGGTCCTCGTAGTAAACTTGTTTCGCTAAAGACAGATTAAAGGTCCATCATTAAGGATCTGCGATTGCAACCGCTGTTTCAATTTCTCTGTGTGGAGTCGCTTGATCAATGACAGAAGCAACGCAAATCGATCTGCTGGAAAAGCAGGCCCGCAGTAAATATAAGCATAAGGAATATGCTGACGCGATCACTCTGTATCAGCAGGTCCTGCAGGAGGAAGAGTCCCGGTCTTCCGCTCACATTGGATTGGCGTCTGCTGCATTCTCTAATAAAGATTATGAATTGGCCGCGACTCATTTTGAGCGAGCCATTCAGTTAAATCCATCCAATGGCAAATTGCTGATCAATCTCGGGGCAATTTACAACAAACTGGAACGGTACCAGGACGCCGCCGGGATCCTTCGCAAAGGATTATTACGCGAGAGAAAGTCTGTTGAAGGTCATTTCAATATCGGATACGCCAACCGACATTTGAAACAGTTTGCCTTGGCTGTCTCTTCCTATCGGGACGCGATTAATCTCGATCCGGAATTCGTTGACGCGTATGTGAATCTAGGTGAAGTCTATATTGAAATGGGTAATTTCCAGCAAGCTCTGGTGCAGTTCAATAAAGCTGTGGAACTCAAACCGGATTATCCTCGGGCGCTACGGGGGATTGATGCTGCAAAGGCGGCTGTTGACAGTTCCCGAAATGCGTTCAGTCCTTTTGGAAGACTCGTTACTGATGATCAGTTGGCGGTAAACCAACAGGAAGAATCAACACGCGATCTGGATGAGCCTGAGCGGGTCGTCGATCGTCAGAAAGTTTATGATCTAGGACGGGAGCTGGAAGGTCTGACTACGGAACTGATCCGAATGATGCAGGACCAGTTGGAGGAGAAAGTGACTCATCTGCATAAAGCGGTTCTGCAAGAAGGGGACGCTCCGACGGAACTTTATTCCGCTCACCTTAAGTACAAAGAGGCGATGAAACGCTTCAGAGAAACCCAGGAGAAGCTGAAAACGAAATCAGACGAGCTGCGTCAGCACGAATCGGAACTGAAAAGTCCCCAAGTTTAAAGTTAAAGTGCACCGCCTGAAACTCACGAACGTCTTCCGTTTAATTCTTCGATTCCTGTAGGAATGTTTGAACACGAAGCTCGCCTTTCGAGTCGATTTCGATACGAATGGCTCCCTGGTTTCGGGTGAAATAGACTGCCTCGCCATCGGGTATCTGCCGTTGTAGCTCGCGTGCTGTCTCTGGTAAATAACTATTGCTGCTCACTGTGACGATACCAGGAGAGAACTGCTCGAATAAGGAACGCCCATTGGCTTCGTGTGCCCCATGGTGAGGAGCAGTCAAAAGATCAACCGGGAGCCTCCCATCCAGCAGATGTTGTAATTCCTGCTGTCCCTCCGGTTCCAGATCGCCTGTAAGCAGAATTCGCCTGCCCGCATATTCGATCAACAGCACCACGCTATGGTCATTGTCTTGATGGAGTCGTGTCCTTGCTTGTGGAAACAAGACCTTGGTTGCCACCTTCTCATCAATTCTGAGTTGGTCGCCTGCTTGAATGAGCTGGACAGGAATATCAGCTCTGTCCAGTTTTTCAATGAGTTCGTCGACGGCAGGTTGATCGAAGTCCAGAAACTGAGGTGAACAGCAGACGGTAGCGATTGGCATCGTAGCTATGAGTGTATGGGTACCATTGAAATGGTCGACGTCTGCATGGGAGACCAACAGACAGTTGATCCCCATCTCTCCTTGATTCCAAAGGAGATTCTGAACTGCCCGAGCTGCTCGTTTCCCTCCGTCAATGGAACCAACATCGTATAGCAATCGATTCCCGTTCGGATACTCCACGAGAATGGCTGATCCGTGGCCCACATTGAGAACAGTGATGGTCAACGGCTTTGTTAATTGAGGGAGGAAGAGTAACAGAAAAGCGACTGCGATGGTTGCTCCAGTTGCAATCCACCGCCAGCGAGCGAACTGCGGGTGCAACTGTCTGGCGGCAGCAAAACCGAGCAGGCTGACATAGTAAAGTACAAGAAACCAAACGGGAGGTGAAGGTGCATACCAGGTTCCCCAGCCGTGTTCGTGAGCCATACCAATGAGGGATTGAAACAGACTGAGAAAGGCATCAAAAGGGTAAGAAAGAAGAACTGCCAAGGGGGGGAGCAGAAACAGAAAAACACTCATCAGGTAGCCTGTCCACAGCATTACCATGACTAACGGCGCGAGTATCACGTTGATAAGTAAACCGATCGGTGCGATGAAATGAAATATCAGCAGCACGAGTGGTGCCGTAAACAGCCAGATAGAGAGCGTCAAACGCGTTACCTTTTTTAAACCGGACACGATCGAACCGAGGTGTTTTCGCCAATTGGGGTGGTCGAGATTCGTTGATGTTCTTCTGAACGGCAAACTCTCATTGCCCCAGATGATGGCGGCGACTGCCAGGAAAGAGAGCTGCGCCCCAACATCAAACATCATGGTCGGTTGCCAGACCAGAAGAACCAGCCCCGCCAGAGATAGCAGGTTCAGAAGCGTGGCCTGTCTTGCTAGAAGCTTTCCTACAAAGACAAAGGTAGCGAGAAAAGATGCTCGCATGACGGGGGGATTCATGTCTGTGATGAACGCATACATCCAGATGGTGATGATTACCAGATAGGGCAACCAATTGCGTGGGATTCGAATCAGTTTGCCTGCACCAATCAGAAAGAAGATCAAGATACCAACGTGCAATCCGGAGACGGCCAGAAAATGCATTGTTCCTGTCTGGCTGAACTGTTCCTGCTGTTCCGGAGTAATGTTATTGCGAACTCCTAAAATCATCGCGCCGGCAAGACTCTGGTTTTCAGGTTTTAGATGTTTGGCTGCAAATTGTCGCCAATGGTGACGGATAAGGCTCGTCCAATCTGATGTACTCTCTTTTGTAGAGTCCTCATTCGTTGAAAAAGGGCGTACGCTGGCGGCGTCCTGTACACGTAATATGCCCCTGATTCCCTGATGTTTTAAATAAGAACGGAAATCAAACTCACCCGGGTTTGAGGCGGCAAAAGGTTGCTCCAACCAACCAGTCGTTTCGATATGGTCTCCACGGTCAGCCTTCAGGCCTTCACCTCGAATAGTGATCCACAGCCTACCGGTGAAGGGAACGGGCGTTTTCCCGGCGTAGACATGTTCGATTGCTAGATCGGCGGTGGTTGCAGGAACTCGCTGCCAGTCTGGAGCGCGCTCGCTGACTTGTTTCTGTTTGACGATGGGCGTCGACAGTAATTTCCCATGAACTCGAATCAAACGGCGTTCGGGTTCAACTAGCTCGCGTATGTCCTGTCGTCCTGCAGGTAAGTACGCGGCATACAAATGGAGCATTCCCGTGAGAAAGCAAATCCCAAGCAGGCAACTAAACCCCAAAGTATGTCCGCTACCTCGCCGAGAATAGAACCAGCTTCCCAGCAAGACCATCCAGCATAAAACGACGGCTGTGATTGGAACAATTGCCTCAATCTGTTCCCAGGTTGCGATGCCGGCAGCAAAGGGAAGTAGCAGCAGGATAAGCGGCTGTCTACGCAGGATCACCACCGTTTGATTGTAAAGTGATTGGGTATCGAGTCGTGAGCTTTCGGGGGGAGTAGATGAGCTCATGTCAGGCTACTCCCGCTTGAGATTAGTCAGTCCGAATTCCACGTTTACAATTATGAAGAAACAACAAAACAAATGGGTTACCCGAAACACCCAACCAAATCAATCGTCGGTGCTGGACCAGAGATGTGATGCGCGAATGATGTACTCGATTCCGCTGTAAAGTGTGATGGCGATCGCCATCCAGAGAAGAATGTCGCGGCAGAGCAGGAACCAGCTGTCGTTGAAGAAATAATCGGGGCTGAGCGAGAGCAGACTGCAGGTAACAGCGACACATTGCAATGTCATCTTTACCTTGCCACTCCAAGCGGCTGAGAAGTCCTGTCCCTGTTTTTCAAGGAAACCGCGTAGACTGCTAATGAACATTTCCCGACCGATAACAATAAGCACCATCCAGGCATTCACGCCTGATCGATCCGGCTCTCCGAGGAGAAACAGAAAGGCACCGCCGACAATGATTTTGTCGACGAAAGGATCCATGATACGACCGAGGATCGTCACCATCCCATATTTTCGGGCGATATAACCGTCCAGAAAATCGGTTGAGGCGGCGAAGACAAACAGTACAGCGGAGGTGATCCAAAAGCCTTGAATATCAATCAACAGAAACAGGACGCAGGCCAATAGCAGTCGGCTTAACGTAATCGCGTTTGGAATGTTACACACGACTCGTTGTGACTGCAGGCTTTGTTGCGGTTCCTTCTGTGTCGATTCGGCATTCATGAGCTCGGGGTCAATCCGGAGGCTGTGAAAGTGCAAATGGGAGAGAATTTCTAGTGAGCATTTCGCTGGAAGAAGACCTTCCGCAGTGCTCTATTACAAGTATAGCAGAGCCGCTCGGAAACTATAGGTCGTTATCGAAATATTCGCACAACGGAGACGTTCAGGATACCCTCTGTTGGGACTAGGTTTTCCTTTTTTTTGCCCGGCTGTGTGCTAGCACCGCCCAGTACCAGAAGGAAGATTAATCTTCTTCCATCTCGCCTTCCGAAACAACACCGATCAAGTCGTAGTCTTGTCGCTGCAATATCTCTACGGGGACTAATTGTCCAATCTGTAGATCTTCGCCGCGTACGTAAACAAGACTATCGATTTCGGGTGCATCGGCAAATGTTCGCCCCACCCAGAGATCGTCTTCGACCTGTTCGTCAATGATCACGTCCAACTCGTACCCAACCCAGGAATCCGCATGTTCAAAAGCGATTTCCTGTTGGACTTCCATCAGCTCGTCGTAACGCCGCTGTTTGATGTCTTCAGGTAGGTGATCAGGAAGACGTTCCGCGGGAGTACCTGGTTCGAGTGAATAGGTGAAAACACCCACCCGTTCGAAATGTTGGTCGCGGACGAACTCTTTCAATTCGATGAACTGTTTTTCCGTTTCGCCAGGGAATCCGACGACGAATGTGGTGCGAATCACCAGGTTGGGAACTCTTTCGCGTAATTTCTCCAACAAGATTTCCGTCTTCTCCCGGTTCACACGACGTTGCATTCGCTTCAACATGCGATCATTACTGTGCTGGAGCGGCATATCGAGATAAGGAATGATTTTGCTGCTCTTGGCAATCGTATCGATCAGTTCATCGGTGAAGTTGATCGGATACAAATACATCAATCGAATCCACTGGAGTCCTTCGACTTTTTCCAGTTCTTTAAGCAAGTCAGCAAGGCGGACTTCCCCATACAGGTCCATGCCGTAATAAGTCGTGTCCTGTGCGACGAGGATTAATTCCTTGACTCCATCGGCGACCAGTTCTTCGGCTTCACGACGAACCATTTCAATCGGTTTCGTCACATGCTTGCCACGCATTTTGGGAATCGCACAGAACGTACAAGTTCGGTCACAACCTTCGGAGATTTTAAGATAAGCATAGTGCCCCGGTGTGATTCGCAGTCGGGCAGTATCGTCCTGGGCTCGGATAGCAGCCGGACGAAAGAGTTCGCGTTGTTCTTTGGCTCCACTAACGATGCGTTCGGCGACGGTGGTGATTTCGTCACGACCAAATACGCCGACGATATGATCGATCTGAGGCATCTCGTCTAGCAGTTTGCTGCCCAGTCGTTCAGGGAGACAACCCGAAACGATGACTCCTTTGGTTTTTCCGGCTGCTTTCAAATCAAGCATTTCCTGAATGACCGCTTTAGATTCCTGTCGTGCGCTTTCAATAAAACCGCAGGTATTCACGATGACAAAGTCGGCTTGATCGGGTTCCGAAACAAGCGAGTAGCCATCCAGGGAGAGGTTGCCCAGCATCTTTTCGCTGTCGACAAGATTCTTGGGGCAACCCAGGCTTACGAAAGCGTAGGTCCCTTTGGTTTTAGTGTCAGCAATAGTCGTTGTATCAGTGGTACTCAAGGAAGAGCTCTCCAGGAGCGAGTTTCAGGTGAAATCAGTAAGTGAGAAAGCATCGAGGGCCAGTCGAATCCGAGGCTCTCGGTTAGCACTCCGTTACCAGTAGGGGGTTTACCCGTAAATTGGCCGGGCAAGTTGCATCATACCAGAATAGAAGCGGAATAGCGCACAATAACGATTCCAGAAGCCATTTCAACCATCAACTCAATAGATCGATCAGAAAACCACCGAGTATCGGTACAGTCTGGCCTCGGCTAACTGGAATTGGGCAATAAAGCTTGTTCAGGAAGCCGTATCTTTAAAAATCAGATACAAGGTCACTAAAGTGATGCATAATGTGATCAGGCTGACTGGAACTGAAGGTTTGTCCTGCCGTACCTCGAATTTCGCTAAGTCGGCTGGTTGAGTCTTCCATTCTTCGTTTACAGGAACCTTCTCACCTTCTTCGTTGACCAGATAGCGGCGACTTTTCCAGAAAAATAAGCACAGAACGCCAACTGTTACCAGTGAGCAAGCCGTTAGTAACGGTGAAATCGAGGCATCGTCGTGAGAGTCGCCGGCTCCCAGGTAGAGAGTCGAGAACAAGGCAAATCCGTTGTTCAGAAAATGAAGCAGGATCGGGGCCCATATTGTGCGGGTGGTGATGTAGGTCCAGTGAATAACTGCCCCTAATCCAAAGACGGCGGCGGCGTGTACAGGATGCATATGCACGATGGCAAATAGAGTAGAAGCGACCAGCATGCTAAAAACGACTCCATAACGATTCATGAGTCCGTTGCCGACAACTCCACGAAAAATGATCTCTTCGTTCAGGGCCGGCGCAATCGCGAAAATCAGGATGGAAATGGCGAGTGGAGAATTCTTGATTAAGTCGGGAGCGGATTCGACAATATTGAATTTATCCAGTACTGAAAGTGCAGGAAGTTCCCCTGCGAGCATTTGCCAGTAATAGTTGGCTTGTTCGTAAACGGCTTGCGAGAGAACTTGAGTCGGCATAATCAGCGCGGCCACGGCGAGAATGTGAATAGGACGGAAACCGTTGAAGCGGAGGGAAGTCGTCCAACTCTTGCCCCAGCGGATGCGAGTCATCGCCAGACAGCAGACGATCAGACTGGCTTGAGCGGCGGCCATAACGAATGTCTGTGATTCGCCTGCTAATTTATCTTTGAGTTCTTCACTGTCGGCTACTGCCTGGAAAAGTTCCGGATTAGTCAGGAACAGGCTAGCCAGATACAGCACGAGGAAAAATATGCCAAAAACCAGCTGGAGAGCGAAGAATCCCAAGACCCAGCCCAACGATTCTCGTAGCCCCGGTCCTTCTCGAAGCAGGGCAGGGCGGGGCCTTCGTTGTCTCGGTACAACGTCGACGGATTCCTGGCTGACATCGTTATTGGGGGAAGCTGATCTTGCTTCCTCACCCACAATGCCCTCCGGCTTCGTGATCTCAGGAAATTCATCGGAGGCATCAGGATGATCAGTCATACGATGGGACTTCTTCAACGGAGAGGGCAACGAAAAATTCGATCACTCTCCCATTGTAGCACTGATCAAGCCAGAGTCTTCTCTCAATCCGAAAGAAGTCAGGCTGTACTCTATCCATTCCAGAGGCACAGTATCATTAGTTTGCCTGAGCGGACTGACATTCCGACCTTTGTCTGATATTCAAAATATCAGTGTTCGGAAATGTGATTATTCGACAGTCCAGGTATCGCCACTATTGAAGAGGCCTTCCAGATTGCCTTCTCCTTTGTCCGCAATGGTCTGATCAACCTGGGCGGTGACCATTTGGTCATAGATGGGTCGTTCTATAGCTCGTAACACTCCCATTGGTTCCGGGAATTCCGGATGACGCAGACGGGATAGTGCAAATGCGATGCTGGGGTTCGGATTGCTTTCATCGTGAACGATGAGATCACTTTCGGAGAATTCCTCACCCAAGGTGACGACTTGTATATTCGAGTTCTCGTCGAAGATCAGGCCTTTGTCATTATCTTTACCGAAGATGATGGGTTTACCATCTTCAAGATAGATGATGTTTTCTTCCTTTTCGCCTTTCTTCGAGGCGTAATCATGAGCACCTGCGTTGAAGACGTTACAGTCCTGATAGACTTCAATGAACGCCGTTCCCTTATGATGAGCGGCTCGTTCCAGAACCATTCCCAGGTGCTTGATGTCGACATCAACAGATCGAGCGACAAAGGTGGCTTCCGAACCAATCGCCACGCTGAGCGGACTCAGAGGATGGTCGATCGAACCGTAAGGCGTACTTTTCGTCTTCTGCCCGATTGGACTCGTTGGTGAATACTGACCTTTGGTCAAACCATAGATACGGTTGTTGAACAACACGATTTTCAGATCCACGTTTCGGCGGATTACGTGCATCAAGTGGTTTCCACCAATTGAAAGTGCATCACCGTCACCCGTGATCACCCAGACCGAGAGGTCGGGGCGTGCCAGTCGCAGACCCGTCGCAATGGCGGGAGCACGACCGTGGATGCTATGGAACCCGTACGTGTTCATGTAGTACGGAAACCGGCTTGAGCAACCGATGCCGGAAACGAACGCGAACTTTTCTTTGGGCAGTCCGAGCGTCGGCAGGACTTTCTTCATCTGTGCCAGAATGGAGTAGTCACCACATCGGGGGCACCAACGAATTTCCTGATCGCTGGCAAAGTCTTTGGCAGACAGTTGAGGAAGTTCAACAGTACTCATAACGAAATCTCTCAATCGAGGAATTTGCTGTAATCGTTTTGGAAATAGAAGATCAGTTCGCAGTTATCAAACCTTGCGGTTCGTCTAACCCGCGAGCATGGCGTTGATCTTTTCGCTGATTTCAGAAATCAGGAAAGGTTTGCCTTTGATCTTGTTCAAGCCTTGTGCGTCTACCAGGAATTCACTGCGTAACAGTAGACGAAGTTGGCCCATGTTCAATTCGGGAATGAGAATCTGATCGTACTTTTTCAGAATCTCGCCGAGGTTATTGGGGAATGGATTCAGGTAGCGAATGTGCGCGTGGGCGACACTCTTACCTTCTTCGATCGCATGGCTAACTGCCGTGCGAACAGAACCGTAGGTGCCTCCCCAACTGACGACGAGTAAGTCGCCTGTCTTGGGGCCGAGGACTTCCTGGGCGGGCAACCGGTTTGCAATCAGCTTCACCTTTTTGGCACGCAACAACGTCATGTCGTGGTGGTTTTCCGGATCGTAACTGACGTTTCCGGAGATGTTGGATTTCTCCAGACCACCAACACGATGCTCCAACCCAGTGGTGCCGGGGATGGCCCATGGTCGAGTCAGGTTTTCATCTCGGGCATAAGGCTCGTAGATACCGTCTTCGTTTAGTTCTGTTGGATGGTTGATTTTGATCGGGGTGAGATCGCTGACATCAGGAATCTGCCAAGGCTCAGCACCATTCGCAATATAACCATCGGAGAGCAGAATGACCGGAGTCATGTGCTCAACTGCAATTCGCATTGCTTGCTGGGCCATTTCAAAGCAGTCCCCCGGAGTCGCTGGAGCGATAATCGGGAGCGGTGATTCACCATTTCGACCAAACATGGCGAGAAGCAAGTCGGATTGCTCTGTCTTGGTTGGTAAACCGGTACTCGGACCACCACGTTGAACGTCGATGATGACCATCGGCAATTCGGTGATTGCCCCCAGGCCCATGGCCTCCCCTTTCAGGCAGATGCCTGGTCCTGAGCTCGCTGTTACAGATAGTTCGCCACCGAATGCGGCTCCTACTGCGGCGGACATTGCGGCGATTTCGTCTTCGGCCTGGAAGGTCTTCACGTTGAAGTTTTTAAGCTTGGACAGTTCGTGCAGAATGTCACTGGCAGGGGTAATAGGGTAGCCAGAGTAGATCAAAGTCTTGTTTGACAGTTTGGCAATCGTTGCCAGTCCCATTGCCAGGGCTTCGTTTCCGGTGATTTTGCGGTACTTGCCGGGAGGAAGATCGGCCTTTGATACTTTGTAGTGAACCGTGAACGCCTCGGTGGAGTCACCATAATTGCGGCCACCTTTGAGAGCGCGAATGTTGGCTTCGGCAACGATTGGTAGCTTGGAAAACTTCTTGTTGACCCAATCAACGGTCGGTTTGGAATCTCGGTTGTACAGCCAGTACACGAGACCAAGAGCGAAGAAGTTTTTGCACCGGACCGCTTCACGCTGTGAAATGTCCAGTTCTGATAACGCGTCTTTGGTGAGGCGAGTCATTGGAACTTTGAATAGCCGGTAGCCCGCAAGGGATTCTTCATCATCCAGCGGGTTGGAATCGTAGCTTGCTTTGGTCAGATTGGATTTATCGAAGGCGTCTTCATTGACGATCAGCGTGCCCCCTCGTTTGAGGTCGGCAAGGTTCGTTTTCAGCGCGGCCGGATTCATCGCCACGAGGGTGTCGACTTCGTCCCCGGGGGTGAAAATGTCTTTGCTGGAAAAACTGATCTGGAAGCCACTCACTCCGCTCAATGACCCGGCTGGGGCGCGAATTTCTGCGGGGAAGTCAGGCAGAGTGCTGACATCGTTGCCAAAAGCTGCCGACACATTGGTGAATTGTGTTCCGGCAAGTTGCATTCCGTCGCCGCTATCGCCGCAAAAGCGGATAACGACGGTTTCCATTTCTTCAATTGGTTTCATGCCGGAGGGGGTTGCCATTTCAGTAGAGGCCATCAGAAGATTTTCCTCGGGAACAAGCTGGAAGCCAAAACCGGATGTCTGCGATCCTGGTTGCTTCGCAGTTGAAGTTAGTTATTCATTGCTGAATCGATAGGTTGAAATCGATTCAGCTGGAAGTCAGATTTGAAAGTTGTATTGTTGGGAAGTCAGTATCAGGTGGGAAGTCTCTCGATGGAATCTAATTTCATGGCCGCCGGCAAGCCGGACTTCGAGAGCCATTAAGGAATGGCTAAGTCACAGAGAGAGCGTTTCAGCGGCTTGGTTCAGTCTCGCACTATTAAAGGTCGTTCAAATTGTCTGAACAACATAGGAGTGGAGGCTAACAGCCGACTGGGACGTCGTCTGAACACAGCTTCTAAAATGAAAGAGACCTGGTGGTGAAAAAGGTTCCCGGGTACTGACCAATCCACAGCGAGACCTTACCTCATCCGCCGTCTACAGTCAGGCGAGTGGAATCGGTTGGCGAGGTTGATATTCACATCCAACATTGGTCTTCGAAGACACCTCACTTGAGATTGCGTCTCAAAAAATACCGCATTGATACTGAAAATATGTTCTCAACGAGTGGCAATGTCATGCCAAACTAGAGAAATCGCCTCGTTTATCACGGATCCACGTGTGGATTCTTGCACTTTAGTCGAACATTGGAAAGCCCCAAGTTTAGAAAAGCCTGACGATTACGCGGGATTTAGTGAAAAAACTGATTATAGGGACTCTGGCTTACAGCTAACTATAATGTAGATGAGTCTGTCCAGTAAAATGGATAGAAAGCCAGTGTGTGTTTATTTGTGATTGTCATGGTTGATTATATGAAAAAAAGCCGCCCGGCTTCGAAAGAAAGCGGGCGGCTTTGGTTGGTTGTTCCTCAGGGAAAATCCAGAGGAAGTAATTTGGTTCGCTTACACGTCAAGCGTCCAGCCTTTGCGGTACTGTCGGCTGATGATTTCATCCGCTTCGGGGGCATTGGTCGCCTTCATTGCTTCGGCATCCCAGAGGATTTCTTTTCCGAGGCGGTATGAAAGGTTTCCAAGATGCCCTCCTTCAGTCAGCACGGCGCCGTAGCTGAAGGGAGAGGCGGTTGTGCCATTGCCACGGATCGCCTGTAACCACTCAGCATGGTGACCGATGGAGTCGGCGATGTAGGGTTTTACCGGTACAGCTTCTGAACCATCCTGCAGAACGATCTGTTTGTTGGAGTAGTCCGCCCATAAGCGGCCTTTGTCTCCTTCAAACAGCACGCCGTGAGACTTGTCCATGACTTCGGCGCCTTCCGGCTTGAATTTCCCTTGTGACCAAGTCAATTTGACAGGCGGTTTTTCACCACGGGCGGGATAGTCATATTCCACCTGCAGATGTCGAGGAACTTCGTTTTCGCCATCGTGTCCTTTTTCCCCTATGGCCGAAATACGAGTTGGATATTTGAGGTCGAGAGCCCAGTAAGCCAAGTCAGTGTAGTGACACCAGAAGTCAGCAATCTGTCCGCCACCAAAATCCCACCAGTAACGCCAGTCGAAGTGGAAGTGAGAAACATCGAAGGGGCGATACGGTGCAGGGCCGAGCCACAAGTCGTAGCTGACATTATCGGGAGGAGTCGATTCCTGTACTCGTTTACCTGCGCGGAAGTGCTCCACTGCTGGAAGGAAAACGTGAACTTGTCTTACGTCTCCGATGACACCCGACTGAATCTGTTCGACAACTCGACGATAGTTATTCGTCGAATGAATCTGATTTCCCATTTGGGTGATGTTGTTGTTTTCATCAACCAGTTTAAGGATTTTACGCGCTTCTGAGATGGAGTGAGTCAATGGTTTTTCGCAGTAGACAGGCAAGCCTCGTTTGAGCGCTTCGCAGACAACGAACGCATGCATATGGTCGGGAGTGCTACAGACGACGCCGTCGAGGTCGTGATCGAAAATGCGTCGATAGTCGTCGTACAGAGCAGCGGACGGGAATTCTTTGGCGGCACCATTCAGACGTTCTGAGTCAATGTCGCAAAGGGCGACAATGTTTTCCCCTTTAACGCCATTCAGATTGGCTGCTCCACGAGCAGCGACACCCACGACGGCGATGTTCAGTTTTTCGTTCGGATTCTTGGGGGTATCAGCCAGAAGAGGCATGCTCGAGACAACAGGATAGACGACTCCCATCGCTGCCACAGATTTTAAAAATTCACGTCGACTCTGGACGTCATACATAAGAAAGTTCCTCTAGATTGCGATTGCAGCTCAATGAAAATGATGAAATTTCAAATGCTTCGGTGTGAGCGCAATGGTAGAAACGGATACAAGCTGAAATCGGCGAAACCGATCAGTCATGGTAGATACGTTTTATTTACGCAGGAGAAGCGAGCTGTCGCAAGTCTAAAGCGACTTAACGGTCGCCAGGTTGAAGAAAAGTTCTTAAGCGGCTTGGGCCGATTCACCGTTCTCGGCGATTTTCTCCAGTAGGTTCAGCGACTGCTTACCCAGAGTGGTCACCTTATAATGCAGGCCCGATTGACGATCGGGCAGTTCAAATCGAATCATATCCAGTGCGATTAGATTGCCATGGATCGACGAGAGATGTTTCGCATCGATCTCGTCAACTTCGAGAAGTCGGATGACGGCGGACTTCTCTTCTGGCAGATCTTTTTCTGCCTGGAGGTACGCGTTAAGCACCCGGACCCAGTCCGGATTATCCTGTAGTGATTCGAGTTCTGTAGCGATCATGCTTTGACTATCGGCCCGCGCAATGGGGAAATTCATTGCGGCGGGACGAGGCCATAAAATCGCTATATTTTAACATCGAATTTCGGAGAACAATTCCGAATCAAAGACTTCAGGTAAACTTATCGCGCTGAGAAAATGGGCTTTGGAGTAGGGCCGCTTTTATTCTTTGAGATCAGACTCTTGGAAGACGGCGTGCATGACTTTAATGCGGTTGTAGGTGAATATAGCGTGGATGTCGCCATTTTTTGTCTGAATCATGTACGGGTAAGCCATGCCGGCGTCATCGTTCATTAACATTTTACGGACAGGGAACGTCTTCCCTCCGTCCGTAGAAAGTGCCAACGTCAATTTGCGACGTTTGAACATGTGGTCGTTGTAGATTAGTAGCAAATTTCCGCTCTGAAGTTTTGTTAGATCGACCGCTGAGTTGGGATTGGGGAACTCGGATTCGGTCCCTTCTGACCAGGTCCAGCCTCCATCGTGTGATTCCGTAAAGACCATCCAGCCATCGTCTGTTTCGTTGTAATCTCCACCGCGGCGGCAGAGTGCAATGAAATGATCTTTCGTGAGCTGAACGACAGCAGGTTGTTCGACTCCTTTTCGATATCCGAACTCCTCAGACTTCGTAAATGTTTTGGAATCCACGTCATAATGCAGGAAGAGTCCGGTGTTCCGTCCATCCGAAACTTCAATGTCCGTACCGTATTCATGATAGATGGGGATCAGGTAGTTTCCATCCTCTTTAGCAATAGGCTTGTTGCGAACCATGTAACCAACATCTTCGGTGACCAGCATCGAATCTGAAAATGTCATGCCACCATCTGTTGAGATTTTCAGCTTGATCCGCGCAGTACTCCATTCCTTGCCATAACGAGTGACATACAACAGCCAGACTTCCTCGCCGGGTGTCTGCCAGATCACCGCGTTGCCGTCCATGCGTCCCGGCGTATTAGCCAGCCTGACAGGTTCTGTCCATGCGTCTTCTCCTTTAGGCAATCGAACCCCATAGATCGCCGTTCCGGGTTGGTATTCTCCGTCACCGCCAAAGTAGACCAGCATCAATTCGCCATTATTTAATTCCGTGATAGATGCGGGGTGTTTGTACTTTCCGGGGATCTCTGGTCCCACCACCTGCTTAATAGGAATCTCTCCTGCCGAAAGAAGCGGACAGGCAAACAGGCAGAGAAGTGCAATCAGCTGGAAGTGGTGGTGGTTCATTTGGATGCTTTCAGTCTAGAAGCGTTCATCGACGAGTTGCTGCTATCGTTGAGTTGCTGTAGTGAGGACGCGTGCTTGAGTGATTGGCAGTTTGGGGAAGGAATCGACGGGATGCGGTTTGTCCGGAAATGTTGTTATCTCTGTTATAAATTCCCATCCGGGGGAAAGTACAGAATGGGGTCCCTGTTTGCTCTGGATTTCCTGGTTTATCACAACGGGATTTGTAGAGATCATACATGAGACGATTAGTGAAGAAGCGAGGGCAGTATGTGGGTGATTATTCTGTTGTCGAAAAGTGATACAACACCATGGCTAAGCTGGTAAAGAGACTATTTCTCATGTCTGAGAAATTTGTGAAAAGGAGACATAGGAACTTTTTATTTTACGATAGAAGGACTACGATGCTCGCGGTTTGATTTCCCTGCCTTGTGACGACTCAATTCAAGTCGCCACGGGAACTTAAGCCAGATGCAAGTTATCTCCAATCAACCGCATCACCTTTCTTTGGTTCCCACTCAACCTCTTGTTTTTGATTCTACAGTTGATTTTTTCAGCTGATGCAAATGACCTTCGTAGATTGCATTTTGCTTCTCGGAAGTTGTTATTGAATCGTTTAAGACGACCTCATTCTTGGGGTCTGTCGGAGACGTTTTTCAAGGTCGAATTCGACGGTAAAGGGTGGGCTAAAGTCTTGCGGTAACAGGAAGTCACTCGCAAAGAAGTAAGCTGAATAGTAGAGGCGTGAACAAGCTTAATTAGTTCGGGAGTTGGCAAGAGCCAACTTTGGAGCTGACTACATACAACATCAATTTCGAAACAGATTCTGCAATGGAAAATCGAGAGCGATTTCAATTCCCAGCCTGGACGAACAAGGTCGTGACGCTACTTGGCGGCGTGGCTACCATCGCTGGGATCTATGTCGTCCTGATTGTGAATTATGGGGCTTCTCCTAAGACGATTAGTGCTGGTTATGCACCAACTCAGGAGATTCCCTTCAGTCACAAGCTGCACGCCGGCGAACTCAAGATGGACTGTCGCTACTGTCACAATACGGTAGAGAAAGCGGCTCATGCTGCTATTCCACCGACGGCTACGTGTCTCAACTGCCATACAGGTGTTGATGAAAAAGGAAACGTCGCCAAGGCTGCGGTTCGCACAGACAGCGAACATCTTAAGCCTCTGCATGAAAGTGCCGCCACGGGACTGCCAGTGAAGTGGACTCGCGTTCATGACCTGCCCGACTATGTTTATTTCAATCACAGTGCTCACGTTACTTCGGGAGTCAGCTGTGTAAGTTGCCACGGTCGAGTTGATCAAATGGACGTCGTCCGCCAAGTCGAACCGCTCAGCATGAGCTGGTGCCTCGATTGCCACCGAAATCCTACTCCTCACCTGCGACCACTGGATAAAGTTACTGACCTTGCCTGGACCCCAGAAAATCCTCTGGAAACGGGCGCGGAAATCCAAAAAGAACATTCCATTCACCCGAGTACAAATTGTTCAACATGTCATCGGTAAAAGAAACAGCTAAAAACCAAAAGTACTGGCGCAGTCTCGATCAACTCGAGGGAACGCCGGAGTTCGAAGAGTTCCTGCACCGAGAGTTTCCGCAGGCGGCTTCAGAATTTCCGGAAAACATTTCCCGACGTCGCTGGTTGCAGCTGATGGGAGCCTCGTTCGCACTGGCCGGCATGACCGGATGTCGGTGGGAACAGGAAACTATCGCTCCATTCACTAGTCGACCTGCTAATCGAATTCCGGGCAAAACCCAGAAGTTCGCTACGATGGTCAATCGGGGCGGATACGCTCACAGTTTGATTGTGACTAGCAGCGATGGTCGTCCCATTAAGGTCGAAGGTAATATCGATCATCCGGCCAGTCTGGGAGCGACTACCGCTTTCGATCAGGCTGAGATGCTCCATCTTTACGACCCGGATCGCCGGTTAACTGTCACCAAAATTGACGGGGACAAACGGGAAGAAAAAAGCTGGGGCGAGGCACTTGCCGCTCTTCAGGATCGACTGACGGGAGACGGTTCGGGATTCGCCGTTCTATCTGAATGTTCGACATCACTGACCCAGGCTCGACTGAAACAGACACTTCAGGAACAGTATCCCAACTTAGCTTGGTACCAGCATGAATCGTTGAATCGCGAGAACGAATGGAAAGGCGCCGAGCTCGCTTTCGGAACTCCATTACGTCCTCAGTACGATCTCACCAAGGCGGATATCGTCTTGTCATTGGATGCTGACCTGTTGGGAATGCACCCGAATTCGGTTTCTAACATTCGTCAGTGGTCCAGCCGTCGCGTGCCTGAAAAATCAGAGATGAACCGTTGGTATGTGGTCGAAAGCCAATTCACCACTACGGGTTCAACTGCCGATCATCGTCAACCCCTGCGAGCGTCTGCAATCCCAGGGTGGTTGGCCAAACTCGAACAAGGCTTGAGTGACAGCGAAGCGGCTGTCTCTCTTTCCGACTTCGACAAAGCTGTGATTGACGATCTGACACATCATAAGGGGACAAGCCTTGTCGTGGCTGGCCCGAATATGCCTCCCGAAGTTCACGCTGTTGTGGCCCGAATTAATGGATTGCTCGAGAATCTCGGCCAGACCGTCACCTACACCAATGAGCCGTTAGCTGGTGGTGGAACTCTTACGGAGTTGGTCAGTTCGATTGATTCAGGAAATGTCAGTAGCTTGTTGATCCTGGGTGGAAACCCCGTTTACACGGCAGCCGATGATCTGCAATTTGCCAGCAAATTAAACAATATCGCTTTCACTGTTCATCTGAGCCAATACAAAGATGAAACCAGCCGACTGTGTACCTGGCACTTACCAGCCGCACACAGCTTTGAAAGCTGGGGAGACGGTGTCAGCTACAATGGTGTTTACACATTACAACAACCACTGATCGATCCGTTGCACGACGGAAAATCGGCTCTTGAGATGCTGTCGATTTTGAGTGGAGAAGGGGATAAGCCTGCCCGAGTTCTGGTCGGCGATACTTTCCGCACTCTCGGAAGTGACAACGATTCAGAGAATGCCTGGCGCGCAGCCGTGCATCTCGGACTTAGCGAATCAGGTGGCTTGAATGCAGAAACCGCTGAGCTGCAGGAGTCCGCTCAATCTGTCAAATTAGATGGCTTACGTCCCGTCGAAGGCTTGGAACTGACGCTTGTCGCCAGCAGTAGTCTCTACGATGGTCGTTATGCTAACAATGGTTGGTTGCAGGAAACTCCTGACCCGCTTACTAAATTGACCTGGGACAATGTTGCCCTGATCAGTTACGCCACTGCGGAGAAACTGGGAGTTGAGAACTACACCTTTGTTACGATTCGTGCCAATGGTAAGAAGTTCGATATTCCTGCTTACATTATGCCCGGTCAACCCGACGATACGATCAGTATCGAACTTGGTTACGGCCGTGTTGCCGCAGGTGCTGTCGGTGGACAAATCGACGAAGACTTAGACCCTGTCGGCGTGAACGCCGGGGTGCTGCGAACCGTTGGCAGCATGGATCTGGTCCGCGGCGTAGAAATTGAAACCACGGGTCGAAAAGCAATCATGGCCTCGACTCAGGATCACCACCTGATTGATAAGGCCGGTATGGAAGAAATCTCCGGCCGAATTGGTGAGCTCGTCCGTGGGGGCACGCTTAGCCATTACGAAGATCATCCTGACTTCGCCCAGCACATGGTTCATCATCCTCCCTTAGAATCACTATGGGAAGATGTCAAACCCGATTCGGAGCCCGAACACAAGTGGGGCATGTCAATCGACCTGAGTCGCTGCATTGGCTGTAACGCCTGTAGCGTAGCCTGCCAGTCTGAAAACAATGTTCCCGTTGTTGGTAAAGACCAGGTCTCCAAGGGTCGGGAAATGCATTGGCTGCGTATCGACCGTTACTTTGAAGGTGATATCGAAAACCCCAAAGTCGCGAACCAGGTCGTCGCCTGTCAGCAGTGCGAAAACGCCCCTTGCGAACAGGTTTGCCCTGTAGCCGCCACCGTCCATAGTGACGAAGGCCTGAACGACATGGTTTATAACCGCTGTATCGGTACCCGGTACTGTGGTAACAACTGCCCGTACAAAGTGCGACGATTCAACTTTTTCAACTTCAACAAACAATACGAGCAGCCCGGTCACGAGCTGGTTGGTATGGTGTTGAATCCAGAAGTAACCGTTCGACATCGTGGAGTTATGGAAAAATGCACATTCTGCGTGCAACGAATCCAGAACGGCAAAATCGACGCCAAAGTCACCAACAGCGAGATCAAAGATGGTGACATCATGACTGCCTGTCAGCAGGCATGTCCGGCCAACGCGATTGAGTTCGGAGACTTGAAACAGGAAGACAGTCTTGTCAGCCAGGCTCATAATAATCCACGATCTTACGCGATGCTCGAAGAGTTGAACGTAAGACCCCGAAATAAATTCCTGGCACGTATTCGAAATCCGCATCCTTCATTGGAAGAAGAAGTCGATCACGGTCATCATGACGAACATGCTCACGATGAACATGAAGTCCATGGTGACGAGACTGCTGAGACTGTGCCTGTGGAAAACGAAGAAAACCAGGAGTAAACCTGATTTGGTTGTCTGCTCGTGCAGTCGACCAATACAGGGTAACGAATAAATAACCTTCATCTGTTCTATTCAGACATTAAGACCTATGTCGATAGCGATCAATAAAGAAGTTGACAATACCATCATCGACCCGGAGGTGCGTCCACCTCTGGTAACGGGGATGAACGACTACACTTCAGTCACGGAAATCGTGGCGGCGGTGGCGGAACGTCCCAGGCCTCCGAAGGCCTGGTTTATCGGCTTTTTTACAGCCGTGTCGTTAACCGGTATGTTGTTCAGTCTGGTGGGTTATCTGATCATCACCGGTGTTGGGGTCTGGGGTAACAATAACCCGGTCTTCTGGGGCTGGCCGATTGTGAACTTCGTATTCTGGGTCGGAATTGGCCACGCTGGTACGTTGATCTCCGCGATTCTATTCCTGTTCCGTCAGAATTGGCGGACCAGTATTAACCGCTTCGCGGAAGCGATGACTATCTTCGCTGTTGTTTGTGCCGGGCTATTCCCGGGAATTCACATTGGTCGTGTTTGGCTCGCTTACTGGCTCTTTCCAATTCCTAATCAGATGTCAATGTGGCCTCAGTTTCGTAGCCCATTATTGTGGGACGTCTTCGCTGTTTCGACGTATGCGACTGTTTCATTGTTGTTCTGGTACATGGGTATGATTCCGGACCTGGCGACTTTCCGCGATCGATCTACTTCCAAAATCAAACGATTTGCCTATGGCCTCTTCTCGATGGGGTGGACCGGTTCCAACCGACATTGGCATCGATACGAACGTGCCTATGGTATTCTGGCAGCTCTCGCAGCTCCGCTCGTGTTGTCTGTACATACAATTGTTTCTTTCGACTTCGCTGTTTCCCAATTACCAGGTTGGCATACGACGATCTTCCCACCCTACTTCGTGGCGGGAGCTGTGTTCTCCGGTTTCGCGATGGTGATCACTTTGATCGTTCCTGCCCGCTACTTCTTCGGTATGCAGGATCTGGTCACGAAGCGACACCTTGAAAATATTAACAAAATTATGCTGGTGACTGGCTCCATGGTGGGTTACGCCTACGCGATGGAATTCTTCATCGCCTGGTATGGTGGTAACCGCTACGAGCAGTTTGCTTTTGTCAGCCGAGCATTCGGGCCATATGCCTGGGCTTACTGGACGATGGTTTCCTGTAACGTAATCAGTCCTCAGTTGTTCTGGTTCAAGAAAGTCCGAACCACTCCCTGGATGATGTTCGTGATCAGTATCTTCGTGAACATCGGTATGTGGTTCGAACGATTTGTGATTACTGTGACTTCATTGTCACGAGACTTCCTGCCTTCCAGTTGGGCTTATTTCACTCCGACCTGGGTTGATGTACTCATGCTGATTGGTAGTTTCGGATTGTTCTTTACGCTCTTCCTGCTGTTCTGTCGATTCCTACCTATCGTGGCGATGGCAGAAGTAAAAGCAGTCATGAATGCTCCTGAGTCAGGAGACTATCACTTGGACGAACCCGAGGCCGTTGCCAGCCACGGTTGATTTTGAATCAATCAGTATTACTGGTTTAATAATAGACAAAAACGTTACCTGGAAATTACTGACGGTATTCTGGTAATTCCAATTATCCGTACGAAAATCATAACGGTTTATCACTATGGCTACGATGTTTGATGAGACAACCTCCACTGAAACAGTGACGACGGTGGAAGGTGTTCTCGCCGAATATGACAATCCTCATGCCCTCATGGCAGCTGCGGAGAAAGTGCGTGATGCGGGATTCAAGAAATGGGACGCACATACTCCCTTTCCCCTTCACGGACTCGATAAAGCGATGGGAGTTCGTACGTCTATCCTCCCGTTCCTGGTGTTGGGCGGTGGATTTGTCGGTGTAGTGGCTGCATTGGGATTACAGTACTTCACGAATGCCTACGATTACCGCTTTATGATCAGCGGTAAGCCTTACTTCAGTTTGCCTGCAAGTATTCCAGTGACGTTCGAGTTGATGATTCTCTTTAGTGCTTTCGCAGCATTCTTTGGAATGTTTGCTTTGAATCAACTGCCAAAATTTGCCAACGCTCTATTTCACAACGAGCGTTTTTTACGAGTAACCTCGGACCGGTTTTTCATCGTTATTGAAGCTGCTGACCCTAGTTACAACGCGGCGGATGTAAATAGCCTTCTGCAGTCGACAGGGGCGATTAATGTCGAAACATATTATTCAGATACTACGGAAACGCGTTTCCCGAAACAAATTAAATCAGCACTGATTACTGTCGCGCTACTAGCGATGTTTGTTCCCGGTTTGATCATCGTCAAACGTAATACGACATCCATTAATCCACGCTTTCATATCGTACCGGATATGGACTGGCAGCCTTACTTCAAGCCTCAAAATACAAACCCATACTTTGCCGACGATCGGGCGATGAGACCTCAAATCGAAGGCACAATCGCTCGTGGCAATTTGGAAGACGACTCGCGTTTTTATCGTGGGATTGAACCGGGTGGTGAAGCGGAACTGGCGAATTTCCTGAATGCATCGTTTCAGGAAGAGCCTGCTGATGGCGAGGAACCGCCAGCAGCGGACGCGGTCCCAGTAGTTGATAACACACCCTGGGTAAGCGAACTTCCGATCGAAGTCAATGAAGTAAATATGGAACGGGGCCGCCAGCGATATCGAATTTATTGCTCTACCTGTCACGGACTTGGTGGTGAGGGCGATGGACTGATCACCTTACGAGCACAACAAATTGGAAGTTCGACTTGGGTGACTCCAGTTCAACTTTCGAGCGAAAGTGTCGTTAATCAACCTGTTGGTAAGATTTTCAATACGATCAGCCACGGCATCCGCAAAATGCCAGGATACGGTTCCCAGATACCAGTTGAAGACAGATGGGCAATTGCCCTGTATGTCCGGGCTCTGCAGAAAAGTCGAACAGCGACAGAGGATCAAATTCCTGCTGATGTCTTAAATAGCTTTGATAAATCGACAGCAAGCACCGATTCCAGCAATGATGGTGTCGGGATCGTTGGCCCGAATGATGACATCAATACAAATACCACCCCGACGCAGACTCCCGACTCACAATAGTCGTTGATGAACATCGAGTTTGCCTTTAGTAACCCGTTTTCGAAATTCAGTTAATCGAACGACCCATGCATCACCATCATCGAGAAATTCCGGAATCTGAACTGAACAGCTCGTTCAAAGAGCTCGGTCCTATCCCTCTGATTGGCTCTATCATAGCCGCAGTGATTGGTTTCGGACTGATTCTGTTAGCGGGACCAGTAGAGAGCAGCGACGGAAATCAGCAGTTCCTGTATTCCTGGCTCGTCAATTTCTCCTTCTTTCTAAGTATCGCCGTTGGTTCACTCTTCTTCGTCCTGTTTCAGCACATCACACGAGCTGGCTGGGGCGTGGTTATTCGACGGTTCGCTGAATTCCTCTCCATGGGAATGATTCCGCTATTTTTGCTTTCACTTCCGATCGTTCTTTCTATCGCATTCGACAGTCATCTGTTGTATTCCTGGAACGATGCAAATGAAGTTGCGTCAAGCGAACTGTTGCAGAAAAAAGTGGGCTTTTTGAATCCAACATTCTTCATCGCTCGCTGGGCGATCTATTTCACTGTCTGGATTGCGATCGCCAAGTTCTTCTTCAATCGATCGATCCTGCAGGATCAGACAAAAGATAAATCCCTGACATTGCTGTTTGAAGCACGAAGTGCTCCCGCGATTATCGCTTTCGCTCTGACGGTCACCTTCGCGTCAATCGACTGGATGATGACACTCGATTATGCGTGGTTTTCTACTATCTTCGGCGTGTACTTCTTCTCCGGAAGTATGGTTGCCTTCTTTGCAGTAGCCATCATTTGCAGCTATTCAATGCAGGTTAAAGGCCTACTCAAGAATGCGATCACCATTGAGCATTACCACGACATGGCGAAACTGCTCTACGGGTTCATCTGTTTCTGGGCTTACATTGCCTTCTCGCAATACATGTTAATCTGGTACGCCAACATCCCTGAAGAAACGGAATGGTATCAGATCAGGCAG
This sequence comes from Polystyrenella longa, assembly GCF_007750395.1. Taxonomy (GTDB): domain Bacteria; phylum Planctomycetota; class Planctomycetia; order Planctomycetales; family Planctomycetaceae; genus Polystyrenella; species Polystyrenella longa. The sequence continues at coordinate 3,287,797 of NZ_CP036281.1, read as the reverse complement.
GATGGCGAGATATGGACAGTAATCAGTTACTATGTGTTGGTTTTTGGTCACTTTATCATCCCATTCCTATTGTTGATGCCCCGCACTTTGCGTCGCAATAAAGTCTGGATGACTGGTGGAGCGATTTGGATGCTGGTTATGCATTGGATCGATCTTTTCTGGCTGATTATGCCACAACTGCATCACGAAGGTTACATGCCCGGTTTAATGGACTTGGGTTGCTTCCTGGCGGTTGGGGGAGTCTTCTTCGCTGGAGTGACTTACTTTGCCAGTGGACGGGCGTTGCTCGCCAAAGGCGATCCCCGATTATCGGAATCGTTGGCTTTTGAAAATCATTAGTGTTGTCTCATCCAATTGAACTTCTAAAATTAGACATTAAACTCCGCAAAACATCGTGTTATACGTAATGCGGGAGATCAATAATTATGGCGGCTTACGACGATACTGATAACACTCGAATTCTCCATGTCGGAGTCTGGGGTTTCCTGATCACATTTCTATTTGTGCTGTATGCAAATGGTTTCTACCAGTGGTTCCATCACCGGCTTGTCGAACAGAACACGTTCGAGTTCACTGACTCGATTGAAATTCTGGATGAGCAGAATTACGAACTGGACAACTTTGTTCCCCTCGATCCTGAGAAGGGGCGTTATGGTCTTCCCATTCAAGAAGCAATGGAAGAAACCATAATCGAACTGAAACAAGAGCCGGCACCGGCAACTGCTTCTCTGAATTGAGAATCGATTTGACGGAATTCGGCAATGAACTAATAATAGACTTACGAAAGTAGTTAACTTCAGAGCGGAAAGCACAGGTTTATACGAGACGAAATGAATTCAATGCGACGTTCCAATTTAATTATTATGCTGGTCCTTACCTTGATCAGTCTCTGTGGTTTGAGCCAGACGGTGCAGGCGCAATTGCCTCCCGCGGTTCCCGATGGAGTTGGAATTGATGAGCATTTGAATGAAAAAATCCCATTGAATGTTTCTTTCACCGATGATCGAGGAAAGAAGATCTTTCTGGGCAAATATTTCAACAACGATAAACCAGTTGTCCTCTCTTTTAACTATTCTGATTGTCCCATGTTATGCAGTCTCCAGCTTTCAGGGCTGGTGACTGCCCTCAAAGAAATTGAAGGATGGACCGCGGGAGATCAGTTCCAGATTGTATCAATTAGTATTAATCCTGAAGAAACAACTTCGAAGGCGAAAGACACTAAAGCGAAATACCTGAATGCCTACGGAAAACAGAATGCGACCGCTGGCTGGTCGTTTCTTACGGGAACACCGAAATCAATTGAGTTGCTGACCAACGCGGCCGGTTTTAAATATCGATACGTTCCCGAGACGGGTGAATATGCTCATACAGCAGTACTGATTATCTGTGCTCCTGATGGTACTATTACCCGTTATCTTTACGGCGTAGAATATCCAGCTCAAACTTTGAAGCTGTCGCTGTTAGAGGCGTCAGAAGGAAAAGTCGGAACAACGACAGAGCGAGTTTTACTCTTCTGTTATCGATACAACCCGAGTACTGGCACCTATTCCATGATGGCCACTCGGGTAATGACATTCGGTGGAATATGTACACTGGTCGTACTCAGTCTTCTGTTGGTGCCTGTATGGTATCGATCAATGCGGTCCCAATCAGAATCCGATAGTGATAGTGGTCGTGCCCCTGGTGCGGGAACATAACAACCTGAGTTTCTCACTGATTGAATATTTTAATTCACCTAGCATAATCAAGATTTAGCAAAAAATGTCGCCATCGTTATTCGCCCACCGTTCATTCTGGATGCCTCCCCAGAGCTCCACTGCCGCTGAAGGCATCGATTGGTCGTTCATGTTCATCTACTGGCTGAGCGTCGGGTTCTTCGCGCTCATCGTCGGTTTGATGGCGTTATTCGTTTATAAATTCAAACGAAAACAAGGGGTCGAACCTCCTAAATCTCCATCGCACAACCTTAAGATTGAGGTTGCCTGGACTGTGCTGCCTCTCTTTATCGTGTTCTACTTGTTTTATATTGGTTTCGAAGGTTTTGCGAGCAATTATGTAGCACCATCCAATTCGTATCCGATTACGGCACACGGTAAGAAATGGAACTGGACTTTTTATTATCCCAATTCGTACAACGATGGTGTATTGCACGTTCCGCTCGACACCCCAGTTGAAGTGAAAATGACCTCGCTGGATGTGATTCACAGCTTGTTTATTCCCGCCTTTCGCGTGAAAAAAGACGTGATTCCAGCGCGATACACTTCACTCTGGTTCAAGGCAACTGAACTAGGTGAGTTTAACTTGTTCTGTGCCGAGTATTGCGGACAGCAGCACTCAGATATGATCACAAAAGTGATCGTTCATCCGCCATTAGAAGCGGGTAAAGACGTTCTAGTAGAAAAAGAACGACTCGCCGACTCGCCTCTTCCTGAGTATGAAATTCCCTACGAAGTCTGGCTCGCCACAGCTTCAGACATCTTTAGAAATGTGGAGTCGGGCAAAGAGACTCTCGCTGATGTCGGTCGCACGCTTTATGAAAAACGGGGCTGTGCCCAATGTCACTCGATTGATGGTACTGAAGGAGCTTCCAGTGGTAAAAAAGGTCCGTCCTTCAAAGGCAACTTTGGTGAAACATTCTCCTTAAGCAAAGGGGGAGACCAGGTTGTTGTCGACGAGAATTATCTGCTCGAATCGATGAAGGATCCGTCCATGAAAGTACGGAACGGATTTGAAAATATCATGCCGGTGATCAGCTCGCAGTTTCGTGAAGAACGTGAGTACCACGCGATTATCGAGTTCATCAAATCTCTTAACGGAGTCGAAACGATTTCGGGTCAACCCGCAGCTGATAGCGGCGAAGAGACTTCTGAATCAGAAGCAGCGTCAGAAGAAACAAACAATACGGAAGAGTAATTCCTTCAGGGGTACTCTTCAACTATTTGTTAAACATATAAATATTGAGTTTTTGAAAAGTCTATTTCGAGGTCACTACTCATGGCTACGGCGCATGAATCTACCACTAATGAGACATCTGCCCATTCGGCCGACGAGAATTATCTGACAGCCTCCTACGGGTTGAAGTCCTGGTTGTTAACGCTCGATCACAAACGCATTGGGATGATGTACCTGATGGGCGTTATGGGAGCGTTCTTCCTGGGAGGCGTCTTTGCTCTTATTCTTCGTGCAGAACTATTTTTGGGAACACCCAAAACAGTCTTGTTCGATTTGAATATTGAGTCACTAGGTATCTCCATGACCGCCGCAGACATGTATAACCAGATGTTTACATTGCATGGGGCTGTGATGACTTTCCTGTTTATTATCCCCAGTGTTCCTGCGGCTCTGGGTAACTTCATACTACCGATCATGATTGGTGCCAAAGACGTTGCTTTTCCACGTATGAACTTGTGTAGCTTCTATCTGTGGATCGGAGGGGCTGTTTGCTTCCTGCTGGCTATTGTTTTAGGTGGTCTGGATACAGGGTGGACCTTCTACGCTCCCTATAGTACGAGTACGTCCTTTGGAGGAGTATTTGCCGCCTTGTGCGGAGCGTTCATTCTCGGTTTTAGCTCGATTTTCACCGGCTTGAACTTCATTGTAACGTTGCACACCATGCGTCCCCCGGGAATGAACTGGTTCAGAATGCCTTTATTCCTGTGGGCTCTGTATGCCACTGCAATTATTCAACTGCTGGCAACTCCAGTTCTGGGTATTACAGTAATGTTGCTCGCTGTGGAACGTGTCTTGGGGATTGGTATCTTCGATCCCCAATATGGTGGAGACCCGGTTCTGTTCCAGCATTTCTTCTGGTTCTACTCACATCCGGCCGTATACATCATGATTGTTCCCGCGATGGGAGTAATCAGCGAATTGATCTCTACGTTCAGTCGAAAACACATTTTCGGTTACACATTCATTGCTTACAGTAGTCTTGCAATTGCCGTCTTCGGATTTCTTGTCTGGGGACACCATATGTTTACCGCGAGTTCAGAACTGGGAGCGGCCGTCTTCAGTCTGCTGACTTTCAGTGTGTCGATTCCTTCTGCTATCAAAGTCTTTAACTGGCTGGCGACGATGTACAAGGGCTCGATCGATTTGCGAACTCCCATGTTGTACGCCCTTTCTTTTCTAGCCCTGTTTACTATTGGTGGATTAACCGGCCTGTTCCTCGGAACTCTGGCTACAGACGTGCATCTCCATGATACTTACTTTGTTGTTGCTCACTTTCATTATGTAATGATGGGTGGAACACTAGTCGCCTTTCTCGGTGGAATTCATTATTGGTGGCCCAAAATGACCGGGAAAATGTATGACGAAAAATGGGCCTCGATCTTCGCAGTTGGTATTTTCCTCTTTTTCAACCTGACGTTCTTCCCACAGTTCATCATGGGAAGCCGGGGGATGCCTCGTCGTTATTACAACTACGTTGAGGAGTATCAGATTTACCACCAGATATCGACTATTGGTGCCTTCTTGCTAGGGATGTCCTTGCTGGGTGCAGCGATCGTTCTGCTCCGTTCATTAAAGAATGGGGAAAAAGCACCGGCAAATCCTTGGGGTTCAGCTACGCTTGAATGGAAATGCACCTCTCCTCCACCACATAATAACTTCGATAATCCGCCGGTCGTTGGCGATCCATACGATATGCAGTCAGTTGTTTATGATCCTGAAATCAAAGGTTTTGTGGATCGGAAACCGGACAACCCTAACCCGGCAACGAGTTAGTCTGTAAACCACCCACTGACGTATCGTTCCTACTTTTTCCCGCAGTATTCCTTAGTAAAGTCGGATGTCATGACCACAGTCGCGACGGACCCTCAATCAGATCATTCAGATCACCACGATCATCCCGCATTCCTGGCGCACCATTTTGAAAATCCGGAACAACAGTACGATTCCGGCAAACTGGGAATCTGGCTGTTTCTGGTCACGGAAGTTCTCTTTTTCAGTGGTCTGTTTGTTGCCTACATTATTTACCGATACTTCAATCCCGAAATTTTCATCTACGCCGATGACTTTCTTGATGTTCGACTCGGTTTCCTGAATACAATTATTCTGTTGTTCAGTTCGCTCACAATGGCTTGGGCTGTTCGCAATGCACAGTTAAATCAGAAATTGGGATTGATAATCAATCTCTCCCTGACCTTAGTCTGTGCGTTTGCCTTCCTCGGTGTGAAATATGTGGAATATAGCCACAAATTTCATGATGGATTACTTCCTGGAAAACACTTCAATCCGGTAGTTCATCATGAAGGAGAAGATGGCCACGCCGCAGATCATGGTGCAGAAGGGAGTGCCGCTGCGAACGAGACTTCCGAGCACGAATCTTCTGAAGGTATCGCTGAGCATCCTGCCGAAAAACCGATTCCACGGAATGCGGGTATTTTCTTTAGTATCTATTTTTGTATGACTGGTCTGCACGGAATTCACATCCTATTTGGGATTGGCTTCATTACATGGCTGCTTGTCAGGGCGGTGCGAGGTGAGTTTAACGACCAGTATTTCGGGCCAGTCGATTATGTTGGACTGTATTGGCACTTGGTCGACCTGATCTGGATTTACCTCTTCCCACTGCTATATTTGATTGGTTAAGACGTCGGCGAGCCTGAAGGTAAGCGGCGTATGATTCGGCAATATCTAGTGGTCACGTCTGTTTTCAAATACGTTTTTTATATTGGTTTAAATCGATGAGTCACTCTGGAGATAGTCACAACGAAAATCATGGGTTCGCTCATGCTTTGCCTGTCTGGGTTCTGCTGACAGTCTTTTTCGCATTGGTCGGCTTGACCTGTCTGACAGTCTGGACAGCCGGGCTGGACTTTGGAGGGCACGATCTCGTATTAGCGATGGTGATCGCCACCGTCAAAGCAACCATGGTTATGTTGTTCTTCATGCACTTAATCCAAGAGAAGAAATTCAACATCCTGGTGTTCATGAGTTCTTTTTTATTCGCTTCTCTGTTCCTACTCATTACTCTGATGGATAAGAATTCCTACGAACCTTTCGTAGAAGAACGAATGAGCGAAACGATTTTGGAAATCCAAGTTCCAGCCCCCAGTGAGTGACGTCTTTGTCACCAGATCGTAAATGAAATGGCTACCTCGTATCGCGATAAGAATCCCATCACGACTTCGCAGCATATCGAAGCCTGGACATTGGGCATGAAGCTGTTGATAGGGTCATTATCGATCTTTTTTCTCGCTGGCATCCTGGGCTACGTCGTCATCCAGCAGCAGCATATCAGCCTGCGGTATTCTAAAGCGTTCACAATTCCGATGTCGTTGTGGTGGAGTACGGCGGCGCTTATTCTGGTTAGCTTCGCCATGCACAGAGCCATGGTGAGCGTGCGGCGAGAACAATTTCAGACGAAGCGAATGATACTGATTAGCCTCGCGGGAGCGGTTGCATTCACGGTCTTTCAGATCGTCGGTATGACAGAAGTACTGCAAGGGCATTATCAGTTGCTGTTTACCTCAGAAAAAGGGATGAACGGCATCGCCTTCTGTCTGATGCTGATGCATGCGTTGCACGTCGCGATTGGTTTGATCTGGTTGGGTGTGGTCGCGAAAAACATTTTCACTTACCGTTACGATCATGAATATCACTTGGGACTGTCTCTGTGTGCCTTCTACTGGCATTTTCTGGATTTCATCTGGATCGTCATGTTCCTAGTCTTCATTGGAACCAACCTGGCGTAAGTCCTCTTCTGTGTGATTTATTCCGCTGATCATGTGACTATGCAGATTCCACGAGCCTTCGCATCATTCTTCTGCCTATTCGCATCCATAAATAGTCGTTTTCTCGCCTGGTATGCCGAATTAGAGGCGAACCTTTCGCTAGAGTCAGACTCTATTTACTGGTCTGTGGTTGCGTGAGTCGAGCCTGCTGTTCACAGGCTGTTACCGTCGTTCGTATTCGTTACAATTAGGGTTCGCGGAACGACTCTATCTTGAACCGCCACGATTGAAACGGACTCATCTCCATCTTTTGAGTAGAAACAATTCCCAGCTATCATGACGGCGATCGCGGACTATGAACGTCTCCTCTCTGAAGTCCTCAGCCGTGACAAGCATGGGCTGGAGCAACAGCTTCGTCGCCTCAAAACGTCACTCACGGCGGGGAAACCTGCGGAGGAGCTACGTGCCCAGTTCGAAAAACGTCTGGATGACTCTCGCCAACAATTGTTCAATCGCAGGGAACGTAAACCGAAGCCCAGCCTGGATGCAGATCTCCCTATCCTGAATCACCGGGAGGAACTGAATGCGGCCATTCGCGATCATCAGGTCGTGATTGTTGCGGGGGAGACCGGGTCTGGAAAATCGACACAGCTTCCACAACTCTGTCTCGAGATGGGTCGGGGAGTTAGTGGATTGATTGGACACACGCAGCCACGCCGGATTGCTGCTCGTACGATCGCATCGCGGATTGCCCAGGAATTAAAGGTGAGCCAAGGGAAAGAAGTCGGGTATAAGATCCGCTTCACTGACAGCACATCGGCGGATACTTACATTAAGCTGATGACAGACGGTATCTTGCTTGCAGAGATGCAGAATGATCGATTTCTGAGCCAGTACGATACGCTCATCATTGATGAGGCTCATGAACGGTCGTTGAATATTGATTTCCTGCTCGGTCTTCTCAAAAAGATGTTACCGAAACGACCAGAACTGAAACTGATTATTACTTCGGCCACGATAGACGCAGATCGTTTCAGCGAGTTCTTTAAAACTCATGGTGTTCTTGCGCCAATTCTGAACGTCTCAGGGCGGAGTTACCCGGTTGATGTTTGGTATCGCCCGCCGGAAGAAAGCAAAGAGGACGATGTCGATTGGATGACGTCCGTTTGCGATAGTGTGCAGGAAGTCTGCCAACATGGCCCCGGTGACGTACTCATCTTTCTACCGACAGAACGAGATATCCGGGAATTGGCTACGCAGTTGCGGGGAAGAACGATTGCGGGTGATTATCAGAATCGAAAGACAGAGATCCTTCCACTCTATGCGCGCTTGTCCAATGCGGAACAGAACAAGGTTTTCCAAACAGGATCACAGAGACGAATTGTTCTGGCTACGAATGTCGCTGAGTCATCGTTGACTGTTCCGGGAATTCGATACGTTATTGACACCGGGCTGGCGAGGCTGAGCCGGTACTCCGCTCGTTCCAAAATTCAGCGATTGCCTATTGAGCCCGTTTCACAAGCATCGGCCAATCAGCGCAAAGGTCGTTGTGGTCGAGTCGGACCGGGGATTTGCGTTCGTATTTATAGCGAAGCGGACTTCAACTCTCGCGATGAATTTACGACTCCAGAAATTCAGCGAAGTAATCTGGCGTCAGTCATTCTTCAGTCCACTGCGAACCGATACGGGAATCTTGAGACGTTTCCCTTTCTTGATCCGCCACGTCCGACAATGATTCGCACAGGTTATAAAACACTGCACGAGTTGGGGGCACTCGACGAGCAGCAGCGTTTGACGGAGATCGGAAAGAAGCTGGCCAAATTGCCGGTTGACTGCCGCATCGGGCGTATGATCCTTGCCGGTGATGAAGAAAACTGCCTGCATGAATTGCTGATTATTGCCTCCGCTCTGGAAATACAAGACCCACGTGAACGTCCAGTTGAGAAACAGTCGGCGGCGGACCAGGCCCATTCTCGATTTTCTGATGAGAATTCCGACTTTCTAAGTTACCTGAAATTATGGGACGCCTATCATAAGTGGAAGACTGATTTATCGAACAATCAACTTCGCAAAAAATGCCTTCGCGAGTTCGTCTCTTATAATCGAATGCGTGAATGGTCAGAGATATTCCGGCAGTTGAGCGACCTTGTTCGGGAACTCGGTTTAAAGCGACAGAAACGTCGTGATGATGGCGACGCAATCCATCGAGCGTTACTCTGCGGGCTTCTTTCCAATATTGCAACAAAGTCGGACAAGTACGAGTACCTTGGAGCGGGAGGACACCCGCTTTATCTCTGGCCCGGCTCGACCTTGTTCAAGAAGAAGCCCAAATGGATCATGGCAGGGGAGTTGGTCGAGACAACGCGACGTTTTGGTCGCACTATTGCGAGGATAGATCCTAACTGGCTGGAAAGAATCGCCGGTCATCTAATCAAACGGAGCTACGGTCCACCTTTCTGGAGTGCCGATCGTGCGGCGCCGATGACCGATGAAAAATCGACTCTGTTCGGTTTGACGATCATTCCCCGAAGACCAGTGAATCTTGGTCGTGTTAATCTAGAGGAAGCTCGGCACCGGTTTATTGTGCATGGGTTGGTCGAAGGAGATATGGAATGTCAGGCAACCTTCTTTAAACAGAACCAGGAAAGGTTGCAGGAAGCTGAAGCGATCCAACATAAGCTGAGAAAATACGATTTACTGGCCGATCAGCAAAGTCGCTATGAGTTCTTTGATCGCCAATTGCCGGATGATGTCTGTGATCTGCCACGTTTGAACAAGTGGCTCAAGACGGCGGAACGGTCGAATCCCTATGTGCTGCAATACTCTCTGAACGATCTCATTCAGGAAGATCAGGATTCGGAGTCGGACAAACAGTTCCCCGATTATCTGGAGCTGGGGCAGAATCAGTTTTCGCTCGAATATAAACTGGCTCCGGGCGAGGAGGATGATGGCATCACGATGACTGTCCCCAAGGCGGCGATCAACCAGATTGACCGACAACGCCTGGGATGGCTAGTTCCTGGATTACTTGAAGAGAAAGTGACCGCCCTGATCAAGTCTCTTCCCAAACAGTTGCGGAGGATGTTTGTTCCCGCTCCCGACACGGCTCGAGAGATTATGGAGAAACTCTCATTCGGGGATGGGGAACTACTGGAGCAAGTCGCTCTCAATCTCAGTCGCATGTCGGGTGAGCCGATCACCTCCACGGACTTCGACGTACACAAGATACCAACTCACTTGCGTATTAACTTGAAGGTGATTGACCAGGATAATACCTTGGTCAAAAAAGGAGAAACGCTGGAAGAACTCCAGCGTGAGGTGGAACAGACAGCAGGAAGTACTCTGTTCGATATTGATGCATCTCAATGGAATCGGTCTGGTTTAACTGAGTGGCCTGATTTGGATTTACCTGAAGTCGTCGAAGTCGATCACCAGGGAATGAGGTTGAAAGCTTATCCCTGTTTGACTGATGACGGAGAATCTGTCAGCTTGATTCTGGTTGATTCTCCAGAGAAGCGTTTCCGATTACATCGGGAAGGGATACTTCGATTGTTTCTACTGAAGCATCATCGACAGATACGCACCCAAATTGAAAACTTTCCCGGTCTGAATCAAATCCAGTTGCTTTCTTCTTCAATCTCTGGAATGAACCTCAGAGAGCAGCTGACTTATCTACTTGCTCGTCGTGCGCTGTTTATGAATGATCAATTGCCCGTCACAGACGATCAATTTCAGGCTTTATGTAAACAGGCTCGAAATCGATTGTCGGTCATCATTCAGGAACTAGTCGATCTCATCGGTCCGCTGGTCGATCAATATCACGACGTACTGATGATGTTAGACAGAACAAAACTGCCCTACCTGAAACCGATTGTGGATGATGCTCGTTCCCAGTTGGAGCATCTGGTGCAACCGCAGATGTTCACGGATACTCCGTTTAACTGGCTCAGTTACTATCCGCGTTATCTCAACGGAATTAAATACCGCTTAGAGAAAGCAACCACCGGTAATCACGAGAAAGATTTGATACAGCTGCCGCACTTCCTCCCGCTGTGGGACAAGGCTCGTAAGCGATTGGAGTCTCGAATAGGGATCGATGATCCTGAATTTATTCTGTATCGCTGGATGATTGAAGAACTGCGGGTTTCTATCTTTGCGCAGCCTTTGGGTACATCGCAGACGGTCTCCATCAAACGATTGGAGAAGCAGTGGAAAAAGGTTCGGCAGTAAAAATCTCTGAGTTATAATCGCTGAGTCTATTAATGCGAAATATGTTCCGCTCAAAAAGAAAACCAGCCTCGTCGAAAGAAGATCGGCGAAGCTGGCGTTCGGTGGGTGTCTCTGATCGTTCTGTCTAGACGTGGATGGCTGAACCACCATCGACTGTCAATGTCTCGCCCTGAATGAGGTCGCTGAGCGGGCTGCACAGGAAGAGAATCGTATTAGCGACGTCGTCGGCTTCCAGAACTCGCTGTCCCATCATGGACTTCGTGTCGCGTTCGGCGAACATACGGTCGGAGAATGGAATCTTACGAGTAGAGTCGGTTTCCACCAGACCCGCTTTGACGACGTTCACATTGACGTGATCACCAACTTCTAATGTGAGGTGCCGAGCAACGCTTTCGAGAGCCGCTTTAGAGCCACCGATCAGACCGTACATGGGAAGAGCCATGTGTGAACCGTGGCTGGAAATCGTGACGACTTTACCGCGACCTTGTGATTGGGCGAGGAGCGGGTATGCCGCACGGACCAGGAAGATCAACGAAAGAACGTTGATATCCATCGCGGTGTGGAAGTGTGCCCGTTTTGATTTGAGGAGGGGACGGAAACCACCAGTGGCGGCATTACTGACAAGAATGTCGAGCTGCCCGATATTCTCTTTGATGAAGTCCATCATGCAGTCGATGTCATCTTCTTCGCCCATGTCGGCTTTGATGACATAAACCTGGCGACCCATCGAGAGGATTTCCTGGGCCAGCTCCATGGCGGCGGCCTGAGATGTGGCGTAGTTGACGATGATATCCGCCCCGGCTTGAGCCAGTTTCAAAGCGGTGGCTCGTCCAATACCGCGTGAGCTGCCTGTTACCAGAGCGATTTTGCCTGTCAGGTCAATCATGGTTTTAAACCTTTCGTCAGTTGGAAACCGGCTGGTCCGGTAATATCTGTTTGTCTGTTGTAAGTAGAGGAATATCTTATTTGGATTCAATTCAAATTCGCTGAGCGAGCGGCGATCTTAAATTGTTTATTTTAATAATAGGATTACTTGGTCAGATCGGATTCGACACTGACCTGCATGTTGGCTCCCGGAACGATGTGGTTCTCGTATCCTTCAACTTCGAGCACGACTCGGTTCTGGCTATCGAAAAGGACAACATCAAACCGACCATGGTGATCGTCTTGACCACAGAAGCGAACTGTTGCTGTACAGCGTTCGCCTGTTTGAGGTAAACCACAAAGTGAGATTCGTTGAATTCCATTAGGAATCGCAATGACTCCAGATCGAACGACCCACAAGTACGCTCCACAGCCGAAAAAGCAGCCATCTAACAGTGAAGAAGGCATGATCCAGCCAGGTCGAGCGCGACGTCCGGCGACATCGTTCAGGTCGGGGGTATCAAAGTAGGCGATTCCCAGGTCTTCAACCGATCCCATGTCCTTAATCGAGCGGAAGATGGGACCATGATAGATCACGGCCTCTTCCAGTGGAGGGAAGGTGCAGGGGAAGAGTTGGGTTGGTTCGATCGGTTCCGGTCGGCTGAGTGACTCAAATTCCGGTGCGACATCGATGATACAGCGGAAACAGGCTCGGTCCTGTTGAAGCAGCACCCCTCGTCGGTTGTAGTAATCGATTCCAAGCTGAACATGAATTCCGTCCGCCTGATGAGTCGCAGTCGTCCTCATCAGCACATTCGAATCGGTGGGGAATCGAATGCTGTTGATGATTTTCAGATCCCGTAGACCGATGACTTTGAGGTCGGGGCCGGCAAGCAACTGTGCTGCTTCGGCCATCGCTTCCATCGCGACTACAACAGGGAACATAGGACGCTGTTTGAACTGATGTTGCGTCAGAAAGACGTCTGCAGTCGGATCGAGTTCTGTTTCGACTACAATTTCCTGACCAGAAATGTGGCTGATGATTCGGTCTACCATCGGTGGTAGTACTGGTTCTTCCATTACTGGTGCGATCGATTGATCGACGACAGCAGCCGGGCCAGGTTGTTGGGCATCTTCTTCAATGCGTGACCGAAAACTGTTCACTTCGGTGATGATCACTTCCGTTTGAGTCAGTCCGCTGGAGATTTCATCCAGCAAGTGCTTCGCTCCTTCGAGAGAAGGCATGAAGTTGATGTTATGCAGTTTGCGGATATGTTGTGATTCCGGGCGAACGGCCATTCCGACGTCGTCCCAGGCGTGCCAATGGAAGACAGCGGTGGGAAGATTGGGGCGAGATGTTCGTGACCAGTCCATCAGTTTTGCTACCATGTCGTTCGCAACGCTGTAGTCGGTCTGACCAACGCCACCGAAGCGACCGCTGACAGAACCGAAGGCAACGAGGAATTGAATCGGATCCTGTTCGGTTAAGGCGAGCAGGTTGGCGGCACCGTCCACTTTGGCTCCAATCGTGCGGCGGACGAGTTCTTCCTGTTTCTTATCGAAACGGGTTGCTTTTTCGAATCCGGCACCGTGGATGACACCACTGATGGGGCCATGTTCGGTACGAATGGAGTTGAGTAGTTCGGCCAAGGCAGTGCGGTTACTGATATCACATCCGATATAGATTGCGTTGACGCCTTCGGAGGCGAAGTCACGAAGTGTGCGACCGATTTCGAGTGCTTTCTCGAACCGTCCCCAGGCGTCCATTGGTTTTTCACCATTCGCCAGGGCTTCTTTCATAACAGCCCCTTTAACATCTTTCAGCTCTTCTTCTGACATGCTGTAGTAGCTGTCGGCGAGACTGGGCAGAGGACTAGACCCGATCAGGTGTAGTTTGACTCCGGGGAATCTTTTTCCCATCTCGCGAGCGACAACGGCTGTGACCCCTCGGGCTCCACCCGTGACGATAATGTTCGATCCTGCCGGAAGATTGATTTTCTGTTCGGTGGGGGCGAACTCAGCATAGGGTCGCACGACATATCGACCTCCCTGTTTGTAGGCAACTTCGACATCGGTGTGGCGGGCAGCCAGTTCTGAGCAAAGCAGTTGGGCCAGCAAGTTGGAGTCGGTTGTGTTTTCCGAGTCGAGAACACAGGCGAGGAATCCAGGAGTCTGGTGTTGCATGTGCGATTCCATTTGAACCGCTTTCAGCAGACCACTGATCGCTCCCCCTTCGACGTTTCTTAGTTCGCCAGTCAGACCGAAGTCTCCACCCATAGAGGTGGCTGCGGCGAGTGTGCATTCATTGAGCATCTTGGCTTTGAAAGCAAATTCAAACCATTTCTGAGTAACTTGATAAGCAGCAATGACACCGACTTCGCGGCGATCGGCCCAGTTGGATTCTTCCAGAGTCGTGATAGCATCAACATCGCGACCGGTCATCAGGAACAGGTGTGTTGCGGGTGCGACATTCCACTGTGCTTCCACGGCGGCGACACAGTCTGCTGCGGGCAATCGCGAAGGAAGAAGCATTACACCGACGCCGTTGGCTTCGAGATACGCTTTAAGAGCGAGTGCATCGGCGTTGTCACCATGGATGATTGCCGGGCCATGAAATGCGGGCAAGGCTGGTGCCACAGCATCACGTTCCAGTAAGCGAACGAGTTGTCGATGACAGACCTGGTCAGGTGCTGCACTGAGAGCGTTGTCACAGGCAGACCGTAATTGATCGACAGTGACTTGGACGTGTGCCGTTTCAATCTTCGGCAGGTTGCCAGAAGTCTGTTGAACTTCTGCAGGTACATTTGATACCTGGTTGGCTTGGCCAGCAGCAATTACTGGTGCTGCTTTAACCGACTGCCACTCGGGTAATAGTATTGACAAATCAATCATTGAAAAATTATCGCGATGCCCGTTCGCATTGGGGCCAGGTGTAACCCAGACTTTTCCGGAGGCGGGTTGCATGATCACGCTGATGTGATTGTCCGACCGTTTGACGCTGTTTAAAGTTGGATGTTTGCTGTCGTCCTGGTTTTCAGGATCGTGTGCATCTCGCAGGACTCGACCGAAGCGTTCGGCCGAAACTGGAATGCTTCCGGCATCACCCAGCAGTTCTCGCAGGCGGTTGTACCGCAGATGAGACGCTTTCACTTCGGAGTCGGTAAGGTTCTTGTCGGCAGCTTCGTTCAATTGCTGATGGTTGGTGGCAATTAAAGAGGAGAGAGCGGGGCGGATATGATAGTTGGCTCCGTCAAACTCAATGAAGCAGACCCGGTCCGTTGCTGCATGGCTCATGCAGAGAGTCCAGGCACCTCGGGTGTTATGTGTCTTGATGATTTCCAGAGCGGAGTCAATGTCGCTTGCGTTCGCCAGCAAACCATTGACCAGCATGGTCTGTAACTGACCAGCAGGCTGACTGTTTGCTTTCGTATCCAGCAGACAAGTCATGGAGATCGCCAGACCGGATGAATTGATACCTGTGAGGCAACCGACCTGTCCCGCGATCGCGAAAGTCAGGTAGCTGGGGCCGTCCTGAGGCGAGCGAACCTGGGCAACCCGTTGCAGGCAGTCATTCAGTGGCAGAGCATTACGAACATCTTCGTTCGCAGCATGTAACAAACCGGTGTCAGGATTGGCTTGGGCAGTAACGGCGGCTGTTAGTCCACCTTGACCTGCATCGAGGAAGAGTCGGATATTGTGGGCGAGCAAGCTGTCATAGCTGACTTCAGCCCCCGCTGCGATACCGCGAAGTTCTTCCAAGGCTTCAGCCGTAAACAGTTTGTCAGACTGACTGGCTAGTTCAGCAACATCAAACAGATGCGACCAACGAGTTCCGGCCAGGTTGGTGTAGCGACGCAAGAGTTGGCGAATTTCAGCTTTCAGTTCTGTTCCGTGCTGGTATCCCATCTCGTAAGATGACCCTGCCAGTTTCAATACTGGCACGAGTGCTTCATCGGTAAACAGAGTTCCATCTCCGGTTGATGAGTGACCAGCGACGTTTGATATGGCGGTTGTGGAGTCTGCTCGGGTTCCTATGTCAGATGAAATCAGCTCATCGGTCCAGTTAAGACAACCGTAAGCTTCGAGGCAGGCGCGGACGATTGCGAGCTGTTCGAGGCCACTTCGTTTCGCGTGGTTGCAACCAACGGAAACGATTGGTCGTTTGCCGACGATTCGTTTGTTTAGTCCGGTTAAGACATGTCCAGGACCAACTTCGATCAGGAGGTCCATATCTTCCTTCAGGAATCGCTCGATCAAGCTCACGTAGTTGATCGGTGTGACCAGTTGTGATTTCAGATTGTCGCGAATATCAGCTGGATCGGAGACATATTTATTAGTCACGCTACTCAACAGAGGGGTCCGTGGTGGTTCCAAGTCGATTTGATCAATGGTCGAAAAGAAAGGTTCGCGAACTTTTTCCAGAAGTGGAGTGTGGAAGGCGCCCGGAACTTTCAGTTTGATTGCTTTGAAACCTTCTGATTCGATTCTTTTGGCCGCTTCGGCAGCAGCTTCCTCTGCTCCACCAATTACTGTTTGCTCGGGTGAGTTGGAATGCGAAACGTAAACGGCTCCCGGTGTGTCGGAGCAACATCGTTGTGCAACATCGAGAGGTGCTGTTGTCGAATACAGGGTGCCGGCGGCTTCGCCTGTGGCATTGATGGCGTCGACACGGGCTTTCGTTGCTTTGATCGCCTCATGAATATTCCAACTTCCTGCACAGAGGAGAGCGGCGAGTTCACCAAGGCTATGACCGCAGACCCGGTCGGCATGGGCACCCATCTCGCGAATCGCTTCACTCATAATGTAATCAGCGGCGATTACTGACAGTTGTACCTGTGAGACGTCGTCGAGACTGCATTCTTGTTCGCCGGATAGGGCGTCGAAGCTGGGCAGATTATGAGCAGTCAATGCGGCGTTCACGGCATTGTAGGCGTGAGCTGCTGCGGGGCTGTACTCGATGACATCGCTCAGCATGTTCTTGAACTGCGATCCCTGTCCGGGAAAACAGAATGCGACTTTCGCTTTGTGCGTGATCTGTTGCAGGAAGACACCACGTTCTGCCAGGATTGTCGGGGCAGATGCTGACGTGAATGATTTCTGCAGTAGGGTGATCTTCTTAGCAAATTCTTCGTCGTTGCGAGCCACGATCGTTAAGCGACAGCTTTCACCGGCAGTGAAATTGCTGTGACGCCAATCGGTCTTCGCCAAGCCTGAAATCTTTCGGTTCAGTTCATCCCAATCAACAGCACTCACGCGGGCAATGTAATATTCCCCATATGATAATGATTCGGAGCTAGGAGTATCGGCTGGTTGTGAAGATGCAGCAGCCGGTGTCGTGGTCAGGTTTTCGGGTTCGTAAGACAGTTTTGTCGGTCCTTCCACAATGAGATGGTAGCAGACGTCGGATTCAGCGTAGGAATCGATGCCGGCGTAAACTTTTCCGTCTTCGTTCAGGCCCACTAGAGCGGTGTTCTCGCTGACGGGGCAGAGTGTGTTCTGTTGGTCGGCCAGATAATTTGCGCAGTTATCCATATTGGGTGATGATGGCAATGTTGTGTTTGCCAGTTCACCCATTGATTTGAGTAAGGATGTCATTCCTGACCCGCCGCGTGAGTGACCGTACATTGCGACAGCCGAACCGAGGTAGAGCGGAGCCCGGCGGGCGTTGGATCCGTAGACTTTGGTCAGTGCATCAATTTCTGCCCGTGATTCTTCAGGAGCACCACCGGTGGCTGTTTCGACAAGTGAGACATTCTCTGCATTAATGCCGGCGTTTTCGAGTGCCCGTTCCATGGCGGATTGCAGGCCTTCGGCGAGGTCATCTTTACGTGAGCAACCGATGCCACGAATGATGCCGTGAATCTTATCGCCATCCCGTTTAGCATCTGACAGACGTTTGAGAATGACCACGCCAACGGACTCACCTGGAATGACACCATCGGCGTCTTTACCAAAGGGGCCGTGCGAGGTTTCCTGATGGGAGAGAAGGTTATTGACTTTGAGCATCTGGTAGCTGGCGAAGTCACAAGCGCGTTGACCGCTGGCACAGATCATGACGTCGCTTTCACCCGATCGCAGAATATCGATACAGGTTGCCAAAGCGGCGAATGAACTGCATTCTCCACCATCGACGGCAACAGCGCCGCCCATCAGGTCGAATGTTTTGGTTAAGCGTGAAGAAAGCGTGCTGGCAGTGAAGCTGCCTGTTTCGTCGATCAACGCTGGGTATCGTTTCAGGATTTGCTGCTGAAACTCTTCGGCAACCGCTTCGATCTGATCTTCGGCGACTCCTTTACCACGCAGGATATCGGAGAGCATTTTCCGGTTGCGGGTCAGGTTTAAACCATGTTGTAGATCGTTCGTGAACGCACCCCCAAAGATGGTTCCGACAATGGCTCCCGTTCGCATTTTATCGAGCGGTTTTTCGGGGTAGCCAATTTCCTGCAGGGCCTGGTCGGTGGCATCGAGCAGCATGAACTGCAGAGGATCGGCGCTCAAAATCTGTTTGGGAGGAACTTTGTGTTTCTTCCAGTCGTATTCAAAGTCGGTAATGTAGGCACCGGTCGTGATGGGAATGGACCAGCGGTCATCTTCGCCTGGTTTGCTTGTTCCCAACTCTTTGTTCCAACGGCTGGCAGGAGCATCGGTAAAGAAGTCCTGGCCACTGTTGAGTTGATCCCACAGAGCTTCGATGGTGCGTGCTCCGGGAAGAATCGCGCCTCGTCCTACGATGGCGATGGCTTCATCATCGGCGTCAAGTTTCACTTCGGGTTTTTGTTTCTTGACGAGCGCCTTCGAGTATTCTGGTTGATAACCTTCCAATACGACGTGCACGTTTAGGCCACCAATACCAAATGCGTTCACGGCGGCAAGCCGAGGTTTTCCGGGAGCAGGTTCTGGCCAGTGGTAGGCTTGCAGTGGGACGTAGAAAGGAATCTGGTCCCAAGGAATATTCTTGTTGAGTTCTGTGATGTTGATCTGAGGCGGAATGAGCCCCTCGTTCATGGCCAGGATGGTCTTGGCGATGCTCGCCATACCGGCTGTTTCCAGCGTGTGCCCCACATTCGCTTTCACGCTTCCAACCGGAATCTGATAACCTTCCGGGAGTTGATCTTTGAAGATCTGCGTAATGGCTTCCATCTCGGTGGCGTCGCCAACCTGTGTTGAGGTGGCGTGCATTTCGAGGTACTGCAGCTGCGAAGGGGAGAGGTCCCCACCGTAGGCACGTTTGATTGCTTCGATCTGGCCTTCTTTACGTGGTGCCCACAGGCTCTTGCCTTTGCCGTCGGAAGAAACTCCTACGCCGCGTACGACAGCTTTGATGTCATCGTTATCTGCGATGGCCTGTTCCAGAGTTTTCATCACGAAGATGACATACCCTTCGGAAGCGATCAAACCATCAGCATTGTTATCGTAAGGACGAGTTCCAGTTGGGCTCACGGACTGGGCTTGTGAGAAGAGCGTCAGTGTATCCGAATTACTGTAAGAAGCTGACCCGATCAACGCCATGTTGATTTCACCCAACTGCAGAGCATGACTGGCAGCGGCGAAGGCTCTCATACCGGAAGCACACGCGGCGTCAAACGCCATCGCAGGACCATCCAGTTTGAAGGCTGATGAAATGGCGCCAGCGGCGTGGTAAGCGTTCGAGCAGATTTTGAATGCCGGATGATCTTCTGGAAACTCGTTACGGACAGTGTCGACCATTTCCTGGATGACATCGTCCGTCTGACCAGGAGCGGCAGCAGCGAGGCTTTCCGACGACTTCAGGAGTTCTGTAGAGTGTTCAATCTGATAGGCGTGAATCAGTTTGCCAACGGTTTGACCCGGAGGAGTGTGCCCGATATAGACGCCCGATTTTCCCTGAGATATGTTGAGCGGATCATATCCAGCGTTTACACAAGCATCGTAGGCAACTTCGCAGAGGTTCAGATGCAGTTTGTGAAATCGTTCGAGAGAATCGGCAGGCAGGGGGCATTTATTGAGATCGGTTGGGCGATCTGGAACGATACCGCCGAGTCGCGTGTAGGACCGGGTGGGGTCATCTTTGCGGGGGCTGTAATGTAGTTCCGGATCGAATCGCTCAATGGGAAGTTCTCCCAACTGGCTTTTGCCATTGATGAGCATGTCCCAGTATTCATCGATGTTGTCTGCACCGGGTAAACGACAAGCCAGTCCGACGATTGCCAATGGTTTATCTGAGCTGTTTTGCATGGTCAGGTCGTTCTTTTGTTTTGAACTACATTCAACAGTAATGATGAAATGCGAAAAAGAGGGACAGAGTCCCTCAAACTTATTTAATTGTGCCCTAACCCAAAGGACGCA
Source organism: Polystyrenella longa (assembly GCF_007750395.1). Classification (GTDB taxonomy): domain Bacteria; phylum Planctomycetota; class Planctomycetia; order Planctomycetales; family Planctomycetaceae; genus Polystyrenella; species Polystyrenella longa. The sequence continues at coordinate 3,267,701 of NZ_CP036281.1, read as the reverse complement.
CCGAGGGCGCGACCGTTTCGATTGGGTTAATTCAGGTGTAGGAAATCTATGGACTGAATCGCAGATCTCTCTGCCTTTTTTCCGGAAGCACTGGAAAGAGCTCAAGTACTTCCGGTCAGTCCGTCAGTCTTTAGGACTGCTGAATAAATTCGGTGATGCTTCGCAATGTTGGGAAATCATCGAGCGACATATCTGCAGTCAGTTCGATCTCTTTTTCGAGTTCGACTTGCTCTGCGATTTCACCGAACATCTGTGCTTTTTTGATGCTGTCGATACCAAGGTCGGCTTCCAGGTCGGCATCCATCTCCACCATCTCAGTGGGATAACCGGTCTGCTCAACGACGAAGTCGATCAGGAACTGTTCCAGTTCTGCTGGAGTCAGCTTTTTCTTTGGCACGGTTGAAGTTGCGGCAGCACCGTTACTCATTGCTGGTGCATGTGAGGCGGTGACGGGTGCAGCAGGTGCTGTCGGTGCCACTGTTTGTACGGGCTGAGGCATTACTGGAGCAGCCGCGACTGGTTGAACTGGAACAGGTGCTGCGGGGGCAACTGGTCTCGCGGCGACGGGTACCGGAGCAGCCGGAGTTGGCTGAACAGGGGTGGGTGTAGCAGGAGCTACTGCAACAGGGGCAGCAACCGGTGAGGCGTAAGCGACTGGTGCGGCAACCGCCGGAGCGGCAGTACCGTTGGCCGGTGCTGCTTTCGGTGTCGTGATGAATTCGATAATGCTTCGCAGAGTCGGGAAGTCGTCCAGAGACATATCTGCGGACATTTCGATTTCGACATCCAGAACAACCTGTTCAGCAATTTCTCCGAACATCTGAGCTTTTTTGATGCTGTCGATGCCGAGGTCGGCTTCCAGGTCGGCGTCCAGTTCGACCATCTCGGCCGGGTAACCGGTTTGCTCGACTACGAAGTCAATCAGGAACTGTTCGAGTTCCGGAATCGTGAGTTTCTTTTTATTGCTGTTGTCCACTGCAGCCGGGCTGGCTGCTGCAGTTGCTTGCGGAGCAGGTGCAGCTGGTTGCACAGGAGTGGCTGCCATTGGTGCGGCTGTCACGGGCGCCGGAGCTGCCTGGACTGGAGCAGGAGTGGGTTGTACTGGTGCAGGAGCAGCCTGAGGCATAGCCGGCTGAACAGCCGCGACGGCATGGCCGTTTAACGCGGGGGCATTGGGCTGTGTGCCAATCGCCTTATTTCGCATTTTATCTTTGCGGCGAATCGTGGCGTCAAAGTGAATGATTTGTGGCTGAGCTTGGCCTTGACCTTGAGGATGTCCTGCTGCGGACCCTGCCGGGTTGATCGTTGAACTCACGTTAATGCTCCAGGTACAAAAAGTACTTAGTTGTTATATGATCCGGTGTATTACTGTTGATGTCTTTGTCAGGATTGCCAACGGTTAAGAACGCAATTTTAATGCCGCAAGCAGGATGTGTCTCAAGTATGCATCGTGACAGACTGAGAACGATTTGCCGTAAGAGAAGAGTCTTCTTCAATTAACTGTTTCAGTAGATTGACGGCATCGTTGGTCTCGGAACCTTCCACGAGCAACTGTCCAGTCTGAATGGTTTCTTCAACTGTAACTTCTTTTTGGGTGAGACGTAGGAACGTGTGCATGTTCAGGCATAGATTCCCCTCGCTTTTTGAACCTGTTCCCCGTTCAGCCGATATAATCGTGCCACCTTCTACCCGGATCACCCAATCACCTCCCCCTTCGCCACTGACACAAAGAGAGTAATTGTGCTGTTCGGTATTACCGGACGGTGAGGCTTCTGGAAATTTGTTTTCCATATAGCTGTTCACAGTTGCTTCCGGTTTAACGACGGGGGGTTTCGGCCAGCCAAAGTTGTCCTTGATGGCGAACCGACAGAGATTCCTCATCATCTCTTCATCGATCGTCGGGCAGGGCAGGTTGGGGCAGGCTTTATCCAGGTTGCTATAGTCGAATTGAGGATCGTCACCCCAGTAAGACTGATATGTTTTCATTTGATTGACGAAGTAACTTTCGAACTCATCGAAGTTAATCGTCGCGTCGCTGTTTTCACCCTTAGGGAGTTCATTGAACTCGAAGAAGATCTCTTCCCAGACCTTTTGGAAAATCGTTACAGGAACGGTATTCCGCGGAGTCAGATGATATGTCTGGCCATGATTTGCCTGATTGCAGTAGATTTCGGTCATGCAAGCAGAAACCCAGTCGACCGGAACGAAGTTTTTCTGTTCGTCGCCGGTAACATTTAATGCCTGTTGCAGACGCACGCTTCCCATGCGGATACCCGCTTTGATCATTTCCTGAGACGCGCTTCCTGCAGCGACTTTGGAAAGCAAGGTCGCGATCAGTTTGAGCGGAACGTAAAAACCGTGATAGGTCGTGGTATATCCCGTTTTGGCATCACCGACGATAATGGCCGGACGATAAACGGTAAGCGAATCGATAAAGTCGGCGCTACGTACCATTAATTCCGAATCGAGTTTACTTCGTTCGTAATCGTTACCCGGTTCCTGACCGACATCAACGTCGGTCTCTCGAATTAATTCGCCCCGACGTTTTCCACAAACGTAAGCAGTGGAAACGTGATGGAACTCTCGGATGCCACGCTCTTTGCAGAAGGCGAGTACATTGCGAGTTCCCTCTCTGTTGGATTTCCAGGGCTCACCGACTTCATCTTTTGCGTAGAAGGTCAGGCTCGCAGCATTGTGCATGAATGCCTTGCAGTTGTTCTCCACCCACTTCAGGTCGGCCTCCGACATATTTAATGTCGATGACGAGAGATCACCCTCTAATATCACGGGGCGCGGCAATGTATGACCCAGCTGCTTTTCCCAAAACGCGAGTTGAGTTTCCACACGTTGGGCTGCGGAGGCCATTCGATTGGAACGAACCAGTACCGCAAGTTTGACCCCACGACCCATCAGGTCGTGCATCAAATACGTTCCCAGCAGTCCAGATGCACCCGAAAGGAGTAGATATTCCATTTGGTGACTTTTATACCCTGAGTGGTGCGAACCTCCGTGGTCGCTAGATAACAACAGTCGACGCCTCGGTTCAGAAGTGTTCCCCAACCTTCTGAAAGGCTTTACGTAAATAGCTGTGTTGAACTTATGTGTATATATGGAGGTTATTCAAGATAGGCAGATGTGTAACTCGACTATACCGAGTTTTCTGCACTCAATCAATAACCTCTTGAATCGTTATTGCACGTTATCAGGTTGGCAACGTAAGTACCGACCATGCCTATTCTTAATTAGGTTGAACCAATTGACCCACAATTGATTCAGGTTGGTCGGGCACACGGCGCTAAGGGTTTTTTAGAGCAAACCAGCCTAAAATTTACCATTTTCCCCGCATAACATCCAGTGTTACTACTTTACAACATTGATCTTCTCCCAGAGTACTTGATTCGAAAAAACCTCACGTTTCGTAAAGTCGCCCCTGTTCCCCCGACCGTATGTTCCAGTTGTGATCTTATTAACGATTAAATCTCATGGTTTGAACCATGGCATTTAGTCTTTCTCCTTACCCAATGTCAGTCAAAGATGTTGTCAAAAAGATCGAGATAAATCAAATTGACAACGCATTGGCGAGTGTGGAACTTTTAAATCGATCCTTCTGATTATGGTGTCATACGCTTTAAATCCGTGATATACCGGTAGATGAACTCCCTTCTTCCCAGGTGCGCCGGATATCAATGAGTTTGGCATGCTATGCGCAATACTCCTTGGTACTCCATCTCTTTCACTTCTAACCTTCCAATCCGGAGGCACTTCTCATGACGACGAAATCTCTCTCATCCGCACGCTTTAAACTCAGGCTGCCTAGCCGCTTTCTGATCTACACGATGGGGAGCTTGCTTGCCTTGGGCCTCGTCATGGCTGATGTGCATGGGGCTGACAAAAAAGAACGCTCAGGCGGTAAGAAGTCGCCTCAACAGTCAGCTAGGAAGTTTTCCAGCCAATCGCGAGGTAATTCTAAATCGACTCAAAATCGATCGCAGAATACCAATCGGGGAAGTTCCAATCGGGGCAACTCCAGCAAGTTCAACCGTAGCCAATCTTTCACTCAACCGAATTCCTCTTCAAAAAATTCGTCTCGTGGCAGCTTCTCTCCCCGGTCCAATGGTCAGTCTACCCAAAATGGATCGCAAAGTATCCGTAACCGCGGAAGTTTTAATCGTGGTCAATCTCCACAACAAACATTCAAACCCCCGACAGCACCGAACTCAGGATCCAAGAATCCTCCAAGTTTCAATCGAGGAAATTCGAATGGATCGAATAATGTTCCGAGTATTGGCAACAACTCACGGCGAGATCTGAATCGTGGTCAAAACCGTAATCCAAATATACAAACTAAACCGAACTTTCAACGTCCAAGTACGAATCAAAACAACAGCAATTCCTTAAGGGATCGGCTTAGTAATCCCGGGAGCAACAATGGAATCAATTTGGGAAATAGCAACCGGGGAAACGTGCAGAACAGTTCTAAAAACCCTCCTTCCAATTCGAGTCAGTTGAAACCAGGACAGTCCAACGGAAACGACAATCGAAACAAGATCGGTAACAAAGACGTCAGTGGCTTACGCGACCGACTTCGAAATCCTGGTAAAGAGAATGGAAACAGACCTGACAACAATCGTCCTGATCCCGGCAATCTGCTGGACCGAAAAGGGAATGACAAAGGCGATATCGGTAAAAACATTCGTCCGGACATGAAACAACCTGATCGCAACGGAGAGGGAAAAGGTTTGAGGGATCGATTCGAAAATCGCTCCAACAATTCCAAGGACAATCAGAATGCTAATAACATTCGTGACCGATTCAATAAGGGAAAAGATGGTCGAGGACCAAGCTTTCGTGACGATCCTAAAATGGACAAACTTCCGACCTTCGACCGTCAACGACTTTTGTCTGATGGTGGTAAAGTCGATCGCAAAGACCTGAAAGGCAAGCGTTTACCTAAGTTTGAAGTCGATCGAAAAGATAACAAAGACTTCATCAGAAATATCAACGACCATGGTTTCAAAGGGGGGAAATTGATTGCACGAGACGGTGACAATCGTGATCGCGATGTCCGTTTCAATGGGATTGATCGCGTGATTCGTCCTGAGAAACTGGATCGAATCGCCAACATTGATATCGGTCGTCGTGTCAACCTGGGCCGCCAATTCGACTATCAACGTCGTGGTGACTTGAACCGTCGTCTCGATCTGACTGTAGACCTTCGAAACAATGGTGGATGGCGTAATCGACGTCACATTGGTGGTGTTCACCGTGACTTTACTCATACGCACTTCAGTTCATGGTACGCCGGTCCTGGTTTCTATCCCCGCTATACCTGGACTCCTCGTTGGAGCAACTGGGTGAGTTGGAGCTGGTGGGATCACTGTTACCCGATTTGTGACCCACGCCCAATCATCGTTCGTCCTATCATCTGTGAACCGGCTCCTGCCTGGACATACTATGAAACCCCTGTTTGGCAACCATTACCTGTCGCGACTAGTGGCACCTGGGTGGATGTTCCACCAGCAGAAGTTGCCAGTCCTAACGAAGTTGATGTCCAGTTACTGGCTGTTCGATTTGTTGATTCGGGACACGTTGAAAAAGAATTGGGACCACGCTATCGCGTTTGGGTTCGTAACAATAGCTCGGCACCAATCGAACAGGGTTTCAATGTGACCTTACTCGGTTCCACCGATGATCGTCCTGTAGACGGTCTTCCTCAGGAAGGCGTGCGAGTTGAACGACTTGAAGCGGATGAGGTCACCTCTGTCGATATTCGACTTCCATTTGAGGTGAATGTGATGGGAAGAGATGAGCAGGATCGTAAAGTTCCCTTCTCCTTCTTGCACGTGATCGTGGATAGTGGTCGTGAAGTCAATGATGTGTTCCGTGAGAACAATGGAATCGGGCTTAACAATCAAGAGATTCTGCCGATTGACCCATGGGCCTTCGCTCCGGAATCGGACACTGTTCCCATGGGTTCCATCGTGAATATCGCAGGAGAAGGGTTTGGTCCAGAACCAGGTGAACTCTTCATGGTTTACGAGGGAGAGCAGTATCCAGCTGAAATTTACGGATGGTATGACTTGGGAATTCGTTTCCAGGTTCCCAATATCCCTATCGGTGCTGACGACCAATCTGCAGAGATTCTTGTCATCCGTGGTGATGGTGCCGCTTCGAACCCGATCGAAGTCGATGTTGTCACCGAAGCGACCGTGCTGGCTCCACCAGTACCGGGTGCTCAATAAGAAATGTTGTTTGATAGGCCTGATGTCTCAGGCTAAATAAAGGAAGAAGCAGACTTCCACCTGATTAGGTGGAGGTCTTTTTTTGTTGATTCGCAGACCAATGGAAGCCAATGTGATGCCGATAACCTGAACGGAGACGGAAATCGTTAATTATTTGCCAATCCTGCAATTGTGACCTAAGTTTCTGTATCACTCTGGATCAATTGACTGCTCTGGAGTAGTAGGTTGAAATCGAATTGTGTCCTATTCTGTACACTATGTGATCGAAATTCGACCTGCCAAACATCAAATTCACGACGATTTCACCTCCCCTGTCCTGGCTTTAAATCGTCGTGAGCAGGGAATGGCCTATTCTGGTTGTTTTCCTTATTCACATTTGCAGGACTTGTTCTCTATGAGCAGTGAATCAACATCGGCGGACGAAATACAACTTTCCGATTCAGAACTTCCTGAAACATTTCCGATAGACCGGAATAGTCTGGGAAATGTTCCAACCGCCGTCGAGTTGGAAGAGCGGGTCGTGCGTTTACTAGACAATACAGAACAACTGACCGCCAGTTGGAGCAAGTCGTTCTTTCGGTACGATCAGCGCCGGGACCATCGGGTTCCGCATAAGTCCGACTTGCTGTTAGTACCTGTTTGCAATGAACAGGAAATGCCGATCGGAGATCCGGGCATCGTCGTCTGTAAGAACGTTTCGACAGGAGGCTTTGCTTTTTTCCATGAACGCCCAATCGTTCATCGTAAAGTTGCCGTGCTCCTGCCTACGACGGAACACCAACAGGAATTAATGGTCGCTAAACTTGTGTGGTGCCGGTTCACACAACACAACTTCTATTGTTCCGGAGCAAAGATACTGCGCAAAGCTTCTTTTCCATTCGACAAGCAATGGACCCAAATGGAACTTAATAACTGGTAATCGCCGAGCGAATAGGTTGGTAGGCTTTCATCGTCCTCGATAGGTGACGATGAAAATGGCTTGAGGATCCGGTGCGATGCTATTCTCTCCGCGAACTTAATCGCGTTGACAGAGATCTTCATTGCATGCGCCACGTCGTCCCGTTAGAGATAGGCGATTCCGGGCAAAGATTCTATAAGCCCAGTTCAGCAGCGGTTCAATAATAGGGAGCCGAGAAACTCTGACGATCCCTTTCCAACCGATTAACGTATACATTTGGCGGAATGCTTCGACGCCTTTAATCCACTCACCGTTTGCTTTTCGCGCGTGTAATTCTGCCATCAGTTGCTGGCGGGTTTTATCAAAATCTTCCGCTTTGAATTCAGACGCTGCAATATTTACGAAGCACAACTTCTCCTCCTTGTCCTTCCGTTGAATCATTTCAATCTCGCGGCGACATAATGGGCAATCGCCATCATAGAAAATCGCGAGCCGGTGATCGGTGTTGGGATTATCAGAGGAGCCTGAGGACTTGCAATCGATTTGGACCGGAGTAGATTCAATTCGTTGTTTCGCATTCATGACTGACTTCCATTCGTCAGCAAGTAGAGAAGAGTAATGCTGCGAACTGACCAGAGTAATGTTCGGATCCAGTTACCGGAGACGAGTCGGTTGCAGGTGTCCAAGTTAAAGCCCGTGGTCAGTTTAGTATGACAGGGAACTTGTAGAAAGAAAGTTGACATCCAGATGCCAGCCAGCATGATCACATTAACGTAAGCCCAGTCGATTGGGACTTGATTCACAGGAAACAATAAAAGAAAGAAGCCTGTCACTAATTCACAGAGCATCGCCGGAATCACCACGATCGATGTTCGCATCTGATGGCTTCGTGCGTATGATGAGAAATCAGACTCGCCGACTCTAACGAATAGTGGGTAATGCACTAGTTGAACGAACCAGATAAGGCCTGTCATAAACAGGGTTGAACCAAGATGAAGTTTCAGTATCCAGCTCATAGTAAAAGTATTTCTGAACAATGAAGTACGGAACAGCAATGCTGTGAGTCAGGAAACATTATAGAGGGTTGATAACGTTAGGATTCTCGGCAGCAAATTCATTCAGTTTGTTGAGCGCTTTGTTGAGTAATTGTCGAACACGCTCTTTACAGATTCCCATATCTCCAGCCAAGCTTTTCAGTGTTCGAGTTTTTCCATCTCCGTCAAAGCCAAATCGCTCTCGGATCAAAAACTGTTCACGATCATCCAGCACATCTTTCATGCAATCCATCAGGTTGTGTGCGGAACGGGTCGCTTCCAATAAGGAGTCTTCAGCCTCCTCAATCCCCAGATTCTCGTAAGAGCGTGAGTCAGGGAAATCGACTTCATTTGTTCGAATCCGCTGTCGCTTTTTCATGAATCGAAATAAATGTCTCTGCACGGAATGGGTTACGTAGGTGCTGAATCGATATCCTAAGGCATAGTCGAACTTATCGACCGCTTTCAGCAAAATGAAATTGCCTTCACATATCATCTCCTCAAGCTGATGAGGATTTTGTGAATACTTTCTGGCAATCGAAACGACCAGTCGTAAATTGGATTTAACGATCTGTTGTCGAAGGTCGGAGGCTGTTTGCAGATGCTCTTGAATCCGAACAATCTGGCGTTTGGTATAGCGTCGAGAATTGAGTGATGAACGCTTCTGGTTAGCAAGATGAAGATAATAGTTCATGGCACGGAACAGGACACGTTCTCCATCTACAGTTAGTAATGGAATATCGTACAACGCAGCCAGATAAGATGGGAAATCAGGCGAGGCAACTGCTGAACCATCAATTCCTTCGTATAAGTCAGTCTTACTCAACTCGGATTTGATTTTGGTTAGCGAGAGCTTCTCAAACTCATCATCATAAATATAGCCGATCTCCTGCATCAGCATTTTTTCAACTGCAGGGTCGTAAATAATAGTCTCATCCGAAGCTGACCAGTTTTCACTAACCGCCTCGGAATCGTGCAAATCGTTCTTTTCGAGTGTAATGTGCATTGTTTTGTCCTTGAAAACATCCAAAACGAGCCTGTGTCCTGTTATGATAGCCAAAGTCGACAGGGAATCAAATGAAAAAACGTCCAAAACGTTCATTTGTTACCAGGTCGACTATAGTCAAACGAAAAGCACTACTAGGTTATTAAAGGAAGTCAGTTATGTCTGAGTCGAAAAAAATCTGTATCGTATTACATAGGAGGGACTTACGGCTTGGGGATAATTCGGCCGTCGTCTCTGCAATTGAATCGGGTCGGCTACTTATTCCCATTTTTGTGTGGAACCGCCAAGAATCAGAGGCGTGCGATGCGGGTTCAGCGAGTTGCTGGTGGCTCCACCATTCTTTGTTGGAGCTTGGGAATCAGTACGCGAAGCAGGGTGGAGAATTGTTCTTCTTTAGAGAGCCGACTCAGTCTGTCATCGAACGGTTGATTAGAGAGCACGATGTGGAGGCTGTTTACTGGAATCGTCGTTACGAGCCTGACGCTATCAAGCAAGACTCTGGACTGAAAAAGTCGCTGAAAGACGCCGGAATTGAAGTCCACAGTTTCAATGGCAGTCTGCTACGTGAACCATGGGAAGTTGAAACGAAACAAGGTGATCCGTATCAGGTCTTCACGCCTTTTTGGAAGAATGTTCTCGCCAGTATTGATCCGGACAAACCGCTCTCTGCACCGGAAGCCATTTCATTTGAGAAGGTAAGAATCGAATCCTGCAAGCTTGATGATTTTAATTTGTTACCGAAACTCGATTGGGCGGACTCGTTTCATGAATACTGGACACCCGGGGAACAGGGAGCACATGAAAGCCTGAGTAATTTCATTCGAAACGGCATCGACGATTACAAAGGAGAACGAGACTTTCCTGCGAAGAGCGGAACCTCGCGGATGTCTCCTCACCTGCACTTTGGTGAGATCAGCCCACGACAGATCTGTCATGCGGTGCAAGTTCACCTTAACCGGAAACGGAAAGATAACGGACAACCCGGAGCCGATACTTACCTCAGTGAGATAGGTTGGCGGGAATTTGGTTACCACATTCTGTATCACTTTCCCCACACGACGGAAAAATCGCTTAAACCCAAGTTCGATGACTTCCCCTGGGATAATAATGCGAAAGATCTCAAGAAATGGCAGCAGGGAATGACTGGGTATCCAATCGTCGATGCCGGGATGCGCGAGTTATGGGAAACAGGTTGGATGCATAACCGAGTGAGGATGATTGTGGGTTCGTTTTTGGCGAAAGATCTTCTCCAGAACTGGAAATCAGGAGCGGAATGGTTCTGGGACACGCTTGTTGATGCGGACTTAGCGAACAATACGCTGGGTTGGCAATGGGTCGCTGGCAGCGGTGCGGATGCATCCCCCTATTTCCGTGTCTTCAACCCGGTCCTTCAGGGAGAGCGGTATGATCCAAGTGGAAAGTACATACGACAGTGGATTCCTGAACTCAGTGAATTACCTGACAAATGGATTCATAAACCTTGGGAGGCGCCGAAAGATGTCTTGAAAGATGCTGGGATCTCGTTAGGAGAAACCTACCCCGAGCCACTCGTCGATCATCAGGAGGCCCGTGAAGCGGCACTGGCGATTTACGAGAAAATTAAATGATAGGAGAACGGGTTTTTCAGGGAGTACCCTTATGGGTGATCATGATTGAACAGGGGGCGACTTGTCAAAAACCGTTCACCGCTGTGAGGAACTCGTAGAGTTTCTGATTTCACGTCGGTATACTAACTAGCATCAGTTGATAATACGCGAGTATCCAGATTGCAAACTGGACTTAACTCGATGCTTCCTTTTTAGGGCTCGGGGAAAGGCTATCGAGAGCTGTCGCGATCGAAACTGAATGAATCCATCTCAGGCTTCTAACGTTAATTCTCGGGAAGCCGCAGACCTCACTGTGGAGTTTACATGTCCTGCATTCCCTCATCCGCCTGGCATCGCATGACGGTGCGAGTCTGTTTATTCGTTGGAATCATGCTGTCATCTTCGTCGCTCTCGGCACAGTTACGGGAATTGACGACTGAGGAATGGATCGAAATGATCGACAAGGCGTTCAGCGAGCCGGAATCAGAACTGCTTCCCTCTGCGGCGGTCTTCCCGCTGGTAGACGCGACTGGCCAGATCGGTGAGAATGGCCTGGGTATTTCAACGCATGCTAATTTCCTGTACGAGTTCTGTCCTCGTCGTCTCTCGCATTCAAGCTCTTTCTGGTACAACACAGTTTTCCGCGGCGGCGGAGAATATAAGAAGGGGTTTGAAATCAGTGACGATGAGATCGAACTTTATGCCGATTCATTAGATGCGGACGTCTATTACTTCCCGATTCTGACCAGCACCGATGATAGCTATGAATTGACGATCAATCGTGCATTCGCGGGCGAACTGGAACAGGAAGAGATCTACCGGGGAACTCTCACTGAGGCAGAATATCCGATGCTGGCGAACCGAATCGCATCGGAGATGTTTAAAGATCAGGACGCACAATTAACAGAGGAAGAGCGGTCTTATCTTCAAGTCCCGCAGCTGAAAAATCGCGTCGCGGTCGAGCGACTGGACACTCTGGCGAGGGCAAGCTTATCAGAGGAAAATCAGGTGAAATTGTTCAGCGAGAACCCTTTATGCCTGGCTGGTTGGATACTTACTTTCAGCCAGAGCGGTGAAAAGCAGAAGGTGACCGAAATTCTTCTGGAGCATAAGGATGAACTTGACCTCGACCTGATCACCTCGTTGACCGCCTATTCCTTCCGTGCCATCGAACCTGTCCGACTGATGCGCGTCATTAAGCGGGCGAAAGAACTCAAATCGGATGTTGATTATCTTCGCTCCCTCTCGACCTATCTTTTTGCTGCCTGTGAGACGGAAGTGGTGGATCATTTCATCGATGAGTGGTTTCTAGTAGCGGATACCTATCCTGAAATGCATGTGTTGTCCCGAGCGGTTCGCAAACTGGGGTGGTATGTACGCGGAACCGGTTTCGTGTCGGAGACTTCGCCGGAAGCGATGCAGATATTCAGTGAACGGAACGAACAATCTTATGAATTGATGGAAAAAGCGTTGCGTTTCAATCCGGACGGGTGGCAATCTCATTTAACAGGGATCGAATACGGAACGGAAATGGGAGAGCAGGAAATTGCGAGACAGCATTTTAATAGTGTGATCGAATTGCGTCCTCGATGTCGCTCGGCGTGGCTGGACTACTTCCGGGCGATGCAGCCCCGTTGGGGCGGCGAAATGAAGAATTCTTTGGAGTTCGCTCTGCAGTGTGCTGAATCAGATGAATGGGATCTCGGAATTCCGCAGCTGTCCATTAAGATGCTTGAAGACTTGGCGGACCCAGCCATCATCAATGGAATATCCCATCCCTTTTTCAAGGACGAACTAGTTTGGGAGGTGATACGAACTTATTATGAAGCGTCCCAGAAAACGGTTAAAATCAACGACAGCCGAAAAGACTTTATTCGTAATCAATACGCCTTGTACGGGGCTTATGGAGAACACTTTGAAGAGGTCTCTCCCGTTCTTATCGATCTCAAGAAGAATGGCTACAACTACGATGTGTGGCCTTCGGAAGGTATTACTTATTATTATCACGATTTAGCGTTGTCTCAAACGGCCAGCGGAGAGACGCAGCAATGGTGCGAGTTGCAAACCACTATGAGTCAGGGAGATTTAGACCGGGCTCAAGAAATTACGGACAACTGGGACAAATCCGATCCGGAAGTAATGGAGGATTATCTAAGAATTCAGGCCGGCATCGATCTGGGGCGTAAGCTTCAAAAAGAAAAAGAGATCAAAATCACGCCTGAGATATTTATACAATCCTTCGCCCGTATGTCCGATATTGCCTCAGCGGAAGGCGATATCCTTCGCATCCGCATGAAGGAGGGGGATAATAAAATACTTCTTTGCCCATTCGGATTTGAGAATGCCGTTATTAGTGGCACATTGAAGTTCAAGGGGCAGGGAGTTTTTAAAGTCATTGCGAACTGTCGTGCGCCTCAGGATGAGGTCAGCCTGTTTTACAGCACGAAACGCAATGAAGTCTACCTCCAGCGAAACGACTCCTTTTTGAAATCTACTCCAATCGATCCTTCCAAATCGATGCGGTTCCAGATTTTAAAGTTGAAAGGGGGGTGTCTGCTGATGGTGGAATCGGGAGAGCAATGGCAGTCACAGGCCTATACCGCGGCTCCATCTGGTTTCGCGTTTAAGGCGCACAGTTACGAAGGAATCTTTGAAACGGAAATCACGGACTTAACGGTCAAGCTGATCAATCCGCCCGGCGAATCGGACGAGTAATCCGGCCCCTTCTTCTCCTCCAACCTCCACCGACGCGACCTTCTTATTTGGGGCGTCTTTCGGAAAGGAAATTGGACTACGTCTGATGCTGTCGTACCCATTGATAAACGCCCTTCATGCGAGGATGACTTCACGCTGTCGCAGTGTATAGCAATCAGCACAGCACATTTAGCAAGCCACCGGCTGTGAATTCGGGAAGCCTTCACAAGAGAGTCGAGTAAAGTGCCCTGATTCATTCTCCTACCGGTGAGAGAACTTGTCGAACTGGAAAAATGTAAGTCTTTGGTTCTACTTGAATCAGAATAGTAATACTCACGAGAGCAACTTACTCACTACGACATCAGCCGGCGTTCACTTCGATTGATAAAATGAGTCCAGTGACCGGGCTTTAAGTGCAAGATCAGGCGATACAGGCGTGGCTATAGGGCGGTTCGACTTTCTAAAAAGAATTTGTATGACCTGTCTCGATGCAAACATCTGAGCGGATGAGTGGCCGACATTGGGAACGGATTGAAAAGTTGCATTCGCTTTCCAGTCGGGAAATAGAGCCACGTATTCCCGATAGGTGTACCATCTATCGTACCGATTTAGACCTTGGATTTTTGCGGGTAGAGATTGCTCCAAAAACTCGTCTTGTTCGACGTCTTCTGTGCCTGTCAGATAATGAATCAGATTCGCCGACATAATATTCTTGGTCTTTTCCACAGTCAGCACGGACATTGTTCCGTTTCGCTTGTCGAGTCCGTATTTATACTCATTATACGGTTCTGGAGATTCATCCCAGCTTCTAAAGACTCCTTTGCTGTCCTTACGTCGATTATCAAGGTAGAGATACGAACTCGGGTTCAGCACAATAATCTGTTCCGATACGAAATCATTCGTATTCTGCGGAAACCTGGCCGCAAACCGATTGAGGAACTGACCTCCTGCGGAATGGCCAATCAGTATCACAGATTTCAAATTCGGGAACGGTCCCGATTCCTGTTCACACTGCTGGATGAGTGTTGCGACTACCCCGAAGGATGAGATACGCGGAAACTCTTTCTTTGGTTTCGAATAGTGGCCTTGCTTCCATCCCCCACTCGACCAGTAATATTCGTCCGCCTGCGGTGAATCCTCTTCTGTTTGAAATTGAGGAGTGATGACCGCCGTTCGCGATAGTTCCCGCGCCTCCGCAACGACATTGACCATACTGGAAAAATACTTGTCCGCGTTTCGATTGGTTCCATGAATGACAATGATCAACCGCTCAATCTTCGGATTCGGTTTATTCAACGGATTGGTTCGGTAATAAGGAGTCTTCTTTTCGGACAGAGTTATTCGTCCACGATAATCGGCCGGGTCAAAACTCAACTGTGCTTCAGCGGAATGGGATCCAGCAAATAACGTAAACCCTAACACCAGGGTGAGCAGGATAGCCTGAAGGAATTTAACCATCGTGATTCTCGTCAACAAAAAAAGGACTAACACCAAAATGATGTCAGTCCAATAGTTTAAATATAAAACAAGAGGAGGAAAACGGACTGCGGTATACCTTAGGAAAACAGATTCAAGAATCCTCAATCGGATTAAAGATAGCCCCGAGGGCATGTGTTTGCATGGTCTGCATCAACCAGCATGATTGCTGAAACAGCTGCTTGATCTTGAAGTCTGGTCGCTCTGACTGTTTTCAAAAAGACGGGTAATCAGTAAGTTAATCAACCGTTCTCTGATGCCGTTTATCTGAAATCTGAATCTCAATATAAGTTATCAGATCGGTTCTCGTCTCCAACTAAAACGAGGAGAAAATGACGACGAATATGCTAATGTCGCTTAATTAACAACGGTGTCACGAGACTGTCTAAGGGCTCGCTCCTCATTTCATGACTGTTTACTCATTGGGAGTGTTCTTTGGTGTTGGCTTTGATGATTCGGGTTGTGCGTCAGGCGCTATTGTACCGAAGAAATCGAGCATCTTGATGTAACTATCCAATGCCTGGGCGGACGGTTCGTCGAGATCTTTCTGCAGATCCTTTAAGCCCTCACGCGATTGCTCAATATTCTTTCGCATATTCTGAATGTCCCCACCACGTAATACCTCGTTGTAAAGACGGTCGACCTCAGCATTGCCTCCGTTAGGTTGAACAGATTCAGGGAGAGCTTGCGATACCGAGGGGACAGCCGACGGTTGCGGACGGTCTCCCAAACCAATGAGGCTCACTTTCTCGCGTGGAATTTTCATTTCACCGAAGTTGTCACTATGTATCAGGACTTCGGTTTTATTCAGGTCAACAACGCTCCCAGAGATGACATCGAGGTTCGTCAATTCCACCCAATCCGCACGGGCTAAACCAGCCGAAAGAGAAGTGACGACCAAAAGGGAAAGCGACATTTTAAGTATGTTCATGGATAACTCCTTTTGAGCATTTAATATTCACAAAATAGAACACTCAATTATTCGGGGATATTTCTGTCAGGTCCAGTGGGAGATGCGTAAAATGACTGATGCAGAGCCGCTGGCAACTACCAGGGGAACAGAGGAGGCTGTTGAGATGGCACTGCAGTGGATGAACCAATCCGATGTGTGGCATTTTGACGGGCCGTTTCCAACTCCCGTTCGGCTTCTTCGTTAGTGAGGGGAGCGGGGCTATTTCCTGATGAAGTCTGATTAGGGAGCGGGCGGCCTTGATTAGAGCCTCTTAGCGATTGATTCTGAGAATCGCGATGACTACTCCCCGAATCTGGTTTCTTTGACTGAGATGAATTGGTGTAAGGCGAATTGTTGTCTCTGGAATCCGTTTGATTATCTCGATTTGGATCATCATTTGACTGATCGTCTCGAGCTGGGGTGGGAGGCTTTTCGTTATTCCTTTGACTCGAGGGTGAATTAGACGCTTGGTTCTCGATCTGCTTTTTTAGTTCGTAGGCAAGTTCCAGGTTAAGGCGTGAGTCCTCTATTCGCACATTCCGATGGATGTTCTCTCGGTATATTTCGATAGCCTGAGACAACTTTGACAAAGATGTCTGTCGCGATAAACCACTTTGTATCACTTGCTGATATAAAGTGTTCGCCAGGTTGTACGCTGCTTGCGTTCGTAATTGTCCTTTTGCATGTGACTGAACCGTGGTAAAAAGTTCGGACGACGAGTCCCATTCTTCTCTCTGATAGGCAGCAACTCCTTTGTTGAACAGCTTAGACAATTCATACTGAGAATAGGAATCTGCTTCCTCATTAAAGACTTGATCGGCACCGATGCTCACCAGCGCCGAGAATAGGATTAGCAAAGTAAATACCTTATTATTTTTGACGATACGATCTGATTCATTCGTGTTCTTAAAAAGAGAGAGCGGTAGAAGGTTTTCCAACAGAAGAAGGAATAGAACCACCAACAGGAGTGGCGTGTACACAGGCAAGGAATGAGGTATCTTTTGGAGCGACTCTTTTGTGTCAAACCTCTTACTAATTGTTTCGATTGCATTGTCTAATGCTATTTCGGTACGGATAGGCAGAAACTCACCTCCCATGCTGTCTGCTAGTGATTGTAATCTCTGTGGATTCATTCTGGTCCAGACCACCTGATCGGCATGTTTGAGGTATCCTGTTCGGTCTCCTTCTATTACTGGAATTCGAGCCCCCTCCTTCATGTTACCCAACCCGAGAATAATTACGTCCGTGTCCGTAGGAAGTCGAGGTGGCACTACAGATTCATGGGGGCCAAATTCTCCATCTGTGAGCACGATCAGTCTTTTGGGGCCAGCGAATCTTGCGGCGAAACAATCTACAGCCAAACGAACTGCTTCGGATATCAGACTGCCTTCGATCAATTGGGAATCAGAAGTTGTATGGAGGTGGTTCAAGACGGATTCATAATCACGAGTTAATGGGGTCTCAACGCGAGCATTCCCGGCAAACCCAACTAAGGCAACAGGCGACCCCGCCGAAGAGTCCAATAGATTCTCGATCAGGTATGTGGCGGCCTCCGTTCGTGAGCTTCCGAGATCCTCCCCCTCCATTGATCGAGAGCGGTCCAGCAGGAAGACCGTTTGACCATTGGTTTGTATTACCTGATTAAGTCCTGTGCTCAACCGAACATCAAGGTAGGCCGCAGCAACCAACAATACTCCTAATCCCTGACAGCTAATGATCAGGAGCTGACGACGACCACTTGACCGCGAAATGAAAAGATTGGACGCTTTATACCAACGGTGATTGATCCACCGACGCCACCAGACCATTCTTGCCATACCAATCAGGACCAGCGCAGCAAGCAGAGCCATTCCAAGCAATCGCTCGGGATGTTCAATGTAATAGGAATTGATAGACGGTAATTGAATCATAAGCGTTTAAATAATTTCTCTGAGTAGAGTCCAACGCAGACTGATTTCCATGAAGAGAAAAATAAGCAACAGCAGAATCAGCGGAGGAATATCGAATTGTCCCACTGAGAAATTGGATACGGCGAAATGACTCTTAATTCGTATTACTCTCTCACCGACAAGTGTTCGTTCCTGTTCGTAGATATCTCGGTAGGCCTCTTCAAGTGACGATAACTGTGTTACGTGGAAGAACTGCCCCCCTGTAGATCGAGCAAGATCTTCCAGTCGATTTCGTTCTTCTTCGATCCGTTTTCTTGCAACTTCGGCTTGAATTGACTGAGGTTCTAATCCGATGACATAAGTTTTAATCCCAAAATGGCGGGCAAACGCTGCCGCTCGCTCCGGTGAAAGTCGTCCGGAGTTTTGTTGGCCGTCTGTCAACAGGATTATCGTTTTACTCACTGGGTAAGGAGAAATCTCGTCGATTCGTCTCAACTCCGAAATAGCCAATGTCCAACTGTCGCCGATGGCGGTTCCATCTTCGCGATAATCTGCGGCTGGCTCTGTGCGTTCTAGTTCGGCGACGACTGCTTCGTGGTCGAGCGTCAACGGGCAGGCAATTTCGGCGAGTGCGGCAAAGGTAACAAGTCCAATTGAGTCTGATCGGCCTACACCATTCTCGCTGTCGCCGAAAACGAACTGAGCCGCCGCCGTACTAACGGCTTCAAGACGCGTGACTCTTTCACCATCATGGTAGTAGTCGTCCTCCAGCATGCTTCCTGAACGATCAACGACGAGTTCGATGGCTACTCCCTCTACTGGAATCGAACCGAAGTCCCGCCAATGAAACGGCCCCGCAGCAGCTATTACTATCAGTATCAAACTTGTCATACGGAGCCAGGGAAGAATGCGCCGGAGCCGGAGTCTCCATGTCTTTTGCAACAGGTGGACGCGCCAGGTGATATTCAGCGAGGCCGCATGCTTGCTCCGAAACCACAACACCCCCAGAACTACTGGGATTAGTAGTAATATCCAGATATGTTGGACGTTCAATATCATGGTCCCGATCCGGATTCACGAGGAATACTTGTGAATGTCTTGACCGTCGAGACATCAGATATCTCATCACCTGCTTCAGCAAATAGTCTTCGTGTCTCTTGGAAGCATGAGTGGAGGTCGCTGGTTGAAGGTGGGATACCGACATAATTCATTCGATCCGCGAGAGCAAATATTGTGGTCGCTACAGATTCGATATTCAACGAGTTATCGGGCTGCGTTTGTAAATGATGTTTCCACTCAGTTGTCGTCCGTTCAACCTGAAGTCCGGGGTCGCGAGTGTAAAGCCATTGTTTTAAAAGAACGACCAATTCGACTAACGTGGCGGAATTAGTAATTTTGTTTCTAAGCCAATCGTCGTTCAACTGTGCAAGGTCGTTCTGAAGTCGACGATGAGATGTCGCTCGTTTTTGCAGAGATTCGACGAACTTACGGACAAGCCAAATCGACAGGGCGATGCAGATGAGGACAAGAATCGTTCCCAATGTCCTTCGCCATGTCCAAGGGAGTGAAACCTGATTGTAAATCGGACGTAGTTTGTTTCCCCCAAGGAAAGAGGAACGCGAACTACGGACTTGGATCAATAATGGATTGGAAGTTAGCTGGCGAACTCGCTGAGCACTGGTAGGTTGCCCAGGTTGAGGTTCACCATTCAGTGGAAGGGAATACAACAAGAGAGTGATTGCGGGGACTCGATGCTCTCCGCCAGCATAACCTTCTAGAATTAGTTGTTGTGTCCAGATTGTCTGTTCTGCCAAGTGGCTTGTCGATTCGGTTGAGTTAATGAGGTGAAGATCGCCGAAGTCCTCTGGAAGCAAGGGAGGAGCTAGTTCCCAACCCGTTGGAATGTGGGCGGTGAATGCGAGTCGTACTGGCTCAGCAATTTTCACCTCGTGCTGACTGGCTGTAACGGTGAATATGAACTTTTCTTCAGATCCGCTCACTGCTGAACTGAGAATCATTAGGCAGTACATGATTGCAATCGCCAATTTGCAGCAGGTCATGATGCCCGATCCTTTCGTGAGAAATATTTTCTCAATTCACGAGCGACATCTGATTCGGTATTCAATTTTATTGGAGGCGACTTCAAACGTTGGAACAGAGAGTCCCAGCGACGCTGGGCAATTTGCTCACTTTCATAATAGGCTGCACGTTGCGCTTTACTGAATGCGTCAATCCAACGGACTTCACCCGTTTCACGATCTCTTGTAGGGAGTAATCCTGAAGGGGGTAACTCGTAATCCGCATTGTCAGATATGTAGACAGGGATAATCTGGTGCTGTGCGGAAGCAATCGAAAGTGATCGCTGCAAGTCCGTCACTAAAAAGTCGGATATCAAAAACAGGACACTTCGCCGCCGTTGAGTACGACAAACCTGTTGGAGCGCGGAATCGATGTCCGTTTCGCCGTCCAAAGACTGGGCATGAATGAGTTCATGCAGGATCCGCATCGCATGCGATAGCCCTCCTTCAGGGGGGAGGGTGCTGTTTACCTCACTGGAGAACATGGTCAGACCAACCCGGTCTCCTTCCGTTACTGCTAACATGGTTATGAGTGCGGAAAACTCTTGGGCGACCACGTAAGAGGATCGTCCTGTGCGTTGCATTGACTTGCTGCAATCGACCACGATGTGAATCGTAAGATGTCGTTCTTCACGGAACTGTCGTATATGGGGGATTCCCGTCCTTGCTGTCACTCGCCAGTCCATTGCACGAACATCATCACCTGGCTGATAGGGTCTGGTCTCTTCAAATTCAATTCCGCTCCCTTTCAATGCCGAATCATAAATGCCGGCAAAGTCTTGATCGATCAGCGAATCGCAGCGTATTTTCAAACGATGAATATCGCGGAGCAACCGATGCTGATGTAGGTGAGCTGAGGAGTCGGGCTGAGATGATTGCGCGGACATCATTCCTTCTCCTCCTACGGGACGGGAACCCGATCAATAATATTGGCCAGGACTATATCAACCGTTAATTCTTCGCCGAGCGCCTCGTACGAGAGGGCGATTCGATGTCGAAAGACATCTTCCAGAACAGCCCGGACGTCTTCGGGGATCACGTATTCTCGACCGGAGAGAAATGCCTCTGCACGGGCGGCATGCGTTAACGCGATCGTTCCCCTGGGAGACACTCCATACCGGATCAGGTTGGTTAATCCGGAATCAAATCGTTCTGGCTCACGAGTCGCGGTAACCAAATCGATAACGTAATTTCGAAGTGCTTGCGATACCTGGATCGATTGAAGCGACATACTCGCCAGACGAATTTCCTCATTGGAGATCACTGGGGGCAGCTTTTCCTGATCCTGCGACAGATCCAATGAACGACTCAAAATCTCCTGTTCTTCCTCCCGAGAAGGATACTGCACCACCAGCTTCATCAGAAACCGGTCCATCTGTGCTTCGGGAAGTGAATAAGTTCCCTGTTGGTCGATAGGGTTCTGCGTGGCAAGCACCATAAATGGGTCTGGTAGCTGCAGCGTGTTTCCTCCGATCGTCACCTGCCGTTCCTGCATCGCTTCAAGCAAGGCGCTTTGCACTTTGGCGGGAGCCCGATTAATTTCATCCACGAGAATCAGATTGGCGAAGATAGGGCCTGTCTGCACCTCAAACTGATGGTTCTGTGGTCGATAAATCTCGCTTCCGATGATGTCGGCGGGTAATAGATCCGGAGTAAATTGGAGGCGTCGAAACTCGGTCCCCAAAGCCCCTGCAAGGCTGGAAACAGCCGTGGTTTTCGCCAGTCCAGGGACACCTTCAATCAGAACATGTCCGCGACATAACAGTCCTATCAACATGCCTCGCAATAGGCGATGCTGACCGACGACCGTATTCCCAATGCGGTTTAGAATCAGGTCGAGTGATTGCCTGATGTGAGCAGTGTCGATCTTTTCAATCCCATTCGAAGATGCATTCATATTGATAGTCACTGAACTTAAAAATCATTGAACTAAAGGAGGAACTGCCTTCAGTAGAGGCAGTTATATGGGTGTAAGGAATAATAACCTCCCGACATTCCAAGGTCAGGAAGAACTCTCTACAGTCTCTTGTTTGGAAAGAAGTTGAATTGATTCATGAAGTTCCATGACCTGTTTACGTAATTCGAGTTGATTGTGACGGACGTCTCTAATCAAGTTGAGCGTGTGATTTCGGTCCAGCTGCTTAGTGGTTGCCGTAAGCATCGCCCAGAGTGCAGCCAGAACGGTCGTCGTCAACATCAGCGCAACAACTCGAATTGGATCGGTCCACCAATGGACCATGATAATGCTGAGGGCACATGCAACGATAAATGCCGCGATCACCAGGGCGAGCATGAATCGCCGCCAGAGCCGCTTTCGTAAGTATCGACGTTCCAATTGGCCAGACTCTTCATTTCGGAGCTGCCAGTAGAAAGCGACGACTTCTGCAAGAATAATTGCTAAGGGATAAATCAGAAAGAACCCCATCATCAACCAACCGGCGGTTTGATAACCGGCAACGAGCTCTTTGCCTGAGTACTCTCTGCTAATCATCCCTGCCAGCTCTTCGATGGATGTTCCCTCACCTGAATTCAGGTTGTTTATTCTGTTGACGAGCTCTTCGACCGCATCCTGAGATGTCGGATCAGTGGCTGTCGGATCATTTCCTGCGGGTAGATTGGAGGACTTGCCGCCAGACCCAGTAGGTCGCTCGGCCCGGGTCACGCTATTCTGAGGTTTGCCACTTTCTTTTTCGAACTGTCCAGTCTCTGGATTGATTCGCAATAACTTATGTAATGGGCTCACTGTCGGGCGAGGCTCTGAATTGGCAGAATTCGATTCTTGCGCTAGCAGAACGCCATCAGTAGAACCGGAAATAAATCCCAGTCCTAGAGGCATCAAGCCGAGTATCGCGATCAAAGAATAAGTTGCTAAGTGACCCATTATTCGCCGGAAAGTTAAATGTTTTGACATAGGTATGAGTGCTCTTACAAATTAAAAGCTCGCTATGGAAATCCAGACTCGCATTTGTTTTCTACGAAATATCTGGCAAGTGCGATGGAACCACCCTCAGGATTCTCCAACACGTTAGAAAAATGGTTCGTAAAATAAATAGCTGAAACCATCATACGCTGAATTCAGCGATCCGTTGAATGAGATTCTGTATTTGAAAATCAAATGTTCTCATCCAAAGAGGTTTCTGGCGTGATCGATCAGAGACTGTCTGGACGAAAATCGCAAATGCATAAAGTGCTGAATAATCCGCCGGCTATTAAAAGACGGTAATAGAGAATGGAAATAATATGAAAGCCAAACTGAGTCACTTACATTCGAGCAATGCCGCAATCGGTATAGTGTTATTATTGGCGATGTTCTGCCTGACTGACCTTGTTTTTGCTGCGGAAAATGATCAATCTCCCGTGGGCCCCACTGAAGAAAAGGGAGTCGCTACCGATTCCGTTCACCCAGCCGATCATTATTTTCCTGCCGACGCGCTCGGGCTCATCAGGTTTGGAAACGTTTCGGCGTTCAGAGAATCCTGGATCAACTCTTCCTTCGGGGCACAGATCAACGATCCAGGCCTCAGCAAATTTTTTGCTGGCGTGGTTCGTCAACTCGACAGTCTGAAAAAAGGACTAGGTGTCGATGTCTTACAGCTGATTCAACAGGTTGATGGAGAATTATCAATCGGCTTGGTGTATACGAGCGAAGGTGACATGTCCGTCGTTGCCGTAGGGGATTTCACTGACAATGTTGCGGCAGAGAGATGGATCAATCAGTTGGAGCAGGGATTGACTGCAGAGAAGGCGACCGAGATCACCGTAGAAGTTGAATCGACTCAATTAAAATCATGGAAACGTTCAAGTCCACAAGCAGTTTCCAATCTCGCTTATTTCGCCTCAGGAAAAAAGGTGATCTTCAGTGACAGTCTTCAGGCACTGGCCGAGACACATCGCAGAGAATCGAATGAAAGCAATGATCGACTGTCAGCGAATGAGGACTACCAGCATGTGATGTCGCGAATCAATCCGGGTACTACTAGCTCTGGGCTCAGTTGGTATGTTGACCCTGAAACTCTGGTGTCAACATGGATCTCCGCAAACCTGCCCGGACGCGAGGCACCTGTTGAACTTAAATCCATGATCGAAGCGATCGGTATCAATCAGGTTCGAGGAATAGGCGGGACAATCTATCTCGGCGAGGCTGGTCTTGATTCGGTTTCGACCACTTATGGATATATGCAGACTCCCTTAAAAGGGGCCATGAAAGCATTATCCCTTCCAGCAACGAAACAAATACCTCCCTCGTGGGTTAAGGAAGACGTCTCCCTGTATTCTCAGATGAATTGGAGAGTCGATCGACTGTTCCAAACTCTACGGGAAACGGTTGATCAACAGCGAGGTGAGGGAGCATTTGATAAAGCACTCGGTTCGCTCCCCATCTTGGATGGAAAAACCAATCTGGCCGAACTGGCCGCTGCAATTGATGGTCCCCTGCATGTTGCTGCCGAAGTCCCTCAAGCAGCAAACGAATTACTTCGCCAGAATGCAATCTTTGGGTTTGGTATGAGTGATTCAACTCTGGTTCGACAGCTGGTAAGAGAAATCGCCCACTCCAGAGAAACCACGATCGAGAAAATAGGAACAGCGGAAGTTGTCAGGCTCGGAATGGACTTTGGTCAATCAGTGCCAGGTTTTGAAAACATGCCCCCCTTGGACTTTGCTATCGCGGTAACGGAGGACGCTCTCCTGTTTTCTCCGAACGCCGACTATCTCGCCGCGACGTTCAGTCCGGAACGCAGCAATATGCGATCTCTCGCCGACTCGCCGGAGTACCAGCAAATCGCAGCCCAGTTTCCTGAGGAGACGTCGGTCATCAATTATCAAAGGCAGGATGGTCGTCTCGAAGGGTTGTATAATCAACTTCGATCGGGACTGCTTAAGGCAGGTCCGATGCCAGGGGTTCTGGGGGCGTTCAACTTTGACTTCGAAGAATTGCCACCATTCCCCGCAATGAGTAAATATCTTCAGACGACCGGAAGTTTTGTCGTCCCCGAGGAAGATGGATTCCGGATCGTCAACTTCGCTTTACCACCTCGTGAACAATAAGCGTCCGGTTTTATTCATCAGAGGTTGTATAAACGTAAGCCTGAGAGTGAATTAATCCTGATACGTCTCTAACCTGAAGGTACGGATAACTTGTTCGGCTGAAAGGACGCTATTCTTATTCACGAAAGATTATTAATGGAAATGTATTCCTGGTAGGAGCCGTTCTTCTTATTGAACGGGTTTACGCAGGTCTTGTCAGTGTTCTATTCTTTAGAGGATGAGGAACACTGATAAAACCTTTTTAGATAAGAGACTCTTCCAATCGTGAATACAAACAGATTCTTTCAGACGCTGGGCTACTATTGCGGTGTATTCATATGCTTTCTTACGAGTGGAAGTTGGCACCTGGAAGCGAAGACGCCAGTACAGGTGGGAGAATTCACTCAGCAGTATCATATCCCTTATGACGAAGCGGACGGACTGCCAGACCAGGCGATTACGCAACTCCATACAGGAAAAAAAGACCAGCTATACGCCAGAGCAGAATCCGGAGGGCTCTACCAGCTCGAAGGAGAAGAATGGAAGTCGATCGCCAACGCGTCTATTGATGAATCTCTTTTCACGGCACTTCCATGGTATCGCTCACTCTCTTCGATGGTTGAGTCTCAGAACTCAGTTCGAGATGTAGCGGAGAATGGTAAGGAAATTGTTGTCGCCGCAGCGGAAGGCTTGATTATTGGAGACGGGACTCATTGGTCGCTCGTCCTGCCCCAAGAAGGAAATGTCCGGTGGGCGCCCGTGGATGTGAGGGCCGTGGCTTACGATCCCGAAGGGCGACTTTGGTTTGCGGCACCGCAAGGCGTTGGGTGTCGACATGAAGATGGCACGTGGCAGTTATTCACGGGGGCCGATGGTCTGCCTTTTAACGACTTCACATGCATGTCTACAGGGTCATCAGGTGTGTGGTTTGGCACGACGAATGGAGCGATACAGTATGACGGGGGACATTGGCATTTTCGGCAGGGCGGTCGCTGGTTGCTCGCCAATCATGTACATGACATCGCTATCGATGCCCAAGGCAAGGCCTGGATCGCTACGGACGAAGGGGTTTCCTGCATCACTGCTAAACCGATGACTTTGACGGATAAGGCTACGTTTTATGAACAGGAAATAGAAAAATACAATCGTCGCACGAAATATGGTTACGTGAATCCCGCTCGACTGTCTAGCCCGGGCGATAAGAGCACGGCGAAACCAACTTACTCAGACAACGATGGTTTTAACACCGGACTGTATCTTGCGGCTGTCAGTTATGGCTATGCCGTTACGGAGGACCCCAAACTCAAAGAGTACGCACATAAAGCGTTTCGCGCATTGTCTTTTCTAAGTGAAGTGACTCAAGGGGGTGACCATGCGGCTCCGAAAGGGTTTGTCGCTCGCAATGTCATTCCAATATCCGAACCCGATCCAAATGTCGTTCGATATGATCTGGAATACGATCTCCGTCGTAACGAACGGGACAAGCTCTGGAAAGTCATGCAGCCTCGGATGCCGATCGACAAGACAGGTCAATGGTATTGGAAGTGTGATTCCAGTTCTGATGAGCTTGATGGACACTTCTTTGGGTATTCAGTCTATTACGATCTCGTCTGCGAAACGGAGCAGCAGAAGGAACAGGTACGTCAAGTCGTGCGGAATATTATAGATCATGTTATCGAACACAATTATGCCATGGTCGATTACGATGGCACGCCTACCCGCTGGGGACATTTTGCTCCCGAAGATTTAAATCAAAATCCTGCCTGGAAGGCAGAACGAGGTATTAACTCTTACTGTATTCTGGGATACCTTTCTGCCGCTCATCATATTACGGAAGACCCTAAATACCGTACTGAATACCTCAAGCTGGCGATTGACCATGGGTATGGAATGAATGGAATGAGTCAGTACAAATGGAATCGCGGTGCTTATTCTCAGGGGCATCAGCCGGGCGACAATATGATGTTTATGAATTATTACCATCTGCTCAGATATGAAACGGACCCCCAACTGCTCAGTATGTATCAGTTTGCGATCAGTCGCCACTGGACTTACGAAAAGTATGAACGAAACGCATTCACCAACTTCATCTATGCTGCCTGTTGCGATGGCAAGACGCGCAAGGATAACTGGGGAGAAATCGATCTTTCTCCCCCGGTTGAATGTTATACAGATGCGATTGATAGTTTGAAGCGATATCCGCTCGATTTAGTCGAGTGGCCAATGTCAAATGCACATCGAATCGACATGAGGCCATTGGAGGGGCAGTCCCGTGAAAGTGCCACCATTGGTACTGATAATAGTGGGTACCTATTCCCCATCGATGAGCGTCACGAGATCTACTGGGACTGGGATCCCTGGAAACTGACAGGAAACAGTAAGGGAGCGACTCTCCGCCCCGGTTTCCACTATCTACTCGCCTATTATATGGGACGATATCATGGGTATATTGACGAATAGGATCACATGATCGTCGTCTGAAGATTTCAGTCGATACAAAATCTATCTGATTTCTACATGTTGCATGTCTGAGGAGTGATGGTTTTTGAGGGATCTTTGTATGTAGAATACACCGATCTCTTTTGAGTACTCTTCAGGACCCAGGAAACCATGACAAAAACCACCTGCCCATCTGATGGATTCGTGCCGCATCAAATCAAGAATCTGCTGCATTTCTTTACGGCAATAGTACCGTTTCTTTGGTCTGGCTCTTTCGCGTTTGCAGACACGCCGCCAAACATTGTGTTCATCTTAGCCGATGATCTAGGATATGCTGACCTGGGATGTTATGGTCATCCTCATGCAAGGACTCCAGCTATTGACCAACTGGCTAGAGAGGGTACTCGCTTTACGCAGCACTACGTGACCGGGGTGACGTGCAATCCCAGCCGAACTGGGTTGATGACAGGCCTTTTCCCAGCACGCTTTTCAAAGTATACGGCTGATTTCGGGTTCGGAGAGCGAACCACCATTACCGAGATGTTGAAGGCTCAAGGTTATGCAACAGGGCACTTCGGAAAATGGCATATCGGCCCCAAATCAGAGGCCGGTACGTACGGTCTCGACATGGTTGATGTGATCGGGAAGAGTCGTTCTGAGACAGCCGGTCGTGACGACGACTTAACCACAGCCGCGATCGAATTCATCAAGACCAATAAAGAGAGCCCGTTCTATGTGAATATCTGGGGGCATGCGACTCACTTTCCTGTTGATACGGCTGAGGGGCTCGCTTCTGAATTCAGCGATCTGAATGTCAATCGTCAGAAGTTTTCGGCGACGATGCAACACAAGTTCGATGAAAGCTTTCAGATCAACATGGACTTAAATCAATCTATGCGACAGTACCTCGGCGATGTCTACCAGATCGATCTCAATGTGGACCGAATTCTCAAGACAATTGAGGAACTCGGATTGCGGGAAAATACGATCGTCGTTTTCTCCAGCGACCATGGTCCAGCACCGGTGTTGCACAATAAAAAGAAGGTCCGGAAATATTCCAAGAATATGCTCGGTTATGCCGGTGAATTTCGAGGTGGAAAACATACCCAGTTCGAGGGCGGAACACGAGTGCCTTTTATTGTACGTTGGCCCGGGCACGTTAAAGCGGGCCGGATCGATACCGAAAATATAACATCCTTTATCGACTGGTTGCCCACACTCGCAGCCATCGCTGGAGTGCAAGACCTTCCTCAGCAGCTTGACGGGGAAGACATCTCGATGGTTTGGTTTGGTGAGGACCGTAAACGCGTTAAGCCGCTTTACTGGAAGACGAGCGCGGTGGGTTCATCTTCAGCAATGCGAGATGGAGACTGGAAGTTACACCACTCTGGACGAAATAAGAAAACGCCAGTGGAGTTATACAACCTCTTAGAAGATGCTTCTGAGAGCAGGAATATCGCGGCCCAGCATCCGGAAGTGGTGAAGCAAATGACGGCCCAATTAGAAGAGTGGGTTGCCGAATTACCAACTCGATATGAGAAAACCGGCGAAGGAAAACGCGAAGACTAGAGCCTGTTCGGTTTAATTCGTACCGTCACTGTTTCTTGATGATCAAGCTGTGTCCACCAAACGCTCTAACGGCTACCAGGATATTCTGATTATGACGAGCCATTCTTTTAAGACAGTTGTCCTTACGTTGCTTTGTCTGATCGCGAAAGCACAAGCTGAGCCACCGAATATTGTGATGCTGTTCCTCGACGACTGGGGTTGGAACGGATCGCCTGTTCGCATGGATGAATCTGCTCCAAATTCCTCGATGCCTGTTCTGGAAATGCCAAACGTTGAAAAGTTGGCAAATGAAGGTATGGTTTTTCGTAATGCCTATGCGGGTGCGCCACAATGTTCTCCTTCTCGGGTTTGTCTGCAGACGGGACAGTCGTCAGCTCGAAACGGATTTACTGTTTATATGAACGCGTCGAAAGACGAGGTCTACGACCTGAGCAGCCAGTATGCTGAGTTTCCTGTCGTGCCCTGTGCGTCGGATCAGACGATTGACCCGGAGACGATTACGATTCCCGAGGCTCTCGAACCTTTTGGCTATGCCAGTGCTCACATTGGAAAATGGCACATGCGGGGTAGTCCAGCGGACGAAGGTTATACTGTCCACGACGGCGACACGGACAACAAGGATGGTAACACCATTCAGGCGAAACACATTCATCCAGAGAACATAAATGATCCCAAATTGATGTTCAGCATCACCCGACGGGCAATCAAGTTTATGGAGAACCAGGTTGAAGCGAAGACACCTTTTTATCTGCAAATATCGCATTATGCGATGCACGAAGGCCGAGAATGCCTTCCAGAAACTCGAAAGAAATACGCAAATCATCCGGTAGTGCAAAACTTCTATAGTGAGTTCAAAAAGAAGCGTCGGAAGGTCCCGTATAAACATGATCCGGCAGTCTGGCTGGGGATGGGAGAAGATTTAGACGGTCGAATTGGTGCCGTTCTCCATCGCATCAAAGAGCTGGGGATTGAAGACAATACCTATGTGATCCTCGTTTCCGACAATGGCTATCGTCACAGCTTTTATCCAGGGCTCAACCAACCTCTGCACGGACATAAATGGTGGTTATGGCAAGGGGGCATTCGCGTGCCTATGATTGTTAAGGGACCAGGAATCAAAGGGGGAACTTCCTTCGCCGGTAATGTGGTTGGGTATGATTTCTTACCCACCTTCGTCGACTGGGCCGGCGGCGATCCGACGAGTTTGAAAGAGATTGATGGAGTCAGTCTTAAGTCATATATGAGTGGAGAAGAACCGGGCAATGATTTCTTGAATCGTCCCCTCTACTTTCACTACCCTCATTACCGCACCACCATGCCCCACTCGGCTATCGTTGCCGGAAACCGGAAGATTCTGCATTTCTACGAACAGCCGAATATTACGATGATGTTTGATTTATCCGTCGATGAGGGAGAAGTGAAAAATATTGCTGCCGACTATCCTGCTGAGCACAAATCGCTGCATACTGCAATGATGCAGTACTTTACTAAAGTCGGAGCAAGAATACCGAAAGTGAATCTTAAATTCGACGAAGCGATTTACAAAGAGGCGAAAGAATACCAAAAGCGAATGATTTGGGGGCCTTTTGAAGGAACTCGCCTATTAGATGCCGATGAGCGAATCGAAAACTGATTCATGATTGCCATCTTTCCAAGTAGGCAATCATGTTCGGATTATGGATGCAAGCACCACTGGCTCAATGTCGGATCGATCACTCAGGAATGCATGGAGAGTCCCCATGTAACCCTTTTGGATTACAGTTACTTCAGTTCGGCTCTTAAGTTCTTGCTTAAGCGATCACGTTCTCGACCTCGTGTCCGTGAACATCGGTCAGGCGGTAGTCTCGACCTGCGTGGCGGAATGTAAGTTCCTCGTGATTGAGGCCAAGGAGATGCAGGATAGTGGCATGAAAGTCGTGAACGTGTACTCGGTCCTCACCGACAGCCATGCCGACCTCATCGCTGGAACCATGGACGATTCCCGCTTTCGAGCCGCCTCCCGCCATCCAGGATGAGAACACATGATGATGATGTTCTCTTCCGGGGTGGTTCGCCGTTTCATGCTACGGAGTGCGACCGAATTCAGTTGTCCACACAACAAGCGTGTCTTCGAACATTCCCCGCTGCTTGAGATCGGAGATCAACGCGGCAATAGGTTGATCAACATTCTTAGCAAGTGGGGCGTGGGTTGCCATGTCACCATGGGCGTCCCAGTTGTTTGAAGATCCGACGTCGATAAGTTCGATAAATCGGACACCCCGTTCTGCCAATCGACGTGCGACCAGGCATTGCCAACCAAAGCCAGTTTTCTGTCCCGGCACTAAGCCATACGCCTGCAAGGTTGATTCCGTCTCCTCTGAGAGATTCAGAGCACCGGGAGCTTCGGTTTGCATTCCAAAGGCGGTCTCATACGAACGAATCCGAGCTTCAAGTGCGGCATCCGCAGGACGATCGGACGAGTGCCGTTCGTTTGCATGTTTCAGTAGGTTGAGTTCCTATTTCTGTAGTCTGGAATTCATTCGCGGTTCAACATTAGGAACTGGATTATTCCCAGGAATGAAATGTGTTCCCTGATGTGAACCTGGCAGGAAATCGCTTCTCCAGGTTTGAGTGCCTGCATAGGGAGCCTGAGGTGCGACGACCACAAATGAGGACAGGTTTCGATTGACAGTACCTAGACCATAGCTGATCCACGAGCCGAT
This sequence comes from Polystyrenella longa, assembly GCF_007750395.1. GTDB lineage: Bacteria > Planctomycetota > Planctomycetia > Planctomycetales > Planctomycetaceae > Polystyrenella > Polystyrenella longa. The sequence goes on along the minus strand of NZ_CP036281.1, from coordinate 3,236,111 downwards.
ACTGGGGTGAGCAAAGGTCCAAGAGCCGCAATGCATTCCCAGAGTGCTTTCGTAGTGATTGGTAGGATCCGTTTCCATCGAGCGGATAATGGCGAGGTCATCGACGACACTGTGCATGTGGGGAAAAAGATCACTGACTTCGATGCCGCTCTCACCTCCCGGTTGAAATTTCCAGTTGGGCTATTTCAAGTAGCGGAAAATTCTCCAGTCTTACCCTGCCAGTTATCTACAGTGATATTCTTGCCATGATTCTCAAACAACTGCGGTTTGGGATCGAATGAATCGACATGCGAAACGCCACCAGTCATATACAAAAAAGTTACACGCTTCGCCTTCGGAACCAAAGGTGGTGCTATGGCTGCCAGAGGATCCGTGGACTGTGTTCCTGTCGCAGCCTGTGTTTCATCAGCAAGTATGGCGGCAAGCGCAATTGATCCCAACCGGCCGCTAGCCTGCTTTAGAAAATGACGTCGTTCGTTCAGACTGTTCATCGATGTTCAGTCTACAAAAAGAAATTCGTTACGAGTCAATAATGTCCTCAGGTAGGCTTCCCAGGCGATATTTTCTAATTCAGCGTCGTTAGTCCCAGTTTCTCTGGCTACGTCTCGATAATTATTGAGAAACAGACTCGTCTCGTTTTGCTCGTCGAGAGAGAGACTTCTGGAAAGAACCAGCTCAAATGCGATTGGTATTCGCTGCTCCTCATTTATTGCCATGTCAAACAGGCGTTTTCTGAGTCCCGTAGCCTGTTCGTGGACGAACTTGTTGTTCATCAGATAGAGAGCCTGAGTTGGAACTGTTGTCAGTTCTCGGTGAGCAGTGCTCGCGTTCGTATTGGAACCATCAAACAGGCCTAGAAACGGATGTCGTTTCAGTCGTTGCTGCATTAATAGACACTGCGGCGATTCGTTGGATAGACGCCGTAATAAGGATTATGCTGGGTGAATCCCCAAGTCTCGACTTTCGGGAATGGGTGCTCGCCCCCCATGCTGGAATCCAGATTACCACTCACCGCCAGCATGGCATCCCGAATTTCCTCGGCGCTTAAACGTCGTCGATTAAATCTCCAGAGGAGACGGGCTTCGGGATCTTTTTTTATATGCGGAACCATTGAACCCAGAAGATCGTCGATACGCCGCAGAGCTTAGGGTCAGTCGGTGTATCGTTTTTACCGAATAGCCGCATTCTATAAATCGCGTCGCTAACCAGTCGAGTAGCTCCGGTCAAGGTGAGTACTCCCGATGCTCTGGAAGCATTGCATTTCCTGGGTTTGAAAGTGGTGATGCTCACAGGCGATGCGGAGGCTACGGCAAAAGCAGTCGCACAGAAACTGGGCATCGACGAATTTCACGCAAATGTTTCACCAGAAGAGAAACATCAGTTTGTGAAGCAGCAACAGGCAGACGGGAAAAAAAGTCGCCATGGCGGGCGATGGTATCAACGATGCTCCTGCGTTTGCAGAAGCAAATGTGGGCATCGCCATGGGAACAGGCACTGGTGTAGCCATCGACTCAGCAGGTGTGACATTGGTAGGTGGGAACTTGCGGGGCGTCGCCGCAGCGGTATTGCTTAGCCGGAAGACCATGCGCAACATTCGCCAGAACCTCTTCTTCGCGTTCATTTACAACACGCTTGGCATTCCGATCGCAGCGGGATTGTTATACCCCTTCTTCGGTATCCTCCTCAGCCCCATGATTGCCGCCGCAGCGATGAGCTTCAGCAGCGTCTCTGTGATCGGGAATGCATTACGATTAAGACTGGTCGATTTGTCCAAATGATCTGTGCTTTGGGTTCTCCTGGCACCTATCCCCTCTTATTGAGAACCTACATTTCAAATAAAGCGACAAATCATCGCGAAAAAACTAAGCAAATCATGCCGGAAGAATAAGTGACCTGGTGTAACAGTCTCTTAAACAATCACAGTCACAGACTGTTCAGTGATTAGATGGCACTTACCTGACTTTCTTCTGAAGTGTTCCCTTCTACGAGTGGATTCAGAAATGGGTCTGGAGTGACGATCTATTTATGCATCTTCTGCGAACCAAAAAATGAACTATTCACAAAGCAAAACAATCATTGCTCGCAAATACTATGTTTCTAACTTATATTGTGTAGGCCGGGGAGGGTCTAAGCATTAGCACCACCCGAGCGTAGTGTATTTATCGCTGGGAGAAGTACAATCGACGTCTTTGATATATTCGCCTTTGTCGTCATCGGAGTTTTGCTGACTACGGTTGTGGTCATAGTGGTCACATTGGGGCAGCTACCGGGACAGATCGCAAAAAAACGAAATCATCCACAGGCAGCTGCGATCATTATCGCGGGTTGGCTTGGTGTTGCTACGTTCGGCCTGTTGTGGCCGTTCTCCTTAATCTGGGCATTTCTAAAACCATTTCCCGCATCATCAAGCGGAACGCCGACTGAAGTGATACCTCACTCGGTCCCCACTCAAGACTCTCAAGGACAACTTGAAAAAATGCAGACTCAAGTTGATGCCTTGGAAGCCACCATCAAAAAACTCCAGACTAAGTAGGATATGAAGCTGTGATTGCTTTCATGCTGATCATTTATGTGGCTGTGGTGACTTTGCTCTTCAAGTTGAAGTTGCTGAAACCAAAACCATATCCGATTGCGATAGTGGTGGTGGCTGGCCTTTTCGTTATCGGTGGACCAGCCGTTGCCTGGACTCTGTGCGCACCAGTTACTCCTCGCGCTGTCACGACTCAATACGTCGTTCAACTCGTGCCCTATGTGAAGGGACAAGTCACTAAGGTGCATGCTCAGGCGAACGTACCGATGAAGAAGGGCGACTTGCTTCTTGAGATTAATCCAGCGCCGTATCAGTACGCCCTTGACCAAGCGGTTGCTCAACTTCACGTTTCGGAAGAAGGGCTTAATCAAGCTAAATCTGGTGTCGTTGTTGCCAAGTCCGGTGTGGCGAGTGCCGAGGCTAAAATCCAACAGGCCAATGCAGCGATCAGCCAATCTAAAGCGGTGGTTTCCAGTGCCTTGGCAGGCATCACCAGAGCCAAAGCAGCGGTCGCCAGTTCCCAGGCAGGTGTCGTCAAAGCCAAGGCTGCGGATGAATTGGCGAAAACGGAAGAGCAAATTGCTGTTAAACTTCAGAATACGGACGCAGGTGCGATCAGTTCGCTTCGTGTTACTCAGACCATTCAAAGTCGCGAGGCAGCGGACGCGGCCCTTGAGGCGGCGGAAAGTGCTGTCAATGAGGCACAGGCCACACTCCAGCAGGCTGAGGCAAGTCTTGTTCAGTCTCAATCTGCACAGCAACAAGCGGAAGCTCGACTCGGTGCAGCTCAAGCCGCCTTGCAACAGGCTCATGCCACAGAAAGTCAGGCACTGTTCGCTACGAAAATGGCCACAAGTAATATTCAAGTCGCCGAGTCGCAGGTCAGTAACGCTCGATTCAACTTGGAACAATGCAAAATGTTTGCGCCAGCAGATGGTTATGTCGTCAATTGGACTGTCCAGGAGGGCACCATGCTGGTGCCAATGCCTTTGGCAGCTGCCGGGACATTCATCAACACGGAAGAGACTTTCATCGCGGCATCATTTCATCAGAATTCTTTAATGAATGTCCAGCCCGGCAATGAAGTCGAGTTAGTTCTGAATCCCTATCCCGGACGACTCTTCAAGGGAAAGGTGGACATGATCATTCCGGCTACTGGCGAGGGGCAATACGACCCAAGCAAATCAATCCCCCTTGCCTCCCAAGTCGGTTCCCAAGGGTATCTGGCTGTGAAAATTCTTTTGGATGAGGATCAGGAGAAGCCCGAATTCCCGCTGGGAGTTGGCGGCACGGTTGCTATTTATACCGATTATGGCAAGCCTGTTCACATCATCTCAAAGGTTACAATTCGAATGAAGAAGTGGCTTTTGTACATCATTCCAAGTTAGTTTAAGCCCTTTTTGGCAGTGCTGCTCCAGAATTGGGGTGAACTGTCGTTTTGGACCTGATTCCAGAGCTCCAAGCTTTTCTAATTTAATCGAGTGATTGCAGCCTTTCTGCAAGGTTTATCTCATTCGGGCTGAGCGTGCTAACCGATACAATCCCCATGGGTTGCGTTATCCCTATTCTTGTTGTATTGGGAATTCTAGGTTGGCACGAGCTGTAGGTAGAAAATCCATTCTACTTGTAGATCGTTTGCATACCTTGTGCATTGGGAACACGGTTGCAATGGAATCGCGATGACTTCTTGTAAATCTTTACATTCAAAACACAAGAAGTCATTGAACCGACGAGCGCTGCGCCAGAACTTGCTAGTGACATGGGTACTTAGCTTGACGCTCTTGAGTGGTTGCTCGACAACGCTCCAAGAGTTTGTGCATAACGGTTTCAAAGTGGGGCCGGAATATCAACGTCCACCAGCGCCACTGGCAGATGCATGGATCGACTCGGGCAAAGTCGGCGTTAGCAACGCCTCACCGAATTATAGCGATTGGTGGGCGGCCTTCGACGATCCTGTACTTAACAATCTGATCGTGACCGCTTACGAGCAGAATGTGAATTTACGAGTAGCCAGTATTCGTGTACTCGAGGCCCGCGCTCAAAAAGCGATTGCCGTCGGAACTCTGTTTCCGCAAAGTCAATCGATTGACGGATCGTACACCCGCACACAAACGAGCAAGAATGTCGCGATCCCATCTCCCATAAGAAGCTTCAGTACCTGGAACGCCACTTTTGGCGCCACGTGGGAAATTGATTTCTGGGGTAAGATTCGTCGCATCATCGAGTCAACTGACGACGTTGTCGATGCTTCGGTTGATGATTACGATAATGTCATGGTTTCGCTAATCGGCGATGTCGCTTCCACCTATGTCACCTATCGAGTCCTTCAGCAACAACTCCAGTATTTGGAGCAGAACATCAGTCTGCAGGAAGCCACACTCAAAATTGCTACGGAGCGATGGGAGGCGGGGCAGACCAATGAATTGGGGACAGTCCAGGCAACTTCACTTTTGGAACAACTGAAGGCGACCATTCCGACTGTCGAGTCTGGCGTCCGAGTGACACAAAACCAACTCTGTGTCTTGTTGGGCATGCCACCGACCGATCTGGCCGAGATGCTTGGCAAGGCCCCAATCCCTGAATCTCCCCCCGAAGTACTTGTGGGTATTCCCGCAGATTTGATTCGCCGCAGACCGGATCTTCGCTCCGCAGAAAGATTCATTGCTGCTCAAAATGCCCAGATCGGTGTCGCAGAAGCCGACTTTTATCCCAACTTCTTTATTAGTGGAAACATTGGCTACCAGGCAAAGGATCTAGATCTCCTCTTCGGACCACGGAGCGGTATCGGGCAAATCACACCGGGACTCAATTGGGATATTCTAAACTACGGACGCATCGCGAATAATGTGCGCCTTCAAGAATTTAAAACACAAGAACTGGTGGCCGTTTATCAGCAAAAAGTTCTGGTTGCCGCCCGTGAAGTCGAGAATGGAATCATCAATTATTTGAACTCTCAAGTGTCGGCTAGACACCTCACGGCCAGCGTCGCGGCAGCCGAACGTGCCGTAACCTTGGCCTCCGCACAATACAACGCAGGCGTCATTGATTTCACGTCTGTGTTCGTAGCGGAGCAGTTCCTGGTACAGCAACAGAATTTGTTAGCTCAGGCTCAAGGAGATATCGCTCTCGGCTTGATCACCGTGTATCGATCACTTGGTGGCGGATGGGAATTGCGTCTATCTGACCCAGAAGTAGACACTGATTCCGAGGTCATTCCGACGCCTTCTTTTGAAACATTTCCGGACGCCCCAACTTTCATCGAGCCTATGGTTGAGGCTGAGACTGAGGTCAGGGAAATTGACTTCCAATTGTTTCAACCGGAAAGTGCTCCTCCGGCGAATGAAAAACCAGAGTTTGTGATTTCAGAATAGGAAAGAGATTCGATGTCGAGAAAATTGGTTTGTCTCCTCGGTTTTCTGACCGCGTGGGGATTTGTGAACTTGACCGTTGCCCAAGAGCCTCAGCTCTTTCCAGCCAGTTCCTGCGAACTGACTTGCGATACAGTGACGTGCGATACAGGGACATACGATACCGGAACATGTGATTCTATGATGGAGGGGTCAGACGATTGCTGCCCCTGTCATCACGATTGTGTGGGGAGTTGCTTTCCGGCCAACTGCTGTTGCGACGACTATACTCCTCGTCCGTTTCCGCGTTCTTGTTATCCGACCTACCCGTCATGGTACAAGTGCGTTCCTGCCGGAGACGTCTCTTGTTCTGGGAGTCCCCGACCATCCAAAGAGAAACGAACCTGGTGGTTCATTTCCAAGTGTCACACGTTGCGAGAGGCCCTCTGGCTTGATCCTTAACTTCAATAAAGCGGTCAGAATTAGAGAGTGCAGTTCATTATGCCAAGCTCGTATGCCTGTTTGATTCTGATGATACTGTAAACCTGTTGTCGCAAACTGTTGTCTTCGAGAAAGCCACGGCGACACCGCACTTCGTAGGGGAAAAGACACTACTCCGATAATATCTCGATGGAATCGATAACTCACTTGTCATTCGACTTCTAAAGCCAGGATGGACAGATCATCGGTGAGATGCCCGTTACCGCTCCAATCGACAACTTGTTGTTCGATGTTCCGAACACCTTCAGTGATGGACTTTGAACGGCCTGCGGCAAGCTGTGTTTGCAATCTTTCCTCGCCATATTGTTCGCCGTCTGGATTGGCTTGTTCGACGACTCCGTCGGAATAGACGAATAGTCGATCGCCCGGACTTAACTGCACGTGACAGTCTTCATACTCATAATCTTCAACAGCACCGACTAAAATTCCTTCAGCATCCAGCAATGTTGGAGGCTGATCTTGAGAAACGCGAATGGCTGGATTGTGACCTGCAGAACCGATCTGAAGTTCGCGTGTGCGAACGTTGAGGATACCGTAAGCCATTGTGAAGAACTTCCCACCGGATTCTTCCATAGGGAATCGGCGATTCAACTCCCGTAACACTTCTGAAGGGGGTGCAATGCGATTCTTCGATTCTCCCTCGATCGGTTGAACGAGTAGCGACGAAATTGACGGCGTCGAGTTCATCATGCGGCTGATACTGACTGAGAGTAATGCTGCCGCGACACCATGACCACTGACGTCGGCAACATAAAACCCGACATGCTCCTCATCAAGCTTGAAGGCTCCGAGAATGTCGCCCGCCAGCTCATCACAAGGCCGAAACTTCCAGGCGAATGAGACACCTTCAAGATCCGGCGATGAAACGGGTAACAATGATTTCTGCAAATCAGCGGCCGAATCGAGATCAGATTTCATACGAAGGTTATGCTCGGCGAGGCTGCGTTCCAATTGCACGATGCGTTCACCAGCGCGCACGCGAACTCGCAACTCATTTCGGTCAAACGGCTTGGTGACGAAATCGTCTGCTCCCGTTTCCATCCCCTCAACGATTTCGCTGGTCTCGCTCTTCGAGGTAAGCATGATTACGTAGGTGTATTCATCACGATTCATGGAACGTATTCGCCGAACTAGCTCCAGCCCATCCATTTCGGGCATCATCCAGTCGGTCAGGACGAGCGAATAACCACCCTCTTGAAAGAGTTCCCACGCCTGGGCACCGTTTTCTACTGCCGTCGGTTCATAGCCCATTTTCTCCAGGTAGCGCTCCAGACGGAGTCGTGTCGCCAGTTCATCTTCTGCAATTAGAATTTTCACGTTCGGGTCCGATCTACTCACCGCGATTTATGATGGAATACAGCTTTCGAGCGCCGATTTCAGTTGTTGCAATGCTGCGTCTAGTTGTTGACAGGTTTCTCTGGCATTGCTGAGGTTACCTTCTTTGCCCATCACCTCAAGTTCGAGAGCCAGTTCGAAAGCGTTTTTAGCAAAGAAGTTGCCGCTTCCTCCTTTAATAGTATGAGCGATGCTGGAAACAGTCTCACTATCTCCGCTCTCGATGGCTTCGTTCATTTTTTGTAACATTTCCGGTGTCAGCTGAAAATAAGAGGCGACCATCTCAGCGAGGAGATCCTCATCTCCCTCATACTCTTGTTGGAGTCCCTCACGATCGAAAATCTCAGCTTCATTTACAGCTTCATTTACGGGCTCAGTAACAGTGGGCGTTACAGGCACTTTCTCCGGACTTTCTGGAGTAGTAGCAGTCCCGGCTACGCTTTCGACTGCTTCATAGAGGGCTTTCCTGCGGACAGGCTTCGAGACATATCCGTCCATGCCAGCTTCCAGACACCTTTCGGCGTCGCCTTGCATCGCGTGGGCAGTCATCGCGACAATCGGTAGATGTCCTCCGGTCTCACGTTCCTTTTCACGAATCGCATTCGTTAAAGCGAAACCATCCATTTCCGGCATCTGAATGTCGGTCAACAGCAAGTCAAATGATTCGTTCTCAAGAACGGCAAGTGCCTCGATGCCGTTGTTGGCGACGACAACCGAATGCCCTCGGCGTTCGAGGAGCCGGACGGCCAACTGCTGGTTCGGCGGATGATCTTCGGCGAGAAGGATAGAGAGTGGTTTGACTTCCGCAGTTTCTTCTTTGTCACTTGATGCGGGAGCAGCCTTGCTTTTGTGTTTGCCCATTGCCGTCCCAATCGCATCCAACAAGGTTGATTGCTTGATTGGTTTCGTTAGCAGCGCAGCCACGTCAATCTCTCTGGCGCGAGCCGCGTCACCGCTGGTTCGCGCGGACGTCAAAAGCATCAACGTCAGGTCTTGTAGCTCAGGTTGAGCACGAACCCAGAGTAAGAAGTCATAACCGTCCATGTCGGGCATATTGACATCGGAAAGCACTAATTTGAACTGTGGGCCATTTTCGATAGTTTGTTCCAGCAACTGGATCGCTTTTTGTGGGCTGTTAATCGTCGTCGGATTGAGCCCCCAGTGAGTCAGGATTTCTTGAAGGATCCGCAAATTCGTATCGTTGTCATCTACCACAAGAACGGGCAGGCCCTCCATTTCGTCGAGGCCGGCCGCAACGGGAATCGTTGCGGGATCTTGGATGCCAAATTGTGATGTGAAGTGAAACGTGGTCCCGACGCCAACCTTGCTCTCCAGCCAGATTTCCCCACCCATCATTCCGACTAGTTGACGCGAGATGGCCAAGCCGAGGCCGGTCCCGCCATAGCGACGGCTAGTGGACGTGTCGGCCTGGTCGAACGCCCCAAAGACTTTTTCCTGAGCTTCTACAGGAATTCCTATCCCCGTATCGGAAACGGAGAAATGCAGAAGTATCGATTCCTCAGATCGAGATTTAACCTTCACGCTCAAGACGACTTCCCCTTCCGTGGTGAACTTGATGGCATTGCCGATCAGGTTCACAATCACTTGCCGTATTCGGCCGGGGTCTCCGATCAAATGATCGGGGATTTCGGGCAACACGTCACAAGCCAACTCGAGTCCTTTCTTATGAGCCCGGAGTGCGAGTGTGTGATTGGCGTCGCCGAGCGTATCACGAAGCTTAAAGCTGATATTGTCCAGGTCGAGTTTGCCTGCTTCAATCTTCGAGAAATCGAGGATGTCGTTGATTAACATGAGGAGCGCTTCGCCAGAGGAGAGCACGGTTCGCAAGTACTCTGTTTGTTCGGAATCGAGATTGGTGTCCAAAGCCAATTCCGACATACCGATGATGGCGTTCATCGGGGTGCGGATTTCGTGACTCATGTTGGCAAGAAAGTCGCTTTTGGCTTTGCTGGCAGCTTCCGCTTCCTTACTGGCCTGTTCCAGTTGACTGGTACGTTGGGCGACCAGTTCCTCCAAATTGTCTCGATGCTGTCGCAGTTCTTCCGTTTTCAGCCTGACGGTTCTCTTAAGGGCCCGGTTCCAGGTGAAGATGATCGCAATCACCGCGAGTGCAGTAGAAAGACTGATCCAGAACCACCGCTGCATGTAAAAGGGAAGCGGTTCTGGCAGAGGAGAGACCCAGCGGTTAATGATCTCCTTGCGTTTTTCGCTCGAAATCGAATCGAGCCCTTTTTGGAGTATCGTGACCAGTTCCGGCCAGTCACTTCGCACACTGAATCCCATCTGGTAGGTGTATCCGGACTCTCCTGCGATGCGGACATTTGCGATGCCTTCATTTTCAATTACGTACGAGGCCGCTGCATATTCGCTGATAAACGCTTTCACGCTGCCTGAAGAAATGGCGAACATTCCTTCGCGAGGCGAATTGACCAGTATCAGTTCAAGCTCTGGATATTTTTCTTCGAGGTATTCCTGAACAGCATAGCCCTCGATGACGGCGACTCGCTCACCTTTCAGGGCCTCCATGTTGAGATCTTCGTCTCCCGCCTGAACCAGAATGACCGCTGGGAAGATGATGTACGGTTCGGTGAATTTTGCGTATTCGAGCCGGTCCACCGTCTCTGCTGCAATCGGAAAGACATCGACTTCACGCGCCTGCATCATTTGCAGGTTTTCATTCCAGGAACCAGTCTGCACTACCTGGAATTCAATCCCCAGCACCTGCTCGATCTCATGAACGAAATCCGCCGTGATGCCAACGTACTCGTTCTTTTCATTGAACCATTCCGTTGGCCGGTATTCGGGAGTCGGAGCAAGCCGAATCACTGGATGATCGCGAAGCCACTCCCGTTCTTGAGAGTTCAGAATGTCGTCATTGGGAGCTTGAGCGCAGGCAAAGTGGGCGAACCACTGCGTGATCACGAAGATGACGATGATAAGGCGTTTAGAATTCATGTATCTCAATATACCGCCGAGGGACAGCAAGGGGTACTAATTGAAAGAATAGCCAGTCTCCGAATACGGGATTCGGAAACTGGCTATTAGACTTCATTAGAGGTGACCAACGCACTTGGGAAAACCAACCGGCGGGACGAAGCAGTCCTGCCCTTGCCAATCCTGCACGTTGAACACCAGTATGATGAACGGCACGGTGAAAATCTGCGGCATGTGAATAGCATGTCGGCGAGAGAATCCGTGGTTAAGCTTTTTACTGATTATCGTTCGAAGAATCATCGCCACCAGCGGGCTTCTTGAGGCGAACCATCAGCAATTGTTGTGTCTTATCTTTACCTTTGTGCAACAGTAACGGGGCTTGCTCTTTCGTAAAGTTATACAGACCTGACTCATAAATATCTGTCTGGTCGTCTCCCACGGTAAAAGCTGCCCGTTGCGTCTTTTTGTCGACCGATCCATGAACAACTTGCGAATCTTTAGAATCGGACTTTGTGTAGTTTCCTCGCAGGATACCTTCTTTATTAACTGCAAGTTGAATCGTTGCGGAAGCACTTTTGGCTCCCGAATCACTCAGGGCAAATACACCGAGAGGAAGCCAATCTCCTTGCGAAGACGACTCCGAATCACTAGAGCCATCCGAAGCTAATTGACTTGCCTGGTTATAATATTCTTCGCTCGTTCCGACATCTTTTCCGGAGACGTAGACATCTTCTCCCTGGTAGACGACATTATCGCCGTAGTCATAATAGAGAGGGGCATTATATTCTGGATAAGCAAACCAGGTTCCGAGTGAACGCCAGGTCGCATCTCGCCAGGCGTAGCCCGCGCCCCAACCCGCAGCACGCCACGCCGTTGGATGTGCACCATACCAGCCACGCCCGTAGATATTGACATCATTATAATTGGTTCGGATCGCTGAAGCGTCTGAGTATCGAGTCGATGTAGGCACATGATTGAACCCACCTCCGACGCCCACTTGATTGGCGACGTTGACTTTGTTTCCGGTTACATTGTTACCCCATTCTCCAATATGATTTCCGGAACCGATGTTGTTCTCCTGGCCTATTCGCGATCCATTACCGGCACGACCGGCAATCCCACGACCGCCATTACCATTGCCACCCGCCAAATGATTCATGCCACCGTCGGAGGGTAGTCCGAGAAAGTTGCCGAGTTTTGATTTATCAGGAGAATTAAATCGAGAGCCTGCCTGACCGTCGGCTCCTCGACCATTGCCGAGCCCACCATCACCAAGTCTACTTTCACCTGAACCGTTGCCGCCAAGTCGATTTCCATCAGGTCGATTTCCATCAAGCCTGTTTCCATCCGGTCGATTGCCGCCAAAACCATTACCGCCCAGTCCGGCGTTACCAGGTCTGTTGCCACCGCCGAATCGGTCGCCACCTGCTCGGTCACCGCCAAACCCGCCACGATTAAATCCACCTCCGGCTCGGTCGCCCCCTAAGCCACCACGAAACCCACCGCCGCCTGCTCTTTCGCCGCCGAATCCTCCACCACCGAATCCGCCTCGACCGCCGCCAAATCCGCGTGCGAAACAGTCATCCAGAGGTAAGGCCAACATTGTACTCGCAATAACAATCGTCATTAAATATTTACGTAACATCGAAGCTTCCTTCGTATTGAAAATGATTGGGCATAGAAATCTATCGCGACGTGGGTGTTCAGTTCCGCTTCATTATGACTTCACCCGTATCCGGCAATTGTAAGTCGCCCAATGTACGATTCACGGACTTCCAAGCGAAGGCGTTTTCATCCAGACGAATCAGTGAGTTCACGGCTTTGGTTTCCATTCCATCTCCAGATTCGCCGTGCATTTCGGCTAGCCATCCGTTGCTCTGTGGCACCCAGTAACCTACTGCGTGCCCGCCATCTGAGTTGAAATTCCAGGATTGAATCTGGGAGCTGCGTGCATTCCATCCAAAGATTTGAAAACCTGATGTTTGAGAACCGTCGAGTTGAGTAACTGTGTGTGTAAGCTTCATGAAGTTACCACTTTCCACAGGTTCGAAAACGGACTCGATCTCGATACCCCGCTCTTCTGCTGTCCATGTCCCTGTCAGCCAGTCGAGATCCGAAATATGTTGTTCGGAAATCGGTGCGTCGACCCATTGGTCGCGAACCAGAGCGAGCTTCCATTTTCCATCCTCCAGTGAATGGATCGCCGTATAATGACAATAACCTGCATTTGCTGTGGCATTCTGATCGACGGTCGTTCGTCCTTCTTCAATCACGAGTTGACTACTCAACTTATGCAGGGAGTCGATCTCATTCTGAATTTGACTCTGGGGATGGGCAGCAAAGTAGTCGGCGTACACTTTCTGAATTTCATCGCGACCCGTGAATCGTTCCCCTGTCTCGTCTACGTACTCGCCATTCTCCATCCAGAGGCTCGCCACCGCTTCTGCGTTTCCTTCATTAAAGGCCTTCACGAACGCATCCGAGCCCGAACGAATTTCCTTCAGTTCAGAGGATTCTTCTACGGCCTGCGTCGTCTTACTTGCCGAGGCAGGCTCTGAGCGGGTTTCCTCCGTCCAGCCGATACTGTTAGACGATAAAGACACAAATAGAACTGCGGTAACAATACGTCTCACGGAAGGACTCCTGGAAAAGAAATTGGATTGTAAATTGTGGAGTTGTCAGGGGAAAATAAGTCCTCAGATAGAAATGGCAACAGGGTGCCCGAGACTTTAAGGATGATTAAAACGGCTGTTTGAGTGGACTATTTCTCGTTTAATCAAATGACGTCAAAGTAGGCTGGCACGCAGCTCAAAAGGGGAGAACGATCACTGACGGACAAGAAAAATCTTCCTGAGAACTCGAAGATGGGGCACAAAAAACCCTTGGATTGCAGGCTCAAGAATCGCCACGGCCAGGCTGTAAAATAGGCTTTTTTCGGTGTTCGTTATTCGCAATGCGTCATTTCCCCTAGGCTACCCCAGATAGGGCTGTTTACCTATTTTTATGCTAGCCTCAAACCTGAACTTAAATCAATAAAAAATGGACTTTAAACTTCATTTTCAATGACAAGGGGTAATGCAGGCTCAAAATCCACCGATAGTACAGAGAGACTCGGAACCTGGAGTGCAGGAAATTCCAGAAAACCTGTTTAGACCTCCCGATGACTGCAGGTCTTCATCCCAAATGCATTTCCCAGTGAACTATCTTCTTTGGACTTATTAAGCCAATAACTGGCTGAACGACATTAAGGCGGTTAACGAGAATCGTAAATGAAATCAGGCTCCAACATCGCACTTCGCAAGGTTGGAGCCTGATTTGGTGATTACTGATAGGGGCAGGGTTATTGAACTAACTCGATTTCACTCGGCTGCCAGCTTTTATCGAAGAACGAGGGGAGTGGACTGTAGAGTCGAAGGATAGTGAACCAGCCCTTTTTCGGGTTGGTCTGAATCCAGTTCCCTCTCTCGACCCCTTCCGGCTGTTCCGCCGCAAAGTAGATGGTCGTTGAACCATCGGACTCTGCTTTTGCGGCAGGAGATGGATAGGTCTGGCTGCCCGCACGCGGGTATTTCTGCGGGGTCTGGAGCATCGATCTCGATTGATTATCATAGACGGTGAACGACCAGAAGGCCCGTGCGGGAATGTCCTTGGGCAGCGTCACTTTATAGGTCTTTCCACCATCGAACGGTTTTCCACTAGGATCCAGGAAGGCCATGAGGTATTGGGACCCGACGCCAGGTATCCGCATAATCATTCCCGGAGAATCGAGGGTGTAGGCGTAATAGAACGCCGTGCGAGAATCAAGAGTTCGAGCGCCCGTCGCTGGGTAAGGCTTGAACATACCGTCTTCAAAGGCGGGTGGAGGTGTCTCGAAAAAGGCGCCTCCTTCGAAGAGCATGTTGCCCCACTGCGAGTTGGGATAGTAAGCCCAATCGGGATGAATCGTGGCGAATCGCCAATTCAATACTCGACCAGTCGCACTGCCAATCGCGGCTGCATCAGTGAGGATCTTTTTCATTCGCGCATCAGGCTTGAAGGGCTTGCCATGCTGAATGCCGATGGCCGCCAATTGTCCCGCCAGTTCGACGTCATAACTGGTGGCAGGTTCTTGCTGAACATTCTCGTTGATCATCTCGAAGAAGCCGTAGTCGCTGGGAGGAATGGTGTTGAACGACTTACCAGTGGCCTCCACGAATTTAGTTTCAGGCGCCGGCGGACTCATTCCCAGTTTGACTTCACCCTCAAGGGCTTCGGCGATGCTTGTGCCGAATCCACCAGGCGTGTACGGGTAAACTTTCACGTTCTTCTTGATATTCTCGACCGCCGGTTTGGGATCATTGTCAACCAGGAATGACCGTGCAGCATACATGACTCGGTTCGTCTTGGAATGGGCAACAAAATATCCTCCTTCAGGCAGCGGGCCGTTATAGCCGGGTGGCACCAACAAGTACTTGCCACCAGCACCGCGATCTGGACCAGGACGACCGATGTCGACAATCCAAGAGAACCACATATCGTTGATCGTTCCCAGTCCTTCGGGGGGTTGCTCGATAACCATCGGGCCTTGCGACAGGTTGATGACACCCATGTAGTAGACCGTATCACAGTTCGCAGTGAGGAACAGCGAGTTGGCGTCCATCAATTCCGAGAAGATGACGATGCTATTGTCTTCGGCACCGATACTCTGAAGCCCTTTGCCAATGGCGTATGCCGACGCCCCGCGGAAACTGTTGTTGTAGACGTTGAGGGCGCGTGTGAAGTCCAGGGCGTATTTTACTTTTTCGGCCGTCTCTTCAGTCGGAACGCCATCCTCATAATCCAGCGGGCCGAATGGGCTTTCCACCTGATCAGGAGTGCTGATGAAAGGTGGAATCGGAGTCACATCTTGTGCGCTGGCGAATTGAAGACCAGGCATCACCGCCCAGGCCGCTAATAGAGTTAAGAACCCGACAAATAGGCTCTTGCGATTTACCTTGTGCATTGATTGTCCTCGTAGTGAATTGAGAGGGGGAGAACGAAATTAGAACCACTTTAAGCGTACCATTCAGCTGGCAGTGGCGAAAGACTCGCTTACTGTCAAAAGGGCGAATACCACAGTAATGGATGGCCCTGCGTGGTTTGGGTAGGTGAGGAAGACACACTGTTTCTGCTCGACTTAACAGCTCGCAATGATATGTCAAATCGTAAAGAAAGATTCAATTAGGTGACTTGCACAATATTCAGACGACTACTTAAACGGTAGGTTGATTGCAGTTGATACCACCATCTCGGGTGTTATTTACACAGTCCGCTAAGTCGTTTTCGGCATTGGATCTCTTTCGCGATGTATTCAATTACCTCAGTTAGTCCAAGCAACTGATTGCCAAGCCCCTGATGATATCGCATGGTCTAGTGATGGAGCTGCTTTGTTAAAATTCTCAACCGAATCAAAATGGGTATGACTTAAGGTGTTCGCGAAAGACCATCCATCTTAATTATCGAACGAACTGTCCGGTGTGCATCCTTGAATATTATTTATAGTATGAAGATCGGTATTTTATGTCGAAGAAGAACTTAGCGGCATCCGTTTCTTTATGTGGCGTCATCAATCGTAAAGAGGTTAAAGAGGAGTGTTCGTGTTTTTTGAATCACTGATCGGAGCCATTGTTCTCGCCGCCATTCATTTGTGTGCTGGCAAACTACGTTTTCTCGACGCGATGCGCCGCAGCCAATGGCTGTCGATTGCCGGTGGTGTGGCGGTGGCCTATGCCATCGTTCATCTTATGCCCGAACTCCAGAAGCATCACGAAGTTCTTCGGAAAACGACTGCGGATAAGGGCTACAATCTGATCGCAGAACATCTACTCTGGTTGTTGGTCTTGACTGGGCTGGTTGTCTTTTACGGTCTGGATAAAGCGGCCATACGCTCAAAGCGGCAATCGCAAGAAACTAGCAACCAAGTATTCTGGCTGCATATCGTTTCTTATGCAATCTACAACGCTTTGCTTGGATACTTGCTTGTGCGTGAAGATAGAGGGCTACAATCCTTGGTTCTATACCTCATCGGAATCGGATTACATTTTCTCGTTAACGATCACGGCTTGAGACAACATCACAAAGAGCGATATAGTCAGGTCGCCCGCTGGGTGCTTTCTGCTGCTATTCTGGTTGGCTGGGTCGTAGGAGTTTCTACGAAGCTCCATGAAGCCTTGACCGCGTCGGTGATGGCCTTCCTGGCGGGCGGAATTCTGCTCAATACATTTAAAGAGGAATTACCCGAAGAACGGAAAAGCCGCTTCTGGGCGTTCGCCTTGGGAGCAGGAGGATATGCGATTATTCTGGTCGCGAATTAATCAACATATCTCATCCAGGGCTAATGAGGCTGAGGCGTTCCAAGCAGAAGAACAAGAGACATTCGCCCATATTAAGGCCACGCACAATCAGACGTTCAGTGAGGGGCTACTCGATAAAGCTCCTCAGTTAAAACTGCCACTTCGAGCGAAGACGTGAAAAACTGATGAAAAGACACCCCTTTTAGTGTCGGACAGAGTCGGTCCGATTGGTTGACGACGAGCAGAGTCGAATCATTTCGCAGATCGGCAGGAAAGCGTTCGGCATGATCACGGAGAGGGAGGCAATGTGAAGTTCGCCTCAGCTCACGACCTACGGTGTTCATTCGCCGCTCGGTTATCGCTGAAGCTTCCTGCACAGCAACTCATGACCATGATGCGTCACGAGAGTATCGACACGACTTTGAAGTACTACTTCGGTCAGAATGCCCTATCACTATCCGATTTAGTGTATTCGGCATACGTAATGGACGATCCAGGTAACCCGGACAAAAACGCAGGTAAGAAGGCTAGTCAGCAAATCGATGTAAGTCGTTGAATAGTAATAAGTACGAGAGGGGGGACTCGAACCCCCACGTCGCTAAGGACACTGGATCCTAAATCCACAATTTCGATGTTGTATTTATGTGAATGTTACAGGACAGTTAGAGGTTATGTTGCTTCCAGTAAGGTGTTTGAATCGCTTTCTTAGGGTAATAAGAAAGATTTAGGATCGGATTCGTACGGGCAACATTGTTCCGAGTTTGTTCCGGCTACATCAACTAAAAACTACGGTTCACATTTACTGACGTGATTCATTTGCCCTCCTCTCCAAACTATAGACAGAGTTTGAATTCTCATTAAGATCTGAGACCTCACTCCCCAAACTTGAGCCAGTTGGAATGCTAGAAGCAGTTTAGCCTTGTTGAAAAAAAATCATAGAACGTATTTTGTGGGCTAACGCCGCAAGGCGTAGGCCAGTACTCGGAGCCCAGCTTCCACAAACAGGGCTTTCTCTGATCGAGCAGTCAAGGCGGAGCCTGTCGTTCGCTTCAAGCCATTCATGAAGGATTTCACGATCCAGTGTTTTCAATAACTTTTTTACCGTAACGGCATTCATATAGAGTCAGCATTTGCAGGCGTTAGTATCGACTGTCAGCGAAAGAACAAGTATCCCTGACAGATATCACGAAATTCGAACAGAGTATAAGCGCACTGAACCGTCGGTGAGTCTTACAATTGCGGCGGACTATGTGACCGAGCAGGGTCGTCATGTGAGTCGATGGTGTTAAACGCCTGAGATAACTTAGGGTGAATAGCTTCGCAGTCGATGAAGCAAGCAGCGAAAAACTTTGCTTTTAGCACTTTATAACCTAGACCGTGTCAGTCGAGCACAGTTCCGGCAAGCGATCTACTCGCCAGTGAATTCAGCGAACAGTCGCGCGTGTTCCTCCAGAAACCTCACTGGATTCTTGTTGAATGGGATCAGTTTTTCTGCGTAACGAACTGGATGCATCAATGTTGAAATCAGTTCGGCTTCACCAAGTTGCTCAGTTAGCCAGTTTTCGAGTCGACTGGTAAGCCACTCAAGTTGGGTTAGCGACGGTGCCGTTTCCAGTTGAGTGAGTTTGAGCAGTGTGCGACCCATAATGTCTCCAAGTTGTTCCTCAACCTTAGTGTCTGCTGCCGCAGTAAGAAATGCAGCTACATAAGCCTGCAGTGCATTGAACCGTGACTCTCGATTTCCAATCCAATTGTGGTCAAATGCTGCCATATAAAGGTCGATCAACTGTTCCTTCAGCTCGTACTTCTGCAAATGATCTTGAGCGGTAAGAAAAATCGACTCAGCTCGTTTTTCAGACTTTCGTTCAAGCAATGTTTTGAATAACTGCTTCAGTATAATGCCGCGATCCTCCGTCGATAGCTTTCCTTTCAGCAATTCATCCAGTTCCCGAATTGTTCTCTTTTGGTCACCGTGTCTTCTTTCGAATTTTGCATAGCCCGAACGGCAGTATACAATCTCATCCTCATCACCAACATTCTCAGATGACTGAACCGCGATCTGCCAATGTTCTCGGGCATCGTCTAGCTGATTCGTTTCCTCGCAAAGTTCAGCAAGTGTTGAGTGAAATTCCGACAGGAGGAATACATCGTCTACCAAATCTATATTATGGGAAAGAACTTTATGTGCCTTGCGAAAGTCGCCGAGTAGTCGGAGTAATTGCGAAAGATTGAAAGCGATCTGTGCTTTCCATTCGACCACGTCTCGGGCGTCACATTCCGATAGTGCCTTTTCATACAGCTTAACTGCTGTCTTTTTTCTACCACGCGTCCATGATAGATTTGCAATGGCCTCGCATGCCCGCACGTACTCGGACCACAATTCCATTCGAAGTGAACGAGCACGACATTCTTTAAATAGAACGGTGGCCTCATCGAACTCTTGTGTGTTCACAAGAGTCAACGCCCGCCCGTGATCGATCTGGATAACGGAAGCTTCATCGCCCGACTCGGCAGCCACAATTCTGGCTTTTTTAAAAACGCGGAGGGCTGCGTTAGTGTCTCCTAGTCGAAGGTGACATTCAGCAAGATTTTGTAATGACTTAACCACCAACCAAGGTAGTTTTTGTTTTCGTGCAAGTTCTGAAACGCGTTTGTGATGCTGTAAGGCTTCTCTACCTCGACTTAGGGCTTGTAGACAAACGCCTTTTTGGTTGATTGCGGCAAGTTCAATCTCTACGCTGCTATGTCGTTTCGCGACTCTGACGATCGAGTCCAATATCTCAATGGCATCTTCAAACTGGCCAGATAAATCCCAATACAAGGTGTAGAGTAATTCGTATGCTTCAAGAAGCGTTTCCACCAACTCTTTTTCATCCTCGCAACAAACGATACACTTGTGAAGTGCGTCTGTCGCTGCAGAAATGTCATTTGGCACGCAAATCTGGGCAAGTTTAAACCAGAGGGCTGCCGTAGCAGTTTTGTTCTTTCGGCGAGCTTCTTTAGTAATCATTTCTTTCAGCGTCTTGAGATCCGCTTCGATAAAGTTACCATCCTGAATGGGACGACTTTTGTCAACGAGTCCGCGAATCAACCAATGCTCTGCTTTTCTCTTGCGAGCAAGTCGAGTCAACGCCTGGAAGTGTCGAGAGCCGTCTTCGTAGTCACCGAGTCGTGTATTTGCAGCCCACAAGCCGTGATGTGCCGTCATTACAAACTCAAATAATTCTGTTTTCGTTGCAAGCTCAAGTAATTCTTCCATACGCAACTTGGCTTCATCCAGTTTGCCCATGCTGTAAAGAACGCGGGAAATACCTTCAGTAGCACGCACAAGTAGCTCGTCAAATCCTTCCTTGTATGCCAATCTCTTGGCTTTCTTGAACACGCGGAGTGCTTCGCTTCGCTTGCCAGCTTCGAAAAGCGTATTCCCCTTATTATTCAGTAGCAGCGTTTCCAAGTGTGCGAGCTGAAGATTTTGCGTTATCGCTTCAGCTTCATCATAGTACCGAATTGCCGAGTCAAAATCGCCTAACTCCGCGAATGCTTGTGCCAGAACTTGTGTCGATCCTGCAATTCCAATTTCGTCATTGCACTTCTTTTTCAGCTTAATGGATTCACGCAGCAACTCGATCCCTCTTTCGGGCTCGATCTCAACTTCGATTTGTCCCATGTTCCCGGCGACGTGGGATGCAAGCATCGTCAATTCGTGTCTCTTCGCGTGATCTCGCGTACGCTCATAGAACCTTATCGCCGACTCAATATCACCTTGTTTGTGGTAGTTCGTGCCGATATTCAGTAGTGCAAGACCAACGGACTCCGGATCTTTACGTCTTACTGCTATTCTTCGTAGTTTTTCAAATTGGGCACGAGCTTCTCCAAACTGACATGATGCAGATAGGCAATGCCCGAACGCATGAAAGAACTTCATTCGCGTTTCGGGCTGCATTTTTCTAAGTAAATTATTATTCAGCGCATTCAAAATGCTGATGCAAAATGGCATCCAGCGATCTGATTCAGTCGCCAATGTGGCATCTGCGACCAACAAAACTGCGTCGTCAATACGCTCTTGTTTGATGTAGAGAAGCGATAAGAACAGAGCGCAGTCAACATGGTCCTGAAGTTCTTCAAGTCGAATGACCCAACGTGACTCCAGTTTGGCAAGCTCATCTGTAAAACTTGCTACAACGTGCTTTGGAGAATCGACGAGACCATCTGCATTGATCAATTTGAGCTGTTTGAGACGCCGAATATGTTTGGGCCAGTCAATGTCTGGGAAAAGGCCTTTTAGGTGACTAGCTGTCATTGGAATCGGAGCCGCAATGATTATACCGAGTGCTTCTCTCGCTGCGGCGGTCAATACGGTCATACCGACCTTTTGAGATCGATCGATTTTCCTCTTCCTGATAAATCTTGTATCGAGTTTCGTCTTCAGAGCCTGCGCAATCTCCTTAGGAGTAAAGTCGTCTGCTCCGAGGTAGTTGTGGTCATCAGTTAGGCCGATTTGACGCGTGTCGTCTATTCGAATCGGAAGGATGAAGTCATCCTCACGTTTTTTTGCCTCTCTTTTGGCTGTTTCAAATTCCCATTGAGTCCATTCTCGCTCTGTGTAGTGCTTTGAAATCATAGGCACTACATATGCTGAGTCTGGTCCGTAGATCTTCTCGTACTCAGTTCGATTTTTACCCCAAAGGTGCGCGTGGTGGTCCTGGTCGTAGAATACCTGAAGCCCAAGCGACTGCATGGCTCTCGCCACAGCTTCTACATAAGGTCGATCTTGCCCAGCAAATGATAGAGCAACGTCAAATCTGAATTCAGTTTTCTTCATTTCCATTCAAAAAATAAAGAATACTAGACGGGCAGTATTCTGTCCTATCGCTATTGTGGATTTGGGAATTCGCCCGGGAGTCCTTAATAAGTAGGGAACCTCTGGTTGCTTCTGCATTAACGCTTCATTCAACGTGCAGTCAAAGTTGCGTGATTCACTTGCGGTACCTGCTCACGATTTTCAGAGAGTACCTTGAGCAACTCCTTTATTCTCATTTCAGATTTGCCTCATCGGTTACTGGCTAACGTTTGAAATCACCACTTTACCGCCAGTGACGTTGATTTCAAATTCCGCCCGGTCGACAACTCCAGTGCATTGTTTCGTTATGTCGCTGCTCAACGTGCCTTGGAAAGTTCGTACTCCAAGTGTCGCAGGGTCTCGCAAGCATACGACCGCTGCTGCAATGATTGTTCAAGCCTGCTTTGTTCGTCCCAACTCGTGCGACCTTCATCCGAGTAGAACAACCAAATATTGTGCAGGAAAGCAACAAAGCTTTCGAGCTTGGTATCCATATCACGGCACTCAAAGGGCGCATAAGGTAAATCTGTGATCTCGAAATAGATTTCGTTGATTCGCGATCGCTCGGCCTCCGTTGCGGCGAGAAAGTCAGTTTCCTGAGAGTCACTGTTGGCGAGTGCTAGCAAGTTGGCCTCAATAGTTGTTAGTGCCGATTTAAGCTCATAAATTCGGGGCAACACTTCGGAAAAATAAGCTTCCTTAGAAAGTGTGTGTGTCGATACGTGTTCCGTAAGGAAATCGTACTTGTCACTCCAATCAACAATGATGTTGTCGCCGACATTTTCGCCATCAAATCCCATTGGGCGGAATTCAGGCGCCAAGCTGTCATGGATCCAAATGCTGCGGCAAACGTGATTGCGTCGACTGTGGTCCTCGGCACTTGGATAGATATACGTCCAGACCACATACGCGTCCGTGTCACCCCATTGTCCTTCAACCATGTGGTTTCGATGGTATCTTCGTTTCTGGCCCTCGTCGGTAACTTGGCGAACGATCGCAGCAACTTCCGCCTTGCTCACGCTGCCGTTGAGCACAACCTCAAATGAATAGCGTTTCGCCGCACCATGGCTCGTGTCATCGGTTTTGAAGATTGTGTACCGATCAGTTGCAACCACCGGTGTGAGAAGGCTAGCAAGTGCTGTCTTTGACGCGGGACCAATTGTCTGTGTGGTCGGGACTGTGAACTTGAAGCCCTTGCCAGTTGAAACGGCGGTGTCGGAGTTTACAACCTGCCAGTAGATCGTTTTGGTATCGACGTCACCAAGACAGATCAGAACCGGTAGTGCGTGTTTGAGCCAATAGTCGACGTGCTTCTTGTCCGTCCGAAAGACATAACCATCATTACATGTTTCCGAGAGGTAGCTTGGGCCAGACTTTAGTTGGAGACCCAAGAGTTGACCGGTCGGCTTTTCCGTTACGATCAGCTCGGCGTGAGCATCGATCCCATAGTCACTCTCAGACTGCTCGCGGAATGCAAATCCAAGCGACTCAAACACGGCCATTGCAATGCCTGTGCCAATTCGTTCAGTGCGGTCACTGTCTTGGGCCTTCATGATTCAGCTCACCTTGCGACATAGCTTATTTTAACTTGCACGGACTTGTTCTGAAATATTGCTTAAGGGATAGTATATCACACATAGATACTGTATGTGATACATAGCATGAGTAACTTTTCAATGCGTACCCTATCTGTAGTAGCGCAGTTACAGTAATTCTACGCAGATATAACAAACAGGATGAAACTCATTGAGTATTCGGAACATTATCCACATCTTAGCCCAGTTCATAGTTCTCCCTCCCTCAATTCTTTAATCAGTAAGAATTTGGAAGACAAATGAATTGTTTATTCCGACATTTGGATGAAATATTGGGACCTGTAATGTTCGCATCAACTATTGTCGCATACCCCTACTTAAAATGAACACACTTATGCGAAAATCGATCTTTAATCACCATTTATTTGGACAAAATTGGATAAGTTCCATCCGCCAATCAAAACAAATGGTGCCCATAAATAAGTGTGGGGCATCAGTGCTCGACAATGGATACTAGCTTCCCGGATTGCGCTGGCAGCATTTCCGCTATTGTGCAACTTTTCGTAAAACAATTCCGTGAATACTGTTGCGGCGAGACCATGAATCGGCCAGTTGGTCAATATGGTACCGTATAAACCAGCACGATCATAATCCACCAGCGATCCCTGCATTTCCGTTCCGACTGCATCTCCGAATCCTGTCAGACATGCAGCAGTAAAGAGAAAACCAGGAAATTTACCTGACTTCGAGTATTTGTCCGATGAGAGGACTTCGTCATTGGTGAAAACTGGGCCAGATGATTTCACGTCTCCTGTCCAACGACCGTGGCCCCGAAAATGACAAAATCGCCCAACATCTAACGAATCAACCATTTCCTGAACAGTGGCTTCTTTTTCTCGAATTTGCGTGGCTGACATCATATTTGTTATAGCTGTAATCTCTTCGTTTCCACCTCGACTTGCATTCACTTCCTCATCGGGAGCAAACCAGTAAATTTTCTTTGAGTCTTCACGTTGGCGGCTCTGCCGTTCTGCAATTCTGACAATCTCCATTGAGGAAGTCACGAGTGAAAGATCCCAAGGCTCATCAATGATCGGTCCATGTTTACCGATAAGAGATGAATAGGGTGTCCGTGCAAATAGAGGATCAACGCTGAGAATAACATGTTCCACTCCCAGACTACGAAATTCGTCCAATATTTCATCAGGAAAAAAGACTTCGCCCAATTGTCTGAATTCGTCTGCGAACTCGTCGTTCCATTGCTCCAGTTGTTTGCGAGTATTCGTATCGGCCTTCATTGGATCATCAGGAAGAACCATGCTACAGCGTTGCCCATGCGAAACTATGTTCTCAAGAAGGCTCTGGCAAGTACTGACGATTCTGTCGCCACGCTCTTTTCCACGGAGCCTGGGAGACATTGACCCATCTGGCGGGTCGCCGAGACAGGTATGGTATCCCCCGAAATATTTTTTCTGAGGTATGACGTATGCCATTACTAGTTCGTTGTCGTGAATAGAAAACTGGTCTAACAACGCTATCGTTCGTCCTTCGGACAACTGTTCCACTGCTTCAATTACGAGCTCGAGATGTGGATATGGAACACCTTCGGAAATCCCTTCCTTGAATTCATCGTCGCGTCCGGCAAGTACAGCATGCGGTACAGAGTTTTGGACAAGACGAATCCGTCCCTTCATTACGGCCAAAGTGGCCAGCATCTCATTCGGACTCTCTTCCAGCATCGCAATTTCACATCGAGTGGTCGCAAGATTGATCATTTGCTCAGAGAGGTCAGCGAGTCGGTCTTCCTCGTTGCACAATGTCTGCCAGACCTGAGTACCTGCTGCCATTGCAATGTCTGACATTTCCCCTGCCTTTTCGAGCCATTGGTCGTTTTCTTCAGGCCGTTCTAACCCGAATGTCAAAAATGCGCGTGAGAGATCGTCAGCCACGCGCCAAGTTCCCATATCATCTAGGGAGGTGCTATAAAGAATCAGAGCCTGCATCAAACTGGAGACACCTTCCTCGGTCCGATCGAGCTTGCGATACGTGTTTCCAGTGGCGTGAAGGACGTCACTGATTTTGTCGTCTCGACCAGCAAGTTCATAGCTGTAGGCAGCTAGCTTAAAGCTATGTATCGCATCTTCCTCTTGGCTATCGAGATTCTGACAAATTCCAAGATTAAAGGCGGCATTTCCTCGAATCAACGGGGTACTGGGTCCAGATGCGTCGATTGCACGCTTAAAATACTCAGCAGCGGTTACTGTATCTTCATCTCGAACAAGAAAAATATTTCCTATCACAAGTTCGCGATTGGAATTAATCAATTCCGCTGCTGGTCCTAATACCAGCCCCGTCGGCTTGCAGAGTTTTGCAAGCGCGAGACTTTCGTCGTACTTCCGTTCTTCATAGAGTAAACCTGCCTCCTCAACAGAGATAAGACAAGCAGCTGCGGCACGAGAGTCCAGTCCTTCCGAAACCAGTCCATGAGTAAGCGATTCGAGGTCTTTGAGTTCTTGCCAAGGGTTAGCTACTGCACCAGCCCATCGACGGCTTTGAAATGAACTGAATGACTGTAGCCACTGATCGAATGCGGGGCCCATCAGATGCTCCTAATAAGCCTATCGTAACACGGGATGGTTTCAACAACAGCAAGGACATTCACTATAACCAAGCAAGTGATTATATCAAAAACAGAATTCTATTTCCCAATGTAGGCGATCGTAGGGTACTTCAACAATCCCTCATGATGTATTTGAAGACTCCAGAGTACGAGAGGGGTTCGCGACGACTCTTCGGAAATTCCGGCGTCAGACGTCATCAGTATGAGTCCACCCATCTTGGACTATCCAAGTGTAGGACCGAAGTATGCAACGTCTACTACATCTACTTGCAGAATTCCAGGTACGCCCTTAGCAGCCCGTTGAAAACATCGCTATCCGCTGGGATGTCGGTAAATAGTGACGGTGGTTTTCATGGGCGGTTTTTATCAGCCGATTGTTGGTCCGGACCGATCTGAGCCGCGATGAAGCTCCGGGCAAACCGCAAAGCCACTCAATAACGGCTATATAAAGTCCAAACAACCCCCAAACCGCCCCCTGCAGACCCAGTGGGCTGCCCGTTCCGAACAGCGACCGCATCAAGGTCCCCAGGTTTCGACTCGCTGCCTGCAGTAGATAGCGTTTATTGATCTTCTCCATGCCGCGTAACCAGGTTCGCCTGGCTCCGCCCGTCTCGCACGTGTGGGCGAAACTCCGTTCCACCTTTTCGCTGCGTTGCCGCTGCAATCGCTTGCCTTTGCTGCGTCTCATACGTTGCCGGTTATTGGTCATGGACCGTTCGTATTCCTCTGGTTTGTCGGCCCAGACCCGTTCGTACTTTAACTCCAGTTCCGGGATATAAGTTCGCACACCGAACCCACTGCAATCGCTGATCGCTGCGTTCGAATGGTATCCCTTGTCCGCCGTCACCTCCTCAATGCTCTCTTCACTTCCCGCCAGAATCAGGTTGCCTTGTGCCGCGATCAGGCTGCCCAGCAACGATCCCGCGTCGCTGGCCGTCCCTTCCTGTACTGTCGCCGAGAGAATGATCTCATGCTCGAGATCGACGACGTGTTCGGCCTTGTAACCCAGGTGCGTGCGCCCATCCAGAATTCAAAAAGGTCAGAGTAGATATGAGTTGTTAGCCCACTTCTTCGGGCGAGTACCAAATACACTGAAGATCGTATTCTGGGAATGCAGTTCTGATTTCTGGAGTTGGGAACGGATCATTGAGACAGACAACCCAGTTGTCCGTGCCAACTCGAAGATGAGCAAGAGTGTATCGCTGGGCAACTTCCAACAGGCTGTACCCGTAGTAATCCACGTCCTTGATCAAACCGTCCGCGTCAACTCGTACCTTACGAAAATCGCCGGGCTGTCCTTTGGTGAAGTGAAAGATTGGCCATAGACTGCCAAGGTCGCCGTAGCGTGCAAACCGACGAGCCCGTTGGAATTGATCACTACGGGCAACGTCTTGGTCGCTGATGCAAAGCAATTCGATGCCAACCTTGCATAGGAAGCGACCGAAGACGAACAGCAATTTTGGAGTCATCACGAATCTAAAGTTAGTGCGTCGATCATCGAGTATCTCGTTAACGATTCTTAGATCGTCGATCTCAACTGAACTCGATCCATCCTCATGCGCAGTGAATCCTATTTTGTCGTCGTGCGCGGGGTGTGTTGATGGAAACACTCCCTTTTCACGATTCGGTTGCGAGAGATTGACAGAGGGCAACTTTCCTCGCTTCGTTTTGATGCCAAGGTATGCTCGCCAAAAGGCAAGTGACGTCTTCTGGAGGACAAGAGCTTCGAGTTTGCTGAAGTGGTTATTGCAGTCCGTGCAGACGTTGCCTGTGAGCACAAGATCGTCATTACCGAGTGATTCCGGAATCACGTGCTCGGCTGTGAATGGTTTATCGGATTGGCAAAACAAACAAAGCGTCTTAATTGTGGGCTCACCTTTGCAATCAACGATCCGCGACGAGCGATTGCCCATTTTGAATCGTTAGGATTCGCGGCTCTGGTGCATTTATTATTATGTCTCGTTTTTAGTTTCGGACGTTGCACGCACCCCTTCAGGCGATAACCTGTTTCGTATTTGTTTTGCGACAGATTTGACCGACCTGTACGAACGCCACCACAAAAAACCAAACGTCGCCCCTGCAAGATACCCAATAACGGTGACGATCACAAAAATAATGAAAACACGGTCCGACGTAATTGTTGTTGTGCCGAGCGCGATCGAGAAGGAAATGGCGACCGAAAGAACGAATATGGCAAGATTTAGAAACAATGAATCGGGCGAACCACGCTCCAACGTCTCCAATTCAGATTCGGAAACCTCAAAAATCGACAGCTTGTCGAGGCGCGCACGATGAATTGCTGGGCCAAGTGGCGCGGAGTCTTCGTTCGGAGCTGGGTCAAACATTGCTCCCCCTTACGACGCGAACTGAAGCCTGGACGGTGCCAGCGTAGCCGCCGAGGTCAATGACAACATGCCAGTGTCCAGCATGTGGAGACGCAATCCGAACTGGAGACTCTTTTGCCAAACCACCGTAGTAAGTATGCTGTTCGCCACGCTGGTATCGGCTGTAGTTTCCCTCGTCCAGTACACGTACATTCGCCTGCTTGTCGAGGGTCACCTCGACAACGTCACCCGTGGATAGATCTACTTCGTAATGGAGGAAATTCATTTACAGACTTATAGACATAACTTGTTATTATCTTGCACAGACTTGCTCTCGTTTGATTTTCGAAGGACATCATGTCACCCACAGAATCAGTACACGATACGACGCGTGGATTGCCAGCCAAAATTGTATTTCGAAGCAGTTCTTTACTTAGAGCAATATCGCACAGATGTGAAAAAATGAAAATCGCAACAACGCATGAACCGTAAAAGACGTTTTTGAAACAAGATCAGAAGTGGTTTTGTTGTGCGACAGAATATTACACTTAAATATATAAATTACACAGCATTTTATACAGACTTATTTATCTAAAACCATTTATTTTATTTCGCTAAAGAGTACTGCCCATGTTTCAATCTCACTTATATTAGGTGATTATTGATTCAGGCTGTCGACTGCTAAGTAGCAATTTCGGAGTCGCCAGCTTCTGAAACTGCGGCAAGCCATACAGTTTTTGTCCCCGATGAAAGTCTTTCACGAATTTGGATTTCTGAAGTCCTCGTTTGCTGTCACCAAACCGATACCTTTTTTGTACTGCTCTTCGTAATGGAAGTTACGTCCGAACCAGGTGAGGATTTTGCCATCCGCATCAGGATAGCCTTACACTAAATGCCCCCGTGGCAATCCCTTAGCACTAGTGGGTAAATCTCAGCAACGGTAGTTAATCATGGCTTCCTGGGTCATAGACGGTCGCGGACGGACATGTTTCGCCGCTGCCTGCGACATCTCGGCCACGCCGGTGATGAACTGGTCATCGAGCTTTACAAGTGCCCGGGTGTGTTCATTCTCGGAATCCTTGAGGGGATGTTGAAAAGAGCGGAGTCGTCTTCCTCAATGAATTCTGGTGCCGCTTTGATGGAATTTCGAGCGGGCGTCCTTCCACCAATGTCTGCAAGTCCTGAGCGATCTTCTTGAACTCCTTTCCCTTCTGCTTGTCCCCACTCGGTTGGCGATTGTGTTTCATAAAGTACTTCAAGTGCAGCAGATTACCACGAACTGTGCAACCATATTGAAAACAACGAAAGTGAGCGTAAAGCAGGAAAATACTCTCTCTGATTGAGTCGAAATGATTTATCATTAGATATCTTGATTCCTATCGCTCATGCTGCTCCAGCAGTCCAAAGATGGAATTGTGCAGTCGCAACTCCCCGGCTCGGCCTTTGTTGATCAGACTTCTAAAATACCCTGCTGGTTTGGTAACCGGATTCACACTTCGCTTATTCGCTTGATCCGTTAGCAAAACGCAGAGAGCAGCTCCCGTCCGGCCCAGTAGTTCACACGCCTCTCCCCAACTCTGCTGGCTAATCGAGAGGTCTTCGCGAACTCGATAAGCGGCTTCCGTCACATCCTGCCAATCCATCGCCCCTGCTTTCAACGGTAAGTAGGCCTTGAACCGATCACTCGCAGTCCCGAGCACCTGGCTCAAACTGATATGCTGCAAACCTGTCGCTGAAATGATATCTTGAGGTGACGAGGGTTCCCCCTCGCTTTTCTGAAAGCCAAGGTCTTCAGGACTACAGTTATTTATTAACTGAGTGGAGTAATTGTAGTGAGCGAACTTACTGACGTTCTGGGATGAACCTTTAGACGCTATTTTCTCCGCTGACGTCTCCTGAGCAGGGTTTGTATCTTCAGCCCCTACTCCCATCGCAGTCATGATCTCTTCGTGCAATGATTGATGCCGCAATAACAGCGACCGCAGCGTTTCCAAATCCAAATACGTGCGAAGTTGAACGGCAATGGTCTCGTAGCGTGCATTGAAGGCGTGAAGTTCATGCTCGGAAGCCCCCTCCTCCAAACTCCATTCCGCTAACAAACTCCGAATCTGTCGACGGCACGCCGAGATTTGACGTTTTGTTTCAAGCCAGGCTTGGTCACGCAATTGTTTTTCGTGGAGCTTCTGTTCCAGTTCTTCACGAAGGAAGGCGAGAGGAGTCAAATCGATCCCATAGGCGTAAACGATCCGGCCTGTGGTCCGATCACGTTGCCCAAATCGTCGATGATTGCCACTGTCATTCCAGGTGATGGCTCCCACCGTAAATAATTGCTGCTCCAGTTTCTGAATCTGGCGTTCCGATACACCCATGTCGAGCGCGGTACGGGATAAGGATTGATAAACAATCGGACGACTCCCCTCCTCCCAGTCGATTTCACGGGTGTAGGCCATGTAATAATCGAGTAGCTGGATCATGCGTGGCGAGAAACCGGCAAGCTTGCCGACTTTCTTAACCAGCAGCAAGAGATCGTAACGACTGGTTCCCTCTGCTAATCCTCTGAAGTGGTCGCACTGTGCGAGTGAGTGCCGATAGCGGTCCGAAGCAATGCGTCCTCCTCCTTGACTTAAAGTAAATGGAATCGTTTGTGTAGAAATATGTTGCATAACATTGAACTGGCGACCCTTCCATAACCTCTGGCTGCACGGAACGTGCGGCGAAAAAAAGTGTGCAGAAACCTGTTGCAAACTCATTAATGTTTGCAATTCGGTTTGAACAGCGCTAGAGTGAAATTGCACAATCACCGAGCCTGGCTCAAATCTACACAAAGCCGCCTTATTACCAAGGCGGCTTTTTTCTTGTCAGCTTCTTTCGGGCAGCTCCTCCTTAAGTTTAGTGTTGAATTGAGCAAGCCTGGAATCGTCTGCTTGATAAGATTAGCAGGCCACGATTCGGCCCACGGTGAAATCACTGTACACGACTTTTGCACATCTTTCGATAAAATAATGGGTGTGCATGCTGCGACATCGTGCAGTGAACAGTTCACTGGCCCTCCTGCACGCTCTCAGACAAAACCACCCTCTTCCCTGCTTAACTCTCAGTGACACGTCCATGTCGACCCTGTACGTTGCACGGCGAACGCGGACATGTTCACCCTGTCCCCTGAGATAGCCGTGCCCGTAGCGCTGAACAAGTTCACCCTGGGTGGTGTCCATGTTGCAACATGGACAGCGGACAGTGGGCTGTGCACGGCCTGTATCATCTTCTGCAAATCAAGCGGGAGTAGGGAAGACAGCCATTCACACCGAGGTGCACTTGGTGCGACATGGACAGTGAACGTGTCCCATGACCGGGAGTAGGGAGTTCCCATAGGACTGACAGGGAACACACATGGGCATGCCCAACCCTGTCCGAAAGAAACAGCAACTACACAGAGACGTCGCTCACAAAGTGTTTGCGATGAACAATGTTTTCGTAGTAGGGTGGACTCTGGTTTAACTGAACATGAACGGTCGACGTGACAAACACCAAATATTCCATCTCTGCCGCCAGTCGCATTATTGGCAAGAGTCGAGCCACCGTCTCCCGGCACATGTCGGCTGGCAAACTGTCTTTTGCACTTGATCATGATGGAAACAAGGTTATTGAAGCCTCCGAGTTAATCCGTGCTTATGGCGATGCGTGTAATTTCGACCGCGAAGAGCGGAAAGGGGCTCCCGCCACTCCGAAACCAAACGACGTCACCGACGATAGCCTGGCCACGATCAAGAAAATGCAAGAACAACTGACCCGGCAGTATGTTTCGCAGATCGAACATCTGCAGCAAGCACTCGACAAAGCCCAGGAGGGACAAAACCGAGTGACCCTACTGCTCGAACAACGCACGGGAGAGACGTCCGACTGGCAAACGTCACTCGAAACCATGAGCCAGAAAATCGCAAAGCAGACCCAAGCTCAAATCGAGGAAATACAGACTCACCACAACAAAGAACTCAATCAACTCAAACGGGCGTTGCACAATGAGCGACAAAAGTCGGTATGGAAGCGGCTCTTTGGCTAAATTCCCGAGGCCATCAGCAGAACCCGGAGGAGGGACCAAACATGAACTATGATCGCCGCTCGGAACTGGAGGAGTTCAAACGCGTGAACTTAAGCATCATCGCCAGTTCTTACGGGTATGAAATCAACCGTAAGAAGTCCACACGACATTCGGTGCTGATGGCAAACGGTGCGGACAAAATCATCATTTCCCAGAATGGAGATCACTATATCTTCTGTAGCGTGCATAATCTGGGAAGCGGAACGGCGATTGACTTCATTCAGACCGTGATTGAGCCAGGTTGTTCTCTGGGCCGTGTGCGGCAATTGCTCCGTCCTTTCCTGAACCAAAGCTACCTCACTACGATCCAGCAATCTTATACTGGTAAGTACGCGGCAGAGATTCGTCCCAGTGAAACCGATTTGATTGCAGTGGCCGCCCGGTACTCCAAGTTTGATCCTATCGCCCAACCACACTCCTATTTGTGTCATGAGCGAGGAATTCCTTTTGAGTTGCTCCAAAGCCCACGACTGCGGGACCAGATACGCCATTCCCCTAAAGGAGGATCGATTGCTTTTCCCCATTGGGGCTACGAAGCGGGAAAAGAGAAGAGTGAACGCTGTTTAGTCGGGTATGAAATCAAGGGACCCAATGTGAACATGTTTAGTAAAGGGGGCCGTAAGGCCCTCTGGATGTCGACGGCACTTAAAGGTGATCATACCCTGGCGGTGGCCGAAAGTGGGCTAGACGCTCTTTCCTATTTAGCCCTGCAGGGAACAGAAGGAACCCGAGTCGCTTCGATTAGTGGGAAAATGAATCCAGAACAACCGAAACTACTCCGAATGGCCATAGAACGGATGACAGAGAACTCCCACATAATCGCCGCCTTTGATAATGATCCAGGAGGGGATGAGCTCACGGAGCGACTGCAGGTAATTGTTTCTAAGACGGGACGTCGTGATTTAGAATTCAAAGACGTTCGTCCTCCAGCACGAGGCTCCGATTGGAATCAGGTACTCGTTCAAGACGCCTTGAAAGCTGGGCGAATTCAAACCACCGGTCCGTCGTTGGGGCTATAGGGAGGAGGGATGTCAGCAGCAGGTACGATTGCCTGTTCCGAAGCGGTAGTGGGCCGCTCGCCCAGTATCCAGTCCACTCCTCTCTGAGCCGCACCGGCTGCAGAGACAACCAAGCGTTTGTCTCCCTTAATGTTCTTTTTCCAGTTGTCGATATAAGCCGCAGATTGTTCAATCGTTGGCACGGAGATTCCTGCAGTCGCGTTGAGGAAAGCGGCTCCCATCTCGGCTACCAACTCTTCCTTGGAATAGTCGGGAGAGCCAAACGAGACTGACTGGCCTTGATTAAACCCGCGTGCCAGTCGCTTGAAATGGCCTGTTGAATGGACCAATTCATGGAAGAGGGTGGAATAATACTCTTCCGCTTCCGTGAACCGTTCGGGCGAAGGGATGCTCACTCTGTCCGAAGCGGGGTGATAGCAGGCTTTGGAACTGCCTGTGGAGATTTCAGGTCCATCAGCATAACCCGAGACAAGCTGTTCCGCTTGTTCAATCGGTGTAAAAATGTTTGCTTCTGCAGAACTCTCTGGCTCATCCGGTGGTTTAATTCCCTCACACTGTTCAACGTTGAAAACATTGTAATGACGTAGCACGGGCAAGGTAATTTTCTCGTTGGTTTCTTTCTCTTTACTCTGAACCAGTTTCCAAAACGTAACCAGAGAAGACTGCTCTCCTTTACGAACCGAGCCCCCTTTGGCTTTAGCTTGTCGGAAGGTGAGCCAGTAGTCTGAACCAAACCCTTGGTCCCAAGCCTGCATTGCCAGCAAAAATACGTTGATGCCTCGGTACTGTTTGTTATTGGTTAGATTCTTGGGCCATCCATTCCCCGTTCCCCGCCGAATGGGATTCTGCCAGGGAACCGTGCCTCGGTCCAGTAGGGCAAGGATTTGATCAGTGATCTCCTGATAGATATCCCGTCGGGCAGGCTTGGCTGATTTCTGCTTAACCATGATCACCCAAACTTCAGGCGATTGGTCACTTTTCTTTTATGCATCGGCTGTCCCTTGTTTGTTTACAACAACAGTAGGGACACAGCCCGTGAATAAAGTCAATCAGCATTTTCTGAGTGGAATGACCAAATCAGTGAGCATTTACACTATACTTTCTTGTTCATATTTTGCCGTCATCAGACATTCGCGATGAGTCAAAATCCTGCGTATACAGCTGAAGGCTTTACAAACGGTTCATTCCGTTCTAGCCCAACCTCTTTTGGGGCATACGTGACCTTCAATCGCATTAAACACTTGTATTTTGCAAGGTGGACACCAATGGCAAAACAGGCCAATTCGAAAGACGAAAATGAACCTCAGGCCGAGGAAATCAGTAACTTCATCAAAGCTCAGGATTGGCCCGCACTGCTTCGGCTTTCAATTATCCCGCACCCTCTTGAGAACCAGGCCGAGGAAGGACTTCAGGAAGTATTCCGAAGTGCTTCAGTTATTTCGATTTGGCAACGAATTTGGTTGTGCTTGTACATCAGTTATCACAGTGTGGTTTCGACCCCGACATGGCTACTGTTTGAAAAGCGTTGGACTTCAGAGCAACTTGACACGCTCAAAGTCCTTCCAAACGCCAGTATAATAGAACGAAGTCTTAATATTGACTTCGTTAGGCGTTCAGCGAAATCTCATCAAGATCGAGTTCTCAAGGCTGCTAGGTTTGTAATTATTGCGGCAGAACGCCTGGGCGATAAGCACTTGTCCACATTTGCTTCATTGGTTGAGGTGACTCATTGTGGTGTTCATGGCGACCTTCCGAGTGCAGTGGCTAGGCTCATCGAACTTCATGAGGATTTGTTAAAAAGTTCGCCCCACACACCCGTTATTAACGCGGGCACATTGGAAGTGTTAGCGGGAATTGCTCGGCCGTTTTTATCTGAATTAACCGATAAGGCGTCGATTGAATACGAAAGAAATAATAATTATGAGGAAGCTCGTCAGCTGCTATTGCTCGCAAATTTAGGGTGGAAGACCTTTGTAGACAAGGATTTACCAGAGGATGTTTTACAGCGATCACGAACTATGCAAGCCTACGCAATTCTTCTCTCGAAAAATGGTGATGCAGAAAAAGCAGACGCTTATCATGTGTTTGCCGTTCGAATGCTACGACAGCTTGTTGAAGATACCAAAGGAGGGTACCAAGTGGAGTACGCGAGCTCACTTCGCAATTACACAGGATTTCTCTTTGATATGGGCCAGCCAAGATTGGCGATTCATACTGCCGAGGAGGCAATTGAAATTGTTAAACCGCTTTATGCTCGCGATCCCATAAATTACTGCGATCTTCTCGCCGGGCTTTATAATAATCATGCTATGGCGTTGATTCAAATCGACCTCCCCGGGGAAGCCCTGTCTTCGTCTGCCAGTGCAGTCAGAATTCGAGAGAAAGAGTTTGAAACCCGCTTAAAGAAAGGAAGTGAAAAACTTGTATTGGCGATGGAGTTATATGCATCTGCATTAAATCACTGCCATCGCATGACAGAATCAAAAGATGTTTTCGAGAGTGCCATCGCAACAATTCAGGATGATGATCGGACTGAAAGTCATAAGAAACACCATTTACTTGCATCATTGTATCTCAATTATTCGGAAACTCTCGCTAAACTAGATGATTCTGAAGCTGCCAGACAGCATGCCGAAACGGCATGGATAATCTGCAGAGATATGTTTAGACAAGGGATAAGCCACTCACCTTCACTGCGAATGAAAGCGAGTGAAATCTTTGCTCGACGGCTGATTCCCACATTGTCTGCAGCAAGCACGGCAGAACAACTGGATATTGCAGAAGCGGCCCTGCGCATGGCCATTGAGGTATCAGAGGAGATTCGGGTAGGTACTAAGAGTCCTTCTGGTTTACAGGGTTTAGAATACAGCCTGTCGGATGTGTTCGATGGTCTCATTCAAGTCCTGCTTATACGTTTGGACCGTGGTCGATCAAAGGAGGACATCGCAAACGAAGTATTGAAATTTTCCGAAATGAGCCGTATGCGTTCGTTATCAAGTGTCCTTGCAAACGATTATTGCCAACTGGAAGGAGTAGTTGACGGCAAGCTTTTGGCTCAACTTCGGGATACCCAAGCCAATATCTCGGCAATGAATAATCGACTTTTCTATACGGATCACTTCCTGGAAAGTACTGACTTAAAAATCGAGGAGATGTCCAAGGTGACCGCTGACTTCTTGATTCTTGAAAAACCAGAACTACATCAACAGCGACATCAATATGAAAACGATCTGAAAGCAATTCAAAAAAGAATCGAAGAGCAAATTCCTGCTTTTGAAGTATTGAATGTATTTACTCCGCTCGAATTGAGTGAAATCCGAGAGATGCTACCCGATGAACAAACGGCTTTCCTCTATTTTCATATGGCTGATCGAGTAGCGGTTTGTGTGGTGGTGACCCACGCAACGGTCGAACTGATCGAATATCCTCAAACAACTCGTGAAGAAACGCAATCAATTCTCCGTGAGTGGGCGGCGGCCTACCAAAACTCATGTGATTCAGGTGGAAAGCTTAACTCAATGCGCTGGGGTCGACTAATGCGGCCTCTTCTGGACCGTCTCGGCAACCTGCTGT
This sequence comes from Polystyrenella longa, assembly GCF_007750395.1. Taxonomy (GTDB): domain Bacteria; phylum Planctomycetota; class Planctomycetia; order Planctomycetales; family Planctomycetaceae; genus Polystyrenella; species Polystyrenella longa. The sequence continues at coordinate 3,199,125 of NZ_CP036281.1, read as the reverse complement.
TTGACTCGGTTTACCCTAAGCTACCGAACTCCATCCAATCGTTGATCATCGTCCCTCATCGAGAATTGCACTCATTTCCCTTCCACATCTGTCCGGGGCGACAGCCGTACAAGTTTCTCTGCGATGAGTTTTCGATCCACTATGTCCCTAGCTTCTCGGTGCTAAGCCAGTGCCTTAAACGATCACGTGGACCTATGGAACGGATGCTCTCCGTGCGAAGAACGGCTGATCTTGAATTCCTTGAAATTGAGGAGAAGATGCTGACCGTTGCTTTTGGTACAAATGCAAAATATCTTGATTCTACCCCCGAAGTCGTACACCAGCTTAGAGCGGCATCCGCTGAGATAGATATTTTCCACCATTCGGGACATGGTTATTATGATCAAGACGATCCTTTAAACTCCAGCTTAGTCTTTTGGGAAAATGGTAACGTAAAGGTCACTTTCTCCGTTCAGGATGTTCTGGAGACCATCAAATTCCGAAATGCGACATTGGTCGTGTTGGCGTGCTGTGAAGGTGGTATTGTTCAGCCAGATGAAGTTGATGAACACTTTGGATTTCCCACTGCCTTCTTAGTTGCCGGAATGAAAGTCGGAGTGTTTGCCATGTGGCAGGTGGATGATTTAGCCACCGCAATTTTAGTTACTCGATTCTATGAACGCTTACTCAGTGGTTTGAGTCCTGCTCGTGCTTTGGATCAGACTCAAAGATGGATGCGTGGTGTCCCAGATGATCTGGCGGAGTGCCTTGAAGATGGCCCCGCAACTGCGGACTATGTTGAAAAGATGGGAATGTTTACTGGAATATCCGACCACAGTCTTCGAGCGGACTGCGAGAGCGTCTTGAAGCATTGGCGAGATTCTGAAACTCCCCCTTTCCAATCGCCTGTATTCTGGGCAGCATTCTTCACATCCGGTGTTTCACAATGAACTAAGAGTCAGATTTTATCTGAGCAGTTGACTAGGTACATGTTATGAGTGATTTTGAATCCAAACGCCCTTCCGCTGATGAAGCGAATAAACTGTCTGACAGGTTGTTTAATACCGATGAAGTGGGTCTAAGCATTGTTGAAAAGTGGCTTTCAGGGGTCGATGGCACGGGCGAGCAGCCCGGATGGTCGCCTAAAACCTGCGATGAGTTGTGGGAGGGGGAAGTAGGCCAACGTCCTATTGATTCAATTATCGAAGCTGCTCACGCCGTGGAAGCCGTCGATGTGGCCACAGAAGATGGTGAGCAGGAACTGTCTACCCGGATCAAAGCATTCTACGCTGCCGTTCTGAAGCATGCACCGAAAGAAATAAGTCACTCAGTTAACCCCAGGTTAAATAAGACGAGAAGGGGGAGTATTGCTGTTGATAAGAGTGACCCTGCCAAGCCGATCAAATTGTTGAGGGCTGAGAGAGAGGCTGTTCGTCAGGTTACTCATTTCGTGATTGCGGTGACTGCTCCGCCGAATGCACAGTGGGATCGCGTAGGTCGAAACAGGGCTCTTGAGGTACTCGTTGAGCAGCTTTGCCGTCTGAGTGACGAGGAGCGGATGACCGTATTGACGCGGATGTCAGAAGCTGATTTACGTGCAGCCGTTAAGATCATCCGTGATCGAAGTTACCATGCTGTCGTGTTTGGTTCACCCAATGCCATATTCTCCAACGAGGCGATCAATGCCTATCTTAATGGTCTTAAAAGCCAGAAATTGACGGACGATCAAAAGAAAGAGATTGTCGGTGTCTTCAAGTACCTCCATCGCTGCTATGGAATCGATTTATGGAGTGAGAAAATTGACACGTTCACCGATTTCAGGCATGCTGATAAAGATGATGTAATTTTACCTGAGAGGTTAAGACGTCAAGGATTGTCAGAAAAGAAATCAGTCCTAGCGGACGTGAGCATAAAAGAACTTTTGAACGCCGTTGCCAAAAGGGCTGAGGAAGTAGCTGAATATATCGATGAAATCGAAGACGTTGCGGCGAGATCACGACTGATTAGGGCTGCAAAAGTCTTCGGTCTGAAGGAAGATCAGATTAAGAAAGAAGAAATTAATCGGTGGTTGCTAGACCACAGAGGGAATGAGTTTGACGACTCCCAAAAAGTCATCCTTGCCGATGCGGTTAAGACCATCAAAAAATACTTGAAAGTGAAGCTGATTTGCAAGGATAATAAAGAGGAAGTGGCCTGTAGCTTACAGGCATTCAGAACAAATCCGTCTACGACTAGTGGTCTCAGCTTTCGGGTGTATCGTTCCTCGGGGGGGCAATTCAAATCAAGTAATCGACTACCAGAACTGAGGTTTGAGTGAATCAGTTTGCTCATTCATGTTTGGTAACTTCTGATGACAGAGTCTGGATGTACTTGAGTATTTTGCCGGAGGTATCAACAAGTAGGTGACGTCTTTAATCGTCACCATATCACTTACTCATTGCTTCCTCCTGTATCAGAGCCTTCTAACTTCCGACCTACACTCACTCTGCTTTTATCTATCTGCAAAGGCATTGCAGTCGCCGCCATACTTCGCCGTTGTATTCCTGCATTTTGATTGGAGGCCAGAGAAGCTTTAGGGAACGTCTCCCTTCACAGAGCGATCGTAAGTGTCACTGTTTTTAAGAAGCTGAAAGACTTGATGGTATTGAGCTAAGTCATGCTTTAGATGTCCAATCTCAAATAAGTCCAGTTTTTTTTAAACCAAAACAAGTATTTACTTGTGAGTACAAGTAAATACTTTTAGAATGGGGGAGTCTGGTCTAAAACCTATTTATTGATCCCGGAAATACTCATCAGTCTTGGATAGAGGGGAATTCATGTCAAACCCAGATAACCACGACTGCTTTCAGGGTATGGAGTCCAGAAAATTTATCATAAATGTTGAAGCAACATCGTCTTCCGATGAAAAGAGCTCGATGGTGAGTGACGGTAAACACATCGATTCTCTCATTCGGGTTATTGGGTTTTGGTATGAACGAGAAATGACTTCATCGCCAGAAGATCTTGAATAAACGACCAATTTCAACTCGCAGATCCGTCAAAGCCTTTTCAGTATCACGGAGAGGCTATGTCAATACGTGCTAAGAAAACAGCTTTTTGTGGGGGACTCGATACTTCCTATTCGAGATTCTCTGTTCTAACCCTGTCTCCACTTATCAGGATTATTAACGTGTCTGAAAACCACTTTCTGAATTCAAATCCTTGGGCAAGTTCGGCCCCTGACGAACCGGCCATGCGTCAAAAGAAATCTGATCAAGAAAACCGTTTGATCAAAGAAGGGTCACCAGCCGCTCCGTTAAGCCCCACTGGACCATCCCCAGAAATCGAGTCGATTGATTTCGACAAACTAACGTCTGCTTTATCCGAAGATCCTCCTCATTTTCCAACCCCTACCGCCGAGAGCCTCTCTGGCTTCGCCAACGAACAAGAAGTCTCCAATTGGGCGACTTCTTCTGCCATGAGTGACCCGAAGCTCTCACGTTGGCGATCTCTGGCTAAAGGAGCTATCGAAGAAATCTCCCTGCAAAAGCAGCGACTGCAAACACGGCGATCTCGACTGAACAGCAAACTGGAGAACGAGCCCGATGAGATCACGGTTCCGGTCAAACTCGATGAGTTCAATTTAGGGGGACCGGTCCTGTTTACCAGAAATCGCTCCTTCATCTTAGTCGGCGTTCTGGCTGCCCTTTCGGTCGCCAGCATTCTGCTCGGGTTCGAATTTATTTTCGAAAAAGAGGTAGCCCTCCAGTCTGACTGGGGCTTCGCACAATCGGAGTGGGGGGCTCGGGGCCTGGTGTTTGCAATTAGCTTCGGTTCCTTCTTTGCCCTCAGCTTCTGGATGTATGCAGAAAAATTCGATGTCCACTGGGCCGTACGCCTCGTCAGTCGCACCGGAGCCAAACTCTCGGTGATTGGAGTAACCGTGATTGGATTCGCCTTGGGAAGCACTCATGTCGAGGAAGGAGCTCGGTTCGGCTGGCCAATGTTGATCGTACCAATCTCGGCGGGGACGCTCATCTGTGCAGCGATGGGAGCGAAAGAGCTAGCCGTCTGGATAGGCAAGCTGGCGTTCCCGATGCGGAAGAAAAAGAACCCCGCTTTGGAACTTATGGCCGCAGAGCTGAATGTTATTGACAAACCGTTGGGCAAATTCATTCTGCAGCAGTCGAACGCACTGGAGCTTTCTAAACGGACAGAGACTGTAACCCAGGAGTATGAGAGCCGCGTTCTCGCTCATTGGCGATCACTTAAGAAGTACGAGAAAGTCCAGTCGCAATCACGAGACGCTGCTCGCAGCAAAGCCCTCGCTGACGTAGAGGCCACCCTGGCCCAACAAGCTTTTGAGGAACTGAAACAGCCTGAATAACAGCTTCGTAATTCGCTAAACGACGACCAGCAACTCACCGAACCCCCTTTTTTACTTGAGGACAGAATTATGCTACTTCGACGCATTCTTTCACGATCCATCGTCTCGACGCTTCTACTTTTAACGGGATGTGCGACGGAATCCATCGCACCAAACCCTACCGAGGAAATCTTTCTGGGATTACCGATGGGGGTGCCAATAGAACTGGGGCACTCCATTCGAACTAACCTGCTCAGCACGATGGAATCGGCTCCTGTGGGAACGCCGATGACGTTCTTCCTGACAGAAAACCAAGAGTCTTTGGGCTCTATCACGATTCCTGCCGGGTCCCCAGCCTACCGCAAACGACTGATTAAGGAGCAACTCACTAAAGTCTTTGAACGGCTCGACCCAGAATTATCGGGAGGCTCAAAAGAGATCGATCTGATTTCCATCCCTGCCACCATTCGCAAATTTCGAAAATCCAAACTTAAACCGCGAGTGATCCTAATTGGGTCTCCATTAATTAAGGATCGAGAACAAGGACTCTCCCTGTCAGCAACACAAATGCCGTGTGAAGGCAGTGTCACTAATCCTGAAACGAGTTACGGGAAAATGGAAACGTTCCCGGAAGACACAACGATCAGTTGGCTCACGACCCGTGCCGATTACGGGAACGGTCCCAATCATCGAGCCCAGGTCGAACACTTTCTGCGGTATCTCATTCAAGAGAAGCAAGCTCAGTTCCTGCGGATTTCTTCTGATGCGGAGGCTGTGTTCAACAACCCGCAATCCCAGTGGGACGATAGTGTGACTCCACTCGATGAATGCACGGGGCTGAAAAAGGTGGATCAAGATCAGGCAAAAACAGTTCTCTTCGATGAGGATGGTGAAACTGAAATCGTGGAAATCAAACCTGATCTAACGATCAAAGTTCGCCAACCTGAACTGGAGTTCCTAGAAGAGAGTTCGGGCCGAGTCCTGTTTTTGCCCGACACCTCTGCTTCAGTTGCCTTTGACGCCCAAGGGAATAGCCAACCAGAAGTCTTTGAGAAAATCAAAGCTGATGTTTGCCAAAAAATAGACCAGATGCCGTTTGAAGAATTTGCAATCTGTGGCTTCGGAGGACAAGAAGACCTTTCCCCTCGTCTTTCGAAGTACCCCTCATCCATCATTTCCAATCTGCACTGGGCCCAAGCGACACGCGAGAACCGAGATCAAGCCATCGAATTCGTGAAAGAGTTAAAAGCGGGAGGAGGGACTCCCACTCTCGCCGCGCTGCAGGAAGCGGTGAGCTTGAACGGGCCGATGACTTGTTTGCTCTATTCGGATGGAATCCCGACTTTAGGCGAAGGTGGCCAGGGAGCCGTTTTGAAGCTCGGCCAAACGTTAACAGTACAGAAGATCAAAGTTCACTGCGTCGGTGTGGGAGGCCTTTCGGTTCACAACGAGGACTTTGACTGGAGCGGAGGGGAGTTCTTGACACGACTGGCTCAGAGTACCTCTGGGGAATACTTCGCTTTGGAGTAAGACAAGTACCTCGTTTCAACATCAAGCATCGCCATGACTTTTTTAAGGGAGTTCGGCAATGAGCACTAAACCATCAGCAACGAACCAAGATAAATATCGTCCCCCCTTCATCAGTCTGCTGTTTAGTGGTTTCTGGAGTCTGATTTCTTATCAACTCTATCTCTGGGGCCAGCAAGGCGAGGAGTGGTCCACCTTTGGCTGTCTCCTCACCGGGTTTATGGCAATAGGACAGGTGATAAAAAGTATGAACGACCGATTCAAGCGATCCGCTCTGCGGCTTAAGCAACAACGGTTCAAAACGGGAGCCAAAGCACACGGGCAGGGACGTTTTGCCAATGCCCAGGATATTACCGATTCCGAACTCTTTTCTGACCGTCAAGGCATTTTCCTGGGAACACTACGGACAGGAAAGAATTCTTCCATCGATGTTTTCTTTGATGGCCCCCAAAGCCTCAGTCTGATCGCGCCTCCAGGTGAAGGAAAAACAATGAGTCTGGTCGTGCCAACCTGTCTCGCTAATCCGGAGCAAAACTTAATCATAAATGACCCTTCAGGAGAAATCTATGCGTTATGCAAAGCGGCTCTTGAACAACAGAACTACCACGTCGTGGTGATGACCCCTTTTCCGGAAGAAGTGAGTCAGCGTCTCGGAGAAGAAGTGATCGACGTGGGTCTCGATCTGTTTTCTGGGTTCGATGCCGATATGAACCTGACCAGCATCCGACCAAGACTACTCGCCATTATGACTTGGGTAATGCCCGGACGTCCGGACATGGATGAAAAGAGTGAATACTTTTTTAAGTATGCCCGCATGCTGGGAGGTTTTCTGGCTCTCAAAGAACTGGCTGAAGGTCGCAAACCAACTCTACCCGCCATTCGGCGGCACTTGATGGAAGGGCTCGCCTATATTCGGGAGTTATTTGAGCAAGCGGAAGGCTCCACCGCTTTCGGTGGGGTCTATGAAGAACTCGCCAAATCTTTAGGAGGATTATTGGTTGCGGCTCCGCAACAATTTGCGGGGGGCTATGGGATCGCAGAGCAAGCTTTGGATGTTTTCGACCATTTCTCCTCGTTAGGAAAACATACAGCGGAATCGAAGTTCGATCCCCGTGTACTCAAAGATCCTCACCAGAAGACAGCACTGTTTCTGATTTCGACGCTGGAGATGATGGAAACCGTGGCTCCGGTCACGGCGATGACGCTGACTTACTTGTTCGGCACGCTTGCCGCCGACAAGCAAGCAGGTCGCTGTACCGCCATTATTGATGAGTGCGGAAGCCTAGTGATGCCTCGGCTCGCTACTTCCCTCCTGTTCTACCGCAAAGCCAACCTGCGTTGTTTACTCATCTGGCAGGACCTCGCCGGTCAAGCCGAGAAAAACTATGGCAAAGTGGGCCTGCGTCAAATCATGTCTGCCAGCAAACTCAAAATCGCCATGGGTTTGCAGGAACCGGAAACACTTGAAATGTTTAGCAAGCTGTGTGGAACCCAGGCAGTGGTCGATCCGTCTCTATCAGATCGGGCGGCGAAAGCCGAACCCCTGCCTGAATTGACGGTCAGTTTGAATCATCGCAGTCTGCCTTTGTTAAGAGCTGACGAGATTCGCATGATGAGTGGCGAAGAAATGCTGATTGTCGGCGGCAACTTGCCTCCCCTACAGCTTCAAAAAGTTCCTTACTGGAAACGGCCTCATTTGAAAGAACGGGCGGGCCATTCACCCTATTACCATGGATAAAAATATGTCTCATCAAAAGCAAGACAATGACTTGGATTTGGTCGTCGGTACTTTCCGTCGCTACTTCCAAAAGATGTGTGTGCTGGGAGTCGTGGCTTTGTTGCTGCTCATCGCTTCCATTGTGGTTGGTTTACCCCACATTCAGACAACCTATACCTATTCCGGACCTAAGCCGAAAGGCTCTGCTCCGACTACTGAGCAGAAATTAGACGCCTGGTACTTCAGTCTTACCGGCTGGCAACATGTCGAAAGCGGGCAGTACGGAAATCAAGGTTGTCCTCCGATTTTGTTTATCCCGCTTTGGGATTGCCTCGATTGAAAGCAACCTTCAAAGCAAGGTGTTTCTATTCCTCTATTCTTAAGGATTTGTTCCATGAAAAAGCAAAACTCAAACCAAGCTGCCTGGCAACAACTGGCTGCGTCCAGTGGCTTTAACGGTCTGCCACCCAAAGGTCCCAGCCTCACGAGCTCAGAACCTCCTGCATCTAAACCCACGCTCACCCAAACTTTCAACGCATCTTCAAAGCAGTCGACGGAGTCTAGCAACCTCGTTCAGCCTGTTACAAAGAAACAGATAGAAGCTTTGCGAAAGGAAATGTCACAACCCAAACCGACATTGGAAATGAGTCCTCTTGGTAACATCAATGGTGCCCGTGATCCCGAAGCTGATCGCAAGATCATGCAGACGATTAACGCTCTGACCGAACAGTTAGGGAAAAAGAAAGGACTCAAAGACCAGTTTGCTTTAGCCGACAAGAAAAGCCAGCTCAAAACCTCGTTCAACCAAGCTGCGAACGATAGAGGAATGTAACCAGTCGGCGATAGCGTCGCGTAACACCTCGCTTTCAAGCATTCACTGCTTCCTATCGCCATGAGACTTAGCTTGGGCAAACTCTTAAAGTTTGCTTTCTTTAACAATAATGTGCCAACATCAAAGGATGAATATTGTGCCTCAAAATACCTTAAATCAATACCGTGACGATAACACGCGAGAAATCGATTTAGCAGATGGCTCTAAGCGATCCGTCCGCATGACGCCTCTTTTGTGGGAAAAATTGGAGTTCCTCCAAATCGTGGAAGGAGTGACCACTGCGGAGCTGGCGACTTACGCACTGGAAGAAATGACGTTGCAAGACGTCACTTTTGATCGTGCTTTCCGTGGTGTGGTGGCTCATCTGGCTAACCGCTGGACCTAAAAGCAGTTTCAAAACCCTCTGAGAAGGAACCTTGCCTTTCTATGTGTAGTGACAAGAACAACCACAACCAGGTTTAGAAATAGCCTCTATCCAATCTTCGAACGTACGAGAACCTCTTCTTTTTATTAGAAATGAAACCAATGAATACCATCCAAGATGCGAGTGCCGCCATTCTGGCTTTGCTCCAGCCTCTCGAACGAGAAGCAACCGAGCTCCAAGAGCGACTTCACGAAATCGATCAAGCTAAAGCTCCCCTGGAAGCGGCATTGAAAGCGCTCACGCCGAATAAGAAAGGGAAACCCAAAGCGGGCCGCAAAGCAAACAAACCGTGTGCCCGCAAAGCGGATGTACTAACCGTCTGTAGAACTCTGGTCGAAGAAAACCCCGGCATTACCCTGACCGTACTGGAAGAGTCGGCCAAAGAGAAACTCTCGGGGGAACTCGGATTCAGCTTAAGCGGCGTCCGCCTCCGCTTAAGCGAGTGCCTCTCTTCCAATGAGTTTACGGTCAGTCCTGGTGATGTGGTCTCGATAGCGGTGGCAAAGCGGACCGACACTCTGAATACGTCCGTGTTCACTCCGAAATCTGTTACTGAATTTCCTGTGGATCGTCTGCCTAGACGAGAGAAAACGGATTGATTCGTGAGCTCGAAATCGAGCAGGCTAAAACTACCTAAGCCACGCTTAGGAGATAAGCCTATTACTACTATTTTAGACTTTACTGACTTCGTAACTTTCCTGTTCCTCCCACGCGAAGAGTCTTCTCATGCTCACCATGACCCAAGCGAAAAGCATCACCGGAACCGAAAAATATTTCGACACGGTTCTGACGCAGGGTGACTATTTCTGTTCCGATGCCGAGGTCAACGGAACCTGGAATGGGAAAGGAGCCGCGATCCTGGGCTTAAGCAGCGGCAGCGTAGTCACCAAGCAGGAATTCAAAGCCCTGCTTTCTGGCAATCATCCCGTTACAGGAAAGAAACTGGTTCAACGTCTGCGTAAAGACCGCAGGCCTGGGGTCGATCTTACGTTTTCCATTCCGAAGAGTGTTTCTTTAGTGTGGGCCATCAACCGGGATGAAACCATCCTGGACGCGTTACGGGAAGCGGTGAAAGAGACGATGACTCGGGACGTGGAACCGCTCATGTGTCGCCGGGTTCGTGCCGGTGACAAAGCGGCTTCCAAAGAACGGGTCCAGACCGGCAACCTGATCTATGCCGACTTCCTGCATAAAACGTCGAGACCGGTCAATGGACAAGTCGACGCACACCTCCACATCCACGCTTTTGTGATGAATCAAACCAGCCATGCAGGAAAACACTACGCCGCCGAGTTAGAAGAAATCTTTCGGCAACGGTTGAGCCTGCAAGCCAAATTTGAAGCTCGCTTCGCGCGCATCCTCCACCACAAGCTGGGTTATGAAGTTGAAAAAGTCCGCTTCCTGCAAAGCGGACGCATGAAAGCGGGCTGGGAGATCAAGAGGATCGACCGGGCGACCATCGAGAAGTTCAGTAGCCGCACTCAGCAAATTGAAAGCTTTGCGGAAGAGCACGGCATTGCAGAACCTGCCGCTAAAGGAAAGCTGGGAGTGAGAACCCGCGAAAAGAAAGAACGGGGTTCGACGGTGGAACAACTGCGAGAGGAGTGGGTCTCCCGTTTAACCCTGCAAGAACAGGAAACGTTCCAATCACTTCGTGATCGGAACAAAGCAGAAAACCAGGACAAAGCAGCCACGGTAGAAGCTTCCCTGCGTTACGCCCTGGAACATCACCTCTATCGTCAATCGACCGTGGAAAAACAGACCGTTATCGGAACGGCTTTAGAACATGGATTAACCCTATTGCCCGAAGAGCTTGAAGCCGCTTTGCAAACAGAAACGATCCTGCATGGTTCGCAAGAGATACGCGGAGCCAAGCGGGATTTCATTACGACACGCGAAGTCCTTGATGCCGAGACGCGTATGATCGGCTTTGCCAGAGAGGGCCGGGGAACGCGAATGACGATGGCTCGGAAAGAACACCAGTTCAAACGGGACTGGTTAAACTCAGCCCAAAAGAATGCAGTCCGACACGTATTGAATTCACGCGATACCGTGATGGCCGTCACGGGGGGAGCTGGTACGGGAAAATCCTCGTTAATGGAAGAAGCGGCGGAAGCGATCCGTAGTAATGGTAAAGAGGTCTTTGTGTTTGCTCCCAGTACCGGAGCCCGTGAAGTTCTGGAAGAAAAAGGGTTTGAGAATGCTCAGACGGTCGAGCATTTGCTACGGAACGAAAAGCTCCACTCGGAATTGAAGGATCAAGTCCTCTGGATCGATGAAGCGGGATTATTGGACGTGCGAGCGATGAACGGCATCTTTGCGATTGCAAAGCAGCAAAACGCACGCGTGGTGCTGTCCGGCGATACGCGGCAACACGCTTCACCCCGTCGGGGAGAAGCGATGCGGTTGCTGGAAGCGAAAGCCGGTTTAGATATTGCTCGGGTGGAAACCATTCAACGGCAAAAGGACCGCTATAAGAAAGCGGTCGAGTTGATTAGCCAGGGGCATACTATAGTGGACCCCCAAAGAGGGCTCTCGGGCATGGTGGCAGGCTTTGACCTGTTGGACAGAATGGGCAAAGTTAAAGAGATTGGTGCGGACCAACGGTATGACGTTCTGGCAAAGCAATATCTCAAGTCCCTCAAAAAGAAGCAGAGCACGCTGATTGTGGCTCCTACCCATGCGGAAGGCCGGGCGGTGACCGAACATATTCGCGAGCGGCTAAGAAAAAAGGGGGCGATAGGGTTAGAGAGTGTCGAATTTAGTCGCTTGCAGTCGCTGAACTGGTCGGAAGCGGAGAAGTCGGAGGCTAGTAGTTACGACCAAGCCGGACTGGTGGTGCAATTCCACCAAAATGTTAAAGGGGGTTATAAACGGGGGGAACGCTATCGCGTTTGTCGCGATACGGAAGGGAAGGCGGCTTTGACCCCGCTGCAAGGGGGACCGCTTAAGCCAATTCCGCGCGAGGTTGCCAGTCGGTTTGAGGTTTATGAGGAAGTTCAAACCCGCTTCTCGGTCGGCGACAAAATCCGGTTTACCCTGGGAGGCAAAGCAACCGACCACAAACGGCGTATTAGCAATGGCCGTCTGGATGAAATTACCGGCTTTGATCGGCATGGCGATCTCAAGCTTAAAAGTGGAATGACCGTTTCACGCCACTATGGACATTGGGACCTGGGTTATGTCGTGACAAGCCATGCTTCCCAGGGTAAGGACCGAGACGTGGCGATAGCCGCTATCGGCTCCCAGTCACTTCCCGCTGTGAATGCCAAGCAGTTCTATGTGACCGTGTCACGCGGTCGTGAAGAAGTCACGATCTACGTGGACGATAAAGCGGCGGTAAGACGGGCGATTCAGAATGCCGGAGAACAGTTGACTGCCACGGAGATGATGCAGGGTACACCTTCACCAATAATGAAAGCGGCCCGGCAACAGCATCAGCGACAGCGATTCTTGCTCGACCGGGTTCACCAATGGTGGCGAGCCCGCTTTCCGAACCGAGAACGTTCTCAGACTCAATCAAACAACATTCCTTTTCAATCCTCTCCCGAACTTAGCAGGAGTTAATCAGCATGAGCAACTTACCCTTTCCTTCGAATGAGAACTCGCTTCAGAGCGGCCATCGACTGAAATCGGCCACCGAACTCCCGTGGAAACGGTCTCATCCCAATGATCCTCCGTTGATGATGTTCCAGGTTCATTTCTTTGATGGTCGGGTGACAAGCTACGCTTATAGCGATCTACGAGAAGTCCGCTTGCGAGACGCGGGCCATTTGCAACTCTGTCTCTTCGGGATGGAGAAATACCACGTGACTATCGAAGGCCGAAACATGATCGAATTGGCCGAGTTAATCGGAGCAGGCAAAATGAAATCATTGATGGAGATGGGCCCCCGTACTTTCGAGAGAGCGGAGCAAAGCCCGTCCATTGACAAAGTCACTATCGAAACGCTGAGCGGTCCTGCTTACTAAATTCGATTCATGACTTCCGATCTGTTTTATTACTTACTGCTTTATTCTCATGCAGCATTTTTATCAGAGACCTTCATTCCCAAGAGAGGCTGAGACTCATGTTTAATCATTCCCCCTATCGCCCCCAACCTCATCAAGAATCAAGTCCGCCGCAGGGTCCTACCGACCTTGTCGACTACTCCTGGTTTGATAGCCGGTTTGAGAAACTGCTCAACCGTTTTTCTACCCTGGAAACTGTCCTGACCACCATGGAACAAAAGGTATTAGCTACCAATGCGGTTCCGGAGGTCTCTTGTGCGCGAGAATATTATTCCGTTTCGGAGTTTGCCACAGAGGTCGAACGGGGTGAATACACCGTCCGTGAATGGTGTCGGCTGGCCCGTATCCATGCCGAGAAATGTGAATCGGGACGAGGGGACGCCAAAAGCTGGAAAATCCCCGTCGATGAGCTTCAGCGATACCGGGACCATGGATTACTACCCTTAAGATACCTGCGGTAAAACGGGGAGGTTTTTGTCAATCCTCCATCACTAGATCCTGTCCAGGATAGGTGTGGCGGCTCACGGTCCCGAAAAGCCCTTAAAAACAGGAGGCTACGCCGCCAGAACACACTACGGTTAAGTGTTGATGCTTCCTTCTGGGTATTATTCGACACTTCGGAACATTTGCAAATTGTCTTTGACGTGTGCTTAGACAAAATGATATGATCCAAGAGAGAGGATATAGTCTATGGAAATCAAGATCGCAGCGAATGAAAGTCTTCAAAACCAGGCGATTGCCGCCGGTTTTGGGTCACTGGAACAATACATTTACAATCTTCTGGATCGTGATGCGGAACGTGTTGCCATTCAGCAAGGAATTGATGCACTCAACGAAGGACGTGTCATTTCTTCAGAGGAAGTTTACCCTGATATTCGGAAGAGGTTAGAGCTGCCCCCGACGGCTCAATGAAATATCCCATCGAATATACGGAACCCGCCAAAAACGACATCGAAGAAGCGGTTAGATGGTGGCGGGATCATCGGTCTCCTGCTGAGGCCAGCAAATGGCTGGCTGAGATCGAAATCAAAATCAACAAGACACTCTCAAGTGATCCTGAACGCCTGCCGCTTGCCCCTGAAAGTGATCTTTCCCCCTATGGTCTGCGTCAACTCATGTTTGGTTTAGGGCGTCGTTTGACGCATCGCATTGTGTTCACGATTAGAGATGGAAAAGTTTTCATCTTGCGTGTTCGCCATGCGGCTCGAAAAGATCTCACCCAAGACGACTTGAATTGACTACCGATCCAGAAAGCCAGTCCAGTAATAGTTGTCTTTACGGCATTTTGTTACATTCGTAGAGCAGGGTGTGAATACATCAATTCTTGAAGATCCATCATCTATTGATTGAAAACAATAATTGCCTGTGAAACATGTCCATCACAGACTCACTGGCGATAGGGAAGACTATCTCGGCTGCCACATTACGCCCGACTGAGTGCTGATCAGCAAGATTGCTCGCGAGTAAGAAGAAATCAAATACGCACGCGTGGGGTCGCATTCGGAGTTATAAAAAAAGAACCATCGCAGGGATGGAAGTCACGATTAATTCAGCAGCAACTCTATAAGTCTGTTTTCGTAAATTTGGAGAATCACTCGGCGATTGAATCAGCTATCTGAGACATCTCTCGCTTTGAACTTGAACCACCTCTTGTTTGTTAATAGACTAACACTATCTTGGTTTTCTTTCCGCTTTCTCGAAAAGGTGGCTTCTCCCATGCGGGATGAGTTTTACGTGAAGGAGTCCACCGGGACTTTTGGACCGGTTACCTTTGCTAAACTGGTCGAGCTGATCCGTGCTGGTCGGTTTACACTGCAACACTCCATCAAACAGGGGCGAGATGGTAAATGGATCGCAGCGGAATCAGTAATGAGATCGCTGAAGCACCGTTACCCGGAACTAGTGCAGGCTGATATTCCTAAGGACCAAGTGAGTAAGTCGGTTCCTGAAGAAGAACAGTTTCCTCACCAAGTCAAGACCCCTCCCATCCACCGCGTTTCGCAACAAAAGAGCGCTTCTTCACTAACCTACAAGCTGTGGGACCTTCAGGATGGTTGTGCAACGGTCCTGCGATCTAAAGTGACTTGGGGAATTGCTGTACTTCTCGTATGGGCCAGTATGAACCTTTATTACTACCAGAAATCAGCTAATCCTTACGCGACTGAAAAAGCTTATTTTCAGACTTATTCGCAGATTTGGGATGAATCTAAGACCTTGCGTGCCGCGAAGGCGGATAAGGCTAAATGGGCCGAATTTGAATCACGGGTTTTACCGCAAATTCAAATAATTGCCGCCGAATTGGACGAGACGGCCACTCCCAGCAATCAGTTGCAGATGCAACTATTGTGGTTAGGTCAGGAACATTTGCCGAACGCTATTCGGTCAGCTAATGCAGAGCGTAATGATGCCGCAAAGCTCGTCGAGTCTCACCTGAATCAGGCAGAACGCTTGCTTATCGGAGCCGGAGTTGATCTGGCTTCGCTTTAAAAATAATCTCCCTCCACTAATATGGGAAAAACATGTCCAATCGGCTCAAACTGACTCTCTCCTTTTTGATGGTAGGTGGGTTTTGCACCTGGTTGCTCGCGACCGTTCCGGATGGAAAACTCCGACTCCGTTATCTCATGATCCATACCGATGATGCCGGTATGTGCCACTCCATGAATGTCGCAACCATGGAAAGCCTGGAACGCGGGATTGTGACTTCGGCCAGCATCATGCCTCCTTGCCCCGGATTTGACGAGTTTGCGGTTTGGGCCGAGTCACACCCAGAATACGATTATGGAGTGCATTTAACGCTCACTAACGAAACCAGGCGATTCACTTGGGGCCCGGTTCTTCCCAAAGAAAAAGTTTCCAGTCTCGTGGATCAGGATGGGAACTTCTGGCGGACTTCTCAGGAAGTCGCGAAGCATGCTCAGCGTGAACATGTTGAATTGGAACTGCGGGCTCAAATCGAAAAAGCCCTGGAAGCGGGTATCCGGATCACGCATATGGACAACCATATGTACTCGCTACTTGGCCGTCAGGACTTGATCGAGCTTTATGTCGAATTAGGGCTGGAATACGATCTCCCGATACGGCTCCGCCGCGTGGACACCATGCCCCTCAAACAACGCGCGGAGTTCTACGGTGGCTTGCTGGAGGCCTATGCTCAAGCGGGAGAAAAACTGGACGACCACCAGATGCCACTCTTCGCCTATGCAGAGTCTGACAACTACGATGCACCTCCGGATGAAAAACGAAATCATTTTGTTAATGCAGTGAGAACGTTGCCCGGCGGGGTTTCCGAATTCATTATTCACTGTGGCTACAAGGAAACGACAGGGCCAGAGCCTCCCTATATCTCCGGGCGACAGGAGGACTTTCGGGTGTTCAATTCACTCGAAATGGATCGAGAGCTGAAACGGCATGGAATTCAATTATTAAACTGGGAGCAATTCCGCCAGATGCGGGAAGCAGGACAATTTCCCTTGGGATCAGAGTGATGGACTTGCTTCTGTTGGAGTGGAAGTTGATGACCATCCTCGTAATCGGCGTAGAAGACGATTAACAGTGAAGTACCACTGTTGACGTCTCAATAGCCAAGCGTTCCCGAATAGCAATCCGACTTCTAATAATGCTACAGCGATCAGGCCGGATTGCTGCATTGCTTCCGGAAAGAGGATCAGGGCGAGCTTGATATTGATTAGGCTGAGATTCCCCGCGTGACATATTCCCAGGAGCAGCACGAATAGGAGGGAATTCCGTCCTATCGTCGCCAGCAAGGTTTCATGAGTGGCCAGTATGGAAAAGGCCACTAGAAGGCATAGTAAGACTCCGATGGAAATGAGCGCAAAAGATGGCGTCCACAAGTAGTGATTAATGGGTATTTCCGATGAAATCAGAAATCCCCCCGTGGCAATGCCAGCCCCCGCAGCAAAGGTTAAAAGATATCTCTTGTGTGAAGATTTCGTTAAGCACCATGTTACGCTCAAGCTGCCAACTAACACGACAGGCAAGCTGGCAATAATCGACGTCAGACCGTACGTGTCCCAATTCCCAAACAGCTTATTACCGGGTAGATACAGGCTATCGATATAAGCCAGTAGATTATTCTGAAAACCATAGGGATAGATAGGTTTCAAGTTAGTATCCGTGTAGGGCGCGACTTGATAAGAACTGATCAGGTAAAAATAGTTAATCAAGATAAACAGGCCTAATCCCAATTGCCCAATAGGGGGGAGTAACCTCAAGCAGCCAAACACCAGTAACGTGGCGAGTGCAATGTGATGTAATGGGCCAGTCCAACGTAGCCCTCCCTCCCAAAGTAGATTCTCCCACAGCATGCCGATTGCAATCAGGGCAAGACAACGAAAGGCAATGCCGATTGTTTGATTCGCAGGATTGTTCTGTATAAAGAACACGAGCGAGGCTCCTGTGCAAAACAAAAAGAGAGGCATTGCTAGGTCGAAGAGATGTAGCCCGTCCCAAATCGATCCCTCTAGATGACTCTTCAGTTCCACATGAATTGTGGACTGAATATCTAGACTCACAGTTCCGCTGGCAAATACATATAGGGCAACCAGCATCACTCCTAAGCCTCGCAAACTGTCTAAACCATGTTGGCGATGTGGCAAAACGCTCTCTTCAAGCTTATTCATTCTGACTATCTCACTGGTAAGGTTTGCAAAGCATTGAATCAAATGCATGTTTCATCCTATGGCAGTCTAATACTCTGCCATAATATTGGGTGCAGTTTTTTAATTAAATGAAAGAAATATATCCAGATTATGTTTGATGATTGAATTGCATTGTGGTCAAGTAAAAGCATAGCAGAAACATGGTGTCAGATTTAATGGATTGTAAATTCGATGCGAGTTAAATCCTCTTTTCTATTTTCATTACAACGCCAGACAAGGTCAGCTTTCTCTCTGGTCGAGCTGGTCGTGGTGATCTCCGTTGTCACTATTTTGCTTTCTCTGCTGATCCCCGCCGTGCAGTCCACGCGTGAAAGTGCCCGGCGTGCCACATGCATCAATAACTTGAGGCAAATCGGAATCGCCTTTCATTCCTATCACGATCTTGAACGGCAGCTCCCTCCCGTTTATCTGGCGACCCGTAAGGAAACAGGGTCGGTTTTGCCGGTATTTCTGCAAACGTCTATTGGTGACGTGGATGACGTCAATATTCATACCTACGCCGAGCGGCTGCTTCCATTTCTTGAAAATAACAATCTCTACGAAGCCATTGATTTTTCTCAACCGATGTTCGCTCCAGTCGATTTGACGTCCTTGGGATTGCCGAATTACACCGCCGACAATCAAAGCATCGTCGCGCGACCGGTTGCTGTTTTTCTGTGCCCATCGACGCCCCGTGTCGAGAAGGTGCATACTGATACGTGGAGCGATCTTGGTATCGATATTGAATTCAAAACGGGGGCTACTGATTATGGGCCCAGTTCTGGAATCGGGCACCTGTTACGACCGTTTGCTGCTCCCGAAGAGGCTAGTCTGCCAGAAGGGGTGCTGTCTAATAATCATCCGGACTTGTCATTTAGTAATATTACCGATGGGTTAAGCAATACGGCTATGATGTGGGAGATTGCCGGTCGCCCCGATCTCTATGAGTACGGCAAGAATACTGGTAGTAAAACAAAAGGGGGGGGCTGGGCGGATGTGCTCAATGCGGAGAACTGGTTCATTGGTTATTCGGGAGCCGGTGGAGATGTGTGTGCTATTAACTGCACGAATGCCGCAGAAAGTGGCGTGTATAGCTTCCATAACGGAGGGGTAAATGTCCTGTTGTGTGATGGCTCTGTTCACTTTCTGGGTGAGAAGGCGAGTATCAGGACATTTGTAAGTCTCGTGACGTATCAAGGTAAGGTTAGCGTCTCAATCGACTGATGAAGATTGACATTGAATTTTGGGCTCGGAAATTAAGACAAGGCGAAAGTAATGTCTGAGGAGTCATCAACAACTTGGAACTTCCGATGGAGCATCAAAGAGTGGATACTCTTGATCGTCATTGGAAATATTCTGTTTCTGGTCGGCGTGCCTGCGTTGGCTCGCTTGCAGGAAATGTCACGACTTCAGACGTGTGAATACAACTTGTCGCAATTAGGTGTTGCGTTAGAGTCGTACCATGACACGCACAGGGTTTATCCCCCTGCGGCTCATTGGGGTTCCGAGGGGCTGGATCTGCCAAACCTCCTCTCTCACGAGTTTCCTACTAAAGTAGAAGTGACGCGAGATAATTGGGTGCAGATGCTGCTGCCTTATCTGGGGGATGGCGACAGCTTTTCGTTCCGCTCGGATTTACCAACCATCGCACCGGAAAATGCTGCGGCTCGGGAATCGGAATTCCCAGCACTTAGTTGTCCCAGTGATACGTATAATCGCCCCGACAACCAATACGAACTTGAAACGCCGGACGGATCGCTCGTCTACTTTGCTCGCGGCAATTACGCGATCAATGGTGGGAGTGAATATGTTCCCGCCGAGTTTGGAACGCTTTCCAACCCAGGTCCAACGGAAAATCGTTATGTTTACGACGAGGGAACTCGCGAGTTTCAATGGTGGGGAAATGGCTTAGCGGGGATCAATAAAAGTTTTTCTCGATCTGATATCGTGAATGGTGCGTCCACATTTGTAGCCCTCGAAGAAATTCGTGCGGGCCTTGATCCGATCGATCCCCGCGGCGTGTGGGCACTTGGTCAGATTGGCGGAAGCATTACCTGGGGGCATGGAGTCGTCGGTGATGATGGAGGTCCAAACTATGTCGAAAGCGATTCGGGTGAGGACGACATATTGGGGGCGCCCGCGTTATACAAAAAGCTAGGTGCAGAGTTTATAGACGGAAAGAAAATGGGGGCGTGCGACTATTGCAACGAAAATGCCCAGGCAACTGCCCGCAGTATGCATTCGGGTGGTGTCAATGCCATGCTGCTCGATGGCTCCGTGCGGTTTGTGTCGGACACGGTTGAGAAAACTCTATGGCACGTCATGCACTCACGTGAAGCGCCGGAAGCCATCTTCAATTCGGAAACGTTTGAGGATGAACTCGCGGGTCTATACGAACCAGGGGAAGCGGAATCAGCAGTTTCTGTTTCTCAAGCTTCAGCCCCGTCTGAGGTCGAGCCTGCCTCAGTTTATATCGAAAATTCAATCGGCATGAAGTTCGTCGCGGTGCCAGATGGTGAATTTTTGATGGGGCTGCCCAATAAAGGCAATGAATTTCCGTATCCCGATGATGCCGTCCCCCATAAAGTACGCCTAACACACCCTTTTTATTTGGGGCTTCACGAGGTGACACAAGAGCAATTCGAACAAATAGCGGGGAATAACCCGAGCGCCCATTCCGGAACCGGAGAATACCGAGAAAGAGTGACATTAGAAGACACATCGGAATGCCCTGTAGAAAATGTTTCATGGGATGATGCCGTTCGCTTTTGTAATCTGCTCTCAGCTCTTCCGGAAGAAAAAAAATACGGGCGAGTTTACCGCTTGCCAACCGAGTCCGAATGGGAATGGGCTTGCCGGGCGGCAGACACCGAAGAGATTGAGCAGCATGCGGAATGGATAAAAACTAATGAGACTGGTGAAATTGGTAGCCGGGATAACAAGCTAGCCGACCAGATTACTACCGTACCAGTTGGGACATATCCTGCCAACAGGTTTGGCGTCTATGATATGACCGGAAATGTATTTGAATGGGTATCAGATTATCGCCGTCGCGATTACTACGCTAACTCTCCCGTCGATAATCCCCGTGGGCCAGCAACAGGATATCTTCATGTTATCCGCGGATGGTATTGGGTCGCGACGGGGCCATACTGTAAGGTGTATGTGGCTAACGACCCATGGAAAGGCAGTCCGTTTATTGGATTCAGAATAGTCTGTGACCTTACTGCTAATAAAAATGGCTATGTAGACATTACCCGAAAGTAATAAATGCCTCGCAACCACAATTCGACCCCATTTGTTCAAGGACTTGTGGCATGGTATTTGGTAACTATTTCAATAGTATTTTTTAAAAGGACTTCCACTATGAACATCGCTTGCTTGTTTAATTTGTTTCCCTATGCATTAGGTGTTGTGCTCTCGTTATGCTCGCTCGGCTACGTAGCGTCAATAGATAGAGCACTCACTCCAATGTCACATGAGGAGCAACTGTCGACGGTAGGAGGGCAAGATGACTTCTACACAGACCAATGCATTCGGCCTCTGGTGGCTTGCCCAACTTGCATTCAGCCAAACTGCGTTCCAATATCGGCTGGATTGAATTGCAAGTTTACCTCCACGGCACGGGACGGATGTTCTGCGACAGGCAATCACAGGGATTGTACTGACACAGTCTTTGGTAGTTGTGATCCTAACGCCGCGGCTGCCTGCGGGAGTTCAATGACGCCTGTGCCTTGTCCACCGAGGCAAAATCTGGCGCACGACTGCACCACTCCGGCAGCATGCGTAAGCGGCGGCAGTGCTTGGTGCAACACTTGCATCTGAACGTACGTCATTTACATTGCTGGCAACTGCGTTTGATATGGTATTCTACGTTGGGCTGTTGGGAAGAAGCTCTATTGCAGACGACGTGGGAAAGTGGTCCGCGAAGAGAATTGCCGATCATCCAAGAGGGGACCAAGTAGGGTTCTGACAGCGCTACTCCCCTCTCGGTTTTTTCTTTAACCCTCGAATCTCGCTCTTTCAAAGAACTCTAGACATGCATGCCATTGCGTTGTTCATTTCTTACTGTCCCGCTCACTCTGCGCGGACGATAGCTTTAATTACGACATTATCCATACTTGCGGCTTCTTCGCTATATGCTGACGACCGTTTTGAGGAATGGACGCCAGAGGATGTGATCGCCGGATTTGATGGGAATCGCAAATCATTTGAGGGCCTCACCCTGTGCTGGAGTACTTCGAGGGAGTTTAAAGAGGCATGGTTTACCATGATTGAGCGCGCGATACACCAAACGGAACAAGAACTGACAAATAGTTCCGACGGCAGTATAAGAAATCAGTTAATCAGCAGGATATCCAGTTATAAGTCGATGCTGGAGTCACCGAAAAATCGAGGAGTAAGAACGATCTATTTAGGATTTTCAACGGACTGGAACGGTTTTGTGCTCTGCCTTCCGAAACAGGACACAGGTCCCCTTTCAATCAGCAAAATCGCGTCCCCTGTTCCAGGCAATCTCCTCACCACCCATTCCGATATTCAAGTTCTTGCATATTCGCCCGGCAATGACGATCTCTTTCGAATGTGGCACGGAGTGGATAGCTATGGTGGACAGACCGCAACAATACTTGTGAATTACCCTCCTGTGGCGAACATTTCACTGCCCCCATTTGGATATATAACACCGCACAACGGTGGTCCCGCTCATGAAATAGACCAATTTTTTCTGCATAATCGAGATAGTTACAAAATCATAACAAATGGTCCGCTTTTAGAAGGCTTGTCTCCTGATATTATTGTTATGGAGTATTCAGAGGAGAAGCCTGTTGAGGCGTTTCTCACTGCTGGTCAACGGGAAGAGTATGGGACTCGTTTGCAGCTATTCAGTGGACAAACGGCTTATATAGATACCACAAAGGGTTTCTTGCCAATTCGAATAGAGCGATTTTCCCGGAATATCGTTGACGGAATTCCGGTCGTTGTTGAAAATTCTCACGATGGAGAATTAAGCAGAGAGAGTATGCACGACATAGAGATAAAAGAGGTTTCCGAGGGAAAGTTTTACCCAATATCTGGAACCATCACTTATAGGATTAATGACCCTGGCATTGAGGGGCACGTACCTACCTCCATTGAAGAACTGATCCGAACCAAGACTATAAAGACAGTTGCGCAAGTACCTTCAGAGGTTGCGAAATGGAGTGTGTCGGAAGTTAAAGAACGAGCACTCGAAAATTATGCAATGGAATTTCCCGATTCGACGGCTGTCTATGACAAGACGAAAGCGGAATCTCGGGTTAT
Organism: Polystyrenella longa; assembly: GCF_007750395.1. Taxonomy (GTDB): domain Bacteria; phylum Planctomycetota; class Planctomycetia; order Planctomycetales; family Planctomycetaceae; genus Polystyrenella; species Polystyrenella longa. The sequence goes on along the minus strand of NZ_CP036281.1, from coordinate 3,176,329 downwards.
CGGTGAAATTGAGGATGTGGTTGACGATTTCGCCGATAAATCTAAGGGTAATTCAAGTAAAGCAACGCTACTCAATAACCCTACGTTGTGGGTTGTAGCTGCCAATCTGTTAGCCGTATTAGCCATCGGCTTTTATTATGTATCACAGGTCCGAAAAAAGAAAAGAAATGCGAAGTGAGGTCATTCTGTAATGTTTCGTTGCAGTGTATTTATCGTTCTGTCATTCATTACGCCTTGCGTAATGTTCGCCAGTGACAACACCGACACATTGGCCAATAAAAAGGTGCCCTGTGGCGTGGCAAGCACTACGTTACTTTTAAAGCTAAACGGGCAAGACGTGACATATTCAGATGTGGAGAAAGAATTCCTTCGAGATCATGAAGCAACAGAACTAATGACGCTGTCATTTGCTGATTTGGCAACCGTACTCAGAAGATTTTCTGTTCCAACCGTCTCATATCGCGTGGAATCAACTATCGACGCACGGAATCTTCCGACTCCGAGTATTATATTTATCCAGGATGCTAGCGGGCAGACGGACGCTGGTCATTTCGTAGTGTTAAAACATTTAGACGACGACGGAAGAGCAGTGTTAGCAGACGCTACAAAACTCAAGCCGAACATCGTCATGCCGTTAAGCAAGTTGCAGAGGTATTGGAAAGGAGAGTTGCTAACAACAAGACCTTCGTTTGCGAACGTGACGGGATTGTATGTACTATTTGGATGTTGTTTGGTGGCATCGCTGTATTTCGGATTTAGGTCTTGGAGACGAGAAAAAAATAAGGTTTACGTATGAAGACATACCGCAAGTGCGTCAGTGAGATGAGTGGAGTGCAAACGATGAAGACGTCGATTTCCAATGCATAAATATTCTGTTCTACGGTTGGTTGCGGCACCGGTGCTACCTGCCAGTGTCTCTGGATAGCTCTCGCAGGAATAATGACTCACTAAAACCCGGTTGTGGCTGTTTTCGAATCTACAATACAAGGTTCAGTACAACCCATCAGAGGGTTTCAGGACCACTTCTAAACAAAGTGAAAGAAGAAACAGGATGCGGAAAACTGTACAATATTTAGTGCTGTTGACAACTAGTCTTATGATGATGTCGTGTGCTAGTGAATCGGATTTACCGTATGACTTGGCGCCGTTGGCTGATAGTGGCGCAAATGACACTTTTATAGAGACTCGTACAGCAACACAGGTCACAAGTGGATTAAAGGTTCTTCCGGAAACACTAGAGATGGGCGAGGTATCCAGTGACTATGTTGAAGGTAGTTTTACAATCTCAGTTATAGGAACGGAGCCTGTTGAAATTAAGTCTGTAAAACACATGTGTTGTGGGGCGGTAACAGTCAAACCTGAGTTAGCAGGGAAAACCATCCTACCAAATAAACCGATAGATGTAGTCATGGCAGTTAACAAGCGAAAATTCGGAGAGTTTTCGGCGATCGCTCAGGTTACTTCCAGCCCGGGTATTCCTGTCAATCTCGTTATGAACATGAATTTTTCAAAACTGCTTGATATTGGGCCTGAAGAAATTCTGGAAAAAGCAGTATTAGGGGAATCTATCGAAACTGCGGTCACCGCCCAATATTTGAGGAAGGAGGATGAAGAACCACTAGAACTAATCCAAGACAAATCAGATTTTGGAATATTTAAGCCGGTGTCGGTCAGCAAAAAGTCGGCCCGCTTTGTTCGCCATCCAGATGAAACAGAGCAGTCATGGAGAGATACAATCGAAATCAAGTTGGCAGCCAAAGATCCCATGCCTCTTGGGATGCACCAGTCTCACCTCTTACTTAAATGGAATAACAATCTATCTCCGACGAAATTACCTGCTAGAATTGATATACTCCATGTTGTAAAACCTAGGGTTAGGCTCCTTTTCGTAGGGGCCGTATCTCCCGGTCAGATCTTGACTCGTGAGATTTCTTTGATTGTGCATGATAAGGACGCCAAGTACCCCAATATTGACTCAATCAAGGCTGTTCCGGATGACGTGGTAAATGTAAATGATGAGTCTAATAATGAGAATATTTCGGTTACCATTACCGCCCCATCGGAGACTGGGCGTTTTTCAGCAGATGTGACCATTGACTTCGAGGGGGATCTACCCGACTTGGTAATCCCAGTGTCAGGAATTGTAAAATAATTGGGACGAGAACTCACTCGAGAAACCCTGACAGGGCGACGAATGGAATCGGAATCGCAACTGTTGTTGCGTGAAGTTGCGATTGATGAGGTGCGTTGCGATTATTTGTCGGGCTCTGCATAGTTGTGAACTCCTGATGGTGGACGGGTGTAACAGCCTTCACCCAAGGAGTGGTATTCAGGGAGCTTGCCAAAGTGGTCTAATATACTTGGCTGATCAACCGATTTGAATGGCATCCTGGTTAGAGGCAAGGCAGCTTCAAAACCTCTTAAGTATAGTGAACAGACAAGCGAGTTGCACGAAGCCGTGGAACAGATGAGCTTAGTATTCGTAGCGAACCACGATGCGCCGGTAGGTCTTCAACCAGCCGATGGTGCGTTCGATTTTCCAGCGTCGGCGATAGCGGCGTAGGGTTCGACCGTCCTGGATCGCCTTCTTCTTTCTGTTCTTCTTATGCGGCAAAATCAGTTCAATTCCTCGCCAACACTGAAGCCGGTGTCGCAGCGCATCACTGTCGGCAGCTTTATCCTAGAGCAGGCGAGTCGGATCACGATAAGGGATCACGGAATGATCGAGCAGCGGTTCAATCAACTTCTCTTCAGCAGGCGATGCGCTATGAACCTCCGCACTCAGGGGCGTTCCTTGACGACCATCGACGAGCAACATGATCTTGGTCTCCTTGCCGCACTTGGTGGGACCAACGCATTCCCCCCTTTTTTTTTGCAGGGGCCAATGCGCCGTCTGCCATGCCTTCCGAACAGTCGATCTTGCCATCCAACTGGAGTTGTTCTACGAGTCGCTCCCAAGCGAGTCGGGCCTTCCCAAGGAAAGAGGTCTTCGATCAAAAGCCATGGCTCATCAGTGAATTCCGTAACACAGTCCGTCCTGGACGCTGCAAGGTACCGTTCGAGTGAGGGGTACAGCTCCAGCGTCAATTCCATTGTTGAGTCTCCTTTCGAAGACATGACAATGCAATCAACAGGCCAAACTGTTCAGTAGGTTCATGGTTTTGCAACTGCTTTGCCTTTAAGTTCATAGCATGTTGTTCTCAGATTTTCTTCGACTGGAGTGTTGCAAGTGAATGGCTCGACATCAAGGCGATCATGGATAATAACTGCCGGCATAGTAATTTATGGTGCACTTACTGCCATTAGTGCGGCCATGTCAACATCTGTCACGCATAACGAGGCGGCGCACGTATGTGCGGGATTAAGCTATTGGGAGCATGGTTCATGGCATACGTATGCGCACAATCCGCCCTTCGCCAAGCTATTGATGAGCCTTCCGGCTTATGCTAAGGGTTTGTCAGTCCCAGAAAACTTGTTGCTTGAGCACTCCAGCAGGCGTACGGAAGTTCTATTGGCGGAAGTGTTTCTGGAGTCGAATGGAGAATCCGTATATTGGATGTTCACAATGGCTCGCATGGTGTCAGTAGGTTGTTATATCATCGCAGCGGTAGTAATTTCTTGCATTTCACAACGAATATTTGGCGGCTATGCAAACGTTGTCGGTTCATTAATGTGGTGCTTTAATCCATTTGCGTTGTCTTATGCAGCGATTGCATCCCCCGATATGCCCTCGGCCCTAATGGCAATTGTTTGTATCGACTCTATACGCCACGTGTTCGAAAAGCCCCTCTTATTACGGGTGCTATGGACAGGTTTGGTCATCGGAGTGGCACAGATTACAAAATTTTCATTAACTTTATTGTATGTGGTGCTCATAATAAATGCTGCTTATGAAATTGCGATCGCTTGTTTACGATGTTATGGACTCAAGGGCAATGAGCTGCCATCAAGTGAAGTTGGCGATGCCGGGTACTCTCCTATATTCCAAGTGTGTCTATGCCGAAAGGTTATTCGTACAATTGGGGAAGTGTCCTTAGTGCTTATTGGAATTATGTTAGTTAGCGTGCTGGTCATTTCTGCCGGCTATCTATCGCTCCCACCCGTGAAATTCAGACAAGAGGTGGCGTATCAGTCGACTCATCTGACAGATATCCAATCCATTGTATCGCTGGGTCCACCATTTTTCGCGAACTGGACATTAGGGCTACTTCCGGAACCATATTTCTACGGACTGGACAAGCAACTTGCCGACTTTGAATCCGGCTGGGAGAATTATTATAATGGACAAGTACGGAGGTCGGGATGGCCAATGTACTACGTCATTACGATGGCCGCGAAATTGCCGGAGGTATATTGGATTTTGATGATAATGGCAGTAGTTTCTTTGTGGCGATCTAGGTATGAGTTCAGTAAGGTTTGGCTGTTCGTATTGTTTTCTTTACTCGTTACAGGGGCGGTAAATTACAATAACTCGATAAACGCATCTCGGTATTTATTGCCGCTTTTTCCGTGTGTAGCCGTTCTCACAGGCGTTATAATGGCATCCAACCGAAATGAAGGCAGGGTTTGGCGTAAATGCTTTGGGGCGACGTTACTGTTGGGCATTCCGCTGTCAGTTCTTCCATGGCATCCTAGCTACTTAGGCTACTTTTCAAGCGTCAGCTGTGAAGTGGGAGGAATGCATAGAAAGTTCATCTATTCTGAGAACGATTGGGGACAAGATATTTTAATATTAGATAGGTGGTATGCCAAAAAATCGTTCAACGCCTCGCTTCATGTTGCCGTATATTCACCATGTCCTTGGCCCTATCCTGGTTTAAGCTCAGAACTTAGGCTGAATAGCACGTTTATGCCCACTGAGTCAGTCGGACGTTTCGCACGCGTTCCAACTTGCCCGAAAGTGGGGTATCTCGCAATTAGTGTTACATGCCTGAATTTGGCGTGTGCAACTTCATATGAAACGGGAGACCGGTATCCAGCATGTTCAGTCAAACAAACGAAGTTTTGTAAATGGGTAGAATCTAGAGTTCCTATGGATTGTGTTGGTGCTTCCATTTACGTTTATAGGTTTACTTCTGACGACGTCGACGAGTGGAATGCCATATCGGATATGCCTTGTGAGCTAGGGCAACGCAGCGTAGAGTAAAGCTGAAATCCTGAGGCCGGAATTCTTGAATCACGCTGCAGAAAATCCATGCAATTGACGTGGCGTACTGTTCTGCTCAGGCGTGTGTCGTTTTCGCTTTTTCGTTGTCATTGAAGTTCTCCTTGAAGTCCATTATGGACTCCGGTTTCCCTCATTACAACTGGTTCAGATTTTTAAAGGCATGCCAATTCGTCTCATTGGGCAAAAACCTCCTAATTCTGCCATTCGTATTTTCGTTTGTTCCTTTTTGCCAAGGAGAACGAGCGTCGCAATAATAGCTATCAAGACCCAGATGCGGATTCAGAGCCCGCCAACCCATAAATCCCGATCCGCGATCAAAGGTTACTGAACGCCGCGATAATTGGGGCAGGGACGTTAGGTGGTCTTTGATTTGGCCAACAACAACTGCTGATTTTCGATTCTGGTTCTTAATTAAAACCGTGAATCTACTTTTGCGTTCGACCAGTGATGTCACATTGCCATGTTCGCGTCGAAAAATCACCAGATCACCTTCCCAATGACCAAAGTTCCGCCTATCTCCAACTTGATCAGGACGATTGGGAATAAAAAGACGTTTCGGTACACCTCGAAGGTGCCTGGGTGTTCTACGGCCACGTTTGCGTCTATTAATGAACCTCCGGCAAAGATATTTATAAAGTCGCAACATACGTCCTTCACGGCTGTAAATGAAAGCATAAATCGTTTCATGACACGTGAAAAGAACTGGGGAGGGAAAGACGCCTTAAAAAGCCCGCAATTTGTTCCGGCGACCAGGCTATCTTTAGCTTGCTGATTACAAATGCTCGTAAATCTCCACGTTGCAACAGTTTACGAAGCGTATGTCGGCGCCGGGATGCAAATTCATGGGCATTCACATGAAATTAACCGTTGTAAATTTTATCTTCATCGAATTAGCTGTTGCGTTGAACTTCTCGAAATATCGTCGAGCGATGACGCCCCAATTCTTGCGCAATAGCAACCACAGGCATCTTCCTGCTAAGCAATTGATGAATTTGACGACGCTCTTCGAGCGAGAGGTGAGTGTGATTTCTTGGTTCCATTTGTAAAAACTCCTTCTATCAAACCGTTGAAATTAGTCAGTTTTCGCGTTTGGGGATAGACAGTGCCCCACCTATTAAGCTAAATGTGATAATTTATCTTATGGAAAACAACGCTTGTGATTGCCAAGCTGGTTGATCATGCGATGGTTCCAGTTTAACTGGCAAGCGAACCTTGATTCCTATCGTCCTCTTCGCCAAAGATGGACTCAATCGCCGCTCTCCTCTGGGCTGGAAACAGATGTCGGTAGCGGCGTCTCATTTCTTCGGTTTGATGTCCCATGAATTCGTCAATAACCCGTTGATCCACCTCAGCAGCGGCCAGGTTGGATGCGAACGAGTGTCGAAAGATATGGAATCCCGTTAAAAAGCTCCAATCGCTGTTAGACACGGTTTGTTTTAGATGATAATGAGCTTGCCAGACGGTAAGCGGTAACGCTTGTTGAAACCCGCGTAACTGGCAGAACGTCTGCTGGCCCCCAGGATGATTCTGAATCCATTCCTGCAGGACGCGATAAAGCAGTGGGCTCATATCCACGCGGCGAAATGTCATTGCCTTTGTTCGGCTTTTCTTTTTCTCACGCAGCACAACCGTGCGAGATCGAAAGTCGATATCTTCAATTAGTGATCTCACCATTTCGCTGCGGCGGGCTGAGGTATGAGCCACGAATACCATCATCGGATAAATGAAAGGGTAGCGAGCGTTATTTCGGATGTACTCTAAAACCTCACCAACCTCAGAGGTCTCCAGGTAAACTGATTCCCAAAGCCGTCTCTCCTCTGCTTCGGTAAGTCCTCCTCGGGCAATAATACGTTCTATTTCCTGGCACGTCATAAAGGGGGGCTTCTCGTCTGTCAGGGGGAACACAACATGCTTAGTGGGAGAAGGTCCCGTAAGAAGATCTTCTTGAACTCCCCAGTTCCAAAGCATCCGAAAAGTGACCAATTCTTTGCGAACGGTATCTGGTTGAATTGGTTTTCCGTGATGAGTATCCTGTAAACGCTTCGCGACGTACTCCTGCAAGTTTGCTTTGGTGATAAATTGCACCTTTCTGTTCGGGCCTAAATGCCTCTGGAGATGATTGAAGTGAATCCGCTCTCCATGCAGTGTTGAAGCTTCTTTATGTCCTTGAGGGAGCCGTTGCTCGTAAATGGCACAGAATTCGGTCAGTCCCCAATGTTTTGTTTTTGTCGAGACTGTTTTCCCGGTCTTCTTGCCGTCGGAGAAAATAAAGTCAAGAGGCTCAGTACTCGCAGGAATTTCAATCCTACCGCCCTCCAGCAATAGTAGTGTCTCTTCAATACGCGAGCAGATTCCAGCCGCTTTTCGTTTATCCGAAGTCCTAAGGGACCGATTGATATTCCTCCCTTCGTAACGAAAGCGAATACTGAAATTGGACGATTTACGGTCTTTGTGAAGGCTGGCCATACTTGATTCCCGGTGCCGCACGCCCCATTGCGTTTGGACAAGAAAGTATATGCCGCAGACCGTTCTTCGACGAGCAATGTGTAGGCCCTATGGATGCCAACTTGTTCCGACTTTGTTCCGAGTTACGCTTGGAAACGAAAAAAGGACCTACGCCCATATGACGTAAGTCCTTATGAAGTAATAAGTACGAGAGGGGGGACTCGAACCCCCACGCCCTATGGGCACTGGATCCTAAATCCAGCGCGTCTGCCAATTCCGCCACTCTCGCATATGTCGTATTGTAGGTAGCCTTAACCCTTTACATCAACCCTCTGAGGTGGGCTTTTGGCCTCAATTGGGGCAGGGTCCCGTAAAAAGTCCCGAGAGTGCCCATTCTCGAAGGCAGAATAGACCAAATCAGACAGATTATCGGCATCCTGGCCCACATAAAACTTGAGAGTCGTTTCGATGCTTTCGTGTCGCATCATCTGCATAAGCTGTTGAGCAGGCACTTTGAGAGCCAACCGGGCTGCAAATGATCGTCTCAGGTCGTGAGCGCTGGCATACTTCACTTTGCCCCCTTTCTCTGAGACCTTAACTCCCGCCTTCTTTCCGATCTTGGTAATAATGCGGCCCACCTGTTCATCGACCAGTCTCCCTGATTCCGTGTGTCGCATTGGTGGTGGGTTGAATACGTAACCAGTCCGCTCTGATTCGGGAACTGAGGAAATCAATTCAGCGAATGCAGGAATGGTCGGCAATCTCCGGTCTCGGTTCCCTTTCTCCAGTTCCGCTGGAATCAGGATCATCACCCGATCTCGAATAAACTCTATTTGCAGTTTGTCGGGATTGTCCCACGTAAGGTTCAGAGCTTCGCCCAGTCTGAGCCCCGAATGCCAGATACCATTGAGCAGCAATCTCCATTCACTGGCCTTCTCGGATGATTTGACGATGCTCTCCGTGCAGGCAATCATCCTCTCGAATTCCTCGCCTGTGATCGGTCTCCCCTTCATCATGGTTGCCCCTTTCGCTCTCGATGGAAGACTGATCTTCGGCGCCTTTGGCAACAGTTCAACACTAACCGCCCAATTGAGCGCAGCCTTGAGGTGAGTGGTGTGGCTTTTGATGGTCTGCTCTGATCGCCCGAGGTGTCGCAGTTCTGATTGATAACGGCTGATGTTCGCCGCTGTCAGTTCGGCCAATCGTTTCGGGTTAAGTATCTGTTCGACCATGTTGAAAACTGCACTGATCTTCGCGTCCGTTTCAGGCGACAACCCTGAAACATGCTCCACTTCATACCGTTCGCGGAAATCCTCCCATTTCGTTCGGCATGTGCCTTTGTACTGACCGCTACGCAATTCCGATTCCCATCGGCCAGCAGCCCTGATGGCTTCCTTCATGCGGTTCGTTTTCGTTGATCGTGTGATCTCTCGATTCGTTTCTGGATCGACATACTTCATATACAGGAACTTTTTCGATGCCTTTTTAATGACATAGACTTTGATATCTTCGCGCATGGCGAAACCTCCACTTAATTCAAAGAGGGAAAGAAAACCCCGGCGGAGAGTCCACCGGGGACATTGAGAAAGACAACTGGTCTCAGTTCGATTGAACGATTTGGGCCCGATGATCGCCGTCGATGTTGATGGCGTTATGTCGTCTTGAGAATTCCAGAGCAGAATCGTAGGTCACACCTACCTGCAGAACGGCTCCGAGTTGGGTAAGAACATTGAATCGAGCCTCGGGGCTATCTGTCGCCTTAATGGCTCCTTCTCTGAGTAGTACCGAACTTGCCAGCACTGCCCACCGATCTTGCTTCTCGGTGTAAAACCCGTTGAGCAGCTGCACATATCGCCGTGCGGCTGCTTGCGTTCCCTTGAAGGTATGATCAGCAGGAGCCTGACTGTATTCATCCTCAGGAACCCAGCCTTTTCGGGGATTGATCAACAGGATCGAGCTATACCCTGATCGATTCCGCTTGAGGATGACTGCCCATTTTTCAGGAGTACCACCTTGAGCCTTCTGACTCGCCGCTTTGTTGTGGACGGCTGCCATATCTCGGGCAATGGTGGAAGGGTAGGTTTGGTGTGCCCGTTTCGGGCATCCGGTCGGAACCTCGGGCAGATCCTCGGGGAGCATTTGAACCAGATAGATCGGCCATGCACATTGCCCCGGATTCCAATCAGGCAGGATCGACTTGAGGAAATCATCTTCCGTCATCTGGCCAGCTTCGGCTTGTGAGCCTGGTTGCTGCTGGTCGTTCGGATTGGCAACATTGCCAGCCCCAGCAGGCTGACTCAAGCGATTGGGACCGTTGCCATTGAACAGGGTAGTAGGAAACGTAGTCATATGAATGACTCCTTCCGTTACACGCTAAGAACAGCGCGTAAAAAAGAACCCGCACATGCATTGGCGTTCTCAGGCGGCGTAGTACCGCCTTGGGGGCATTGCTGCTACCCCACACCCGCGCATGTGCGGATTCTTGCTTCTACATTGGTTTTGAGACTACGTGCCTTACGGCTTTGAGAGGATCGGATTATGCCTCCCTGGCTGTAGAGTTGTCAAGGTCGCCTCTATATGGCACTCTGTAAGAATTATTCACTCGGGCATAACTGGGGAAGCACTGTGACAGATAGACGAAAAGAAGGTACCGACTTGTGGATGTGGGCATATTTCCTACTGGCCGCCGTGGTCGTGATCTTTTTATGGTGGATAGTTGGGTACTACCCAATTCATAAATATGGCTCAACTCCAGACGCCGGAACCTATGGCGATTCGTTCGGCTTTGTTAATTCACTTTTTTCAGGTCTCGCCCTAGCAGGTGTTATCGTCGCAATTATGCTCCAAAGGAAAGACCTCCAAATTCAGTCGGAAACGCTCGCGAAGAGTGCAGATGAAGCAGAGAAACTGGCGGAATTAACCAAAGAACAGACTGCTATAAATCGCAAGATGCTGGAAATTGAAACGGCAAAGGCTCGGCCATTTATAAAAGCTCATATTCAATTTCATACTAATCGTCCGGAAGGTAAACAGGCACATCTGGTGATTAAGCCATCAGCGCCGATAGATATAATGTTTGCGTACCCCGATAACCTCTACGATGAAACTAAGACTTTCATTGGTACACTGCGGATCGGCCCAGATGAGTCTAAACGGGTGGCCCATATCTTACTACCAAAATTGGGCACCTTCAAAATGACTTTAGAGTACGTCCTGCAGAATGGGCTTCTTGACAAACAGACGTTTCTCATTGATACCGATGGGCGAGATGTCACGAACGCGGACCTTCTGACGGCTCAGCAGGTCCGATTCAAAGAACTAACTGGAACGGCAATGACGAGTCTTCCAACATCGTCCATTATGCTCGAATCGGATGCCACCGAAGATTGAATTCATCGTTCCACCTCGCCCGCATCGTAGATCAGATGAATCTGACCTTCTTCTCCATAGGCTGCCGCTGGTAGTTTCAATCTCAATTCCTTGGCAGCATCAACGGGGACCTCGAACGGGAGAACATCCCCCACGGACTTTTGAGGATATATTGATTCGTAGGCCGCCTGGCCCTGCACGCGACTTGCAGAGCTGAATCGAGCCCCGTGATATTGGTTGCTGTGTTCGTCCTCTAGCGTTGCTGCCCGATCGTCGAACGTTTCCGCCTTCCATCCACGAAAGTCCATTTTCTTAGCTTCTTGTTTATTCGTGATGTTGATCGTAAAGATTAGAAAATCATCCTCCGATGTGCTTTCACCTGAGAAAGTTTTTAAGTCGACCTTACCAATCTTGGCCCCGGTAATCTCGACCTTGACCAGCTCGCCATCGTAGATCGCACTTGCGTTGTCCCACGGTGAAGCTGGTTCAGTGTTCGGCTCTTCTGTCGTGTCAGTTACTTCGGTCTCTTCTGTGGCCTCTCCGTCTGCGTTGGTGGTAAGTGGCTTATTGCGTTCGGACTCGCGGCGTTCAATCTCCTTACCAGCTTCGTCGATGGCGCTGACTGCTGTACCTGCTGCTGCCGTAAAGAATGCCGTCATGATTATTGGAACCAGAACCGCTATAAAGTTGAGCGTACCCGCTGCGATTGGATAACCGATCCCTGTCCCCTTGCGGGTGATCGCCATCACCAATCCAATCAGAGAGAGAATCAAACCGATTCCCCCGAGAGGTAGGGCAGTGATCAGGTTGATAAACGGAATCCAGCATAACAGCAACGCAATAATTCCCAGCACCAGAGCAGCAATCCCGAGGCTGTTCGTTACCGGCTTTTCCTGATGAATCTCTACCGATACCGGGCTTGCCTCTCGGTGAGTAGGTCGCTTTCTTCGTCGGCTGGGCAGGGGGGCTTCATCAAAGTCCATTGGTGGGGGCTGGGTAATGATCTCCGCTTTCTGTGACTTTGGTACCTGGACCGTTTCGCCACATTTCTTGCACTTGCCCCGCTTGCCCGCTGCTTCGTCGGGAACCTTCATACCGTGCCCACATTCAGGACAGGAAAACTTAATCATGGCTTCGGCCCATTTGATTCGAGAGTTTGAGATTTGAGATGCTAACAGCGTACCCTGAACCCGTAACGAAATAAACCGAATGGCGGATCTTTACCACTTTGGACAATATCGGATTTGATCGGAATCAGTACCGATCTATTCCTGTGGATATCTGAATCAAACCGCCTTGCAAAGATTGATTCAATTCCAATATACGAGTGTAATCGTTCCTTCTTTGATGGCTCACCAGCTCAGTTGCATCTGTCTAATGAATCAAAAGGAATAACGATGTTCAAAACTCTCGAAAACTCGCAGGAATACACCCACTGGAAGGATGCCAGCCAAGAACTTAAGGTTGGATACATGTGGTTCTATCGCCGGATTAAAGACGGGCGACTTGAGCACAAGTATGACCATCGCGGACAGCTCTACATTTCAAATCAATCGCTGTTTGATGAACTATCCGACTACCAGTGAAATGCTGAGTGTACTCGAAAATTACGCTACGTTTGCAGCTTATGAATGCCTTCGGTTCCTATCTCTTAGCATCTACCTTTTCGGTCACTTCAACGGAAGAGGGTTTCTCTTTGCCCTTGAGTACTGCCTCGATTGCCACAAATTCAGTCATCAGATTGTGAGACAAAAAGGCAGCTTCTGCTCCCGCTTCAGTTCCGCTATAGGTTTCAGCAATCTCCTGAAGGTTTTCAATACCCGCCTTCAATTGACTTTTCGCCAGTCGCAATCGCTTTACGGCTATCTCGTCACTCTTCTTATCATCGGCGGGTGTCGTTCGGCTGGTCGATGGTGATTCGCTGCGACCACTATTTATTGAACTACTTCGTCTCGAACTTAATCCGCTTGAGCTGGAGTTAAAAAGAGGGCTTACATTGCTTCCTGAGGAACCGCCTGGAGAGCCATTAGAAGAGCTTCCGCCGCTATGATAATGGTAGCCACCGTTCTTCCTGTCATTGTGGCCACCATTAGAGTCAGTCCGACCTGGGTGTGCGAGCGAGATAACTGGAACCGTTAAGAGTAAAGAGCAGTAGAGAATGGCCCGAGAGTTCATGAATACTTCCTCATGATCAAAGAGAAAGAGTATGGGGGATGATTAGTTTCTCCACTGTACCCAAGAATGGTGCAAAATATCCAGTTCACGAAAGAATGTAAAATTTTCTTAATGACAGACTGATTTCTCTTTGTTCAATTCCAGTTTTCGATAATGCTGGTATTAGTATACGCATTCTCACTGAGGCAAAAACTCTTCATTTCTACTTTGCTGGAATGCGTCGGGCCACCTTTCTTCTCGACTTCCTCTGAAAGTCAAAACAATGCATCTCCGGATTATTACGGTTATCGCTGCGCTTTTATCCATCTCCCTTATCGGACTGGCTGAAGAGATTCACCCGGATAAGAGTGGAACGGAATTGATTCATTTACTGCGTCAAGACTTCACACCTACGGTTAATCTGAGCTACCGAAATGCCCGAGAGGAAATGTTTGAGAGCATCGACAACGATAATGGCGAGGTCACCCTGGTTTATACTGGTGCGAAGTATCAAACGAATGGGATTCCGAATCACAACATCGTGAATACCGAACACACTTGGGCGCAGTCGAAGTTTAAGCATGCGAGTGACAAGCATCAGATTAAGTCTGATATTCATCACCTGTTTGCGACATACAGTCAGGTCAACAGTGCGAGGAGCAACAATGCATTTGCCGAGATTCCTGACCATGATACCCGTAAATGGTGGTTGTCATCTGCATCTGAAGAGAGCCCCACTGGAGACATTGGTCGATACAGTGAATCGACCAGTAGTGCTTTCGAGCCAAGGGAAGCCCACAAGGGAAACGTTGCACGGGCCATGTTCTATATCTACGCGATCTATGGCGATCGAGACTTGGACAAGCAATGGTTCAACTCGCAGCTCAACACTCTTATAGCGTGGCACTTCCTGGATCCTGCTGACGATGAAGAGATCGAGAGAACCAAACAAATCGAATTGGTTCAGGGAAACGAGAATCCTTTTGTACTCGACTCGTCCTTGGTCCTTAGAGTGTTTGAGGTTGATACCCCAACTCAACCTGTTTCCGGCCTGCTGTCGATGAGAGGGGCGACTGAGAGTGCCTTAGACGAGGAAAGCGACAGCATCAAGATTGTTACTTGGAACGCTCGAGAAATATTTTCATTGGCCGACGTTAATCGCCGCGAAGAAGATTTCTTAGACTTCGGCGGTGACATTAATCCCGACATCGTGATGATTCAGGAAGTAAGTTCAATACGTCAGGTTGAAAGAATCAGAGACTATATGGGACTGACTGGCTATTACTTCTGCTGTTCTGACTTTGAACAGAATGATCGTGGTCGGTATAGTTCATTTGAAGTTGGCGTGATTAGTCGTTTCCCCTTCGATTCTGTCGTTGAGAACGATCCTTCACCTGACAACAACGAAAACAATCCCGAGGAGCCATTCGAATTCGAAATGAACTATCCTGAATTAGACGGGCTGGCAGACGTTTCAACCAGTCGCGGTTTTCTTCGCGTTCGTATCGACGAATTGAAGTTGATTATAAATGTCACTCACCTGAAGTCATCTAACGGAAATGATGGACAAGGCGACCATAAGAATGCCCAGAAACGTGAGATTGTCGCCGCTGCTATTGCGACTCAAGTAAATCGAGATCGAGCGAAATATCCCGATTTCTCTGTATTGGTCGCGGGCGACTTCAACGTTGGGGAAACTGATAGCGGAAAGAACGGTTCATCTTTAACCGACGACTCGGGGGATGGCTATGATGACACTCACGCGATCTTTTCAGGTGGCCTGATTGGCGACTTGCAAATGAAGAGTCTCACCCACGATCTCGGTATCGAGACATACATCGCGAGTGACCAATACGCGGGAACCGGCCCAATTGATTGTATTTACGTGACCGGAGAAGATCGGTTCACACCAGCTTCGCCAGGTACAAGCAGTTTCGGTTCTGATCACCTGCCAGTGACGACTCGATATATTTTATCTGAGTAACTAAATGGTTGTATCCATTTGAAGCGTAACTATGACTTCTGCTTTTGCAAGCAACGATGATCCTCAAAACCTTGTTCGACTTCATTCTGTCGCAACAGCAAACAGAATCTTCTCTCAATTCATACAGGAGATGCTCAATATGATCTTTCGATTAGTAATCTCAGTTTCAATTCTTTTTTCGTTGGCTTTGACAGGTAATGCAGATGATCCTAAAGCGTGTATTACCTTGGATCCTTCCCCCAACAATGTAGGTTTAAGATTAGCAGGATCTACGACCAAATTATGGCAGCCTGGGCAGACATTGAAAATCATGTTTCTTGGGGGGACACCCAGCCTGCAACAACGAGTAATAAAAGCAGCAGAGGAATGGACAAAATATGCCAATATTAATTTCGAATATATTCAAAACGGTCGTTCAGACATAAGAATCGCCTTTATCGCAAATAATGGATCATGGTCAACAGTTGGCACTGACGCCAGCAGTGTCCAGCAAAATCAGCCTACCATGAATTTCGGCTGGTTTAATGACAACACGCCTGATGTTGAAATTGCTCGTACGACATTGCACGAGTTCGGCCATGCACTCGGTATGATTCACGAGCACCAGAGCCCTGATTCTGATATCCCATGGAACAAACCAGAAGTGTATAAGTTTTATTTGAAACAGACCCCTCCTTGGTATATGGACAAAGTCGATCACAATATTTTTAGGACTCACTCTGCAACAAACACCAATTTCTCTTCATTCGACGTTAATTCAATTATGATCTATCCGATATCCAATGACCTAACTATTGGGGATTTCGAAGTTGAAATGAATACAAAGCTTTCAGATGTGGATAAATCCCACATCGCGAAACTTTATCCAGGACGATGGACGGGAAATTATACGGTTACACTAGATTCACTAACATGCATACGCAAACAGGAAGCTAGCGCGAACGACGAAGTTCACCTCCGAGTATGGTCAGATGGACAAGCTGTCAATGTGAACCATCCAGATCGCTTGTTTGGACAGCAGATGCGTATATTTAAAATGTCAACTAATAGGCCGGCTACTCTTAACCTTCAGTACAGCTTTAAACGCTCCTTAAAGGTCGAAGTATGGGAACTTGATAATCCTAGACTCGGAGACAATCATGATCTCTTTGGCTGCGTCACAATTACCGATAATGGGCCAGGAGAATCATTGATTGCATTAAAACAAAATCGCTTTGGGATACGTCAACATGAGTACAAACTTACATGGAAGTGAATCGACTAGTCGTAATAGGTTAAATCGAAGGCCGATTAAACATCTAACTTAGACCACACTGAATGGATAGACCATGCAATCAATACTACGACCAATCTTATTTACACTTTTGATGGCACTCTGCTTCACAGGCTCTGCAGACACGATCAAAGCAAATGAATGCTACCTTGTCGTAAGCTCAGAAACGGGTGTTCCCCATACAGCTTGTATGTTTGATTATGGAAATGGGACACGTAAGTGGCTTGGCTTTCAACCTAAAGAGCAGTTCTCACCGAATGGTTCTGGAGAGATAGATGAATCGGATAGAGAACAGCTCATTGAAAAATACGTCAGGTTTCGTGTAGAACCTCAGGATTTACAAACTGCAGAAATGAATGCCAGACAAAAGTATCAAAATGCCCGGTACAAATTGGGAATTTGCGACTGTGTAAACCTGGTCGTTGATGTGGTTCGTGACTGCAAACTTAGAGTAAAGCTTCCTTTTAACTTTCTTCCTGATAAAGTTGTAGAGAGGTTGGCGAAGTCTAACCAACCTTCGCAACATGACACACGTCCTTTTCCCTGGGCATTTTCTTCAGTGAACCAGAATGTAGATCTTGTGGTTAGTCTCAAGGAATTTAGATGCCATAAAACTGAATCAATTCTCTCTCGGGACAAAATATACGTGCGGATCTTTTCTGGCGGAAATGGAAACGTTTTCCCAATGAAGACATACCGGGTCGGCAAGGACCAGAAGATCAACCCTCAAAAATCTACTGTATCAATATCCATAAAGAAGGGGGATGCGATTGCCATTCAGCTTTGGGATGATGATAAAAATGATCCCGATGACTTGGTGTTTGATTGGAGTGTTCCAATCACTGGGAAAGGTGAACTATCAAACAGACAGGTCCGTGGTACTCAGAAAGCTGGTTCAGAAAGTATCTACGAAGTCGTGCTGTTGGTCGAATAAACTAAACTCTCGGAAGAATACAGCTAGTGTAGTGTTTCCGACAGTTGGGAACTTATCCAGGAGGCTGTGACCAGTGAAAGTAGGGGGATTCTGCTCCGTTATCTTAAATCTTGCTGATTTGAAAAGGTCCTGTATTTGCGGGACAGTACACTAGCAACATCTGAATTACATAGTCGATGCTTTCGCTTGGTGAATGTCTTAATTGGTTAAGAAGCTGTTCAACTCATTTTCCGTGAATGACTTATTCTCCCCATTGGCCGGTAACAATTCATCGAACTGATTGACCTCCTTTTTTATTCTTTCTGGTAGAATTTCAGCTACCACCGGAGAACGATGGAATAAATCCAACTTCAGCATCCGAAGTGATTCTTTTAGATAGTGATAGGCGTCATTCTCGGAATCCGGTTTCTTGCCCTCCGGCTTAGTATATTTAACGGTCTTGCTTTGCCAGATTATCGAGCTGTGAACCCGCTTGAGTCCTGTAATAAATGGGTCGATTGCCAGCATACTTTCAGAGTAGTTGTCATTCTCCTTAAGCCCTTGGTACTCTGGACTGTTGAAGATTACCCGGGATGGCTCACCCCCGGGAGTCTTCACAGAGTTACCCTGAATCACCGCTTTCGCCTGTTCGTTGACCACCCGCATTAAGCTATTTTGATCTGTATCGTTGTCCGGCCATAACTCTTTGAACACTTTCAAGCAGACCGCCGCTGCCGCTTCCGGCAAGAGTTGATCCAATACGTCAAATTCACTTATTTGGTTTTCGCTCATTCGTATCCTCCTTAAAATTGAAATGGCTTCCTCTATTTTCTGCGAATCGTTGGTAAAGACCAGACTGGCTGAGGCCTTTATTCTGATTAAGGTAGAAAATAATTACTCCACTCCCCCACCCGGCGCCATTACCGGGCAGGGGACCGTTTACATGCGTTTTCATTATCTGATTGTCAAAGATCGGTTGCACAGATCCGCCTGTGCTGCGTTGTTTCACTGTTGGACGGGATAACCTTCATCGATTAAAACCGTCCGCTGTGGCGTATCCTGTGGGCCTCGATATGCGTTGCATAGATTATGCATCCGGTCGGTTCGCCACTTCTTCAAAATGTCGTCCACTGTTTCCGGCTCCTTCCGTTTGATTCGGTCGGATTTGCGGAAACGATGTTTCGTGATTCGATCCATATCTTCAGGGTGAACCAACGGGAGCCCCACCCTTTCCCGCGCGGCAATGATGGGAACCTTTCCCGGCCCCGGTTCAAGAATGGTCGGCTGGCTTCCGTCTACCCACATGAATCCACCATCACACCCCGGCTGGTGGCAAGGGTGAAAGTTTCCGCTCTCGGTCTCAATCATTCCTTGCCCGTTACAGCCTCGGCATACGTTCGCCGCTGCCCGGTCCCTGGCATACTTCAACGGCTTCGGCTGGTCGGTCTCGTTATCCGTATTGGTCGTGCCCATTTCCATATCGGTCCTCCATCTGTCGCAGGTACTCGGTAGACCATTCGGTAACAGCCTCGTATTGTTGCGGGTCGGATTCCCAATCAAGCCCGATGCATGATGTGAATTGGCCGTCACAGATCGCCACTGAGAACAGTCGGCTATCCCCTCGGTGAATGGTGTCAATCATCCTCTCCCCGAGGCTGGTTAATACATCAAGCAATCGTTCCCGTTGTTCGACCGATAACCCGGCCATTCTGTCTGATTCGATTTTCATCTGTTTTGCTCCTTAGAAGTTGGCCGCTGTGAGAGTCAGACCACCCGTGCCGCCACTCTTCTGAATCGCTGCGTTGATTTGAGCAAGTAACGATTCCTGACGTTCCTGAACCTTCAGGGCTTTGGCTTGCTCGGTGTCCTGCTTCGGTCCGATGGTGGCCTCCATGAGTCGCTTAAATGCCTCCTGAGAACCCTTCTGAACGGCTGTGTTCTGGGTAAGGTCGGCTGTCGCTTTCACCTCCCCGACATCGATGGTGCTGAATACTGATTCCTTGGCATCGGTCAGAGCCCGGCCTAAGGTATTTTCATCGATCAGACCGGCTGCAAACAGTTCTTGCAGTTTTGCTGCTTCCTTCTCGAATTTCTCCATCGGTGTCCTGGTGGAATCGAATACCGACTGCGCCGCTTTCTCCAGCTCTTGCGTTCGCTGTAAAGCCAGATCGATTGCTTCTGAATCAACAGCGTTGATGTTGTTGGCCGCTGTATCGGCAATCAGCTTTGCCGTCTCGTTGGCCTTCTGGTTCACCTCATCAAACTTGCTCGTGATGCTTTTCGTAAACTCCCCTGAGAGAGCCCCGAGAAACTTGTCATTCGCCGCCGCTACATCGGCATCGGCCAGCTTATGCATTTCGTCGGCCATGTCCTTGAGGAATGAGGTGTCAAAATCCATCCCGATCAATCCCCCGAGGTAGGAAATACCCTCGGCCAGCTTGTTGACTCCTGACAGAATCCATGCGAGCGCCTTGGATGCTCCCGCTTGAGCCATTTGCCAAACTCCTGTCAGTCCGTTGATGATATCGACAGTGACACCGATCCCGACCGCAAGGGCTCTTACTCCTGCTGTGATCAGATCGGAAGCATTGGAACCCTCTGTACCCCATAAGACGAACGAAGTGATCAGAGCTTCCAGAGAAGGAGCCAATTCAACGGCCAGCTTGTTCCATAGTCCATCGATCACCCCAGACATTCGCGTCCAAGCATCATTAGCCGCTTCCACTTTCGCCGCATCCATTCGACTGACCGACATCCCGAGTTCATCGACTTCGGCCATCATCGCCTTAATTGCGTCCGGTCCTCCGTTCAGGATGTTGACCAGATCGGCACCAGATCGCCCGAACACGTCGAGAGTCATCCGCAATCGTTCGCCTGAGTTCTCCACCCCTTGCATCGCCCCGGAAATCGCTAGGAACTGTTCATCAGGGGAAAGTTTCGATAATGACTCCGCTGACAGTCCGAGTTCCTCGAGTGCTGTCTTTGCCGATCCAATCCCGCCAGCTGCCTCGCTCACGTTGTTGACCATCTTCCGAATACCGTTATCGAGCGTGCTGGTTGCTGTTCCAGTCAGCTCGGCTGCGTGTCGTAACCCGGCTAGATTCTCAATTCCGATCCCGAGCTTGTCCGAGGTCTTCGCCAGTTCATCGATTGAATCCATCGCTTTACTGACGTTCGGGATAATGACCGCCGCTGCCGCTGCTGTGGCCGCTCCCGCTGCTGCCATCCCGATTCCGATCCCCTTGGCCGCCATGCCCAGCCCAGACTTAGCCATGCCTCCGAAACTCTTGAGCTTGCTCGATGCTTGATCCATCCCGCTGGTGAATCCACGTCGATCCACTCCCAGATTTACCACAATGTCCCCGATTGTCGCCATGATTGGCTCTCCTGATTAGATGTTAAATTCCGTTCTCTGGTGAGGCTGAACAGCTCACCCCCCCCTATACCTTTTTTTTGAGACCGCCAACCGTCCGCCTCCGATACCCCCTCTCCTAAAAATCGCGTGCATAAAAGCGCGACTAAGTGGGTGGTTTCGGACCTTTTTCACCCTACGATTTTGCCCCCCCTCCCTCTGGAATCCCTCCGACTCTCGAATTGCAATCGAATTCCGTTCAAATAAGCCTCATTAAATCTTAGCCACATTTAAGAACCGCCAAGCCTGAACCATGTGACCACTTCCAGAACAGTCCGTTGTTCGTGGTTGCTTATCATTCCGTCCTCAATCTTCCTGTTGCTACCTCATCAGATCCCACAGAATGCGCTGTATCGCGTCCGGTTGTTCTGCCTGGCTCCTTGGTCATGTCGGTCCCTGTTTGGATCTTGGTGGATCTCCTGACCGCCTTCTCGGTGTCGTCCTGCTTTGCCTGTTGACCACTCGCCTTGCTCGGCGTCCTTTTGAACCATCGCTTGAACCTGGCATCCCGTTTCCCTTTCTTCCGTCCTGCCGTCTGCCAATTGAGATAGTCAGTGAACTGGCCACCGTCCCACCTCAACAGTCGTTTGCATTGCTGGTTGTCGCATCGGTACATCTCACCCGTAATCGGTTCTGGTTTGCCTGTCCGGCATTGTGGGCAGGTCTGGTTTGATTTCATCAGTTCGTCTCCAATCGCCAGAGGTCACTTGGGACACTTGGGACACTTCCCACCAATTGTGGCCACCTACATAAGGGACTCATTACCTTAAGACCGATTCTCTCGCTCGCGCGAGGTAGTACGTCATGGTTAAAAGTGTCCCAAGTGTCCCGAACGTCCCCGAGGATCAAAATTTATCCCTCCTATTCTCGTTAAACAACTTAATTTCAAGGTCACCGTTCGGCGTGTCATCTGGGCAACTGTTTTCACCTTGCCACACAAAACCCCGGCCTTGGTGGTTGCTGGTTGTCTTAACAATCCTTTTCAACTCCCCGGCGTCAATCTTCGCGTTAATGATTCGGGAACATGATGTTTTCGAGACGTTTTCGTTGGTGGCTTCCCGATACCATTGACTACAGAGACTTGATGGAACGAATACCCGATCTCGCCTTGTGTCATATCCTACGCTCGAAAGGTGTTTCTCAAATTCCTCCTCCAGCATCTCTGATTCTTCGGTTTCAACATCTGTGACCGCTTGCCGTTCCTTGATCGTCTCTTGTGCTTCACTGGGCTCCGGCAGTCGGCTTAATACTTCCCGTTCCCATTCACCCCACCTGCTGAACTGGGAGAGCTTTTGCTTCTCACGATCAAAGTACCCGAGACAGTCCCCGATGATCGCTTGACGATGTTCGTTGATATAGTCGCGGGTTACCTCAGCCCAATCCCCGGAATGCTTCGGCTTGTCGAGTTTGACAATTACACAACGTTGAGCCATGTCCTTCGATAAACTGGCACCATTCAAAGTAATTACAAACGTGAGCAGGTTCGGCCTTGAGGCATCGCCGTAATACATTTCCTTCCCGGATATCGAAGACGACGTTATGAGGTCTTCTAAGGACTCTGAAGAGAACCGTCGCGACTTCACGTTGTCGAGCAGGACGATTCTTTTCTCTCGTCCTTCAGGACTCAATAAACGCTCTTTTGTTTTGGTAATGTCTTCTCGGCTGGAAAGGCTGATGATTCCGCCGCAATCTAAGTGGCCGCCCAATAGATAGCCGCCCATCGTCGCCAACGTTGTTTTTCCAACTCCCCGGCCAGCATCGGCAGTGATCAGGAAAGCAGGTCGAGAACCGCCCGGACCACCCCAGAACAAAGTGACGAAAAACGCCAATATCAAATCCCGGTCGATTTCTGTGGATGGACTGAACCGGCTCACCAGCTTGTCTAATGCTTCACCGTTTCCGATTGGAGGAAACTCGCAGGTGTAATAATGCCCGTCCATTCTGGGGGCATGTGGAGCGTGTTCGATCGCTTTGAAATTCTCAACCGAATGATGGAGTTCTTGAAAGACTTCGCCCTTCGTGTGAAAACCGTCCATCCTGCAGAAGTGGGGAGGGCTTCCAGTGAAACTCCCGAGGTGACCGAACAAAGCGTCCACACTCTTGATGTAATCAACGGTGAGCCCTTCCCGATGAACAAACAGCCTGGAACCCGTTCGCTTTATGGTGTTCCCTGTGAGCGAATTGACTCCATCAATAATCGTTTTCATGGGAACAGGAACCGTTTGTTTATCGCCGTCGATAACTTGATACTTGGCGTTTGATACCCGTTCGGCTTTTCCACTCTTGTCTAGTGGGTCGGCCTCATTTGGGCTCCAGTCTGGTGCATTCTGAGAGAGTTGTCTCAACTTCTCAGCATTGCCCCTGGCATCCATCCAGTCGGAAACGTCACCCTTACGGGGCAGGTCAGGCAACCTGAGAACTTGTATCCGCTTCGCGTTGTCGAGAAGACTTTCCCCGACTTTCTGAACATGGTTTTCCCCAGTCTGGTCATTGTCTGGAACGATGACCACCCGGCGTCCAATCAAGGTTTCAGAATACTCGGTTTTCCATTTACCACCGCCACCGATGTTCGTAGTAGCCAGAAACCCGAGGCCGGCCAATCTATCGGCGTCCTTTTCCCCCTCGACCAGATAAACAGGTTCGCCTTGATCGGCAGACAACAATTGAGGAAGTCGATATAACGGAACATGAACATCCTTCAGCCCCACCACAAATTTTCCCGCTGAGTTGTTCCACCGAAACGGTCGAAAGGTCTTACCCGTCTTCTCTTCGCCGTTCTCCGAGGCTGTGACGTATTTCCTGACCTCTGCAACCGGGGCACCTTCTGAATCATGGTACGTGTATACCGCTACAGGCTCCCCGAGGGGTAATCTTGCCTTTTTGGTTGGCTGTCGATTTGCTGGTTCGTCTCGGTTTTGTGATCGGCGCACCCGCACAAGTCCTGACTGTCCGGCGTAGTAATCCTTTGCATCTTTCCAGCTATTGTGCCTGCCTAACCTGGCTGCCAAGTCGAAAAACGATAATCCCACTTTATCGCCGCCATGGTCCTTATACTGTCCAGTCTGAACGTTGAACCCAGCAGATGGGCTTCGGTCTTCACGGTCTATCGCATGACAGGAAACCCAACCATTTGAGTTCGGTTTTTCGTCGGCAAACTGAATGCCGATTTGCCGAGCTTCCTGCATCAGGTCTAACTGTTCTAATACTTCCTCATGACTTGGGAATCGTCCTTGACGCCGTTCAGTCCCGTTTACGGCTGTCGCCATCTATGCTCCCTTTCTGGAGA
This sequence comes from Polystyrenella longa, assembly GCF_007750395.1. GTDB lineage: Bacteria > Planctomycetota > Planctomycetia > Planctomycetales > Planctomycetaceae > Polystyrenella > Polystyrenella longa. The sequence goes on along the minus strand of NZ_CP036281.1, from coordinate 3,152,326 downwards.
AAAGAGAGTCGCGCCACTGCATTCTATTTGCCCTTATACTGGCTGAATGCTATCATCGGCCCGACTTCCATTTGATTCGATTAAGGCCGCAAGACTCCCGTTTCTTCGCGGCCTTAATTTATGCGCGAATTGATCTACTGGTTTTCCCCGAGTGATTTCATATAGCGAATCACTTCTTCACCAGTGACATACAGCCTGGCACCGTGCTTGATCGTCTTCATTCCGTTTCGGCGTGCCGAGGCCCACGACTTGTTGCCCCAATTGAAAACGGTCATCAACTGCTCGCGCGTGTAAATCGCATCGGTTCGGACCACTCCAGCAGGATCCAGCAGTTGGCTTTGGTTAGCGTGTAAACGTCGCTCTCTCGCGGTAATCGTACCCGTAGACATCGTGTTCTATCTCCCTTTGATTCATTGAGTCCTTGGCGGCTTCCGAAAGCGTGCCGCTCGACATTGATAGGAAGATACTAGCGTCATTGACGCAATTAATGGGGGTCGATTCCGCTTGTTCAGTTTGCTTTAGGCGTGCTGTCTTAGTTCGGTTTATTTTCCGTTTACAGATTCTAAGCTTTGCCAGATAGTTGCTTGTGATCGGACTGGATTCCGGCTGTATTTAGTCTGAATTCTGTACGTCCAGCCGTTCAAAGATCTCGTCTCGCAGTCCAATAGTCAGTTCCCTGATATCCTCACTTGGCGTTCTCTTTATTCCAGTATCCAACAGCTTGACTGCCTCTTCCGCTGAATACCTCCAGTTGATCGAATCATCAGCTCGGGTAGGCGTTTTTACTCCGGCTGCTTTAGCCCAATTTCGGACTGTATCGCTGGTTATGCCCAACACTTTCTGAAAATAAGCAGATCGATAACCTGCAGCAGGTTCGCCTTGATTAAAAGTTCGATCAAGTCGTTGAACGGAGTCTGAACTCTGTACCGTGATCCCCGAGCTGGCTAGGTTTCCTGCCACTTCAGTCAGTCGTGGCCATGATTCCATTTTCATGTATCCTTGGAACTCACGATTCATACAAGTCGCATAGATTTGGTGAGTAAAATCATCAAAACATGATCGGAATTCATCCATTAACTCAATAACGTATGAACCCGCTGGGAGCAATAATGCTGAACGCTTAACGTCACGAATCGCCTGCCTTATCTTACCACCCTTGTTTCCCGGGAAGCTATCTTCTATCAGTTGTCTGGCCTTACTGACTGGAACATCACAGAGTGATGGAATATCAGGATTAGTACTCCGCAAGACGAACTGAGTAATATGCTTTGCAGCATTGCCTGGTTCCCTGCTCACCTTCAGAAAATTGTGGACGGAATGTTCGTTCTCCCAGATCGGAAGTTTGCTGACTTCAATTGTAAAGAAAGCTAACATCTCTTCTGCTGTCACGCCGTCCTTATTGTGCAGAGAGAATGCGGCGTTTTTGATCTTGCCGTCTGGAATATTTTCGATAGCAGATTCAGACAGTGACTCAACCCCATCTGACTTATCATAGTACTTGAAGTAATCTTTCATTACCTTAATGAGATTATCCCTCCTTACAAAAGGGGCTCGGTCATCATCAATCGAGTCCGCGAGTTGTTCTTGAAATCCAGAAACGATTGAAGAAAACTCGATGAAGGAATCAGATAATTTATCCAGCGTATTGTCAGTCACCAACCTGCGCCTCCTGAGCGAAGTCCTGAGAAAATAAAAGCGGGGAAACCGATCAGGAAAATCGGCGTTCAGGAGCTACCCTATCCCCGTTTTGAAAAAGTCCCAAAGAAAGTCCCATTAAAGCGAATTGGAACTAAGGGGGAAACGAAAAAAGCGTTTTTCGATATAGCATGAGGATAGAGAGGGCAGGCGCCGGGAATCTACCTGGAAGCCAAATCAGGGATCCTAAATCCAGCGCGTCTGCCAATTCCGCCACTCTCGCAGGTGGGTACTTCTCTTGGACGCATTCTAATCAAGAGGGTTCGCTGTGACAAATCTGGATCGCATTTCGTTCAGGATAACCTCAAAAAAGTTGTCGCTTTAATCGGTTAAGCCGGTTTTTCTACACTACTACTGCTTATTCCTGACTGCTCAAGGGCTTCTGACACGAAGGAGCATCTAAAATGGTGGGTATTGGGTACCAGTGCTTGCTATGATGGGCAGCATAATTAAAGTGATTCTGCCGTCAACTAGCGAACCGAACTGAATTTCGTAATCTTGAATTAAAAAGACCGATACGCGGTTCCGGGATGGCTTCATTAAACTCAACCCGTTCTCCATCTCGAATCAGAGACCATTTCCAACGACTAGTGGATATCTGCATTATGACCTCCCGAATTGCGCTCCTGTTCTCCGGCTTGTTTTGCCTGCTTGTCGCCTCTTCTCCCATGTGTGCTGCTGATACAGAGCAGGCCCGATACCAGTCCGAGGTAGTGGTCTACGGGGCGACACCGGGGGGTGTCAGTGCCGCAATTTCTGCTGCTCGTATGGGGAATGAAGTTGTGCTGATCGCCTATCAGCAACATGTAGGTGGCATGACTGCCAGTGGCCTGGGTAAAAGCGATATTGAAAAACGGGAGATGATTCAAGGATTGTTCACGGAGTTTGTCGGGAACGTCCGTAATCACTACGTAGGTTTTTATGGGAAAGATCATCCGGACTTTCCCCTCTGTCGCGACGGTTACTATTACGAACCTTCCGTGGCCGAGGCTACGTTCGAGTCGATGCTCATGGCAGAATCGAACATCAAAGTTCTTAAAGGTTATCGACTCGTTGATGCTGAAAAAGAAGGCAACCGACTCATCGCGATTAACGTTGTCCCGCGAGATAGTGAAGAAGCTGATCGCAAACAAGATTCACTGCGAATTGAAGGCCGGGTATTTATCGACGCAACCTATGAAGGCGACCTCCTTGCTAAAGCGGGGGCTGACTTTCGTCTGGGCCGTGAATCGCGAGATGAATTCGACGAGCCTCATGCGGGTGTGATTTATTTTGATTACCAGACGAAAGAGGTTCTCCCCGGTACGACGGGAGAGGCCGACGATCGTTTGCCAGCTTACACCTACCGGCTCTGCTTCACGACGGACGCCAACAACGGATTTCAGTTGTCAGAACCACCCATCGGATATGAACGAGAGAATTACGTTGGCTATTTCCAGGATCTGGAAAACGGATTGTTAGACGGACCCAAAAACTTTAAACCAAGCCGAGGTTACAACCCCGCCCATTTTGGAACATTGGTGCGAGCCCTGTCTGTAACGAACATTCCCAACCAGAAAACGGACGTTAATATTAATCCGCGTCCGCTCGCGTTTCCATTTCCAGAAATGAATAAAGGGTACATCGAGGGGGATGAAGCCACCCGGAAGCAGATTTGCGATAACCATCGAAACATAGTACTCGGATTGATCTGGTTCCTGCAAAATGATTCGGAGGTTCCGGATGCACATCGGAAGATCGCTCGTGAATATTATTTTCCCCACGATGAATTCACAGACAACGCTGGTTTTCCGTTTCAAATGTATATTCGCGAAGGTCGACGGTTGATTGGCGAGTACACGTTGATTGAGCAGGACATCACAGGTTATGGTGAGAATCGCGAACCGAAACGGTATGAAGACAGTATCGCGGTGGGTGAATTTCCAATAGATAGTTTTCCCTGTCAGAAAAAACAACCGGGAGACACGGTGGTACTGGAAGGGTATTTGGGCCTGCTCGATCACATCACTCGACCTTATGAAATTCCCTATCGCATTATGGTACCGCAGAAAGTCGATGGCCTGCTGGTGCCAGTGGCGGCCTCGACCACGCATGTGGCCTTCTCTTCTGTTCGAATGGAACCGACCTGGATGGCACTGGGACAGGCAGCAGGTGTCGCGGCACACTTGGCGATTCAAGAAAATGTTCCCGCTAGACGAATTCCCATTGCCGAACTGCAGCGGCAATTGAAGTCCCAGGGGCACGTTATCAAACTGGCGGAATAGATGAATCATCAACAGGAAATCGACCGCCAGGGAGGCTGCTTTCTCGGCCTCGCGATAGGTGATGCCCTTGGAGCGGCAGTTGAGTTTAAGTCACCGGGAACATTTCCTCCTGTTACCGGCTACCGCGACGGAGGTCCGCATGGACTCGGACCGGGCGAATGGACTGATGATACCAGCATGGCGCTTGCCCTCGCAGAGAGCATGATCGAAGTTGGCTGGGACTTGGACGATCAGGCCAAACGCTACGTCGACTGGTGGAAGAATGGACGTTACTCGGTCAATGATCGGTGTTTTGACATTGGGATCACCGTCAGTCAGGCACTGCGTCGATACCAACAGTCTGGTGATGCCTCCACCAGCGGTAGCACAGACGATATGGCAAGTGGCAACGGTTCCATCATGCGTTTCGCTCCCGTAGCCGTTCGGTATTTTTCACTGTTGACGACAGATACCAGACATTTGATGCAACTGGCTGAGGAATCGAGCCGACCTACGCACGGTAGCGAGCAGTGCCTGTCCGCGTGTCGCTATTTCTGTCTGATTCTCAGCGGGTTAATTCAGGGAATTTCTCGAGAAGAAGTCTTGTCGTCCGACTGGGTGGTGCTCAAGGAAGAAGCGGCGAGGAAATTGTTTCACCCCGCAGTCACCGCAGTTATTGAAGGTAGCTATCTCCATAAACAACCACCGGAAATACGAGGGACCGGCTACGTCGTTCAGTCAATAGAAGCTGCTCTGTGGGCATTCTGGACGACAGACAACTTCCCAGACGCCGTGCTGGCCGCCATCAATCTGGGTGACGATGCGGACACAACCGGCGCTGTTTGTGGTCAATTGGCCGGAGCTTACTACGGAGAATCAGGCATTCCCAACGAATGGAAATCAAGGCTCGCCCAATTTGAAATGCTGGATGTACCATTGCAAAAATTGATTGAATTAAGCCATTGATGGATCTTGAGCAATCTTCGTTCATAGCTTCTGTAAGATGTTCAGATTGCAAAAAATTCTTTCCAGTAATTCTCGCGAATCGCTACCTTGTCTACTCGGTTTTTATGCTGTCAATAAAAGACAGGTAGTGGCGTTCCAGCGTAGATTTCTACCTGAGTTAAAAACTCGATCACCTCAGTCGCAGTGTGGATAATACGCTTTACTGACGCATCCGTGGTGTGCCTGAGATACGGTCGCACTGAAGTCGGCAAGGTAACCTCGTTTGGCGGCCCACAAATCCGTTGGTGGTTGCCAGGCCGATTTGCGAATCGCTAATGTGGCCTCATCGACGTGTAAGGTAATATTACCCGCTTCGAGGTCAAACGAGATATCATCATCATTTTCGACCAGTCCGATTGGTCCGCCGACAGCCGCTTCAGGCGAGCAGTGGACGCCGATGGCACCGTGGGAAACTCCCGAAACTCGTGTGTCCGACAGAAAGGCAACTTTGCCGTCCAACTCGGGAACGGTAAGCGCTGCAGTGGCGACAAGGACTTCCGGCATCCCAGCGGCCACTGGCCCCAGGTTACGGAGTACGATCACGCTACCCGGTTTGATTTGATGAGCTTCGACCGCATCGGCGACCGCTTTGGCGTCGTCGAAACAGATCGCTTTCCCTTTGAAGCGAGGCTCCTCCATGCTGGATACTTTGAAAACGACTCCGCCCGGAGCAAGGTTCCCCATACAGATTTGCATATCAGCATAAGGCTTGAACGGCTTGTCGACGGGCACAATCAAGTCCTGATCGTCACCAACGGTGGGGACGTCCTTCAGGTTTTCGGCCATTGTTTTGCCGGTCACCGTCAAACAGTCGCCATGGAGTAATCCGGCATCGAATAGATGTTTAAGAAGTAGCGGCGTGCCACCCAGTTTGTGAAGATCGAACATCGTGCGGCGACCCCTTGGGGCAAAACTGCAGACGACGGGCGTTCGTTTCAAAATGGGTTGAATATCTTCCAGATGGAAATCGACTTCGGCTTCGCGAGCCAGAGCCAGTATATGGAGAATTCCGTTGGTCGATCCACCGGCAGCAGCGATCGTCACAACGGCGTTCTCAAAAGATTTCTTGGTAAGAATGTCACGCGGCCGAATGTTCTGTTTCAACAGGTTCAGAACTGCCTTCCCAACCTGTCGGCATTCTTCTTTTTTGAGCCCATCCACAGCGGGGATGGAACTGCTACCAGGTAGCATTAGTCCGATCGCTTCCAGGGCGATGCCCCACGTATTGAACGAGGCCGCGATACCGCAACCACCGGGACCGGGACAGGCTGTTTTTAATATCTCGTCTGCTTCATCTTCACTCATCGCCCCTACCGAAGCCGCGGCACGAGAGTCATACACATCCAGGATGGAAATGTCTTCCCCTTTATGGCAGCCTGGTTTGATACTTCCGCCACTGACAATCAAACCTGGATAGTTCATGCGTGCCAGGGCCATGGCGAAGCCGGGACCGTTCTTGTCGCAGTTGTGTAATCCGATCAGGCTGTCATAACAGTGAGCACTGACGACACACTCGGCCGAATTCGCAATCAGGTTACGTGACGGGAGCGAAGCATTTCCCCCTTCGTGTCCCTGTGTGATATTATCGCTCACTCCCGGCGTACCGAATGGAAAGCCGATCAAGCCCGCTTCACGGCAACCGACGGCAAGTTCCTGACCCAGCTCGTACGCATGCACGTTGCACAGGTTTCCTTCCAGTAGGGGGACGCCAATTCCAATCTGGGGTTTGTCAAAGTCCTCTTGAGTTAAACCAAGACCATAATAAAACGCGGTGACACCTTTTTGCCAGCCGTGTGTTAGTTGGGAACTGTTCCAGTTGATTTGATGCGTCATGGAAGTCGATTCAAGCAAGCGGATAAAATGAAAGAAAACCGGACGAGCAGACAGCGCTCATCCGGTTTTCTGTTTTAACAAAAACGTGTGTAAAACGTCAGTCTCAGACTGGTCTCAAACGGCGACTTTCTCCTTGGGCTGTGTCATCAGCGAGACGACAATCAGCGTCAGGAAACCAAGAGGAATCGTAACGATCCCCGGTTGGCTGAAAGGAACCCAGGCAAGTTCCGGATCGATACCATAAACCTTGGAAAAGGTATCTGCCGAAGTCATCACCCAACCCAGCGAGGAAATCATGCCGACAGTCACAGCAGCCGTAATTCCCTGCTTCGTCGTCCGTTTCCAGAACAATACCATTAACAACGCCGGAAGGTTGGCCGAGGCCGCAATACTGAAGGCCCAGCCCACGAGATAATTCACGTTCATCTTTTCGAATAGAATTCCCAGGATGATCGCAATAATCCCCACCACCACGGCCGACATCTTACCGATTCGTACTTTGCTGTGGTCGGTCATATCTATCTTCAGCACGTCGGTCAACAGGTCGTGCACCACTGCTCCACTGGCGGCAATTATGAGACCACTCACTGTCCCCAATACTGTGGTAAAGGCAATTGCAGAAATAATCGCAAACAACCATTCGTTAATACTCTTCGCCAAAAGTGGTGCCGCCATATTGCTATTCGTTGGGTCGAGTTGACCACTGGTCATTGCTCCCAAGCCCATGAAAAGCGTCAGGACATAAAAGAATCCGATACTGCCGATACCGACAATTGTACTTTTTCGAGCCGACGCTTGGTCTTTAACCGTGTAGTAACGAATCAGAATGTGCGGTAACGACGCCGTTCCGCAGAATAACGCCAGCATCAGCGAGAGAAAGTTAATCTTCTTGATCGTGTCATCGCCCCGTAATCCCTGGAAGGAGGGGTGATTCCCGGGGCTAAGAATGTCCGTTCCACTCGTCGGCTTCTGGTAAAAGATCGTAGTGACAGCGCCGTCTTCATCAGTGAAACTTTCCGTACCGTTCAGCATGATCGTGCTGTCCTGGATAGTACGAAAGAATTGCAGCGGCCCCTGAGGGCCCGATTCAAGTTCGTCTTCCAGTAACGATTTAACCTGCCCAATCGGTTTCAGGTCCATTTGACCTTCGCCCTTACCCTGGGGTAATCCATTCACGAATGCCGCTTGATCGCTGTTTACGGTCTTGAACTGAGCTTCCCGCAGTATAAAGCCACCCGCATCGTCTTGATCTACCTTCCAAGTCAGAATCTCTTCTGACGGGTTGATTTTGACACGCATGTAGGGCAAATCAGTCCAGTTGCCCGTGTTTGGCAATGGTTCGTAAGCATTTTCCGTAGCAAGATCCGCACCGGCGGTTCGACGGACGACTTCGTCCCAGGGGATGGTTTCCATCGTGGCGTACGGACCGAAGGACTTCAGATAATTGTCGTCCGTCTCATCCTGAGGCACGGAGAAACCACGTAACAAAATAGCGATGGTGATTATAAAGCTGAAGACAACCAGCAGTGAACCTTTGATGAACTGCACGTAAGTCGTACTCACCATACCAGCCGTAACCACAATGATGGTGACAACCAGACCAACCATTAATACACCCACGTAATGTGGAAAACCGAGCAGGGGAGTAATCAACGCTCCCGCACCGACCATCTGGGGAATCAGATAAAAGATACTGACGACCAGAGTACTAATTGCCACGGTGAATTTAATTCCGCGAGATTGAAAACGGCTGTCGAGCGCATCAGCGAAAGTGTATTTTCCCATTCGCTTAAGTGGTTCTGCAACCACAAACAGCGCGACAATCCAGCCTGCCAGGTAACCGATGGAGTACAGGAATCCATCATACCCATAGAAGGAAATCATTCCGCAGATACCGAGAAACGATGCCGCCGAAAGGTAGTCGCCCGCAAAAGCGACTCCGTTGATGAACCAGGGAATCGAACCGCCAGCAGCAAAAAAACCTGCCGATGATTTCGCCTTACTCCCGAGAAAGAAACTGAGCCATAAAGTAAAAGCGACGATCGCACCAAAGATGACGACCGCCAGGGCGGAGGGTTCGTAAATCACGCAGCACCTCCTTTGGTTGATGTCGTTGAATCAGCAGGCGTGATGTCGCGGCAGAGCCACCCGTATATTAAAGCAAGAACCCACGCGGCGATGATCAATCCAAAACCGTACATCACGGAAAGATTGACACCCGCGATTTTGATGTCTTGCATCATTTTAGGGGTGAAGGTGCTGAGCAGGATATATCCCAGGTATAAAAGCAGGTAAACCGTAAACAGACGCAAACCGTATCGAGTATTCCGTTCGATATCGGACGCGTTTTCCTGTTCGCGGTTATCACTGGCATGCGGCGCAAAATCAGCCATGTAGATCACTCGAACTATTTGAAAAGGTAGAAGAATAACATCCGACTGGCTGTCATGTACCAGCAGAACGGAGAAATGTCGTTGAAGTCATTTGAGAGAAAACAAAATGACAGTCGATGATTGACGAATCAGAGGGACAATTCAAGCCGCACTCCATAGAGGACCGTCATTCTCCTCGAAATACCCCGGCTGGAGTGTCATAGAGGGATATTTTTTCCCTTGAAGCCTTTAACCATAACTATTCTGACGATGTCGGTGTTTGATGGTCAATGTGGAGTCGAGGCCATTATTCATCTGCAGGCAGAACATTGCTCCCCTTAACCAGTCTACCTTGTTTATGAGTGATTCCAGATTTGTCGAAGATGTTTCCCTGAACCAGAATCGGCTTTTTTAACTCCGTGAGATCCTCAATCACCAACTCGACATTCTCAAACAGGTTTCCGCTGATCACCGTATTATAGCCTGTAATCCAGACAGGAAGACGTTGATCAGAATTACTGGAATGAATTGTGTTCCCCGTGATGGCCGCTCCCTTTCCACGGACATCCATGGCATAGTCGCAATGGCCCCCTTCGTCGACAGTCAGCACATTATTGGCGATCACATGCCGCTCCGAATTCGCCCAGGAACGAAATCCGATATCGAGATCAGCTCCCTCTCTCACTCGCACAATATTGTTGGACATGATGATGTCATTCCCTCGGTCAGAACCAATAGCGACATGCGTCGGACCTGTGATCTCGACTTGATTTCCCCGAATGATTCCGGGGCCTGTCAGGATTTCAACGACATCGGACCCCGCATTGCCCAGGTGATTGTTAATCACATTCATATAGGAGCCTTCCAGCATAATGCCCAAGCGTTTCGCATTATGCACGTGGCAGTTCTCAATGGTAATGTGATGATTGCGTAATCCCGTAGGTCCACCCGGATAGGTATAGAACGCTTTGATTCCACAAAACTCAAACCGGGCATGAGAGACATTCGGATCGCCATCATCATTCTGATTCTGGTCACTGTTAGCGTCGACGTATAAATCACGAATGGTAATGTAACCGACATCAGAACCGATGATTCGAATCACATTCGTATTCTGATCCGCAGCCTGAATCAGTTTCGTCGCGGCCCCTTGTCCAGCCAGAGTGACGTTCGACCGATCAATCAGAACACCGCCCAATGTTTCGGGAACGTGCTTTATGTCGAAAGTTCCTCCAGACAACCGAACCGTTCCACCTGCTTCTGGGAGAGCAAGAATAGCCTGTCGGATCTCTTCCTGATCACCTTCTCCATCGCAGACAAAATCTGCCGCAGCACGAATCTTGGAAGACGCATTGCTCGCCGCGACAAGGATCGCCCCATTGGCTCCGTTCCCAACTTGTTTCTGGGCGTAAACATCACAGTCTGGTCTCGCGATTGTGGTTAAGCAGTAGAGACAGCACGTCAAGAAGAATTTGTTCATTTATCATTCCTATTTACAAAGTCAAACATGTTTGATTACTCAATCCTAGACGGGCCTCGCAGGATTCGCAATTCGGTAAAGCAGAGGGGGAACCGTAATTGCGGACGTCTTTGGAAACGCGTATAGTCCATGTTAGAGCGTTAGATTCTCTTACTAAAACGCCTTCCTTCATTTGCCAGAGGTCGATTCATGGCCAGGCTCCAGCTCTCAAATTCATTCTCTATCCATCGCCGGGAGTTCCTTCGCTTGGGAATGACAGGCGCCGCTTCGCTTTCCCTTGCAGAACTCAATCGCCTGCGGGCGGAACAACCACTGGCTGATTCCGCGCAGAACGAAAAGACGGCAGTCATTCTGGTCTGGTTGATCGGTGGTGCAAGCCATCTGGAAACGTATGATCCCAAGCCCCAGGCGCCCAGCGATTATCGCGGCCCCTTTCTGCCGATCGAAACCAATGTTCCCGGTTTAAACATCAGCGAACTGCTTCCCATGCATGCAAAGATCGCGGATAAAATGACCGTGATCCGATCACTGACCCATTCAGGAGGAAATCACCAGCAAGGGGCGCAGCAACTACTAACGGGACATGACATTCAGGCACTGAAAAATAAACCGGATCACCCCGATCTCTTTTCAATTGCGCATCGCCTGCGTTACGACGTGAATCACGATATTCCCAACTATGTAGGGCTGCAACCGACTCCCTACGTTGGGCCTGCATATCTTGGAACCTCCTACGAACCCTTCGCTGTCTATAATGATCCCAATCTCGAAAACTTCGCCGTACCTAATCTGGGAACAGTTACTGCGGAAGCCGAAACTCGCCTGACCGAAAGGATTTCTCTTCGTAAACGATTCGATCGCCTCCAACAGAATCTCGAACAGATTCAGGAGATGCAGGCGTTGAACGCTTTCGAACAACAAGCAGCGAATGTGCTGACGTCGACTAATACACGCGAAGCGTTTGACATCAAACAGGAATCAGCGGCAATTCGCGACCGCTATGGACGAAATCAATGGGGCCAACAACTACTACTGGCGCGACGACTGATTGAATCTGGGGTGGAATTAATTACGACAACGCTGAACGGATCCCTGTGCGGGCGAATTCATAACTGGGACGATCACGCTGTAAACCACCACTGCTTTGATGTGATGAAAGCACGGGCACCCTATTATGATCAAGCGGTGACCGCACTAATTGAAGACCTCTTTGAACGAGGACTTAACAAACGTGTAATGGTCGTCGTCACAGGAGAGTTCGGGCGAACGCCTCGAATTTCTTACGCTAACGATTCTGCGTCTGGAATTATGCAACCAGGGCGGGACCACTGGCCGAATGCGACATCATTAATCTTCGCCGGGGGTGGAATACCTACAGGACAGATTGTTGGAGCGACCGATCCACGAGGGGAAGAAGTCGTAGAGCGTCGAATCAGTCGCGAAGACTTCCTGATGACTCTATATAGACACCTCGGGATTGATCCCCGGCCGATTTCCTTCACCGATTACTCCGGACGCCCAATCCCCATTCTGTTGGAGGGAGAAGTCGTCCCCGAACTATCGGCGAATTCCTGATGACGAGATCAATAAGAAAACCCGCTGCGGATATTGATTTCCACAACGGGTTGCTTGGCATTCATATTAAGGGGAACCGGTAGTGTTCTCCTTACTGACTCTCAAGGACTTTCTGAGTGAGTCAGTTTAGGTGGAGGAACATTGGCAGCAATTCGAGCGAATGCCTGTAGCATCTGTTCTTCCATCGCGGCCACTGTTGTTCCGCCGGGAACATCGACCCAGATACCATCTCCAGCAAAGGCAATCGCTTTCATGAAATCGCGGTCCGCGTTCGCTCCCACACTCATTGTGTGAATGGTATATCCTTTGTCAATAGCCTGTTTGACACGGACGAATGTGTATAACTTGTGCGAATCGGACGTTGTGTAATCGGCAACGCCGTCTCCGTTATAATCCGTCATTGCATTCCAGCTAAAATCGGAAGGTACGGACCAGTTGTTATCACTCGTATTCGCATTTCCGTCCGTCATCAGCAGAATCGTTTTTTGCGATCCGTAACGACTATGCTCATCCAGCAATTTGATCGCTTCGTGCAGTCCACCACCTACGTTGGTGGTGTTGTAGTAATGGGCCGCCTGCTTATGCTTCTGGATCGTATCGATTGCTGAATAATCATCGGTGATCGGTGTTGCTCCGATATCCACCGATTCAGATACCCAGCCATCTGGAACGAGTTGCGATTCAACTCGGTGGTATGTGTCATAAGTCACCAACCCCAGATGGTCTCCGAAGTCCAACCCGTCCAGGAATTCACATAACAGTGATCCTCCTGATTTAACAGCATTAAACGGGTAATGCCGTGTTTTCCATAATTCAGGAGTGCTCGAATACGGCATTTGCGCATCCAGCCAATAGTGAACCAGGTTCATCATACCGAATTGATATCGATATCCAGCCCGGTTGACTTCTGAATCATTCAAGCAATAACTGATAAAGCTGTTCCAGGAACCAGAAGGATACGGATAGTTCACTCCGTTAAGATCGAGCCCTCGCTTCAAAGTGTCATAATCAAACAAATCAAAGTCTGCATAATATTCGCGACCATTTTCCTTATAACGCACCTTTGCATATTTGATTAACTTTCCAGAGTTAGACCCTGTGCCAGATAAAGTCTTCGATTGTCCCGAAAGCGAAGAGAAGTTCTGATATTTGTTGTCGCTGAAATAGAGCCTGGCGTAATCCAATTGCTTGGTGGTGGTGATATCAACCGTGCTTTTCTTCCAAGTCAAAGAGACTTTCGGGCTGCTACTACTATCCGAGGGAATTGTGATCCAGTCGTTGTCGAATTGCATATTCCCATAGGTAGGAGAGTCGAGGTCGGTCCAGATGTTGTAAAGGCCATCATCGATTGCCTGTTGCCCAAGTTTGTCGATACTGTCTGATCGCCAGAGGCTGTCGTAAACCATCGATCCTGAAAAGTCCATTACCACAACTAAGTCGCGAGAATCGATATAGGCGACTGCTTCAGCTCGCAATGCGACTTGATCGTTGTCGAACATCTTTGCGAAGAACAGATCGACTTTGGCATCTGGCGCAGTCTGGCTGGGATTGTCTTTACGTACGATGACTTTAACCGCATTAAAGGGAGAAACACCCCACGTGATCGTAGCCTCACCTGAATTCTCGTCTAAAGTGCGCTGCCCAAAGAGGACGTCGATCTGAGGGTCGATAAACATCCCGTTCAGTTCAGCCACATGTTCTGCCATCACACGAGCTTGATCTTGGGCATAGGAGTTTGCATCCTGAACTTCCCCCTGCACATTACCTGAGGAAATCTGATCGGAGATTTCATCAAGAGCAATTGAGATCTCCTGGGCAGCAGCCAGGGCAGCTGCGTCGGCCACATTCTGCATTCGGACTTTAAATACTGCCACAACACCAAGGTCTATGCTCATGGCTAGAAAGCCTGCGGTTGCCATTATTCCAAAAAAGGTAAGGATCATAAACGCCCCCTTCCTTTTTTCCTCCCTAGGCAAGTCGGTCCTGATCGTTGTGGTCTTCATTTCATAGTCCTCCCCCGAGTTGTGAGTGGGTCAGTCACCCCTGAATGACTGGCCACGATGTTGGTAATGTATGCTTCCGGTTTTTGAACCGACAGGTTTCCAGATGTGATGGTTGTCCATGTCGCATTTTGAGTTTGGCTGGATTGAGCCAACTGAAATGTCGCCCGAACGAGAAAGCATAGGACGCGATTTTGAAAACTTGGCAAGAATTTAAGGGAGGCCGATCGGTGCGAATCCTTTGCAAGAGTTGCGTAAATTCACCGTCTGATCTTGGAGGCTGTTCATCAGTTTTATGCCGTCAGATAGAAAGTGGCAAAAACCTGCATAAATTCAATGAGTTTTATTGACGGAAACGTCTGTAGATAAATTTTCAATACGTGGACTTCCTACCACAGAACAGCCCGGAGCACTGAACAAATGTGATGAATTTATTTTCGGGAAAATTGCCCGCATGAGTCTCCGAACCCGTAATACCCGGTCTGAAGGTGAGGTTTTTCATATCAATAGTTAAGTTTCCGTGGCAGTCTTCAGATAGGCATGAGAGTATGCCCTTCGATATCGAATAGCCCGTTTAAACATTCTTCGGATTGATAAAGTCTCTCGTTTCCCACCGCAAAGTCAGTGCCTGGAAGGGGAGAAATCCTTGCATTGAAGTGGCACATCGATTGAACTATAAGATGAGGACGCTTCTTCATTTAGAGCCTCTCATTTGAAGCACTGTGCCTTTCACTTCTCACTTCAGCGACAATCTACTTAAAGGAATCGAAATGCAGTCTCGATTCATGGCTATTCTGTTGACCGGCACCCTTTGCCTGGGAATGCTCACCGGTTGCAGTAAGGAGCAGATCCTCGGCTGGTTCGGCAGTTCGGAAACCACGCCAATTTCTCAGAATGCAGCCAAACCCACGTTTTCCATTCCAGAATCACCGTTCTTTGAATTGAAAATTAATCCCAACTTCAAAACAAAGGGCTGCTACGCCAAACTGGACACCTTCAATTCAGGCAACCGTCCAAACGTATTGCGCATCAAGTCTTATGAGACTCCAGAAGAGGAGACCTTTCCTTCCTTTCTGATCTATGCCCATGTCTCTGGAAGATCATTTGGAGCCCTCATAGATACAGAAATCAACGCGAACCTGTATGCCGCTGCGGAACAGGGAGGCAGAGTATTCCATCACATTGATGGCGAAGGGGGAACCAAGGTGAAAATCAAAATCACCGAGGTGACCGATAATGGTGTGATGGGAGAAATCATCGGTGGCAATATTGCCGATACTTACAGTCGCGACCCGCAGAATGCCAGCGGCAACTTTTATGCACGAATTCAGCTCTGATCCACACCATCTAGCCTTTACTACGTTCGTTTCGTTTTCTTCTGATCGTTGACTTCTGGACATTCCATGCTGTCCAATACGTTTAGTTTTCAAACTTTCCGTATTCCATTTCAACATTCAGAAAAAGCAGTCTGATGCATAATATTAAAGCGCGTCTCTTAAACGACGAAATGGTGGTCGCCCTTGGAGTCGGTCGGGTTCCTCATCACAACCTGATTCAAATGGTGGGGATTAACAAGGGATTTCATGCGGTCTGGCTAGACCACGAACATGCCGGCATGTCGATGGAAAATCTTGAGGTGATGACTCTCGCCGCACGCAGCCAGGGGCTCGACTGCTTCGTTCGCATTGCTCCCACTGATTATGCGCTGGTAACAAAGTGTCTGGAAGCTGGGGGAGGAGGAGTGATGGCAGCGCAAATCCACACCGCCGAGCAGGCAGAAGAGTTCGTCAAGTGGACTAAGTTTTATCCCCGAGGCTACAGAGGACTCAACACCAGTGGATGGGATGGGCAGTTCGCCACCATTCCCATGGCGGAATTCTGCGAGAAAGCCAACCGGGAGAATTTCCTCGCGATCCAGATCGAAACGGCTCAGTCTGTCGAAGAAGTCGACGAAATTGCTGCGATTGAAGGTGTCGATTTGCTTTTCGTCGGACCCGCCGACCTAAGTCAGAACCTGGGAGTGACGGGTGATCTCTTTCACGAAAAATGCATCGACGCTCTGGATCGAGTGGCAGCCGCCTGTAAAAAACATGGCAAACATTGGGGGGCAGTCACCGTCTCTCCTGAACATGCCGAACTACTCGTTAAAAAAGGCTGCCGCTTGATATCTCCTGCGAGTGATACCAAGCTGATCAATTTGGGGATTCAGACGGTCAAAGATCAGTACAAGAGTTATTTCTAAGAATCCCAATCCGTTGCTGGTAGCGTACCGTTTTCAAATAGAGGCGCATACAAACACGACCCTTCCCGCATCAAGCCGGAAGGATCGTGTTTTATTTTTAGATAGCGCTGCCGTTAAGCAACTCTTCTTTCAGTCGGTTTCGAGCCGTGTGCAGTCGACGTTTGATCGTACCAATCGGGCTCTCGAACTGATCACTCATCTCTTTCAAGGACTGGCCTTCGAAGTAGAAAGCAATCAACGTTTTCCGGTCGAGATCTCGCAGTCGATTCAGACTTCCCCGTACCTGATCGGCCCGCTCGTCTTTCAGAATTTCTTCCAGCGGATTCGTGGGCTCAATTTTCAGGGCCTGAAAAGTCTCGTTACTCTGCAATGTCTCAGGAGGTTTCCGCACAGCCCGGTTGATCGACATCCGGACGGCGATTTTCTTGATCCAACCCGCAAACCGCTCGGGCTCACGCAGCTGATCCAGTTTACGGAACACTTGGATGAAGACTTCCTGAGCCACCTCACTTGCTTCCGAACGATTTCGCAATCGTTTCAGAGCAACAGAGAAGACCATCGGTTCGAACTGTCTCACCAGTTCGTTAGCGGCATCCTGATCTCCGCGTTGAGTAGCCAGCACCAGTTTCAGCAATTCGTTTTCAGTTTCAGCAATCATTATATAGTTCCTTCTGGAGCTTTATCCTTTCGTGTGCTTCTATGGAGCCTGCTTTCATCAGGCAGAGTTAAGGGAGTGGAAGCACGGGATTATGTGTGTATGCAAGTGCAAAGAAATACCATCGATTCCGTTCGGAGGTGCTGTCTTCAGATGCAATGCGTCTACGAAAGGGACCAGATAGACTGGTGTAACGGAGTCCGTAAGCGTTCTGAAAAACAGCCGGCGACCGACTGAACACGGGATAGCCCAAGAGTGCACAAAAGGAGAACGGTAAGTACCTTTTGGACGACTCGGGAAGAACGAATTTCAACCTGCTATTTGCAAGTCGGGAAAGGAACCGAACCTTAACTGAGGTTCGATATGCCTCTTTCCATCGTTCTGGTCCGTGTCGACGGCGTCGTCCCTGATGGGGAACAACAACAGGCAAGCAATAAGCTTGGTTCTCCTGTCATCCATTCCAGCCAGGACATTAGGGAGCCCGGCTTATCATGGGACGAATTGCGCTTGGCGGAATGTAGATAGCTAACGCGGGCAAAACGTACGACCATCTCGTTGGCAACATTCGCAATACCTGCTACGAGAGCGGCTTGGACTTGATTGACCACTTGGATGTTTTGGTTATTAAATCGCATCGTTCTACCTCCTGCGTCATTCCGCAGTTCCAGAAGATTGAGACTGAGCCCTGGATATAATCTCACAGTTAAAGAAACTCAGTCCTCGGTTGCACGTTGTCACTTTCTTATCGTGCAAAATAAATTAAGTCTTTTAAAATCAGGTGCTCCTACGCATCTGAGTTTGCTCAGATGCTGAAGATACACCTTCCTCTATCAACAGGAGTGTCCGGTTCGACAGTTGGTTCGCCCCCGTTGTTCTTATTTTCGGATTTTTCTGCGGAATTGCCATAGCTGTTTCTTAAAATCTCTGATGAATAGTGTAAACGCGTTCCGTTCGGGAGGGCATTATTCGACGTAATTGCCTGCCCAGTAATAATTTGCAAAGCCTGCTTCACGCGCTAAGTAATTTTAGGAATTCGGCGTTAAAGACTGCGTAATCGGTAAAGTTTAACATTACAGCTGGTCGATCATTAAAACATCCACTTGTTGGAAGCTGTTTAAATCGAACCCGCTGAATTTAAAAGCAGGATTACCCCCCATGAGTCGTTTTGCTCTACTTACCGCCGTGACTTTGTTCTCCTTCACCGCCGTCGGGTGTTGCTACCGTGGCCCCATTTGTGATCCGTGCACCGGAATGTCATACGGAGGAGGATGGGAACCTTGTATTAAGTTATGTGGTCCCGGTGGGTTGTTTGACACTTGCTGCACAGGAGGATGTGTGAATCCTTGTGCTGATCCATGCTGTGGTCCTTCAATGGGTATGGCGCCTCCGATGATGGGGGGGGACTGCTGCAACACTCCCGGGCCGTCTTACTATCCTGGTCCCAGTTACAGCAGCCCAATGCACTCGTCACAGATGCCTTCCTCACAGATGCCTTCCTCACAGATGCCTTCCTCACACATGCCTGGACCTCATCTTTCGGTCCCGACCCCCGTCGGTGTACCCGGAGGACCTGTCTCGTATCACAGCCCCGGCGTCTCTTCCGGTTTACGGGTAAGCAGCCATCCTGAACCTGCCGGCCCTGTTTATCAACAGTCATCAAATTCGCCATGGATTCGCGCCGGCTATTAACTTGCTCAATTGGGAATGTGGCGATTTCGACAAAGAGCAACTTCTGCTTCATGACGGACTCAGATACGATGCCTGAATTCGACCGACTTGCTCCGACTCGGCGACCGAATGAAAAGCCGGTTGGTTTTCAGGCTTGGAAAAACCTCTTCTTTCTACACTGGACCGTCCCGGTCGAAATTATTCGGGCTGCAGTTCCAGCTCCTCTGGAGTTGGACTTGTATCAGGGAAATGCCTGGCTCGGTATTGTTCCCTTTCAGATGCGAAGTGTGCGGCCCGCGTGGTTGCCGCCGGTGCCGGGAATGTCCAATTTCCTGGAAACCAATGTCCGGACTTACGTGCATTATCGAGGGGAACCCGGAGTCTGGTTCTTCAGCCTTGATGCCAACGCGACCATTGCTACCTTGGTCGCGCGTTACTGCTGGAACCTCAACTACTGTCGCGGACGGCTTACCTTAAAAGAGCAGAGCGACCTGTTTCAGTGGACCGGCCGACGCTGGTGGCCTGGTTCGGAGTTCGGCGAATGTGGATACGATATTCAAATTGAACTCGATCCCACCCAGAAAGAGTTTCAAACGGCAATTGCCGGATCATTTGAGCATTTTCTCGTGGAACGTTATCTGCTATTCACGCAAACCAAGGCGGGAAGATTGTTGCGGGGACAGGTACACCATCATCCTTATCGCTTTCAGACAGTCAAAGCGGCGCACTATACCGGGACTCTCGAAAAACCGTTGGCTCTGCCCGCCCTGGCCGAAACACCCGATCATACTCTCTTCAGCCCCGGTGTATCCGTAGAGATGTTCAAGCTGAGCGAGGTCTAAACGGGACGAGCGATCCTACAGAGGGAGAACTTCGAGCGTCTGTTGGCCTAGGTAGTCTTCAAGCTCTTCCCCGGTAAAGACGCTCGTCGTCGCCCCAACGGCACGCACGGCACTCGCGCCCAGGGCGCTGCCACGGATCACACAATCCAGCAATGTTTTCTTACCCAATAAGCCATGCATGAATCCGGCGACGAATGCATCGCCACTTCCCGTTCCATCGACGAAGGGAACTCGGAAGCAGTTGGTACGGAACTCTTCTTTATCGCTGATCACTACCGTGCCCTTGTCTCCACAGGTGATCAGAACGGTTCCCGCTCCCGCGTTACGCAGTTTACGGGCTTGCTCGACGGGATCACTGAGGCCAGTCAGCAATTCCGCTTCGTCGTCGTTCGGCATGAAGTAGTCAGTATACGGCAAGGCTTTTTTGATATCATGCCAGTAATCTTTCTGCGTCGGTGTTACAACATCAAGCACCGTCGTGACTCCCGCCGCTCGCGCCACCTTGAAAATGTCAATCACGTTTTTCTGCGACAGGCTGGGGGGCAACAGATAGCCGCCGAGGTACAGGATTTTCGACTGAGAGATAAGCTCCGGTGTGATTTCCCGACCGTCAAATTCACCATTCGCTCCCACAGAGTGAATAAAGCGACGGTCCTCCCCTTTGACATTCACAATGAGGGTCGTTGCTGTCTGGGATGTCGTCGACTCGGACAGGTAATCGCAGACGACGTTCTGTCGGCTTAATTCCTGTTTGAGATGTTGGCCGAAGATATCGTGTCCGATTCTCCCCAGAATGGCCACATTTCTATTTAAACGCGCCATATCCACAGCAACATTCGACGCGCATCCACCAACAGCCAATTGGGTTCTCGGCGTGAGAATTAATTCGCCCTGTTTAGGCATGTAGGGAATTGGTTCGCACACATGGTCAGAGACGATGATTCCCGCGCACAGGCAGTCGATAGGCGGTTCGTCCATTAATGAACTTGTCATAAGAGAGTTAATCAGAAAAGCCGTATTCTGATTTTCTAGAAGAGAGAGTAGCGAGAGAGAAAGCGGGCAATCCAGTGTAATGAACTCGTGCTATTTCACAACGCTACTGGGGAATCATCAATGGAAATGAATCCTCTTGTCTTGGGCGATTCACGTATGCAACCTACGGAGTCGCAATCTTTCGTAGACTAACTTTTGAATGACTGTTACAGATCTCCATCGAAATGTGACCGGGAGAAAGCAAAGCTATTGTTGAGGAACTAATGCGTCGTCTGTCTAGTGACGGTCGTCCGTTTGCGGGAGGGGACGTATTCAGGAGGGGTTACGACTTTCGGAGGCTCCACTTTTTTTTCAAGGCGGAAGCTTTTCAGAAGGTAATTCATTGCCGGGTAGGTTAAGAGCCCGGACACACAGCCGATGACTAATGAACCCAATACTAAGGGCCAACCGAATTCTACCAGCAGCGCGTAGATCTGATTCCACCAGGCGAGATTCGCGTCGTTATGTAGAATCTCTGACAATCTCGAAAGTGGTGCTTCTCCATCCATCAGCAAGCTTCCGACCTGATAGTCGAAGTAATAAATCGGCACCATCGTCAACGGATTGGAAATGTAAACGGCAATCATGGCCGCAATTATGTTGAACTGAAACAGCCTTCTCGTCAGCAGAGAAACCAGCAGGACAATAAGCATCTGAATTCCCACCGTCGGTGTCATGCCGATGCCGATGCCGATTGCGGTACCTAATGCAATGGAATGGCGGCTGTCGTCCAACATCAGGATCGCGCGCAGCAACTTCCGAGGGCTGCTGTACCACTTTAATCCTAATTTCGGCGGTCTTTCCATTGATTCTACTTTTCGAACGATGGGACGGAATGCAGGGAGGGAACAAAAGGCGAAAGGGATTGATTGAACGCCTGACTTCAACAATGTCCCCGAGTTTTGTAAGACAGAAGTTTTCCGAGTTTAGTGGTCGTAGGACCTGCTTAAACTCTCGCGGACTCGCTGTCGCTATACGAGATCAAGTTGTTTTGTCGAGGGCATTGGAGGGATATCGACTCCTTTACTGGAGAAGGCGTATTATTTTGCGTCCAGTAACGCTTTAACTTGCGGAATTATATCCTTTTTATAGGTAAATTCGTCATCAGGTGACTCCAACTGACTGTTGTCGAACCGCTTCACTAAATTTCCTGCCTTATCATAAACAAAAACGGCTGGAAGGGAATCGAACTGGAGGGATTCGTAGACTTCTTCGGATTCTTGTGTACATATGTAGTTGGTTAACGTCGCATTGTACTTTCGCAGCTGAACGAGGACATCCTCTTCAAACGATGTCGGAGGCTCCCCTTCAATCCCGTCGTAGTTCAGATTTAGAGAGACGCAGACGACATCTTCTGGAAACTGTTTTTGCAGGGCGACCAGATTGGGAAACTCCCGCAGGCAGGGGAGGCACCACGTCGACCATGTGTCCAGAACTACGACTTTTCCATCCTGTTTCGCAATGAATTCCTGCACATCCTTCAGATCACCATAAACGACCTCAATCGGAGCAGGCGACTCTGCTTCAACATTGTTTTCCTCTGGTTTCGTAGATTCAGCTTCGGAAGCAGGAGTACATCCGACGATGCAAAACAGCGGTAGAAGGCTCAGAGCAAATAGTTTGAAACAGCGCATACAGTTTTCTCTCGAGATGTTTTGTTGAGTGCTTTAGATGTTGAGTGCGTAAGATTTAAGGATCACAGGGACAATCACTTCCAGCAGCTGCATAATAGTCGTGGAAGCAGATTCTCTTCTGTGAGACGGTCTTCTCGCATGTTATCCTTAGAGATCGTTCCGATTCTGGCTACCTGGGGGCAGTAATTGACGCTTCTAAGCGGCCCGATAATCATAGGGAATTCCGAGACGGTCGGCCATTGTGAAATTAGATTGAAAACGGCGACGGCCTCTATATCTTGTCTCCTGACATCGCTGATAATTTCCATCACTGATACTGCATAATAAGATGATTAAAGCTCACCTCCTCAAATTGTTCGTGCTCTCCGCCGTCGTGGCGGCAGGATCGCTCGTTTGGATCAACCTGAACGCCGCTTCGGTCACACCGGTCGAACCGCCGGAAGGGATGGTTATGATCCCCGCAGGCACCTTTCTGATGGGGAACAATACTGGGCCTCCCCAGATGAAAGACATGCCAAGTCATCTTAACGACGAAGCCCCCGCGCACTTGGTGGAGTTGGATGGATTCTGGATGGATCAAACCGAAGTGACTAACGCTCAGTTTGCAAAATTCGTGCAAGCGACCGGTTACCAGACGATTGCCGAACGTAAGCCGAAACGAGAAGACTTCATCGGCCGGATACCGGATGTATCCATTATTCCCGAAGAAAACCTACAGGCAGGGTCTATCTGTTTTAACTCCTCTGTCGATCCAGCAACTCTTCAGAAGTCCAACCCGCTCTGGCCTTACCAGATCTGGGACTATGTTCATGGCGCCAACTGGCGACACCCACAAGGCCCTGAATCGACCATCGAAGACAAAATGGACCATCCTGTCGTCCATGTCTCCTGGGAAGATGCTCAGGCGTATTGTAAATGGGCCGGCAAACGACTTCCCACCGAAGCCGAATGGGAATATGCCGCTCGTGGGGGCCTGTCGGAGAAACGGTATCCGTGGGGAGATGAGCAAGTTCCGGATGGCGAATGGTCAATCAACATCTGGCAGGGAGTCTTCCCGGAGACGAATCGACTTGAAGATGGTTTTCAGACGACCGCTCCAGTGAAGTCTTTCTCCCCGAATGGATACGGCCTGTACGACATCTCTGGAAATGTTTGGGAATGGTGTCACGACAACTACACGCCAGATTATTACGGTAAGAGTTCTCGCAAGAATCCCCAAGGACCTGCCAGCAGTTACGATCCTATGGAAGAGAATATTCCCAAGCGGGTCCAGAGAGGTGGTTCCTTCATGTGTAGCGATACCTACTGCTGGGGGTATCGTGTCTCCGCCCGTATGAAAGGGGACCCCACTTCGGGAGCCTTTCACACTGGGTTTCGTTGCGTCCAATCGGTTACGATAGAATAAAAATACGCAACAGAGTCTCTGCTCACGAACCATGGTGGTTCCCATTCAAACATAAAAAAACGGCTGATCCTTTGTTAATCAGAATCAGCCGTTTGCTATTGTGCTCAATCGAACTGTGAAATCAGATTGCGTATTCATCCAGTTTACAGCGGATCGTTTCGACCACTTTGTCTACATGAACCCGTTCCTGCTGCAGGCTGTCACGATCACGGATGGTTACAGTGCCGTCTTCCAGCGTATCGCCATCGACAGTAATGCAGTAAGGAGTACCGATTTCGTCCTGTTGGCGGTAACGTCGACCAATGGCTCCCTGATGGGCATACGTACTGGCGATACCGGCTCGTTTTAACTGGCGATAAAGATCGGCCCCTTTTTCCAGCATACCGTCTTTCTTGATTAGCGGGAAAACGGCCGCTTTGATGGGGGCGAGTAACGGATGGAACTTCATCACAGTTCGTTTCTGCATGCTGCCTTTGTCGTCCGGTTGCTCGTCCTCTGTGTAGGCTTCGCAAATAAAGGCCAACGTCGCTCGGTCCGCACCCGCAGCTGGCTCAATGACATGGGGAACAAATCGTTCGCGCGTCTGGTCATCAAAGTAGGTCAGGTCTTTTCCGCTTCCACGATGACGGGGTTGGCCATGCTCATCTTTTTCAACAACGAGTTCGTTGCCTTCTCGAACAAGTTTGCCTTCCATGTGGGAACGCAGGTCGAAATCACCCCGGTGGGCAATTCCTTCCAGTTCACCATATTCGCCTTCTTCCATGAACGGATAGGAGTACTCGACATCCGCTGTTCCGACGGAGTAGTGCGACAGTTCGTCTTCCGTATGGTCCCGAAGGATCAGGTTGTCGGGATTAATCCCCAAGTCGGAATACCATTTGAAACGACGGTCACGCCAATATTTATACCATTGGAAAGACTCTTCTGGTCGACAGAAGAATTCCATCTCCATCTGTTCAAATTCGCGTGAACGGAAGATGAAGTTCCGAGGTGTGATTTCATTTCGGAAACTCTTACCGATCTGCGCGATTCCAAACGGAAGTTTCACACGGCTGCTGTCGACCACATTTTTGAAGTTGACGAACATTCCCTGTGCTGTTTCCGGTCGGAGAAAGGCGGTCGATTCTTCACCTGCCAACGCGCCTACGATGGTTTTAAACATCAGATTGAATTCGCGTGGATCGGTCAGCTCGCCTCGACAATCAGGGCATTGTGCGACGGGAGGAGATTGCTGGTCACCGGCCAGCTTCATATAGCTGTCCAGAGGCATGGTCTCTTCAATTGTGGGTTTGCCGTATTCTTTGGTGGCTTTGTCGAGTCGCTTCTGTTGTGCCTTGGAAAGGCCAGTGTCGTTTTCGACGTCCTTCATGTAGGTTTCACACGCGACAGGGGCGTTCGTCGCTGCATCGAGTACCACACGCGTTGTAATATGGTCAACGCGGAAACGACTCTTGCACGACTTGCAGTCCACCATGAAGTCGTGGAACAAGTCGTAATGCCCAGATGCTTTCCATACTTTGGGGTTCATGATGATCGAGGTTTCGATCCCCACCATTTGGAAAGCGCTAGGCGCTCCTTCCGGCACGAAAAGTTCATCGTGCTGGGTGATCATGGTATTGTACCAGGCGTTCCGCACATTCCGCTTGAGTTCTGTTCCCAGCGGACCATAATCCCAGAAGCCTTGCTGACCGCCGTAGATATCGGAGTTTTGAAAGATAAAGCCACGTCGCTTGCATAGAGCAACGATTTGTTCCATCGATTTGGGCATGTTTCTTTCCACAATGCTGAAAACAAAGAGTGAACTTGGTCTGGCATCAGGGGACGAATTCCTGATCGTGACTCAAGCTTGAGCATGACTTAACAATGAAGAGACAGCGTCCCGCGCAGGGGTCGCTGTATGGTAGCGGGCTATGCTGTGATTTTCCCGCTTTTGGGGTCGTAATTCGGGACAATCTCGTAAAGATCCAGCTCTGCTGCCCGTCTAATGTCGGCATCGAACCCAAGCTTAACCAGATTCGCTCCCCCGCGGCTGTTGCACAGCGATTTATAAAAGAGTTCGGGCGACTGGCTGTGGGTTTTCCAGGTATCCAAAGCGAGTTTGGCCGTATCATTCCCCGGTTCAACCTGATCGGAAGGCGCCCCCAGCTTTTCGCAGATTGCCCCGGCAAACAACACATCTTCATGAGTGATCAGACTGTCTGTACCCGCACACAACAGATGGACTTCTTTAGGAGCCTCTTCCTGCAGTCGATTCACCAGTGCCGATAAATTATTGAACGAACCGAGATGAATCTCCTTCGCCATCCGGCAATGGGCCATCGCCCGCGTTCCATTTGTCGTCGTAAAGATGATCTCTTTGCCGTTCACCACTTCAGGAGTGTAGGCCAACGGTGAGTTATCCAAGTGAAAACCATCGATTTTTTCACCATGCCGTTCGCCGCCCAGGAGATATTCTCCCTCGATGAATTGTTCTGCCACCATAAGTGCCTCCGAGACTTCCTGCACTGCGTGGACTGCCTTGGCGCCATTTGCGAGTGCAGTGGCGATGGTTGTTGTCGCGCGAAGTATGTCGATAACGACAGCGACTTGTCCGGAGAAATCAATCGGCGAACAGATTCGTGGAAGTAGATGAACGTGAATATCGATTGGAGGCATCGTTAAAAAGGACCATTTATTCAGTGATGTCTTACTCTGATCCACGTTCTACAGGACGGAACCAGCTTTTGACTTTTTCGGCAACTTTATGAACTGTTCGACCTTCGACTGCTGTATTTCGAAGCTCGCTAATCGAGGACGGTCTTTGTTCGGGATCGGCTTTTAAGGCCTGGAGAATTGCGGATTTCCAGATTTCTACAACCAATTGTTCCGAGGTTCCAAAACGTCCCGGTGCAAACGATTTCATCGCCGCAAGATATCGCCCAGTTAGTCGTTTCAGGTTGCGTGTCAGTTGTTCGAGTTCTTCAGTAGTTAATGGATTCTCGTCCACAGGGCTTCGCAGAGTCAAGTCGATGCCACCAATGACGTACATAGCGAGACAAGCCCAGTTGTAAAGATCGCTCCGGGAGTCGAACGCCGCCGTCTTAGACCGAACCTCTGGGGCTGAAAACGATGTTGGATACCGACCTGGTGGGAAAAACCAGCGAAGATGCTCCGTCTGAGTGACAGGCAGAATTCGATCCGTCGCCAAAACCTGAAAATGTCCTGAGCGATCGACGATAATCTCTTCGGGAGAAATCGCGCCGAGACATTGCTCTCTCTCGTGTAAAACCTGAAGAAAGTTCAACCACTCGGTCAGAAATCGAATCCGTAGCATGGAATCATCCGGCCATTTTCGCTGCGCGACGGACAGGTTGTCTCCCTGTATCATTGTAAATACGAGCATCGCAGCGGGCAGGGGAGTCTCCGTTTCTTCGGAGGACTCTTCTGGAGTTTTCTGAACTCGTTCATCGGAAGGATTATCCGCCTGTTCTGATTCCGGAGCCGGTTCTGGTGGTCGAAATTCGACCCAGTCCAGCGGATCCGGAGTCCATGCACTGCCAGCAGTCAGGATAGAGTCCATTTCATACCGGAGTAAACGAATCCGCGACTGAAGTTCTTCTTCGTCGTTTGAACTGGGACGAATCGTGGTGCGTACCCATATCGGTAACCATTCTTCCGGCGCAGTTTCGTAGAATTCCTGTTCATCATAGCGATGGTTAAACAGGATCTTGAAAGCGGAATACAAAGGGGAATAGTCTTCACCACTCTTTAGTTGGTCAATTTGATAATGTGACCAGCGCAAACCGGGAAGTCGTTGTCCGGAGTCCAAAGTCATTAAGCTCTTTGCCAGTTCAATCAGTAATACAGGACGTTACGTAAAAACAATGGGCCCGCGGTTCAATTCCCGGCTCACCTTAAACATCAGTATCAATGTGCTTGCTGATGGGGATTGGCTGTATGGTATGCCATAGAGATACGTTAAGTCAGCAGCATCGATAAAGAAAAGTCATCAGAATTCGTGGATCAACGGTTTGAGGCGTTCTCGAAATTCGATGGCCGTGCTTAATCGTTCTGTTGGATCAAGTTGAGTGCAGTCACAAATCAGTTCCCGCACCTCAGAGGAAATTCGATTATCGGAGGAAAAATCGAGCTCAACCGCTCGTGCAGTCTCGTCCGATTGTTGTTTCCGCTGTAATTCTCGCCGCAAATTGATGCCAGTGACCAGGCTATATAATGTCGTGCCCAAGCTGTAGACATCTGCCGCGGGGGTGATGGGCGTTTTATTGAGTCCACATTCCGGCGCGGCGTATCCCGGAGAGTGGGAACCATGCAGGATTAATTCCCCGTCAATGACGATCTGACATCCCCCAAAGTCGATGAGGGTGGCGTGCCCGAAATCGTCAATCAGAATGTTTGATGGCTTCAAGTCCTGATAAACCAGATCCCAGGTCATATCGTTCGGCATCTGCCAGGATTGGTGCATTGTCTCGATCACGGCTGCAACTTGATCAACCAGATACAACGCCTGCTGCTCAGAAATTCCTTGAGGATAGAATCGCTGAAGGACTTCTTTACCGCTGAAGCCATCGACCCATTCCATGACCAGGTAAGGTTCCGATTTCAGTACTTCGACATCCTCAAAAGACCATAGTTCGTCCTTGGGAGTCCGGTATGGACCAGCGAGGGCAGGGTTCCAGTCGAAAATGTAATCGTGTGGATGAGGGACATTGTTGCAACCCAGTTTTCGAAGTTGCACGAGAATACGTCGTTCGGTTTGCAAATGGTGCCGGACCCGGCGAATCGAGTCCACGACTTCGTCTAACGGTTCTTCCAGTGAGCCTCGAGGTATCTGGTATCCGGCGATCGTTTTGATCAGTACCTTGTTTTGTGTATGGAGATCAATCGCAGTGAAAATGACCCCACCGCCTCCCCGAGCGAGCGTGTCCTGTATCTCGTATCGTTCAGAGACTCGAATCGGTATTGTGAAGGGGACTTCTCGCTCTTTTGAATTCACGGAGAATCGATGAAAGTCTCGTTGACCATAATTGAACAGTTCCCACTCATTTCGGGGAACATTGGTAATCCGAGACATATGACTTTTCCTGAATACAAAAACGTAACTGCTGCCGAGTGAAGAGATTGATTTGGCGTGAGATAAAAATATACCAGTAATGGTCATCACATGAAATAACCCATCCTGGAAAACTATCCAGGATGGGTTTTATGCTTCATCTATTATTGTATCCAGAGCGAACACGTGGTTGCTCCAGATATCAATTTAGCGTTCCAGAACGCGCAGAACGCGGTAGCTTACGCGCTGGTAGCGGTTCGGACGGACGTTGTAGCCCATCGGAGGTGCAGGTGCTTCTGGAGGAGCTGCTGGAGCAGCTGGTGCTGCTGGTGCTGCAGGAGCAGAGTGAGATGGTGCATAGCTAGTTCCGTAGCTGGAACCACCACCACAACCACAGCTAGGAGCAGGAGCGCCACAACCATAGCTAGGAGCAGGAGCACCACAGCTGGATACGTGTCCGCCACAGCTAGGTGCAGGAGCACCACAGCTTTGAGCAGGAGCGTAGCAGCTAGGCTCAGGAGTGCTGCATCCACAGCTGGGCTCAGGAGCACAGCAAGCTTGGTAAGAAACAGAGCTGCAAGAAGAAATTGAGCTGCAAGAAGAATAAGAGCCGCATCCGCCGCCCCAATGTCCGTGTCCAGCTTCAGCTTTGCGAGAAATACCAGAAACCAAAGCCAAGCCACCGAAAGCAGCCATGGATTTGGTGACAAAGCTACGACGATTCAGAGAACTGAAATCCATGTTGTCTACCCTTCCAAAATGTAAATATAAGACGTCTCAGGCCAATTACGTGGCCTACCTACAATTACACAAATATCCATTACAACCGCTGTTTTCAACCCAATACGCCATTAATGTTCCACTTTGGGGAGATTTTCATGCATACGCAGCTTACCTGGATTTACATATCTAATGCAATAAGAGCTTATGAAGTACTGTCTCAGTCTACGTAAATTACACAAACAGTGTAAAGCCAAGAGGTGTGGTGGTAGGCGTTTCCGGCTCACGGTAGAGGGCCTGTCGCGCAATCAAATTTACTCAATCCAGAGCGTCTTTCCCATTTTGAGAGAACGTCAAGAAGAGTCGCACTCCTGAACAAAATTCAATCAAACATTTTTCTGTCACACGACCAGAATCGTTATTTCTCGATCTGCAACTCGCTTGAAGCTCAATCCAGCGAGCGGTACGATAAACCCTTCACGGACAATTCCAACATTTCATCGGTTTTGATCTGAACACAGAGAAATCCGCCCCACGACTTTATCGCAATGACTGTATTTCCTACCCGATCTGGGTTTTCATCAGTTGAAGGTCAGGCGCTGGCGTCTCTGCTAAATCTTTCTTCAGCACGCACTCGATCAATCCATTCCCTGCTTTAGTCACTTTGACCGGTACAATTTATGATCAAGAGATCTTGATCGTAATTCCGTTTGGAGTTGATAGGCTCGCAAGGCCATTGTTCTTCCATTTTGATGACACCTTCTAGACCTGCTATTTTGCCAGAAAGTGTCCATTTTAAAGGAGGAAGGCGTATCGATCCGCCTCCAGCGAATCCACTGGAATCGATTCGCTTTGAAAGCAGGCTCTTCCACTCCAACAGTAGCACTTCAGCCTGAATAACTGATTGGCAATCAAGAAAGCGGATACG
Source organism: Polystyrenella longa (assembly GCF_007750395.1). Taxonomy (GTDB): domain Bacteria; phylum Planctomycetota; class Planctomycetia; order Planctomycetales; family Planctomycetaceae; genus Polystyrenella; species Polystyrenella longa. The sequence goes on along the minus strand of NZ_CP036281.1, from coordinate 3,121,947 downwards.
CATGGCGACAGCATCGCAACCCCTTCCAAATCGTATTCATTCACTGGACCAGTTTCGTGGTTACACGATTCTGGGAATGTTCCTTGTGAATTATATGGGATCGTATAAGACGTTTGTTCATCCGGTCCTGTTGCACCACAACATCTCTTGCTCGTACGCCGATACGATCATGCCGCACTTTATTTTTGCGGTAGGTTTTGCTTTTCGGCTTTCTTTTGGTCGGAAACGACACGAGGGAGGGCTGACTGCAGCACACTGGCGAGTCGTCCGTCGTATTTTGGGATTGATGGTGGTCACTTTTTCGGTTTATCACATCGGTCGTGTAGCCAACAGTTGGGATCAACTTACCCAGATGACATTCTGGGAAATCTTCGAGACACCCATGAAGCGGGTTTGGCTCCAGACACTCGGGCACATTGCCTTGACGTCACTCTGGATTCTGCCTTGGATGCGAACCAGCGTTCTTACTCGAATTATTGTGATGATTACCTGTGCCCTGGCTCACCATCTCGCTTGTTATTACGGGTATTTCCTGTATGCGAACTCCAGCCCTAATGCGATTGATGGTGGTCCGCTCGGGTTCCTTACCTGGACAACTCCGGCCCTGCTGGGAACGATTACCTGCGACTGGGTACAAGATGCTCGAGAGAAACATAAGCACCCTAATTTGGTCAAGATGTTTCTCTGGTCAATCGTCATTATGCTGCTCGGTTGGATGATTACCTGGCCTGCCCGACTCTGGGATATTTCCCCCAAGGAAATGCAAGTTCTGAAAGACACCGAATACAAAGATCGCGATCATGTGAATCATGTCACAGGTGAAGCGGTTAAACCACTCAACGAAAAGCTGAAACCTTTCAACAAAGTCGTGGGTGAGCTACGAACTGAATACACAAACAAAGGGTTTGAATACAAACAAGCTCTCGTTAATGAAAAGATGGTAGAAGCGGGCTTAGATCCCGAGTTGCAGTACCCTCCGAAATACCTCAACGTGGAAGTGATTAATGAATTCGAAACAAGTCCCTCTCCGGAATTACTGGAGTTGCGGGAACGTCTGGAACGGTACGAGGAGGCACTCACTCCAGAGATTATTCGCTTAAACGACGAGCAGCTAAAAACCAAAACAGACTTGGCTCGCAAGGTAGAATCGTTGATTCTAGCCGAGCGCGATCGGAAGTTAGAACTGCAGAATCAATTCATGGTGGAGGCGGAACTCGATCCTGAAAATGACAAACCGACGGATGCTATCAACAAGAAAGTGAACGAAACTTTTCAAGCTGAACCCGGTGCTGAAATCGTAGAGTTGCGAGAGCAGGTTCAGGAAGCCAAAGTGCCTTACCTTGAAATGGACTCGGTTTACTACGATAGCTACCAGACGGAGAAGGCCACATTGGAATCTCTTACTGCTGATTTCACCACACAGGAAACGGCAATTAAGAACGAAATCACCAACCGACTGCTTACCGAAGCGGGGTTGGATCCGGAAGCGGACACGCCAACCGAAGAGATCAATAAAAAGATAGCCACGGAACTGGCTGCAACGCAGGGAGAAGAATTTGACACCCTGCGTCAGAGCCAACAGGCCCAGAAGATGTTGACCGATCACTTGGAAACGCTCGTCGAGATTGAGTGGACTAAGCTTCCAACAGGAGAACGCCGCGACCTGAAACTCGCCATCGATCCCGTTATTCCAAACGAAAAACGCATGGAGAAACTCAGCGGCATGAGTTGGACTGACTTTATCGGTCGGAACCCATTTGATTCACCAGATGAGCAGAACGAAGAAATTGTGCAGTACCAGCCACGATATGAATTCTACTGGAATGCCTGGATGATGAGCCAACGGGCAGGAACGATGTCTTACCTGATATTCGCTGGTGGATTTTCCCTGTTCGTATACACCTTGTTTTATATCTTCACCGATATCTGGGGATTCCAGATTGGACTCTTCCGAACCTGGGGGACGAACGCGCTTGCCAGCTACGTACTTTTTGAATTGGTTTGTGGGGCAGTCAAGAACTTCGTCCCCAGGGATCCTCCCGCGTGGTACGGTTGGAGCAGCTGGGTGATCGGTATGTACCTGATGTACGTCGTCATCCGTAGCCTCGAGAAGAATAAGATTTACATTCGCATGTAAATCTCATTGTTTCTCTTTTATAAGAGGGACTATTTGCCCTAAGACTTCACAGGCGTTCGATTGATTTATCGAACGCCTGTTTTAGTTTCAAGACATTCGAACAGGCCTACACTGGTTCATGAGAACGGTTTGCGTAGAATGACGAATGACAGTCCAGGTTTTTATTTCCAAATCGAGAGAGAGCGACCATGACAGAAACAGCCCCCCTGAATTCTGATTCGATTCCGTCAGTAATGACTTCAACAGGGCAATCTCTGGCGGATCTGTCACAAGATCAGACGCTCTTGATTGTGTTTTTACGGCATTCAGGCTGCTCGTTTTGTCGTCAGGCCTTGGCCGATCTTCACAAAATCGAAGGCGACCTGGGGGACATGAATACGAAAATTGTAGTCGTCAGCATGAGCGAGCAGGAAGAGTTGCAATCGATGCTTAAAAAATATCAGCTCCCCGAAGCCATTGCCGTAAGTGATCCAGCAAGAATCTTGTATCAACACTTCCAATTCGGGACGGGCGGGCTTGCTCAGTTGATGGGACCGTCTGTTCTCTGGAATGGAATGAAAGCCTGTATCTTCGAAGGTCATGGTGTTGGCAAACCGGAAGGGAACGTTCGTCAGATGCCCGGTGTCATCGTTCTTCGAACTGGTCAAGTTTTATATCGGTATCAACATAAGAATGCAGGAGACCGTCCTGATTACCTGCAGCTGGTTCAGCAGGCAATTACCTCGTGACAGGCTCCTAATTCAGCCAGTCTGTTCAGTTTTGATGAAATGCGTCCCTTTAAACGGTATCCACGTCCGAAATACATCGCCCAAGGGCTGAAAACGGACTGATTCACTACCATTCAGCATCGGTGACCTATAGAATCGGGCCTTGGAAAGCATGACTTATGCTCTTCTACACGTCACTGCCGGTATTGTTTTAATGCCGGTGGCCATGAATTCTTCCTTCTCCGTCGTCACAGGTATTTATCTTTCATGTCTGCCGATGCCTCCCATGAAGCTGATTACAAACTCCGGGTTAAAGAAGTGGGCGAAACCCGTTTCCTACCCGATTCCTCTGTCGAGATTGTGCACGACGTCGATCTGGCCGATCCACCTCGCTTCGCTGTTTTCGATTTCGACGGCACCCTGAGCTGTGTGCGTGAAGGCTGGCCCGAAGTGATGGTTCCGATGATGATCGAGGAACTTCAAAAAACCGGAACCAGTGAGTCCGAGGAAGAATTGAGCAAAATCTCTTACGATTTTGTCATGCAACTCAATGGTAAACAGACAATTTACCAGATGATTCGACTCGTCGAAGAGATTGAAAAACGGGGCGGCAAAGCCGAAGACCCCTCATTCTACAAACACAAATACCACGATCTGCTGATGGAACGCATTACGTCTCGTCGGGAAGACCTCCGCAATGGGAAAGCCGATCCTCGCGAAATGTTGGTCCCCGGTTCATTCGAAGTGCTGCAAGGTCTAATAGATCGCGGCGTCGAAGTTTTCCTTGCCTCGGGAACGGATGAGAATTTCGTTCGCGAAGAGTGTGAACTGTTACAGGTAGACAAATACTTCGGCCCTCATATCTACGGTGCCCAGGACGATTACAAAAGTTTCTCCAAGCAGATGGTTATCGAACGTATTCTGCGTGAGAACAACGTCGAAGGGAAATATCTGATCGGCTTTGGCGACGGCTTCGTTGAGATCGACAACATTCACGAAGCAGGCGGAACCGCCATTGCCGTGGCTAGTAACGAATCGGCGAAGGATGGTTCCGTTGATGAATGGAAACGGACCCGACTCATCGGTGTCGGTGCCCACATCGTCATTCCCGACTACCAGCAGATCGACACCTTGTTCAAATACCTCTGGAAAGAATAAGGTCTTCGAACAGGTCCCGGTCAACTTCTTGGCAGGGGACGATTATCTAACTAAACAGCTTGAGATATTTAGAGTGGGTTCCCCCGCGCATGGAAACGGAACGACTGGAAGAACTGCTAGGCAAGTTTGGCTCCCGCCGGATTGCTGTGCTCGGTGACTATTTCCTGGACCGTTACCTGGTAACGGATCCTCAACTTGCCGAAAAGAGTATCGAAACCGGTAAGACCGCGCATCAGGTCGTCGACATTCGAAACGCTCCCGGTGCGGCCGGAACCATCGTCAATAATCTGGCGGCATTAGGTGCCGGTGAACTGTTCGCCATTGGGGTCGTAGGTGATGATGGACAGGGTTACGATCTGAAAAAAGAACTCAATCGGCGTGGATGTAATACAGAAGGGCTGATCCAATCGGCCAACCTGATGACCCCGACCTATCTCAAGCCGCTCAATAAAGACGTTCCCGGACTCGAAGGTGAACATGAGCGATACGACACTAAAAATCGTAAAACGATGACTCAGCGGTTGGTCAATGAAGCATTGGAAGTCCTCGATCGACTGTTGCCAGAACTCGATGCCGTTATCGTTCTCGATCAAGTGGAGGAAGAGAATTGCGGCGTATTGACGGCGGAAACGCGGGACGCTCTGGCTGAACGGGCGGAGAATAACCCGAATGTCATCTTCTATGCGGATTCGAGGCGATATATCCATCACTTCCGCAACATGATCATCAAACCGAACGAATTTGAAGCGGTCGGTCACGAAAATCCGCTACCGGGCGATCAGGTGGAGCTGACTCAACTGGAAGAGGCAATCCCACGATTAAGAAACACGGCGAATGCTCCCATTTGTGTCACACGCGGAGCGAATGGTATTATCGTCAGCGATCCTGAATTGACTTCAATCCCGGGGATTAAACTGGAAGGTCCTGTCGACACCACTGGCGCGGGCGACAGTGTCTCCGCTGGATTAGTACTGACTCTGGCCTCGGGGGCAATTCTCCCGGAAGCTGCGCTCGTCGGTATGCTGGTCGCTTCGATCACTGTTAAACAACTGGGCACTACTGGAACAGCATCGCAGGAACAGGTAAGCGAACGCCTGATCATGTGGAAATCACAAAACGAATCGTAAAGCTGACTGGCGGGTTCTGCCTCGCACTTGTTCCGATTCGCGTCACAACATATAAACAGCATCAATTACCAATAAAAGTTCATGGCTTCTTTGGACGTCATTTCTTACTGGTCTATTCTCGATAACCACCGTTTGTTGTCGATTACATAATTCAGTCCCGGCCCAGCAGGCCAAAAGGATCCGAAACCATGTCTGATACTGCATTCGCAGAAAATTACCTGAGCAAATTGACCGAACTTCTTCCTAAACTCGACCGCGAAAAGCTGGGTCAGACCATCGCGAAAATGCGAGAAGTTCGCGACAACGACAAGACTATCTACATTTGCGGCAACGGTGGTTCCGCTTCGATCGCTTCACAGATGGTCGTCGACATTGTCAAAGGCGCTTCTTACCAGAAAAAGAAACGCTTCAAAATGATCGGTCTGACCGACAGCATGTCGACCCTTTCGGCCTATGCTAACGATGTCGGGTATGACATCGTCTTCCTGGAACCACTCAAAAACTTCGCCGTCAAAGGGGACATGTTGATCACGATCAGCGGTTCCGGCAATAGCGCTAACGTGCTGCGAGCCACCGAATACGCGAATGAAATCGGTGTCACTACCGTCGGTCTGACTACGGGTGATGGGGGCAAACTGAAAGACCTCGTCGACATTCCACTCACATTGCCCTCCAATCACATGGGGCATCTTGAAGACAGCTTCTTCATTATGTCACACGTTCTCTGCTACGCCTTTATGGAAGCAGACTGAGCCTGTCTGATCACAAGTGATTGCTATAAAAGGTGATCGGTTAAATACACTAAAAGCGAACCTGCCGGTTGCGGGTTCGCTTTTTTCGTGGACCTGCTACTCGTATTGACAGAGAAGTGATGAGCGGAGATAACTCTGGCCCTCTCCACCCACTCCCTATATCATCGATAATCAGTTCCCGTTTTGAAAGCTGGTCTCCATGCTTGTCAAAATTTCGGCGTTGGCAATATTTGCAGGTGTTCTCTGTAGTGTGGGCTGTTTCGGTCTGACCTTAGGCGGTACCCAAGGCGCGACCAATCACACTCATACTCACAATTACTCGTCACCAACACTTGCTCAGGAATTAACAGAGCTGAAAAAGATCAAAGACGAAGGAATTATCGCAGAGCATGAGTATGCTCTGGCGCAAAACAAACTGATCAATGATTACGGCTCTATTGCCACTGCTGCCCGGATCGCTCAAGGGGACTTATCCAACATTGAGCAAGTATCCCACGCGCAAGCAACCGACACATCAAATCTGAAAAGGACTCTTGTTGCGCCTCATCCGTTGATCAGCGTGCAGGAGAATTCTTCCTCAACCGATTAATGGAAACGCTCGAAGCAGGATATTAACTAGCAGTCGCCTGATAAAAAAAATGACTTAGTTCTACCGCGAAAGTAATTCACACCATGAAACGCATCTTAGACATTGGCCAATGTAACTACGATCATTCCAATATCACCCGATTTCTCGAGTCCCATTGGGAAGTGGAAGTCGACCGGACCCATGGCTGGACCGACACCGAAAGATTGCTGTCGGCCAACAAGTATGACCTGATCCTCGTCAACAGATTGATGGACCAGGATCATACCGAAGGACAGGCAATCATCGAATCGCTCAAGTCGCATGAGCAATACAGCAATATGCCCGTGATGATGATTTCCAATTACGCGGACGCGCAGGAAGAAGCGGTCAAAGCGGGGGCCGTGCCTGGATTTGGCAAATCGGCCCTGAATAGTTCCGAGGCTCAAAATCTCGTTGACGCTATTATTGGATAACGAATATTGGATAACGCACGTGTCCTCCAGAACTATGAACAGCATTCGGCGTTACCAGATGTCGGCGGCAGCCACCCGTTTTGCGGCGGTGACTTCGTCCGTCAGCGGATTGCACTCCAGCCCTACATAGCCATCGTAGCCGAGAGCGTGCGCTTCTTTTAAAACGCGGTTGTAATGAATCTCTCCCGTACCAGGTTCATTACGGCCGGGATGGTCGGCCAACTGCAGGTAGCCAATCTGGCCCGCTTCCATTCCCTCTTTCAAATGTCCGCATAAATCCCCTTCGGTGATATGCATGTGGTAGAGGTCCCAGTTGATTTTCACATGGCTGGAATCAACTTCATTACAGATCCGAATCGCAGGTGCGCTACCGTAGAGACAATGCCCTTTGTGATCGACGCGGATGTTCATTGGCTCCAGAATGAGCATAATGTCATTGTCCTCAGCAATTGGTGCGGCGAGCTTCAGACCAGTGATGATGTTCTGGTGCATCTCTTCCTGCGTCATTCCAGGCTGATCATTCCCACCAACGACCGTCATCATTTTACAATCGAGCTGATGAGCAATCGGGCAACTTGCTTTGATTTCTTCAACAAAGGCTTTGTGATTTTTCGGATCATTCAGGCCTGGGCTGAAGCCCCATGCGGTGAACTGAACGACGTCCAGGTTTAACGACTTGGTCAGGTCAGCGACGGCATCGATATTTTTATTCCGCCATGGCCAGAATTCGATCCCCGGAAATCCAAGTTCAGAAGCCGCTTTGATTCGATCTTCAAAGGGGAGCTTGCGCCACCACATTTCGACGTTCACTGCAAACTTGGTGTTCGCAGTCTGTCCCGGTTTGGATTCGTTTTCGGCAGCCGGCAAGCTACTTCCGACGGCAGCAGCGGCACCGAGCAATCCCGAGGTTTTCAGAAAGTGGCGTCGATTCAATGAAGACATGGAGCAGTTCCTTGTAGCAAATCCGGGTGGCGTGGTGAGTTCGATTTGAGACCAGCACGGTAGTGCCGCACTGGTTTTGCGTGGTGGGTTGATTGGAGTCAGCCTTCAATCGTACCAGCTGCAGAAAAGGGAAAGCAAAGCCGAATCACGATTTTCCCAGCAGGGATACAGAAGACTCTCTTTCGCGGCTCAGTTTATAGGCCTGATGGAGTCGGAGGGATCGTTCATAGTCGGCCAGATCAGCCACTGGTATCAATCCTCCTACGACACGTCGGCAGAAGTGATCGAGCATGACTTCAAACTCAGAACGATCTGATACCAGAGATTCCCGTTCGGATACATTTTCCGTATTCCACTCGATGTGCGTAGCGTCAGGTAATACAGCTTTGCCGTGAGAGCAGGTGACCTCAATTCGCGGGAATTCAGTCGTGTTTTGGTCGACAGGCATAAAATTGAGAATTAACTGGGGCGTCATCGACGTCGAGTCAGCGTTTTTTCGACGGCAGGGAGAATAAGAGATCTGAAAAGAGCGATTCACTTCGTCGAGCTGAATCGTATGAACAGGGTCTCTGGGAGATACAAGGAGTGGAACTGCTTTAAGAATGTGCTGGCACCAGTCAAATAGACAAACAACCATCTCATCTTGAGGGCACAGTATTTTGTCGGAGGATGTACATGTTGCCAGATTGCCGGGAATCTGGACTTCTATTTGGCTGGGAGGACCAAGTGTGGTTTCCATCAATTCCTGTAATCGACCGCTGCTGGGTGTGTATCTCATTTTGAGGGCGGGCATCAACGTCTGGCCCTGGGAGATCGCCACGCCATGCATCTTGCGTAACGATTTACGCCGGACAGAAATGTTGCTTGCCAGGAAGCAGGGTTTCTCGAAATGCAGCAGGAATTGCAAGAGCGATTCACCGTACCAACTGCTGTTCAGAACAAGAATGGCGTCCAGTTCTCGCAGAGAAAGAAGCGAGGTGACGCTGTCGCACAACATTGCCTGGAGCTGACGACCGGCCATCATGGCGCGAGCCGATACCGGATCAAAGATCGCGCGGACCTGAACGCGCTGCCGAAGTTGTTGAAGTGCGGGTTGAAAGGTGGAATCCCACTCGTTCCCCACCCCCAGAACACCAAATTTAATCATCAGGTTCGCTTGCCGGTAGAGGACTGAAATCGAATTTGCTGATCTCGATGAGCAGCGTCGCTTTCCTGATTTCGAATCACGAAGTGTATCACAGAAAAACGGGCACAAAGGTCAGGCGGGATCCTGACAGGTATTCACTGCCAGGAACCGCCCGTCGCCTATGTACTATCTTACCAAATCTGACAGCATTAGTCGCAATTAATCGGTCTCAAATAAGCTGCGACTCGTGCTGGATCACATCGTGCTTGTCGGGGACAAGCTTTAGATGGCATCCAAAGCCTGTTTCAAGTCACCAATGATGTCATCTGCATCTTCGATCCCGATGGACAACCTGATGAAATCAGGGGAAACACCACTTGAAGCCTGTTCTTCAGGTGTCAGTTGCTGATGAGTCGTGCTGGAAGGATGAATAATGAGGGACTTTGCGTCGCCCACATTAGCCAGGTGCGAGAAAAGGTTCAGGCTGTTGATCAGCTTGATACCATTCGCCTGTTGTTCTTCTGGAGTAGAACCTGCGATACCGAAGCCAAAGACCGATCCAGAACCATTGGGAAGGTATTTCTGTCCCAATTTATAGTTTGAATGAGATTTCAGTCCGAGGTAGTTCACCCAGGAAACTTTAGGATGACTATCCAGGAATTCAGCAACGGCGAGTGCGTTGGAACAGTGACGTTCCATACGCAGATGCAGAGTTTCCAAACCCTGTAATAACTGGAATGCGTTAAAAGGGGACATCGCCGCCCCCAGGTCTCGGAGACCTTGTGTACGGGCTTTGATGATATAAGCAATGTTCATAGGGCCGAATGTTTCCATGAACTTCATGCCGTGATAGCTCGGATCAGGTTCCGTCATCGTAGGAAATTTTCCATTGTCCCAGGGGAAGTCCCCTTTTTCGATGATGATTCCGCCGATGCTGGTTCCGTGACCACCGATGAATTTCGTACAGGAACTGACAACAATATCGGCTCCATGTTCCATTGGTCGGCACAGGTAAGGAGAGGCCAGCGTGTTATCCACGATCAGCGGAATTCCTGCTTCGTGTGCGATTTTACTGATCGCTTCGAAATCGGGAACATCCCCACGTGGGTTACCGAGCGTTTCCACATAGAGGGCTCGTGTGTTTTCGTCGATCGCGTTTTTGAAGTTGTTCGGATCGGACTGATCGACGAACTTGCAACCGATGTTCATTTTTGGAAATGTGTAGTGGAACAGGTTGTAGGTTCCACCGTACAGGCTGGAGCTGGAAACGATATTCTGGCCAGATTCGACGATATTCAGAATCGCCAACGTTTCAGCAGCTTGACCGGAAGCAACAGCCAGAGCACCCGAACCTCCGTGAAGAGTTGCCAGGCGTTTTTCCAGAACATCGCAGGTGGGATTCATAATCCGGGAGTAGATGTTCCCGAATTCTTTCAGGGCGAACAGGTTCGCTGCGTGGTCAGTGTCGTTGAATACATAAGAAGTGGTCTGATAAATCGGAACAGCACGAGAGTTCGTGGCCGAATCAGGTTCCTGACCGGCGTGCAGGCATTGTGTTCCAAATTTGCGGGGTGCTTCAGTCATCAAAATTTCTCCACCCGGCAAATTGAGTTCGGAGCCGGGAAATGCGTCAGGGTATCTCGAAGGCGGTTCTGTTTGATTAATTAATGGGGCCGGTTTGAAAACGACAAGTTCTCGTTCTCAGCAATAGCCGCTACTACCGTTGAATTGCCTATTTTACGCACCTCAGCCCAAAAACTGCGAAATCACACAATCTGTGACTCCATAGTTTGCCGCCTCTGACGGATTATCAGACAGCGAAGGGAACGGGAGAGCGAAATAGAGAGATTCTCACCGGAGTTAGAAACCAACATCGTAGGCCTACCGGGGGCAAAATTCAAACAGAACGGGCCGTCCGGCAGCAATTAACGGGGAACTCCGTCCCTTTTTTGCAGGACTTTTGCCAATGATTCCGGCAACTTCCCACAGAATAGGTAAAAGTCTGAACCCTTGACCGCAAAACGGGTTACCGTCAAACTCATTTGTCCATAAACTTCACTATCCCCATCTTACTCGGCCTCCGCCTATTCTGTGAAAGCAGGGTTGCCTGATCGACAGGAAGGGGAAGCTTTACTACCTCTGCCGATTCCATATCGCGCCTTCGGGTTCGGCAATCCGCGACCAACGGGAAGAGTTCATGCGACTGCTGAGTTATAATATCCATAAAGGAATCGGAGGGAGGGACCGTCGCTACCGTCTGGAACGAATTTGCGAAGTCATTGAAGAACAGAATCCGGACTTGGTCTGCCTGCAAGAGGTCGATACCAATGCCAGGCGATCTAAGTTTCACGATCAACCCGAGCTGTTTGCGAAATACTTCTCCCTCGACCACAAACTGTTTCAGCTCAACGTCAAACTGAAAGCGGGAGGATACGGCAACCTGGTCTTGTCTCGTTGGAAGTTTCAGGAGACAGAGCAAATTTCGCTTAAGCTGAATCAGAAAAAGAATCGAGGCGCCCAGATGTGTGTCGTCGATACTCCCGAAGGAAAACTGCATCTGGTCAACTGGCATCTTGGACTGGCCGAGAAAGAACGAATCTGGCAAGCACGCAAACTGTTGATGCACACATCCTTCAAAAAGTATGCTGAACACCCCACGTTAATCATTGGCGACACCAACGATTGGAGGAATAACCTGGCAAATGGACCGTTCGCTCATCAAGGTTTCCGTCACATCACGCGACCTGCGTCAAAGTTTCGTTCCTTCCCCGCGTACATGCCCATGGGATCGCTCGATAAACTTTTCGTTAATCATGGCCTCAAGATAAAACATACCCATATGGTTCGCTCGCTTAAAACTCGCGACGCTTCCGACCACCTCCCCTTAGTCGTCGACTTTCACTTCCGCAGCCCAACCATGAGCCTCCTCGAAAAAGAAATCGGAGAAGGAGACCCTCTCCCTGAGAAAAGCGAGTAGCTTACTGGTCGTTTTCATCACTTCCTGACTTGGGATTACTTTTCGGTGAATCAATTTTCTCATTCAACTTCATCCTTCAATCCACAGTACGACTGGGTGTCACCTGCGCACGTCCTGTTCGGATGGGATCGTCGTTTTGAATTGGCCGAATTGATCAAAGGAGATATCAAACGAGTATTTGTTGTTTCTGGATCTAAAAAGCTGAACAGCAACGGGTATATTCAAGAGCTTCTTCTGTCACTGAATGACGCCGGGATCGATACAAAACCACTGGCGAACATCAGCCGGGAACCACTCGTCGAGGATGTCGACGAGGCAACAACCAAACTTCGTGCATTAAGCCCAGTAAAAGGGGATGCGGTCCTCGGCATTGGAGGAGGCTCTGCCATGGATCTTGCCAAGGCCGTTGCGGCGATGGCGACCAATGTAGAAGGGGAGAGTGTTAAAGATTACCTCGAAGGAGTTGGCAAAGGTTATCAGCTTAAGGAAGATCCGCTTCCAATCATCGCGCTGCCTACGACATCGGGAACTGGTGCAGAAGCGACAAAAAACGCCGTAATTTCCAACTACGATCCCCCTTTCAAAAAATCACTTCGCTCCAGCAAAATGGTACCCCGGTGGGTCATCATCGATCCCGAAGCAACGATGACTCTCCCTCCCCAGCCAACAGCCGAAAGTGGGATGGATGCGATTACTCAGTTGATTGAAAGCTTCATCTCCTGTCGAGCGACCCCGATGACAGAAATGATCTGCCGGGAGGGACTGAAGCTTGCCTTCAATGCCATGGAGAAGTTCACACACAAATGCGATGAGGAAGAAAAACGGACCGCCCGTGCAAAGATGGCACATGCTGCGTTCCTCTCCGGCATTGCGTTGGCGAACTCGGGATTGGGAATGGCACACGGTGTCGCAGCAGCTCTGGGTGTTCACGCCAACGTCAATCATGGTCGGGCGTGCGCTCTGTTATTACCTATCGCCCTTCAAGCAAATCGCGAGATAGCCCTCGCCAAGCTCGCCGAGATGGGCCGCATGAAAGCCAATCAACGCGTCAGTAGCGACACGAATAACGCCGAATGGTTGATCACCGATATCCAGGACCTCAATGCCGCACTGAGGTTACCCTCCCAATTATCCGAGATCGGCGTTACGCGCGACCAACTTCCCGCCATCGTGCAAAGCTCCCGTGGAAACAGCATGAACGGGAACCCGAGAGAGCTGTCTGATACAGAACTCCTTTCCATTCTGGAGGCGAACTTGTGATTGGTGTGGTCGGACTGACCCCTGCCTGGCAGCAGATTATGGTTTTCAATGACCTGAAGCTGGATGATGTCAATCGGGCTACCGAAGTGCATTGGTGCGCCTCTGGCAAAGTCCTCAACTGCGGTCTGGCGATTCACAGCCTCGGCGGTAACGCGGTTACCTTCTCTCCCGCCGGTGGGATGAACGGTGAAGCAATGAAGCGTCGGTTTGAAAAATCAGGAGCCCGCGCCGTCTGGATCGATTCCACTGTCGAAACACGCGTGTGCACGACTGTTATTTCCCAGACAGATAACAGGATCACGGAACTCGTCGAGAATTCCCGCAATATGCCACAGCAGGAGTTGGATGCGTATCTCAGCTGCATTGAACAAGCAGCCGATGACTTCAATCTGTTCGTGCTGACTGGGTCGCTTCCTGAAGCCACCGATCCTAACTACTACCGGTCGATTCTGGAAAAATGCGATAAACCGGCTATTTGCGATTTTCGAGGACCGGGTTTGAGAGCGATTCTCGATATGAATCCGCTCGTCGTGAAACCGAATCGCTCCGAGCTTGAAATGACTTTGGGACGTCCGCTTGAATCCGAAACGGACCTTCTTGCGGGGATGCAGGAACTATTGGAAGCGGGAGCACAGTGGGTTCTGGTTACTCAAGGGGGAGAGGACTTGTACCTTGCGTCGATAAACAAAAGTTATAAATATAGCTCGCTGGCTGTCCCTGTCGTCAATGCCATCGGTTGCGGAGACTGCTTCACTGGCGGACTCGCCTGGGCACTCGACGCGGGAATGTCAGTTCCTGACGCCGTTCCATTCGGTATCGCCGCGGCGGCAGATAACTTGCAACAACTTCTTCCCGCAGAGCTTAATGAACGACGTGTTCGGAATCTTGCCGCACAGGTGAAACGAACAGAGATATGATTGATGTCTCAGTCTGTTGTTGAATCACCAGTTTCCTAACAAGCAAGACCTGAAAACTGCAACATCCGCTACACCATTTCTTTCGATCGTTCTTCAATCAACGAGTCAAGTTCGGCTTTCAGCTTGGGCAGGATTTCGTCATAGGGGAAAGCGCCTAATGCTTCGCCACCCCGTTTAAGGTTGACGTAATTGGGGGCACACCAGAGTCCGAGGTCTGCATCATCTGTTTCACCGGGACCGTTCACACGGCAGCCCATTACTGCGATGGTGATCGCGTATTCTTTCGCGTATTCCGTCATGGTGCGGACATCTTGAGCCAGATCGACGAAGGCTTCGTTCTCAACACGCGAGCAACTGGGGCAGCTGATGATGTTGAGTGTATTAGTGCCAAAATCGACGACCGTGCGAACGCGTCCGTTGGCAATGTCTTCCAGAATTCCACGACCGGCGGCGATTTCTTCATGTTTACGCGGATTAGGTAATGTCAACGAAACTCGTAATGTGTCACCAATGCCCTGGCTGATCAATTGCTCGAAAGCAATTCGCGTTTTGATAATTCCATCGGGCGGCATGCCCGCTTCCGTCACACCCAGATGAATTGGAATCTCGGGGCGTTCCTGTGCGAAGCGTTGATTGACTTCGATCACCTTCCGCGGATCGGAATCTTTCAGGGAGACACAGTAGCGAGTGAAACCAATGGAATCGAGAAATTCACAATGGTCGAATGCACTTTCGAGCATAGGTGAGATGGAATCTTCCGGGTTGTACTTGTCCAGCTTCGCCGGATCCACTGAGCCGCAGTTCACCCCGACTCGCATCGCGCAATCGTTATCGGCAGCGATCCCGGCGATGTAGCGAACTTTGTCCTGCCACGGTTTTTCCCGCTCGTGGTGGTAAAGGTGCCCGGGGTTGTAGCGTAGCTTATTCACGTAGGGGGCTACGACTTCCGCAAGACGGTAGTTTTCCTGCAAATCGACAGACAGGTTTGCTTTCGTCTGTTTTCTAATTTCGATGAGGGCTGCCGCTTCTTTTTTATTGTCGACCGCAATCCGGACAATATCGGCTCCCGCTTCTTCCAGGGCGTGGATTTGCTCGACGGTGGCATCGATATTCGCTGTTTTGGTTGCAGTCATGCTCTGTACGGCAATCGGATTACCGTCACCGATGATGACATTTCCAATCACCACTGCCCGGGTTGGATTACGCGGCAAATCCAAGGTAAAACTCCTCAATGAATCGATAATAAACGGGAAGGATCCCTTCCTCGGGAATCTACCGGATTGTACGGAAAGTTTTAACAAAAAACTACTGCGGATCTGCAATTGTGATGCTGTCCGACAACTCTTAAAATGTTCTTCATGAACAATTCCGAGAACGAACCAGAAAAATCAGACTCCGATGCCGATAAGCCGAAACCTTGGTACGCCGACGGGTTGAAATTCAAATGCACCGGCTGCGGTAACTGCTGCACAGGCGGTCCAGGTGCCGTCTGGATCAGTGATGAAGAGGTCAAAGCGATGGCTGATCACCTGGAACTGACCACCGGAGAATTTCGGCTGATGCACACCCGGTTAATAGGCAATCGGCTTTCCTTACGGGAATACGCCAACGGGGATTGTGTCTTTTTCGACGGAGAATCACGAGGTTGCACGATCTACCCCGTCCGCCCCATCCAATGCCAGACCTGGCCCTTCTGGAGTTCGAATATCTCTTCGGAAGATATGTGGCGGCACGTAAAAAGAGACTGCCCTGGAGCAGGCAAAGGCGACTTTTTTACTCTGGAAGAGATTGAAGAACGGGCACAGCGTTTCATTCTCTAGGACTGCCTTTGGCGGCAGTTTCCGTGTAATGGGTGTACATTGATCGACGGAAGAGGCATGATAAAGGTATCCAACCTCCTTCTCGCCCACCCGATGAGATTCCCACCCATGACACCACTACGCCTGCTCACCATGTTGGTCGTCTGCTTGTCATCATTCCCAGTCTGTGCTGAAGATGCCATCGACATTGGCGACCGCCGTGAACTTCTGATTGACCACGCTTTGACCGAAAAGATGAGTGGTGAGGTCGAGCTTCGTCTGCATCATCCCGTTGCCCGCGAGGTCGCGTTGACGCTCAACGAACCTTGGGAGGGGAACAGTAGTGGATATCCGACCGTCATCAAAGATGGCGATCTCTTCCGGATGTATTACTGTGGTCACCGATTCGTTGTGGACCCTGATGATCCTCCGTTGCGGATGGAGCACTCCGAAGTCACCTGCTACGCAGAAAGCAGGGACGGCATTCACTGGAGCAAACCCAATCTGAATCTCTTCAAATGGGGGAATTACGAAAAGAACAATATTGTCTGGCTGGGCGGAGCGGAAAATCACAACTTTTCCCCTTTCATTGACACCAATCCAGCCGCTGACCCTCAGACAAGATTTAAGGCTGTCGGGGGCACCATTACGTCGAAAGGGATTTACTCGTTCCAGTCGGCCGATGGAATTCACTGGTCGAAGTTAAGCACGAAACCGATCATCACGCAGGGGCCGTTCGACTCGCACAACACCTGTTTCTGGGACTCCGTCCATGAACGGTATTGCATTTACATTAGACATGTTGCCCGAGATCTCCGCTTGGTGATGGTTGCCTATTCGGAAGACTTTAAGACTTGGACCGAGCCAGTCGAACTCGAATATCCCGATTCTCCCCCTCAGCAGATGTATACAAACCATGTGCTTCCCTATCATCGCGCTCCACACATCTTGATGGGGTTTCCGACTCGATATGTGGCGCGTTCCAATACCAAACACGTTGCCTCCCTCCCTCCGCTCGATCTTCGAAGTGATTTTCTTAACCTCTATGAGCGAGGCGGAACGGATCTGACGGACGGTCTGTTTATGACGAGTCGCGATGGGCAAGTTTTTAATCGTTGGGATGAAGCCTTTTTCCGACCCGGTCCGCAAGGGGAAGGGCGTTGGATTTATGGCGACAACTATCAGACTTATGGTGTTTGGGAAACGGAATCTGCCGAACCGGGTGGCGGAATGGAACTTTCGACCCAGTTCAGCGAAGGCTATTGGCGGGAAAACGAACATCAGTTGCGGCGGTACACCGTTCGACTGGATGGCTTCGTCTCACTTAATGCGAAATATGCGGGCGGCGAGCTGATCACTAAGCCGGTGATCTTCAAAGGGAACAAGCTCGAAATCAACTATGCCACTTCAGCGGCGGGTAGCCTTCGAGTGGAATTACAAGATGCCAGTGGCCAGCCTATTCCCGGATTTTCGCTGGATGATTGTCCTGAACTGTTTGGTGACAGCACGTCCCAGCAGGTTACCTGGAATTCCGAAACCGATATTGGCAAGCTCGCCGGTACTCCCGTCCGTTTGCGATTCGTCCTGTCCGATGGCGATCTGTATTCGTACCGTTTTCATCAGATGGCGGACTGAGTAAACCTGTTGCCGTTGAATGAAGTCTCCCTGTAAACTCAAAATAACAATCTGACTATTCTTATACCGACGAATGCTTCGAACATTCGAAACTCTCGCGAACTAAGGTTTGATACATGTTTAGTCTTCGAAAATCGTTTCCTCTTCTCATTCTTATCCTCGCGTTTCTAACGAGTAATGCGTCGCACGTGCTCTTAGCAGCAGCTCCGCAGCTTTGGGCAGGAGCGGCGAAAGTTGATATCACCGAACGCGATGCGGGCCCTGTAAATGATCCGTTATATACTCGGGCGCTCGTGATTACCGACAAACAAACAACACTGGTGATCTGTAGCTTGGACGTCGTTGCGATCGGAGAGATTGGATACATCAAAGACGATTTTCTGCCCACAGTTCGTTCTCGAATCAAAGCGGATTTGAATATCCCCGAGACAAACATCATGGTCAACGCCAGTCACTGTCACGGTACACCTGTCGCTGACACAGACGAACGCACGATCCAGGCGATTAAAGAGGCGGCCGCCAATCTAGTCCCAGTTCAAGTCGGAGCAGGAATCGGACATGAAAATCGGGTTCAAGAAAATCGTCGTTTGAAAATGAAAGACGGAACCGAAATCGACGTGCGACACGCCTACGCACTTCCTCCTGATGAAGATGTGGCCGAAGTCGGCCCGATCGATCCTGAAATCGGTATCCTGCGACTCGATGATGAAAGTGGTAAACCGGTTGCGGTCATGTACAACTTTGCCTGTCATCCCATTCAAGGAGCGGCAAGTGGAGGTAACACGGCCGACTTCACCGGCTTCTCATCGAAAGTCATCGAAGACAATCTCGGCGAAGGATCTGTCGCTCTTTTTGTGCAGGGATGCGGGGGAGACATTAACCCAGTCTTTTATAAAGACGTCGATCATCCCCGTGATGGTGAACCTCTCGGAAACATGCTCGGACTGAGTACGCTGGAAGGGGTCCGCAAAATCGAGACGACAAACGATGGTCGTTTGAAAGTCGTCAACGAAAAACTGAAACTTCCACGTGCCGATCTGGCCGAGAAAATTGCCCATCTGGAGCGGGAACAATTACGTTTGGTTAACTCTCTCAACGGAACCAGCTTGAGCCTGAAAACCTATATGCCGCTTGTGGTCAAATACAGCTTGAACAATGATTTTCCCAGTTATTACTCGCACCGTTATTTGTACGAAGAAAAACTGGGCCGCAATCATATGACGGAGATGGACCGCATCAATCGGGGGAACATGGAGCGGTATACCGAGAACATCATTACAATGGAAAAGATGACCCGCCTGAACGCGAACCTGCGTTTACTCAAAAAGCATCAAGCACAGAACATCGCAGCGGGTTCGCGAACAGTCGAAGTCGAACTGGTTGGCTTTCGCGTGGGCAACTTCCTGATGACCACCTTCCCGGGTGAACTGACGGTTCGAATTGGCCTCCACATCAAAAAGGAAGCTCCCAGCGATCTCAGCTTTGTCGCCGGTTACACCAACGGATACATCTATTATGCGCCAACCGATGAGCAACTGCTGAACGTAGGAGGCGCCCAGGAAGATAGCGACTGTATCCTCGCTCCGGGCTGGCAGAAGATTTACGAGAACAAAGCGGTTGAGATCCTGAAAGGACTTTAATCGTCTGTCGACTCTCTGAAAAAGACCGCCAGCCAGATCGTTTGCGTATCTGGGGCGGTCCAGTCGACACGATGTTTACGATGAGCTGCAATGAGAACATAATCCCCCGGTTGCAACTCCACTGCTTCCGCAGGATCTTGAAAGACTAACCGGGCGTTCCCTTTTAGTAAGAGAACCCACTCTGCCTCTTCCTGATCGTACCAGAAGTCCTCGGCGCTGTGATGTCCCTGCGACACAATTCGCTCGACCCGCACCTTATCGCCTGAAGCGAGAGTCTCGATCAACTCGTCGGGAAGCGATGAGGGGATATTGCCAAAAAGATTCTGTTGCACCCGCCGGCCTCATATGAATCAGGAAGCAGAGAAACCGATCCGGATTTCATCTTGCAAGTGTTGAGTGAATTCTATCAACTTCTCGACCGGGTAAAATAATGCCGGATACTCCCGGTTGATCTGCACCTGGCGTTCTTCCCAGAGTGCTTCGAGCCGTTTCAGCTCGGCTTGCAAACGTTTCTGTTCCGGTGCGACGAGCAAAGTCAGTTCGCGTGCGATCTCTTTCAATCTTTGAAAGCGAATACGATTCTGGTCTGACGCGTGTCGTTTCTCTTCCTTGCTTAAGTTCTTGTAGCCATTCTGCTCTTCGACAAGTTGTTCCCGTTCTTTTAGCAACGTACGGGCAGTCTCCTGCTGGGCACTACTCAGGTGTTGATCGGGATGATATTGAAGGTCGCGAATCTGATCCTTCAGAGACTCCATATCCTCTGCGGCGACGTCAATGTTACGATGCAGCGGGAACCAGATCGTGCCAGAGAGAGTCAGATAACCGGGTGGTTCGTGCTGATAAAATTCTCGAATCAGATCGTCCGTGACTTCGTCATATTTTGCCCCACCTATGCCGTGGATAAACAGGTCGCAGAGGAACAACCTGGCGTAAAGCGTTGTCGTCAACGCACGGGGGCGAAAGCGGATGCCTTCGGCAGCGAGCGCGGCGAGTGATTGGATCGCCTGCTCGGGACTGGTTGCATTCGGATGAGGAATCCGTGCCAGCTCCTCTGTACCATCCGATAACAGGATTGCCTCGTCAGTAATCTGAATCCATACATGATGTCGATGGGTCGCGCCTGCTTTCCAGATCCAGAAAGGGGCTTCCTGCCAGACACCCTCTACGGCTAGATCGGGAACAGGATGCTGTTCATTTCGGATTTTGTTGCGGTGGCGATAAGCCGCAAGCTGCTGGTTGTAATCGGAACGGAAGCGTTCGATGTTCACCATCAGATGCAGAGAAAAACGAAGAAAAGGTTCTTCTTCTGACAACAGGCTGATGGGCAATTCGAGATTGTTCACTCCCAACTGCCGCTCGAGCAGGATACGAGCCGTTGTGAAAATCTGACTCAGATTGTGGGGGGCCTTCTGGCAGGCCTCTTGCCAAACAGATTTGATGGCCGGTGTGACATCCCATTTTCCCAATAGGGAAGACAATGCATCTGCGTAGTCATCGAGCAGCGACTCAGCAGGAACGGACAATTCTTCCCAAGGCTGGGGAATCAGGCGGGAGCCAAAATCAATCGCCCCCGTTTTCAGGTGACCATTCACTTCGTCGGGGTAGTTGAAGCGGGTCGATTCGGCGAGATCGTTATCGATCACCAGATTGATCGCCGTGCCACCGGTTATGTTTGCCAGTTCCGCGATCGCGAAATTCTTCACCCAGACACCCGGATGAAACAACGTCGGCTGGTGGCCCCCCATGAGAATCGGCCCGTCTGCCGACTGTGGCGATTGGTCAATACCGAGCGAATCGAGATAAGCTTGTGCTGCACAGACGACTGAAGTTCGTGCCTCATTTCGCAGCTCTGCTTCCGATTTTCCCAGAAAACAGAGACTCCCTTTAGCCAGCTCCGCCTGATTACAGGCAAGGGTACAGGGGAGTTCCTGCCAGCTCGGAGCCACCAGGAGCGAATTGTCCGTACGGGGAACGGTGAGCTTCAGTGTAGTCCGGGAAGAGGGAGTCGAAACCATAGAGCAGGGCATCAGTCGACATTCAGTTTTCGATGTATGAACGAGAAATCAGCCCAGATTGTACGGTAAATCTGGCCTAAATGCGATTTGCCGGCGAGCGTCGACTAAATATTTTCGTCACAGGGGTGAGATCCACAAGACGTGGCAGAAGAATCAAACTGAGATTTTTCGCTCTGATTCATCCTCGCCAGTTCCTGATCGATGACCTCCTGGTAATAGGCCAGCCGTTTATTGGAATCATCCAAAGAACCGCCAAATGAACGTTCTTCGTCGAGATAAACCAGTGGAATCGCGAACTCAGTGATCCGAAGTTTCTGCAAAGCAGCTTGCACCCAAACCTGCAGTGGCATGGCATAACCGGTATCGGTAATGTTCAGCTTTTTCAGAGCTTCGGTGCGGTAAGCCTTAAATCCGCAGAAGGTGTCTGTCAAATTTAATCCGAACTGCTGATTAAACTGTTCGGTGATAAAGATGTTAATGCGACGACGGTCGATGGGTGGGGTGCTGTCCCCGTCAAACTGTTTGAGATAGCGACTGCCAGACACGATGTCCCAGGGATCATTCGACTCGAATTCGAGAGCCGCAACCAGTTCGGGAATCAACTGCGGTTGATGCTGTCCGTCACAATCAATCGTGACCAATCCGTCGTAGCCGTGCTCGATGGCGTAGTTGAACGCGGTTACCAGTGCCGCTCCATACCCTTGGTTCTGGGGATGTCGCACCACGGTCAGCTTGGAAGCGACCGGTAAATTGCTTTGAGCGAGATCGTCGAGTACCGCGGAGGTACCGTCGGACGAACCGTCATCGACTGCCAGGATATCCTGGCTGAATTCGCTTACCTTTTCGAGAACGCCACGGACGTGATTGACTTCGTTGAAAACCGGAAGGGCGGTCAGGTATCGGCAGGATGACATATAGTGTTCCTTGATTGATCCCATAGTAGTTCGATGGCTTGTCTGAATTCTGATGCGAGTGAAAACGTCCTGTATATAAGGACAGAGTCTGCGGTTCTTCACTTCACGCTGTTTTCCTACTTATGATTTACAGGAAAACCAGACCTTATTCATCAGGATTCTTATTTCGGCACATTGAACAGATTCTAGGCAGGCAATGATCCGGGGCAAATCTCGGGCGGAAATAAGGGCTCTAACATACTATCTTAACAAAACTTGCAGCAATAAATTCAAGCTGGACAGTTGAAAAACAACGAATCCGGCTGAAAACAGGTTTCACTGACTCAAAATCAATCTGACCTGGCGATCCAGTATCAGGAACTTTTACGATTTACTGCACTCTGTTAGTTGAGGGTTCGAAAGTAAGTTCTAGAATACAATATAGATACGCAATCTCCCCCCTCCCTTATCCGGAGTTTGATTACGCGTACTTTTTAACGAGCGAGCACCTGTATAGGGCGTGCTCTCAGCAGCTGTTTGTAATGAATAAGCATCGCTCGTATAAAAACGGCTCGAATCATCTGGCTGGTAAGATAATAAAGACCATCCCAATCAAGATTACTGAAGAGGAGCGAAGTTATGGCCTATAGTCTTCCTGATCTACCCTACGCACAGGACGCCCTGGAACCTCACATCGATGCAAAAACGATGGAGATTCACCATGGGAAACATCACCAGGCGTACATCTCTAAAGTAAATGCCGCCTTGGAAGGGCATCCCGAACTGGCTGACAAGTCGATCGACGACTTGATGAGCGATCTGAATGCCGTTCCCGAAGCAATCCGCGGTGCCGTCCGCAACAATGGTGGCGGACACTCGAACCACTCTCTGTTCTGGACCGTTATCGGACCTAACGCAGGTGGCGAACCCACTGGCGAACTAGCAGATGCTATCAAATCAACCTTCGGAAGCTTCGACGAATTCAAAACCAAATTCGGCGATGCTGCAGCCACTCGTTTCGGTAGTGGTTGGGCTTGGTTGTCCGTCGATGGTGGCAAACTGGTAATCGAAAGTACTCCCAACCAGGATACTCCCCTGTCCGAAGGTCGCACCCCGATCCTCGGCCTGGACGTCTGGGAACACGCATATTACCTGAACTACCAGAACCGACGTCCCGACTACATCTCCGCTTTCTGGGCGGTCGTCAATTGGGACGCCGTCGCCGAGCGATACGCAGCCGCCAAATAACGGCTGAGTCGAGTTGATCTATTTAAGAACGATCAAAGAAGCGTGCAAATAGCACGCTTCTTTTTTTATGCCTTGAGTTTACGAGGCTGGAAGGACGATACAACGAACAGGCGGCATAATCGTTAAAGTTAACCCCAGCTACCATCCCGTCGAAGTTCAATGCGATATTCCAAGCTGATACTGCTAATCCTCGGAGTTTCCGTCTGTTTCGGGCAGACCGGTTGCTACTACCTGCGCGTGGAACGAGACAAAAAAATTGCCTGCTTGCGGCGCAGTCCTGTCTCCGTGCGAAAAAAAACGTGTAGCCCCTCTATAATCCCTCAATACAAACAGCCGGCCGGATTCAGTCAGACTTACAAGGACTATCTGTATGAGAACGACCTCTACCGACAAAGTTGGGAACCAGACGCTGTCCAAATCGGTATGAACCAGGCAATGCGGGTCGAACAAGAGTCTGCATTACAGTCGCACTCGAATCCAGATCTTCACGAAGTTCCCGTACCTGAGCCGCTCGATCAGCATGCGCCCGAACTGAACTAGGCTACCTGGATCGAAGCCCAGATACTTTCGTAATGGACTTGGCCGCCTACGCTCCAGTAGACTGAACACTTGGAAATCACTTTCAATTTCTCCAGGTGAAAAGGTTTACGCAATGCGTCGTTTGTTTGTACTCGGTGTGCTGTTATTCGGTTGGATGTTTTCGCTCTGTCTCCCTCTGGTCGCCGAGAAAGCTGACGATTCGCAGGCCAAACCGCTTCAGCTTGCTATGGAGAAACAGTACGAACCGCTGGATCTCAGTTTGTTTCGAGACAGCATCGGACACTGGGAAACCAAGGATGGTCGAGTGCATCAATTCGATCGCTATCGCCCTGACCAAATCGTGCACATTGCCGAGAACTTCCTCAGATTCCAGAACGAAGATGGGGGCTGGGCTAAGAATGTCGACTGGTTGACCAAAGCCGATACGCAAGCGATTCAAAAAATCCGCGGCGGGGCAATGGGATCCAGTACCCTCGATAACCGAAACACCTACCCGCAGATCGACTATCTCTCGAAGGTTTACCAAATAACCCGTCTCGATCGATATCGGGAAGGGGCCGAACGAGGTTTACAATACATTCTCAATGAACAGAATGCCTCTGGCGGTTGGCGTGGTAAAGATGTCGACGCAATCACGTACAACGATGATGTCATGACGGGCGTGATGCGATTGCTTCTGCAAATCAGAAATCAGGAATCCCAATTCGAATGGATTAATTCCGAACTTCGTAGTCAACTGGAGACTTCACTCGCCCGCGCGATACAGGTGACGCTTGATTGTCAGATTGAAGTGAACGGAAAGAAAACAGCCTGGTGCCAGCAGCACGATCATAAAACGTTAAAAGCAACGAAGGCCCGCGCCTATGAACTTCCTTCGATCACTCCTTCTGAAAGCACCGAGGTGGTTCGCTTCCTGATGACTTTGCCTAATCCGAGCGAAGACGTCATTGCCGCTGTTGGTGCCGCCGTTGCCTGGATTGATGAAGTGAAGATTGAAGGAATTCGCGTGCAAAAGATATCGATCGATCCAATTGTGTTTGAGCACCACACCACGACCTTTGACCGAATCGTCGTGTCCGATCCCGACGCTCCCCCCATCTGGGCGCGGTATTACGAAATCGATACGAATCAGCCCTTCTTCTGTAATCGAGACGGGAAGAAAGTCTATCAACTTTCCGATGTTCATCTGGAACGGCGTACTGGATACGGTTGGTACACCTACAAGCCGGCGCACGTTCTCTTCAGCGAATACGCAAACTGGAAAAAACAAATCGCCGCGAATTGAGGTAACCTGGAACATCGAGGATTATCATTAATTCGGTTTTTCAACCTTCGTTCCTTTGGGTAACGGTAGGTACATGAATGTGCCTGTAGCCGTGGCGATGAGCTGATTATCAGCGTTCCGAAGTTCACCACGGACGACGGCCGTTTTGCTACCACGATGTTGCAATTCTCCGCGAGCAATCACATCTTCCCCTTCCCAGGTAGGACGGATGTAATTGATATTCAATTGCACTGTCACCATATGATGGTCTGTATCGGCAGCCGCACCTGCTGTTAATCCAAGGGCGGTATCCAGCAGACTGGCCGTGACACCTCCATGAACTATGCCATGTGGGCGCAGGTGTTTTCGTTCGATTTTTAGATGAAGTTCGTAGGTTCCGTCTTCTCTTTTGACGGGACGAGCACCGAGCAAATCAAGAAAAGGGACATCACGCGTTCCCAGACCGGGAAGGGATTCGTCATTCATATTGATCGTTTTAATCTCTGATCTGGAACCGATGTTAGTACAAGTAAAGCTTCATCTGCTGGTCTTCGAAACAAGGTTGATGGGTTGTTTGTGATTTTCCGAACAACCCACGTTGCGCCGGTTTCCATCGCCAACTTTGTGCCGTTTGGAATGGATTGGACTTCCAGTCTGTTCGTTCAGCATCAAATTCAGACCAGTGTTGGCAAAGTTTCTGCCAGATGAACGGTCGCTGCCGACCTCGGAAATGAATCGGATCAAACCCAAACCAGTCTCCCGGTTGCGGTTCGAAAGCGGCATGATACTTTTCTGCAAGGAGTTCGAGTTGTTCGTTGAGTTCGGTTGCCTGGCCGACCATCTTTCCATGCTCACTCGAATTCGTCGGAAAAAACATTTTCTGAGTCATTGTGTACCGCAATGGGGAGAGCCGAGCCAGACTCTGTAGCGGAATTCCTGTCATGACGATGTCCGCCTGATATTTCTGCAACCGCTCCAGACACGTCTCCACCCAGCCTACAAGTCGTTCTACCGCCACGCCATAGATCAAGTCATTTCCCACATCAGTGAGTAATGCCTTGGGACGGAGGGAGGAATTTCTGGGTTCTTGTTGTCGAATTGTTTCCAGGGCATCCCAGATGCCACAATTCCGGATACCGGGAAGCGACCGGGCTAGAACACGCGAAGTCATACCATAAGATCGTCCATGTCCGCCGGCGATCAACAGGTTCAGAGGTCTTTCGGCGGGAATCGATTTTCGTATGGAATGAACTAGCCGGGAGAGCGAGATCGCAACGTTGCTGGCTCCCAGAACGATTACCTGTTCGGAATGAGCTTCGTTTGGTTTGCCCTGATTACTTTCGACAGACACATTGTTTTCGATTGTCACATTGTCCCTCAAGATCAGTTCATTCCATTAAAGTGTATGCCTGGAAATCGCCATCGTTGATTGTCATCAATTTATTGATTAACAGGAAAGCATAAATGATGATAACGTCGCAGTGCGCAATCGGATGCGAGGCGACTATAATCATCTTAGGCATCTAAGTGCTGTTTGTCTGCCGATATATTATTGACTGTATTTCCTGTTTGATATTTAGAAGTTCTGCTCCCAATGGGATATTCAAATTTAAACCGTTGTCTGACCGATCTGGAACAGACCCGTCAATTGATTCGTATCGACCAGGAAATTGATCCGTATCTCGAAATGGCAGAAATACAACGCCGTGTCTACCAGGCAAGTGGTCCGGCGTTACTGTTTACGAATGTTAAAGATTGCCGTTTTCCCATGATGTCTAATCTTTTCGGCACTCTCGAGCGCACCCGCTGGATCTTTCGAAACACTTTAGATGCGGTTCGTCATCTAGTCGATCTGAAAATCGATCCGATGCAATTTATGAGACATCCCTGGCAATACAGGGATGTCTTAGGCCCTGCCTTACACATGCTACCTCGGAAGGCATTCACCGGACCAGTCCTCAAAAACCGGACCTCCATCGATCAACTTCCGAAACTCGTCAGTTGGCCCAAAGATGGGGGACCCTTCATCACTCTCCCTCAGGTTTACACTGAGCATCCCGATAAGCCTTCACTGATGAACTCCAATTTAGGAATGTACAGAGTCCAGTTGTCGGGGAATGAATACGCTCACAATACAGAAATCGGAATGCATTATCAGATCCATCGCAGCATCGGTGTGCATCATGCCGCAGCAATTGAGAAGGGGGAACCGCTCCGGGTGAATATCTTTGTTGGTGGTGCGCCAGCGATGACATTAGCCGCGGTGATGCCTTTACCGGAAGGAATGTCGGAGCTCACCTTTGCCGGAGCGTTATCGGGAAAATCAATTCGAATGGTGCCTCAACGAGTTGGTCCCGCAGTTTATGGTGAAGCGGACTTCTGCATCACCGGTACGATAGATCCAGATCGAGTTCTTCCTGAAGGCCCATTTGGAGACCATCTGGGTTATTACAGCGACACACATGATTTCCCCGTGTTGAAAGTCGAACACGTCTATCATCGCGACGGAGCAGTATGGCCCTTTACCGTCGTCGGACGCCCACCTCAGGAGGACACTTCATTTGGAGCTCTGATTCACGAGATCACCGGCCCCGCGATTCCCTCTGTGATTAAAGGTGTTCATGCCGTTAATGCGGTGGATGCCTCAGGAGTGCATCCTTTGTTACTCGCGATTGGAAGTGAGCGGTACGTCCCCTACGCACAGGATCGCACCCCTCAGGAATTATTGACCTGTGCCAACGCAATTTTAGGTCAGGGGCAACTTTCGCTCGCGAAGTATTTATTCATCGTCGCGAAGGAAGACAACCCGGCACTCGACATTCACAAAATTCCCGACTTCCTGAGCCATCTTCTGTCGAGAGTCGATTGGACGCGCGACTTACATTTCCAGACACGTACTACCATGGACACACTCGATTATTCCGGCACTGGCCTAAACGCGGGTTCTAAGTTGGTGATCGCCGCTGCTGGAAAAGTAAAACGCGAACTTCCCACAGAAATGCCCAGCGGAATTGTGCTTCCAGACAGGTTCACCGATGCGCAGTTTGTCCTTCCGGGAGCCTTGGCAGTGCAGGGGCCTGAGTATGTAGATGGAAACGATGACCTGAAACAGTTCTGTCAGTTCTATAACCGTGATGCGACCATCAATCAGTTTCCATTGATTGTCATCGTGGACGACGCGTCCTTTTTGGCGGCGACATTGAATAACTTCCTATGGGCGACATTTACACGTTCCAATCCCGCCACAGACATCGAAGGGATTGATTCCTTTACGGATCAGAAACATTGGGGCTGCCATGGTTCGCTCGTGATTGATGCTCGCTTAAAACCGCATCATCAGGAACCACTCGTCGAAGATTCAGACATCTCCCGTCGTGTTGATGCTCTGGCGGTAACAGGTGGTCCGTTACACGGAATTATCTGAATTATCCCGTCTTCTGCAGGTCATGGATTTAACTCAAGTGCCGTTCTCAACGGAATTTAGTGTGGTATTCCTGTTTTGATCCTGCCATAATCAGAGAGCATCTCTGATCAACCCTATCTGAATCCCACCCGGTGCGTTCTCATCCTTAGCGAGTACGCCATGCCGTTTCGCGAGTTTCCTCGTGGACATGCGGCCTCCTTCTTTATCTCGATTATCCCCTCCGATTCTTATTCGCATTCATTTCTGACGTTCCTCCAATAACTCACTCCTCACCACAATCCCCAGTGATCTGATCCATTGCGATTTGATGGGAGATACTGCATGTTGCCTGCGAGATCGTTAATATTGAACCGAAGTCTTATGCTCCGATTCTTCTTCCTGTGCTGGGGGCTGGTTCTGAGTTTCGTTTTCTTACTGAACTCAATCGTTCTGGGAGCAAATGAATCCGTACTGGAAGTCACACCCGCTGCTGTGACTCTGGAAGGGAATCTGGAACGCGCTCAGTTGCTGGTTCGCCGATCCGTTTCGAAACAAGTGGCCCGCGATGGTTGGCAGGATGCAACGCGGGAAGTGGAGTACGTTTCAGCTCATCCGAATGTTGCGACTGTAAACGCGGAGGGACAAATCCTGGCACTCGCCAATGGCGAGACGACCGTGACGCTTTCATGGGAAGGTCAAAGCTTAACCGTTCCCATTACCGTAGAGGGGGTAACCGACGAACCGCACTTTCAATTTATGGAAGACATCCTCCCGATCCTCAGTAAGTCGGGATGTAACATGGGGCCTTGCCATGCCAGTCAGCATGGCAAAGGAGGATTTAAGCTGTCGGTCTTCGGATTCAATCCGAAAGAGGATCATCTCGCACTGACCCGCGAGCGACAGCAGCGACGTATTAACTACATGGTACCGGAAGATAGCCTCTTTCTTCAAAAAGCGACATTGCGGGCGCCTCATGGTGGCGGCAAACGAATGACGACAGACGATGTCGACTACCGTATTCTGACCGACTGGGTCCGACAGGGAGCTCCCGGGCCAGCAGCGGAAACGTCTGAAATAGTCCGCCTTCAAGTCACTCCGAATGAACGCGTACTCCAACCTGGAGCCGAACAACAATTACAGGTCATCGCGCACTTCGCCAATGGTAAAACTCGCGATGTAACCGCCTGGTCAAAGTACGATTCGATGGACGAAGCGGTGGTTTCGATCAACGATGCAGGTGTGGTCACGATCACTGGCAAGGGACAGGCGACCACATTAGTCCGATTTGAGGGACAGGCCGAAATCGCCACCTTCCTGGCTCCCTACAGTGAATCAATCGAACTGGCCGATTGGAAAAGCAATAACTTTGTCGATGAACTGGCGGTTAAGAAATTCATAGAACTGGGGCTTCAACCTTCTCCTTTAGCAGATGACGCCACCTTCCTGAGGCGTGCGTATCTGGATGCAACGGGTTCATTGCCCTCAGTTGAAGAAACACGTCGGTTTCTTGCCTCGGATGAACCAGAAAAACGAGATCTTGTCATCGACGAGCTACTTGGGTTCGCCGAAGGAGAAGCAGGTCAAAAACACACGGATGCCTATGCTTCGTACTGGACACTCAAATGGGCCGACCTTATTCGTAATCAAAGCCGCGATCTGGGTGACCAGGGAATGTGGGCTCTACACAATTGGCTGCTTGGATCCTTTAGAGAGAATCAGCGGTTCGACGCCTTCGTTGCAGAGTTAGTCTCAGGCAAGGGCTCGATCTATATGAATGGTCCGGCAAACTACTACAAAATCAACAAGAACAGTTCTGATCTCGCGGAATCGACGGCCCAACTCTTTTTGGGAGTCCGACTACAATGTGCGAAATGCCACCATCATCCGATGGAAAAATACAGCCAGGAAGATTACTACAGCTTCGCCGCCTTCTTCGCCCGCATCGGAACGAAGAACAGTCAGGAGTTTGGCTTGTTCGGTCGTGAATCGATCGTGATGGTCAAGTCTGGCGGAGAAGTGAAACATCCCAAAACAGGCAAAGTACTGAAGCCTAAACTGCTGGAAGGAGCAGAGGTTGACCATCCACTCGACCGTCGTATCCCGTTGGTGGAATGGCTGACCTCTCCCGAGAATCCTTACTTCGCAAAATCAGTCGTCAACAGATACGTCGGTTATCTGCTCGGGCATGGTTTGGTCGAACCGATTGACGACATGCGTGCTACCAACCCGCCCAGTAATGTGGCATTAATGGACAAACTGACGAAGTCTTTCGTGGAAAACGATTTCAACGTGAAAGAGTTGATGCGGACAATCATGAAATCTCGGCTTTACCAACTGAGTTCGCAACCGACCGCGGAGAATGCTCCCGATAACCGTTTCTACAGTCATTATAAAGTGAAACGAATGACGGCTGAATCACTTCTGGATGCCATTGATTTGGCGACGGGGGATCAAACAAAATTTAAGAACTTACCACTCGGCACCCGGGCGATTTCACTGCCGGACGCCGAATATCCAAATGAGTTCCTGAACACCTTCGGAAAACCCCGCCGTGCCTCTGTTTGTGAATGTGAACGGATCCCCGATGAAAATCTGGCCCAAGCTCTGCACACATTGAACGGTGAAACGATCGCGAAAAAAGTCTCCTCCAAAGAGGGGACGCTAACGCAGTTGCTCGATAGTAAGACTCCATCAGAAGAAATTATTTCCGAACTGTATTTAACAGCCCTCAATCGCCCGCCCCGAACGGCGGAACAACAAGCGTGTCAGCAGTTTCTGGAACAGGAAAAACACAACAAACAAGCCTATGAAGATCTCTTCTGGGCCCTGTTGAATTCTAAAGACTTTCTGTTCGTGCATTAATATTGCGTTCGCTTTCGTCCAATCTGACTCTCAATCAAAAAGTGAATCCTAAAATGATTCGAGTCTCGATTTCCTATTCCGTTATGACGTCGTTTTTGCTGGCCATCCCTCTAGCATGTCTGCCAATGACGAACGTGCACGCTCAGGTCAGTTATCCGATGATTATGTCATTGGACCCGGTAGCGGTGCAGGTGGGGCAATCGTCAGAAATGATGGTCGAGTCACGCTATAACATGTACGGTGCGTATCAGGTTCTGGTTTCAGGGGAGGGCGTTAAGGGCGAAATTACGACGGAGATGAAACCTGACAAGGATGGGAATGAACCTTCGCTTCCCAGAATCAAAATAAAGTTCACGGCTCATGAGAATGCCCTGACTGGCGTCCGTGATTTTCGGATCGCAACACCGCAGGGGGTAAGTACCGTCGGTCAAATCGTGGTGACTTCCTTCCCCGTCGTCGCAGATCAGGCAAAAGAGAACAACAACACGATTGATGTTGCCCGAGAAATCTCGGTTCCCGCGACGGTGTGCGGCTCCATCGAGAGTAATGAAGATGTGGACTATTTCAAGTTCAATATCGGAGCACCGGGGGACTGGACGTTTCATGTTCGGGCCATGCGTTTGCAGGATAAAATCCACGATCTGCAATCTCACGTAGACCCCATCATTACACTACGATCTCCGGCGGGCGGCACACTGGCCGTTTCCGACAACCATTTCTTCGCGGATCCTCTTCTGAGCTATCACTTCGACGAGGCCGGTGAGTATTTGCTCGAAATTCGCGACGTTCGATACCAGGGAAATAAGTACTGGCAATACGCAGTCGAAATCAACGATCAACCTTTGATCTCGCTGATTCATCCGCTCGTAGTCGCGAAGGGGGGCGAATCCGACATCGAATTATTGGGAGACTCAGTTCCCGCAAATACTCGCGCAAAAATTGATCTCCCAGCGGATACATCGACTGGCGAAAAGGAAGTTTCGATATCTCTGGGGGATCGAATAACGAATCCAGTGCAGGTATGGGTCACTGAGGAACCTCCGATCCTGGAAACACTGGACGCGCACCAAACTCTGGAGACGGCACAGCCAGTGATTGTGCCTGGATACCTGGCGGGAGTCATCAGCAAGGAAGGGGAAATCGATCTTTATCGGTTTGAAGCCACTAAGGGCCAGATCTTCTCCTTTGAGGTTAAAGCTCGCCGCTTGCAGTCCTCGATCGATTCCATCATTCGCATTCTGGATACCAATGGAAATCCGTTGCAAGAAGGGGACGACCTCTCTCTCTTTCGCATGACCTACAGTGATTCCCTCATTGAAAACTGGACGGTTCCGGCTGATGGCAACTATTTCCTTGAAATTCGTGACCTCCACCTGCGAGGTGGATCGACTTATGCTTACGCCATTCAGACGGAAATCGCAGAGCCCCGTTTCGATTTGTACGTGGACACGGACAAAACTCAATTGACTCCCGGTACAGCCGGAGTCATTTTTGTCCGGGCAATTCGCAAAAATGGCTTTGATGGAGATATACAACTACATATCGACAATCTGCCGGAAGGCGTGGCAGCGACCTGTGGACAGTTTCTTAATAAGAATATGGCGGATGCGAATATTATTCTCGTCGCCAGGCCCGAGGCGAAACAGAATGTCAGTAATGTCGTTATTCGAGGAACAGGAAAGCACTCTGCTGCGGCAGAAGACTCAGAACCATTAGAAATCACCGCGGTTCCTCTTCAGGAGATTTATCGTCCGGGAGGAGGCCGAGGGCACTGGCCGATGGTGATGAATACCATTTCCATCAATGCCCCCGGTGACATAAGGAAGGTGACCCTCAGCCAATATGACATCACTTTGAAACCGGGGGAAAAAATAAAGATCGATATTGAATTGGAGCGGGCGGAAAGTTTCGACAAAAATGTCAGCCTCGATCCGCTCTTTCAGCACCTCTCTGCGGTATACGGTAACACTCTTCCGCCTGGCGTTTCTGTTGTCAGCGGAGAGAGTAAAACATTGTTGACTGGCAAAGAAACAAAAGGACATATCGTCCTGCAGGCGGACGCGAAAGCGGCCCCTTCAGCCCGTCAGCAGGTCGCTGTGATGGCGAATATCTCCCTGAATTTTGTAATGAAGTCGACCTTCAGCAGTGAGCCCCTCTTTGTCACTATTGCCAAACCAGATGAGGGAAGCTAAGGTTCAAAGAGACTTTGACGTCCTTAAGGACGACAGATTTGGTTCGGGCGTCGACCGATCCTCTTAGCATAGGAAATCGCAATTAACTGCTAACTCGTAAGCGGGTGGCTCTGGCCGATTCAATCTTGAGCCGGCCATGTGATTCCAGGCAATTCATCAGCATTCGCAGCGGAACATGAAGGAGAATTCCGGGAGATGTCGCAACGGTTGGAAGCGGCGATCGCAGACAAATCAGCGGTCGTAGGAGTCATCGGTCTCGGTTACGTCGGTCTGCCTTTGATCAACGCATTCGTAAACGCCGGCTTTAAAACGATGGGCTTCGATGTCGACCAGCAGAAGGTCGATATGCTGAAAGCTAAGAAAAGCTACATCAAAACAATCCCTTCAGAGCAAATCGCTCATTGGATCGACGAAGATCGCTGTGAACCCACAGCCGACATGAGCCGTCTCTCAGAGGCAGACGCGCTGTTGATCTGCGTGCCCACTCCATTGTCCGACAGTCGTGATCCGGACCTGCAATACATCGTCAAAACCGCTGAAGCTATCGCCGCCACGTTGCGAAAGGATCAGTTGGTCGTTCTGGAATCAACCACGTATCCGTCAACCACACGTGACGTACTCCTTCCGATTCTGGAGAAAACCAGTCTCAAGTCAGGCGAAGATTTCTTCCTCGCTTACAGCCCTGAACGGGAAGATCCGGGCAATCCCGATTTTACAGCAGCAGGGATTCCCAAAGTCGTCGGTGGAATGGATCCCGTCAGTGGCAAATTGGCCTCCGATCTTTACAGCCACGCGATTGTAAAGATCGTCACAGTCAACACTCCAGAGGTTGCCGAAGCTTGCAAAATTCTGGAGAACACCTATCGGGCCGTTAATATCGCCTTGGTCAATGAGTTGAAGACACTCTTCGACCGTATGAATATCGATATCTGGGATGTCGTAGACGCTGCCAAAACGAAACCGTTCGGATTTCAGGCGTTCTACCCTGGTCCGGGACTGGGCGGACACTGTATTCCGATCGATCCGTTTTACCTGACCTGGCTGGCTCGTAAACAGGGGCTTAATACTCGCTTTATCGAACTTGCCGGCGAGGTGAACTCCCGGATGCCCGAGTATGTCATCTCTCGGCTTTATGAGTTCTTGAACGATGCGGGTAAGCCGATTAAAGGGAGCAAAATCTTGCTGTTGGGCGTGGCTTATAAGAAGGACGTCGACGACCCACGGGAAAGTCCCGCTTTTGTGCTGATCGACCTTCTTCGGTCGCGAGGAGCCGAACTGACCTACAACGATCCGCATGTTCCCCGCCTGCCTCCAATGCGTCATCATGATGTCCCTGACTTGGCAAGCCAGGAATTGACGTCGGAATTTCTCGCCGCTCAGGATTGCGTCCTGATTGCCACGGACCATTCTGCTTACGACTACGATTTCATCGTAAAGCACGCTCAAATGGTCCTGGACACTCGAAATGCGACCAAGAATGTGACCGAAGGCCGAGACAAAATCTATAAGGCCTAGTACTGGCTTTTTGTTCTATATGAAGTCGAATCAAACACATATTTGTAGCCGGTAGTTAAACTTTAACGGCTGGACGGAAGAATCCTGTCGTGTCGATTTCGGATAGCGAGTTCCCGTTCAAGCTCTTCGGTGCAACTTTCGATATTGACGATACAGGACTCTTTGTTAACCCGACGAGAGTTACGGACTTACAGAACAGGAATCCACGACTTCAGGCTTAATGGGGCATTCGACCAGCCTGGAGTCCTTCGTAGACTTCCTGTTTTGCCAGTCTTTTCATTTGCCCTTTGATTCCGGTTTCGTTTAATCTGTGAAGAGTGGTTTCTGCCAGGTTGGTTGAGCATGCGGGTTCGGTTCGATCAGAGATTGTTTCGCTGCAGAAGCGGCTTGCCCTGATTTTCCAATTTCTGGCCTCGGCATGAGTTGGAGAATTTCCAGGAAATCTCTGTTCACAGTTTTTGGAGTGGATGCATGCCCAGATTGATCTGGTGCTCGTTGATAATCTTGTCACTGCTGCTGGTCGGTTTCAGCCTTCGTGCCGTCGCACAGGGGGAAGGAAATCCGTCATCCGCCGCCGGAACGGATACATCTGCGCTGCCGCCTGATCTTGATGCCGACCTGTTGCTGCAAGAACCCAAAACTCCCACGGAATTGCTGGACACCGCTTTCCTGATGACTCGACTTGGTCGATTTGAGCAAGCTCGTGGTTATATGACTAAACTTCTGGCTCTCGAATTATCCTTCGAAACCTGGCGAGAAATATACGAGCACACGGGTAGTACGGCCGTATTACGAATGTCGCGAACAGAAAGTTTGCAACCAGAATCGACTCAGATCCTGGAGAAAGTCACAGCCGCTTTACAGGAATCACGTAACGATCCTGTACGAATCAATGCGTTAATAGATCAACTTGGTGGCCCCCCCGAGCAGCAACAGATTGCTCAACTGGAACTCAAAAATAACAGCGATGTGACGCTTCCTTACCTTGTTTCTCGCCTGGGAACGAATGATGGAACATTGGGCAGTGAAGTCTTCACCACGACTCTCATCTTAATGGGAAAGCGGGCCGTTCCAGCGATGATGGCAGCCCTGCAGTCCTCGAATGAACAGGTTCAAGTGACGGCTCTGGAAGTTCTTCGCTTCCTGAAAGCGAAAGAAGCCGTTCCCGCCATTTTGCCATTGGCCTACAGTGCGAACTCACCTGCAGGTATCCAGCTTCTTGCTCGGGAAACGTTACAGGAGTGGAATGTCTCCAACAGTATTGCTTCGGAGGAATCCAAAGCGGAAATGGCGGCGGCCCAATTGACTGAATTGGCCCACAACAATTTCAAACAGACGCCACAGCTTAATTCGAAACAAGTGGAACTATGGACTTGGGATGTCGAAAAGAAGACCGTCCAATCCCGGCTGGTCACTCCATATGAGCGAGCCCAGTACGAAGGCTTGCTGCAGGCTCATCAGGCGCTGTCGATCAGCCCGAATGCTCCCGAATCGCAAGCGTTAATGTTGGGCTTCATGCTAGCCGCAGAACGGCGTAACGGAGACGATACTCCTCATATTACCGGTCAAGGGTCGGCTCATGATCTTGCTCTCTCCCTCGGTCCGGAGCTTGTGACACGTTCATTGGGTCAGGCACTGGAAGCAAATTATCACCAGGCGGCGTATGCAACCCTGCAGGTGTTAGGGGAAATTGGCAAAGCTGAGTTGCTCTACGAGCTAGGATCTTCGATCACCGCATCGCTGAACTCCCCTGATCGCGCTGTGCAATTCGCGGCAGCAGAGACAATCTTGAAGTTTCGTCCAACGGAACCATTCCAAAATTCACACCGTGTCGTACCTGTATTGTCTGAAACGTTACTGGATGATGGACATAAACAAGCGGTGGTGGTGGGAGCGGGTGTTGAGACGACTCTCATGACTGCGAACCTGTTCGATCAGCTTCAATACGATACGATCGCCGTCACAACGGGCCGGGAAGGTTTCAGGCAAGCTGCTCAGAATCGAGGCGTGCAACTCGTTGTCCTGCGGCCGAACACGATTCGGTGGCCATTGAGTGCCACTATTGCCAATTTGCGTGCCGACGCTCGAACTAAAATGATTCCCATCGTAATCTACGGTCCACCGGAAATACGCGATGTGGCCGAGACTTTGGCGAGTCGATATCCTGGAATTGATTACGTACAGGAGACTAATGATTCAATTACAATGCGACCTGTCGTCGAAAGCTTGGCAAAAAACCACAAACTGCATTCTGCTATTCACCAGGTTGATCAAAAGAAACAACAAGAGCTCGCAGCTTACTGGCTGGCCCAAATCGGCCAGTTTCATTCAGCCGAATTGTACGACCTGCGTACTGCCGAAGCGGTATTAATCAACAGTTTGACGAATCCGCGCCTCGTTGGAAACGCTTTGATCAGCTTGGCCCATGTCGGCACCTACAATGCTCAGTCAGCGATTGCCCGGCAAATTTATGTTCCTAAAAGGGAAGACCGGGTTCGTGCGGAAGCAGCTCGTCAGCTGAAACTGCATATCCAAAAGTACGGTCTACTACTGACGGATCGAGAAATTGTCCTGCTCAAACAGAGCCGGAAAGATATTCTGGCACCGGAAGTTTCCAACGGCATTTCATCTGTTATGGGCCAACTCAAACCAGACCGAGTGAAAACGGGGCAGCTACTCCAGAAATTCACCAGCGAACGTCTGGGCGAAGTTTTACGCTAGATCATTCCAGATAACCGTAACGTGTTCTGGCGGCGTAGCCTACTGTTTTTAAGGGCTTTAAGGACCGATAGCCGCCATACTTATCCTGGATAGGATCTAGTCGGACCTGTGTCTCGTTTCCTGATTTGCCCGCCTCTCTCTATGGCCCAAAGCCGCTAAATGAGCTTTGCTTACGTGCAGTCTTCTCGTCCTGCACTGCTTTTGGATTGGATATTCTCTACTTCAACCGCATCGTGGTTCGGTTTTTGCTTTTAGCATGGTAAGTAAAAAAACGGGCTAAAACTGCGTTTCAACCACATGGGGTGCCACATTAATGGGCAGTTAGGTCTGCGTAGGGGGCAAATGGGTCGATGCGTGAGCAGGTTGTTTGCAACTTAACATGAATTATCCCGCGTATTTAAAAAACATAAAATGTATCGTTACTTTTGATAATGATTTCCGAAGCATTACTGCCTAGAATGTCCGCAAGTCAACTCGTGGCCGTTTTACACTATAGAAGTATACAAACGACAAGATGGATAATGTGCTATCTGATGCTCCTGTTCTTCCCGACATGATCGGTTACTGCGATGTGATGCGCGATGTATATCGACTTACGCGTCAGGCGGCGCCTACCCAGGCGACGGTTTTGCTGACGGGAGAAACAGGTACAGGAAAGGAATTGATCGCGAGAGCAGTTCACGAACTCAGCAATCGGGCGACTGGCCCTTTTATTCGAGTGAATTGTGGGGCGCTTTCAGAGAGCCTGCTGGAAAGTGAGCTGTTCGGGCATACAAAGGGGGCATTCACCTCTGCTCACGAAAATCGAACAGGCCGATTCGAAGCCGCCCATGGAGGTACCATCTTTCTCGATGAGATCAACTCTGTCAGCTATAAGCTTCAAGTAAAATTGCTCCGTGTGCTTCAGGAACATGAATTTGAGAGAGTAGGGGATACCCGGACGATCCAGGTCGATTGCCGGGTCATTGCCGCTACCAACCGGGATCTTCTCGATTTGGTTGAAGAGGGGACCTTCCGGGAAGACCTGTATTACCGCCTCAATGTCATTCCGATCGACATTCCCCCCTTGCGCGAACGGGCCGATGACATCCCCGCGCTGGTTGATTATTTCGTAGAACGATATTCAAAGCTGAACAATAAAAAGATCTCCACGACAGATCGCCAGGCGATGAATTGTATGCAGAAATATTCCTGGCCTGGAAATGTACGGGAACTTCAGAACTATATCGAACGCGCGATCGTTTTCTCACAGGGGGAAGTTCTGGAAGAAAAACTGTTCCCCCCCCATGTACGTGGTTTGGCTCCTGTTCGAACAACTCGTTCCAGCGGTAAAAATCTGGAAGACCTCTGCCGCGATCTCGTCACTAAGGGGATGGTCGAGAACGCTAACGCTGATGGTGTGTTGCATCAACGGATCGTGTCGCTCGTAGAGAAAGAGTTGATCTTCCAGGTTTTGCAAATGTCACAGGGAACACAGACCAAAGCCGCGACAAAACTCGGGATCAATCGAAATACATTGCATAAGAAGATCGACGACTATCAACTCGGCGACGTGCAGTAGTAGCATTCTGTTCCACATGAGGCAAATGTTGCAAAATGGCTGCTGCAAAGCCATCCTGCATTATGATGCGACGGCACGCAGAGACGCCTTAAACTGTTCAATTGCAGCGAGGCTGATCTCTCCTGTGCGGTCCATTGTTTTACATACAGCTCCGCGAACGGCAATGATATCGGGATCGACGTCACGAATCTGTGGAAGGTGAATTGGCCTGATAGAGCCCGCCAGCGCAAAAAATAAATCGTGACTCTGGCAGCTTTGACGGAGACGTTTCAATTCAGCAGCACTCATGAAATCGAAAGTGGACAGGCCGTTTTTGGAGTAGGTATCAACCAGTAATCCTACGCAACCGGTTTCGATTGCCAGAGTCAGTACTTGGTCCGGAGTGGGTGCGTCACAGGTCCCGTGATCGGCGTAGGCAACGGCGACCCAATTTAGCTGGCCACGTGAAGTTAAGCCACTTATGTCACTTTGGAGCTGGCGGAAGTCACTTTCCCACTCGGCTCGGGACCGGCATCCAGAGAGCCCAAGTTTGACGAAATCGACCTCCTCCGGGAGTGAGAATGCATTCCGTTCGTCCTGAAAGTTCTGGAGTTCTCCGAGGGCGGCGCTAAAATGAATATCAGGGGCGGATTCCATTAAGACACTGATTTCGTTCAGTGTCTCCTTGGAAGCGGCTCCCAGGGGGCCGTTCAGGGGTTCCTTAACGTCGAGAAAATCGACTCCCCCTTCCAAAACAATTCTGGCTTCCGCTCCATTGCGGACCGAAATAAGGAGAGCAGGTCGATTTGAGTGTTTGCTCTGCCTTTTTAGAGGAAGAGATGCTGCTGAACGGTCCAGATGGGGCTTTTCAGTGGTCATTTTGATGTACAGTTTCCATTACCTGGTATGTCGAGACGATTCCGGAGCCAGAATAGGTAAATTTTCCTCCCCTATAGGGGCTATGAGGCAAATTGGGACTATCTCTTTCCCCGGGAAATCTGCTAAACTCCGCCGCTCGCTCAGCGCTGGCAGTCGTGCTAACAAGGAGTCTACAGGTTCCCGCCTAATCGACCCTCCGGACAGACGGACATTCCCAGAGATAGTTCTCCACCGTCATACCGTACCGCTTTTGCCCCTTATATTTCCCTCCCCGGGATAATACCCCGCGGATTTTCCAAAAACATTTTCTGGTGACATTCTATGCTCCGCAACGATTTACGCAACATTGCAATCATTGCACACGTTGACCATGGCAAAACAACTTTAGTTGACAGCCTGCTGCGCCAGTCGGGTCAGTTTCGAGATACGCAGTTATCTCAAGCCTGTATTCTTGACTCCAACGATCTTGAACGCGAGCGAGGGATCACGATTCTCTCCAAGAATATCGCCGTGAATTATAAAGGGGTAAAGATTAATATCATCGATACCCCTGGTCACGCCGACTTCGGTGGAGAAGTGGAACGCGTCCTGCGAATGGCCGATGGAGCATTGATCCTGGTCGATGCCTTCGAAGGTCCACGCCCTCAGACACGCTTCGTCGTTCAGAAAGCCCTCGAATGCGGTCTGCAACCGATCGTACTTGTCAATAAAATTGACCGACCTGATGCCCGTCCGGAAGAAGTCCTCGACGAAACCTTCGAATTGTTCGTCGAATTGGGCGCTTCGGAAGAGGCACTCTCGTTTCCGTTCATGTTTGCCAGTGGCCGCGATGGTTATGCCAGTGAAGATCCTGCTCTTCGAGAAGGAAACATGGAGCCATTGCTCGATATGGTGCTCGCACAGATTCCTGGCCCTGATGTTAATCCGGACGGTCCATTCCAGATGATGTGTACTACCCTCGACTGGTCCGACTTCGTCGGCCGAGTTGTTACGGGCCGCATCGCCAGTGGAAGTGTGAAAAAAGGCCAGAAGGTCGTCGTGATGCGTGAAGATGGTCGGCACGATACCGGCGAAGTCACCCGCGTGGAAGTCTTCGACAAACTGGGTTGCACCGAGGTCGATCGAGCCGAAGCGGGAGACATTGTCGCCTTGACTGGTCTGCCTGATCCGGAAATTGGCGACACCATTTCCTGTCCCGTCAATCCAGCCTCTCTGGAGCGAATTTCCGTTGACGAACCGACTTTGTCGATGCTGTTCACAGTCAACACCTCTCCTCTGGCCGGACAAGACGGAAAGTTCCTCACGACTCGTCACCTGCGAGCCCGACTAAAACGTGAACTCGAATCGAACGTCGCCCTACGCGTCGAAGAGGCAGAAGACCGAGACTCTTTTTATGTGTCCGGCCGTGGTATTCTGCACCTGTCGATTCTGATCGAGCAAATGCGACGAGAAGGTTACGAACTTTCGATTGGAAAACCAAAAGTCATTCGCAAACAAGTCGACGGTGTCTGGCACGAGCCTTACGAAGTTCTCGTTGTCGATGTGCCGACCGCCGATGTGGGACCCGTGATGGAAATCGCTGGTAACCGACGCGGACAAATTGTGGAAATGACAGCGAGCGACACCGGGTTGACTCACCTCGAGTTTTCCATTCCAGCTCGTGGTCTGATTGGTATCAGAACACGTCTGTTAAACGCAACTCGAGGCGAAGCGGTGATCCATCACCAGTTCGATAGCTACAAACGGGTCGAAGGAGAAGTTCCCCATCGTAAAAATGGTGTTCTGATCTCTCAGCTTTCTGGAAGATCTGTCGGTTACGCCCTCTGGAAATTGCAGGATCGTGCAGAAATGTTCGTGAATGTTGGCGAAGAAGTGTACGAAGGTATGATTGTGGGTGAAAACTCACGCGACTCGGACATGGTCGTTAATCCAGTTCGCGAGAAAAAACTGACCAACGTACGTTCTTCAGGTGCTGATGACGCGATCGTGCTGAAACCACCCAGAAAACTGACGCTGGAAGCGGCTCTCGAATACATCGAAGATGATGAATTCGTCGAAGTCACTCCAACCATCATTCGATTACGTAAGATGCATCTTACGGAAAACGCTCGTAAGCGAAGTTCACGCGTAAAATAGTCCTGATACTTTGAGACTGTGCATCTGCGATCCCGCTGACAATATAATATCACAGCATATTATATCAGCGGCCGCAGCGTGTTTTCTCTTAAATCAGAATGTGGTGAACCCTTACTTATAGCAGTCGCTCTATCCCTAAGCTGGGTAGTTGCGCGCTCGTGTCCGTTTTACCTGACCGGACTACAGCAAATAAACCTGAGCGATTTGCATCGATTCGGTGGACTTCCGCTGGCTGGGCGCAAATCAT
Source organism: Polystyrenella longa (assembly GCF_007750395.1). Taxonomy (GTDB): domain Bacteria; phylum Planctomycetota; class Planctomycetia; order Planctomycetales; family Planctomycetaceae; genus Polystyrenella; species Polystyrenella longa. Next base: position 3,079,274 of record NZ_CP036281.1, on the reverse strand, counting down.
GTGATAAGCTGAAGTTGCTTGACAGGTACGCGCGAAAGGGCGATCATAGGTGTCTACCTCGTAAGTGGAAGACAACACAGGATTTCCTGTACGCAGAGCCTTTCAGAACAGGACGTATCTAGTCATGTTCAACCTACGGTTCCTTTCTCAGCAATTATTCCAGTCTCGTCTTACTTTGCGTGTATGAGTCCTGAGAAACCTCACGGATTCGCTTACTCGCAGGTTTGAACTAACCTTTACGAAACATCTCACCCACTTTACTGAACTTGTCGCTTCAGTAAGTGTATCCCTGGCTGGCTTCATTGAACGGAAGATAAAGATGTCGAGCGGTGGTCTCCGAAGAATTGATATAGACGAATTCGGCGATATCACAATCGCCAAATTCATAGATAATAAAATTCTCGATGAAACAAACATCCAGATAATTGGCAATCAGTTGTTCGCTCTGGTTGAGCAGGATGGACGCAAGAAAATCATTCTCGATTTTTCGAGCGTCGAATATCTCTCCTCAGCCGCATTGGGCAAGCTGATTACCATGGAGAAAAAAGTGAAAGCCGCTCAGGGCAACTTGCGGCTGTGTAGTATTCGCCCCGAGATTTACGAGGTTTTTGCGATCACGAAACTGAATCAGGTCTTCACGATTTGTGATGATTCTGATGAAGCACTCCAATCGTTTTAGGTGAACTTTTGTGTATAAGATTTAGGACTGTTACCTGCGTGAGCAGGTCAGAAAATTGATAAGAAAGACTTACTCAATCTCTCTTCGACGAGTTATCCTGATTCCAGCAATGAATATTTTCGTCTGAATATTACTTCGCTCTCCATTGATATCGAAGTTAAACTCGACGCATCTGCCTTACTTTCCCTTCATGCCGTCTCTCTTTTCCACTGTTTGTATTGAATTGGTTTATTCAAACCAGTGATCAAGGTATTCCCTGTTATGTCAGCTAGCGAATCATTCCAGGTAACGATTCCCAGCGATATTGCTGAAGGACAGGCGATACAGGAACGCATCGTGAGCATGCTCGAGGAAAGAGACTACACGATGCGAGACGTCTTCGGGGTCAAGCTGGCATTGGAAGAAGCGATCGTCAACGCCATCAAGCACGGCAATAAATACGCGACGGATAAACAAGTCCACATCGATTGGGAAATCGATGACGACGCAGTCCGCATCCAGATTGAGGACGAAGGTCCTGGTTTTGACCCCAGCGACATCCCCGATCCAACCTTGTTGGAAAATCTGGAACGCCCCTCTGGTCGTGGAATCATGCTGATCCGGGCCTATATGACCTCCTGCGAATACGAGGACAGAGGACGACGGGTTGTGATGGAAAAGCAGCGGTCGACCGAACCGGCAGAATGAACCGTAAATCACGGACGATTTCGTCGAAAACCGGGAAAACCGGCTGTGGTTTGGCTTGCAAGCGAACCTCGATTCGTCTATTTGTATCTACTCGATTGGAGCAGTAAACCGCCCAGGCTTTGGGAAAAATCGAGCGATTAGCAACCTGTTTTTTATTTCAGAACAGACCAGCTAAGATTGCTTGACTCAAAGGGTTACGCTGCTACAATACGCGACATATTCCCCTGTAGCTCAATTGGTAGAGCGAGCGGCTGTTAACCGCTAGGTTCAAGGTTCGAGTCCTTGCGGGGGAGCTTTAAAAGGAAGAGCGAATCTTCGCTCCTCATAGGTTTACGAAAACGCTGATCACGAAAGTGGTCAGCGTTTTTTTGTGCGCAGTTGGAATTCACCCTTAGTATGGAGTGTTTCAGCTGCCGGTCTCTAACCGGTCTTCCATAGCCTTATTTTCTCTGTTTCGAATCAGAGATACGGGAGCCCGTGAGAAACAGTACCTTTTCGGTAAGAACACCGAGAGCAACCCTCGAAAAGTCTCTGTGTCTCTGCATTGGAGAGGCGTTTGGGTTAACACCATCGTTCGGTTCGGTGCCCGAGGACAACGGTTAGAAAGAATTTGCGGCATGCGAAATATCTTTGATCAATACCAACAGCCTGAGAACCGAATGACACATGCGCTCGCTACCGTCCTGCAGTTGGAACCGAGTCTGCTCCGTCCCTTTCTGACCTGGCTCGGTGTGGATGAGGTCCCGCGAGCAAAGTCTTTGCGAATCACGCAACAGCAGGTTCGGAGAGGACAGGAAAAGAGACGGTGTTGATTAAGCGATTTGAGGTTTCCAGTGGATGGGAATGACCGTCTATTATTTCCAGGGGCCACCTGCCTCCCATTTTAGTTCGTCCTCTTGCGGGTGAATAATCGGCTCTAGGAATTTGATCGTAGCTTTCCAAACATCTTCAAAATTTGCGGGAGCGACCTCGTTCAGTTGGCTTCGCTTCAAAAATGCCTGCCATTGCTTCTGCTTGTTTTCAGATGTGCCATACTCTTTAGAGAAGCACGATGCATTCGTATCCAGTTCTGTGTCCCGGCGTCGGAAAGTGGACCGGACTGCTTTATCGAGCAACGATTTAGTGAATGAATGGAATTGTGACAGTGCCCATATGTCATAGAAATCTTTCATTCGACTGTTGAGTTCTCCTAACTTGACCATCGCTTCAAATTTCTCCGCGATGGCGGTCTCTGGGTTGTAGGCATTCAGTTGGGGAGCGGGTTGGTCCAAAATCGTTGGAAAGGTCATATCCACCGGCCCGGGAGTAACAATGTCACTGAATCCAATGTCGATTTGCATATCCAGTCGCGCGGAATCCAGATTGCCTCGAAATCGGGCGCGCACTCCTTCGTACAACGCGTCTTCGGCGATTCGCTCCGTTATTATGTTCTCGGTATCAAAAATCAATCCATCGGGTTCCGTCTCAGTCTGATTGATTTCTATGATCACTCCTAGTACGGCATCCAAGTCGTTGGATATTTGGGCGAGCATATCGATGTCTCTGGTTGGGCGTGTCGTCGGTATTTGCCATGCTGTCAGCATCATGGCTCCTTTCAACACGAACTTCTCTGAATAGCGACTTTGGGATAACCGGTAGAGCCACCGCTCCAGAGCATATCGTAAGAGGAGTTCGTTGAAACGTTGCTTCCTTTCGCGGGAAATGTTTAAAAGTTTCTGTCGTACAGAGGCTGCGATGTTTTTGGTCATGTTGTGGCCTCCAGATATGGACGGATCTGTTTCGAAACCCTATCGATTTTGGCGTATTCCAGTACCTTCTGCAGTGAAGAATCTTTACGTCTCTGGTAGTTGTTGAGTGCCTCGAGGAAGACGTCGAGCCCGATTTTATTCCGATACTTGAATGTATCCGCGAGGGTCTTCTCCGAGTCATAGACCTTAACCTTGAAGCCATCGATTTCTTTTTGGATGATTCCCGATTTGTATGCGAGATCGGAAAATCGATAGATCTTTATGGGGACTTCATGACAGACGGGATATCGTGCCGTCCTTGGGATGGCGAGATGAACTTCGTGCGGTATCTGCGTGGTGAGTTCATGGATCGCAAGTGCGGATATTAGGCATACGATGCCTTGGGGAATGCGTCCGGCCACCAGTTCCAGATCCGGGTCACCTACAGGCGGTAGAGACGACAGTTTGTACAGTCCTCGCGAAATGATTTCGAGGTCGCCTTGGTCTCGTAGCGAATAGAGGGTTCGTGGGTGAATTCCGTATTCGAGAGCCTCTCTCGTCCGAATTATTCCTCCTTTTTTTGATATTATTTTTAGTGCTTTTTTACTTGTTTTCTGCATTTTTTCTCTTTTTTTCTTTCTCTTTTTGGATAAAAACGCAGCCAAATGTTAACAAGTGGCTGCGTTTTTATCCATTCTTCTTTTGAAACTTCTTCTGCGACCAAAAGCGAGAGCACACACCAGTTGCCTTAGTGCGAAATCTTTTCACTCGTACGAGAGACAATTGGTGACGGGCCGTGGATCGCAGTAACGCGTAATAACAGCGAAAAAAGCCCCCAAGCTCTCTGAAACTTGGGGGCTCCAGTAATCGGAAACGAGGGATATGATCACGTGTGTACATTCAGGCGCCGCCGAAGGTATGAGGCTATGTACCGCCGCCTTAAATGCAATCGCCTAGATGCTTTAGTTTGCGTTTGCTGATAACTACGAACCTTCTTTGGGGGCCAAAGCATTCCACATCCTCCGCTGCTGTCGCCAGTCCTCCTGCAGCACGATTGGTCGCAGATCCCGCTCGGTAACGGTGTCCCGTCCGGACTCGACCCGCGGCAGGTGAAGGATAGTTTCCTGAATGTCGGGGGCGAGGTTCAGTAGGTTCATGATTTGGGTGATTCGGGCTCGCGTGACATGTCCTAGTCGCGCCAGTTCCGCATAGTCTTCGACGACGCCCGACGCGATGTAGTTGTCGAACCGTATAGCGAGAGCCATCAATTTGGCCACACGCGGGATTCTACCGGGGGGAGCTTTCGGTTTCTCACCTAGACACATCTGTTTCCGACTGCGTCTTCCCTGCTTGAAATAGACCTTCGATGTTACTTTCAACTTGTTCATGCTACTTCTTCCACCAGCTCCTGTTTTTCGGCGAATTCCATAATCCCTGTTGGATGGAAGGTGACCGATACCGTCCCCTCCACCCCATCGTAGTCGACCCGCTCAATCAGAAGCTCGACCAAGCGAACCCGCTCGCGCACACTCAGGTTCTCCCAGATGGGATCGAATTTCTGAAGAGCCTGTGAAACAACCTCTTCGTATACCAGTTCCTTGCGGCATAGTTCCGTTTCGTCGTCGATCTCGAGTAAGCGTTGTTCTCCTGCTTTGATCCGGTCATGCAGATCAGCGAGACGTGAGGCCGGAATCTGTGTTGTTGATTCTGCGACGAGTGTCCGGATCTCTTTGTCTGCTTGTGACAGGTCGCGTTCTGTGGCCCGTTGTTCCGCCTTTAACTCTTTTGACGCTTCAATTTCACTCCGTGCCGCGGCTAATGTGGGGGCGATCATGCTGGGATCGGCCACCACGGCCCGGATTTGGTTGATGACGAAGGCTTCGATTTCGGCTGCCGGCACTGACTTGGTCGGGCAGTTCGTCCATCCTCGCTTCTGGGCATTGCTACAGACATAGTACCGGTACCGGTTGTTCCCCTTTTTGGTTATTGAATGAACCATGCCGCAATCACAGGGAGTGCAGTAGAGCAGCCTTTTCAATAAGGCTCCGAACTTGTTCCGGACGTATTTTCCACCAGTACGGCAGTTTAACTTTAAGATGCCCTGCACCTTTTCGAATATCTCTGGATCAACGATACCATCGTGCTCACCTTCGAAAAGTTCGTCCTTGTATCTGGTTTTTCCGATGTAGGCAACATTCGTTAGCAGACCATATAGATTCGTCTTGTTGAATACGGCTCCGCCTCTGGTCGTACCTTTCTTGGTGGTCCACTCCTTCGTCCCGATACCACGGCGAGTGAGTTCGTTGGCGGTGGACAATAAAGATTGGTGATCGAGATACATGTCAAATATCTCTCGGTCTTGGATTGCCTCCAGTTCGTTCACGACCAGTCGGGATGCGGCACGATCAATGTCGTACCCCAGTATCGGTGCACCACCGACGTATTTCCCTTTTCGTCGAGCGGCCGCCATTTTGTCGCGCGTTCGTTCCGAGATAATCTCTCGTTCGAATTGCGCGAAGGACAATAGGATATTGAGGGTCAACCGGCCCATTGAACTGGTTGTGTTAAACTGTTGAGTCACCGAAACAAACGAAACGCCGTGCTTGTCGAAGGTCTCCACAATCCGGGAAAAATCCATAAGCGATCGGGAGAGCCTGTCGACCTTGTAGACGACTATGCAGTCGATCTTTCCTGCCTCAATGTCATTCAGCAGGCGACGCAAGGCGGGGCGTTCCATGTTCGCTCCGGTGAAACCGCCGTCATCGTACCGGGCCGGAAGGCACAACCAGCCTTCGTTCTTTTGACTGGCGATGTAGGCTTCAGAAGATTCACGCTGGGCATCCAGACTGTTAAATTCCTTGTCGAGCCCTTCGTCCGTGGATTTCCGAGTGTAGATGGCACACCGGATCGGGCTTTTCACATCGATCATTTGCTTGCTTTCTTATCCGTCAGATTGAAGAAGCGGAACCCGTTGCAGTGCAATCCCGTAACGGCGCGGGCCACTGCGGTAAGAAATTTAAAGGTCTCACCGTGGTATTCGAAAGCGTTGGGCAGGACCATAACCTGGATTTCTTCTCCTTTGTAATCTCGGATGAGAACCGTCCCGGGCATGGGAAGACGACGGTCGTGCGATGAAGTGATCTTTCCAGTCACGCGTCGCATTCCGGTTTGCGGTTCCGCAGGGGATCGATTTACGGGCGATTTCATTCGCAGATCAGCATCTTTGGCGAGTTCTTCGGCCCGTTTCCGCGCCCGCTCGGACAGATCGCCTTCTACGTTGGCCTGCATTCTCCAGGCGACCCGCTTGATGATCCATTGCTTGTGATTAGATCGGCACGCCTCCCCAAACACGTCCTCGTATACCTCTCGCAGTTCACGAACAGATTTTCGCTCCATTACCGCGAGTTCTTTCTTGATGTTCAATGCCATGCGTTGCTCCTTACTCTCTGGGACTCTCAGTTTGTGAACCACTGGTCACAGTGAGGCTCGTTTCGCGTGAGATTACAAGTCGGTTCGCGGGTTCTTCCGAGGAGATTTCAGAACTGGGAGTCTTCAAATTCCGGTGGGAATTGTGCCGACGGATTCCGGTTGCCAGCAGAGATGCCAGTTTCCTTCGGCGAATTTCCGACGCAGTTATGTCAGAGGAGTATTCCAATTCGAGACTGGAAATAGGAGAATTCATTTTTCACCTTCTGGTTAACAGAGAAATGTCTCCTTTTCATATACGTCGACAGATCGTAAGTTGTCCGGGTTTTGATATTTTGGATGTAAAGATTGGTAAATATGACAGACGAATTGGAGTTGGAAGAGGACGAATTAAAAACTCTGGGCATTCTTGTAGAGCAATCTCAACAGGGGGCAACTGGAATGGAAAAACATATACTTTACAAAGAAGTCTCGGATATTTCACAATCTCGTTTCCGAGGGATTCTGATTTATTTACTAGGTTTGAAACTGATCACACTGACGCGCCGAACGATAATCCTCCAAGACTGCCCGCGTGTTCAATACCTTGGTGATGGACCAATCAAGCTTAGAAAAAGTAAAATTGTGTGGTTTTACGATGCGACCGCTGAAGGAATACAGTTTTTTCGCCGCTCAAAAAAACATGCCTCAAATTCGGAACCTCAGCCTTCTCTCGACCGAGCATCCGTGGAGGTGCGGAATGGAATGCAAGTGATCAAGACCAGGAGTAAGAGGATAGGTCATATGAAGGCAACTTCGTCGGGTGTCCAGCACATTAGAGCGCAGGAACGGCAGTCCGATGAAATACTGTCTCCCAACGAACAATATATATTGATTGCGATGTTCGAAATGCAGTCGACTGATTCTGACTCCCGCCAAACCCAAGCGAAAATTGACGAAAAGGCATTCGGTCCGACTTGCGATTCTAACGCATTAAAATCTGTATTTTCTAAGTTAAAGAAACGAGGGTTCATCCTCGCTAGTACTGGTCCGCGCGGAGGTTATTGGCTTTCGGAAAAAGGGAATGCGAGAGCAAAGATCTTGAAATACTCTATGAATAAAGAGGATTACCAATAAGGCACCAATAAGGCACCGAACTATCTATCAAAATTGGCAAAACTCCATCGCATAGGAATCGCCACTCCGGCGGGTTCCATCTGCGAAAGGAGTTTAGCGTTGATAAAGGTTCCCCCCCCGACGATTTCGGCACGATGCCCTGAGAATCAATCGGTTGAGAATTCTGATACCTGGCCGCGTGGATTGCCGGAATCATTACAGGGTTCCGGTTCGCGCCTCCGGAGAGTCATTTGCGTCCAGACGCGACAGCTGATTCGCCATTCCGCTTTCTCAGAGGCAGATCGGCAGGACATCGAACAGGAACTGGCTCTCGAAGTCCTGAAGAAGGTCGACAAATTTGATCCACGTCGGGCGCAACTCACGACGTTCATTGATCGCCTCATCAAGAATAAGGCGACGTCGATGATTCGATCGCGCACAGCCGCCATGCGCGACTACCGCCGTAATTCTGCGTCCCTAAATGCATCGATGCCGGACGGACACGGTGAATGCGTCGAACATTCATTGGTGCTGTCCGAAACAGCGGCAAAAAGACATACGCGACAAAGCCCTCGTGATCATCTTGAATCAGCTCAGTTGAAAGAAGACCTCGCTTCGATCTGGTCAAAGCTTTCCTCTAGGCAACGTGAACTCATGCAGCTTTTACAGGAATCTTCGCCCAACGCCATCAGCCGGCGTCCAGGCTGGTCGCGGCGACAGGTGGCGAAAACGAAAGCCGAGCTACGCCAGCTCTTCGAAGACGAGGGGCTTCAAAAATATTTGTAATCGCGGACAACTGCGCGAACGCTCGCGTATGTGTTTAGTAATGACTTTTAATCAGCTAGTTCAAGGAAGCAATCGTGGTAGCTCCTCTCATCAAATACACCTTTCACGAATCAGCAGAGATGACCGATGTGGAAGCTTCGTTGTTGCTCGCAATCTTTGCGACCGAAGCACTGCACGGTGAATCACAGGTGAGACTTGAAGCCGCACACGCATTCGACGCGGAACTCCACAGCTGTGTGATCAAGTCTGATGGTCCGGTCGGACGTGACTTGAATCGTCTCTTCGTTGGGTTTCTCCGGCGTGAATTCGGGGAGAAGTCATTTCAGATCGAACGTTTACATCAACCCATCTTAAAGGGAGCTTACAGCAGGTTACATATCCTGTTGTCCAAAATATTAAAGCCCCGGTCTTCCACGGATGACCGGGGCTTTTTTTGTGCTGCGGCTGTAAGTTCACATAATATGTGTCTGTGAATGGGAGACCAGAATTTCCCCTATACTCAAAAACAGGTTCGGGCTAATCTGCACGACAGCGATTTCCAGATCGAATTCCAAGTTCTTGGTTCAATTCCAGAATTTGTTAAAATATCGTACCAGACGGGACTTACGGCGCTACAATTATCAGTGCTCAGAGTAACGACTTGGAAAAGCGACCAGCTATTCAGAAAGTGGTATTGGGCTGCCACTACCGGCTGTGTTCGCGATAAGGCGTTTGAGCCTGCATATCTTTCTCTCCACTTCAGGGAGTGCCCGATGATTCAATCGACCGAGCACAATGTCGCTGGCTCACTTGAGGCGACCAACCATACCGATGATTCGTTTCTGAGAACAGGTCAGGCCCGCACGATTTCGCTGGTGTTTAACGGTCTTTTCGGCTTCATTGCGATTCTCCTCTTCGCTGGCGTTGCCAGTCTGCTTTATTCGCAGCAGCAGAAGACATTGACCGAGACGAGTATGGCGTCCCACATTGATGAAACGGGGAGACTTCGTCCACTATCTGAGGTTGCTGAGATTACTCGGTCCCTAAATCTAGTCACAGTCGTAATCGATTCCAAAGTACGAGTAAGAATGAGTGCGGATTCCTGGAGGGGCGATGTGTCCGCAGTCGTCGAAGCCCCTGTTCGTTATGTCTATGGCGTTGATCTCTCCAATCTGGAGCCAAATGCGTTTCATGCTGGAAAGGTCTTTGGTGGCTACGATATTGAGGTCCCACGCCCGAAGCGAATCGCGGTAGAAGTCGATGGGAGTAACCCGATTGATGAAGTCGTTCAGGTCACTGGCACCCGGTTTCGTACTCGGGCAGGAGAGTACTACCTGGGATTGGCCCGAAAGAAACTCTACGAACAAGCCAAAAAAGAGACACTCTCGGAAGAGGAAATGAAAAAAGTCCACGACACAACGAAGGAACAGATTGAAGATTTGGTTCGTCGTTTCGTAGGTGAGCGGGCCTACGTGAATGTTCGCTACGAGAATAAGCTATAATTATCGAGGGTAGGAAGGAAAACCGATGAACCGCTCACCCTTCCATCTGGGAAAGCTGGTCTGGATAAGTAAATGGAACCTGCTCCGTTTGAGTCTGGTTGTGTACCTTCTCTGGATTTTTATCGACGACAATCCTTACCGTCTCGCCCGGTTGCAGCTAAACATGATTCCCCCCGCGGACTATATCGCTGAAGTCCAGCAGTTGGCGGAAGAAAATCGATACGCCGAGGCGATCATGGTGGCGGATGTGGGTGTGAAGGAGCTCTCAGGCGATCAACTGCAGCGATTGCAGTATGTCCGCCAGAATGTCGTTGATGAGCGGGATAGTCTATTGCGCCGCGGTGGTGAATTGTTGCGTGGAGCGGTTATCGGCGAAGGGGATTCGGTCGAAGCTTTGATCGGGGCGGTCTCGGCCGATTTTATTATTGTGGGCGACGTGCGCGACTTGGTGATTCAAGGAACGAAACAAGTCGTCGATGGCGATTCTGACGAAGTTATTCTGGCCCTCTCTGCCGTGGGTCTGGCAACCACTTTGCTTCCAGAAGTCGACTGGATCGCTGCCTTGCTTAAAGTGGCTCGTAAAACAGGTTCTCTGACAGCGGGTATGTCCAAGTCGGTTGTGGCGATTTTGAAACGGGCGAAAAACACAGGTGATTACACGGCGGTTACCAAACTGTTTACGAATGTAAAAGTCATTGCCAAACAGTCGACACCCGCGGGGATGCTGCGATTGATGAGGCACATCGATAATCCCAAGCAGTTGGAGATCGTAGCGGACTTTATGAAACGAACTCCGGCGGGCGGGTATACGCTGCACGTCGCCGGAAAAGAAGGAGTCAATGCGTTAGTCAAGTCGGGCAAGAAGGTCGATGACGCCCTCGTGATTGCCGCTAAACGAGGAGACCGCGGCATGGCCTGGTTCCGCACAGGGAAATACCGCCTGCTCCGTCCGCATCCTTTCATCGGTCTGGGTAAAGGTCTCTATAAGGGAACGCTCGGTGAAATGGTGGAACGTGTCACCCGTGAATATCTCGATCCCTTCGGCTGGCTGACAATTCCCTGTCTTTGCCTCTGGTTGATCGGTGAGGTGGCATTGCTGTTCCGCCGCTTCGCGAAGACAGTCATGCTCTCCAGCCCGCGACCTCAACTTGCTTGAGTGTTGAGGTTCGTTGGTTTGTAAGACCTGAATTCTCGATCATAAAGCTCGTTCTGTTAGCAATGTTATATCGTTACCAGGTGAGTGGACATTCCGTCATTCGATTAACCCGGATTTTTATCCAAAAGGATCAGTCTCTGATGGATCATCTAAGTCGAGGTGTTCTTGAAAGGGTGCTTTCTTGGACGATGGCTCCCATTCCTCGTTAACTTGATCATTGTTAAACGATCTATACGGTACTGGCTGTGGATTAAATTGACCGGGTACATTGCTAGCCCCATTGTAGAAGCCCAATCCGTTGGCTTCATTGACCATGAGCTGTAGTTGTAGATTGACGATCTCTTCTTTTGCTTCTCGTCTTGTATCGAGTTTATCTTGAAGCTTTTTGACACGTTCCTGCACGGCCTGGACTTCTCGTTCGCGGGCTTTCAAGTCGTTGTCAAAGTAGGCAGAGAGGGCTGCGGACAGTTCTGTCTCCGCTTGCTTCTTTTCCTCATCTGTTTTGGCTGAGTGGAGATTGGAAACAGATTGCGAAATCTTAACAGAATGTGAAATAACGTTTTGTGGTATGGATCTTTCTTTAGAAGAGCTCCCTTCAAAGTTATCTACAATTGGAGGGGGATTGTCACTGAATGGGGGATTACTGAAAGGTGTACCAAAGATAGGTTCATCGGCCCCCTGAAATGGTTGTTTAACGGGAACCTCTTCCGGTACTGGTCCGGTTGATTCGACACTTTTTAACTGTTGAGCGATGGCTCGGACTTCCCAGGCAAAGAAGACTGAAAGGCAGCCGATCATGGCGATCGCAACAATAGATTTCTTATTCATTTGTCCGTTTTCCTTTGGTAGTGAAAAGTGGAATCAATTGGTTTAGTTCTGTTCGAGGTTATTCAAACTGTTCTCGATCTCATCCAATTCTTGTGTCCATTCCGGATTAGTTGTAGACGTTGGAGAAGAAAGAACGGATTCTGACTGCATGGTTTCGAGTTGATCCAACTGCTGCTGTGTAAGAAGTAAATCGGCTGCAAACTGCTGGCTGGGTTGTATATCGAGAAATTGAATCGCCATCGTGGCTGCTTCGACATCGAATGGATTCCGGGGGGCAACAAATACGGGTTGAGGAGACTTACTTGTTACTTCTTCAGGGGTCTGATCGCTTTCCAGGAGAACGAATGGAGGCTGGGTGGGCCCTTTTGCCAGATACCAATTGATTCCTACTAAAGCAAGCAGTCCTGCCATCAGTAATGAACTGATGAGGGGTGTTTTATGATTGTTCAACCACCTTCTGATCGGAGTTCGGCGTCGGAAAGCACCGGGTTGTTGTGACTTTTCGAGGAGTTGCCGTAAGGCTTCCTGCACCTGTGCCGCCGTAGCGAATCTCTTCTCTGGTTTTTTCTGTAATAACTGATTGATAACGTCAGACAAGTCATCCGGAATGTCGGCATTGTTTTCCCAGACAGGCCGGTGACGATCATTGCAGATGCGATTCAGCACTGCGAGTGGTTGTTCTGCACGAAAAGGAGGATGTCCCGTTGCCATAAAGTAGAGCAGGGCTCCCAGGCTGAATAAATCCGAACGATGATCGATCGTCAGGCCAGAGGCTTGCTCCGGTGACATATAATGCGGTGTACCGGCGATGATGCCGGAACGGGTCAAAGTGGCATCGTCTGCGGCGCGGGCCAGTCCGAAGTCGGTCAGCATCGCTCGGTCGACTCCCTGTTCCAGTAGAATATTGGATGGTTTGATGTCGCGGTGGACTACACCCTGAGCATGGGCGGCGGACAACCCTGCTGCTGCCTGCATACCGATACGTAAAATTTCGGTGACCGTTAATGGTCCCTGGCGATCAACCCGTGTTTGTAAGGAATCGCCGGGGATGTATTGCATTACTAGATAGGGAACTTCTGTCTGCGTTTCGACGTTATGGATTCCGACGACATGTTCATGAACAATCGCTGCAGCCGCGCGACCTTCGCGGGCGAACCGTTGACGGGCGGCGCCACTGTTCGCCAGATAGGCCGCAAGTACCTTCACCGCTACGGGTCGATTCAACTCGGTGTCATGCCCTTTCAGGACGATCCCCATCCCTCCGCAACCGATCACCTTTTCAATTTGGTATCGACCTAATTGACCGAGCAACTCAGGGTGAGGAGGTTTCTCCAGAAAATTAAGGTCGGGAACGAACGCTCTGGTTTGGGAACGTTGTTCATGTGAAATGCCACGATCACTTTTATAGCCCTCGCGAAGAAACGCAGAAATATCCTGCCAACCTTGTTCATCCGATGCTTTTGCCGTCAGTCGATCCTGACACTGCTGACAATGATCGATATGAGTTGTCCACAGTTGTACTTCGTTGCTGTCTATGTCTCCCGAAAGCAGCAAATTCAATTGCATGTCGTCACAATGCACTTGTTGATTACTCATCCGTTGCTCCTGTCATTAACTTCTGCATATTTGTGGGCGTGGTTGCGAATACGACCAATTACTCTGCTTCTGGCAATGTAAACGGCTCCGACGGTCATTTGCAGTCGTTCGGCAACTTCAGGAATTGGAATATCTTCGACGCTACTCATCCAGAATGCCTGCCACGTACTGGGTTGAACGTTTTCTTCGACCTGACATGCTGCCCATTGGAAAACTTCGCGTCTGAATTCCAAATCGAATAACCGGGATTCTTCACCATGGGGATCGGCATGCTCGTTCAATAGAGCTTCGATTTGAGGGCTGCCCGTTGCCCAGGGTTTATACTTGCGTCTAGTCATAAAATTGATCATCAGATTTCGGGCGATCTGAAACAGCCAGTCTCGAAACCGGGGGCCGCCTGAAATCGGCTCCCATCGATCCACCGCTCGCGAAACGGCCAGGTGGACTTCCTGTACTAATTCGTGTGCGTCGGCATCCTGAAATCCTTTTTTTAACGCCAACCGGTAGACGAGCGGTTGGTAAATGGTGACAAATTCATCCCACGCCTCGACATCAGTTTTGTCGGACAATCGGAGAATCAGGCTCGCTCGGGTTTCAGGAATATTCATAACGACTTTCAGATGGTGGGGCGGTCTATATATTAACACACTCTCCCTGCGGGAATCTTTCATGGAATCCGGAGTAATCTCGAAACAATTGCACGAATTTGAAGATCGCCGCAAGTCGTTTCTCTCATTTCAGTTGCTTGCGTGGGGTCATTTAGTGGGCTAAGGTGGAATGATCTGAAATGCCCCCCTTGAACCGACACCGCTGTAAGCCAATTGAGCGAAGCGTATGCAATTTCACTCTTCTGATGAATCCGATCTACCACTAACTCGGCGCGAATGGCTGGGCCTGAATGTTTCCCTGGCGGCGACGATGGGAATCGCCTTCAATAGCAGTAGTGATGCTGCAGAGCAGGGCGCGAAAGAATCTTTGGAACTCAATACAGGCTCTCCCTCCCGCTTCGAAATTTGGGACCAGCATTGCCATCTTTCTGGTGTCACAGGCAAGACCCCGGCGGATCGAATGGATAACTTGTTTCAATACGCCGACCGATTGAGTATCTCCAAGCTGGTTCTCTACATGGGTTGGCCATTCCAGACGACTCCCAGTGCAGAAGAACTCATTCGCCAGAACAACCAGGTTCTCGATGCTATTAAGGAGAGAGAAGACCGGGCACTTGCTTATGTCTATGTCAGCCCTCAACACTTAGAGACGAGTCTGGCCGAAATGAAGCGTTGTATCGAGCAGGGGCCGATGGTCGGTGTGAAGTTATGGGTCGCCGGACGAGCGGATGATGACGCCGTCGATGCTATCGTGACTGAAGCGACTCGCTTAAACGCAGTTGTCTTCCAACATACCTGGATCAAAACAACAGGCAATCTACCGGGGGAATCGACACCCGGAGATCTCATTGCGTTGGCAGAACGCCATCCGGAAGCGAAATTAATCTGTGGTCATGCGGGTGGAAACTGGGAACTCGGAATTCGTGCTGTGCGCAACTACCCCCATGTTTCTCTGGGCATAGCTGGATCTGACCCTACGAACGGACTCGTCGAAATGGCAGTACGTGAACTTGGAGCCGAACGTGTTATCTATGGAAGTGACGCCGGTGGACGAAGTTTTGCCTCCCAGTTGGCGAAGGTATATGGAGCCGAGATCAGCGATGAAGAGAAACAGTTGATCTTCGCCGGAAACTTGAAGCGTTTGCTGTCACCCATTCTGGAGACGAAAGGATTCGCGTCCTGATGACAGAGCTCATTGATACCAATATCCATCTCTCCCGTTGGCCGTTCCGACGCTTGCCGGGTGATGAAACTGCGAAGCTTATTGGCAAGTTAAGAAAGAAGGGAGTAACCGAAGCGTGGGCAGGAAGTTTCGACGGACTGTTTCACCACGACATCGCCAGTGTCAACGCACGATTGTCAGAAGAATGCCGCATAACTGGCGAAGGGTTGCTGGTTCCCTTTGGATCAGTGAATCCCATGCTTCCGGACTGGCGAGAAGATCTTCGTCGATGTCGCGAAGACTACTCGATGCCCGGAATTCGTTTACACCCCAATTATCATGGATACGATCTTACTATACCAGACTTCGCCGAATTGCTTGATCTCGCAGTGGAACAGAACTTGATCGTTCAGCTGGTCCTGAGCATGGAAGACGAGCGAACCCACCATCCTCTGGTGCCCGTCCCGCATGTTGATGCAGCCCCACTCGCGGATTTAGTAACCATACGGCCGAAGCTTAAATTACAGATCCTGAATGCGTTTCGTGCGCTTCCGCTTAACAAGCTGGCCCCATTGACAGGTATTGAAAACGTCAGTTTTGACATTGCGATGCTGGAAGGTGTGGGGGGCGTTGAAAAGCTATTGGAGAAAGTCTCTCCCCAACGCGTTCTGTTTGGTTCGCATAGCCCCTTCTTTTATTTGGAGTCGGCCCAATTAAAAATGGTCGAATCGGAACTGGGATGGTTTCAACGTGAAGCGATAAGCTTCGGGAATGCTCATCGTTTTCGGAATGACTCCTGACAGAACCGAACGACAACACTGACTCTCTTGAAATTAGAATCTGACTCATGATGTCGAAACAATCGATCGTCTCACTTCTAGCCCTTGCTTTTCTCTCTCTCTTCACCGTGGAGTTCATTGCTAACACGGCTGCGGATGAGACTGATGAGGTATTGGCGGAAGCTCTGCCACACATCCAACCCCTGGAACCAGATGAGGCGGAATCATCGTTCGCTTTGCAACAGGGTTTCCGGATGGAACTGCTGGCCGCTGAACCCTTGGTTTACGACCCGGTTGCAATGCAGTATGACGAAAACGGCCTCGCCTATGTCGTAGAAATGAGCGACTACCCTTACACAGGGCCCGAACACGATGTCGCCTGGCAGGAACAAACATCGCTCCCCATCGGACGCGTTCGGATTCTGGAAGACACGGATGGCGACGGAAAGTTCGACAAGAGTGATATCTTTGCCGATAAGCTTTCCTGGCCAACGGGCGTCGCCTTCTGGAAAGGGGGCATCTTCGTCGCCGCCACTCCCGACCTCTGGTACTTCAAAGATACCGACGGGGACCGCAAAGCCGATATCCGCCAGAAGGTGTTCACTGGCTTCCGTAAATTCAATGTTCAAGCAGTGATGAACAATCTAAAGTGGGGACTCGATCATAAAATCTACGCTGCCGGTGGAAGTAATGGAGGTTCCATTACCCCGGGAGATGATCCCGGCGCCAAACCGATTCAATTTCGTCGAAATGATTTTCGTATTGATCCGACGGACAACTCGTTTGAAGTATTGACTGGGGGCGCCCGGTTTGGAAATACGTTCGATGATTTCGGAAATCGATACATCTGTAACATTCGCAATCCCGCCCAGCATATCGTCCTGCAGGAAAAATATCTCGCGCGGAATCCCGACTTACCCGTCAGTCAGGCAATTAACGATTCCGCCGTTGCAGGCGACGCCATTCAGGTATTTCGCATCAGCCCTCCTGAACCCTGGCGAGTGATCAATGCCCAACGACTCGCGTCAGATGCCACGAAGAAATCTCCACGGAGTGAAATGGCTGCTACGGGATATGTGACCTCGTCCAGTGGGATCACGATTTATCGCGGTGCTGCGTATCCTGAAGAGTTTTATGGAAACGCATTCATTGCCGAAGTCGCTGGAAACTTGGTGATGCGCTATCAGCTGGAAGCGGCTGGTCCGACATTTATTGCCAATCGGGCTCAGGATGAAGTCGATTTCCTGGCATCGACGGACAACTGGTTCCGCCCCGTCAACTTTGTGAATGCCCCCGATGGAACCCTCCATGTTCTGGACATGTATCGCGAGACGATCGAACACCCCTGGTCGATTCCGGATGACATTAAAGCTCATCTCGACCTCGAGAGCGGTCGCGATCGGGGACGGATTTATCGACTGGCGCCGCCATCCTACCCGGAAGGCCATCAGGTTCACCGGCGTCCGCACTTAGGAAGTGCGACTATTAGTGAACTGGTCGCTGAATTGGAGAATCCCAACAGCTGGTGGCGCGAAACTGCCCATCGCCTGATTTACGAACGACAAGATCAGGCTGCTGTTGATCCATTACGCAATATTCTGAACCAAAGTGAAAATCCCATCGCCAAAGTCCATGCGCTCTGGTCTCTGAACGGGTTGGGAGCACTCGAATTTGACGACGTGGTCCAGGCCCTTAAGGATGAGTCCCCACGCGTACGGGAGCAAGCCGTCCTGTTGGCCGAGACTCGTTTACTCGAAACTCGGCCCATTCCATCCCGAGCAGCTATACCAGAGCAGAAGCTGTTATTGGACCACGTAATGCCACTGACACGGGATGAAAACGCACGAGTTCGGTTTCAAGTCGCGCTATCCATTGGCGGGGTTACTGAAGAACGCTATTCCAAAGCCATTAGCAAAGGCTTGGCCGAGATCGCAAGGCAGGACGCAGGTGATCTCTGGACTCGAACGGCTATCCTCAGTTCACCCGGTGGTCATGAAGCGGAGCTCTTGTTTGGAATGATGGCTGACCGTGCGTTTATGGAGTCGGAAGGACGTGAATTTGCAGAACAATTGGCGGAAATGATTGGCATTCGCAAACAACCCAACCAGATCGAGCAATTGCTCGGTTATTTGCTACAAGCTTCCACAGTAACTGAACCGACATTCGATCCTGTTCGAGCTGGTATTCTGACGGCATTAGGAAATGGGATGCAGCGTAGTCGATTAAACGTCTTTACCGTTATCCGGCAGAATACTTTATCCGAAGAATTATTCGTGTCGGCAGAAGAGATTGTCGGTCAAGACAATGTCGAGCCAGAGACGAAGGTGGAAGCAATTCAGCTACTTGCGCTCAAACCCTTGCTCGAAGTGAAGTCACTTTTCAAAGAACTTCTTAATCCCCAGCAACCACCGGAACTGCAACTCGCCGCCGTGGATGCCCTTGGTAAGTATATTGATCCTTCGGTTCCTGAAATACTGTTGGTCATGTACGCACAGTTGACTCCTACTGTACGCACTGAGGTGGTTGAAGTTTTACTCTCACGACCGGAACGAATTAATGCATTATTCGATGCGATTGAAGATGGGGGTGTTCCCGTCAGTGAGATTTCCCCTATCCGTCGTGGTCTGCTCATGAAAAATCGGGATGCAACGATTAAAGAACGAGCGGCGAAGTTATTCGCGACAGACACACCTGGACCGAGGTCCGAAGTGATTGAGCAATATCAGTCCGCGATCAAACTGGACAAGGATTCCATGCGAGGAGAAAAAGTCTTTCGTCGCTTGTGTACATCTTGTCATAAACTGGGTAATGAGGGTCATGACGTTGGTTTCAATCTGGCAACGATTAAAAACCGAACACCCGCTGAGGTTCTCATTCATATTCTCGACCCCAACCGGGAAGTCTCTCCGAACTTTCTGAACTACATTGTCATCACTGATGAAGGACGCACTGCAATCGGTGTGATCGCAGCCGAGACGGCATCCAGTATCACCCTGAGGCGAGCTGAAGGAAAAGAGGAGACGATTCTGCGTCAAAACATCGATGAGATCACCAGCTCCGGGCAGTCGCTTATGCCGGAAGGTCTTGAAAAAGACATCACCCCGCAACAGATGGCCGATCTAATTTCATTTTTACTGGAAAACCCACCCGCCTCTTCAGGGGAATGACTGTAAACAGGTTGATCACCTGTTCGAATAGTCATATTAAACCTCTTGCTCCGGTAGTGTCAGGCAAAAACCAGCTGAAAACTTGCGGAGAAAGGGTACCTATAGCCACTGATTATGTTCTATAATTTTGGTTAGTATGCTCATTTAAATGAAACTTACGAACCCTTCCGGTGTTTCATTATTGGTTAACCCCAGTTGAGTTTATCCCTCCCACCCCAAGATCCTTCCTCCCCCCGCAAGCTTGCGCTGCTATTGTGCCAAAGCCCGATAGGATATTGCCTGTGCCTTCTTCTGAACGACATAAAAAAATACCCGCGAGCAGTTCTCGCTTAATCTCAAAAATGCGACGGCTTTTGCTGCTAACCTTGCTGTTCCTCATTGGCTGTGGCTCAGCCGCTACGAATGAAGATTCTGATTCGGTCGAAAAGGAATTGCCGACGATAGAGGTCGCTGTACTGGAAGTGACCCCTCAGCCCTGGCCTCGGGAGATTCGCAGTCAAGGGAATTTGACACCAGATGACCGGGCGATTATCGGCAGCGAAATCGAAGGGCGAGTCGATCAGGTCCATGTTGATTTGGGGGATTCGGTGGAAGAGGGAACGCCGCTGGTCACGATCAAGCAGGAAGAGTTCAAACTTCGTGTCGAACAAGCAGAAGCTGAATTGCTACAAACTCGCTCGGCGTTGGGATTACAACCGGGGACTCCAATCTCGGCGCTTGACCCTCAGAAGGCGCCGCCCGTGATGGAGGCTAAGGCACTGTGGAGAGAAGCAAAAGCACACTTGGACCGGGCTCAGCAGCTCCAATCAAGCAATTCGATTTCCCTGGCCGAAGTGGAACAACTACAAGCAGCCACCGATGTTGCTGAAGCGCGGTATCGATCGGCCATTAACAGCGTGCAGGAGAAGATCGCGCTGATTGGAGTCAAGCAGGCTGAAGTCTCGCTGGCCAAAGATGACCTGCAAAACACAATCATCCACGCTCCGTTTAAAGGCATGGTGGTCATTCGCCAGATTTCACCCGGAACATTTGTTCGTGTCGGTGATCCTGCGATTGCTCTTGTGAGACTCGACCAACTTCGTTTTCGTGGAACGATCCCTGAACGGTATGCGTTGCAACTTTCTAAAGGTCAAAAAGTGGAGCTCGATATTGAGTCTGTACCGGAGCCTTTGGTCGTCGAGGTAACTCGTATCAGCCCCGCTGTCGATTTGGCGAATCGTTCCTTGTTGTTTGAGGCATTAATAGACAACTCCGATGGAAAACTGCGAAGTGGTCTCTTTGCGACCGGTCGCGTCGTGACTGATGAAGAGGCGACCGCCATCGTTGTCCCTTCTTCGGCGCTCGTTGAATTCGCCGGTTCAGAAAAGGTCTGGAAAGTCGTCGACGGAGCCGCAGAGGAACAACAGGTTCTTACAGGCGAACGCCGCGACGGAAGGATCGAAATCGTCAAGGGACTTCAATCCGGAGACGTAATCCTGCAAACAGGGACTGAAGGAGAAGTTGCCCGTGTGAATGTCACGAGTAGGGCGGTCGCGGAAAACAAATCTTCTCAGAGAGATCCTGCTAAGTAGTTGATGTACTGTGAATAGGGGCCACATCATTCTGTGCGACTTTCACTTTCCATAAGATTCATATACCAAACTCTACCCACCAAAGGAGCGTGCCGTTGTCTCGCTTGGCTGAAATTTGTGTTAAACGGCCGATCTTCGCATTGATGATGATCGCCGCTCTTCTGGTCGGAGGTATCACCGCTTTCCCACAGTTGGGAGTTGACCGCTTTCCCAGTATGGACTTGCCGACGATCTTCGTGCGGACCACCTATCCCGGAGCTGCCTCCAGCGAAGTCGAATCTGAAGTCACTCTTCCCATTGAAGATGCTGTCGCCACGGTCGCCGGAATTGATGAGCTTCGTTCGATTTCACGCGATGGACAATCCTTTGTGATTGTCACGTTCGATCTCGATCGTAATGTTGACGCGGCAACTCAGGATGTTCGTGATGCCGTCTCCAGTATTCTAAACAGGCTTCCTCCCGGGATTGATCCCCCGGTCGTGCAGAAACGCGACCTCGATTCTTCGCCTATTATGTCTCTGGCTGTATCCGGCCCTCGACCACCGAGGGAGCTGTACGTACTCGCGGAAAACTACGTTAAAAACGTGATTGAATCTTCCAGCGGGGTCGGAGAGGTTACCATCGCAGGTGCCTCTGATCGCGCTGTGAAGGTAGAAATTGATGCTCAGCGTCTGGCCGCGCATCGGCTATCGATTATGGAAGTCCGGGAAGCCATTATTCGACAGAATGCAGAAGTGCCCGGTGGACGACTGGACGAAGGCATGCGAGAACGCGCCTTACGCACGATGGGACGGCTAGAGCATTCCCGTGATTTTCCCGATCTTGTCGTGGCGACAATCAACGGTTCCCCCGTCCGTTTGGGGGACCTTGGTCGAGTCGAAGACTCTACCAAAGAAGTCAGAACGCTCGCTCACCTGAATGGAAAACCGGCCGTTATTCTGCAGATTCAACGACAATCGGGAGAGAACACCGTCGCTGTAATTGAAGGAATCAAAGAATTTCTCCCCCGGTGCCGCGAATTACTGCCTAAAGATGTAAAAGTAGAGATCATTCAGGACCAGTCTCGCTATATCGTTTCGGCCCTGCACGAAATTGAACAACATTTAATCTCGGGAAGTATTCTCGCCTGTATTACGGTTTTGATATTCATGCGATCCTGGCGGTCTACATTGATTGCCTCGGTCGCGATTCCAACGTCGATCATTTCGACATTCGCTTTTATGCAATGGTTTGGTTTTACACTAAACAACGTGACGATGCTGGCCCTGGTGCTGATGGTGGGGGTGGTGATTGACGATGCCATTGTGGTGCTGGAGAATATTTTCCACTGCATCGAAGAGAAAGGAATGGCGCCGGGAGATGCCGCTATTAAAGGAACCAAAGAAATCGGTATGGCTGTGTTGGCAACCACGTTGTCTTTGGTGATCGTTTTCCTGCCCGTCGCGTTTTTGAGTAGTGTGACAGGTCGAATGCTGTTTCAGTTTGGTGTAACCGCGACGGTGGCCATTCTGATTTCGCTATTCGTCAGTTTTACATTGACTCCGATGATGTGCAGTCGCTTGCTTCTTAAAAAGAAAGTCAATCCAGAAGACGAAGGCTCTGAACCTGCCTCCCGCCGAGGATTCTATCATTTGGTGGAAGTGAGCTACCTGTGGATGCTCGGAAAAGCGATGCGGTGGCGCTGGCTAGTGCTGATCATCTCTATTCTGGTAATGCTCTCTAATATTCCCCTCACCCAGTTGGTCAATCGAGATTACATTCCTCTGAATGTCGATGAGTCCGAGTTTGAAGTTCGCGCCGAAGCCAGAGAAGGGGTGACATTGACCGCCATGCGTGAGGCGATCGATTTAATCGAAACCAAGCTACAGCGTATTGACGGTATCGAAACAGTAATGACTTCACTCGGTACACGAAGTTTTGGTTCTGTGAATAGCGCTGAGTTCTTTATACGCCTGCAGGACAGTCAGGAAAGAACTTTCTCGATAGGGCGATTCTTTCGGGGACTGTTTAAGGGAAATCCGGGAGAAGCCTTTAAAGGAAACTATTCTCAACGAGACAAAATGGCCGAGGTCCGGAAGGCTCTCGGTGAGATTCCAGGAATGCGGGCCTCAGTGCGTAACCTGACTTCGTTGCGGCAGGGGGCGCCTGTCGATATCGACTTTGCGACCACGGGGCCAGAAATGCCAAAACTGCTTGATTTCAGTGCAAAACTAGCTGAAAAAGCAAAAGAGATTCCCGGTATCGTCGACGTTTACACGACCCTGCGAATCGATAATCCCGAGTTACTCGTCCGTATCGACCGTGATCGCTCGGCGGCAATGGGAATCGACGTGCAAGAGATCGCGGATACTCTCCGAATTGCCGTTGGAGGTGATGACCGCGTATCCCGCTATCGTGACGAGACTGCCAGTGATGCCTATGACGTTGAACTTCGACTCGTAGGAATTGACCGGAACAATATCGATTCAATTTCACAACTATTTGTTCGCGGCGGGTCCGAAGCAGACGAAAATGTAATTGTGAATGAAGAATTGCGCTCGCGACCGATCACCGTTCGCATGGATAACCTGGTACGTTTTGAACATAAAGAATCGGCATCCCGTATTGACCGGCTAAATCGTCAACGAATGGTTTCCGTGCGAGCGAACATCGCCGGCGGCTATGCCTTGGCTGACAGGATTGATGCGCTCCGCGCGGCTGCGGATGAAGTGGGAATCCCTTCCGGTTATGGTACACAGGTTCTCGGAGGTGGTCGCGAGTTGGAAAGAACGCTCGCAGACTTTGGTTGGACCTTCATCCTCTCTTTCGTCCTGATGTATATCGTGCTCGCCGCCCAGTACGAAAACCTGGTACATCCTTTCGTGATCTTACTATCACTTCCTCTCGCTGTTCCTTTCGGACTGTTGAGTTTGCATTTTGGAGGTGAAACCTTGAACCTTTATTCCGCACTCGGGATTCTGGTTCTGTTTGGTGTCGTGAAGAAAGCGGCCATTTTACAAGTCGACCATACCAACGCATTGCGTGCCGAAGGGTTGGATCGACATGATGCGATTATGCAGGCCAACCGGGACCGACTTCGTCCTATTCTGATGACAACGGTCTCGTTCGTCGCAGGCTTGATGCCCTTATTGATTGCGACTGGTCCCGGAGCGGAAGAACGCAGGTCGATCGCAGTTCTCGCGGTTGGTGGTCAGAGTTTTTCACTTCTGCTGACGTTATTGGCGATTCCCGTACTTTACACCTTTTTCGACGACATTGGTGGCTGGATGCATCGATTGTTTCGTATTACTGATGGAGATGAGCTGTTTGAAAATAGTTCCGAAAGCAGTTCCATAGAACCGGCGACACCAGTGGGCACCGAAATTAATTAAGAATTATCCCATTGAATTGGAACATTGGTGAGTTCCCATAGGATCTGTTCATCTTAATTATTGTTCTCGGACGCTTTAATGAAGCCTTTTCGTAGACCACTGTGGGTTGAAATGGCACAATAGGAGCACATCTACTGTTTTATATAACTTGCTCTTTTTGTATTTCCGGAGCCCCTTTTTATGCCCATTAGTTTCGCCTGTCCTGAATGCGGACGTCAGTTCACTGTACGAGACGAACTCGCTGGCAAGGCGGGCCATTGCAACAGTTGCCAGCATCGGTTTCACATCCCCGACCCAACTCCCGTTATGTCAGGTGCTTCGAAGAGTGGGCATTACCGATTGGGAAAAGCCAGTCCTTCCAGCAAAGCAAATGGACAACCGGGAGGATACCACGTTCCTTCCGCAGTCGATTTAGCTGCCGTATCCCAGCATAGCTTGGACCGAGTTCAGCGAAATGAACGTCGCTGGGAAGAAGAGGAAGAATCAGGTCCTTATCAGGTTAAAACGCCTCGCACACCTTGGCGCGAACAACATCAGATAAATAAGCAACGCAAGAAGTCAAAAGCTCCCGGCGCCATGAAAGAGTTCTACTGGGATAGACTCCGGGGACTCCGACATTTACTGGATAACCTGAACGATTTTGGTTACCTCGTTAGCGTCCCCTTCATTGCAATGGTGATTATCAGCATTCTGTGGCAATCTCAAAATATTGGGCTGATTGGGGCGAGCGGCATCATTGCCGTGAATGTCATTCGATTTTATATCAACCTGATTCACCTGGCCGTGCTCCCTTTCCGTCAGAGCCTGATGCAGGGAATTCTATTCCTTATTCCTCCGTTTACTTTTTATTACCTCTACCAGAATTGGAAGCCCATGAAAAAGGGGGCCAAAAAACTATTCGGGCCGATGTTTCAGATTATTGCCGTAATCCTCGTGTTCACTTTCTTACCGTTCCTCCACAGCGGCAAAGGGGGGGACAATATGAAACTTCCCGAACGAATCAAATCGGAAGCGGACACGTTGTTCAAAGAGGCCGAAACCAATACGCAGAAAGTCAAAGAAGCGACTCGTAAGCAGGGAACGAAGCTGCTGAAAAAGTCAGAGCAGAAATTAAACCGCATCGAAGAAGAAGCCAAAGCGGAAGAAGCCAAAGCGGAAGAAGCCAAAGCGGAAGAAGCCAAAGCGGAAGAAGCCAAAGCGGAAGAAGCCAAAGCGGAAGATGCCAAAGCGGAAGATGCCAAAGCGGAAGATGCCAAAGCGGAAGATGCCAAAGCGGAAGATGCCAAACCCTGATCCTCACTCGACTCTGTTTCTAACGCTCCATAAGCCACTATCTTCCTGACGAAAACCGAATCTATGCCTCAGAATGACTTCGACGACAATAATCCCACTGTCATCCTGACAGATCAAGACGACGTGATCGATCTGGAAACCGAGACGCTTCTGGCTGAACGGACCAGGCAGGAGCCGCGTCCTGTAAAGATGGTTCAGGGGCCCGGCCTTAGTTTCGGGTCGGCAACGACATCTCTATTACAATGGCGTCTTCAGGCTGTTGTGATACTGGCGTTAGTACTCAATGTTTGTTTTCTGGGATTGAGTCTTTTCTTTAACGCTGAATTTATCACTGGTGGCCATGACACTTACCACATTTACGTCGTCATCAGGTTAATTGGGCTGGCTGGTTTTCTTGCTGTACTGCTGATCTATCGCGACTACAGTCAAAAACAGTTGAGGTGGATGGAAGGATTACTATTTGGCTTCATTGTTCTGATGTGGATCTATCAACGGTATGCTTCAATCGTTTCTGCACTTGATCTGAGCAGCGAAGCTGAACTGTTAACAAACAGATTCAGTGGTCTGATGTCACTCGTGTTTATCATTCTTAGTTTTGGTGTTTTCATTCCCCATCGCTGGCAGGAAACCGCGAAAGTCGTCGCAACGATGGCGCTGTCTCCTTTCATAGTCACTTTATTGGTCCACCTGTTTCACCCTCACTTAATGGATGAAATCACCGAGTTGACTTCCCATTCCCATCACTCCGTGATGGCTTCCAATCTACTGGTGGGCTGCATTCTCGCCGTTTACAGCGCCGGAATATTGAATAAAATGCGAGCCCAAATGCATGAGGCCGAAGAGTACGGTCAATATCGGCTGATTCAGAAAATTGGAGCGGGCGGAATGGGGGAAGTTCATCTAGTTGAACATTCGTTATTAAAACGTCCGTGTGCATTGAAACTCATCAAGGATAGCGAAGGACCTGTCAATATCGCTCTCGCACGTTTCGAACGTGAAGTACGCACGACAGCCAGTCTGACGCACCCGAATACAATCGAGATCTACGACTATGGGCACACTGAAGAAGGTGTGTTTTATTACGTGATGGAGTTCTTGCCTGGCATGAGTCTTCGAAATCTGGTTCGTGATTATGGTCCTCTGAAACCAGCCAGGGCTCTGCATCTTCTCGATCAAACTTGCGATGCCCTGGTCGAAGCGCACGATGCGGGTCTCGTGCACCGCGATCTGAAACCGGATAACCTGTTCGTTTCCGAGCGTGGAGGCGTCTGTGATTTTATCAAAGTACTCGATTTCGGCCTCGTGAAATCGACGAAGCCAGGTTCGGCCCAGTTGACCTCTGACGAAGTGGTGAGTGGTACGCCTCAGTTTATGGCCCCCGAGCAAGTCATGGGCGAACACGACCTTGATGCTCGATGTGACATCTATGCCCTCGGTTGCATTGCTTATTATACGCTCACGGGAAAGGCCCCGTTTAACGACGGTTCCGCGATGGCTGTCATGATCGCACATACAAACCAGACGGTGATTCCGCCTTCAGAAATTGAAAAGTCTATTCCGTCCGACATCGAAGAAGTCATTCTTAAATGCCTGGAGAAAAAACGAGAGGATCGATATCAGTCTGTTTACGATCTGCGACAGGCCCTTCGGCGGTGTCACGATTACGGCGATTGGAATGCGATCCTTGCTGCGGAATGGTGGGAAGAGAAAGAATCTGAGACCGATGAAACGACAATGGCCAGTGCCGCGCTGGAATAGCCTTCAGTGAGTTAGAACTGCTGTTTAAGTAACCTGTCCATTCCAAAGAGAGTGCCCATGAGTTCTGCTGCCGCGCGTGATATTACCCCCTATCAGCTGTTTATGATGGCGCTGTGTGTTCTGGTTCTATTCATGCTGGTAATACAGACCTTGATCGCGCCCCAGTCAGAAGAAGCACAGATTCTGGAATACGCAGACTTCTGTATCTGCATTTTCTTTCTGGTTGATTTCTTCATCTCGCTTTACCGAGCGAAAGATCGTAAGAAGTACATGCTGACCTGGGGGTGGATTGATTTGATCTCCAGTATACCCGTTGATATTGTCCGTCTTGGTCGTATTGCTCGCCTGCTACGAATCGTGCGTTTATTTCGAGCGGTGAGGGCCACTAAAACTATCGCCCATCATTTGCTTCAGCACCGTACTGAAGGTGTACTGCTATCGTCCGCACTATTGACGTTACTGATGCTCGTCTTTGCCAGCATTGCGATTCTGCAACTGGAGAATTCCCCGGAATCAAATATCCATACTGCTGAAGATGCACTGTGGTGGTCGTTTGTCACGATTACTACCGTTGGATATGGAGATCATTATCCTGTAACTGCGGAAGGGCGATTTCTAGCCGCATTCCTGATGATTACCGGAGTGGGCTTGTTCGGAGCCGTTGCCGGGACGATGACATCCTGGTTTACGTCAGGAGCCGTCGAAGAGACCGATCAGGATTTGGAGGAACTGAAAGAGGAACTCCGAATCGTGCGTGCTTTGCTGGAAGAAGCAAAAAAAGAGCGGGAAGACGTCGTCTCTTCTAGATAGGCATTGGCTTCCGATTGGAGAGTTCCGCCAATAACCAAAGGTTCCCCAGCTTTGTATTGATGACTAATTCAAATACGTAAAAAAACCACGAAGGCAGGGAAGTACCTCCGTGGTTTCACAGGGAATGAATTCATGCGGCGTGAGCCGATTTGATCTAGTTAGCGAACAGTTCCATTACGTCGACCGGTCGCCATCTGAACGGGGCCATCGGCATAGTAGAAGGTCGGATCGTCAATCACCCATGGTGTCGACCAGGTTTTACCATCGTCGAAGGTGGTGATATTGAAGAAGCAGGAATGAAACCCTTCACATTTGTAACCGTAAGGGAATGAAGAGTAGAGGTGGTCCGCAGCTGTCAGGTCTTTAATGCCTTCGTGGGCGTAGTAGTGAACCTGTCCATCAGGAGTGAAGGACATTCCGAAAGTCCACCAACCCTGTTTCGTAATTTTGGGTCCGGCGACTTCTCGCCCATTCTGATCGCAGCGAATGAGAATGCTTGCTGAGTCCTCTGTGTTGCGTCCATCTGTCTTACTGTTGAACTGAACGAAGAAGCCAGGCCAGTATGGTTCCATTTTCCGGCTATTTTTTCGATTGAACAAACCGAAGCCGAACTTGGGTTTGTCGTCTACCAGAGTGTGGCAGTCGGCACGAATCCCGAAGGTTGAACCGGTGCGGTCTTCAAACTCATCGAAATCAGGGATATACACGCGGACTACAAAGCTAGGATTCTTGGCAAGCCACAATGCGTTACCCGGAATTCCCCGTGGGTTAATGACGAGATCGTCCTGCTGCATTTCCATGCTGATGCGACCAGGGATACCTGCGATACGTGTCTGCATCAACAATGCGCCGGTGCTGCCTTCAATTCCCCCCGGAGGTGCAGGGACCCGTTTGACCAGGTCGGGAGTCCCCCGGTAATCGCTTTCGAGCATTCGACGGTTCGACGAGAAAGCATTTGGACGGCGGACCTGTTCATCGATGTTAGAACTGCTTTTCGGAAAGTTGTAGGTATAGGTCCAACTTTCGTCTTCGAAGTCGTCTCCAATTTTTGGTACCACTGTTCCCTGCCCGGGAACGACTCCTTGGGCAAACACAGCGCTGGTAAACACGAATATGGAAACGACGGAAAACAGGACGAGTTGTCGCATAACTATCGATTTGAGTGCCATCTTGTTTCGCATCCTATCGCAAATTTCTGACAAGCGATTCAGGCCAGAGTGCAAACCTTTGACATGCAGGTTTTGCAAACGCCATGGCCAGTTGCTAAACAGAAACGAGATCTCGTTGAGTAGATCGGGTGAACCGTGAGAAAGTGAGAGGCGGTTCCGGCGAATGGGTATCAGCGATCTGGAGAGTTTGACCATCCTTGGCGCCCTCTCGAGTCTTTCATCTGTCCGCCATCCGTTGCGTAACCGATATGTCCAGTTTGTATATCGGATGGAGTTTGCGAGACGTTTATCGATTGTACCTGTTGCAGCAAAAGTGTCTGATGTCCATTCGATACCGTCGGTGGTTTTTTCCTAGAGTTGCCATTTGAATCAACGGGAATAGTCTGTGAGAACTACCCATTTCAGCAGCGGGGAGTGACCATTGGCGCGCTGATAGTTGGGGCGAGAGTCATTTTCGGTTTGAGGCTTCGGGTAAACCACGTAGTAAATTGCTGAAGATATGGACGAACATTCAATAAAAAAAGACCAGCCGAAGCTGGTCTTTAGTGATGTTTAAATATGACATCATCCCATTACAGGACAATGTCCTAATCAGACGGGGGCGCCTGACTTTTTACGATTCATTAACCAGAGAAGGATTGGGCTGGCAACATAAATCGAACTGTAGGTACCGGCGATGACACCGATAAGCAAACAGAATGCAAAGCCATGAATTCCTTCGCCACCCCAGACGTACAAGATGCCAACGACCATGAACGTCGTTAATGACGTCAATAAGGTACGGGACAGAGTCTGGTTAAGGCTGGTGTTAACGATGTCTTTCGTGATGGTTGGGTTCTTACCTCGAACCTCACGGATACGGTCAAAGACGACAATCGTATCGTTCAATGAGTACCCAATAATGGTCAGAAAGGCCGCAATCATCGGCAGGTTAATTCGGAAATCATCGAACTGAAGAGCCTTTCCTATCGGTCCGTCACTTAGAATTGAGGCCAGAGCAACACAACCGAGCACGATGAAGACGTCGTGAACCAGGGCCACGACTGCGGCGAGACCAAAGGTCAGATGCTGGAAGCGGAACCAGATATACATCACGATTGCGGCGAGACTCGCCAGCATCGCCACGATCGCCAATTGCTGCATTTCAGAAGCGACGGCGGAACCAAAGCTGTTCACCTCTTCAAAGGTGGGAGAGCTGGCCATTTTTTCCTGCATGGTGCCGAGAGCGATACTGAAGTCTTCCTGTTCGATCGCTGGTGCGACACTTAATTGAACTTCAGAATATCGTTCGACGGCCCCTGTTGAAGCACTCATACCAGAACCAGCGGTCCCTTTGACGGCTATCAGTTCTTCAGGTTTTTCGTATTTGGGAGTAGCCGCTTCTCCTTCTCCGTCGGATTTGATTTCCGCAAGAGCTTGCATCAGCCCGTCTACGGCAGCCGCAGGTGATAGCTCGCTGGAGAAGGTAATTGCCGACCGATAGCCATCGGCGAATTCGATGACCGTATCTTCATCTTCTGCAGCAGCAACAATCTGCTCGGGAGCAGTATATTCCATAGTGACTTTTTTCAGGTCATCACCGAAGGTTTGCGTAACGATCTGATGCACCTTGTCGGTGTTCGTCTCTTTAGTTCGCAGACGGAAATATTTTCCGTCCATCAACTCACCCGATTCGTCCTGAATCGTCAATTGGTCGACGGAAATAGTATTTCCCAATTCGGTATCGGCCAATTGAGCTTTGATGTATTCCGGAGTGAATCCATTACCGTCTGCCTCAGCTTCGTCATCAAACTCAAAACTGACCATCGTACCGCCAGTGAAGTCGATATCGAGGTTTTCGGCTCCGCGAGACCCGAATGCAACCAGACCGATAATAATGACAAGCCCGGAAAGGACGACAGTAAATTTCTGATGCGACACGAAATTCCAATTGGCCGATTTGACCCACTGGAACATTTTCAGGTCGGTGATCCAACGCTTCTGTTCACAAATCTCAAAGACAGTTCGGCCCACGTACAAAGCAGTGAACATGCTCATGATGATACCGATGAACAAGGTGACGGCAAAACCTTTGACTTGGTCTGTACCAATCAGGTACAGGAACAGGGCAGTTAGCAGGGTCGTTACGTTGGCGTCGATAATCGTCGTGAAAGCACGATCGAAACCGTTATGAATCGCCATACGCAGACTTGAGCCCTTCATTCGCTCTTCGCGAATACGCTCGAAGATAAGAACGTTGGCATCAACTGCCATCCCGATGGTCAGCACGAGCCCGGCAAGACCAGGTAAGGTGAATGTCGCATTAATAAACACCATTGTTCCCAGAACGAGAACGATGTTCAGCAGCAGACAGAAGTCCGCGATCAATCCGGCGACGAGATAGTACATCGCCATGAAGACAACCACAGCGATAGAAGCCCAGATAAGGGCATTCTTCCCTTTTTCCTGAATGTCAGAACCAAGCAAAGGGCTGATCGTGTATTCGCTGATTGGAGTCTGATCGAGCGGAATCTCCAAGGCACCAGCGTTCAGAACGCCGACCAGTTCATTGACTTCTGCGATCGTGAATGAGCCTGTGATTTCACCACTACCACCGGTGATCGGTTCATTAATACTTGGAGCGGAGTGTACAAAGCCATCCAGGAGAACGGCCAAGTGAGATTCCGGGTTACCCTGTTGGGGTGTATATTTTTGAGTGAGGTCACCGAATAATTTGGCACCCTTCGTATTGAAACGGAAGGAGACTGCGGGACGTCCTTGTTGGTCGAATGACGACGACGAGTTAATCAAGTATTGGCCAGTAACGCGTTCAGATTCGCCTTCGAAGACAAGCAGGACTTCCGTCCGTCCATCTTCAGTCTGGCGAGTTGGAAACCCTTGTCCGGCAACGTCTTTTTCTTCGGTTTCCGAATCTTTCGCAAGAGCGACTTTTCGCCAGCCAGCGACGATTTTTCCATCCGCGTTGCGGACGTCTGATCCCGAACTTGCCTGAGCTTCTTCAATGAGTTCTGCATGCCGCAGTGGTTCAGCGACAATTGCGAACTCCAGTGAACCGAGGCGGGTCATGGCCCGTTTCTGTGCGGCAACGACTTCTGGATCGGCTCCCGGAATAATAACTTCAATACGGTCTGCACCGACCTGTCGGACAGTCACTTGCTCAGTACCACTGGGATTCAACCGTTTGTTAACGGAGGTGACCAGGCTGTCCATCGCATTGTTATTGATGACCTTGTCTGCTTGATCGGCCTTGCCGCGATCGACTTGGTAGACCAAGTTGGTTCCGCCAGCGAGGTCGATACCCAGCCGAAACTCGTCCCAGACACTCCCTCCATTCGCTACTGTCCAGATAAAAGGGGACAGACCAAGGAACAGCGTCAAAAAGATGACGCTGAGCCGGTTGGCGTAGGCTTTGAGTTTGAGTGCGTTTGCAATGAGGGCCGCCAGAACGAAGGGGCCGACAAACAGCAAAACGACGAAGAGAATCTTGAGTCCAGTGGTCATGTTAGGGAATTCCTGTCGTACAGTGAGAAATCCATTACTCGTAAAGAAGGGCTGTGTCAGTTCGTCATCGCGACGTTTCTGGTGAACCGGCATCTGGAATCAGTTCCGTACCAGTTCAAAGAAGTGAGCCCTCTATATGTATATTTTACGTTATTTCGTTGGGTTTGCAGTCAGGGAGGCGTCGATCGATAAATACCGATGTGGCGTTCAATTCAGGACTTGGTCTCTTCGTTGCCGGTGAGGACCGTCTGAATACTGCTGCGTCGCATTTTGATTTTCGCGTTGTCATCAACTTTGATGGTGACCGTGTCGTCTGTCAGATGACTGACGGTTCCGATGATGCCGCCGATGGTTTGGACCTGATCATTCTTTTTCAGGGCACTGACCAGTGCATCGTGCTTCTTCCGTTCATTCCTCTGAGGACGCACCATCATTAGATAGAACAGAACGATAACAGCGACGATCGGCAGTAATTGGAACACGGGGTTCGGAGCGGCTTCATTAGCAGGTGCTTCTGCTCCCGCATCCTGAGCAAACAAAAATAGGTCCGTGAAGAGATCAATCATCCAATTACTCATTTTACTTTGAGGGAAGTTATGTTTTGGCGATGGGGAGAGGAATGACCAGAACTGGCACATTCTTTTCCAGTCTGCCGCAAAGACGTACAAACAGAATCAGGAATATTGGTGGAGTAAACTCTTTCCGCCAGTCTCCATCACTTCAGCCTGCTTTTGTCGCAAAAGACAGTCTGTTTCGCAGAAATTAAGTCAATTCGGCCTGCGCAACAGATTGTAGAGAGAGAGGTTACCGTCCAGCCAATTCAGGATGAAATGCACCTGTACGGAAAAAATCGAAATTTTCGACGACTCGTAAATGACAAAACACCCTGAGTGCGGCACTCCGGGCGAAATTTAAACCGTCGGTATCTTAGTTAGATATCCCCCAGCGAGCAAGTTGTACGGCCTTAAACTCTGCCGCCTTATTCAGTTGTATGGCCTCGCGGAGATTTCGCAGCAACTGTTGGTAGAATGCGATGTTATGTAAAGAGAGTAAAATTGGGCCAAGCATCTCGCCTGCGATAAACAGGTGCCGTAGATAAGCGCGGGAGTAAGACGTGCAGGTCAGACAACCACATTCGGGATCCAGAGGGCCTGGATCGCGCTGATGTTTTTGATTTCGAAGACGAACTGGCCCCGCACTGGTAAAAGCTTGAGCATTGCGTCCGTTTCTCGTCGGCATGACACAATCAAACAGATCGATTCCTCTCACAACACTCTCCAGCAGGTCTTGAGGGCGTCCGACCCCCATGAGATATCGAGGCCGATCAGCAGGAAGCAGGGGAGTTGTAAAATCGAGGGTTGTGTACATATCCGCCGGATCTTCGCCCACTGACAGGCCACCAACGGCATATCCTGGTAAATCGAGCGGAACCAGACCTTCGGCCGAACGTTCTCGCATTTTCTGATGGGTACCACCTTGAACGATCCCAAACAAGGCCTGATCTGATCGTTGCTGAGCATCCCGACAGCGAGTGGCCCAGCGAGTCGTCAAGTCAACAGCACGTTGCATTTCGTCGGGAGAAACATCGTGCGGAGGGCATTCATCGAGGCACATGATGCAATCGGCTCCCAGTTGTTCCTGGATCCGCACTGCTTTTTCTGGTGATAGTTCGAAGACAGAGCCATCAATGTGCGATCGAAAAACGACCTGTTTTTCGTCCAATTTCCGCATCTTCGCCAGGCTGAAGACCTGAAATCCACCACTATCAGTCAGGATGGGGCCATCCCAGTTCATAAACTGATGCAAGCCCCCCATCTCTTCGACGATATCGGCACCGGGCCGGAGGGCGAGGTGATATGTATTAGCCAGAACCTGCTGGACGCCAACATCCTTCAGTTGCTGGGGCAGAATTCCCTTCACCGTCGCTAATGTTCCAACTGGCATGAATGCGGGCGTTTCGACGACGCCATGAGGTGTATGCCAGCGGCCCAGTCGGGCTCTCGTTTCGGAATCGGTCGCCAGGAGTTCATATCTGAAGTGGGAAGACAACGGTTTCGGAATTTCTATTTTGGGCTGATTTGGGAGCAGGAAATGCGATACTCGTGATCGTCGTCGAGCAAGCTCGACGATGAATCAAGATACAAAGAGAAGCCCTCAGTCGCCACTCTCTGGCAGGGGCAAGTCTGCCAGAGCGAAATCTTCCACCATAAACTTAGATGTCGACGAGTCGTAGTGAGGCTTAATCTAAACGCTTTCGACCTACATCGCTTCTTTGGTTGCTTCCTGGATCATATTGATGTAGGTCAAAGCCATCCGGAAAATCAGGAAGATAATGAATACGGCAACCACGGTACGAATGGCCCAGCTGAATGCAGAGGCCATTCGGCTCAAACTGCGACGTGCCTCGTCCTGTAACTGAGGGCTGATTCGCTGGAGTTGTTCTGGAACAGTCCCGGTTTCTTCTGCGACTTCGACGATTTGCAAGTATTCTTCGGTGAACAGCCCACTGTTTCTCATTGCATCGCTGAGCAGGGCCCCCTCTTTCAGATCCGTAATCATCTGCGGAGACGCCGCCATGTAGACGCCGTTTCCTGTTGCTCGCAGAGAGATATCGATGCACCTTAATACGGAGAGCCCCGTCTGCTGAGTGAGGGCGAACGCCCAGGAGAACCGGGCAATCGCAAAGTTATGCATACACGAGCTGACAACCGGTATCTTCATGAAGATACTGTGGAAGAATTTCTTACCTGATAACGCACGACTCGTAAACTTATAGATGGCGAACCCGATGATCAGCGGCCCGAGTGTCATTAACAGCCAGAGTTCGGCTCCCTGAACTCCGGTTAACCCTAATCCTAGTGGATCGAAAGTCTGATCTTTCTTTGTCGGATCCGAGAACATATCGATGATCAGAAGCATGAATGCGATGATGAATATCGCCGCGAACATCTGAATGATGGGCATCGTCAGTTGTGCCCAAAGTTCCCGTTTGAGGTCTTTGTTGCGCTCGTAATGTTCGGCGAGGTCTTTCAGGACTTCGGGAAAATGGCCCGAATGCTCACCCACTCGAACCATACTCGTCATGAGTTCTGGAAAGGCGTTCCCCCGATTTTCCATCGCGGTCGCAATATCGCTACCCTGAGTGATATCGAGCAGGACGTCCTTCAGCACGCTACGGAGTCGCGGGTCGGATGTTTTTTCTGTAGTGACTTTAAAAGCGCGATTGAAGTCGAGTCCAGCCGTCAGGGAATTCCCCAAAGTTCGACACATTAGAATCAAAGAATTCGATTTGATTGGCGCGCTGAACATGTTGAAACCTTCCAGACCGACTGAAACAGGAAGATCCCGTCAAAAGCAGTCGCTTCCGTCAATATGCCGAGTGGTGAGAATAACAGAATCGTTCAAAACAGAACGGGGGCGCTCAACACGGCGAATGCTGGTTTCAGATGGCCCGAGTTCGTTCTGGAGAAAACTGGATGCAGAGGGGAGAGCAGAATGATATGTCATAATCAAGATATTTAGTGAAATGATCTGCTTATCAGTCTATCGGACGTGAAGTGGAATCGAAATTCAGATAAGTATAAGAAGTTTCGGTTTCGATGGATTCGCTCCGAATATGCCAACTCAACCTTGATTTCGTTGAAAAAGCGGTTCTTTAGGCCCGGAAAAGACTCAGGGAGCAATCGTAGACAGGACTTTAGAAATGACGGATCGATTCCGTTTTCGTTGTCAAACAGGCATTTCATCGAACAAACTAACTTATTTTTCTGCATTCATGCCAGAATCTTCAGGGTAATTTATGGATTTTCTCGACCTAAATAATAAGAAAATACTCGTCCTTGGAACTGCCAACCGGAAGAGTGTTGCCTTCCAGACGGCACGAGTGCTGGAGGAGGCAGGGGCTCAAGTCATCTATTCCGTTCGATCTCCGGAACGGGCCGAATCTGTTCGCAAACTGGTGGGGGATGCTCCTATTTATGTTTGCGATGTCGAACGGCAGGAAGAGATCGACGACCTACGGGATAAAGTCGCCGAAGAGCAAGGTGAGATACATGGATTATTGCATTCCATTGCCTTTGCCGACTATTCGGAGGGTTGGCTTCCCTTTCACGAGACTCCCCGTAAAGCATTCCTTCAAGCAGTCGATATCTCCTGTTTTTCCTTTATCGCCTTGGCCAACGCTTTCAAAGAATGCATCAATCCGGAAACTGGCAGTATGGTGACCGTCTCCATTTCGACGACGCGGATGGCGGCAGAAAACTATGGTTACATGGCTCCTGTCAAAGCGGCCCTCGATTCCTCAATCTGCTTTTTGGCAAAGTCATTCTCTCATTTTTCCAAGGTTCGGTTCAATGCTGTTTGTCCTGGACTTCTAAAAACGTCGGCTTCCGCCGGGATTCCGGGATATGTTGACAGTTACCTTTTCGCCGAAAAAGCGACTCTACGCAAAGAAGCAGTGCAAACCGCCGAAGTCGCCAATGTCGCCGCGTTTCTCCTGTCGCCTCGGTCTTCCGGCATGAACTCTCAAAGAGTCGTGCTCGATGCGGGTATGGAGACGAACTACTTCGATAATGAGATTATCGGCGCTCAATAAAGGTGTTTTGGGAGATTTAGTTTCGAAGCGAACGGGATGGCCAAGTCGACCGAGTTGACAGCCGTTTCATACGCCGAAACGATATTGTAACGAAAGCCGGGCAGTACAGGTTTTTCGCCTGACTCTGTTGCCCGGTGGAGACGGGTTCAGTATGTTTCAATAACTTAGAGGTTTGCCAGATCCCTCATCAAACCCAAGCGGGTTTTCACAACAGAGTTTATCACGCCGATCTGGCACCGGCAGATCAGAATTGTTCAGGAGTATTATTGTGGCGGAACGTGTGGTAATTATTGGTTCGGGACCAGCCGGATGGACAGCAGCAATTTACGCCTCTCGCGCCAACCTGGAGCCGCTGGTCATCGAGGGAGCAATTACGGAAGACAATCGTCAAAAAGGGACATTGCCCCTCGGGCAGCTTGCACTGACGACCGAAGTCGAAAACTTTCCTGGATTCCCAGCCGGTGAAATTGTTCCCTATCTCGACAGTTCGATCAACAAAAATCGTCGCATGATGATGGTCGATCACATGGGAGAAGGGGTCACGGGCCCGGAACTGATGGAACTGATGCGCCAGCAGGCAGTCAATTTCGGCACAAGAATCAAAACAGACGACGTTGTCTCTGTCGACCTCTCTAAACATCCTTTCCAGATCAAAACCTTGGCTGGAGAAGAGCTCGAAGCGCTGTCGATTATTGTCGCCACCGGTGCCCGAGCTAATTACCTGGGTCTGGAATCGGAAGACAAATACAAGAACATGGGCGTTTCCGCCTGTGCTGTTTGTGACGGAGCTTTGCCCCGTTTTCGGCAGAAACCTCTCGTCGTCGTCGGTGGTGGTGATAGCGCAATGGAAGAAGCGGATTACCTGACCAAATTTGCGTCAACTGTATACATCGTCCATCGTCGTGATGAATTCCGTGCCAGTAAAATTATGGCTGAACGGGTACTGAAAAACCCGAAAATCGATGTGAAGTGGAACTCAGTGATTGACGAAGTACTCGGTACAGATACCGAAGGGGTCACTGGAGTTCGAATTCGCAGTTCGATCAATGAAAACGAGACTGATGAGCTGGAAGTGGCAGGTTACTTCGCGGCCATTGGTCATACTCCGAATGTCGATTTCCTGGATGGGCAGGTCGAACTAAAAGAGAATGGTTATATTAAATGGACTGTACCTCACCGCTCGAATACGAGTGTCGAAGGGGTATTCGCAGCCGGTGATGTTGCCGATGACTATTACAAACAGGCCATCACTGCCGCCGGTTCAGGTTGTGCTGCGGCGTTGGATGCAGAACGCTGGCTCGCCCTCAAAGAGCTACACTAAACTACTCTGAGCGGTTGCCAGTGTCAGGACGACTAATTCAATTAAGAACCTCATCTGAAAATACAATTTCCGGATGAGGTTTCTTTACATCAAGAGGTTCCGAAGTTCGGTGTAAAGCGGAACTTGCGATTCTTGATTGTGGAAAGGGTAGCCTCGCTTTATGATGAAGCAAGATTACTTTCGATTTACGCACGACTTAATTTATTGCAACAGGGATGAACTTCATGCTTTCCAAAGAAGGATGTCTAAGCCGCCGCAAGCGTCTGTGGAATGAATTGCCAGCCGATATCGAGTGGATTCTGCTGGCAGACCCGCGTTCAGTCCTTTACTTCAGTAACTTTCTGGTGAATCCCCTCAGTTTTTCAGGTGGTGAACGCTGCTGGTTACTTCTGGAACGCCAAGGCAAAGCATCGTTACTGGGCGACAATTTCTCCATTCGCTCTGCTTCTGCTGAACCTTTCATCGATGAAGAAATTGTCGAAAAATGGTACGACCATAAACACTCTATCGGCAATCGTGATCATGCCCTCGTCGCCGCGTTGAAGCAAGTCGCTCCGTCACTTAAGGATCGCCCCGGAGTCATCGAGACGGAATGGATGCCGAGCGCGATACTGGGAGTTATGGGGCATGGTGGGTTCTCATGCTCGGAAGTCGCATCTAGCAAAAACGAAAGCTGTGGGTCTGAATCAAAAGAATCCGCGCCCGCTCGAATCGCGTTAGGTTCCCTTGTCCGCGAATTACGCCGACAGAAAGAGCCGGATGAAATCGAACTCCTGAAGTTGTGCATGAAAGCCACTGATGCTGGTCATGCCCGGGCGAAAGAGATTATCAAACCCGGGATTTCCGAGTTTGAAATCTACCGCGAAGTTCAAAATGCAGCCTTGGCTGCGGCAGGACGTCCTGGTCTGGTATACGGTGACTTTCGTGCGAACAATGCAGCTATGCCAAAAGCGGGAGGCCTTCCCACTGATTACGTACTGAAAGAACAGGACATCTTCGTCCTCGATTACTCGGTTGTCCTGCATGGATATCGATCTGACTTCACTAATGCTTATGCAGTAGGTGAACCCACCAGTGATCAGCAGAAAATATTTAATATCTGCCTCGAATGTCTCCATGCCGGAGCGGAATATCTGAAGGCAGGGGTCTCTGCCAAAAGTGTATACGAGACTGTTACTAAACCGATGCTCGATGCCGGTTACCCGGCACTCGGCCATCACGCAGGCCATGGAATTGGCCTCGGTCATCCTGAATCTCCTATCCTGGTTCCAGAAAGCACAGACACACTCCTTTCGGGTGATGTGGTGACGTTGGAACCGGGTATGTACATCGAAGGTATCGGAGGTGTTCGCATTGAACACAATTACCTGATTACGGAGACTGGGGCCGAGCAATTAAGCAATCATGAGATTTCACTCACCTGAAAAAGAGGTCTGTCGTGAACAGTGAGCGCTCCGCCAGTTCGGCGCCCCGGGTTTCTTTTCCCTGGATGTCGACGGCGTTAATGGAATTGGAGTCCGCCGGATTAAAACGCGCGCGGAGGCGGGTCACTCCGCATGCCGATGGCACCTGTGAAATCGACGAGCAACTGCTCAAAAATTTCGCCTCAAATGACTATCTCAGTCTTGCTCACGATCCGCGCGTCATTCGCTCTGCGCGGACGGCCATGGAAAACGCGGGAGCTGGAAGCCGTGGCAGCGCCCTTATCTGTGGACGAACTGACTGGCATGTTCTGCTTGAAGACAAACTCCGCGAGTTCAAACAATCGGAAGCGGCGTTGCTCTTCCCCACTGGTTATGCCGCTAATCTGGGCGTCGTTAGTGCATTGACCACGGAAGACGACTTGGTTCTCAGTGATGAACTTAACCATGCCAGCCTGATCGACGGTTGCCGTTTGAGTAACGCCGAAGTCGCCGTTTATCCGCACAATGATATGGAAACATTACGGAAACGACTCGCCGCAGCCAGTGGGTATCGTCAACGAATTATTGTTACCGATGGTCTGTTCAGTATGGATGGTGATGTCGCCCAGTTGAATGAAATCTGTGATCTTTGCGACCGCTACGATGCCTCTGTGATCGTCGATGAAGCCCACGCCACTGGTGTTCTTGGTATTCATGGTCGGGGTTCCGCCGAATGGATGGAAGTCGAAGATCGCGTCGATGTACGGATCGGTACACTGAGTAAGGCAATTGGATCTCAGGGAGGATTTGTCACTGGTTCAGGCCCATTAATCGACTGGCTATGGAATAAGGCCCGCACTCAGATATTCTCAACATCGCTTTCTCCAGCCTGCTGTGCCGCAGCAATGACGGCGATTGAAATCATCCAGAATGAGCCCCAGCGAAGAGAGCAACTACTCGCCTCGTCCCATCGATTCCGCAAGAAATTACGGGCACTGGGAGTTCGATTTCATGAACACGCGGCTGGACCGATCGTTCCCATTATTTTAAATGATCCTGGCAGGGCGGTTCAAATTGCCAGTGAACTGGAGCGATACGGTTTTCTTGTCGGGGCGATTCGGCCGCCGTCGGTTCCGGAGGGTACCTCTCGGCTGCGGATCACGTTAAGCTTTGCCCATGCCGACAAAACCAACGATCAATTGGCCGAACTGCTCGCGGAGCTGATTAATACCCGCAGCAAACCCAAGTCGCCCCCTCAGAAACCTCGTTGAACAGCGACCATGCTGACCTGTGGCTCATGATTCCGTACCGACTTGTTCTATCCTGTTGCTCGATGATTGAGATAACTTTTCGTTCTCCCAGTGAAGATTCCGACTATACCGATGACTTCCCCCAACCGTGACGGATTTGAAGAAGAGTACCCGTTCGAATCTCATTACTTCGAGAGACAGGGCCATCGGCTGCATTACATCGACGAAGGTGAAGGAGAAGTTCTGCTTTTCGTCCATGGCAATCCAACCTGGAGCTTTGCCTGGCGCAATCTGGTCAAGGATCTCTCCAGCAACTATCGCTGTATTGCCATTGATCATCTCGGTTGTGGGTTCTCTGATAAACCTCAAGATTATTCGTATCGATTAAACGATCATATCGAGAATCTAACTGCATTGATTGAGCATCTCGACCTCAAACAGATCACGTTTATCGCTCATGATTGGGGAGGAGCGATTGCGATGGGAACAGCGGGGCGCTCTCCTGATCGATCAGCTCGATTTGTCCTGGGCAATACAGCCGCGTTTCGCTCACAGCTTATACCGCGTAGCATCCATTTGATTCATATCCCCGGCTTTGGAGCAGTAGCGGTTCGTGGATTCAATGCTTTCGTTCGCTACGGGCTGCACTGGACCGTGGTCGATAAGAACGTGCTCACGCCCGCCATTCGGTCGGGTTACCTCGCGCCGTATGGGAACTGGCACGACCGCGTTGCTGTCTTGCGATTTGTTCAGGATATTCCCCTAAAACCCTCGCATCCCAGCTACGAAACGTTAAAGGGAGTTGAAGAAGGTTTAGCCCAGTTCAAAGATTACCCGATGCAATTCATCTGGGGAGAAGATGACTTCTGCTTTACGACGAAGTTTCTAGATGAGTTTCAGAAGTATTTTCCTGGGGCCAACACTCTCAGCTTCCCGGATGCGGGGCATTATGTGTTCGAAGACAAACCCCAGGAGATGATCGCCACGATTCGTCAATTCCTCAGTTCCAATCCGCTCAAATAAGAATCGGTCGAAGAGTCGACGATCAACCGAGTGGCATATCGCATGCTTGCAGAACCGCTTTCTGCACCTGAAGATCGTGCTCGTAGGTGAAGGCGGGGTCGCTTTCTCCTCGGATCCAGCGAGCCAATTCCTCGACATCGACTTTATAACGCTTGTAATTCCCGAACTCGATTTCCTGGTAACCTTTCTTGTATGGGGGCTGGGGTTCATCCAACGCAAATCGAACAGAAGGGGCATCCAGAGGTTGAATATGGAAAGTCCCTTTCGTACCGCAGACGACGAAATGCCGACGTTGAAAACCGTCGACTTCCAGTCCCGCTGATTTGATGGAAACGAGGGCCTGCGGGTACTCGAAAACGGCCAATGTATTGTCATTCAGCCCGTCGTCGAATTCCTGGGATGAATGCTGCAGGAACGGTGTCACCTTTTCCGGTTCTCCCATAATATCAACGACCAGATCGATCAGGTGACAACCAAGTTCCAGCATCATGCCCCCTTTAAACTCGGCCAATTGCTTCCGGGAACCTTCGGTCAGGACTTTACTCATTACGGTATGAATTTCAAAGATCTCGCCGAGTAAGCCTTTTTCGATAAAGGTTTTCAACATCTTCACGGCGGGGTTGTAACGATACATGTACCCCATTTGCACGACGAGATGTTTCGATGCGGCCTCGTTGAGCAAACGTTCAAACTGCGGTAACGACGTACCGGCCGGTTTGTCGAGATGGATGTGCTTTCCGGCTGCAATGCACTTTTCAGCGGTGTCCAATAGATCCGCGACTTTTGTCTCCACACCGATGACCTGAATGTCTTTGTTAGTGAGAATCTGGTCGACACTCATCCACTCGATTCCGTCGTACTTGCCGGAACTCATGGCCTGCAATTTTAATCGTTCGTTTGGTTCGGCCACACCTACAACTTCAAACTCTGGGGAGGCCTGATAGTCCGCGATCTTAGACGCATGACCGTGGCCAGTTCCTATTTGAGCATACTTGATCGGTTTCATAGTTGAAGGTCGCTTTAGCTGGCAGGTAAAAACGTAATGAGGCGGAATCCCGGTTTGTATTTGAGATCCTTGACAGAAGCTGTCATGATGAACGGCTGATAACCTTAGGCTGTTCTGCTCTCTATCATGCAGAAGCCTCCGCTAAAAGGCAAGCTTTCTGTGCGCACACTGCATCGGAAGCCGTTCGCCTGTTTCAATATTTACATCGAGTTAAGGAATTCTAACCATGCAGAAAACTTGGCGTGTTGCTGTGATTGGTCGTTCTGGAAAAGGAAATTACGGACACGGACTCGATGTTGTATGGAAAGATGTTCCCGGGGTCGAAGTCGTTGCCGTTGCAGATGACAATAAGAGCAGCCTGGCCGACGCACTCGAAAGAACAGGAGCCAAGCGTAGTTATCTCAATTACAAACAGATGCTGGCGAAAGAGAAACCAGACATCGTTTCGATCAGCCAGAGGTGGATTGATCAACACCACGAAATGGCAATGGAGGCCGCCGAACAGGAATGCCACATCTACATGGAAAAACCATTTACTCCCACTTTACGTGAAGCGGATGAAGTGATCGCCGCTCTGGAATCGAAACATCTCAAACTGGCCATCGCCCATACGACCCGCTACTCACCCGTCATCGCTAAAATTAGAGAAATGGTCACGGCAGGCGAAATCGGCACGCTGGTCGAAATGAGGGGCCGTGGGAAAGAAGACGGTCGCGGAGGG
The DNA here is from genome assembly GCF_007750395.1 of Polystyrenella longa. Taxonomy (GTDB): domain Bacteria; phylum Planctomycetota; class Planctomycetia; order Planctomycetales; family Planctomycetaceae; genus Polystyrenella; species Polystyrenella longa. The sequence goes on along the minus strand of NZ_CP036281.1, from coordinate 3,035,306 downwards.
GGGGAAGATCTCTGGGTACTGGGTTCTCATGTCCTGGACATGATGCGGTACTTTAATGGCGATGTCGAAGCCTGCTCCGCTCGCGTCTTCAATGAGGGGCACCCTATTACGAAGGAGGATGTGGTCGCTGGTAATGAAGGAATCGGCCCCTTGGCGGGGGATACGCTCTTCGCGACTTATGAGTTTCAAAACGGGATTCCGGGATACTTCAACTCCACGCGCAACCCCGCTGGTTCTCCGGGACGTTTCGGTCTGACTCTGTTTGGGAGCAAAGGGGCAATCCGCATGACGACGGGGTATACGATGGAGGCTGCGATACTGCGGAACGGAACTTGGTCGCCGCATTTCAGCAAGGCGCAGTGGGAACCCATTAAAGCCGAAGAAAAGGGCCATTCTGGTCACGGAGGGGGGAACCATTTGGCCGTGCTCGACCTGATCCGGGCGATCAATGAAGATTCTCAGCCGATTTGCAACATGTACGACGCTCGTGCCGCTACTGAAATGATTGCTGCCGTGTTTGAATCTCACCGGCAGGAAACGCGAGTCGAGTTTCCGCTGGAGAATCGGGAGAATCCCTTAACAATGCTATCCTGAATGAATCGGGAATATTTTGCTATCCGTCTGCCAGTAGACGGCCCAGTCGGTTTTTCAACGGGGTTGAACTGTCTAGAATAGGGCGACCTTGTTTCTTAAAAAGACTTCAATAAACGAACATACGAATTCAACCGAACAACAGGCAGGAAGCCTGTTTACCGTTTTTAATGACCGTTCGATATTACCGCGCGTCTCCTCAATCGGGGACCTGTTTCAGCTGATTCCCGGTACCTCGTTTCCACCTTAGTTGATTTCACTCTGAGTTGGTCAAACAGGCCCCCTGGGAATTACACAGCGGTAATCTGACGATTGTTAGAAATGGTATCTCTGGACAATCGTGGGCTGTCCCCGTCGTTTCCCGTGTGGGAAGTGCGGGAAAGATACAGTTCCCGCTTTAGTAACTGAGAAACCTTCGGTTTGAATTGACTTAAAGGATGATTGATGGATTCCCCTTCTTCGAAGCCCGAACCTTCCAAAAAGCAAAAATCAGAGAAAAGCCAAGGCAACTCTGGTGAAAAGAAGAAACGGCCGGCGCCCGGTTTTCCTGGTGGTATCTGGTTCATTCTGCTGATCATGCTGGCAGTAATGTTCCTGTTCAATATGGGCGGAACCAAAGATGTCGAGTATAGCTTTGTGCGCGAACAGGCGGAGCAAGGGAATGTAGAAGAGATTATCTACAATCCCCCTAATACGATTTACGGAAAATGGGTGGAGCCCCCCACGGACCCCGAGGACAAAGACAAGAAGCTGAGCGAAGATTTCACTTCATACGTCTATGATACGGAGAGCCTTTTCCAGTTTGTGAAAACGCTGACAGAAGAAAAGAAGCTCAAGAGTTACAAAGCGCTTCCATTTGACTCCGGAGCAGGACAGCAATTGCTGATCTATTTCCTGATGTCGGTCTTCTTCCTTGGGATTATCTTTTTCATCTTCCGACGAAACTCGGAGTCGATGGGACAGGGAATGTTTGGGAACTTCGCGAAGAGCCCAGCGAAACGGTTTACCAAGAGCGATAAACAGCAGACATTCAACGATGTCGCCGGTATGGAGCAGGCCAAACTCGAACTGGAAGAGGTCGTCGAATTTCTGAAAAACCCTGAAAAGTTCCGCAAAATCGGTGCCGAAATCCCCCGGGGTGTGCTTTTGAAAGGCTCTCCGGGTACTGGTAAAACTTTGCTCGCCCGTGCCACCGCCGGTGAAGCGGGGGTTCCCTTCTTCTCCGTGAGTGGTTCTGAATTTATTCAGATGTTTGTCGGAGTCGGGGCCAGTCGTGTCCGCGATTTATTCAAAACGGCAAAGGAAAACGCTCCCTGTATCATCTTCATTGATGAAATCGACGCTGTCGGCCGCGAACGTGGAGCGGGACTGGGTGGTGGTCACGATGAACGGGAACAGACACTCAACCAGATTTTAAGTGAGATGGATGGTTTCGAAAAGAATGAAGCAGCCATCGTCATCGCCGCGACGAACCGGCCAGACGTTCTCGATCCCGCATTACTTCGTCCAGGACGATTCGACCGACATGTGACGGTTGATAAACCTTCTAAAGAGGGCCGGGTCGGAATTCTCAAGGTTCATACACGGAGTATTCCCCTCGACTCTTCTGTCGATCTGGAAAACATCGCCGCTAACACGATTGGTTTTTCCGGTGCTGAATTGAAGAACCTGGTGAACGAAGCCGCAATTCACGCCGCACGTGCTTCTCGAAAAGTGGTCATGATGGAAGACTTCGATTCAGCTCGGGACAAAGTTTTGATGGGGCCACCTCGCGAGAATATTCTGCAAGGCCACGAACGGGACATGACCGCTTATCATGAAGCGGGTCACGCTCTGATCGCCTGGTTGGAACCCGAGGTAGACTCAGTACACAAAGTGACGATTATCCCTCGTGGTTGGTCACTCGGATTGACGCAACTTGTGCCCGATGAGGAAAACTTCAGCATCGGTGAAAATAAACTCCATGCACAACTGGCGATGATCATGGGAGGCCGCGCTGCCGAAAAACTGATCTTTGATGAATACACCGCAGGGGCTCAAAGTGACCTTAAGAAAGCGACCCAGATTGCGCGACGAATGGTTGCGAACTGGGGAATGAGCGAGAAGATCGGCCCTGTCGCCTTTGACCAACGCGAAGTTCATCCCTTCCTCGGTAAAGAAATGCACGATTCCCGGGAATACAGCGAACAGACCGCTCACTTAGTAGATACAGAAATACAAAGTATTCTAATTAATGCGGCCAATCGTGCGACAGAACTACTCACAGAAAACCGTGAGGCCTTGACCAAGCTTGCGGAGGCACTACTTGATAAAGAGAGCCTGGGCTACGCCGAACTGACCGAATTGATTGGGGAATCGGCTCAGGCGAAAAAAAGAAACGGGAACGGAAAGGGGTCGTCGAACTTCTAAAGAGAATCCGGATATCCGTTGCGACCGGTCCAGTTTCATGGATGCAGGGCCGTCACGTGAACATTCGACGACGTTTCTCTGTTGACTCGGCCTCTCTTATTCCTGTAGATTAAGGACCAATTCAAGATACTCCCACCTCAAGACCTTCTCTGACTACTCTTCCTTTCGAACAATAACAGATAAACGGAAAAGCCTGAGTCAGGTCCTGGATGGCCTCGATTTTCCTGTGTACACCTCAGTGCTCTGGGTACAGGAAAACGACTTCACTCAATAAAACACTAGCAAACATTCCAACGAGCGATAATTTTTCCTACTGGGATTCTTCCTTACGGGGAACACGCTCTTCGAAATTCCCAAAAAACAATTTCGAAATGTCTGAAACTACAACATTGTATTGGTGAGTTCATGGTTAGAAGAACTCGCCCCCCGTTCCGACTGTAAAAAACATTCAGCCTGGTCGGAACAGAGTGAATCATTTCGAGGTTAAGCAGGTGGTACCAGTAATTGAAAATGAAATATCAGACTACGTTCTGACATTGCAGGCCATCTCCATAGGAAACGCGTCTTTGGCTCCTTGCCGGCTGAAAGTAGAGAGAGATGCCAGAAAAAAAATGCTCACCACGAGCTAGAACGAAACTGTGAATACAAAAGAGAATAAAAGCCGATCCAATAAAAAACGTCCCTCGAAAAAAACTCAAAAAACGCCGGATACCGAATTCGCTTCGCTCGGTTTAAATCCGAAAGTCCTGGCTCGCCTGGATAAACTCGGTTATAAGAAACCGAGTCCTATTCAAGAGCAATTCATTCCGATCGCACTCACAGGGCGCGATGTCACCGGCCAGGCTCAAACGGGCACCGGTAAGACGGCCGCCTTTGGTCTGCCCATACTGGAGCAGATGGACCCCCGCCTTCCCGGGCTGCAAGCAATCATTCTTACACCTACACGGGAACTGAGCGAACAGGTCTCAAATGAACTGGAACGTCTTGGTCCCAAAAGCCTGAAAATGGCTGTGCTGGTGGGGGGGCGTCCTATCCGTAAGCAAATTCGCGATCTGGAAAACGGAGCGCAAATGGTTGTCGGTACGCCGGGTCGAGTAATTGACCTGTTGTTTCGAAAAGATCTAGTTCTCGATCAGGTGAAGTTCGTCGTTCTGGACGAAGCTGACCGTATGCTCGATATCGGTTTCCGTCCGGATATCGAAAAGATCATGAAACGGTGCCCTGAGCAACGCCAGACACTCCTGCTTTCAGCTACGATGTCTTCCGAAGTGGAACGGCTTGCCAAGCGATACATGATCGATCCGGATCGCGTCGATCTTTCAGAGAAAGACGTCGCCAATAAATCAATTCAGCAGTTTTACATCAGCGTCGATGCAGACCGCAAAATCTCGTTAATGGCTAAGTTTCTTCTCCAGGAACGTCCCCAACAGGTTCTGGTGTTCACCCGTACCAAACGGGGAGCGGAACGATTATATAAAACGTTCGCGAAGAAGCTGAAAAACATTGCCGTCATCCATGGTGACCTGGCGCAACCGAAACGCGACAGCGTGATCAAAGAATTCCGGGGTGGCAAAACGCGAATGTTGATTGCGACGGATGTTGTGGGTCGCGGAATTGATATCAGCGGTATCTCTCACATCATTAATTATGATGTGCCCGAATTCTGTGATGATTACGTCCACCGCATTGGAAGAGCAGGGCGACTCTCCTCAGTGGGCAAAGGCCAGGCAATTACCTTTGTTACTCGTGAACAAGGATCGCAACTGACAGAGATCGAAAAACGCATCAACATGCTTCTCGATGAATACGAGATCAAAGATTTTCAGCCGGTGCGACCGCGACCGCCGAAGAATTATTAATCGGCAACAATCACTCAAATACGCGAAACTGAGGGGGCGTTCAAGCGTCCCCGCCTGATTCGTTCACTGCTCGCGATTCCTTCACTTCGAACAACGGTGATTTCTTCAGATGCCAGCGGTGCATCAAATAGCTGCCAAGTACGCCTAACGTCGAGAGTCCGTATTTCATACTGCGGCTAAAGTTAATACTCGATGCTTCGGCGAAATATCGAACCGGCACGGGAATGTCACCCATTTTGAAACCGAAGTGGACGACCTGCGCCAGGAACTGGCTGTCGAAAACGAAGTCATCCGAATTTCGTTCGAACGGAATCGTTTCAAGGACTTCACGACGATAGGCGCGAAAGCCACTGTGAAAGTCGCCCAGGTTCTGCCCCAGTACGCTATTCTCGACAGTCGTCAGAAAGCGATTGGCGAAATACTTGTAAAGCGGCATGCCCCCCTGCAGAGTCTCCCGACGAGTCCGAATTCGAGAACCGATGCAGACATCGAGTATTCCCAGCTTCATCGTCTCGACTGCGAGGCCAATCACGCGGCTATCGTACTGATAATCCGGATGAATCATCACCACATACTCGGCACCTGATTCAAGAGCCCGACGATAGCAGGTTTTCTGGTTGCCGCCATAACCTTTATTCTGATCATGAACGATCACCGTCAGGCCAAGCTCACGAGCAACTTCCGCTGTATTGTCTCGACTGCAGTCATCCACAAGAATTGTCTCGTCAACAACCCCAGGCGGGAAATCATCCAGCGTTCGCTTTAACGTTGCAGCCGCATTATAAGCAGGCATGATCGCGATCGTCTTGCCCTCATGACGATTTGACGTCACAGGTAAGAAGGGTGTACTAACCTGTCCAGCGGGGGTTTCGGAATTCGACATGATGACGGGCTCGCTCATGAACGGTTCATTTCTTCCAGACAGTAAAATAGCAACAAGGCCTCGAACTCTTCCAGGTCTACGGATCTCGATTCGGACAATGAGACCTTACCCTCTGAATCGGCACGATCTCTTTCCTCGTTCCAGAGTCATTTCCTTTCGATGCCTTACATCAGTAGGTATGACTTTGTGGCGAGTATCGTTTGTAACGACTGGAGAAGATGTCGGGCCGATTTAATGTCGTTTTGCTGCTCAACTTTCAAGGCAGTCATTTTGCGGCAGAAGAGTGAAATGGTAAAGGCGCTGTGTGGATTTTGGGCATGATATGTTCTTGCGTCGAAGTAATCAGATGCTCGGCTTTGGAAATCTCTTCCTGAGAAGTATAGAAACTCAACGTCAGTGATATATCCCAGGATGCGCCGGGTTGTAGGGTGATTAACCTTCCCTGTTCTCGTTCAAAGCTGTTTGGATTGGGGAAACTGGTCCCCGGTTCCAAGCCAGTGCAGTAGCCATCGGCAATACTTTGTTCGTTTTTCCATTGTGTGAACCAGGGCAATTCTTTCACATTCCATTCCATGCCTGCTGCCAGAGTCCCCTTACTGTTTCGGAGTAACGCCCGCGCTTTTCCTTCGGAATCCGCACCGGGTCGCATGAAGTAACATTGCTCGGCACGACCTGGTTCAGGAGCAATGTAGTCGGCCCAGCGATCAAGTTCTTCGCCGGCCCAGTCATCACGAGGCGAAAGTTCTTCATGTGTCATGACCAGTCGTGAACCCTGCTCAAGTAGAGGTGTACCGAAATTCGTATGGTACAGAATTTCAAATTGTTGCGGCGTTCCCCCTTTGTTGATGATCTTGTCCTGAATGGTGAAGGAATTACTGCCGGGAATTGTGGTCAGGCTACTTTCCAGTTCAAAAGCGGGCCAGAATAACATCGCCTCCTCAATCAGCCCCGTCAGCTTTAAAAATCCTTCACCCTCATTGCTTGTTTCGGCCTCAAGGTAATGGACGGGCAAATTGGCGATACGTCCGTGTAGTGTGCGGAACTCTCCCGTTTCAGGATCTTTTTCCGGTGCCCCATGCCAAGCGAGTCCACATCGGCACATCAATTCGTTAAACCCGGATAGCCAACCGAGACCATCGCGTTCCTGCAAATTCACAAAGGCGGGGTTCACTGGTTGTTTGACTGGCGATGACCAACCAAATTCCGTATCACCTGCCTTTACTTTCCAGATCCCCATACCCCGGGTAGGTAAGACCGAGATCGACAGGTGGCCATTATCGATTTCAACGAGATCGACTCCGGCGGCGCGGCCCCCTTGAAAGGTCTGTTTACTGATAGAGCATTGACCAAGATTGCCCGTCAATTCTCTGCTAGTTGATGGAAGAACGATCGAGTTATGCCAAATCTGGTTTTCGACGTCGGTTAGGACGAGTTTTTCCGTGGACATCAGTCAGCCACCTGTTATTTTCACGAGGGATGGAGCGACAATTTCTGAATCAATTAAACGGGAGCGAAGTAGATCTTCTTCAGCCAAGAATCATTTCGTCGAAAGTGCGAAGGTCTTGACTTAAAGAGTTCGACCGTTCAGTATCATTCCATCATACCGAGCACTCTCGGAGATTTAAATTCGCTGAGAATTAAAATCCACCAGAGTGAATTCGGATCGGCGTAAACCGCTGTATTTCCCTCGAGTCAGGGAGACTGAGGCTCCACAACAAAACGATAATCGCATTTTTGAACTCGCATCTGTTTAACCATTGTCACCATGAACGAAGCCAACCAACCCTCCTGTCAGTCTGATGAGGATATTCTCGTCACGGACCAAGCCTTGTATAGCCAGGAATGGTACGTGCAATTAGTACGGCAATTGGGCCGTTCCGTTTGTGAACAACTGGGGGTTTATGCGATCCCACCTGATCTGCTTCTCTCGGTGGTCATCCCCGTTTATAACGAGGAAGCCACGGTTGCTGATCTGCTACGTCGCGTTATCCGCTCGCCCATTCGGAAGCAGATTATTCTCGTGGATGATTGCAGTACAGACGGAAGTTATCCGCTACTTCAAATTGTTCAAGAGCAACTGAGTAGTTCAGATTGCGAGATCATCGTTGAACAACACGAACGAAACCTGGGCAAGGGGGCAGCGCTGCGCACAGGTTTCGCGAAAGCGACTGGCGACATCGTGCTGATTCAGGACGCCGATCTGGAGTACAACCCGGAGGAGTATCCCCGCTTGATTCAGCCGATCGTAGAAGATCGGGCCGACGTCGTATATGGAAGCCGGTTTCTGGGAGATCACCCTCATCGAGTGCTTTACTTCTGGCACTACATCGCCAATAAGTTCCTGACGCTGCTCTCGAACTGCTTTACTGATCTCAACCTGACTGATATGGAAACTTGTTACAAGATTTTCCGTAAAGAAGTCATTAAGGACGTACTCCCCGGACTCAAGCAAAATCGATTTGGTTTTGAACCGGAGATTACGGCCAAAGTCGCTCGCCGTCGTTATCGCGTGTACGAGATGTCGATCAGTTATTCCGGACGCACCTATGAGCAGGGAAAGAAAATCGGTTGGAAAGATGGTCTGCAGGCGCTGTGGTGTATCGTCCGATATGGTTTGGCGGATTAAGCAACTTAGTCGTTAATTTACCGCTTACTCTTCACCTGTCAGCAATGGGTAAGCCAGGTCGGCTCCATGCTTTTCGGGACCGACGACCGGCGGGTTGAACACACAGATCATGCGCATGGTTTCTTCAGCGATGAGAATATGATGCTCGTTTCCACTGAGCGCGTACATGGTATCCGCTTTGATCTCATATTCTTTGTCGTTCGTCAGATCCTTGAGGATGCCTTTACCTTCGATGCAGTAAACCGATTCAAGATGGTTTTTGTAGTGCATCTCCGTTGTCGTACCCGCATGGATAAGAGTGTCGTGAAGCGAGAAGCCCATTCCATCTTTTTTAAGAAGCAAGCGCCGGCTAGACCAGGTCTCTCCTTTAGTTTCGCGATCAGTGTCTATCAGTTCGGTGAGAGATCGAACAATCATGGTGTACTCTGTTTATTCAGTGGTAGTCGAAGTAAAGAATTTGAAGTGCAAAATAAAGATAGAACAACCGCTATCTATGATAACGGTTATTCCACCCGACGCGCGTGTTTATGAAACGCAAGTAGGAGTTTTCTGAACGGCGAGAGCGCTCTCTTTCAGAATCTCCAACCCTTCAATCAGGGCCGATTCGCAAATGGTCAGTGGAGGTAACAGTTTGACGACTTCATCGCTGGGGCCAGAAGTTTCGATAATTAACCCACGGCTATAGGCTTCTTTCGAAATACTGGTTGCGATGGCGGGGTCTTGAAATTGAATTCCCTGAATCATTCCTCGGCCACGTACTTCTAATTCACCATCGAATTCAGCAGCGATATCCAACAGGACGTCGCGGATGATTTTAGAGTGTCGATTCACTTTGCGGGACAGGGAATCGTCTTCCCAGTACTCCTTGATTGATGCCGTTGCCGTCACAAATGCGGCATTGTGTCCGCGGAAGGTTCCGTTGTGTTCGCCAGGCTCGAAAACGTCGAGTTCCGGTTTCATCAACGTCAGTGCGAATGGTAACCCATAACCCGAGAGGGATTTTGAAAGACAGACAATGTCGGGTTGGAGACTAAAAGGCTCGAAGCTGAAGAAGGGGCCTGTTCGACCGCAGCCAACTTGAATGTCGTCGACGATGACCAGAACGTCATATTTCTTAGCCAAAGCGAACAGATCTACCAGCCACTGTTTGGTGGCGACGTTAACGCCACCTTCCGCCTGTACCGTCTCAATAATGAAAGCAGCAGGCAAATCCATACCACTACTTGAATCTTCGAGGTATCGTTCCAGATTCGCGATCGTATCTGCTTCACTGCCAAGGTAATTGCAAAACGGCATGTGAGTAACATTCGCCAGAGGAACACCTGCTCCGGCACGTTTGCCTCCGTTGCCAGTCAGTGCTAACGATCCAAGCGTCATTCCATGGAATCCGTTGGTAAACGAGACCACATTATGTCGTCCGGTTACTTTGCGAGCCAGCTTAAGTGCTGCTTCCACCGAGTTAGTTCCGGTCGGTCCTGGGAACATGACTTTGTAATCCAGGCCGCGTGGTTCCAGGATAACATCGTTGAAGGTTGTTAAAAATTCTCGTTTAGCACAAGTAGACATATCGAGTGCATGTGTGATTCCATCTTTCGATAGATATTCAATTAGCTTCCGTTTGAGTGGTTCAGGGTTGTGTCCGTAATTCAACGACCCTGCACCGGCGAAGAAGTCAATGTAACGATTGCCATCTTCATCAATCATGAGATGGTCTTTAGCCGTATTAAAGATTGCCGGGAACGTTCGGCAGTAACCGCGAACATTGCTTTCCAACGCTTCGAAAATATCCATTTAAATAAGACTCGCTTTGAGAGTAATTCGTATGAGTTCAATTTGGGTGTAGTACTGTGGAGGGATAGAACTTCAAAATGACTGAAAACTCTGCGCAGTTTGCAACAGAACTCAGTTTATCCTATCAGGGAGCCAGCTCACTGATTCTTAGCTCAGTGGTATTTAACGGCCCAATTCGCAAACGGGGTTCAGCATCATGTCCGCCAAAGACGAATTCTGATTCAACAAACCCGGTTTCTTCATTGATATCTAGACGATTCGCGTTCGCATATTTTTCAAATAAACGCCGCGATGCCTGATTATCGGCCGTAACAGTCGCTTCCACATACTCAAGACCTTGTTGCTGACGACAACGGTCCACCAGAGAGATCAACATACGTAAAGCAATACCCCGACGCCGCGCAGATTGACTAACGCCAACTTGCCATATAAATAAAGTGTTGGGCGTTTCGGGGGGGCGATAGCCGGAAATAAATCCGACGATACGTGAGCCATCTTCCGCTACAATGCATGATTCCGAAAAATCACGGCAGAGCAAAAGATACAGATAGCAGGAATTTGAATCGAGGACACCAGTCTCTCGAACAAGACGCCACATCCAACCCGCATCCATCGTGGTTGGCTGTCGCAACGTCAGCTTCTGATTGTCAGACTCGTTCATTCTTTGAATTACGTCGAGTGAGGCCCTCGGCGAATCGCAGAAATCAACCCCATCGGTTGATTCTCGAGCTGCTTTGTAGAATACCTTTGACACCTAAATAGTTGAGTTTTGAGTATAGTACTTATCGGAACAACATCAACCCCTCTACAAGTTAACATCTGGTGAGGCTAGTTTCACGGCGTCATCAATGTGCTATTGAGTCTGCTATAGCAGGGCGAAAGTTTTTTTCAATTATCCTCAGGAATTTAAGCCCGAACGCATCCTCAAAGAAGTGGGTTGGGTCTGATTGTCTGAACTGTTAGTATCGATGGTCCTGCATGTCAGTACGCATTTCTTTACCACTTCATACTCGGGCACATCGCGGTAATATGGATCTTGTCATTGTCAGCTTCGTCGTTTCGCTTCTGGGCTTCATCATCATTGGAGTCCTTTCCACATTCCAACGAAAAGCAACAACAGAAGATTATTTGCTTGCTGATCGTTCGGTAGCTCCCTGGCTGGCAGCGCTTTCTGCCGTGGCGACGAACAATAGCGGATTCATGTTTATTGGCCAGATCGCATTCGCCTATCAATATGGGATTCAGGCAATCTGGATAATGGTGGGTTGGATCGTCGGCGACTTCTTCGCTTGGGTATACATACACCCGCGTATCCGCGAACAATCGGCGACCTTCGGTGCAACGACCGTTCCCGCCCTCATTGCCAGTCAACCAGGCGGAAAGACGAATCGCCCTGTCGCCGCAGTGGCTGGCATACTGACCTTTCTTTTTCTGGGAGTGTATGCCGCCGCGCAACTGAAAGCAGGGAGTAAGGCCCTCGAAATCCTGTTCGAATGGCATCCGAATACGGGAGCCATCATGGGCGCGATCATTGTTGTTCTTTACTGTTTTTCCGGCGGTATTCGAGCTTCAATCTGGACGGACGCGGCGCAGTCTTTTGTTATGTTTTTCGCGATGGGTATTTTACTACTCGCGGCGGCTCAGGAAGTTGGATCGCCAACTGCGCTATGGGATAATCTCAAAGATCAAGACCCGTTGCTGGTCCAATGGATTCCCGACAATTTGCTGTTTGGGTTTGCCATGTATCTGATCGGGTGGGTATTCGCCGGATTCGGTGCCATTGGTCAGCCACATATTCTCGTTCGTTTCATGGCAATCCGATCCGTCGAGGAAATTCGGCAGGCACGCACCGTTTACTTCCTCTGGTTCATTCCCTTTTTCCTGGGAAGCATTGCTGTCGGAATGTATGCACGTGGATATATCCCTGACATCACGGCGTTACCGATTGCTCAAGGACTTGACGCAGACTATGCCGCAGAACTAACGATGCCCGTCATGGCCAAATTATTGCTCCCCGACGTCCTTGTGGGAGTCGTGCTGGCGGGTTTATTTGCAGCCACGATGTCAACCGCCGACTCGCAGATCCTGGTTTGTTCAGGAATGATTGGCAACGACATCAATCCCCGTTGGAAAAACTCGTATGTAATAACCAAGCTGGCGACTCTGGGAGTTACTGGGCTCGCATTGAGCATCGCGTTGTTCGACGACGAACGCGTTTTTAATCTCGTGCTGATTGCCTGGTCGGCACTGGGAGCAGGGCTGGGACCAGCACTTGTGATACGCTTATTCCACTTGAAGACGTCGACAGTGGTGACATTGTTAATGATGCTTGCCGGCGTGGCGACAGTGATCGTCTGGCACAACACACCCTATAGTGGATCATTGTTCAAAATCGTGCCCGGAATGTTGGCTTCATTCCTTGTCTGGGTAGTCGCGTATCCATTTCTCCCGTCCAACGATGATGGAACGACGAGAGATTCGATATAACGTTTTCAATCGGACTGAACCTGTCCAGGGGCCTTCTTAATACTAAGAGGGAAACGGTGAAGGTTCGATGTCCGGGAAAACGTGAGAGTCACGATGATTGCGAAATACAAGAAGTCGATAATTCGCGTTACGACTGTCGTGGATTAAGCATCTCGATGAACTGATCTTTGAGAGCAGCATTTACGGAAATACCATTGCTGCCGTAGATCGTTGCTTCGCCATCCCAGTTCAGGTAATGACCACCCGCTTCTTCGAGAATTGGGAGAAACGGGGAAGCGTCCCAAGGATTCATTTCTGGTTCCAGAATCACTTCGGCGCGTCCTGTCGCTACCATTGCGTGACCGTAGCAGTCTCCCCAGTTTCGTAGCAGTCGAGCTTCGCTTCCGAGGTCACTCAGCAGGTCGCGAATTCCTTTAGTGTCCCACAGTTTGATGTCGGTAATGCAGACGAGCGATTCGCTTAGTTTGGAGACGGTGGAGACATGACATTGTTCGGGAGCATTGGCTCCTTTTTTCCACCAGGCTCCTCCACCACGACGAGCGTAAACAACTTCATCAAGTCCGGGGAAACGACAGAGCCCTGCGACCATCTCGCCATCTTTTTCAATTCCGATCAATGTTCCAAACAACGGAATTCCATGCACGAATGATTTGGTGCCATCGATTGGATCCAGAATCCATTTGTATCCATTCTGAGATTCTTTGTCGTCGAACTCTTCACCCTGAACACCATCTTCGGGATGGACTTCAGCCAGGCGTTTGCGAATCAACTCTTCTGCACCACGATCGGCGATGGTGACGGGGGAGAAGTCCCCTTTCACTTCGACTTCCAGATCTTTGTGCTGGTAGTGCTTGAGGATGAATACCTGAGCTTCCTCAGCAAGTTTTAAGGCGAGTTCTAAGCGAGATTCAATTTCGGAAGTCATTGTGATTCTACGTCCTGCCCGAGGGGCGAAAACTATCTCATAAGGAGCATGTTAATTGTGGCCTCAATACTGAACAGGACCACGGTCGTGAAGGGCGTTTTGGCTGCCCGAACGGCGTCATGATGGCAATCTCCGGGACGGCTAGCAACTGAGAGCGAGGTCGAAATCGAATTTTCACAAAATTGTTCGCTTACTCGTCAAATTTCCACCGTGGCCCGCGCATGAAAAACGCGAAGGGAACAATTCGTTCACCTTCGCGTTCTGTTTGGATACTCAAGTTTAACCGTTAGCGGCTAACCATCCGAGGACCTTTAGTGTCGGTTTTCGACAAGGCTTTCTGTTTGCCCGGTTTACGAACAACTTCCTGAACAGTCACTTTCGAGCTGGAAGCCTGACGCAATCGAGTACGAGCTGGAGCGTGCAAGCTGAACTGGTTATCAAGGTTCAGAGGTCGCAAGCCTTCCCGCTCTGCAGGGATGGCATCCTCAGGCGTCGGAATCGCTTCTTCCTGCGCCTTTTTCAACTCAGATTCGATTTCGCTTTCGATTTCTTCTGGAGTCGTTACTGGAGCTTCAAGAGAAGTTTCGTCTTCTTCTACAGCTTCAGCAGGTTCTTCTGATTCAGGTTTCTTTGTGGTGACGACATCCCCTTCAGCAGGGACAACCGGTTTGGCAACGGCACGATCTGTTTCCGTTTCAGTGCCATTTTTTCCGAATGGACTTTTTTCGAAAACGTTATTATTTCTTTGGTCGCGTGGACTGGGAGCGCCTTCGCCTGGACCGGCCGGTTCGACAGAAGGTTCCAGAATATCCAAGTTGGGATTGAACTCTTCATTAGGGCTCGGCAGGGGATCTAATCCGTTATTCTCGTTCGAAATTGAAGGTTCTGTCTCGTTATTGAGGTCGAAGTCCAGATCAGATTCTGGTCTTCTATTTCCAGGGCGTCCCTCATTTGGCCGACTGTTAAGGTCATCACGAAAATTTGGGCGAGTCCCTTCCCAATTAGAATCCCCTTCCAGATTGGGTTCAGGGGGGGGGCTGTAGGTTGAATCGGGAGACTCATTCTCGTTCCGTGAACGAATAGGCTCCATCTCTTCGTCAACAGGCTTTTTCGATTCGCCTGCTTCGGGACTTTCATAGGTAATGGATTCGGTTCCGCAGTTTTCCGAGATACCACAATTGCCAGAGGCACAACTGCTGCCACCATACATCACAGGGCCGTAACCACAGGAGTTGCATCCCGAAGGAGCATACACAGGTGGCTGGTAATAGGACTGCATTGGTCCACAGCAGTTGCTGGAACCGCCGTAGTTAGCCGAGTGGCCCCAGCCATTGAACCAATTAAAGAAACAGGAAGCTTGGGAAGGAGTTACCAACCCAACCGCCAATAACACGATTATTCCTGAAGTAAGTACAGAACGACGGAACAATTTTCTTAACATAGCTTTTCCTTGGTGTATCCCCGAGAATAGAACATTCCGTTGACTCTGAATTAAGAGCAATTTCAACAGCCATTCAAGAAATCAAAACCCGCAGTCCATTACCGCAACACGGAAATGAAAATAGGAGTTTGAATTCGGGAATGAATTCCAGTTGGGTGAGGAGGGATGGAGTGAGCTGCGTACTATAAAACACGCCCGAGACACCTGTCGCGGTCCAATTTCACCCGTCTACATTCTCACTTACCAGCAGACCAGCTTCAACCGGGAAAATCAACCTTACCAGACTAAATTACGCATTCGGGGGGATAGATTCGATGCGGCCCCCGAATTGATAGCATTTCATGCCATTTTGAAGCTCTGATAACATTCCAATCTCGTAGAAATCATGTCGACCCCACATCCTTCCCACAATCGCGAAATTTCCCAGGTCCTGGCTCACTACGGGCTGGCGGATGGGATCGGCGCGAATGCCCCCCCCACAGTCTACCGGGGATTTAGTGGAGCCGAGGTGTATCGGGTAGAAACGGTTAAAGGTCCGGTCGCTGTACGTCGCTGGCCCAAAGATTCACTTCCTCGGGAACGGATTCGGGAATTACACCGGTTCTTGAGCCATTTACGCCAAACTGGCTTAAAGACAGTCGCGGTGCCCTTCGCGTGTCGAACCAACCCGACCGAGACTTTGGTCGATCACAAAGGTAACCTATGGCACTGCGAGTCTTGGTTTCCGGGCAATAGCGACCTTGCCTCTCGACTGACTCCCTTCAGGATAACCGCATCTCTTCAAGCGTTGGCGGACTGGCACTTGGCGGCCAGCACGTTTCAGCCGCTCATTCCGGCCTCAACCTGGTTTTCTCAATCACCGCAAGCAGCTGTTCCAGCGATTCAAGAAAGACGGGTGATTCTGCAACGTTGGACACCGGAGCGAGTCGTTCGCATTTTGGATCGACTTCAATTCGTGCAGCCAAATCAGCAAGATGAGGTATGGTCGAAGTGGGTTTCGGAATATCTTCACGAATACCTTCCTCTCGCCCCTCGAATTGAAGAGGAACTCAACCAGGCTGCATTGTGGCAGGTACGGTTGCAGCCTTGCTTGAGAGATGTCTGGCACGATCATATTTTACTGGACGGTGACCAGGTCACTGGAATTATTGATCCGACTGCTGCTCGAACGGAAAATGTTGCAATCGACCTCGCTCGGCTACTCGGCAGTTTGTTTCCGCCCGAATGTGAGTATTGGAATTTGGCATTAGAGGCATATCAGCAAAAGAATTCCCTGTCCCAGACGGAATTGAGATTAGTAAGCGTTTTTTATCGAAGCAGTACGCTGTTGAGTGGACTCAGTTGGATCGAAAAACTGATCGGTGGTCAGCAAAAGTTGTTCAAGAATCCTCAGGTTCGCGACCGACTTGTTCAATTACTCGAACGACTGCGACAACTCCCTAACTATCTGAAATAACCCTAGTTAAGGAATTTTGAGGATTTTGAATCGGGCTTTTTCGATTCGGGCTAATCTGCTACGATCCCGGCGCGTTTCTTGCACCGAATTCACATAGATTTCCACCGCCCGCTATCACTCCGAGAACAAGTCGATGCCCCCAAACCCATCCAGGGTTTCTCTGTGCAGACCAATCTCGGTGATTTCAGAAATAATGCGACCGATCTTTTTCCAAATTATTGCGATCCTGTTTCTACTCAGCATGCCGCTGCTTAGTGGCTGCAGTTGGATGCGCACTTCTATTATGAATCCGATCGACCAGGCGCACCTGCTTACAGCCAAGGCGGAAACAGCCTATGACAACCATGACCTGCACCGCGCCGAGCAGATGTACCAAAAAGCGATTGAAACCAATCCACGTGATGGTGATATCCATCGTAAGCTGGCCGAATTGCTGATCACCCAGGGCCGAATCCCGGAAGCGATCAAGCACTTAAACGACGCTGTGGAAAGATCTCCTGATGACCCCGAGACCCAATACCAACTTGGAAAACTCCTGTATGAACAGGGGGAACTTAGCTCTGCTCTGGAAAGTCTCGATCAGACGCTCCAGATCGATCCTGCACACATCGACGGGTTGTCGCTAAGAGCGAAAATTGCGTTACTCGAAAACGACGAAGCAACGGCAATTTCTACTTACCACCGCATTCTGACCGTAAGCCCTGAAAACGTTCCGGCCCGAATTAATATGGCCGAGTTGCAACTGAAGCATGGGCACCCCGAACGTGCCGCTCCAATTTTGCGAAATATCTGCGAATGCAATTTCGCATCGAACGACGTCAAAACAGATGCGTATTGGAAGCTGGGTGAAACGTACGCTCGAATGCAGCGCTGGGATGATGCTGTCGACTCTTATCAAATTGCACAAAACCATAGACCGTCCGAAAATGCGGATGACTGGTTCAGTGTTGCCTTCGCCAATTACCAGGCGGGGCATCCCGTTCAGGCGGCAACGGCAGTGCAGCAGGCATTGCACCTGAACAGCGACCATTCCCACGCACAAGCCCTTTCAAACACACTCGCCCAGCAAAGACTGCGAGATGCGGCTGTGCAACAAACTGCTGGTCAACCCATCCGTTTCGCCCAATAATAATCAGGTTCTTAGTGGCGATTCAATAATGATATTCAATATCAAGTTTGTGATCCGTACTGGCCACTGTTCGACAGAGATGCAATTGTCAGCATTTCGAGACCCTGCTAGAATCCCCCGCCCCGTTACGGCAATCAACTCACTAAGTATTGCTTCTTAATAGTTTTACGATCATTCACTTTTTCGGATAGTTCCATGCATCGACTGATCAGCTACGAGGAAGACCACGAGTTCTGCAAACTGCTGCAGCGTCGGTCCGATATTGACCTCGCCGTGGTCGCACTGGAACTGAGCCGTGATGCTTACCCGGATCTCAATTTCGGGGAGTCACTGGCGTGGATTGATCAGCGCGGTCGAGAACTTGCCGTTGAGCTAAAAACATCAGACAACGATTTGCACCGACTCCAGAAGGTTTCCAACTGCCTGTCGACTCGCCATGAGTTACAGGGAAATGTGAAAAGCTTCCAATCCGTCGACGGTAGCTATCTGCATAGAGTCATCGAGCAACGACACGGTTTACCAATTGTACTGTCCATTATTTATCAGGCTGTTGCAGAACAGGTGGGGATTGTTCTGCATGGTGTTGCAGCACCGATGCATTTTATCCTCTGCTACTTGGACGGCGACGAACCGCTATACGTCGATCCCTTCTCCGGTGGAAAAGTGATGAATCGCGACGACTGTCTGATCTTCCTGTCCAAACGGACTGAATTTGCACCTGACGAATTGGATCCTTATCTGCGACCAGCGCGACCGCGTGAAATCGTAATTCGCATGCTGAATAATCTGAAAGCGCTTTACGCTCAGGAAAAAGATTGGGCTGCATCGCTGAAGGTACAGCAGCGTCTGTATAGTTTGGAGCCCGCCGATCTCTCAGCAAAGCGGGACCTGGGCATTATTGCCTTTCACGCAGGCGAAACCGGGAAAGCGTGGCAGATTCTGAAATCCTGCTTGCCCGAAGCTTCGGAAAAGGAGCAGATCGTCCTGGCTGGTTACCTCAACCAGGCCGAACGAAAGCTTTCTCAGTGGAACTGATTTCACAGCTCAAATGAAGCTTCTCAGGCCGTTGGATGGCCTGAGAAGCTGTCTATTCCGGTGTCTTTTCGTCAGTCGAATTCCTCAATTCCGAGAAAAACAGCTGGTCTGCCCTGTTTGACATTATCTGAATAACAAGCTTGTCTATAATATCGCATTGGGTGAGACAGCAGTTTAAATAGCCCTGTTTTTCCCGATTCCTTGACATATACGCGGAAACACGCTGTAATTTGCCTAGGATAACTCTTTTAAACTGAATCGATTTGAATTGACGAATACAGGAGTCTCGGATTGGGTCCCGAATACCTTTCCTGAAGTCTTTACAGTTTGATCCAGTGAATCAGGCTTAGATTTACTTCCAAAGAGATTCCTAACAAAGTCATTTTGGGGAACAGAGCCTTGTTATTCGTGTCGTTTATTAAAGATGACACACTTCCTGCGGAACGATCATGGGGAACGTCTACGTAGGAATAGTTAACCAGTAATCAGTCTGTAAACTACCTTGCCGGATTTTCTGGCCTGAAAGTTACACGAATTAATCACGCCAGCCGCTTCCTGAATGAGGCGATGGTATTGAGTGGTCGATACTGATTTACGGGAAGAGTCCTTTACTCTAAATCAATGAATTTGAACGGGATATCAGCAGACTCAATCAACAATTCGTCTGAATTCGCTGTGTATTTTGTTACCAACTGGCGATGTTGTCTCACTTGAGATCAGATTCGCCTTACAGGAATCCGGAGAATTCGTAAAATGGACTCTCCAGTCGGTTTTACTGCCTGAAACGGATTTTTTTAAAGTTGGTATGCCCCGTATCCAATTCATAGTGATTACAGATCGACGAAGTTTAGACCGGTCGCTGACAGCGATAGCTTGGCGCGAGATGGTTAAGAATGTTGCTCTTACGACTCAGGGGAACTGATCGCGAAGGGCATCAAATGAGAGTGAAGGATTCATTTTCAAACATACTGTCATTGGATGGTGCTACAGATTACCTGTTCATTTAAATCCAATGACATAAAAAACTGGAATTCATCATGGTGGCTGGGAAGCATCAAAAACGATTCGTCATCACTGGCGTAGGAGTCGTTTCGCCTATCGGAATCGGGCGGGACCAGTTCTGGAATAGCTTGCTGGTAGGTGCCTCGGGAATTGACCGACTCACTTCATTGCCGTATTCCGATCTGCCGACTAACCTCGCTGCGGAAGTCAAAAACTTCCACCCCGAAGAATTTGTTCGGCATAACAAATTCTTGAAGACGATGTCTCGCGATATTCAACTTGGCGTCGCCGCGGCCTCTTTGGCGATGAAGGATTCGGGGCTTAAAGATAACGGCATCGCTCCTGACCGGTTGGGCGTGGTCTTTGGTGCTGGCCGCATCTCCACTTCACCGGACGATCTTTCCGAAGCAGCTTCCAGCTGTGTAGACGAAGACGACGAGTTCGAAATGACTCGTTGGGGTGAAGGAGGCATGGGCAAGATGTTCCCCCTCTGGTTATTGAAACAGCTACCGAATATGGCTGCCTGTCACGTCTCCATCGAACATAATGCGCGTGGACCGAACAACACCATTACTTCACGCGAATCGTCTGCATTGCTCGCGCTGAATGAAGCCATCTATACCATTCAACGTGGCGCTGCCGATTGCATGATCGTCGGTGCGTGCAGTTCCAATGTCCATCCGGTTGACATCGCTAAACTGAGCCTGTTCGAGTTATTGGCTAAAGGGGCTGAAGATCCCAAGTCCGCATGCCGTCCTTTCGACTTCAATCGAACGGGAACTGTCGTCGGTGAAGGCTCCGCTGTGTTTGTTGTTGAAGACTACGAGCACGCTCGAAAACGGGGCGCGGAAATCTATGCTGAAGTCCTGGGCGTCGGCGCTGGTTGCGATGGCAACGAAGAAATGAACGGCGGGCCGGGTACCGGAATTGTACAAGCAGTGAAACAGTCCATTCGGAAAGCCGAAATTGAACCACGGGAAATTGGCCACATCAACGCGCACGGTAAAAGCACCCTGCAAGATGATCTTGTCGAAGCTCGGGCTTACCACCGCCTTTTTAACGACGACACCATCAAGATTCCAGTCACTGCATTGAAAAGCTACTTCGGTAACTTCGACGCGGGAAGTGGTGCGGTGGAACTGGCGGGAAGTATTCTCGCCTTACATTACGGTAAAGTGCCGCAGACGCTGAACTACTGCCATCCCGACCCGGGTTGCCGGTTGAATGTCATTCATGGCGAGCCACATACCATGAAGGCACCAGTTGCACTTAGCGTCAACCGAACTCAGATCGGCCAGAGCGTTGCTGCACTTTTACGTGCGATGTAAGTTCGAGCTCATTATGGCTCGGGCTTTATCGCTATATGACGTTGGGCGGAACCCCGATCGCTTTTACTTGAACGCCAGATGTTCCGGGCGTGGTAGATCTTCCAGATTCGCCAGGCCGAAGATCTCCAGAAATCGAGATTCTGTCCGGTAGGAGACCTCTCGTGATTCTGGATCACGATGGAGGGAGATCAACTCGCGTCGAAGCAGTTGGTTCAAGGTTCCCGACGCTTTGCGTTTGCTTAATTTGTCCACCTCACCGCGGCTGATCGGCTGTCGATAGGCAACCAGAGACAGAATCTCCAATGCATCCTGCGAGAGTTTGACTTCGCGAGGGCCGTAACCAAAGACTTTGCGGCGAACTGATTCGAACTCGGGTTTCAGCTGCATCTTATATCCCTCTTCACTCGTCTGAATCAAGTAGGGACGTTCTTCGCTTTCGTACAGATCATTCAGTTCTCGAATGCAGTTCTCGATATAATCCGAGTCAAAATCGTTGTTGAGCAGTTTGCGTAACGCTTTGAGAGTTAGTTTGGTGCCGCCTACGAACAATGCAGCTTCGAGAATTTCTTTCGGAGTCAATCGGGGGGCAACCACGCGGCTAGCAGGTTTTATCTCTTCAGCCTGAGCATCGGGTTTCACCGCTTCCTCTAGTGGTTCAGCGATCTGCTCGGCATGTATTGGGATGGAGACCGTCTCCAAATCCCAGGAGAGGTCCTCTGTCTGGTCGAGAACCTGGCCGAGCATTTCATCCAGTTGTTCGATATCGAGTGGTTCGTCGAAGTCAGACGCAGCGCTGGTCGATTCCGGTTCCTGAGGGTCTTGATGTGCTTCGTCCATGAAAAGCCACGCTTGCTGCAGTGAAGATGGGTTTGAAGAGCCTTATCTTAGTGAGAATGACTGGATGACGACAATTCCAATTTCGCTATTTCGAGTCGTTCAGAAACCGGCGGAGAACATTAGAGGTGATTCGGGAGAGGGTGGAGTCAATAATTAACGAGGCAACATAGCAGATCGACCCGACGGAAAAGACGGCTCCTTCGGATTTGGTCTCGTAATAAGCCATTTCGGCTCCACCACCATTCGGATTTGTTCCTTTGGCCAGAAGTCTCGTTCCAGAAGGAGAATGTGGACTGATTTTGTCAGTTTCGTGTCCTGATGCTCCACCGTGAATACGTTCATGTAGGCTCTCGTGGCCGAATTCATCCCCTTGCGATAAACCTGTTCCCTCGAACGCCCAGTGATCGGGGGCGACTACCCGATAGGGTGCAGCCGTCATAATTCCCGATGCAGTACAGACGACGCCCAACAGGCTTGCTTCGGACTCGTAAGAGCGGTGCATCCGGCTTTCCAAGTATTCTTCCGGGTTTGCCGGATTCGGCATACCGAGTTCGCCTCCCGTTTCGGGCTGTAACCAGGTTTTGAAACGAAGCCGCGATTCATCCTCAAACTCAACTTCGCAATTAAGTCCATTCCCGCCGAGATACATCAGCTTGCCACCTCGCTGGTGAACCCAGAGATGGACTTTCTCAAACATCTCGCGCGACCAGTATTCTGGATGAACACTGATGATCAACACCTCGTAGGCATCAAGATCGAGTTTGCCATGGTGCAACTGAGTTTCAGCATAGTAGTCATATTCAAAACCTTCGCGTTCCAACCAACCGAGGAGTCTCCATTCTGCGGGGGCGAGGCTGCTGGGAAGACGACCTTCTATCGGGTCCGTGACTTCCTCATTCTCGCGCACGCAGTTACCCGGTTCAGGACGTTCAAAACTGAGAGGGGTATATTCTTCATCCTGAAACCCCCAGGAATTAAATGACCCTGCCTTGGTGAAGCGAATCAAATCCTGTCGGACGTTGATCGAAGGTTCCGGGGGCAGCTGATTCGAATTGATGTAATTACTACGCCCACCAAAGTTGTTATAAGCCAGCCAGGTATTCGTCGAGGCCAGCACCGCAACTTTCGCTTTTGGAATAGAAGGAGAAACAACGAGCGGGAAGGAGAAGAATTCTTTCGATGATTCCGTTTTTGCATGAAAGTAATACAGGCCCGATCGCTCTGGACCTGTGACCAGTTGGGTATGGTGCGTACTACCATACCCGACCGTGTTCCAGTTCACTCCGGTCTGCGTATAGTCACCATCGGGCGTAATCTGCATGACGGCACGGGCCGCATGTTCGTCAAACCAACCAAGTAGTTTGACGAACTCCCGTTTGCACCCATACCGCCACAGACTAAGTCGGTAAGGTTCCACCGAGTGAACTTTAAACTCCGCTTGTTCACCCGATTGGATCGCTCGTGGCCATGCATAACCGAGCAGGCGATCCGAAAGCAGTCGGAACTGATAGGGGGAGGGAGCACCATTCCCCACTGTCATCCATACCCGTTTTGACCCGAATCCGGGTTTAACCAATATGACTTCGTATTCACCGGGAGATAGTTCCGCCTCGATAGAACCTCGGGGAGTGGTACGAACGATTGCTGTTGTTTGCTCCTGCTGACGGAACTCTACCAGCACGTCCGCCAGTGCCATGTAATATTCATCACTCACATAACCAATCAGCATTCCATCCCCGCAGTCTTAACAAGATTAGATTCTTCACTGAAGGTCAACCGCCACCCAGTCAAATCAAGTCAGAGCAGGGCGGGCTGCCTCGTCGGCTGCTTTCAGGTCGGTTGCTGCCTGCTGTACCTTGGGAATATCCCGTCGGTGCAATTCGCTTAACAAGGGAATGATCGGACCTGTGTCGGCGATTTCGGCTAACTCCAGGGCACGATGTAATACTCGAATGGGATTGATTGCATTGCGTAGTTCTTCCAATGGCTCAAACAGCTTACGAATCTGTTCCGCAGTGTCGTAATCTTTCGCTCTCAGCGACTGCAACATCTTCATTGAAAGGTATGGGGCAACGCAGACACAACCGGATGTAAAACTGGCCAAACCGAAGTCTCGCACATGTTCGATTGCAGGTTGTTCACCGATTCCACTGATGATCATGGCTGGATCGACGACGTCCGCGAGGTCTCGCAGGTAGGGGTCATCGTTGATCTGCTCACGAACGATTGCGTATTTAATACAGGAAATCAGTCCATCATTCACCAATTTCTCGACCGTTTCCACATCAATGTAGCCTTCTGTTTTAATGTACAGAACTACTGGCTTTTCAAATCGTTCCACGAATCGGCGAACCGCTAGCCCGACTCCCTGACGGGTGGTCACATCACGGGTCGGCAGGATCATGGCTGTCGGGAAATCGTGCTCCTTCAAGATGGTTGCCTGATCGAGCATCATTCCGTAACCAGGGCCAACTGAGGGGATCACGAGACTATCGGGTGCGGCCAGTTCTGCCAGCATGGTCAGCAGATTGTCATACTCGCTGAGTGCGACGTGATAGAGAATCGCATTGCCACCGTACAATAAGGTACTGACACCTCCCGCTTCCAAGTACTGAATGATCTTGCGATTCTCTTCCAGATCGAGAACGCCGCTATGCGTGCGGGCCAACGGGGGAACGGATATGACGGAAGACCATAAATCGTCAGTGGAGAATTCTGTTTTCACTGTGGAGCCTACTTTTTTATAAGTGATTTTCAGGATTGTAAAGAACGATCCTCTGCACCTGACTATTCTAATTTAATTGCACATTCAAATCGCGTAGCTTCGAGAGGATCTTGCTCCTCATTTTCATAAACCGGAACTGCTTCCAGGGAAAAATTGATTTCCAGGTGAGAATAAAGGCACCGATCACGGAAAAGCGATATTCCTCTCCGTCGGCGGTTTCTTTTAAGAAACCCGATTTCAGATTGTCATTATATTCTTTTTCGATACCAGCACGAATCCACTCGATACCATCTCCATTGTATTTCTCATCGAGATCATTGACGGGTGTCGCGTTCAACATTACATCCTGACAAATCGCCTGATGAAGTTGGTAAATCTTTTCGATATTCTGTACCCAGAACATGGAGTGTTGAATCTTCTTGGGGTGTGGAGGAAATACTCCAAAGTCCTTTGTATTACTCGTATCTACAAGGAATCCATTATTGAAACTGGATGAGAATTCTACAGATTGAGAAGTCAATGTAATATTTCCATTATTCATCGCATATGCATGGATCAACAACAAACCTGTACATGACTCTGTATGAAACCATAATTGTCCCAGCATCCTAGAGGCAGCAGCCATATCTCGAATAAAAACATCCGTGACGTATTCAAACTCCAAGTTTTCCAATCGTTTTTCCTGGCTCTCGAAATAGTCAAGCGAAGCATCCAGTGGTGCAGGTATTTTGTTGGGGTCGAAAGAAGTGATTTCCGGATGTTTTTTAAGCCTCGTTATCTTGAGAATTAGTAAAGGCATCCCGATATAGACGAGGCTCAAAAACACCAGAATCCCGAAACCAACGACAAGTAATACGTGTGCCCCGGAGAACCCGACTTCGTTGGGTACTTGTGCGAAATAGCTGTCCAGCAGGGAAAGACTGTTTGAGAATTTCATCAATACGCTCTCCTCAGATCATTCAAGGATGATAGATTTAGTTCACCTTATCAGTTACGCGGTTTCTTCTCCCCATCGCTTCGCCAGTTGCAAGACAACTTCGACGGCCTGTTCCATTTCTTCGAGGCTGGCCCATTCCAATGGGGAATGCGGATTGTGTTGTCCGGAAGAGAGGTTTGGGGTTGGTAATCCTTTCTCGGTGAGAACGGAACCATCCGTGCCACCACGAATAATGCTGAGTACGGGTTTTAAACCTGCAGCTTCAGTGGCGGCCACCGCTTTCTCCAAAGCGCGTGGCTCCTTTTTCAGACCCTCCCGCATGTTGCGATATTGCTCGATAATGTCGATCTCGATCTGCAACCGAGGCTCTTTTTCGATAAGGCCTTTGGCAATCTTCTGTAACTGATTCGCATATTTTTTGAGCTGTTTGGTTTCGAAGTCACGCAAAATGATCTCAACAGAGGCTTGGGCGACCGTCCCCGAGATTTCATAAGGATGCATAAATCCCTGCCTGTCGGTCGTGACTTCGGGGGCGTCAGTGCCCATAGGTAACTGGCCGATGAACTCGGACAGATAGCGAATCGCATTCACCATCTTGCCTTTACCGATGGAGGGGTGAATATTGATTCCGCTGACCCGAACCACCGCCATATCGGCAGAGAACGTCTCCGTATCGATTTTTCCTGCCCCGTCGCCATCGAGTGTATATCCACAAATACAATCGAGCGTATCCAGATCGATATGGTCTGTTCCATGTCCGATTTCTTCATCACAAGTGAAACAGACTTTGACGGGGCCGTGCGGGAACTCCTGAGAGTTTATTAATTTTGCTGCAGCCGTCATGATGATGGCGATCCCCGATTTATCATCACCGCCCAATAACGTGGTTCCATCGGTCGTGATGATAGTCTCGCCCTGTTTATCCGCCAGTTCTGGGAAATCGGCTACCTTTAAGATGCGCCCTTCCTTTAAGACGACGTCTTTCCCGTCATAATTCGTGCGAACCTGGGGTTGTACATTCTCCCCGGTAAACTCGGGCGAGGTGTCGACATGGGCGAAGAAGGCAATCGCGGGGGCGGTGCAACCGGGGGTAGCGGGAATGGTTCCGGTGACTATGCCGTACTCGTTCATGTGAACGTCAGACAGACCGACTGCTTCGCATTCCTCTTTAAGTAAGCGACAGAGTGTCAGCTGTTTCCGGGTACTGGGATACTCATCGGAGTGAGCGTCCGCTTTGGTGTCAATTTTAACGTAAACTAAAAAACGATCCAGAAGCGACGTCATGTTGTGGTTTCCCTAATGGCTTATGGCATCTGCCAGACAAATTCCCTAAACTGAAGTGACATCATATGTTTAGAGTATCTACGATTGATGCGAAAAAGAAAAGAATCTGAGCAGCAAGGAGCGAACAGATGAAAAAAATACAGCTGGATGACTGCACCATCAATGTGATTGACGAAGGAGAAGGAAAACCTATTCTCTTCGTCCATGGGTTCCCTCTGGATCACCGAATGTGGCGCGAACAACGGACTTCGTTTTCCTCCAATTACCGGGTCATCATTCCCGACTTGCGCGGCTTTGGCAAAAGTGGTGTTACCGAGGGGACGGTATCGATGGCTCAATTCGCCGACGATCTCAACAAGATTCTGACTGAACTGAAAGTTTACGAACCTGTTGTGTATTGTGGCCTGTCGATGGGGGGGTATATCGCCTGGGAATTTGCCCGCCGATATCCGGAACGGTTGTCAGGATTGATCGTTTGTGATTCTAAAGCGTTACCAGACTCGGATGATACTCGCCAGACGCGCCAGCATTCAGCCACAGAACTTCGCGAGAATGGAACGGACAATGTTGTCTTTGCCATGATGCCCAAGATGTTTGGCATGACAACGCGGGCTGAAAACAAAAAACTAGTCGAAGAATTTCGGCAAATGATGTTGGACGCCAACCCGGAAGGAATGGCAGCCGGCCAACTCGGTATGGCGGACCGAGCCGATGCGACGACTTTCTTATCCGACATCAACGTGCCGACTTTGCTGATTGGCGGAGAAGAGGACATCATTTCTCCTGTTCTCGAAATGCAGGAAATCTCCAATAAAATGCCGCACGCGCAGTTTGTTGAAATCCCGAAAGCAGGTCATCTGGCCCCTCTCGAAAAACCGGTCGAAGTAAACGACGCAATTCGAAAGTTCATTGATCAGCTTTAACGACGCCACTCATATATCATCTAACCCTGAATCCGACGATGGAAAGTGCTTCCTGACATGGCGACCCGATTCTTTCTTTCCAATGGACCACGCCGGTTACTGACCCTGTCAGTGATCATTCCTTTGTTAGTTGCACATACGATCCAAGCGGCAGAAGAGTTGCCTGTGCAGAAAACGGATCTGCTCATCGTGGGAGGAACAGAATCGGGTTGTGCCGCCGCGGTTCAAGCTGCTCGCATGGGAGTAAAGTCGATCACAATCGTCAATGATATTGAATGGTTGGGGGGACAGTTCACCGCGGAAAGTCTCGTTGCGATTGATGAAAATCGTCCCCCCAGTGGATATGGGAATGGCGTTCCGTTTCCGCGAGCCGGAATTTTCAAAGAATTAATGGATCGCATTGAAGCGATTAACACAGAGAAATTCGGACACCCTCGGCCTGGGAACACGCATGTTATTACGACCGCTCTCCCGTCCGATGCAGAACGCGCTTTTCGAGAGTTATTGGAACCTGGTGTAAAAAGTGGCCAGATTCGTATTATCTCACATCAGTACCCAGTGAAAGTGCATGTTGAAGACAATGAGAACACTCTCCGTCTGACGGGCGTTGATTTTGCCTCTTCGGAATCGAAAACCCCAACACTGAGGATTGATGCCGATGTCGTTGTTGATGCGACGGACTGGGGCGACGTGATCCGTCTCTCGGGAGCGGGTTATGAGTATGGTCCCGATCTCAAACAGAAATACGGTGAACCACTCGCACCCGAAAACCGCGAAGATTATCCGCTGACGGACATGAACCCGATCACGTACAACATGCTGATCGAAGAGACCGACGAGTATCAACCGATTCCGAAACCAGCGTCGTACGATATTCGCAATTACACAAAGAACAACTACCCCAGAGATCCGGCCTACATTTACGGTGCCCGACGTATTGTAGACCATTATGGATTCCCAGATATTGAACATCCGGATGTCATTCTACTTTGCTTTGCCCCCTGCGACTACCCACTTGACATTCTTCCCAAAGCAGTGGTAGACGCTCTTGAAGCGACGGAACAGGGAGCATCTCAGAAGAATATTGTGGAGATGAATCGCGAGCAACGGCAGATTGTATTTGAAGATGCCAAACAGCATTCGCTTGGCTATCTCTACTATCTGCAAACCGCCGTGCATGATGAGATGCCAGACAAGACTCATAGCTTCCGCAGGTTCAAACTGTCGGACGATTTTGGGACCAAAGACCAGTTGCCTCCTAAACCTTATATTCGCGAGTCTATTCGGCTGCATACGATGCATATGCTGAAACAGCAGGAAACGACAGGGTATGGAAATGACTCATTGAACTTTGCCGACTGCATGTTTCACGATGGTGTTGCCTGTTTTCAATTTGAGTACGACTTCCATCCGACGAAGCGAGTCTTTCTGGATAAGGGGAATCCAGCAGGTCCATGGCAGAATGCTTTTCGCAAAGGACGGACGTGGGGACCGCCGTATAGCGGTCTCAGCTTGTTCCCGGCCCGCAGTCTCATTCCTGAAAATATGCGAGGGTTACTGGGAGCCCAGAAAAACCTGGGTTACACCAGCATTGTCAGTTCGGCCGTTCGATTGCACGACCAATGCATGGCAATCGGGCAGGGTGTAGGGGCACTCGCCGCAGTTGCTATTCAGAACAACAGAGAACTGCACGCTATTCCTTACCAGTCCGACATGATGGAGCAAATTTGGGTCAGTCTCTGTACAAATAATGAAGGCTACGAACCCGCCATGCTCTGGCCCTGGCGCGACCTCGAACCAGAGCATCCTGCCTTCGTCGCCGTCAATCAACTCTCCATTCGAAAGTTACTACCACTCGATCCCGTGGAAGTCGCCTTTCAGGCGGATCAACCTGCGGAGGAGAGTTGGAAGCAGGAATTATTAAAGATCAGTCAGGATCATTTTGATGCGACCGAATTATCTCTTCCCGAAGGAAAATTCACTCGGGGGGAACTGGCGACCTATTGGTGGGACGTCGTTCGGCTCCTTGATTTTGGATTTCCCCACCAGCAACCGGGAGATCAGGATGGTGACGAGATTGCCGATGCACAGGATCCACTCCCTTTCACAACGGGCATTAGCAGTTGGCCGGAGTGGAGACCCGATCCCTCCGAAGACGGGCTTCCCGATAATCTAGCATCGTTAGAGACCCTGGTGCATCAATTCAATTTCGGTGGCCCGAACACAGCACCTGTCGCCAACTTTACTCTCGACCAGGGAGAAACTTATTCCGACGCACGTGGTTATGGTTGGGATCAATCACTTCGTGATCAACACCGTATCCGCGGCCTGAGTTTGGAATCATTGAAAGAAACATTCATATTCACACGAAGTCATGCAACCTGGGAGTATGCTTTGCCGACAGGTAAATATCAAATTACTTTCTCGGTGGGAGACTCCAGTCACGAACAAGAAGGTCA
The DNA here is from genome assembly GCF_007750395.1 of Polystyrenella longa. Classification (GTDB taxonomy): domain Bacteria; phylum Planctomycetota; class Planctomycetia; order Planctomycetales; family Planctomycetaceae; genus Polystyrenella; species Polystyrenella longa. Next base: position 3,005,179 of record NZ_CP036281.1, on the reverse strand, counting down.
GAATGTCACTGTTGAAGGGAAATCTGCTCTCGAACAGATTTCGACGCGCCGCGGTCGATTCAAAGAAGTGAGTCTCCCTGTGGAAGTCACCGACGGTCTTCTTACGGTAGAACTGGGTGCCCCGAAGAGCACGACGAACACTTGCCTGAATTGGCTGCGAATTGAACAAGTGAAGTAAGCGATTTATCATGTGGAGACAGTTTGCACGGTCTTTTGAATTCACATCAGTAATCTATCGGAGTTTGTATTAACTTCCGTTTTTTAAATTAAGGATGATCCTCATGGCGAAACAACATGCTCCTCAGTTCCTCGCAATTGTCGAGACCGCCCGTAAAGAAGTCACAGAATGCACGGTTGAAGATGTGAAGCAGCGTATGGACGCGGGGGAGAGATTTCACCTGGTTGACGTCCGGGAAGAAAGCGAATTCGCTGCCGCGCATATTCCTACAGCAGAGCATATCGGAAAAGGCGTGATTGAACGGGACATCGAAAAGAAAATCCCGGAAACCGACAGCCCTATCGTACTCTATTGTGGAGGAGGCTTTCGATCCGCTTTAGCGGCTCAGAATATACAGAAGATGGGCTACACCAATGTCATCTCGATGGATGGCGGTTTCGGGGGTTGGAAAGAAGCCAACTACCCCATTGAATCTTAAGCAGCAAATGCGTTGCAAGCTCCGGGATATCGACGAACATTAGATCCGCACGATATTCAACCTATTAAATATCGTGCGGACACTGTTCGTCTTAATCCTTGTCGCAGACTTTTTCGAAGAACTCCAACAGTTTTTCCTGCGTGATGCCCCATAAATCGCACATGGGAAGCGGGCCTCCCAGACCGATTTTGTTGAGTCCCATCACGGGCACGTCCAAGGCAACTGCCAGTTGAGTTGGCCAGTCTGCGGGCCACCTTTCCAGGATCGCTTGAAGCTCTTCAAACTTGGCTTCATTGCGCTGAAGACTAAGAGACTGGTAAGCCTGCAGTTTAGACTCCGGGCTGATCCAGCCTTCATTCAACTCTAAATCGAGCATATAGTTGATGATTGGATTGAGTCTGTCATCGAGGAGGGAAGTCACCAGTTGCAACTGGTCATCTACCAGTTGCGACACTTCCGGGGTGCCCCCGCTGTGATTCCAGTACCGTTCCATGACTTCGGACGGCACTCGTACTAACTGTCGGTCTCGATCTACTACGTGATATACAATTTTCATACTATTGTCTCCTGTTCCGACTGTGACGTAATTAGTCCATTCACAGAAACGAACCGGATGGTTGTCTCACCCTCAATTATAGATCATGTCTTGTTCAGGGGGTCGTGTTCTGTCGCCAGATTTTGATAATTTATGACAGTTGGTGCTGTTTCATGTGCAGGCGAGGGTTCTGCCTGATAATCTTCTTCGTCAAGTTGTTCAAAAACAACATTCTCCGACCACCATTTTTCCGCCTGATTGTAACCCCAAGCGTCCACGGCAGGGGAGCGACGTAACACCTGCACTAATTCCTTGACTGTCTCAGGACGTTTCTCTGGATTCTTGTCGAGACATGCTAGTACCACGTCATCCATCTCTTTGCTGATCTTGTTCAAGCTCACTTCAGACGGAGGGTCTGGCAAAGTATGTAGTTGGTGCATAATGATTTCAGTGATTGTCTTCCCGGTAAAAGGGGGACGACCCGTGAGCAGATAGTAAATCACGGCTCCCAGTGAGTAGACATCGACTCGTTGATCCAGATGGTCACTGCCCTCAATTTCTTCCGGTGCCATGTAAAGGGGCGTTCCCAGAATGGATTGTTCCTGAGTCAGGTTCTCCTGATTCTTGGACTTCAGATTTTTAACGAGACCGAAATCGAAAACCTTAACCATATCTGGTTGCCCACCTCGATGCGCAATCATGATGTTGGCAGGTTTGACGTCACGATGAATCAGTCCGATGCTATGAGCTTCAGAGAGTGAGCCACAGACTTGACTCATCAGATAAATGACACGCCCTTCGGGCAGGGCGCCGTACCTCTTGACGAGATCTTCAAGAGTAATCCCTTCAATGTACTCCATTGCATAATAGAAAATACCGTTGGGAGTACGACCATAATCATAGATGCCGATGGTATTGGGGTGATTCAGTCGGCAGGTCAACTGAACTTCCTGTTCAAAGCGGGCGATGGCTTCCATACCTGCTTTCTGTGGATCAAGTGTCTTTATCGCCGTCGGACGACGCATCATGGAATGGTGGGCTTTATAAACGGCCCCCATTCCTCCCTGTCCGATTTTTTGTAGCACCTGATACTGGCCCATTTCCTGAAACTCGGCGACGACTTTCTCCATCGAGAGTTGAAGTCGACGGACGAAATGAGACGCAACGACGATAACGAGAGTTGTTAACAGGATCAGTCCTAATAAACCTCGGAAGATCCAGCGAAGCAGAATCAGACTTCCGTAGGCTTCAGACTGATCTCGCTCTGTCGTTAAACCGAAATTGTATTCCTCCAGCCACGTCCAGGCTCCCACGACGCGTACACCACGATAGTCACGATATCCTTCAACATTCACCCCAGTATCACCTGCTATCGCCGCTTTCGCTGATACCGTCAGCGGTTGATCTGCTCGTTTAAGTTTGGGACGCTCGCCCTTCGCTACATTCACTTGGGGATTGCGTAATTCCAACGATAGCATAGAGGAGACATTCTCCTGTTCCGCAAGCAAACCTAATTCGACTAACTGGACTTCGAACCGGCTATGTGAAAGCATGAGCCCTTGATCGTTGAAGGCATAAGTCTCGCCCGATTTTCCTGTCTGTGCCAGGTCCAGAAATCGACAGAACACCTCGTGAGGATCAAGTCGCATGCAAAGAACGGCGATGACTTCGTTCTGTTCATTCTTCAATGGTGCTCCTGCAAACATGACTTCCTGTTGGCGCCGAACACCGATGTCGTCGCTTTCGATATCAGGCAGAGGAAGCCCACTACGGAAAGGGTGTGTGATAACCGCATTTCCCTGCAGGACGCTTGCGAAGTCCACTTCTTTCGTGGCGGGCGGTACCAGACCGATAAGGTAGGCATCGTCACTCGCCACCACCCGTCCATTCGGTGCGATGACAATGTAAGAGATGAATTTGAACACGTCATCGTACGGAATCAGAATCGAATTGATTCGTTGTTGTTCTTCCGACTCACGCAGCACGAAAGGATCGTCGGTCGCTGCTAACTGACCGAGTAAGTTCTGCACCGGCTCCCGAAGTCGTAGATCTGCCGCAACGGCTTGAATTTCTTGTTTCTGATCGTCGAACCAGCGTAACTGGCCTTCCTTAACCGTATTCAGAATGACATTCAGTTGATCTTTCAGTTCCCGTTTTAATTCCTGCTCAACCATGTACTGAGTAAAAAAGGCCATCAGGAACAAAAGAATAATCGCAACCAGCGGTCCAATCCAGATACGACTTTTTACCAATCCCAACGCCTGTGAAGAAGAGCGTTGAAAAATCGAAAGCCGAAGACTCGATGTGTCGGAGGTCTGGTGCACGAAACTACCTTGGTTAATACCGCAAACAACTGGGCCCAAGTATTCAGATGAGCATTTTGCTGGAAAGAGAATTGAAGAGGATAGAGTCGAGTATAGCCGTAAACAGCTTCAGAATACAGTTTTGCCAGTCACTCAGGCTCTGTTTGTTGATTGTCGCAGGGGGTTTTTATCTGTTACCCTGATTCATAGAACTATTTTCGGAAATTTACACCACTAAACCAGACAGAATATTCCAGCCAGAAAGTCCATTCATGTTTCACCCCCGTCAACTGACCAGCCTGGTAGCACTGCTCACGCTCCTCTCACTGCCGGTGACTTCTCTTTACGCAGACGAAGTTGTCTCCTCAGAAAACGCCATTGTCGACGAAAAAGCTAATGTCGCCTGGTACAACGCAGAACAGCTTACATTCGAAGGAAAAGCCTTCGAAGACACTGCTCAATTCTACGATCGTCTCCCTGCGCGAGCTGAAGGTGTTGTTCCTCCCTCCGTCTGGGGCCTGAGTCGACAGTCAGCGGGGATTACCGTTCGTTTTAAAACAGACGCTCCCGTCATCTGGGCTGACTGGAAACTTAAAAGTAAAATTCTTGCATTAGCTCATATGCCCGCACTGGGTGTCAGCGGACTCGACTTATATGTACGCATGGAAGATGGCTACCGCTGGTTAAACGCAGGACAACCAACGGCCGTCGAAAACAAGAGGGTACTCATCAACGGTATCACACCGGAAATGCGTGAATACATGATCTACCTCCCTCTTTACAATGGTATCGAATCATTAAGTATCGGCATTCCGACCGGCAGCCAATTGGTGAAAGTTGATGCTCGCACGGAGAAGCCAATCCTGTTCTGGGGGACCTCGATCACTCACGGAGCTTCTGCTTCACGTCCAGGCATGTGCCATCCGGCAATCATTGGTCGTCGGTTTGATCGCCCCGTCATCAATCTTGGTTTTTCCGGCAATGGTCGCATGGATCCCGAGGTTACTGCTCTCATCGTGGAACTTGATCCTGCAGTCTACATCATCGACTGCCTGCCAAATATTCAAGCGAAGGATGTAACCGCTCGCACCGCTCCTCTGGTTCGTACCTTACGTGCAGCTCATCCTGATACACCGATCCTGCTGGTGGAAGACCGGAACTATACCAACTCCTTCCTCGTTGAATCCAAACGTACTCGCAACGAATCGAGTCAAGCCGCTCTCCAGGCTGAGTACGATAAACTGATCGCCGAGGGAGTGAAGAATTTGTATTACCTGGAAGGCGACAATCTACTCGGTTCCGATGGAGACGGCACAGTCGATAGCTCACACCCTAACGATCTTGGGTTCTTTCGCCAGGCGAACGAATTCGAACGAGTCCTCAAACCGATTCTGAATGAAACCAAATAGGGATACTTGTGTAAGATTGTATAAATACAAGTCGTGTGGAATAGTTCTTATTCCGCACGACTTTTTTTTGTCCCATCAAAGAGGATTAAACTGCGATGGTCAACGTGGTAGTTGTGGCACTCGCGACAACCCTCTTTGGCTCCTTGCGGGTTATGACACACGGTGCAACTCTGAATCGAGAGTTTAGAGAATTCGCTACCGATGGCGGCGGGTTGTTCTGTTTCCAATGCATGACAATGTCGGCAATCCCGCATTTCAGGGATCGTCAGGTGAGGGCGGTGCGAAAATTTAGTGAAGGTTTTGAGCCTGAATTGCTTTGAATTCGAGAGCCAATTAAATTGTTCGTCGCCTGAACGACCTCTTTCGAGATCATGACAGCTGAGACAATTGCGAAAAGGTGCCGACTCTTTCATCTGATTTCGCAACGATGTCATCGCGCGTGAAGAATCATCACTGCTCGTAATGAAAGCGAGCTCCAGCCAACTCGTCATAAATGGGTCAGCATGACCAACAGGTCGATACCCAATCGTCAGTTTTAAATCATCGCGGTACCATCCCCGCTGTGGAATCTCTTTCCAATCCAACGAGGTTGTCTCACCTCCATTTGTATGGTCGATGGGAATTAAGAGCGACGGTGTTGGTTCCTCGGTTTTTACAGGCGGCACAGACTTTGGATCCGTGGCTTCTAAAGTGGCGGATGGAACGGGATTTTCTTGTTCACTCTCAGTTACTGTCGGAGGTTTATTTTCTTCTTTTTTAACGGAGGGTGCCGCCGCACCATCATTCGTGGTCGCAGCGCCTGTCCATTCCCCTGGAGGAAGCGAGTCGAGCAGTAGTTTATCTCCGGGAAGGATGATCATCTCCTCTGCGATATAGAGTCGAGGTTCCCTTTGCTCCGCTGCTGCGACTAATCGAATTCCTTCCGCCGATTCGATGTAGGCCGACTCACCTTCTGGTGCCACCTCAAACCAGCGATCGTAACTGATTCTAAAAAGATCTAGCGGTAGCAGTGAACTGAGTTCACGCTGTTCTTTTTCACTAAGGGACCGATTCAACAGATGCTCGATACGTTTTAAATAGGCGTTTTGACCTTTTGATGCCAAATCAAACCAGAGTTGTCGTATCTGCGGTATCAATTCGGCAACTAAATCGAGGTCCTGAGAATGATCAGGATCAACAAGGCTGAAGTCGATTCCCGCTGTAAACGGCTCTGGATGCGAAGACGCCCCTGGCTGATTCAGTAGGAACTCCATTAACAGCGGCAACTGACCATCAAAGTCACCCACTGCTTCGGTTGGCCATCTGAAGGTGCTATCCAATCGTTGTCCCAGAGCCACTCGATCAATCATGGGCAATGCCAACAAAGGAATCCCTTCGGCGATGGCCTGTTTCAATTGGTCCTGATGGCAATCAGCACAGGATTGCTCAAAACTTACGACGGAAACGATCTCATGCGTGTTAGCATCATAGTGGCAACTACTGCAATCGAATGCTTGTTTGCGGTCCGTAAAATGTTTACCCGCATGAGTGACGTGGTTGAATATCAAAGAAGGTGTTCGTTGCAATGGCCACTGATCAAACTCGGGATGGCCAGAAGAAAAACTTTCAAACTGTTGTGCATGGCAGGACAAACACTGTTTATCAGTCATCGCCGTCAAATCATGATCGGCTCCCTGATGCTCTTGATGGCAATACGCGCATTCCGGTTTTACTGTGGTCGCAGGGAGAAAGCTGGCCAACTGGACGATGTTTTTATCTGCAGACTGATGTTGAAGTCGGGCATGGATCTGATCCGTTAGTTCCCTGGTTACTTTCCCCGGTAACGAATGAGGCTCACTCGCCCATTGGGCAGAAAAATTGTTCCCGTGACAGGCCATACAGCTTTTCGACAGGGGATGGTCCGCCCCGCGATCTGTCACCCAGAATGCCGTCAACCATTCTCCCGATTGGAAACCGAATTCCTGATGGCAGGCAGTGCATTTTTCGGATTCAGATTGAGATTGAAACAGTTGCGCATGGGGACTGGCTAAGGCCCCCGGAGCAATCGTTGTTCGCCAGTTAGTCAAACCGAATACCACCAGAAGAACACCAATCGTAAATACGAAACTGAGTCCCGCCGCAATCCCCCGTTGCGAACGTAGGCTTCGCCGGGGAACACAAGGAGGATGCACCGGGCAGCAGTCTCCGTCCGGAGAAGGGCCTTTTTCACACGGACCACCTTGTAAAGTAGATCGATTGCAGGACCAACGGTTCTCTCGTTTGACAGGCTGGCATGCGGAAGTCGTTTCGCAACGGCCGGATTTAGTTGGGCCTTGCACACAAGAACCTTCGCATTGACGCCCACAGATCCATTTCTGCTGTGGTCGGAGATATTCTCGACTTGGTAATGTCATGTATATGCCCCCCGATAAAGATGGACAAACACAAGATGCACCAACATCAATGCCAACAGGCTCCATGTCAAAGAAAGGTGAACGAAAATCCAAACCCTCAACTTCCATTGCTGAGCATGGTGAAAATCGTAGTCGTCACGCTGCGCGACCAGGGTTTCAATTCGATTCAATCGAGAGCGTTCTTCGTCTGAAGCGTATCGATGGCAACTTCGTAAATAGCGGATCAGTTTCTTTCGTTTATGAATGCTGGGCCACAAGTAATAACCAATCGACCGCTGACGGGAGAAAAACTGTACTAACCGGTTCGCATACATTTCGGACAGACCATTTGAGTCTTGAAGTGAGCTTTGTACTTCAAGAATGGCTTCTTCTTTGAGCGTGTTAGAATGTGCTTCGTATTCCTCATAAATCAATTCCACGGGTAAACGAGTCAACACTCTCGGCAGACGCCTGGTGAAATATAAACCAAACACTCCACTGAAAAAGGTGGCGGCATAAATGATTGACAAGGCCATTTCAAACAGTCCCTGTGGCCAGGACCAATCAATGTGAAGAGCGAACACAATAGGAGTCAACAGGCCAAGGTACAAATGAAACTGCATCCAACTGGAGGCGGTACCGACTCGGAATGTCGTCAATTTCTTTCGTAGATTGAACCCCGCTAAAACGACAATCATTCCTGCCAGCAAATATCCCAGATAAAAAGAGACATCATAGAACCGTGCTCGACCAACCTCTGTCAGACCCCAAAAACTAAGCGCAGCCAGGCCAGTCACTAAGCCATTGCGGAGTCGTCTGAATGTAAAGGAGTCAGTTTGCATTGATCTATCCAACAGTGCTTTCTCAACAGAATGACAATTCGTTGAGGCACTATTATCCGGCGTGGCGTTTGGTCCAGGGTTCCAGTTGATCAAGTTCAGAGGTCGATATTCTGACGAGCGCATCATGGGGGCAAGCGTTTTGACAGGCGGGGCCATTTTGCAGGTCGTGGCACAAGTCGCACTTGGTCGCTTTCATCACCGGCTGCTGGTTTTCCTCATCTCGCAGTATCTGTCCCTGATCGTTCCGAATCTCCACCATTTGAATGTTGTCATAAGGGCAACTGTTGGCGCACGTTGTACAACCAATACAGGTCTGGTCGTTGATCAATACTGTTCCCATCGTCGCATCCCGGTGAATCGCACCGGTTGGGCAACCGATCATGCAAACGGGATCAAGGCAATGCATACAGGCATGTGCCACCATGAATTGTTCGTGTGTTGGTCCTGAACGTAGAAAACGAGGATTATTACCGTGAGCATCGGAGCACGCCCGGACACAATCGTCGCAACGAGTGCAGCGATTCATATCAATAAGCATCGTTTTCGTGCCGTTGATGTACCGTTGATCGACCAGGAACTCCAGTAAGCCTGCGTTCGATTCAGTCTGCTTCGACCCATCTCCAACAGATTCGGTTCGTCCTTGCTTACGTTCTACTTGCTGTTCTGCCTCAGCAATGTAGCGTCCAAGATCTACGGCCGATAATGTCGGCAAGACAAACTCTTCTACGACAGGCGTCGGAATTCGTAACAGATCGACATAGCCAACTGCCCGCAATGAATTAAGCCATCCGGTCTGGCGGGAGGCCTGCCAGTTCAGGGAAAGTTCAGCGAGGCCATAAAACTGGCCTTTGTGTAGATAAGACGAGGTACGCTCACTTTGACCATACTTATGCGTGACCCTCACAAACCCTGATCGCACCAGATAGATCCCTTCGGCATAAGCGGCTTCTGTCAGAATAATCGGCTCCATTTCAAGTCGTTCGGCATCCGTCATCGATTTTAGATTTAGTTGGTAATCTCGAAACCATTCAAACTGTCCGTAAGATAGAAACTCAACTTGCTCTGCGATCTGTCGCAATTGATCGGGAGGAACCTGGTTGAAAAAAGGAGTTTCCCGCAAATGGCTTTCGAGACTGTTCTGGCGATAAAGTTGATCAAGATGTGACTTGAGTGCGGTATCGTATTTCATCAAATCCCGGAGACCCTGCCACCGGATTTCGAGAAGAATTACTTCTGATTCAGCAAAAACCGTTGCCGTTCGAGGCGTTCTTCCCAAGGCTGCCAACTCTCCAAAAATCTCACCCGCCCCCAATTGCAACGTCTGGTGTTTATCCAGTAGTCCGGGAACATCCTGTAAAAACAGAGGCTTCAAAAGGTCCGCGGTCGTTGAAGAAATATTGTTTTTATCTCGGACTTCGGGATAAGAAACGGGCGTTAATAAATCGCGACAGAGTGACCAGAAGGACTTTTTCGACTTTACGGGAGGCCGTCCCAGTCGTTCCGGAGAGAGGGATTCCAATACGACTCTCACTTCTCCAGTGACTACGAGAAAAGCGGAATTACCATAGTCTCCCTCTCGCACAATCAGGTCGCCCGGTTGGTATTCTCTCAACCGCGTATCATGCAGTAGCAAGTCCGATAAGGAGCAACTGCGAGGAAAGTTGTCGACGGTCATATCTCGAAACGGAGCGAGCTTGAGCAATTCCTCTACGGCGACTGTGGTCATCTCCTCACCGAAGGGAACATCCCATCGCTTCGGTTTGGCGATTTCTGCTGTAGTCGTCGACGCCATGGTTATGATTGCCTGTAGGATTAACCTGTGAGATAAACTGGGGACAGCGAATAAGCTGATTATTTATACTGATCCGGAGTCGGTAACAGAGGATCAATAGCCTCCAACGATTCGCCCGATTCCCCTTGAGCAAACTCGTGTGTCAACGCGGCCAATTGATCCGCAGCTTCCCGGAGAGCTTGTTCATTCCCCAGCTTTAATTCGACAGTGGTCGCGATTGTCCACGCCTGTTGAAAAGTGGGATGGTCAATTGCGTCTTTCACCTTCTGGACCCTTTTGCGTAATCGTGCGATTCGCAATGCGTTGGACAACGCAAATTGATTGAATTCAGTTGCATTCCCCAATGAACGCAGGCTGTATTCGAGATCCGTGAGTAAACCAACCACATACATCACCCTCAATCGCGCTTGTGCTGATGCCTGATTGTTGGCTCCATTACTGCGAAGAAAATTATGACGGACGAGTCCCTGAGACCAGGCAACCAATTCGAAGTCGCTACTACCCGCTTTATGCCCACCGACATTTACCAGCTTTTCCTGAGGAACGGTGTGACAATTAAAACAGCTTCGGGCTACCAGATACAAATTCTCCGGGTTACGCATTCCCAGTCGCAAACAGGTATCGAGCCGTTCCTTTTGATGGGCTTCCGTCTCACTTTCTCGCGAGGCACCTGCTCCCCCGAAGTCATTATGCAAACTGATCCAGTCCTGCGCCGGGCCATGACAAGATTCGCACGAGATTCCCGAAACCGCCTTCGTTCTGCTGCCGCTCTGTTGTTCGGTATAGTGGCACTGGATACACAACTTGCCTCGTTTAATGGACCGTTCCCCCATTCGTTCGGCGATTTGTTGCGCCTCCGGTTTGCGGTGTAATTCTTCGAAAGTCAGGCTATGCGGTGTCTGTTTCCAAGTTGCGACTTCTGCCAAGTGACATCGGGCGCATTCTTCATGGCCCACCACTTTGACTGGATCAATGAGCAGTTCATGCAGGTTCTGCGCAGAAGCAATGTCGCAACTGAATGAGAATACCCAGCTGAGAATCAAAAGTCGCAATGATGATGGAAAGTTTATTATCCAATTCGAACTCATGTTATGCCTCCAACACTAACTCGCCGTCTGGCAAAGAGACACACGGAAGGCATTCGTTCGATTCTGTCTGCAGACCTGGAGGAGAGGTGTACTTCACCTTTCCAGAACGAATACGAGTCAGGCAGGAACCGCAATTTCCAGCGCGACAGGCTGAGTCAATCACGACACCGTGTTTTTCAGCGAAATCGAGAAGGGATTCTGCATCGGATTCCCAATGGTGCCGCGTACCACTCTGTTCGAAATTGACCTGCATCGAGCTTGGACTGCTTGATGTCGTCGAAGGAGAGTTTTCACTCAATGATCTGGGTTTGGTTGCTCGACTGGAAGGTCCAAACGATTCTGTATGAATATCCGTTTCCGGAACCTGTAGACTGAGGAGCAACTCTGACATTCCCGAAACATATCCACCGGGACCACACAGATAAAACTGAAAGTTGGTCGATGGTAATCGCTGTAGGATTAGTTCCCCAGTCAGGCGACCTGCGAAGTGATAATCGATGTCGGGTTGGTCGTCCTCTTTGGCTGCCGTGTAATTCACAATCAGTTTGAAATTTCGATGTTGGACAGCCAGGTCATTCAAGGTTTGTTTATAAAGGTGACCGCTACCATCCCGGACTGAATAAAACAGATAAACAGGTTCGGTCCAACCATGATGCAACATTGTTGAGAGCATGCTGTACAACGGAGTGATGCCGATCCCGGCTGCCAGCAACACGACAGGCTTTGGGTCGGTTACGTCGAGTACGAACTGGCCTGCGGGGGCTTTCACTTCCAGCAGATCACCTTCTTCAACCTGCTGATGAAAAAAGGAACTTCCTTTTCCTGGCGGAGTCGACTCGGTCCCCCATTCCTGCTTGATCGTACAGCGATACCACTCTGAACGGGGACGTTCTGACAGCGAATAACATCGCACAACAGGCCGAGGTTCGCCCGGCACGGGCAGCTGAAAGGTCAGATACTGTCCGGGCATGAATCCGGGAAGCGGTTTTTCATCCTCTGGCACAAGATAGAAAGACCGGCAGTCCGTGCTTTCGACGACAATCTTCCGTACCTGAAACTTGCGAGTTCCCTGCCATGCAGGGGAGGGACCTAGTTTCTGAAAATTACGACGCGATTGCTGTAACTGCGATTGCAACAGTATCAGATGCTGTCGTGATAGCCGACTTTCCTGCCACCAGCGTGAACAACTGCGTAAACAGGCAATCGCGAGACGGAGCGATACCAGTCCGATCAGTCCGGTTCCTGTCCAGAAAATGAGTTGTTGAATCCCTTGCAGCATCTTTTCCCGCGTCCGAGGTGAGTTCAGGGGTGGTGACGATCATGAGAGTTATTCCTGTTATCGGCCTAAACCAAGTGCTTACAACAGGTTCTTTGCTTCATTGTTGCCTGCATACGGGCCAATTTTGGTGCGAATTGGAACGGAAAATCGGAATTGTGACCAGAGGAGTCTGCCTCGTTTCTATTTGATTAATTGACAGTGGTACTGCAGGAGGATTGCGCAGCCTGGAAAGACCTTTTTTGAGCCAAATGGTCTAGCGTAACCTATATTTAAAGGACGTGATTCCGCTCTGAACTATCCCTAATTACCAAACTTTTTGTCGCCTCCTTTTTGCTCCCAAAACTATGCACACCTCTTCCAATCTCCCAGTTAATTCCACTGTGACGCCAACTTATCTCCCGGTGGGGTACTTGCAGACATTCATCTCGATGGAAGAGATGACTACGGACACCACCTTCAGGTCTCCTGATCTGGTTACCTTGGATGGCTGGTTTTCGGCTTTGCATCAATTCCAACGGATTTCGGCCTCGGCGGAAGAGTTCTTTGCAGAAGCACTCCGATTAATTTGCGAACCTGGCGGTTTAGAAACGGGCCGACTTTTCTTGCTTAAAAACGATGTTTGGGAATCACAGCAGGCCACTGAGGCCCCGAACACATTCGCGGATGACCAAGAGACGGCACTGTTAGAAGAAATGGAATGTCATCGGCAAACCTGTTTTCATTCCAGTTTGTTGAATCGCAACTTACTGGAAGAGGGAACTTCAGTTGTCATCTCACCTATTCTGAACAAATCGGGAATAATCATCGGGGCCCTATGGGGAGAACGCCGTGTTTATTCAGGCAACCAACGTCGTGGAATTCGGGAACTGGAGGCAAGGTGGGTTCAACTACTGAGCGAGGCGATTTCTTCGGGTTTAATTCGCCTGGAAGAAGAACAGCACCATGCACGCACAAGATTATTACTTGATCAGGTGTTTCCCAAATCAGTAACTCGGCAGCTAATGTCTGACGACAGTTTACTGAAAGCCCAACGTCGCGAAATTACGCTACTGTTCGCCGATTTGCAGCGTTCGACGGTTTTGTTCAAACAACTGGAACCTTCCGTCGCCTACGAATTACTCTCCGAGCTGATGGAAGTATTCACAGCCGCCGCCGTTGACCAGTTCGGAGTCTTGATCGATTATTACGGTGATGGCCTCGCAGTGATGTGGAACGCCCCCGTAGACCAGTCTGATCATGCTTTGCTCGCCTGCCGCGCGGCCATGGCAATGCAGAAATCGGTTGAGGAAATCAGTATGCGATGGCAGCCGAAGCTGGAACAACCACTCAGGCTGGGAATCGGAATTCACACAGGCGAAGCACTGGTGGGGAACTCGGGAAGTCAACGCCGCATTAAGTATGGACCTCGGGGAGAAGCTGTTGTCGTGGCGAGTCGATTAGAATCGGCCACCCGACCAATGCAGGCATCGATTCTGCTTAGCCACGAAACGGTTCAACAACTTCCTGCAGAGTCAATCACCCGCAGATTGTGCCAGGTCCGGTTACCGAACATGAGCGACGCGCATTCCGTCTACGAGTTATGTAGTTTGAACGGTGCCGAACTGAGTCCGGACGAACATGATTTCATCCAGCAGTACGAGAGAATCGTGGCACTGTATGAATCGCAGCAATTGGCGGAGGCTTGTCTACAGTTGACCGAGTTGGAACAGCAGACTTTGAGTAACCGCTATTCCGTCCGATTCTTATCAGAGCACGTATCCGCGCTCACTCGGACGGATCGACAGCGGCGTCAGAACGACAAAAAGCGGGACCAAATGAATGACCCCGCTATTTTGCTTGAGTTGAAATAGGACTCACTGCTTGATTACTTCTCGTATTCCGAGAGAAACCCTTTGAATGTCCGACGATGTTCTTCTTCGTCAGACAAGTTTTGAATACACATATCCTGGGTCACATAATCGACACCGTCGCACAATTGAATCAGTTTATTGTACTGCTTGATGGCTCCTTCTTCCGCATCGATCACTCCCTTAATCACCGAGATGACATCAGTTGTGTCTTTGGGAGGTTGTAGCAGTTTCTGAGTCGCCGCGAACTGTTCGCTTCCAGGAACAGTCCCGCCAATGGTTTTAATTCGTCGTGCAATGCTCTGAGCATGGGTCAGTTCTTCCTGTACATCAGCAGCAAGTGACTTTTTAATTTCCTCTGCACGAACTCCATCCAGATTCGTGGAATTCGCGATGTAATTCATGACCGTTTCAATTTCCATCCAGTAAGATACGGTCAGCTCTTTAATAATTTCCTGTTCTTTATCCGTCGACATAGTAATTGCTTTCTATCTGGAACAGTGCTTCTGTTCTACCAAATATATACTGAAAAGGGCTTTCCTTTATTATTTCATGCAGTGCGAAAGTTTCCAGTATGTGACCTCACTTTTCACAATAATGAGAATCGATCTCGCTACTGAAATCTATTACGCCCTTACTCTGCAGTCTCAGGAGCTTCATACCAATCCTGTCGTAACCAATCTACCAGCATTTGTATGGAATGCTCGTCCAGCTCATTTCGGGTCGGATGATTGGGATTGGGGGCGAACGCAGGCATATAGTTATTGTCCATCCCGTAAAACCGCGAATGCTCCGGGTTACTGATAAAATCCCTCATCCAGGATTTTGAACCGTACCAGGTTAAATCTGGTCCATAGCCATTCTCACCAGAATCGTAAACTTTATGACAAGAGGCACAGCCTTCTTCATCTTTGAGGAATTCAATTCCTTCGGCAATCTGTTCCGTGTCTTCTGTGTCCTGATCGATCTGGTAAGGGAGTTCCGCTTCGGCAGAAAGTGCGGCAATCAGCTTGGGAAGATCTTCATCGACATCCGGGAGAAAATCGACGACGCCAGATGCCATGTCTGATTCAGACAACTCGGTATTTCCGAACATGTGATCGGACGCCCATTGTTCTGGATCGAGGACCTTAGTCACCCATTCGCGGCTTCCAAACTTGTACAGATTCGGCGCCGTCTGATTCTCTGCGATAAAACCTTCACCATTTTCGTCGACATGAGAATGGCAATTGGCACAGTGGGCTTTAAACAGGATCGGCCCCTGAGTTTTCGGGTCGTTCTGAAGTAACGCAGAAGCTCCTTCCGGTGGAATTCCACCCAGCGCGAGTTCGTGTACTCGTTCGCGGAGATGCTCTTCCTCCTGGCGCGACGCCTGCAGCGCTTCGTCATTTCGATCGCGGTTCATAGAGGTAATGGTCAACCCCGTCCAGGAAACGACGAACCCAATAATGATGACATACCGCAGTATTGTCCCTGCACGTTGCGAACAGAATCGATCAATAAAGGGGAGAAACAGCATGAAGAGTAAACCGACTGTCGGGATAACCATCGTGGCGATGAAATCGAGTTCCGGTGGAAAGTAGCGACGCAATTCAAACAGAAAGAGGAAATACCATTCGGGTCGCGCGATATGGTGAATACTCGGATCGGCAGGAACCTCTAACGGTGCCCCAACGGTATAGGCGAGATACGCGACAATTCCAAACGCAATACTGAAGACCACCCAGTTGCGAACAGTCTGCTCCGGCCAGTAGCGTGCGGCCCCTTCGATCATCTCGGGAGGAAGTTCTTTGTCCGACGGAGAATGTTTGAACAACTGCCAGATATGGAATATGGTCAGCACTCCGACAATTAATGGGAGCATCGCCATGTGTAGAAAATTCAGATGCGTTAGGGTGATATTTCCGACGTCATCGCCGCCGATAAGAATAGCGCGCGCTACGGGGCCAACTCCGGGAGAACCGCCCAGAATGTTCGCTTCCACTTCAATCTGGGAATATCCTTTTTGAGTTGCGGGAAGAGGGTTTCCAGTCACTGCCCAAACCATCAATAGAGGCACTAACAGTAAGCCTGTAATCCAGACGAGTTCGCGAGGTTCACGGAATGCCGCCGTTAAGAGTACCCGCATCGTATGCAGACCAAAAAGAATGATCAGAGCTTGAGCGGAAAAATAATGAAGCCCACGGAGAAAACTTCCTGCAGGAAGTTGTTCGATATAAAAGACCGACGCCCATGCGGAAGAGGCGGACGGGCTGAAACTCGACAGGAGGACCAATCCCGTGATTAACTCAATGACGAACATCCACAAGACACACGACGCGGTTGTCGCCATCCAGCTGGGTCCGTTTGGGAGAACTCGACGTGAGTACAAACCGAGCATCTTCTGATAGCCCGTTCGGTCGTCCAACCAGGTTCGGAAATGAGTCCACATGATCAAGCTCTACTAACTACTAAAAAGCAAAGGGCGACGACTAAGAAATACAGCGGCGGGAATCAGAGGTTTACTTTGTCTTTTAAGCCTATTTTGAATCGTTCATATTCTACTTCCACCCAGAGATCGTTTCCGGATTCACTGGCAACGACTTGGCAATCCAATGTATCCATTCCGCGGGGAGAAGGATTGTTGTATCCCGGTTTATCCAGTTTCGCGACGGCGCCTTGGTCATCAAAAACAGCCTCGTGGCAGGGACAGACAAACTGCAGATCATCTGCTGAATGATTGATACCGCAACCTAAATGAGGACAGATGGCAGAGTAGGCGTCGACCTGACAGTCTTCCGGCTTTTCGCTTTCTTCATTTCGACGGATCAACCAGACTTTTCCAATCACCGCTTGAGGATGCAGCGTCCATCCATCTTGCCGGTTGCCGATGATCGCCACTTGGGTCGGCGTACCTACTGGCAATTGCGTTAGTTTAGCCACGCGTTGAGCACCCGAGGACTTTTTATTTTTACGAAACAGGGGAGCACTGATGAAGCGGCCGATAGGAATGATCAACACTGCCGTCGCAGTTGCGGCTATCGTCTGACATAAGCGGATTAGAAGCGTGCGTCGCTGCATCTTTTCTCCAGCAATCAACTATCGAGTTAACAAACAGAAGTGATTTATACGCGGTTAGAAACGAGTCCCGGAGTTCAGTAGCACTTGTCTCGAAGTTTCAAGACTTACATTACTGAGGAACCCCTCCCCAAAATTGAGGTCAAGGTCTTCACTTCGCATTTTCCGGATTTGCAACGCTGTCAAAATCACATCAATGAAGAGGACGGCAGTTTTAGCCCAGACGGATGTTGCGAGTGTTTCGTAGGGTAGGTTTTTGGGAGGGCTTGCGTCCTGCAAATCGGATGCTGGAGAATAAGGTAGGATTGCCAGTTCCCGCTCGAAAAGAATGGGAAAGCAGCTCCAGCATTGTTACTTCTATTTTCGTTATTATTTTGACGAAAAACAACCCACTAAGTGGATGTAACTATACTATTTGCAACAGCCGGTGATAGGGGCTTGCTGTTGGAGTTAATCCAGGTTAAGCAGGATGATCGGCTAAGGTCATGACTGCTTCTTTCATCGCGTCTCGAACTTTAGTGAGCGCCTGAGGAAAGGGCTCGGTCAGAACGGCTCCGGCCGCTTTTTTATGCCCGCCACCACCAAAAATTTCGGCGACCTGGGAAACATCGACATCCGACCTGCTACGAAGGCTGAACTTCACCGTCTTATTCTGCTGTTCCACGGCGATAAAGGCAGCACGGGTTCCGTTGATGCGGAGGCATTCATTCACGAGATCTTCGGTGTCAACCGGCTTTGCTCCAGTCTCGGTGAAATCTTTCCATTGAACATACACATAGACGAGTTGCCCATCACACTCGAGTTCAACGCGGCCCAGAATTCGGCTGACCAGTTTGGTCCGTTCAATGCTGTATCGTTCGTAAAGCTGTTGATAAAGGTGATCCGCCTTTACCCCCAAATCGATCAAATCGGCAATGATACGATGAGTTTCGGATGTCGTGGATGAAAATCGAAACCAACCCGTGTCAGTTGCAATCGCCCCATAAAGTGGCGTGGCCATCTCTGGCTGAACGGGATATCCACACACTTTCATCATGCGATAAATCAGCGTTCCGGTCGCTTCTGCCAGCGGGTCTTTAAATTCAAGAGCCTGCAGATCGTCCGAGCTGGCATGGTGGTCGATGACCACTTTTTTCGCAGTCGTCGTTTTAAATAAATCAGCGATGGTCCCCAACTGCTTCCAGGCACTCGTGTCGACAATAAAGTGAACATCGCTACCAAGGATCAGATCCCGGTGTTTACTGGGGACATATTTCTGAACACGATCCTCTTCATCAATAAATCGCAGGCCATCAGGCATGTCAGAACCATTGATCACAGAGACCTGTTTTCCGAGCGATTCCAGTAGAATCGCGAGCGCAAGCTCCGAACCAAGAGCGTCGAGGTCCGGGCGAACGTGGCTCGTAATAATGAAAGTCTGATTTTGCTCAATAATTGGTTTGAGCAGGGCCCAATCGATGTTATTCATGTTGCGATCTTAACGACTCTTGCAAAACGGGAAAAGCACGCGAGGGCTGGAAATCAGGCTCTTCTCGTGACAATCGGCGAAAAGGAACATGAAAAGCCGACAGAACCGCGACTCAGGATTCGACATTGTGTATGTGAACATCTCGCTGTGGGTAGGGGATAGAGAACCCACGCTGATCGAAGCCGTTTTTGATTTTCTCGTTGAGTTCCCACTTAACTACCCAGTAGTCCGCATTCATGACCCAGGGGCGCACAACGAAGTTGATACAGCTATCAGCAAGTTCGTTCACAGCAATAACGGGGGCCGGGTCGGGCAGAATACGTGAATCACTGGCGATGACTTCTTCCAGAAAGTTTCGGACCGCACGAAGATCGTCGTCGTATCCGCAGCCGACGACCATATCGATTCGCCGGGTCGGCTTAGAGGAATAATTAATAATCACACCATCCGTAATGCTGCTGTTTGGAACAGTGATCGCTTTATTGTCACCAGAACGGAGTTTCGTATGGAAGATGTGAATCTCTTCCACAACTCCATCTGTTCCGCCCGCTTCTACGAATTGGCCGACAGAGAATGGTTTGAAGATAATCAGCATTACTCCGGAAGCAAAATTCGATAGCGAATCCTTTAATGCCAACCCAACAGCTAACCCTGCTGTGGCGAGAACAGCGGTAAATGACATCGTGTTGATGCCCAACTGTTCGAGCGACGCTAGAATGATCATCGCCAACAGGGCGATGTAAAGAATGTTCGTCAGAAACCGGGCCAAAGTCTGATCGACTTTGCTACGTGTCATCACATTGGTGGATAAATGCACCAGGATTTTGGCGATCCAACGTCCAACGACGAAGATCAACAATGCCGTCACCAGGCTGAGTAACAATTCAGGCCCGTTTTCCAATGCGTACTCTACGAATTCATTCCACATATCAACCGTACGCAGGCTTCCAGCCGTCTCCCGGTCTGGACCGTCAGCTTGCGCCAACAGTTGCGAGAAGAGTATCGAAGTCATTTCTACTTTCCTTGAGGGGGATAATTAATCGGTAGCTTCCAACCCTATTTGATATTTATGGCTTTTGGCGATTTCTTAGCCGCTACAAAAACAACAAAACATAGATGATCGCCAGAATGACCTGCATCACTGCAAACGGAAAAGACTGTTTGATAAAACCGACAAAGGTCAGATCCAGTTTCTGTCGATGAATAATCGTCATTGCCACCACAGTCGATGCTGAACCGATGGGAGTGAAGTTCCCCCCCAGGTTCGACCCGAAAATCACGCACCACCAGTAAGGTGACTCTGAATCGGTATTCATCGAATCCAGAATTTTCGCCAATACTGCAGCTAGAGGGATATTGTCCGTCACAGAACTCGCCAGCGCCGAACAAGCCAGTAAGACAGCCGAAGCGATTTGAGGCGGTGCCAACAGAACCATCGCGATTCCTTTTCCGATGAGATCCAGTACCAGAGCATGTTCCATGACGTTGATCAAGACGAATAAGGCGGCAAAGAAGGCTAGTAGGTCCCAGTCCATACCGGCGTAGAACTTATCAACTTGATTTTTATAGGCCAGCAGCATGAACCCGGCAAAGAACAGCGCTATGAATCCCATTCCCAATTTATCGAGATCCCAGGGTAGTGCTGATTGTCCCGCGAGAGTGAAGATAAATGCAGAGAGTACGGCCACTGAAAACCAGAAGAAACGGTTACTGGAAACTCCTTCGTTTTCATCAAACGAGCGAATCAATTCAGAAGCGGACTGTTTTTCTTCGTCTGTAGCCAGAGAATGAATCTTGAACTTCCACCGTGCTAGCAACAATGTCGCTGCGGTCGCGACCAGTACATAAGGCGAAGCGGTGAGAAAGAAGGTCACAAACGAGATGCCGGCAATCTTTCCCACGATAATGTTTGGCACCGAACTGATCAGCGTCAGCAGGCCTCCCACGTTCGTCAGCAGACCTTCCGTCAGCAGGAATCCAAGCAGTAAATCGTTTCGGTTAAGCTTCTTCAGCGACACCGTCGTCAAACTACCAATGATGATCATCGCAGTGACATTATTAAGTACCGCAGAGAAACCGACGGTCAACATTCCATAGAAAATAAGCAGACGCCACGGATCACCTCCCGACGTCTTGGTCAGCTTGATCGCCATCCAGCTGAAAACCCCCGACTTACTGGTCACTTCGACAAACAGGCTCGCGCCCAGAATGATTGTAATAACGCCCCAGTCAATCGCGGGGATATAGACAGGAAGATCAATCTCGTGCCCGTTGGGCAATACAATCTTTCCGAAGGGGACTAATTTCTCGCCCAGAAAATAGGAAATGATCGTTTCTGTAATCAAACAGAATCCGGCAAAGGTCCCGACGATAATGGATTTCTTCGCGTGAATCTTTTCTTCAAACGCGAGGGCCAAAACCATCGCGACAAGTACCAATGCGAAAAAACCAGTTACCCAGGCCGGGACATGGGGGGCGGTATGCCCTTCGGTCGCTGCCAGGAAAAAGGAATTACTCATAAGATTGGGGAGGGAGGTCTCAATTAACATCGAATTCATGATGTCAGTTAGAGCTTTCTAGATCTTGTACAAGATAAGTGAGCGGCTACAGGACGCGAAAACTACTTGAAAACGTGCCCTCCCGCATTTAATGAAGGCGCCACCAGAAGTTGCCGACGGAAACCAGGTTCAAACCAGCAACAGCGGCAATTCCTGTAATTCCACGCTGAGGGAATACGCCAGACCATGCATCGCCAGTTGCTCGTCATCTTTGGTATTCATCACCAGCAGATCGACATCCTGCTCATCAATCAAACTCTGAAAATCACGTAATCGATGGCCACGACGAGCAATGGGATGAACTATCAATTGATCGCGCGACGATTTAATCGCTTCATTACAACTCTGCTGATAATCAAGCGCATCCTGTAACAACTGCTGGGAAATCGATTCACGAGCGACTGCGGAGTCGATTTCGGGAATCCGTTCGATGACTTCCATATACCGTTCGAACACGACGTCGTCTTCAATGTGAACCAGAAGCAATTGCCCACCCGCTGGAGCGCAAATCGCCCCGTAATTGATGAGTCGATGATCGCCGGCAATATGTTCTGTCACGACCATCACATCCTCGCAGTTCATGGCCGCGAGCGAAATCGGATTGGCAGAAGTGCCGGGAAGAAGCAAAACTGGTGAAGCGACTGCCTGGGTTAGAACGTCGACGTACACACCCAGCGAATGCTGCGGGATGTGAATCTCTTCGCGGAGATGTCGATAGGTGACGATCAAGTCAACAGGCTTGCTGCGAAGAAGGTTCAGTAAATCGCCAACATTTTCGAAATCTTTCGGTCCCAGCAATTGGAATTGGCTACTCTGACTGAGTGTCGGTAGGAACTTGATCAATTCCTGTTTGAGCGTTTCCTGCTGGGCGGCATCGGAATCGGTGACTAGAGCGATCCGCTCCAACTGCGGGGGATGATATTCGAACGTGGCTTTATCTGCCCGGCGAAATATGGATTCAAATTCGTCGATATGGTCCATGATGCTTGTTCGTCTCCTCCGTGGGGCAACAGCGCCAATCGTGAACAGGACACCTTAATCGCCCCGGACCGAAATGAGGGAGGGGAGTGTCTGTAGGATGTGAGGTTTGTTTTAATTCGGCAACCTGTACTCAGTTATAGCAACTTCCCTCACGCTTACAAAGTCGAATGCCCAATTCACCAGACTCCGATTCTGGAGTTCCTGACGCTCGTCTTATATAGTAGAGAAGGACGAAACTGGCCTGATTGAAGATGCCTTCCGTCAGACAGGTTTCCCGCCCGGATTTAACAATCGAGCCCTCATACGATTTTGCCACAACCAGAAGGACCCCACCCGTGAATCGCCCAACGATGCCTTCCGCACAGGAGCTGCCAGACCCCACCCGTTTGATGAGTGATGGTTGGCACTGCCTCCACTTGTACTACCGCATCAATCAGTCTGCCCTTAAAGCGTTGACCAGTTCCGAATTGGAAACGGGGCGTCAAGAAGTTGCCGAGATTCTCAACTCGGAACGAGACGACGCTCCCGCGCGACTGCAGTGCTTCGCCGTGACGGGGCATCGGGCAGACTGGGGGTTGATGGCGATGGATCCGGACCCGCTCAAAATCGATGCTGTCGCCCAGGCAATTCGATCCTCGGCACTGGGAGCCGCTTTCGAGGCGACTTATTCCTTCGTCTCCATCAGCGAAGTCTCAGAATATGTGCCGACACTCGAACAATACGCCGAGCGATTGAAACGCGATGGTGCCTCGCCGGAAGATCCCAGTTTTCGAGCAAAAGTAGGCGCTTATGAAAAACGGTTACCGATGATGAACCAGCAACGACTTTACCCCGACTTCCCTGCCTGGCCGATCATTTGCTTCTACCCTATGAATAAAGCCCGGCATCCTCAGGCAAACTGGTTTATGGAACCGTTCAGCAGCCGATCCGATATGATGTCGGAACATGCGACGTCCGGAATCAAATTCGCCGGTAAGGTCTCGCAGTTGATCACCGCTTCGACCGGGTACGATGACTGGGAATGGGGAGTGACGCTCTGGGGCCGCGCACCCGAATACATTAAAGACATCGTCTACACGATGCGTTTTGATACTGCCTCAGCGAAATATGCGGAGTTCGGGCCATTCTACATCGGGTACATCATGTCACCGGCAGATGTCTTGTCCCATCTTCGCATTTGATTAGAAGTCTGTCGATTATTTCACCCAACCACCAATACAAAAACAGGTCCGCTGACGATGTCGTCAGCGGACCTGTTTTATATCGGATATTCTGTTTCTCAACCACGATTACTTGATGAAGCGGTAGTTCTGATTGCTTTTATCGAACTCCGCAGCAGCGAGACGGCGAGTGTAATTAATGTTGGTGTAAGCGTAGTTTTCAATTAAGGTCGATTTGTCGAGGTTGTTCGCATCTACTGAATCGACTTGTTCTTCCCAAGCGAAGTTCTTCACCCCGACAGGAATCCCCAGACTTTTCTCAATGGTGATCACCGACTTGCGATACTCGTGAATTGGACGCTTTTCCTGATATTCGACGACAAACTCGAAACAGTCCCGTTTGTCGAAAGTGACCCCATCGTTAATCCAACAGTTCAGATTATCGAGGTTGTTGAGATCACGTTCCCGAAACTCAAGCGCTTTACGAATCAGGTTCGCGAGACCGATTTGAGTAATGGGGTGACGAGACTCCTGCAGAGCGAGGTCGCCGAGTGGATTCAGGTTAAGGGCTGGCAGGAACCGCCCGCGAACACCTCCGACCCGCACCACCATGTCTCCATTGTTTTCTCCATCTACATACAGCAGTTCCCGACCTTTATCACCATTTAGCCATTTCATATAGACACTGAACGGTTCATGACGAATTTTGAGATTGATCAAATTCGGTTCCGTCATGGATCCTGCAATTCGTTCCTGTTTGATAAAGGTCGTCGTGTAGTCTGGAATCTGTTTCAGATTTTCAAGCCCTTCTTCCAGGATCGACTGAATCAGTTTGACGGCATCTTCTCCCTGACAAGTTTTCAACTGGGAGAGCGCGGAACCAGCTTCAGCGGAGGAGTGAAGTACGTCGTTAGAGCTGGAAGCCACTGGCTCTGCAATCATGGCCGTTTGAATAGGCTGCTTGCCTAACGAATTCTGAGGCTCATCGAACTCTTCCGCCTGAACCTTCTTCATAAATCCAGAACTCACATTCGTGAATGAAGTGAATTCGGACAGGTCAACCTCTTCCAATTGAGCCGCTGCTGGGTCATGCCCGCGCGGAACTGGATCAAAGTTCACATACAGAACGGCGATACCGGAAACGGCAAATATTCCGGCCAGCAGATTGTGGCGAGTGAACGAGTCTTTTTTCTTCTGGCAATCTGAACACGACATACAGCGCTCCCGGGTTGAAAACTACAGGATCGTGAGGAGCCATCCAACTTGATGACGTCTAATGACGGGATAACCCGAACTCCGTTTCTGCTCTCTCGGCCCATATATCTTCAGTGAGGCAGCGATCATTCCATTGATCGTATTTCGCACCTTGTATTATCAAATGGTTTTAGCTGAGAAGCGGCTATCCCAAATGACAACGAACTGGTTCCTGAAATGTCGTCTTTCAACCCAGCGATTCATAAAAAAAAGCTGCGTCCCTGTTCGAGACGCAGCAAATACGACGAGCTTCCCCTTATCAGTAGAAGAGCAGGGAAGGGCACCCTGGTCAGTATATTCTTTTAAAATTACCTGTTCTGCCACATGTATAGAGATAGTGTGAATTCCAATCGCCAGTTGACTATCGGCGCGCTAAGCGAGAGTTATTTCACTTTTGGAAGTTCTTCAATGCCTTTCAGGACACCTGCATCCTTTTGAGAATCCTTCTCTTTAACGGGAACAATTTCCACCATCACCTCAGTGCCGATAGGGGGAATTCTTTCCGTAAACGGTTCAAACAGCAAGCTGTCTGTTCCCTGCGAACTGCTCTCGATACTGACATCAATCATCGCGGTTGGCATATTGGCGACACAAATAAGACATCCATCTTCCGCCAGGTAAAACTGCTCGTCGGTCTCTTCATCTTTCACAAAGCGACTACCGGTGAAGATGAATTGAGAGTCCATCTCGCGAGGCTGACTTCGCTCATAAAAGACATCGATTGCTTTCTGATACTCTTCATTTTTAGAGAGTCTTTTCATCTCGGCACGCTGATCTTTTGTCATGTGTCCGAACCAGTACAGTTCCTTATTGAAATCGTCATACCGAAGATCTCCTTCGCCGTTCTCGGGCAGTGTCAGGTCTGAGGGGAACGGGTCGACCACAACATAGTAGTAGCGTTCGACGACATAGCGAATCCAGGACTGGGCGTCCGCTTTCTGTTCCTTTCCTTCCTTGTCAGTCCAGATCACATTGACTTCCATTTTCTGCCCTTTGGGAGCAGTGTACTCGGGGTAATACTTCACCGGGCTCCCAGCCTCGGCTCCCAATGCCAGCAGTCCACCGTGAACGACATAGGCTTTGGCCGACGTTGAGACGATTGATTCATGCTCTTTACTTCCATCCAAACAGCAGAACATTTCCAGCAATCCCCGCTGCAGTACGATTTTCCCTTTGACCAATAATCGATTGCCTGCCCGATCGATTAACACCGTTTTTTCCTTGTTCAATGGAATCAGACTCGCCGTATTTTGTTCCCCAACTCCGGCATCTGTATTTACAGGTTCGTCGGCAGTAACAAGCGAAACTCCCAAGAGAAAATAAAAGGCGAAAACCACGGTCAGTATTATTTTTGATGTTTGGGGACGTCTGCTATTCATGAGTTTGCAAATCCTGTGATTTTGAATTCAATTCGTGGGGAGTAAGGGATATTAAGCTAGGTGACGCAATTTTTTTGAATGGCTATTTACCTGCGTGAGATGTCATGAATCAGCGAATGATTCCAATACCTGTGAAAACGCGCCAAAGCTCCCTTCATCAAATAAAACGACGACCACCCTTCTGGGCGACTGATTTTCGATAACAAATTGATGAATCGTTCTTAAAAGGATCTGAGCGGCCAGGTCGATGGGGAAGCGATAGACACCTGTGCTGATCGCAGGAAAAGCAATTGAATCACAATTGTGTTCCAACGCCAGCTCAAGACAGCGGATACAGGCCGAACGAAGTTGCCCTTCCTCGTCCTGTCCTCCCCCTCGCCAGATGGGACCGACAGCGTGAAAGATGTATTTCATCTGCATATTGCCAGCACGGGTTGCGACCGCCGAGCCGGTCGGGCAGCCTTCCGGGTAGAGTCGTTTTGTCTCCTGCATCAGATTGGGACCAGCGGCTCGATGAATGGCACCATCGACGCCTCCTCCTCCTGCCAGTTGAGAATTCGCCGCATTGACGATGGCATCCGTGTCCACCTGCGTAATATCCCCCTGAATTAATTCAACAAGGCTTTCGCCAAATTGCATCAACATGCGAATCCTCATAAATCCTTATCTGAATACTTCTATTGCTGACTTCGAGACTTAATTTTCTGGTTCCCAAGGAAGTTCTGTTCCTCAGGCCCCCCAAGTTACAGGACAGTTCCATTGATTTTCTGTAACATACCGTTTACGAACCATTCCAAATCGCCTACAAAATTGAAAAAACAGAAATCCCTCTTTCCACATCTTCCAGACCTGCAAAGTTCGCTCGTGACTCGCATCTTATACACTATTCCCACATTGGACCGTTCCGGTGCGGAAAAGCAACTCACTCTGCTGGCCTCGGCGTTGCCGCGCGAGCAGTTCGACATCCATGTTGCCACGCTCACTCGCAACGGTCCTTATTTAGACAACCTGCGAGCCGCCGGAATTGAAGTCACCTGTTTACATAAGCACTGGAAGCTCGATCCCTTCACTTGTTGGCGACTGAAACAGCTTATTCGTAAGTTCCAACCCGATATCATTCATAGTTGGATGTTCACTGCCAACTTTTATGCACGTCTGGCTGTCTCGAAAAAAACCACCGCCAATCGCCCTGTGGTTGTAGTCTCGGAGCGGTGCGTCGATCTCTGGAAGGGATCGGATCGCCATTGGATTGATCGCCAACTGATTTCGCGAACCGACCGCCTGCTGGCGAACTCAGAAGCGGTCGCTCGATTCTATCGGGAGCAAGGTTATCAAGACAAACAAGTGACAGTCATTCCCAATGGCATCGAGATCCCCATTGATTCCGATCCATCTGAATCGGTCTCAGACCGTGAACAATTACTGAAGGAACTCGACTATCCTTCGGGCACAAAACTGATTTGTTACGTCGGTCGTCTTGCCAAACAAAAACGGGTGCAGGACGTTGTCTGGGCGTTCCAAATGCTCAGGCAGCTCAACACGAACTGCGGACTCTTAATCATCGGTGACGGGGCAGAAAGGATTAAACTGGAAGAACTAGCCGCTCACTTTGGATGCGATCACCTCATTCGGTTTCTGGGCCATCAAAAAGATCCCAGTCGGTATCTGCAACATGCGGATTGCTTTTGGCTGGCGAGTGAATACGAAGGAATGTCCAACAGTATCATGGAAGCAATGGCTGCCGGTTTACCCGTGGTCGCCAGCAATATCCCCGCCAACGCGGAATTGGTTGACGATGGAGTCACCGGCTACCTCGCGCCACTGGGCGATTCTCCCGCTTATGTTCAATTTACGCAAGAAATTCTGACTACACCGGAGTTGGCCGCCTCTATGGGGGCAGCGGGGCAAGAAAAAATGAAATCGCACTTCGGCCTCTCCCCAATGATCGATCGTCACGTTAGGCTATATGAAGAACTGACGCGATAGGTCCTTGCGTTGTCAATTATTCACTCTTGCCTACGATTTGAGTTCGCCCCATGTGTGGTTTTGTCGGTGCAGTCTGGAAAGCAGGACGGGCACCGATTGACCGCTCTCTCTTCGAACAGACGACACAGCAATTAGCACATCGTGGCCCCGATTCCAGTGGCTTCTTTTTCGGTGAACCTGCCAGCCCAGACGGCAGCCACTGTTGGCTGGGGCATCGCCGCCTGTCGATCATCGATCTCGAAACAGGTCAGCAGCCCATCACCAATGAAGCCGGAAATCTACAGCTCGTCTGCAACGGCGAGATCTACAACTATCAGTCGCTTCGACAGGACCTCCTCTCACGCGGTCATCAATTCCGAACAGCCAGCGACTCAGAAGTCATTCTACATCTTTACGAGGAGCATGGGCCCGACTGTCTACAGCAGCTGATTGGTATGTTTTCCGTAGCCATCTGGGACCAGTCCCGCAGCTCGATTTTCCTGGCACGCGACCGGTTGGGACAAAAGCCACTTTTCTACGCGAATCTTTCCGACCGTCTGCTCTTTGCCAGTGAACTGAAAGGGCTGCTCCCGTTTCATAATGGACCGCGCGAGCTCAATCCTCACGCTATCGACCTTTATCTACGCTATCAGTACGTTCCGCATACAACGTGTATCTATCAAGACGTGCACCAGCTTCCTCCAGCGCATTACGCTTTAATTGATGACTCAGAGGTTCAGGTCCAACGGTACTGGTCGGCCCCCTACCGGCAACAAGTTACTGCAACTCCAGAATTTAAACGACAAACTCAGGAAGAGCTTCGTGAACGATTGACGGACGCCGTGAAGATTCGACTGCGGAGCGACGTGCCGCTGGGTTCTTTTCTGTCGGGCGGTCTGGACTCGACTTTGATCACCGGACTGATGGCTCAGGAACTTGATCAGCCGATAAAAACCTTTTCGATCGGATTTGGAACACCGGAGTTCGATGAATCCTCCTTTGCGCAATTGGCCGCGAAATCCTTGGGAACAGAACATCATCAACGAACCGTCACTCCTCAAATTGAAGCTTTACTTCCTCAATTAGCCTGGCATTATGACCAACCATTTGGCGACAGCTCCGCCATCCCAACCTGGTACTTGTCTGAAGAGACTCGAGGTTCCGTAACCGTTGCCTTAACAGGCGATGGTGGGGATGAAGTTTTTGGAGGATACGACCGCTATCGCGCCATGCTCCTGGCAACATGGGCGGACCGATTCCCTTCTCCTCTTAAGAAAATATTGTCTGCAAAACTATGGCAACGGATGCCCGGTTCCATTCAATATCGGTCAACCGCCCGCCGATTGAAACGCTTCCTGTCGGAGATGAACTCGTCTCCGGTAGATCAGTATTTTCGCTGGATATCGATTTTTCGAGACGAGCAATTAGCCGGCTTATATTCAACCGAATTCCAGCATCAACTTCCCTCGGAGGATCCCAGTGATTTTTTGACCGACAATATGCAAGACGCTTCCGACCGGGATCTTGTTTCACAAATCATGGCGAGCGATCTGCAAACTTATCTGCCTGGCGATATTCTTACCAAAGTCGATCTCGCCAGCATGGCACACGGACTCGAGTGCCGCAGCCCTTTTCTTGATCACCGGGTCGTGGAACTTGCCGCCCAACTGCCGCGAGAATGGAAACTTAATCGTAAGTCGGGAAAGAAGTTCCTGAAAGAAACCTTTTGCGATCTTATCCCTAATGAGATCTGCGAACGACCCAAAATGGGATTCGGCGTACCCTTGGACCATTGGTTCCGCAATGAGTTGCGAACGCTCGCAGAAGACATTCTATTAAGTGATCGAATGGAGAACCGGGGTATGTTTGGGAAAGAGGGAGTCGAACGAATGCTGCGTGAACATCAAGCTAATACACACGATCATGCTGCACGTATCTGGTCACTGCTCATGCTGGAACTGTGGCAGCGAACTTGGATAGATACTCCCCAAACCCTGCCTCAACCGATTACACTATGAAATTGATTTCACTAAATAATTGTCACTACTAGAGCTCTGTCTACTTCGCCTAAGAATTTGCAACTCCTTTGAAATGGTTTCAGTATCATGTCGCGTTCACTTATCTCCCAGTTTCTCAGCCTCGCGATCATCCTATGCTTCTCCACTGTGGTTTGGGCAGAAGAGTGGCCCCATTGGCGTGGCCTCAGGGCAAACGGGACTTGGCAAGGTCCGGAGCTGAAAACGGAATTCAGTGAATCCGACATGCCAAAGCAATGGGAACATGAATGCGGCGGTGGCTACGCAGGGGTGACGGTCGCTGACCAACAAGTCTATTTGCATGACCACCTCAAAGAGGGAGAGCAGGGGAGTGAGTTCAGCGGAGAGGAAGTCGAGCGACTTCAATGCTTCGACCTGAAAACTGGCAAAAGACAGTGGGTTCATCAATACCCTGTCGCCTACGACAAGCTGGATTACGGTAACGGCCCGCGTGCCGCACCGACAATTGTGGATGGTTACCTTTATCTCTGTGGTGCTCTGGGCGATCTGAAATGTCTGCGAACGGAGAACGGAGAGGAAGTCTGGTCCATTCATCTTCAGGAAGACCTCGCGGGTCGACTACCCACATGGGGTTATGCTGCTTCGCCAGTTATCAAAGGCGATCTGTTGATCATTCAACCAGGAGCTGATCAAGCAGAGGCGGAGACGATTGCCGCCCAGTCCGGTGCCATTGTGGCACTTAACCGACATTCTGGAAAAGTCGTCTGGAGTTCTCTCTCAGATGAAGCGGGATATTGCACTCCCGTCATTCACCCGCACGCCGGAATCGATCTGCTGGTTTTCTGGACGCCGTCTCACATTCGTGGTTTAAACGCTGCAACTGGGGAACCGCTGTGGGAGTATCCTTACGAAATCACCTACAAGGTTTCTATCGCGACTCCGATTGTGCATCAGAATATCGTCCTTGTCTGCGGTTACTGGGATGGCTCCAAGGCAATCGAGTTGGGTGAATCAGCGACGGACGCCGAACTGCTTTGGGAAGACCGATGGAACCTTCGCGGCTTGATGTCACAGCCACTTTATAAGGGAGACTATGTCTACTTGCTCGATAAACAATACGGCATTACCTGTTTCGAACTCAAAACGGGGGAGAAGCTCTGGGATGACAAAAACGAGACGACGCCGCGTGGTCGCAACCCCCAGGCGACGTTGGTGTGGCTGAACGATTCCAACCGAGCCATGATCCTGAATGCCGAAGGAGAATTCCTCACGGCCCAGTTAACTCCGGAGGGCATTCATGAAGAATCCCGCGTTCCCTTGATTGGGAAGACCTGGGCACACCCTGCGTATGCGGAGGACAATATCATTGTCCGAAGTGACACACAGATCATCTGCTATCAGCTACCATTGAAATAAAACAACCAGTTTGACTCACTGGATTTAGGTCGAACCGACCTGTTCGACAAATTGCTGTTCAAATCGCAGAAAAAAGAACAAATGGCAAAGTCTGACGTTTTTAACGATTTTTCCGGTTTTGACTACAGACTGCTGTACAGAACTGTCGAAGAGAGATAATGGAGCATCAATCGCTCTCGAACAGGGACTTTTCAAGACGCAGAAACGTGAGTTAAGTCATTACAGTTATTTAGGTTATGACTTCCTGCTGTCTGTTACTGCAAACTGACCTTGTCCCTATGACTCCCTTATCAAAACAACAGGTACGAACAGGAGAAAAACCAGAAACAAACAGGATTGTCAACGACCCCAATGGTGGGTAACTGGCAGCATCTTTCGGGCGGACTGTTAAGAATCCTCTTGACACTAAGTTCAAATTGGTCATACACTTGAGTCAACGCATCGACTTGATTCGATGTAAACTCTGCCACTTTACAGGCGTTTCTCTGGAGACCAGAGTGTGACCAAAAAAGAAATAGTAAAATCCATCTCGGAAGAACTCGGTCTGACACAATTGAAGACCAAGGAAATTGTCCAGAAGACGTTCGATGCGATTGTGGAAACACTGGTTTCAGACAAACGCATTGAGCTACGGAACTTCGGCGTTTTCGAGGTCAAAAAACGTGCCGCCCGACGTGCTAGAAACCCAAGAACGAATGCCTCGGTGGAAGTCCCCGAAAAATATGTGGTGACTTTTAAACCGGGTAAGGAAATGGAAGAACGAGTCCGGCAGTTGGATGAGGAACTGGCCCGCGAAAAGGCGGCTCAGGCTCAACAGCCACAGCAGGACTCAACTACTGCTCCTGAAAGCACTTCGCCACAACCACCTGCCAATAACCCTGGCAACTTCGGAAATGGCTTCGCTTCTGGAGGTTCCCAGTATCCTTCCGGTTCTCCCGACATGGGCTAGTTCCTGTTCCGATAAACGACGATGCTGAAAAGTTTAGCAAGCGACGTTTCCCCCTCGGACCCGCATTTGACAATCTCGACTGTTTTTGATCACTTCCAGTTCGAGCGAGTTACTTAACGTAACTCACCATGACAAACCATTTTGCTCAACTTCTAAAGCCACGATGGCAAATCGTAGTTGTGAACTTTCATGGAGGAAAAAATGCGGAAGTTTATTCTTGGAATGCTGTTATTGTCTGCACTCGGGTTACAAATTGGCTGCTTCGTGCCGCTGTATTCTGCTCAACGTGATGAGCGAGCCCGTCAGTTAATCTTTGTGTCGGAAAACCTGCGACACATACACGGAATCTGGGAACGTATCTGGTTCCTTGAATTCCCTGACACTGCCACCCCTTACCGTACTCACGGTGGTGTCATCTAAATCTAATACAACTTACTCGGCATACCTTTTCGGGTAACTCACAGGAGGAGGAAACTGTGAATCACCCAGGTCAATCGTCTCGTTAGTGGTCGATTCCGGAAGGCTAACCAGCCCGAGTGTTACAAAGCATTTTTTCCTCTAGTCGAAGCTGATCAGCTCGCCTCTGAATAATCAGGGCCAAGCTGATCAGCTTCGGCTTTTTTATACACCAGAAAAGGCGTCTTTCCATCCATCCCGGCCGGACGCCCCTCATTGCGTCCGGAAGATTCGCGGGTTAGGATACGCTCAGAAATCCCTCGCCCAATGAGGGTGCTTTTCTTTCGACCCTCCAGTTGCTGCGGTACCCATTTAAGCCGATGACTCAAACCTCCATTGATCTGGGCGTTCAACTCAATCGCCTCTCGCTTAAGAACCCCATTCTGGTCGCCTCTGGCACCTTTGGATACGCTCGCGAGATGACCTCATTTATCGATTTCTCCCGGCTGGGTGGAATTATTCCCAAGACTGTCACCATGCAGCCCCGTGCCGGCAATCCACCGCCACGAACGGTTGAAACAACCGCAGGCCTTTTGAACTCGATTGGTCTCGATAACGATGGCCTCGAAACGTTCATCGATAAGCATCTCGACTACCTGTGCGGATTAGACACGGCCATCATCGCTAACATCGCCGCTCGCAATATGGATGAGCTGGCACAAATGGCAGAGCGATTGAATGCCTACCCCCAGTTAGCCGGAGTCGAGCTGAACATATCTTGTCCCAATGTTAGCGGTGGTGTCGATTTTGGCACGAACCCGGAAATGGCTCACGATGTCGTAAAGAAGGTGCGGAATGCCTGCGACCTTCCCATCATCGCCAAACTGACTCCCAACGTCACCAGCATCGCGTCGATCGCACAAGCGGTTGCGGAGGCAGGGACGGACGCAGTCTCTCTCGTAAATACCTTTCAGGGCACAGCCATTAACTGGCGTAGTCGAAAACCAATTTTAGGAGCGGTATTCGGTGGCCTGAGTGGACCTGCGATTAAGCCGTTAGCATTGCGAGCGGTCTGTCAGGTCGCGCGAGCAGTGGATGTACCCATTATCGGAATTGGGGGCATCAGTAATATCGATGACGTGATGGAATTTCTGGTCGCCGGTGCGAGTGCAGTGCAAATTGGTACTGCCAGTTTCTACAATCCTGGGCTTTCGGCCGCATTGGTCGAGCAGCTGGAAGAGACACTCGCCAGCGAAAACTGTTCGTCCGTCAAAGAGATTATCGGTAGCCTGCAATATCCCGAAGGTCGATGAATTCGACTTCGCTCCATTCCTATTGAAATCATAAAACGCAAAGCCAGCAGTCATGAAAGTTTTGTCCGGCATCCAACCCACGGGCCGTTTTCACTGGGGAAATTATTTCGGCGCTATTCAGCAATACATTGCCTTGCAGGACAACGAGCAGGCGTTTTATTTCATCGCCGATTTTCACGCCCTGACTACTGTCCGCGACCGTGACCTGCTTAAAGGTTTCACGCAGGATGCTGCGATCGATTTGCTCTCGCTTGGCTTGAACCCAGAACAGGCAACGCTGTTTCGGCAATCCGATATTCCTGAAGTGACTGAGTTAACCTGGTTGTTAATGACATTAACTCAGATGCACCTTCTGGAAAAATGCCACGCCTACAAAGACAAGAAGGCGAAAGGCCTCGCTGCTGACGCAGGACTGTTCACCTATCCCGTTCTGATGGCTGCCGACATTCTGATCTACGATTCGGAAGTCGTTCCCGTCGGACTCGATCAGGTTCAGCACATTGAAGTCACGCGCGATCTGGCGCAACGATTCAACACGATCTATGGCCGTGAGGTCTTTGTCCTGCCGGAAGCACGCGTACTGGAAACAACGGCCAAGGTTCCCGGTACCGATGGGGACAAGATGTCGAAAAGTTACGGCAACATCATCGAAGTCTTCCATCCGACTCCAAAAAAGTTCCGCAAGAAAATCATGTCCATTAAAACGGACTCCAAAACGGTTGAAGAACCAAAAGACCCCGAATCCTGCGCCGTCTACACACTCGCCAAGCTGTTTTCCACTTCCGAGCAACTGGAAGAACTTGCCGCACGCTATCGTGCCGGTGGAATGGGTTATGGAGATGCCAAACAGTATCTGTACGACCGAGCGATGGATTATTTCGGACCTGCGTTCGAAAAACGAGCTGAACTCGAACAGAAGCCGGGCGAAGTGGAAGATATCCTGCAAGCAGGAGCGGCTAAAGCTCGTGTGAAAGCGCAGGAAGTCCTTTCCCGTGCCCGGGATGCCTGTGGACTGGCTATTCATAAACCCTCTTAAGTTCGGTAGCCCGAACCGCAAACAGAGAAGAAGTAAAGATCGATGATTGTCGGACTGGGAACAGATATCGTTGAAATCAACCGCATCGAAAAGATGATCACGCGGCATGGCGATCATTTTCTCGAACGCGTTTTTACTTCCGGCGAACAGTCCTATTGCAAGCAAAAGAAGATGGCCGTGGAAAGCTATGCCGGTCGTTGGGCAGCTAAAGAAGCGGTAATGAAAACCCTGGGTACGGGGTTTATCAAGGGGGTTCATTTCACTGAAATTGAAATCGAAAACCTGAACAGCGGCCAACCGATCGTCCGGTTACTGGGAAGCACGGCCGACCTTGCCGAGAAAATGGAGATCAGCACCATCCTGATTACGATCTCGCACTCAAAAGAATATGCCACCGCTACCGCTATTGCCCTAAAAGCAATTTAAGCTGGAACCGTTGCGGCTATTTTCGCCAGAACATCTCCCGCATGTCGTCGAAGAACCAATCCAGCCGAGGCCGAGTGCCCTTCAAGGAGTCGTCCGCCCGTTGATGAAGTGCCAGATAGCCAATGAATTCAACGATCAACATCGACAGGACCAGCATGGTGCTGAACAGAAGACAGGTCAATATTAAGTTGAGCCAGAGCATGATAATCCTTCGGTAGTAAATTAAAGAGGTGAGCACATCGACGGAAATAGGATTAGTGAATCAGTTCTTAGATACACAGTTCGTTCCTAAATGAAGTGATTCAATCATTCTCTTTTCGGTTGTGATCGATTCCATTCAGATGATTAAGTTGCTCTTCGCAGGTTTGGACATTCTCAAAGTCG
Source organism: Polystyrenella longa (assembly GCF_007750395.1). Classification (GTDB taxonomy): domain Bacteria; phylum Planctomycetota; class Planctomycetia; order Planctomycetales; family Planctomycetaceae; genus Polystyrenella; species Polystyrenella longa. Next base: position 2,969,317 of record NZ_CP036281.1, on the reverse strand, counting down.
CCCGTCTGTTCGAAGATTTCAATAATCTGTTTCAAACAACAACCGCATCGGATTTGTCGGATTTCAGATTGTCCAAAGGACTGAATCAACTCATAAGCGCGTCGACTTCGATGAGCCCGATGGAGTGTGGCCGCTAATCCTACACGGAAATACACATTTTCCGGATCAAGATCGATCGCGCGGCGAGCAACAGATTCGACGATATGCAGCGGGTGGCCTCCGCGTCCCAGAAAGACGCTGAGATCATAATACGCCTGAGATTCTGCCGGATCGTGGCAAATCGCTTTTCGGCAAAGAAGAACCGCGCGGTTAACGAAGCCCAGTTGGTTAAAGATCGCGGCGAGAGAGAGACGTGATGAGTTATCAAGCCCCTTCTTCTTCCATAAGTTGTCCGCGACCTGATAGGCAAGATCTGGCTTATCAAGAGCGACGTAGCACTCAGCCAGCAGACAGGACCCTTCCGAGGAGAGCGGAGCAAGCGTCATTGCCGTCTCTATTGAAGAGAGGGCACCACTTAAATTCGTCAGACCGCGATGAATCAACCCGCGTAGCTCCCACAAAGGAGCCGCATCGGGGTCATCGTTTAAAGCGTTATCCACTTTCCTGAGGGACTGGTAATAAAACTTTTGATTCAGCAACTGTCGTGCATCAACAAGGGTCTCTGAGAGATCCGTCATGGGCTAATTTCTTTCGCAGCAGAAGGGCAAATCGGAGTCTATAATGGTCTCTTTGCTGGACTAGATTAGATACTGAGACTCAGTCTCACTTCGGTGTGCTTGTTTTAACGATTTTCTAAGAAGGCCACAATCTTTTTGACATAATAATCTGTAAAAAAGATTGAGATCGCCAGTACGGTCTGGATGTGTGAAATCGCGGACGCATATACGCAAGCAAAAAGCCCACCGCAAAATGCGGCAGGCTTTTTTGGGCTCGGGCAGTCATTTTCTGAATACTGCCGGAGAATAGTTTAGATCAGGAAATTCTGAGAAATCCAATAGAACCTGAGTCTTAAGGAGTAAAATCGTCGTCTGCTTTCACTTCTTGACAGAACAGGGAGATCAATTCGGCCGAATGATCCAAATCGCCCCAGGAGGCGATTTCGACGGGGCTGTGCATGTAGCGATTGGGGACACCGATAATGCCCACAGCACAGCCTGCTTTATTCAACTGCATGGCGTTTCCGTCGTTACCGGCAGGTCTCCCAATAGCGACGATCTGCACTGGTATTTTGTTGTCTTCCGCGATCTGCTTGAGCCGGGAAAAGACGACTGGATTAATATTCGGACCACGGAATAGTACGGGGCCTTTGCCGATTTTCACATCGCCATGTTCTTTCGGATCGACGGTCGGACAGTCAGTCGCGTGAGTGACATCGACTGCAAGCCCAAGGGTCGGGTTGACCGAATAGGCAGCAGTCCTGACTCCTCGGAGACCAATTTCTTCCTGGACCGTGGAGGCTGCGTGAACACCCACAGTTGATTTTCCGGCGGCTACGCGTCGGAGGGCTTCCATGACAATCCAGAGACCCGTCTTGTCATCAATGCCCGGGGCAGTAATCAGGTCGTCCTGGAGTTCGTGGAAGACTAACTGTAACGTCACAGGATCACCGATCTGGACTAATTTACGGGCCGCTTTTTCATCTTTGGCACCGATATCGATCCACATATCTTTGAGTTCTGCGACCTTGGTTCGTTCGTCCGGTGTCAGCAGGTGAATCGCTTTTCGGGCCAGAACCCCCAGTACAGGACCATTACTTGTCCAAACTTGAAGTCGTTGGCCGATCAACATTTGCATGTCCCAACCTCCGATGGTGTTCACCATCAGGTAACCATCGGAGTCGATGTGCTTGACCTGCAGACCGATCTGGTCACAGTGGCCGGCAAGCAAGATGGATGGCTGAGAATCGGCGTTTACGGAAGCGATGACGTTGCCGTGCAAACTGGTGGAAATAGAATCGGTGAAGGAACCAGCGAACTCTCGGACTACTTTCTGAACAGGTTCTTCATACCCGGAAGGGCTGGGGGCGAGAATGAGGTCTTTTAAAAACTGTCGTGAAGTCTGATCCATCATCATTTCCATTCGGTAATATAGGCTCTGTAAGGGGTCTGTCAGAGAATGTTGACTCTAGTGAATTCAGGCATTTCGATCCAGCCCGATCAGTTCTCGATCTAAGTAATCACACGGGAGCATTCTCAACCTCGGGGAGTGGTATTCTACTTATTGAAAAAATGACAATTATGTCCAGATCGTGGTTGTTGAAATAATATCCGGCAGGTAAAGTCAGAATTAAGAGCGATTGTATTTCATTATCTCTATTCTTATCCGCTTAATATTCGCCACCGATTTTGTGACATGGGCTTTTAAGGCATGTCGTTTGCAATGGAATTTGCGCAACAGTATCGAACCGGACCGGATGAACTGTTTCAAACACTTTTACTTATCATTCTTGATTCTTGTCTGAAATCTGAAGGCTGAATGAAACGGGAGATAGAAGCCCCGCTCCCGCCAGATTCTAAACCGGATCAAGAATACGCTTTGAGCACTCAACCGGCATCCTGAACGAACTTTATAAATGGAGTTGATCGATGATCGGTTCATGCTGTGCGATTTTGATCGTCTCGTTTGACAGCGTCTCGGATCCCCTCACTGCTTTTGAAAGAGAGCAGTGGATAGAACCGAGACATTAGAAAAGGCTGGCCAAGCGTGGACAACCAGATTATTGGAACGTGTTGTGAGAGTTTCGGCAGTGGTTGCTGAAAGAGCTCGCATCACCATTGAGGATCTGGTGCACTTATCATGGAGGCATATTCATGACTGTCCAAACTCTTTCCGTCGATTCACATGAGCTTCTGGCTCAACGAATCAACCATCTTGTCAAAAGCCGAACAGGAGCCCCCATCCGGGAACTCTTTGTAGAAGTGGATGACCAGGAAGTCTTGTTATACGGGTATACAACCGCGTACTACAACAAGCAACTTGCGTCGCACGTCGTGATGAACGTCATCGACAACAGGAGTCTCATCAACAAGATTGAAGTCATCTGATCGCGGCATAGTGCTTGTAGTCCAGCCTTGCTCAAACGATTAAATGAAACATGGGAACACACTTTCGGCATTCGCCCGGAGGTGTGTTCTTTTTTTGTATGCCCATTTCACCCATTTCAAAGATTAGCCTAAATCCTCATTCTGCGGGACGTCATGTGGTGATCGTGTTCGGCTCCTGTCCAAACTCAACTGGCTGTTCTCAACTGGCTGTAATTGCCATCTCTCCTGCCCATTAAATCCGCAAGCGGGTTGTGTTCGGTGCGCCATCAGATTTATGATGAAAATAGATTTCCAGTTATTCTGAAATTTATTTGTCACAACTCACTTCAGCCCTGAGTTTCCCTATATCACTTCGAGGCCACATCATGCGTCACTCTGTTTTTTCGCTACTGTTGTTTATGTTGGGAACATCTTGCCTGCTAGGCGGAGAGGCTCCTAAGGTCGAAAAACAAGTTGTTGTTTTTGGCAAAGAGGGCGAATTCGGCGCTTGGCCGGCTAATCATGGAATGTGGATTTGGGGAAATGAGATTCTGGTTGGTCTGAGTACAGGTACTCACAAAGATTTGGGACCTTACTACCACAACATCGACCGAGAGAAGCCGGAAAATCATGTATTAGCTCGCAGCCTTGATGGTGGCGAGACCTGGAGGATGGAATATCCAGCGGAGAAAGGAATGCTCATTCTGGATGGTCTACGGCATGGCATTATGCCTCCCAACCTGAAAGAGCCGGCCCTGAAGCCGCTCACGGAAGCTCTCGATTTCTCCCACCCCGACTTTTGCATGACCTTACGATTCCACGACATTCACGGTGGAGTCTCCCGTTTGTATTACTCTTACGATCGGGGAAAGAAGTGGTCTGGCCCATTTGAGCTTCCCCTGTTTGCTCAACCGGGAATCATGGCGCGCACCGACATGATCATCAATGGCAAGCACGACGCTCACTTTCTGCTGACAGCATCCAAATCGAACGAAAAAGAAGGCCGCGTTATCTGCGTCCGCACCACGGATGGGGGATTGACTTGGAAGTTTCTCTCGTACGTTGGTCCTGAGCCCAAAGGGTTTTCGATCATGCCCTCCTCAGTTCGCCTCTCCGAGAATGAACTCTACACAACCACCCGTCGCCGGGAAGGTTCGGGAGAAGACCGACATCGCTGGATCGATGCCTGGAGATCAACCGACAATGGAAATAGTTGGGAATTCGTTAATGATCCTGTCGAAGATGTGGGTGAAGGAAATCCTCCTGATCTAATCAAATTGCAGGATGGCCGCCTCTGCCTGATATATGGTGACCGAAAATCCCCTTTCGAGATGCAGGCTAAACTGAGTAGCGACAATGGTGTAACCTGGTCGGAGCCGATTGTCCTGCATGCCGATGGAGGAGGCCGCGACATGGGTTATCCGAGAAGTGTTCAACGTCCGGACGGCAAGATTGTCTCGACATATTACTTCTTCACCAAAGAGGACCCGTACCGAAAAGTGTACGCGACGATTTGGGATCCCGGTACGAAGTAACACTGTAAAGCGAGTACGCCCGACTTCCCTCCGGCAATGCAGGAATACGAATGCAACCACTCAGCATTGCTGATGAAACTTTTCTCATGGAGGCGATTCGTACCGCCTGTCTGCTGGAAGCGACCGCCCGGAAACCGGGTAACGTACACGCAGAAGCCGATTTCGAAAATATGTGTTTTGAGGACTTCGTCAAATCGGCCAATCAAACGGCTCCCGTTCTGGCTAAGGCGTCGATGATGGGACTCGGATTAATCATCGAAGCGGCATTAGTCGCCACTCACAGTTCCGTCGGCAAGAACACTAATTTGGGAATGGTCCTTTTGATAGCTCCGCTGGCAGCCGTACCAATGGCGACTCCGTTGCAGGAGGGAATTGCTTCCGTGCTAAGTCACACGACTGTCGAAGACGCTGTCCGCGTTTATCAGGCGATCAATCTGGTTCAACCGGGAGGCATGGGAAAGGTTTCGTCACAGGATTTAACGGAGAAACCAACGAAGACGTTGCTCGAAATCATGAAGCTGGCGGCTGACCGGGACCTCATAGCGGCTCAGTACGCGTCTCATTTCGAGTTGATATTTGATTTCTGTTTCCCCCTACTGGAAGAGCGAGCGGATGAGTTCTCCTCCAAGTGGGAGGAAATCATACAGACTTTATTCCTCAAGATTCTTGCGGAAAATCCGGACAGTTTAATTGTTCGTAAAACGAATATGGAAACTGCGCAAGAGGTTTCCCAGCGTGCGGACGATGTTCTGAATACGGGCTGGCCAGCGACGGAAACGTCTCGCGAGCTATTTACTCAGTTTGATCGCTGGTTGCGTGAAGATGGAAACCGGCGGAACCCCGGCACAACAGCCGATCTAGTCGCGGCAGCATTGTTCGCCGGGTTACGCGAGAAGATAATCGACTCTCCGTTTCAGTTTCGTTATTCACTCTAGTTCACGTAGGCGGTCATTGGACGCATTAAGTCGTTAAAGCCAATCTAAAGAAGCAGCGAAGACGCACTCCGTTTTCGTGTTAAGGATTCAGGAATGTCAGACAGCTATCGTGTTCGCGTTACCAAGGACCACCTCGTTTTCAGCGCGGCTCACTTTATTACTTTCAATGGCAACATCTGCGAGCGCCTGCATGGCCACAACTGGCGAGTCGCAGTGGAGGTCAGCGGCAACCTTGATGAGAATTCTTATGTCTACGATTTTATCGCACTGCGAGATGGATTACAGGAGATCGTCAATGAGCTCGATCACCGAGTGTTGTTACCGACACTCCACCCCACAATCTCCGTAGAACAGAATGACAACGAAGTGATCGCTCGGTTTGAAGAAAAACGATGGGTATTTCCCACCGAAGATTGTCTGTTGTTGGACATCGCCAATACGACAGCTGAATTACTCGCCTCTTGGATCGCATCTGAATTAGTGGATCGGCTTCATATTAGAACCGAGACTGGAATTCATACATTGCAGATAGAAGTCGAAGAAAACTTCGGACAATGGGCGATCTACGAAAAGCGGCTTGAGAACTCAATGTGATCGGGTTGTTCAACGGCATAGCGTGCCTCGTTCGGCGATTCTACTGGAAAGCGAGATAATCCCTTGCGGGTTCCTATGTCAGATGGAAGCATAGAACTAAATTAAGGGTAATCTCCGCCCATTTCGTGCGGGTGGTACAAAATCGCAGAAGAGAAACAACGGGTGCTTTAATGTCTGCTGAAAACAGTTGGGTCATCGACGGAACAATCGAGAATTTTCAACAACTTGTCTTGGAAGGCTCTTTCGACCGGCCGGTCGTCATCGACTTCTGGGCGGGCTGGTGTGGTCCATGCAAGCAATTGGCCCCCATCCTGGAAAAGCTGGCAGCCGAGTACAACGGCAAGTTCCTATTGGTTAAGGTCGACACGGAAGCGCAGGAGCAATTGGCAGCTTCGTTTCGTGTGCAATCGATTCCCTTCGTGGTTGCTTTCAAAGAGGGGCAACCTGTTGATCAGTTTGCAGGTTTGATGACTGAAGAACAGATCCGGGAATGGATCGCTGGTTTTCTGCCTTCACCTGCAGAGGACCTCTTTCGCGAAGGGGAAAACTACGAAGTCGTCGAACCATCCACTGCAATTGAAAAGTTTCGTGCGGCACTCGATCTCGAACCGGAATTCCATCAGGCAAAAATCGCACTCTCGCGAGTACTTGTCGACCAGAATAGACTCGACGAAGCTCGTAAGTACCTTGATGAACTGACTGCCCGAGGGTTTATGGAACCCGAAGCACAACAGGTTCAAAATGAACTGGACGTGCGTGAAAACGCGGAAGAAGCAGGCGATCTGGTCGAAGCCCGGGCTGCTGCTGAGGCGAATCCGGACAACATTGATTTACAAATCAAACTCGCCGACGCTCTGGCCGTTGCTGGAAAACTGGAAGAAGCCTTTGAGATTTGTCTGACTATTATTTCCAGAGACAAATCGAGCGACGCCGCAACCACGGCCAAAGAAACACTAATTAAGCTGTTCGATATGGCTGGCCCCAGCTCTGAGCTAGTGAGCACTTATCGCCGCAAGCTGGCGACTTTACTGTATTAATCACTGTATTAAACGGGGCGTCCCTCAACCATTTGGGGACGCCACCTTTTTCAGTGTGTTCAGCTCACATTATGGTTGCTGTTTAGAAACAGAAACCTGTTCCAGTTGCGGTGCGTCTTCCAGTGGTTCCGGAAGATAGGGAGAGTAGTCGACGATCCACATGTTGCGGAAACGAACGGGATCACTGTGATCCTGAAATTTGGTCGGCAGAGGGAAGTTGCCTTCGAGCTGGCCAGAACCTGTTTTCGTTTCAATACTAACGTTGTCCTGAATTTTGATTCCATTGTGCCAGACGGTTAAGTTGGCATCACTGATCTTGTTCCCCGTGACGTCGAACTTCGCGTGTTTAAATCGCATATCGTAGGTTTGCCAGAGCAGGGGAGGCAGACACATGTTGATGTCTGGCGTTTTCTGACGGTACAAGGCACCACAGAAATTGAATTCGGGAATACGGCCGAATGAATCGAGAATCTGGACTTCATAACGGCTCTGAATATAGACACCGCTGTTTGCTCGTGCCTGTCCGCGTGCATAAGGCATGTAAGGAAGTTTGAATTCGATGTGCAAGTAGAAGTCTTCAAACACGCCGGTCGTTTCTGTGCCTTCCATCAGCAAACCCTCTTCAGTGATTTGAGGTTCAGCCAATTGACCATTGTCTTCGCCGTTGAAAAGTATCAAAGCTCCTGGCATCGGTTCTGCACCAAGTGTGGGGCTGAATCGGTCGACTTTAGACAGGTAACCTGTGGCCGGGTAACCATGCCATGATACAAGTGCGTATTGATTCTTGATGATTTGGACTTCGGCTGCTGCTCCTGCCAGTTGAACAGTGCCCGCGATTTTTCGGCCCTGAAGCAGTGTGCGATTGACACCATTCCAACCCGAGCCGGGCAGTCCGCCGACATAGAGCAGGCCTTCAAAGAGACCATCGCCGAGCGAGATCACCTGGAGACCGTAATTTTCGTAATGTGTCTGGGCGAGAGTCGTCGTGATGTTTCCAGTGTACTCACCCTGGAAGAAGAGATCGGAACCCGCATTTTTGATTTCGGTAATCGCGTATTTGGTTCGATCTTTCGATTCCTGCGCCTCAGCAAGAGGACTACCGCAAATGAGGGTTGCGAAAGTCAGGCACAACAGAAATCGTACGGTCATTCGGTCAGACAACATTCTCTACTCCAACTGGTACCCGCAAAGGGGGTAATACGAATTCAAAAACAATCGGCATTCGCAGTCTTCAGGTCAAACATGTCAGAAAGAGGAATTAGCTTCCACTGGAGTCCGTGCATGTATTACTGCGCACTTCAGTTTGCCTGTTCGGCACAGTCAACGCAAGTTAACACTGGTGCAATTCATCATTTCCGAAGACTTAATGAGCAGCTACGATTGAGAAATTCGGGTCTGTTGACAAAACGCGACACATTACGATGACCATGTGATCACTACACGAAGCTCACCTGCTCCGAAGAGTTCGCCCGAATATTTGGCATATTGAAATTGCCACTTCCGGAACTCACTCAGGTTTGAGCCGCCAGAGCCCACGATGGATGGTGCTGCCAATCTTTCGCTTCTTACGTTCGAAGCTTGTCCGGTAGTCCATATCGTGTTCCGGTTCTTTCTCCTCGGGAGTCCCGCAGAAGACGAATCGAGCGTCATGAGTCATCAGTGCGGAGGCGACTTCCCAGTAGGGAGCCACGTCGGTCCAGAAGTGCAAATAGCCTTCGGGCTCCAATACATTCACGACCCGATTCACAAACTCATTCGTGAAAATTCGCCGGCGACGATGGCGTGTTTTCCACCAGGGATCTGGAAAATAAACATGCACAGCAGCGATGGAATGAGGGCGGACAATTTTGTCGAGAACCCGATTGGCGTCGCCTCCCCAAATGCGTCCGTTAGGTCGATTAAGCTTGTTTAATCGTAGCGCACCGTGTCGACCTTTTTTGAAGTCGAGCTCAACACCTACGTAATTTCGATCGGGGTTTTCTTCGGTCGCTCGAAAGACGAATAATCCCCGTCCACAACCGATGTCGAGTTCTACAGGTTGATCATTCCCAAAGTATTCCTGCCAGTCGAGCTGTTCCGGAAGTTCATCAATCGCCAGGAAATGAGGCTTCAAATCGTGAATAACAGAGCGAGACATGATTTCAAACGTAGATTTTCGAGTTGATAGGCAGAAAAGCGAATACGCATTCATACACTTGGCGGACGGGCGAGTCGAGTGAGGAATAGCTGACAACAAGGCTACTTGGTAATTTCGTGTTCACGATTAATTGGAACACCGATCATCGAGCCACTGAATACCATCTTCTTGTTGACGAACCCCTGGAATTCAAACTCCGCACGCCGATTGGCACGTATCTTTCCAGCGCGAGCGGCGATCACCAAGCGGCAGTTGGGGAGCACAGGCGACCGGAATCGAACTTCATTCATTCCACCGAAGCCAACGTAGTCCCCTCCAAGAAGTCCATATTTCTGAGCGTAAAAGCCGGCAAGCTGAGCGGCTGCTTCGCAGAGAATGACTCCGGGCATCAGGGGAAAGCCGGGCATATGGCCGGTCGTCCAGAATTCTTTGTCGGTGACATCTTTAAACCCAACGACGCCATGGTTCTCTTCATCGACATAGACAATGCCAGTCAATTGTTCCATTTCGTGACGCTGTGGATTGACCCTGCGGATGGCCTGCAGGTCAAACAGTGGCTTATCGTAGTTGAAGTTTTCAATGTCGTATAAGGCACGCGGCGGCATGCGAAGAGTCCCTCTGTTTGCCAGTAGACCGGTCAATCATTGACGAGTCCAGTCATCGAATTGTCGTTGAGATATTCAAGAACGCGTTGATTAGTTCAGGCCAAGGACCTGTTTCATCTGTATCAAATCGGTGATCAGGCAATCCGGTTTGGTTTGCGGGTCACGCAATCCTTCATTCGTCGCTTGTAAACTGCCTACATCGCCAGCATAGAGCACCGTACGAAATCCTGTTTGTCTTGCCAGTGCCAACCGATCCTGCAATTTGGAGCCGATATACACCACTTCATGAGGGGAAATTCCCGCATTGGAGAAGCGTTCAGCCACCTGCTTAAAGAAATTGGCTGATGTGGCCCGTATGCCCAGATCGATGGAAAACACCGATAGAGAACGAGAAAGTACCTTTTCAGGAGAATTTAGTCTACCTTGACGGCGGAACTGTCGCAATGTTTGAGCGAATGTAAACTTCTGACCATTGTCGGCTAATCCTTGCGGCATACCGGCATTGTGGATCGATTCGATAATATCGCTGGCCTCAGACTCGGCTTCAACCCCCTGTAGACAAGCGTGAAAGAAATAGGCGACCTTTTCGCTAAATTCGTCCAGCTCCCCCATCAACCGCACGTCATACTGATAATCGCGTTCCACCAGTCGTTCCAGAATTTTCTTCCAAACGACCGCAGAATCCGTTTCGGGGACATCCCCTTTCCGAACGCCCATCATCTGTTGCTCTTCAAGCAGCTTTTCATATTGCGGGAGCAGGACTTCCCAAGGTTCTCCCGGTTTACGAACCATACTATTCCACATATTGTACTGTTGGATCGTTTTTCCCAGCGCGACCTGCAACGGCATGGGATGAATTGTTCGATGCCCTAGTTCGCCATCGGCAATCCGAATTAGAGTACCGTAGTTTTCCCAGCAAACCGCTCGAATACCGGGAAGAACGCGCAGCATTGGTTTTGCTTTGACCGGCTTCCGAGGGGGAGCTTTCGGCCAGTTCCGATTCTGCTTTTCTAGAAAATCGATATATTTATCGAGACTTAATCCCATCATCTTGTCCGATTTTCCGCAGGTGAATTCGTGAACAGACTATTGGGAAGACACCATTGACCGTTCGTACATCTTCCCTGCAAAACATTCCTGTTGTAGCAATTTTGTGATTCTGCTACAAAAATCTTGGGTTTCCCGCTGTAATTCTCTGGTACAGAAGATTTTAACGAAGACCGGTGCAATGCATCGGGGCCGTTTATTAAAGAGCCACTGATTATTAAAAAGCCATTGAGCCCTTTGAGTGGCCATAGAAGAGCGGAACCCAAACGAACATTCAGATATACCAGTTTTACCACTGGCATTCCCATAGAAAAACCGATCGACGGAAGGAACCGTCCTAATGAGCTCTCACAAGACCACTCCCGGATGGCTATTTGGGATAACATTGATCCCAGTCTTTTTCTGCATGGTGGCCCATGTGAATGGAGTCACTCCGCAGCAGTGCCCCGAGGGAACGCCTCGACCGGCTCTCGTCTTTGAACAGTACGCCGCCGAACGCAGAGAATTAACTCATAAAGACCGACCGTGGGTTTATTACGCATTCGTAAACAAATCTTCGGAAGAAGTACGAATGGAGAGTGTCTCCCCCGACTGCGAATGCGTTAGCATTCAATTTTTCAAAGCAGGACCACAGCTCAAAAAAGTTCATCAACTGACTCAAGAAGATGAGGTTAAAAACTATCAGGGTTTCGCTCTCGCTCCGGGAGCCGCCTATTATATTCTCGCGTCGATTGACGGAACCAGCAAGCAACCGGGAAGACACGAGTTTGATATCGAAGTAAAGTACGAAGATGTCATTTCGCGTAAAGAGACGTTGCACTTTAACGTCACGTTGCCCGAGAAAAAAATTGTGATTGAACCGGAAGTCGTTCACATTACCCAGAACAAAGCAGAAGAAATCAAATCTTCAGCATGGATCGCGGATCACCGGGGTAACGATCTGAAGATTGTATCGATGCGAGTCAATTCAGACTGGTTTACTGCAGAGTTGGGCGAAACGGAATTCGACGGAATTAAACGACAAGAAATTGTCATTAAGACGACGGATCAAATTCCAAATGATCGAGTAAAAGGAACGGTCGAAGTTACTACTGATGACCCGGACCACCCCCGCATCTGGATTCCAGTTGTTATCGATGGAGTCCAGGGAAAACCGAAACCATTTATTGCACAACGAGACTCGCTGCATTTCAAAATCCTACCCGGTCAGAAAGAGAGCGACGAGGAAGGCGATGCCCCTAAAGAGAATATTGGGTACTTAGTCTCTCTTCCGCAGTATGCCTACACGATCACCGACATCAGTGCCTCCGTGGACTGGATCAAGGTCGAATTGCAAAAACCGGAAGTGGATGAAGCTGGAAAACAAGTTCATCCTGTGAAAGTCACGCTGACTCCTCCTGAAGGAGCCAAGACTTACCGCGAAATGGTGAAACTACAACTCAACGATCCGGAATGGCCCATGCTGGAAATTCCAATTAAGATCGACGTGCTTCCCGGTGAAAAGTTTGCGGAATAGATGAAGTAATACGACGGGTTGAATCAACAACTCGTTGATACCGCTACCCTTGCAGGTCCGTCGCGGATCGGTCATAACAACAGGAGACGTAGCTAGTTCGCCTCAGGCGGACTGGCTGATCTGCCGTTGTTCTCCTACCGCTTGATGGAAGACCATGACCAACCGTACTTATTCCCATTCTCATGATGAATTTGCCCGTGCCTGTCAATTTATTCCGGGAGGGGTAAACAGTCCCGCTCGCGCTTTCGGAGGAGTCGGTGGAGAACCGGTTCTGATCGATCGAGGCGACGGTGCCAAGCTGTACGACATCGACGGGAATGAATACACCGACTACATCGGTTCATGGGGACCGCATATTCTGGGACACCAACATCCGGCAGTACGCGCCGCGTTGGATGATGCCCTGACACGTGGTACCAGCTTTGGTGCTCCCACTGTCGCCGAAACCGAGATCGCTGAGTTGCTCTGTGAAGCGGTTCCTTCTCTGGAATCGGTCCGTATGGTCAATTCAGGAACGGAAGCGACGATGTCCGCCATCCGCCTGATGCGCGGTCATACGGGCCGGGATGTCGTCGTCAAATTCGCTGGTTGTTACCACGGTCATGTCGACAGCCTGCTGGTTCAGGCGGGAAGTGGCGCACTGACACACGGTAACCCCTCCAGTCCGGGCGTCCCCAAAGGTTGCACAAAAGACACTCTCGTCCTCACCTATAACAACACGGAACAGGTCGCGGCTGCGTTTGCCAAAGAAGGGGACAAAATCGCCTGCGTTATTCTGGAACCCGTCGTGGGGAATATGGGCGTCGTTGTGCCATCGATGGAGTTTCTGAAAACATTACGGGAACTCTGCACCAAGCATGGTTCACTTCTTTGCTTCGACGAAGTGATGACCGGCTTCCGCGTCGCCTATGGGGGGGCGCAGGAACGATTCGGAGTTACTCCAGATATGACGACCCTCGGCAAAATCATTGGCGGAGGAATGCCCGTCGGAGCTTATGGTGGTCGTAAAGAGGTGATGAATTCGATCTCACCCGTCGGCCCTGTTTATCAAGCAGGCACACTGTCTGGAAATCCAATCGCGGTCGCCTGTGGTCTCGCGACATTGAAGACATTGAAGGAAACGAACCCTTACCCAGCCCTGGAAGAGAAAACCACCCGACTCACCTCAGGCTTGAAAGCTGCCGCAGAAAAAGCGGGTCTCGAACATAGTCTCGCCCAGGTCGGCAGCATGTTCACGCTCTTCTTTAATCCGGAACAGGTGACCAATATGGATGTCGCCATGAAAAGCGACACCGACCAGTTCGCAAAATACTTCTGGGGCATGCTCAATCGCGGACAATACTTACCGTGCAGCCAGTTCGAAGCGAACTTCGTCTCCGTTCCGGCAACGGACGCGGATATTAATGCCACGATTAAAGCCGCAGAAGAGACGCTGACCGAAATCGCCGGCTGAGATTCAACGGTAGACACCACACCAAGGATGCCGCAAGCACACAATGCGTCGTCTTTGTCTCGAACGCGAATAGCTCTCAGAGATACCGTGTTCAGATCCAGTCAACGAGTATGAATCGTCCTGGAATCTCCGTTCGAGATTTCTGCGCAACACCTAGTGGAATTAAGATTAAACCGTCTTACGGGTTCGCAAGGAAGTGGCAGACGTCGCCGTCGTGCATGACGTATTCTTTGCCTTCGACACGGAGACGACCTGCAGTGCGGATCTCTTTTTCGCTTTTGAATTCTTCGAGGTCGCTGACAGAGTAAACTTCGACCCGAATAAAGGCGCGTTCGAAGTCGGTGTGAATCACTCCCGCTGCCTGCGGCGCTTTTGCTCCAATCGGAATAGTCCAGGCTCGGATCTCTTTAGGACCGGCGGTGAAGTAGCTGTGATACCCAAGCGTTTTGTAGGCGGCACGAGCGACGACGTTCAAGGCGGGCTCTTTTAAGCCCAGCGATTCGAGCATCTCCTGACGGTCCCCTTCATCCATTTCGCGAAGTTCCGCTTCAATGGCGGCGCAGACGGGAATAACTAATCCCCCTTCCGATTCAGCCTGTTCGCGAAGTTTTTTCACGTGCGGACCTTCGCCCTCGGGGTCATCATCGGAAACATTGGCAAGATACAGGACGGTCTTCGCCGTCAGGAAGCGATATCCAGAGAGAAGTTTTCGATCTTCCGGATCACTGAACTCCAGTTTGCGAATTGGCTTACCCTGATCGAGTGTCTCAAAGCATTTCTCCAGAATTGCCATTCGCCGTTTGGCTTCGGCATCGCCTGCGCGGGCTTTTTTGGCGGCGCGATCTTTGGAGGCTTCCACCGTCTGTAAATCGGCGAGCATCAACTCGGTGTCGATCGTTTCAACATCCCGGAGCGGATCGACTTTTCCTTCGACGTGAATAACGTCATCGTTTTCGAAACAACGTACTACATGGATAAGTGCGTCGACGTCGCGAATGTTCGACAAGAACTTATTTCCCAGACCTTCCCCTTCGGAGGCTCCTTTAACGATACCGGCGATATCGACCAGCTTTAAACCTGCCGGAATGATTTTCTCCGTCGGCATATATTGATTGATCGTTTTCAGGCGGTCGTCAGGGACTTCCACCACACCGATGTTCGGTTCGATCGTGCAAAAGGGAAAGTTTTCACTCGCAATTCCGGCGGCGGTTAATGCATTGAACAGGGTTGATTTACCGACGTTCGGCAATCCGACAATACCAGCTTCCATGATATACAACAGGCTCCGGGTGCGATGATACGGGACGAAATTCAAAGCGGCATTGTATCGATCACCCCGGCGCGCGTCATCCACAACAGGTGAGGAAAAACAGCCTCGTAGAGGAAACAAACCCGTTTCGCCCCTGTCTTACCTGAATGTTCGCGGGACTGGGGACAGGATTGCTTGTATTTACGATGAATTCCGTGCGAAAATGCCTGCTCCCGCCACGATATCCTCGCCATGACGTCACTCATCCCAGCCACTTTCACCTCCATTCGAATTTTCACCATGTCAGAACACAGAACAACCGCTCCTCGTGTCTCCCTGTATCATGAACTCGTCCTGCCGATCCTGTTATTCGCGGCGATGGGGGGCATGTCGTGGGCGGTGCGTGGTAGCTCAGGCTACGGTGGCTCTTGGGGGTGTACTTTTGCCGGGCTATTGTGGGGCACCGGTTGGTGGTATCTGTCTCATAACGGTAATGAACATCGCGACCGGCGGTACGCGTCGAACTGGGTGATTCTGGCATTTATCGTCGGATTTGCATTCTCCGGTGCCCGTGGTTGGGCTCAGTGGCCCAACTTTTTCCACGAGAGGCTGTACACTAATTCCGGTGCAGGGGAGTTCGTGGAGATCGACCGCTGGTACGGATTTCTGTGGTTATTTATCGCCGGAATGCCCTGGGCAGGTCTCGCTGCCTGTCTGGTTGCCTGGTGTGGATCGATCCGGGAGACCCGACTTTGGCATTGGCTTATACGTCTGGCCTGTGGGTTTGGGTCTGGTGCGGTGATGCTCTCGCTCTTTGAGACTTTCCCTGAATGGTTTCTGCCACTATATGATTCCCTGGAATTGCAGTATCAGGATTTGGAGAACAATCCCTCGTTGGGGCGATTAATTAACGATTCGCGCGAGGCGGTCTGGCACCTGGCGATCTACGCTGGATTTCTGCTGTTTGAAATCGGCCGACGCGATTGGAAAAACGTGACCCTGATTTCTACGATTGGCATCGTCGGTGGATGCGGTTGGTCACTCATCCAGAATTGGAAATGGGCCGAGACTTACTGGGATCAAACCTCATTCAATTGGTGGCGTTGTTCTGAATCTTCCCAGGGGTTGATTATCGGATTGGGATACGGCATTGCCTGGTTTCTGGTGAATCGTCCTATGAACGCGAAAGAGCAAGAACAAGTAACAACACGGACTTCAATCTCAGGTCCTAATTTCGAATGGCTGGTCGTCTTCGGATTACTCAGTTGGATCGTCGCTGTCTTTATAATCAATATTCCAACACTGGAAACAGTTGGGATCATCTCGATTTCAATTTGGATGCTTACAGCGCTCGCTTACTATCTGTTCTACCGAGGTACCTACCAGGCACAAGCCAATCTTCCGAACGAATCACCTCGACAGTTCGGGAAATTCGATTGTCCGGCAATCTGTTACACGGCGGTCATTATTCTTGCTGCCATATTACTCGCCGGTCCGTTGCATGAAGAAGAAAGCACCTATCTGCATGGGATGTTATTTCTGGTCGTCCTTGGAAGTGGAAGTCTGGGGTGGTATTGGTTGAAGCGAAGTGACTATGAAAACGCTCAACCACACTCGGCATTTCCTTTAGGCGATCGGAACATCGAAAACTGGGGTTTGTACCTTTCCCTGATTACAGGACTCAGCATCTCGATTCGCAGTGGCCTAAAAGGCTGGTTAGGCCTGCATTGGGGGAATCAAGAATATTGGAGCGAGCTTTTCTGGCAATATTTTCTGGTGATTTATCCGACGTTGCTGTTGGTAGTCGGGCTCTGGTTTATATCACGAAAACCACAAACTGAGTGGATTTATTCCCGTATACGAAAACCGTATATCATCATCTGGCTGGTGTTGCTCGTACAGAACGTGCTCGCCCAGTTGGTCACGGGACCTCACAGTAGCTGGAGTGAATTCGCCTTCTCGGCGTACTACATACTGCTGTTTGTGATTTCAATGCTGGTGGTGAACCAGACGCACTGCAATCGACGAGATCTACCGGGAAGTCTCAGAAAACAGGCCTCTCCAGATCAGTGATCGTTAAAAGTGAAGACCGTCTGCGTGCTGCTCCTCACGATCCTGCGCGATAGAGAAACTGTTTTTCCATAAAAAACGATGAATTCCCTTTTCCGATTGATCCATGCTTACGCTCATTGCGTTTCCCATGGCATCGATCAGTTTCCGCACGCTGCGTCAGAAATCTATCCTCATGCTAACAAATATAGCATTCGCAAATTGACTTTACGTTGGTAAGCGGGGCATGATGGATTCTGATCATGTGTTCCCGTTTCATCACGTCCGGCGATTATCGTCCAGCCTCTCTACGGAGTCCGTACTATGGAAGATATCTATTTTTATTCAGTGGTCATTGGCGGTGCGCTCATGCTCATTCAAGTATTGCTGAGTATGACCGGTCTGCTGGACGGATTTGACTTTGATGATCTTCCCGATACTGATTTTGACGCCGATTTTGATATGGCGGAATCGAGCTGGGGGTCCCATCTTGTGGGAGTTCTCAGTTTCCGGGCAATTTTAACGGGGGTCACTGTCTTCGGTTTAGTCGGAATCGCGGCCTCTAAACAGTTTCCCGGTTCGGACATTCAGAATTTCATGATCGCAGTGGCCTGTGGATTGGGAGTACTCTATCTCGTTGGTTGGCTGATTCAGGCCCTGTATCAACTTAAATACGACGGAACCGTTAACATTCAGCGAGCCATAGGTACGCAAGGAACAGTCTATTTAAAGATCCCCGGTAAAAACTCGGGTAAGGGTAAGGTCTCCATCCCTTTGCAGGAACGGATGATGGAATACGAAGCTATGACGGCTGACGACGAAATCGTGACCGGCACGACAATTGTCGTGACAGGTGTTCTTTCTCCCGGCGTTCTGGAAGTCAAGTCGGTAGAAGCTATCGCCCCCCCAACATCAGAGGAACTCTCTTTATGAACCCAATATTTCTACAGGCTTTCGAATTGCCTGACGGCATGCTGCCCACACTCATCACGGTAGGGTTTGTGCTGTTCATCATAGTCTTCATTCTCAGCTCCGCTGCAAAACTTTACAAACGATGCCCGAGCAACCGCATCCTGGTGGTGTATGGGCGGTCCTCGGGAGGTTCTGTAGCGAAGTGTATTCATGGTGGTGGTCGTGTCATCATCCCGATCGTGGAAGATTATGAATACCTGAGCCTGGAACCGATTCAGATCGAAGTTCCCTTACAGGATGCACTTTCGATTGAGAACATCCGCGTGAATGTACCCAGTGTGTTCACGGTCGCGATCTCCATTGAACCGGAGGTCATGCAGAATGCGGCGATACGTTTGCTTGGTCTGGATACCGCTCAGGTGAAAAAGCAGGCAGAAGATATTATCTTCGGGCAGTTGCGACAGGTCATTGCTTCGATGAATATCGAGGATATTAACCGGGACCGCGATAAGTTTCTGCAGGCGATTCAGAGTTCAGTGGAACCGGAGTTACGTAAGATCGGCCTCGTACTGATTAACGTGAATATCACGGACATTACTGATGAATCGGGTTACATCGAAGCCATCGGACAGAAAGCGGCTTCGGAAGCGATTCAGAAAGCACGTGGTGATGTCGCTGAACAATTAAAACTGGGGGAAGTCCGCGTTGCGGAAGCCGAACGAGACAAACAGGTCTCCGTGGCCGATGCAGGCAAGACTCAGGAAATCGGAATTCGTGCCGCTCACCGGGAGAAATCAGTTCGAATCGCTGAACTTGATAAAGAACAACAGATCGGCGAACAGCGGGCCGCCTTCGAGCGTGAAGCTCAAGTCTCGGATGCGGAACGTCAGAAACGAATATCGGTTGCTGAATACGAAGCGGATGCCATTAAAGGGGAAGCCGAATCACAAGCGAAAGTTGCGGATGCTCAGGCGGAACTGATGGTTAAAAAATCGATCGCTTACCAGCTCGGTGAAACCCGTAAGAAGGAAGCTGAAGCCGCTGTTCTTGAAGCCCAGAACCGGGCGATGGCTAAAGCTGCGTTGGCTGAAGCCGAAAAAATCGAAGCGGAACGCCGGGCCGAATTAGAAGCACCGGCGAAAGCGGAAAAAGCCCGTATCATCGTGGCTGCCCAGGCCGAAGCGGAAAAACGAAAGTTGGAAGCCGAAGGGGAAGCTTCCGCCATCTTCTCCCTCCTCGAAGCAGAAGCAAAAGGGCAGTACGAAATCCTTGCCCGTAAAGGGGAAGGACTGCGGGAAATCATCAACGCCTGTGGTGGTGCCGATGAAGCCTTTAAACTGCTTATGCTGGAACACTTCGACAACTTGGTCGAAGCATCTGCCAAGGCGATTTCGAATATCAAGTTTGATAAAGTGGTCGTCTGGGAAAATGGCGGCGGCAACGGTCAGTCTTCGACCTCCAATTTCCTGCAGGGGTTAACCGGCACTTTGCCCCCCATGATGCAAGTCATGAAAGAAATCGGTGGTGTGGAAATGCCCGAATATCTGGCAAAGATGACCTCGGAAGTCGACAGCGAAAAGGAAGAGACGACCGGTGAAAACGGAACTAATAAAAGCCCCGTGGTAGCCCGGACGTCTTCCAGTGACGTTGCGACACCAGAGCCAGCGACTGATCGCCTTTCTTCACAATTGAAAGAGGCACCACCGCAGAAAGAGTCGCAACCTCCATTGCCCAAACGGAAAGATCCGAAACCGAAACGGGATCAGGATTCCTGATATCCAAACCGCTTGGCGTTCTCGATGCAGTCGGCTTTATTTTTATAGCCTTCGGAAGAGGCGCCAACTTCTTTTCCATTGGAAGCGACGCACTTCCAACGCCATTCACCCCCTTTATCTTTGTAAACTTCCCATTTGTCACCTTCAGCCATCATCGTTTCTCCTGAGTGAATCCGTTGGATAGTGTTTTAATCAGTCATCATGCCTTTAACGGCGTGTCTTCGATTTTAATCGCTTGGACGACAAACGCTCGACTATTTCAGTTTTAAAAGGCGTTTTTAACACTCTTTCTGTGGGTGGAAACGATTGGCTGTCGTTTTTTATTTCGATGTTGAAACTGATTCTTTCAAAAGATCATCGCCCACTTCTATCATCCTGGCATCGATCTTCTGAGACAACTCGGCGATCACAGATTGAACTTCCGGTCTTTTGTCGTTGATGAGATTATTTGCTTCTTCCGGATCTAAGCTGAGGTGATAAAGTTCATTGCGGCCAGAGTCGAGGAAGTCGCGGATCAGCTTCCACTCGGGCGTTCGGTAACAACGCATATAAGCCTGACTATAATGAATTTGGCTGTACTCACCGTAGTAGTCTTGATCCCAGTCGGCAGGAGTATCGCCAACGAGCAACGGTATCAGGCTACGTCCGCGAACGAGATGATTGGCAGGTAGTATCGCTCCGGCGATTTCCACCAGCGTGGGATACCAGTCGAGGCTGGTTATCGTTTCATCGATCACGATTCCCGGTTTCACTTTTCCCGGCCAGCGAACAATCGTGGGGACCTTCAACGAATTGTCATACATATTCGGCCGGTGTCCTGCTCGGACATACTTGGTAGCGGGGGGATCGGGATCCACGATCCAGGAACCATTCCCTTTGTGAGTGATTCCGTTGTGCCCCATGTTGTAACCATGATCCGAAGTAAAGATCACCACAGTGCTATCCGCAATTTTCAATTCTTCAAGCAATGCCAACACACGCCCCAAGTTCCGGTCGACGCCACTTATGCTGGCGAGGTATTCGCGTGTTTTCTTTTTGACCAGTTCTGTTTGCAAACCGGGGTAATCAGGATTGGGAATATCAGGATCAAGGTTGACGTAGGGAGCCCAATCCTCCTCTGCGACGGGTAGCCATTTTGAGTGCGGCGCCCGGTAGTGCAGGCTCAGCAAGAATGGCTTTTCCTGATGGTCTCGAATGAACTTTAAAGCATCTTCGGTCAGAATATCGGTAGTCAGCCCCTCGAATTGCCGAACAGATCCATTCTTTTCCAAAGGAGGATCGACGGGAGTGGTTCCACCACCAGTGAGTCCCATGAAGTAATCGTAGCCATGATTGGTGGGGTGATATATTTTATTGTCGGTCTGCGTCCAGTCGCCCAGATGAAATTTTCCGACCAACCCGGTTGCGTACCCTGACTTCTGTAAGACTTCCGCGAAGGTGACGGAGTCTGGATCGAGTCCGATTCCGTCATTGGAGTCGTACAACTTATGTTGTGGATGGGGAATGAAGTCCAGAATGCCATATTCACTGGCGTATCGACTCGTCAGAAAAGAGGCTCGCGCCGGACTACAGACAGGCGTGGGCACGAAGGAGTTAGTAAACATCGCCCCGTCTCGCGCCAGGCGGTCCATGTTGGGCGTGTAAGCCTGCTTATAACCCGAGGATGCAAATCCCCAAGGCGCCTGGTCGTCGGTGTAGACAAATAAAATGTTGGGCCGTGCGAGCGTATCGGCGTTAGAGTATTCCTCTGCGAACAGAGATTTCACATCGGATATTAATTGATGGACGAAAACAGCGACCAGCAACGTAACGATTAATCGAACCATCAGAGCAGGCATCCAGAAAGAACGAGTCCACGGAAAATTTGTATTCGCTCTGACAGATCAGGGCGACAAATAAACTCGAACGTACTGGCTACTCTGGCCCGCGTCAACCAGCCTGCTATTCCTCTGACTTTTCATCACCATCGTCGTCAGAGTTATCTTCTGGCTTGGTCGGATTCTCAGTGTAGGAAGTTGAGGCCTCCGACTTATCACTCCGATTCTCCTTCGGTGCAACGGGAAGACTGGCGGGCTGATCCATCGCGACAGTGATCCCTTCGGGAGTTGTCGCTGTGGGTTCAGGTCGGGTGTCCTTAGCCAGTTTTCGCAGCAAGACGTAGAATACAGGAGTCAGGAATAAACCAAACAAAGTTACACCCAACATACCGCTGAAGACAGCGGTTCCCAGTGCCTGTCGCATTTCGGATCCTGCTCCAGTCGCGATGACCAGAGGAATCACTCCCAGAATAAAGGAGAAGGCAGTCATCAGAATCGGTCGTAGACGAAGTCGGCAAGCGTCGATGGCCGCTTGAAATCGGTCTTTGCCAGCATCTTCTTCGGCTTTGGCAAATTCCACGATTAAAATCGCGTTTTTACAGGCAAGACCGACGAGCACGACCAATCCAATCTGGGTCAAAATGTTATTATCCATTCCTCTAAACCAGACTCCGAAGATCGCACACAACAGACACATCGGCACAATCAGAATCACGGCCAGTGGTAACAGCCAACTTTCGTATTGAGCGGCCAGAGCCAGGAATACGAAGAACACACAGAGCGGGAAGATATAGATCGCCGTATTCCCCGCTTCCTTCTGCTGAAAGGCGATGTCGGTCCATTCGTAACCGAAACCACGAGGCAGAACTTCTTCCGCCAGTCGCTCCATTGTCTGGATTGATTGACCGCTACTGAAGCCAGGTACGGTGTCCCCATTCACGTCGGCCGCGGGGAACAGATTGTATCGCACCACACGATCTGGAGCGGTCGTGGTCCGCATAGTGACCATCGAACCAAGTGGAACGATGGATCCGTTATTACTACGCGTTCGCAACCTCATAATGTCACTTTCTTCGTCGCGGTACTGCGCATCGGCTTGAGCCGTCACGCGGTAAGTACGTCCGAGAAAGTTAAAGTCGTTCACATAGGCAGAACCCAGATAGATCTGAAGAGCTTCGAAGACGTTGTTCATAGGAACGTCCAGCATACGCACTTTAGTGCGATCGACGTCGGCATAGATCTGCGGAGTTCCAATATTGAAATTCGAGAAGACCTGCACCAGCCCCGGCTCTTTTCGAGCTGCGTCGACTAGATTATTGGTCACTTCCTGCAGGGCAACTAAGCCGGCACCGGACCGGTCCTGCACCTGCATCTTGAAACCACCTCCTGTTCCAATACCGCGAACAGGAGGAGGCTGAATCACGAATACGAGCGAATCATCAATCGCGGAAACCTTCTGCCGAAGCTCATTCAGAATAACGTCCAATGATCGGCCCCGCTTCGCTCGCTCTTTAGCATCTTTCAATACGGGGAAAATGGCGGCTGCATTCGAACTGTTGGCTCGGGTCGCTCCTGAGAACCCGACAAACGATACTGCATTCTCGACACCATCAATTTCCAGAGCCATATCGACGACCTTTCTTGTCACCGCATCAGTACGGTCAAGACTGGCACCGGGAGGTGTCTGAATAGCGACGATCAGATATCCCTGGTCCTGTGCGGGGATAAACCCGCCGGGGACCAGAGTAAACCCGTAGTAAGTTAAACCGAGAAGTCCTCCGTAGATGAGCAACATGATTGCCCCCATCCGGATCACCCGTCCGACGATACGCGAGTAAAGCACGCTCGACACATCAAAAACTCTGTTAAAGATGCGGAATGGCCATCCCAGAACCAACTCGATCATGCGTCCGAACCAATTCTTTTTCGCCCCTTGAGGACGTAAGAGCAGGGCACACATGGCCGGAGTCAACGTCAGCGAGACGAAGGTGGAAATCGCCGTCGAAACCGCGATGGTGATCGCAAACTGTCGATAGAATTGACCACTGATTCCCGCGATAAAAGCAGTCGGAACGAATACCGCAATCAACACCAATGTGGTTGCGATGAGGGCGGTGCCGACTTCGTCCATCGCCTTGCGGGTCGCTTCTCTGGGTTCCAAGCCTTCCGATATGAGACGTTCGACGTTCTCGACCACCACAATAGCATCGTCCACCACAATCCCGATTGCCAGCACGAGACCGAACAGGGAAAGGTTATTCAGGCTGAATCCGATTCCCTGCATTACGGCGAAGGTTCCAATAAGCGAAATCGGGATCGCAATCACCGGAACGATGGTGGATCGCCAGTTCTGGAGAAACACGAAAACGGTTAACACGACAAGCAACCCTGCCTGCCAGAGTGTGGTGAATACTTCTTCAATAGATTGTTCGACGAAGGCGGTCGGGTTATAGATCACATTGTATTCGAGTCCGGGAGGAAATGATTTCCGGAGTTCCTTCATGGCTTCGAGAATTTTATCGGTGGTTTCGATGGCGTTCGAACCCGGTCGCTGAAACATGGCGAGCGCAACGGCATTTTTGTCTTGAAGATAACTACGAACCGAGTAATCAACTGCCCCTAGCTCGATTCGGGCAACGTCTGCGAGACGGACGATTCGCCCATTCTCACCTGACTTGAGAATGATTTCGCCAAACTCTTCTGCAGACTGTAGACGTCCCAACGTATTGACGTTTACCTGGAATCCCCCTTTGGGTTCTTCCAGCGGTTGTTGGCCGATAATCCCCGCTGCAACTTGGACGTTCTGACTACGCATCGCCTCGACAGCATCGCCCGGTGTCATATCCAGAGCGGCGAGCCGATCGACGTCGAGCCAGATTCGCATACTGTACTCTGTACCGCCAAAGACAACGATATCTCCAACACCATCTTGCCGGGCAAGAATGTCTTTGATCTGCAGGTAAGCGTAGTTTCCAATATAGAGTTGATCACGTGAGTCATCGGGAGAAAACAGGTGGATCACCAGCATCAGGTCGGGAGAACTTTTCCGCGTCGTGACACCAATCTGCCGAACAACGTCTGGCAAACGGGGCAGGGCAACTGCGACCCGGTTCTGAACGAGCACCTGAGCCTGATCCACGTCTGTACCCAACGCAAAGGTCGCTGTAATCGTCAGGCTTCCGTCCGCCGTTCCCTGCGAGTCGAGATAAAGCATGTTCTCGACGCCGTTGATTTCCTGTTCCAATGGTGTTGCCACTGTTTTGGAAATCGTTTCGGCTGTCGCTCCCGGATAACTGGCACGCACCGTGACTGTCGGCAAAGCGACTTCGGGATACTGACCGACGGGAAGTTGGAAATAGGCGATCCCCCCGACCAGAACAATCAGAGTCGAGAGAACCGTGGCAAAGATCGGACGATCAATGAAAAAATGCGGAAACTTCATTACGGATGACTATTTCTGTTGAGGGGCCTGAGTTCCCTCAGACTGGGGAAACTGGTACGGCTTGGAATTCTGATCAATCCCTTCCGGAATAGTAGAATGCGCAATCGACAACCATTGCTCGCGTGGTACCGGCGTGTATTCGTCAGGCAGGGGACTCTCTTCAGCGACGAGCGTACCTAGCTCTGATTCGACTTCCGCACCCGGAAAGATACGTTGAACGCCTTTCGTTACCACTTTTTCGGAGCCCTCCAATCCCTTACGGATAATTCTCATTCCATGCGAAATTGGCCCCAGTTCGACATCCTTACGTACAACTTTGTTTTCGTCGTCAACAACGTAGAGATACTTTTCGGACTGATCACTGTTGATACTCTCATCCGGAACCAGAATCGCATCGTAACGACCACTTCCGGGAAGGCGGACTTTCACAAAGAGACCGGGGGTTAACAACCCATCCTCATTTGCAAGAATGGCCCGTCCCCGCATGGTTCCCGTATTCGGATCGAGCCGGTTATCAACAAAGTCCATATGACCTTCGTGTGGGTAACCTTCTTCGTCGATCAATGCAACAAAAACAGGGTTTTTCACCTGACGCGAGCTGGCTCGTTTTCCATCCTGAGCCAACCGCATGTACTTCAGGAACTCTTGCTCGTTCGCATCGAAGTAGACATGGATGGGCGACAGCGAGACAATCGAAGTCAACAATGTCGATTCGCTGGAGCCACCACTGATCAGATTGCCTTCCGTCACATATCGACGACTAATGCGTCCCGTGATTGGAGCGCGGACCTGGGTGTATTGCAAATCAATCGCGGCGGTTTCAACTTTCGCTTTGGACGTTTCAATTTCAGCAGAAGCCGTCGCAATCGCAGCTCCGGCGGCTTCGACCTGAGCAACGGCGGCTTCTGACGCCGCGGCCGCTTGCGACTGCTCACTCTCGATGACGTCGAGTTCTTCCTGAGAAATAGCCCGTTGTTTTGAAAGTTGCTTACCTCGTTCCATCCGCTGACCGGCCAGTTTCTGTTGAGCCTGCAACTCAACCAGTCTGGCTTCGGCCTGCTTGCGGGCCGACTTGGCCTGCTCGACTCGAGCCGTCGCTTCCTGAAGCTCCGCTTTGGCAGTGTTGAAGGCCGCTTTGAAGGGGCGCGGATCAATGATGGCCAGCAGGTCTCCTTTCTGGACAGTTTGACCTTCGTCAAAGTGAGTTGATTCCAGATAACCAGAAACTCGGGCTCGAATCTCCACGGAGTCAATCGCATCGAGTCGGCCTGTATACTCATCCCACTCTACAAGCGGGATAACGAGAGGCTGCGCGACAATTACTTTCGACTTCATCTGTGGCTTCACAGAACTCTCGACATCCGCGCATCCAGAGAGTGCCAACATCGTCACAGACAGTATCAGAATCCCAGGAATCAGGGTTCGCAAAACTCGCTTCTCCATTAGCATGCTAACTATCAATCTATAATTGTTGTGCAGTTAAAGTGCTCATCTACGTCAGGCGATGGGTCGTTCCAAAACCGAAGCCACGATCAAAATGTCGATTAACAACATTTCGATTAAGCGATGCTCGGTTCAAACGAAAATATAGTGAACCGACAATTCCAAGTTGGATTCGGTTCGGTATCGCCGAGTCAAAAGTGCCTGAATCACGCCAGATGCGGTACAACAAACTATTTGACAATACGATACAGGGTGAGTTTTCCAAGTAATGGATAACAATTCTTTCGATTGCCGCCTATTTGAACGTCTGGTCAAAACTATACATCAGGTACTCAGTCAGACGTTGCCACCCTCTTAACTCTGTCAAAATTCTAGTCTCTCGCGATGACGAGGTTAAGTGTATTACCACCAGATGGTGTAATTTCTTAACAAACCTAAACTGGACTTGTTCGTCTTGTATTTAATCTAATCATCATTTGTTGGGCTCCGTATCAATTGCTGTACTGAATCAAAAAAGCAGATATAAGCCTTCATTCTGACTATTAAGACAGTTTCAACAACAGAGTTACAATTGATTTGCATTTACTGGCTTTAGAACAATTCTGGTCTCCTGAATACTCATAATAATAATTTGAGAGAAACGATATTTTACACTTTGTCCCTTCTGGACACTGGTTGCTTCTGATTTCCGGGACGACTCTAATAAGATCTTCTCTCCCAATTCAGACTCTCTTTCAAAGTCCCCCCATCAAACATGCGTCAAATTATTTCGAATAACTTGTTGATGCTCCTGTCCTTCTGGGTCTCCCTGATTTGTGCACCCTCGCTCGCGGTGCAGGCGTCAGACCGCCCTCCTAACATCATCTTCATTATGGCGGATGACATGGGGTATGGTGACCTCGGATGCTATGGCCAGAAGTTGATACAGACTCACTATATTGATCGGCTTGCCCAGCAGGGGATGAAATTCACGCAAGCCTACGCCGGCGGACCCGTTTGTACTCCTTCCCGCAGCGTGCTGATGACCGGCCTCCACAATGGACACACTCCTGCGCGAGACAACGTGCCCCATTATTCCACTTATCTGACGGAAGAGGACATCACCGTCGCGGAGATCCTCAAAGACCAAGGCTATCGATGCGGTGGAGTTGGAAAATGGTCGCTCGGAGACGCCGGGACTGATGGGCGTGCCACTAACCAGGGTTTCGACATGTGGTTCGGATACCTGAATCAGGACCACGCGCATTACTACTACACGGAGTACCTTGACGACAACGAAGGGCGTCTCGATCTAACAGGAAATACCACCTCTCGCGAGAACTACAGTCATGACCTGCTCACAGAACGTTCCCTGAAATTCATTCGAGAATCTGCCGACCAACCATTCTTCTTCTACGCCGCATACACTCTGCCACACTTCGCTTCGAAACAGGAAGACCCGGATGGGCTTACGGTTCCCTCTACTGATCCTTATACCGACAAAGATTGGGAAACCAAATCAAAAAAGTACGCGGCCATGATTCATCGGCTCGACCGCGATGTCGGACGAATCATGAAACTGATCGACGAACTCGGCCTGCGTGAAGAGACCTTAATTATTTTTACGAGTGACAACGGTGGAAACAATATCGTCCCCGAGCGTCTCAACACCAGCGAACCACTCCGTGGTTTCAAACGTGATTTAACCGAGGGAGGGATTCGTGTCCCGCTTATCGCCAGATGGCCGGGTCACATTAAAAAGGGAACCATCAGTGAGGAGGTAATCTCATTTCAGGACATGCTCCCCACGTTCGCCAACCTCGCCAACGCATCCATTCCCGATTCACTCAAACCTGATGGCATCGACATTATGCCCGCCCTGCAGGGGAACCAACTTCCCGAGAGAACGACACCTCTCTATTGGGACTATGGCCATACCCGCGGTGCACAGTACTCACAAGCCGTCCGACTGGGTAATTGGAAAGGGATCCGCAATTACCAAAGCGGTTACCTTGAGCTTTATGACCTGAAAAAGGACATTGGTGAAGCACAAAATATCGCCCAGAACCACCCCGACATTGTCACCCGTATGATAAAAGTAATGGAGCAAGAGATGGTCCCCGATGACCGGTATGAAATCGGAACGGTGTATCGCGGGAAAGCGATCTGGGTGAAGTGACAATCAGTTCCAGAGCGGCGAAAGAGCCTAATAATGCCAGAGCCAGATTGGATGAGAATCCGCGAAGATATTCGTCTAAGTATTGTTGTGCATAAACTAAAAGACAACCGAAAGAAACATCTCTTTCTTATCGCATGTTGCCGCTATGTGATGTCTATAATTACTCCCGAACTTCGAGACCGAGTGGCGAAAGTCATTAACACTGGTAGTTCTTTTTTGGAACCGGTTTCAAAAGATTTTTGGCAGACCGTGGATTCCGGAATTGATACCGCAGAAGAAATAGCAACGGGATTCTTTTTGGAGAGCAAGCGGAGTGGTGTTGTAGAGATGTTAGAGTTATTTTCATCCCACTTCGACGATTTGTCAGCGACTGCCCCGTCGCCTAATGAGGATCTCACTTTCGACAATATGGCCGTCATACTGGGCGGCGACATATCCGACTTAGTGCTTTCCACATTTCTGAATATACCGAGCAATACAGAACTGGCGATTCGCGCTTCGGCGACCATAATCGCGTTTGATGAAGACGCCTACTACGACGGGGCTCACGGAGGAAATGATGTCGAATCTAAAGATCCTCACACTCAGGCACGTGAAACATCTGCTACGAGATTGACCAAAATACTCATCGATATTTTTGGTAATCTTCCGGATGCCAGCAAGATCCACCACGATTGGTTGAGCTGGAATGATGGTGCCATTCTCCAGTTAGCCAGCGACATCTTTAACAATCAATCATTTGAAATGATGCCCCAGCTAGCCGTAGATCTCGAAAAAGCGGGCTGTGTTGACGAAGAGATACTTGAACACTGCATTCAAACAGATCCTCATGTTCGCGGTTGTTGGGTTTTAGACTTACTCTTGAATAAACAATGATACCGCACTTTCAATTCTTTCTCCTATTCCCGTCGTTCTTCCCGTTGCGGGAGAATATGTTCAGGAACTTTCTGATCGCTTACATCCTTCCAGGTGACATTGAAGGAACCATGATAACCGAACAGCTTACCCCAGGTCGGGTTCGTAACTTCAACTTCGACACGATACTTATCAGCCTCGTCGTCGTACCACTCGCGCACGTCAGCATTACCGGAAAGTGACATCGGATACGAGAACGCGAGATTCCCCCAGAATAGCCGTTGCGTTCCTGATCGCATTCTCAGTCCCCCCCGATCGTCCACATACAGATCGAGTGTTGCCTTCAAGTGTTGATGCGTGCCCAGATAGACGACGATTCCTTTTCGCGATTCACTGTAAATCATGTATTCATCGAAATGGCGGATGGGTCCGACATCGAACCGCCGAATCCAGCTTAATGTATCTCTCCCTGATTGGTCGCGATACGCATAATTCTCAATGGTAAAAGGAATATTCTTTCCACACTCGGGAAACATGATGCTTCGCCAGGCTCCTACGTACAAAAAGGGTAATGTATAAAAAGGTCCCCTCCAGATCTCTTCCATCACACCTGAACCAATGGAGGCAATGCGGTCGACACTGTTGAAGCCGAATCTTTCCTGCATTTTGGGATGCAGCTTTTCAAAGTCGGCTCCCAGAACCTGTTGATATATAGACGTCATCAGTTTCTCTCCGGTTTCAGGCGACGGTTTCGACTCGCCGTGGGTAAGTTAATAATTTCGCCCCCTCCGATCAAACAGGGCAGGGGTCTCTTCTCCTTTTCAAACCGCACTAGCTGAGCATCATTAACTCATTTTCCTCCAAGTAATGTAAAGAACACCGATCGAAGTGTGATGACCTCTGTATTATTAATTGCGAAACCGATCCCGTCCGGATAATGTCTAGAAGGGCCCCACCTTCCTTAATTTAAGGAAGCATGTAAGATGAAACACTTCTCACCCACGATCCATTCGCACTTAAGTCATCCGCTCGCAGAAAATACCTTTCATGAACTCAAGTCCATCCTCATCAGATCTACGTAATCAATTGGCGGAGGAACGAACGGAAGCGGCCATACATCGAACATTCTTGTCTGAACAACGGACCTACAGTTCCTGGGTTCGGACGGGGTTGGCCTCCACGGCAACGGGGTTTGCCATCGCCAAGTTAATGACGGAAGCCGAACCCTTCTGGCTCGTTCGGTTGCTAGCAAGCATTTTTGTCATTGCGGGTGCTTTGATGTTTCTACTGGCGTTCTGGGCATATCGCGATGCGATTAACAAGCTCCAGGAAGGTCATTCAATCAGTATACCCCAATGGGTTCTGGCGATCTTGAGCATGACTCTATTCGCGACGGCTTGCGCGGGCTTATATCTCATTGAAGTGAACCCGGGGTAGTTTGCACCTCCTCGGAAATCAGTTACAGTGATTGTGGAAAGCCCCAATTTCCATGTGATAGAACTGGCACTTATTGAGGAATCAACATGATCGAACACACTGTAACATTCCGGTTAAAACCGACGGTCGACCGTCAGACGGAAGAGATCTTTTTGAATGCCGCCCTTGAATTATCGACGATTCCGGGAGTTCAGGACTTCGCCGTCCGCCAACAGGTAAGTCCGAAAAACTCGCATCAGTATGGGATCACGATGAATTTCGATTCCCAAAATGAATACGACGAGTACTCCGCACATCCCCGGCACACAGAGTTCATTCACTCATACTGGTTAAAATATGTCGATGACTTTCAAGAAGCCGACTTTCAACCTCTGTCTATGTCGTCCCGTTCCATTAGTTAACGGTCTACTGAGCGTGGCTGCTTCAAACTGATATCTTTATCGTTCCGAGTGAAAACATGAATTACAATCCAAGACGAATCCTGTTTATCTACCTGGTTCCATTCCTGCTGATCGCGGTCAATGCAACTCGCACAGAAGCGGCCGAGTTATACATTGGTTCGACGACGACGAATATCACCCCAGAGCTTCCAGTCTCCTTGACTGGACAGATGCGAACACGGATAGCGACAACCGTGGAAAGCGATATTCTCGCGACAGTATTGGTTTTGGAGTCGCGCGAGGCAGGACAGGGGAATGATTATGCGATCATGGTCTCTTGCGATCTGGTCTGTATCCGAGGGGGGATTCTCGAAGCGGTAAGAGAAAAGGTCGCTACGCAACTTCAAGAGATCGACGTTAGAAAAATCGTTCTGAATGCCACGCATACCCATACTGCACCAACATTGATTGAAGGCCGCTATGCATTGCCTGAAACAGGAATCACTCATCCCAGGGAATATGTCGACTTCGCCTCGACTCAGATTGCCAATGCTATTGTCGAAGCCTGGAACTCACGCGTGAAGGGGAAAGTAGCCTGGGGATTGGGGCACGCCGTTGTGGCGCAAAACCGGCGAGTTCTTTATGCCGATGGTTCCGCGAAGATGTACGGTAACCGAGCGGTTGAGAACTTTCGGGGTATCGAAGGATATGAAGATCACGGATTGGAAGTGCTTTTCTGCTGGGACGAGAACGACGAATTGCTGGCAACGGCGATCAATGTCGCCTGCCCCGCGCAGGCCGTGGAAGGTCGCTCGGCCGTTAACGCCGATTACTGGCATCCTGTCCGCGAAATGCTACGAGAGAAATATGGCGAGAACCTGAGTGTTCTCGGATGGATTGGAGCCGCAGGCGATCAGGTTCCTCGCATGATGTACCGTAAAAAAGCGGAAGAACGAATGCAGAAACTCCTGGGGCGGACGGTACTGGAAACCTTTGCTGACCGAGTCGTATCGGGTTGGGAAGAAGCCTACGCGGGAGCAGAGCAGGAGAAACATGCTGATCTGGTTTTTGAACATCGTGTGAAAACGATTGAACTTCCCAAACAGCAAGTGAGCGAAGAGGACTACGTTCGCATTCAGAAAGAAATCAAGGAGTATGAAAAAGATCCTTCCAAGCAGTGGATCAAAAACTGGAAACAATCCGTATTGGATCGCTATAAAGAGCAACAGGCGGGAACCGAAAAACCCTATGAGATGGAACTGCATTCAATGCGTCTGGGCGACGTTGCCATCGTCACAAACGATTTTGAACTCTTCACCAACTTTGGAACCCAGATGAAATCGCGCAGTCCCGCTTTGCAAACATTCGTCATTCAGTTGTGCGGGCCAGGAAGTTACGTTCCTACAGAACGGGCCGTGGGTGGAGGAAGTTACAGTGCCGTTATTGAAAGCAACCTCGTGGGGCCAGCTGGCGGCCAAGTTCTCACTGAAGAGACCGTCACATCCATCAACGAACTGTTTACAAAATCGAAACCGTAAACAGGCTTGTTCACTCACTCGGTACATAATACGCGACTGAGAATACACAACTAAGACCAACTTATCAAAGAAGAGTCAGGCGATACTGATGCACCAACCTGCGTTTCGCGATCAGGTTCAAACCCTGTAGGGGTAGGTGTGAGGATTCATGTCTGATATCATGAAATCTTCACATTTCATTAACAATGTATCGCTCGATACGAATCGGTCATCTTGTCAGTCAGGATTCACCACAGGAATCTTGAAATCTACGCGCTATGACCGAGAATAGAATAGCCATGCTGCGATCATGATGATCCATTGAATGGCACGTTTGGATAATTTGGTATGATGGATTCGCTGTTCCGCCCGGCACTGTTGACTATAGTCATTTTAGGGATGTCAACTTGGTCAACCACGCTGAGAGCGCAGGAACCATCCGTTCAGACAGAAACCCTGACTGCAAACGGAGACAGAGAGATCCTTCAAGTCGGGACGAAACAAAGTCCACCATTCGCTATCAAGAACCCGGACGGCTCATGGACCGGGATTAGTATCGAACTCTGGAGACATCTTGCACATGAGTTAAATTTGGAGTTTGAGTTTCAGGAACTGACTCTAGACGAGATGCTTACCAAGTTGGAAGCGGGTGAGCTCGACGCTGCAGTTGCCGCGATCAGCGTCACATCAGATCGTCATGAACGAGTCGGGTTCTGTCATCCACACTATTCAACAGGGTTGGGCATTGCAGTTAACTCACGGGAACAGACCAGTCCCTGGGTGCTGGTGCAGCGGATCGTATCCAGTCGCCTAATCAAGCTTGTTTTGGCGATGATCTGTCTCGTCATCGTTTGCGGTCTGTTATTCTGGCAGTTTGAAAGAAAGCAAAACACCGCTATGTTCGGTGGGAAACGCAGGCAGGGGATCGGCATGGGGGTCTGGTGGTCTACGACTTTATTGCTGGGACACAAGGGAGTTGTTCCTGCCAGCAAGATGGGACGCATACTCGCCACCATTGCGATGATTACCAGTATCGTCATTCTATCCATTCTGACCGGGGTCATCACCTCCGTTCTCACAGTTCAGCAACTCGATTCCGGAATCGCCCGGGTGACGGATCTGCATCACGTTCGTGTGGCGACGGTGGCCTCAAGTACCAGTTCCGATTACCTGAGGCAACGGCGTATCTTCTTTCGAGAATATAATACACCGCAAGAAGCGATTCAGTCTGTCGACACCGACAAGGCCGATGCCGTTGTTTACGACGCCGCGTTACTGAAATATCTGGCAAGCGAGGAGTTCAGCAACCGGATCGATGTGCTGCCTGTCTTGTTCAACGTGCAGGAATACGCAATCGCCCTTCAAGCCGACAGCAAACTTCGCAAACCACTCAACGAAGAACTTCTGCGTTACCGGGAAAGCGATGCCTGGGAAGAGCTGCTGTATCGATATTTAGGAGATTAACATGACCTTTGCTTCATCCGTTCGACCAGGAATCCTATTCCTGATGCTCCTACTAATAATCCCTGCCATCGGTTTAGGACAGGAAGATGGTCAGGATGATGAAGCTGTCGACGTTCAACCGCAGCTCGAAGTTCCGGACAAGCTCATCGTCGCCACCCGAGAAGTCCCTCCATTTGCCATGCGGAATGCAGACGGACAATGGTCGGGAATCAGTATTGAACTTCTTCGTGCGATTCAGGCAGAACTCGAATACAAATCCGGTCATGAAGTCGCCATCGAATTTAAAGTCCTTTCTCTGGCAGAAATGCTGGATGCCATTGAAAACTCGGAAGTCGATCTGGCTGCTGCCGCACTTACGATGAACTACGACCGTGAAAAACGCATGGACTTCACCCACTCCTTTCACACCTCCGGCCTCGGAATTGCCGTCGGTTCGAAACAACGTGGATCTGGATGGTCTGGGATTATCGAGGCCGTGTTCTCGAAAACCTTCATGCGCATCGTCGCAGGTCTATTTCTCGCAATGCTGATCAGTGCCGTGGGTATTTACCTGTTTGAAAGACGCCATAACCGAGAGCAGTTCAATAAGGGCTGGATCAGAGGGATCTCCGCCGGTATGTGGTGGGCGGCCGTAACCTTGACCACTGTAGGCTACGGTGACAAAGTCCCCAGAACTTTGGGTGGCCGCATGATTGGCCTGGTTTGGATGTTTGCCGGCCTCTTCATCATTGCCGGATTCACTGCCGCAGTGACCTCGGCTCTGACTTTAACGGAACTTCGCGGACGCATCAGTGGCCCCGCGGATTTATCGAAAGCGAAGGTCGCCACAGTCACAGGTTCAACCTCCGTCGATTACCTTCGATCACGACACATCATGTCAACGAAACATCCCGACGTCGACTCTGCTCTGGCCAGCCTGGCTACCCACAAATGCGACGCGGTTGTGTACGACGCCCCCATCCTGAAATATCAGGCCTACCAGAATTACTCCGGCGAAGTCTTCGTACTGCCCGTCACCTTCGAACGCCAAAGCTACGCCTTCGCCCTCCCCAGCGAAAGCCCCCTGCGTGAAGTGATTAATCAGGTCCTGTTAAGACAAACCTCTAATCCCAGTTGGGAAGATATTCTGGCAGGGTACTTCGGAGAGCAAGAGTAGCACCAAAGACGCTCTCCAGTCTGGCTTATTCAGATATTCCGCTGCAAGTTTTCAGTGATTTACATGTTGTTTGAAGGTTACGATATTCCAAGAGCCAGCACTTGAGATTTATACGTAGACAATAGGAATGAGATGAGAATTTTACGACGTAGATTATTATTGATCGTGATCCTGTTTGTGATCTCCCTTCTCCCTTGGTCCACTTCAAATGCGAAGGGGGCCACTCGTCCCAATATCGTACTTGTGTTTATTGACGATATGGGTTGGGGCGATTTCTCATGTTTCGGGAATAAAGATGCCACGACCCCGAACATTGACCGAATGTCTTCAGAAGGGATTGCCTTCGAACAGTTTTATGTCAACTCTCCGATTTGCTCTCCATCTCGGGTGGCGATTTCAACGGGAACTTATCCCCAACGATGGGGCATTACATCTTACTTGGCCCATCGAGAGCAAAACAAGAAAAGAGGAATGGCGAACTGGCTGGATCCCAAGGCCCCGATGCTCGCACGCAGCCTGCAGCAAGCGGGGTACTCCACAGGCCATTTCGGTAAGTGGCATATGGGAGGTCAGCGTGATGTCACCGATGCACCTGAAATCACAGAATACGGCTTCGATGAATCATTGACGAACTTCGAAGGAATGGGGGCCAATCTTTTGCCTTTAACGATTAACAAACAAGGCGAAACGGGGCGAATCTGGCAGGACGCTGTCAATCTCGGAGAACCGGTCATTTGGATGCAGCGATCTGAAATCACGTCGGGGTTCGTCGATGCCGCGTTGACATTTATCGAACGCGCAAAAATGGAAGAAAAACCTTTTTATGTCAACCTTTGGCCCGATGACGTGCACAGCCCTTATTGGCCCTCTTACGAACGGATCAAACAAACAAATAACAAACGTGAACTCTACCTCGCCGTTCTGGAGGAGATGGACAAACAGTTCGGGAAACTGTTCGATTTCATCAGAAGCGATGATGACCTGCGAAACAACACCATTGTGCTGATCTGCTCCGACAACGGTCCGGAGAAAGGTGCAGGTCAAGCTGGCCCCTTCAAAGGTTTCAAAACTCATCTTTATGAAGGAGGTATTCGGTCCTCGTTGATTGTATGGGCACCAGGAATGACTCCCGACGATGCCGCAGGCTCGGTCAACAAAGAGTCCGTCTTTTCCGCCATAGATTTGGCTCCCTCGTTATTGGATATGGCCGGTATTCAGAGTAGGTCGACTGTGGAGTTGGATGGGGAGAATATCCTAAGTACCCTTCTAGGAAAATCGACTACATCAAGAAAATCTCCTCTCTTCTTCAGCCGCCCCCCAGACCGCAAAAGCTATTACGGATTTAAGAACCTGCCCGACCTGGCAGTACGCCACGGCAAATGGAAACTGCTCTGCGACTATGACGGTTCCCGCCCCCAACTCTACGACGTCATCGCAGACCCTGGAGAAACGACTTCATTAGCTGAATCCAATACCAAACAATCGAAAGTGTTAAGTGACCTGGTCGTAAACTGGTACCGTTCCATGCCAGCGAGTCGGTCGAGCGATTGATGCTAGATCATAAGAAGAAAGAGTTGATGAATGGTGAATACCTACTCCTCATCAGGTTTAGATTACTTGGTTAAAGTCACTGTCTCACAATTGGGCAACGCCATCCTCGACAAAGCCCAACATCTCCACGACAGTCTACTATCTAACAAAAAAGCCGCCCAGAGATAAGTCGCCGGCGGCTTATTGAATGGAGACGGTGACTGGGGTCGAACCAGCGTCCACCCGGTCTAAGAGCCGGGCGCTCTACCACACTGAGCTACACCGCCTTAGTCATTCTTTATCTGCTTTTTCCTGCCTTTTTCGCTCCAGTTTGGACCAGTGACGTGCACGAACAGCATCTATTCGATCAGGCGATACATAGCCTGATGCTGGTTTTCCAGAGAATATACCCGCTCTCCGAAACAGGACTGCAAATTGAGGAGATGAACTCTCGGCTCACTAATTGAGGCGTTGATAAATGGACTATGCAATCTGCTCAGTTGCGAAATGATTTACGACCGCAAGTACCAATAAGCTTTTATACTTTAACGTACTTTTATATTGGCGTCGGTTATAAAGCCGCTTTCGTAAAAGCACTTGATGGAGCCGTCAATGGTTTCGACGATTGCATAGTTTCTAGAGAGTACCTACGAAAATGAAATTACCCACCGAACGATATCTCGATCAGAAGAGGCGTTGGCCATCGTCAGGCAAGCACATTTTGGCTAGTTTTGATGACGACACAATCTGGGTTTACCAAGCATATTCACCTAAAATCGGTTTATTCGCCGCTAGTAATGGCTACTTTGGCGGTGAGTTCAGGTATAGCCGAATGAGTTGGATCAAACCAAATTTCCTCTGGATGATGTACCGCAGTAATTGGGGGCAGTCTTCCGGACAGAAAGTTGTACTTGGTATTCGGCTTAACCGAGACTTCTTCGATTCGATTTTGAATCAGGCTGTCCCGTCGTCGTTCAAGCCTGAACAGTTTGTCACTCACGAAGCGTGGAAATCCGCTTTATCGCAATCGGAAGTGCGACTCCAGTGGGACCCTGATCACCTTCCAAATGGTGACAAGGAAGAACGAAAAGCGATCCAACTTGGTTTGCGTGGGGAAACACTTGAAGCTTATGGTAAACGGGAGATTGTCGAGATTGTTGACATGAGCGAGTTCGTCGCAGGCCAACGTGCGAATGCATCTGGAGAGCGATTCGATGAACTTATCACACCTCTTGAACGCCCATACCTTCCAAGCAAACAAATCAGAACGCATCTCGGCTTAGAAACATCGTAGCCAAAGCCCGAAAGTCATTAAGAGATCAGTGGATTCCTGGCGATGAGTGGATTCTGGAATCCGTCATTAGAGAATAATTTACCACAAACCGTCCTGACACCCTTTGTTGAGTCAGATTTGCTCTGTTTTTATAGCCAGTTCAAGATGGTTGGATATTTCAGAAAAAAAGCCGCTCGGCGAAGAATCGCCGGCGGCTTGTTGAATGGAGGCGGCGGGAATCGTGAAACCCTGACATCACCACACCTCATTTCACCCCTTATTTATTAGATTATATCACAGTTCTCATGTAACACTTCAGAGACGTCGATTTAGTCATTTCTCACATTCTTTTAGTCAATTTTTTAGTCACTTTTGAGGCCGTCGATATTATGTAGGCTTGGGTGCAATGGGAGTGGCATCCTGAGAAAACATGAGACCATTAGCAATCATATATCTACACAGTAATCAATATCTCGTAGGACGAGGAAGCAAACCATGATTCTTAAACCGTTCTATTTCGGATGCTGCGATTTCCCACTCCAGAGCATCACCACGTCCTGTCTGCCTCTTCCTCGCTTCCATTCTTCCAAACCTACACCATTCTCGAACCGTATAAGACGACTTACCTAACATCTTCGCAACCTCAATCGGTGTAAAGAACTCTTTAGGAGGTGATCGTTCATCTCGATGCTCTTGATCTTCGAGCACTTGAAGCAATTCTTCGAGCTTACTCTCCAATCGCTCTGTCCGGTCTGAAAGTTGACTTATCGCAGCGAGAAGCTTTTTGTTTCCCATCACTCGATTCTCCTGTGGTCTTAAGTCTAACTTTTCTCAGTATATCCAATCTGTTTATCTTGGTCTTCTAATACGTTGATATGTACGTCGATCTTGTCTCCAATGTTGGAATACATGTCGATTGAAGAGTAGGGTATTGTTCTGTTATCCTTCAAATCGACAACGAGTTCCAGCGCTGAATAGCTCACTCCAATATCGACAAAAACATAAAACAGTTGCCACGTGGATTTCGTGAATTCCTAACCCCGATTGGGATACTCTTGATTTCCACCCGGAAACCGACCCCGCCGACACCAAAACCACGGCGACCAAAGAACATCATACCTGCTGAACTTCGAGATGTTTACGCCGAAATCGCTGCGAAGGCCGCTGAACTCCGAGATCAAGGGAAGACCCTCATGGAAGTCTGCGAAGCCCTGAACGACTTTGGGTTCAGGACTCGAACCGGCAAGCTCTGGCGGCATCCTCAGCAAATCGTGAAGCTGCTCCGTTCCTTCGAGAGTTGAGCTGTTGTCATTCACAGTTCGTGTAGTCGCTGTGATCTTTCATCATGCAATTCTCGATCCAGTCTTGCCATCCATTGAAGATGTTCGTAACCGGCCACATTGGATCAGTCTCGAACTTCCATGTCAGATGAACAACAGCAATGGGTTTGCGGGGATCATCGGTGACAAACAGAACATCGTCGCAGTCAATTCTTTTTCCAACGGCTCGGGCATTGACGCCGAACAAGATATGACGATCACACACTTCCCTTCGGAGTTCTTTCGCCAGCAGACCGTCTTCATCGGGTTCAGGTATCCAAGGGTCAAGCCACTTGATGCCTCGGATCAGTCATGGTCACGTCCTCCTCCAGTAGTAGGCCGGACTGTCACCACCAGCAGACTCAAAGTATTCTCTGCTACTTCGAGGAGTGTCGTCTATGTCATGGCAGTCTTTTTCCTCCAACGGTCGCCAATCAGAACAGCGTTGAAGGTCGGGTTCGGAAGCAGTCTCCGTGGATAACGTGGGCAGGACTGCCTGCTGCCATTCCCAAAGACTCGGCTTGTTTGCCCCGCCTCCCATACACGGATGTCGAAGTTGCACGGGATCGTCCTCCCACCCACACACCCCACAAATGTCATAGCTCCCCGGAGGTTCGTCGAAGACCAAATAACCACAAGCTGGACACGGGAATCTCATGACTACTCCCCGATCACTTTAACCAGCACCCGCTTGGGCCTGCGACCATCGAACTCACCGTAGAAAATTTGCTCCCATGGGCCGAAGTCCAGCTTTCCATCTGTGATCGCCACGACGACTTCCCGGCCCATGATCTGTCTCTTCATGTGGGCGTCAGCGTTGTCTTCGCCGGTTCGGTTGTGGGCGTATCGCTGTGGTGACGCATCAAAAGGGGCGAGACCTTCCAGCCACTTCTTGTAATCCTCGTGGAGACCCGATTCGTCATCGTTGATAAAAACAGACGCAGTAATGTGCATTGCATTACATAAGAGCAAGCCCTCCCTAACCCCGCTCTTCTGAACGATCTCCTCGATCTTCGGCGTGATGTTCTCGAACGCCATCCGAGCCGGGAGGTTGAAGGTCAAGTATTCGGTGTGTGACTTCATTTTATTGATTTTCGCCTTAATACGCCTGATTAAATGTATTGGCCGTGGGTTTGCAAAAGGGATTCATTCTATTCCTGTACATCGATACCGGCAACGGGCGACTTCAGTCGCACGTACAAACTATCTTTTAGGACAGCCGCTTTTTTCCCACTCAACTGAGATAACATGCTTTTACCTGCGTCCAGATAACTGTGCTCATCATACAGGTCCTGAGGTACATCGACTCTACGATCCTCTCCTCCCCACAGACCATTCAAAGAAAGCAGGTACGATCCCTGCTGACTTCTGAGCCAACGGTAGAACTGATCGAACTCAATCATCCCGGTATAAAAACGACTGCTGCTTTTCACCTGATACGGAGGGTCGAGATAGAGCACATCTCCCGGTTGCGATTCTACACGCTGATAATCACGAACGTAGAAACGCACGTCATTTGTTCTCAACAAGCGTGACCATTCTGAAACCACAAGTTTCACTTTATCCGGCTTCATCCCATGTCTGCCATGGTGGAGATTGGCTGTGAAGCGACCTCTAAGGTTAAACCTCACCAACCCGTTTCTACAGGTCCTAAGCAGGAAATAGAACAGATAGGGGTCACCCGTCTTATTGAATTGAGCTCTGGCTTCCAGAAAGACTTGAGGACCATCGTTTCTCAATCGGTGCCAAATCTGGTCATAGAAATCGCTAATTGAGCGTGGGTCGTCTCTGACAATTTGCCAAATCTCTATCAGAGGTCGGCAAATGTCGCTGCACATTATTTGTTCACAATGGGCACCACTTCTAAGTAGCTCATACAGGACCGACCCTCCCCCCAGAAACGGTTCGTAATAAGTGCCTATTCTCCTCGGAAACCTGCTTACGATCTCTTTCGCCTGCCTCCTCTTGCCACCTGTCCACTTGATCAGACTGGGGAGATGATTACGAGGTTGATTCTGCTGGATCCATAAACCAGATACCGTCGTACCAAAAAACGTCGCCACCTTTTCTAGCTCATCTAGCGTCCGTCGATCTGGGCGAGCAAGCCCTCGATGACAGAGCCTCCGGAACCATTTGTAGTCCACCCCAATTTGTGCTGCCGCCTGCTTTTGAGAGAGCATCTCTCGGCGGAGCAACGTTCGGAGATTGTTGCGGAATAGCTTTTGATGGTGCTCATTCATGCACCCGATTTTAGCACAAAATCAAATTAAGGACACCTTCCAGCAAATCCAATTGGGAATTTTGCCCCTACTTAAAAATCGTCCTAACTCATTTGTGAAAAGCTATTTGGGACAGTTTTCGGCGTCACCTGATCTAACAACTGACACCTTCTCAAACACCGCTACCACTTTTATTGCCCCAACTTCTGAGTGGGCGTAACCCGAGTGCCTGTAGCGTTTTTGTGCGTACTCCCACCTCGACCAGAACTTGAGGGGACACCTTCTACACCTGTGAGAGATGAGCGTGAACAGACCTCACTCATAAACATGAAAACACCACTCTTTGCCACTTAAAACTGAACGATGACACCTCTCTACAGACATGTATGGCGATTTTGCCTCAACTCAGAAAACGCCCTAACTCATTTAAAACAAGTGCCTTAGGTTATTTTCACCTAGTTCCATCGGACTTTTCGACACCTGCTGACGAGGTGTCGTTAACCGTTTTTGCCTCAACTTAACATTTTGAATTTGAAGAACACATGGAACAGAAAAGTGATTGCTGCCTCGAATCGCAGATGAGCCACATCGAAATCTGACCTTATCGATCAACGTGTAATTCTGACAACCCTCGCACCTGTATGTAGCAGGTGTACTTTTGCTTCGCCCGTACGGGCACCTCTTTTTGGAGAAATTGTATGACGAATGTATCTGAACTCAAAAAACGTGAATCGATTATTACCGACGGCTCCACAGGCTTCTTTGCCATGTGTGCTGCATTCTCGGAAATTCAAGAACTAGAACTTTGGAAACCAAAGTACAAATCGTTTCCTAAGTACTGCCGGGATCGCTGGTCAATGGATGCCGGAACGGTCTCTCACTACATCAAAGCTGCGTCCGTGATTGTGGATTTGGATCACTTCGAAAGCAGGCCGACTAATGAAGGACAATGTAGGGTGCTCGGGAAGCTCTTGACGGAAGAGCGACGTGCTGTCTGGGAAAAGGTTTTGGAGTCCGATGAAAAGGCCACAGGGCGGCATATCAAAGAGATCGCAACTCGGATGGGTTTCATAGACCTGCCCAAACGAGAACCTGCTCCCCCTCAGGAAATGCCCTTTATTGAAGCGATGGTATATACAACTGAGGCTATTCGTTACTTGTCGAGCCGGATCAATTCTCTCGCTAGTGAAGAACATGAAAAAATCGGTAAATACGTTTTAGAGTGCCGTTCACTCCTCGACCAGATTGACCATCAGCTCTCCACTTTAGAGGTCGTCGCATAGTCGCAATATGTTTGTTTTTTATGAAAAGGACGGGGTAATCGCCCCGTCCTTTTTTTATGACTGGACAATTTTTCACTGCACCTTTTTCAGGAAAGTTATCGCCCATGGAATACCTCGAATTACCTCTGGATCAGATTATTCACACCGACTGTGTGGAGGGCATGAAAAGCCTGCCAGACGACTGCATCGATCTCATTGTCACCTCTCCACCCTACGGCAATCTGCGGACCTATGATGGCCCGCCCTATACGTCCGAACTTTTTCAGCAAGTCGCAAAGGAACTCACCCGTATCACTAAACACAGAGGTGTCATTTGCTGGGTTGTTCGGAACCAAATTGTGAAAGGGTCTGAAAATTGTCAGGCGGAGAGAGAGAAGTTGTTCTTCGTCAATGAGCTTTCTCTTAAGTCGCACCAGACCATCATTCTTGTTCCGGCAGGCTCTCCCCCTACGGACGTATCTCACAAACGGTACGCAAACAATTTCGATTACATTTACGTTTTCTGCAAAGGTGATTCACCCGAGTACGTCTACCTTCACAAGGACCGACGCAACACGAATGTAGGTGCCGCTACGAAGTCTCGCCAGCATAGAAACGCTAAGGGAGAGATAAAGAACTCAGGCTCACATGAGTATATAGTCAAAGAGTGGGGGTACCGCACAAACGTGTGGAACTTTGCCCTTGGATACGGGCGTACGACCAAAGATTACCACATTGTAAATCACCCCGCACTCATGCCCGAGAAACTCGCCGAAGATCTAATAACCAGCTTCAGCAAGACCGATCAGTTGGTTTTTGATCCGTTTGCGGGAGGCGGTACGACCTTGAAATTGGCGATGCTCAATCACCGCCGATATCTCGGTATGGAACGGGACGCTAAATACGTGGAAATGGCAAGAAAACGCCTCATTCATGCCGAAACGCATGATCGAGTTGAGCGAATCAATAGGTTTTTGAGCTCATTTAAGCCCTAACGAGAGTAACGCACTGAATTCGTTTTCCCCGAAAAGGACGGAGCGATTGCTTCGTCAGGTTTTTATGTCTGGACAATTTTTCACAACCCCGTTTTCAAGAAAGAAATTACTCATGGATCAACCCATTTTACCTCTCAATCGAATACTCCATACCGACTGCGTGCACGGTATGAAGCAGCTCCCCGACGACTGCATCGATCTCACGGTCACTTCTCCACCTTACGGCGATGTGAGGACGTACAACGGTCCACCATATAACTTTGACGTATTCAAGCAGGTCGCCGAGGAACTTACTCGGATTACTAAACAGGGAGGTGTCGTCTGCTGGATCGTACGCAATCAAATCGTCAAGGGGGCGGAAAACTGTCAGGCGGAGAGAGAGAAGTTGTTTTTCGTCTATGAGCTTTCGCTGACGCCATACCAA
This sequence comes from Polystyrenella longa, assembly GCF_007750395.1. Lineage (GTDB taxonomy): Bacteria > Planctomycetota > Planctomycetia > Planctomycetales > Planctomycetaceae > Polystyrenella > Polystyrenella longa. The sequence goes on along the minus strand of NZ_CP036281.1, from coordinate 2,924,759 downwards.
TCCATTATTGGTGTCCCAACGGGATGCCCTCCAACGAATCCGAATCAGAAACGGTACGCAAACAATTTCGATTACATCTATGTTTTGTGCAAAGGTGATTCGCCAGAGAACGTTTACCTAAATCAGGACAAACGCAACAAGAAGGCAGGTGTAATCAAGGAGCCTCGTCAAATGCGAAAGCCCAATGGCGAAAAGAGGAAAGCATTCCCTCATGACCACATGATCAATGAGTGGGGATACAGGACCAATGTGTGGGACTACGCCATTGGGTATCGGGGCACAACCAAAGACTACCACCTTGTCGGCAGTCATCCTTCGTTAATGGCAGAGAAACTTGCCGAGGACCTAATAACAAGCTTCAGCAAGACCGATCAGGTAGTCTTTGATCCATTCTGCGGGAGTGGCACGACGCCGAAAATGGCCTTGCTTAACCATCGTCATTTCCTCGGCATGGAGCAGAACGCTGACTACGTGGCGATGGCTAAAGAACGCCTAATTCATGCCGACAGCCATGATCGTGTCGAACGTATCAATGCGTTTTTGAAGTCGCATGCAAGTACAACTTTTCTAACCCCCGAAGATGAAACGCAGGTTTGACTTTTTGTAAAAGTTTTTTCCGCCTTCAGCAATACCAAGCAGCCATCTTAGCAATATCGATGACTGTCGTAACGTCACCATCACAAACAACCAATTTCATCCCCATTTTTTAGGACAGGTCAATGTCAAATAAATCTCAAGTCATTCTCGACAAAATAATCAAGGAAGCCAGATCAGAGGATCCTAAAAACAAAGTGAGACAAATTATCGACAGATGGAAAAACCAAATTGTCACCTTAGGATCCCACGGTAAGTGGAATCTGGAAGGCTTCGTTATGATCTTCGCCTATATACAGGAGTTATCCCAAGAAGTTGACCCATCATTTCCCAAGAGACTCCCCCCACAATGTTTTGATCCAGTATCAATTGCAAAACGGTTTGATTTGAAGGAAGAGGAGTTTTCACACTTTCAATCGCCCTCGAATAATCGTGTCGCCGAAGTTCTTGAGGGTGTTCAGGAGAAACTACTCAACCTCACGTCTTTAATCGACAAGGCGTTGCCTGTTCTTGATGAACGTTGCAAAGTGGATCCATCAACACTTTCTGACACTCAGCTTGCACTTTATAAGGCCGCAGATGACACACCTCAATTTGGAAAACAGATATGCAAGAAGGCTGGTGTAAGTCACCATGGTACCAACCGAGGGCATTTAGCCCATTTGGTTGAGATCGGACTGCTCAATAAAACGAGGGGAGGATACGTTCGAGCGCCATCCAGACAAATGCCCTGACATTGTCTGGGTGACATCCCGTCCGTAGATGGTTATTAATTATCAATATTTTTCAGGGAGCTCAGATGAAAGATAACTCTTTTCGCAACGCAAGTCTGACAATTTGTAAACGCACGGCATGAACCAACTGGCGACCGAGAAGTCGCAGGAAAGAGCAGAGCGGGGCACCAGACTCCCTCTATGTGGCAAATAGATGGTCAGAATCCAACTTTTGTACTTTGCCCTCACACCTTCAGTTTCGCCTCAAAACACTTTGTCTCGACTTACCTTTATGCTTTGTACCTTACAGCGAAGGGAATATGGTCACATCTGACTGAGGACCGTGCGACCATAAATACAACTTTTGTATTGCGGTGTACCGACTCTGTCTTTTGACACTTTTTCAAAGTAAAAGTACGCAGTATCACTCCGATTTAAGCAGCTAAAATTAGCTGACCCTCGATGGGGCTGATTATTTCATCAACAAGGATGTATCTCAGCCGCTCATAATAGTCGAGCTCTACCATTTCAGGGACATTTCGCTGTTCAGGGGGGATGAAATCAATTGATTCCAGAAGAGAGTGGAATCGTGTTACACATAAGGATGTCCCTCCCCCCCCTCTAGAAGAAGAATCCCCTATTTCACAGCCTGTTTCCTGCTCTTGAGCCTCCAACAACTGCATAAGCACTTCGTCAAACTGCCATCTCATTGCACGACCTTTTCTGAGAACTTTCCCATCATCATCCCTTACACCCATGGCAAAGGTATTGTCCTGCCAAGAAATCAATCCCAACGAATCAAGATACCTGCGACATGCCGCATTTCGAGCCGTGTTGAATTCGATGGAAATATCTTGTTCTTCGTAAACAGCGTTCCAAGTCTGGCTCCATCTTAACCAAGGCAAACTACCGTCCGAATTCATATTCTCCGTAAAATATTTGCCGAGCATCAAGTAAACAGCGAGATACTCAGCAGATACTGTTGATCGGTTTTTTCCGTTTACCTTGAGCTTCTCCTTTCCAAGCAAGGCTTCTGCACATCTCAGATAATGTCCATTCAGCTTTGCAAGTTCTTCTTCAATGAAGAGCTTCCCAGAGATTGAACCACCCTTGGAGGTTTTCGTGACCGAAGACTTCGGAAGAGTAGATTTTTGCTCGACCACTGGTAACTTCAGTAGGTCGAGAGTTTCAACAATTGTCGTATCCTTGAGTTCATCGAATCGGTGACGTTCCCGAGGCAGCTTAATCAGACCGCCCGACTTGTAAGACAGCAATTGTCCTTTCTTTTCCCCCCATTTTCGAACTGGTAGCATCCCTTTTACCTCAACATCTCCAACGTCAAATCCTTTTTCCAAGAGCAGCTTACGTAGGTGAGCTTGTAGCCGCTTAAGTAGACCGTTGATGTACTCCGCACCGCCGCCACCTTTGTTCAAGACGACGTAACCGTGGACACCGTTTCCGTTGGTGCTTATTTCATAATACATATCGGGAAACACATTCTTTTTTAGCCATTTGGCGAAAGCCACGGCTCCCTCAAGGGTCCCCCGAAAGTCGCTCCCTTTGTGCTTACAATCTATGTCGATTCCGATGAGGGTCAGTGATGTCTTTGCCTCATCGTTTCCAGCAAAGTAACGAGTCTCAGTAGACTCGAAATGCTTGTCATAATGAGCATTTCGCATTGTTCGACAACGGAACTTGCCCTTATGAGAATTCATCACCTGCCGTTTTGTATTTGACGGACGAGGATGCGGGGCGGGTTCTTTCCCCTCGGCTTTTGCATCTTTGCATTTTCGACACGTGCCGTCGCACAATTCACCAATGCAATACGACGAAGTCCGATCCCGAAGCCATTTATAAATGGTTTCGTTTCTCTTACGACATTTTTTTACCTTAAAACCACATCCGCAAGAACAGGATGCTTTCCGTCCAATTTTTGTATTGTGGCTTTTCAGCAGTTTATCTTCTTCAGCGAGAGTGGCTGCGATGTATTTCAATTCTTCGTCGAACTGCCGCCGAGAATATTCTTCTTTTTTATTGTCTGCCTTGGATTTGACCGACGTATTTATCTTCTTATTACTTCTATATATATTGAGTTTTCGCATAACTTATAGTATGGCTCCTGTAACATTTATTACTGAAGCATTATACTATTATTTAAAATTTTCGCCAAGTCGGAGTTTTCTCTGCTGTATCGTCTGATGCAGCAGAGTTTTTTTTGTCTCTAAAACTGATTACCCGGAGTTTTTGTCAATAAAATCATCAAGAAACGGAACGTTTATATATATTTCCCAACCGGTGTTTTCATCCCTAAAATACTTATTGGAACTCCCGAATATACTCTTTACATCGTTTTTGGATTCAAAACAAGAGTGGAGGCAGGATCATGATATATGCATGCCATTTATATACATACAAACATTTGCTGGAACACCGCTGGAATATAACAATATGTACGACCTGCCCAGTATTTTATATTGACTGAACTGATCTTGACCAGTTCAGAGAATTCACATAATATTCCGCCTCAGATTACTACGAATTACGAAGACAGTTACCACACAAGCTACTGGAGCGCCATGCACCTCGGGACGAGGTCTCTTAAGGCGTCCTTCTGTACCTTCCCGAGTGAGGAAGGTCTCATCAATCGCAATACTGAAGTTGCGATGCTAGATATTAAAACACCTATTGCAGCCGGAACCGTGGCTGCGGTTGCGTCGACCATGCCCACTGTTGGAAGTAGCCGAGGACAGGGTGAGCTCTTGTTTTGCATTAGACATACTCCCGCATCCGAAAGGCAGCACATGAAGAATGAAACAACACTAAAGTCGAGGAGAAAGAAATGAAACTCAGAAACTTACTTGGAAAATGCCAATGGGCTTACAAGAGCTCACCAACGGACAGAATCTATCAACATGGTCTCGAAGATGACTGGGGTGACCCCGACTCGACCGTCGATCAACTTAGACAGGTTATGCCTAACTATGGGCAAACCATACCAGAGACTGCTTGTTTTGAATTACGACAATGGCAAAAAGTGGGTAGACGAATTCAAGAGGTCGTCGTCCACAGGATGAACTATCGCACGGGTGAAATCTTTGACAAACAGTGTGAGGTGATTTGATGTTGGAACAATGGCAAATCGAGTTTCTGGAATCGATTCCCGGATGGCGTGAGTTTTGTGCAGGAACCTTGAATAGCAGCGATGAAATACCACAGGAGGAAGCTGAGGATATAGCTGCTCAGAAATCACGACAAAAGAAACACAAACACGATTGGTCCAAAGTGGGTTTCTGAAATTCCTCAGAATTGGAGGCGATTAATGAGAGAGATAGAATTTGATTGGTGGCATCCGGGCAGGATTTGCCGCATTTATATCGGCGATGACATTTCGCTCCATGATCTATGGGTCGAAGAAGTCCAAGCGATGGTCGATCAGATGACTTTCGCAAACATGGAGGAGGGCTATCAATTGCCTCCAGTCAGAGACCATGTCTGGGAAGGGCGGCGGACGTGGTACGCTACCTCTCACCGTAACCAGCCGGGTGTGATCTTATCGGCGTTTATCGACGTTAAAGGAGAGGATGCAGAAGAATTGTCTTGGGACGTGTGTTATGGCGGTGTATGTGTGACTCTCAGTATGGAGGAAGGGGCTCTTCTCGTGCAAAAATGGGAAGAGTTCCTTCTGACTGATCCAACACTAAAGCCTGATGTCTGTTGGGCGGAAGAAGGGTTTTGACAAATTGTCAGAGTTGGTTTTTAACGCAGCCGAAACGACTACCATGTTCGGCACTGGAGACAACAGTCCAATTTGTGTACTCGGACAAATAGACGATTAATTGATTTGAATGACGGGTTACCCATAGAAGAGTTACTCGGTCTCACTTGCTTCACTGGGGCATGTATACTGCGAAGTAAATCCGACGTTCAGGTTTGTGACTCACGAAAAAGTCATAGCTGTGCCCGAAGACTCTCAATACTCATAGTCTTTTCAGGTCGGTGCAACATAGCGTGGCAGTTCGGACACACAGGTCGTAGATCCTTTATCGGATTGATTTCGTATTCTTCTCTGATGGTCGCAAGATCGGTGAGGTGGTGAACGTGAATGAACCCCTTACCTAGTTCGCCATAAGTCGCTTCGAAATCAAAATCACACACTGAGCAGCTTAGTCCGTGGTGCTCAATACATGCTTTTCTGGCGGCGACACTACGTTCGTATGAATTAACAGAGATTGTTCGGGTTGCTCCCTCGAAGAAACGTGCAGGCACCTGAACCTCATCGGGCGTCGAGAAGTTATAACCGATTCGGATTAGATGATCTTCCCAAAGTGTTTTCAGTGGATCTACTGATTCCTCAGGAATACTGCTACCAGACGCCTGAATATTAATCCATTTAACGCCAAGGTTGGCATCGTTCAGTTCATCAGCGGGCAATACATCTGATATTGGAAGTATATGGTCGAAATCAACATTCACCAGATTAGCTCTTCGCCCAGATCCATCCCAGTGATCACCTTCATAAACGGAAGACTTCGTTCGACCTGATGCGATAATCCCTCTTTCAGAAGATTGACGGAACAAATAGACCGAGTCTCCGATCTCGACTTTACGGCGAACGCCAGCACTCCATGATTTGTTTACGATCCGACCATCTTGACTTTCTATCACTTCAGTATCGAAATTCTTCCAATCCCAGCGTGTTGGATTCCATGTTAGTATGAAGGTACTCATGATTGTCGCCCAGACTCTAAAAACACTTCACGACGATGATGGGCAAGATATTTCATCTGCCCAGAAGTAAATCGACCAACATTGAGAGATTGTACGGCAGGGACGCCTAACTGAGACATGACCTGAGTATCGAGGACCGGGCTTACAAGTAAGTTGCCGTTATCATCGAAAGAAATGAAACCTCGATCAAAAAGCGAGTCGATGTTTGGACTCAGAAAGAGCCCGTTTTCACCGTCAAGCCGTTCCACATTCGTTGAGGAACGCCACGGCTTTATATGGCTTGCAATCAGAAAACGAGTATCGCAAACTCCAGAAATGCGACAAGCTTTTTCATATTCTTGCACATTCAAACGAAACAGTCCTTGTCCTCGTCGAGATTTTACAAGTTGCTGTTTTTCTGTGGACTCTATTTCTATTGATTGGTCAATCTGATCCTCAATTTGTCGTTCAAGCTCTTCATGAACGAGATCAGATCTGTCAAGTTGCGATATGTTGTCAGTGTCTACACGAGGATTACCTGCCCCCTCCAACAGTTGTTGAAGTAAGTCAGCGAGTTCCCGACTGATTGCAGCGAGATAAACAGATTGTAGACCATCACCATTCTGCTGGAGTGGCGAATATTTTCCGGGCAACAATGGTCGAATAACATCGATATGAGCCTTAGGAGTTATCGGTTCAGACATCTCTGTGTAAGCAACATCGACCCGCCAACCGACTTTTTCCCAATTTTGTCCGGCAGTACCAAATTCGTCGGGTTTCGGAGCCTCATAGCAGTAGGAGGAAGCTACACCTACCGCTGGAATCTTTCTACGACGAAAAGAGAAGACGAGATCACCGGGGGACACCTCACGCATATTCTCGTAGAACTGATTTCTGACACCATTCTTGTTCCTTTTTGGAGACCAAATGTAGCCACCATTCAGCTCGGCTTCGTATGTTTGATTCTGATTGACCCACCAATATCGCATGTTTTCACTCAGGTTGAAGTCAGCCTATTCTTAAAAAACCCGAAGCTCGGGCGATGGCTGTTTATACCCCATTCTTTCGGAATTAGTGTGAACTTCGGTGATCCACGCACAGCTACAATAATGACATGCTACTTGCTTTTCTGTCAACGAAGCTGGTAGTTTGATATCGACGAAGACACAAACCACTTCTACGCCATTTCACAAGGAGACCCTGATGCGAACTGCCATCGTTTTGGCCGTCCTAATCGCATGCAGCTTGCTGTTCGCTGAGCAAAAAAAGGTAATCGAGCAGCTTGAGGGCAAAGTCGTCGGAGTGACAGATGGAGACACAGTTCGTGTGTTGGTCAACCGTCAGACGATCAAGGTTCGACTCGAAGGGATCGACGCCCCTGAATCCGGTCAAAGCTTTGGGACAAAATCTAAGCAAGCTCTGTCGAAAATGATTTTCAACGAGAGGGTGATCGTAAAGAAAACAGGGGAGGATCAATACGAGAGAACACTCGGAATCATCTTCCTCAAGAATGCAAACATCAATGCTAAGATGGTCGAAGATGGCTGGGCATGGCATTACAAGAAGTACAACAGCGACCAGTCGTTATCCGAGGCGGAAATAGAAGCAAAAAAGGAACATAGGGGGTTATGGGAGGACGACAACCCAATCCCTCCGTGGGAGTTTCGAACTAGGAAACGGAAGGCTGAAAACCAACCCACAGCGCCTGACGCAGAATACTGGCTGAACACGTCTTCAAACGTTCGCCACAATCAAAGCTGTGAGTATTTCAAGAATACAAAAAGCGGCAGAGAATGCAGCCCGGATGATGGAAAGGCATGTGGAATTTGTGGGGGGTAGAGTCGGCTCCGCTCGTTATTTTCTGGCTTTATCCCTCTGAGCTGGCCCCATAATCATTCTCATTTTCTAATTCCCATTTAGAGCATCATTTGAGTAATAGATTACGACCCTACTTCTCTGCGTTGCGTTTTAATGATCCCCAGAACAATTCGAAGTGTCTTTGCAATTGACCTTAAGGTTTTGTTAGAACATCTTCGGAACTTCGCCTTCCTCTTGGTTTGTTGAACACGAGTATAATTATTTGCTATACTGAAAAGAATAAAACTCGAGAAATTCATCCGTAATTTAAACGGAGGTACACAATGTTGAACAGTCGTTGCCACAACCCCCATTCTAGAAAATCTGCCACTCGCCTAAACCCGTTCATTCTGCGTTTTGAAGAGATGATTCTCTACTCGCCAATGGCCCCCAATATCTCTAAAATAAAGGCAGGAACTAGGACAGTGACAGAAGTTAGCAAAGAAGAAAGTGACGCTGACAGGGCTAGTCATCGTTACTTCATATTCAATCGGAAAGGTTAAACGATGGCACTCGCTTTCATCGTACAGTTTCAGGAGGATTGCATTGCCGATGACTTATCCAGCCTTCTTGCCGGAACAATGACCAAAACGCAAGTTTTTACAGAACAGCCGGATTCTGATCCAAAGCACTCATCGTATTATGCGGTTAGGGCGGGCACTATGACCTCGACGAGAGTTGCCACAGAGCAGTGTGACAAGGATAGGCTTTCAGGAACTCTTGGATCTCCACGCACACTATTAACTGCCACAAAGACAACGACGGCAGTTCGAGCCGAAATAGCTGACGAAGATCCCGGACGTAAATATTACAAGGCTCTGCCTCGATGCTCTTGATTTTAACCAACAGTCAAGACGCTACGGCGGACTACCTTGTGCCTCTTCTAATTGACGCTGGCATACCGCTGAAACGGCTTGATACTGATACACTGCTAACCGACACCACAATCGCATACCGCAATGGGGAACCTCTCCTGTCGACTGGGCCGTACGAACTTTCTCCACTCGATGTCGTTAACATCTGGTATCGCCGGCCAGAACAGTTAAATAATGTGAAATTCTCCGACTCGCCCGAAGATCGTTTCGCTCTTGAAGAATGGGCAGAGGCCATCGAAGGTTTTCTTGCACATGTTCCCACGTGTCGGTGGATGAATCATCCATCTGCGAACGTCCAAGCATCTCACAAGCTAGAACAACTCACAACGGCAAGATCGCTCGGATTTTACATCCCCGACACTCTGGTGACTCAAGAATCCGCTGAAGCAAAAAAGTTCTTTGAGCAACACAAAGGTCAGGTTATCGTGAAACCAATGTCGGGCGGCTACATAGAGCGAGAGGGACATAATGACTCTTTGATCTATACATGTCGAGTCGAGAATCACCACCTCGAAGCATCAAGTGACCTTGTCAATTGTCCCACCTTATTCCAGCAGTTCCTTCGCAAAAGGAGCGATGTACGGATCACAATCGTTGACGCTGCGATTCATGCCGTTGAATTGTATGCCATGGATAGTACGGGTGCTCAGCGATGTGATATTCGCCGCAATAACATGTCTGACGTCGAATACACACAAATTGAATTACCCAAATCTGTAGCCTCGTCACTAAGGAACCTAGTCACCCATTACGGCTTGCGATTCGCCGCTATCGACATGGCCGTCGACTTCGATGGAAAATGGCACTTTTTGGAAGTTAACCCGAATGGGCAGTGGGCATGGCTCGATCTATCGGCGGGAACAACGATTTCGAATTCGTTCATAAGGTCGTTCTCCCATGAATGAGGTAGTACCGAAATGCGACAAGCCAAACTTAAAAATATTATCCAAACCATCCTAGACTGTTGTTATTTATTGCGAACTTGGTTGGTTAATTACCTAGCCTATTACTCGCTGCGATTGTATGGGTTGGAGAATGTAGCTCTAAATGACGTTCGCACAGGGAGGTACTCGACGCATAATTATTCTGATCGCAACTTGGATAATGCAAAAGAGCTCGACTTATTGTTATCCGCATCGAAAGAGTGCTTGGACAATGCAAAACATCGTCGAACTGCAATCACCGATAAGTGCAAAACGCTGATCACGATAAGTTCAGTATTAATGGGTCTCGTTGGGTTTCTAACGCCGAAAGCACTCGCTTTTGAACATACATGGATGAGACTGATTGGTTTTCTAGCTATACTCGCCCTGATGAACACTATTACACTGCTACTTGTGTTTTTCGGTGTGGGATGTGAGAGTGAAATATCGATTGAACAAGACGAAGTGGAACTCGACGCATCGAATCTCAAAAAAAGCATGATCAACGGGTATCTTCTATGTCAGACCGACATGGACAATCGAACTAACTATTTGGTAGACCTTTATAAATCCGCTCGATTCTTTGCTCTGTTCGCTTTTGCTGTATTTGTTGGACTATTCTCAGTCAGTATTCTGTCAACTTCTCCTAAAGAGGAGACTGAGCGAATTTTATTGAAACTTCGCAGTGATCCGGTACTTACCGAGATGCTACGTGGTCCTAGAGGTGAAAAGGGTAAGGAAGGACAGATTGGCCCGAAAGGTGAACGTGGTGGCGAGGGGCAAGTCGGACCTATGGGCGAACGTGGGGATGAGGCTGTCGTGGATGAAGACGCTATCGTGAAGCGAATACTGGAGTCGCTAGGGGCACAACAAGGAAATGCTGGGGTTCCTCAAAATTAGCAAACGCACCTTAAGCTAAGACGATTATGGGCTTCACACCAGTGCGTATTTCAATCCATATCAACTAACTTCTAGTTGCCCCGATGCGGTAAAATGCTCTCCATCAGATTCAAGCGTAGTAACGTATGATTGAAACCTGACAGCCGGTTACCAAGGCCAGAGAAGTGATTCGTGGGAGTCCGTTTAGTGTATTCGCAAATGTTTTGTCCTCAACTGTGACGATGCTTTGATAATTTGTCGTTTCGTTTTGTTAGATTACAAATGAAGTCATCGCAATCAAGTTGAAAATAGTGAGTTTTGAAACTTCCCAATAACCAGTGAAGGCATCAAAATGGCTGCAAGAAAGCGACTGTCGTTTGCGACCTGTAACCTCTTCAACACCAACGAACCCGGTCTACCAATGTACCGGAACACGATAGGCTGGACCGAAGAGCAGTATCTTAAGAAGGTCGAGTGGTTGGGACGTACGATCGCCACAGTCGATGCCGATGTGTGGGGCTTTCAAGAGTTGTGGCACCGCAAATCACTGGCTAACGTCTTCAAGAAGGCGAAATTGTCGTCACAATACACGCTCCTTGCACCAACATCGCACAAGGGCGGCAAGATCATCTGTGCCGGTGCCGTGCGGAAGGAGATGCTTGTCGGAGAACCAGAATGGATCGTGAACTTTCCAGACAAGTTCTTGTTGTTCGACAGTGGCGACGATCCACAAACGCCCGAAATCTCGGTGTCGCTCAAGAGTTTTTCAAGACCGGTGCTGCACTTCCGCATTAAGTCACACGACGACAGCAATGAAATCTCGGTGTTCGTGACACACCTGAAGTCGAAGATGCCCGCACAGGTTGATAGCGAAGACTGGTTCAAATCTGATAAACCTTTCTACAGCCGCCACCGAGAAGGCGTCGGGGCGGCACTCTCAACCATTCGTCGTACCGCAGAAGCATCCGCCTTGCGAATGTTGCTGACCGAAGCGATGAAAGGAAATGACAATCCGGTCGTCGTCCTCGGTGATCTGAACGACGACAAGCGGAGCAATACGCTCAATATCATCACCGGTCAGCCGAACTATCTACTCGGCGGGCTGACTCAAGGCGGTAGCGACGTTGATTTGTACTCGACTGGGACGCTACAGGAATATCGCAGTGAGCGGGACGTTTATTACACCCACGTGCATCAGAACAGCAGGGAGTCGCTCGATCACATTTTGGTGTCCCAAGAGTTTTACGACAACTCACGGAAGCGAATCTGGGCTTTCGTGGGCTCGGAAATCATGAACGATCATTTGAACCGGGAAGACCATAAGGAAAGCGGTACGACCGACCACGGTATAGTTAAGGCCACGTTCGAATTCCGACCGGCGAGGATGTAAAATAAATAGATCGGGGTTGCAAACAAGGTACTTTGCTCACGCTGCCTTCCGTTTAACTTATTTCGGCTCTCCATGTCTATTGTCTGGTTGTAAACCGGTTAGTCCGATAGCCTACCCCTTCTTCCTGAACTCCTCGATGAGATCGGTCCCATTTCTGCAACCGATTCATGATGGAGCAGACCTCATACTACAAAAAGGTAGCGTTCGGCTTAAGCAAGCCCCAAATTGGACATCACTATCAGTTACTTCCAGCCAAGACTTCATCAATTTCAACTAGATACCGGTATGGATACCCCGAAGCATAGCCAGTCAAGTTGTCTATCCATCTTGCCAATGAGGTCCCCTCAAGTTCTACTTCAAGCTGTGCAGCTCTGTCGGCATGCTTTTTGAGATGTGTATTTACTACTGTGCTATTGAACTGGGGAATTCCCACGAAAGATGTATGTGGAAATGCTTCTCTGACTGAGTCCCGAACAGCCTTCTTCTTGAGGATACTATTCGGCATCAGAACCACTGAAGGTTGTAGCTGACCAACGTCTGCCATGACGTAAGGAATAGAATGAGTGAGCTTAATCGTGTCCCCAGCATAGTCTTTGTTGACCTTCCCCGAAATTGAGTATTTGCAGAAATTCGCAACAGCAATTGATTCCAGTAGATCCACAGGCTCATCGATCATTTCTCCATGTTGTCGCCATATGAAGTACGAGGCAGCAACAATCAAGCTGCCGTTATCGAAGGGTGCCATATGAACGTGTCGAAAGAAGTTTCTGTTTGAATCACATTCAAAAGCAGTTCGATGGCGATTAAGAATTCTGTCATCGTTGAAATAATCAGGAAGTGTTTCAGGTTCTCGTTCGTACTGAGCCAAGTTTTCGGCACTAGCATAAACAATGACTCCATTCCATCTACCATAGTTCTTTCCTATAAACGGGATGCTCGCATGGGAGGGATAAGCCCAGTCTGGCGGATCAGTTCCTACTTCTGCATAGGCTTCAAGCAAATTATGGACGTGGGACATGCTTTTTCTTTCCATGAAGTTCAATCACCGATACTGATTCATTGTGCCTATTACCCCGAAAGTCCAAGCGTCTATGCAAGCAAATCCAGTGCATCTGAATAGTTGGAGTAGTTGTGACGTAATTAGCGTAAATCAGTCGTGATCCTGTTCCGGTTCAGACCATACCTGAGCACTGCCGTCATTACTTAGCAGTACGTGAATCGTATTGGGGTGACAGCAGACCGGACAATCTTCGACATAGGTCTGATTCACGCCTTCAGTGACATCAAGAGGAATGATTATCGTTTCCCCACACGAGTCGCAGACATAACTGGCGTCGTTTTGAGACGTTTCATGCAGGGAGATCATCTCTTCGCCCGAAACCAACAAATCACATGCCCAAAGAAGAACAGACAATGATTCTTCATCAGTCAGAGAGTGGTCGTTCCCCACGGCAATGAGAGTTTCTGGTGGTAGACCACTGTTGGCGAAAAGTTCCTTGGAGTCGGTGAAGGGCACCACATCGTCAAATCGTGAATGCAGGATCACCGAGTTTGACTTTAGTTTGGTGTTTAGTCCCCATTTCTTCCAATCGGGATAGAGCAGGGTGAGTGGCGTCTCTCCAGAATCAAGCTCCATGGCGATAGTGCCGCCAAAGTGCTGTCCTATTACGACATTAGGTCGATAACGGTCATAATCTTGTTGGGCGATGTTTATCGCAAGATCTACATCAGCATCGTTGAGAGGACGTCTAAGGACCTCGTGACCGGCAGCGATTAAGCACGTCGAGATGACGTCCACATTGTCGTTTTTTTCTTCGTGAAGAAATAGGATTTTCACCGGAACACCATCAGGGTCTCATTACAAGATGTTTTACCATTGTTTTGTAGCATCGGCGTTCTCGAAGTGGAAGTGGACTCGCTCACCATCGTCGTCAGCAGCTTGCGTTACGTCATCCAAGACATAGCAAAAACAGAAGCTTTTGCAGGAACATTTTCAGATACCCCAAAACTCGCTGGGGCATAAAAACCGGCAACTAGTAGGTGAACATACCTAACACTTCACTTTTTCTTTCGTCGCCGACTCGCTTTATTCTTTGCCTTTCTCTCAGACTTGCGTCGCCGTTTTGGGTCTGTGAGATTACGGATGCGATTCTCGTAGTGATCAACTGTCCTCTTGCTCCTCTCCTCCCACTCCTTTTCCTCTTTTTTAAGTTTTGAATCTAACGCCTCCTTACGCTCCAACGCTTGCTTGAGTTCCCTTCGGAGTTGAGTCTTCTCGCTAGCCTGCTCTCGCCAATACATTTGCGAAACAAACAGCGGCTTTGCCATGTCTGACACAGACTCGAAATCGCTATCCAATTCTTCGACGGTTCTACTCGCTTCGCCTTCCACAGCAGTAATGAAAGAAGACTTCTCTCTTTGATAGGACAATCTGCTGGTGCTAATTAGTGGCTCGAAATACGAGCGAAATGCATCTTCATCGATGAGTGAGATGCCTAGTTTAGAGTACTCAATCGCCATCGCTTCAACTATGGAGGCGTCATCGTTATTGCTGGGGGACAGAAGCGACAGATGACGGAAGAGTACTTCAGGCGTCCATGTTATAATGCCATATTCATTTCCGTACATCTGATCGAGAAGCCGACTTGTACTAACAAAATACGCAGGGGCAAGACCTTCAGATTCATTGGATTTAGTCCGTCTTTCCTCTACGAGTAGACACAGCACCTCAGCTTCAATTAAAGCCTGCTTTTCACCACCTCTACCTGTGCCTCTCCGGATACGTTCCTCCTCGATATTCTGTGCGACCTCGGAAATGGACAATTCGGCATCGTCGGATGTATCTTCCTCTATGCTCACGATCTTCACACCAACTTCTTTGACCCGTTCCACAGCTTTTTCAAGAGTGTCGATTTTCAGGTACTGACGATACTCTTTGAATCTACGAAGTGTTAGCTTTCTCGAAAGCCCAACAAACCCTTCAATGTACGGGTTTTGTCGATACTTCGCTCCGTTAAACTCTTGAAGTATGAACTCCATTTCCTCTTCGGCACTCAGGTCTTCGCACATACAACTTGCCCAATGAAGACCCTTGAGAGCTTCCTCCACCAACGCTTTGGTTGTTGTGAGAGTTATTCCAAGTTGCTTGGATTTGCTACAGATGTCTTGAGATAATGTGCTAAGCGGCGACCCGACCGCAAAAAGGTAAATCAGTACGTTTGAATCAAGAAGCCAACTAGATTTACGAAGCAAGTCTGTTCGGGGTTGTGAAGCAAACTGTGCCGCACCAAAGATGTGTACTGCAAAGAACCCCTGAGAAAGGCGTGCCAAGTATGACCGCTGAGATTCCGTGGGTTTGGTAAACAGATCGATCACAAACTCGACAACAGTTTGGCGGGCCTCAAAAGACTCGATCCAACTGACGGAACGAGTGATGGCCTCAAACAACTCGGCCATGTCGACTGGTTCAAAAGCCTGATTGCGGAAAACGAACGAAGCTGCGGCTACTCCTCGTCTTCGAAAGACTTCTGCAATCGAGGTAAGGAGCGAATTTCTGGCTCGACCGATGTCTTCATTCGAAAAACCATCTGCGGTCAGATGTGCAATTAGTGATTGGGAGACCTGCTCATCTTGCAGCTTCGCTTGAGTCTTTATGGTGCCTAATTCCGTTTTTCCATTGTCAGTCAGCTTCCATGACACTTCGTCGAGCATAATGAAGCCAATCTCAGACAAAGATTCAAGTGTTTCTGAAAGTCCTGACGCTGTAGAAGGTAACGACCGAAGCGTATGTGGAATCAGTTTCTCACAAATATCTTCTTTGCAACAACCTGTGGGGGCGAGATCCAATATGCGTAAGACCTGAGGGCGAATCAGACGCCGCAGAATAGTATTGTCGGTTGAACTGTCATATAGAGAATTTGAGAAGAGCAGAGAACTTGCAAGGTCTATTTCGGCTTCAGTAAGTGGATCAAGAGGTAATTGTGCGGTCTGGAGGCGAGGGATGACAAACCAATCTATCGCCTTTAAAAGAGTCTGTAATTCTTTATGATTGTTACGTCCGTTGTAGCTGATGATGTGTATGTTGTATTTGCTCAAGTATTCATCAATATCCTCTCTTTGGACGTCTGCTGCAATCATGAAGATTGTTCTCTTTGCAGGAGCAATTTGCTTGGCGGACTCTAATACAGTTTGTATGTCCGGGTCTCGCATACTATGGCCGACAATAAGAATTGGGAATGTTCGAAACAGCGAGATCAATGTCTCCTGAAAATATCGGTGCGAGTCTTCAACTTTGAACCGCTGA
This sequence comes from Polystyrenella longa, assembly GCF_007750395.1. Lineage (GTDB taxonomy): Bacteria > Planctomycetota > Planctomycetia > Planctomycetales > Planctomycetaceae > Polystyrenella > Polystyrenella longa. The sequence goes on along the minus strand of NZ_CP036281.1, from coordinate 2,908,518 downwards.
TAATCATCATCTGTTAGAACTACAGAATCGCCTTCAGCGAGTGTTCCATGTAAGTGGACAATTTGTTTTTTCGTACCAACGGACAGTTGAGTCAATTCGGGTTTCGAGTTAGATAGCGTCGAAAAGAACTCTGTTTCGAATTCGAGATGGCGAGAAATCTCCGAATCCCAATTGGTCGTAAGGTAGAACTTGAAAGGCCACGAAGCCAAGCAAGTATAAGCCTCTCCTTTTAGTGACGAACCCCTGAGCGACGATGTATGCTCTGTGAGTCGCTTGTGTATGTGTTTTAGGATAGTGCTGCGGCCAAGCAACGCCTCTGCGTATTTGAATAATTTGGGGTAATCTTCCTTTTCAATAAGACGGCGGAAGAGGTCTTCGTTGAATTTGTCTTTCGAAGTTTCCTTGGCGAGAGCGACTGACTCTTCGGCGAGCGTCTTCCACGACGGAAATCTCAATTCGTTGGAGGGACCGGAGCCAATGACTGCGATGCACTGACCTGAATTCAAGGCAGCTATGAGTTCTTTGGGAATTTGTCGCATGGTATTATCCTTGAAATCTAAAGCATCGATGGATGACTGCCATCACACAACCTCCACCCAGCCAACCAGCCGGGCGTCATACCCTCGGTTTTCGGCAAGGAAGCCTCGGTGGATTAGCTCTCGGTGGATCATTGGCTCTAGCAACTCGGTCAGGAGGTCGATCTGCGGTTCACTGTTTGAGGATGCTGGCGAAAATTGGAAAAGTCGGTCGACTTGCTTCTCCCATGACGGGATACGCTGGCCTTCGCCATTAACAGCCAGCGAGAGCATTTGGTTTCGAGTTTCGCTACGTTCACCCTGCGTCGTCACGTGCCAGATGGATAGAACGCCGGTGCGTCCATCATCGGAACGGACTCGAATGCCGATCTGCTCATCGGGCAAGCTACGGAACCGCTGCATGTACTGAACTACGTTTGGATGATCGAGTCCGAGAAGGTCGATGTTCTCCGCCTCAATGGAGGAATCTCGATCGGTAGTGAACCGAAGTGGGTCGCCGTTGTCAGGCGTTGTCACTACGAACACTCCGTTGGCTTCAGGGCGGAATGCCTTGCCCTCGTCTTCGGCTGCTGTGCGGACGAAGCGGACGATCTCGTCCATCCCTTCACTAGTGTCTGAGAACGGTTGGTAGTCATTAAGTGAAAAGCCGTCAAGGTCTTGGAACAATTCATAGACGACGTTTCTCGCTTCAGAAGCATTCGAAAGAGCCTGTTCGAGTTCAAGACGAGTTCGCTTCAGTTCAGGATCAGAGACTGCTTGTGCATACAGGCTCTCGTAACTGAGTCGCTCTGATAGCTGACCAAGAATCTGCGACCGCAGGTCTTCAGCGACTTCGCCGTGTTCATCGACTTTGCCCAATGCCTTGGCGATCTCTTTCAGCTTGTCATCGAGCAGAAGGAAAATTTTGCCCTCGATGGTGTCTGACAACACAAGGTTGTAGACCTGTGCAGTGTGCTTCTGACCGTAGCGATGGATGCGGCCAATTCGCTGTTCCAAGTCCATTGGGTTCCAAGGAAGGTCGAAGTTGAACAGCACACGAGCGTGTTGCAGGTTGATCCCCTCACGACCGGCGGCGGTGCAGATCATCACTCTGGGACCGTTGGGTTGCTTGAAACGCTTTTCAGCGGAGAGTTTGGTTCCATGATCGCCACCTTTCAGGACAACGACGCCCTGACCGGGATAAGCTCGTTCAATCTCTTCGCCAAGCATTTCGACACTGCCGAGATACGTGGCGAAGATGACTACCCGCTCCGACGAATCCTGTTGCCAGAGCGTGCCAAGGGCGTTGATGAGATTCTTGACCTTGGTCTCTGTTTCAGGTGGGAACTTCGTCAATAGGTCTCGAATGCGTTGCCGTTCTTCGGGCAGAGCAAGTTCCACGGCGATGATCGCCGAATCCTCAGATGCAGTGGTCTCCGTTTCCGATGAGTATTCACTCGAAAGCATCGCCAGATCGTCGTCATCCATCTTCTTGACGATTCGACGCTTGAGATCAGCCAGCACACGTTCGGCTTCAATTTGTCCCAGCCGGTCTTCAGTCAGGTGGAACTCACGCTGGATCAACTGACGAGCCTCAGCGAAAGCCGCATCACGAGCGTCGATGTCGAGCTTGCTGTCGTGCATCAATCCTTCTTGCACGGTCAGGGCAATCAACCGACGACGCAGCGTGCGGTGGACGGCGGCGAAGCTCGAAGCAGCGATCTTCTGGAAGATCGTCATCACGAAGCCGAGTGCCCGACCTTTATTCCCCTGCTGCTTGGCGAGCGCAAAGCCGTCCATCAGGTAGACGTGGAGATCGTTGTAGAATTCTCGCTCAACCTCCGACATCACGAACGATTCGGTGTGAACCCAGCGTCGAGCGAACAACGTCGAACCGTCTGGTCGGCAGGCGTCCGCCTTGGTGCGACGGAAGATGATTGAGTTCAGTCGATGCCGGTTCTCAATCATGTCGTCAGGGGAAGTAAACAATGTCGGATCGAGAAGCTGCATCAGCATGTAGAACCGATAGTGATCGCCTTGGTGTGGCGTGGCAGAGAGCAGAATCAAGTCACGGCAGTGGCTCCTGAGTGATTCAGCCAACCGGTAGTTGTCGGTCTTCTTCAGCTTGCCGCCAGACTTACTCGCCGTAAGATGCTGTGCCTCATCAAAAATCACCAAGTCCCACAGCGGAGCGTCCATCAGCCGTTTGACTCGTGGCTTACGTTTGAGCGTATCGACGCTGGCGATTAAACGGTCATGCTTCACGAAGGCGTTCGACTTTCGGTCGGTCACATCTCCCTGACTACCGAAAACCTCGAAGTCGAGATTAAAGACTTCGTTCAACTCCCGGTGCCAGTTGTTGACCAGCCCCGCAGGAACCACCATCAATGCTCGATTGAGTTCGCCCCGACTGGCAAGCTCCCTCAGGATTAACGCTGATTCAATCGTCTTTCCCAACCCGACTTCATCAGCGATCAGGTAGCGGCGTGGCGATGCCGTAGCGATCCTGTGCGTCAGCACGACCTGATGAGGCAAGAGATCAATTTTGGCGGAAGTGAGTGCTGCTGCACTTTCAATAAGTGGCAAGGCATGAGCTTGGTAGGCCAGCCATGCTCGTCGATTGCGACGTTCGCCGGAACCAACGTTGCGGACGACCTGCTCAGACCGACCGAGAATCGGCGTGATCGAGACAACGGGAACCTGACGCTCGCCGCCGCCGAAAAATGCTCTCACGAATCCGTTGGTCGCAGCAGCAACGACAACCCCTTCACCGAATTCGGCGTGACGGATACGTTGTCCGGGAATAATCGTAAGTTCTTCAGTCACTTATTGCCTTGCCATTGTGTTATTGTCATTATCTTCATCTTCCTTTTGCATCATTCTGCGCCATGCGAACGCTATATCTTCATTTTCACCCATCAGGATATTTGTAGCCCTCTCAAGGGCTCTCTGATACTGCTTCTTATTGCCAATAAACTCAGCCACTTCTAATGCAAAAAACGGATTGTAAGCATAAAAATCTGCCGAACTGACAAGATACTTCCGTAAAGACAACTTGTTGCCATACCGCACGCCAGTAATGCGATCAGCGTATGCAATCCGAAAGTCATCACCAATCTGAACACGTTCAACACTGTTGTCAGTCATGCCATGAACGAAATACATCGGAAGAATATCGAAATAGCTCCGCTCTTTCGCTATCTCCCAAATGATGAAGAATCGCTTTTCGGCGTGCTTACGAAATGGCTTCTCCTTCATCCAGATATGATCGATCGGGTACAATCGATTAAATTTCTCTATTTTTCCGTCACAGTTTCCATCTTGTAGAGAAAGGTGTCCCTGAACTTCGAAAACTGGAATCAGAAAAGTCGGGAAACGGAGTGTTCCAGTCGGGTGAACGAATCCAACGAGCATTCCAGTAGTTTCATCTGCCATCAGATCATCCCTCCAATTTGGAGCCACTTCTCATAGAGAACCCGAATGGTTGCACTGTAGCTGGAAGGAGCCATTCCTTTTGTTGTGCTATAGGTGATCGGATACGCCCCCCATTCAGTAACAATTTTATGGCGTAATTCACCATCCTCCATCAAACTCAACGGAAGCACGACTGCCCAGAGACGATCCCGCAGTTTAATGTTTTCTCGATACTGAATTTCGATTGCTGACCTGCGATCATCATGTTCTGTCTCTCCCTCGATTGTAACAAGTTCATAGTATTGTCGTGCTGATTCTGCATCGGGCGGGATGAACACCTCTCTTCGAGGGTTGCCAAAAAAATACTCACCATTTGTTTCGAAGAAGCGGTTTGTGAATTTGCGGATCGCTTCAAATGAAAGATCAAGCTCAAAGTTGTCTACATCAGAGGAATTGACAGGGGGATCAAATCGGTCGGACTTTGCAGCCCCTGAATCGAACGGATAGATTCTGGCTGGTGGTGCGGGTAAACGATTGCCTTTAAGGATGAAGCAGACAGGGCAAAACGGAATGGTTGTATTTGGCATCGTCCCAATCCGAGATCGGTATGAAGGACGACCATAGAAAAAATACAGCAGTGGTTCATCAAACACATTGCAGTGTTGAGGAGTTAATTCATCGTTCTCAGCAATGCTTCTCATGTTAGATGACAAAGTGCTATGCACGAATGGAAGCTCGTCGTGCATAGCTGTGTGGTCCTTCATGAAGTCCGAGAGGCTTTCCATTGAGGTATCATCTGCGTTCATGATCACAATTTCTACGAAATCCTTGGGTGGTACAAGCCGAGGCGGTTTCCCTTGGCGTCATGAATCTCTGTGAGGTCGAGCTGTGCTCCGTTGAACAGGCAGTTGCTCAGTGGAATCTGGTGGTTTCGATGCTCACCGCCACAGTGCCACAGCCACGCATCTTCGCTGATGTGGTGCTTGAGCCGGGAATGCTCGACCATCCATAAGATCAACGCCGCTTGATCGCCTCCACCGGCAACCTCTCGTTGGTAGGACACGAGGGACTGGTAAATGTTCTGTTCCAGCCAGCGTGTCATTTCTTCAGGGGGGAGTGCGTCAATGACACTCTCCAATCCCCCAACAATCAACGCATCGTTGACCATGTAGGAATCAACATCGTTCCAATCGCTGGCATGAAGTTGCCGGAACTGCCGCAGGCTGATGACCTGCTTTGGCTGGCAGAGCTTGTTCAATTCGTCGGCGTCCCACAGCAACGAAATGCCACGGCGATTCCAGAGATCGTCATTCACGAGTGGTGATTGCATTACTTACGCTCCTGTCTCACTGTGGCTCCTCCGGGGCGTTTACTCCGAGCAAGGTGCGAATCTTGTCGAGGTACAACCACATCGAGTGGTCATCGACGAGGGACGATGCCGCCGCCTGATAGGTAACAATCGGCGTCCCTTCGGGAAGCCGTTCTGCTTCGGCGTTTTCTGCCTTCAGCTTGGCTTGCAGAGCTTCAAATTCAGCGTCGGTCAGCGGCTTGATCTCAGCCTCATCTTCTCCACCAGCGTCACCCACCGGTGCTTCATTGGGATTGGCGGCTCCGTACAGAACCCGCTTGAACTTCGACCGCTTCACGCCATTGTCGGTGAACCAGACGAGCGATCCGCAAGCGACGTGGCTGGACGGTATCTTCGGCACGATGTCGTCCCGATTAACGAAGCGGGCGTACCGACCGATCAGCAGCGTGTCGATGTAGTCGGCGAACTCTTGCTGGGCGACCATCGGCTGTCCGAAAGTGATAATGCCGTTCAGTCTCCGATGCTCAATTTCTTCGAGGTCGTAGGCACACATCAGAGCGAGTGCCCCGCCGAGGCTGTGTCCAGTGACCCACAGTTTTGTCGTGTCCCGTTCGGTCAGGATCGCATCAACCTGCTGCTTCATCGACTGGTAGGCGAAGTAGAAGCCCTTGTGAACCTGTCCGTGTTGCGTGTCGGTCGCCGACCTGCCAAGATTGGCGATCCAGTCCGAGACCTCGCTAAAGTCGGTGCCTCGAAAGGCGACAACCGTCACGTTCTCGCCTGTGATGACGTATCCGATCATCGAGCCTTGAACGACCGGCATCACTTGCGTGAAGCCGAGAGCCTGATAGCTCCGTTCCGCTTCGTGCGGTGGCTGGTAGGCGATCTCACTGATGTCCGCCAATGTTTCTGAAGCAGACCAGTTGGCGACATTCTGCGAATTCCAGTCGAGACGTAACCGCTCCAACGCCGTCTTTGGAATCTCAGGGAGCGGACCGTCGTGTTCTTCCTCGTCTACGGTCTCAACTTGACCGGCAGGATTACGGATGATCTGTATGACCCCAACCACGACCACCGCCAGCAGTACCGCTCCGATCCCGAACATAATCCAGTTCGGTTTGACGAAGCGAACTCGCACGAAAGTGGCAAAGAACACGATCAGGCAGATCGCAGCCAGAATCGACAGCGGCAGGAGGTTGGAGGTCACCCACTTCATTCCTCATCCTCCAAGTCGAACAGCGTCCGTTGGGTGCTGACCTGCGTGGTGTTCTTCGCCAGCCATGACGAGTAGATTTGCTTGGCTCGCTTGGCGGCGGATTTCATGTTCGAGTCGCTACCGTGTTTACCGAACCAGTCGAGCAAGTCGCTGATGGCGGGGTGCGGGACGAAACTGCCGCTGTTGAGAGTGTCGCTGGCTTTGATACCGCTCTCGTCATAACAGGCACCGATGAGGAAGAAGGTCTGATCGAAGTCACGGGACATTCCCTTGCGGGCTTTCCCCTTCCACTGCTGTGCCCATTCGAGCGGCGGCGTGATCGTGAAGATTTTCTTCTCTTCGCTACACCAGCCTCGTTCCAAGAACTCGGACGGCGAGACGCCCGTGCCACGCAGGTATTTCTGCAACTGGTCACGTTCGAGACTGCTCTTGTCGGCGAACAGGCGAAGGAACTGTCGGGTGTATGGCTCGGCGAGCACGGGCGGGGCTTCGCTGGTGGTGTCACTCTCATCGTCGAGAAGCTGATTGATGCCGACGAGGGCTTCCTTGACGGTGAACTCGTCTTCTCGTCCCTTCTCGATGTAAACTTTACCGTAGTGCCGGGAGTAGTATTCCAGAGCCTTGCCACGGCGGATTACTTGCAGGTCTGCCTCGCCGAGTCCTTCCTTCTGATGTTGCTCAATAATCTCTTGAAGCTGGCGAACATCCCGCATGATTTGCCGCCGGAGCCGTGCCCAACTGATTGGCTCTGGCTCTTCCAATCGTTTGCGACAGACGTGAACGATGTCGAACTCGATCTGCTGCGAACCGAATGTTCCGGGCTTCGCTCCTTCGCCTTTCGTCTCGTCGCTACGGATCGGGTAAGCCGACTCAAGATAGAACCCTGCTTGAAACAGACTCTCAAGGACCGCCACCCACGGCTCGTCCTGACTGTGATGGAAGGTGAACGCAAGAATGCCAGCAGGTTTTAAGACACGGAATGATTCTCGCCAGCACTCAGTCAACAGCTTCTGGTAGAAGGAATCTGCGTCATCGCCATGACGTGCTCGATTTGCGACCGCTTCAAGCACTTTTGGCGTATACTCGGAACCGAAGACATCTGGGTACTTGTCTTTCAATGCCAGACGAAGCCACACATGAAAGAAATCGGCGAGTTCAGAATAGTGGAGCAATCCACCGAAAGGAGGGTCCGTGATTACCAAATCCAACGATCCTGCCGCAATCGTTGCGAGATCAGAAGACGAACGACAGGTCAGCGTGCTGGTAGGTAAAACCGGGTCTCCGCAGAGAGTCTTCTCGCTCTTACCGGTCACTTGCCCTTTCAGTGACGGAATCGCTTCTTCAAGATAGTGCGTCGAAACGAGTTCCCAAGGCTCCTGCCGCCATACCAGTCCTTGAAGAATGTTCGCTGCACTTGATGCCCAGTTCCCACGACCAAGCTTTGAAAATACAGAGTTCTCGACAACGGTCGCTTTTGGATGAAAATTGCTGTTGGAGAACATTGGCTCAAGCTTATCTGCCTGAGTATTCCAAATGCAGAACATGTTCTGATTTCTAAGGTATTGCTGAAAACCTCCAAGAACGAATTCCTTGGCGGACTCTGAAGCATTCGATTCACAGATCGATTTAACCAAGAGGCTGTGGACAAGCAACTGGCGGTGATTGAACATCGTCCACCAATGAGTGTAACCGTGGTTAGGAATGCCGCCGTTGTTCATGTGCGTCATAAAACCATACGGCAACTCACTCGTCGGTATAGAACTCAAGTCTTTGCTGGCGTCAAATGCCCGTCTAGCAGCATCGAATTTGATGGCATTTGGCAGTGAGAAGAACCGACCTCCGTATGGGCGGCGTTCATCGTCGCAAGTCGGGCAATACCCTTGCACCGCATAAATCGAAACTGGACCAGACCTCTTTGACGACTTTATTGATGTGAGTACGTCCTGCTCTCTACCGCAAGTTGATTCCTGACATTTGAATTTTGATTTGCCGGGAACTGTTCCACCGTCCTTTCCCGTTCGGACGACTTCCTTTGTGTCAGGACATTCAATCTCGTCTGGAAGCGTACCTCGAACCTCGACCAGCTTCAGATTCTTGGCACGTTCCTGATTCCATGCCGCAGTCGCTTCAGCGGTATCCGTGACGCTTCCACCCAACCAGTTACCCTTGGCGTCTTTGCTCGGCGATCCCTTGAGCCAATCGGGATGGACTAACAGTGTCAGGTCGATCTTCTTATTCTTGGATTTGCCAAGCGACTTGGCTGCTGTCTGTCCACACTTGGGACAACTGTAGGAGCAGTCGTCTGTACGAATTGTATGTGGCTTCTCATCGGGAGCGACGACGTACAGGGCAGATGGGGCGATGCGTGCATTTTGTTCTTCTACATCGAAGTGAATGCCGCATTTGCTGCATTCAACATTCTGCCATGCCTTCACTGTCAGTGTCTTCACTGCGACAACCGGCGAGGACATGATCGGCGTGCGATGGTTGCACTCGGATGCCTGACAGGGACCATGCTTCGACCAGAACGTGTAGATGACCTCCGGTCCTGCGTACTCGTATTCCGGTCGCTGCTCTGGTGTCAGGGTGAGAGGATCGAAGTCCGCTCCCATTACCTTGTCGGTTGGCTTGTGCGTCCACTTCCCCTTGTGCCCACGAGGACAATCACAGGCGTAGAACGGCATGATCTGCGGCTTGACTTCGGCTTCGATGGCGTCGAGGAGCTTCTGAACCTCCTTCGGATCGACCTGAGCCAGTTCGTTCTTGACGACCAGCCAAGCGACCGGGTTGAGGTCGTTGCCGTACATCTGCATTCCGAGACGGGCACCTTCCACAATGGTCGTGCCGCCCCCCATGAAGATGTCGGCGACTTTCAGTTTGCGGAATGCTTCATTCTTCTGGTGATTGCCGTAGTAGGCGTCCCATACGAGCTTCGCAGCTTCCCCTTGATCTTCGGGAGCTTTTGTCGCCGCAGCGATTAACATCGCCCGGAACACGCTCGACCGTCGCCGTGCCCACCACTTCGACATCTGGTAGATTGGCTTCCCGGCGTTCCCCTCAATTGTGGCAACATGGTTGATCGGCAGAATCGGAAAATCGACTTCGAGACAGGTCTTGGGGCGATTCGGATCGGAGAAGTCCACGGACTCCAAGTGCAGTTCCCGCCCGGCACTCACCGCCTCGGCGACTGCTTCCTGAAGTGCTTCCTTTTTGGTTTTCTTCTTTGCCTTTGCCACGGAACTGGAACTTTCCCTGTTTGGTAAGAGTGTTTCCTGAGATGCTTTCATCGCTGCCTTCGTCATTTGCTTAATTCAATAAATGGGACAAAGACTTCAAGCAGCGACAAGCCGCCGTGATGCAGTGTGGGGTAGCCTCCGGCACTCTTCCATTTTCGCCGACCGAGAACGTAACGGTGCGATCCGTGGCTGGTTGCCAGCCGCAGGTCAATCGGCGGCACCCATGCTCCGTCGTCGCTGTCGCTGGTCGCCGTGCGTCCACTCTTGAAGAGCTTTTTCATATAATCGACCTGTTCCTTGTCCACGAGATCGGGAAACAGTCCGCAGGCGGCGTAACCGTGATCGCTGGTGATGATGATCCGTCGTCCGGTCGCCAGCCGTTCGACGAACGCCCAGAAGTCATCGGATGTGAGATGCTCGTGCGTCTCTCTGGCCAACTTGTGAAGTCCTTCACCGGGCACCGACAAGTCGTGCATTCGTTCATCGGGGAAGTGATGCCAGAAGACGAAGCCTTCCTGAGTACCGACCAGCCCGATGCAGTCTTTCCAGTTGAGGTTGGAGGATTCCGTACCGGCACCGGCCAGCTTGTGGGCACCACCGGCACCGTTGTTCTCCAAAGCGGATCGCTGAGCGAAGCCGAGTGACTTGGCAAACGGAGATGTTTCGCAGGGCAGTTCGGAGCCACGTGGACCAGCAGTGTGAACAGTGTAACCTCGGTCGCTGGCTTGCTGAAGCAACCAAGGCGTTTCCCGTAACGAGATGCCATCGAGGATCAGTACCGCTTTTCCTCCCTGAATGCGATTCCAGAATTCCACAATTCCGTGACTGGCTTTAGGGACACTGGATTCGAACTGATACCATAAGTCCCAGCAAGAACCGGATACTGTGTTTTCGAGTTCGATGATACTTCGGTCTCGCTTGACTATTTCGGATTCAGCGACAGCCGGTGTTATCGGAGCGGAGAAGGTCTGCCAGAGATGATCGGCAATATCGCCCCATGCCTGTTGCGGTGAACTTGTTGTGACGGATTCGAGAAGATCGGCGTTGAATGTTGACATCAGTTACCTTCCTCCTTCTCCAAGTCCAAGCCGAAGGTGACGCCATCGGGCAGATCCTTGATGAGATCCTGAAGCTGTGCCCCGGTCATCTTTCCGATCTTCAAAGCGACGTTGTTGACGTTCGTAGCGGGACCAATGCCCCATGACTCGACCTGACCCAGCAGATTCAGACCAGATGTCGGAGGAGCAGAGCAGGGTTTCTTGGAGACGGTTGAGACTTCATCGTCGCCACCAAAGATATTGCCGGGAACACCGCCACTACCGGTAGTCGTTACGCCCGTGGTTGTACTACCGGTGTCGATAAATGAACCTGTTCCGTCCGTGTCTACAACTTCGACACTGTTCGTCTCACCAGTTACAGGATCGGTTACAACTGTCTTTCCACCGCTGACGGATACGGCGTCAGGCAGCAACATAATCGTTTCATCGAGATGCTTGCCCGTGCCTAGCTTGCCTTTCATGCGTGTCCAAGCGTCGTCGGGATCTTCGCTCGGTTTCGCTTGAAGCATTTCCATGTTTCGCAGGTTCAGTGCGATCTGTCCCTCAGCACAAATGCGGATCACTCGCTCTTTGACAGCGATCTCGCCCAGCCATGGAATGCAAGGTTTGCCTCCCGGTCTTGGCTCCTTTAGATCTTTGAGCAGTTTGCCAACCGACTCGGAGTTTTCGGCGAGCTTGAGAACATATTCCTCGAACTCTTCCGGAATGAAGACTTCTTCCCGTACGAGACGATCCACAGCGTCAGGAATCTTATCACCCTGAGCATCGTGCTTGGCTTCTTCGAATTGGCACTTTGCAGGTTCGGCGTAGTTCCACTCGCTGAGCAAAGCGAAACGGTCGAACCGACTCTTCAACTTGGGGATCAATTCGTCCTTACGAAAGGATCGTTCAAGTTCGGCGTAGACCTTTTCGGTCGTCTTCCACTTCATCGCCAGAAAGACGGCTCTGGCGAGAACTAGCAGTTCCCGGTCATAGTAAACGTTTCCGGTGCCTTTCTGAGGCAGCAGGAATCGAAGCGTGTTGCGATTCTCCTGCATATTGTCCTTGAGCCATTTACCGAGGATGACTTCTAGCTTTTCGGGATAGTCGGGCACGACTACCAGCGGTAGCTTTCCATCGTTCCAGCTTTTGGGCTGTTGCTTTTCGTCGAACTCCGACCAAGGATCGCCTTGCCACTTCTTCTTTAGGACAACCACACGATGCTTCGCCGAGACATCTTCTGAACCGCTGATTACGGCTCGGATTTCCTTGGCGAGATGATCGATGTCTTCGCCGTTCTGGAACAGCTTGCCGTTCTTAGCGTGTGCGATCAGTTTAGAGCGAGCGTTCTCCTCTCGCTTGAAGACCAGCCGACTACCGACCTGATGAATGTTGAAGCTGTTATCGACGATGTTCGCCAACTCGACTTCGAACCGATTGTCGTCGATGGGCTTGTCGCCGGTGATGTCGATTTGAAGTTCGTAGGGCTCGGCACCCGCCATCTGATCGACGGTTAGCGAACGCAGCCAAAGAGCACTAATGATCTCTTCGGCGTGGGAAATGGTGGTATTGGCATTGGGAACAGCTTCGACGACTACTTCGTAGTTACGGAGGGCTTTTTCTCGTAGGTCTTTGTGGAGTTGGTTCGCCACGGAGTCCAGTAACGACGCCACGCCACTTTTCTCATTGGTCAAGGAAAAGTCGGCGGCGGTGATCAACGTTTTTTTGCTGTCGTAGGTCTTGAAAAGATCGACGAGAATCTTTATCAAGTCACGGGTTTCTTGAGCATCCGTGGCGATAAGCACCTGATCGTCCAGCAATTTCAGCAGGTGTGGAGCGAAAGGGTAAGACTCAACGAAGTCCTCGGTTCGCTTCTCGTGTTCCTGCGGTGGAATTTTGCTGAGTCGAAAATACTCGCTGACATGGGCAGCAGTCGCTTTGGCAATGTCGCCATTCGGAACCTGCATCCGGTTCTCGAAGATGCGGTACAAGAGAAGCCGTTGACGATCTCGTTTAGCATATGGGCCTTTGAAGTCCACATCTACGGGGTTCACACGACGAATCTGCTGGTAAGCATCTGAGTTGCCTTCACGTACCGAGACAACAAGAACAAGCTTCTCCGGGTTCTTCTGAGCGATCTCAGAAAGAATCTGAATGAAGTTAAATGCCCAATTCCGCCAAGGGTATTGCTTAGTGTTGGTAAGACCTTCGTACCATGTCTGGAATTCGTCAAGGATCAGCACGGTCGGCTGATCGGTGAACATCTCCATCATCAAGTCGTAGCTGGGCACATCCGTTTTCTTCTCGCCCATTCCTGACCATTTGCCCTCGTAGTAGTTACCCTTAGGGTGGATCGCAAATAGAATATCCCACAGATACTTGTATCGTTGAAGATGAAGACTCTCGGCAATCACGAAACAATCGTTTCGCAATTTCAGATTGCCAATCTGCGGGTTCTTTAGATGCTCTGCCCACTCGCTGAGCCACGAAGCACCTGTTTCCGAGTTGTGGCACAAATGGAAAAGTGCCGCCATCAAGTGCGACTTACCCTGACCTCTTGAACCTAGGAGAACGACGGGGCGAGACTGCCCCTGCTGGGTGGCCTCAATCGTCTTGAGAAGATCGTGCGAAGGGTAAGTGATACTTAAGAACTCAGCGGCAGACACATCGAGCGCCCCGGTGCCGGACTGGTTCTTGAAATCAACAGTCGTCCCCTTGAGACGCTTGCCTCGAAATTCTTCACGGAGCGTTAAGCCCAGCATAGCGAAAGTCCAATATAAATCAGGTGATCACGCAAAATCACTGAATGGTGCCTGAGAAGTGGATACTCATTAAGTCCTTGAAATAGAACAGTCTACGGAACTGTGTGCGTATGTTCAAGCAGGCAGGGGTATTTGTACACCGCCAACTGATAAATCGCTGCTTATTAACATAAATCACTACTTACAAAATGGGTTACAGTGTCTTTGCACTATAATTTACAGACTGCTTCAGATTAGTACTTGATAAGGAGCGTCGGACTGGGGGAGATCCAGTTCTCTATTCATCCAAAATCGCTGGTTTGAACAAGGTTCCGTTTTTGAGAGAAACCATCTCGCTTTCCCTTCAATGGGCTAGACTTCACTCAATCGCTCCAAAGTCAGTTTTACGTATTTTTTGCTGATGTCGAATCCCCGAAAGTCTCTCCCAAGCTTCTTGGCTGAGGCACAGGTTGTTCCGCTGCCGACGAACGGGTCTAGAACTAAGTTACCTTCTTGACTGAATGTCGCTATCAACTGATCAGCCAATGACTCTGGGAACACAGCAGGATGATCGTTCCATGACGGATTGCCTCCGACTGGTGCTACGAAGACATCGTTGCATCTTGCGTTGCCGTTAACAACCTCATAGTTTTGACCGCTATGGACCGGCGACCATTCTCAAGAACTCTTGCCCAATGCGTAACGCCATGATCGCCATTAAGTGGCAGGGCATAATCTTCGAGGATGGCTTGGAGGATTGGCTTCAGGTTCATGGTTTCCTCTCTTCCCGTCCTGTATGCCAGTAGGCCCAGAGTATGAAAACTCCCTGTAGCGGAAGTCGGAGCAGGTGAATGAGCGGTGAGGCCGGAAGAATCTCTTGATTCTGATAGAGATAGATATTAGCGGGAAACACGGCAATCAACAGGACTATGATTCCCCACTCCGCCAGATGAGAAGTTTGGGGAATCAACAGCATCACACCCAGCAGAATCTCACAAACGCCGCTGATCAGGACCAGTTCTTTATGAAGCGGGAGATAGGGCGGAACAATCTTCAGGAAGAACTCGGGGTTCACGAAGTGCATCGTCCCTGCCACGATCATAAAGATCGCCAGAATGAACTTGGAGATCGATTTTACCTGACGCATGAATGACCCTTAGTCAGGAATCGTAATCTGGGGACTTAGTTTTTCTAACAACAAGTCGACCAAAGCCGGGTCCATCAGTTTGTAGTCGTCTGGGATATTCAGACATACCACTTCCTTACCAGACAGACTATCTCCAAACTTCGCTTCCAGCCGTCGCCGGTGTTTCTTCTCCATTACGAAGATCTTGTCTGCCCAACCAATGTGTCCCGCTGTAACCTTAATTCGAGCATCATTTTCCGTACCTGCCGACCTTACATCAAACCCGTTCACACCATCCAAAATTCGCTCTGCTGTCAGGCTTCTCCATTTGTTCTTGCTGCAAACGAAAAGAAGTTTTGTCGGTCTGGAGTTGTTATTGGATACATTGAATGCTTGAAGGAAGGTTTCAGGCTCCTGAGCACCGGACAACGTGACTTCTTTGTTAACAATGAAGAATGGAACGCTGTCCACATTGTGCTGTTGAGAGAGTTCTCTACCTTTTAAGATAACATCCGGTCCCTCATCGTTGTTAAACATGAGTTCGGCAGATTTGGGATCCAATCCAACGTCGGTAGCGACATCAATGAGTATTTTACGATTGCCGATGTCCCTGCCTTCTGTGAAATAGGCTCGGAACAGGGCTTCAACAACCGCATCCTGACAATTGTTCTGACCGGCAAGCCAGATGAGCCGATGGGCATCGACCGTATTCGGTGTTCGTTTCGTTTTATCGAATGCGAAATGAATCCCTTCGGATTCACCCACAGCAATGACCTGTGCATCCAGTTCTAGTGACCGTTCCCAGCTTCCAAACTTTCTGGTGCGATATTCTTTACGAGGGATGCCTTCCTTCGGCATCGTCGGGTTGAGTTGGAATGGATGCCAGTGGACCTGAACTTGATTCTTTCCATCAAGTACACGAATCGCTTTCTCAAGTCGTCGTTTGCCGATGTAGCACCATGGGCAGATGACATCCGAAATCACATCAACTGTAATAGTCATTAACTCTCCCTGTTCAGCGGTAAAAGTCGATCCAGTTAAACGTTATCGATTTAGGATTGTTCTTCAACATCGCTTTGGGCAACTCCATCTCAAAGTATCCGTCAGTGAGCGGAATCTCTGAAACAGGTTTGCCATCTTTTCCGACCTTGCGAATATCCATCCAGTACGGGCTTTGGGCGTTAATAGGCAGGTCTTCTTTCCCATTCATCCATAAACGGACATCAGTACTCGAAACCGCAGCCTCAAGCACCACCTTTTCATTCGTGATTTTGAGGTGCTCCATCCCCTTCAGGTATAGACGCAGAATTACCTTTTCTGGCCAGTGTTCTGTTTTGCGTTCAATGATCGATTGACTGATTCCGAATGGACTGTGAATTGAAATGATGACTGATTTCTCTGCGACACTGACCTCAACATTGTCTTGAGTATGTTCCGTCGTGATCTCAAACGGCGATTCACAGGCAGCATATGTGCAATCCATGAAAAAAAGAATGGATGCAAAAAGAAGGACAGGGAGGTATACCGGCATGTTCGCTACTCCTTCACAATCTTTCTGAAAGTTAAATTGATTCGCTCGCCAACATGTCGTTTCGTTTTAGGAACCTCATGTTGCCAGAACTGCTGCATAGTGCCTGCCATAATGATGAGCGTTCCATTTCCAACCTGAAATGTCTTCGTCTCTCGGGTGGCATTATGACGAATCCTAAATTTACGGGTTGCTCCTAGCGACAGTGAGCCGATTACGTTGCCCATTTCCGGTTCGTCATCTGCGTGCCACCCCATGCTATCTGATCCTGTCCGATAACAATTCAATAGGCAGTAGTTGTATTCCCCTTGGATAGCTTCGATCTTTTCTTTAATTTCCAGCAGCGTCTCAGTCCATGGTAGGGCGGTATTTACCACGCCGGAATACTTGTAGCTGATCCCCTCGTCTCCGTAGGACGCAATCAGTCTCGGTTGCATGTGACCAAATAAGCCGGGCTTCTGCTCCCACTGACAATGATTTCGCAATTCGACAAAGTATTGTTCCGACAGTGTGGGAGGAAGAAACTCTGGTTCGTATAAGAGTACTCCTCCTTCAGCAAGATCAATCTTTTCCACCATATTTCCTTAACGAAGCAGCAATCATCGGACTGAAGAACAGGAATATCAGCCCCATCGGCATCAGTCCTCCTTCTAGTAGATTGTAACTGGAGGAAAGTTGTTTCCATGATAATCCAGCCACAAAACGCCCGAATAGTACCTCAAATGAAACGGTCAGGATCAACCATATCATCCCAACCAGCAGTAATTCATCATTCGTTTTGGCACCAATCCAGTGAATGCTTAAGTAGGAAATGGCAAAGATGATAAGGGAGCCGGTGAAGACTCCAATCTGATTGGACCGGAACTCGCCAACCATAGACACGAGCGTAATTGCTCGAAGGACACCGTGGATAATTTCAGCACCGATTAGGATGAGCCAGATAATGGCGGTACGGATGATGATTCGCCAAAGATGATTATCGTATGACGAAGAACCATTCATCGATTTCAACATGTCATGTTCCATCCCATTGACAGCTACTCACTCGTACCTTGAGCGTACAAGAGCATTCTTTAGACTTACCGACTTCAAGATGCCATCATAATCAGTATCACCACGTCACTCCTGCATGAATTCAAGCTCTGTGAGGACAGGTAGGTGATCTGATGGGAAGCGACCGTCCCGCTGGTCCTGAAGGGTCTTGAATTGCTCGACTTTAACTTTTTTGTTGACGAAAACGAAATCAATTCGGCGATCAGGAACAATCGCTTTAAATCCGTTCCAAGTCGAATCTGGACCTTGGGGTTTCTGTGCCGAATGCTTGTAGGCATCAAGATACACTGGATGGGTTTGAGTGTCTTTTCCAGTCAGGATGTTGTACGGAGGCGAGTCTGGAGTCGTGTTAAAGTCGCCTGTGAGAATGACAGGGTGATCAGCAAATTGTTCTCGCATCTGTTTCAATAACAGTTTCGCACTCTCAGTTCGTGCTTGCTTTCCACGGTGATCGAAGTGTGTATTCATCACATAAAAGACCGTTCCTGTCTGGCGATCCTTGAGCTTTATCCAGCTTGCAATTCGTGGCAGGGATGCATCCCATCCCTTGCTGGCAGTCTTGTCGGGTGTCATGGAAAGCCAGAATGTCGATTGGTCGAGCAAATCAAAACGATCCTTACGGAAGAATATTGGAGTAAACTCGCCAGCGTTTTTGCCATCATTCCGACCAACGCCATAAACGCCCATTTCCGGTAGCCGAGCTTTCAAGTCCTCCAGTTGTTCGACGAGCACCTCTTGAAATCCAACGATGTCCACTTTGTTTTCGAGGATAATCTCTGCCACCCAATCTTTCCGATTCGACCAAGCATTGATTCCGTCATTCGGATTGTTGTAACGAATATTCCATGTCATTACGTTCAGAGATTCAGCTACCGCATTTTGCCCCACCGCAGCCAGAAGCACAAAAGCGAATAAGAGTCGTTTCATCGAGTTTTACCTTAGGTCAAGAAGTCGTTTCTGCCAGAGAATGCGAAATACATCACATTCTGCTTGGTCAATCGTATGTCGGAGTGCAGATACCGAACCATTTTCGAGTCTCAACCAGACCAAGTCAATCTTATAGCGGTTTTTCAATGGGGCAACTCGTGATTACATCTCAGCTTTACACTTACGATCCGCAAGGCACTGGACTGTGATACTTCAGGGAATGTTCTCCAAGTCTAGGCAGCAAAAGGTAGCGTAATTATTCGCTACCATCCACTGATCAACATCTGAAGGCCATAAAGGACACCTACTTAATCGTCGTTATCAACTACTCAAACACGAGGAGAAACGACGTGACTAAACAAGACGATATTCGTACCGACATCACCAATCAGATCATCGATTCTTTGACAAATGGCAAAATTCTTCCTTGGCGTCGTCCATGGAAGTGCAATCGAAATGCAGGAATGGCAACCAGCCTATCCTCCGGTGACCGTTACCGTGGAGTCAACCAGATCATCCTGCAAGTCGCCGCTATGCGACACGGATATCAGTCCAAATGGTGGGCGACCTATAAGCAGATTCAGGCTTCTGGAGGACAGGTCATAAAGGGAGAGAAGGGGACGAAGATCGTCCTCTGGAAACCCATCGAACGAAAGACTGTATCTCAGAATGGTGAAGAAAACAAAGAGTCCTACTTCATCATGCGACAGTTTACCGTCTTTAATGTTGAACAAACGGAAGGGCTGGACCGTTTCCAAGTCAGTGGCGATCCGCAACCTACCGACACCTTCGAACGATACGAAAGAGCAGAAGAGCTCATCAGATCGACGGATGCCGATATCCGTTATGGCGGTAGCTCTGCCTACTACTCATTGGGTGGGGATTACATTCAGTGCCCTCCTGTCGGACAGTTCGAGTCACCGGCAGGTTATTACGAAACGATCTTTCACGAACTGGTTCATTGGACAGAGCCTCGTCTTAACTGGGAACGGCAAAAGTATGGATACGAAATGGGAGAGCTCATCGCTGAACTGGGAGCCTGTTTCCTCATGGGAGAATTGGAAATCCCGTTTGCTGAAAACATCTCCAATCACGCCGCCTATCTCGATGGCTGGCTGAAGAAAATGAAGGGCGACCCAAAGTTCATTTTTGACGCCTCATCGCAGGCATCAAAAGCTGTCGATTATCTCCTGAGTTATAGCGAGCAACTGGCTTCGACAACGTGAGTAAAAGTTAAGGGGACTTCGGTCCCCTTTGTTCATTTTGCTCGTCACCTCCAGCACTGTTCCAGCATGCCCCCAGCACTATTCCAGCGGACAGTCGTCAATCCATAACATACTCGACACTTACAGCGAACTACTGTCAGCCGATTAAGGACACCTCTTTAGCGTTCATAACGATCAACAATCCATCGAAAGGAACGCACTGATGACCACTTGTGACCAATCACACGAAGAAGCGATCAATGAATACGCTGGGAACTGGAAACGTTTTGATTGTTTCATCTGGGATCGTATGGAAGAACTTACTGACGCTGACAACTGGGCAATTATCTATACCCATCACCGAGACAGCAGACTTCTTGATCTGTCGAACGCAGCCGTCATCGAGAGAGAATTGACACCTTATTCAGAAGCAGACGATGCCGACGTGGTCTTCGAATCCCATAACCATTGGGCAGTGGGTCACATTGATGGTTTCTCCATTCGTGTTATCAGACACGGCCAAATCACAGACGCATTCAAGACCTACCTCGATTTGCAGGAGAGAAAGGACACCTATCCTATCCTCGACGAAGAGGATTACAGCGCACGGGAAATGGAAGCCACGATGGAAAACCTTACCGACGCTGTGTGGCGACTGAAGGACGAATACGACCTACCTGAGGGATGGGAAGATGAAGTCTTCTGTTGGCTCTCAGATAACAATCCGTCAGCGATTGAAAACAGAGATGATCAAGGTGGATATCTCGATGAGAATGAGCTCAGGGAAGCATTCGACAACCTACATTTCGTCGCCACAACTTGACCTTCAATGAAGTTAATGACACCTATTCATGGAATAAGGAGAAATAAATGAAAAACGATATCAGTTCATCTTCACCCACTTCACTCGCTCATCTCATCGGGCAGAGTAGGGTGATTGATCAAGTCACCGTGGCATTAGATGCATCCCAGATGGATGGAAAGATTTTCGACCACTCACTTTTAACGGGTGGTCCCGGCTTGGGAAAAACCGCATTGGCTCAGGTAATCGCCAGTGAAATGGCAAGTGATTTCCATGAAGTCTTAGGGCAATCGATTGCGACACCTTCTGATCTAAATGCGGTGCTACTGTCGGCGAAAGACAAATCAATCGTCTTCATCGACGAAGCTCACGAACTCAAAAAGGAATATCAGACGGCTCTCTATCTCGCACTGGACAAACGAAAGATCATTGTTAGCGGGGGAAAGTCGCCTAAAAGCATCGCACTTGCGGACTTCACTTTGCTTCTTGCAACTACCGATGAACATTGCCTGTTGCAACCATTGCGGGATCGCATGAGATTAACGCTGCGTTATCAATACTACTCAGATGACGAACTCTTCACGTTATGCAAACAAAGAGCTCTCTCACTGGGGTGGTCTGTTGAGAACACCGTCTTTCCATTGATCGCAATCCGGTCACGAGGGACACCTCGGATTGCTCTTAGACTGCTTCAGTCGTGTCATCGAGTTTGCCGTTCCGAAGGGGAACATCACATCGTTCCTGATCATCTTTTTCGAGGATGTGAATTGGAGGGAATAGATCACCTCGGACTCGACGTTACGGAGCAGAAATATCTGGAAATCGTTAGTGGTGGAGCCACAAGATTAAACGTGGTCGCCTCCCTATTGGGACTCCCCACAAGAACAGTGAGTAATGTCACAGAAAGCTTCCTGATACGAAGCGGGCTGGTCACCAAAGACGATCAAGGTAAGCGTCTGCTGACGCAAGCGGGACAGGATCACCTGTCCGAACTGCGTACAAACTCTGTCTAATTTCCGAAGGAATTCTGTCTAATGTCTGTCGAAATACGAACAAAAACCATCGTTTCTGTAGCTGAGATGGCACGTATGTGCCGATTGAGTCGAGCTCGGTTTTATCAGCTCGCTAAAGAGGGAGTGTTTCCCTCACCGCTTTATCGTTTAAATAACAAACGACCATTCTACCCAGAAGATCTGCAAGAAGTCTGTCTTGAAGTCCGGCGTAGAAATTGTGGAGTCAATGGAAAGCCGATTCTCTTTTACTCGAGAGGAACGGCGACACCTACTTCTAAACCAAAGAGAGTGAAACAACCTTCAGCGTCACAGAAGTACAATGAGCTGATCAATGATCTGGCGTCCCTAGGTTTGACAAATGTCAAAGGTAAAGACATTGAGCAGGCAGTGGGTGAATGCTTCCCGACCGGGATCAATCAAACTGATGAGTCGGTCGTTTTGCAAACCGTGTTCCTGCATCTGAAGCGTCAGGATTCCACCGATAATCTGGGGTGATAACAGCCATTATCGGTGGAGTTTGGGGAATTCGATGTCTACTTAGTGTCTAATTTGTGGAGATAAGCCGTGAAGAATTCGGGCGATAATGTTTTTCAAAATATTCCTGCCGGTACTGAGGAGGGGACTCTCGTCAATCGGTTCCTCAATGAACATGACTTCTCTCGAAATACGGTAAGAGCGATGACCCAAGACATTCGTAAATTCGCCCAATGGTTCTCAACTGCCAATCTGGAACCGTTCACAATCAGACGGATCACCGTAAGGGATATATCCGATTTTCGAGATTACCTGCGACGAGAGAAAGGACAGGCTGTCGCCACGGTCAATCGTTGCCTCGTGTCGATCCGAAGATGGCTGCAATGGTTGATGGAAAAGGGACACCTCGAATCAAACCCAGCCAAACCAGTCAAAGAGCTGAAACGTCAAGCACTTGCTCCTAAAGGGCTGAATCGTTCTGAAGTCCGGCGACTTCTTCGAGAGGTTGAACTACGTCAAGACACCCGATCCAAAGCGATCTTCAACCTGTTTCTCTACACAGGTTGTAGAGTAGGCGACTTAGTTAATCTGGAAATCGATGACCTCATGATTAGTGAGAGAAGCGGATCGGTCGTTTTCCGTCAGGGGAAGGGCAACAAACAGAGAACAGTACCACTTCCTTTACCTGCACGCCGATCCATTGACATGTGGCTTGAAATGCGACCTCCATCTGACACCTCATTGGTATTCATCGGAGAACGGGGACCATTAACGGATCGGGGAGTGAGAAACCTTTTTGATAAATATGCCGCTTTGTGTGGTGTTGAGATTCATCCCCATCTGCTCCGGCATACGATGGCTCATCAGTTTCTCGATGATAACCCCGGTGATCTGGTTTCTCTTGCCCAAATACTTGGGCATGAGAATCTGAACACCACCAAAAGATACTGTCAGCGAACTGAGGAGCAACTGGCGGAGGCGACGGATCGATTGGTTTATTGACTACGGTTCGAAATATCGTCTTGAACCTTATCAACTACTCAGTGTCCAACGTAAAAACATTCAGACACGGGGATGTAACGTGCGAAATGTAAGCTATGACCATTATGATGATCTGCCATTTTTATGAGAAGATGAACAATTCGATGTCTGAATAAAGAAAAAGGTATTTCGTCGCTATTAATATGTTTGGCCAGAGCATCTGGAACACCTTGTCAATTCTCCCGCAAAATCGATTACTACTCAGGAAGAGCTGGAAAGTGTAATAAATTCATAAGAAATTGGATCATAATCGGACGAGCGAACGGCAACACACATAATTGACATCATAGGTTATTTACGACGCCCATCGTCACTAGGAGCCCCTCTGCTGTACCGGGGAAACAGATATTTCAATGCTAACGAGATTCCATTTGATTGTGACAAAGATCGATTTGTGGTTGAATAGGTCATAAATTAATCCACTGGATACTTCCTAACAACTCAGTCTTCTTCTGCCAATGGACAGACATTGAGGCATCTCAAGTTGTTAAGCCAGATAATTTCAATGGCTATTAGCTTTCATCGGTGAGAGAAATGCGGCCAACTTATCATTATGAAAGATGCGTGCTTTGAGAGTGAAGTCTGCAATTACTAACTACATCGGAAGTGGAACCTTAACTAACCAATGCTGCTCACAATTACAACAGAACATAAACCAGCCACAGATCTCGGTTTCCTTTTACACAAACACCCAGACCGGTTCCAGAGCTTCGACTTTAGCTATGGTAAAGCACACGTTTTTTACCCTGAAGCGACAGAAGAGCGGTGCACTGCTTGTTTACTGCTTGATGTAGACCCAGTTGGGATGGTCCGAGGGAAACAAAGCTTCCAAGTTGCTCAATATGTCAATGACCGCCCTTATGTTGCCTCTTCGTTCATGAGCGTGGCAATTTCTCAATTATTTAACACTGCAATGGGAGGTCGATGCAAAGATCGCCCGCAACTAGTCACGACTCCGATTCCATTGGTCGCCCGATTGGAAGTTCTTCCAGTGCGAGGTGGAGAAAACTTTTTACAGCGAATTTTTGAACCAATAGGGTACTCAGTTGAAGCAGTACGTCATCCACTGGATGAGCATTTCCCAGAGTGGGGCGAAAGTGATTATTACTCCGTCACTATTTCTGGTACGAAGACACTTTCAGAATTATTGACGCACTTGTATGTCCTCATTCCAGTGTTCGACAATGATAAGCATTATTTCGTCGGCGAGGATGAAATGCAGAAATTGCTGTCAAAAGGAGAAGGATGGTTATCATCCCACCCAGAAAAAGAGCAGATCACTCGCCGTTATTTGAAGAACCTATCCAGCCTTTACTCTCAGACGCTGGTCCAACTGGACGAGAGACAAGATATTGAAACAGCAGAGAATCAATTGACGAAAGTACAAGAAGAGTTGCTTGAAACATCTTTTTCTCTAAATGATCAACGTCTCGGAGCGGTCATGGCAACACTTCGAGCTAGTGGTGCCCGCACTATTCTTGACCTAGGCTGCGGAGAAGGAAAACTTCTTCGTGATTTACTCCAAGATCAACAGTTTGAACAGATTGTTGGGATGGACGTGTCGATTCGTTCGTTGGAAATGGCACAAAAACGATTGAAGTTGGATCAAATTCCTGAACGGCTGGGGAAACGATTAAATTTATTACATGGGTCATTGATCTATCGTGACAAACGACTGGAAGGTTTTGATGCTGCTGCTGTCGTTGAAGTGATAGAACATCTCGACCCACCAAGACTGTCAGCTTTCGAGAGAGTTATATTTGAGTTTGCCAAACCCCGAACGGTTTTAATAACGACACCGAACCGAGAATACAATGTGATGTGGAAAACACTCCCTGCTGGTCAATTCCGTCATTCTGACCACCGCTTCGAGTGGAATCGTCAGGAGTTTCAGGACTGGGCAAATGGAGTTGCAGAGCAACATGGTTACTCCGTTCGATTTCTGCCAGTAGGGCCAGAAGACGAAAAGGTCGGAGCACCAACGCAGATGGGAGTTTTCGAACGTGTCTAAACGAGTCAGCAACCATGCCAACTTGATATTCTCTGTCGGATCACAGGTCGTAACATTAAAGGGTGTTATTGGTCAGAACGGTCAAACACTGCATCCTCGTGGCTCTGTGGGCGTAGTGATAAAATCACCGAGAGACTTTGACTATTCCTATCGGGTCCGATTTACAGATGGAGTCGAAGAAATATTAATGCCAAGTGAAATTACGCTGCTGGCCAAACTCAAGGAAGGCGAGATCGGCAATAGTAAGATCTCCTCGGGCCGTATTGATCTTTTCCAACGAGTCATTTTCCAGTGCATCATCGGATCTCAAGCTTACGGCTTGGCTGACAGTGATTCTGACATCGACCGACGTGGATTCTATTTGCCGCCTGCCGAACTGCAATGGTCGCTGTATGGTGTGCCGGAACAACTCGAATGCGAACCAACGCAAGAGGCGTACTGGGAAATCCAAAAGTTTCTCGTGCTGGCACTCAAAGCGAATCCGAACGTGCTGGAGTGCCTCTACACACCATTAATCGAGAAGACCACGCCGTTGGCCGACGAACTACTGGCTATGCGGTCGATGTTTCTGTCACGGCTAGTTTACCAGACCTACAACGGCTATGTCATGTCGCAGTTTAAGAAGATGCAGGCCGATATCCGCAATCAGGGGCAGGCGAAGTGGAAACACGTCATGCACCTGATCCGACTGCTTATCTCGGGAATTAATGTGCTGCGAGAAGGATTCGTTCCGGTGAGAGTGGACGACCATCGAGAACAACTCTTGGCAATTAAAAAAGGCGAAATGCAGTGGGAAGAAACAGAGAAATGGCGGCTTGCCCTCCATAAAGAATTTGAAAAAGCAATGGAAGAGACAAAGCTGCCAGAACGTCCTGACTACGAGAAGGCCAACGACTTTCTGGTCAAAGCTCGAAGGGCCGCAGTCGGAGGCGAATTGCCATGAGAATCGTGTTCTGCAACGACGACTTGATGCCACGATCCGTAGACTCGTCTTACAAGGATGAATCAGTTGCAGCTTCCGAAGCGGGCTTCGCTTTCGAGTTGATCGATTTTTCAGCCTTACGCAATGGCGATGCAGAAGCATCTGCTCGTTTTGTGGAGGTGACAAGTGAGTTGGAGACTGCAATCTATCGAGGATGGATGTTAACTCCAAACGAATACAAGGGGATGCACGACGCCCTTTGCCGCCGCAATATTCGACTCATCACTTCACCCGACGAATACTTGCACTGCCACTGGCTTCCCAATAGTTACTCAGCTATTGCTGGCCACACACCACGATCCATTTGGATGCAATCGGCATCAACTTCTTGGGATATGAAAGCTATAAATGATTTAGTGAAGCAATTCGGAACGGCTCCGGTCATTGTGAAGGACTATGTAAAATCAAGGAAACACGAATGGAATGAAGCCTGTTTTATCCCCAATGCATCGGACGCCGAAAAGGTTGCACAGGTCGTAAATCGTTTCATTGAATTACAGGATGACGATTTACAAGGCGGACTGGTATTTCGAGAGTTTGTCAAATTCGAGCCTATTGGAGTCCACCCCAAAAGTGGAATGCCGCTCACGTTGGAATTCCGGCTGTTTGTAGTTGATGGATCAGTGATTTCCGGGGCTCCCTATTGGGAAGGTCAAGAAGGGACGGTTGAACCGCCAATCACACATTTTGAAAACCTACTTAGGAATGTCCGAAGTCGCTTCTTCACTTGCGATGTTGCGAGAACAATGGACGGAAACTGGATGATTGTAGAACTCGGCGATGCTCAAGTTTCTGGATTACCAGCACGATGCCATCCAATGGACTTTTATGATGCACTGGCGACAAGGACTAGCAAATTATGAATGACGCTCAATGCGATCCTCGATTGCATAAACAGATCAATGATCATCCCTACCCATTGCTGTTCGCCACTATCAGTGGAGCGCACCTGTATGGCTTTCCGTCTCCTGATTCAGACTTCGACCTGCGTGGCGTACATCTGTTGCCACTGAAAGCAGTGGTCGGCCTCCGTGATGGACGGGAAACCATTGAGAATTCGGGCATTTTCGACGGCATGGAAATCGACCTTGTGACTCACGACGCCAAAAAGTTCTTCGGGCTGATGCTGAATAAGAACGGTTATGTCATGGAACAGGTGCTATCACCGCTCATCATTCACACGACACCGGAACATGAGGAGCTCAAGGCCATCACCCCTGACTGTCTGACGAAGCATCATGCCCACCATTACCTTGGCTTCGCAGCCACGCAGTGGAAGTTGTTTCAGAAGGAAGATCCACCTCGGGTCAAGCCTCTGTTGTATGTCTACCGAGTTCTGCTGACGGGAATTCATCTCATGCGAACGGGCACGGTCGAGGCAAATCTAGTTCATCTAAACGACACATTTAAACTCCCACATTTACCTGAACTTATCGAGCGGAAGGTTAATGGTAACGAGAAAGGCACACTGGATCAGGCCGACCTTTCGTTTCACGAACAGGAATATGAGCGATTGCGCTCTAACCTTGAGGAAGCCTTCGAACAATGCCAACTCCCAGATCAGCCAAGTGGTGCTGCGGCTCTAAACGATCTACTTGTGCGATTGCGAATGTCACATCAAGTAACATGACTTCAGGTAAAGTAGCTCTGTTCGTCAGGAGCATTGTTAGTCCAGATATCACTTCAGGCGAATGTTAAACAATTCGAAGCGTTTTCACATGCAAGTTAAAATACCCAAACTCTCACTTGTCGTTCTCGTCGGCCCTAGCGGGGCGGGGAAGAGTACATTCGCCCGGAAGCACTTCCTTCCGAGCGAGATTCTCTCCTCAGACTACTGTCGTGGACTGGTCAGTAACAATGAGAACGATCAAACAGCAACAAGAGATGCCTTCGAGGTCTTGAATTTTATAGCCGCCAAACGACTCGCACGGGGTCACCTGACAGTTATTGATGCTACAAACATTCATGCCGACGCTCGAAAACCTCTTGTAAGGTTGGCTAGGGAGTACCATTGTCTGCCAGTAGCAATTGTGTTGAATCCACCTGAGAAAGTTTGCCTTGAACGCAACAGAGATCGTGAGGACCGCACATTTGGTTCTCATGTTATCCGACAACAAAGGTCCCAACTCAGGCGTTCCTTAAAGTTACTGAAACGAGAAGGATTTCGACACATTTTTGTCATGGATTCTGTAGATGAGATTGATGCTTCTACTATTGAGAGAGTTCCTCTTTGGAACGACAAGAGAGATGAACATGGCCCCTTCGACATTATAGGCGACGTTCACGGATGTTGTGATGAACTAGAACTATTGCTAGATCAGTTGGGATATGAGCGATTAGAAGTAGACAACGATTCCATCTGGGGAGAAGTTTCATATCGTCATACCGAAGGTCGAAAAGTCATATTTGTAGGCGATCTCGTGGACCGAGGTCCTCGTGTCTTGGACGTGGTCCGCATCGCACGCAACATGATTAAGAACGGAGATGCTCTGTGCGTCCCCGGAAATCACGACGTGAAGCTGCTGAGAAAGTTACGAGGAAAGAACGTCCAGATCAAACACGGGTTGGAGAACTCACTGGCCGAAATCGAGGCCCTCCCCGAAGGTCTTCGTGAACCGTTCTGCAAAGAGTTGGCTGACTTCCTCGACGGACTTGTGAGTCACTACGTTCTGGACGATGACAAGCTAGTTGTAGCTCACGCTGGGATGAAAGAAGAGTTTCAGGGAAGAGGTTCAGGCAAGGTCCGTGAATTTGCCCTATATGGAGAAACAACTGGCGAAACCGACGAGTTTGGACTACCTGTGCGGTACAACTGGGCAGGGGAGTACCGTGGATCGGCGTCGGTTGTCTACGGCCATACTCCTGTTCCCTCTCCTGAATGGCTCAATCGGACAGTGAATGTTGATACGGGCTGTGTCTTTGGAGGCAAACTTACGGCTCTTCGTTACCCAGAGAAGGAGTTCATTTCTGTTTCAGCTAAACAGACCTACTGCATACCGGTTCGACCGTTTCTCAAAGATGAAGATCAACCTTCAATGTCGGCTCAGCACATCCACGACGACATTCTCGATGCTGAAGATGTGTTAGGAAAACGAATCGTGTCTACTCGACTACATCACAATGTGACCATTCGGGAGGAGAATGCCACCGCAGCGTTGGAGATCATGAGTCGGTTTGCGGTTAATCCCAAATGGCTTATTTATCTTCCTCCTACAATGTCACCCTGCGAAACATCAAACGAGTCGGGATTGCTGGAACATCCCGCCGAAGCGTTTTCGTACTTCCGCAGCCAAGGTGTCCCGCAGGTCGTGTGTGAGGAGAAGCACATGGGGTCAAGGGCCGTCGTTGTAGTCTGTCGGGATGAAGATGTCGCCCGAGAGCGATTCGGTGTATCCGAAGGAGAATTCGGAGTCGTCTACACTCGCACAGGCAGACGATTCTTCAACGATCCTGAACTGGAAATGAAGTTTCTTGATCGATTGCGTGCTGCAATGGACTCTTCCGGGTTCTGGGACCAGTTCCAAACCTCATGGGCTTGCTTTGACTGCGAACTGATGCCGTGGTCCGCAAAAGCACAGGAGTTACTTCGCTCCCAATATGCCGCAGTAGGTGCCGCAGGAAAAGCATCACTTCCCGAAGCCATCGGTGCTCTCGAACTGGCGGCTGAGCGAATGAGCCTAGACGGAAATCACGACTCCAGAATGGCATCCGTTCTCGCTCATGTCCGTGATCGGCAGAGCAACATCGAACATTTTGTCACCGCCTATCGCCAGTATTGCTGGCCTGTTGAATCGATCAATGGGCTGAAACTCGCTCCTTTCCACCTGTTGGCAACAGAGGGCAAAGTTCACACAGATCAAAATCATCTATGGCATATGGAAACACTGGAGAAAATCTGCAAAGAAGATACCGACATTCTTACTCCTACAGTACACAAAACCATCGACCTCACTGATTTGGATAGCATCTCAGCAGGTATTGACTGGTGGACAAACCTTACTGGGAGTGGGGGCGAAGGAATGGTTATCAAACCGATTGATTGGGTTGTACAAGGAAAGAAAGGACTTGTACAACCTGCCGTAAAATGCCGTGGAAAGGAATATCTAAGGATCATATACAGCCCTGACTACGATTCCGATGAAAATTTACCTCGCCTGAGAAATCGAAATCTTGGCCGTAAGCGATCTCTCGCTCTTAGAGAATTTGCACTCGGTATTGAGGCATTAGAACGATTTGTCCGCAAGGAACCATTGAGAAGAGTTCACGAGTGCATCTTCGGCGTCTTGGCTCTTGAGAGCGAACCCGTCGATCCAAGGCTATAGCAAAGGGAGTGGGAGATCATTAGTTCCGGGATAAAGAAACTGAGGACACCTTATTACGAAACAATGTCCTTCAGTTTTGTTACTCCCCAAAAGGAACGTCACATGATCCAACAATCGAAACAACTCTTCAATCTTGGTCAAATCGTCGCCACCCCCGGAGCCATCGCTACTTTCGAAAGAGTAGACGAATTAATGGTTGCATTGCTAAGTCGTCACGTTAGGGGCGATTGGGGAGTTCTTCATGAAGAAGACAAAACTGCCAACGATGAGGCGGTTACTGAAGGGTTCCGTATCCTGTCTGCTTATAAGCTATCTGATGGAACAAAGATCTGGATCATTACTGAGGGAGACCGTTCTTCGACAACCATACTCCTGCCTGAAGAATACTGACACCTCCTCTTCAAGTGTTAAACAACACTCTTCACTTGAAACAGGAGAATCAAAATGGGTTGGTTATTCAGAGTTGGTCTATCAAGAAAAGAATTGATTGCTGAACGAACTCAAGAATGGGAACGAACAGGAGATGACGGCATGGAGGTGAAAACAACATGTCTCGCTAACTGCTTTCGTGGCAATACATTCTCGGGCGTCCTCTGGTCTGTTTGGGAACGAACTTTTCAGAAAGACGACGGCGACATTCAACCGACTGAGCGATGGATCGCCTGCGACCTTTTGAGATACCAGTCGGACGCATGGGGGTACAAGGATATGGATGAGGCAATGGGACCGTACTACTACTCATGTCCTATGAAGTACCTTGAGATGGTGCCGATGGATCAGTTCGGAGGGAATACTGAATGGCGAGAGACCGTCCATTCCCACCATGAGCGACGTCGGCAGAAACGACGGAATGCTCAGATCGAATCTGCTTGACAATTTGTCAAACGAAGAGCTCCCACGGACGGGAGTTCTTCTCTTTTGTCGTTCAATTAAGAGACATCTGTGGGACTCGGACACCCGTGTTGCATAACTATAAATGCAACAATTCCAAGCAAAAAAGTCATTTACCAGACACCCCGCCCCCGGCTCTGAAGCGACTACGTTGCACTTTCTTTATAGTTCCCGTTAGAAAAAACTCGGTTCATATCTGAAAGCGATTTTCTTATGTGCTTTTCGAAAAATCGCTGAGCGACAATTTGGGATTTCCTATAGGGTCGTTTCATTCAGAAGGTTCGATAGTCATAGAGAATTACGATGTGACTTATTGATCACCGATCTGTTCATAACTCTCGTCCCGTAACGGTTACCTTCTTATAGACAACATGACCGATGCCACCGCCGAGAACGATGGGACCTTGGAGTTTCACATTGTTATTTACGACTTCTTGGTGAATCAATTCTCCGTCGATGCTAATCTTAAAAAGTCTGTTTTCATCTACCGACAGCTCGATTTGGTAGGGCTTACCTGCCATAATCTTTCTGTTTCTTACCGTCCGCATGTCAGGCCCGACTTTGATGTTCGTAACGGTGTTGTAGTAGTTCCCCCAGTAAAAAGTAAGACTCTCGAATAATCCGGGCCAGACGTCATATGTGGCGTCAGACAAAGCGTAGACTTGAAAATTGGCCGTGATCGGATAGGTGAATTCTGACGCTGATACAGCCTTAGAATGTGGTAAATTTGCATTTTCTGGCTTGCGAAATTCCAGACCACCCCCGCCTTTGATGTTATACCGCCCCGAACAGCGGAATGGTCTGAGGGAATCTCGATTCTCGAACGTGTAGGTGACTGTAGTGACGGGTGGGGTGGTGTTCTTTTTTTCTTGCAATGCAGCTTTGGACTGGGGGGTATTCGACTTTCTTGCTATCGCCATCGGGAGTTCATCAGGAAGTTTCCAGAGTCTAAGCGTTTTATCAGCACTACCACTCAAGGCATATTGACCATCTGGAGAAAAGCATACGGACAGAATACCTGCCCTGTGTCCATCAAATTCTTTATTAAGTTTAGGGGGATTGACATTCCACAATCGCAGCTTCCTGTCGGCTCCGGCCCTATGTCCATGCCAGTCGTTGGGTGTTCCTCCCCCTCCAGAAAGAAGATGTTGTCCGCTTGGCGAGAATGCCACTGCCCGAACCCAATCACTATGTTCTGAGAACTGCTTTACTTCCGAACCATCATACAAGTTCCACAATCTCACGAGACAATTGCCAAGTTTGTTTTGATTGTCTTCCCACAATTTACCACTGCCGGTTGCTAATATACGCCCATCTGGTGAGACATCGAGACCTTCGAAATAACCTAGCTGTTTGATGAGTCTTTTCTGTATATTCTTTGATTTGAGATTCTGACGATCCAGTCCATACTCCCCGTAGATGATATGCTCACCACTGGGATCAAATGTGGCGATAGCTGTGCCCCAATTACGCTCCTGATTTAGGATCTGATTTTTTTGATCCAAATCAAATACAACGAGAGCTCCCTGCTTGTGAGCCTTAAGCAGCAATCGACCGTCACGACTGATGTCCACATAATCGCTCATTCCGATTTCAAAGGTCTCCAGCACTTTCCCTTTACGACTTTCGAACTCGTAGAGTTCTTTTCGGTCGCAAGCAAGCAACTTTTTTCCATCTGGACTGAACAACACTTTCAATACCCGAGTTCCAAATGGTGATGCGGTCCAAATAGACATTCCAGTTTTCACATCCCAGACACGGACAGTCTTGTCGTCGCTTCCCGATGCAATAAGCATTCCATCAGGAGAGAATGCGACCGAATTGATCGCTTGTTGATGACCTTGGAACACCCTGACCTCGCCGACTTGTTCCGTCTCCGCTATCTTTTCTACCGGGGCGTTGTCTGATGCCTTGGCAGGAACCATTGGATTTGGAGCTTTCTCTCC
Organism: Polystyrenella longa; assembly: GCF_007750395.1. Classification (GTDB taxonomy): domain Bacteria; phylum Planctomycetota; class Planctomycetia; order Planctomycetales; family Planctomycetaceae; genus Polystyrenella; species Polystyrenella longa. Next base: position 2,875,729 of record NZ_CP036281.1, on the reverse strand, counting down.
AACATCCTTAGGTGGCTGAGCAGCAACATCATCGACGTGGACACCTCTACGCTCTCGTGCTATTTCAGGAAGAGATCCCCAAGGGAGAAGAAATGAGACTACTAAAGTAACGAGAATGGCTGTCGTGAGGACAAGCATTACTCCAGCGAACTCCCGAGTAATGCCAGATTCTTCACCAACGATTTGTCGATATATATAAGCGGGAATCGACTCTTTGACATTCGCTGAATAAAGTTTGCCTTTTCGTGCGGCATTTCTTAGTCGATTCCTATAGCTCCTTCGCAACGTGGGGTCCAATAGGCATACGGTCGCTTCATTAATTTCATAAGAGATGCGGGCCGCCCATTCCTCATGTTCGCTTCCTCGAAATGAATCAACGACAGACTTTTGTCTTTTGGCTGCTAACTTGATGGTTTCACGATCATTGACCTTTGGCGAAAGATGCAGTAGATCGAAATAAGTTGGCGGTCTCTTATGAGCTGGAATACCGAGCCATACTGAATAGGGATCAAGATTTGATCGATTGAACGGATCAGGAATCATATTTCTGAAGTCTCATAAGGCAATGCACACTGGGACAGTTGTCTACCTGCCCCTTTATCTAATCATGCCCATGCGAATATGTAAAGGTGGAGTCCTCTTTGAAGGCAGTTTTATATCCACTATTGTTTGTGACCTTCTCCTACATGGATGCATGTAGGAGATTACATCACTCCAACGTCAGCTTCACCTTCTCAATTGACTTCACTGAGTAAACTGACACCGCCGTCTCCGTAACACCGGCGATATCTCGCAATATGACGTAATCTTCTCCAACCTCAAGAACGGTATGACTCGTCGGTGCATCGCCATCATAAGTACAGATCGTGTACGCCGCCCCTTCATTCTTAAGGTCCACTGACTGACCAGCAGTGAGCATCGAGAAGATGCCCTTCGGTTTCGGAGCTTCTTGGGCACCATAAACGACAGCCACTCCTACCAATACAAAAATTGTAATCAGCTTCTTCATTCCTCTACCTCCTTCAATTCAGTCCAATCAATCGATAACAATGCTGTGGCATTGGGGAGACCGGCTTTCTTGTAGTCAACATAGAGACGGGATGCATTAATGAGCCATACTTGCAGATCGATTAGATCAAGAACATCATCAGCCCGTACCTCGACCTCAATCGGGGCTACGAATCGAAACTTCTTACTACTTTCTGACGATTTTGACAGGAGCTCGAATGCAGCTTTACCGGCGACCTGTTGATCAGAAAAGAGTAGGGCGGTCTTCAGTTCGGGGCTCCAGTCATCGCCTGTCCAATACAGACGAGGTAGCTTGGAAATTACGAAGCGTGGATGCTCTGGAGTTCCCGTGGGGATCAAGGAAAGTGCAGGAAAGTTGGACATTGATTTCTCCGATTACGAGTAAGTTATCGGAGAGTCAGAAGGTGTCAGTAAGTAGGGGAATGAGCATTCACATCAATGGATGTGTTTGAACGAGACCCCTCTGTACTGTATCTATCTTCGACTTGAGTGATTAGACCATATAGCCAGCAAAAGGAAATGCGAGTAGGGGCTCTTAACGCATAGTCATATCCCCGTTTACAAATAATGGCTTATGTGATTTCAATCGCTCTAAAAACACAACTGGTAACGAGATGGGGAACACGTGACGACTTCAGTCCCCACGGGCATCAGGGGCAAAATCTTTTCGACGTAAGTGTCGATTTCATATTGCAGATCTTCTATTTCAAAATAGATAAATGCACGGACTCCATCATGATGCACTAAAGCGAGAACTAGACCATCTGTTATTCCGTGGTAAAATTCATTGAATTCCGGGGGCACATTACATATTTTTCTCACTTGGCTGTTAGGGACTGGATTCGGAATGATCGACATTGGGTCCAATGTCATTTGTTTGGACACATCAAATCGCAATTCTCTCGTGACGCTTCTAAAGAGCAATGACTTCAACATGTCTCCATCGATGAAGATCTCCCCGTCTCTCGAAACGTAGTAGTAAACATCATCGGAATACTTCACTACACTAACTCCGCCCTTCGGATCAACATATTCTCCTAAGGCATCACTGGTGTAGGGAGAGAGCTCTCCATCATAGGTCATGTCGGTATCAATCTCACGAGCAAGTGCCCTGCATTCGCCCAAGATGTATCGTCTATTGCCATTCTTAAAGTGCTCGCCTGTAATATAGCTCCATAGCTGAGTCCTCTGGTAATCTATGCTTTCAGCATTCTCATTTTCCAAATTCATTGTCACAATCTTTCTGATCTAAAAAAGAAATACCGCCGAATCGGCGTTACCGGCGAAATGCCAGTTGTGACATCTTAGGAACGATTCTCTATCAATTGACATCCGACATTGTCAGGACATTTGTCTGGAGAACTTCATGCGACTGTATTTCGTCATTGCAGACTTTAAAGTGAGCAGGTATTGTCGTGGCAATTAGGGCACGACTACGAATAGAAATCGCTGAAACAATAGATTGATATGATTAGATCTACCAACCTTTGGCAAATGGATGTGATTGACGAAAACCAGAAAGACCAGTTCCGAGATTGACTGCATGAAACATGAAGTACAGCAAAAGAGCATGCTAAATTTCAAAACGAGTGAGCAGATATTAATGAGCTATCTCACCATGAATGATAGGGTGAGTTTATCCACGTCTTTTGAATTGGCCTAATCTGTAATTCTTGAAATAGACCTGACTATATTTAAGTCGGGGCGATTGTTGAGAAGCGTAAAGTCTTTTTGGCACGACTGGAGCGACGGCTCGGCTCGCAAAACTCCCGTGTTTTCAGTCGTGGCTTATGTGAGAACCTATTTGTCAGAGAAAAACAATGTCTCGTATTGTTGTCTATTTGGAACAGCAGGCACAACGTGCAGACGTGGTGTTCCGGCTTCACAAAGTGACCCAGAAGAGTTTAGAGGAACTTCGCACATCACTGGCGACCAACGCTCCTGTGATTGAACTTGATCTGTTCAACAGCGATTATGACTTCAACGCTGGACTTCTTCGAAAGGTCATGGCAACTCTAGGCGAACTCTCGATAGACAGCAGGATTTACGAATTACCCGAGGGTGAGACAATCGACACCTGCACGTTTCTCGACAAGTGTCAAATTAGCACCGAAGTTCTTGCGAATATCTTGAATGAAGCCGACGCAGAGTTTGACCGGCAACAAGGTGAGTGACGCAGCTTAAAAGAGAGTAGAAATCAGGAAACGAGGACTCTGATGGAAAGCTGGCAATATCAGTTTCGCAATCTGATGACCGATGGCGAACTCTGCTTCGATGGAGAAGACTATGAAGCGGAACGCCTGCTATTTCAAGACGCATCCAAGTTGATCCCTGACCCGAAACGGGATCACGAAGAGGCCACACAGGCAATTGGTGCGATTGCAGACTGCTTCTACAAGTTACGGGAGTGTGCTAAAGCACAAGCAGCGTTGAACGACATCTTGCTCTGTCCCGGTGGAGCGTCAAACCCATTCATTCGACTACGCCGAGGGCAAGTGTTTCATCAACTCGGTGATCCTGAGAAGGCTCGCACAGGATTGACGACCGCATTTCTCAATGGAGGCTCAGAGGTATTCGACGGTGAGACAGAGTATTTGGAATTGATTTCAGATGTTGTGTCACAGCTTGGAAGAGAGTGAGCTTCCCATTTTGACTTCTTGAGTGCAATCGTCGCTGGCTGGACAGGCTGAAATGGTTTGAAAACCGGTACACCAGAAATTGGCGGTTTCTTGAAAAAGATTTGCAGACGTTCTAGGTTGGTCTACACCGAAGACCATTTTGCGGCAGTATTTTTCAGTCCCCGCAAAAACGGCACATTCTCAGTGTACCGCCCCCTAGGTCCTCTTATTTGAGCTTGTTTCTGTACCGGTAGACTGTTGCGTTACTCACTCTACATTCTCTGGCAATTTCTACTGGTCGCTTCCCATCCTTCAACATGTCATTTATCTGCTCAATGGTCTTGTGACCAAGATAGTTCTTTGGAGGTTGCTCAAATGGATGAAGACCAGCAGCCTCAAAGACAGGTGCTAATTTTAATTCGAGCATATCCAGCACCAGAAACAACTTCTGTATTCTGGGATTTGAGTAAGCATTTAGATGCTTATCGTCTGTTTGATGTTTATGAGCAGCATGCGTCGATGACAGTTCTCCATCTGAATGTTGTCTGACTAAGTTTATCGATGTATCCCTCAGTGCGTTGAAACCTAACCAAGGAAAATCAGGAAAATCGTTCTGAACTCTCATGACTAGGTTATTGAAAAGTTTAGGTGCATCTTTAGCCCTTGCGCCACCTTTGGTTTTTCTCCAGTAACTCTCACCATTCTTTTTGAGGATCAGCCTTTCCGTAGAACCATTTGTTCGGTCACCTTTACACCACAGCAGACCCTGCATGGTCTGAGCCCATAGTTTGTGTGTTGATTTTGTTTTCTTCTTATACCTAACACGTTCAATCAAATGTGTTTTCCAGTCCACTTCGCAAACTCTCAGCCTTGTTGACTGGTCTGCACCATAGGCACAATTGAGACCCAAGAGAAAAAAGACACGTTCAATAGGTGTGGCATATTTGTTGAGGATGGTAAGTTGTTCGATTGTATAAACGGGAGTGTCTTTTGCTTGTTCGTTGACTTCGTCTTCAGTCTCTTTTATTTGCCGACTGATAAACATGGCGTCAGGAGGAAGCTGCCATTGGTATTTTTTGTTGCGATGGAGCCACCTCATGAAAAAGAAAAGTTCTTTGATTGCATTTCGACAGGATCGAACTGCCATTGATTTTCCCGATGGTTTTCCATTGGGCAACATTTTCGCTGGACGATTGCGAAAATACTGGACGATGGTTTCTATCCCATCGATGTCTAGAGCCTGCAAAGGCATGTCATCGAAGCGATTGAGAAATGATTTTGCCATTCGAGTTTTGCCATCACCAGTATCAGTGATGGTTTCATTGGCTTCAGGCGATTCGTATTCGACCTGCAACCATTCGATGTAGTCTGACAGAGCACCATGCAATGTTCCCAACTCGCCTGAGGTGAATGGCGCTGCTGTTTGAATACGACCGGTTTTGACATAATCTCTTTTGACATGTTCGTTCATGCCTTCAGTCAGTTCAGCTTGACCAATCTCATAATCGCCAGTGGCGATTATGTGCAGCGAGGGATACGTTGCTTTGAGCATATTGATTCTGATTGCGTAGTTGAGCGGTCGTTCATATTGAACGGGAGGAACGGTTATGGTCAGTTCCCCCTTTTGAAGTCTCTCCGCAAACGATACGGCCCAACCTGACCACACTGGTGGATTGGGGTTAGGCAAGTCTACGCCCGGACCAGATATAGTCTGTTGGTCCACACAGACGTCATCCCAAAGTTGTTTTAACGCAGTGACTCTTTGGCGAAACTCAGCAGGTGTACCATTGATGGTGAATCTCTTCGGAACCCGCTTCCCATTTGAGGTTTTCACCCAGCCGATATTCGGGCGATTGTTGGCTGGTTTTTTCTTGGAACTGGCTGCCATTCTGAGCCTTCAATTCGCAGAACAGGGATACTAGTCATTTCGACAATAGTTCAGTTTGGGAAAGTTGTAGTCAATTGGCAAGGCATATTTAGTCACTTATTTAGTCAATTCCGCCTGTTTTTCGGTTTTTTGGACTGCCACAACTGCACCTGAAACATCAACTTCAATACATTAAAAAAGGGTTCAAAGTCAATTAAGACCTTGAACCCTGAATGGAGGCGGCGGGAATCGAACCCGCGTCCTGTGATGCTTTGAGAGAAGCCTCTACGTGTGTAGTTTATCGATTGTTTCTCGTTACCTTTGGGTCAATAAACAAAACCTCCAGTAACCAGTTCACCACTTATCTCGTATCAGGCGTAGCGAACATTGACCTGATACCAGACTGATTTTGTCAACCAGCTTTCGGTCTCCTCAGTCAGGGATCCCTAGGCTGGAGCTACGCTAACCTAAATTAGCAAGCCATTGCAAATTGTTTATTATTTGCAGTTATTGTTTAATCTGCTTTTTACGTGGCCTGCAGATTAACCACGACACGCCACCTCAATCTACGGCGATCCAGTCGAAGCCGATCGCCCCCAATTCGTGACTCTCAATTGTAAAAGATCATCTTCTCACTTCAGTTATTCGGCAATCCGGACGCTAATCCGAACCGAAAATCACCATATTCTATCTCTTCAGACATTATATACGTCGTCCGAGTTCGCATTGTTTGAGGAATTCACCTTATTTTTCCAATTCCGGTAACATCAAGTCTGACAAGTGCTTAGGTGTTTGACTTGCTGGCAGCTCTGGGATTATCCAGTCGTCAGATTCAATCAAGCGACGATTAATCTCAGTGAGATCCGCCGAGGGATTAATCATATCGAGGTATGGGCGACCGTTCAAGCTGGCAAGAACACGGGCATATACCCGCACATCTTCCTTGGAAACAGCTCCCTTGCGGGCGGTTACATATTCGTCCTCCAGAAACTGGGCATACTCCAGCACCATATCCGGTTGCCGCAGCATACTGAGTTGCTGGACCAAAGACAGGTTGATTTTCGCTTTTGGATCGAGTGTCCGAACGGACATTTCCTGTTTGTTTTTGAAGTCCATCATCCGGAATTGTGCCTGACCTCGTTTATCATCCAACATCATCCGCCAGGCGAACAGATCACCCCGTCCATTCCAAGATGGATTCCCTGCGTACATTAAATGCCGGAATGGGAACAGAAACTGGAACCCGAAAAAAAGCACGAGCGAACAGATTGCCAATCGCTGAGAGCCCGTCGGGTTTTGAAGTCCCGTTTCAGGTAATTCGATCTTTTCTGTTTTCCACAAGAGGGACCAGTCGAATTTTCTTTCTCTTTTGATTGCCGCCACCAAGTTCGGAAAGAAATCTTTTGGGAAAAAGAGCAAGGTGCTGGCCAGCATCATGGGAGGGAAGATCCCGATGTAAAACAGAAAAATGTTTGAACCATGAAATGCCAGAATTCCCAGGCAGGCAAGCAATCGCGTGCGTCCCCAGAAGAGGGCTGGGACAACCAGCAAGTCAAACAACAGTCCATAGTAGCTCATGAACCAAGCTGTCGATTCCACCTTCATCGCCTCGGGCATCGCCTCCGATATGGTACCGACATTGATCCAGATCCATAGCGGACGGGCGGCAAGCCAGTCGCCGTTCATCTTTGCAAACGCACCGTATATGTATGGAATGGCAATTAAGATACGAATCGCCCAGAGCGACCAGGCGGGGGCGACATCCTGCCTTATCTTCTTACGGAAGAGGGCATCCAGTGAAAACTTTCGGTGGGCCGGAATGAAAATCAGAACGAAGGCGATTAGCATCGCCAGGTAGTGATGGTTCTGGTAAACCGCTTTCTCCAACAGAAATACATAAGTCCAAAGTCCAAACAGGGTTGCTGCAGAGAAGCGGTAGCAAAATCCGAAGGCGACTCCCAGAGAGGCGGCGAGCATTGCCCAGAAGACAGCATACATCCCCGCTGGAGGCAGAGGTTTGACCCAGGAAAAACCGTAGTAAGTGAAGTGGAAATTTGGCTTAATATAGTACTGGCCAATTAAGTCGAGTCCGAAGTACTTACTGATGATCAGAGACGCAATCAGTAAACCAAACACGATGCGGAAGAAAACGAGTCCGTGAATAGGAACGGGCTCGAACCAAGTAGCTGTCCATCGGCTCCAGAAGCCGTCTCCCCCTGTCTGCGAGGGATTTTGCATATGGGATTTTGAAGGAGAGACGCTCATACTGACACCAGACAAAATGGAGATCAAATTGTAATAGGGATTGTGGCCGTCGAATTAAAGATCAGCCGTCCAGAGAGGACCGGGAAATGAAGTTGAGACCCAGAAACTGCAGGAAGTTGCAGAGATGACTCCAGATTGGATTTAATTCTGCTTACTCTCCGGGAATTCACCTTAATTCGAGAGCAGGGGACTGGCATCCCCACGAGGGGAGTTTTATTCTATCGATCTCTTTGGGACAATGCACGCGATTTTGCAGTTCGTGAGTTCGATCCGACCCCCTTATTGCGACCGGCTTCGTTGATTAGCGAATGAAGAATAATCTCGTCCAAGACGATTTTCCGAGATGCTGTCTGCCTGGTCCCACCTTTTCCCCTGCCTCTAAAATAACAATCGCTTCGCCGATTCTCCTAGTTAATAAAATTATGGAGCCGCCCCGCAAAGATAACGTCTTCTCACGCGCCCAGAACTGGATTGTGTCCTCATTGCGCCAATGGTTCACGCATGAAGTCACATTGACGATCTTTCTGGCCATTCTGATTGGCATCGCCGGCGGACTGGGCTCTGTTGTATTTACTCATCTCATCCATGCGGTCAGCTATGTGAGTGTCGATGCGATTCTGGCTTGGAGCGACGATAAACCACCCGCCTTCTACCTGCTCCTCTTCACTCCGATTCTCGGTTTACTTATAGTCTCCTGGCTAACACTGAGATTCGCGCCTGAAGCTCAAGGGCACGGAGTTCCCGAAGTGATCGCCGCCGTCGCACGACGAGATGGCCTGATCCGACCCCGCGTCGCCTTCGTGAAGATTCTGGCAAGTGGTATCTGCATCGGTACGGGTGGGTCCGTCGGTCGTGAAGGCCCGATCGTGCAAATTGGAGCGGCCCTCGGGAGTATCTCCGGTCAGTTCTTGAAACTGTCAGCGCGAAACATGAAGGTGCTTGTCGCCTCGGGTTCCGCCGCTGGAATCAGCGCGACATTTAACGCCCCCCTCGCCGGGGTGATGTTCGCCAGCGAGATTGTGTTAGGAAACTTCGCGGTCGAAAGCCTGACACCGATTGTAATTGCTTCGGTCTTGGCCGCCGTAGTGCAGTCCGAAATTGGAGAACACGGTTTCAATCCTGCCTTCACACAACTGTATCATCAGTTTGAAGGGGCTTGGGCTCAGCTTCCTTCCTATCTGATTCTGGGGGTTGTCTGTGGATTAATCGCCGTCTCCTTTACTAAGCTCGTTTATTACACTGAAGATCTGGCACTAAAAAATGTTTCGCGCTGGTGGCAACGTGCCGTTCTCGCGGGCTTTATTGTCGGACTAGCTGGCATTCTTTATCCCCCTGTTCCTCCCGCCCCATCCAACTACAGTAACTATCGCCAGGAAGCAGGAGAGCACCGAGAACCACCGTTATTCGGTGTCGGATATGAGGTCGTCGATCATGCACTTCATCTAGAGTTCAGCGAAAAGACCAGCTCGATCCGTGACCACGAACTGGAAGCCGGACAGGAAAAGGTCGTGCAACTCAGCGAGCCGCAAATGATCAGCACCTTCTGGTGGCTCCTTCCGTTGGCACTGCTCAAACCACTCCTGACCAGCATTACCTTGGGTGGAGGTGGCTCCGGGGGAATCTTTGCTCCTTCCTTATATATTGGTGCCACGACAGGCGCCTGCTTCGGTCTTTTACTGAACCTGTATCTGCCCGAACAGTTCAGCGCGCACCCTGGGGTCTATGCTATCGTCGGTATGGGAGCCGTGGTTGCAGGGACGACCCACGGGATAATGAGTGCCATTATCATTGTTTATGAAATGACGAGTGACTACCGCATTATTCTTCCAATTATGGTTTCCGCTGGACTCGCAAGTCTGGTGGCCCGCTTCGTCGATCCCGAGAGTATCTACGATAAAAAACTGAGCCGTCGTGGTGAAACCGTCGCTCGTGGTCTCGACATGCACCATCTCGAGCATGTGATGGTGCGCGATGTCATGATCCGCAATTTCCCGACAGTACTCAACACAGACAATCTGACGCAAATTATTCAGGTCGCTCAAAAGAATAGCCACATCGAGTCGATCCCCGTGATGAACGTAGAGAAGCAACTGATCGGCATTATTCGCCCTGAAGATCTACACCGCATGCTTGATACGGACATCCCGCCCCATCTCCTGAACGCGGATGACATTGCACTCGCCAGCCCAATCTCTGTTTCTCCCGACGAAAACCTGCTCGAAGCGATCCGCGACTTCGGCACTCGAGATGTGGACAGCCTTCCCGTTGAACGAATCATCAACGGCCAACGACAGCTCGTCGGTGTCCTACTTCGCTCCGAAGTAATGCTCCGTTATCGCCAGGAAATGCTGCGGCACTATTAGGGAGAAACCGGCGTTTACAACGGTTCTTCATCAGAGATTTCGAAGTTATCGAATGCGATCGTGTAGTGCTTTTCGAACCAGTCTTTGAAGTAAGGACGGCAGTCGAGGTCGTAGTCGGGGGTAACCGACTGTAGATTTCCCTGGGTCACCTTGCGAATTTCGCCATCGTCGACGATCACCTCTCCTGCGCTAAGTACGTAGCGGGGAAGTTCGAACATTTTCCGTTTATCATCCTGAGGCTGATAGAGGGTGATGTCCGCATCTGCCCCTGGGCCTAAATGCCCTTTCTGCGTTAAACCGAGCATTCGTGCCGGCGCGGCACGGGTGATAATCGTGATCTCGCTGAGAGTGTATTCACGAGTCAACTCAGGAAGAGTGCAGATAGAGTGCAGTCCTGCGGGAACCTGTTGCAACATCTCTTCACGCAAGCGAGAGTCCATGAGCAGGGCGATAATTTCGGGGTAGGCGAGAAAAGAGCCTCCATTAGGGTGGTCCGTGCTCATGGCGATTCGCCACGGGTCCTCCATCATCAGATACCACTCCAGACCGACGGCCCACTGCAGCGAATGAATCAGACTTTTGTTTTTATAGACAATCGGCACGATTCCGCAGCCTGCTTCCATTTCGATGTCGCCGCTGAACCATTTGTTGCCCGTTACTTTATGCAGAAAATGACCGAGCGGTCCATCTCCCGTCATGGAGGTTGTCTCACCGAACATCACCTGACCGACATCGACTGTGATATTCTCATGATTGTTCACATAATCAACCAACTCTGGCACTCGGCTACAGAAGGTGGATTGGTCATCAGGATCACCGCCGTAGCTATGAAACTGAATGTGCGTTAAATGCCCCCGAGAACCTTCCAGCGCCTTCATCGTTTCCAATGTCGTTTCGTAGTTACCCGGTAAACCCAGATTATTGCAATGAATGTGTACTGCATGGGGAAGCTGTAGCTCGTCGGCGGCGCGGGCTATGTCGCGGATGATCGCCCGGGGAGTGATATCAAAATGCCCGATGGTCTGATCGAGGCCCGACGTTTTCTCTCCGTTCTGTTTCCACGTTTCCACGCCACCCGGGTTCACCAGTTTGCAGGCATATCCACGCGTCGCGTTCAGTAACCAGGCGATGTAATCCTTCACCAATTTCTGCTCGTTCGCTTTGATACGCTCCATCAGAAAATGATTGTTACCCATCATTACATAGAACCCCTTGTCGAGCAGGGGAGTATCGGCGAACTCTTCATGCGCGTGACGGGCTGTGAGTGGAGGAATGGCGGCATCAAATGCGGTGGTGTATCCCAATCCGGCGTACAGGTAGCCAGTTGAGAATGTACTCGGAACGGAACCAATCGTCCCCGAGCGAGTCAAATCGGTTTTATGGATCGGTTCCGAACGTCGTTTTTCCTCGGGAATCATCTTTCGAGCCGTATTCACTTTCGGTCCGGCAATATGGCAATGCATATCGACTCCGGCCGGCATGACCACCAATCCATGTGCATCTAATGTCCGATCCGGTTTAACATCAGGAGATGTTGGAGTAGCAATAATCCGACCATCCTCGACCCACAGATCACTCACCTCGCCATCAATCCCGTGAGCGGGGTCGTAAATTGTTCCTCCCTGAATACGGAGCAAGGTCATCGGTGAATCGTCTTTCGAATGGAGATCGGCAAAATTCGTGTTGATTCATCATACCGAAAGAGGAGCATGACGGGGAACGGCGAATCAGCAGAATTGCAGTTCGGCGGTGAGACGAATCAGCGACTTACCCGATTTCCGCTCTTTTTCGCCGGTGCCGACAGAACCAGTTCCGTTCCTCGTAACGCTCTCGACTCTTCGGAGACCAGAAAGAGAATTGTATCGGCAACTTCTTCAGGAGTAAGCCAGTTCCACTTTTTCTCTTTCACAAGAGGTAACAGATCCGGTGCATTCCAAGCTGTCGTCTGTGTCGGTGTGCACGCGACTGCATTCACGCGTTGATCAGGCAAACCGGAATCACTCAATGACCGCACGTAAGATCGAAGCAGCGCCTTACTCCCCGCAAACTGTTCGAGGCCGGCCATTTGTTCGAACAGGGGAGCAAACGTAATGAAACAAACAGCCGCTTGTTTAGAAAGTATGGGTCGGAACTTTTGAAAGGTCTCCCAAGCCGAAATACTGTTGATCCGGATGTTTTCTTCGATTAACTCCCGAGACGTCTCTAATAAATCAGCATGGAATAGACGTCCCGCCAGTGGACAGAGAATGTCAACATTGCGAATGCGGCGCTGAGTGAATTCCACCAATCTCGCCAGATCCGACGGGTTGGTCACGTCCGTTAGATGGGTAATCAAACGAGGCGAGGCAAGTTCTTCCAGCCCATCAGGTTGATCAATGGACCGGGAAACGGCGATGACGCGGGCTCCCTCTTGTAGAAGTAGCTCCACAACCGCCCGACCAATTCCGCGGCTCCCGCCCGTGACAACGGCGGTCTTATTCAACAGTTTGGGTGGCATGTGTTTAGAAAAATCAGACTAAAGGTTGGAACGACATTCGTCTATAGCATCGATTATCATCGAATTTACGAATTGAATATCATAGTATGAACTTGTCAGAATCAGTTCATTACCCAGCTGGCTCGTTTTTCTGCTTTTCAGACGAACATCGTTTCTTCCACATCCTGGACCTGAAGACAAACCCTGAACCTGAAACAACGTAGAAACCTATCATGATACGATCGCTTCTTACATTCTGCTTCACGCTCCTGTTGATTCACCAAATCTCACCATTCTGCGCGGCCGCTGACCCAGAACCACTTTACGTCGGTGCAGCCACGATCGATATCACTCCTCCCGAGGGATACCGCATGAGCGGTTATTTCTACGAGCGGCTCAATAAAGGGATTAAGGACCCACTTCAGGCCAAGACTTTGTATTTTGCTCAGGGTGAAACCGAAGCTCTCTTTATTGTTTGCGATCTGGTCGGGATCGATCTCAATCTGGCACAAAAGGCTCGGAAAAGCATATCGAAACAAACGGGAATTCCTGTGGAACATATCGCAATTACAGCGACCCATTCTCACACAGGGCCTCAATACTTTGGAGCCTTACGTAATCGGTTTCATCAATTAGCAGTTGAGGAACATGGAGAAGACCCTGTCGAGAAAGTCGACTACCCGGCATTCGTTGTCCAGCAGTTAACCAAATCCTCCTGGCAGGCGGTAGAGAATCGCCAACCATCGGAAATGGAAGCGGGCTATGGACATGAAACTCGCGTCAATTTCAATCGCCGTTTTCATATGAAGAATGGCACTGTCCGTTTCAATCCAGGTGTGCAGAACCCCAATGTCTTGAGAGTAGCCGGACCAGTCGACCCAGAAATCGGCATGATCCTGTTTAAGCCCACCACAGAGAACGCCACCCCTTCCGCTTCGCTGACTTCCTTCGCACTGCATCTCGATACTGTTGGCGGAATCAAATACTCGGCCGACTATCCGTTCTATCTACAAAAGACTCTGTCTGAAAAGTACGGTGACGATTTCGTCTCCGTCTTTGGCATCGGGACCTGTGGTGATATTAATCACGTCGATGTCACGAATAAACATCGATTAACGACTGAAGAAATCGGCACGATGTTATCCGAATCAATGTTAAAAGCGATCCCCGAGTTGAAACCTACGAGTTCCCCTTCGCTTGCAATTCGGAGTGAAATCCTTCATTCACCCAAACAGAAATACACTCAGGATGAGATCAAACAAGCTGAGATCGACATTGCCCATGTCGCCGACAGCAAAGTTCCTTTTCTGTCTCGCGTGGAGACTTACAAGATCCTCGCACTCCAGTTGTACCCCGACAAAACGATCCCATTGGAAGTTCAGGTTTTCCGTCTTGCTCCTGAAGTGGCCATTGTCACCTTGCCTGGTGAAGTATTTGTTGAATTAGGCATGGCGATCAAACAGGAGTCTCCCTTCGAAACCACGCTGGTCGTTGAACTTGCTAACGCGGCCCCCGGGTATATCCCCACACAAAAAGCATTCGCTGAGGGAAGTTACGAAACGGTAAACTCGCGTGTTATCTCCGGTGAAGGGGAGAAGATGGTCGAAACTGCCGTCCGCCTCTTGCAGGAACTCGATCCTAAAAAAGAGAATTAGCATTCTCTCAGATCGATTCGATCTTCATTATCACTAATTTGCCGCTCGCGCCTCTTTTAGACAATCATGAAAGTCTCGTGATGTCCAGCTCTGCTGACACGCCCACCGAGGACCAACCTGTTCCCGACGAGATGATTCCTCACAAAAATCTCCCTCCGCTGTTATACAAACAGATGCCGGATTCGATCCCGTGGCGAAAGATGATCGGTCCCAGTATTCTGCTGGCCGGTCTCAGCCTGGGCTCGGGTGAATTCGTCCTATGGCCCTATATCACCTTCAAATCGGGATTCGTTTTTTTCTGGGCATGTCTGCTGGGTGTTATCACACAGTATTTTGTGAACATGGAAATCGAGCGGTACACGCTGGTGACGGGTGAAACCGCGATCACTGGATTTTGCCGGCTGTCGAAGCATTGGGCGTGGATCATGCTCTTGATGAACATCATCCCGTGGGCCTGGCCCGGTTGGGCGACGGGGGCGGGATCGATGCTTAGTTGGACCCTCTTTGGTCCGGAACCGACTGCGACGGTGCGTCTGGACGAGGATGCCTTCGCCGCTCTAAAAACCACGGCGCTTCCAAGCGAAGTTACTGTTGATGATTCTAAACAGACCATCAGCTGGACCGGAACGATGACTTCCGAAGACGCAGCCGGCTGGCACACACAACTCGGTTCCCTTCCCGAATCGACGGAGATCAGTGACGGGATTCGAACATTACGAAGCAATCTCGAACAAGGCACCGGACTCACCTACACGGCTCGTTACAACGAGATCTTCGGGATAGCTGGATTGATTCTTGTCGGACTGGTGCTGACAGCGGGGCCCGTTGTCTACAACACCGTGGAAAAGATCCAGTTCGTGCTCGTCGGAATCGTCTTTTTCTGTGCGATTGTGCTCGGGATCTTTCTGATCAAACCTTATGCCGTTGAAGCAATGTTAGCGGGCCTGGTCAATTTCGGGGAAATGCCCAATGCGGCGTCTGGATTGGGCACAATGACGCTGCTCGGTGCACTTGCCTTCGCCGGAGCAGGGGGTTCGATGAATCTCAGTCAGAGCAACTTTATCATGGATAAAGGCTACGGGATGGGTAAATACATCGGACGCATTACGAGTCCGCTAACCGGCCAGGAGGAACCGATCAGTCAGACGGGATTTCACTTCCCACACGACGAAGAAAACATGGCTCGCTGGCAAGGTTGGTGGCGCGGTGCCAACATCGAGCACTTCCTCAGTTTCTTCGTCACCTGTTTCGGATGCATTCTACTTTTGACATTAATCGCCTATTCCATGTTTTATAATGAGGATGGCGAACTGATCGCCGGCGCCGACCAGTATGGCAGCGGCCTCAATTTCATCTGGGGGCAGGCGAGTATTATTAAGTCCGAGTTTGGAAGTTTTCCTCAATATCTGTTCATGATCATGGGAGCGACCATTCTACTGACGACGGAATTGGGTGTCCTCGATGCAACGGCTCGTATCTCCGCCGATATCGTCAAAGTGAATTACCTGCGAACGAATGACCGCTTCTCTGTAAGCCGACTTTACTTCATGTTTCTCTGGGGCGAGATTTTCCTCGGTTCCGTGATTCTTCTCTATAGTCAGTTTGATGCCACGTTCAAGCAACCTCTGGTACTGCTCACGATCTCAGCCGCTATGAATGGCGGGGTGATGTTTTTGTATTCCATCGTTCTGCTTTATCTGAACAGTAAGATTCTCCCACGCAGTATCAGCATTACTCCGCTTCGATTCGTCATTCTGATATGGGCCTGTGCCTTCTTCGGATACTTCACCTTACAGGCATTTCAAATTGAAATCTGGCCCTACTTCTCCGAGGGTGGCTAGGGCAGAGCACTGTATAAGACATTGGAATCCACCGCCTTATTCGGCACGATACTCCAACAGGTGCAAAGCGACATACACTTTCGGATCGATCAACTTTCCCGCAGTTCGTTGTTCTTTCCAAAAGCGGTTCAGGTTAGTCGGTGGAACGAGATGTACCTTAATATCTTCCTCTCCAACCCCTCCGCCTGCAGAAGCCTTTTCCAATTCTTTGGCTACAAAGATCTCCACCAACTCAGATGTTAGTCCGGGCGAAGTCGGGATCGTCAGGGCGTTTTGCCAGTGCCTGGCTCGGAATCCAGTTTCCTCAAGTAGTTCCCTTTCTGCGGCTGATTGTGCTGCTTCGTTCTCATCTTCATTCGAGTCGCCCACCAGTCCAGCGGGTAAATCGATCACGATACGATCAACGGGATGGCGGAATTGTTCGGTCAGAATCAATTGTTCCCGATAACAGGCCGCAATCGCCACGACACCAGACGATTTCGCTCGCTCAGTGTACTCCCATCTCCCCTTCCGGAGCACATTCAGATATTTGCCTGGATATACGGTTTCAGTATTGGACATGCGTTGCTCTTATCTAAGGGATTGAAATACAGATTTCTCAGGTGTACTGAATCAGTCGCAATGAAATAGTTAGATAATTCGTGATCCGTGTGACTGCGATTCCCGCTCCACCTGCTGCTCTCCAATACCTGCCGATACGCTCAAAAGAATACTGTTTTTCGAATCGATCGGTTCCGACAGGATGGGGAAATGATTGAGATTCCGTGTTAAGTTTCGATAGTTTTCAGTTCTGGCAGCCATTAAACTGGTAGAGAGCAACCTGTGAGCGTTTGTTCGCCAGAACATTTTCGTTTACAGGAAGTTTTCCAATGTCATGTTCATCGAAAACTTATTGTCGCCGGCTATCATTTTACTGAAACCGCTTCTGGAGATCACTATGCAACGTTGGCTTACTCATTTTCTTATGATCGGATTGATCTGTGGTGGAATGTCTCTATCAGAGACACTCCATGCGGCTGAGAAGGTCAAAATACTGATGGTGACCCAAAGCGCCGGCTTTGTTCATGGTTCCGTTAACCGGAAGGAAAAGACTCTTTCTCCTTCTGAAATCGCGATGACTCAACTTGCGCAGCAAACGGGTGAGTTTGAAGTTCATTGCACTCAAGACTCTGCCGCCGACTTTACAAAAGAGAATCTCCAGAATTACGATCTGGTCATGTTTTACACGACTGGTAATTTGCCGATCGCGGAAGAGGACCTGGAGTACTTCTTCAATGAGTGGTTACCCACTAAAGGACACGGTGTCATTGGGATTCACTCAGCCACCGATACCTTTCACGAATACGAACCATTCTGGGATATGATTGGCGGAACTTTTAACGGCCATCCCTGGACTTCCAACGGCAAAGTGACACTTTCTGTCAACGACACGAAAAACCCAATGATGAAGTCGTTCGGCGAAGAATACGTCATTCAGGATGAGATCTATCAGTATAAGAATTGGCAACCTGAAAAAGTGCGTGTCTTGCTAAGCATCAACATGGCCA
The DNA here is from genome assembly GCF_007750395.1 of Polystyrenella longa. GTDB lineage: Bacteria > Planctomycetota > Planctomycetia > Planctomycetales > Planctomycetaceae > Polystyrenella > Polystyrenella longa. The sequence goes on along the minus strand of NZ_CP036281.1, from coordinate 2,858,068 downwards.
AGAGTAAAGTAAAACGGCCTTACATGGTGCCCGTCGCCTGGATTAAAGATTACGGAGAAGGACGGGTTTACGTCAACAATCTGGGACACCGCGAGGAAACCTGGTCCAACCCTGATTTCCTGAAATCAATTCAGGAAGGCATCAAATGGACTTCAGGACAAATTGAAGCCGATGCCACCCCCAACCCGGAAGTGTCCGCTGAATTGGAAGCGAAAGCCAAGAAAGATACGAAAGCCGCTGCTGAATAATTTCATCTTTAGCTCAGTTAACTCAGATATTTGATGTAGGCTGCTGTTCGACACGGATGTCGCAGCAGAAACCTCGACAGAACATTCCAGCAAAGATCGTTCTATCTCCTCCCTCGATTCACTCCCCCTATTTTTGCTGAAACTTATGATCATTCTGGAAAAGAAACTCACCGAACGTAACGGAAAGATTGACAGCCTGTTCCTGCTAGTAGGCGGTGCGCTGCTTGTGATTGCAGTCCTGAGTTGGAGCCTGTATTCGCTCGACAAGACTGACTCGACCAGTGAAGGTAAGAATCTGGTCATGTTCTGTGCAGCAGGCATTCGACCTGTCACGGAAGATGTTGCTAAGCAATACATGGAAGAGTATGGCGTCGAGGTTCAACTTCAGTACGGTGGATCAAACACGTTACTCAGTCAGATTGAGGCCAGCCAGACTGGCGACCTCTTTCTCTCCGCTGACGAAGTCTACATGACTCAAGGTCAAGCCAAGGGACTTATACAGGAAACGCTTCCATTGGCGACGATGAAACCTGTCTTACTCGTTGCTGGCGGAAATCCGAAAGGGATACTGTCTGCCGATGACCTGGTCAGTAAAGATTTGATTATCGCCATTGGCAATCCGGGGCAGGCCGCTGTTGGGCGTAAAACAGAAAAGCTTCTCACTGACTCGGGCCACTGGAAGAAACTCGAAGCAAAGATTCGCAACAAAGGAGTGATGAAGGCCACCGTTCCCGAAGTCGCGAATGATGTCAAAATCGGTAGCGCCGATGTCGGTATCGTCTGGGATACGACCGCATTAAACTATCCCGACCTGGAAGTTATTGAATTGCCCGAACTGGATGCGGGAAAAGCACAAGTAAAGATTGGCGTCCTAACCAGTGCCAGCAATCCTACCGCTGCTCTTAAGTTCGCCCGCTATATTGCCGCTCGTGATAGAGGACTGGAGTCCTTCACCGAGCATGGATTCAACGCCATCCCTGATGGAGACATCTGGGCCGAACATCCAGAATTGAATTTCTACTGTGGCTCCGTCAATCGACGTGCTGTTGAAGAAGCGATTAAACAATTCGAAGCTCGAGAAGGAGTGACCGTCAACACTCGCTACGATGGTTGTGGAATTCTTGTCGGTCAAATGCGTACGATTCTCGACCAGGATCAGGGAGCAGGTTTTCCTGACACCTATATGGCCTGCGACCGATATTACCTCGAACAGGTAAACGATCTCTTTCAGGAAGATGTCAACATTTCCTCCACCGACGTCGTGATCGCAGTTCCCAAAGGCAATCCGAAAAAGATTGAGTCGCTCCACGACCTGACGCGAGAAGGGATGCGCGTGGCTGTCGGCCAACCCGAACAATGCACGATTGGCGTACTCACGAAACAAATTTTCGACGCACAAAGTTTAACGGAAGAAATCCAACCGAACATCGCGACTCAAACAACGAGTTCCGCTCAGCTTGTACCGTTGGTGCTGACAAATTCCGTAGACGCGGTTCTTGCCTATCTTACAGATACTAAGGCGGAACAGGACAACCTCGACGTCATCCCAATTAAGACAGACGAGTCTAAGGCGATCCAGCCATTCAGCATCGCGAAGTCGAGTGAAAAGAAATATCTATCGCGGCGTTTATATGAAAAGGTCGCCCATTCTCAGCAGGCTTTCGAAACCGCCGGCTTTACCTGGCTGCTGGAACCCGAACCCGCAGAGCAATAAAAATGACTCCCTGATCGTATCACTGATTCTGTGTTTACATCAGCGGAGATTTTCCGCAGTCTTGTAGATCGACTATGAGGACCTGATAGCCACTCCACTAACTTCCACGAGTTCCAACCGCTTTAATATGCCGGACACCAGTCAAAACATCACTCCAACGATCGTTAAAAGAAAACACCGGGTCGGATCCGACGTGGTGTTTTATATCGTGATGGCTGGTATTGGCCTGATGTATATCGGTTTCCTGATCAGCATGCTTGCTGGGGATATCGGCTATCTGGCTCGGAGCGATGAAGCAAATCAACTTATGCAGAATTGGCCCGACTGGCTCAAACCAATTGGCCGTCCCCTGGTCTCCATGGCCAGGTTGCTGGAACAACCAGAGATTCAGTATTCGGTCAAGTTAACGTTGATATCCTGCCTGATGAGTTCGATTCTATCCGTCCTTGTAGCGATTCCCATTGGGTATCTGTTTTCCCGCTACAACTTCTATGGCAAGACTATTCTCGAAGCGATCCTGTATGTCCCCATCGTCCTGCCACCACTGGTATTGGGGATCAGTCTGCTCGTACTGTTTCAGTTCCAACCCTTTAAGCAGTTCGCCCCTTATTTCGTTTTTCAGATTCCCGGGGTGGTTCTCGCCCAGTTTATGGTCGCAGCAGCATTCTCCATCCAGATGATGCGGGCGACTTTCGATCAGATTAACCCCCGGTTGGAACAGGTTGCTCTCACCCTCGGTTGCAATGAACGGCAGGCATTCAGCCGTGTCTGTCTGCCTCAAGCATGGCACGGCATTCTGACAGCGGGGACTCTCGCTTGGGCTCGCGCACTAGGAGAGTTTGGACCGCTACTTGTCTTCGCAGGGACCACTCGAAATAAAACAGAAGTGATGTCCGTCAGCGTCTTCCTGGAACTCAGTCTGGGTCGATTAAACGACGCCGTCGCCGTCTCTCTGATGATGGTCTTCCTGGCCGTCGGCGTCCTTGTCCTGACAAGAATATTCGGTCTGCGAAATCCTGCGATATGATACCATCAATCGCTCGGCCGATGGATGATTTCAATTATTCGTCCGACTTCGTTTCCCGCTGCTGCTGAGCAAGCCATTCTATGGCAGCCGCTGCCAAACCCTCATGCCCACCTTCAAAAATAGTCACGCGTGCAGGCCCCGCTGTTCTGCGTAGATGAATCTTCCGTGGGTAGTTCTCGTTTGAGTCACTCCCGGAATCGAATACGGAAACATCTGCGGAAACCTCTTCTGTCTCCACAATTTCCTGAATCAGCTGTTCAGGAATCGTCGGTTCATTGCGAGAGGAAGCGATTACATTAAAAGCATTCAATGAGTGACTGACGGGAACTGAACCTGTATGGCCATCATGAATTCCTGCGGCGATATCCAAGGGTAAATCGCCAGTATTCCCGAGGTGGAACAAAGGAGATCGTGCAACGTATTGAGCGTCGACTTCGTCGGAGTCTCCCGGTTTCCCACCGCAGCTGGCCTCGATATTAAGTGCGTAGCCAGTTGGTTTCTCTCCGCGCGTGTGAAATTCATGCCAGGCATTCAAGTCAGTAATCCCGACCCAAGCCGAGACTGCCGAGAATCGACTGGAATGTTTCGCCGCCATTAACATCGACATGTGCCCGCCCCCCGAAGCCCCCGCGAGGTAGATGCGGCTACTGTCAATATGATAAGTGCTCATCATGTAATCAAGGGCGTCGAGAATTTCCTGCTGCGCCAGCTCCGATCCACAGGCCGTGGGCTGAAAGTTAGGACCTTGAAAATTGGGAAGCACCACGGCCCAGTTTCGCTCTTGAGCCTGCATTACCCATTTCATATTTGACTGTTTGTAATTCCCTGACCAGGAATGCAGGAAGACGAGCAGCGGTACCGCTTCTTTCTTTTCCAATTCCGGGACGAACACCCGAATCGGTTGTTGTTTTCCATCAGCAGTCGGAATCTGAGTGATCTGTTCCAGTGTGGTTTTGGCCTTGCCTTGAGCAGAGGCCACTGCCTGAGACAAGGAAATACACAGGACAAGCAGTGCAACGGTCAATCGAGAAGCAGAAAGAGAAGTCATAATCAGACAAATGTTTCTATGTAGTTCAAAGGATGTTTGTGAGCAATTCTTCTGACGAAAATGACGTCTATTAATTTGAATCAACAGCGGGGGCTTTAGCTGTTTCTATGCGGCCCCACATGTGTCCACCGACATCGCCATGTTGCCATGTACCTGCGTATCGGGAATCGTGGAAGAAAACACGCGCCGTAAACGTTCCCAGCGGAGGGACGCTCACATCAGTCATACTAATCATGGGCGTGTCCCCGGCCCAGATTACTTTCAGCGTCATCGGAATTTTGAGATCGTGTTTTCCATACTTAATGCGGGCAGTGAAAGTCCATAAATCTCCCTGATATTTCTTCACACTTTCAATCTCGTACCTTTCCTCATGCGGGTCTGTTGATTTCTGACCATCGATACTGAACTGCCCTACCAACACGGAGTTATTCAATAATTGTGAAAACGCCAGTTCGCGTGCGGAGACCTCATTCGCTGTTGGTTCGGCAGCAGATAGAAATGAGTTGGTAGTTAACATCCCCAATATTAACATTGGGAACATCCATTTAGAGATTCGGATTTGCATAGCCAGTTTCCTGTTGAAGATTCTCAGTATCCAGGTGAAGTCCATTTGGGAGCTAAAGCGACCCTATCTCCATTCTGGCACGTCTTTCGACTCTGTTCCAGCCCGACCTGAGATTTGCGGGGAACTCTTCCACCAAAACAAAGCGGGCAGACCGGATATGTCCCGCTTTTTCAGTCGAGACGAATTCACAACACCCCCGGGATGTCGTACACTGATTTAAGTCACAGTTTTAATACACATTTTTAATACCCAGTATTTCCGTTCGCATTATTTACCTCTGCTTTCCAGTTCCCAGACTTTGGCACTCGTTCACTTTCCATCTCGTCATTTCTGCGTTCAATAACTGTCCTGTAACTCCTCCTCATTCTTGAACAAATAAAGGTCGTCATCGTGACCCAGGCAAATTTATTGGTCATCGAAGGCAAAAACCATGGAAACCGTTACGATTTGACCGGACGCCGATATCAAATTGGACGCGGTTCATTATGTCAGATCCGCGTCACGGATAATCTGGTTTCGCGAGCTCATGCCACGATACAGCACAAAACGGGCAACTTCACTTTATTGGACAATAACAGTTCCAATGGAACCCTGGTCAATGGCAAACCCGTTGCCGAACACTCTCTGACCAACGGTGACCGAATCCAAGTCGGCGAAACAGTTTTCCTGTTTACCTGCGATGAGTTTCATTCCTCGCAGGAGATAGCCGCGTCGCGAATTTCGTTTGTAAGACAAGCTCCCGAATTCGAACGATCTCGAATTGTGGGCGAAGTCAGCGACCGCACTGTCGCCGCTTTTACAGGTGTAAATCCAGCAGAGGGAATCGCTGAACAGGCCGAGATGGTGGCCCAACTGACGACCCTCTACCAGATCACCGAAGAAGTCGTCAGACCGACACTTTCGCCTGATCAGCTCCTTGATCGTATTTTGTATCTGACGACGGAAGTTGTCGGTGCAGATCGAGGTTGTGTCCTCCTCTTCTCGCCCGAAGGAGGAAAGATAATCCCGCGTGTCTTTATCGATAGAACGGGGCAATCTGAACGGATGCCAGTCTCGATGAGTATCGTTGATTATGTCGTCAAAAAAGGGCAGGGTGTACGTACCTCTGACGCTCAAACCGATCAACGGTTCGACCATGGGCAGTCCATTTTTCAGGCAGGCGTTCGCGAGGCCATGTGCGTTCCTTTGCAGGGCCGAGATGACTTGCTGGGGGTCGTTTATGTCGACACCACGATGACTTCCGAGGAAATGCTTTATCGTTCTCAGGAGGGAAGCCATTTCTCCGATTCCAAGTTGAGGCTACTCATCGCTATTGGCGGGCAAGCGGCTCTCGCCATTGAAAACCATCGTTATCAGAATGCATTACTAAAGGCAGAGCGACTGGCCGCGATGGGTCAGACGATCGCCATGCTCAGCCATCACATCAAAAATATTATGCAGGGAATTCGTGGCGGCAGTTATCTCGTCAACAATGGCCTCAATGACATGAACGAAGAGCTGCTGCAAAAAGGGTGGCAGATCGTTGAGAAAAACCAGAACCGGATCTACAACTTAGTAATGGACATGCTCACATTCAGCAAAGAACGAGCACCTGCTTACTGCGAAGGAGACGTTAACAAACTCGCTACTGACGTTGAAGAACTGGTAAAAGGCAAAGCAGAGGAAGCTCATGTGATTATCTCTCTTGATCTTGATACCCAGATACCTCCGGCCTGGTTCGATGAAGAGGGGATTCATCGTGCCCTGTTAAATATAGTGAGCAATGCTATTGACGCTGTTGCTGAAAAGCAGGGTGACGAGGGTGAGGTCCAGATCGCTACCGAGTACGACGCGAATCGAGATCGGATTTCCATCACCGTAGAAGACAATGGGCCCGGTATTCCAGCTCCGCAACTTGAAAAAGTCTTTAACATGTTTGAATCGACAAAAGGCTCGCGAGGTACCGGCCTTGGACTGGCGGTTAGCCAGAAAATTCTACATGAACACAACGGCGAAATCACTGTTGAAAGCCGCCCTGGATTGGGGTGTAAGTTTACTTTGAATTGGCCCCGCATGGACGATGAACACAGAATCGTTGAAAGCCCCACCATGGCATAAGAACCGGCAAGACAGAACCAGTCAAGTATTCCATCGATAGTCGCAAAGGCCCCGATATTTAGAACTCAGGGCCACGTGACCCCGCGTTAGAATTGCGATTCCAGGCTTTATTGTTTGACCCCTTGGAATAGGCACCCTTCTTCCCCGTCATGTAAGAAGGCAAACTGTCGAGGTCGGCGCCGAATTCTGGTGTCCCATCCACATTGTCACCCGCGCTGTTTGGATCGATCGCATACGACAAGGGCGATACATATCGCTCCTGTTTTTCAGGCAGAGGAGCCTTCAGCGATAAGAGCTTACCGGCCTCAGGCAACGTGTCGAACGGATTCGCATAACCGGTTAAGAGCCGCGTTTGATCTTCTGTCGTCACGGTCGATTCATTTTCGTCTGGATTACGGTAGGCCATCACCGTTCTCACACTGTCATCACGGCCAACATAAGCAATGGTCGTTCTTAAAAATGGCTTTTCGAGCGATTGTCCGTTGAACCTCACAAGTTCAGGAGTTTTCTGGTTGTTCAAATAAGCAGGCCCCAGGAAGAGATGGAACATTTCCAGTTCAATCGAGTTGGAATCAAGCGATTGGTTCCGCCGGTCAACGATTTCAAAGAACTGATTCCAACTCGACAAAGTACTATTCGTCCAGAAGTTCTCGTTATCTGGATTCTGGTGTTCGGGAATGATCTCTTGCCGAACGACAGAACTTCCTGAAAGGAGGCAACTGTTTAAGATCTGAAGACGAGACTTTTCTACTGAAGAGTGAACTGGTGGATTGAAACTGTACAAAAACGAGTCGATGATGCGGCCCGTGCGAAACTCTTTCTCTACCGCTTCGGTCTCCCGCCATCGAATCACCGACTCCAGTACAGGCTCCATTTTCTCTTCAGGATCCTGAAATGTCGTTTGAACTAAGCAGTGCTCAAGTAGAAAGCTACCATCAAGCACGTCTACCACAGACCGGGGAAGCTCACCATTTCGCGCCGTGCGTGCGTCGAAGCCCAGATTTAACAATCGAAGATCGCCGCGTTCGACGGTAATCAGAGCCCTGTCTCCCGTTGTCGTTTCCGGACGAAACAAGACTTTTTGACTCGACTTCGAGGGTCTGAATTCAATTGTTAAACTTTTGCCCGTAACCGAAACCGGTTTCCAAGGTATCTCCAAGGTGTCTTTATTGTTGACGGAACTAGTTAATACAAAGTGCGTATTATCCGCCCATTCATCCGACTGCAACCGCTCGAAGAATTCAGTGGATTCTTTAGGGATCTTGAATTCTTCCGCAGTAGATCCTTCTGATTCCAACGGGAATAAGGCGGCAAATTTCGTCAGTAAACGGGTTTCGTATCGCTCCAGTAACAAACGACCTTCCGGCGCTTCGAGGGACGAGATATTGCATCCGATCCCATCGCCTCTTTCTCCCAATAGGTTAGTAGCTTTCAGTTCTTTGAGTGGCCCCATTCGATTTTGATTCGCGGTCGTCCAAACGTCGAATTTCACCTGATTATCCGTCACTGCCAAATCCCAGAGCTTATTCCAGTCTTTAGCATTCTTGACTGGCGTCCTCGAATCGTCGGCGAAATGTAATAACGTCGCCCATCCCGAATAGTTCGAGCCTTTCTCAAACCAACGCATTTTCACTCCGGGTCTTGAAGAGTCGACTCCCAATTTAGTCATCGTGATTGGACTGCCTGAAGGAATAAAATGATTCCCAGATTCCAATGCAGCGTAAAGGTTTTTGAAAGAGTAAACGCGGAAGACACCCTCAAGCCCAGCAGGAATACTCAGTCCGTTTTTGCCCGAAATGCAAGTCGACGAGAACAATTGCAGGTTGATCGCGGGTGGCGATATCTGACTTTCCGAAGTTCCTTCGCTCGATGATGCCAGTTTAAATAGTGGAACTGATTTATTGATAAACAGGCTATTTACTGAAACAAGTTCATCAGTGGAACTCATCTCCTCTGCGACAGTTAATCCGTCGCCGCGTACGACCACATCCTGCATCACAACTCGATTGGCCAGTTGTGCATTCGGAACCATCTCTATCAGGGAGTTCGGAGCGGGATGAATCGAAGAGATGGAGGAATCATTAAGAAAGAGTTCGCCACCATCCAGTTGGAACAGAGGTCGCGCTGACGAGGTCATGCGACGGGGAGGGAGAATTACCAGATCAAGATTTTCAATCTCGAGAGTCCCCTTACTTACAGCAAACAGTGGATCTACGTCGGAAGGTTCAATCATCAGCAAAGGACGTGATCCATCCCGGCTGGAAATCCCCCGTAAAACAATATGCTGCGAAGGAACAAGTCGGATGGGCCTCAGTGTGAGGGATTGATCCCCGGCAATCTCAATCACGGCCCCTTTGTTAGGCGCATTTTTATAGGCGAGGGGCACTGAATCAAATGCATCGTTCGCTGTCGCTCGGTTGGAAAACCGTTGCACTTTTAAGGTTTTTAAATCGGAAGCGGCATTTGATATCAAAAATTTATTTAACCAGGAATAGTTCTGTAGATGTAATCGCTGGGAAGCATCAAGAATTGGAAAGAACTCTTTTGATAATTGGTCGGCACGCTTTTCGACTTCCACCTGAGCGATACTTTTAACAGTAACGGACGCAGTCTTGTCCTTTTCGTCCTTGGACTCGGAGCCATCTTGGGAACCCTGTGGATTCTCCTCCGGATTTCCTTGCTCATCCTTTTGCCGGTTGTCCAGCGGCCCAACCTCGTTTACGACTCCGCTTTGATTTGAGTTGCCATGAGTTGTCATAGTCTGGAAAAGAAAATTTACTCCATAAATGAGTGCTGCCAGCAGAATGAGTGTGCTTCCCCCTGCAAGCACCAGTTTCAACGGATCGACCTGCATTCTAAACGAGTCGTCCGTGGGCCCTTTAGTCGAAGCATCAATCCGTTGGGATGGAATTGTCATCTTACGAATCGACGAGTTATTTGGATTCTCTGTAGGCTGAACCTCGGACGATGTTGTCGTGGTTTGCCCGGCTTCAGTCGAACCCTTTTGCTTATTAGCCGCCTTCGGCAGTGGAGTCTGAATCGGCTGGTTTCGCGGCGAAGGTGTTTTGGGAGAATGATCTTGCGGTGCAGTTGTCGGAGGAATGGGTGTTTTTGACTCTGCCTCGATAAAATCATCCTCTTCCTGCAATGATGCGAGAACGGTATTCGCAATATCCTGTTTAGTCAGGATCGATTGTTCGAGATCCTGGATCAACTCGGTCGGAGTCTGATAACGGTCCTCAGGACGTTTTGCCATCATCCGATGCATAATGGCAACCACTCCATCCGGCACCGCCTCATTTACGATTTGCGGATTAGGCGGAGGTTTAACGGCGTGGGCATGTAATTTATTGGTCAGGCTACCATCCGGAAAAGGGGGCAGTCCTGTCAGCATGTGATACCAAGTGCAGCCCAGAGAATAGATATCGCTCCGAATATCGGCCGCTTTACTGTTCCGCGCCTGCTCGGGTGAAATGTAGTCAACGGTCCCAACGGTGGTCCCAGCACGAGTGACTCCCGCTTCTTCAGAATCTTCAAGTGATCGAGCCAGACCAAGGTCGCCCAGTTTCACAATTCCGTCTCGTTGAATAAACAGGTTCGAAGGTTTGATATCGCGGTGTACGATTCCCTTACTGTTAATATGCTCCAAAGCCGAACCGACCTGTTTGACGATCTCGATCGACCGTTTCACGCTCAATTGGTCCTTCTTGGCAATCAGCCGATGGACATCGACCCCTTCGACATACTCCATGACCATATAGTAGTAGCCTTCGTGCTCACCTGCTCCATAGACCATGACAATATTGTCATGTCTCAGAGTAGCGGCGGCTTGGGCTTCTGACTTGAATCGCTTGAGGAGCGTCGGATTGTCAGCCTTGTCTTTAGGAAGAATCTTCAACGCAACGAAGCGGTCGAGTTCGGTATCGCGGGCGAGATAGACCGATCCCATACCACCAGAACCCAGCTTCTTGTGAATCTCAAACTTACTGAACATCTTTCGAGGAGTGTCCGTCGGTTTGGATTCGTTAGCCGGTCTGGGTACAGGCTTCGATTGTGCGTTTTCGTCGGAGGGTTTCGGGGCCATAAACGGTTCAGTTTATTTGAAAGCTAGCCAGAACCTAATAAGCAACGAATCCGTTGCCGGTACTGAACATATTGAGTCTGTGATGTCCAAATGAGAATTGGAGGTCTTCGAGGTTTCAGTTGCTTTTAGCCCGCAAACGAAATGGTAGCGAAATGATTAAAACAGAACTATTAACAGTATAACTGGCAAGGGACGGTTTTCCTGCGGAAAACCATTCTATTTCCAGACTTAAGGACCGTCTCACGGCTATTATAACCGGACATTTCACTTCAAACGATCAAACCAGAATATCATGCAATACCTCACCAGCAACATCCGTTAAACGAAATTGCCGACCCTGGTAGAAATAGGTCAGTTTTTTATGCTCAATTCCAAGTAGATGCAGCATCGTGGCGTGTAAGTCGTTCACATGCACCGGATTCTCTGTCGCATGATAGCCTAATTCATCAGTAGCACCATAAGTTTGTCCACCACGAATACCTCCACCACACATAAACAGGCTGAATGACCGCATGTGGTGGTCTCGACCGGTATCTCCTTTATTGGACTGTGCCATAGGCGTTCGTCCGAATTCCCCCGTCCAGACGATGAGAGTATCTTTGAGCATATCCCGCTGTTTGAGATCCTGAATCAGCGCCGCCGTCGGTTGATCGGTCAGATTGGAACAAACTTTCATGTACTTGTTCAAATCGTTGTGATGATCCCAACCCCGGTGATACAGCTGAATAAAACGGACGCCCCGTTCGGCCAATCGCCGAGCCAGCAGACAATTGTAAGCGTAGGAACCATCCGCTCCCTCCGTTCCGTACATGTCGAGTATATGCTTCGGTTCGTCTTGAATATCCATCAATTCGGGAACAGAAGCCTGCATCCGAAATGCCATCTCGTATTGATTAATGCGTGTCTCGATTTCCGGATCAAACCGTTGTTGTTGCTGAAGACGATTCAATTGACCGACGGTGTCGACTAAACGGCGCTGACTGTCGCGATCCACTCCAAATGGATTGCGAACGAAGTGAACCGGATCACCTTGCGAATAAAATTCAACACCTTGATATCGCCCCGGCAGAAACCCACTGTGCCACTGCCGTGTCGCTATCGGTTGCGGGTTTCGGCCCCCTTTACTCGTAAGGACAACGAAGCCAGGCAGATCAGCAGTCTCCGCTCCTAAACCATAGAGTAACCAGGAACCCATACTGGGACGCCCCGAAATCGACGTTCCCGTATTCATGACCGTATTAGCAGGGTCATGATTAATTTGATCTGTATGCATCGACCGCACGATACAAATGTCATCGGCGACTGTTCCAAGATGCGGAAACAACTCTGAAATCTGTTGCCCACTCTCCCCGTGCCGATTGAATTTGAACATCGATTTCTGGCACAGCAAGTCCTGACCCTGCAACTGCGCGATTGGTTGTCCGCTGGTGACCGATGCAGGCATCGGCTTACCGTGCATCTCATCAAGTTTCGGTTTATGGTCGAAAGTCTCAAACTGAGACGGACCACCCGACATACTCAGAAAGATCACCCGCTTGATCTGCGGTGGCAGGTGCGGCATATTCGGCACCGCCGGTTCCAAACCGAGCCGAGCTTTCATTTCGGCTTGCACCGGCGACGGATTCAGCAACGATTCGCTAAGAAGCGATGAAAGCGCCACAGTACCCACACTGAGCGTCGACCGCTTCAGGAAGGTACGGCGTAATAGTTGATGATGTTCTTGAGACAGATAACTCATGACGAGAATTCTCGATCAGGTTAAGCAGGTTATTAAGCAATTAGATTAGTTTGAAGCAAAAGAGGATTCGTCGAAGTACGGGATAATCTAGATTATCCCAGGCTAATTACGCGTGATAAATTCGTGCAGGTTCATAATCGCTCGAGTCACGGACGTCCACGATGCGACCTCGACTGGATCGAGTTGCTCCGGTGTCGGTTGCATTCCGACGGAGAGTAACTCCGCGGCAGCTTCAGGATGTTGTTGATAATACTGATGTTCGGTTTCAAATAATTCCAACAGGAATTGTTGTTCGGTGGAAGATGCGGGGCGGGTGAGGGCGCTCGTCCACAGACTTTCAATGCGGTCGGTTATGAAGAGGTTATTATTCTCTTCCAATGAGTGAACGGCAAAACAGCGAGCCGCCTCTACGAAGCTGGGATCGTTCAATAGTATCAGCGCCGCTTTGGGGGTATTCGATATTGGCCGCTCGGCCGTACACTCTTCCCGGGAAGGTGCATCAAACGCAAGGAGGCTAGGGTGTAGAAACGTACGTTGCCAGAAAACGTAAAGCCCTCTTCTGTACTGATTCTCATTTTTATCGTGTTCCCATGTTCGCGTCGGGAAGTTGAGATGCTGCCAGTAGCCGGCAGGCTGATAAGGTTTGACGCTTTCTCCGCCGACGGTTCGCACTAATAACCCCGACGTCGCCAAGGCGTTATCGCGAATCATTTCGGCATCCAACCTCCAACGCGACTGTCTCGCAAGGAGCCTGTTCTCCGGATCTCGCTTGAGCAGTTCCGGAGAAGCAATCGAAGTTTGACGATAGGTTTTCGTCATCACCAGATTTTTAATCGCTCGTTTGATATCCCATCCGTTACTGTGAAAATCTATGGCAAGATAATCGAGCAATTCCGGATGTGTGGGCCATTCTCCCTGGCTTCCGACATCGTCCAGGCGTCGAGATAAACCATGACCGTAGAACAATTTCCACATCCGGTTCATAAAGACACGCGCCGTAAGGGGATTCTCTTCGGACACAAGCCAGTTCGCGAGATCAAGACGAGTCAATCGATCAGACGACTGTTGGGCAGGCACCAACGACTCGGGCAGGGCAGCTTGAACGACCTCTCCCGTCTTATCCAACCAATTTCCTCGCGGTAACACACGCATTTCACGTGGTTCCACAGCAACGGTGATCATCGATTTACGACCATTGTTAACCGCAGTTTCCAGCTTCTGTTTGTGTACTTTTAATTGTTCTTCTACTTCTTTGATTTTGCTGGCGCGCTCCTCACTCGTTAGTGACCTGTCTTCTTTCGCTGGATTACGCAATTCGGAAAGTTGATCCTCCAACCGGAACTGAAGTTTAATTAATTTGTCATCGACCCCTAATTCGATATAAGGATCATGTTTCCCCGAGCGGTAGTATCCCACCTCTTGAATGTCGGAGAAGAAGGCGGCCATGCTATAGAAGTCTTTTGCCGAAAATGGATCGTATTTATGGTCGTGGCATTCTGCACAACCTAACGTCACTCCCAACCAGGCGCCTGAGGTTGTTCGCACCCGATCTGCCGCGTGCTTTGTCAGATACTCTTCGGGTTGAGCACCTCCCTCTTCAGTCTTCTTGTTCAAGCGATTATAACCAGTCGCAATGATTTGCTCTTCCGTCGGAGACTCCAGTAGATCACCCGCAAGTTGCTCTCGTGTGAATTGATCAAACGGTTTGTTTGAATTGAACGAATCGATAACGTAATCGCGATAGGGTGAGATATGTTGCGGAGCGTCGCTATGATATCCGATAGTATCTCCGTATCGCACAAGATCGAGCCAGTACATTGCCAACCGCTCCCCAAAATGAGGGGACGCCAATAGTCGATCAACCAGTTGCTCGTATTCTTGCTCAGATGGATGTGTTAAGAATGCTGCAACCTGTGCTGGATCAGGTGGAAGCCCTGTCAGGTCGAATGAAAGCCGCCTTACTAAGGTGATGGGATCGGCAACTGGAGAGAGCCCAAGCTCATTAGCCTGTAATGTTTGTAAGATGAAATGATCGATATCAGTTAAGTCTTCATTGTTGGACTCAACCGCCGGAATTTCGGGCATTTCAGGTGGAATATAGGCCCAGTGTCCCGCCCAATTGGCTCCGCTCTCTATCCATTTTTTTAGCGTGGCGATCTCGGCATCGGTCATTTCGATGTCGGAGTCCGCAGGCGGCATTTGCTCAACTTCGTCTTCGGAAGTCAATCGCCGAAAGAGTTCGCTTTCATTGATCGCATGAGGGATAACGACTCCTGAGGAATCGTCTGCACCAAATAAACCCTCCTGAGTGTCTAAACGGAGATCAGCCTCACGCGAACGGGCGTCGGGGCCGTGACATTGAAAGCATTTCGCGGAGAGGATAAGCCGGATATCCCGATTGAAGTCGATATCGTCATCGGCAAGCACGCCAGCACTCTGCCCCATGATCAGACTGAAAAGGAGCGTTCCGCAATGGAAAAGAAAGCTATGACGAAGACGACTTGGACGCAAAATGCTCACAGTTCAAACCTGGTCATAAAAAAGCAACGCGAGAGAGGATCGATCGTCCCGGGGGGACAACAGATAAACGTTCTTTTATCTTACCAGATTGAGAAACCGGTTAGCCAGAGTAGAAACTGGGAATCGTATCTTCCGGTATTTACTCGGTTCTCTAAATGCCGCCTTCACATAAGGATAATCGCGGGTCACCTACATTAGAGGCACTAAGATGCTGCGCGATCCATTGTCTCCAGTCGAATGATGTTCTTCTCACGGATTTTCACTTCGGCGGCACTTTTCTGCAAATCTTGGAGGAAGTTCAAACTGGGTGAAAGGCAGAGGTGTTTGTATTGTTCAAAACTTCCCCCCACATTCAGTTGTCGACTACGTGAGAACTGCTGCCAGGCGTCGTGAGGAATATGATACCAACGGATTTGCTCTAAGCGGCCCGTTGCCCTTTTTTCTTCATACTCGCAATTGAGTCGTTTTAATTGCGAATCCACCTCATGCGCGAATCGGTCTGCATGCTCTCGAGAAACGGGGCCTTGTTCACCATGCAGATCATCTGAGATCACATGATAGAAAGGAGGGTCACTCCAGGTCGGCGCTAAGGTGAAGTGTTCACATGAGATCCCGAGGCGTTGTTTCGCAACATCGATTGCTTGAATTGCCTGATGTTCCGTGATTTTCTCGCCGGTAACATTTGAAATATGCGCCCCTTTATGGAGAAACTTCAGAAGGGGAGTGGTTCCATGGAAACCAGTACAGCGAACGACATCGCAGATATCGTATCGATAAAAACCGCTGGATGTAGTGAGCAGGATGTAATAATCGCGGTTTTCTTCCAGTTCATGTGCTTCCAGGATCGTCGGATCTTTTGTTTCGTATTCTTCCGCCGGGATAAACTCGAAGTAATGCGATTCCACATCCAGAATACCGGAAGAGATTCCATCCTCAATGGGAATCGTCATGCGCCCTTCGCTGGCAGAGAGCCCGTGGTCACGGACAGGAACGTCGCCATAAATGTCTTGAACCTTTGGCAGGAATGCCCCCGAACTTCCCCCCGTCCATACGGCAAGTACGGAAAGGTTTGGCCAACACTCGCGTGGGACCAGTGAACCATGACGTTCCAGAATCTTATGGAGCCGTCTTGCGCGAACTGGCTGTGGTTTGGAGATCTGTTTTTCCAGTTCGCCTCGTACCTTGGCATTAACATTGACTGACAATGTACCGTCGTGAATATCGCGGATCAGTTCTTCGCTGTGTGTTTCGGCAAACCGAGCCCAGTGAATTAAGGTACTGGGATTGGCTGTCGTCAACATGGCAACTTCTGGATCGGCCAGTGCAAGTCGCAGAGCAGTGTACGTTTTCGTTTCCGGTGTCTCGATTTTGCTGACGACCGGCGGAATCGTGTACATTGCCCGAACGATCTTCAATTGCATCGTCGCGACCAATCCGCTGATGTTGCCACAAGGGGTTCCACCGGGCGTGCGACATTTGTCATAGTCGCTGGTTAGCTGCACGATCGATCGGGAACAGAGCGGTTTATGTTCATTTAATACGCGAACGCCCCAGATCCGCCAACCTCGGCGATAATCTTTCAGAAAGCGATCTGTAATCGGAATGAATTTTGATTCCGAGGTCGTTCCCGAGCTGAGGGAAAACATCAAAAGCTTACTATCGCGACCAAGCATCGCGCGAAGATTGCCTTTTTTGAGCTGTTCGATGTAAGGGCGATAGTCTTCGAAGTTGGTGACCGGAAAAAACTTGCGGAAGTTATCCACCGTACTCATCCGGTTCAATTTGAACGCATGAGCGAAATGACTGTCCCGATGCATTGCCAGTAATTCGTCTAAGAGACGGCGCTGTACTTTGCGGCAACTCTTCATGCGTCGAAAACTTTTGTCCGCTTCACGGGCAATATACGCCTTCGGAAGCGCTCCAACCATGGCTCTGATTTTGCCGACTACCTGCATCCTGAATTCGTCTCCGGCCAGTGAACTCCTTCGATTCTTTTCCTGACTCGGTGCTGCCTGACAAATCAGCCCTTCGGGAACGGCCACCGACAATCAAGTTAAGAAGAGTTCATTTTCATATATGAATATCGGGTTAGATCGGCTTTTTCGCTCCAAAGTGTTTAACTGTCATGGACGGAATTGACCACCAGTTCCGTTTTTTATCCTGTTCAGTGACGCAATTTCCCTCACCAGAGTGCGTTTGAACACATAAGACCGGCATTGGGGAGGAGCATGAATACTTGAAACACATTGAACATCATGCGACATGAAAAGCCAAAGTGAGGAATCGCAGCGATTTGATTCGCGCGCAAAGAAAACGCCCGCCAACGAATATCGCTGGAGGCGTTTTGTCTGTATTAGTTTTTGACTATACGAGATTCGTCGAAGACTTAATCTTCGTCGTCGTCTTTTTTCTTTTTCTTCTTCTTTTTACCAGCAACGGTTTTGATAACGCGGACCTTCGGCAGACCGAGGGCTGAAGAATCGTCAGTCCAACGATCTTCCATTTGCAGGCGTTCAATACGCTCATCGCGAGTCAAAACATTCCGGCTGCGAACCAGGCGACTACCACGGCGTAAACTTTTGTCGATTGTCACGAGACCAACTCCAATAGTATTCGAAACTCTGTCTGTTCAGTTATAGACCACAGTGCAGGCTCAAAATGGATTCTAGACGGACGAAGCCAAAACTTCTGATACCAGTCGTTTTTTCTGTCCGACCTAATAAATCCAGAAACCGCCTGCTGATGATTTGTAGAATTAAATCCAGCTGGTTAGGCTGTTTATGGTTTTGAAAGTGGATATCAAAGGTATCATCGTCGAGTCCTACCGGACCTAAGCACTGTACCTCTGTCGCCATTTAAAACCAGAGCGGCATTGTAATGAACGTACCACAGCCAAATCAACCACTGTCGGACGCTTTTATAGCGACATTTCCAGACTGGGACCAGTTGAATGGCTGAAAATCCCCTTCAAAACTCTATTGTCGCTCGTGAAGTGCTTTTCGGGCCGTAGTTTCACTCTGGATCGACGCAACATTACCACCTTCCGTCATTTAGTCGCCTCAATCGTGAGGTTGGAGATTTATAAGGATGGAGCTGTTCCAAACGAACTTCACTTCTCTCGACTGGGGGATCGTGATTGTCTATATCGCGGCGTCCGCCCTCGTTGGTCTATGGGCAAACAAATATGTAGGTAATCTATCCGATTATCTCGTCGCGGGCCGAACTCTTCGAATCCGGTTGGCCCTCGCCAGTATGACAGGTACCGAACTCGGCCTGGTCACCGTGATCTATATGGCTCAACTCGGTTTCACTCAGCAATACGCGGCTTTGTACCTCGGTGTTTTGGAAGGAGTGGCATTGCTGATGATCGGGGCGACAGGGTTTGTCGTCGTTAAATTGCGTCAAACAGAAGTCATGACAATCCCTGAATACTACGAACAACGGTATTCGTCCGGCGTACGCGTGTTGGGCGGCACGGTGATGGTACTGGCAGGCGTGCTCAACATGGGCCTGTTCCTGAAGGCAGGTTCTATCTTTGTCACCGCTCTGACCGGTATGGACGATCCCGATCTCATTAAGTGGGTCATGACGGTGATGCTCCTGCTCGTGCTCTTTTATACTGTTCTCGGAGGAATGGTCTCCGTCGTCATCACCGACCTCATTCAATTCTTTGTGCTGGGCACTTCTCTTCTGGTTGCCTGTGTCTTTATTCTGGGAGACTTGGGTCTGGATGGACTGAGGTCAATCGCCACAGATCAGCACGGATACGTTAATCCGTTCGACAGCTTGAAGCCAGAAGGAGCCTTTAACATCGTTAATGGCGATCAGGCCGGTATTGGATTTACCACAATCTTCCAAATGATGATTATCGTCGGTGCCGCCAGTTTCCTCTGGCCGACCACCGCCTCTCGGACGCTCTCTGTTAAAAACACCAAAGTTGCCCGTCAACTTTTCTTCTGGTCAGCAATTCCGCTCCTCGCCCGACGCGCGATTCCTGTCTTCCTGGGTTTGGGGACGTTCGCTTTCTTCGCGTCGAATGTCGACCTCGGTACAGAGTTGATGGAAAAAGTCGGCACCGGAGAAGTCAGCACACTAGCCGCCATGCCTCTTTATCTCGCGAAGCTGATCCCGACCGGCCTGCTCGGAATCATTGCCGCTGGAATGCTGGCTGCATTTATGTCGACTCACGACAGCTACCTGCTGACTTGGTCGGGTGTCATTACGCAAGACATTTGTGGTCCGTTGTTTGGACCAATGTCGCAGCGAACCCGGATTCTGATCACTCGTGTTTCGATTGTCGTCATCGGCATCATGCTGCTGACCTGGGGATTGTGGTATGAACTGAGCGATCAACTCTGGGATTACATGGCGATTACGGGAACCGTCTACTTCGCGGGAGCCCTCCCCACCATCGTTGGGGGTCTCTACTGGAAAAAAGGGACCAGCCAGGGCGCAGTCGCCGCGATACTACTTGGGCTGACCGGGATCATGGCCCTCGGTAACCCGGTAGCATGGCTCGATCTGAAGTTGCATGAGTTGGGCGCATTACCAGAAACGTTCATTCTCAACGGTGCCATCATGACCATTTTCACGTTCGTACTTTCGACCGTGGGATACATCATCACTTCATTACTGACGAAGTCAGCTACTGTATTGGAAAAGTAATCAACAGTTTCACAGTCACTAAGTAGAGAGAGGAAAGTAAGATTATGACTTGGCTCAATATCTGGCTCGTCGTGCTCGCGATCAGTCTGCTATCGTTCCTCATCATGATGATTGTCATCGGTGGCGGCGCGATCAAAGAACTCAAAATGACTTTCGATGACCTCCGCGCGGATACTGATGAGGCCACCTCCCATCCGGAAGAGCTCGATAAAGAGATCTGAAGAGGTTGATAATCAATCCCGCACCTGCATCTCGATTTGCTCAGCGGTTAGTTGCTCCAAGGCTTCACCCCTGAAAATACGCACGAAGCCTCGCGTCCCTATATTCGGCCTGACAGTCTATCTACTGCAATGCATTCAGTCGTTTTATTCGTGCATTATTGGCCGCAACAACCGTTACATCCCGTATTGAATTATCCTGTTTTTCATTCGTGGCAATATACCCTACTTGAAATAGGAATGTGGGATGGTTGGGTTCTCCATCGTACGGTCAAATTGTTCAGGCCATCGATAAGCCCTGCCGATGATTTTTAAAAGACAAACATGGTGGCACTCTTTGCTCTCCTCTGATCGACGATATCGTTTGGATTAGAAAAGCCAGCCTTCTTTTGATGTTAGTCATCCACGCAGGAAGCACACCTAATGAAACTCACTCCAGCCTATCTATTTTTTTTGTTCTCAAAAAGAATCCCTCGAACTTCAATCCTCATTGCCGCAGGATGTGTCGGTCTGTCGGGAATATCACTAAACGCTGCGACGTTCAATGTGACTGACTCGGCCACGTTCGCGACCGCCATTCAGAACGCCGTCGATGGTGACGTCATCAACATTAATTCCAATGTTACCCTTTCCAGCGCACCGGGGCACCTCACCGCCGATGTAACGGTGAATGGCAACAATAATACGATCGATGGTGCTGATAGCTACCGCCCCTTCTTTATTGAAAGCGGTTCTGTAGAGATCAATAATCTCACCATTCAAAATGGATTGGGAAAGGGCGGAAATGGCGCAGACGGCTACAACGGAGGAGGTGGTGGTCTCGGAGCGGGTGGAGCAATTTTAGTCAACGATATTGCTGGTCTGACTCTAGACAATGTCAACTTCTCCAACAATAGTGCCGTAGGGGGAGACGGAGGGGTTTACGATCCTTTAATCGGCTTCATCGGTGGTGGGGGGGGAGGCGTTGTGGGAAATGCTTCTGGTGCATCAGGTGGCTCTTATGGTGGAGGCGATGGAGGCCAGTCAGTGGGCGATCAAGACGGAAAAGACGGTGGTTACGCAGGAGGTGGAGGAGGATCTTACTATCATAATAACATAGCTGGAGACGGAGGCTTCGGAGGAGGTGGAGGGGGCACGACTTTTGGATCACCTGGTACAGGTGGATACGGCGGGGCGAATGGCCTTAGTGACAATGGAGGTGGTGGAGCTGGATTCGGTGGTGCTATTTTTGTTCGTTCCGGTGGGCAGTTAACTATCAAAAATGGTAGTTTCAGTGGAGGAACCGTCGCAGGTGGTTCGACAGGGTCATTTGGAGGGCCGGGTTCTGCCGAAGGGACGGGCCTCTTTCTCCACGACGTCAATGCTGTCTTTGAAATCGGCAACGGAGAGACAATGACGTTTGAAGACGCCATTAGCGGTACTTCTAATGGCTCACTTTCCAAAACCGGTGTGGGGACACTCATTCTCTCCGGTACAAACAATTACTCCGGCGGCACGACTGTTACAGCGGGTAAGCTCCAGGGAACGACCAGTGGTTTACAAGGTGACATCGCGAACAACTCACAAGTTGAGTTTAACCAATCTACCGACGGAACCTATTCCGGTGTGATGTCTGGAACGGGATCTCTCAGCAAAATGGGATCGGGGACAGTCACCCTTTCCGGGAACAACACCTACACGGGCACAACCAGTATCAATAATGGTACGCTAGCCATCTCCACCAATGACAATCTCGGTTCCGGAAACGTGATTTTTAATGGGGGAACGTTGAAGACACTTCAAACGTTTGATACGAGTCGCAACTTCTCCCTGCAAGGTGGAGGAGGAACCATCAACACTAATGGATTCGATTCTACGTTCTCCGGCGTCGTCAGCGGATCGGGAAACCTCAACAAGCTTGGGAGCGGAACGCTCACCCTTTCCGGCACCAATACCTACACTGGTACAACCGGTATCAATAGCGGTACGCTCGCCATTTCCACTAACGACAACCTCGGCTCTGGAAATGTCATATTCGATGGCGGAACCCTGAAGACGCTGCAATCCTTTGACAACAGTCGTGACTATTCGATTCAGGCGGGAGGGGGAGGAGTCGATACCAATGGATTCAATTCGACATTCTCTGGTGTCATCAGTGGATCGGGATCACTTAATAAAAACGGAACCGGAACGCTCTCACTGACCGGGAACAACACCTACACAGGCGACACCCGAGTCTTCGCAGGACGCTTGGCTGTCAACGGTTCGATTACCAGTGATACCACCGTTAATTCGGGGGCAGAACTGGGTGGCAACGGAACCATCACCGGAAATCTCATCAACAATGGAACGCTGGCCACCGGGAATTCAATTGGAGCATTGAATGTCATTGGAACTCATACCTCCAACAGCGGTAGTTCTATCGAAATTGAATTACAACCCTCTGCCAATCCCGTGGCTGGAACGGATAACGACCATCTAAATGTCACAGGGAATGCGGTGATTAATGGAGGGAATGTCGCCGTCAAAGGTGGAGGCTATATTAATTCTCAGACCTTCACAAACGGAGCAGAATACACATTTCTGTCCGCTTCCGGAGGAGTCACTGGTACTTACGACAGCATTGCTGATGACCTCGCCTTCTTTGATGCCATCCTCGGGTATACCGGGACGTCTGCCTTTTTCACGCTGCAGGCACTCGAAACAGACTTTGCCGCCCTTTCTCAAACAGGGAATCAAGGCTCGGTAGGACAGTACATTGACGATAATTCCCAAGGGGCGACCGGGGACTTTGGAAACATAATCGACCAACTTCGGTTCGCTACGAACGGCCAGGTCAACACGGCTCTATCGCAACTCGATGGTGCCGTCTATGGGAGCGGTGGACAGTTTGGCGTTCATACGACGACTTTCATGTTAATGAATATTACACAGCAACTTCGTAGTACCATGAATTCAGTAAATGGGAATGGAAGCGGCTATGTCCGCACTAACAATTACCGCTCTCCGGGCTATACCGATACGCTTACGGCGTCACCTGGTATCTCGCTCGTTAGTTATGAACAATCCAACCCGTCTCATTTCTTCACCCCGGTCGCCTGTCATTGTCAGTCGGCATTGGAATGGCGGGGCTGGGTCACCGGATACGGACTCGGAGGTTCGGCTGAAACGGACGGCAACGCTGCGGGCATTAACTACCGCATGGGAGGCTCCACATTCGGAATCGAAAAAGACATCGACCAGGATACCCGACTCGGATTCTTCGGTGGTTACGTCGGGTCTTACATCCAGCAGGATGGCATGAACCAGAACCTCGATATTGATGGCGGAAACTTCGGTACCATCCTGACCCACACACAAGGCGACTGGTACACCATTGCACTCAGTGGTTTGCAGTTCGACGACTACGACAGTACCCGTCAGGTCAATATCGCCGGAACAATATTCGAAGCAGAAGGGGAATCGGAAGGCTGGCAAGGCTTTCTGTATGGCGAACAGGGTTTAAACTTTGTTGTTGCTCCGGGAGTTCTCTGGCAACCTTACCTCGGAATGCAATACGTTTATGCTCGTCAGAACAGCTTCTCTGAAACGGGTGCTCCAGGTATCAATCTGGATGTGGCTGGCGTCGACACTCACTCACTCCGAGGTATTCTCGGTAGCCGTGTCGCCCTGACCGACATCACTCTGATGGACAACTTTAACGTCACCCCTGAAGTACGTGCCATGTGGATTCATGAGTTTCTTGAGCCCACTTCCCCCGTCAACGCTCAGTTCGCTGGAGTCGGCGGAGCAGGGTACTCCGTCAACGGCCTGAACTTGGGTCGGGACTGGGCCGTTCTCGGTACCGGTGTCAGTACTCAACTCACCAACCACTGGGAAGTCCGTGCCGATTACAACTCCCAGTTCAACGACCGCCAAGTCTTCCATCTCGGTTCAGGAACACTGACCTACAGTTGGTAGGTCACTTAGAAAACAAACTAGAAAACAAAGAAACACTCCTTGTTTCGAAACGAGGTATCGATTCGTCGATACCTCGTTTTTTTATGGGTGTCACTGCTTAATCTGCGGTTTCGGATTTACGACCTGTCCGATCGTACGTTGTCCAGTGCCTCGTGTTCCAGTGTCACCGAGATCAGCTCTCGCTTCCTCTGCAAGCTGGGTAAGCTTAGCGACAATTTCCGGGTGGGAGGCGGCCACATTCTCAGTCGAACCGATATCCTCTTTGACATTGAACAGGAGCGGTTCCGATCCCTCATTCTTTTTGAAATGGGGATGTCTTCCGGGGTTTTGTAGTGGTAGAAACAGCTTCCACGGGCCAGAGCGAACGGCCTGTAATTGTTCGGCTGAGTAATAATAGTATGCGCTGTGTGGGGACTCGCGATCTTCGACGTGTTGATCACTCAGGATGATCGAACTGATCTCTTTCCCGTCGATTTTCTGCGTCGGTTCGTAATCAATCCCCGCCATAGCGGCAAAAGTGGGTAACACATCCAGCGTACTCGTGAGCGTATCACACCGGGAGTCAGCTGCGATTTTCCCTGGCCACCACATAATTGTGGGAACACGGAAGGCTCCCTCGGCCGTGGTGTATCCTCTCCCGTGGAATGGCTTGTTCGAGCCACGCGACGGACTTTCAACATCGGTTGCGAGTGGGGCTCCGTTGTCCGAAGTAAAGATGACTAACGTCCGTTCGTCGAGATTGAGTTCTTTCAGCTTGTCCAGAATCTCTCCCGTCGACCAGTCGAGTTCCTCGACCGAATCTCCCCAGGGACCATTCTTACTTTTCCCTTTAAACCTCGGACTGGCAAAAGGAGTCGAAGTACTGCCGGGCATCGCTTGTGGCAGGTAGAGAAAGAAAGGTTCGTCCTGATGCTCTTCAATAAATGAGATTGTTTTCTCGGTATAGTCGACGGTCAGCATATCCCGATCAACGGGGGCGTCGACGACTTCGTCATTGATCATCAGGGGCAGGGGAGGCCACTGGTTTCCATTGAATCGATCGCCAATCCGTTTGCCGACCGCCTCTGTCATGTCGTCGCTATAAGGGATGCCATAGAAGTAGTCGAACCCCTGGCGAGTCGGAAGGAACTTCGGTTGGTCGCCCAAATGCCATTTGCCAATACATCCCGTTGTATATCCCGACTGCTTTAACACCTCGGCGACAGTCTCTTCATCTGGGTTTAACCCGTACGGAGATACGGGCCGTAGTACAATCCCATCGCGGGAATTGTGGTGCATGCCGACCCGTTGGGAATAGCAGCCTGTCAGGATTGACGCCCGAGACGGAGTACAGACTCCTGCCGTGACATTGAAATCGGTAAACCGACGACCTTCCGCCGCCATCTCGTTGAGCCGCGGCGTGCGATGGACGGTGGAACCGAAAGGCTCGATATCACCATACCCCAAGTTGTCGCAATAAATCAAAATAAAGTTCGGACGCGGCGTCTCTCCGGATAAAAGGATGCGGGGAAACACGGACATCACGAACAGAATCGTAAACAATCGAAAGGTCAAACGATGAATCATCAGCAGATTTTCTCGACAGAATAAGTGAATGGGAGTACATCCTGTTCTACCGCCATCCGCCCTCGGACGCAAATCCTATTCAAAATCGCCCCTCGATTACGCGAGCTTAAAGCATGGCGACCCGGACAACTCTGATAATGTTGCCCGGGTTCTCCAGCACCCTTTACTTTCGAATTGATTTCGAATTAATTCCAATCTGATTTCAGACGTTGACCCAAACGTTGACTCAGATTTCGAAAGTCTGGTCTCCTTCGCGATACGTCACCCGGTACAAGTCGCGGCGGCGGTCGTTCCAGTTCTGAACACTGCCCGATTCTTTGTGCCGACGCAGTTGCTCGAAATCGAGGTCATGAATGATGACAGTTTCCACGTTTGGATTACACTCCGCAGCGACTGCGTCCCGTGCGAATTCGGCGTCTGCCGGTGTGAAGATCCCTGACTGGGCATAGTGAATATCGGCGTTTTCGACAAACGGCAAGTTCCCCGTACACCCGGAAATGGCGACGTACAAATGATTTTCAATACAGCGTGCCTGAGCGCAATGTCGTACCCTCAAGTAACCATGACGTGTGTCGGTATTGAATGGAACGAAAATAATCTGTGCCCCTTTGTCGGCAGCGATGCGGGTCAATTCGGGGAATTCAATGTCGTAGCAGATCTGAATCGCGATCACGCCGCAATCAGTATCAAAGACTTCTACCCGATCTCCCGGTACGACACCCCACCATTTGCGTTCGCTGGGGGTAATATGAATCTTGTACTGTTTGCCAATCGATCCGTCGCGTCGAAACAGATATGACACATTATACAAGTTGTCATGCTCAACGACGAACTGAGATCCCCCGATCACATTCACGTCGTACTTCACCGCCATCTCAGTGAAAAAGTCGAGGTACTGCTCAGTGAAGTCAGCCAGTTGCCGCGCCGCTTGCCCCGGACGACTGGATTTCACACAAGAGAGTAATTGTGTTGTAAATAACTCCGGAAATAGCACGAAATCGCACTTATAATCTGAAGCCGTATCCAGGAAGAACTCACACTGCTGCGCGAATTCATCAAAGCCACTGATTGTACGAAGTTGATATTGTACTGCGCAGATTCGAATCGGTTCGACGATATGATGGAAGCGACGCTTGGCGCCGCGAACATAGTCCAGATTCGTCCACTCCAGATAAGTCGCGTATCCACACGATTCGAGGTCTGTCGGCAGGTAGTTTGGAATCAATCCCTGCACTGCAAAGCCGTTCGAAAGTTGCGCCGTTAGAACCGGGTCGTACGTCTGCTTATTCAGAACATGATCGATATATTCCCGAGCCGTCATTTTCTCAGACATCTTATGATATCCGGGGATACGTCCCGCGATGATGATGCGAGCCAGGTTCATGTCTCGGCAGACATCTTTACGGGCATCGTACAACCGGCGGGAGAGCTTCATCCCACGATAATCGGGGTGTACCATGATCTCGATACCGTAGAGCGTGTCCCCCTTCTTTTTGTGATTCCGGATATAACCTTCATCAGCCACTGCTTTCCAGTTGTGCCATTCAAGGCTGGGATCGTATTCCAGAACCAGGCTGGAAGACGACGCGGCCAGCTTGCCATCGATCTCGACGCAAATCTGTCCCTCAGGAAAGACTTCCAACTGGCTCTCAATCTGATCTCTGTCCCACGGTAGCATTCCAGGAAAACAGAGGTGAGCCATTTCAAGCAGTTGATCGTAATCGTCTATCGTCAATTTGCGGATGACGGTCTTCAATTCGAAGTCACTTAAATCCAGCGGTTCCATTATTCATTCCATTTCATTTAGTTAATTCGGATCCGTTTAATTCAATAATAGCAAAATCCGTTTTTATAACGAGGGGGGAGCGTCGCGCAGCCGTAGCACAGGACAGACCGGTAGCTCAGAGGAGCAGTTCGGTAAAGGGAAGTTTTACTTCTCCGGGGCGTACATTTTACGGGCGGTCTGCTCAAGTTTATCCAGAACACGTTCCGGCTTGAGGTTGGTACTGTCGATTAAAATGGCATCAGGAGCAGGTTTCAGGGGTGCAATTTCGCGGGTGGCGTCTCGTTCGTCCCGTTCTCGTATTTGTTCGAGAATGGTCTCGTATTCCGCCAATTCGCCATTATTCGTCAGCTCTAGAAAACGTCTTCGTGCTCGCTCTTCTGCAGAGGCATTCAAATAGAACTTGCATTGAGCGTGAGGGAACACAACCGTCCCCTGGTCACGGCCTTCCGTGACAATGTTCTGGGCTTCGGCAATTTTCCGCTGGACGTCGTTAAGGGCATCGCGAACTTCTGAAATAACAGCCACTCGCGAGGCACCTAACGTGACTTCCTCGGACCGTATCTTTTCGGTCACTTCCTCTTCATTCACCCACAGCCGAGCATCTTCCCATCGAATGTGAACTGTGCTTGTGAGCTCTACGATTCTCGTAGCGTCGTCGTGGGAAACGTTATTTTCCAGACAATACCAGGCGATCGCGCGGTACAAGGCTCCCGTGTCGAGAAACTCGAAACCAAGCCGTTCCGCCAGTGCTCTGGCGACCGTGCTCTTTCCCGTTCCAGCCGGGCCATCGATGGTAATGATCATGATTTCCGTTTCCATGACGTGAGTCGACACACTCACCGGACAGACGTCTGCTCAACAGAGACAACATCTCACAGCAGACAGTAACAATTTATAGACAGAAATCAACCAAACCAGATCTCTATCTCCGCAACTTCGTAAGGAGAAAGATAAACAGAGACTCCTTCTTCGGTCGTCAGCAATTCCGTAATAGTCCGACCAGTGTAATCTCGTTGCCGCGCGAACTGAGCAGGGCGGTAGGTCTTGATCTGCAACTGACGTTTGATACCCGATGTCTCCATGACCCTCATACAGAAACCATATTTAAGTCTGTCGTCTGCGGCATGAGTCGAGTCCTCCTCTTCCAGAGGCGCCGCGGGCAGAAATCTCAACAGTTGAACGTGCCGAGAATTGAAATGGAAGAACCAGCCGCTCTGACCACTCGCCGGGGGACCCGGCTGCTCTGACAACAACACTGGTGGCTGCGTGTAATTATTCAATGCATAACCGGCCGCAGATTCATCCAGAGAAATACGGAACTGAAACTTTCGTGCCGATTCCTTGCCAGTGATCAATAGCGTATCCAGCATGCGGCTTCCCTGGGCCCTATGGAAAGGCATTCCGGGCATTAGGATCGTTGTCTGGTTTTCCTCTTCGGCGATTTCGATGTATTCGGTGCTCTCAAACCGATCTTCCTGAAAGCTGAAACCGGCATGTTGAATCGATCGAGTGACAGCTGCTCCGGCATCGTTCCAGGCGAACCGAATGCCGTAATAATTGCTCCACGGATCCGCCAGCGGCATCTGCTTGACATCCAGTTCCAATTCCACATCGACGAATTTGCACCCTCGATAGACTCGCGTGACCTGTTTGACTCGCGCCAGTTTGAGAGAACGCACGGGATCATACAAATCCGTTTCGGTCGTAATTTCATTCATCACCGGTCCAGTAGCCGTCAAATCGCAACGTCGGCAAACAGGCTCAGAGTAGAATGACTGGATCGTTTTCGACTCGCCGTCAACAGAGAAGACATATTCCTGCTCACGCGGAAATCGGTAGGCGACCTGCTGGCTCAAACGAACGGGGGAACGCTCCATCCCTTTTATCTTCGCGATTCCGCCTGTACTCGGGTTAATGTGCACCTCGAAGAACTCGTTTCGAAGAATATTCTCTTCCACCGCCGGAAATCGTAACTCGGGTAACGAAGGATGAGGCGATGTGGCATCGGCGAGCCAGGTAAAACCACTAGCGGGTAAATCGACCACAACCACCTTCCGTGGGCCCTCTCCCTGAACCGCGCGAACAACATCACTCACTTCGGGAAGAGAAGCACCCTCTGGCCAGAAGACAACCGTGCGCCTTGAGTGTGGCAGTGGATTAAACAACAGACTCCCCGGACGATCGCCCGCCCCCTGAGCCAGCATTGACGCTAACTGCTGTACGGCTCCATTCAGCGCTTTGTCCAGACGAACATCCACGCTGAATTCGGTTTGTTTTTCTTCGTCGGTATCGGACTCCGACTCTTGCTGTGATTCATTCCAACTTGACGGTGGAGTCAACTCGCTAACGGGACCGATAGCTTCAATCGCTTCTTCCAATTCGTATAGTTCTGCGTTTTCGAGAGGTTTGCTTCTCAGGATTCGTTCAATGGCCGTCGCCCATTCAATCCGGCTCAACTCGGCCCGCTGGCCATAATGCTCGCGGAATTGGCTGATGGGATCCGATAGTTCATAAGCCACTCGTTGTATTAATACGGGACTCAGATACTCTTTCTGAGAGTATCGCGACTGTTTGCTGTAATGGTCTTTATGATTGAAGAGTTCCGACCAAGTCACAAACTTACCCAGGACAGGCGCGTAAGCGGCGATGCGGCGAAGGTCTTCCATCCAGGGAGTTTTTTCTTCCGGATAGCGAGCCAGAATAACTCCCGCCACATTGTCTCCCTGCATG
This sequence comes from Polystyrenella longa, assembly GCF_007750395.1. Lineage (GTDB taxonomy): Bacteria > Planctomycetota > Planctomycetia > Planctomycetales > Planctomycetaceae > Polystyrenella > Polystyrenella longa. Next base: position 2,828,123 of record NZ_CP036281.1, on the reverse strand, counting down.
CTTTCGGAAAGCCGTTGCGGGAACTTAAGAAAACTACTGGCCGAATCCGCCGCCATGGGAATTCGGCTGCAGGTATCGATAAATGAACCGTCTGCACCTTCCCACTGAAAACGGGTATGCTCTTCGTCCGGGTAAATTCCATCGTCGAGTGCGAAATGCAACGCTGATTTGTAACCCATCCGTTTTAATAACATGGGCAATAATGTTGAAAACCCAAACCTACGTCGGGCCCACATTTTCGGTCTCTGATTAAGAATCCGCTCGTAAGTCTCATGTCCCTTATTAAAATTCCATAATACCGACTCCACTGGCAATAAAGATGCTGGACGGTCAAGCTGTTCGCCACCACAGAAATCGATCTTCCCCTGATTCCAGGTCGTGGCCAACTCAGCACACGCTTCAGGTTGCGCCTCATCAAGCTCCTGTAGTTCCGCTGCACTCAGCATAAAGTTGACAGGATGACGATAAGCAGAACCGGGAGCCGGTTCCTCTTCTCCAGTCTCTTCTCGATCATGCTTACGACTGGCCTGTTCACAGATTGCTTTCAGCTTTTCCGGATCCGAATCAGGGGCTAACAGGCAGAGATCAACCAGATAAGATTCGACGGGATAGAAAATCTCGCGGACGTCCTGCAATAGCTCAAAACAGCGACTTAACCCCCTCCGAGCTGCCGGTTCGTCCCCTTCCAGCGCGCTCTTTGCCGCCTTCGAGGCCGACAGTCGCAGGGCGATATCATCCACTGACGAAAAATGATGCATCTGTCGGGAGAGAAGTTCAATCTGAAGGTAGGCGAATCCGAGCGCCATAAAATCGCGTTCTAAATCAGGGGATAACCGGCTAAGCATCTCCGACAAATCTACGACTTCCGGAATATTCTGCGTATCGGCAGTTTCCTCAATTATCTGCTGTGCGTCATCTGCCTCGCTCACACTCTCTGATTTTGCTTCCGCCAGTAGTTCGCTCCTGGTTTTGATCATCAAATCAGAAACCAACTGAGAAGCTGCCTCATGGGGGTCTGTTAACACCAGTTGGTCGTCGACAGAGGGAGAATGGCCATCATCATGGACATAATCGAAGTCGTGTTCCTGATCGTGCTGCGGAGGCCGTTTATACAGGGTGGGTTGATTGTTGCGTAACACGACGTGAATCGCTTCGATCCATTCATCTCGCGTGACCAGCCCCTCAATCACAGTCCCTCCATTTTCAAGAACCCGGTCCGCGAAGTCTGGACTGATCCAGCTACAGGCAGTCGGCACAAAGACCAAACGGTCCGCAAAGATCTCCGGTTCCGATTCCAACCGTCGCCAGGAAGGGAGCTGCGTCATGTTTGCGATCAGCAGCGGATGCCACATCACTGCAAAACAGTTGAGCAGACTCTCGGCCTGAGACTCCTCTAGATCGGTTGGAAAATCTTCCAGATCGTAAGTAGGAATGAGGGTGCAGATTTCCTGATAACTCATCACGGGCAGGGAACTCTCTAATCCGATTGAAACAACGACTGGTTAGCAAAAGGTCTCACCGAGTTTCTCGTCCACGGAGCAACCCGGAAATCACCCTATTCCAGGGCGATCTTTCCGAACGGAATTCTATCAGATTCCAATTTCAAGTCTGTTTCAGCAGTAGCGGAATTTGGAATAATCCCGACTTGAACCTTTTGAATATGGTCGAAACAGCCCCAATCCGACACTCAGGGCCACTTCTGACTAATTTTTAAATTTCCATTCGATAACGGAACTCTTTTCGGGAAATTCGCATCTTAATACTGATACAATACATGTAATCGTCATTCGGACGATATTGCTACTACGTTCGGCGGGCCTTTACATACAGACTTCAAACAATCCGTTAGCCACGAATACAGCATCGTTTCCCCTGTTCATCTTACCGATTGCAGGGGTCGAACGGTTAAAACTCGGTGATCCGGGAGAACTGTGGTTGACTAATCCAGAAGTTGCTTGATAGCTTTAACTTAGGATAAATACTTGAACTCTGGCAATTCTCCAGTCTCTGAGGCCAAAATCCCCTGATTGATTTCCAGACATTCAGCCAAACTGATTCGTACTGTATAGTGATAATACTTATATAATACGATACGGACCCGATTCCCGGTCGCTTAAAAAGCAGCTGGTACATCCAACATATCGTCCTCCAAACGAATTTTAAGTCGATTCATGGCGGCAGGTTGTCGGAGGATATCTAGTCAGATTTCAATAAAAACCATTTCGTACCTCTCCGGCTCTCGGAGAGGCGATCTCGAATATATTTTCTCACCACGTTTTCCGTGGTCGATTCAAAACATAAAATACTAAACAATCTCAAACGTCACAGGTCGAGTTTTCTCGTCTGGTAGCGGTTTAGAATTCCCGGTCATTCAACCTTCACGTGAATTTTAAAACGGTTTTACAGACGTAAGACTCCTGCATCGAGTAACGAGGATTTCTGATGGCAAGCAAACGAGGCGCATGGGGCATTGAAATTGGACAATCCGCCCTTAAAGCGATTCGATTGGAATTCAATGAGAACACGGAGCAGGTGGTCGCCACCGCATTCGACTTCGTGCCCCATCCCAAGATTCTCAGCCAACCGGACGCGATACCGGAAGAATTGATTGCCCAATCAATCGAAAAGTTTCTGTCCCGCAATAAGCTGAACAACGATGTCGTCGGTATCAGTGTTCCAGGTCAGGCGGCACTGACTCGATTCGTCCAACTGCCACCGGTGGACGCCAGCAAAATCAAAGACATTGTCCAGTTCGAAGCACGGCAGCAGATTCCTTTCGACCTCGACGAAGTTATCTGGGACTACCAGACATTCGGAACTGCCGACGAAGAAACGGGCTACATGCTCGATGCCGAAGTCGGTCTGTTCGCCATGAAACGCGACCTCATCGAACAGCATTTTCGTCCCTTCTCTGAAGTCAAAATCGAACTTGATCTAATCCAGACAGCACCGCTGGCACTGTTCAACTTCCTCACCTTCGATCAACTTGGCTTAAAAGCAGAAGACCAGCCCGCGACTGATGGCGAGTATATCCTGCTACTTGATATGGGTGTCGACAACACCACCTTGATCGTCTCCAACGGTCAGAAAATCTGGACGCGAAATGTTGGTATTGGTGGAAACCACTTCACCAGAGCGTTAACGAAGGAAATGAAGTTAACCTTCGCCAAAGCGGAGCATCTCAAATGCAATGCCACTCGTTCTCCCGACCCACGCGCTGTTTTTCAGGCATTACGCCCCGTATTCAATAATTTCGTCGCCGAGATTCAGCGGTCTATCGGATTCTTCTCCAGTGTGAACCGCGACGCTCAGATCAGCCGCGTCGTGGGGGTCGGTAACGGCTTCCGCATGGCCGGCCTGCAGAAGTTCCTCCAACAGAACCTCCAATATGACGTCGAACGACTCGATTCGTTTAACGAACTCGTCGGTGACAAAGTCATCAGCGAGCCAATGTTTACTGAGAACATCCTCACTTATGCCGTTCCCTACGGTATTGCTCTACAGATGCTGGATCAATGCCGAATCAAAACCAACCTGCTTCCTCCCGAGATCCTAACGACACGTAAAATACGTCAGAAAAAACCGTGGGCGATGGTGACTGCGGCTACCATTATGGCAGGCGTCACGTTCTCCACATTGGCCTACTCAATGGTCAGCGGCTCTGTTTCCGAGGAACGGTTTGGTGATGCAGAAAATGCAGCCACTAGCCTGAAGACCACAGTTGATCAGGCTAAATCCAAATACGATGAACTTGTTGCTGCCAACAAGAAAATTGCAGCGAAGGCCAACAGCTTTACCAGTTTCGTCGAGAATCGGGAACTATGGCTGGAAGTCTATAAAGCGATTAATGAATCTCTCCCTCGAGACAATCCTGACCTCATCGATGACATGGATCTTCCTGATCGCGAGCAGATTCGATTGACTTCCATTACTGCGAACAAACAGAGCGCTAGCCAGCTTACTAACTGGTACAATGAAATACTGGCGGACGACCTGGCAGCGGCCACCCTCTCGGATCGAGACAGAGACAATCCACCCAATGCAAACGGTTATCTGTTCACATTGGAAGGCATTAGTTACCACTACGATGAAAACGATCTTCTGAAGGGGCAGGCAGAGGGATACATCAAGAACACTGTATTGAAGAATCTACAGGAATGGACGATTCCTTTATCAGGCGGATTCTCTTTTCCAATTGGAAAACAGGGAATCAGTTATCCCGTCTTGGCGAATTACGAATTAATAGCTCGCGAACTTGATCTCTCTGGTAACGAGTTTGATCCTAACGAGTTTCTGGAAGGCCCCAACGTTAAGTTGGAGGAACAACCGAAACCGGATGCAGGTAATCAGAATGTCGACGAGGAACGCGATCGCCGGAGAAGCAGAGGCCGTGGTCAATCGAGAACCCCCATTCGATCGACCACCCCGGGTACGGAAGTCGAAGAAAAAAAGTCGATTTTGGAAACGACTTTTATGATTCAATTTATCTGGATTCCAACTCCTACTGAATTTCGTGGCGAAACTGTAGCTGAAGGGATGGAACTGAGATCAAAACTTGGTTCGGGGACGAAGCCATTGAAAGCGGAACCAGAGACTCGTACCTTCGGATCTGGCAGAGACTAACACTCAGGATTACTGCTAGTTCTTTCTTATTAAACTTTTACTTCTGACTTCAATTTGCATCTTACGAGAATCCAATCCAGGAAAATTAATATGGAATATGTTAAATCATTTTTCGCCGGAGCGACTCGACACCATTACTGGATCCTCGCCGTAGTTGTGATCATTCTACCGATCTGGGCTTGGCAGAATATGGCTGCTGCGACCACATCCATCATTGATCAACGCAAGAATGCAATTGTTGAGGCGGAAAACAAAGTCCAGAATATCAGTGGACCAAACCAAAACTGGATTGAAAATGCTGAAAAGCTGAATGAAGTCAACGAGGCCCAACAGCAGGCTTCGATTGAAAAGCTGTTCCGATCTCAGCAATTAGACCTCACCTGGCCCGCGTCGGTTGCGAGTATTGTTGAAGAAAAAGAGTTTCAGTATCGGCAACAGTTTAATGACCTGGAAGTACGCCGTCATTTCGCCGGTACTCTGGGCAGTGGTGGAAAACGATTGGACGACGGTTACAAGAAAGAGATCGATAAACTTGTCGAAAGTCTTGAACCTTACGATCCATTTACCAAATCAGGTAACATTTTCCTCAACCCTGAAACTGTTCTGCAACGCTATCCAAATTCAGATGACTGGCTATCTCCCAGCGGAGCAATGCCATCAGATCTGCAAATTTGGGATTCCCTGGAGGATCTTTCGCTTCAGGCTTCACTTGTAGAAGCGATCCGCAATATCAACTCCTCGGCTATCTCTATCGGAAAGGCTCCCATAAAGCAAATTCAGCAAATCCAACTTTTGGGAGGAAGTATTTCTGACTTCCGAGATCCGGCTGGATATGAGGATGTTGACATCAATCAGTCTGGTGGAGGAGGTGGAGACATCGATCAGCGCGTTCTCGAACGTATTGGTGCATCGGGAAAATCAAATATTTCTAAAGGAGCGGTAGCCCGAATCCGAGATGAAGAAATAACCAAAGCGAATGCTAAAGATGACACGCCGGCGAAAAGCGTAGCTCGGACAGCAGTCGAAGGTAATTTGGCCGGTTTCGACCCCTCTACTCAGTTTGGCATGCCTCACCTTGACCCAGAATCCGACCAATTTAAACAGCAGGAGAAACAGAAAACAGCTGCAGATACTTCTCAAGAAGACGATGGTAGAAGAGGAGGTGGACTATCTGCTGAAGATCGGGCAAGATTAGCTGCACTGAGGGAAGCAACCACTCAAGAAGCCGCTCCTGAATTAGACAAGGTATCGATCGACACTGCCACTTTCGTTCCACGTAAAGAAACGCGGTATATTGACATCGATGACACTAAGGAATTCGTGACACGGGGATTCTATATCGAAGTCACTATGGACCATCGAAAACTTCCTGAACTCATTGGTAACTTGACTAACATGAAGTACCCAACCGTGATCGCCCGCGTTCAGGCGGTATCACGCAAACATAACCAAAGCGAGCTTGCTACTCGCAGCCAAGGTTCAGGTTCCATTCGACGGAGTCGAGATGAAGACGAAGAGAATGAAGAGGCCTCTCCCTCCCCAACAGGCACCAGCAAAGCTCCAGGAGTCGCGACTGGTTCAGTTGAGACGGACATCTTGTCTAACCCATACCTGGCGGATGTTGCAATCGCAGGGTACATGGCTGTTTTCAAACTGGAAACAATGCTGGATAAATTGAATACGCAAGAAGAGGTTCCAGCCGACCAGGAAGAAAATCAGCCGGGTGAACTGAATCGTGCATTACCAGCCACGAACAGAAATGGTAGAGACTAAGTACAAAGTCGAAACTTTAGCCAACACCGTACATATACTCTTTTAAAATACTCTGAAATTCGGAACCAACCATGAATTTCAAAAATGTAATCACCAAAATCAAAACCACGGACTACAAGGTTTTCTTCATTAACCATGTCGAAAAGTTCCTTGTCAGTTTCGCTGTCTTATTCGTGGTCTACTGTTTGTACGCCACGAACTGGTCATTCGCACCCATTGAGCCCCAAGAGCTCACGGCAAAGGTCGATCAGGCCCGAGTTGATTACCTTGATAACAACTGGGCCGCAGAAGAACGAAGTCAATTTGAGGCGAACTCGAACCTTGACAATAAAATTCAACAGATTCTTTATCCCATCGCGGTACACAAATATGGTTTCAGTACCGACATGGATTGGCCCATCTATGAAATAACCGAACCTGCTGTTGAGCCGGAATTTCTTACCGTACGCGGTCTACAAGCCTATGGTGGCAGAACTTTACTTGATTTGATTGACTTAAACAAAGTCGAAGCGGTTAAAGCGGCCGAGAAAACATTGGATACGACCAGCGCAGATAAACTGTCTGAACAGGAACAGCAGTTAATGAATCAGTTTGGTATCTCCTCAGAACAACTTCAAAGAATTGAAGATGCCAAGAAAAAAGAAAAGGAAGCCAAGCAAACCAATAACCGCGGACGTCAACGTCCCACCCCTAATGCTAACAATGCCAGCAACGGATCGAATCGAGAAACTGAACGAGAAGATCGACGGTCCCGCCGCGAACTTGGGGGACTGGTGCGACAGAGTGCCTCTGTGTCTGAACCTCATAGGTTCGTCTCCGTCACCGGCGTTTTCCCTGTCCGTCAGCAAAAGCTTGAATTACTTAAAGCCATGAATTCCTCATCCATGGCACAATCTGTTATGAATATCGACGAGCTCCTTTATGATTTCAAGATCGAACGACAGGTCGCCGAGCCGGGAAAAGATCCCTGGACGGGTGAATGGCGAGAAGTAAGTCGCCCCGTGACGGAAAACATTCTGCAGCGGTCCGCTGGATTTTCTCCAGAGAGTGTGAATCAATTCGTTACCAACAACATTTTCACGATGCCTCTACCTTCTCGTACCCGCGGAAACTGGGGGAAATACGCCACTCATCCACTGATTGAAAACTACGTTCTCTCACCGGAAGAAATTGAACAGCAAAAGAATATCGTATCTGAGATGGTCGATCGCGAACTTGAAAAACTTCGTGTTCAACAGGAAGCACAGAAGAACCAGGGTGGGTTTAGTACTTTTTCGTATAACGTAAATCAGTTACAGAACGCTTCCTCTGAATCCTTCCTCGATAGCCTGCTTAAAGAATCCCCCGACGATCGCGAAAAGAAAATTATTGATAAACTGAAGTCGGCCGCTACAGCAGAATCCAACCTCCTGCTATTTCGGTTCCTGGATTTCGCCGTTGAACCTGGCCAGATTTATCGCTATCGCGTCAAACTGGTTTTTCGCAATCCGAACTATCAGAAAGAGCTTTACAAAGTCGCCTCTCCAGAGATCGTTGAAGGAGAATTCCGAGAGTCCTCTTGGAGCAATCCTACACTGCCTGTCGCCGTGGTGGACGACTTGCAATATTACATCGTTAAAGAACCTGTTGAGGTTCAAGGCCGCTGGTCGTCTCGAGTTGAGGCATTCCAATGGTTGGAGAACCTCGGGACTTTGATTAATTCATCAATCAGCGTCAAACTGGGAGATTTCGTAGCGGATCGTACGAGAACCGAAGTCGTGAAACCGGACGAACAAAAAGTGGAGAAAGAGGACGTCAGTTTTCATTCACTAGACATGGCATTGGCATTTGAGAGTCCCATTGAATTGAGTCCCGAACTTCATACTGACTTACAGTTTCCTGATTCAACAGGACGAAATTTACCAGGCATCCCAACTTTAGGGCTGTTTACGAACTCAAAAGGAGTCCTGAAAATTAAGGACGACATTGCAGAGAAAAGTACTGAATCGCAACTCGAGAACACAGTCAAGTATGAACGACTTACGTACGATCAAAGTAGTGCGACTGCCACGGAGGGGTCTGACGGTGACGACCGCCGAGGCTCACGCGACAGAGGCACTAATTTTAATCCAACTCAGCGGCGGTCGAGCCGTAGATGATGAAATTATGTCAGTTAGTTAACCTATTTCAGCCAGCAATTGATCAATAAATTCATGATACCCCTCGCCTTCTGTTGAAGAAGGCCGAGGGGTTTTTGTTTGCCCCCCCGAAAGTTCCTCAAGCAGAAATTCGACGCGTTCTCTGGAAATCTGACGTTCCAGTTGATGAATCAAAGACGAACCTGCTTCCGTCTTCATCATCTCATGAAAACGATCATACTTACCGACGAGATGCTGTGGGTTATGTTTTAAAATGGCATCGCGACAACGGTCCGCCACGTTCAATAAGCCCGTCTGGCACGCTTCCCAACCTGCCAGTAACAATAGTTTATCTCGACTGGGATACTGCTTTTTCTGATCGGATACTGCAGCCAGTTCCAGGAAGTCTAACAAAGCCTCTTCGTGACGGTCCATAATTTCTCTACCCTGCGTGAACTTGAATGATCCTCTGGAAGGATATTATACAACCGCATCAGTAAAACACGAAATCGTTTTACGAAGCAGGAGCCGCATGCGGATGAGATTTCTCGTAAGTTTCCCGTAAACGTCGCGTACTGACATGGGTATAAATCTGCGTGGTGCTCAGACTTTTGTGTCCGAGCAATTCCTGCACACTACGCAAATCAGCACCACCATCCAGGAGATGGGTAGCAAAACTGTGCCGAAGGGTGTGCGGTGATGTAAGAGTATCGAGTCCGGTCTGTTTGAGATACTTCTCTAACATTCGACCAATACTCCGAGTGGTGATTCGATTACCGAAGCGATTTAAGAATAATGTCGCAGTAGACTCGGCACCTCCCTTGGGGTTTGGTTCCCGGACATCCACCCATTCCAGCAGGGCTTGAGTCGCATAACTTCCAACAGGTGCAATTCGTTCTTTACGCCCTTTACCAAACACGCGGAGAATACCGGCGTCCTGATCCCAATCATCGACGTCCAGACCGACGAGTTCACTCACACGCAAACCGGCCGAATACATTGTCTCCAGAATCGCGCGATCCCGGAGACCCTGAGTGTCGTCTTTAGCAGGAGCTTCCAGTAACAACCCGACTTGCTCAGTCGTCAGAAAATGCGGAAGGCTGGATCCTAGTCGAGGCGTTCGCAGTGGCTTGGCCGGGTTATTATCAGCCAAACCTTCGCGACAACAGAATCGAAAGAAACTACGCAAGCAAGCAAGGCGGCGGGCAATAGTTCGTCGGGAATACTGACATTCATGCAGGTAGGCCACGTATTGCCGTAGTTGAGCCACATCGACCTCCCGCGGTTCCGGCAGATGGCCTACAAAGTCGGTGAAGAACTCGACCAGACTTCTCAGATCTTCTGCATACGACTTTTCTGTCAGCTCCGACGCATTTCTTTCGATGGTCATGTATCGAATAAACGCGTCAATGGCTGCATACATAAATCATATACCTGCGGAAAGAGTAACAAGCAGATCAATCACGACCGGGAGAATTGCGATACCCAGGGGTGTCTACGTTTCCGAGGTCGTTAGAAAATCTGTCGCGTACTACCTGGCAGCTTCTTCGGGAAATGCGGCTGGAATGTTTTTTCCTGCTGCTCTTCCTGGAGACGGCGCACTTTCTGACTGAGAATGGCCGCATCATACCAGGTAAAGTTCAAATCCGGATCGGCTGCCTTCTTGCCCAGTTGCTCAAGTAATACCCGTGGACTCGAATCATCATATAAAAATATATAACGTTCCGATTCTTTGACCAGAGCAATTACGTTCATTCCACGGTGCATTAGATTCTTTCCTTGAATGGTCTCTCAAATCCGTCCTGGAGAGACAGTGCCTGACAAAAGGGGATCAAAGCACGGTCAGGCGAACTCTATTAAACTTTTGGGACCATCTTCCTTATCGGTAAAACCAGGTAGTGATCACTTGAACTTTCGGGGGACAAAGATGATTCGCCGACGGGCTTCTCCGCCGTGCAGCATCAACATCTCTTTAATCATTAAATGTGATACAAACCGGATATAGTCATCAGTTCGGTGAAGCCGAGACTCCCAGCTTCCACTTCGGGGATCACCACTTAATTCGTAATAATCTCGGAAATTCGCCACCAAATCCGCATCTGTTGCGTCAAACATGCGGCTGTATTCCATAAAGGGTCGGCTGTTTAAGGCCTCTTGATACATCGGCAATTCCAGCGGCTCCCCTGGAGTAACCTGGTACATCTCCAGTACTGGTTCTTTCTGTGGCAGTGGCTGTACTGTAGATTTGGGTACTGGAGGAACAATAGGCTCTGGCTCAGTCTGTTTGGGTACACTCAATGCTGGCTGTGGTTCCACAGGCGTTTTTTTTACCGAATCCGGAACTGGCGGTGCCTGCGGCATTTGTGAAATCATCACAGTCTCTGAACTGGATCCTGGTAAAAAAAGAAGCGGTCCATCGACCAATGCCATTTGCGAATTTGCGGTGAATTGAGGCTGCTGACTCGCGGCCACCTGCTGATATGCTGACTGTTGGGGATCGATCTGCTCGGAACTGAGTTGCAGCTTCCATGTCGTATTCTGGAATGATTCCACAGCATGACCAGAAGCCATTCTCACCTGATCAGCTGTTCCTGTAGCAGAGAGCGCCATCGGCTGATTGGAGGTCATCGAATGTCCGAATTCCGCACTCGGATTATCCGGAGACTGACCACGGTAATCAGGCCAGGGAACTGGTACCCGTAATTTGTCTTCGCGAGGCCCTTTATGCAGCTCGAACGGGTCTTTCATTTCTTTTTTGAATCGTTCCCACCGCACTTTGTTTCGTTCACTCTTCTGATGAAACCAGCCGCTCATCCCGTCATTCCCAGCCGAACATTGCTGACAGTCCGAACCGGAACAGAGACCACTGCATTGGCCACTCTGACAACTTTCCAGGCCATGTTCGCAATCACAATTAGCTTGTGCGAGACAACGTCCATCGCATTCTCCGGGCGGGCAGGTACAACAATCGCCTAACTCCAACGGACGCCGGTTGGCTTCCCGGTACATGTTCTCTCGCAGTTCCTGTTCGTTTTCCAGACGCGTGCGCGCCAGAGGATCGATGGGAATGCCTGGAGTGAAGCTCCAGTCGTATGGTGAATACCAGGAGACTTTCAATCCCATCCGAGGCGGTGCGTAAGCCTTGTAGTCCGTTACGGCACCAACAACGACGGCATCGACATTAAGTATTTTGGCGAGGCGAACCGCATCTTCAGGTCCGCGCATTTCTTCCAAGCCATGTTGGACCATAGCTGTTTCGACGACACCAACGGGAACGACTTCAAAACCGGGTACTTTCTGGAGTTCCGCGTAATAGGCTTCAGCAAATTGGCGACCATCTACGGCTCGTTCAGTACTCAAGTTGAGAAACGGTGCAACCGCAACGGTAGAGAGCCCAGGCACCGGATTGGTCACACCTGTATCGGTGACGACACACCCCGTGAGCAGGGAGACGCATAATAAAATAGGCAAACAAAGCCGCATAGGGCGTACTTTCTCTCTGAGAAACAGATCTACTCTCTCTCAGACAGATCGGCGTAACCCGCAAAGATACTTTAATCGAAAAAGTCGTTCTAAACCGCCTCTTTTAAAGTTATCCAGTCCGCCTTCATGCCTGCCCTCCCAAAACATTCATTCTGCCTATTCCCTCAGTTCCTGTTTCAGAATACGAAGGAAAGGCTCCACATCGGTCACCAATCCAACCGTTTGGAAAGTTCCTCGATCGGCGAGTTTGGTTACCGTCGCCGGGTTGATATCAACGCAGACTACTTTTACCGAGGCAGGCAATAAGTTCCCGACTGCAATCGAATGTAATGTTGTCGCGATCATCAGTGCAAAGGAGACTCCTTGCACGAGTTCCCGCATCCTCCGTTGAGCTTCGAGTGCATCCGTGATCACATCGGGCAGGGGGCCATCATCGCGAATACTTCCAGCGAGCAAATAAGGAATCGGGCGTTTAATGCATTCGTACATTATCCCATTGGTCAGCAACCCGGAATCAACCGCCTGTTGAATACTGCCTGCACGGCGTATTCGATTGATTGTACGCAAGTGGTGCTCATGCCCTTCTTCGATTGATCCACCATGCTCCATCGAAATACCAAGACTGGTATTGAAGAAAGACTGTTCAATGTCATGAGTCGCCAGGGCATTCCCGGCAAAGAGCACATCAACAAATCCCTCACGAATCAGATAACTCAAGTGCTGGCGACTTCCCGTGTGTACCACTGCGGGCCCACCTACCACCAGAATCTTTCCGCTTCCTGCTTTTGCATCCCGCATCGCCCGCGCTATCTCTTTCACGGTCACATGCTTCGGCTTCTCGCTGGATACAGTGCTGTTCATGAACTGGAACAGGTCCGTTTTTCCACTGCGAGGACGCTGCTCCGGTTGAATGCGGACTCCACGATGGCCAACGACGATCTGCTCTCCCACTGCGACATCCGACATGGGAATACAATCTGCCACACCTGTTTTCGGTTCATATCGAATCCCACAATCCATTTCCTGTCTGGTTACGGGTATCCAGTTCTCGTCGATTCGTATTTCGGTCGCCATATTGGTCGTCGCATAGAAGTCATCAGGAAGCACCCCCGCCATATCAACAGGTTCCAGTTTGCAATCGACCTGATCGACTAACCGCGCCCCATGCTGAGCAATCTGCTGAAGTATATCGTTTAACGTCGACGCATCGTCAGCACCCACATTAATCACGGCATAACTGTCGTCCTGTTGCTTCTTTCCGATCTCGACTTCTTCAAATTCAAACGACCCTCTCATAGATAGAATCAGATCAAGAACCTTCGGAAGCAACAGACTGTCAATAATATGCCCCTCTAATGTCACCTTCTCCCAAAACTGGGGCGCAGGGTCTTCTGAATTCGCTGACGTTTCCTGATTGTGAGGCATGATTACCTTTCGAGGGAAAACAGAGTGATGTATAACGAGCCAAAATAAAGTGGGTGGCCACCATCCCAATGGAACGTCTCCTCTACATTTGTACCAGAACTTTCTTCAGAAAATTCAGGAATCTGCAGGAACCGATTGATCCCCCATGCAGGCTGGATCGTTCTGTTCTGAAACATTCGTTACACTGCAATTTTACGGAACGAAAAGAAGAAGTGAGGGAAAGTAATACACCTTTTTAACCTGAGGGTGAGATCCCACCGAATACTTCTTGATTTCCGCATCTGGATCCGCTTTTTTAAATCCTCGACGGTGGAACTCTGCTGCCGATACTCCGTTGTTTGAATTCATACTTTTCCGATAAAAAACTTCGCCTGAAATTCACCCGAAAGTCGGACCTCTGATGGACATCGACCACCTGTTTTACGAATTGATTAACCCGTGGCCCTGGTACTACCTCGTACCTTCAATCCTGGGGTTGCTGCTCCTGTTGGGCCTGGCTGCCGATACGCTTGTAAACGAGGCGGTGGTTCTGTCAGAACGTGCTCAAATCCCGAAAATCGTCATTGGGGCGACTGTGGTCAGCCTCGGAACGACCATGCCCGAAACGGCGGTTTCAGTTCTGGCGGCCATTGAGGGTAACCCTGATATGGCGCTGGGCAATGCCGTCGGTTCTATTATTTGTGATACTGGCCTGATCCTTGGAATCGCGTGCCTCATTACGCCCTTGCCGCTTCCTAAACGGATTGTCAATCGTCAGGGTTGGCTGCAACTTCTGGCGGGGCTTCTGTTGGTATTGGTCTGCTGGCCCTGGGGCTCCAGTTGGGGCGACATCATGGCCGGTAATGCACAGGGGAATATGAAACAGTGGGTAGGTTTCGTTTTCCTCGGTCTGCTGGCACTTTACTTATGGATGTCTGCCTATTGGGCACGGAAAGAACGGGACGGCACCACAACGCTCGAAGAATTCGAACAAGACGCCTCTGCCCCACTCTGGAAGGTTATCCTGAAACTGTGCGTCGGAATCTTCGTTGTCGTCGCCACGTCCAAGTTTTTGATCCCGCTGGTACAGGTTGCCGCTGAGCGAATCGGTGTGCCTCAAGCCGTCATCAGTGCCTCACTGGTCGCCTTCGGAACATCGCTGCCGGAACTCGTCACCGCCGTCACTGCCGCCCGCAGGGGGCATGGAGAACTGGCAGTAGGAAATATTGTCGGTGCCGATATTCTCAACGTCTTATTCGTGACTGGTGCCGCTGCTGCGGTTACTCAACAGGGACTGACAGCCGGTCCCAAGTTCTACACTCTGCTATTTCCGGCCATGATGCTGATTCTGGTCGTCTTCCGCGTGGGTATCTTTTTCTCGCCCGAAAGACTGTCCCGCGGTTTTGGTGTGATCCTACTGGCTTTATATGCCCTGACAATGATCTTCCTGCCCGGAGGAATTCATTAAGCTGAGGATAGATACTCGCTGTTAGCAAGCCTATGAGAGTTCTACGCCGGCACTCTCTGCTTTGGCTTGCAGAAAATCAATCGACTCCGCGAGGACATCGGGAGCCATATGACTGTGGCGACTGAGTTCCACATAGAGACCGCCGGCGTAGTCGACTTCGGCTAACGCTTGCAAGACAGAGACAAAGTCGATTTCACCTTCACCAAACCTCAGGTGATCGTGCACACCGCGGACCATGTCCTCAATATGGATATTGAAGACGTGTGGCCCCCATTCCCGCAGGTAGTCAGGTATCGGTCTTGGTTCTACGCATTGCACGTGTCCAATATCCACCGTCAATCCGAAGAGAGGGGAATCAACGGCATCTTTGAGTTGCTGGAACTGTTCAAAGCTCTCGACTAACATCCCAGGCTCGGGCTCAAACGCGATTTTGACCGCTTTGGACTCCGCATACTCCGTCACCTTACGGCACCCTTCGACAAGCCATTTCCAGCGCTGTTCGAAATCGGTTTCCTCCCCACGAGGAACGCCTGCCCAGAACGAAACCGCATCGGCCTCAAGTTCAGCCGAAATATCGATAGCTCGTTTGAGAAACTCAATCCGCTGCTGGCGCCCCGTCTCAGAGGGAGTGATTAATGTCGGTTCGTGTTTACTGCGTGGATCTAAAAGAAATCGAGCTCCCGTTTCAATCACCGATTTCATTCCACAAGCACTCAGTTTTTCACGAACTTCATCGATTTCCGCCGCGAGAGATCGCTCGTCCTGGAATGGGTTCAGGCAGTGATGATCGAGCGTGATACCGACCGCTTTGTATCCCGCTTCAGCCAGCAAATCTATCGATGCGTCAGGCCAATGATGAAACGCGAGGCCGTTCGTGTTGTAACCTAGATACATGAGAATCGATTTCCACCGAGGAGAGAAACAGGAAGAATCCAAACGTACTATAAAAAAACAGACCCGAACTCTCTATGAGCCGGGTCTGTTTCGTTGTGCGAGTGCACCGATCCGCATTCACTGAAGGAGAATTAGTCTGCCAGTGGTTTAACACGAATATTGCGGAAGTAGGTCACGCTTTTGGGGTCGTGTTGCTGCAGGGCAAAGCTCCCCTGGCTGATTTTACGATGGCCGATCACGTCTCCCGCTTTGTATTCACCAGTAGTACCTGCTGGCTCGACATAGGTGTAAAGAACTTTGTCATCGACTTTGACGGTGACGGTGTCCCCATTGACGATGATGGTCTGAGTCCACCATTTGTTGTCTTCGGCGGGGGTATCAAACAGTTTGATGACGTTGTACAGACTACCCGTTTTGACGGGGTCGCCGTGAGTGACGTTAACTTGGGTTTCGTAACCTTCGGTCGGCCAGGTTTCACAGTATTTGGTATGGAAGTAGATTCCGCTGTTGGAACCAGGGGTCGTCATCACTTCGGCTTTGAATTCGAAGTTTTTGAATTCCTGATCGGTGAACAGATGAGTCCGGTCACCATGGGCTTTGATCATGCCGTCTGCAACTGTCCAGGTTCCGTTTTCGCTGACTTTCCAGCCACTCAAATCTTTGCCATTAAACAGGCTGATCCAACCTTCTTCTTTCTCTTCTGCAACACCACCTGCTACTGCAGCGAGTACCAGAGTCAAAGACAAGAACAAATGCTTCATCAGGATTTCCTCAGTTGTTTTTAATTTCAAGAACAGGCCCGCGGCTGACAGGACTATCAAATAAACAGGGCGGGCCAAATCAATGTCAAACAGGCTGTGTTCGAGTCAGATAACCAGCTTCCTCAACGGAGACCGGGCAGGACTAGAACCAGCGGGCAAGTTCCAATGTACTCCACCCGCCGAGTAAGAGCAAGCAGCTAAACAAGGAGACCCAGGCAACCTGACCGATGATTATTTTTCACCAATCTTCTTGATGAAGGTAACCACGTCTGCCATTTGGGCTGGTGTAATGTTTTTCTCCATACCGAGTGGCATCAGGGAAAGTCCGCTGGATACAAGTTCATCGATGTTAGACCGCAGAATCGTAATTTCCTTCCCTTCCGATTGTCGCAAAGTGATGCTGTCGGCCGATTCGGCGGTGATAATGCCGTTGTACAACTTGCCGTCGTTGGAAACGGCGGTGTATGAAACGAAGTTGGCCTGCGTTTCCCGGTTCGGATCCAGAATGGCAATGAGTAAGTCTTCCTCAGATTTGTTCTTAACGGAAGCCAGTTCCGGTCCGACTTTATGACCTTCTGACCCGACCTGGTGACAGACGGCACAATTTTTAACGAAGACTTGATGTCCTCGTTCACGATCCGTTTTCCCACTCAATGCGGCCGTATACTCTGCAATGACTTTAACCAGTTCTTCGCTACTGGCCACTTGGAAGAGCTTAAGCGATTTCGCTTTGATATTCTTATCGGGATGGTTCTGTAGAAGCTGTTTCCGTTCCTGAGTAATCTCCGCCGGCTTTACCGATCCAGATTCGACAGCAGAAAGTAATGTTTGCACTCGATCCGCCCGGGCCAGCATTTTTTCGATCACGGTATTACGTACGTCGGGCGAATACCCTTTCCAATTCTCCAGCAGAATATCTCCGACTGAACTCTGGTTTTGTTCAGCCAATGCGTCGATGGCGGCCAATTGCAGTTTGCGAGGAACTTGAGCTTCCAGCAAGTCAGGCAATGTTTCCGCCGCCAATTCAAATTCAGCGAAGGATAACATCTCGACGGCATTACTTCGCTCCGTCTCAGAGGCATCTTCGTCCATGGCGATCTCTGCCGCCTGTTCGAACTGTTTTTCAGCCTTCTGCTTGATTGCTGAGGCAGGTCGATTCGAGACCAGGTACGCTGTCAAACCGGCACCGCTTCGGGTAAGTCCTTCATTCAGGGAAGACATGACGAGCCGTTGAGCTGCCAGGTTATCCTGATAACTCAGAACTACGTCGAGCAAGTGATCAACTTCTGCGTCTTGATTTCTTGCACCCACAATTCGGGCTAACTCGACGACATAACCGGAGAGAGACGTCTGGTTGTTCTCGATATAATCCTTGGTCACCGAGATCGCCATTTGTTCGGCAATCGGATTTACCGAAGACAGGATCGCCACTCGCATATCGCCATCTTTGGGATATTTAGCGGCCAGGCTAATCAACGCTTTAACCGATTCGTCGGAATTGAGTTCCCCCAGCGTGAAGGCTAACTGCCATTGCACGATGAACGCGGGATCGTCAACGAGTTTCAACGCGGCTGAGGCCACATCGTTATTTTCGTCGATAACCGCATCAGCCAGTTTCAACGCATGGACTCGTACCCAAGGCTCCGAATCGGACAGGGCAGCGACGATTAATTCCGGTTTCAGAGCTCCGAGGTCGCGTAAAGTCCATAAAGCATGGAGGCGACCAAGGGGTTCGTTCGTTGTTTCAAAGAGTTGCTCCAGTGCGGGTACGACGGATAAGTCTTTTCGTTCCAGTAACAGCCGCTGAGCCGTTTCCCGGTTCCAACTGTTGAGCGATTCAAGCTCCGCAACCAGTTGTTCGCTCGTCGCATCTTTAAGTTGTGGAAATTGAATCTGCTTCATCATCGGTGAGACGATGCGGTAAACACGACCGCGGTCATGCCCACTTTCCAGATAGAGATACTTTTTAATATCTTCCGGAATCGAGTAGGGGTGTTCAATCGTTTCTCGATACATATCGAGGACCATCAACGTTCCATCGGGGGCATTCACAAAGTTAACTGGTCGGAACCAGGTATCACGCGAGCGAATGAATTCCGTATCTTGATCGGCTCGTTCCGCAAGAAAAGCGGCTCCGTCCAAGGTCAAGGTTTTGCGATGGATCAGGTTTCCACCGACGTCGCCGATGAATGCATTGCCTTGATATTCTTCCGGGTAGGCTGTTCCACGATAGATCGTGACTCCAGTCGCGGAAGTAAAGAACCCAATAGGAACCAGTTCGTTCGCGGATAAACGCTTCGCAAAGCTGGGATCGGACGCACGTCGTTTAGTGCGAATGATACGCCAGGGCTCGGGAGGGCTGATCCGATAGACCGTAGCGGCTGCACCTTCTTTGGCGATGGATTTCATCGTGCCAGAGACGGCGAGATACGGATTCCGTTCCAGGTACTCCAACGGATAAACCACTTGAATGATGTGGTTACTGTTGGTCGCTTCAAAACGGTTTCCCCAGTCATCCATCGAATGACCAAATTGACGACCTCCGCTGACGGGCTCGAATTCGAGTGTCCAGGGATCAAAACGGAAATCCTGACCACGCAATGAAAACAGTTCTTTGCCGTTGCGGGTTAATGTTCCGCCGTTGGAACCCGAAGCGCCGTAGATTTTTCCGTCGAGGCCCCACTTCAAGTTGTTTGCCAATCCCTGAACATTGTTACGGTCGAAACCTGTTGCAATCAGTTCATGATGATCCGCTTTGAAGTCGCCATCGGTATCTTTAAAGTAGTGCAAGTTCGGAGGCGCGATTACAAACACACCACCATCGAACGCACAGACCGATGTCGGCCAGCTGATATCCTTGGCGAAGATATGGCTTTTATCCATCAGGCCATCGCCAGTCGTGTCCTGCAGCAGGCGGACGACACCCACATCAGGGCGTCCGGGGCCAGACTCATCATAGCTGACTGGATATTGTGAGAACGGATATCCGCGCATCTCGGCGACGTACAGTTGACCGTCTGCGTCAAAACAGGCATCGACCGGGTCAGCAACGAGTGGTTCAGCGGCGACGATTTCGAGTGAAAACCCCTTCTGGACTTCAATTGATTCCATCACATCGCTCAGCTCGACGGCAGGCAGGCGTTTCATGTCCCGTTCGAGATTTTCGCCCTCAAGCACTTTCTGAGCCAGCAAACTCTGTATACAGAATTGGCTAATCACAAAGAGACAGATTAAGGGTATCGTCCACCGGTACGCTGTTGTCCAACGGGAAATCATGCACTTCGCCTTTCAGTGCGTCGCAAGCAAATTGCAGCAGATAGAGGAGTTTGTCTATGGAGTTCTTTTCCAGATGTGCAAATACATCGGGAAAACGAATTCTTATTATCGCATATCAAAGCTAGCCAATGTGAATACATTTCTCAAGAATATCGGATCACTTCCGACGATTTTCTATCGAAATTATAAACACGTGCTGATAGTAGTCGCTACCCGGGATCGAGAGTAGGATCAATCGAGTTCCAGCGCGGCTCCCGGAAATACGGGGCCTTCCACGCAGGTGCGGTGGTAATCCCATTCGCCATCAGGCATGCGAACGCGCGTCACACAGCTGAAACAGGCGCCGAAACCACAGGCCATCGGCGTCTCGAGTGAAAGCCAACTGGGAATATTGGCTTCCAGACAGATATCGCGTACCGCTTTCATCATCGGCACCGGGCCACAGGTGTAGACGCGATCGGGAGCGTTGCCCTCAACGATCGACTTCTTCAACAGTTGAGTCACCAAGCCATGATGACCTGCTGAACCATCATCCGTTGTGATTTCCAAGTTCAAACCTGGCAGATCGAACAGCTCAAGTCCAGCCAGATACTCTTTGGAGCGAGCACCGTAGCAGAGGGTCACATCTGTTGGTCGCGAATCCGTCTTGCGATTGGGATACTGATGCAGTCCGAGTGCTTCCCGCGCGGTGGCGAGGAAGGGGGTCTGTCCAATTCCCCCGGCAATCATCATCAGGGAACCACCCGAAGGTTCAGGGAAACCATTCCCCAGAGGTCCCCAGATTTCGACTTCCTGGCCAGGTTGCCAGTCGGCCATGATATTTGTGATTTTCCCGACGACGACATAGCCAAAATCGAGCCCGACCACTTCTCCATTTTCTTCGTACACATCGAAGAGCGCGAATGGCCGCCCCAGCAGCGGATCGGCGCTGTCCGGTACTCGAATCATAAAGAACTGACCGGGAACAATCTGTTTAGCAATGTCAGGGCATCGTAAACAAATTCGGTAGGTCGACCGGGCCAGTTGTTCCTGTTCGACTACTGTCACGCGTTGCTGACAGGAAGTCGTGACAAGGCCTGCAAGATTGTTATCTGCCATCAGAAGTCCGTGATTTCGGTTGAGGGCTCAATTGGAAACGATCCTGAAACCCCTCTGGCGGGCCAAATTCGTCCTCGTTTTGTAAGCGATTATTCAGCCACAACTGTGTTTCAGGATGAGTTCCAGGAAGTAGAAGGTACCTGATTAACTAGTTTCGTTTGTTTCGTTTTGGTTTTCCAGCGGCCGGTTTCCCTTTAGGAGGTTTCCCTTTTGACTTGACCTTCCTATTAACCGGCTTCGATTTGAATGCCGCTTTTTTACGCCCCGCTTTGACGGCTCCTCTTTTTCCACCCGATTTCACAGAGCCCCGTTTCTTTTTCGTACCTCGGGGCGCTTCTTCCGACCGGCTTGCACCGCGAGTCGACTGCCGAGGAGTTCGGGAAGTTGAGCTTCTCTTCTTCGCCGTTTTACGACCTTTTCGCTTTGCAGCCGAACGGTGGGCTCCGCTAGCCGTTTTCTTCTCGGGGCCTTCGACTGGTTTTTCCAGCAGAGCCATCAGAGCGTCAAACTCGGTCTTCGTGAGAGACCGGTATTTGCCTAGGCCTAATCGCCCAAGATTCAGAGGGCCAAATCGAACTCGCTGCAGATGCATCACTTTATGGCCAACACGGGCGAACAAGCGACGAACTTCCCGGTTCTTGCCCTCATGCAACTCGACCTGGAGAAACGTGCTGTTACCTCTACGATTCAACTGTTTTACACGAGCGACTTTGAAGAACCCATCCGAGAACCACAATCCATTTCGGATGGATCCCAACGTCTCCGGAGTTGGGCGACCGGCGACTTGAACCTCGTAGGTGCGAGCAATTTCGTAACGGGGATGTGCCAGGCGATTGGCCAGCTCACCATCGTTAGTCACGAGAAGAAGCCCCGCGCTGTTTTCATCGAGTCGTCCTACCGTGAAAAGGCGATAGTGCTCTCGGTCGATTAAATCAATGGCCAATGGACGTCCCGCAGGGTCCTTGCTGGTGCAAAGATAGCCGGCCGGTTTATGCAACAGATAATACCGTTTTGGCTCCTTCTTGAGGTAATCGCCTTCAACTTCGATCTTCTGATGGTCTGGATCGACCATCGCTCCAGCGTGATTGATAACTTCGCCATCAACGCACACGAGCCCCTTCAGAATGAGTTCCTCACAACGCCTTCTGGAACCGACTCCGGCTGCGGCGAGAAACTTCTGTAATCGAATTTTTTTTTCGCCATCGGGGGAAGACATGAGTAATCAGTTCTGATGTAGAAGAAAATAAAGTGTGAACGTGACCACGTTATGCGAAAAACAAAACAGACTCAGTATGAGGACTACATCCTCATACTAAAACCTGGTAGTGGCTGTTCTAAAGTCTGTGAAATTAAGGGCGAAGGCCCCATCGGAGGGTTCCAGTACAAGCTCGACTCGCATCACTAATAACTATAGCGAGTATTGGCAGCATCACCGTTCTATCTGGAGACACCTAATCAAGAACGGTCCGCGTCCTTAAATAGCCATGGTTAACTGCGAATCAGTTCTAGTATTCGTTCTCGACACCTTCGTTGCTTTCAAGGCCAGCGAAGGAGGATTTGACGACCTGCCGAATCGTTTTTTCGGCCACTTCCTGTTTCAGGCGGGCAAGAGCTTCCTCAAAGGGCATGGTACCCAGATCACCTTCAAGACGGTCTCGCAGAGAGACTCCGTTTTCTTCCGCTTCTTTCGGTCCGACAATAATCATGTACGGAATCAGATCCAGCTGCGCATCACGGATTTTAGCCTGCACCTTCGCACTGTTCAAATCGGTAGACACCCGAAAACCCTCGCGTTGGAGCTTTTTAGCAATATCTATCGCGTATTCTTCGGTTTTCTCACTAAGTGGCAGCACTCGAATCTGCTCGGGAGCCAACCACAACGGAAATGCACCGGCGAAATGCTCGATCAACATCCCGATGAATCGCTCCATCGAGCCGAACGGCGCCCGGTGAATCATCACAGGACGATGACGTTTGTTATCGGAACCGATGTACTCCAGTTGGAATCGCTCGGGCAGGTTGTAGTCCAGTTGAACGGTCCCCAACTGCCACTCACGACCGAGGCAATCCCGCACCATAAAGTCGGCTTTCGGACCGTAAAATGCGGCTTCCCCTTCTTCAGCAGAGAATTCGAGGCCGGATTCCGTTAACACTCTTCGAAGTGCGGTTTCGGCCTGCTGCCAGTTTTCTTCACTACCGACGTATTTGTCGCTGTTAGGATCTCGTAGGGAAAGTTGAACCCGGTAATCGTCGAGACCGACGCTGTCTAATACGAACCGTACCAGTTCGATGGTCTCACGAAATTCCCCTTCAACCTGCTCAGGCATACAGAAAAGATGCGCGTCATCCTGAGTTAAACCCCGAACACGCAGCATTCCGTTCAGCTCTCCTGACTGTTCGTGACGATAAACAGTACCGAATTCCGCAAGTCGAACCGGCAACTCTTTGTAGCTACGCGGTTGAGCTTTATACATTTGCACGTGATGCGGGCAGTTCATCGGCTTCAACAGGTAGCGTTCCTGTTGTTTCTCCCAGGATCGGAGCACAGCCACTTTTTCTTCGACGGAGCCTTTAGGGTTGTATTCATTCAATCGGCAACCCAGAACCTGCGAAGCTTCGAGGAGTTTGGTTTCTTCCTTACCGGAGAGTTCTTCTTCCTGCAGTTTTCGGATCCAGGCGTCGACCATCTGGCCGGCGTCATGTCCGAAAATAGGATTGAACTGGGAGTCGCGGTAATAGGGGAAATGCCCCGAGGTTTCGTACAACTCCACCCGACCGATATGCGGAGAGTAAACAGGTTGATATCCTCGTTCGACGAGTTCTTTCTTGATGAAATCTTCCAGAACAGAGCGGATCGTTGCTCCCTTAGGCAACCAGAGACAGAGCCCTTGTCCTACATCCGGATTGATCTGGAACAGCCCTAGTTTTCGTCCTAGAACGCGGTGGTCACGGCGTTTGGCTTCCTCGACCTGCTCCAGATAGCTTTTAAGATCCTGTTTGCTGAACCAGGCAGTTCCATACAAACGTTGCAGCGATTTATTTGCGGCGTCGCCTTTCCAGTAGGAACCAGCAACCGACAGTAATTTGAAAGCTTTAATCAGACCTGCATTGGGAATATGAGGACCACGACAGAGGTCGACAAATTCTCCCTGGCGATAAAAGCTGACAGTATCGTGTTCGCCTAATCCAGTTTCGATGTGTTCGACTTTGAGGTCTTGATTCAGTTCCTTACAAAGCTCGACCGCTTCATCTCGGTTCAGATTAAACCGCTCAAATGATTCCGACTCTTTGATGATTTTTTTCATCTCGGCTTCAATACGGGGGAAATCATCTTCGCTGATGGTCTCTTCCATATCGAAATCGTAGTAAAAGCCATTCGCCAGAGTAGGGCCAAAGGCGAGCCCCACGTTTGGATAAACTCGCATGACTGCCCGGGCCATGATGTGTGCACAGGAATGTCGCATCACAGCGAGTGCTTCCGCATCGCGGCTTGTCAGCAGGCGCAGATTGACTTCATTGCTATTCTTGCTGACTTCTTTGAGAGGGCGAGTCGCATCGACGATATCCCCGTCGACCTCCGCAGCCGCGACCGCCTGTGCGAGTCGAGAACCGATCGACTCGGCGACGTCCATGGCGGAACTCTCTTCTGAATACTCCTTGACGGTACCATCTGGCAGTTTGACTTGAATCATGGCTCATCCTATTGCGATGTTAGCGTAAGTTCACCCATACGAGAGGCAAACGTAATTGTGTACAGTAGTCTGAATCAGCCGAAGTTCTGGGTCGATGTATTGATGACCGCGAGACGCCAGTCTGAGAATTTCCGTCTACCTCCTGTCCTGAGGGCGGAAGCTCCTGTAACACATTATTAGATATGGATTTATATCGGACGCCCCGAGAAGCCGTCAACCACGGCTTGATCGGTAGAACCTGTTTAGCCTGAACTCAATCTGTCCGATCTTCGGGTTCAAGCAACTTCCAGACGAAATATCCCGTTTTGACTTGACGATAGAGTTCTCACCGAATAAGTTTCTGTCTTGGCAACTTTGTTTCGTTAACTCGTTCCCAGTTGCCATGTTGATTCAAAACACCCGGTACAGGTTCAGGGGAATATTCCTTGAATTTGCGACCCGAGGGGCGATTAGCTCAGTTGGTTAGAGCGCCACGTTGACATCGTGGAGGTCACAAGTTCGAATCTTGTATCGCCCATTCACTTCAGTTTATCAGTTTTTTTCGCTGAAGTGACTTATCCTTAGATCTTTCAAACGGAGTAGACACAGCCTGTCTGCTCCGTTTTTTTGCGTCTGTTTATTTCAGAACCTCTCTATTATCTTCCGCAGATTTCATAATCGAATACTAAAACACTCCGACTTCCACTTCGGATCCAGGGAATTGTTTGGCGATTTCGTAGCGATGCGCCCAGTTACTTGTATGCTGCCCGGTGAGTCCAATAACGGTTCGTCTATTGGGGTTCCTTAAAATGATCGCCATTCTTCAATCTAACTCTTTGTGACCTTAGTGTCTTAACCTTAGTGTCTTAGTGGTAAAACAAATCCTTACCCTCTCTCACTCTAATTATACTTTAAGCACTCTGCACAGACTCTCGTCGCAACCTGACTATAGCTAAATTGCTTCATCAACCTATGAAAAAAATCCTCATCCAACTCGATACGGACTCCCTCGCCAGTACTTTTGATCGCGTCGTTGCCGTGGACGCCGATGTTGATGAACTTTTTTCCTATGGAGGCATCACCCCCGAAAACGTCGTTCCGTTGGTCCATGGAGCGATCTTCACTCGGGGACCACAGGATCTGAAAAATACAGCTATTTTCCTTGGTGGGAGCAACAGCGACGCAGCAGAAGCAGTACTCTCTCAAGTCCAACAGACATTTTTCGGACCGATGCGGATCTCATTAATGTTCGATCCAAACGGCTCAGTCACAACAGCAGCAGCGGCTGTCCTTTCGGCGGGTAAGCATCTGGATCTTTCTCAATCCAAATCGGTAGTGCTCGGAGGAACCGGACCCGTTGGTTATCGTGCTTGTCAGTTATTAGCGCGATCCGGAGGCCAGGCGACGCTCGTTTCCCGTTCAGAAGAGAAAGCGGCCATGGCAGCGAAGAAAATCAACGACATGGGTTACGACGGGAAGGTGACACCCGCTGCTTGTTCAAACGAAGAAGAAATCATCGCGATCGCTAATGACTCTCAGTTCCTGCTCGCTTCAGGTGCTGCGGGAGTGCAGTTCCTATCCGAAGAGCAGTTAATATCACTGACTAATCTTAAAGTCGCCATCGACCTGAACGCTGTCCCCCCTGTAGGACTCGGTGGAATCGACGTGATGTCGAAAGCCAAAGAGCAGGGCAACATCATCACCTATGGTGCCATCGGTGTGGGAGGCCTGAAAATGAAAATTCACAAAGCGGGCGTCCGCCAACTTTTCAAATCGAATTCTCAGGTTCTCGAAACAGAAACCTTGTATGAACTGGGGCAGGAACTAATCTAAAAGTAGGCTGTCAAAGACGCCCTAACTTGATTAAATAGTGCTAAGTCGCTTCAAAGATAGTCGCGATCCCCTGACCTTGACCGATGCACATCGTGGCGAGTCCGTATTTTACGTTTTCATCTCGCATCCGGTGTAACAAGGTCGTCGCAATGCGGGCACCGCTGGCACCGAGAGGGTGGCCCAATGCGATTGCTCCTCCGCGTAGATTGACGACATCCGCGCTAAGTCCCAAACATTTCATCACCGAAAGGGCTTGAACAGCGAAGGCTTCGTTCAATTCAATTGCACCAATGTCTTTCAAGGATAAGCCAGCCCTGTCGAGTGCCTTCAGCACGGCGGGAACAGGGCCGATTCCCATTTCGCACGGATCGACTCCCGTGACCGACAGCGATATCACCTTTGCCATAGGATGATAACCCAACTCCCTGGCGGTATCGGCGGACATCATCAACATGGCCGTAGCCCCAACGCTCAGTTGAGAGGAGTTGCCTGCCGTTACAGAACCGTCCGCCGGTTTGAAGGCCGGACGTAAGCGGGCGAGTCCTTCCTGACTGCAGTCGTAGCGAATTCCCTGGTCTTGATCGATCAGATTTTTGCGACCGTCATCGTCGCGTCCCCAAGTGGGAATGATCTCTGTTTGGAAACTCCCTTTTTGAGTCGCCGCCGCCGCCAGTTGATGGCTACGAGCGGCGAATTCGTCCTGCTCTTCGCGCCCGATCTCGTACTTGGTTGCCAGGTATTCTGCCGTCATCCCCATATTCATCATCGATTCGCTGTATTTATATAGCAGCGAAGGTGCAACGGAATACCCTTTATTCATCGGAACGTGGTGCATGTGTTCGACGCCACCCACGATCTGAATATTGTCGTTCCCTCCTCGGATATACATCGTAGCGTCGTGAATGGCCGTCAGGCTGGAACCGCAGTTCCGGTTAACGGTCATTCCCGCAACTTCCACTGGCAAGCCTGCTACCAAGCTCACGATCCTTCCGAGGTTGATTCCCTGTTCGCCCTGCTGCTGCACGCAGCCCCATTTCACATCTTCAATCAGATGCGGATCAATGCCTGTTCGTTCCACGAGCGACTTGATGATATGACCGGACAAATCTTCCGCCCGCACGTCTCGAAAGTTGCCGGCGTCGGGAGAGGCTTTGGCAACCGGGGTTCGTACGGCATCGACGATGACCGCTTCTTGCATGATGATCTCCGAAAAATATTTCTGGCGACATTGCCGCCAGTTGAGCGCTGAATTGGATTGGTTTATCTGAGGATCTGGAAGCGGATTAGCTTTCCTTCAGGTTGTTGACGATATCCTTCGGCACTGGATAGAACTTCTCTCCCGAGCGAGCCATCTGTCGCAGCGAGTCTGGTGCCTCAAACCGTTTCCCAAGTGAGGCAAGCCTGTCCGCCCGATCAACAATGTTGCCAGCGCCTTCATTATCGCACCATCGAAGTAATCCGCCACGGAACGCCGGGAAGCCTGTTCCTAGAATCATCCCCATATCAACATGCGATGGCGTAGAAACGATCCCTTCATCGAGTAATCGTACTGCTTCCAGCAACATCGCCAGGAAGAGTCGCTCCCGGATTTCTTCTTCTGAGATCTCGCGCTGATCGAGTCGGCATTTTTCAAGAATGGGTTCAAAGGCGGGATCGTCCGCCGGTTTCCCCTTGGGACCGACGTATTGCCTGAATCCGGAACCGTTCTTTTTGCCAAGTCGACCTGCGATGACAAGATCACTTAGAACTTTCACGTCTACGGAACGATCACTATAGGCGGGATTCAATACACTAACGCACCCTAACATCGTATCGAGACCCACCATGTCGCTGAGTGCAATTGGCCCCAGCGGCATTCCGAATTGTGTGGCGACCTGGTCGATCTTATCCATAGACGCCCCTTCCTGCAGCAGCAACATAGCTTCGTTCATATAAGGAAAGATGACTCGGTTAACCAGAAAGCCGGGGCAGTCATTACAGACGATGGGGACCTTTTTAATTTTCTTTGCCAGATTAACGATCGTCGCAACCGTTTCGTCGCTTGTCTCTTCGCCCCGAATGACTTCGACCAGTTTCATTCGATCGACGGGCAGGAAGAAATGCATCCCGACGAATCGTTCCGGGTTGGGAGCCGATTTCGCCATACGCGTAATCGAGATGGTCGACGTATTCGACGCCAGAATTGCATCCTCTTTCATGACCTCGGCCAATTGACCGTAAACCTGAGTTTTTAAGTCTTCGTTCTCAGGAACCGCCTCGACGATGACATCGGAATCCCGAAATGCCGACAACGAAGTCGATGTATTCAGCTTTGACAACAGTTGCTGCATGTCCTCGGGCGTCGCACGTTTGATTTTGATTCGTTTGTCGATTACTGAGATAGCCCGTTTCATACCCGCAGCGACGGCATCCTGATTCACGTCAACCATCGTCGTTGGGAATCCGCCCCGAGCATGCGCGGTGGCAATTCCTGCCCCCATCAAACCAGCCCCAAGTACACCGACCGATTGAACATTCCGGGGTTGAATTGCCGGATCGGTCGTCCCTTTGTCCCGACTGACTGTGTTGTTGGCGAAAAAGACGGAAATCATATTCGCGGAATGCTCCGTGCCGGCAACTTCCATCGAGCAATCAAGTTCCACCTGCAACCCCTCCTTTAAGGGAAGATTCAGTCCTTCTTTCATCGCTTTAAGCGCCACCAGGGGAGCAGGGTACTGTCCCTTTGTCTGAGCTTGCACGACACTCTCCGCGGCAAGAAAATTGAAGCGGAGCTGATCGTCGCTCAATCCAAGTGGCTGCTGGAAGAGTTCTCTGTTGGTTTTCCATTCACCAGTCGCCTGTGCCTGTTCAATTAATCGGCAACCCTCGTCGATCAGGGAATCGACTGGTACTGCATCGAAAACTAATCCCAGCTCGGCAGCACGTCGGCCGTCGACTGGTTCACCGGAACAGATCATCTCGATGGCATGGTGCATTCCGATCACGCGAGGCATTCGCTGAGTTCCGCCCCAACCGGGGATGATGCCGATTTTAGATTCCGGTAGCGCGATGCGTGTCGCCGGATGCAGCCCCGCCAGGCGATAGTCCATGGACAAAATCATTTCGGTCCCTCCACCCATGCAGTTTCCCGCAACCAGGGCAACGGTGGGGAAGGGGAGAGCACTCAGTTTATTAAACAAATCATGGCCAACTTGCATCCCCATTCGGCGAGCCGCCGGCGATGCATATGCGAGTGCGCCCAGTTCATTTAAGTCGGCTCCGGCGACGAACTGCCCATCCTTACCACTCTGTAATAGTAAACCACGCAGGTCGGTTCGATCTTGTAGTGAATCAATCAGGTCGGAAAGTTCCTGGATCGTCTGTTGAGAGAAAGTATTGACTTTCTGGCCTTCGATATCGAAGGTAATCAGACCGATCTGTCCGTCTCGTTCTTCAAACTTGAACGCATTCGTCATTGAAATAAAAACTCCCTCGAGCGATGGCGAGTGTTGTGCTTGATTGCCAAGTTGATCTGTTGTTATCGCAGGTGGCAACTGGATTCAACCATAACGGCTCACCTGTTCTCGTAATTCATAAGAATCGGTTGCGGCTCCACGTTGGAGATCGGGACGTATAGCCCTTCGATAATAGATCGCCCCAAGTCGGTGAAGGTCTTTTGTTCTTTCGTAGTGGTACGCGAGCCTGTTATTTCGCGTTTCAGTTCCTCCGTAAGAACCTGTCCAGCCTGATGCACTAATTCATCTTCCTGTTTAGATGCCCAACCGCTGGTAACCAGCATTACAAACAGTTTTTGAATGCGACTAGAGAGTTCGGCGAGGATACATTGATGGTGCACCAGATTCCCCTGATGGGCGGCAATGCGTTCCCTGCATTCAAGACTTGCTTGCCGTAACCCATGAGTGGCGAATTCAAACGACTCAGAAAATCGTCCCTTTGCGAATGAATTGCCAGCTTGTTCAGCTTTATTAAATAGAGGAGTATTCTCTTCTGGAATATTTTTAAGAATCGACTTTGTTGCCTGTCATTTCCACATTTCTGGGATAAATATTGGCAAATCGACATAAAGCAAAACAGGCACAATGAGAAGTCTCACTGTGCCTGTTTGGATTGTCATAATTTAACTGATTGGTCAGTTTAGTGTTGGAACAGGAACTCCTTCGAGTTCAGCACCGCCCAGGCGACATCTTCCAGAGCCTGAGTTCGCTCGGCAGAAGACTTAATGTGTTCCAATGCCGCATTGAGTTCGACTTCTTCTGGTTGACGGGAAACAGCGGCAAGGTAGATTTCATTAATAATCGTGACGTCGTCCTTGCCCGCTTTGATGGCAGTCTGGAGACGGCCTGTTTCGACCTTCAATTTATCCTGAATCACAGGGCCGTTGATCATCTGCAATGCCTGTGACAGGTTAGAATCGCTCGAACGTTCACATTCGCACGCCATCTCGCGTTGTGGTTGTCCGAAGACTTTCAGGAAGTAGTGATCCGCGGGAGGTTCGGCCAATTCCACGGTACGAGTTCCAATCGGAACGCCGGCGAACTTTTCACGAACGCCGGTGACGTCGCAAATCGCATCGAGCAATTGCTCCGCTGTCATTAACCGGGTCGAAGCATGAGAGTGGTAAATTTCGTCTTCGGAATTGAAGTCATTCTTTTCTGAACTGAGCTGATACAAACGACTGTTCATAATTGTTCGAATCGCCCACTTCATACTGAAATCATTATTAACGAACTGTTGGGTTAACTCGGCCAACAGTGGTGCATTCGAAGGAGGGTTCGAATCGCGGAAGTCATCAACCGGGTCAACAATACCACGTCCCATCAGATGTCCCCAGATGCGATTGACGGTCGCTTTGGCGAAGAACGGATTGTCCGCCGCCGTCAGCCAGTCAGCAAAGACAACTCGTCGGTCAGTATCTGCAGGAACTTCAACGTCCCCTTTGAGAAGCAGATGAACCTTCATCGTCTCACCTGTTCTTGGCTGGGTGACCTCGCCATCATTTTTCATGAAGATGACTTCTTCATTTGCGTCCGAAACCGGTTTACGACCGATTCGGGCAAATGTCGCCGCCAGACCGTAGTAATTATCTTGCGTCCAACGCTCAAACGGATGGTTGTGACATTTCGCACATTGAATACGAATTCCCAAAAAGAGCTGAGCGGTCACTTCAGTAGCTTCATCCGGCTCGCGACTCGCTCGCCAGTAGTTGGCGGCCGGGTTCTCGTAGGCACTCCCCGAAGCAGTTAATAACTCATACGCCACCTGATTGAGCGGTACGTCGGAATAAACGACGTTCTTAATCCACTCATGGAATTTGTGAGTCCCGACTTCGTTGAACTTCTTACTGCTCGCCCGGAGCACGTCACTCCACTTGAGAGACCAGAACTGGGCGTATTCGGGGGTTTCGAGAAGCTGATCGATTAAGTGAGCACGCTTGTCGGCAGAAGAATCATTCAGAAAAACAGTTGCCTCCTCGACACGTGGCAGTCGCCCCGTAACATCGAGGTACGCGCGTCGCAGGAATTCCTCGTCGCTGCATAACTCGGAAGGAAGAATCTGTAGTTGCTGCATTTTGGCGAATGCGAGTGTATCGATGAAGTTATTTTCTTGTGGATTAGCCCAGGCAAAGCCGTCGACATCTTCCAGAAATGAAATTTCACAGGTCGACATTTTATCGAGGTACCGAGCCAGAATGGTGGTTTCTCCCCGATTTGATTTTTCAACAAGACCCTCGGGTGATGCAAACGCGACTCGCTCATTCGAGGAGCTGAAGACGGTCAGATCAGTTAAATCTTTAATGGAACCATCGCTGAACTCGCCCATGACATAAAGCTGTTGCCGAGGCGATTTCTCCCACAAGATTCGTTTCTTGGGATAAACATCAATTTTGACGAGACTGGGGGCTTCCTCGCTATCCAGTTTCATGCCTTCGCCAATCCAGTTGACGAGAGCGAGATGCATCGGATCCTCTTTGCGTAGACGTCGACCACCACCATGAGCGACCTGCATTAGCGGTTTTTTGATCAATAGAGATTCGTCCGGGGCCACAATATTAGTACGTCGACCGAAATACTCTGTTCGCAAAGTCACCATGTCAAAAGGAGGATCGTATCCGCGTAGTGACAACCGAAAGCCACCTTTCCCCGAAGGAGAACCGTGACATGCTCCGGAGTTACAGTCCGCTTTAGTCAGTGAAGCAAGAACATCATGCTTAAAGCTGACGGGAGTGAGTACTTCAACGTTAGTGACAGTGACTTTCACTGCCGACTCCTGTCCCGCTACTTTCGCGGTCACAGTCGTCTCACCATTCCCAACGGGAATCAATCGTGACCCGTCCACTTTCGCGATAGCAGGATGAACCGAGACGTATTCGACTTCGCCTGTCAGGTCACGTGTCTCTTCACCCGAATAGAATCCTGTCGTCACCAGTTGCTGTACAGCGCGTGCGCCAACCAGGTTGATTTCACCCGGTTCCAGTTCGATTCGGCTCGGCTGTTCGATGACGACTTCGCCGGTTGGCTCTGAGTCCGCGAAGAGAGCCAGTGGGCAGAACAGGATTGCTCCACAAAGGAAAACAAATCGCGTCATTGCGATATTGCCAATTTTCCGGCTAGACAAAAAGGCTCTTCGGTTCCGAAGAGATGTCAGGCTTGAATTCAGGTTCTGGTTCATTAAGTCGAAGCTCCTTGTTGCTTCTGTATATTGTTTGCAATCCGTTGCAGAATCTTTATGAGAATGCATTTTGATTTTATTCGATCACTTTGAGCGTGAAGGGAGCCGTTTCTGCTTTGAATACCTTTTCACCTTGTTTGGCTTCAATGGTAAAAGTCAGCTTGCTTAAATCCACAGGAACGGCTGTTTCTGGAACGGTCAGTTCCACCACGGCTTCTGATGCGTCCGCAGCAATAGTTCCTGAAGGAACGGTATACCCTTCCGGAAGGTTGGTCATAGTGTAGGTAACTTCTCCGGTAAGTGCCGGATTCCGTTTGATAGTCAACTTAACAGGGACCACTTCTGTTTTGCGAGCTTCTGTTTTCTCTAATATCGCTGTCGCCGTAAGTGCAGATTCAAATATGAGATTCAAACCGGGAAGCGGTTGAGTGAAAGTAAGTTTGTCTTTTTTGAGGGTGCTTTGGATCGCGATCGTAAATTCGCCTAGACCCGCTTTTTCAGTACCGGTAATCGTGACGATTGCTTCAGTCTGGTCTTTGACGATCGGCTTGACATCGGCAGTGACATTCGCCGGCAATCCGTTTTTGTCAGCGGCAGGAGTGAGCGCGAGAGCAATTTCTTCAGTGAAACCTTCGTTGCGTTCGGCGATGACTTTAACCGTCGCCGACAAGTTCGGACCCAAGACAATTTCGGCCGGTTCGAATCTCACGCGATAAGGAAGTGCCGGTTCGGCTCCCAGCACCAACGATTCAGTGAACTGATCCGTTAATGTCGTCATGTTGTTTAAATGGAGTTTCCAGGCAGAGCTGACTGTCGCCGTTTCGACGAGTTCTGTTTCTCCCGACTTCACCTTTCCAACAATCTTGAGCGGAATAATTTTCCCCGTCTCTGTTTCGCCCGAACCAGAGATGGTCAACACGACTTCATTGCGTCCCGGTCCCATGATTGTTCGATGCGAGGTGTACCCAGCTGGCAGATCAACGGCAGCGATTTCAATGGCTTCATTCCAACCATATCGTTCCGCTTTCACCGTGATGGCCGCGGTACCTGTTTGTGGAATATTAAGGACAGTCTCTTCCGCAGTCAGTGTAAAACCTGTTTGAACCGGTTCGACCAGAACAGAATAAGTGTAGTTCGCGCCTCCTTTGCGATTTAAGTCGCGAACTTCAATACGATATTCACCTGCGTCTGCAGTCTTCTGGAAGAATCGAGATTCCAGCCCGGCAGTGTCGTCGACTTCCTTCAACTTACTTCCACTCGGTTCGTACATGCTGACGACGAGGTCGGCGGGAGAACCATATTTCTCAGAAACCGCTTGGACCTGATACCATTGATTCGCTTTAGCATTGAACTTGAACTGATCGACATCGCGAAATTCATCCAGTCGACCGTTAAAGACATAACCGCTCTCGCTCGCCAATGGATTGGCCGTTTCCGCATCCTGATTGGGTTCGGTTTCATTCAGCACTGGATAGGTCGTCGTCGCTACCGGCAAAAAAGAGGTCCCGTTGGCATAGTCGGGAGTGGTTAAATAAAACGCCGACCCTGCTTCAGGAGTAACAGTGACAGTGGTGTCATTATCAGGGATCTGTCCAAGGAGCGTGACGGTCGATTCACTGCCCTCGGCTAATTGTATAGGATAAGCTGTATGCACGAGTGGGAAATCGCCAATGCGAACATGGTAGGGGTAAGTCGCCCCCCCTTTGTAAGCGATGTCGCGGATTTCAACGACATAGTCGCCTGCTGCGGGCAGATTGAACTCCAGCTGGCAATCCCGTTGCAAACCGGGAGAGTCATCGGCATAGCTCAACGTTCGTCCGGAAGCGTCATACAGATAGATGATTGGATCAAGCAGTGAGCCTAACCGACGAGCATACACTTCGACTGCAATACGGCGAGCTTCAGTAACATTAATTTTATAGTAATGCCGTGCGACCGCCGGACAGAGCCCTTCCACTGCCGTCGGAAAGGGAACGGACTGAGCGTTTTCGAAGTTCGTATTCTGACCGGTTGCAGATACGACGGGCAGGTTATCAATCATCATTAAATTGGGTTTGGAAACTCCTTCCGGAGTTGCCACTCGAAAGCCAAATATTCCTGGTTTTGCTTCCGGTGAGGTGGTCAGATCGACGACGACCGAGTCCGCCTTCGTTCCGTTACCTTCAGGTTGAGCAGCGATCTTCCAATCGCCGGGAGTGTTTTTCCAGACATCACTTAACTGAGCGAGATTCGTACCGGTGACAGTTACCGATGTTGTGCTTCCTGGTTGTATCGACATTGGTTGCAATCGACTGATCGTAGGCGGCGCCGCTGAAGTGGGCGCTGTCATCAGGAAACAGACCGTTAGGACGGTCATGCAAATGCGATTGCAAAGAGTTTGATTCATAACAGTGAGTCAGCCAGTCTTCGTGAACCAGATCAAGTTCGCCATTTAAGGTAGAGGGCTAAACAGGCGAGGAGAAGGGGGGATCATTCTGGTTGGTTCAGAGACTGTCAGTTTAAGGAAGGTTTATCGGTCAGGCGGGTGAAGTAGTTCTCGACAGGTAACAGTCAGGCATGTTGGTGAAGAACTACTGGTGTGCAGTATTACTGATGCTCTTTGCGAAGCCGTTTTCATAACGACGAATAAGAACGCATCAAAAGATACTGTTAAGATATGCTAACTCACATCAGGTGAAATAGTCAAAGATAAAACTGCTTAACTCCTTATCTGACTGAATTTTGGGGTAACGCACCCATTCCTCTAATGGCCCCGGTTGTTCGCGTGATAACAGGAAAGTCAGTGTAAACTACCAGACCGGCACGACCATTTCGACCCACCCGACCGGAATGCAGTTACGCATCCCACTACGCTGCAACAACTTACAGCACCACGCAACTCATAAGTGCCAATAATACTGATAATAAGGCCCTTCAAGTACCTAAAGTTGATGTAACCGGATCCCGATGGAAAGACTGTCTGCGAGGATTAGCAGACTGACATCGGTTCGGTGGAGTTAAGAGCAACTCATTTTGACGAGTTCTCTTCTGAACGATCCCAGAATCTAAACTGGCAATTCCGCAATCAAGTTTCGTTTAAAACGTGCTCGATGGCGACGTTCTAGCTCGGCTGAACTTCTCAGATTTCACGTTATCTTTACTAAACGTCAGGGACGACAAACGAACCCATTGCAGGTCAAGCTTTCGAAAACGAGACACGACCGACACTGCATTTGTTCGTCTGCCCATGGATCAATTACGACAGGGGGCTGTTGCTATGAAGCTCGGCTGGAAAGAAATCTTCACGATTGCAGGAGTCGGCTTCGCGTGGACGACTGCACCATTATTCGCCCAGAATGGTTATCTGGGACAGAATCAACAAGCACAGCCCTACCAGGCTCCGGTTAACGGTCAATACGCTCAGCCGTATCAGTCCGCTCAACCGATAAACTATGCGAACGCTCCCATCCAACAGGTGGGGCAACAGCAGAGTTTTCATTACACGCCTCCCACTGAAGTACAAAACCAGTACCCTCAGCAGGCATTTACTCAGCAGTATCAACTGCCCGCATCGCAAGCTCAGATGCAACAGATGCAGAACATGAATCTGCAACCTGTTCAATACCAGACACCGGGTGCAGTCGCACCGCAGGCATTCACTCAACAACAGCCTGTACCTAATCAGCCAAGAACACTGGGAACGTCACCCTGGAACGGATCTGCCCCCTCCGCTCAGGCGACAACTCAGTCCTACGCGGCACAGCCATACCAGAACCAGAACTACAATGCGCAGCAGTTTAGCACGCAACAGTTCAGCGCACCGGCTCAGCAGATTCAACCGGTCCAGCAGGTTCAACCTTTTTCACAACCGGTAGTTCAGCAGCAACAGACGTACTTTGATCAATCTGTCGCTTCCCAGAACTTCAGCCCCGCTTCTGCAGCACCTCAGCCAGTACAGGCTGCGCAACCAACTCAGCAGTACCAGACTCAGTATGGCGTCGCTGCAAACGAACAGCTGCAAACGGCTAGCTTCTACTCACCAATCTCCTGCGATAGCTGTGGCCCACAGGCTGGCCCTTCATGCCAGAGCGGAACCTGCAACAGTGCTGATTCCTACTGTGGTATCTCCACAGGCGGATATGGAACTGACGCTTGCGGAACGGTCGGCTGCTATGAACCAGAAGATTGCTGCCGCTCTTCCTACTACGCTGGTTTTGAGTTCATGTGGCTCCAACCTAACTTTCAGGAAAACGTTGGTATCGTACTGGACCCACCACCGAATGATAACATCGTGATTCCTTTCGATTACGATTACGAGTTTGCACCACGCGTGTGGGCTGGTTGGGAAACCTGCGACGGATTTGGCTTCCGATTCACCTATTGGCAGTTCGATCACGACCTCGCTTCCAGCCAGCTGTATGTTGAACCAACTCAGCTTGCATTGATCGAAGTCTTTGAAGCGAACGGTCAACTGACACGTAACGCCTTCGCCGGACCAGGCGAAACACTGGAAACGTCACACTCAATGAATTTGCAGACGGCTGACTTTGAATTCACAAGTCGCCACAATTTCTGCAAACACAACGTGCTTGTTGGTGCTGGTCTGCGATATGGTAAAATGGATCAGCAGATGATCGGTACTGCGTACGATAATGGTGGAATGCTGGACGAACAAGTTAACCACAAGCATGGCTTTGAAGGCTTTGGTCCTACCGTTTCGATCGATTGGAATCGTCCGTTCGACAGCTGTGGCGGACTCTCTGTTTATAGTCGGGCACGGGGTTCTATCCTCTTCGGCGAAGCTTACCAGGACGTTCATGAAATCAAGAACGGCGGAGCAAACGTCGGATACGATACTTACCGCGGAGATGAATCGCTGGCGATCGGCGAACTGGGTCTCGGTATGCAGTACGCTATGCTGGTCGGCTGTAACACCGAAATGTTTGTTCGCGGCGGTTACGAAGCTCAACTCTGGTGGGATGCAGGCGGACCTCTTCGCACCCAGGGTGACATGGCTCTACACGGCCTGACTCTTGGCTTCGGAATTAACCATTAATCCTTGTGACGCGTCTTAGTGACGCAAATCACCTACTTAACCTGACGGATCGGGTTTCCCTGTAAAGTCAGTTCTCTATAGATAACCCTCTCGCCGGTTTACCAGCGAGAGGGTTTTTCTATTTAATCAGTAACGATACAGATCCGTCGACACATTCCAACCCACGGCGAATTTCACCTAAGCATGATTTGATAACCAAACTGTGACCCCAATCAAAGTCGCTACCGCTGCCCAGGCCAGGAGGAATCCGCTGATATCCGTGAGTGTTAACCGGGGTAATTCAATGTCGGGATGTTTGAAAAGTGTGTGTTCCTGCGGTGCTGGATTGGCCGGAAGGGTACAAGGTTCGGCGACATATTCTCCAGGGGTGATCGGTGTATGGATCAGCCGGAAAAATTTGTCGAGTTTCTCTTGAGGCATTCGTGGAGTTAAAAGACTGACTGCAATGCCCACTGAAGTACCCACTCCCATGTAGAACAGCATTTGATACACATCATACATCGACTTGCCATCATTTTTGAACATAGACTCGGGCAGAATAGATGAGAGTGAACCTCCCATGTTACTGACAAACCACCAGGTTCCCACAGCAGCAAAAGTCGAAGCCCAGACAGCCAGAGCATTCCACCGTCGCCAGGCAATCCCGAACCAGAAACTGATTCCAATTGCCGCTGGCGTTTTAATGATGACTTGCAATGCATGAATCACATCTTCAAAACTGGTCTGCAGGATCAGCGCCAGCATGACGATCAACAAACCTGCTATGCGACCCACCCAGAGGTAGTGCTTATCCGACCTGTTCTTCGCGATGAATTTCTTGTAGATATTTTCCGTAAACAGCCCACTGCCAATTACCATTTGTGCGTCGCTCGTGCTCATCACCGCGGCCAGCAGCGAAGCGAGTAATAGTCCGATCAGACCAGGCGAAATCGTCGGTAGAATTTCAAATGCGGCTCGACCAAACAGAGAATCAGAAAAATCTTTGTCTGCCTTATCAATCCGTTCCTGTTCTGCTGGGGGAAGGCTGTTGTATTCTTCTGGATTATTTCGAACCTGAACATCACGATAGAGATCCGGATCAGTCTGCTGCAGCGGGCTGTTGTCTCCGAGATACCATAAAATGCAGGCAAGGCCAGTGAACGTCCAGGCGATCGTACAGATGCGCTTCAAAAAGTTCCCAACCGTAAACCCGAAGCGACCTTCAAATTCGGTTTTGCCTGCTCCACAAACACCCATGATATGAGGCTGCACAACAATGCCCGCCATCGCTGTGATCGCCAGCATACAGACGTAGAAATAGGTTATCGGTTCTTTACCGAGAGATTCAGCCACGGCTGGATCTGCCGCCAGGTTTAGCATCCCGCTTTTGATCTGGCTACCTGCCTGCAGTGCTCCAAATCCACCGACCATATTGAAAACAAAAGGTAACAGCAAAAAACTGAAGATGATGGTAAGGATGCCCTGAATGAAGTCCGTGATGATCGCCGCCCCCAGACCACCCGCCATACCGTAGATAACAAACAGAGTCGTCATCGCCAGAATTGCGTATTCGTATCCTTTCAGAGGTCGGGTCGTCATACCGACGAAGCTGTCGTCTTCGCTATATTCGGCGGTGGGAACCTGCACATCTAACTGCTGCGCGAGCACTTCCAGTTCACCGCCCGTCAATGCATCCACCATCTTTCCCGAACTGAACAGTCCAGCGGCGATAAAAACAATCGCCATAATGATTCCGTAGATCGTATATAAAGTAGCCGTGGGTGTATTGAACCGATGTTCAAAGAAGTCCGCCGTAGTTAACGCCCGCATCCGCCGCATGACGGGGGCAACCAGCCAGTAGAAAGGCGTGGCCCATAACCAGAGGAACTGCCACCAGATCCCCGCCAATCCGGCACGCCACGTTCCCGCGACAACACTGATCGCCTGCTCGCTACTTGTTCCCGAACCAAAGGCGAAGAACATCATAAAGACTTTGCCGAAACGCCGTCCTCCCATGAAGAAGTCGGAGATGTCACTAACCTTGGTCATCGACCAGAGTCCCACCACCAGAATGACAACGAAGTAAACGGCCAACACACACCAGTCTGCGACTCCCAAGCCAAGCCATCCGCTTTGGGCAACCTCCTGAGCAGTTTTTGTAAGATTCTCTTGCTGGGCGAATAGAAACATAAGTGCAGACTTTCCCTGTCGCATGACCATCACCAGGAAAATGACAGTGAGAAGAATCGACAGTGAGAAGAAGTGTCGGTGGGGAGGCGAACACAGTGTGAAACCACTGCAGAAAATGGATGAGTGCCTAAACAAACTTCCTTTGATTCAATTTCGCTTTTGTCCAATCCTAGTGGAATGTACAGAAAAACGACAACAGGCTCAAAGATGAGACCTAGACTACAGCAGCGATTGCAGCGAATCAAACGCGGCGCCATATGCATCTGCAATAAAGCGAAAAGCAAATCTGTGCTGTACAGAATTAAGCGATGATTTCATTCACGACGCGGCCATGCACATCGGTTAAACGGAAATCGCGACCACCGTAGCGATAGGTCAGGCGTTCGTGGTCGATCCCCATCAAATGCATGATCGTCGCGTGCAGATCATGGACGTGGACTTTGTTTTCGATTGCCTTGAAGCCAAATTCATCGGTCGAACCGTGAACGGTTCCCCCTTTGATTCCTCCCCCTGCCATCCACATACAAAAACCAAACGGGTTGTGATCGCGACCGTCATTCCCTTGTGTCGTAGGGGTACGGCCAAATTCACCACCCCAGACGACCAGAGTCTCTTCCAGAAGTCCTCGCTGCTTAAGATCCGTCAGCAATTGAGCGATCGGTTGATCAATGTCACGGCACAAGCGTTCATTCGATTTATTGTGGTTGCTATGGGTATCCCAAGGCTGACGGTCGCCATAATAAACCTGCACAAACCTGACGCCGCTTTCACTTAATCGCCGAGCCATCAAACAGGCTTGAGAGAAGGAGCTACTTCCGTATGCTGCCTGAGTTCTTTCCGATTCCTGACGGATATCAAATGCTTCCATCGCAGTAAACTGCATTCGATAGGCCAACTCCATGCTTTTGATGCGTGTTTCCAGCTGTTTGTCGTTCGATCTCAATTCCGCATGTTGCTGATTCAATGCCTGCAGAAAGTCAATTTGCTCTCGCTGATCAGTTGCATTAACCACTTCGTTTCGCAGGTTAGGAATCATCTTCTCCGGATTGAGGTCCTTGTGATTAATATGCGTTCCCTGATATTGGCCGGGCAGAAATGCGCTTCCCCATAATTTCGGACCCAGTACAGGTTTCCCTGGACAAAGTGCGACAAAAGAAGGCAGATTCTGATTTTCTGTCCCAAGTCCATAAGACATCCACGACCCTAGGCTAGGCCGGGTCGGAGTCAGCGTTCCCAGGTTCATCATGCAAAGAGCAGGGGCATGGTTGGGAAAGTCCGTGTGCATGGAGCGAACAATCGCCATGTCGTCCACATGGTGACGCAGTTTTTCGAAGGTGTCCGCAACCGGAATGCCCGATTCCCCGGAATTGATGAACTTGCGAGTCGAAGGCATCAAACCGGTGGTTTTCGACGCCGTTCGTACGTCGGCAGAGGGGGGACGCTGGCCCGCGTACTTTTCGAGTGCCGGTTTGGGATCGAACGTATCCATCTGAGACGGACCACCACTCATGAAGAGGAAAATCACCCGCTTTGCCTTTGGTAGAAAATGGGGAAGTCCTTGCATCGTGGTAGCCGAAACTGCTGGGGCAGTAGTGGTCGCCCCTTGTACGGAGTTTCCCAGCATTCCCGCGACACCAAGCATTCCGAACCCGCTTCCCACTTTGGAAAGAAGTTCGCGGCGATTAATTTCTGATGATGGAATTTCAATCATGCGTTTATTGATTCTCTATGTTTGACAGGCGGATGAAAACTCATACCGTCAATCAATCGTAGTACAACATTTCGTTACTAATCAGCAGAGCGTGCAAATATCGCTTCCACGCCATGCCTTCTTCTTCCACAATTTCCGTGCGGCCTTCGTATATGCCATGTAGCTTCGCTGGCGATAGATCCTCGGCTCTTGCAGAGTCGGGGTAGTCTGTTCGCAGTTGCAGATAGACCGAGGGAGCCGACGAAAGCACCACTTGCCCATAGTCGACAGCGGGTTCAAACATTCCATTCTGGCAGCCTGAAGACTGATAATGCGAAATAACGTCTGAGGGTGACAGCGGATGCGGATAAACTGAGAGGTCCGAAAGTTTTCCTTCCAGATTTGCAAATCCGTCACTGCGACCTCCAAAGAAGTATTTAGTCTCTTCCGTGGCAGTTGTCGTTTTCAGCTCGCCCTGAATCTCTGGTTCGGGGTTTCCGTTTAAATAGACAGAGACCCGTGTTCCCTCGCGTACAAGCACAACATGATTCCATGTCTCAGGTTTGAGCATCGTTTTGCCGTATAAGGACTCGCGATGTTGATCGCCATTAAAGAAAATCAGCTTCCCTTTGTTCGCTCCCCCTTGGTGATTTCCAATGATTCCAAGATGATCCCCAGGGCAACCCGCCTTCAATTGTTCTCCACGGGAGAAGAAGTAAGCAGTTATAGGTCGAGCTTCATTCGGTAGACCATTCCAAACGAGCATCTCCACAGAATAAACATCCCCAAAATCGGCCAACTCGGCAGTTACCCTGTTTCCGGCGAAGGAGGGAGGCGCGTTAAATTCACTGGGACGATTTCGTAACTGTTCGATAAGTTGTTCGACGTATTGTTGTCCCAGCGTCAGTTCCTCTTCAGACGGCGACCGGCCATAGAGAACCTGGTAGGCCCAGTTCATCCCCGCGCGGGTATCGTCTCTGTTGGCTTCGGTTTTCAGTCGAGCATAAAGAGCATCTACTTGTTTGCGGATGAAAGGTGAGTTCATTACAAACAGTTGTTGTAATGGTGTTGTTGTCTGAGAGCGGGCCGCACAGTGAAGTCCGGGATCGGGATAGTCGAATGCCGCCAGCAAACCGTTCAGTTTGTGGCGAGAAATTTCAGAATAAACCGTCCGGCGTCCATTCATTGGGTCGGTGGGATCGACCGATTTCCCGCCCATTGAATCATCGTACAGCCCCGAAACAGCCAGCATGGAGTCACGGTAGGATTCGACTTCCAGCCGTCTGCGATTGAAGTGCGACAGGAGTCTGTTTGCCGGGTCCGAGTTCTGTTGCTCTGGAGAGTTATTTGATTCACTCGACTGTTGCCAAGTGGCTGACAAGAGAATTTCCCTATGCAGCCATTTCAAAGACCAGCCCGCTTCAATAAACCGAACCGTTAGGTCGTCCAGTAATTCGGGATGCGAGGGCTGCGAACCGAGCGTGCCAAAGTTACTTGGCGTATCGACAAGGCCTTCTCCAAAATGCTGTTTCCAAACACGATTCACAATCACTCGAGCAGTCAACGGATTTTCGGGAGAAGCAATGGCCCGAGCAAGTTCCAGACGTCCACTACCTTTGGTAAAAGGTTTTGGCTCTTCCTCCGCCAGCACTTCCAGGTAACGTCGAGAAACCGGTTCACCCAGGTTGCCCGCATCGCCTCGAACAAAGATGTTCAGATCGCGAGGCTTATCATAAAACTCCAGCTTCATTTTTTCGGGTGTTATTTCCTCTACCCGGATCGTTTCTTCGGACAACGAGTTCGCAACAGGAATGACAAACCCGGGTGTTGAATCCTTGATTGTTTTGATCTCAGTCTGTTGTTGTTTCACAGTCGCTTCAAGTTCGCCCTTGCGCGTCGATAATGTTGCTTTGGTCGCATCGTCCGCCATCTTCAGTTTTTCGGCGATCTCTTTAAGTTCTACCTGAGCCGTTTTGATTTGCTTTTCAAACTCCGCGACCTGATCGCGAGCGGGTTGCGTTTTCGCAATTTCCT
Organism: Polystyrenella longa; assembly: GCF_007750395.1. Taxonomy (GTDB): domain Bacteria; phylum Planctomycetota; class Planctomycetia; order Planctomycetales; family Planctomycetaceae; genus Polystyrenella; species Polystyrenella longa. The sequence goes on along the minus strand of NZ_CP036281.1, from coordinate 2,784,125 downwards.
CTTCAGAAATAATCGGACGCGTTGTCTGCCGAACCGAGGCGAACACGCTCGCTAAACCGTAATAGTCTTCAACCGAGATCGGGTCGTATTTGTGATCATGACAGCGGGCACATGCCAATGTCAGTCCCTGTAATCCCCGTCCTACAATATCAACTCGGTCCTCCCAATCATCGGCGAATCGATTTTCCAAAACAACCTGAGCAAGGGCGACTTCTTTGTGGTTCTGAGGACCAATGCCCAACAGACCGAGTGCTGGGAGATCTTCAGGCCCTGTCTCAGGAAGAAAATCGGTGGCAAGTTGCCTGATCAGAAATTGATCGTACGGAACATCTTCGTTCAACGCTTGAATGACCCAGTCGCGGTAACGCCAGGCATGTTCGTAAGGTCCATTGTGCGGCCCCATGTTGGTATTGTCTTCTGCATAACGGACGACATCGAGCCAGTGACGTCCCCAGCGTTCGCCATATCGGGGCGATGACAGAAGTTCGTCAACGACTTTCTCAAACGCTCGGTCAGATTCATCAGCGAGAAACGCATCCACCTGCGCAGGACTCGGCGGCATGCCAATCAGATCGAGATAGGTTCGACGAATTAAAGTGCGTCGGTCGGCCGCGTTCGCTGGAGTCAGATTCGATTCTTCCAGTTTAGCCAGAACGAAGGAATCGATCGGACGCTGAATCCATTCTTCTTTTTGAACAGTTGGAGGCTCATGTTTCTGGGGTGCCTGAAATGACCAGAATCCTTTAGCTGATTCGAGATCAACGCCACTCTTCGGTTTTTCACCTTCTCGCTTACGCGGGTCTGGGGCACCTAACTCAATCCATTTTTGAAAGTCAGCAATGATGTTAGCAGGCAGTTTACCGGAGGGGGGCATTTGATAAGTGTCGTCACTGTAGTGCAACGTCTGCAGCAGCAAGCTCTCTTTTGGATTTCCCGGAACGATGGCAGGGCCGGTATCGCCACCTTCTAACAGCCCGTCACGGGAATCGAGATAAAGACCTGCCTGCAATCCGTCAGTTTCACTCGAATGACATTCGTAGCAATGTTTAATCAGAATCGGACGAATGCGGGCTTCGAAAAATTCGATGCCTGCCTTAGCTTTAGCAGGAGAAGTTTCCCCGCCTACCGCTTCATCCGCGCAGACCTGTTGATTCCATAAAACATTCGAGGCAAGAATCGCTAGAACGAGCGCATGTAGTTTCAAAACAGTTGAGAGATTTAAGGTCATATTAAGGCAGGATTAAGGAGGCAGGACAGATGAGTGAACACTGATATGATAAGCCGCGAATTCCTCAGGTGCAACTTCAAACTCCGATTACAGCAACTCCGCTACCGTCATCCTTTACATCACCTGTAGACTTGCTTCTAATCGTTCCACTTTTAAAAACACCCGTTTTTCCTGTTTATCAAGGTTCAACTGACATAATGCGGCCCACTCGTACGCCTGGACAGGTTCAACCCGGTATCAACTGGGGTCCCTTCACGCTGCGCATCCCATTTTACCACACTCGCCCCGAATGGCCGGAATTCCTGCAGGGAATTTTCGTGGCCGGCGCGACAGGCTTGGCGGTGATTCATATCCTGGTCGCGGACTTCGGCCTGACCTTCGAAGAAGCCGTTGCCTGTGCCTTTATTCAGTCGGTGTTGATTGGAAGCGCCACCATTGTTTTTGGTGAACCCTTTGCTCCCGGCTGGATTACCCCCGCGTTGCCTCTCGTACTGAATTTGATTGCTACTACCGGGGACGGAGAATCGGAACTTTATTCCTCTTCGGAAAAATTCCAACTGATGACGGCGGTCTCGCTCAACTTCGCCATACTCCTATTCCTCCTCGGTGTTACTGGACTCGGAAAGCGCTTTATTCTCTGGTTACCCGATGCCCTTAAAGGGGGCATCATTCTGGGGGCGGCAATCGCAGCTCTCAAGCGAATTCTCGTCGATGACGCCGATCGATTTTTAGACCCGCATCCGGTTTCTACGATCGTGGCCGTCTCCTGCTGCTTGATACTTTCTTTCTCGATCCCCTTTCAGAGATGGAAACGGCGATACAAACCGCTCGCGCTGATTGCCAGCCTGGGACTTCTTCCCGGTTTTGTGGCGGCTGCGATCGTGGGTTCAATGGTTCCCTCTGGTAACATCGATCCAGAAACGGGAAAAGCGATTCCGGAACTCGTTTTTAACTTCCAATGGGGTTTCCAGATTCCGCCTTTCGCCGACATGCTGGCGAAGGCGTCTCCGTTTTCTATTGGGTGGCCGACAATGGAAATGTATTTGACGACGTTTCCGCTCGCCTTAATTGGTTACGTCATCGTCTTTGGAGACCTTATTACAGGACACGAAATTCTGAAGGATGCGATTCCAGACCGTCCTGACGATAAAATTGAAGTCGACTTCAATCGCAGCCATTATTCACTGGCTATCCGAAACGTTCTGATGGGACTGTTTGCTCCCTTGTTTCCGACGCAGGGTGCCTTGTGGACCGGGGTGCATGTCATCATTGTCCAGCGTTGGCGGGAAGGGGCCCAATCGATGGAATCGCTCTATAGCGGAATTGCCTCGTATTATGTCTTCGGGATTCCGATGCTGTACTTGGTCACGCCCGTTATTATGCTGCTCTCACCATTGCTGGGAATTGCTCTCGCCCTGACGTTAATTCTCACGGGGTTCGCTTGCGCGTATGTAGCCATGGGGATCCCTAAAACACAGATTGAACGGGGCGTCGCTATATTAACTGCCGTCTGTCTCGCATTCTTCAGTTCCCCTTGGATTGGTATGGCGGTTGGTGTCCTCGCCACGATTTTCCTCGTCGGATTTCCCACTAAAAAAATAGTCGAGGAAGCTGATGACACTCCGTCCAACTTGAGTTCTGATCAAACCGCTTGACGGACGAACTCGGATGAACGAAACTGATTCCGAATCTATTATTGAGTTTCTACCGGGCTCTCTTCCCGTTCTCAAAACCAAATTGCTGTTTCCCAGGATGGATTGTGAAAAACAAGCGAGCGCTCCAACATCGACTGGAATACATTGTCTTCCGGTCACTGATTTGTTTTGTTGAGGCACTGCCGACGAAGACCGGCATTCGCCTGGCGGAAATGCTTGGTTGGTTCATAACCTATGGATTGCCTCGAAAGTTGACTCGCTACAAAGTCGCCCGGGCTAACCTGAAAATCGCCTTCGGAGACTCACTCTCTGAACAGGAAATTGAGCGTATCTTCTACAAGATGTGGGTGCACTTATTTCGGCTGGTGATCGAGATTCCACAGCATACCCGAAAAATGCGCTTATATAACTGTGCCGATGTGCTTCAATTTCGCTATCGGGATTATTCAACCCGAGCTCTCTGTGCAGGACGACCACTCATCCTCTTATCTGGCCATTTCGGTAACTGGGAAATCGCCAATACCACCTTCGGGCTGTTCGGTTACCCTGCCGGAGTAGTCGCGCGAGATTTGGACAACCCATACATTCATCGCTGGTTCGAAAAGTTCCGTCAGTTCACTGGTCACAGTCTGATCTCCAAAAAAGGGGGCGGTAGCGAGATGACCGACCTGATCGAGAAGGGGGGGGTAGTGGCGTTGCTGGGAGACCAGGATGCCGGCAAACGGGGTATGTTCGTCCCATTTTTCGGTAAAGATGCATCGACTTTCAAATCGATCGCTCTGCTGTCGATCCAGATGGATGCTCCTATTCTGGTCGGATACACCTACCGGCTCCCCGATAATTTTGTGAATCGTCGCTGGACCGGTTTTGAAATGGGCTGCGCGGACATTATCGATCCTCGCCGTTATGCCGACACGGATGCTATCCGGGGGATCACCGAGGACTTCACTCTCGCCCTGGAAAACTCGATTCGCAGGGCTCCAGAGCAGTACTTCTGGGTCCACCGTCGCTGGAAGAGCGAACCCCGGCAACGGAAGAAGAAACCAGCAGCCGTCTGATCGTGACGCCTCCGCGATTTCGCGCCGGTTTGGCTGGAATGCGCCTAACTCTAATCAGATTATCGATTTCGAGACTATCCGGTATAACCCGCATCGATGATTATTCGGTAGTTCACTCTGTTTTATTGTGCGAGTCATTATCAATTGACACTTGCCACCTGCCCCTAAGGCAGTCAAAATGGAGCATGTGGGCAAACCCTACCGGTGAGATCTATTCACGCCTTAATCAGGCGAATCTCCCTTCGATAAAACGAGATCAGTCGTCGCAAGATAATGTCTGTGATACTGTCAAAGATGACTCTCCAAACAGCAAGAGATGGCCAAACAGCAAGAGATGGTAGTTCAAAACAATAAGGCCCGCTCTCTATCATCAAACTCGTTTCCCTCCCCAAAAACCTCACGACCTTAGAAATTGTTTATTAACACAAGAGGAAAACCATGAAACTGTTTTCAGCGTTGACGATGACAGCAACCGTTATGGCTCTGACTGCGACGAGCGGTATTGCTGATAGTTGCAAGACCTGTTCTACCCCGGCTGTCCAATCAAACAGCGGCTGCTACCAATTCCCACTGCCATACCATGTTGCCTTGCAGCGTGCAGAAGATGCCAATCGGGCCGAAGCAGAGGTAGCAAACCTTAATGCAGCCATGGAAGAATTACAGGCTCAACTGGCAGAAACTCTAGACCTACTGGAAGAGACCACCACCGCATTGGAAGTTTCTAAAACTGAAGCCGCTGCCAATGCCGACGAAGCCGCCAAAAATGGTGCAGAAGCCAAAGCTCAAACCGAGCGTGCTGTAAAAGCAGAAACACAGGTTGCCGACCTGAACAAAAAACTGGAAGCCGCCAACGCTGCCAAAGCCGGCGTCGACAAACAACTCGTCGCTGCCAATGAAACACAGGCAGCCACTGCCAAAGAACTGGAAGCGACCAAAGCACAGGTAACAGCCGCTACCGAAGAAAACGCCACTCTCCGCAAAGACATGGAAGAGTTACAGGCGAAACTGAAATCGGCTGAAGACAAACAGAAGGAAGCTGAAGCTGCCGCGGAAAAGGACGCTGCAACCAAGCCTGAAGAATCCACAGTCGAAGAAGAAGCAGCTCCCGCTGAGCCAGCAGCTCCCGCCGATGGCGAAGCTCCTGCTGAAGAGGCACCTGCTGAACCAGAAGCTCCCGCGACTGATAATTAATTCGACACCGCTAATCTTATGCTGATACTTTTATCAGCCTGAATCAAAAAGAGCCTGCGAGAATCTCTCGCAGGCTCTTTTTTTACGTCTTCGATTTCACCCGTCAGATCAGTGGTTCAACGTCTTATTTGCCGAGCTTAAGGGCTTCAGGAATTTTAGGATCCCGTTTCAGTGGGAGAGTCACTTTCTTACCGGTCCAGGAAGACTGATAGATCGCGAGAATGATCTCGACACTCTTCCGTCCTTCTTCGCCATCCACCAGCGGTTTCTTGTTTGTATTCAGTACACTGATGAAATCGGTGAACTGTGCCTGATGCCCGGCGAAACTGATCGCAGACGGATCACTTGCACCGCCAGTACCGCCCGCTTTCTGTGAGAATTTCTTGCGAATCCCGTTATCTTTACGGTCTTTCTTTTCGAATTCCCAGTGCAGCAGGTCGTCTTGTTCAACGATGGCTGAACCTTCAGTGCCGTGGATCTCTGTCTTCTTGAGGAAACCAGGATAAGCACAGGTCGTCGCTTCGATCGTGCCCAAAGCCCCATTGGCAAACCGCAAGGCCGCGACGCCAGCGTCTTCGACTTCGATTCGTTTATGAGCCAGCGTATCGGTGAGGGCCACTACTTCTTTGACATCACCCATGAACCAGTACAGCAAGTCGACATTATGAATCGCCTGATTCATATAAGCGCCGCCGCCATCCAGTTTCCAGGTTCCACGCCATCCGCCACTGTCATAGTACTCTTGCGTGCGCCACCATTTGACGTAGGAATCGCCGATGGTCAGTTTCCCGAAGCGTTTGCTGTCGACCGCTTCTTTCAGAGCGATGTTCACCGCGCCGAAACGGGAAGGCATGATCGTTCCCAGTTTCACTTTGTTTTTCTTACAGGCATTGATGATCGCATCGCAACGCTTCAAAGTAATTTCCAGCGGTTTCTCGACGAGAACATGTTTTCCGGCGTTGGCTGCTTTGACTCCCGGCTCCATGTGGGCTCCGGAAGGAGTACAAATATTGATGACATGAATGTCATCGTTCGCGAGCATCTCATCCAGATCGTGATACGGAGTGCAGCCATGTTTTTCTGCAAACCGGTCTGCGGACGCGGGAACCATGTCGAAACAACCGACCAGTTTCGCTCCTCGTATCTTTTCGATCGCCTGTGCGTGGAAGTTGGAAATCATTCCACATCCCACGAGGCCGAATCCTGTTGCCATGCTAAGTCTCTCTGTATTCAGGTCCGCAAAACTTCCAGTTCAATATCCACGCCATCTTTCAAGCGGGACGTTACACGTCATTTGTTTGACAACTCTACCTGACAGAACCGCTTTTTTCCAACCCACAGCAGTAATCCACTGGTCACGTCAATTAGTTGATCGTGTGACTCGATCTTCACTTTATCTTCACCGTACTTGGCACCACCTTGTTGGATCGTTCTTCGCGCCTCACTGGAAGACGAACATAACTTCGTCAAAGTCAGCAGGCGTGCAGCGGGTAGTTTGCCGCCATCCAGTTCAGAAGTCGCCACTTCAACGACGGGAATATCCGACGGCATTTCCCCGCCAGAGATCTCCCGATCCCATCGAGTCGCCGCTTCATCAGCCGCACTGGAGTCGTGGTACTCTGAAATGATTGTTTTCGCCAGTTTCACCTTGGCTTCTTTCGGATGTCCTTTCAGGATCTCATCGATTTCTTCGAGTGGGATTTCTGTCAGAAGTTCGTAGAACATCTTCATTACACCGTCGGGCAGCTGCATGAACTTCTTCATCATTTCATACGCAGGCTCGCTGATACCGATGTAATTCCCCAGGCTTTTCCCCATGCGTCGTTCGCCATCCAAGCCAACAAGAATGGGGGACATCACGCTGACTTGTTCAGAAAGTTTTTGATCGCGCTGTAAATCGCGAGCGAGCATAAAGCTGTAGAGCTGTTCCGTGCCACCAAGTTCCACATCGGCTTTAATTTCAACCGAGTCCCACGCCTGCATCAGTGGGTAAAGACATTCATGCAGGTAGATTGGAGACTCTGCTTTAAAGCGATTGGAAAAATCGTCGCGTGTTAGCAATTGGGCGATGGTGACCTTGCTGCACAACGTCAGCATTTCAGCGAAATCCATCTTGCTGAACCAGTCCCCATTGCGAACAACTTCGGCTTGGGAAAGATCGATCACTTTGCCGACCTGGTTCAAATAGTCGACTGCATTCTTCTCGACCTGTTCCGAGGTCAAACGGGCCCGAGTTTCATCTCGTCCACTGGGATCCCCCACAAGGGCAGTATAGTTGCCGATGATGATGACCGCCTGATGCCCCATTTCCTGGAACTGCCGCATTTTTCGCATTGGAACTGTGTGTCCCAAATGGAGATCGATCCCTGTTGGGTCAATGCCGTACTTGATGCGCAGAGGTTTGCCCGACTTGTAACTCGCCTCCAGTTTTTTAGCGAGTTCCTCTTCTGGAACGATTTTTTCGACACCACGGCGGATTACCGCTAATTGTTCTTCAACGGGAGGAAACTGAGACATTCCAATACCTGAATTAAGCAAATGAGCAAGAGGGGGCAAAGGTTTCAGTCCTTCGCAAACCCGGGATGAGTGAAGTTCGTTGAAGCCTAACAAGCTATCTGGCCGTCATCCAGTCCTACAACCACGTTCGGCTTACCTCGCTGCAATCAGCAAAGCTTCGTCGTAGCTGCAGAGTTTCACCAGCAACGTTATTTCCAGTAAGAACCGAACAGCCAAACAAGCACGCCTCCCAGCAATCCCCAAGTACCCAGGGTGGGAATCCAGCCAAAGATCAATGCGTCAGGAAGAAGGTAGGGCTCGAGCACAAACTTATCGAGGACATATCCGAGTATGAATGATAGATTGATGGCAATCGCACCGATCTGTCGACGTTTTTTCTGCTCTTCGGGTTCGAGCTGAGAGAAGTGCACGACGGGTCCGGAAGATGCCTTCGCCGCCTTAGCCTTTTTGGGTTTGGACTTCGATTTCCCTGAAGCAGTCGTCTCGACATCGTCATCGCTGGCTCCCTCACGCATTCCAGGAGCGTAGTATTTTGAGATCGCCTGCTGAATCTGTAATGGGGGGGCCATTACGACATGCATTGGCACGCCATAACGAAGCCGGAATTCGTCTTCCAATTCGTGTGTCGGTTCATAGACGGACGCGACCAGCACCCGGTCGTCTTCGATGAATAAGGGAATCACCGAATATTTTTTCACCGTTCGCCGCGGTGTCTTATCGAGCACGGAGTCATCGGGCAGGGTGAGGTTGAGGTCGACGTATGATCGTCCCTTTTCCTCTGCATAAGCACGAGTCGCCAGTTCTGGTTCAACCAGTCGCATCTGGACGAACGCATCGCGCAGATCGAGTCCGCGGGCCTCGGCGAACGTTTCCGCCTCTTTTACCTGAGCTTTGCTGAGATGGCCATTGGCGACTAGCCATCCGCCCATCGATTTGCGACCTTCTTCGACGACGTCGGCGTCAAAGTGTCGTCCTAAAGACTCGTCGTATTCCTGTTTTCGCTCAGGGTCAGTCAGGCATAACATCGCTCGCGCGAGTTCATTCAGGAGATCCTGTGACTCCTGCTGGAATTTTCCCGTGGCGTATTTGCGAACATGCGCATTCAGTTTTTTATAATGCGCTTCGATTTTGGCGGGGTCATCTTCAAATTGCAGCAATCGCAACAACTGATAGTGATCCGGGGGGCGATCCCCTTCCGGAATGCCGAGCCAATCTTTATAGACATCCAAGGCCACGCTTCAGGCTCCTTCTCTCCTAGTGCTGGAAAGTGGTTTTTCGTTCAAAAAGAATAACACTAAACAAACATCCGTGCTATTTACATCATCGGCATGATCGGCGCGAAGTTTCAAATATCTCTGAGATATTCACAGTTACTATTTCCGAAACCCGTTCGTCCCGGAGATTAAATCCTGTCCAGGATAAGTGTGGCGGCTATCGGTCCCGAAAAGCCCTTAAAAACAGTAGGCTACGCCGCCAGAACACGCTACGGCTATCTGGAATAAGCGCTTGAATCCATAAAAAAAGGCCCCATTGGGGCCCAGCTGGATTAAATTGGAAGCTTTTCTGGTTCCCCTTTACTCCACTTTGTACTCATCAGCCAGACGCTGAAAGACATCAATGCCTTCATCGTCCAAGCCGGAATCGCGTACGATCTCAGTTGAAGCAGCCTTGTTGCTGGTCAACTCTTTAGCGACAGCACTGATACGTCCGCTGGAATCGTACTGATAACTCAATTCAACCGGTGAACCCTTGGGTAAGTTCTCTGGTAAATCGTAAACGCGGAAGTCGCCGATTTGTGAACAAGCATCCGGATCGGAAGTTTCCCCTTCCAGAATATGGACATGAATCCGCTGCTGATTGGGTGAGTTGGTCACAAATCGCTGCGTGGTTGAGTAGGGGATTTCTGTATTTCGAGGAATCATAATGTGATTCATCTTCCGACCACGATCATTGGGATCGGTCAGTTTGACTCCCAGTGAGTGCGAATTCACATCGCTGGTCTGTACTGACTGCAGACGTTTAATCACGGCCTGAGCGATCTGTCCCTGTCCGCCGGTCGCTTTCGCTTCCAGAATCGCAGCGTGAATGGCGGCTCCCTGGGAAACGGCTTCTTCTGGTTGCAGCTCACGGGATGGCTCGCGTTTGCAAACTTCTCGTAACATGTGTTCGACCACAGGCATGTAGGTTGAACCACCCACCAGAATAACGTCGTCCAGATCTTCGAGCCGGATACCAGCCTGTTGCAGTACGAGTTCTGTCGTATCTTTGGTTCGCTGCATCAGGTCAGACGTCATCCGTTCAAAGTCAGCACGCGAAAGACTGACGGTAAGCGTTTTACCTTTATAGTAAACGTTAATCGGAACCTGAGTTTTCTTACTCAATTGTCGTTTGGCGTCTTCCGCTTCCTGAGAGAAAATACGGAGTGTTTCCGGATCTTCACGAGGATCGTCTCCAAATTTGCGACGGAACTGTTCGGCAATATGGTCGACGATTCGCTGTGACCAGTCGAGACCACCAAGCATAACGTCTCCATCGGTTGCCAATACGCGGAAGTGAGTCGGAGTGTAGCTCACAACCGTCACGTCGAACGTTCCACCACCGAGGTCGTAGACGAGGATTGATTTCTCTTTTTGAACGAGATCGGCTCGTCCCAGTTCGCCTTTGTTCCAAGCGTACGAAAGCGTTGCTGCAGTAGGTTCGTTGATAATGTCAATCACGTTGAGTCCGGCAATTCGTCCCGCGTCCTGAGTTGCTTTACGGCGAACGTCGTTGAAGTAATAGGGGACGGTGATCACGGCGTTGCCGATAGGGCCGATTCTGGCTTCGGCGTCCTGCTTCAGTTTTTTCAGAATCAACGCGGAGATGAATTCCGATGTCAGTTTTTTGTTTTGATAGACAACATAAAATTCCGGGTTCCCCATCTGCCGTTTGATCGCTTCGACGATGTGAGTCGGGTCTTCGATAGAGATCCGCTCGAACGAGGGGCCAACCAGCACATGCCCATCGTCACCCAGTAACACGACGGACGGGGTGATTATTCTGTCGTCCGCGTTTGGAATCAGTGTCGGATTTCCTTCCTCATCCAGCTTACTAATCGCTGAATAGGTGGTTCCCAAGTCGATACCAACAGTGTTACCTTCCAGAATTTTCATGCTTAACTCTTCATTTCCGCAACAGAGGTGGGGGGTCGAATGTTTGAGATCAGGAGACTCATTAGATTGATTGAAAAACTCAATCAACATCGCCATCAGTTATAACCAACTTTGGAACAGTTACCGTTCCTTTTTGTCTGGTTCTAAATTGACTGGCTCTAATTCGCGAGTCCGATTCAGGTCGATTGGATAAGAAATGGTCACGAGAACGACCGTCTTAATGAGAGACATGTCGAAAGGTGACCTCCAGAACAGGAAACCAACGCCGATCCATTTTATCTGAACAGCTTATTCTGACAGCACTGGCAAGGGGAATCAAGCGCCCGTTTATCGAAACTAACGCCTTCCCCCGTACTTCTTTGCGCCATTCCCCCTAATCGGCTCAGGCCGGAATTTATTGCGCCTGCCCCAAATCAGGTCCCGAAGTTGTCATTTGTTCCTTATCGTCAGTCGGATCTTGAACAACCTGCCTCTGTTTTAGAAACAGGCGTCCCACCTGACTTTCCGGGTTTACTCCCGCCACATCTCGAAATTCGGCATCTGCCCCCAGGGGAAGCGTATAAAGCTCCTGAACTTCCCCGGCATTTCGACGATAAAGCATAGGATAGGGCACCGTAAAAAGATGGGTTTTCCCAGGCTCCAGAACCCAGTCTTCACTCCAACTGGAGTAAGGCCCGCGTGTTTGATAACGCTGTTGCTCCTTAGATGTATTAATAACGCGTACAACGGGCGTTTCAAAATCGACAACCAACTGATCCTTATGCAACGCCAATCGGGATGCTCGCAGTCCTGCACTTTCCATATCAAGATCAGGAACTGCCATTGATTGTCTGGTCGCTTTTCCTAACCAGTTCTGCATCGCAGTGCGGAATTCCAGGATGGCTTTTTCCTCGCTGGCTAGAGGACTCTGTTTGCCATCCTCAGAAACTAATTTCACAGTGACTTGCATCGGATCAGATAAACCAACTCGAATTTCACGTTGCGTGTGTGACGGCTTGACGAAAGTGAAATCGAATTGTTGAGAGAGATCAAACTGAAGAGTGCAGCAGGGCTTCCATCGCTGGGAAAATCGTTTGGGATCTTTCGTCATCAACGTGAGGCGAACGTCCGTTAATGCCAGACGACTGTGCGAGACCGATAGTAATTCCGCCTCTCCTGCAGTGACATTCTCCGCAACAGTCAGAGCCGGATCGATGCTCGCATCGACATGGGGGCCGAATTCAAGTGGCGCATTGATTGACATCCTTACTCGCGTATGCGCATCAGGGAACGGCTTGCCCTCGTCGGCCAGGATCTGCTTCCAGAACGCCCGGTCTGCCCATCGATCAAAAGCGGTTCCCGGGATGTCTTCCACATCGACGAAAGAGATCCCTTCTTCAATCATTAACCGCATCGCTTCGGTCATTGTGTTCGTCGCCAGTACGATTTCCAGAGCGGGGCCAGTACCTACTTCCAGATTATCCTCGTTCTCCACAATTCGTGGCGATTCCGATGGTTCGTGGTCTACATAGGAAGCAACTAGAAAGTCGAGGCCCAGTGAAAAGCCGTTGCTGTCGACGGAGATGGAATTGGGACGCATCTTAATTCGAGGAGCGTATACAGGCAGGGGCCAGACGCTTGAACTGTCTTTGACGATTTCATTTAAGTCGAGCCGTTTTTCGAGTTCACGTACAATTCGAGGAGCAAGTTGCTGAATCTCCTGCTGAAATCGCCCACGACTGTTATACAAACCATTTACTAATCCTCGAGAAACTCGCTCACGAGTCATCCCAAGACCTTCCACCGTGATACCCGCCGGCAGCGAGACCTGCATGTTGTTATGATCCAAAATCAGATTGGCGCCACGATTGCGAAGTTTGATTCTTCCCGATTCAAGGTAGGGTTCCACACGAATATCGAGCCAGAGAGGTTCCCGGGTGCCCAAGGTGACTTGAATTGGACCAGCATTGGCCGAGTGTCGGCGTCCCTGAACAGCAGTGTTTCCTAATGTCAGTGCGATGCGCTCGAAGCCGAGTTTAATTGAAAGCAGTTTATCCGGAGTGGTTTGCAGCAAGACCCGTTTGAGTTGGGCCTGATAAGAAACACCGCCGAAGACAACATTGAAAGCGTAACCTTCAACTTCCGTGGTTGTTTGAATATTCTCAAGTTGCCCAGACAACATGTCAGTGGGAATGCGGGATGGAACGGCGTAGGAGAACATTTCCAACGCTTCGTTCCCAACACGAATTTTTGCTGCGCGATGGAGTTCCAATGCCGGCACGAACGGGGCGGGAAGCGTCTTGATCAACGCTTCGGCCAAAGTGAGATCGACTCGATTCTCCGGAACAGGATTCAGCAGCCATTTCACGACGCCCGTGTAACCATAGACGTTTTTCCAGATGTCATGGGCACCGTTTGTTATGTAAGAGAAGTATGTCTGATGATTCTCTTTGAGTGCCTTAAACGCGGCCTCCATTTTTCGCGACTCTTCAGGTAACACGACAAAATCATGTTCTCCATGAACGTTCCAGATTGGCGTGTTGGAAAGCTTGGCTGCCCACTCCGGATCTCCTCCACCACTTAATGGCATAATAGCGGACCAACGATCGGGAGTCGCTGCTGCCAGACTCCAGACTCCGTACCCTCCCATCGACCAGCCTGTCAGAATCTGATGATCCCGATCGACGGAATACTCGTTGATCACGGCATCGAGAATTTGGATCGCCTTTTTGCCATCAGAACTCTCGGCGACCCACCCTTCGAGGTAACGTCCGGTTGTGTCTTCGACCTGGGGAAAGACCGCGATAAAAGGGTAATTCTCTGGTCGCTCCTGTAAGGCTGCGCCCAACCCGACGCGCGTTGGACTTGCGCCGTCGGTTCCACGTTCACCCGCACCATGTAGAAAAAGAACGACGGGCCACTTCTTCGAATCGGTATATCCTTCCGGAAGAAAAAGCGAATACTTGTGAACCCCTCGTTGATCCTCAAACGTCTTCAATTTAAAGACTGAATCAGGAGGAAAACCAGGCTCTGCAACCGCCTGCTGCAGGGGGACCAGTACGAGGCAGAGAAGTAGGACTAATAACCATACCTTCCAGCGGCAAACCATCACTCTCGAGCACCACGACACGTTCGTTTTCCTTCCCATGTGAGGTTTTTAACGATTCTTCCGCTCGGTATCAGCCTCAGTTGATATACCGGACGCTGGAATCATTTCCTCAGTGCGAATCCCAAAGGATTACGTTACATCAGGGGTTATGTTATCTGGTTTTGTTTAATGATATCGTTGTAAAGCCATCGCCGATCGCATCATGTAGGGACTGTCCAATAAGGCAGACATACAGAACAGAGTCAAAGAATATCAGACTGTCGATGAACTTCAGAAGGAGAGGTGGCGAACTCGCAGCTTATACTAGGCTACTCTCTTTTATGCGAATTTGCCCAGGGCTTCTTCGAAAATATTTCCTCCCAGTCTCGCTAGAGCTCTTCATTTCTCATTATAGCTTGGAAAATCGACCGTCAGTACTCTCGGAGGGAACTTGTCCGAGAGTTAATGAAAATCGATTCAACAAAACGGACGAAAATGCTCCACGGTATGCGAACGCATATCGGATCCTGAACGACAGGGCGGACTAATGTAGTGAAGGGAAAAGCATCCTCAGGAGCGAACCTGATTGTCCTTCATGCGGGTGCGAGCGCGCGTGAGCGTGGGGCCGATTGTATTCTCGGGAACCCCAAGAGCGGCAGATATTTCGCGGTAGGAACGACCTTCGAGATGGTATTGCTTCACAATCTCGGCTTCGTTTCCGGGAAGTTCATTCAGCAAGGTTCGAACTTGTTCCCGATCTTCCCACCTTTCGACTTCCAGATTGGCAGAAGCCTGATCAAGAGAACTGCGAGACGCCGTCACATGCCCCAGTGCTTCCGCCTTGCGGCGCTGGGAAATTTCACGCACCACAATTCGGCGAGAAATCACTGTCAGATAAGTCGCCAAAGACGATTCACCCTGAAAACGAGCCAAAACCTGATGATCATTCGCCAGTAATTGTAGAAAGATTTCGGAACAGATATCTTCCACGTCTTGATCGGACAGTTGGGCAGAGCGAGCGGAAGCGGTGTGACGAATCACATGGATAAAGAGCCCTAGAAATCGATCAACGAAGTCTTTCCACGCTCCCGGTTCTTCGGCCAGACAGCGTTTCAGCAGGTTTTTGTCGATCTCAGTTAAGGCCACAGCTAACCTCCCAGCAACGGGTCTCTGACATGGTGGACCCGCATAAAACGTAGGGGTCTCTTCTCATTCCGAAATCGATAAACGTGATCACAAGCCGCACCTATTAGCACCAAAGGGACGGGCGTTAGTAACTTCGTTCAAAAACTTTTAGGGCCGGTTGAGAATCGTAAATAAGTTACCGTGCGAACGAATCTGATTTCGACTTGCCGAAAACATCTCGAACCTTGGCAAATTAAGCATGTCAGGAGACACGAAATAATTGTGTATCTTCTTAACTATATTAGACATAAACAGAACGTCGAGCAAGATGATTCTCCGAGACTCCTCTCTGTAATCCCCTTACCACTGGGCCAAAACCGGACCAACACCCGCAACAACCTATTGCACCCATAGACCCCACTCGATCAGCTGACAGCCGTCTGAATCACAAATAATGGAGTTTTACATCCTGTTTAGCCTATGCTACTTTCTAAACGATGAATTAGAGTGATCTCAGCTCGCCGGATTTGATCAATTTGCAGAAAAAGTGCCGTTTCTATGCCTTATTCGCCCAATGACCCACAGATACGACACGAGGTCGCCGGGTCGATTTTTCGCATGCTGGAGATCAAATCTCCTCACAAAGTTTGGATTTTTCTGTTCTGCCTGCTTCTCTCTACGACTATCGCTTACATAGTCCCGGATTCGACCGATTTGGAACCGGCAGCCCGTCGGGCGCTCTTTATCCTGCTATTCGCCGGTAGCCTGTGGGTCAGCGACGCTATTCCAGCCTTCGCTGTGGGCATCCTAATCATCGGCCTGCAAATCGCACTCCTCGGTCAACCGGGCGATGTCTACGCGGAGACTCCGCGCGACTGGGAAGAATTCGTTAAGGTCTTGGGGCACCCACTGATCTGGCTATTCTTCGGAGGATTCGTCCTGGCCGCGGGAATGTCGAAAACATCTCTCGACTATCTACTGGCCAACAAACTCATCTTACGAAAAAACACGACGCCGCTTTCCCTCATGCTATCTGTGCTGGGAGCGACCTTTCTGCTGTCGATGTTTATTTCCAACACGGCGACCTCGGCGATGATTCTCGCGATGCTACGTCCCGTCTGGTCGAAATCGCATACGGGAAATTATGTCACAGGCCTGGTACTTGTAGTTTCTCTCGGAGCCAATCTGGGTGGCATGGGCAGCTTGATTGGAACGCCCCCCAACGCAATTGCGGTCGGTAGTCTGCAAGAACTGGAGCCCGCGATTTCGATCTCGTTCCTGCACTGGATGATGTATGGGCTGCCACCCGCTTTGTTACTCATTTTTCTGTTAACGTTTTATCTAAAAAAGCAGTATCTCACAGGCGATGTTTCTATCAACCAGATTCTGGAACAGATGACAGTTCCAAGAATGACAGGAACGTCAACTGATACCGATCACGAAATTCATCATATCGCCCGCTGGCAGCGTCTCACTGTGAGCGGTACCTGCCTGATCACCATCCTGTTATGGATGACGGGGCAGTGGCATGGTTTGCCGACAGCCGTCGTTTCCTTTATTCCGATCGTGGTCTTCACAACTACTGGCGTTCTCACAGCACGCGATGTTCGATCGCTACAGTACGACGTCCTCTTTCTGCTTGCAGGGGGATTGGCGCTCGGCCAGACAATCACAATGACAGGGCTATCGGGATGGATGGTGGAACACTTACCGACAGATTCGATTTCCAGTTTCTGGCTGATCCTGCTGCTGGGGTATACGACGGTCTTGTTTTCCAATTTCATGAGTAATACAGCCGGAGCCAATATCCTCATTCCCCTGGGCGTCTCTCTCAATCCGGATATGCAATTGGAAACAGCAGTTGTCATCGCCCTGTGCGCTTCTGCTGCGATGTGTCTACCCGTCGCAACTCCCCCCAATGCGATGGTCTATGCCACCGAGAAATGCGGCTCTCGCGACTTCCTGAAGCTCGGGCTCATCCTCGGTCTGATTGCTCCCCCCATATGCGCAGCGTGGGTTACATTACTGGGAATGATTTTCTGATTTTTCAAGAGGGTTAATTTCGTCTAATTCATCTAATGTTTTCTAAAAGCTGACGAACTCCATTCCGAACGTCTCGGCGACAGCCTGATTGGTAATTTTCCCTTTGTGAATGTTGATGGCGGAAACAATTCCGGGGATTCGTGTCGCTGCTTTAGCCAACCCCAAGTTGGCAATCTGAAGCACGTAGGGGAAGGTAACGTTATTGAGGGCGTAGGTACTGGTTCTTCCGACGGCTCCGGGCATGTTGGCGACGCAGTAGTGAACGATTTCATTTATGATGAATGTTGGCTGTGAATGTGTCGTGGGGCGGCTTGTTTCGAAGCAACCTCCCTGGTCGATGGCGACGTCGATAATCACCGCCCTGGGTTTCATCATGTTGAGGTCTTCTTCCAGGACAAGTTTCGGTGCTTTTGCTCCCGGAATCAGTACGGCACCGATCACAAGATCAGCCCGTTGTAACTGTTCGCGGATATTGTGCCGGTCGCTGTATAATGTGTTGACGTTGGGAGGCATGATATCTTCCAGATACCGAAGCCGGTCCACATTAATATCGAGGATGCAAACATCCGCCTGAAACCCAGCGGCAATCTGCGCCGCGTTTTTCCCAACCACACCACCTCCCAGAATTGCAATATGGGCAGGAGCGACCCCGGGAACGCCACCCAGTAGAATTCCCCGGCCATCCTGGGGGCGTTCCAGATATTTGGCTCCCTGCTGAATACTCATTCGTCCCGCCACTTCCGACATCGGCGTCAAAAGTGGGAGATCGCCTTTGGTTCCTTTTAATGTCTCGTAGGCAATCGCCGTGATGCCCGCTTTTTGCATCGCGGCTGTCAAGTCTTCGCTTGCCGCGAAGTGGAAATAAGTAAACAGCATTTGCCCCGGTTGCAATAATTCCCACTCAGCGGGTTGTGGCTCCTTCACTTTGACGATCAGCTCTGCCCGTTCATAGATTTCACGGGCTGTTGCCACGATTTCGGCCCCGTTTTCGGCGTACTCTTCATTGAAGAGTCCGCTTCCCAGACCAGCATCCTGTTCAATTAAGACGTGATGCCCGGCACGGGTGAGTTCTTCCACGCCCGCGGGAATCATCGCTACCCGATACTCGTCCAACTTCACTTCGCGAGGAACACCAACAATCATTTCAAGAATCCATTTCTATCAGGCAAGAGGAGCGATTTGCAGCAATACTGAATCCCATTTGTTAAAAATGCATTATCACTACTCGAACCTTCAACGGCAATCTCATCTCTCAAATAGTAAGAAGCTGAAATAGAGAAGGGTCAGAAAAAACCAGTTCCTCTTGTTACAATAATTCTCTGACGACGCCCCCCTTGAGGGATCAACAAGTTTTCAATTTGAGATCACCATAAATCGTCTCCCATTTCCTTAGACCACCGACTCTCATTAAATAGATCAGATTCATGAACAGTAAATTGCTTTTCGGACCACCAGAACGAGATGCTGCCCGGGCCTTAATCGAGTTAGCTTTGACGGAAGACCTGAGCAGTGTCGGTGACTTAACAAGTCAAACAATCATTCCTGAGACGGAATATGCGGAAGTTCAGATTGTCGCTCGGCAACCGGGTGTCCTGGCCGGGCTTCCCGTAGCAAAAGATGTTTTTTCCAAATACGACCCAGAGGTCGAGTGGAAATCATTATTGAATGATGGAGACCCGTTAATCGAAGGTTCCGTTATCGCGACCGTCTCCGGCCCTTTGCGTTCGTTATTAACGGGCGAGCGAACAGCGCTGAATTTCCTGACATTGCTCTCAGGAGTCGCATCCTTAACCAACCGATTTGTGGAAGAAGTCGCCGGTCTTGATGTCCAGATTCTGGATACACGAAAGACCTTCCCCGGTTACCGACTTTTACAAAAGTATGCCGTCCGTGCTGGAGGGGGGACCAACCATCGCATCGGGTTGTATGACGGAATTTTGATCAAAGACAATCACCTCGCCGGATGGAAAGCGGAAACGGGCAGCCCCGTAGCGGCAGCCATTCAGCAAGCGCGTCGAGAGTCTCCTCTACGCGTTCCCATCGAAGTGGAAGTCGACACTCTTGATCAATTACAGGATGCGTTGGAGGCGAAACCGGAGTTTGTGCTATTGGACAATATGACCAACGAACAACTTAAAAACGCCGTTAGCCTACGCAACGACTTGTCCGAAAAGACGAAGCTCGAAGCCTCGGGAGGAATCACTTTACAGACGGTTCGAGAAATCGCCGAAACAGGGATTGATCGGATCAGTATCGGAGCATTAACTCACTCGGCGGTCGCGCTCGACATTGCCTTCGACTGGTCTGCCCGATTGCGTTAACGATTCAAATCGTTATGCTGGAGCGTTGCACGACATAAACACACTTATTTGCGAATCGCCGTATCCGTTTCCCATCAGTAACGGTTACGGCATTTTAGTTTCGTGAGCCCTATTTCAATATACAAAAGTTGGGCCAGGGAATCCTGAACGACTGAATTCAACCTCGCATCGTTAATCGAATTGAATCTGGGCTCATTTCCAGTTTGACTTTCATTTCGCATTCCTACTTACAGCCGACTATCCCTTGAAGGAGAGCTATCGACATGACGGGCTATACCGTTCACACAGGAACATCCAAAAAATTCGCCAGTAACTGGGACAACATTTTCGAAGACGCCAAATCTAAACCTAAGAAATCAGCAAAGAAAAAGTCTGCTCCGAAAAAAGCCGCTACAAAAAAGAAAGCTGCAAAAAAGACCGCTGCGAAAAAGAGCTCTAAAAAGAAAACCGTAGGCAAGCAAGCGACCGCAAAGAAGTCGGTTAAAAAGTCCTCGAAGAAAACGATTTCCAAAGCCAAAACTAAAAAGACAAAATCGAAAAAGAAATAGTTCTTTCACCTATCACCAATGGGTATAAAAAAACCGGTCCTATTACCTATTGACTCTCCGCTTTTGATTCCCTTCAACGACCACTTTTCTACCAGGTGCTACCGATGAAATCGTCCATCTACTCATTCCGAGTTTTGTTATGTCTGTTTGCATTTACTCTTCTGGTGAGTGCAGGACAATTCACTTTTGCTGGAGAAGTATCGCGGACAGATCTTTTTCATGCCGGAGAGGATGGTTACAAACTGTTCCGAATTCCGGGGATCGTCGTTACTGAAAAGGGAACGATTCTTGCTTACTGCGAAGCACGTAAAGGGGACCGCGGAGACTGGGGCCGAATCGACGTCATGATGCGTCGCAGCACGGATGGTGGTACCACTTGGCTGCCTGCACAAAAAATCGTCAAAGTTGAGGGCGATCTTCCTATCAATCCAGTCGCAGCGGCCCAGAATCTTGACACACCGGGCGAGAACACCGTGAACAACCCCGTCGCGATTGTCGACCACGAAACAGGCACAGTTCACTTTCTCTACTGCCTGGAATACATGCGTTGTTTTTACATGCGAAGTGATGACGAAGGAGCCACCTGGTCAGAACCTGTTGAAATTACGAACACGTTCAAAAAGTTTCGTTCTGATTACGACTGGAAGGTCATCGCTACAGGTCCCGGACATGGCATCCAACTTCGTCAAGGCTCAAAGCAAGGCAGGTTGGTTATTCCCGTATGGCTCTCGCTCGGAACGGGTGGACACGCCCATCGACCGTCAGTTACCTCGACGATCTTCAGTGATGATCACGGAAAGACCTGGCAGCGGGGCGAGATTGCTATCCCGGACAACGACGAATATATCAACCCTAACGAAACAAGCGTCGTGGAGTTAGCCGACGGCAAAGTGATGTTGAACGCTCGAAGTGAATCGAAAAACAACCGGCGTCTCATTACGACTAGCGACGATGGTGCCACTGGTTGGACTAAGCCCACGTTCGACGATGAACTACTCGAACCGATTTGCATGGCGGGCATCGTTCGAGTTCGCCACCCTTCAAACGATCATCCGGGGTTAATTGCCTTTTCCAATCCAGACAATCTCTCGCGCCGTGATGGCAAAGAAGCACCCGGAAAAGGGCGAGATCGAATGAATGTATCGATCAAACTGAGCGAAGACGAAGGACAATCCTGGATGGCCAACCGCACGCTGGAGGAAGGCTATAGCGGATACAGCGATCTCGCGGCCCTGGATGACGGTACCATTCTCTGTTTTTACGAACGGAGAAGTACCGACGGAACAGCTCCCATTGGCAGTTTTCTGCTCACCGTTGCTCGATTTGATGAAGACTGGGTCCGGAAACCGTAATTCCCCATTAGGTGGGAGCTCGTCTGCCTGATAACCAGCTCTTAGCCTAAGGTCAGACCTGAGACGAATTTAGAATTTAGACGTTGGAAAAAGATGTTTGGGAACGATTGCCAAGTGATCCGTTTTTCGCGTTTTTTTCTTGTTTTCCAGACTCAAGTCTCCGATCTCCTGCGACCGATATCACTCCCGAAGACTGGGGTTGGGAGAATTTGGAAATCTTCTATAATTCCGCCATGTGGCCCCAACCTCAGGAATGCCGCTGCAAGTCTGTTCTCAATCGATTCACGGACGAATCTCGATCGAACAGGGCAGAATACGAATAATCAGGACACCCCCTGAAACCCGGCCCCCCAACATCAGCGTTGTTGCTGATTGTTGACCTGCGAAACACTATTATACCCACCCCAGGGCATTTTTATCGCGAAGGAACACGATGATGTCTGAGCTAATTGACCCCGTAGAAGAAGAAAACT
Organism: Polystyrenella longa; assembly: GCF_007750395.1. Taxonomy (GTDB): domain Bacteria; phylum Planctomycetota; class Planctomycetia; order Planctomycetales; family Planctomycetaceae; genus Polystyrenella; species Polystyrenella longa. The sequence continues at coordinate 2,762,395 of NZ_CP036281.1, read as the reverse complement.
TCGAAGAGATTTCCAGCGACGAAGTTGACCGCGTTGTCAGTAATCTGGAAACACTGGCAGAAACCGTCGAAAGCGAAAACATTCGTGCTTACCTGGAAGACGCCATCAACAATATCTATTACCTGGTTTACGACGAAGAAGACTTGGAAGACGATATTGCCGAAGCTGCCTAAAAACTGCGACAGAGAGCCTTGAGGGATCTAAAATCTCATGGCGTTTCGAGCGTCACTGATGAAATATACGACTAACCTGTCCCCGATATGGCGGACAGGTTTTTTTGTGCGCCGATTCTTAATCACCCATGAAACAGCAGTCCTTATTGACCGGTGTTTTCGGAGGGAAGAACGACCAGAATCTGGTTTGTTGCCGAATCGATTTTTTCGACTGTTCCAAAACCTATATTCTTTGATACCGCCTCCACGTCCGGAACAGGCATCAGGCGAAATCGAGTCTGTTGCTGATCAACTTCAGGCGGCAATAGTACGGCGACTTCCGGATACTGGCTAAGTTCCAGAATCAATGCCGAATACGTTTTGATTTCCGCTTTGGAGAGCGGACGCGAAATCACGATGACCGCCGTAGACTGAATATCAATCTCCTCCAAAGGTTGGCGAGCAGGTTGCGCGTCTATTTTAGTTGGTACTGAAAATCGAGAGGCGACAGGCAATCGTGCGTTCAGTTCCTGCATCGATCCCTGCCACGCGACTACAAACTCATCGTGGTCGTCGATGGTATTCAATTGCATCAACCTATCTTCCAGTTCCTGTATCTGCCTGGACTGCGCAAGGGCAAAACCATTCAGGTAGTTGGCGAATTGATCGAGTACCAGCTTGGTTCGCCCCATCCAGAGTGGCCACGATTCATTCCAGCTGGCTGGAATCCATTTCCCTTCGACGAGGACGAACTCGATTTCCGAGGGTTCGTCGGGGACCTGAGGATCAACCAGCTTGAGGATCGCTTTGTCCCCCTGACGCTCCACTAGACTGACATCAATACGTGATAACCTTGCGAAATAGTCCGTGAGTATGGGCAACGTCTCCGGTTCAGGTTCCGTTTCGCTTGTACTCTTAGTATTTTCACTGGAAATAGGAGAGGAAACAGGCTTGAACAGTTGAGGGGCCAGCGCCATCCAGAGTTCTCTGAACTCTCGATTTTGAAGCTTCTCCAAGTCCGCAAAGGGTGCGGACGACAGCGATTTCAATATGCCCTGCAAATAATCCAACTGCGATGCATTCATTCGACCCAGCATCGGCAGAGGCTGTTCGTCTTGAGCATCCAGGATGTCATCGCGATGTTTTTCAAACAACTGAGACAATTGCCCCAGCAGTCGATTCATTTGTTGCCACGCTGTAGGATCGATTCGCTTAGCCAACATCTGCTGTTGATTTTGTAGAGATTCCTGAAAGCTGGCAGGCAACGCATTCCAGACAAGTTCCGGTTCAGTCTGAAAGTTTTCGACCAAATGACGCAGAGCCTCTTCCGGAGCAATGGACTGCGACTCTTTGAGCTTGGCCACTCCCTTATTGTCTACGGAGTTCGTTCGGGAAGAATCTACTTCCTCTTTCGAAGAACATCCCGACAGACTCACCCCCAGCAAGAGACTCGCTATCGCTGTCGCAACGACCGAACGCATCCCCAAAGAGTTCCAATGAAGAATTCGATCGCTTGCCTGGATTCCGTTCCGCAACATCACCTCTCCCTTATATCCGCGTGCTTTTCTGCCCAGGCACTTTTTAACAAGCGATGACCGGTACAGATGAGAGAATCATTCTAGGACAGCCGTCTAACATCCTGCAATGAGAACAGTCGCCGCATAAATGAGACCGCCTCGATTCGTTATGATCGAGGCGGTCTATTTTTTAGATTAGATATTCTGAGGTCAATACAGGGAGAACTGCTTAGCTCAACTCCTAATACCAACCTGAACGGGCGAGTTCTTCGCGAATTGCTGCAGATTGTACCTGGCTCATGAATTTTGGAGCCGGAACTTCCTTATGGGGAGGGTGCAGCTTGAGCAGGCTTCCCGGAATAAGGGGGACGATGGAGGAAGGACTGGTTTTTGTTTGTTGCCAGGCAGCGATATCTTCCTGCATCGCGGCCGCTTCCACGTCGCGTCGATTCATTTCATCTAAAACGATGGGGTGCCAATCCGTTGACCGATCTGCTGGAGCGACATAGTTTTGTCGAGCCCAGCTGCGCAATCGTAATTCCTTTACGATGTCTGTTTTCTCGGTGGGCATTCATTTTTCCTCAGTAAACTGACTCACTTTATATGAGAGTCGGGTAGGGGAGAGACCTCTTCTTCATCGACCTGCACATTGCCAATTTCCGAACCAAACCAGCCCGAATACTGTCCTGAGAATGGAAAAAGCTTCCATATCCCGAACAGCTCGAACAATCGCTATATCAACTTCGCTGCATTCAGGACAGGAGCTAATATCGATTCTGTCGATACTGCCCGATCAGGGAAATCGCGGCCAAATCGAGAAACTGTCCGCCTCACAGAGGCCCACAAACGAACAGAGAACGGCAGCGAAATGAGAATCGCATCCATCGAGCGACGATGACTGCAGTTGATATGGATTATTCTCCCTAACTAGTTTATTTCATTGACTTTAAGAGCATGCACCTTGTTTGAAAAGGGAGAGACAATAGTTAAGCTATTCACCCTGAATGGCTGAAAAATGATCAGGAAAAGTCGTCCTGACAGTCTGAAGACTTGACGATTGGCTGTTTACGGGTTTAAATATCCGTCCCTGTGAATCGAAGCAGGACATTGTATCGCTTTTCCTGATAGTATGTCTTTTTGACATGTGAGCCTGAAATGCACTTGAAGAATGTTGAAATCTTCTGTGAAGTGGCAACTAATCGCAGCTTTTCCAAAGCGGCGAAGGTTATTCACATCTCACAATCTTCAGCAAGTCAGGCGGTGCAGTCGCTGGAAGAACGGTTGGGCGTACAGTTAATCAATCGCTCCACCCGTCCTCTGGAATTGACTGCGGCAGGTCAGGTGTTTCTTACAGGATGTCGCGATATTCTCGATCGGTTCAGGCAGGTCGAAGAAAGTCTCAAAACGATTCAGGATGATGTCACCGGCCGCATACGTATTTCAGCGATTTACTCCGTTGGCCTGCTGAGCATGGAACGATTTATCAAAAAGTTCCAGCAGCAATACCCCGGTATTGATATTCAACTCAGTTATTCACATCCCGACGATGTCTACGAACAGGTCCTTCAGGATCGGGTCGATTTCGGCTTGCTCTCCTTTCCCAGAGAAGGGGGAGAGAACAGCTGCCTACCCTGGCAGAAACAGGAGATTGTGCTGGTAGTCCCGGCTGATCACCCATTAGCGGCACGATCCGAAATCGCACCTTCCGCAATCAACGGTGAACCGTTTATTGCATTGTCGTCTGAACTAAAAATCAGAAGGCAGATCAACCGCTGGTTGAAAGAAGAAGGCGTTCAAGTCGATATCACCCATACATTTGATGACATTGAAAACGTAAAACGGGCTGTTGAAGCCGGCGCAGGTATCTCTCTGCTGCCTCATCCAACAGTCGTTCGCGAGGAAGTTCTCGGCACCTTAAAGGCGATTCGCCTCGTCGGTGTGGAATGGGTTCGTCCTCTCGGAATTGTGCATCGTCGACATAAACAATTAAGCATCGCCGCACAACGATTTGTGGAAATGCTGCAGAATGATTTTGTGGACGATGTAAGCATGGTGAACGATCATTACCGTGCCCATGTGCGGCAGGAGGCCGCGAACTCAAATATATGAGAACCTGTTTCTCTCTCCAGTCTTTTGGTTCTCATGTTTGTCTTCAGTTTCTTTCGGTTAATTACAAACAGTCTCCGTGAAAGCTACTGCTCCATGGCAGGCTAATTATTAACGGTCTGAAAACTAAACAAGACAATTGAACAACGACAATCAAATTTGAAATATAAAACTGAATTCTTATGCCGACATCGTTTCCACGCGACCGGTCGTCATGGAAGTTCCGTTTTCGTATACCAGTAAAAGTAGTACTTCAATCGGTGATGGCGGGCTTCCGCTTGCCTGACCCTCCCTTTATCTGAGCGACTAATATGACAGATACCACCCTTCCAACTGCGTCTACCAATCATCTGGTCACCAATGGAACGTTACCTGTTGCCCAGGGAATGTATGACCCCCAGTACGAACATGAAAACTGTGGGATCGGTTTCGTGGCCCACATCAAAGGGGAACAGAGCCATCAAATCGTCGAAGACGCCATCAGCGTACTGACGACCATGGAACATCGGGGCGCCTGCGGATGCGAAGAGAATACGGGTGATGGTGCCGGTATTTTGACCGCCGTGCCTCACGGTTTCTGCGTTCGCGTCGCAAAGGAAGAGTTGGGCGTCGAACTGCCCGCCAAGGGTTTGTACGGCGTAGGAAACGTCTTCCTGCCACAGGATGACGCCGAACGTGCCGAGTGCAAAAAAGTCGTCGAGCAACTGATCGCGAACCAGGGACAGAAGTTTCTGGGATGGCGTGAACTGCCGACCGACAAGATTGCTGCCGACATTGGTCCCTCGGCACTCAACTGCCAACCTGTCATGGAACAGCTTTATATTGCCGCTGCAGATGGACTCGATTCCGAAGCGCTAGAACGCCAGCTGTTTGCAATTCGTAAACTGGCGAGTCATCAGCTTCGTGAAGGAAGCATGAAACAGGCTTTGCAGTTCTACATCTGCTCGCTATCGACCAAAGTCATCATTTATAAAGGGATGTTGACCACGTGGCAGGTCCGGCCATTCTTCCTCGACTTACAAGCCGAAGATTATCACAGCCATTTAGCGATGGTACACTCCCGCTTTTCGACGAACACCTTCCCAAGTTGGGACCGGGCACAACCTTGTCGCTTCATGAGCCACAATGGTGAAATCAACACGTTGCGTGGAAACAAAAACTGGATGGACGCCCGCCAGGGAAATATTTCCAGCGAACTGTTCGGGGAGGATCTTCAGAAACTGTTCCCGATCGTCGAAGATCACTGTTCGGACTCTGGTAACTTCGACAACGTTCTGGAACTGCTACTGCTAAGCGGTCGCCCAATTCCTGAATGCATGATGATGATGATTCCCGAAGCCTGGCAGAATCATTCTTCCATGCCTGAAGACAAACGCGCCTTCTACGAATACTTCTCAACGAAATCAGAACCCTGGGACGGTCCCGCTTCGATCAGTTTCACTGATGGTAAATACATTGGTGCTACGCTGGACCGAAATGGTCTTCGTCCCAGTCGCTACTACATCACCAAAGATGACAAAGTCATCATGGCGAGTGAAGTAGGTGTCCTCGATATCGATCCGGCAAACGTCGCTCACAAAGGACGCCTGCAACCTGGAAAGATGTTCCTGGTCGACTTTGCACAGGGTCGTATTATTGATGATGAAGAACTCAAACACGAATACGCTCAGGCACGCCCCTATAAAGAGTGGCTTATCAATCAACGAATTGAATTGAGCGAACTGCCTACCGGTGATACTCCTGAATTGTTCAGCGAAGATGAACTGCTGCGTAAAATGCAAGCATTCGGCTACAGTCTGGAGACGATACAGTTCTTCCTGTTGCCTCTGCTGAAAGCGAAAAAGGATCCTATTGGTTCCATGGGCAACGACGCTGCAATCGCCTGCCTCAGTGATCAACCACGGATGCTTTACGATTACTTCAAACAACTCTTCGCTCAAGTGACCAACCCACCGATCGACTCGATCCGCGAAGAAGTGATCATGTCACTGGAATGTTACATCGGTCCAGAAGGCAATCTGCTCGACAGCAACGAAGAAGATGCTCACCGTCTACTGGTACCACACCCGATTTTGACGAACGAAGAACTTTCAGCGATGAAATCACTCGATCATCGGGGTTGGAAAACCAAAACGATCGACATTACTTATCCGCTGGACGAAGGCAAATCTGGAATTCGTACTGCACTTGACCGTATCTGTGCGGAGAGCGAACAGGCGATTCAGGACGGTTACAGTCTTGTCATCCTATCCGACCGTGCCGTCTCCGCCGAGCGAATTGCGTTGAGCACCTTGCTGGCCACGGGAGCAGTTCATCACCATCTCGTAAGAAACGAGCTTCGGTCGCGAATTGGCTTGGTATTGGAATCTGGAGAAGCACGCGAGGTGCATCACTTCTGCCTGCTGACGGGCTATGGTGCCGACGCGATTAACCCATACCTTGCCTTCGAGGCGATGTTCCAGGCCGTACGAGATGGTGTGCTTGAATCAGAGTGGACCCACGAGAAAATCGTCAAAACCTACCGCACCGGTGTAAAGAAAGGCATGCTCAAGGTCTTCGCCAAAATGGGGATCTCGACACTCGCCAGTTACAAAGGGGCACAGATCTTCGAGGCCGTTGGCCTGAATAGCGAAGTCATTGATCGCTCTTTCATCGGAACCGCCAGCCGCATCAAAGGGATCGGACTCGACATCGTCGCCGAAGAAGCGATTCGTCGTCACGAAATTGGGTACCCGCCGCGTGAAACGGAACGAATCACTCAACTGCCCAACAATGGTGAATTCCATTACCGCAAAAATGGCGAAAAACATGCGTGGAACCCGCATTCGATTTCGAGTCTGCAAGCAGCATCCAAATCGAAGAACCGGGAAGCGTACAATCAGTTCTCTAAACTGATCAACGAAAAAGTGAATCCGGAAACCTCACTGCGTGGAATGCTGAAAATCAAATCAGGAACAGCAATTCCTCTCACCGAAGTCGAATCGGCAACCGACATCGTGAAACGATTCTGCACCGGTGCCATGAGCTACGGTTCAATCTCGGCCGAGTCTCACGAATCTCTTGCCATCGCCATGAATAAAATTGGCGGCAAGAGCAACACCGGAGAAGGGGGTGAAGACTCAAAGCGATTTAGCCCTGACAGCAATGGCGATTTGCGTCGCTCGGCGATCAAACAAGTCGCCTCCGGTCGATTTGGAGTCACCAGTTGGTACCTGACCAACGCTGACGAAATTCAAATTAAAATCGCACAAGGTGCCAAGCCAGGTGAAGGGGGAGAACTCCCCGGACACAAGGTTAATAAAATCATCGCCGCGACCCGGCACTCGACGCCTGGCGTCGGTTTGATCAGTCCGCCACCTCACCACGACATTTACTCGATCGAAGACTTGGCTCAGCTGATCTTCGACCTGAAAAACTCGAACCCATCCGCACGCATTAGTGTGAAGCTGGTTTCCGAGGTCGGAGTCGGTACGATTGCCGCGGGTGTCGCCAAAGGTCATGCGGATAATATTCTAATTTCGGGTGACAACGGTGGCACAGGGGCTTCGCCGCTGACCAGTATCAAACATGCAGGGCTGCCCTGGGAACTCGGCATTTCTGAAACCCACCAGACACTCGTGATGAACGACCTGCGTAGCCGAGTCCGATTGCAGACAGACGGTCAACTGAAAACTGGCCGCGATGTCGCCATCGCCTGTATGCTGGGAGCCGAAGAATTCGGTTTCGCGACGGCTCCGCTGATTGTACTTGGTTGTATCATGATGCGGAAATGTCACTTGAATACTTGCCCGGTTGGTATTGCGACACAAGACCCGATCTTGCGGGCTAAGTTCAACGGAGCTCCCGAACATGTCGTCAACTATCTGTTCATGGTTGCCGAAGAATGTCGAGAAATCATGGCCGAACTCGGCTTCCGTACCATCAACGAGATGGTGGGACGCTGTGACATGCTGGAAACGGATAAAGCTATAGATCATTGGAAAGCGGAAGGAATTGACCTGACGCCAATCCTGACGTTAGCCAAAAAACCACATGACAATGTCGACACTTACTGTACTCGGGACCAGAATCATGGTCTCGAAGATGTACTTGATGTCGGTTTGATCGAAGAGTGCCAATCTGCCATTCAGAATCGCGAGCCAATTCGCCTGGAGCGACGTCTGAAAAATACGGACCGAGCCTTCGGGACGATGCTCAGCCACGAAGTTTCCAAACATCAGGGAGCTGATGCTCTCGACGAAGATACGATCTACATCCGTTGTACTGGCGCCGCAGGACAGTCCGTCGGTGCCTGGATGGTCAAAGGGGTCACTATCGAACTCGAAGGTGATGCCAACGACTACGTCGGTAAAGGTCTCTCTGGTGGAAAGATTGCGATCTACCCACCCAAAGAGTCCTCCTTCGTTCCGGAAGAAAACGTCATTCTTGGAAACGTTGCTTTGTATGGTGCCACCAGTGGAGAAGCTTACTTCCGCGGCCGTGCTGCAGAACGGTTCTGTGTACGGAACTCGGGAGCGACCGCTGTCGTCGAAGGTGTTGGCGACCATGGTTGTGAATACATGACGGGCGGACGAGTTGTCATTCTTGGCCCAACTGGACGCAACTTCGCGGCGGGAATGTCGGGAGGGATCGCCTATGTTTACGATCCGAACGATACTTTCGCCATGAATTGCAACATGGAACTGGTCGACCTGGATGAGCTGGAAGGTGACGATGTCGCCGATCTGCGAGAGTACATTACCAAGCATTTTGAATACACCGGTTCGACTGTCGCCAGCGAGATTCTGTCGGAATGGGATACGGCTCTCGACTCCTTCCGGAAAGTCATGCCCCGCGATTTCAAACGGGCGTTACAGGAAAGTCAGGGCGAAGAACCCGAAGCAGCAGTGACCACAGCCTGAGGCCAGAAACTGGCATCGACATGAGTCGGTCAGATGCATCTGGTTCAGAAGGAGTTCGCGGGGCGGATTGCCCCCCTTCGAACTCAACCACTTGCAGCGATTACTATTTAATTTGTGCTTAGATTACAAAACGAGATTCACAATGGGTGACCCTACCGGCTTTAAATCAATTGAACGTCAATTACCGTCAGATCGCGACGCCAAACTGCGTATTCTGGACTGGAATGAATTTCATAATCACATGAGTGAAGATGAAATGCGCAGCCAGGGCGCACGCTGCATGGACTGTGGCGTTCCGTTCTGCCATACAGGCGATCTGATCGCCAATATGGCTTCTGGTTGTCCGGTTAACAACTTGATCCCCGAATGGAACGATCTGATCTACCGCAATCGCTGGCGCGAAGCCTTGGATCGTCTTCACCTGACTAATAACTTCCCGGAATTCACCGGCCGAGTTTGTCCCGCCCCCTGTGAAGGTTCGTGCGTGCTGGGAATTAACGAACCTGCAGTGACGATCAAGCATAATGAAGTTTCCATCATCGACCGTGGATTTGAAGAGGGATGGGTCGTTGCTTGTCCTCCCGAATCGCGTACGGGCAAAAAAGTGGCTGTCGTCGGCTCCGGTCCCGCAGGCCTGGCCGCAGCAGCAGAGCTGAACAAAGCAGGGCATGAAGTCACTGTCTATGAACGGTCTGATCGCATCGGTGGTTTGTTGATGTACGGTATTCCCAGTATGAAACTGGAAAAGCCCGTGGTCGAACGACGCGTTACACTGCTTGAAGAAGAGGGTATCAAGTTCGTTACCAATATGGAAATCGGAAAAGACATTCAGGCGGAACAGTTGAAGAAAGATTTTGACTCCGTCGTGCTTTGCACTGGAGCGACTAAACCTCGCGATCTCAATATGCCTGGACGAGAGTTTAAAGGCGTCCACTTCGCTATGGAATTCCTCCATCAGAACACCAAAAGCCTGCTCGACAGTAACTTGGAAGATGACAACTACATCACTGCGAAGGATAAACACGTTATCGTAATTGGTGGTGGAGACACCGGAAACGACTGCCTTGGAACTTCCATGCGACATGGCTGCAAATCACTGGTCAACCTGGAGATCGTTCCTGAACCACCTACAGAACGAGCTGCTGACAATCCCTGGCCTCAATGGCCTAAGATCTTCCGCGTCGATTACGGTCACGAGGAAGCGGCGGCTGTCTTCGGTGATGATCCACGACAGTTTCAAGTTTCCACGGTCGAGTTTATCGGCGATGACAAGGGTAATTTGACTGGTCTGAAAACAGTCGAAGTAGACTGGTCCAAACCTATTCCGGGTGGGGCCCCCTTCAGTCCGATTCCAGGTACAGAGCGAGTTCTCAAAGCCGACCTCGTTTTCCTTGCTCTTGGTTTCCTGGGCCCTGAATCTCCAGTTGCCGAGCAATTGGGCGTCACATGTGACAACCGCTCCAATTACGAAGCCGAATACGGTAATTACGCGACCAATGTGGATGGCGTTTTCGCCGCTGGTGACTGCCGTCGCGGCCAATCACTTATCGTCTGGGCGATTAACGAAGGCCGAGGCGTCGCTCGCGAATGCGACCGCTACCTGATGGGATCAACCCAACTTCCAGGTTAATCACGTATTAAACAGGTCTCTTGACCTGCTCCGAATATTTTCTGAAGCTGTAGAGAAGACAACCTTCTCTACAGCTTTTTTTCATGGACTATGATCAATGCGGTCCCTTCACTCCTTCCGTGCGAATTATCTGAAACTTTTCAGTTTGGCCTGTATTTCAATGATGTCCTCACAAGGCAGTTTCGCAGACGACGAACCCACCCAAATCCAAGTCGTCGCCCATCGCGCACATCATGTTAATTTCCCTGAGAATACGATTCCAGCGATCACATCCGCCATCGACATTGGCTGTGATTATGTCGAACTCGATGTTCGGACGACTGCGGACGGACATCTGGTTGTCCTGCACGACTCCACCGTTGACCGAACCACCAACGGGCATGGTAAATTAGCCGAACTGACTTTGACGGAAGTCCAGTCACTTGATGCAGGCATCAAAAGGGGAGAAGAGTGGAAAGGAACACGAATCCCGACTTTCCGAGAATGCCTCGAAACCTGCCAGGGAAAGATCGGCGTCTATGTCGACCATAAGAACGCCGATATCAGTCAAGTGGTGAGGCTTCTTAACGAATTCGACATGATCGAGCAGACGATCGTGTATTGCTACTCCGCAAAAACAGTGAAAGCGTACAAACAACATGCTCCGCAAATCCGAGTCATGATGGGCCATCCAGACACGGAAGAGAAACTGAAACAAATCATGCGGGACGTCAAACCGGAAACACTCGATGGAAACCTGAGTGACTGGACGGATCAGCAAGCGGAACTCGCTCGCGAACTGGGTGCCGAACTCTGGTTCGATTGCCTTGGCGATTCTGACAATAAAATGGGCTGGGAACGGGGACTCATTTTAAAGGCGACTGGAATTCAGTCGGATCGACCGAACGAGTTAATCGAGTTTCTGAAAACCAAAGGACTTCACTGATGTTCAAGGTAAACAGGGCAGATCAGTGCGAGCCTTTAAATGACGGAAATCCGGCGATCCATGCGTAACTTCGCGTAGTTTGGGCTATTTGCCAAATGGGCAGAATTTGTCACTTTGACAGTCGTTCTCTGCAGAAGGGACCCATTTTCGGGCTTTCAACAGAATCTTATCGTTGATATATTTCCGTCCCGCCTCACCCGTTGATTATTTAGCGAATCGAGTCTACCGGAAGCCAGTCCGATCGAAACTGCGCGCAATTTTCAATTATGAACGCGTACTACATTCGCGTTCAATGTTTCTTCTTCGCTGAATCTATTTGCCTGGATCGACGGTGTAGCGTAAGGAATCTGGAATGTTCGTCCCGTCTACTAATTCAATGCTGCTCCGCACCACGTTTTACCTGGTCGCATTGCTGACCGTAGCCGTGGGTTTAGCGATTGAATGCCACGCGGATGAAATCTCGGCGACGGAAAATCGGATCGAACATTTGGAGCGAGAGCTTCAATTACAGTCGTCCGAACTTCAGCAGCTCAAACAAGAACTGAGGTTAGAAACATCGATAGCTAAGATCGACGATGGTTCGATTCGATATGATCGCGGGCTCATTCTAACTCCCGGAGATGGAAGCAACACGCCGTTTTCGCTCAAAGTCAACGGTTGGTTTCAGTTTCGTCATCATGATTTTAATAGTCATGTCGAATCGTGGACTGATAACGCCGGTATCACTCATCCTGTTGAGAATCGCAATGCTTTCGATATCGAGCGTGCCCGATTGGTACTATCCGGGCATGTGCTCGATGAGCGGCTTACTTATTTCACGCAGATTGATGGGGACACCGACGGTGGTCATCAACTCGATTTCTTTGACTATTACTGGGCGTGGAAATTCGACGACTCTTTTTCCATTCAAGTAGGAAAACGAAAAGTCTCCGCCAGCCGACAGTGGTTGCTGGGCGCACGTCGTACTCGACTAATCGATCGCCCCATGGCCACCGACTTCTTTCGACCAGACCGGACGGTGGGTATCTGGGCCGTGGGAGATCTTCCGGGAAACGCATATTATGAGTTAATGGTAGGGAATGGTTACCGTACAGCGAACCTCCCCGAAACCAGCACCGATGACCGCTTAACTTTTGCGGGGACCAGCTATTTAGACCCGCTTGGTGATTACGGAAATACGCTGGACGATGCCAAAGATCGCGATTCCCTCCTCGTTCGAGTCGGACACTCTTTTGTTTATTCTCCCACCTCGGAGGCGACCGGAGGGAGCCCTTTGCCGGAAACTAATTTCATCAGATTAACCGACGGTACACGACTGACGGACACTGGAGCACTTGCTCCAGGGGTGACCGTTTCTGATGTCGACATCTACTTCTACAGCATCGATGGGGCATTCAAATACAAAGGCTGGAGTTTCGACGCAGAACTTTACCTACTCTGGTTGGAACAATTAAAAGGAGACGCAGCACTCCCCATGACTGACTTAATGCAGCATGGTTTTTATGTGGAAGGGGGACGCTTTCTGATTCCCCAGAAACTTGACGCGAACGCCCGATATTCAGAAATCGATGGGTTCTATGGTCGCGGGCGCGAAATTGCGGCGGGCCTGAATTACTATCCACTCTCCAATCCTTACCTGCGTCTATCCTTCGATGTCACACGAGTTATTGACAGCCCACTCCAGAATACCAGTAGCGATATTCTCGTCGGCGACGATGGTTTGTTATTTCGTACACAGGTTCAAGCCGAGTTCTAGACACCCTATCATTTCAGCAATGTACTGAAAGTTCTCATCGGCTTGCGTTTATGGAATGATTTCGTACGATGGATGCATCACTTTTACGTCGCCACCAGTGGCGATCTCTTTTGATGTATTGTCCGGGATGGAATCATTATGAAAAACTATCGCACTTGGTGCACAGGTCTATGCTTTGTCCTGCTGTTTTGTGGAGTCCTGTTTACGATGAATGCAAATGCTGCTGAAAAAGGCTTTGGTAAAATCATCCGACTGGACGATCGGCTGAACGACATCATCCCACAAAAAAATACCGTTACGAAATTGGCTTCCGGATTCACTTGGGCGGAAGGCCCCGTGTGGATTGCTGAAGGTGGTTATCTTCTATTCTCCGATATCCCTCGCAACTCGGTGATGAAGTGGAAAGAAGGGGAGGGGATCTCCGTCTTCCTCAATCCGTCAGGTTACACCGGGCACGACTATTACGGTTTGGAGCCTGGCTCAAATGGTTTGGCACTCGATAAAGAGGGGCAACTCATGTCGTGCGAACATGGTGACCGCCGTGTCTCCGTATTGACCAAAGGAGGAGGCAAACGGACGTTTATTGATAACTACATGGGGAAACGGCTTAACAGCCCGAATGACCTCGTCATGAAATCGAACGGCGACATTTACTTCACAGACCCCATCTATGGTCTTCCCGATCGTGCAAACGACGCTCGACGTGAGCTTGATTTCTGCGGCGTATATCGACTCTCAACCGACGGCACCTTGACTTTGCTCACCGATGAAATGACACGTCCCAACGGTTTGGCATTTTCTCCCGATGAATCAAAATTGTATGTCGCCCAGTCCGATCCCGATGCTGCGATCTGGCGTGAGTTCGTGGTCCATGAAGATGGTACCCTTGGCGAAGACAAGCTCTTTTATGACATCACCAACGAAGTCGGCAAGAAACCAGGCTTACCGGACGGCCTGAAAGTAGACGCCAAAGGTAACCTGTTTGCCACAGGCCCGGGAGGAGTCCTCATTTTCTCTCCTGATGCGACTCTTCTGGGTGTCATCGAAACTGGTGTTCCCACGGCCAACTGCGGTTGGGGCAACGATGGCCACAGTCTCTACATCACCGCCGACTCGCACTTGCTTCGTTTGGAAACTACAACCAAAGGGGCTGGTTGGTAGTCACTCTTTTTCCGAATTCAAAACAACCTTCGCGCGCTGAGTAATGGTATCCAATCTTCTCGCGCGCGAATGTTTTTCCGACTCGTGGGTTTTCCAGTTTTCTGCGGAACATTAATCCCGGCGCGCTGATCTTTGGCGCGTTCACTTTGATCCTCGCGATTTTAACCCGATGGATGGTGAAGATATGAACGATCCAATATCACGGAGACATCTCCTCGCTTCAACGATGGCTGCAGGCGCAGCTTATGCATTGAAGCCACTAAGTCATCTTCACGCGGAGGATAAGACCGAAGTGAAACCTCAGCCACAAATGGCTTGCTTCACGAAATCGTTTCAGGATTGGTCGATTCCGGAAGTCTGCCAACGATTCAAGTCGATTGGTCTCGACGGGTTGGATTTAACTGTTCGTAAGAATGGCCACATCAATCCCGACAAACAGAATGTGCACCAGGAGCTCAAACAGGCGGCTCGCGCCGCCGATGACTCTGGAATGAAGATTCTGTTTCTCACCACCGATATCACTGAACCTAATGCACGTGCGGAAGAAGTATTAGCGGCAGCGGAAGCCATCGGCATTCGTAAAATCAAACTGGGATATTACAAATATAATGGATTCGGCAACCTGCAGCAGCAGATGGACCAGGTCAAACAGAAATTGGCGTCCGTAGGGCAGTTATGCGCTCGGTACAACGTTCTTCCCTGTGTCCATATCCATTCGGGAACCAGTATTCCCTCTGATGGCTTTATGCTGTACGAGTTGCTTAAAGATATTGATCCGGATCACGTCGGTGCTTACGTAGATGCTCTTCACATGACATTGGAAGGTGCCGGTGACGGATGGAGACAGGGACTCGACTTACTCGCGCCTTGGGTCGCCTTGTGCTCGATCAAGAACTTTCAGTTCAAGGCAGAAGGGCGTGACGAACAGGGCCAGCTGAAATGGGACAACTATAACTGTCCCGTCGCGGACGGAATTACTCCCATGCCTCGATTTATGCAAACGATGAAGACCATTGGTTTCACTGGCACGTATTCATTGCATAGTGAATACAAAGGGGGAGGCTCGTTCAAGGATCTGACGACAGAAGAGTGCCTGGAGCAGACGGACCGCGATTTGAAGTTCGTCCGCAGCCTGATGTAACACTTTGCCCAACGATCATTATCAGACTGACCTCATATTGCGTGCCCCGACTAACACGTCCCGGGTGCCGCGGTTAGCTCTTCTTGGGTGCCCCAGCTAGCTCGTCTAGCCGGGCGATGGCAGAATAATATTGCTGCATCTTCCTAGCCCACTCTCTCTTGAGATCTCTTCGATCTCTGCAAACTTGTCTGCAAACAACATTTCTAAAAAGTCGGCGAGCCGAGTATTCGTAAGACGAAAAGAATAGACTTACGCTTCGAATGCTGTTTGCACGGAAGTCTTCATCTTGTCCAGGCCTTCACGGGACACCTCGACGGGATCCCGTTTCCAATAGGTTGGATTGAAAAGCTCCAACGAGAAGGTTCCCCGGAAACCGACTTCGTGTAGATTGCGGAAGATCGCCGAAAGCGGAGCGACACCATCCCCCGGAAAGACACGGTCTTTATCGCTGATCGAATCGCGTGGTGGATTGGCGGGATAATCATTCAGGTGAAACACATGAATGGCCTTCTGCCCCAGCATATGGAGCGAATTAAAATCGGAGCCCCCTTTGTAGATGTGGTAAACATCCGGAAGCAGGCAAGCATCGGGATGCCCCGATTCCATGGCGACGAAGGTTGATTCCCCCACGCGTGATAGATTTTCCGAAAAGCCCCAGACTTCCAATTGAGGGATAATCCCAAACTGCTGGCCAATATCCAGAATCGCCCGGTACCGTTCAGCGGCTTGCAATAGATTCAAGGCAGGGCCATTCGTCGCCCCCGTGGGAGGAGCTGCGATGCGGGTTCCTCCGATTTGCTGTAATTTATCGAGATCGACTTTAAGCTGCTCCAGGCCCGCAGCACGTTCCTGTTCATCATCGACGATCCACCGTGCGAATCCGATGGCGCTGTCGACTGTGAGACCGGCGTCCTCAATCCGCTTCCGCAGATCGCTGAGTGATCCTCCTTCGGCTTCATATTTATCGAGTTGACGAATCCAGGGTTCGATTCCGTCGTAACCTAACTCGCCGGCAATCTCGATTTCCCTCTCGATACCGAGGTCCTGCTCCCGAATCGTACTGGTATTCAAGCAGTAGCGGAAATCATTAACCGAAGGTTTCGGCTTCGCCGGGAGATCAGTCGCCTGAGCGGACTTATCGCCGGAAAGAAATGAACCAGCCACCATTGCACCTCCTGTTGCCAGCAAAGTCCGGCGAGACAGCGATTGAGAATCCTCGGTCGACATCAGTTTTGTATCCAAAAAAGAAACGGGCAGTAGTAGTGATCGAACGGCATTAGTGATCTAACGACTGGAGGCTTCGACCGATTTCTGTTCGCGTTGATACAGCATAAATGATGTGTTCAACTCTTCGTGATTGATTTTCCAATCGGGACTGTCATCAGTGTATCGCTGGCAATGTTCGACAAGCAACCGATGCAGGAATTTAAACAAATGCCTAGGAACCCGCAATTGTGCAAACAAACGGATCAGTTCTTCACGCGAGACATCTTCTTTGAACCAATCCGAGATCGACAACGTTGAGACAAGTTCGTTACCACTGGAGGCACATGCCCGGATGCGGTCGTTAGCGACATCAAACAGAGATTCACCCGTCCATTCGAGGGACATAATCAAGTTCTGTTTATCTAATCGTGAACGCTCGTAAAACTCGTCCTTTTCGCGATTGAGATAGTACACCACCTCGGCCGGCAGCAACATTTTGAATCCGAGTCCGGGGTGTTTGAGGAATTTATTGTCAAACATTGGCCAGAGCAGATCGCGAATCCGTTCTGCGTTTCCGTTGATCAAGTGGGGTTCATCCATTCGGTCAACAAGAATCACAATACTCTTGAACCCCAGCGTTTTCAGGATGTTCTGGAATTTGCGCAGCAACTCGTATCGGTCGTCACTGCGATCCTTATGCGGCATCGGTTGGCCCTGGATCTCATCCCGAGTAAAGCAGGAAAGAACTTTACGCAACAGGTTTGGCGAATGATCAAAGATACGGATCTGTCGAGATATCTGCCAGCAGCGCCACCACAAACCCGTTTGCCGCAATATCCAAGGTAGCCAGAAAATAAACAACATCGTGCCAAGCCCGACCCAGTACCAATAGGTCAGATCCTGTACTCCATACCAGAACAATCCGACCACGGTCGCGATGGTCAAAATTGTAGCGATCACCCAATCGAGTGATGACTTCCAGCAAGAGAACTTCAGCTGTTTGCGCAACTGGTGCCAGCGGGTTTTGTAGGGTTGATCATGCGAGTGGTTATAAAAGCTGGCCAGGAGCAACAGGTCTCGTCGCTCCAGTCGTGAAAGCCGAGAGAGCTTTTCCTGATCGAATGTCTGCTTTACATCAGAACTTTGTGTACCGGTAATCGTATTCAAGAGATGATTAACACCGATGGACAGAATTCCGTCCATATGGTCCCACAACCGCCAATACGAGATAACCCGCTCCGGGCGTCGATTCCGCCCGTGCAGTCGATCGCGGAAAGTATCCAGATAGGGATTGAAATTGTCGTATTCCAGAATGAAAACTTTTTCCTCGGGATGTTCTTCATTCCATTTCTGGAGTTCTTCTACAATCTGCAACCGAAGGGCGGTCTTGCCTGCCCCTTTTTCTCCGAAGACAACCGAGGTAGAGGGATGCTCGGGATTGCCATAGATTTTGTCCCAAGCCGGGTGATGTGTGGCCGAAAGACAAAACCGCTGAAAAATATGATCGGACTGCGCATCCTCTTCAGCGAACGGATTTTCCTGCAGACCGTGATGTTCGAGAAACTGTTGTAACTTCATAGGTGCGTATTCTAGATCTTGTCCAAGATAAGTTTGGTGGCTTCTGGACGCGAAAGTCCTTTAAAAAGTCGACGTGCGTTGCCAATTCCCTCGTCGATTTATGGCTTCGCATTCCTGATCAGCGAGCCATCAATCCTCTAAGGAGAGACTGGTCTCTCCGTTGTTGCTCAATTCTGGAGAGTGGACGGCGCAAGTAAAAGTGAGAGGGCAGGCCCTAGTTCAATTTTGAGTCATAATCTTGTCAAACGAAAGAAAATTTAACGCCAAACAAGCCTGTACACACGTCAAACACCCGACAAACCAGAATTTCTAGACTATCCGCTTGGTGAAGAGACCACAGAAATCTGGTGTCCAATCGCAGAAAGAATTCGTATTACCGGCTGAAAGAAGGGGATTTTTTGACGGAGTAAGCAACGTTATCAATCGGAGTAAATCCAAAGTGGAAAGCGATTTAGGTTTTGATTCTGAAATGGTCCCCCATTGTATTTGAATTCGCGTTCTTCAGTTGATTGACATTTTTCGCGTGAACGGTAGGATCAGGGCAGACTTGGGTGCTCGCTCTGCTTGTTGCGGAGTGAGAGAATAGGGAAAACGGTGTAAGTCCGTTGCGGTCCCGCCACTGTAACCAGGTACGAACGCTACCGGGGAAATCGTCCTCTTAACAGAGTGACTGAGATCCCCAAACCACTGCTGAGAACAGCGGGAAGGTCGTAGCTAGTAGGACGATCTGGAAGCCAGGAGACCTGCCCAGAAGTCGTAATGGATCCAACGGTCTATTCGAGGCAAATAGCGCTTTAACCGTTGACGTTGACATTCTGTTTAATTGGCTGTTTAACTGTAAACAATTAATTATTTTCCAGCAGAAGCTCAACCTCAGGAATGTCCCGTGTAACAATGCGGAGACTATTTCATAATTCTTCTCACTAGCACCAGAATTAACATGGGTAGTTCGGTAACTCAAGTTTGTTACCGTGAAGAATTACGGCGTTACTGACATCGAATCGACCTCGTGGTCTAACTCTTGAGAGGGTGATGTTCTCTCTCACAGACAACGAGGTATTGTCGTGCCTATTTACAGACACAAAGAGTCTAAGCAGCCCATCCGTTCCGCCGCTAATCAGCCTGTGGATTCAAATTCGCGTAGCGGATTTACGTTGATTGAACTGTTGGTTGTCGTGGCCATTATTTCGATTCTGATCTCACTACTGCTCCCAGCAGTGCAAAATGTTCGGATGGCGGCTCGCCGGACACAATGTCGAAACAACCTGAAGCAAATCACGCTCGCCTGCCACTTGTATATGGATAACTGGCGCGGCTACTGGCCACCCGCCGCCCCCGATCAACACGTCGGATTCGGAGGAACGACCCGCTGGCACGGCGTGCGTGAGACTGCCGACGGCACTACCGCTTTCAATTCCAGCAAAGGACCTCTGGCTCCGTTCATGGAAGGAAACGGTGCTATCAAACGCTGTCCAGAAATTGGGGTATTCAGCAACTTGAATGAAGATGCGAGTGCCTTCGAAGCGGGATCGGGAGGATACGGTTACAACAATTCTTATCTGGGTGGAACTGACTGGAAAAACCCTTATCCCCAAAGCCTGATTGAGTCCGCGCACATCAACGAAATCGATAGTTTGCAGCGAGTGGTTGCCTTCTCTGATGCGGCGTTCGCAGTCACGAGCATAGAACAGCCCGAACCTCATCTTATTGAATACGGGCTCATTCATCCTCCTTTTTGGGTCGACAACTGGACTCCTACCTATGTTGAAGCAGGGTTCCGGCCTAATCCGTCGATTCACTTTCGCCACGCAGGATTAGCAATGATTGGTTGGGCCGATGGCTCAGTGATGCCTGCACGAATGTCGGAAAGTGGTTCGTCATGGTACGGTGCGGAGCCGATTGATTTCAACATCGGCTGGTTCGGTCCGATGGATCATAACCGGTTGTTCGATATCCGACGTAAACTTCACTCCGAAATGGGGACTTTGGCCCGATGACGTTTTTCGATAGTACCTGTTGTGGCACTTCAAAACGATACCTCGCTGCCTGCCTGCTGTTTGTCTTCGTCGGATGCAACGAGTACCACGCCGTGGACGATGTCGGTTACCCGACAGCCTGGTACGTCACAGTTCAACTCGAAGATGGAACGATCAAAACCATTATGCAGGAAGAACTCAAGGACTTTGCTTCCGAAACGCCGACTGCAAAAGGAGTGATTGGGTTGGATCGTCGGGATGGTAAAGAAGTGGTCATCCCGCTGGATCAGGCGTTGAAGTTAGACCCTTCGAACACCCTGATTATCACACGGCATCAAAACCTCCAAGACCCTGAATCGCCCTGATGATTTAGAGCAGCAGATAGTGTAGCGAAAATTTAGTATCGCAAAGCTGAGAGCCTCGCTGATCCGACTTTGGGTTGGCGGGCTCTTTTATTTAATCGCTCCTGAAACCCGCTGAGGGGTCTAATTCGCTCTTGTTATGCAGAAGATAATACAGCCGAACCAGGCTTCAGGATGGGTTCTTACATATCTCTTGGGCAGAGTTACTCGGTCAGGTTTAAACGGTTGATCTGTTCCAGAATCAATCAAGAGTAACACTCCATACGACCAGATGCTCACTCTGTCCACGAACCTCCTGCGGTGGATGCGGCGTGCAGAGAAATTCCTTATTGAGTCCTTCGCGGGTCGCGTTGGTTATCAGGAAGGGCGATTGCAACTGTTTAGTCAGAGACTCGACGCGGGAAGCGACATTCACCGTATCGCCAATCACTGTGAATTCCATGCGGCGCGGGGAACCAATACTACCGACAATTGCTGGACCCGAATGGAGACCAATTCCGATTTCCAACGGAACCGTTCCCTCCGCTTTCAGCTGTTCGTTCAGCTCGATCAACCGAGCGAGCATCTTCTGTCCCGCCTCGACAGCCTCTTTTTGTTGCACTTCGGGCTGCGAAGTTAAACCGAAGATGGCCATAAAGCCATCTCCTAGGAATTTGTTTACCATTCCACCTGAAGATTCGACGATCTCAACCATCTCTGTCAGAAACCGGTTCAACAATTCGACAATTTTCTGAGGAGAAGTGCTTTCGCATCGTGAGGTGAAGCTACGAATGTCAACGAACATCATCGTCACCTGCGTTTCGAATCCACGAGCACCAAGGTCTCCTTCCAGAATCATTCGGGCTGCCTGTTTACCAACATGACGACCGAAGGTTTCTTCAACGCGTTCCTTTTCTCTCAGACCGGTGACCATATGATTGAATTCATCGATCAATGGTCCAAATTCATCGGCTCTCAGCAGATCGACTCGAGCCTCGAGATTTCCTTCGGAAACCTGTCGCGATGCATCCCGCAGATCTTCCACCGGGCGTGTAATCCAGCGTCCTCCCAACCATGCTGTTGTCAGTCCGAAGACGATTCCGATCACTCCCACCGAGATTTCGAACCAGGGAAATTCAGGCTCTTGTTGTGGGGCAAGTCGCAACAGGAGTAATGAAATAATCGGGCACACACCTGCGGACAGTACCCATAACAAACCGCGAGCACGCAAAGAGAGCGGGCGTGCTCCAGACGTGTTGGAGGGGGATCCCTGTTGAAAAAAGACCGGGTACAGTAATTTTTGAGCCAACATTTCCAGAATAAAGAATGAGTGCGTCGATGCAATTAATCCCGAAACCGCAAATGAAATGGGAAGCAGAGCATAAACCCGAGGATCGAGTGGGGTTTCATGGGATGCGAGGGATCCCAGAAACACCGGAATACAGAGAAACCAACCGAGGGCGCCATAACCGCTTCCATACCAGGGAAGATTGATCACGACTCGCCGGGCCGTTTCCAGTTCATGCGTCTCCAGCATTTCTCCGGAAAGAATCTGGAGGTAAGTCCGTCTCACATATCGAAGTAAGCAACACCAGACGATCAATGCTGCCGGATAGACCATCACGTTATAGATCGCAACCGTTTTGTAAAAGAGCCCCAGTTGATCCGTGGTGAGTAACCGCTCGACGTGCACCGCGTTGTAGGCGATGTTAAAGCAACTTCCGATCAACTGTGGTATGAAGATCGACACGCCAGTTACCAGCACAGGGTGTTTGTAGAACCACTCCGGAAGATGAGTTCCTCTTCGGCGAGAGGGAGGCAGACTGGACGAGGATATCGACATACTGGATGCGGGCTTTCTTAGAGCGATCTAGTTACTTCGGTCAGTGTACTCTCTATTCCGCCTTTTTGTACAACCAGACTTCGGATAACAACGTTCCCCATCCACCTGTATTCCGCCACACTGTCACGTCCCCCAGATCTCCTTCGCCGATTCTGTCCTGTTTCTGGCACCACAGTTTCAGTTTTCCATCCACAGTTGATTGACGCGGAATTTCGAATTCAAACTGACGGGGAGTAAATTCAGGTAACGTCATATTTTCCACAAGAGGTACATCGTCAGCAAATATACTTTCCTGCTGTTGCGAATGGAAACCCTGGTACCGCTCCTTGTAGACAGGTCGGGCGAGGGTCATCCGTACGACATACTGTGCCTCTGGATCGAGGTCCTTGTACTCCAAAGTGACCCCTTGTTCCTCGTTGGTGGTGTAGGCACAGACTCGCTGTGACTTCTTAACGGTTTTATCAAAGAAGCCACCGTCATACGGCCAGCCGTAAGTAACATGCGGAGAGTTATCGGGATTTCCTACATCGTCGTAAAGTGCATCGACACGCTTCATTTCATAATCGATCATATTCTGCAGAATAGACCGGGCCTCTTCTGTTTTTGCCACGCTTGCCGCTTCGATTTGGTCGGTATACCAGCCCAACCCCACATAATCCTGTTTAAGATTATACATTCCCGCGATTTGCACACCGTAGATTCGATCACTCTCACGACCAAGTTGATGCGATCTCTTCACCCAGTCCGTTGCCTCTTTCGGCAACTGTGGTCCAGCGATCAACAGTCCGTTGATTTCCTGTAATTTGGATTTTGTTTCGTTTGAGGAGACGGCCTCTTCCGCCAGATTTTTAATCTTTGACAGCAATTCTTCCTGTGCCCTTACATCCGCTTGAATATACAGGTCCGTATAAGCCCGCTGCTGGTACTGTCTCCAGAGCCAGTCTGCTTGTAACCGGTTCTTCGGAATTTTCATTCCCGCTCTCTCCACGAGATTGGCGAATTCCTGAATCCCCTTGTTCTTCTCGATTGGTATTTGCATATTTCGCTCAAACTGAAAGATCGCGTCGACCATCAAGGGAGCCGCTTCAAGTCCAAAGAACGTTTGGCAGTATTCAAGAACTATTTCTCTCAGAGCTACATCGGGCGCCCACAATAACCGTTGCCACATCCAGTTGTTGAAATGATCGTGATTGCCCTCGGAGTAGGTCACATCGCCAATGCCGTATCGCTCCGACTCTCTAAAGAAGTCGTAATAGGCCTCGGGACGTGCATTAAAGGCACGTCGATTGTAAACACGATACATTGCCCGATCCGGTTTGCGATCATAAATGTAATGATCCGCTGTGGGAGGAACATTGTGATTTCGGTCGGGCAACATATAGTGCCCCATCAATCCGTTCTGTGCATAGACCCAATGAGTGATGTCTGTAAAGAACACGAGATCATGCTGAGGCGGCATCTGTTGCAACATCTCGCGGTAATAGCGATCCATCGCCCCGAAAGCAGGATAACGGAAAAGATCCATACGATGATCCTGACGTCGTCCAGGCATCCAACCCATCGCATTCGATCCCGGACCAACTGCTATCGCCCGCAGCCAGGGTTCAGGATGCTCTCGTAAGTATTTAAAGATTGCCAGATCGCCATCATTGTCGAGCTTCTGATTTAAAACAAAGATTTCAGTTTCGGGTTGATAGCGATGAATGATCTCGGCAATGTCATGACACATTTCAATGTAGACGGCACCATAAGGGCGGCAGAGTTCGCATTCACATCCTCCGCCATCACCCGATTTCAATCGGACGTAATCCACAGGCGCTAAATCTCGCCAGCGACGTTCCTCAATCATCAATTTGTACTCGCGGGCTTCAGGCACTGAAAGACAAAGATAACCGTGACGACCAATCGCTTCCTGGGCCTCCCATTCTGGTTTGTCGGCAGGAGCCCCCGAATTCGGGTTCATAGACAAAAGTACTTTTAACCCCAGACCACGAATGAATTGATAGGTCGGGCTCTTTTCGTTGGCGTCATGTCCAATAGAAAAGGTATTCGCTCCTGCCAGAGCATACCCCACCACGGCCCGTTCCCATTCTTCTGGTGTCCACTTTCGAGAACCAGTCAGTTCCGTAATGGTGTGGCCCTGACTGACTCCTGTGCCGCGTACCTCAAAGGCAGGAGCTGATCTTATTTCTAGATCGTCCGGAATGACGATAGAGTCTTTCTGGAATTCGAGTTGTCTCAACAACTCGCCAATACCATACAGTACCCCACGAGTATCAACACCAATAATATGCGTTTCATTGCCATTCTGGACCAGTACAAAACCTTCCGGTCCGGGATCCCGCTCCGACGGAATCCCTCCATCGTATTGAATCTGCCGTTCTGCTAATGAAGCTGACGTATGGAGATAGACCACGAGTCCGTGAGGAGCAACTTTCCCAATCGATTCGCCTTTTCCTTTAATCACCACCGGCACAGCACTGTATCGTTGAATTTCTGATTGCAGAATTGCCTGATACCGGGGGACAACCTCGTTATCCACTGCCGTTGAGGTGATCATCACATCATTGAAACTAGCGGCCAGCAATCTTCCGTGCTGCACTCCACTGCAAAGCAGTAGAGCTACAAACGAGATCGTCTTCCCTATTCGATTCATTACTCTCTTCTTCCTTACAACAACAGTCTTGATTTCGGGCAGTTCCACAGAAGCATTAGACAATATTAAGGTCAGCCTATTCAGCGAACACGACGCACCCGATGGTTTTCACTATCTCCAATGTAGATCGTTCCATCCGGGCCCACACAAATCCCATGGGGACGATTCATACTTGCTGAAGTCGCAGGCCCGCGATCTCCCTCCGGTCCTCGCCATTTCGGGCCTCGTCCTGCGACCGTTGTTAGGGTTCCGGTTTCGCGATCAATATTACGAATGACCTGATTCTCCGTATCGACTACAAAAATGTTTCCTTTCGGACCCACGGCAATTCCCTTGGGGCCATTGAAGGTTGCCTGAAGAGCGGGGCCACCATCGCCGCTGAATCCTTTTTTCCCAGTTCCCGCGACATGTTGAATGACTTCAGAATCAAGATCCAGTTTCCAGACACTGTGTCCTTCCCGAAGCGCGATCCACAGCGTTCGACCTTCTACCGTCAAAGCGCGTGGCCCCAGCATCGGTTTCCCACGAACCACGTCACCATCGACGGGTAGTGATTTGGCTCCATTGCCAGCGAGTGAATTAATGGTTCCTGTCTTTAAGTCAACAACACGAATTCGATGATTTCCAATATCGGCAATGTAAAGCTTTCCCTGTTCATCCAGCCCAATACTGTGTGGTCGTTTCATCTTGGCTTCCAGGGCAGGGCCTCCATCACCCCCATAACCTTCTTCACCACAGCCCGCGACCGTCGAGATGATTCCCGTCTGACGATCAACGCGTCGAACCAGATGATTCTGCATTTCCACGAAGTACATATTTCCGTTCGTATCAAATCGAACTTCATACGGTTCGTTCAGGAGGGCGGTCGTCGCCGGTCCGCCATCTCCTGCGTAACCCTTCCTGCCTGTCCCCGCGAATGTGGTCAGTTGACCCGTTTCTAAATCAAGCCGACGTACCCGATGGTGATCGACTTCGCAGATGTAGAGTGCACCATCAGGCCCAAGCTCAACTCCAAATGGATTTCCAATCGGAACCTCAACTGCGCGTCCAGTCACTGGCACGACTCCCGATTCTCCAGTACCAGCGATGGTCTCGATTGTGGCAGAATCGTCTGCCAGTGAGAGTGAAATCGTTAGTAGGATACAACAGCCAGAAAGGACAAATCGTCTAATGGAATAGAATCGTAATGGTGTAGTTCCCATCAAATAAAGGCTTTCATTTCGAACGAAGAATCAATGAGGAAATAATGACAAGCGAGTGGGAAGACGAAATACTTTCGTATCCTCTGTCAAAGATCTGGAAGGGATTCCATCATAAACGAAACAGAGGTAAACGACAGCCCACCAGTTCATAACAACAGCAGGTATCTATCTGTTTTTCAGATTTCTTTGTTGATTATCGAAATCTCTTTACGTTTCTTACATTGGCTAATCATACACTGACTCATGCAATCTATTTATTTTTAACTCACCCCATAAGGAAGTTCCTTAACAGGTTTCACGAAGTGAATTCTCATTCAGGATTTCCCAAATGGTATCCAGACTTAGTCAACATGAATTACCACCTAGTTACCAATTAACTTTTTTTCATCACGCCTTTGTTCTCCTTTCTGATCCTTCTCGGACTTTTTCTTTTTTGACCGGCTGACGAAAGCGTTCGTTTTCTTCGGCCACGCTGTTATCGCGATCATTCTGATCGTTGATTGACAGCACTTCTTGCGGGCTCCTTAGTCATTTCTTTGCCCGGCAGCTCCTGCCCCTCCCTTAGTGGAATCGTTGCGTCCTCGTCTCACGCGAATCGTATTGATTTCTCTTAGAAGTTCAGGTGCTGCTCCAACTCATTTCTTTACGAATCTGGTCCGCTACGACCTCGATTTCCTCATCAGGCATCGAGTCGCCCCATTTGCGCGCCGAGGTTCTGAACAAGGAGAAGGATGATGAACACCAATTTGCTACCATTCCGCTGGAGAAATTCCATTCGCAAACGGAAATCGATGATGGCCACTGGCGCTCTCGAGAAACTGGAAGAGCGAACCATGCTCTCTTCTGTCACCGCTTCCATCGATGGCGTTGGTAATAACGAATTAAACGAGGAGTGGGGTGCAACAGATACTGAATTAATCAGGCTGACTTCTGCTGAATATAGCGATGGAATATCAACTCCTGCAGGAGAAGATCGTCCCAGTGCACGAGAAGTCAGTAACGCACTCGTCACTCAAGAAACAAATGATCTCAATGCTCAACATCTCTCGGACATCGCGTGGATCTGGGGCCAGTTTATCGACCACGATATCGATTTAACCGAGAATGGTGATCCATTGGAAGCCTTTGACATTGAGGTTCCCCTGGGTGATTCCTCATTTGACCCAGATGGAAGCGGAGATGACGTTATTGATTTTAACCGGTCCGTCTTTGATCCAGAAACCGGCACGTCGACAGACAATGTGCGACAACAGATCAACCAGATCACTGCCTTCATCGATGGTTCCGTCGTCTACGGTTCCGATGAAGAACGGGCTGCAGCTCTCCGAACATTCCAGGATGGCAAGTTGAAAACCAGTGAAGGTGATCTCCTTCCGTTCAATGATGTCGGGCTGGAAAATGCGGGAGGGACCAGTTCGTCTCTATTCCTGGCAGGCGATATTCGTGCGAATGAAAACGCGGCATTAACTTCAATGCACACGATCTTCGTTCGTGAACATAATCGTCTCGCCGATGAAATCGCAGCAGAGAACCCCAGTTTCAGCGACGAGCAAATCTACCAGGAAGCGCGTCGCATTGTCACTGCTGAGATTCAGGCGATCACTTATAACGAATTCCTGCCAGCATTACTGGGGGAAGGAGCCTTGAGTGATTACATCGGTTACGACTCCACCGTGAACCCGGGCATCAGTAATATCTTCTCCACCACTGCTTACCGGTTGGGACATAGCCTTCTCTCTTCGGAATTACTCCGCCTGGATTCGGATGGCTCCGTAGCGGAAGAAGGTAATTTGTCTCTGAGCCAGGCGTTCTTCGCTCCTCAAGAGCTTACGGCGAACGGAATCGATTCCATCCTCCAAGGCGCAGCAGCAAACACAGCCCAGGAATTGGATACACAGATCGTCGACGATGTCCGGAATTTCCTGTTTGGAGCCCCTGGAGCAGGGGGCTTTGATCTCGCTTCGCTTAATATTCAACGAGGCCGTGATCATGGTCTGCCCGACTACAATCAGGCCCGCGTCGACTTGGGGCTCGCCCCGGTCACCTCTTTTGCCGACATAACTTCCGATGTGGATTTGCAACAGAAGCTCGAAGAGGTTTACGGTTCAGTCGATAATATCGACGTCTGGGTAGGAGGTCTGGCGGAAGATCATGTCGAAGGATCCAATCTGGGAGAACTTGTCCAGACTGTCCTCGTCGATCAGTTCACTCGTCTTCGTGATGGAGACCGGTTGTGGTACCAGAATCAATTCGACGGAGAGGAACTCCTGGAAATTGAAACGACCACGCTGGCCGACATTATCGAACGCAATTCGGATGTCGAGAACCTGCAAACGAATGTCTTCTACGACCCGTCGGTATTTTACTACAAAGCTGATGCGAACAAGACTTCGACTAACCTCGCTCTCCGCATCGACGAAAACCGGGCGATTGTTCGAGACATTCAAGCTGGACAGGTGGTGGCGGAGCAACCGCTCAGTGAGATCTCTAAGATCAAACTCGTGGGAGCGAATAATCAGAACTCTCGCTTCGTCGTCGATCTTTCCGAATCGAGTGATCTGGGTGTGTTGGATATCGATGTCTATGCCAATGGGAATGGTGACCAGTTGGTCTTCCGCAGCATTCCGGGGCGGCAACAGCTCTCGAATACTGATGGCGTCGCTTTCGCTGACCAAGTGAAAGTCAACTATCAGAACGTCGAACGAGTTATCGTCCAAAGTACTCGTCCAGTGGAGAAGAGCAATCCTCATGATAAGCGAGATAACGACCGGCGAGAAAAGGATCAAAAGAGCCGTGATCGCAACCGTCGTGAAGCTCAGCTGGCGAGTCAGGAAAGAGAGTCCAAAAGCTCTAATCAACGCAATAACGACGGAAGGATATCGGCAGCGGCGTTCGATGAAGCGTTTCGGAGATACATAAGCGGTCTCCTTGGTTAGTTTGTTTGACACCAATCCGCTTGGCAGGACTTACCCTCGTTGGGTAAGTCCTGTGTTTTTAATCTTCGTATCTCACGTTCTCTTATTTCACAACCTTCAGAGCTTTATGCTTCAGCTCTTCATGAGCTCGATTTTTCCAGTACGCGGCTTGAAGAAAGAAGATCCCATTGCTCGATACCTGATCGTAATCGAGTCGACAGATTGATTGGTTCAAAACCTCCTGTTGTTCATCCGTGAGTACCGCCTCATTTCCCAGCTGCGCCAGCGACGCCTCCCCGCATTCGCGAATGGTATACCAGACACCCCGATACTTTCCCTTGTGGGAAAGTCCCAATGTGGTACGCCAGTCCCCGCAAAGCATCGTCAGGTCCAACTGCTTCGCTGCCTCATTCGCGTGAAGGGCTCGGCTTTGACACTCCTCCGCGATTCCTGCTTGGATTTCTTGCATGGTATCTTTTAATGCGGGATCCGTTTCCAGACTGGTGAGCATTTCCAGCGATATTTGCATCTGGAGCAGGGCATAGGTCGACTCCGCTTTCGGCACACGACGAGATTTCTGAACTGCCTCGCCGATGTAGTTCCGCCATAAATCATGATACTCCTGCTTTCCAGTTACGTCCCAGGCGGCTGCATAAATCATTGGTAACCGCGACCATTCATGCGAGTTCACATTCCACATCCGGCTAATCCCCCGAGTGTCGCGCGAACCATCGGCCCGTAAAGAATCATAGTTATTCTCCGGAATCACATTGCGCGTCATCCGATCCGCGATCCGCGACAGGAGCTGACCGATCTCCGCTTTTGTTTCGACACCACACATAGGACTGTCGGCGTAATGCCAGAGAGCATGCACGGCGTGCGTATATTGATCGCGAGAGGAATTCGGATAGAAGCTTTTCAAATCTTCATGACAGATCGCGCGTGAGACAAACCCTTCTTCAGTAACGCACGCACGAATTCCCTGATAAGCATCAAATGCACGTTCTTTCAATCCTTCTTCGCCCGTCACCGCAGCACGATCCAGAATCATCGAGAGCATCACCCCTCCGGAGATCATTCCGTCTTCCATGCCAGTGCCGTAACCACATTCATTCGGATTCTGCTGCTGGACCTCTTCCTTCGTCGGCAGATGCGCCAGTTCCTTCCCTGGTTCATAGCTGATCAAGTAGTCATAGAACAAATGCGTATCGTCTCGATAGAACCGCTTCCAGGAAACCTCCCAGGCCTGTCCTAACTTTTTCTCCACTGGCAATAGTTCCGCCGCACTTAGCTCATTCGCCAACGAGACCTGCCCGCACACCCCCGCGAGGCAGACCATCGACACCACTAATTTCATATTGAAAGTTTTCAAGACCATCTGTTTTCCACGCTACTAGTATGAATGAACCCGTTAAAATAAACGCACCTCATCTTAAATCAGCCGAGAAGCAGATGATAGCAAACCGCATGAAACTTATCGCTGCGAAACTCACCTAACCTCACCAACCTAAGTGCGTACAAGATCAAACTTCCTTACAGAAATATCTTCCTCTGTTATAGAGTGACGCGCAGTCATCCCATAAGTAAAAGAATTACGTCATGGACACAATCAAGCAATTCCCGCTTATCTCGATCGCATTAATATTTCTCGCCTGTATCAAGTTCGAGTATCACACGGAGACATCGAGTTTCAATGTCCCCGGTCTCGCGGGTGGAATGTTGGTCATCGGAATTCTGGGTATTGTACTCCTCTTCAAGATTTTTAATGCAGTTGAATCCTACTGCATGCGAAGAAGATGGCTCCGTGTAAAACCCTACTATCGCTACGACATTCTGATTCCGGTGACGATCTTAGCTGTGGCACTACACATGCGATACGTCGGTCCGGAAATTGCCACAAAGGGAGAGCAACAGAACCTACAATGGATCTTTGAGTGGAGCGACAAAGATTTGAGTGGGCACTTCGTGCTTTCGGTCATAGGTATCGTATTGCTACTACGAATTCTCACGTTGATTCGGAGCCTGAACTCACCACCAATTGACGAGAAACCGGTGACGTGCTGATTTAAGTCACACCAGACAGTCAGGTAATTCCTCCGCGAGAATTCTTTCGACAGCAGTCTCGGCCTGCGGAAGCAGTTCAGGATGAGTTTCACCAACTTTACCAATAATATTCGTAGCCCAGAACAGGACGTAATAAGCAAATCGTTTATTCGCCTCGTTCCCCCAATCACCTCCCGACTGCCGATAGGATTGGCAAAATACCGCGAAGGCACGGGATTCCCAGTTGAGTCCTATCCGATTAAAGTCTTCCAGTGGGTCGCCTCCACCCGCAGATTCACAATCGACGAGTCCCGTAATTTGACATTCTGAGTCAACCAGAATATTACGTGGCTGAAAATCTCGATGGACCAAAACGGGTGACGAGGGAGCACTTTCCAGAGCCTCCTCTAATTCCATAAACTTCACCTCAATTTGCCTGAGCAATGACGCATGCAAGCATCTCGATTGGCGAGTAAGTGTGATCAACCAATTCCGACGTCGGCGATGTTCATCAAGCAGAGAGATACCTGGGTCGCGAATCCACGTCCCAAATCCGGGCGTCTGAATTCGATGTAATTGCGTAGCCAGCTTTCCAAGTTGTTCTGCGAGATGGACTGAGGACTCGGTGGGATTCACGTCGAAATCATGTGCAATGACTCCCGGCAATCGCCTCATAACGAGCCACGATTCTCCTGTCGGAAGTTGCCTTTATTTTCGACAACCGTCGTCAGGACATCTTCGTACTCTAATAAACTCAATGTTTCGCTCTCACGACGAGAACGATCACTGTGCTTGTCACAGAAGATTTTCAGCACGCTGCTGCCCAGGACATACACACAGTTCGAGGGTGAACCCAAATCGTCCGGTAGCTGATTGAACCAATCAACCAAATGGGCAGAATGGAGTACTTCTCTTAGACGCGATTCAGGAAGTTTCAACTCAACGCCCCGTGATGCTGAATGTCACACCGAACACGTGATAGAATCCAGATACTTTGAGAATGTCGTTAATGTAACCGAATACTCCGCTTGAAATCAGACACCCCACCCCCGGCTTTGAAGCGACTCCGTTGCACTTTCTTTATAGTTCCCCTTAGAAAAAACTCGGTTCATATCTGAAAGCGATATTCCTATGTGCTTTTCGAAAAATCGCCGGAGCCTGTTTTCAGAGTGCAAGTTCACTCTGAATATGCGAAAGTGATGGTATATTCACCTTTCCATCGAGACTCAATATGCCCGATCAAAATGACACAAAAAAGAGATTCATCACCTCATTGATTTTTGGAGTGTCGATTTGGGCAATACTAATCGTTCTCTCACTCTTGATGGAGTATTTGCTCAATTCATCAGCACCAAGCGGTCTTCGAGGTATGGGGCCGATCCCGGTATTCTTCCTGTCCACTTTAATTCTAGGCTGGATACCGGGGACAATTGTCGGCGTGTGGAAGTTCAAAAGGAGACGAAGGCCAATTGACGACCTGTAATCGGAGTGGCAAAGTGGGAATCACCTTTGAGGCGACGGTCCAATTCAACAAAGAAAATCCATTAGTCAGAGATTCAACCCTGAACGAATGGTGGAATCAGATTGTCAATAACGCTCGACGGTATTGTCTCGACTACACCACATGAACTGCATCTCCAATGGAAGGCTTTAATTCGAGAATTTGAGTAGTCAGATTCATCTGGGCTAGGTGTATGCCACTTCGTCTCCACAAAAGCTTTTTTCCCACACTTTGGGCAACGAGCAGGAATGATTCTCGACACAACCACGTAAGGAATGAACATCAACGCAAGCCCTGCTAATAGTCTTAATGCAGTCTTAAAGTCCACAACGTCTTCCTGAACACTGATGTGAGGAAGCAGAAGAATGACCCCCAGTCCAAAAAACAGTAGACGGAGAAATCGGAGCAACAGTAAATGCTGTCGTGGATTCATTTCGATTACCCTTCAGTCACCGTATTCGGGAAACGGTTAGGCGACCCGAAAGCGAATCGTGTACAAGTCATGATTAGTATTCCTTTCTCTTGATTCTGTTATTCGAATGAGGCAACGGATTAAGAGAACATCTGGTTGATCAACAGGCTACCAAGCAGTCCTGACAGCAATGGGAGCCAGCCGACAACACGCCAAGTTCCACCCAGTTTGTACCCAGAGAGGACAGCCAGCAGGCAGATTCCGAGCCAAAACGGGGAGAAGCACAGAATCAGCCAACCTCCAGCGGCTCCATTCACCGGCGTCGGCACAGAAGCCTTGGCGGTCATATAGACGAGGTAGCAGAGCACTCCTGAAGCGATAAACGCAAGCATAAACGCAAGGCGTTGTACCACACCGTCAACAGAACTCGTCATAAACTGAGTCAGTTTTCGTGCCATGCTTTTTCCTTATTGTTCTCATTAGTTTTCAAGTCTGAACGATCAACATCGCTCCAGAAATTCATCAACGATTGTCGCCTCAGCCAAGCTAGGCTCTAAATTGATTCTCCTATCTCATAGACCCTTCCAGAAGAATAAGATGGGGCAGAGAAGTGCAAAAGCACTGGCAATCAAACCAACATACGCAAACTTTGACCTCCCTCTACTGAAGAGGAGGCCCAGAATCCCCAGTATCACACCGATTACTAAAGATCCAATGCATCCAAATAGTGAGTAAGCCATAAAAACAGCTATGCCCTCCTTCGGCGAGAGAAGAAAAAGCATGGTGCAGACATTGGCCATGCTTCCAAAGACTATCGACCCTATAGAGAGAAATTTGATTGTCCGTGATCGAGTGGGTGCCATCAGTTGACCACACAGTTCAGATTAAATGTTTACCTTGGAAACTCCCTGATTGAACAACTCCTCATCACTGAAGCAGATAGTCATTCTCAAATGAAGTGGAGTCCAGTTATTATTTCATACTGATATTGGCGAATTCCGAGACCAAATATCACGCCTAATTCCATTTTATCTGCATTCACTCCAACTTCAGCTTCACCTTCTCAATTGACTTCACTGAGTAAACTGGCACCGCCGTCTCCGTAACACCGGAGATATCTCGTAACACGACGTAATCTTCTCCAACCTCAAGAACGGTATGACTCGTCGGTGCATCGCCATCATAAGTACAGATCGTGTACGCCGCCCCTTCATTCTTAAGGTCCACTGACTGACCAGCAGTGAGCATCGAGAAGATGCCTTTCGGTTTCGGAGCTTCTTGGGCACCATAAACGACAGCCACTCCTACCAATACAAAAATTGGAATCAGCTTCTTCATTCCTCTACCTCCTTCAATTCAGTCCAATCAATCGATAATAATGCTGTGGCGTTTGGCAGTCCCGCTTTCTTGTAGTCAACATAGAGACGGGATGCATTAATGAGCCATACTTGCAGATCGATTAGATCAAGAACATCATCAGCCCGCACCTCGACCTCAATCGGGGCTACGAATCGAAACTTCTTACTACTTTCTGACGATTTTGACAGGAGCTCGAATGCAGCTTTACCGGCGACCTGTTGATCAGAAAAGAGTAGGGCGGCCTTCAGCTCAGGGCTCCAATCGGTACCGGTCCAATATAGACGAGGTAGCTTGCAAATTACGAAGCGTGGATGCTCTGGAGTTCCCGTGGGGATGAGCGATAAAGTAGGGAATTGAGACATTGAATTCTCCGATACGAGTAAGTGATCGGAGTGTTTAGAAGGTGTCGGTGAGAGGGGCCTAAACTACACGTTTGACCACAACAGAGATACCAACAAGAAAACAAGAGTGTTCCCAATTCTCTCAAGGCAAATAAAAAAGGACTCACGCCGAATCGACGTAAGTCCTTTGATATCATAGTGCCCAAGAGAGGACTCGAACCTCCACGGGGTTAACCCCCACTAGAACCTGAATCTAGCGCGTCTGCCAATTCCGCCACTTGGGCTGCGGATGAGGCGATTATCCGGACCGATAAAGGCCGGATCGCCTCAGAGGGGCCTAGAATAGTCATTTCCGACGACGTCGGCAAGTTTTTAGGACTCGAATTTCCGTAAAGTTATCCGGATTATCGACTTAATTCGGGAAGAAAATCCCAACCAGGCCGAGTCTAACGCCGGAACTTGTTCGACGCCACTCGTGAAACTCTCTGGCTCCACTTCCTTTTAGTCCCGCTCCTGCACTAACAGGTTCACCCCTTTTTTGTTGCCCAGGATAATATCGTACAGGCCGTCACCGTTGAAATCACGGACCTGGAACTGCGTTCCGACACCCGTATCCCGGCCCGCGACGATTTCGTGAGGGATGAATTCCGGAGCCTGACCTTTTTTCCGTTTGATTTCGTACCAGAACATCACAACTTCGTCTTTGCCGCCCGGATCATTCCCGTTATGAGCATAGAACCGCTTACCCGTCACAAGGTCTTTCTGGCCATCACCATTGATGTCATAAAACTCCAGTGCATGAGTTTGAGAAAACGATTCATCAATTAAGTGGTACTCGAACTGGTCGTTATTCTCTGAACCTAAATTCTCAAACCACCAGACTCCGTAAGCATGAGCACAACTCATCACGATGTCCTGGTCGCCATCCAGATCGAAGTCCTGAACGTGCAGGTTGGCGGCAGGCAGAGGGTTCTCTTCTCCCGGTTTGCCCAATGTGTAAGGATGAAAGACCCATTCGCCGCCATCTTCGGCAGGGTGTTGATACCAACCGTGGGGAATCAGGATGTCGATCAAACCGTCCTGATTCAGATCGCCTGCACCATTACCATGGTAATAACGATGGGAACCATTAGTTCCTGGATCACCCGGACGACTGACGGCCGTGAAGACCCACTTATCTGTGGCTTTGTCTTTGGCGGGGATCTCAATGTATCCGAACTGGGACTCAGGCTGCGAACCGACAATCAGTTCTGGGATGCCATCGCCCGTGACATCTTCAAAGATGGGCGACTCGTTACAGCCACTGTGCCAGATTTCGTACTTCTTCCAATGCCCCTCTTTGTTCTGGGGATTCTCGTACCAAAAGAAAGGTTTACCGGGATGGCCAACGATAATGTAATCTTCCCAACCATCCTGGTTCACATCATAACTGAAGTTAGCGAAGCTCTCCGAATAGCCCACGCCCGCGACGTATTCGCCCGGTTTGGCGATCTCATGAATCGTCCAGCCGGGGGCTTCATACCAGACATCCCCCGAAAGCACATCGAGTAAACCATCCCGGTTCACATCGGCGGTCGTGACTCCTTCCGAACGAAAGGCTGAATCCAGTTCCGTACGTTTCCAGCTGATTTCCTCAGCGAGCAATTGAGAACTCAATCCCAGAACCAGCAAGCTGGTCAATAACATTTTCATAGTCATTTTCCTTCGTTCGGATTATCGAGAGCGCGGGCAGGGCCAGCAAGCTGGCGGCGCAGGTAAGTTTAGTTCAGGTAAGAAAAGGAAGTCATCAAGTTTAACACGCTCGTCCGAGCGGATGCCAGTATGCACTATTGATTTTCAGCAGAGACAGGTAATCAAAAGGACGACCAACCAATCCCCTGGTGATCTCCCTTAATCGCCTCCGGATGCAGTATTTCAGCAAGAATCTCGATGGAATTCACCAAACGAGGACCGGGGCGATTAAAGAACTGACTGCCATCAGTCACATAAACGGCATCGTTTTTCACCGCGCGTAATTGGCTCCAATGTTCATTCTGAAGTAGTGTCTCCGCCTCTTTTCGCGACCGTTCCAAATCAAATCCGCAAGGCAACAGCACGATAACATCCGGATCCACAGCCAACAGTTCCTCCCAGTTCATCCAGGGAGAATGTTCTCCCGGTTGACCGAGAACATTCACTCCTCCGGCCAACTCCACCATTTCGGGAACCCAGTTTCCGGCGGCCATTAACGGATCGAACCATTCAATACAAGCAACTCGCGGTTTGGACGTGTTTGCCCCCTGCTGTCTAGCGATGCGATCAATGCGTTCTTCGGCGGACTGTATCCAACGCTCGGCGGTATCATCGCAAGCCAGCGACGACGCGATCGATCTCACCTGCTTCCATAAATCAGCCAATCGATAAACTTCCATCGAGACCAACTCGATTCCCTTCTGAATAAGTGGACTCAGTTCGCAGGCGACTTCTACGTAACTGATCGCACACACTTCGCATTGAGCCTGTGTGATCACCACGTCCGGTTGCAGGCTTTTGATCAACTCGTAATCGACTTCGTATAACGATTCACCTTCCCGGAGAAGGTCGGTCACGTTTTCATGAATGTCTGTTCCTGACTGTGAGGCGTCGATTCGCGAGAGGGTGCAAACGGGTAACATTTGAACCGCTGCCGGGTAGTCGCATTCGTGGGACCTGCCAACTAAATTCGCTCCACACCCTAATGCATACACGATCTCAGTGGCGGCAGGCAACAGAGAGACAATCCGTTTCATGTTACGACATACCTTTCTGTTGGTTCCTGGTTCAAAACGCTTCCTTGGCTTCCATCGACTGTCTTCCTCGAGCAAGTTGATTGTGAACTCTATCCGATTCTGCTAGTTTCCCCAAACCCTTCACACATCATTAACCCTTGCCCGCGGGTTTCACTTCAATGTCTATTCTTCCCAGTTATTTCAAACCCGCTCCCCCTCAGCCGCAAAAATCAAAAGAAGAAGTCGCCCGACTATATCCTCAATTACGGTTGCAGATCCTCTCGGCAACCTTCATTGGTTACGGCACCTTTTACCTGGTTCGCAACAATCTATCCGCAGTCGCCAAGGAAATGCAGGGGGCACTTGCATACGATAAATCGATGATCGGCGATATTCTCGCGATCAGCGCGATCAGCTACGGCTTGGGCAAGCTTCTGATGGGTTCACTCTCGGACAGAAGCGACGCCCGTAAGTTTATGGCATTTGGCTTACTACTCACAGCCTGCTGCAATTTTCTGTTCGGTGCTGTAGAGAATTTCCCGATGCATTTGACACTCTGGGCGATCAACGGATTCGTGCAGGGCATGGGTTGGGCTCCCAGCGGACGATCAATAGGGCACTGGTTCAGCATTCGCGAACGAGGCTCTATTTTCGCCATTTGGAATATCTCTCATAATATCGGCGGGGGTGTGGCAGGTATTATCGCTGCTCAATCCGCCCTCCACTGGGGTTGGAGTTCCGCGTTCTATGTTCCCGGGGCCATTGCGTTAGTCGGATCGCTCTTTTTATTCCTGACGCTGAAAGATACTCCCCAATCGGTCGGTTTACCCCCGATCGAAGAGTACAACGACGATTACATCAACCCGGCCATTCGTGAAAATCTCCACGAAACAGAGCTAACCACCCGCGAACTTTTTATCAACAATGTGCTGAACAACCCCAAACTCTGGTTGTTCGCGTTCGCCAATTTCTTTGTTTATATCGTTCGATACAGCATGCTGGACTGGGGACCAACTTACCTGCGAGAAGTTAAAGGAGCCTCTCTTGAAGATGGCGGAATCGCAATTCTCGTTCTGGAATTCGGAGGAATTCCATCGACACTGCTCATCGGTTGGTTCTCCGACCGTGTGGGCGGCCGAAGAGGAATGGTCAGCCTTCTCTGCATGATTCCCATTCTGCTCGCCTTTCTGGGAATCCTTTATAATCCCGCCGGTAAATTAAGCATCGATATGTTCTGCCTGGCCGTGATTGGGTTCTTCGTCTATCCGCCCGTCATGCTGCTGGGGGTTGCCGCACTTGATATGACATCGAAAAAAGCAGTCGGAGTCGCGGCCGGGTTCGTCGGTCTCTTTGGGTACATTGGACGAACCGTACAAGCCAAAGGCTTCGGGGCGATCTCTCACTATTACACTGAACTCGGAGCAGTCGAGCAGGGCTGGGAAGTCATCCTGTATAGTATTGTGGGATGCACACTTCTCTCCATTTTCCTGCTCGCATTCACCTGGAACATCCGCCCAAGGGCTTAAGCATTATTGAGCCGGGAAGTTTCGTAGCGACCTGTTTCAGATGCGTCGATCCAATAAAAAAACCCTCTTAAACGACTGGCGTTTAAGAGGGTTTTGAAGTGGGCAGAGGGGGAATCGAACCCCCGACACCAGGATTTTCAGTCCTGTGCTCTACCAACTGAGCTATCTGCCCGAAGCAATTGGAACCGTCAGACGGTCTCAAGTTGTTGGTTTCAAACAACTTGCAATTGCCGCTGCCGCAACAGCGAAGTAGCAATATAAGCGATCAGTTCACCTGCTGCAAGCGACAGAACCTGATCAATTCGAAACGATTAAAATTCCATCTGAGCCAATTGCCGGTTTTGACGATTACATCTAACCTGCTATCCCACCAAGAGATAGAGCTACTCTTCGCGCCACCAAACGGCTTTCGCTGATCTATAAGTGGGAATCCGTTCGAGATAGCCAGTCGATCAAATCCGAAAAAATCGTCTCCCGGTTTGGCTCAAATTCCAGAGTATGTGCGGCGTCTTCGTAGACCCGCAATTCATTGAGCGGGTTCGGCAAAGTCCGGAACCACATTTCGGTTTCGCGATTATCGATAATGCGATCCTTACCAGCCAGCATTAACAGGCTCGGCATCGTCAACTGACGGGCCAAGGCTGCCTGTCTGCTCTCATGGTCGAACGGCCGATTCGCAAAGAGGAAGGAGGTCGTCACCTCTTCCAGCATCAAGGGATCCTGCCGAATAAAGACGCGAGATTCGGGATCATCCGTAAACAGACACGGATCGCTCAACGGAACCGGTACTTTTTTATGCTCGACTTCGGCCCACTCGGCCAGCTTCAGCTGCAACAATTGAAACCAACTGGGCCGTACATGGGCTCTCAAACCTGGATACAGCAAGATTAGCCTGTTAAATAGATGTGAATAACGACTCGCCGTGACAGCAGCCAGTTTCCCACCCCAGCTCAGACCAAGTAGTGTCAGCGGTAAGTTCGGATGCCGGTACTGAATTTCCAATGTGAACTGAACAACATCAAAAACGAGTCGATCCTGATGGGGTGCGTGACCGCGCGATCTGAAGTTACACCCGGAACCCCGCCGATCCAGGAAATAGACCTCGTACCCCGCTTCTGCCAATCTCTGACTGGAGTACCCATACCAGCCAGAGTGACTTTGTATCCCATGAATCGCGAGCAACAGCCCGCGTGTTTCTCCCACCGCTGGCCAATGCCGGTAGAAATGTCGATACCCGTCCGAAGTGGTAAATCGTTCGGCCTGGCAGTGATTGCTCTGGCCGTGTTCAGCGTACTCGTCAGGAGACTTCATAAGAGGGAGCAATTTCCATTAGTAGAAGGATCTGAAGACAGTAGAAACCGAACAAATCCGGCACATTCTAACGCTCTGGTGGAAATCGATTTCAACGGGCAAGAGCCCTAGGATTGTTAGCGAAATTAGTCTAAAAACAGTCCTGATGCAATAAACATCCTCAGCACCTGAACCACGATCAGACTTGATCTCCTGTCGACCAGGCGACAGGCACATTGAAAGCAGGAAGATGAATCTGACTGAAAACGACCTCGTCTTTGTCACTGGCGCCACTGGTTTAGTTGGCAGCCATGTAGTGGAAGAATGTCGAAAACGTAATATCCCCGTCCGCGCCCTGGCGCGTAGTAGTTCATCAGCAGACTTTCTGAAGGAATGGAATGTCGACATTGTCACGGGAGATCTCACCCACGCAGAGTCGCTCCAGAAGGGCGTTGAAGGCGCCACTGTCGTCGTGCACTGCGCCGCGAAAGTCGGGGACTGGGGACCAGTCGAAGATTATCGTTCCGTGAATGTCGATGGCCTCGAAACATTGCTGCAAGCCGCCGAGCAGAATGGCACGTTGAAGAAGTTTGTCCACATCAGCTCACTCGGTGTCTACCAGGCTCGCGATCATCACGGTACGGACGAATCCGAACCACCCAACAAAGAAGGAATCGACGGTTACACACTGACCAAGGTCGAGTCCGAACTGAAAGTCCTCGACCACGTCAAAGAGAAGCAACTTCCCGCAGTCGTTGTGCGACCCGGTTTTGTTTACGGTCCTCGCGACCGAACCGTTCTGCCACGAATTTTCGAAAAGCTGAAATCGAAACAATTCGCCTTTCTCGGTTCGGGCGAAAAGCTGATGAACAACGTCTACGTCGGGAATCTGATTCAAGTAATCTTTAAAGCGATTGAAAACGACGACGTCATCGGCGAACGATTTAATGTGACGGATGGACGACTTGTCTCCAAAAAAGAATTCATCGACCGCATCGCCGAGTTAGGCAGTTATCCCGAACCCAAGAAACATGTGCCTCTGGGGGTCGCCAAAGTGCTGGCGACCGTCCTGGAAAAAGTCTACCGCGCGCTCGGTAAAACAGAAGCTCCAATTCTCTCCAGCGCCCGCATCAAGTTTCTCGGTTTGAATCTCGATTACAGTATCGAGAAAGCAAAAAAGGAACTCGACTACGATCCTCAGATCGACTTCCAGGAAGGCATGCAGCGTACGATGAACTGGTTCAAAGAGCAGGGATTAACGTAACAAGCACTCGCTAATCTCGGGGCCTTCCAATCTGAAAGTACAAGTCGTCTTTTTCCATGCGTATCCAAAACCTCACTGCCTACCTAGTCCGCATCCCGCTGAAAAAAGAGATTCGGCATGCATCCTATGCGCGACGGTATAACGACACTGTTCTCATTCGTTGCGAATTGGAGGACGGTACGGTTGGCTGGGGTGAAGGGTTGCCTCGCCATTATGTCACAGGCGAAACAATCGAGACCACCTGGGAACAGTGGCAGGTCAGTTCGTTAAAAGACCAACTCAGTATAGACTGGTCTGACTGGTCGGAACTGTTCGATCTATTGAAAAAGTTCGAACTTACCCGTCCCGTCACAATAGAACCACCCGCAACCAGCGATCGGGACTGCTTTGGCAATTCTCTCCGCTGCGCGATCGAAATTGCCATTCTCGATGCCGCCACTCGGTACTGGAACGTACCTCTCTCCGAAGTCACTGCCAAATTTGAACCGGCCTCCTCCATCCATGAGAATCGCAAGGAAATTCGATACGGCGTCGCCATCACTTCGATGTCTCGCAGGAAACAGGTTTTAAATTCCATCCTGTACCGGCTATTCGGTTTCCAACATGTGAAAGTCAAAGTGGGCGCGAAGGGAATCAACGATGTAGAACTACTCAGTCGCGTTCGCCGTTGGATGGGGCAGGGCGTTGACCTGCGAATTGACGCCAACGAAGCCTGGAACCGCGACCAGTTGCTGCACAAAGCTCAGGAACTCGCCCCATTCCAGATCAGTTCAATTGAACAGCCGCTCCCTCACACCGAAATCGACCAACTGGCCGGGCTGAATAGAGATTGTCAACTTCCCATCATGCTGGATGAGTCCCTATGCAGTCCCTCCGATGCACGACGGGCGGCGGACGAACAGTTTTGTCAGCTGTTTAATATCCGGCTCTCCAAGGGTGGAGGATTTCTGAATTGTCTCGAAATCGCCGCTATCGCTCACGAAGCTGGCATTGGCTATCAACTTGGTTGCATGGTAGGAGAGACCGGAATCCTCTCCGCTGCCGGACGGCATTTCGCCTGCTCCGTTGCAGGTATAAAACATCTGGAAGGAAGCTATGACCGCTTTCTTGTTCGGGAAAACTTAATCAAACGAGACATCACATTCGGATGGGGGGGTAAGGCTCCTGAACTGACAGGCCCTGGCCTCGGAGTCGAGATCGATACCGACGCCATCAACCGCCTGAAACTTCAGGAACAGAATTGGACTTGAGAGGCCACTTATTTTTCTGTCCAATTCAGTATCTGTTCAATTGATTATCGATCCGATTCAGAGAGAACTTACAACGCTTTTCACAGGAACCGCAGTTTCATGCAACTCTCAATATGCGACGTCACCCTTTGGGGATTGAAACGCACAAATCCGGATGGAGTTTCTTCGGACGCACTTATTAGAATCGTGAGCGCGATTGATTCTTTGAACGTCGACTCGATTTTGATTCCCGACGAACTGTTAATTGAACCCGAAACTGCTGCTTCACTCTGTTCGGCCGTCACCTCTGCGGAGATCATCTTCGCTGTGACGGATCCGGGTTCACTAATAGAACGAATCGCCAACACGCAACGATCAGAGTACTCGATTCGCTTCATGAATCTTGACGATAGCTCCGCCACGGCAGATTTTAACAGC
Organism: Polystyrenella longa; assembly: GCF_007750395.1. Classification (GTDB taxonomy): domain Bacteria; phylum Planctomycetota; class Planctomycetia; order Planctomycetales; family Planctomycetaceae; genus Polystyrenella; species Polystyrenella longa. Next base: position 2,719,239 of record NZ_CP036281.1, on the reverse strand, counting down.
CTCAGAACATCCAGTTGCTTACGAGTCGAATGTGAAGTCGATATCAACTCGGCTCTCGCTTCAGAGACGCTTATCTCGTCTGAGAAACAGGGGATTGATAGACTCATTTTGACAGATCGTTCAGGAAGCCTGTTACCGCATCAAACGGAACAAATCCTGAAACAGATCGTGCCACGGCAGTCAGATAAACGACAACTGGGCTGTCGATTTCGGCATGATATGGGAGTCTCGATGGCCAATAGTTTAATCGCCGCCACTCAGGGAATTCAAAGTCTCGACTGTTCGATTCTCGGGGTCGGCCCTTACGCCGGTTACACGCCCCTCGAAGAAGTCGCGACGACATTGCGGATTCACTCTGAACAATATAGTTGCACAACAAAAATCAAAACGGAAAATTTGCTTCCCGTCAACCAATTGGTTTCAGAGCAATTAGGACTTTCCATCTGCCCTAACAAACCTGTCTCTGGGGAGAATATCTTCGCGACAGAAGCAGGCATTCATCAGGACGGATTATTGAAGAACCCGGACACATACCTTCCGTATCGCCCCGAACTGGTGGGGGCTTCCGGAATCCAGTTGGTCATCGGTCGACACAGTGGCAAACGTGCGGTTGCCCACCGCCTGGAAGAGTTGGGACACTCTCCACAAGACGAGCAAGTTCTTCACATTCTGGATCTCATCAAGAAACTTCCCAAAGGGGAGAAGGTCACGGACGACAAACTTTCCCAACTGTTCACCCAGTCCTAGGCTGCTTCTCGAACAGCCATCAATCGAAAAAGCCACGCTCCGAAAAGAACGTGGCTTTTAAAATTCTCAGTTTAACTGAGTTCTAGCTTACTCCAGGACAGCTCGCCATGGGAAGCTATCGAGCCGAGTGATCGGTGCCTGCTGATTCTGCTGGTTCTGATTCGTATTGTACTGCAGCATATAGGCGTTAACCTGACCCGTGGTCAATTCGGCGACGTAGATAACCCCATTACCATTCTGGGCACGTCCCGTGTTCGGCAAGCTGGCGACGCCCGTAGTCAACGTGAAGGATGGCTGTCCCGCTGCAGGGTCGATGTTGAAATCGCCAGCAATATTGTAAGAGTAGAAGTTGGTGAATCGACCACTACGAGGATTCAACCAGGCTCCTCGAAGTTGCCCCGACAGTAGATCGAGAACAAATACTGCTTCGGATGAACCATCCACAGGACAGGTCGCCATGATGAACTTCTCCGCCCGGTCGACGGTGCTCGCTTTGGTTGGCTGCGAAGGCAGGCAATAGGAAACAGTGATCCCTGCGAGCACTCCGAGAACCAGCCCCATACATAATGTTTTTTTCTGCTTCATCTTATCTTTCCTATTTAATTTACACCGGAGCCTTCCCGTATGAAGACAAACAGGAAAGCGAAAACGGGCCCAGATCACTATATCATAGTCCGTTTGTCGATAAGGTGACTAGCCCTAACTTATACCTCAACGAATGTATCAAAAGAGAAAAACGGTCTCCATCAATGGTTTAGCCGTCCGAACAACAACAGAGTCCCCAGAAGTTCAACAGGTTGATCTCACTCGAAGCGGGACAACCGCAGAAAGTCGATCGGATGCTCCGTCCGTCCTTCACTTCCCAGATCAGCGAGAATTTCCCCTAAGACGGAAGTAAACTTGAACCCGTGACCTGAAAAGCCGGCACCTAGATAGATTCCAGTAATATCGGGGTGTTCGTCGACCAGAAAATGATGATCGGGCGATAATGTATACATACAAACGGCTTGCCGCTCCGACTGAGGCTTGAGCTGCGGCATGAAGCTCTCAATGAATTGAGCCACTCGATCACCATCGCCAGCCAACTTCGTACGAATTAACTCGTCAGGATTTGCGATGTCGAGTCCTCCGCCATGCTCTGCCAGTTTCAGCTTTTGGCCATCGAGCGACGGAAAACCATAAAACTCACCCAGAGCTGTTTCCATGAAGAAACAGCTCCCTCCCTGAGACAGATTGTAGCAATCCGATTGAACCTTGTTCCAACAGAGCACGACACGACGCACCTGCAATGGAACGTTGAGTGAATTCAACAATTCACTCGTCCAGGCCCCCGCAGTGACGATGAGCTTGTGTGCGATGAATTCTTCGAATTCGGTGGTAATGACGAACTGATCACCTTCTTTACGCCAGTTTATAACTTCAATATTGAAACGGAGATCAGCTCCCGCTTTTTGTGCTTCATCAAGATGTGTCCGCACTGTCTCTTCGACATGAAGAAAACCCGCGACCGGTTCGAAGACAACATCGAATCCATTGGGGATGCGAAACCCGGGAAAGCGATCTTCCCAATCGGCCGCACGCACAGACTCCAATGGAATTTGATGTAAATGCTGAGCCAATCGTGCCCCTTGTATCGTTTCTCCTTCCGGTGGACCGGCAAGAAGCAATCCACATTGCTGCAGCAATTGTTTTCCTGACGTCTCCTCCAGCTCCTTGAACAACTCATACGCCCTGAGAATCAACGGGACGTAATTGGGATGTTCAAAATAGGCCTGCCGGATAATGCGAGTTTCACCATGAGAACTACCCAAATCATGAGCTGGAGTAAACTGTTCCAACCCGAGTACATTCACTCCACGCCGCGCAAGATGATAAGCGGCGGCACTTCCGACGCCACCTAGTCCGATTACAGCACAGTCGAATATCGGACGTGGCATAGAGCCTTCTCCGTAGCAGTGATGGACATGATAAAAAAGGGACCCGTTGCGATACTCACAACGGGTCCCTTTTATAAACAATTCTCTTTTATAAACAATCCAGTGCGGCAGCTCTACTTCACCGCGTGTACCTGCATCATGTTCTGACCAGGTTCGGTCCAAGCGGTTGATCCCAAGACGATCACGCGGTCACCCGATTTCAGCAGGTTGTGATCGGTACTCCAATCGAGAACATACTGCAGGAGTCGCTCGGGCGTTTTGCCGACAACTTGTGTGTAAAGGGGAATGACGCCCCAGTAGAGGCACATCTTTTGAGCAGTGTGATAGTTGTCTGTTAATGCCACGATCGGCACTTGGCTTCGCTGTTTAGAAAGAGCCATCGCAGTACGACCAGAGTGGGTTGCCACCGCGATCATTTCCACGTTGAGTTTTTCCGCTGCCATAAAGGCGCCTAAAGTAACGGCTTCCGTGATCAAGGTCGCTTTTGAAGAGGACGGATGAGAAACTTCGTCCGCAGCATGAGCTTTAATAAACTGCTCCGCTTCGTGGCAGATACGGCTCATTGTAGAAACCGCTTTGCGTGGGTTCTGGCCGATCGCACTTTCACCGGAAAGCATGACAGCGTCAGTTCCATCAAGAACCGCATTCGCCACGTCGCTCGCTTCAGCTCGAGTTGGCAATTCGCTGGTGTGCATGCTGTCCAGCATTTGTGTGGCAGTAATCACGGGAATACGTCGTTGGTTACAGCGGCGAATAATGTCTTTTTGCAACAGTGGTACAATGGCGATATCAGCTTCGACACCCAAGTCACCACGAGCCACCATCACGGCGTCGGTTCGATCGAGAATGCCATCAAGATCATCAATCGCTTCGGTTTTTTCAATTTTGGCGACGATGGAAGGGCGATACTCTGGATTGTGATCCTCAATCGCCTGCTTCAGCATGTCGATGTCGTTTGCCTCGCGAACAAAGCTGAGACCGATGAAATCAAGGCGGTTATTCAAAGCCCAAGTCAGGTCTTCCCGGTCTTTATCGGTCAGACAAGGTGTACTGAGTTTCGCTCCCGGTAAGTTAATTCCCTGTCGACTGCGAATACATCCTGCCTGCTCTACGATGCAGACAACTTTGTCCTGACCTTCAGGTTTCTCAACGACACGCATATGAACCGTGCCGTCGGCCAGAATTACAGGATCGCCTGGTTGCAGGTCGTCAATCAATGATTCGTAAGTACAAGTCAGTCGTGTGGGATCGTTGGGGTCCGGATTACGGATGAATTCAAAACGCCCGCCCGCCTGACAACAGAAACCTTCTTCAGGTAATACGCCGAGACGAATTTTAGGACCGCTCAAATCGCCGAGAACAGCAATCGGACGTCCCAATTCCTTGGATACTTTGCGGATGTTTTTCAGAATACCCTCAAGCCATTCGTGGGTACCATGTGCGAAGTTGAGACGAAACAGGTCCGCTCCTGCCTGAACCAATTCCCGAATCTGTTCGACAGACTCCGAGGCCGGACCTACCGTCGCAATAATTTTCGTTTTGGCGAGTACCGATTCCAGATATTCTTTTCGTTCATGCACAACAGAACCTGGATTAGTGCTGGCAGAATTGTCGACGGAAGCTTCCATCTTTGTGATTCCAATAATTGTTAGAGTGGGGAGATTTTCTGAGCGCAACACGAAAGTGGCAAACGTAGGACGGTAATCGCAAAATCCCTGCCAGGAGACGACTCGTTTTGCGCTTAAACTAATAAGTCAGAGGCGAACGTCATCTTTCTGAACAGCGGTTTCGGCGTAACGGTAAAAAAGTCAAACCGAAGTATTTTATCCAGACATCTTTAACGTGGTGAAAACCAGAGCGAAGTTGGCGCGTATTCCGTAGGGCTCGTGATCTCGATTATCACAAGGATAGCTTGTAATTCGAATGAAAGTCGGAAAGACCCCGAAATTGTGACATTCGGGACTTTCCGCAACTCAACACTGTAAGTTGTTAATTATGAGCAACTTACAGACTGAACTTGTCTTAATCAAAGTATTCCGGGTTGGTTTTCTTTAGCTCGCTGGCAGAAGCAACCACTGGGATTTTCCCTTTGATCGTCGCCACATCCGGTCGTTCACAGCTGCGATCATCGCAGGCCTGATAATTGACAACCAATTGAAGTTCATCAACTGAACCCGCGGCGGAAGACGGAACATTTAAAATTCCGGAAATTCTGATTTTTCCATCATAAACGTTCGCTTTACCGACGCCTTCAATGGAGATTACGTGATGTTTGGGATATTTGACGTCCGTCAATTTGATCCCTTGCGCCGACTTGATCGAAAAGGTGGTGGGAATCAGAAGGTCAGGCTCTGCGGGATTCGCGTTGATATGCCAGCCTTTTTCAACCTGAACTTCCATGATCACTCGGCATTTGCCACCGGCGGGTAGCTTGTTGTATTCCAGGAAGACTTGAGGTTTGATTCTTTTGCTGGCTTTTTCAGCGGCATTCAAGCCCTCCGTATTCGTCATCAGCTGAGTCGTCAGTAAGAGGGTAACAGCAAGCAGAGTAGCGGTCCGAAACATGCATTCATCCTTTAGTTCTGGCCGTAGCAAAGCGAAGAGGGACTCCATCCCGATGCGGCTTCACTGCGACTTTCCATAGTTGCTTCAACAGAAGACGGTGAGGGACTGACGGATTATTCAATACAGGTTCTCCAGTAAAGAACAATTCGTATTCTCATCAAAGTTTCAATGCTCCGACCAGCCAGGGAGCAGTTTGCTCGAATCCACAGACACAACGGTCCAATGGAAACAACACATAATCAGTTAACCCACTAGAAGAGATTCTAATTCATCTCCAACTGAGGGTCCAGTCCGGCATCGGACCAGTGAACAAAACCACCCATCCTGCCCCGTAAGTTAGCTACGCAGGGGTTGAGGTGCTTTCGAGAATCTGGCGGATGACTTCTTTAGCCTTATCCCGCTGGCCTTCGCGCACGAAACCGCGGCAGACAACCCGATGCGCCAGCACGGGGATAGCCAACTGTTTAATATCATCGGGAATAACGTAATCTCGCCCTTCCATGAAGGCCAGACTTTGCGCAGCCCGATAAAAGGTTAACGCAGCCCGTGTGCTGACGCCCATTCGTAATTGCTCATGATTTCGTGTCGCCTCAACGATGTCGAGCAAATAGTCATAGATCGAATCATCGACTTGAACCTCGCGAACCTGCCTCTGCATTTCCAGCAGGGAATCGGTGCTAATTGATTGCAGATCAGCATCGAGCAAGCTACCTGCCCGATGAGATTTCAGTACATTTTTCTCGACTTCCCGTTGGGGATACCCGATCTCGGTGCAGATAATGAAACGGTCCAATTGATTTTCGGGAAGAGGATAAGTTCCTTCCGACTCAAACGGGTTCTGAGTCGCGATCACAAAGAACGGTTTTTCTAATTTGTAAGTAACCCCTTCGGCGCTAACCTGATGTTCTTCCATTGCTTCGAGCAGGGCACTTTGTGTTCGCGGAGTGGTCCGATTAATTTCATCCGCCAACAGCACATTGGTAAAGATCGGTCCTTTGCGGAACTCGAATTCTGATGTATTGGAGAGGAACACGCTCGACCCCAGAATGTCACTGGGCAGCATATCGGGCGTAAACTGCAATCGCTTGAAATCGCAGTCGAAGATTTTCGCAACCCCTTTCGCCAACGAGGTTTTGCCTACCCCAGGTACATCCTCCAGTAAAACATGCCCTTCAGAGAGCATCGCAATCAAAACCAGCCGAATTGGTTCGGGTTTCCCTAAGAGAATTTTCCCTAACTCGGCCTCAAGTGACTCCAACATACTTTGAATCGTGGTAGACACGGTGCAGACTTTCTAATCCAGAATTGGAAGCAGAAACATGTTTTATAGACGTGAGGAGGGGGTTGTTGTCAGTAATTCATACGTTGAATGGAGGTAAAACGCCTGAAAGTCCTGATTTTTAAACAAACCGAAGCGGCGAAATCGATTAATCAGAAGAGATGTCCGCAAGTTCGTACGTTCATGAGAACTTTCTCGCCACGAGATTTCAACCGATCCATCCCCCTTTCTTACTTTAAACACCTCCTCCGAAAAATCGGGAAATTTACATATCGGCAAAATCGTTTTTGAGTGTTTCCCCTGGGCTATACAGATTCTCTACACAACCAGAATTCGATCAGACGATATAAGACCGGGGACAGTGCATGTAGACTCCATGATCTTCCATTTGCTCAGCCTGAATGCTTAACACACTAAGCTCTCCTTGTTCCTTCAAATACAACCGTTTATTTGCAGACTCCCACCTTTCTATTTCCAAGGTTTCCGAACACGGATTCCAGATAAAATAGTCAAGAGTTTCGTTTTATGTTCCAGACGACCAGCGAGAGAAAACCCGGTCTAGCGTGCCACACTGGTGCGTGGCGGGTACTTCTCGGACTAACTTTCCTGGTCAACCTTATTGGAATAAACTCGCAAAGCTGGGCTGATGAACCCTTCGATTCCGCTTTTGAAGGGACCGCTTTCGTTTCAAATGACATCGGGATCTGGTCGCAACCATCAGATTTGGCATCGGCTCTCGCTTCGGGATTGGAACCACAAAATGTTCCTCCAGCTTCAAGACCGATTTCGCTAATAGACAATGTCAGCACGGTTTACTTCGATCCTACTGATCAGCGACCTCCCGTCGGTGCTTATACGACTGTAGAAGAGCTCTTTGGAAACGGAAACGACGATCCACTTGTTGAATCTTTAAGCGTAGCCACTGCTTCTGACCGTTATACGCCAATGACGGGATTTGAAGCCCCCGGATATCATTCCCTGGCCTCCGCCCCCCCCACAGCGGCTGAGTATGTTTTTACAGAGAGTGCGTATTCGCAATCAGAAAGTTCAGCAGACAACTACCTGCATGACCCGGATCAAGTCTTCACACAACCCTATTCCAGTCCCTGCGGTTCCCATCACTGCCTCTCCTTCAAAGAAGACGCTCACGACTTCATTCCAATGCTGTGGGATGACGCAAAAGCCGTTGTAAACCGGGATAACCTGATCGTGCTTGGTATTGCCCTTGGTGGGGCGATCGCAATTCGTCAGGACGTCGACGGAGAAGTACGAGAAAATACAGCGCGACATCCCAAACGCTGGGGACGAGGCTCCGAATTCCTCGGAAAACTAGGAGAACCTCAGGTTCAAATTCCGATAATGTTTGGGATCTACGGATGGAGTCTCTATCAGGAAGATGCGGAACTTCATGACTTCAGTAAAGCTCTTATTAGTGCCTATACCGTCACAAGCCTGACCACTTTGGCCGTGAAGGGGGTAGCCAATACGGACCGCCCCAGTAACGACTGGAATGATGGCCAATATGGCTTCCCGAGCTACCACACCGCCAGCAGCTTTGCGATGGCCTCCGTGGTGGAAGAATACTATGGCTGGAAAGCAGGAGCTCCCGCTTACGCCGTTGCCGGATTGATCGGGTGGAGCCGTCTTGACGAACGCGACCACGATCTCTCCGATGTCCTCTTCGGCGCTGCACTCGGATGTGTCATCGGTAAAACCATTGCAGCGCGGCATCTTGACCAGTACGAAAACGTGACTTACTACCCCTACATCGATCCGGTGCAAGGTAGCTCAGGAATCATGTTCGATACACGGTTCTAGATCCTGTCCAGAATAAGTGTGGCGGCTCAAAGCCTTTAAAACAGCAGGCTGCTCCGCCAGAATACGCTACGTTTATCTGGAATGGGTTATAGAACTAAGATCAGTTCTCCGTGACGGATTAAGTACGGCAGTTCTTCAAGACACCGTGATATTGCGCCATCAAAACCGGCTACGATTTAATGCAATGCACTGGTTAATGTTAATGGAATGCTCTTGAGAACCTTGAATCAGCTACATGGGGACGGTTTGTAAAGTCTATTCAAGTCACCGAAGAGGATTGAAGCAATCTTGGGTAAGTCGATTGGCAAAGAGAGCGATCGTCTGGTTTTAAGTCAGTATAAAAAAAACAGCCTGCCTTCATTTCTGAAAGCAGGCTGCGTTTATGATTATTCCTCCGCCACCAAGGTGACGGTTAAGAATGACTATTCAGCACTTTCGGCTGGTTTCTCTTCTTCTGAAGTTTCAGCTTCGGCAGTTTCAACTTCGGGTTCAGCTTCCGCTTCTGGCTCAGCAGCTTCTACTTCAGGTTCTGCTTTAGCTTCATCCGATTCGGATTCAGTGGCTTCAGCTTCTGGTTCTGCTTCCGTAGCAGTCTCGCCTTCTGTTTCGGCTTCAGACGCCCCCATTGAGAAGAGCGGTCCAGCGGAACTACCTGTTCCCCCTTTAAGCGATTCAGGACGTTTACGGTCGCCCCCTTCGCCGCCAGCAGATTCGCTTTCTCCAGATTCCTCAGAGAGATCGGCATCAAGCTTACGACTGAGGCCGATTTTCCGCTCGTCTTCATCAACACGCAGAACGCGGACTTCGATCTCTTCGCCCACTTTGACGACGTCTTCGGGCTTTTCGATTTTCTCATCGGCAAGCTCAGAAACGTGCAGCAGACCTTCGAGTTCCGGCTCAAGCTGAACAAAGACACCAAAGTTGGTGATCTTGGTAACCTGACCGGTAACGATGGTTCCGACGTTGTATTTCGTCGGGATTTCGTTGGCCCAGGGGTCGTCGTCCAGTTGTTTCAGACCAAGAGCGATACGTCGTCGTTCTTCATCAACAGACAGGACCAGACACTCGATTTCGTCTCCCTTTTTCAGCATTTCGCTGGCGTGAGAGATTTTGCGAGTCCAGGACATGTCGCTAACGTGTAGCAGGCCGTCCACACCTTCTTCAAGTTCGATGAAGGCACCATAGTTGGTGAGGTTGCGGACGGTTCCTTTGACGCGGCCCCCTTCGGGGTATTTGGCAGTAACATCGTCCCAGGGGTTCGGCTGGGTCTGTTTCATACCCAGTGAAATTTCCTGTTTGTCTTCGTTGATACCGAGAACCACCACTTGAACTTTGTCACCAATGTTGACGAGTTCGTTAGGATGATTAATACGTTTGGTCCAGGACATCTCGCTGATGTGAACCAAACCTTCGATACCATCTTCGAGTTTGACGAAAGCACCGTAAGTCATCACGTTGACAACTTCGCCTTCGACCTTGCCACCCACCGGATACTTCTCGGTGATGTTTTCCCAAGGGCTCGGAGTTTTCTGTTTCAGGCCAAGAGCGATCTTTTCTTTCTCGCGGTCGATGTTGAGGATCATCACTTCGATCTCTTCATCAATTTCAACCATGCGGGAAGGATGATCAATACGACCCCAGCTCATGTCTGTAATGTGCAGCAGACCGTCGATACCGCCCAGGTCGACGAACGCACCGAAGTCGGCGATGTTCTTGACGACACCTTTGCGGATCTGACCATCTTCGAGTTCGGCCAGGATGTCTGATTTGAGACGTTCTCGTTTGTCTTCGATAAGCTTACGTCGAGAGACAACAATATTGCGACGGTTTTCATCGATTTTCAAGATCACACATTCGATCTCTTCACCAATGAAGTCAGCAATATCGGACGGACGGCGAATGTCGACCTGACTGGCCGGCAGAAAGACGTTCACGCCGATATTGATAAGCAAACCACCTTTGATTTTGCGAACCACTGTACCGCGGACGATGTCGCCTTCGGCATGAGTCGCGATGATTTTTTCCCATTCGCGGATACGGTCTGCTTTGCGTTTTGAGAGCAGAATGAATCCGAGGTGGTCTTCAATTTCGTCAAGCAGGACCTGGACTTTTTGTCCGGGCTCCGGAGCATCTTCGTCTTCGTTCCATTCATCACGGAAGACAACACCTTCGCTCTTGTATCCAATGTCTACGAGGACTTCTTCGCCATCGACACGAATGATGGTACCTTCGATGATTTGATTTACATCGACGTTGGAAGCAAGCTCGTTGTAGAGCTCGTCCATGGCAGATTCGCCCTCAGCGATTTCGTTCATGAGGGTGTCATCGCCAAGGATGCGTTGAATCTCTTCATCCTCGACAGCAAAGTCTCGTAGCAGCGACCGATCAACCATTCTAAAAAATTCCAGTCTGTCAATTAATGACAACCTGATGGAATACTCAGGAGAACTTCCAGCAAAAAGAGGACTGGCTCAACAGGTACGGCATTTTGGCTCACGTAGCCTGGAGCGTTCTTCCCAAACTTCTACTCAACTGCTTGCAACAAGGCTGCCAGAAACGTTCACCGAGGACCAATCAAAGCTGGCTTACAACGGGAAGGGACAGGAGCTCGAAAAGAGGTGAAGCGGAGTAGAATCAGGTGTTAAGGGTTCAGGACCAGTTACCTGTGCGAAACAGATCGCAGCTAAACGGCACCAGTCGAAGGGCGAAATATAGCAGAAACAGCAATTCTACTGCCAGCGATAGACCTTCAAAAACAGCCTGAATCTCGATTTTAACCCGTAATTAACAGGGATTTTGGCCTAATTGTGGTCCCCACGCAAGTGTTTCCGTGCCCGAGAGACCATCAGGTAAAAACCACTTCCGAAAAGACCAACAACCATACCTAGAAATCCTCCCGCCAGAGAGCACATCAGAATGTCTATTTTCTCGCCAATAATCGCCCCAATAGCGCATCCCAGAAATACACAGACGACAATGACCTTCGCCTGAAATACATTATCACTTTTCCGGACATTCACGCCCGTAATTGTGTCTGAAACGATGTTCTAAGCTTCTCGAGTAGCATGATCTCTCCTGCCAGGCTTCAACTCCTGTTCTGGGGAACCTTCCGGTGATACATGATCTATCGATGATTCATCATCCAAGGGGTTGCCATCCGACAAACGATCATTCATTTCGCTCGAGTTCACGAATTACCCCCAGTACCAGACGGTAATAACGCCATCCTTATGATCCTCAGAATGTGAAATCGAGATAACATTACCCTCTCCCTGCTGGGTCGCGAAATCAGCGGCCTGCTGAAAGAGCGACTCCCACGTCGTCATTTTCCCCCGGAAATACTTGAAATAGACACTTTTTCCGGTGTGAATAGCGGTGATTTGTTCGCCGCAATTGGGGCATTCCATCGATCATATCCTGTGTACAAAGTCGGACCTGCAAAAAATTCAACAGAGGCTACTTTAGCAACAAGAAGTGATCAGACCAATTAAAAAAGGGACTCCGGAGAGTCCCTTTTTTGAATTCAATTGTGGTAGTGTCGCTTAAGACCACGACTACGCCTTCAAGCGGCATCTTTATAGGCGGTAAGCCGATTGCGAACCCCTTCAAAGGGCAACCAATCGGGAACGTCCAGTAGTTGATATCGCAACAGGTAGGCGTCTTCATCCGTATCGGGGTAATGGCCCCGCAATACGTTAACAGCCTTGAATCCCTGTGACTGATAAAATAATTGGGCCGACAGATTTGTTTCTCGAACTGTCAGATCAATTTCACTGCGACGCTGTTGAGACAACTTGTCGATCAGTTTTTGAATCATCTGAATGCCGATCCCATGTCGACGATATGGCTCGGCAACAGCAAAGTTAAGCACCCGAAGGCTGACTTTGTGTAGCTCGTAGATCATAAACCCAATGATTTCTTCATTGAGTTCTACAACCATGCCGATGCAGTGGCGTTGACGAAGGGAGCAGAGAAAGTCTTCCTCGGTCCAAGATTGTTCAAAGCTCGTTTGCTCGATGTCGAGAACTTGAGGCATGTCTCGACGAATGAGCCAACGAATCTGGACGTCTAAATGCTCAGAAATATTGTCCGCACGCACTTTTGGCCTCCTTGCCAACCAGAAACGGAGAGTCTGGAATTTACGTATCAGAATATCTGCAACGAGTGAGATGACGCTCGTTTATTTGACCTGTTTATTTTTACGGAAGTTACTCGTCACTTACTAGTTAAGGAGAACAAATTCCGCGTGAAATTACAGGAAGAAATGAGTGAGAGAATTCTGAAAAATTGAAGTGTTGAGAATAAGTTTCTATTTCAACCGAAACTCGATTCTAGCAAACACTCCCGATTCTACAAATATGAAAATACTCTTCATATGAGAAATCGTCAAATCCGTTAAAGTCGCTCCAGATTAAACGGTCGCTTTTTCGCATGTCGCGGAAATGAGTTAAAAAACTTCGTCTCTTCCGGCAGAATCTACCTATAGAACAAATCCCTGAACGAAGACCTACTTGGTTCTGCTACCAGTTTTACTAGCCTGCGAACCCCTGTTTGGAAAGGGATTCGCATCAGCCAGCAATAGCAGAGTTCCCGTTTGGGGGATTTAGCCAAGCATCGGAACGAGCAAAAACCAGGAGCCAATCACTCCCAGCGCGGCCGCTAATCCCACACGGAGATTGTCCGTCAGTTTGGTATCAATCGATTCGGCAATAGCTGCCAGTACAGTTGCCGTTACTGCACAAATTAGGGAGTTAGACAAAGAAACAGAGGGATTATCCGCAACCTGATAAAACAGGTAAGTCGCCATAGGGGCTGCTACTACGATGAATGAGAAAAAGCCCGCCCACGATTTATCTGGATTCCAGGGAAGCTTTTTACGGCCCCATCTTTTGCCACCAATAAACGCGCTCCCGTCCCCGAAGGCGAGAATAACGACAATCACGCAGGCGAATTCAATTTTACCCGGGAATAACCACAGGCTTCCGACAACAATGATCGGGTAGCTAAGCGTCGTCAGCAGGAAGTCGGATTCATTATTGCGACGGACCACGCGCTGTAGCACGATAAAGAGCAACGTCAGAACCACTGCGATCACCGTAACGAAGACCAAAGAGTGCCGCTGCAGTGGATCCTCATGAGGAAGCGTCGTCAGCCAGAAGGGTAGCAAGCCGGGCAGCATGTGCAGCGACTTCCGCCAGAACTCGCTGTTCTGCCGTTCGGGAACGATTTTATCTGTAGGTTCGACCTCGTTGATGGCCTTGTCCTTTAATTGCGTCACGGTTGTTCCGATCTCAGAAGAAGACGACATTGATGTCGCCCCAAAAAACGCCTACCCTGCGCAATAAACCTAGCCCTCCATCTGCCAGATCTTCGCCGGAGCGTCACTGATATTGGAGGGAAACGCAGAATTCTCTATTCTGAGTCTAGAATCCGGCTCGAAACAACCCGTGGTCAGACCGGCAAAATTGAGCTCTCCTCAGGAAACGAAGGCGTTTTGTGCCCTATTTAAGGATTATGACGTTTAATCAGCTCGAAAGCGAGTGGCAACAGCACGGCCTGACCGACCTGGAGGAACTCCTTTCTCCAGCGGAATCCGCTGAACTTGCCCCCTTGCGGGCCGAACATCGCCGCACAACCTGGTTAGCGGGACGGAAGCTCCTTCGTCTGCTCCTCCTGAAAGAGCGAAATATCGACCCAGCAGCCATTTCGATTCAGACCCGAAATGCTTCAGGGCAGGGGATACGTCCACAAATTTCTCAGGACGGAAATATTCTCCCCGGATGCTTCAGCCTTTCCCACAGCGATCATCATATCGCCGCCGCCTGGACTGAAAACACCGGTGAGACCGTAGGCATCGACCTGATTACTCCTGGCAACATTACTCCCAGGCAATTTGACTGGGCTATGAACGACTCCGAAAAACAGCTCGTTCAAAGTCAGACAAACCCACAAAAAGCCGCCAGCGAAATCTGGGCCTTCAAAGAAGCGACCTATAAAGCGGCGAACCAGAATATTGAGGGATTCAATCCACAGCAGATAACCGTTCAGCAGGATGAAACCGGAAGCTGGTCGGCAATTTACTGTGACGAAGACCTCCGCCAGTGGGGCGAATGGACCCTGCAGAATGTCGACGACGATCTACTGGCAATGGTTACTTTGAACCGCTGATGATAAATCGCTGCGTTTGAAACGCCGGAGATTATATTCCGTTCAGGAATCGCCACGATGAACGAGAACCCACAACCGCGGGGCTTCCGGATTTTCGACAGTGAAACTTTCGACTTCGAATTCTTCCTCGCCCAACTCACCGCACCATTCTTCAACAGCGGCGGCTTCTTTGTCGCCCCCTTCGTGTCCGGGATAGAGCAGCACCGTGATGAGCCCACCGGGTGCCAATAGTTGCCGCGATTGCTCCAGGGCGAGCAAAGTCGTCTCTGTTTTAGTGATGCAGGACTTATCCCCCCCCGGCAAATATCCCAGATTGAACATGATCACATTCACCATGCCGTGAAATTCTGGGGGGACATATTCAAACATCTCTGCGTGCGAGGCACAGACCAAAGTCACCTGAGCCAGGTCGGCATTCATCAACCGCAGGGCGGTCTGGTCGATCGCCGTTTGCTGGATGTCAAAAGCAAAGACGCGCCCTTCAGGACCAACCTGTTCCGCCAGAAATTGCGTATCGACTCCATTTCCGGCGGTCGCATCAATCACGACATCGCCAGGCAGCATCGATTTTCGAATGATTTCATGAGCTTGTTCTGTTAACCGCATCAGCAATCCGTTTTCTTCAAACTCTTATTCAATCTTGTCGCGAAGTTCACTTCAGGATCCATACCTGTTCCGAACTCCAGATGATCCACCAGTTGTTGGACAAGCCAGGGAGCCATCAAAGCTCCCTTGGACCCCAACCCATTCAAAATCGCCAATCGAGGTTCGTCGGGAAACGAGCCTGCTACGGGCTTCTGATCTTCCAAGCCGGGACGAACGGCAGCCTGTTGATCAATAACCATAAATGGCAACTTCAAGAAGGACTGCAACCGGCGAACTATTTCGTCCCGTCCCGCCTCAGTCACCTCCTGATCTAGGTTCTGCCATTCATATGTCGAACCTACCCGATATCGATCTTCACCCAGGGGTACTAACCAGACTCCTGAATTCACGACCCGCTCTTCCTGCAAACCCGGAATGTGTAAAGTGAGGATTTCGCCCTTGGCTGGCTTCCATGGTAAATTGTTTACCCCCTCTGTTTCAATTCCCTTTACTCCCTGACAGCAAACAATCCGGCCGAATGTGGAGTCCAGCTTCGCTACATAGACTTTATCCGCCGAAGAAAGGTCGAAGTCCTGCTCCATATCAAGACTCAACTCCCGGTACCTCTCCTGTTTCAGGAAGAAGTCCCGAGTCGCTTCCAGAAAGGGAACTGTCTGCAACTGGCCCGCCAGCGGCATCTCGAAACCACCCCAGGGGGCATTCAATTTATCGGAATCGATTTCCAGTCGGCTTGAGGAAGGACTGACATACGATTTTAACTCTTCTCGCTTTTTTGCAAACAGGTTTTGTTCCCGTTCACTTTGAAAGAGCCGCAACATCGTGAATTCGCGACAGCAGCCCCGGCCTGTTACCTTCTCGATTTCCCGATAGAACGGAAGAGCGACATTGCGGAACTCCAGAAATCGCCAACTGGGAACCAGCCGTTGGCCTGTCACCGGCGTCATCAGCCCCGCCGCCACCTTGGACGTAGTCACAAATGGGCATGGATCGGCCAACAGGAACGATTTCCCGCGACGCCATAACTCCCACGCCAGGCAGCTCCCGGCGATTCCCTGGCCGACGATCAGATAATCAAATTCCGACGCTGACATGAAGTGATTCTATCCTTGAAGCCGTTCCCGCTCACCATTGGCCTATTCGTGTTGCAACTGAATCGACAGACTGTCGGTTGCGTTTGTCCCGCTCAAAGCGGATGATAACAAGATACGGCAGTTTTAATCTGCCCGTATTGAACACTTCTATCAATCTACTCCTGAATTCTCTGATCTTCATGAACCCAGCAGCCAGCACGTCGCAATCGGTCGAGCTCAATTCGGATTCGACGCTGACCGAGACCGCCTACTACCAGATTCTTCACAAGATTATCAGCGGTGAACTTCCTGCTGGTACGGAATTGAAGAGTACGCGATTAGCGCGGGAACTGGATCTCAGCCGGACCCCCATTCTGCAGGCCCTCAGCCGGTTGCTACACGATGGTATCGTCATTCAGGAAAAAAACCACCGGGCGACCGTCGTTCCTGGCGCGGAACGTTGGTTGATGGACATTCACGAGCTTCGCATTCTGCTCGAACCCCCGGCAACGGAAAAAGCGGCCCACCGACTGACCGAAGCCCAACTGGCCGAATTACGAAACCTGGCCGACGCAGCCGACCCGACGAAGACAGAAAACTGGAAAGACTCCGCCAACCGGTTCGACTACCAACTCCACATCACCATCGCCGAAGCATGCGGTAACCTGCCTCTGCAGGAATCGATCCGTAAATGCATGAGCTTCAAGCTGCTCACCTATTCTTATTCCAGTGACGCCCCCGACATTCTGAAACGGGAATACCACGAGCACCTGGAAATCCTCTCCGCCCTCGAACAGAAACTCGCCGACACCGCCGGTGCCGCCATGAAGTTCCACCTGCTCAGCTCAACGCGTTATTTGAAAACGAACACACGCTATATTTAAGAGGTGTTTGCAAGGCTTTTCTCAGCGTGCTAACGAAGAATTCACTGAGTTTTTACTGGATTACTACGAAAGGTATTGAGATACTCCCAGAAGAATTCAGGCATTTCATCTTTCTGGATGCCGTACTTATCTCGATGGTAAATCGTTATGTCCCAATGATAACCATTCTCCGTGAACATTAATGTCCCCGAACTCACTTGTTGACTCAGCTTTTGCCGCCAATACGCTTTGTGGTTATTAAAGTTTATTTCTTCAGTTCCTGCTGGCTGTGCTACACGATCATTAGAAATCACAGGCCTTGATTCAATGACTATTGATGAATTTTGTTTTGAGTAATTTTTCGACACTCTTAAATCCATCATTCGTACCGTATCTGAAGATTCAGTAATGGAAACTTCCCAACCGGGCGGTGATATCATCGAAAAACCATCTGAATGAGTTACTCGATTAGCTTCATCAGGGAGAGTTGTTGGAACAACTTCTCCTGTTCCGATCTCGCTCTGATTTACTCTATTTATCCCTGTTAAACCGATCCAAAGGATCGTTCCAGACAACAGGACTGTTGCACTGCATCCAAGTATTCTTTTTTTGCGACGTGTCATCTTGAGAGACTGTCTTAACCGAAGTAGTTTTGAGATTTCAAATCCATGTGTACTGTAATGGTAGCATCTGACAATAGGCCTTCTTCGTCATATGTCAGTCATTAACATCCTTCGTTTCGCCAAACGTGACTAAGCTCAGGCTTTCATTTAATTGCTGTCATTGTCATTCACGCAGCCTGGATATGAAAGTCCGGCATAGAGAATTGAAATGGTTTCTTCCACGTCGTTCAATTCTTCCCACTGTCTGTCTGCGAATTCCTGCAATACTTGTGCGACCACTTTCCTCTGTTGTGGTGATAGAGACATAATTCGACTACAGAATACCACTGTATAATGATGACATGCACCCAGGACTTGTATGACATGGTCAGTGTCTCTCGAAAAGAGACTCTGCCACACTCTCGAAAGAAAAGGCCTGGCGGTCAATCGATCGATCTCACATTGGAGAGCAGGATCCATGTTTGCCTTGGGAGACAAATGGAAAGTGATCATCGAAGCGACATCCAGGTTCAACTCAAATGAATCATCAAGACTGGCAATGAGTAAGGCAGGCAAATAGTAATGAAACCCATCCTGTGACAGATCTGGCAGAGGAGTATCACATTGCAGAAACTCCGCAACCGGCATTTCTTGCCATGAACATCCCTTGAAGAGAAGCCAGGTATCATTCCAGTCCGAGGCATCGGATCCAAAAGTCTTAATGAGATCATCACCCGGATACGCTACATCCTTAAATGCTTCTGTGATAAGTGGTTTCCATTGATTCATGGCAACATCATCTTCGAAATACATTGTAAGAGAAGAAATGAAGAAGAGTCTGACTTGAGAATCACAATAGGCTATCTACATGAAACCAGCCAAAATACCTTAAAGTGCTGAATCGGTTGCTCGACATTTCATTTCCTGGACTCTCTATTACAATAGTCCTTCTGATCGCTATACCTTAACGGTTTCGAAACTAATCCCAAGTGACTATGTGAATGGCCTTAGCATGCGATTTAGATATATCTCAAAGAGTGGTGGTACTGAACATCTACTGATGAGAAAGATTTCAAGGGGCACATTTATGATGGGGAGTCCTGAAAACGAAGTAGGCCGAGACAATGATATTGAGGGATATTTCAGCTGCGAATTGTCTTTTGACTTTTTCATGGGACTATATCCAGTATCGAGAAAGGAGTACTACGCTCTCTCTGGGAAATCGATACCTTCCGACTTCCACACAAGTTTTGGCGCGTTATCCAGCAAGATACTTGATCATCCTGTAACTGGGGTAACTTGGTATGATGCCATGAAATTCTGCGATA
Organism: Polystyrenella longa; assembly: GCF_007750395.1. Lineage (GTDB taxonomy): Bacteria > Planctomycetota > Planctomycetia > Planctomycetales > Planctomycetaceae > Polystyrenella > Polystyrenella longa. The sequence goes on along the minus strand of NZ_CP036281.1, from coordinate 2,700,256 downwards.
ATTTGAATGAGAGATACTCTAATCAACTACCTGAAGGATATGCATTTTCGTTACCCACAGAAGCAATGTGGGAGTATAGCTGTCGTGCTGGCACCTCTTCCCGTTATTTCTGTGGTGATTCAAATCAGTGTTTAGATGACGTCGCATGGCACAAAAACAACAGTTTTGGAAGCATCCATCCTGTCGGTGAGAAGAAACGAAATTTGTATGGTCTCTATGATGTTCATGGAAATGTGGCAGAATGGTGCGTCGATGGATTTGATGATTATCCTATAAAACCACAAAAGGATTGGTGCGGTATATCGAATGACAGTCTACATATGATCCGGGGGGGCGGATATCATACTGAACCCAAATATGGAGGTCTAAGGTCTGCAGCAAGATGTGAGTTAAGTTCGAAGGACCGATTTGATTTTCTTGGTTTTCGATTGGCCATTATGCCAAACGAGTTTTTGAACTGCTCATCCAACGGTTCTTCCTGACGAACCTTTATTTGTTGCTCGGATAAACTCATCTGCATGTTAGCAGTCTGCATAATTAAAGTACTCCATTACCTCTTATAATGCTGACGACAGTTATTTACCGTGTTTATTCACATGACGACGGTAATCTTCAAACCTCTCCCTAGCAGCCCGTTGAATTTCTCCCTACGCGCCAGAATCTTCAATTGATATCTTCTCTCCCATCGAATTCAATCGCAATGGTTAACGGAGCCATACGGATTCGTTGCCCGTTCACAACGTTCCTCCACCGAATTCCAACCCTTTCCAGCACCCATGAGAATCACCGGCACGATCGACTGCCAACGAAGCCGAAGTTGGGGTTTTCAACGGGCTGCTAAGTCTCTTCTACGTTGAATATGCTTAAACGGTTTTGCACCTGCCTCTAAGAAAGGACTTTTGAGAACTGATCAATTCTGATGAGCAAAAACACGCGGACAACTACATTATTTATGTTCAAATTCTTTATCCTTACGATTAATAGAATTAAGGAAAAGTACGCCATGTCTAAAAAGGATAAAGTAATAGTGGAGGCGAGAATGAGCCCAGGCTACTATGATTATCCGGAAGAGAAATTCTGGTGTTATCAGTTGAAGGAATGTAACGGCCAAAAGTTTGTAGAGACATTTAGTCTGGCTGAAGATGAAATTATAATCAAAAGTGATTTGCATGATTCCATGCCATTTGATGTCAGTAGATTTGAATTTTTTACTATTCTACCGAACAATATCGAGATACCGTGTTCGAGTCAGGAAACTAGAATATTGTCAGTATTGTATGAAGGCCATAAATGTACCTGTCAAGTATATGGACTTAATGAAATGAAACTAGCGGGTGTTAGTTTAGGAGTATTTGAGGAGGTATGGTCGATAGTTGAGGAACGAGTCAACTTACTTAAAGACAGAATCAAGAATTAACAGCCCGTTGAATTTCTCCCTACGCGCCGGAATTCTCAATTGATATCTTCTCTCCCATCGAATTCAATCGCAATGGTTAACGGAGCCATACGGATTCGTTGCCCGTGCACAACGTTCCTCCACCGAATTCCAACCCTTTCCAGCACCCATGAGAATCACCGGCACGATCGACTGCCAACGAAGCCGAAGTTGGGGTTTTCAACGGGCTGCTAAGTCGCCTCTACGTTGAATATGCTTAAACGGTTTTGCAACTACAGAAGTTACACTGGCAAGATCAATCAGGAAAGTCGAACTAAGAAAGTGACAGCTATGGCAGCTATGGCAGCTATAAATTGGTGTGAGCTATATGTTGATAGCAAATTATCTTGCAATAACCTTGCCGACTTAGTTATGACGCAGTTAGAAGGCAAGCTTGTTTATACTAACGGGTATTCATTTTGGGATATTGATAGCCTAGTTGGAAATTTTTCAGTTGAGCTGAATGAGAATAGACCTAATTCTAAAACAGCTATTTTTCCGGAATTTTTATTCTATCCTATTATAATAGGTGCTGAACAGACAACAGATGCACATAAAGAAGAATATCAAGAGCAAATTAAGAAGCTTGTGGAAGTCATTCGTACTAACGGTAATGAAGTAGCAGTAATTGCCGACTTCATGGAATGATGCCCGTATCGTATGAATATTCAGCCGACGTTGAAAAAGAGTGATTCCAAGCGGATATATTTCTGGAGAGTGGCATATTTCGAACGAGATCTGTTTGACGACTTGAACGCTGCTATCAGATTCGACGCTATAATGACCTTCCGAGCCCAACGGTAGCGAGAATCACTATAATTGTGGTCAGCGAGCGAAGTCGTTTTTACGCCGCGTTGCGGTAGTAATACTGGAGCAGCCAGCCGAAGCATTCTTGGCATCCGATCTAACCAGCAACGCATCCCCTCCACACCACCATTTCTCATTGACATCTCACGCCCCGGAATTTACTATTTCACATAAGAAATAGTTTTCACTTGTGAAATCACGCATCCTCAACCTTGATAATTCTGGAACCTGTGCGAGTCCTTCTATGGCTATTGGTGACGAGTTACTGACGACGAAATCGCAGGCCCCCAATTTGCAGCGAGGGTTGGCGGTGCTGGAATATCTGTCGCAGCAGCCCGAAGGGGCGACGGTCACGCAGTTGAGTGAAGAGCTGCAATTCCCTACGGCCTCTTCGTTTCGCATCGCCAATGTGCTGGTCGAACTCGGTTACCTGAGCAAAGAACCGCGAACCAAGAAATTCTTCCTGACGAACCGTTTTCTGTTGCTCGGCCAACCCCAGTCGCAGGGCCGCAGTTTGCACGAGTGTTCCATCGGGCCGATGCGGACGATTCGCGATGCCACCTCCGAGACGACCCAACTCTGTTGCCTCATCGGAACCGAGATGGTCATGATCGAACAGCTTCTGTCGACTCAGCCGTTTAAATACTCTGTCGACATCGGTGCTCGCTGCCCCTGTTACAGCAATGCTCCTGGAAAAGTGATTATTGCTTTTCAATCGGAAACGGAGCAGGTCGCCTTAGTGGATCGAATCAAATTCAAAAAGTTCACGAAGACGACGATCAGCAACAAAACCGAATTTCATAAAGAACTCAAACAGATTCGGAAACAAGGGTACGCCGTAGACCGGGCCGAAGGGTTGGAGGGGATCCACTGCATCGCCGCTCCCATTGTCGACCGGCACGGTCACCCCGTCGCCGCACTCACCATCGCCGGACCCGCCTCTCGCATTCCTGAAGATGAATGGGCGATAACGGCTGAAATCGTAAAAGAAGGAGCGCGACTTGCCTCCGAAGAATTCAAACAACAATCCTGATACAGATTACTCCTCCCGCCTCGACGACGACCTCCAGTCAGCGTGTCCCAAAGGATTTGACCATGCCACCTTCCTACCCGCAACGAGATAAAACCTGGCTCAGCCTTCCAGCAGGGAAGACGATAATCCTACTGGCGATCGGCCTCTCTTTAAGTTTATTCAGCCTGTTTTCCAATACACGCGAAGACTCGCTCCACGCGCAGGAAGCAGATCAGGCAGAGGTCAAAGACAATAAAGCGGACGCCACAAACAAGATTCCGGCCGAGCAACTTGAATTCTTTGAAAACCATATCCGTCCCGTGCTCGTCGAAAGCTGCTATGCCTGTCACGAAAGTGGAGGAAGTGCCGAAGGAGGCTTGCTGCTCGATTTCCGCGAAGCATTGATCAAAGGGGGCGATTCGGGGCCGCTCTTCAATTTCAAAGAACCAGAACAAAGCCTGCTCATCAAAGTTCTCAAGCACGAAGTTGAAGGCATGGAGATGCCGCAGGGGGAAGACCAGCTCTCTGACGAATCGATAGCACAGTTTACGACCTGGATTAAGATGGGGGCTCCGGACCCGCGTGAAGCCCCCGAGGATGCCGAAGAAGTGATCGCCGGAAGTTGGGAAGAGACTTTCAAAGAACGCCAGCAATGGTGGAGCTTCCAACCAATCGCATCGCCCGAGGTTCCACAAATCGAAGGGACAAACTCCGACCACCCAGTGGACCTTTTCATACAACGAAAACTGAACGAACAGAATTTGAAACCGGCACCACCCGCCGACAAGCGAACGTTGATTCGCCGTCTCTCTTTTGTCTTAACAGGTCTGCCGCCGACTCCCGAAGAAATCGATTATTTCCTGAATGATGAATCGCCCAACGCTTACGAGAAGCTGGTAGAGGGTTATCTCAACTCGCAACGATTTGGTGAGCGTTGGGCAAGGCATTGGATGGACTGGGTCCGATATTCTGACTCACACGGATCAGAAGGGGACCCCGCCATCCCTTACGCATATCGCTACCGCGATTACCTGATTCGCGCACTGAACGCCGATATTCCTTACGACCAACTCGTTAAAGAACACATTGCGGGTGATCTGCTTTCCAACCCACGTGTTGATGCCAAATCAGGTATCAACGAATCCGCCATCGGCCCCGCCCATTGGCGGATGGTCTTCCATGGTTTCGCCCCCACGGATGCGTTGGAAGAGAAAGTTCGTTTCACAGACGACCAGATTAATGTCTACTCTAAAGCATTTCTCGGACTGACCGTCTCTTGCGCCCGATGTCATAACCATAAGTTCGACGCGATCAGTCAGGCCGACTTCTACGCGTTGTACGGCATCCTCGATTCGACTCGTCCGGCAACGAAAGACGTCAACCTGCCAGAGGTTCAGACGAAGTTCCAACCGGAGCTAACGGAGCTTAAACATCAGATCAAGGACAAACTCGCAAGTGCATGGCAGGCCGAGTCCTCGCAGATCGCCACTCGCCTTGTCGAGAGTGACGATTCACTAATACAGTCAATAAAAAACACGAAGGACCGCCGCGAACTACTGCACGTCTGGAAACAGTTGAGCGAAAGCTCCGATCCTGAAGCTTTCCAGAAAGCCTGGAACGATATCGAAGTCAGTTGGAAATCGGAACAAAACCACCTTGAACGCCATCGTGATCGAGAATATTACCAGCACTGGAAACTCGCTGAAGATGGCGATTTCAATCAGTGGCACCAGGAAGGAAACGGCCTTACAGAGCAACCGGCAGCCGCTGGTGAATTCAGCATTTCCCCCGTTGGTGACGGCATCGTCACTGGCATTTATCCCGCTGGTGTTTATTCGCACGGACTTTCCGACAAGCATCGGGCGGTGCTGTCGTCTCCCCGTTTTCATCTCGATGATGACTACAGAGTCTGGTTCCGAACCGTCGGCGATCAGAATGCACTCAACCGGTATTCCGTCCAGCACTACCCGCGATCCGGCACCGTCTATCCCGTTCATCGGATCAACAATGAAAACTGGGATTGGAGCCAGTTCGATCTAAAATACTGGAATGGCGACGACATTCACCTCGAAGTCACCACCTCCGAAGACCAGGCAATTCTAACTTCAGGAAACAACCGATCCTGGTTCGGACTGCGAGAAGTTGTCGTTTTCAGAACAGGGACAGAAGTTCCACCCTCATTCGATCTGGAATACCTGAGCCCACTTATTGCAGAGATAGATGAAAACGGTGCGACCTCTTCCGCAGAGATCGCTGGAGCGATTCAAAAGGCAACTCAAACAGCGATAGCCAACTGGCAATCCGGACAGATGACCGATGCCCAGGCATTGTTCCTGAATCAAGTTGTCGATTCAGGACTTCTATCCAATAGTGCGACCAATGATAAGCTCAAGGGTTTGCTGGACAATTACCGTACTATGGAAAAACAGGTTCCGTTGCCCACACGGGCGCCTGGTTTGATGGAAGCAGATATTGTCAATCAGCCTTTGATGGTGCGTGGCAATCACAAACAGTTAAATCAGGAAATCCCACGTCGTTTTCTGGATGCCGTTGACCCGACTCCTTACGCCGACAACGCAAGTGGCCGATTGGAACTGGCGGAGGACACTGTTCGTGCTGACAACCCCTTCACTTCGCGAGTGATTGTGAACCGGCTTTGGCATTATCTGTTTGGTGCCGGCCTCGTGCGCACACCCGACAACCTGGGGCAACTGGGCGAACCACCGACTCATCCGGAACTACTCGACTTCCTGGCAACCCGTTTCACAAACGAGGGTTGGTCTCTCAAGCGAACGATCCGCTTCCTGGTGACTTCCGGAACGTTTAAACGATCCATTACTGCCAGTGATCTGGCTCTAGAGAACGATCCCGATAACTATTACTGGTCTCACGCAAAACTCCGACGGCTCGAAGCAGAAGCAATTCGCGATTCACTTCTGGCGGTCTCAGGGCAGCTTGATCTCAAGATGTACGGACCGGGTTATAAGCCGAATGGAGACAGCCATCAACGCTCTGTCTATGGTTTGATCAAACGAAATAGTCTCGATAAATTCCTAGCCACGTTTGATGCCCCCACTCCTTTCGCCACCAAGGGGAATCGCGATGAAACCAACGTCCCGGGACAATCGCTGACTTTGATGAACGATCCCTCCTTATCCAAAAATGCTGCGAACTGGATCAAGCTGATCAAAACGGAATACCCGGAACTGTCGCCCGAGGCTCAGATTCAACTCATGTTCGAACAGGCTCTCGGTCGTTTGCCCAGTGAAAAAGAAATGATGCATTCCCGTGAGTTCCTCTCCGAACTCGACAGTCGGTATCAGGTCTTGCATTCCGAATTTGAAGAACTGGCGAATCGGCAACAGCAGGTCGAAGAACAGATAGAGTCTATACTTGCACCAGTGAGAATGCGATTATTGCCGGGAGAGCTATCGGATGAACTAATCGCCAACCTTCCCCTCCCCATAGCCCATTGGAAGTTCGATGAACACGCTGACGATGAACTTTCAGGCATTAAAGGAACTCTCAATGGGACTGCCCGAATCGAAGACGGGGCGTTGATACTGGACGGGAAAGGGTACGTTTCAACGGAACCAGTTCCGACACAGGTTGACGCAAAGACGTTCGAAGCCTGGGTACAACTCGACAATCTGGAACAACGGGGCAGTGGCGTGATGACGTTGCAACGTCAGGATGGAATTCTGTTTGACTCGATCGTGTTAGGTGAGATACGACCCCAGCATTGGCTGGCCGGTTCGAACAATCATGCCCGCTCTGCCGAATTCAAAGGGTATGCCGAAGAAGTTGCGATTAGCGAACCTGTGCATCTTGCGATTTCCTACGATGAGCAGGGAAAGATTACCGGCTATCGAAACGGAAAACCGTATGGCGAAACGATTCAGAAAGCACCGTTGCTTCCCTTCGCCGCTGATGGTTCGAACTTCTTGTTTGGTTTGCGACATTCACCAGCCGCGAGTAACCGTTATCTGAAGGGACGTATCTATGAAGCGAGATTTTACGATCGAGCGCTGAGTCCCGCTGAAATCGAAGCGTCCTCCCATTCATTGGGACTGTTCGTCTCGCCCGCATTGGTTCGGGCCGAACTGACCAGCGCACAGCAGACGGAACTCTCGAAATATGAAACATCCCTGTCAAATATCCTCTCTCAGCAAAAGTCTCTCGGACAGCAACCGGCTGACGAGCAAGCCTGGATCGATTTCGGTCACGCGCTTTTTAATCTGAAGAACTTCATCTACTACGAGTAGTCGTATCCACTTTTGAAACAAAGTAGCGATTCACATTCACTCCTCGAGGTTTCCATGACTGATCCTATTTTTTCACGCCGACAACTGTTACAGACCGCCTCTTCCGGGTTCGGGATGTTGGCACTCTCCAGTCTAATGAGTGACCAATCCTACGCAGGCACGCTCGCCCCAGAACCGCACTTTCCGGCGAAGGCAAAAAATGTGATTCTTTGCTACATGTCGGGCGGAGCTTCGCATATCGACACGTTCGATCCGAAACCACTCCTCAAGGAAATGCACGGCAAGCCGATGCCGGTGAAGGTGGAACGAACTCAGTTTAATAACAATGGAAACATCTTCGGTTCTCCCTTTGATTTCAAACAGTACGGTGAGAGCGGATTACCCGTCAGCTCGCTTTTTCCGCATGTTGCCGAAAGCATTGATGACATCGCCGTCGTTCGATCGATGACCAGTGCAGTGAACGAACACGCCCAAGGGAACTTTTTCTTTCATACCGGCTTCCCGTTCATCGGTCATGCCAGCGCCGGTGCGTGGATCAACTACGGGCTGGGGACGGAGAACCAGGAACTTCCCGGATATGTTGTTCTGAAAAGCGGACCATCCGGTACACCGCACGGGGGCGTCGGACTCTGGAGCAGTGGGTATCTTCCCGCTCAGCATCAAGCGTCGCAGATGACTATCGACAATGCGGAACCCATTCGAAACATCAACGCTCAGGAACGGGACGATGTGCAGCGAAAGCGTCTTGCATTTATCCAGGATTTAGATCAGGAATTTCTGCAATCAACCCGCAACGATGCCCAAGTTGAAGCCGCTGTAAGAAATTATGAAACTGCCTACCGGATGCAGACCGCCGTGCCTGAAATCTGCAACTTGGAAGGCGAGACGAAGTCGACACTCGACATGTACGGCTTCAATGCTCAGAATCCAATGACTCGTCACTACGGTCGACAATGTCTACTTGCCCGCAAACTGGTCGAGCAGGGGGTTCGATTCGTCGAATTAACCTGTCTACCCCAGAATGACGGCGATGGCCAAGTTGCCAATCCATGGGACCAGCATGGTGATTTAAAGACCGGACACTCAATGATGTCGGAACAGGTCGACCAACCGATTGGAGGATTGCTCAAAGATTTGAAAGCCCGTGGCCTATTAAAAGACACCATCGTGATCTGGGCAGGCGAGTTTGGCCGGACTCCATTCTCGCAGGGGTCGAATGGTCGGGACCATAACCCATTCGGTTTCAGTGTCTGGATGGCGGGCGGGGGATTCAAAGGAGGAACCACCTACGGAGCAACCGATGAATTCGGTTACCACGCCGTCGAAGATAAAAGCACTGTTTACGACCTGTGGGCGACGGTCCTGCATCAACTTGGATTGGACCATGAAAAACTAACGTATCGCTATGGAGGACGGGACGTTCGTTTAACCGATGTTCATGGCAATGTGCTTCACGATATTCTGGCGTGATCGGTCAATCAAATAAAGATTTTTGTCCTCATCCATCCTCTGCGAAGAAGTAACCGCCGCCGCCGGGCGTTTCAATAAGCAGTTGATCGCCTGGTTCGACCTCAATGGCAAACTTTCCACCAAGGTCAGTTTGATTTTCTTCACCCGTTTTTTGCTCACTTGCTTTTAGTAAGGTATTAATTCCTTTCGCACCCGGGCTGCCCCCTTCCAGTCCGAAGGGAAGATATTCCCCCCGTCGTTCCGAGAGCATCGATACTTTCAGTGATCGTAGAAATTCTATTCGTCGAGTAATCCCATCGCCTCCCGGAAAACGCCCGGCACCGCCAGAACCTGTGCGGACCGAGAACTCCCACAATCTTACGGGATAGCGTCTCTCGAAGACTTCCGGATCGGTCATGCGTGTATTGGTCATATGCGTATGTACCGCGTCCGTACCGGCCGCATCGGATGTCGCACCACTTCCTCCGCAAATCGTCTCGTAGTAACCGAAAGAGTCATCGCCGAAAGTGAGATTGTTCATTGTCCCCTGACTGGCCGCCGCCAGCCCCAGCGCACCCAGGAGGATATCGACGACTTTCTGACTCGTTTCCACATTCCCTCCCACAATGGCGGCACAGTCTTCAGGACGGTCCTGTTCGGGAGGGCTTAGCAGGCATTCGGGCAGATTAATCGTAATCGGTTCGAGGACACCACTGTTCAGCGGAATGTCTTCGTCAATCATGCAACGGAAGACATATAATACAGCGGCAGTCACAATCGCCCGGTTGGCATTAAGGTTCGTCTGAAGAACCGGCCCCGTTCCCGTAAAATCAACATGGGCCGATTCTCCCTGTTTGGTAATCTTCACCCGGACAGGAGACCCATCATCCTGATGATCTGTTCGTTCATAAATACCATCAGGAAGTTCTCTCAAAGCCATTCGCATTTTTGCGGCGGCGGCCTCCTGAATAAATCTCATGTAAGCTTGCACGACCGGCTGAGTATAACGTTCAACCAGATCCAGTAATTGAATTGCGCCACTTTGATTCGCCGCGACCTGGGCCGAAACATCGGAAAGATTGTCTTCCACAGACCGGGACGGATGCGGACCGGAAAGTAACAATGCCCGTAGCTCAGCCTCACGCGACGCCCCCCGATCTACTAGTTTAAAGTTCCGGATGACGACACCTTCTTCGGCCAAGTTAGTAGAGAAGGGTGGCATGCTACCGGGCACGATCCCGCCGATTTCCGCATGATGCGCGCGGCTGGCAGTGAGAAATAACAACTCGTCTGAGTGCTCGTCATGCACGGGCGTCACCACGGTGACGTCAGGAAGATGGGAACCACCCCGGTAGGGATCGTTCGTGACAAAGACATCTCCCGGTTCAATTTCAGGATTGTCTTTCAAAATATGGCGTACCGTTTCACCCATCGCTCCCAGATGAACGGGAATGTGAGGCGCGTTGACGACCAAATCACCAGCCGGAGTGAAGATAGCGCAACTGAAATCGAGTCGTTCTTTGACATTCGTTGAACAGGAAGTTTTCTGTAATGTCACCCCCATTTGCTCGGCAATCGAAGCGAAGAGGTTATTGAAAATCTCCAACTGAACTGGGTCGACTTCTTTAGCGGATAACTGAAACTGCGTCGTCTGGCTGACATCTTTAATCAGCAATTCACCCTGCTGACCGATTCGGGCTGAAAAACCGGGATCGATCAGGACGGTACTTGTTGGTTCGCAAACGATTGCAGGGCCGGCAATTTGATTTCCCGGTTTCAATTCCCGGCGATGATAGATCGACGTTGTTTCCCATTTGCCAGCGAATAAAACGGGAGTTCTTTCTGACGATGTCAGTTCGCCCGTCGACTCTAATTGAACAGGCCATTCGGGTCGAGGCATCCGGCCTATCACTTCTACTCGGGCCGTCACGACTTCAACATCTCGTTCTCGATGCTGATAACCGTATCGCTGTTGATGAAGTTGTCCGTATTGCTTTTTATAGTCACCGTCGCCTTCGGAACACGTAACCACAATCGTCGAGTCGACACCACAATAACGCAGTTCTAATGACCTTATTGGAGATTGCAGTTGTTCTTCGCGAACACCTTCCGCCAGAACTTGTGCAGTTGCTTCATGCTCTAGCTCCGCGAAGAGAGAATCTAAAGTCGACTCGAAGTCATTATCATAAAGACTCAGCAATGAACGTTCGGCAAACTGGCGAACATCGGAGAGACCGATTCCATAAGCGCTTAGAATTCCGGCGTAGGGGTGTATCACAATGTCCCGCATTCCGAGAGAACGAGCCATTGCACATGCATGTTGTCCCCCCGCGCCGCCGAAGCTAATGAGTGCATACTCGGCCGGGTCATATCCTTTGGCTACAGAAATATTGCGAATCGCTCGAACCATGTTCGCATTCGCGATCTGCTGGAATCCTTCGGCCAATTCTTCCGGCGTGTAGTTCTTTCCGAGGGGCGATGCGGTAATTCGGTCGCAGATTTCCTGCAGTTTGATTCCGACGATTTCCTGATTGAGTTGGAACGGAAAATACTGCGGTAGAATTTTTCCAAGATACAGATTGACGTCCGTGACGGTCAGTGGCCCGCCTGCACCATAACAGGCAGGGCCCGGATCGGCACCAGCACTTGCAGGACCGACGTGCAGCTTAACGCCGTCAAAATCGCAAATGGACCCACCACCCGCCGCGACAGTTTCAATCGCCAGCATGGGGGCAACGATCCGCACACCTGCTTTACGAGTTTCGAATTCCCGTTCAAAGACACCATCGAACCGAGAAACATCGGTGCTGGTGCCTCCCATATCGAACCCGATTGACTTGGCAAAACCGGCTTGCTTACCAACTTCAGAAAAACCAACGACCCCGCCCGCTGGCCCGGAAAGAATACTATCTTTGCCGCTGAAGTGATCTGCATCGACCAATCCGCCTGCCGAAGTCATCAACTGAATTCGCGAATCTCCCAACCGGGATCGAAGTCGGGAGACATAATTTTGCAGAACGGGATTTAAATAAGCATCCACCACAGTGGTGTCGCCTCGCGAGATAATTTTGATCAAAGGGGATAACTGGCTTGAGCGAGTAATGTTGCGAAAACCAATCTCTCGAGCTACTGATTCAACCATCTCTTCGTGTTCGCTATTAGCGAAGGCGTGTAGCAAACAGATCGCGATCGACTCAATCCCGGTACTCTTCAAACTCTCCAGTTCGCGGCGAATGGCTTCAAGGTTGGGAGAGATTAAAACTTCTCCCTCAACCGTCATCCGCTCTTTGACTTCAACGACTGATTCAAAAAGGGGTTCAGGCTTTTCGATTTTCAGATCAAACAGACGCGGTCTGTCCTGATTGCCAATCAACAAAATATCGCGGAAACCTTCTGTCGTGATGAAGGCCGTCCTAGCTCCCGAACGAGTCAGCAGGGCATTCGTTCCCCGAGTGGTTCCCAGCTTGACGATCACCGGAGGGATTTTCTCGTCGAGTTTCAGCCCGAGGAGATATCGAATCGAGAGTACGGGCGATTCCTCACCAGCCGTCAATTCATAAGTCAAACCCGTTACAGCGGATTCGAGAATAGAATCCGCTAATGAGATTTGGCCTGTAGAACTATCGTAGCCAGTCACGGTCGAGCTTTTCAGTAGCGTTCCCGACTCATCAAACAACTTAATCTCGTACCCGATCCAGAACTGGGAAGGGTCATTCTGCCGCAGCGGATCGACGAATTGCTGACTGTCGATTTGTGTGAATATGCTCCCTCTGGTGATTCCCGAACTGAGCGTCTTGAACGTGTGAATGCGGCCTTTCGGCTCGCGCATCAGCACATCGGTAAACGTTCCACCTACATCGATCCAGAATTCCAGCATTTCTCTCCCAGTCCCGGCAGCATTGGGAACCGGCTTCATGAAACCAGTTCCCTTTTTATTCATTCAAGTAAATCAACTAAGCAAATCAACGAACGCGAACCCATCATAGACAGGTCTCCTCAGTGCAGCAAAGGATCAGCCTGGATCAGCTGAACAGAACCAAAGCGGATTCCAGATGGGAACTTCTCCCAACTGGTGAATTATTCCCATTGCACTAAAACAACACTTGTACATCGAATCTGGGAACTTTAGAATGCAGCGATTCAAATCAATTCAAAACTCCGGGGAACCCTTCCCGAACTACGTTCAATTCTTTCACTTTCAATACTGCCTGGTATGGATTGATCTCCTCTATTATCAGTCCCACAGACATGATTGAAGCCCAACCAATTCAGGGAGAATTCATTTTATGTTACGTTCGTCTAACCCCGTTTTTACGTCGGATCAGTTTTCGGACACGTTTTCTCGCGGCATAGCAAGTACCGACACCATGACGGTGAAGGGAACCGCGATCAAAACCTCATTTCTCGTTTTAATCGTGGTTGCTGCAGGCGCCGTTCCCTGGACATTGATTGATCCGATGGAAGGTCTGAATGCCAATATGGGCATCGCCATGCCTTGGATGATTGGCGGCATCGTGGCCAGTCTGGTCATGGGGCTGGTGATCTTCTTCTCGCCACGGCAGGCCCCTTGGGCAGCACCTGTGTATGCCATTGCCGAAGGATTCTTCGTGGGAGCTGTTTCCGCCTGGGTTCAGGCCCAATACTTGGCAGTTGCTCCCGGAATCGTATTCCAAGCCGTTTGTCTGACATTCGGAACCCTGTTCGCCATGATGACGGCCTATAACATGGGGCTGATTCGCGCGACTGAGAAATTCAAAACAGGCATGTATGCCGCAGTGGGTGCAGTTGCTCTCGTTTATCTAACCACGTTCGTGCTGCATCTGTTTGGATCGACCGTCCCCTACATTCATCGTAGCGGACCCATCGGCATTGGCTTCAGCGTCATTGTCGTAATTATCGCTGCCCTTTGTCTGGTTCTCGATTTTGATTTCATCGAAAAGGGTGCTGAACATGGTGCTCCCAAATACATGGAGTGGTATGGAGCTTACGGTCTACTGGTGACGTTGGTTTGGCTGTACATCGAAATCCTGAAGCTTCTGATGAAACTGACAAGCCGCGACTAACCGAAGTCAATCGCGCTGACAACCACTGGCTCAATCGTGGGGACTTCCTGTACATGACAAAAAAAAGAGGCTTTCCGAACTGAATCGGAAAGCCTCTTTTCATTGGTACTTATGTGTTTGAACTTGGGAGTTCAACCTGCAATCGGTCTAACGCTGAGCTGTTCCCTGAGGATTCCACTGCTCGATCTGCTGACCTTGCGGACTCTGTTGAAGTTGACCCTGTTGCACGGGAGGTTGTCCTCCGATGTATTGTTGCTGAATGATAGGCACATGCTGTTGTTGCGGTGTTCCGCTGGCATGGGTGACCTGATTCTGCGGAGCAACACTGTTCTGGTTCTGCCAGTAAGCTTCCACGACTTGGTGGTTAGGCTGACCAGGCATTTGAGCCTGAACTTGCTGGACTGGTGATCCCATCATCACACCCTGTTGCATCGGCTGCTGAACAGGTTGCTGCACCTGTTGATAGGCGGGCATCGCTCCGGGCTGAGCCTGTTGAACTAGCATTCCCTGAGGCATCGCAGCGTATTGTTGAACTGGCTGTTGCTGAACGAATTGTTGCTGAGGGACTTGTCCTTGAGCCAACATCGTCTGAGCATGCTGTCCGCGAATATCACCCAGCAATTGTTGTGACGATTGCAGATCGGGTTTCTTCTGAAGAGAAGCCATCAGCTCTTGTTCGGCAGCAACAGATTGTCCCATTTCATTCAGGATGTAGCCAATGTTGTAATGCGCTTCGGCTTCGCCCACAGTGCGGACGAAGTAAGGTCGGGCACTATCGAGATCGCCACTGCGAGCCAGAGCTACGCCGAGATGATACTGAACTGTCGTGTCGTTGGGAGAGATGAGTGCGGCTTGTTGTAGTGCGTCAGTGGCCTCAGAAAATCGCCCCTGGGAAACATAAAACTGACCAAGTGCACTCAACACGGAAGGATCATTGGGAGCAATCGACTGAGCATCCTGAATCGCTTTTTCAGCACGCTCCGCTTGTCCGCCCAGTTGATCCAGCCTTGCCAGCCCCAACATCGCATCAACGGATTTGGGGTTCTGCTTAAGCACAAATTCATACGACTGACGTGCTTCAGTCAGGTTTCCCTGCTGCTCCTGCCACTTCGCATACGATTCGTGAACTTCTTGCGGTTCCTCAAGTCCTGTACGACTTTTGTTCCAGACCTTGCGGATGGAACTCGGTTTCATTTTGGCTAGAAAGCCTCCGCTGGATGCACAGCCCGTCATGGCGACAGACAGGCATAAAACGGCAATTCCCGATTTCCAACCATACAATTTGTTCAGAAGCATGCCCCAACCTCCCTGTCGGTGCGGCGATATTTGTAAGAAGCAACCCGATTGTTGCCTTTTCCTGATAAACAATCCGGCTCACGATGAGAATCTCTCTAGCGCAAGCCATGCTTCTTACGTCGACTCTTCCAGTCAATCCTCTCCAGTAAAATCGGACAAATGTAGCAATCAGCGAAGGACTTACAGTTGTATCGAACAAAACGGAAAAGATAGGGAGTATAGAGAAGAGCGTGGCTGTCAAGATATCTCCGGTAGTGACCACGGTTTGCGATAGTCCGGTCGACCTCTCAGCGCGTTCGCTTCGTCATCTCCAACGAAGGTTTCCGTCTCAGGATCCAACGTGACAGTACGTCCAATTCTGGCAGCGATGTTTCCGGAATGGCAAAGGACTGAGGCCGGATGGCCGACAGTCTCCAAATCACAGACGGGCTTTTTGCGACTTTTCACACAATCGACGAAGTTCTGCACGTGCGGACGTTCATGGGTGTCTCCCGCGACTTCCTTGACCAGTTTGCCTCCGGACGTGTACGCTCGCCAGCCCCGGTTTCCGGCGACCATGTAACCCTGATCACCGTAAATAACTGCCGCCTCCGTTTCATCATAGTATTTATAGGGAACCCACAGTTTCATCTCGTAAGTCAGAATTTTGGGCCGCTCTCCGGCGAATTCATAAGTAACCTGTAAGGTGTCCGGAAACTCCTGAAGATCATCGAAGTACCACTTTCCCCCTGCTGCCGAGATTGTACGAGGCAGACCAAGAGGTTGTTCCCCCTGAGCTTCCGCAGCAGCGTCCATGATTGCCATCGCCATATCAAGTCGATGCACACCATCATTGCCCAGATCGCCGGTTCCGTAATCGTAAAACCATCGCCAATGCCCATGAAATCGGACGGGATTGAACGGTCGTTCGGGAGCGGAACCGAGCCAGAAATCGTAATCGACTCCTTCTGGAGGAGTCCCGTCTGCCGGTTTACCAATATTTCCCTGTTTGGCACTTTCCCATGCTTTTGCAAACAGGCATCGTCCCAAATGCCCCTCTTTTGCATAAGCGATTGCAGACTTCATGCGGTCGGTTGAGCGGTGCTGCGACCCCATCTGCACGATGCGGCCAGTTTTACGCATCGCGGCGACCATTCGTTGTCCTTCTTCAATGTTGTTTCCATCCGGCTTCTCCACATACACGTCTTTGTCCGCCAGGCAAGCCATGATGGTAGGAATGGCATGCCAATGATCGGGCGTTCCCACAACCAAGGCATCGATCGAAGGGTCGTCGATGATTTTTCGAAAGTCTTTCATCGTTTCGGGACGTGTCTTTTGGCGTTTCATCACTTCTTCCACAGCCTGGGGTAGTTTACGGCTGTCGATATCAGAAATCGCGACGACTTCAACCTCCGGATTCTCCGAAAATGTTTTCAACAAACCCAGGGCGCGTCCCCCGGAACCCATCACACCAACACGGAGTCGTTCACTCGCATTCGCCTTGGCAGACTGAGTCGCGGTAACCTGGGAGGCGGCCGCCACAGAGAGGGCACCTGCTTTGAGAAAATATCGACGATCCATGGGAGAGCTCCTGTTGGTAGGTCGGGAAGGGGAGAGGAGTGCAGTTTTTATGAGTCGATTTCTTCCTGCACTGAAGCGATCTCGATAAGATGAGACACTTCGATCATCAGACATTGAGCCTGTCTCTTCAAGCCTTATCTTCGCCCATTGATAAATTCGTATGATTTCACTCCCCCGTTTTGAATTCATAGTTGAAAGCTATTTGAAGGGAGTGCGCATAGACAGCTTTCTGATTAAGCACCTGCGAAATTATTCGCCTTGGCGAATGCAACGTATGATTCATGCCGGGGCTGTCTTCATCGACAATCGGGAAGCGTTGCTGGTAGATCGAGTCAATCCAGGCCAACGGGTGAATATTAAATTGATTGAACCACCGGACAAACTAATTGCGCCGGAAGAGGTCGAACTTTCTATTGTCCATGAAGATCCCTGGCTGCTGGCCATAAATAAACCCGCACCGATGACGGTCCATCCTGTCGGTACAATTCAGTCCGAAACGTTATGCAATGCCGTTCAGCATCATCTCGATCAGCAAACCACTTATAAGGGGCTTCTGCGACCCGGTATCGTTCATCGCCTCGATCGCATGACCAGTGGATTGATTCTGCTCTCCAAGGAGCATCTTTCTCATCGCGAGTTGTCATTGCAGTTCCAGAGGAGCAAAGTTGACAAAACTTATCTGGCCATTCTGGAAGGTGTTATGAAAAGGGATGAAGGTGTAATCGATTTCCCTATAGGAACGCATCCCGAATGCGAAACGATTTTGATGTCTGCCGGCGACCATGCTCGAGATGCGAAAGCGGCTCTCACTCAGTTTCGAGTAATTGACCGCGGCCCCCGTCACACGCTTGTCCGAGCCAAACCAGTGACAGGCCGTTTGCATCAGATTCGTGTTCATTTTGCCGCCTGCGGCCATCCAGTGGGGGGGGACGAGTTCTATGGAGTGGACGATGAACTGAAGGGAGCACGGCTAGCGATTTCAAGTCATACAAACGATGAAGGTGCAGGCGAGAATGGTCCGATATCAAAAGAGTTCAGCCGTTTTATGCAACCGGGTCGTCATGCATTGCATTGTGTGGAAATGCAATTTCGCCACCCTATCACCCGGTGCCCGATGACATTGAATGCGAAATGTCCTATCGACTTCCAGATGACATGGAATCAACTACGGTGTGATGACCCTCGTTGACCATTCGCTGTTGAACAATAGTTGTCCACAGAATCCGAAAATGTCGAATATGCAGATCAAAACAGTTTTCGCAATCAAGGATGGGAGGTCTGTTTCTTTTTAATCAGAACAGCGGTGAGGCAAAAGTACAACAAGGCCATCTGGTCATTAATGATCTAGATTGCAAATGACTGTGCGATACTTGGGAGTCATTCGCCCTCTCTGATCAGCAGGGCCAACGGTCACGATTCGACTAACCGATACAGATATGATGTTTACCTGAGGTTAATCCCTCGCATCTCCGGGAACCGAAGTTAATACAGGTAAGCAGAAATAGATCACTACTGTCTACCTGAGCAGGAATAGCCAGTAGTATCAAAATCCTTCGAGAGCTTTTTTCATGTCAACGATCACAACCAGGCTTAGCGGGGAACAAAAGCTCTCGAAGCCGTTCTGCGACGCGGCATATTCTTTTTTCACGTTGATGCTGGAGAGCAAATGCGTGGTTAAAGAAGTTTTGCCCATCGGAAGCCACACTCTCGAACCGATCACTGCCAGCGTCAGCATCTCCGGTTCTTACAACGGTATGGTCTGCATTAGCGTGACAGAACACTCGGCGAAAAGAGTACTCAATCGTTTAACCGGCCTGGAACCCGAAGATCTCGATGACTTCGTCATAGATGCTGTAGGCGAAATGGCTAACATGATTGGTGGACAAGGAAAACGAGAACTTAGCAGAGAAGAGCTTCAGCTTGGTTTGCCTAAAATTCTGGTCGATGAAAACAAACTGTTCTTTGAATCCGACTGGGACAGCTCGCAACATATTCTGCTCGATACGGATATAGGCATATGCACACTCACACTGTTGTTTGATCTGCCTAACTCCTGAATCTCATCCTCGATTCTCGTCGCTGAATCGGAGCTTATAGCACGCTGCCGACGCTTGAGCTTGAAACGTCGATGATCGCTTCTTTCGCACTTTGCCTCTTCTGCGGAAATGTTACGTCCACTTTTTCAGGGACGGGAACGACTGTCTTCGCATCTCACTTCCATCTTGCGCGGTCTCAGCTACCCTTAAATTCGGTTCAATCGTCATTTCTACCCAGATGCCGCCGATCTTACGTATTCCTTCTGAATACGGTTAAACCCCGCGTCCTTCGGGATCGATAAAAACTAACACTATATTATTTCGCGCGCTGAAGTTCCTGCTGCGACTGCTTTGGGTACCAAGCATCGTGCTGCTGATCTTTAGTTCCGGGATCTTCGACAAGTGGAACTTTCGTCGTCGAACTGATGCACTTCATCCCCTCAATTCATCTCTTAGCGTACTGGTTGTTTCATGAAACATTATGATCTCATTGTGATTGGTAGTGGACCGGCAGGCCACAAAGGAGCGATTGCCGCCTCTAAGATGGGCAAAAAAGTCGCTCTCATCGAGCGACAACTCAATCGACTGGGAGGCGTCTGCCTGCACACGGGAACGATTCCCTCCAAAACAATGCGTGAAGCAATCATGCACTTGACTGGCTATCGCCAGCGAGAAGTTTATTCAGAGCTGTATCGTCGCAAACGCCACATCAAAATGGACGACCTCCGTAAGAAAATCGCCCAAGTCACACAGCATGAACGCGATTTGATTCACGACCAGTTGGAACGTAACGGAATCGATGTCCATTGTGGAGACGCTCAATTTCTGGACGAGCACACCGTTGGCATTCTGACCAAAAAAGGCGATGTGGACCATTCAATCACAGGCGACAAGATTCTGATCGCCTGCGGAACCAAACCAGCTCGCCCCGATCATATGGATTTCGATGGAAAATCAATCTTCGACACCGATCAGATTTTGGACCTGGAAGATATTCCCCGGTCGATGATCGTCGTCGGTGGTGGCGTCATAGGAATTGAATATGCCATTATGTTCGCCATTCTGGGCGTTGAAGTGACTGTCGTCGATGGACGCGAAAGACTGCTCGATTTCTGCGATAGGGAAGTGATTGAAACACTTCTTTACCATGCCCGCTCACTCGAAATGGTGATGCGACTGGGGGAAGATGTCACCAGTATGGACCGCCAACGTAATGGATCCGTGGTAGTTCAATTGGAAAGTGGAAAACGACTCATCGCCGATACTGCTTTATTCAGCGCTGGTCGTGTAGGTGATGTCGATGAACTCGATCTTCCCGCCGCCGGACTGAAAACGGATGAACGTGGCCGACTGTGGTGTGACGAGAACTTCCGCACCTGGCAACCCCACATATATGGGGTGGGTGACATCGTCGGCTTCCCGGCACTGGCCAGTACATCCATGGAGCAGGGCCGTCGTGCTGTCTGCAACATGTTTAACAAAAAGTACGACCACGTCGACCAACTCCCTTACGGGCTCTACACGATTCCCGAGATCTCGATGATCGGAAAAACGGAGCACCAACTGACACAGGATAAAGTTCCTTACGAAGTTGGTGTGGCCCGTTACCATGAAATCGCACGGGGACATATCTCGGGTGACGTTCACGGAATGTTGAAGATTCTCTTCCATCGCGAAACCAAGAAACTGCTCGGCGTCCACTGCATCGGTGAATCAGCAACAGAGCTGACACACATCGGCCAGGCTGTCATGGCATTCGACGGAACGATTGAGTATTTCCGCGACACTGTTTTCAATTACCCCACCATGTCGGAATCCTACAAGGTGGCTGCGTTCGACGGTTTGAACAAACTCCAACTCGACCTGGAGTTGTCAGAGAGTTCTTACAAAACTGCCGAAGCAGAACAGAAAAACTTAACTGGCGATGCCAAACTATCTGAGGATAGTGAAGTGAGCCAGGAAGAAGAGGCCCCCGTCAGCGAACAGCAACAGGTGGTTGCCACTATGGAAGCCGAGAAGTAATCCCCCAGGTGAGCGACCTGCTCACACCATCTCGCAGAAAAGCGGGACCTTTTCCCGGAAAGGTTCCGCTTTTTCTTTTTCATAGATGTTTTCATAGACGCTGGGAGCCCAGATTTTCCCGATTGTTTATTCTCCATAAGGACACCAATGCGGCCACATCGCGGCATGGCCTTTACTTAGGTGAGTGACCTCAAACTCGGTCCGATTCTCGACATTCATGACCACCAATTGACGCACTCCCTTTCGCATTGAACCATACAGCAACCATTTACCATCGGGAGAGGGTTGTGGATGGTAGTGCAATGTCCCACTGGGGCTATTCGTCAATTGAGTGACTTCTCCCGCAAGCGAGCATTGGAAGAGTTCTACATTCTCATTCACTATTGCGGTATAGAAGACCAACTTGCCATCCGTCGACCAGACAGGCAGATCACTGCTCCCCTGATGGTAATCAGGAACATCAAGAAACAGGATATGGCTTTCGTATCCGCCGAGATCGACCAGTTTTCGTAGACCAGTCCCGTCTCGACGAACAAGGTAAGGGTTGCTTTGATAATGTTTGCCACTCAGAAACATGATCCATTCCCCATCCGGGGACCAACTCGGACCAAAATTAAAAGAGTTTCCCGTTTCGATCTGCATCTTTCCCGAACCATCCGGTTGAGAGAGAAAAATCTGATAATTTTCATGGTAGCTGATCAGGTCCCCTTGGGGGCTGGCGGAGTAGCCATAGGCGAAACCACTATCCTCACCCGTCACATTCCGTTTATTGCTACCATCCAAATCCATCAAATACGTTTGCGATTTTCCATCAATAAGCGGCGTGAACCCCAAGCCTGCGTTGTCCGGAAGATAAAAGAGTCCACCATTATAGTGACTGACGCGTTCCACATCCGACACATTCAACATTGCTCCTGATTCAAGGTCGTAGAGGATGGTATCCAGTTCCCATTTCCCTTTCTCCATTCGGAATCTCTTGTGTTCTTCTTCCCACGTTGCGTTTTGTGGATCCTGCCAACCCCGGAGAATAATCGCCTGTCGACCATCGGGCGACCAGCCCGCGAACTGTGTCCAGACATCCTGATTATCAACCAAAGATTCGGCAACAAGAAGCTTATCTGAACCATCCGCCTGAGAAATCGCCGCCCGAAACGTTCGCACATTGGCATGCCGACCTCCGGGAAGATTCGTGCGAAGTTCTGTATATCCAATCTTGAGTTTGGAAAGTTCAGGCTCCGCTGCACAAATAGAATCAGCCGACATCAAGTTAACCCCGAGAGCGATCAACAATAAAGTCGTCCGCGCGAATATCGATTTTAAAGACATAACATCGCTCCCTGGCGAGTGAAGGATTTATTCTTCGAATTGACTTTTCCAGATCTCAAACTGACTTACGAGTTCTGCACGAACTGAAGGTTGTTGACGGGAAAGATCCTTGCTCTCCGCGAGATCCGTTGTCAAATCAAACAATTGAAAGTCCTGCGTTGGTTTTTCTCGGATAATCTTATATTTCCCCTGCCGTAGAGCGCTGTATTGACGGAATTCAAAGAAGAACGGACGGGCGTTCTTCGGACTGGAAACCCCAGTCATTAACGGCCAGACATCCTGTCCATCAGATTGAGGTTCCCCTTTGAGAGAGCCGCCAGCAATTTGAACCAATGTCGGAAGAAGATCCAAACTGATGAATGGATCGTTCATAACTTGATCAGCCTTGATTTCACCGGGGAACCGAATAATACAGGGGACTCGGATCCCACCCTCCCATAACGTGACTCCTCCTTCTCGCAGAGGATGATTCGTACTCACTTCCAAGCCACGGTCTTTCAACATGAATGCACCATTGTCGGAATACCAGATAACCAACGTATTTTCGGCAACGCCCGATGTTTCAAGCTGCTGTAGCACTCGTCCGATCGCCGCATCAAGTGCAGTTACCACGGCCCGGTAACGTTGTTGAGGATCGTCCGTATCCGGATCGTAATTATATTTTTCAAATGCCCACACGGGAGCCTGCCACTCATTCGGTTCTCCAGGTTGTTTGTTCCCAACGCTCGGAAAATGCGGCGCATTAAATGGAAGATAAATGAAGAATGGACGTTTATTTTCCTGTTCGATATATTCACAGGCAGCGTCCGCAAAGAGGTCGGTACTGTATCCCTCTTCAAATACTTCCTCTTCGTTCCGCCAGAGATCGTGGCGACCATTATAGACGTATCGGTAGTAATCGATGTTTCCTGCAGCGAACCCGAAGAATGTATCAAAACCACGCTCGGTAGGTCGGTAACCTTCACCAAATCCGATATTCCATTTCCCGAAACAGGCCGTCCTGTATCCCAGCGGTTTCAGATATTCCGGAATGAGTTTTTCTTTCAGCGATAAACCTGCGGCGTAGTTTTCCTCACGACTCAATTGATGATTCAAGCCAATCCGTTGAGGATATCGTCCCGTCAGTAACGTGGCCCGGGAGACAGTGCAGGTGGGGGAGGCCGTATAAAAACTGGTACAGCGCATCCCTTCCCGGGCTAACTGATCAAGGTGTGGAGTCTGCATTATCTCGTTGCCGTAGCACCCAAGATCTCCATAGCCCAGGTTATCGGCCGTGATCAACAGAATATTCGGAGGTCGCTGCACTTCCACTTCTGCAGATTCATCTGCTGCCGAAATAGATACTGATAAGATGAAAGTAAGTACGAGTCCTGTCAGATACGTATGAAGTTGATGCGTTGGAATTAACATGATTATTTTTCAAGTCTCCAGAATCGGAACGACATGAGCACTATCGAGGGATAGGAAGCGAGCTATTACTCTTTCCACCATAACCGCTTCGAACAGAGTGGAACACTATAGAACAAGGCTGGATCGACAGGATCGCTGTTTTCAATGAAAAACGGCAACACTTGTCTGCAGATTTGCGGCAGGCTTCGCTACAATTCGGACAGCTCTGTTTTGTCGCCGGAGTGGCTGAGCGAAACCAGAGAGATATGCATTCAAGAGGAAACAGGAACTGATGACTGAGACAGGTTTAAAGACAGCTTGCCACGAATGGCATGTGGAACAGGATGGCCGGATGGTCGACTTTGCTGGATGGGAGATGCCCATTCAGTACACCACGATTGTACTTGAGCACGAAGCCGTCCGGCAACGGGCTGGGCTGTTTGACGTCGCCCACATGGGACGGCTCTGGTTCTCGGGCGACGATGCAGAAGCTTTCCTGTCACATGTACTGACGTTAAACGCTTCTAAACTGGAAGTTGGACAGGTTAAATATGGTTTCGTGTTGAATGAGCAGGGGGGAATTCTGGATGACGTCCTGTTGTACCGCCTGGCCAACCAGTTCATGCTGGTTGTGAACGCCTCCAATCGCGAGAAAATCGTGAACTGGCTTCATCAGCACCAAACGGGTTACACCGTTACCATCGAAGACAAAACTACTGAACAGTTTATGTGTGCTCTGCAGGGGCCTCGGGCGATCGACATCCTGCAACCACATACACCTGCTGATTTAAGCCAATTAGGTTATTACCAACTCATCGAAACAACGCTGTTCGATAAACCCGTTCTGCTGAGCCGTACAGGCTACACCGGAGAAGATGGATACGAAGTCATTCTTCCCTCTGATGAAGGACTGTTCCTCTGGAAAGCATTGATGGAGGCCGGAAGCGAATTTGGTATCACCGCCGCCGGTTTGGGTTGTCGAGACACTTTGCGGCTTGAAGCAGCCATGCCATTGTATGGGCACGAACTGAACGAAGAGATCGATCCGATCACCGCCGGACTTCGATTTGGGGTTCACTTGAAAGGGACCAATTTCATCGGCCATGATGTTCTCGTAAAGCGAACCGAATCGCCACGAACGGTCAAACGAGTCGGTCTCCAGTTGGAAGGGCGTCGCATTGCAAGAGAGGGAGCGCTGCTCTTTCTGGGCGAGGAACAGGTCGGGGAAGTCACTTCCGGCACGTTCAGCCCGACACTTCAGGAATCAATCGGGATGGGTTATCTGCGAGCCGATCTCGCTGAGACGGGACAAAGACTCGAAGTCGATGTTCGGGGTAAACGGCAGCCGGCTCAGGTAGTGCCTCTTCCGTTTTACAAACGAGCTCAATAAAGTGCCCTGGGTTGCCGAAAACCATATCAGGAATTGAAAACAGTCTATATCGCCTGACGTTACAAATTCGTCAGTCACAACACTGCATTACCTACTCTCGATTTTTAAAAAAGGTCGACTTCATGAGTCGTGATTATTCGGAACATCAGAAAAAAATCATTGGCCGGTACTACGACAACCGGGAGTCCATCGACTCACAGAAGTTGAGTGAACTCGTGACCAACCTTTACCTGGAAACCAGCGAAAAGAAGAAGGCCAAGCACTGGGAGCGGGCCGAAAAGATGATGGAACGCCTCGAAGTTCCCAAAAGCCGAATTGCGCACATCCTTGAAAAGGAAGATCCCGCCATTCTGGCCGAACTGGTCAAAGATATCGAATCAGGCAAAGCTTTAAAGTAGGCCTTCCTACTCAGGCTTTTTCTCCTCCGATTCTTCCGAGTCGAATTCAATCCCCTTCAGCCATTCGGGCTGGAGGAAGGATTCTTTGACCCTCTCCGGATCCGCCGTTAAAAAGGGGCTATCTTCGCGAGTCCAGTAGTGATAGAGCTCCTCGCGCACCTTGGGATCGAAAACCTCGAACTGCTTTTCTTCCTCAAATTGCTTAATCAGGTTATGAGTTGCGTCGAACGCTTCGACTCCCCGTTGCTGCCACATCACACGACCGCCACCAAATTCGTCGTAGAGATGTTTCTGGAACTTCCAGTGACCGAACATGAAGATCGCCAATCGGTAGGAAGGGTACTGGATCTCTTTTCGTAAGAGTTCAATTCGCTTCGAGTATTGATCAAGCAGTTCCTTATGCTGCTCTATCTCCTCCTGTTCCTCAGGCGAGAAGTTTTTGACTTCGATCAATGCATCTTCCAACATTTTGAGTTGTGCTTCAGGGGAGGGGGTTCCAGATTGAAGCTCAGTTAATGCTTCCGATTCCCCTTCCTCCTTCTCCACCTCTGCTAATCGTTTCTCTAAATTCCCGGCCACGATGATGAGCTCTTTCTCGGTTGGATCAATCTCCGCTTTGTGCTCCTCTTTATATTTGTCCAAGAGGGGGCTCAGAAACGCGGATGCTACGTTAATCCTGAATTCACTGTCGGTCTCTCCGACAACGTCACTCCGATAAATGGATTTCCCCAACACCTTCCCTATCAGCCCTTTCTGATCCACCTGGTTTTTGCCGCTCTCTTCTTCGCCGCAGCTGAATGAAGTACAGGCTAGCCAGAGGCTCATGATCAGACAACAGAGTCCGAATGTATGGACAGAAACAAGAAGTCGAGAAATCATGAGGTTACTTTCCGAGTGCTCAATTGGTGATGCATAGCTTTAATTCTGCTATCATACCAACTGGTCACCGGTCTACACGAAAAAAAGGTGCTCTCCGAACAACCGGTGAGCACCTTTTTATTTATACAGATTTATTTAAACAGAATCGGTCAGAAAAGTAGTTCCACTTACATCTGAGAGACTTTTTCCTGGAAGGTTCGCAGGAAGCTCTGAGTGATCTGTTCCAAAGTCGACGATTCATCGGCCAGACGGTTGGCGGCGTCGAGAACTTCGGTCGCTCCTTTACCAGCTTCCCCGGCTGCTTCCGACACACTGGCGATATTGTTCGTCACTTCCTCCGTTCCCTTAAAGGCTTCGGAAACGTTCCCGGCGATGGAATTCGTTGCTGCATTCTGTTCTTCCACGGCACCAGAGATCGTGGTGGAAATTTCGTCGATCTTGCGAATGCTGTCCCCAATCACCTTGATTGCACTAGCCGCTCCGCTGGTCGCTCCCTGGATGGCTCCGATTTTCTGACTGATGTCTTCCGTCGCCGAGGCGGTCTGACGGGCGAGTTCTTTCACTTCGTTCGCAACAACCGCGAAACCTTTACCCGCTTCTCCCGCTCGGGCCGCTTCGATAGTTGCATTCAAAGCGAGGAGATTTGTCTGTTGAGCGATCGATGTGATGACTTTGATGACCTGACCAATCTCGACACTCGATGCCCCCAGTTCGTTCATAGTGATAATCGTGCTGTCAGCATCTCGTACAGCCTGTTGCGTCATTCGTGACGCTTCCTGAACGTGAGAAGCAATTTCGTTAATCGACTGCGATAACTGGCTGGCGGCACCCGAGACAGATTCAACATTGTCGCTGGCTTGTTTACTTGCTTCAGAAACGACCTGCGATTGGCGAGCAGTTTCTTCAGACGCGACTGCCAGGCTTTTGGAACTTCCCTGCAATGTAGTCCCCGCTTCTTTTACCCCTTCCACAACGGCACCGATATTCATCTCGAAATCGCGTGAGAGTTCGGCAACGGCCATTTTGGCCAAGGTCGATCTGGTAATATCCGTGGCGTATTTCACGACTTTAAAGGGTCGGCCATTCATATCGTAGATAGGATTGTAAGAAGCCTGAATCCAAACTGCTTTGCCCCCTTTGCCAATCCGTTTGTATTCCTTGGACTCAAACTCGCCCCGGTTTAGCTTTTCCCAGAACTCTTTATACTCGCGAGACTCTTTGAACGAGGGCTCTACAAACATACTGTGATGACGTCCCTGAACCTCAGCCAGAGAGTATCCGAGCGTCGACAGAAAGTTTTCGTTCGCTTGGATAATAGTTCCATCCATTTCAAATTCGATTACCGCTTGTGCCTTACTGATTGCTTCGATCTGGCCCTGGTAGTCGGCATTTCGCAATTTCTGAGCAGTAACATCGGTCGCAAACTTTACGACTTTGAACGGGTTTCCACTGGCATCGAGAATCGGGTTGTAAGAGGCTTGGATCCATATTTCCTTGCCACCTTTTCCGAATCGCTGATATTCACCAGAATCATATTCACCCCGATTCAATCTCGCCCAGAAATCTTTATATTCGCGACTGCTGGCCAGACGATCTTCAACGAAGATTCGATGATGTTGCCCCTGAACTTCCGTTAATTTGTATCCAACTGCATTCAGAAAATTCTCATTGGCAGTGATGATTGTCCCATCCATGTTAAACTCGATCACTGCCTGTGCCTTACTGATCGCGTTTATCTGCCCTTCGTAATTAGCGTTTTGCATTTTCTGAGCAGTGATGTCAGATGCGTATTTGATTACTCGTATTGGATCTCCCTGATCATTGAAAACCGGATTGTAAGAAGCCTGAATCCAGATCTCTTTGCCATTCTTTCCGAATCGCTGGTACTCTTTAGATTCGAATTCGCCCCGATTCAACTTCGCCCAGAAGTTTTTGTATTCAGGACTTCGTGCATATTCGGGTCCGACAAATATGCTGTGGTGTTTGCCTTGAATCTCGTCCAACCGGTAACCGACCGCACCGAGAAAGTTTTCATTCGCGGTGACAATCGTGCCATCCATTTCGAATTCAATCACTGCCTGCGATTTATTAATCGCTGCTGTCTGAGCGCCCATTATCCGGGTTTCGGATCGCAGTTCTTCGATCTGACGTAATAGAGATTCCACATCACCTGTGGAATCGATGGTAGAAATGTTTCCATTTGATTCAGGACGATTACCGGAGGTAGTCATAATTCTACTATCTTTGTTTATACCGAATGGAAATGGGGCAATACGAAAAATTATTGAGTCATCGTTAAACGGGTGACTTCTCGAAGGCAATTAGAAAATCGGACTGTCCACGTCGGCAAAATTCAAAGGTCAAAGCGTCGGCTTAGCGGCGAAACCCGTCACCAATCTAATTCGGATCGAATGCTGAGAATAGATTTCAACGCTCATCCGATATTTGATAATTTCCAGTATGCCTTGGACAAGATGTGATGTGCACTAGTGAAAAGCTATTCCGTCCACATCTCTTCATCGTCTCCCCAATCAACCAGACTTAATGACAATTCTTCCGTTGCTCGGCAGGGGATATCGGTATAGTCTTTTCTCAACGAGAATCTGGATATCGGAGTCCATACTACACCAAGAATCCTGGTAGCAGGTGGGTGAGGATGTTTTTACCTCAATCGAAGAAGATCTCCACGCGAAGCAAGCGGGAGGGACCGTTTAAGTCCAGCAATTTAAAGCAGTTAGCATTTCCAAACGCTTGCGAACCGATGCTCCGCAGACGAAGCATCGGTCACATGCAATTTGACGTTTGAATTACTCAGCGCCACAACCAACTTTCTCCCGGGCAGTTCTTTCTGCCGAGAACACAGGAAGTGCGGGTTCGATTTTTTCCGGAAATTTATCCGCGAAGTCTTCAGATTCAACCGGGGTGATATCCGTTTTTCCAAACAGGAGATCCTGGTCAGGTATTCGCGCAGCTGTCAGCGAGTAGATCACGATGGTCGCAATTGCGGTGGCACTGCAGGCGTAAAACATCATTTCAAATCCGGCAGCTCCACCCCAAACAATGACGGCTCCCAGAATGGGCGCCGACAAGACAGTTCCGACATCGAACCCTCCGAGAATGACATTCGTACCGATCCCGCGCCACTCCTTGCGAAAGCTCCCGGAACCAAGCGAGACAACCGCCGGAAACAGAATCGCGTGACCAAAGCCGCTAAAAATAGCGGGAATGACAAAGTGCCATTCTTTCGTCAACAGAGGCAACAGAGCGTACCCTACGGCGTGCGCTGCCAGGCCGAACAAGACCATCCGGTGCCGACCCATTGTTCGACTCCAATCACGGCTGGCCATTCGGAAAATCAACGCCGAAATGGCATAACTGGTGAAGTACGTTCCGATTCCTTTCAATCCGAGTTCCGTCGCGTAGCGGGTCAGGAATAGCGAGATTGAAGTGAAACAGACTCCCATCGTGAATGAGACGAGCAAAATCCAACCAGGCCATTGTTCCCACAAAAGCCGAAACGAGAAAGGGACCTGCGACTCTTTACTCACAGGCTTTTCGCCGCGAGTCAGAATGGTGACCAGGATTAAGTAAATGATTCCCAGCACGACAGGCACCGCGAACATTACATGAAACTGAACTGCCTCATTCTGGAAAAGAGACATCACGATATCGCCCAACTGGGACCCCAGTATCATACCGACAAAGCCGCTACTTCCGAGGCTACCAATGATTTCTGTCCGACGGTGATCGGGGGCCTGATTCTGTATGTGGACCATGGAACTGGTCACCATCCCCGAAAGCCCAATCGCAAACAGGATCCTTCCAAGATAGATAACCCAGGTTAGATCTTGCACGCTGACGATCATCAATGAACCGAACGTAAAGACGATCGACATCGACATCCAGACGACACGAATGCCGAACCGGTCGATAATTTGCCCCAGGACAACTCGACCTGCCAGCGCAGCCATAACGGAGATCGAAATGATCTGGCCTGCGATTTCTTCCGTACCCCCCAGGAAATTCACCAGTTCTGCGAAACGAAACGTGAGCGCATTTCCACTCACCACGCTTACGTTGGCGAAATAAGCAATCCAGAAGACTTTATTGTAGATATTCGGTTCTGTATAAGGCCGGGTATGAATCGGGGAAAAGGAGGACATTCTAGTCTTTACTGGTTAGTCGTGAATAAAAAACGGATTCCGTACGGGGACAATCCATGTGGTAGTCGGAACCTGACCGGGCGAGCTTCAAATTAGCCCTTCGGCAGTAGTCGCTTCGTTACTGGTATCTACCGCAGCGGTATTTACCCGATTTCACCATCAGCGGAGGTGAAATTCTTACCTGCATAATTCTTAACTGAATTGAGTGCCTGTGATTTTGCCTAGAGGAGGCAGCGGAAGGTCACAGGTCTAAGAGGGAGCGGACGAACGCCCGGAATTATGATGATCTTACAGGGGGGACACCATAGCAACTTGATTGGTTCAATCATAGAAATTGAACTTCGAATATAAAGGGGGATTTTCGCCGATCCAGGCAAATTCAGCGATTATTCATCATTGAATACCCTGCGGACAGGGGGACTTATAGCATGTTCAGTGTTTCGTCTTATCGCGACGAGGGGTTTTCCCAGTCCTGATCGGCCACCTTCCCATTGTGATCAGACTGTTATCGGTCAGTAGAAAGCCTCTAAATCACTGGCGAAACTCCGCTTGTGAGAAATATGGCGTTTCCGTACACTCCCGCCTTGGATTTTCTCTCTCATTTATCCTATTTCTGCACGGATGCAGATCTTTGGCTTGTATCGGTTGGATCCGCAAACTTTTCATCACCACGCTACTGGTCATTTTCCTGGCCGGATCAGCGGAGGTAGCACTGCGTTTTGATTCTGCCATTAATGAAGACGATTTGCTCGGTTCCCCGACAGAAAATGCCTTGGTCACGCCCTGCTGGCAGGCCCAATATCAACTGAAACCGCTCTCGGTGCACCACAGCACCAATCCGGACACACATGCAGACGTTACCGTCCGCACCAATGAATGGGGGGGCCGAGGCGGGACTTACGCTGTGCCCAAACCTGCCGGAGTCTTTCGGATCCTCAATCTCGGAGACGAATCGACTCTGGCCGCCGCCGTCGACGAGCAGGACACCTTCTCTCGACAGCTTCAGGCAACGATGCAGCCCCTCATGTCTGATCAACTGGAAGTGATCAATGCAGGCGTCCCCGGTTACTGTCCCTTACTCGCCTACCTGAAACTCAAACATACATTAATGACGCTCGAACCCGATCTCGTCATCTACCATTTCGACATGAGTGATATCGCCGACGATTATCGAGCCCGACGTCAGTTAATCATGGAGAAGGGTGTGGCGCAGGTCTGCCCCCATCCCGATCTGGCAAACAAAACTCAACCTCAACAACGATTCACTCAGCAATTGATGCTGATCCAACGAGGAACCGAACTCTGGGCGGACAATGCGAGTTCAACCGATACGATGAGTGACCGGCAGGACATTAGCTCTCCCGCTGGCAAACTAAGCTGGACCCTCGATCATCCACCGAACTGGTCACTTTACATTGAACATGCACTAAGACCATTGAACGCGATACAAGATCTCGTGGAAAATTCGAAGAGCCTGTTTATTGTTTCGACTTTACCAAAACCGTGGCAGGTCTCTGCAGATGCCTGCAATGGGCGAAACATCCGATCCAACTTGGGGTTCAAGCAGAATCAGCTATACGGCAATGAGTACCCATTTCAAATAGTACAGCAATACTGTCAGCAACACGGTATTCGGCATTACTCACCTATAGTGACGTTAAAACAACAACAGAACGCTGGCACACTCTTTTTACAAAATGCCGCCGAATTTTCTCCTCGGGGCCATGCTGTGTATGCCCGAATACTCGCTCAGAATATTTATCAGCAATACCAACAGCGTTGACGTAATAGAAGTAACAAAAAGTAGTAAAAGGTCCTCTGGATTCCCGCAACCTGGCTTCGGAAAAATTGGAAAGTGCCTCGTTGCAGTATCCAGTCAGAGAATCCTCAGCCGGCTGATGTCTGATTCACTGTTGTCTAAATCCACTGAATACAATTTACAAACACAATTTTTCATAATACATCCCCTCGTCATTCTGGATTTACCCCGGGCCTCTTACGGTTCACACCAAGTCCGCCTGCAGTATTCCATAAAATCAAAAGGTCAATCGCTATGAGCTCACACGACGATGCCGCCCGTTATTTTCACCACGCTGCCGGAATCATGGGGCTATCCAAAAACATGCAGGCTCTCCTGCTGACCCCGGAACGGGAAATGAAAGTTCAAATTGCCCTGGAACGGGACAATGGCGAAATCTCGACCTTTATCGGCTACCGCATCCAACACAACAGTGCGCGCGGCCCAATGAAAGGGGGACTTCGTTACCATCATGAAGTCAATGAAAGTGAAGTCCTGTCACTGGCGACACTCATGACCTGGAAAACGGCCGTCGTCAATATTCCCTATGGTGGTGCCAAAGGAGGGATCTCGGTCAATGTGAAAGATTTGACCCAGGGCGAAAAAGATCGTTTGACCCGTAAGTTCGTCGACGTCATTCACGACATGGTTGGTCCCGACAAAGACATCCCCGCTCCCGACATGGGAACTAATGCCCAGGTGATGGCCTGGTTTATGAATCAATATTCGAAGTTCCACGGATACAATCCGGCCTGTGTTACAGGTAAACCGGTTGAACTACACGGTTCGGAAGGCCGTGAAGAAGCGACCGGTCGGGGAGTCGTCAGTCTGACAGAACGACTACTCGATAAATGCAAACAGAACTTCCAGGGATCGACCTTTGCGATTCAAGGTTTCGGCAACGTGGGAAGCTTTGCCGCACGACGGATCGAAGAGCTCGGCGGCAAAGTCGTCGCGGTTTCGGACGTTTCTGGTGGAATCTGGAACCCCGAGGGACTCGACGTCATGAAATTGATCGACTACGCTAAAGATACGGGTAGCATCTCCAACTTCCCGGGAACAGATCCGATCGACAACGATGCCTTACTGGCGTCCGAAGTCGACGTCCTGATTCCAGCGGCACTCGGAGGTGTCATTACGTCAGACAATGCCTCTACTATTCGCGCCAAGTTTATCATCGAAGCAGCTAACGCCCCGGTGACTCCCGAAGCGGACGAAATCTTCGCTCATAAGGGAATTATCGTGCTGCCGGACATTCTTGCGAATGCAGGCGGCGTGACCGTTAGTTATTTTGAATGGGTACAGAACCGCCAGCACTTTCAATGGGACGTCACTCGGGTCCGCGAAGAACTTCATCGCATCCTGTCGGACAGTTTCGACAAAGTCTGGCAAATCGCTGAAGAGAAAAAAATCTCACTTCGACTTGCGGCCTATCTGTTGGGAATCGGCCGTGTCGGACGTGCCACTGTCCTCGGAGGGATTTAAAGATGACTGAAGTGCAAATTTCGCAGTGTCCCCTGTTCGCCACTCTCGATCCAAGCGAATGCCGTCTCATCTCCGAAATGATGAGCGCCTGCTGTTATGAAGCAGGCGAATCAATTATCCGAGAAGGGGAAGAGACGACCAGTTTGTACCTCATCACGACGGGAGAATGTCTGGTTACCAAGCAAAGTTCCAACGGACATTCTCATGAGTTGGATACACTCCCGCCTGGTACGGTCTTCGGAGAGATTTCATTCTTCTGTCCTGGCCCCCATTCGGCCACAGTCGTCGCCACATCCCGTGTGACAATTTTTTCACTCTCCCGAGACCGGTTCCTGGAGTTGGAAATAGAACGTCCCGCCGCAGCGTTGAAAATCACCAAGCACGCGACCGCCACATTGGCGGAGCGATTGCGGCGTATGGATAAATGGACCTGTGAATTGGTCGAGAACGCTTCAACGCCAGACCATCACCGTGAATGGCATCAATTCCGCTCGCAGCTCTACAGCGAATGGAATTTCTAAGCTGGGCTCGGGCAGGAACTGCCAGAACGGGACTTTCTACTTGAGGGACTCTTAACAAAGCTTGCCTTAGTCCCAGTCGGCGCTCTGAGCAATTTTGAACGCAAGTCGACCTAAAATTCGTGAATACACGAAGAAAATGAAGGCGAAATAGGGCGACAGAATAAACAGATTGATGAACGGATAAGCAATCGAGCCCACCATCCGCATCACGACCCAAGGCAGGAAGAATGCCCATGTCACGAAAGTGACGATGATCCAGCTCCACCATTCGCGGAATAAAGATTTGAAAATGCGGGGAGAGAAAACGGAAAAATAAGAATGCTGTTCGAAAGTGGACAATGCGACAAAAGGGAAGGCCGCGAGAGACAGCAAAAAGCCAATTGGCATCAGCAACATCGCCAGTGGCATTTGTCCCGGTAACGAAAAGTTGACTTTCTCCAGGATAAACCCGATCACAATCACGGGGACAAAACCAGCCACCGTCGCAATCAGAAATAGCCAGCCGATGGTGAGCAGACGAAACGCGTATTCGTATTTGTCGAATTCAAGCCACCCACGTACATCCTTACTACCGGCGGACGTTTCTTCAAAAATCGTCTGAAAGGTCACTGCCGCATGCCCTCCCGTGATAATAAACATCACAATGGCGGAAAGGCCCAAGGCACGCAACGCGTACGGAACGGTCATCAACGCATAAACACAGAGATCAACAGTCACGTCCAGAATAAAGATCAGAGCGGCGAAGAGGCATAGCCGAAAAATCACCTCGGGCTGAAACGGAAATGTCAGAACCCCGTCAATGTACAGCATGATGCCAGTTGGCAATTTCTCTTTATGTTCACGAGGAGCAGGAGCGATCTCGCCATCCAGAAGGCTGTGCGGCTTTTTCTTCTGTCTCGCTTTTCTGAGTTGAGACATCCCCGAGGGATCAGGAACTTCAACCGACGTACTGCAAAGAGGGCAGGAAGTTTTCTTTCCATAGTCGGCAGCATCAGCAGAGAAACTGGCTTTGCAGTCTGGGCATTGAATCGATACCGATTCGCGACTTCGAAAACTGGAACTGGATCGTCGACGCGCGGTCGAGCTTTTTCCAGACCTTCGAGTTTTGCCTTCGTCTGCTTCCGAGGGAGTTCCATTAAGCTTTCTCCTACCGGGTGTCCTCTTTACTTCAGGCTCGTTTCTTACTTTGAGTTCGCTCTCCGCAGGTACACGCACGGCCGCTTCACAGCCCGGACAACGAACTTTAAAGGGACGTTCTTTAGGACGAACCTTGCAACGATGGTCACACTTCGGACAGCTGAGAAATATAGCCTGACTCACCGTTGCCTCCCGAAAGAGTTAAGAAGTAATGACTCGGTTCAATCTGCTGATCGATAGTTGGTATTAATTACAGTGTACGGAAAACCACAATCAGATTCGACTCCAAGAACTACTTGCAAGAACTCAGAATTCCAGTTTGCGATCTTCAGATTATCTGAGAACGCGAAAACCTGTTCCGTTAGATCTTGCTTCCGTGCGATAACTGGGATTTTTCCTTGAATCATCTTTAGAGCCGAGCGTCGTCGCTCCGAACAAACCCGATGATAATCTGACATATTTTTGCGACATATTTTTGCGACATGCGAAGTCAATCAGTTTGCATGCTAACCCTAATATCTCGATTGCTCAGCATCTTCAAAGCATCCCACGTTCAATGATAAACAGAAAAACGGCAGAACCAAGCTCATCGATATTGATCTCAGGTGTTGTCCAATAGTGAGGCATGCGCGACTAAAGTGCATGCGTGTCCTGTTCATTCTGATACAACAACATTGTTTAACTGGTTTGTTGTATAGGTATTCGAGTTTACTGGAGAACTAAATCCAAAAGAAATCGCTATAAAATGGACTATTTCCACAGATCAATGCCAGTCCTGATTAAGTTGTCAGTAATAATTACTTATACTTTTGACTCGATTCATATTGAAGAGTATCAATATTCATAAAAGGACGTTGCATTACTTTGTTCTCCAGACGGCGTTAATCAAAACGTTCCCATGTCAGGAATAGCGGGCCAGGATCCTGTAAGTCTGAGAGAAGTTACTTTCATCATTGTTGTCTGGATTTTAAAGGCTGTAAGCAATCTGCAACACGTAAGGTCCTTTTCGTACCTTCTAATTATCCACAAGACGACAATTTCATTCAAACAGGGGAGATTATTCTTAATGGTACAGTCGATTCTCGATATGCCCGTTAGCGACTTGGAGCTGATGCTCAACAAGCAGAAAAAGCGAATTATTGAACTCGCGAAAAAACGTGACAAACTCCGAGCAGAGCTCGACACTGTCGAAAGCGAGCTTGAAAACCTGGGGGTTGCAAGTGCTCCAAAACGCTCGAAGTTAGTGCGTCGTCCACGTGTTAAAAACAAAATGCCCCTGCACAAAACTGTATACGAAGTTCTTGAACAGAACCCCAAAGGCCTGACCATCAACGAACTCAAAGATAAAGTTCTCGAAACCGGTTATCAAACCAAAAGTGCCGATTTCGGAAACGTACTTTATCAATGTCTTTACAACCGTCCCAAGATGTTCCGTAAAGATGACAAAACCGGCGCTTACAAAGTGGTTGGCAAGACAACTCGTAAAAAATCCTGAACCACCATTTATAACAGTTCAGAATACTGAAAAGCTGAGCATAAAAGTCTGCTGAGGATTTTCAAAAAAGGGGATGTATTTACATCCCCTTTTTTAATGCGCTCATTTTTAATCTGAATTGTGCGACTCGTTCTTCGAGCCCACTCATCACCTTAAACATGATCGATTTGAGTAAAATAGTTCGCCGTCGCCATGAGGTCAGGTTCCAAATTAAGATCAGAAGACAGAGATTTAAACATGGTTATTTGCTTCGGACGTTCTTGAAGACCGACCAATTCTGTCACAGTCGGGCAATCGGGCAACCATCCACCTATTTTAGTTAGCCCCATCGCTTTCGCTTTCTTCGTCATTCCCAACATCAACTGTCGAATCAACTCGGGACTGTCATCACGACAAACCCAGTCATTGATCTCTCCCACACCATCTTTGATTCCGACCCGGACAAATCCTGACAGTTCACCATCTGCATTTTTTATTCCCCAGAAAAAGTCGTTTGGGAACTTTCGCAGGGTATAGTCCCAATATTCTTCATCACGCAAGATACCGATAGGACGTTGATTTATCGTTGGCTGATGCAGATTCATCAATGCATTCAGTTCATCCCGTGGAGCGATCTCAGCCAGATCAGGAACGGAATCGAGCCGTTCCTCCGACCATTCGTCGGACACAAACCAACCCGACTTCGAAGGGGCCTCCTGATATGCCATCTTCTGATAATACTTCAGTGAAATATCACAGTAGAGAACGCTCAATTCGATCCCTCGTTCCGCCTCGTACTTTTCGGTGAAATCAATCAGTAACTCAGCATACCCGAGCTTTCTGAAATCAGCGTGTGTGTGAACGGAACCAATCTGAATTCCTTTCACTGTTCGTCCGCCAACTTGAAACAGCGTTGGAAAACTCTGGAGCGAAGTCGCGACTTTCCCATCAATGGTTCCCACAAAATAATTGGCTCGCAACGACTTTGGCGAGTCTTTGCGTTTCGCCACATGAAGATCAATATCTGAGTCCGTTGGCCAGACATCGAATACATTCCGGTGGGCGGTTAGAATTTCCTCCGCCGATGCGGGGTGGCAATCAAGTTTTGAACTCACGCGCTTTCGCTCCTGTTTGAACTGGATCCCGAACGTGGCTGACCGACATACTACGTGGGCTATCCACCTACGGACTTGTTTCCACACTTTAACGAGTTAACATTCGTTCCGAAACTATTCACCGAACTGGCCACTGTCTTCCTACGGGATGCGGCAAGCTCGTTCGACAGTTTTTATCGTCTCCTAATCCATGTAAGACGCGACTATGTCCAGCAAATCCAAATACCAATCTCTTCCCGAAATCAAACTTCTGACAGAGATGATGAGCATCCCCGGTAAAAGCCGGGAGGAAGCACAGATCGCCGGTTACATTAAAGAGAAACTGCTCGGCGCCGGTCTTCCAGAAAAACAAATCCGCCATGATCAAGCTCACAAAAAGACCGTCCCACCAGGAGAAGTCGGCCACTTAATTGTCAAACTTCCCGGGACCCGTCGCGGACCACGTCGTTTGCTGATGTCCCACATGGATACCGTCCCTCTCTGTGTCGGTTGCAAACCCATCATCGATGGCGAATATATTCAATCCGCCGATCCTAAAACCGCCCTGGGTGCCGATAATCGAAGTGGCTGTGCCGTTCTGCTGAATACACTGTTAACCATTCTGCGAGAAGGACTCGATCATCCCCCGCTGACCTTCCTCTGGCCCATTCAAGAAGAACTCGGCCTACGTGGAATTCGCCAACTTGACACGCGAAAACTGGGAAACCCGAAACTCTGTTTCAACTGGGACGGACGTGATCCGAACGTGTTGATTAAAGGAGCCACGGGCGATATCGCCATGACGATCCAGATCGACGGCATCGCCAGTCACGCAGGTGTTCATCCCGAAGAAGGCGTCAACGCCCTGATGGTCGCCAGTCTGGCTCTCGCCGATCTGCAGGAAAACGGATGGCATGGACTGATTGAGAAAGGGAAACAACGCGGCACTAGCAACGCTGGAATCGTCGAAGGAGGCAACGCAACCAACGTCGTGATGTCGCATTTCACTTTGCATGCAGAATCGCGTAGCCACAATGCCAAATTCCGCCAGCGCATAGTCGATCAATGGCGAAAATCGTTCGAAAAAGCGATACGTACTTTAAAAAACATCCATGGAAAGAAAGCCGAATTGTCTTTCGAAACCTATCTCAAGTATGAATCGTTCTGCCTGGAAGAAACGGAACCGACCTTACTTGCAGCCAAAGCGGCAATTGAAAAACTGAAGATGAAACCGTTCGCCTCCATCGCTAACGGTGGACTGGATGCGAACTGGATGACCGAATTCGGCTTTCCCACGGTCACTCTCGGGGCAGGGCAGATGAATCCCCACACAGTCCGCGAGCAACTTCATATTCCCAGTTTTCTGACCGCCTGCCAAGTGGGGCAAGTCCTTGCCACGGCAACAGAAAACGACTGATCAGTTTCGTCTGAAGTTTCGTTCGAGTACACTGGGACCGGACTTGCATAAAATGATGTTGCAACACATTTTGAGTTAACACCGTCGTTCAAGCCCGGTTCATTCTCTGGATCTCCAATCAGACAGACCCTATATTACTTTCCGGCAGACCGCCCGCAGCTTCCGAGATATTCATGCCTCCAACCTCAACCGAACTTCAATCGACGCTGAGTAAATTACAGAAGCTGATTGAACCAGAACTGGAACGGTTCCTCCAGCTTTCTCCTGATTGTCCCTCCCGGCTCCAGGAGTCGATGAGCTACAGCCTGCTCGCCGGTGGCAAACGATTACGCCCCGCCCTCGTATTGATTGCCTGCGAAGCTTGTGGAGGCGACCTGCAGGCCGCTCTTCCCGCCGCCTGTGCCATCGAAATGGTGCACACCTACTCTTTAATCCATGATGATCTTCCCGCCATGGATGATGACGACTTACGCCGCGGTCACCCCACCAATCATCGCCAGTTCGACGAAGCAACCGCCATACTAGCGGGAGATGGCCTACTCACCTACGCATTTGAAGTCATCGCCAACCATCAAAAGCCCGAATCGGCTGCCTTGTCCTGCGTTCTGGAGCTTTCCGCCGCGGCTGGCCCGGAAGGCATGGTCGGTGGACAAATGGCCGATTTACAGGCGGAAACGGAAACGATCACCGAACTCGATGGCCTCGAAAAGATTCACTTCCGGAAAACAGGCAGATTATTGCGCGCCGCTCTCCGAATGGGGGCCATAACTGGCGGTGCGGACGACTTAACTCTTTCTGCGCTAAGTGAATATGGGTATTGTTTGGGATTAGCCTTTCAAATTACCGACGACCTACTGGACATTACCGGAAATCAGGCGAAAATGGGCAAAGCGGTGCAAAAGGACCAATCGCACGGCAAAGCCACTTATCCCGGATTACTCGGTGTCGAAGCGAGTCGGGAACGAGCGGCACAGTTGGTTCAACGTGCCCGGGAACTGATTTCCCCACTTGGTAATCGCAGTCAGCAGCTGGAGCAGCTGGCGAATTTTGTTCTAGAGAGAGATCACTAGAGCATACTGATTTAATGTCTTACGGATTTAGTTGCCGCCAGCATCGCTCGATGCTCAGGCCGGCTCGATATCTGTCACGAAATATGCTGGACAAGATCAAATGGAATTTCCGAAACTGTCTCAGATTCAGTCTCCCCGAGACATCAAAGACTACTCCGATCAGGAATCGGATGAACTCGCGCAGGAAATTCGCGAGGCGCTCTATCAGGTCGTTTCCGACCGCACCGCACACTTCGCCAGTAACCTGGGCGTTGTTGAGCTTTGCATCGGTCTGCACCAGATATTTGATTTCTCCAAAGACCGCTTAATCTGGGACACCGGGCACCAAATCTACCCCCACAAACTGGTCACGGGGCGGTTCAATGAATTCACAACGATCCGTCATCAGGGGGGCCTGATGGGCTACCCCCATCCGGGGGAAAGCCCCTACGACCTGTTCATGACGGGGCATGCCGGTTGCAGTGTCTCCACCACGCTGGGACTGAAAGCGGCCGACGATCTACTTTACCCGGAAGACGACCGAAAATCAGTCGCTGTGATCGGCGACGGCGCGCTTCCTTCCGGCATTGTTTTTGAGGCGATGAACAATGCTGCCGGGCTCAACAAAGATATGCTGGTCATTCTAAATGACAACAAAATGGGGATCTGCCCTCGCGTGGGTGGGTTAGCCTCTTACCTCGACAAAGCCCGCACAGCCCCCTTCTACAACGGTCTCAAAAAAGATGTCTCATGGTTGCTGAACAAGCTCCCCGTTCTGGGTGAACCTGTGGCCGAACAGTTAATGCATTTCAAAGATGCCGTCAAAACTTATTTGCATGGCGGCATGTTGTTCGAAGAAATGGGCTTCCGCTACATCGGCCCTGTCGACGGACACGATCTGCCACGGCTCAAAGAAGCTCTGCGAATGGTGAAAGATGTCAAAGGCCCTGTCTTATTGCATGTCTTCACCGAAAAAGGCCACGGCTTTGAACCCGCCTGTGCAGACCCAGTGACATTCCATTCTCCCGCTCCTTTCGAACGGGATGAAAACAACGAAATAGTCCCCATCAAGAAAAGTTCCAGCCCGGCCTACACGAATATCGTCAGCCAGACTGTTTATGATCGCATGGAACGGGATGATAAAGTCGTCATCATGACCGCCGCCATGTGCGCGGGGAACAACCTCGACAAAATTCGCGATGACTTCCCGGAGCGTTTCTTCGACGTCGGCATCTGCGAAAGTCATGCAGTTGCCTTCGCCGCCGGGATGGCCAAATCGGGCGCGCGGCCTATTGTCGATATTTACAGTACGTTCCTGCAGCGAAGTTTTGACCAAATCTTCCAGGAAGTCGCTCTGCAGAATCTTCCTGTGACGTTCTGCATGGACCGGGCCGGAATCTGCGGACCGGACGGACCTACGCATCACGGCGTGTTTGACAATTCTTACATGCGTATCTTCCCGAACATGGTTGTCACCGCTCCTGGCGATGCTTCCGATGTCGCCCCATTACTCGACTTCGCTTTAACTTATGACGGACCGGTTTCGCTTCGCTACCCCAAATGTTCCGCAGCAACCGTTGAACGACAGGTCGCTCCTATCGAACTCGGGAAGTCAGAAGTCTACAGCAGCGGTGCCGACGGCACCATTATTGCCTGCGGGGCACTCTTCCCGGATTGTATTGAAGCGGCCAATCTGCTGAAGGAAAAAGGACT
Source organism: Polystyrenella longa (assembly GCF_007750395.1). Lineage (GTDB taxonomy): Bacteria > Planctomycetota > Planctomycetia > Planctomycetales > Planctomycetaceae > Polystyrenella > Polystyrenella longa. The sequence goes on along the minus strand of NZ_CP036281.1, from coordinate 2,658,078 downwards.
CGACGTTGGAGTCATCAACGCTCGGTTCATCAAACCCCTGGATACGGAAACGATCTTCAAAGCCCTTGACGAGACTGGTTTTGTTCTGACCGTTGAAGAAAATGTTATCGCAGGTGGATTCGGTTCTGCTGTCTTGGAAGCCGCTAACGGTGCAGGCCTCCGCACAGGCCACCTTCGCTGTCTCGGTATTCCGGATGAGTTCGTTGAGCATGGCGATCGAGCAGAACTGCTTTCCGGCCTGGGACTCGACGCTGAAGGCATCGCCCGCGCAGCGGAATCGATGGCAGGCCAGAACAGCCTTATCTAAAGGCCTTCTGTAATGAAGAGTCTCTGTAGGGAGACTCAACATGGAGATTCAACAGGCGACGTCACTTCTCAATGGGAAAGCGGATATATTCTGGCGGCACCTGATCGGCCAGCCAGATCAATTCGTTCCCCAGATAAAAGGGCACTCCCGCCTGATCAGCTCGCCCCGCATCAATTTCCAGAATAACGGGACACGCGGCTTTTCGTTTGCCTACAAGTGTTGCCGTTTCGCGATCGGCGGAGCAATGCACGTATTGCCGTGCCATTGGTAACAGACCTGCTTCTGCAATTAGCGAGACTGTCTCGGGGCTGGTACCGTGAAATAGCAATTCCGGCGGAACAGCGGGTTGTTTGCGAATAACTTGAGCCAGTGAATGTCCGTAGTGCGCTCGGATTTTTCCATCTTCGATCTCAAACCGCTTTTTGTCAGAGGAATCCACGATCTGTTCAATATGAGTGATCGTGAGATGTTGCCATTCGTGTCGTGTCTCCTGCAGCGTCGTCAGGAGTTGTAAGACAGGCGTCCAACCTTCCTCATCCAATTCCAATTCATAGAGCCAGGGTTCGTGCCGCAATGCGTGCGACATCGTTTTGCTGACACCGACCCGCTCTCGTTTTTCTAATAGAGGTTCTTTCGCGTCCATTTATTTTCCTCTCTGTAATGCAGCAGACTGCTTCTCTACTACCAGTTTCTCGAATCTATTTACGAGAACAGAGAGTCCCGAGAGCGACAGGTTCGCAGAAATTATTGGAAAATACCAATAGTCGATTATCCCCCGAAGGCTCCGTAGCGTCGCGTCCCCCGGTGATAGGCAATTCGGTTGAGGACTAGCAGAATGAAAATCCACATAGCTTCAATGGAAAGTTCGTTGATTAATTCCGCATGCGTATATTTGGGAGCACCCGACGGATCAGTCAGCATGATCGACGCGGGAAAGTACGCGAGATACTTAAGCGGTAACATCTTCATCCAGGTCCCCCACGGATCAGGGATCCAGTCGAGAGGAATCATGTGACCGGAGAGAAAGAAGTTGAACATCATATAGATGAACAAAAGCGAGCTGACTTCCAGAAACCAGAAGGAAATCATGCCGATCAGTGCTTCGATCAGAAATCCGACCATGAAAGCCATCATTAGCGAAAGAATCCAGGCGCAGATCGTAAAGCCATCCGGCCAACCGGGCAGGTAGGCTCTACAGAGAAAGAAAACAAGCAGAAATGGCCCCGTTGCCATGACGTAATACACGATCTTGTGAGCCACACGATGCCAGAAAAGATACCCCAGCATATCGATGGGTTGCGTCAGATACTTTTTGATCGTGCCGTCGCGCACATCTCGAGAGATACCTGTCGCTAACCCCGGCATGCTTGAAAAGGCTCGACCCAACATGGCGAACAGATAATACGCCACCATATTGGGGAACGTGTATCCGTTGAGTTCCGTTTTCTGGCTAGAACCGGACCAGACCCCATAAATCGCCCCCCACAAAAATATCTGAGTGATAATGGGGAAAAAGCGGAGTAATGTTGCGAAGGCAAAATCACCTCGGTATACGAGGCGTTCCTCAATACAGATTCGCAAAATGGTTCCGATAGTTCGCGAACGGGCCGCAATCGACATGAAAGAACTCTTAATACGAGAGCAATGTTAACTCGATGTTTCAAATTAAAATAATACGGGCGCCGGGCTCAGACGAAGAACACTGAAGTCAAACAGGGGATTCTTCCGGTAGAACCGACGGTTCATCAGAATCTCGATCACTCGTGAACAATTCCGCGATCACTTCTTCGAGCGGCCGTTCCTGTACACCGACATCTTCAATTGTGTATTGAGACAATAAATTGGTGAGGATCTCTGGAATCTTGTTCCGAGGGACCTGTAGCTTCACCCTGGGAGGAGTTGATTCCTGAATAGTACCGTAGCGTTCCAGACCCGCAGGAATTTCTGTCCCGGCGAAGAGCAGATCGATGATCTTATATTTGCTGAAGCGATCCAGAATCTCCACCAGTGGACCATCATGTTTGACTTTTCCGCCGTTGATGATGATCGCTCGGCTACACAGAGCCTCGACATCCTTCATGTAATGGCTGGTCAGGACGACAGTTATTTTGCGTTCCTGCTGGTAATACCGGAGGAATTCCTGCACGCGTCGCTGGGACACGACATCAAGTCCGATCGTCGGTTCATCCAGCAGCAGTACTTCCGGGCCATGGAGCAGGGCGGCAATCAGTTCCATCCGCATCCGTTCCCCGAGCGACAATTCACGGACTGGCTGGCCAACCAGTTTTTTGACTTCCAGCAACTCAGTCAATTCTTCGACGCGATTATCGAACGTCTTATTATCGATTCGATAAATTTCTTTGTGCAGTCGGAATGATTCCTGAGCGGGCAAATCCCACCAGAGCTGATTTTTCTGCCCCATTACGAGCGAAAATCGACGGCGATAGTCGTTATGGCGTTCCCAGGGTGTATACCCCAGAACTTTCGCATCGCCCGATGTAGGAAAAATCAGGCCGGAGAGTAATTTGAGCGTCGTCGTTTTTCCGGCACCATTTGGTCCGAGAAACGCGACCATCTCTCCTTTTTCGATCTGGAAACCGACTTTTTCAACTGCGTGAACTTCGGAATATTCACGATGAAACAACCCCGTAATGGAGGCCATCAGCCCCTCACGCTTACGGTAGACGCGGTAAGTCTTCGACAGATTATTTACTTCGATAGCAGGCATGAGCATATCATAGAGGGCTCATGCCTGCTGGTCGAGTCTTGCTTCCCTGTGAGGGGATTATTTGGAAACAGTTTGTTTCGCTTTGGATCGCAATACATTGATGTAGTCCGTCGAGATGTTCAGGACTTCATTGTTGTAATGCTCATCCGGGAACAGGGGACCATTTTCATCGTCCTGAGCCGCTTTCACGATTTTCTCTTCGAGGCTTTCCTCTTCAAGATCTTCCTGGCGATCTTTTCGCAGGGCGGCTTCGTTCAAGGTGACTTTCTTGCGATTCTTACGTTCTTCGTAACGGGCGATTTGTCGCAAATCTTTGTTAAACCCATCGTTCTGGCTGATCCGCTGAGCTGACCGTTTCTGCAGCATCGTGACAATGTCCGGCAGAACGAGTCCGAAGTTATCGTGTTCGGCAACTTCAATCTCATCGAACGCCAACGCATTGTCGAGATACTTTTCGCCCAGTTCACCGTGATCAAGAATCGAAGGCAATGTGACATCCGATTCAACACCCCGGTTCTGAGTGCTCTCACCATTCACCCGGTAGAACTGGTTGATAGTCAGTTTCAGTGCCCCATTCGGTTTGCCGACAGGGAATCCGAAAGTCGATTTCTGCACCGGCATCACGTGCTGGACAGTTCCTTTACCATGAGTGGTTTCATCACCGACGATGATACCTCGTTTGTAGTCTTTGATCACGCCTGCAAAGATTTCAGAAGCGGAAGCGGACAGTCGGTTACAGACCACCACCAGAGGACCGCGATAGGCAACCGCATTGTTGTCATCAGACTGCACAGAGACGCGGCCTTCTTTACTTTTCACCTGAACGACGGGGCCGTCTTCAATGAAGAGACCGGAAACGTCAATCGCTTCAGACAGAGCTCCACCACCGTTGTCACGCAGGTCGATAATGATTCCATCCAGTTCCTTACCACTTTTCTGGGTCTCTTCCTGGAAATCAATCAGAACCTGCAAGACGTCGCGGGCAGTGCTGCGAACATTAACATCATTATTGTCATTCCGACTGAAGTCGTGATAGAAAGAAGGAATTTTGATCACACCGACGCGACCTTTTCCATTCTCGACACGCGTTTCGAGATCGATAATTTCACCCTGAACGGCGTCCTCTTTCAGTTCGACTTCTTTTCGAACGAGTGTGTAATGCACAATGTCGTCCGTTTTGCCTTTCTGAACTTCCAGTTGGACTTCGGTATCGGCTGGCCCACGAATAAAGCGAACCACACGGCTTAGCTTCATTTCGCGAATGTCTTCAAACTGATCCTCGGCCTGGCCTTCCTGTCCGACTCTCACAATGACATCACCTGCTTCGAGACGGCCATCTTTATCGGCGGCCCCACCCGGAATAATCCGGTGGATTACAGTCAAACCATCTTCAGATCGGAGTGAAGCACCGATACCAGTTAACTTCAGGCTCATCTGAATCTGGAAGTCTTCCAGTGTCTGCGGTGACATATAGCTGGTATGTGGATCGAGTGAATGAGTCAATGCTCCGATATACATTTCGAAGACTTCGAAATCCTGCGTTTGTGCCAAGTTGGAATAGAGACGTTCGTATCGTTTAGTTAATCGTTCCACTGGATCGTAAACAGGTTTTTTCTTTTCTTCGTCTGCTTCGGTTTCGTTGCTTTTTTCGTTTTTCTCGTTGGCGAGTTTCAAATTGAGGATGTCAAACTTGATCCGTTTCCGCCAGCGTTCATTGAGTTCTGCCTTTGATGTTGCCCATTCGAGTTCATCACCATCAGTGATCAGGAACTCATCAACAGTGAAATCGTGATTCTCATTTATCAGAACCATAGCCACATCAACCCGCTCTTTAACACGTTCTTTGTACAAATTGAACGCATCAAACGCGAACTTCACGTCCCCCCCTTTGAGGTAGTCGTCCAGTTTGAGTTCCTGTTTCTTTAGTTCGTCGATGTCACTTTTGTAGAAATATTGTTTCTGCGAATCGAGTCCATCAATGAATTCATGGAAAACTTTGGCCGACACTTCGTCGCCAATAACAGGATGGCTGATGTGATGTTCTGCGAGCAGTTCACAAACCAACTTCGTCGTTGATTCCTCAACCGATTCCGCCGGGGCAAAACTGTTCGCCAGAAAGACGAAACCGGCAAAACAGATCACGAGTGTGAACAAAGCGGAGGCAGAACGAGCTTTTTTGGGCAGTTTCATATGTTATACAACCTGTACACATCTAAAGCGTTTACGATATGAACGACTCGTTCCCGAACGGGAGGAAGGAGGCTGAAAGTCGGTATGAGAGGACAACCATTTTCGCACTCGGCATCTGAGTTTAAAGTATTTCAGTCAAACCGGATGGCTCGAAAAGACTTACTCAGAAAAATGTGATGACATCTTAACCTCTTGGATATTATCGGAAATATAAAAATCCGGCAAGAGGTTATCCTGAACCCACTAACTTATCCCATTGACAGGGTTTAGGTTACACATCCACACCATCTCTTCCGATAGGGAGAAAGTCCCATTAAACCAACTGATGTAAGCCAATTGCAGATACGTGCGTCGCTATTGTTGAACAACTCGATATTAATACGAGTTTAACGGCACGAAAGTTGGAAATCTCGCTCAGTTCGTCCCGTCAGGGCGTCGTAACACAGCGCGGAACACTACTTCCGCTATGAACGAACAACTGATTTCGCCCTTTGCTTTCGGAGTGCTTTAAGGCTTTGATCGCCCGATTCATCACCTGGTCCGAGGAATCGGTAGGACGACAGAAAGCGTAACCGAATGACGCAGTCAGCAGGACTTCACTGTCACTCGTATTTAACCTGAAACTTCCGTGCCGAACTGTGTGTCGCAATTGATGAGAAAACTTGGTTCCAGCCGACAAGTCCGTTTCAGGGAGAAAGAGACAAAGCGTATCGTCATCCAGACGGACGACCAGATCTTCTTCTCGGAGACTCGCCTGTGCGAGTTCTGTCAGCTGTTTAAAAAGATGCTCGGTGGAAGCAGGACCAAAACGTTCTTTGAACGTCTCCTGTTTATTCATTTTAAGCAGCAGTAAACCACCCGTTTGCTGATTCTGTTTTAAATGCCCGACCAGGTTCTCAAGGTTCTGCGTTACGGTCGAGGAATCAGGAATGTCGAGCGAATGATCGACCGGGGCTAACTGCCAGTTGAGCGGAACAGGCTCTTGTGGTTTAGCAGTCGCTTTGGTGGTTGCCGAACTGGGTTTTAAACGAGAGAGGACTTGACCAAGAGAATCGATCAATCCTGACTGTTTGCGTTCCAACTGTTCGGTCTGACGAGAATTCAGATTCAGTTTAGGAATCGAATTCAACCGTCGACAGGCTTGTTCAGCCGCTTCTAGTTGTTGCAGAACTGCCGGCAGGAACCGAGAGGCATCACGTGCCAGTTTGCGAATCTGCCAGCGGAGATTATTTTTGCCGTACCAGTACCCGATCCCAAACCCAACGACAGACGCAATCGTCGTGCAGAACGATAGCGTCAGAATAACATGGGCTGAAGGCTGGCCCAGTTGCGCAAGGATAGAGTGACTGAACATGATTCTTAACTCTCGATGAGGATCAGTGGGGAGACCGAGGGATCTCTGCAGGTGTTTGCCTGTAAAGAATAGGTCATTCCGACTGTCTACTCGCGAGTTCATTGCTAACCGGAATCGAGGCGCACCGAACTTCGTATCAATTGTAATGATTATTCGGGCACTCTGAGTATATGGAAGACAGCAACGAGCATCTCGTTGCGAATTATTCCGCGGTGGCCTGAGTCAACAAATCGGCGACCAGGGCGTCTAGCTCTTTCAACCCCTCGTTCGGTTTCACTTCGTAGTGACCCGCGAAGTAATGGGCGACTTTCCCGTCAGGACCGAGTACCACCCACAGTGGCAGCTGGCCGGCGCTGATTTGTGGGTTGCCGAATTTCTGCAACAGTTCGCCGTCGTCCAGCGTGATCGGATAACTCAGGTTCATGAACCGGGTCGTTTTCTTGATCTGCAGCATGGCCGAACGTTTCTGTTGCGGATCGGAAAGGCGGGGATCGACAGCGATACCGTAAACCTTGATACCCTCTTTCTCGCGTTGATTATACAGGTAATCGAGATATCCTGTCTGCCCGTAAGGAGCCTTCAACGATTGATCCTGATAACGCCAGAAATGCAGAATAACAGGTTTGCCTGCATAATCGGCTTTATCAATGTTGGCATTCTTTAAAGTAACCAACTGAAATTCGGGAGGTTCTTTTCCGACGAACTTCTCTGAAAGCGCCGCCATCGAATCGGCCCGTTCCTCGCCCAGTTCTGTTTGCAATTCGATTTTACGAACGAGTGACTCAAGCGGGGTATTGGCGGATTCCGTTTTGAGAGCAGTAAGCTGGGCACGCGTTAAATCAAGCTGATCTTTATTCAATTCTTCAACCGGGATGTATAGATCGACTTTCAAATCCCGTTGCAGATTCGCGAGCGAGGACCAAATTTTGGAAATCGCAGTCCAGGCATTTTCTTCGAGTGGGAGTTGTTCTTCCAGTTTCCAGTCGAGCTGAAAACGATCTCCCTGACCAACGAAGACCGTTTGACGCGCCGCCGTGACCAAACCACTCTCGCCTTTGACGGTCAATTCCTGATGCCGACTCAGGTTATGTTTCATTTTCACCGACCAGGAAGACGAGTCCTGAGCATTTTTCGCAACGGTGTATTCGAACGGTAATTCTTCCCAAGCCGCATTCTCTTTCAAGCGATCCAATTGTTCGAACCAGGGAGCACGGAAAGCGACTTCATATTCTTTGTCGTCATATGAATTGAGCAACATCCATTCTCGACCTGATTGAGCATTCTGGGCACTGTTGTAAGTCAATGCCCCGAACTGTTGCGACCAGTGCCAACCCCCGCTACCGTTTTCGCTGATGACGTAGTTCATGATGACTTCATCATTTACAGCCTGATCCACAAAGGCATCAATCTGAAAACGTTTGACTTCCTGTCCACGATCCTGTTTGTTATCGGGAAAATGAGTTAACGACCCCCGATAGATATAGTGCGCCGGAAACTCAGCAGCGACAGCGGAAAGACCTGTCAGTAAACCAAGCATCAAGCAGGTCGCGGATGTGAATCGAGTCAGCAGGAAGGTCCGCATAAACGGCTCCTCAGTGGACGGGTTTAAGTGGACGGGTTTAAGTGGGCAGGATTGGGTGGAAGGAAGGCTGTCTACCGGCCGTTGTCCATTCCAGGACTAAACGGCTAGAACAGGGGCGGGGTGGATACCTTTAGCAGCGAGCTGCACTCTATCTTCGCGAACCTCAACTCAGGAAGCAACCAAATTAGCCTCAAACGAAGCGGAAATGCGCAACTGGTGAACTGTTGATCTACACTAAGAAACCTCTTCGAGGACCGTATCACTGACGAGAATGGGCAGGGCAGGGTCAAAGTGCGCTGCCAGAGCGATCGCGTCGGAAGGTCGACTGTCGATTTCGATCAGTTCTCCCTCGTGCTGCACGCGAATGACGGCGAAATAAGTATGCTCTTTGAGATCCGTGACAATCACGTCCTGAATTTCGCCTCCCAGCGATTCGATACTGTTCTTGAGCAAGTCGTGCGTCATCGGACGGGGGGGATGGTCACCCGTAACCCGCCTGTTAATACTGGACGCTTCGAACAGTCCGATCAAAATCGGAAAAGTACGCTCCCCATTAACTTCCTTCAGATAGATTACCTGCTGGTCGTTGATTTCACTGATAATAATCCGAGAGAGCTCCATCTGAACCAGCACGGTTGGTCCTCCCCTGAACAATGTCAGGCCATTCTAAATTGTCACCGAATTGTTACTGAATTGAATTCGTCCGGTCTTGGACGTAAACACAGAATAGAATCTCATCCCGTGCGTCAGTTTCATTATACGACGGGAGTTTTCCGGAAGGTAACCGTCTCGAAATAAAATCAGGAAAGCTGACTGATAATTTCTTCGATACTCGCCAGTTGCTTCTGCCGTGTCGCCAAGGTTTCGCGGACATTTGCCACAACATCTTCCGGGGCGCGCTCCACGAAATTTTTGTTTTCCAGTTTCTTTTCGATACCGGTGATAACGCCTCTAAGGTTGTCTGCCTCTTTCTGTTGTCGTTTTAGTTCTCCCTGCAGATCGACAATTCCTTCGAGGGGAATGAATCCATCGGCATCGTCCAGAGCAAACGAAGCAGAAGCAGGGGGGCGTTCCACATTAGTTCCTGCTCCTTCGAGGACTGCTCGGGCCAGGTTTTTAAATTGCTCGGAAACATTCTGCATGTCACTCGCAACCAAATCCTCGCAGCGCATTAGCAATGTCAGTTCCGTCGAGGGCGGAATGTTATAAATAGCCCGCACGTTCCGAATCGCAACAATCACTTCCTGTAACCGGACGAAGCGGGACTCCAATTGAGTATCAATCCACTCAGTGGGAAATTCTGGCCAAGCCGCCTGCATGACGCTTTTCTCAGCCGGTTCGACTTTGAGAAGCCCACGTTCGGGCGCAATCTCCGCCAACCGTTGCCACAGTTCCTCGCAGATGAAAGGAGTAAATGGTTGCAATAAGCGGATCAGTGAATCCAGTACTCCAACCAGAACTCGTTGAGCAACCGGTTTCAGCTTTTCATCACGGAGACGAGGTTTAATCATCTCCAGGTACCAGTCACAAAATTCATTCCAGGTGAAATCACGCAATGTCCGAGTCGCGGCGTCAAATTGATAGCGGCCGAGAAGCTCTGTCAATTCCGCAGTTGTCTTCGACAATCGGCTTAGAATCCAACGGTCTTCCAATTGAAGATCACTCTCGGAGACTTCTCCCGGGGTGTAACCTTCCAGGTTCATCATCGCGAACCGGGCCGCATTCCAGAATTTGTTACAGAAGTTCCGGCCATACTCGAATCGTTCACTGACGACACGGGCAACTTCCTGATCTGCATCGGGCTCGAACCACGCACTGGAGAACTGGAATGACTCTTTGCATTTAGGACATTCAATTCGAGGTTTGTCTCCCCCGGAGGGAGTCATTTTCTGATGTTCCAACTTTTGCGGAATCACTTCGCCACATCCGGGACATTCATAACCGACCGGCAACCGGACATCCTGAGTCTCCCCGGCGAACGAGGCAATCGTAAACCGGACAGCGTCGGTTCCGTACTTATCGATCAAGTCCATCGGATCGACGCCATTCCCCTTGGATTTCGACATTGTCTGTCCAAAGCCGTCGAGGATTTTCGGATGGATACAGACATGGCTGAAAGGAATATCTTTCATGTTGTACAAGCCGGCGAGCACCATTCTCGCCACCCACAACGTGATGATATCCCGACTGGTCACCAGCACGGAACCGGGATAGAAGTGATCGAGAACCTCGTTCGTGCCGGAAGGGGTGTCACTGAATTCTTCCGAACCTACCCGGGGTGGATTCTGTTCGGTATTAGGCCAACCGAGTGTTGCATGGGGCCAGAGTGCAGAACTGAACCAGGTATCGAGTACATCATCATCACGAACAAGTTGGTGCTGCGCTCCTAGCGCATCTTCCTCAAGGTCGTGCTCGGAGCAGACCAACCAGACACCATTCTCTTCGTCAAGTCGATAACTGACATCGTCACGGTCCGCAAAAGCGGCTTTCAGATCATCCTCAGTGCAGGTCGAACAGTACCAGATAGGAATCTGATGCCCCCACCATAACTGACGGCTAATGCACCAATCTCGTTTTTCACCCAGCCAGTCGAGATACGAGTTCCGATAGCGGGCGGGAAAGAAGCGAACGCGATTGTCTTCCACTGCATCAATCGCCGATTGAGCCAGGTCATCCATACGAACGAACCACTGGTCAGACAGATAAGGTTCAACAGGGGTCTTAGAGCGATCGGAATGTTTCAGATCAATTTTGCGTGCTTCGACTTCAACGAAATAGCCCATCGTCTCCATCTCGGCCACTATCGCTTCGCGAACTTCGTATCGATCCTGCCCCGCGAACTTTCCGGCGTTTTCATTCATCGTGCCATCGGAATTGAGAATATTGATCATCTCAAGGTCATGTCGCATTCCGCAGGCATAGTCGTTGGGGTCATGGGCGGGAGTTACTTTCACGGCCCCCGTGCCCATCTCCATTTTCGCCAGCAGGGCATCGGCAACGATTGGAATCTCACGACCATTGATCGGAATACGAACTTTGGATCCCACCAAGTCTTTATACCGTTCATCGGAGGGATGCACACAAAGCGCACTGTCACCCAGCATCGTTTCCGGACGTGTCGTGGAGAACGCGATTTTCTTATCGGAGCCGACAACCGGATAAGTGAATGTCCAGAAGTGACCATCGACTTCTTCACTGAAGACTTCGTCGTCAGCGACGGCTGTCTGCAGAAAAGTATCCCAGTTGACCAACCGCTTACCGCGATAAATTAAACCATCGTCGAATAATTTGTAGAACGTCCGACGAACGGCCTGAGAGCAGACCTCATCCAGAGTAAAGCGAGTGCGCCGCCAGTCGCAGCTGGCTCCCAATTTTTTCAGCTGGTTCAGAATTCGATGTTCGTACGCATCTTTCCAGATCCAGATCCGATTGACGAGTGCCTCGCGACCAATGTCATGCCGAGTGAGACCCTCTTCTTCAAGCATTCGCCGTTCGACGACCGCCTGAGTCGCAATTCCTGCGTGGTCAGTCCCGGGCATCCATAATGCCGAGTAACCCTGCATTCTTCGCCAGCGGGTAAGCAGGTCCTGAATGGTCCCGTTCAGTGCATGCCCCATGTGCAGCGCCCCCGTCACGTTGGGGAGCGGAATCATGATCGTATGGGGCTTCTTTTTCGGATCGGGTTCGGCATCAAAAAGATGATTTTCCTCCCAGAAAGAGAACCACTTCTGCTGGGCCTGTTCCGGATCGTACTGCTTGGGGATTTCGGTCGTCATGTCGTTTGAGTTTGCTCGTGGCTTCGTTTTGCCCGCCTTGTGAGTCGTATCAGGTCGATTCACTTCAGAAGGCGTAAGGAGAAAGTGCAGACTCCGAAACTGACCCTCTGAAATGGGCCAGGACGAAGTATCGCTAAGGGTGTTGCAGGTGGATTGTTAAATCGGTATCAACTTTTTTCGTCGGTGGTCACCAGTTCTCTGGCAAAGGTTCCGGCGTCTTTCAGTAGTTTGTACTCGACGCTGTCGATGAGGGCAATCCAGCTCGCTTCGATGATGTTCTCGCTGACACCAATTGTGCTCCAGACGTCTTTGTCGTCCTGGCTTTCAATGACAACTCGAACGCGGGCAGCGGTCCCTTCGGTGGAATTGATCACTCGTACTTTGTAATCAACCAGATGCATGCTCGCCAGATTCGGATAGCTGGTTGTCAGGGCTTTTCTCAAAGCCTGATCCAGGGCGTTCACAGGTCCGTCCCCTTCGGCCACCTCATGGAAAACCTGACCGTCCACAGAAACTTTAACCGTCGCTTCTGTGATGGGTTCCTGTCCCTCTTCCGTCTTCACATTCACTCGGTAGTGAATCCGTTTGAACTGGGACTGGTAAATGCGGGCTTCTTTCATGACGAGCAGGTCAAATGTCGCCTCGGCAGCTTCAAACTGGTAACCTTCGTTTTCCTGGTCCTGCACACGCATCAGAATCCGGGCCATCAGCTCGGGATCCTGGTCGAGGTGGTATTTGCTGGTTTTGGCGACGATGTTAGAACGCCCTGAGAGTTCACTCACCAGAATACGTCGCGAGTTCCCAACCGTTTCGGGTTCGATGTGTTCATAGCTGTGAGAGAATCGATTGACGGCGGAGACATGCATGCCCCCTTTGTGTGCAAATGCTGACATTCCTACGAAAGGTTGCCCCGACCGGAAATTCATATTCGCCAGTTCGTAAACATAGCGGGACAGTTCCGTCAGGTGTTCAATGCCGTTTTCTGCCAGAACATCATAACCGAGTTTAAGCGACAAATTCGCGGCAACGCTGATCAGGTCGGCATTTCCACATCGTTCCCCGAGTCCGTTGATCGTTCCCTGAACTTGAACGGCTCCGGATTGAACCGCCCGTAGAGAATTGGCAACCGCCAATTCGCAGTCATTGTGACAATGGATTCCCACAGGAATATTGATTTCCGCCTGTACTTTGGTCAGTGCTTCTTCGACCCAGTCAGGCATGCTCCCGCCGTTGGTATCGCACGGCACGATGATATCAGCGCCCGCTGCTTCTGCCGCTTTGATAGTTTGCAGGGCGTAGTCCGGGTTCGCTTTAAATCCATCGAAGAAATGCTCGCAGTCATACACGACTTCGCGACCTTCCGCTTTGAGGAAGGCAATGGAATCCCGAATCATCGCCAGGTTTTCCTCGAGGTCGACGCGTAAAACTCCCGTTACGTGTAAGTCCCAAGTCTTCCCCACAACTGTAATGACGGGTGCCTTGGAATCTCGCAGGGCCTTCATGCAATCGTCGTCTTCAGCCGCAACTCCTTTACGACGAGTCATTCCGAATGCCGTAATCTTCGCGTGCTTCAGCTCGATATCCGCAATCTGCTGGAAGAATTGCTCGTCTTTGGGATTGGAAAGCGGGTAACCACCTTCAATGTAATCAAAGCCAAAGCGGTCCAGCATCTGAGCAATTGCGAGTTTATCCTGCAACGAAAAATTGACGCCTTCTCCCTGGCTACCATCGCGTAAGGTTGTGTCGTAGAGCTTTATACGGGCCATGTTGGTTTCTGTTCTGGAAAATTTAAAATTGAGTCTCGTCCCCAAAACCGATTCGACAGGCGATCGGGAAACAAAAAAACCCTCAGGAAGGTGTCCCGAGGGTTGGTTGATTTATTCAAAAATCGTGATTCACCTCAAAGTCACCCGGAAGTCGATTGCTCAGTAATAATCGCCAAGGTCTTAACCTGTACGATATTGATCTGCGCAATGCTCGCCGAAATAATAATGTCGTCCACTATTCTAATATTTCGACGAATCATCTGGCGAGCCTTATGAATTCCGTGCATGTCTTGATTGTGACAGAAATATCAACGATTCAAACTGGTAGAGCAAGTTATCTCATAGAGTAGGCAAGCTATTCCGAACAGTCAAACCTGGAGGGCCCCAAGGGACACCATTCCCGATCAGCGGGAATATCAGGTTAGCAAAACCTGCAGCAAATAAAATAGACAGAGAAAACTTGTCACTTACCGTCGCTGCGACATCTGTTTAATAATGCCGTTAATCGCATCCGGAACAGTTTCTCCTTTTTGCTCCTTGGTCCCTTCAGGATTCTCCTGTGATGGGTCCGACCCTACCACCTGATCTTTTGCGCCTGTTGTGGAAGGGTCTGGAAGATTAACTAGTGGTGCTGCCACTCGCCCACCGCTCCCTTGAGAAGGTGAATCTACTTCTGAGGGTTCTTCGTATTCAGGCTCCGGGACGTCCACTTGCTGCGTCTGAGGAGCAGGGTAACCGTATCCAGATTGTTGTGGTGGATAACCGCTGTATCCTGGATAGCCTCCCGGCATAGGGGGGTATGCTTGTGGCGGATACTGCTGCGGCATGCCCGGTTGATACCCGTAAGGGTAATTCATGGGCGGGTATTGCTGCGGTGGATATTGCTGGGGCGGATACTGCTGCGGAGGATAACCCGGCATCTGCGGCTGGGGTGGGTAGCCTTGCGGAGGCATACCGGGTACTCCCATTGGTGCACTGTAGGCTTGCACTTCTTCCGGAATAGATCCGTTTGGAGGTGTAGCCTCGACGTGGTCGGGTATTTCCGGTGTTGCCGTATCAGATTCGGTCGCTTCCTGCTCTAAAGCAGGGACCTCGTCTGGATTGGGCGTAGGCGTAACCGCTGGCATGAAGACGGTGGTATCTCCAACGCTATTCAGCCCCTCTGTTGCATTGGTCGATGAATCGAGCAATCCGGGCAACATCGACGTATCGCCGCTAGAAAGCCGCACCGTGTCCGTGTCCGTAGGCGAACCGCTTTCGTTCGTCACTGGCTCGCTGATCGTGACTTCAAGATCGAGTTTCCCGATCCGAATAAGATCACCGGCGTTCAGTGGAACGATTCCGCGAACTCGCTGGTTGTTTACAAACGTACCATTGGTACTACCTAAATCTCTCAATCGCACGGTGTAATCATCAAGTACAAACACACAATGATGACGGCTAACCATTTCGCTGTTAGGGCGGAGATGGCAGTCTTGTTCGCGTCCGACTAGAAATTTCGAGGTGTTAAGGGGGATGATCCTTCCGTGGTGGCGTCCGCCGACCACTTTAAGTTCAGCCGTGAGCATACAGGGTACTCCAAAATGAACGATCTCAGCTTTTCTCCACCTTCGGGTAAAGGAGGAGGTCCATGTTCACAGTTGTCAAATTTTAGGCTGATAAAATGAATAACCCGAGATGAAAATGAAATACCCTAAAAATAGATAGTTCGCCTGTGCCATAGGGTGCGCAGACGGAATAAGGAAACAGCAGTAAATATAGATTGTAGTTGATGCGATTGCACCAAAAATATAAATAAGGTGCCTGAGCAATTCAGCGTAGAACCGCGCATGATTTACGCATCGGTCCGAATGGGTATAATAGTGCTGATTATTGTAGGACTTGTATGAGATATGCCAAATACGCTACCAGTCAAGGAGTTAGGTGTCAACAACTGGTCAGCGAAAATTCTGCGATTCTGATAGCTGGGTAAGATAAACAAACTATCAGACGCATCAAGAAGAGAGATGTGAGGTGTAGCCTCTAAATTGTATACTCGCTTCTTAGCCATGTCTTCCGCTAATTCGTTGCAACCCTGAGATAAGGACAAATAAATAGTATGAAGGTTGAGCGAATAGACACATAGAATAGTAATCGACCACCACAAGGGGGGAACGTCAGGGAGATACGACCGTTTTGAGTTCCCGAAAGGACTTTCCGAAAATCGAAAAGCCTGTCACCAATAAGAAGCTGGCAGCTCACTCCAGATTAAAATAGGAAGGAAATCGATCTCACTAGTAAATGATCTGAATCGGCCCCAAATAAGTCAACCGCCGAATCCTGATCATTTTCGCTTCCAGTCGAGGTGCAGGTATTTCTCTGTTGACCATTTTTCGACCTCCTGCATCAGACCTCCGTCGACTTGTACTAACTCCGATTTGGAATGCAAAGCATTCGCAAGAGCGGGGCCCAAATCCTCCATTAACGAATGGTTATCGGGCAATAAGATATCTGGATGCAAATCCCGGATACCAGCGAACTCAGGAGCAAAAGGGGACCGCCTCATCACCAGGCTCCCATGCTGTAACATTGCTCCCCGGCGACGTCGCTGAGCAGAACCGAGGACCTTCTGGTTTTCCAGCACCAAATCCCGAGCATCCTGCCTTCCGAAACAGAGAAAAGGTTCCGCATGAAACCCACCTTCGGCATGCACAGTCTGACCTCGCATCTCCAACTGAATATGATTCGCGGCGAGGTAACCTATAAATGCGATGTGGATAATCTCGTATAGCAGCTCGGATTGATCAGCCAACTCGTGAGAGGCCGGCAATGTGCAAGAATAAGTAATTTCATGGTGATGGAGGATAGCACCACCCCCTGTTAACCGACGCACGCGTGGGAGATGTTCGAGCGAGACATGAACTTCGTTTTTCTGAAAGTATCCCAACGATACCGTCGGCAATTCCCAACGGTATAGCCGAACCGTAGAGATTCCGTCCCGGTCCGCGCGGTCCAGCAGTGCTTCATCCATCGCCATATTCCACACACCGGAGTGAGGAGCAAGATCGAGCAGCAACTGGCAGGAGGACATCAATTCGTTTCTCCAGAAAGGCCTTATACAGATCGGGTTACAAGCGGCTCTTCCGTCGGTTCATCGACACCCGTCGCGGGTAAGGTCGCCTTCAGAATGGGTTGCCGCGCCGCTTTGACTTCATCCGGTCGACAAACTGGTGTTGTATGAGGGGCACTATGAACCATCTCCGGGTCTTCCTCTGTCGCAATCGTACGCAGCAAAGCGGCGTAGCGATCAAGAGTCGACTTCGATTCCGTTTCGGTGGGCTCCATCATCATCGCTTCCGGCACATCCAGCGGGAAGTAAACAGTTGGAGCATGCACACCATAGTCCAGCAGGCGTTTAGCAATATCCATGGCGGAGATACCCCGGTCTTTCAACACAGGACTCGCCGAGGCCACAAATTCATGCATACAGACATCTCCACCTGGTACAGGCAGAAAGTCTTTGACTTGTGACAGCAGGTAATTCGCATTCAGAACGGCCTGTTCCGAAACTTCCCGCAGGCCAACAGCCCCTAAAGTCTTCAGGTAAAAATAGCCGCGAAGCAAGATACCCACGTTTCCAAAGAAGCTTCGCACCTGGCCTATGGATTTGGCAGGTCGCGAAAGACCATAGACCTCGTTACCTGATTCATCCCGTTGTTTCGTTACGATGGGGGCGGGCAAATAGTCGGCCAGGAAATCTCGAACCGCAATCGGTCCGGCGCCTGGTCCACCAGCACCGTGAGGACCAGTGAATGTCTTGTGAACGTTGTAATGCATCATGTCGCCGCCAAAATCTCCCGGGCGAGTCTTTCCGAGAATAGCGTTCATGTTGGCTCCGTCGATATAAACAAGTCCACCAACATCATGCAGCATTTGAGAGATACGTCCGATCTCGGGCTCAAACATTCCAATGGTGTTGGGATTCGTAATCATAAAGACCGCCGTCTGGTCATCGAGATGAGCCTGCAGTTCTTCGATATCAACAAGACCAGTCGCCGATTTTTTCAATTGAACGCATTCGAAGCCGGCAAGAGCTGCACTGGCCGGGTTGGTGCCGTGTGCACTACTTGGAAAGATAACGCGGGTTCGGTTTTCGCCCTTATCTCGGAAGTAAGCAGCCGCTGTCAGTAACGCAGTGAATTCTCCCTGAGCCCCGGCAGCCGGATGGAGGCTAACAGCGGGAAGTCCGGCAATCTCGGCCAGCATTTCCTGAAGTTCAAACAGGATTTTCAACATTCCCTGGGAAGTTTCTGCTGTTTGATACGGATGCATATCAATCAAACCGGGAGTCCCGGCTAAGCGTTCATGTCGCTTCGGATTGAATTTCATCGTACAACTGCCGAGCGGATAAAAATGCGTATCTACCGACATATTGAGCGTCGACAGATTCACATAATGCCGCACGATATCAGATTCGGCCAACTCGGGCAGGGGAGCCATTTCCTCCGCAAGGAACTCTGCAGGGATCGCTTCTTCGACTGACGACATCTCCGGATTCGCCGGGTGTTCCGGAAAGCGGGTCGACCGTCGGCCAGAGCGGGAAATGTCAAAAATAGAACGGGTAGAGTGTTGATTTCGCATGAAACAATGAACTCGGTATAAACTGACAATTGAATCGTTAAACAGAAGTAGGAGACGCAATCTTACGGAGGGTTAGCTGGCCAGTACCCCGACCAACTGGTCGAGTTCTTCCAGTGTCCGTTTTTCCGTCACTGCCAGGAGTAACGAATTCTGCAATTGCTCCTGGGTCTCTTCGCAGAATGCATCCGTGAACCGATCGAGCACCGGTCCAACGAGGAAACCACCCTCTTGAGCCTGCGTCACCACTTCGCTTACCGAGGCGGGCGGCGTCAGGACACACTCTTTGAAATAGGGAGCGGCAAAGGGAGCCTTCCATCCATTCGCTTTTAACTGGTTCACTAGATAGTGAGCCCCCTGACAGCTGCGTTTCCCAGCTTCCTGCATCCCTTTCGGGCCCATCGAAGAAAGATAAACAGTCGCCCGAATCGCCATCAAACCCTGGTTCGTACAAATGTTACTGGTCGCTTTGTCTCGACGAATATGCTGTTCACGAGCCTGTAGATTGAGGACGTAGCAATCTTCCCCTTTGCTGTCCGTCGTTTTACCAATTAACCTTCCGGGCATGCGCCGAACGTATTTTTCGTCACAAGCGAGGATACCCAGGAACGGTCCGCCGAACTGTAACGGTATCCCTAATCCCTGACCTTCAGCCACGACAATGTCGGCTCCATAAGTTCCGGGCCGTTTCAATACACCCAGCGACAGAGGATCAACAGAAACGATCGACAACGCTCCCGCTTCTTTCGCCATACGGGTGAGTTCTGCCGCCTGCTCCAGCGAACCGAAGAAGTTGGGTTGTTGTACAATCAGACAAGCGGTCTCTTTATCCATGACTGCCGCCACTTGTTTGAGGTCTACCGTTCCGGAAGGAGTGGGCACAACAACAAGTTCGGTTTCCAGATTTTGCAGGTAAGTTTGCAAGGTCTGTCGGTATTCGGGGTGAACCGATTCGAGGACGACTACTTTTTTATGTCGCCGTGTGACACGCATCGCCATGAAGGCAGCCTCACTGACACTCGTTCCCCCTTCGTACAACGATGCATTCGCCACATCCATGCCGGTAAGTGCACAGATAAGCGATTGAAACTCGAAGAAGGTCTGGAGTGAACCCTGGCTTGCTTCCGCCTGGTAGGGGGTATAAGCGGTGTAATATTCGCCGCGTGATGCGATTTCATCCACCACTGCCGGGATGAAGTGGTCGTAAGCACCGCCGCCCATGAGACAGACGTGGCTGGATGACGAGGCATTCTGCCGAGCGAGCTGTTGGATTTGCGCGGTCAGTTCCATTTCGGAGACATGATCACCCAGATTCAGATCCCGTCCCAGACGAAAGTTCTCGGGAATCGTGTTAAACAACTCGTCAATCGACGAGACCCCAATCGCGTCCAGCATCTCAGACTGCTGTGCCGGGGTATTCAGTAAATAAGACAAAAGAACTCTCTCCTGAAATCGAACAACGAATCCTTGAACATCAAGGCCCGCTATTCACTTCCAGCCCCATCTAAAATTTTCACGAGATTCCACAATGCGGAATGGGTGGACTAAAAGAGGGGTTGGTCAAATGGGAATCGTTAAATGGAAAGCGGCTATAAAATTAAGGCAGTACAAGCCGATCAACGACGTGGCCACTGCCTCGTATCGATTCTAGGCAGCTCGATCCGAAAGTCGAATGAGAAACGGGCCTGACCAAATCTTGAGTGTCCATGTTGGAGGCGATGCTCTGACTAGAAGCAATCTCGTATGATCACAACAGGGAACTTACTAAACAGACAATCATCTACGGCCAATCGAAGGCCGTTTCGTCTTAGCCAGTAGCACAATGCTGCTTGTAGGCTTCTTGCCCCATCAGAGAATCGACTTGGGAAGGATCCTGCAGTTTAATTTTGAGCATCCAACCTTCACCGAAGGAATCGTCAGAAAGTACGCCGAGATTATCTTGCAGCGATTCGTTCACTTCGAGGACTTCACCATCCACGGGAGCATACAAGTCGCTAACGGCCTTCACACTTTCGACTTCACCGAAAGGTTCACCCGTTTTAATCTGAGTGCCCACCGCAGGCAGCTCAATATAGACGAGGTCCGTCAACTGTTTTACAGCGAAAGCGGAGATACCGAGTGTGGCCGTCTCTCCTTCCACCGCCACCCATTCATGGCTGGCTGAGTATTTCAATTGTGCGGGATCCATTAGTCGCTTTCTCCTTAATTCAGGTAGCTGAAAACTGTCGGGTCGCAGCAGGTTACCGGTCTATTCGTCAGCGAGAGATAATTCGACCGCCATTAAAAACGGTGGACAGAATTCGATCTTCACCCGTGCAATCGCAGTGCATCAGCGCAGTAATTTGAAACCGACACTGATATTCCTCAATTCCATTCTCAAATAATGAGACAGCCCTGAATAACCAGCCTGCTTATGGCGTTCACAATACAACTTTCACTTCACGTTGAAAAGATACACGCCAACCGTATTTCAGCCGAATCTCTCGTTTTCATCCCCGAAAGCTCCGTGGAACATTTGAGTCAATGTTCAAAGTACGAATGCATATCACTGAAAGCTTCATCGGTACAATCGTTAATTCCGGTATAGCTTCAGTGGCTTGTTGGAATTCGCTTTGGCAATACGCTGTATTCCATGAGACTTACTAATATCTGTCTTAGAGTTGAATGCCGACCGAATTTCGGTGAAATACCTCGCCTCCCTCTCGCATCAAACGCGTTACCGTCATTGCTAACCGTTCAGCGGAATGGATGACTCTCGGGAAGCGAACCTTTCATTTTCCTTCGACTAAAATCGCATTGGATCTCTGATTAACGATGTCTGACAGCAGTACCGTAAACTGGGCCGCGATTCTGGAACGCGAACTGGGCAACAGCACCATGGAGTCGTTACCTCCGACCATCAGTCTTCCTGCGTTGCCCCATGCTGTCACTGAATATATCGAAGAGAGCAAAGACCCGAACGTATCTCCCAAAAAGCTGGGCCAGATTATCGAAACAGATACCGGTCTGGCGACAGAAATGCTGCGGTACGTCAATTCGTCTGCCCTCGGGTTACGACACAAAGCCCGCAACGTCCAGCAAGCGATTTCCCTACTGGGGCAACGTCAATGTATGACTTTCGTTATTACGACCGGAATGCAGGCGGCAGTGAAGGCGAAAAAATCCAAACTGCTGAATCAGGTCGAATTCTGGAATGCCTGTCTACAAAAGGCGGTCTTTGCGCGTGAAGTAGCCAAGTTATTGAACACGGACATCGACCTCGCCTTCGCCGGCGGGATGATTTCTGATTACCTGCTCCCCGTACTAACCAACGATTTGTACGACGATTATGTAAACTACCTCGACTGCCGCGATGATATGCCGGCGTCGATCTGCGAATTCGAACAAGAGAAGTTCGGATGGACTCATAGTTATGCCGGTGCAAACTTGGCACATCGCTGGAATTTGCCGGAAGATCTCGTCTGCTGCATTCTCCTGCATCATCGCGGACTAAGAATGATGGCTGATCCGGAACTGAATCGAACTGCCGCCACTGCCGTTGCTATTTCCGCATTGCTTCCCTGTCAGCTTCGACAAAACATGCGGGGACTCGAAATGCTGTACATGCTCGACCAGAAATGGCCTGCGTTCAATCTTCCCCACTTGGTGGAAGAAGTCGACCGACATATCGCTGAAATGAACCTGACCGTAAAAAACGCCTTTCCGCTTTCCCGTCGCTGCAAACCGATTCTCGATAAGTACGCGGCACCGGCACAATAAGGGCAGAGACGCAACGCCGACCTTACTATCCGTTTCGCAATTTTTCGATTTGCTCTGATCCGAAATGGGATTCTTTCCGTTACCCTGTGGACAGGTTGGGTGTAGCTGGTATCGCAGGCAGGTACAGGTTACATTCTAACAGTCCTGTTAACTTGCATCGCTAACTTCATTTATTGAAGATAGGGCGACCAAGTTCTGGTTTCCTCGATATTGGTTGTTCAAATACAACCTCTCTTCGACACACCTCACAGCGCAGCGACGATTACTACCGGACCACTCCTCTAAAGTCGAGAGAATATGACCTCGCGATTGGTCCGGAATGAATTTGTACGAAGGAAACATTCAATGGCGGAAGGACATATGGATAACACAGATCACGAGTCGAACATTCCTCATTCTATTTTTCTGGTTCCCTATCCGAAAATCGTCTTTATGTATCCGACACTGCTGGCCGCTCTGGTCTGCGGGATCTTCATGCTGTTCACCGACACAGCAGAGGGAGCAGGGCATACAGCGGAAATGCTCTCGCTGATTTTCCTGGGTATTTTCGGCCTGAACCTGGTAGTGCTGTCGTTCGACTTTCCCCGCACCACCTCGCTAACGCTATTTTTCTTGATTACGGCAGTAGTGGTAATATTGGTTCTGGTCTTCAAACAGTGGCCCGATATGCTCCCCGCCTTTACCGGCTTGTTTACCGGGTTGACACCGTTCGCTAATGCGAGCTTCTATTTTCTGTTTGCCACGATTCTCGGGCTGATTTTTGTAGGAGTCTGGATCAGCGTGCGGTTTGACTATTGGGAAGTCCGCCCGAACGAATTACTGCACCACCACGGTATCTGGAGTGACATGAAACGTTACTCCGCTCCCAACCTGCGAATCGACAAGGAAATCAACGACCTGTTCGAATACACGCTGCTCCGTTCCGGTCGGTTGGTGCTCCACCCCAGTAATGAGCGACGAGCCATTGTCCTGGAAAATGTTCCGTTTATCTCCCGACGTGAGACAGAACTAACAAAAATGCTGGGAGCTCTGCAGGTTCAAGTACGCCAAACGCCGAGCGATTAATCGAAGACCATTAATCTCGAAATCGTCCTGTGAACTAGATTCATATAAAAAAACAGAGGCTTGGTGAATTCACCAGCCTCTGTTTTTTTTGTTGTTTGTATTGCTTAGTTATTTGAATGAATGGCCCAACCGGCTGGCCCGTCGCGTTTAATGCCGCATCGCGTTTCGTATTTCACGTTTGTCGGCAAGTGTTTTCAGTTTGTCTCGTTTATCGTGCTCTTTGCGACCTTTTCCGATCGCCAGCAGGACTTTGACCAGACCACGGGTAAAGTGAACCTGCAGGGGGACTAACGTCAGTCCGTCGTGCTGGGCAGTTTCTGCGAACTTATCGATTTCCCGTTTTTTCAGCAACAACTTACGCGGCCGTCGGGGCATGTGATTCATCACGGTTGCTTGGGGGTACTCGGCGATGTCGGCGTTTAAGAGCCAGACCTCATTGTTTTCGACCCGGGCGAAAGATTCTTCAATTGAAATTTTACTGTTTCGAATGCTTTTCACTTCGCTGCCACGCAGTTCGACACCGCACTCCAGTGTGTCGATGATGTCATAATCATGGCGCGCACGACGATTGCGACAGACGACCCGTGAATTGGGATCCTCTCCTTTTTTCTGCTTTTTCTTCGTCTTACTTTTCGCCATCAGTCTGAGCTTTATTTCTAATGCTGATCTCTTTTGGAATTCATTCTGTCGCCCCTTGAGGAGCTACAACAGAATTTTAGAATGAGTCGTGATTCCAAGTGAGTCTTCTTCATCTCGACGAGGGAATCATCGAACCCTTAGGAATACGAGTCCATTTAGAGAAACAGGTTCGTATTTATTATATCAGACAAGCGATTATAGAACTCTGTGCAAGGGAGGGGAAGGTTTCCACCGATTCTGCCGGTGAGAGAACAAGAGAGGCTCTTCCTCAACTGCCTGATCACTTCGGTATTATATGCGACGACCGCGTCCAAGGTTGTCCAGTAGAAAACAGACTTTTTACTTCATTTTCCGATGTAACATCAAATCGAAAAGGCAGCCACACTTCGCCTCTTTACAGGAGGCTTATTGTCTCCTTACCTTGAGGGGGATAAGATCAACTGGTTCAAATGGAATTTTCTACCGGATATCCGCCTTCAATGTCGCATTCACCTACACAATCAGTAACCACCCTGACCCGGTCAGATGCACTGGAAGTTCATCTGCTCGGTTTGGTGGAATACGAAGCTGCCCAGTTTCTGCAGGAAAGGCTGATCTACGAGATCAGCGGACGTTCCGACAAGATGGGGGGGCTGCTTTTGTGCGAACATCCTCCGATGATCACCATGGGACGCGAAGCATCCCGCTCGCAAATCCTGGTCGATGAGCAGGACCTCCGTGCCCGACAGATTGAACTAAAATGGGTCAATCGAGGCGGTGGCACTATTATGCATGCTCCCGGTCAGCTGGCCGTTTACCCCATTCTTCCCCTGAATCGGCTCGAAATAGGCCTGGAGGAATATCGACACCAACTGCAGGAAGCCACGATCGCAATGTGCCGAGAGATGAAGATTAAGGCCAATCGAGCCGATAATCTTTCTGAAGGGGCAAATGATCCAGGCATTTTCTGCCATTCCGGTCAACTTGGGACTATCGGCGCCGCGGTTAAGTCGTGGACCTCGTTTCATGGGCTCTTTCTCAATGTTTGCCCGGACATGGAACTGGTACGCTGGGCTCAAATGAATACAATGGGAGTGCGTTTGACGTCGATGGCGGCTCAGCAGGTTCGACCTGTCTCCATGCACAAAGTGCGTGAAAGCATGATCCGCCATGTGGCTGAGACGTTTGACTACTCCCGCTACCATGTGTATACCGGCCATCCCTTGCTGGTCCGCAAAAAGAAACAAATTTATGTCGACGCTTAACATCCTCCCCAATGGTCCTGAACAAGCCCCTCGAGCCCGACTTCCTAAATGGTTAAAACGACCGCTGCCCACACCCGGCATGGCGTATACCGACGAAGTCATCTCGGACCTCAAGCTGGAAACGGTCTGCGAAAGCGCGAAATGTCCTAACCGGACAGAATGCTGGTCACACAAAACAGCGACCCTGATGATTCTAGGCGACGTCTGCACCCGACCTTGCGGATTCTGCTCGATCAAAAAAGGGAAAACCGAAGCGCTTCAACTGGATGAACCCGAACGAGTCGCTGAAGCCGCTCTCCGGCTTGGTTTGAAATATGTCGTCATCACCTCTGTGACCCGTGACGATCTTGATGATGGGGGAGCAGAGCACTGGGCCAAA
Organism: Polystyrenella longa; assembly: GCF_007750395.1. GTDB lineage: Bacteria > Planctomycetota > Planctomycetia > Planctomycetales > Planctomycetaceae > Polystyrenella > Polystyrenella longa. The sequence goes on along the minus strand of NZ_CP036281.1, from coordinate 2,632,672 downwards.
TGCGTAGAAGCCGTTCGCGATAAAACGGGTGCTGCCGTCGAAGTCCTCACCCCTGACTTCCGAGGTAACCGCGACGCCATCGCCACCGTCGTCAATTCCCGACCGGACGTTTATAACCACAACACGGAAACAGTTCCTCGGTTGTATCATCGTGTCCGACGGAATTCTGATTATCAACGAACGCTTGACCTGTTGACTCAGGTGAAGGAAATGGATCCCAACATGCCCACCAAAAGTGGTCTGATGATGGGGCTGGGAGAGACCTGGGAGGAAGTACTGGAAGTCTGCGCCGACCTGCGAAGCGTTGGTTGCGACATTCTTACGCTAGGCCAATACCTGCAACCAACGCTCGATCATCTCCCGGTAGAACGCTTTCTGCCACCGGAAGAGTTCGACGAAATCGGCGATGAAATTCGCAAGTTGGGCTTTAAGCTGGTCGCCAGTGGCCCCTTTGTCCGTTCGAGCTATCACGCTGGTGAAATGGCCGAAGTACTTGGTCGAGACGATCTCAAGTGAGCCCGTCTGCTGCAAAACCCCCGTTGATCCCGATCACCTTGCCGCAACCGGACCGGTTTACCGGCCAAATGAAGGTGACCAACTGGCTGATTGATATCGGCGATGAAGTCATTGCCGGTGATCGGTTGCTAGAAGTTTTGAGCCCTGGAATCCTGTTCATCGTCGATGCCCCAGTTGACGGTCGATTAAAGGAGATCGTCGTTCCCGTCGATGGTTCCCTGACGGCCACGACCACGTTAGGATGGATCGAACCCGCAGTCGATTCTTAAATCAACTCTCGATCGCTTTTCATTCCTCTCTCAACAGAGCCCCTCATGCACTGGAACGATCTGGCTGGACACGAACAGCAACATGAGTCATTCCAACGGGCGGCTGCGCGGGACCGACTTTCTCATTCCTATCTTTTCGTCGGACCTGCGGGCATTGGCAAACGAACATTCGCCCACCTGTTGACGCAAAGCCTGTTCTGTGATCGGCATCCTGATTCCGATCTCGATTTCTGCCGAGAATGCTCCAACTGCCACCAGTTCGAGGGAGGAGCGCATCCCGATTTCTTTGCGATTGGCGTTCCTGAAGGCAAGTCGGAAATCCCGATTGAATCGTTCATAGGTCCCCGTGAAAACAGAGGTCAATCTGGACTCTGTCATGATATTTCCCTGAAGCCAATGTCGGCCCGGAGAAAAATCGCAATCATCAACGATGCGCATCTCCTCAACGAATCCAGCGGCAATGCACTCCTGAAGACGCTGGAGGAACCGCCCGAAAGATCGATTCTTATTCTCGTCGCCGAGAAAGAACAACGCATCCTGCAGACAATTCGATCGCGCTGCCAGATGGTCCGGTTTGACGCACTCTCGACTGACCAGGTTGCTGGCTTACTAGTGAAGACAGGACTGGTCGATACAGCAGAGCGCGCCAGTGAAATCGCCCCTCATAGCGAAGGAAGTCTGGAAACGGCCCGGGAGTTTCTGCAACACGATTGGTTGACACTGCGACAACAGATCTTCAAGATTCTGAGCCAGCAGGATTTCAACTGGGTTCAGATATCCAGTCAGATGCTCGAGATGGTGGAATCGATCGGCTCCGATAATCCGACCCAGCGGCACGCCACCGGCTGGGCATTGCGATTTGTTCAGGAATACTGCCAGGACGAAATGAATCGTATCGTCCAGACAATTCCTTCAGGTAGGGGGACTCGGACTGAAGAACAGCAGTTCAATCAGTTACAGAAAATGTACGACCGCTCGCTCGTGGCGCAACAGCATCTGGAGCAATTCCTTCCAGTGGGCTCGCTCATTGAAGGGCTGTTCGATGAACTAAGCCGAATTAAACGCCAAACGGCTGGAACATAAGAACTGATTTTCGTCGGTAGACTTTGAGAGCCCGACTTGCCACTACGCTCAGAAGTTGTGATGATAAAAGTGAATCAGTGCTCGCCCGATAGCTGAATCATTTCCAGATAGGTTTCTTACCAGAAACAAAAGAGGAATGAATTGACCGGCGAAGCTGCTTTTCCAATCTGCCCGTTTTCGCGGGATCAGTTTTTCATAAATTCACTTCACTCAACACCCAACCTTGCTGACATGGAATCAAAGTGAAACGGAATTTCACAAACCATCTCGATCGGTAAGGCCAGGTGACATAGACAACTCGCCAGACAGGGATCCCTCCTTCACTCATTTGCTACCATTGCGTGTTCTGCATTGGCAGCGATAACGAGCAAAGCTACAGAAGAGGGGAGTCGGGGAAGACAGGGATGACGGTTGTCGAAGGTAATAACGCTCTATGGTTAACAACTATATCGTCCGTTACGGGAATATCCGCAAACTCGCTGAATTCACCTCACCCAAAGAACAACGTCGCAGCGATCAGGTGATCGTCAAAAGTGACCGGGGAACTGAGTGGGGCGAGGTTCTTAGCGAAGCGACCGAACGCTCTCGACTCTTCCTGAGCCAGCAAAAAAGCGCCGATCTCGAAAAAGTCGGTCGTATCCTCCGAGACGCCAGTGACGATGACTGGCAGAAAAAAGATCAACATGGTGCCCAGGAAAAGGAAAAGTTTCAGGGCTGCGAAAAGTTGATTCAAGAACGTAAGTTGCAAATGCAACTCGTGGACGCCGAGTATATTTTCGGCGGCGAGCGGCTCATCTTCTATTATCTCGCCGAGAAACGAGTCGACTTCCGCGAGCTAGTCAAATCCCTTGCCTCCCAATTCAAAACGCGAATCGAAATGCGTCAGATTGGAGTTCGGGACGAAGCCAAACTGCTGGCCGATTATGGTGACTGCGGAAAACCAACCTGCTGCAATACCCACCTCGATGAAATGCCTCCTGTCTCCATGAAGATGGCCAAGCTGCAAAAAGCGACCTTGGACCCGAACAAAATCTCCGGTCGTTGTGGCCGTCTGAAGTGCTGTCTTCGGTACGAATACGACACGTACGTCGATATGCGACGCGAACTTCCCAAGCTGGGCGCCATGGTGATCACGAAAAAAGGGCAGGGGAAAGTCGTGGGCCAAGAGGTTCTTGCCCAGAAAGTCTGGGTGCAATTCGACGATTCTCGTAAAAATCTCGTCGAGATGACCGACATCGTGACCGTAATTAAAGGGGGAAGCAAAAAGCCTGTTTCTCCAGCAAAGGAGCCTCCCACTTCAGCAAGTTAAGACAAAGCAGAAATGGGTAAGGGTATTTCACTGGTAATTTCAGAGGTATATGCGTCCAAACCCATCCTCATCCAGAATAGTCAGGGCTAACCCTGCAACTGGAGGAAACTTCGCTCTTGATCAAAGTTTAGCTTTGCTGCAAAATGTCGATCTAAATATGATGCTGGAGGCCAATTTCTCCGATTCCCACGGACCGGTCGACACGATATACTGTTCTTTAAGAAATACTTAAGACTGTTCGAAATCAGGGTTTCGGTCTAAAATATCCTGTTTGATCAACAGCATATTTGGAATGGAAAGTGCTTAACTGCCCAGCAGCTGAGGTTTCTCCATTCAGGAAGAGATCGATTTAGAGTCAAATTACGATTTTATCTGAACCTGAATGGGTTCTAAAACGTCTTATTATTAAGTCCTGTGTCCCTTATGCAGGCATCACTTCATTTTCTTTGACTTGAATTTGTCCACGAGCACCGAGGACCAGAATCGTGACTATGAGCACCACCAGTCAGCGAAATCGCAAAAAATTAAGCTACCATCCCCAAGCTTACCATTTTGTGTTCCAGTCGCTGAGATACATGCAGGATAAGCTCGACAAACTTGCTCTCGACGCCAACGAAGAGGGTATGCACATCTCCGGTCCGGAATTACTTATCGGAATCAAAGAACTTGCCCTGAAGCAATACGGTTTGCTGACCTCAACCGTTTTTGAAGAGTGGGGAATCAGCACCACAGACGACTTTGGCCGTATCGTGTTTGAATTAATCGAACACGGCGAGATGCGAAAAACCGATCGGGACCGGCTGGAAGACTTCTTCGGTGTCTATCAGTTCAATACCGCATTCGACAAAGAATACGAAATTGACGTCGCCCCCGTCTTTCGCAAAAAAATCGCTTCCTGAATTGGGAACTCATTTTCAATATTAGTTGTGGCTGACTTAATCGCTATAAGCAAGGCCCGACCAACACCCAACCGAGGGGTTCAGGAATACTCTAAGTCTGGCCCGGCCTGAGCTTATTGTTCCTGAGCTTATTGTTCCTGAGTGAATATCTGGGAACATCTTATTGAATCAGGCCGGAGGCCCTCCCCAGAGTTGGACCGCCCGTATCACTGCAGTATGATGCTGTCATATTCGTAGAGGATGATCCTTTACTTCTCAGCCTGCAATGACTTACCAGATACGGAACCATTGGATGCCAGCCGAGGCCCCCATTAACGAATCGGCGCAACCTGGACGCTCCAAAGCCTATTTCCTGTTCGCCTTCTGGGTGACGTTAATCTGGCTGATTGGATTCTCCCTGTTGGTGCTCTTTACCGCCAACCCCGTCACGCTCAACTGGCAGCAACTCCAGCGAGCCCAGACCGTTGTTGAGGCGGAAGTCATCGACAAAGAGCAGGGGTTGGTGCAACTGAAACGGTTCTGGAAATACGATCCTCAGATTACTGCAGGCGAACAGTTCGCAGTCTCAAATCTGCCCAGTTCCCGTGTCGAAAACGGGGCGAGCTACCTCATTCCGCTGGTTCTGCTGGAACCTGGATCAGGCGATGTTCCCGATACATACGAGATTCCGCTCACTCAGGAGCAGTTGATCCAGTTGAAAATGGAGCAAACCGAACCTGAGCCAATTTTTTATCCGTACAAAGAAGAAGCAGTTGTCCAATTGGAGCAACTGCTGACAGAAAACGGCGACCGAGCACCGCCCACAAATTGAAGCAGATTCGATTGAAGCAGGTCCGGGTCTGCCATCAGCGCTATTCTGCGGACGAGAGAATCTCGATGCGTGTCCCCGTGACGATATCGGCCACTTTGACTTTGTATTCAAGCATATGAGGGGCTTGGAAATGGGCCTTCAACGCCTCGGGTGACTCCCATTTTTCAACAACAGTAACGATATTCTCCCCTTTCTTTGTCTGCACAGGGATATCGGTTTCGGCATCAATCGCGGGACCATACTCGAGGCACCCCTCTTCAGCACGAACAGGCTCAATTATCTGTCGGAATTGCTCCAGAAATGCTTCTCGTTGACCTTCCCGAACTTCGATTGTGGCAATGACGTGAATCATAGAAGAATTGCTTTCTCACTGGCCGCTCCCGAAGGAACGTATTCCACTTGAATGTTGTTATGATGTGTCTGATCCCGTTGTGATATTAACACTGGAGTGATCAGAACGAGTTTCATCATAGTTCATCTTTTCCTGCCGAACAACAAACGCAACGACGCCAAACATGCTGAACAGTCTCCCTCGCCTGAACTTGAGCTACGTGATACCAATCACGTTTGTCGCTCTACTGTTCATCATGATGCTGACCCCACTTCCAGACTTGGGGTATGTTTTCGGTTCGCTGGTTAACTTCATGCATATCCCCGTTTTCGCCGGTCTTTCGCTGATCGTCTGGGTGTTAACGGGACCGTTGCTTGTTCACAGGCCCGTTGCCAAAGCATTTCTCGTCTGGGTGATCGTTGGTCTTATTGGTTCAGGGTTTGAATTGTTGCAGTACCAGTCTGGCCGTTCCGCCAGCCTTCACGACATCGGCGCGAACCTGGTCGGCTCCGGTTTGATGCTAAGCTTTCTTCTTTCCACCGTTGCCTTCACGCCAAAAGCACAAAGATTCTGGCGTATCGTTTCCCTTGGCTGCCTGTTTGTCGCTTTCTACACACCTCTTACAGAAGTGTACGATGTCTGCCGCATGCGGCTCGAATTCCCTCGAATTGCAGATTTCGAGACAAGCAACGAACTTCATCGCTGGCGAGCGGAAAATGTCACAATCTCGCGATCCGAACATTTCGCCGTCGATAGCCGTTATTCGCTGCATGTCGAATTTCATCCGGGACGTTTCAGCGCGATCTACATCCCATATTCCGTCCCCGACTGGCGAGAGTATTCCCAATTGGTAATGGATATCTACGTTCCCGCCGAGAGCGCCCCAGTTCCACTATATCTCAAGCTGGAAGATAGCTTGCACGACGGAACCTACGACGACCGTTTTCATGCTTATTACGATCTTGAACCAGGCAGCCATCATCTCACCATCCCTCTCAGTGACATCAAGCTAGCCGCACGCGAATTCGATTTAAGCACAGTAAGACTGTTCCAGTTCATGCTGTGGGAACAGGATCAACCCCATGAATTCTATGTCGATGCTATCCGTCTAGAATAGAAAACCGCTGTAAATTGCCCTCGCCATATCTGGCGTGTTGTGTTAGTTTGCCCAAACTCAGGCCAGGTCGTGAGTTCCGACAACTTATCGGAGCCCGCCCGGACTTGAATCACGACCGATTCAAGTCACCTGGCAACTCACTTTCAGGAGGAAACGCGGTTCCGCAAAAACCGCGAAAAAGGAGTTTTCAATGCGGTTCGTACGACAATTTTCAGCCACAATTCTCTGGGGAGCAATCGTTACTTTGATTCTGTCTGGAACGACGGTCTCTGCAGCTGATTCTTCCGAAACCGCAGAGGCTCCCTCATCAGATAAAACTGAGTACATCCTTCGGTTCAAATTTGAACCCGGCCAGAAAGTCTCTTACAACGTCGTCTACGAGATGGCCCATACTTCGCGCAAAGGGCAAACTACGGAAACCGCTTTCAACAAATCAACGACGGCGAAACATTTCCTCGTGAAGGACGTTAAAGAAAACGGAAACGCGACTCTGGTCTCGTATATCGACTCGGTCACAATGCAGGTTCGATTCAACGACAGTGATCCTGTCAAATTTGATAGTAAGAACGAAGGGGTCTCACTGCCGCAGTTCAAGAAGATCAAAGCGAGTATCGGAGTGCCCCTTGCCGAAACAACGTTCGAACCGACAGGAAACGTGATCAACCTCCTCAATCTGCAAGAGGTTTCCAAACAAGATCAGGAAACCAAAACAGCCGACTCGAGTGAAATCGAAAAAGTCTCTGCATCAACACCTCCTGCCCGCGCAGAGCAAGCAGACCAGGAGGAAGACGAAGATGACGTGAACGCTGTCGGAAATTATCTGGTTCGCTTCCCCGAACAACCTCTGAAAATCGATGATCGCTGGTCGCAATCGTTCTCTGTCCCCGTCATGGTGGACCGCAGCTTACAGCAGTTTGTCCGACTGAATCGGGAATATCGCCTCCGTTCGGTTGAAGACGGAATCGCTCACCTGACATTCAAAACGTCGGTTCTCTCTGCCGTTCACAACCCGACGATCTCTTCGCAGTTGATTCAGAACACACCTTCCGGTTCGATCGATTTTGATCTGGAGCGGGGACTGATCCTGAAACGAACAGCCGAACTGGACAACACCGAGTTCGGTTTTTCCGGTGATAACAGCTCCATGCGGGCGGTCAGCAAAACCACCGAGACTTTCGTCGAGGCAAAGATCATCCCCACGGCCGAATCTGCCGAACAATAGAGATAGGGCACTACCAGCTTTCTCTCTCGGTCCTTACGCCTTAACAGCGTCTGTGCATTGACGCTGGTTTAATTTTACTTACACTTGAAATCCCGCTCGCCTTGGGACGACTGTGAATGTTACTCGTTCCGAGAAAATATAGGGGTTCCAAGGGTCTTTTGAGTAAGTGGTCTCAGCATGCTTCTTTGATGAGAATCAGTCAGGTTGATCGGATGAAAAGAGTATAAGGTCGATGAAACGAGTCAACATTTCACCAGAGATGAAGAGCCTTCTCATTTCTGCCCGGCGGGTTGCCGTTGAAAACGACGCAACCGCAGCGTTGATTCTCGCCGATATTCCGTTCAACTTCCTCGAAGTTCGCAAGTACCTGGAAAAGGTCCGTCTGCTCATCGCGAGCGATAAAGAAGACGTTCAAGAAGCGGCCCGCGAAGACGGAATCGACGTCGTCCCACTCATGGACGAACCCCAGACTCGCCAGCATCAGTTAAGCCAGGCGTTGCTGGAAGCAATTGCGGATGACTTGCTGAGCACAGGCGACCAGGTTGTCGCCGTCTATTCCGTGTTTGACAGAGACTCGCTCGATTCGCTGAGTATCGTCAATCTGGAAGAACACCTCGCCAAACTGACCGCGCGAGACCTCCGCCGACTGGAAACGCAGGTACCACTGGAAACCTTGCGGTATCTGGTTGATCTCGCCGTGGAAATTGGTCGGGAAGGGCGTGAAAGCCACAAGGTCGGTACTCTTTTTGTAGTCGGTCAGCATCGTAAAGTGATGGAACTATCACACGAAGCAGTTCATGATCCGTTCAAAGGCTACAAAAAAGAAGAACGTCTGGTGCGTAGTCAGCGAGTTCGAGAGAGTGTCAAAGAACTTGCCTGTATCGACGGAGCCTTTATCTTCTCTGCCGATGGTGCAGCCGTCGCCGCCGGTCGTATTCTAGATGCCCCCAAGGTAAACCTCTCCCTTTCCAAAGGACTCGGTTCTCGCCACTGGGCAGCCGCCGCCATCAGCAAAGTGACGAGCGCCATCGCCATCGCCGTTTCAGAGAGTTCTGGAACAGTACGACTCTTCCAGGACGGCCGCGTCGTTCTGCGAATCGAACCGATGGATCAGGCCCTCAAATGGGTCGACATCGAGACAGAACCCCCCGAAGCATAATTGAAGTCGGCTTGCCTCAGGACACGACGCTCATTGCAATATCTTCCGTCATGTGTTGATATGGTATTAGATTCTCCGTTTGAGAATTCTTCGCGTCCCATCATTCGACCCTCCGCTGGAAGATCTCCCCATGCGATGCCTGGCGACCGCCTCACTTGTAATACTGGTTCTCACCTTTTGTTCGCTACCTGAATCTTCGGTGTTGCGAGCGGACGAGCCCGCATACCAATCTGAGATCGTCTTTCCTTATCACCCACAGCATAACCACGCGCCCGGTTTAGTGGAGTGCCCTAATGGAGACTTGCTAATTTCCTGGTTCCGCGGTTCTGGTGAACGTACCGCCGATGACGTCCAAGTTCTCGGCGCACGACGTCGGCAAGGACAACAGGAATGGTCCGATCCATTTCCAATGGCTAACTATCCAGGTTTTCCCGATTGCAACTCTGTCCTCTGGATCGATCCTCAAAAACGACTCTGGATGTTCTGGCCTGTCATTCTCGACAATACCTGGGATAGTTGCCTGACAAATTATGTAGTCTCTGAAGATTACACGGGGGAAGGAACGCCCAAATGGGGACGTCAGCAGATGATTCTGCTCAAACCACAGGACTTCAGTAAGGAATATCTGGCTAACGTCATCCATGAATTGGGGAATTCCAAACCTTTAAAACCAGAGACTCAAGGGTATCTCGATCACGCCAAATCAACAGTGACACAGAAACTGTATCAACGCATTGGATGGCAGCCACGGTGTAAGCCAACATTGCTTCCGAGCGGGCGAATTCTCATGCCGCTTTACACTGATAACTTCGGAATCTCTATCATGGCGATCAGCGATGACGAAGGGAATTCCTGGTATGCCAGCAAACCTCTGTTTGGCTATGGTAACAATCAACCTTCCGTTCTCCGGCGTGATGACGGAACCCTGGTCGCCTATCTCCGAGACGATGCCTTTTCACGGCGTGTCCGTTTTTGCACCTCAGAAGATGATGGGTTAAGCTGGTCGAAAATCGCCAACACCGACTTCGTAAATCCAGGGTCGAGTGTCGATGGCGTTCGCTTGAGTAACGGTCACTGGATTCTGGTTATGAACGAGGGAGACCAGGACCGTCACCATCTGGTAGTCGCTCTGTCCGACGATGAAGGCCGCAGTTGGAAATGGAAACGGACTCTGGAAGACCAAGTGGGGGGACAATTCCATTACCCAGCCGTCATTCAGGGCAAGAATGGGCAAATCCATGTCGCCTATTCGTATTTCGTTGAAGCCGGGGAAACGATGAAACACGCCGAATTCAATGAGGACTGGATTAAAGCAGGGCAGCCCTGAGGAATTTGGCTCGAAAGCAATCGGGGCAAATAGAAATTGCATTCTGGGCTAAAACCGACTGAACCTGATGCAAAAGTGGTGTGTCCGGGGCTCTAGGAATCAGTAATGCGGACGAAGATCGCAGTAAACGGAAGTTCTGTGCCGAATTTTGCGAACTTTCAGTTGAAGCAATTGCCCTGGTTCTGTTAAATTACCGCTCCGGTCGCAAGACGACCCGATATTGCCTGGTAGTGTAATGGTAGCACAAATGATTCTGGTTCATTTAGTCAAGGTTCGAATCCTTGCCGGGTAACTTTCTTTTGCCGACCAGACCCTCAAAGGCACCTCATTTAGGATGAGGTGCCGCGACGAGTAGTTGGTCGCTATTACCGAGTTTTGCTTCTGCTTTCAGCAAGACTCTCGGCGTTTCGCTTTAATCGCCGATATCCTGATCTTCAATTCGCGAATTGATCAGTTCCTGCACACCATCCGGATCAGGCATGCCATTCATGGCAATTTCAACCCCCGACTGACCGGCCGTTGAAATCCCAATGTATCCGGTATTCATCATCCGCTGAAAGAAAGATTGTCGCGTCTGCACGTTGCGTACGTGCCGAATGCGGACTTCATTCTCAGCTTTCGACAGCAGTCCGGTTCGGTGGATAATTCGGGTGTTGGTCACTGTCAATTTGGAGCTAAGGCATTGCATCCACCAGTAGAGCAACCAAATCCATCCAATGACGGGGATTAACACGAGCAAAATAAAGAAGAACGGGTTGTTCCGGAACATCGCCGGATTCTCTTCGTACAGAATTTCGTCAGTTTCAACGTCGCTCATCGCTCTCTTAATCCTTCTCGTTAATACTCACGGTCGTGAATGAGGGGTTCCCCATTATAACGAGATTCGACCGGCGACGGGAATTCTTAACGACTTTCTCAGGACGGAGTTGAGAAAGATTCGATCCCTTCGTGTTCCACAAAAGATTTCACCACGGAGGCAGCAACCTGCGAAACCCGTGAAAGAGTACAACGACAATAAAGAGAACATTTCGCAGGAGAACGAGGAAGGGTGAAACGGATAGAGGTCGCTCCGATTGATTTGTAGTTAAAACTTCCTCAAGCTGGGTCGTCAGTCTCTTCATCCAATCGACTTTCCGAGGAAACTCACTCAGATTTACTAATAAATGATCTGGAATTCCTCCTACCCCAACTCGGGCTCCAATACTACCTCCAAGTATGGCCGCTGTCGTATCCGTGTCCCCTCCGAGTTGAATGATTTCTTGAATGCCTTCCTCGTATTCCTCACAATGAAGGAACCAGCAATGAAGCACTACTGGCACCGTCTGGTAGATGTATCCACTGACTCCCTGAGCCATTTCATGTTGTTCACAATATTTACTCGTCGAATTCCCCAGTTGAACTGATTCAACGACACGACGGACCAGGTCGAGAAACTCATCTGCCGGTTCCCCATTCAGGAACTCCGTCAACTGCTCCAAGTATTCGCTCGGAGTGATGGATTCCGACCGGGCAGAAATCCGTGCGGCCAACGCGACCGCCGCTGCTCCATAAAAGGCTTTAGGATCGGTGTGCGTAATTCTTGTTGACCTGCGAACCATCTCTTTCATCATAGCCAAATCATCAATCGCCACCCCAAGGAGAGGGGCTCTCATTGCCGGTCCGTTTCCCGCTGAGAATACTCCGGACTTCTCTGGAGTGATTCCTACAGACAGCTTCATCATCGACCGAAGCGTCGCTAACCCAATTCCAGCCGGTAACATCCAGAACCAATGTTTCAACCGTCGGGCGAGTGCTCGCTGGAATTCAACGGGGTCGCCGGGAGACTGAATTATCGCCTGCGCCACCAGACAAGCATGTTCCGTATCATCTGAAACCATGCCTCTCCCAAACAGAAACCGATATCTGCTCGGCGGTCCTAGTAGTTTTTGAAGACGCCGCCGACTCAGATTCTCATAAGGCAACCCCAATGCATCCCCTACGGCCATACCGAGTAGGGAACCAGTAAGCGTATCAACCCTTTTTGGTTTGGAAGTGGACATCAAAGCTCTTCATTTAGACTTGTCTGCGAAGTACCGAGTTCAGGGGAGTGATTTTCTTCGTCTTTCTCAAGATGTATATATTATTCGTAAGATTACCATGATCTCAGCGAAATTATTAATTTCTATTGCCACAAATGCTAAAAAGGCGACAATTCAATTCACAGATTGATCAATCTCTTCATCTTCCAGAATGGAGCAAGTGGATGAATGGAAACAGAATGTGTGGTTCGGTGCGGTTCAGGAACATTATTGCGTTTGGTGTGCTGGTCATAAGCAGCGTCCCCTTGGTGGCAGAGGAGAAGCCAGACTCCGACGTCATCGAACAGTTCAAGCATCACTTGGAACAGCAGGCTGGACATCAGGTGCGGGCGGCTGGTGTGGTGCTCAGAATGGACGACACTTTCAGGGTTAAGTCGCAAGCGAAATTTGAACTATTCTCGGTTGACCCAAACCGTTTAAGCATTCAGTTCCCACCCTACAAGAGTGACAATCCGGAACGTGCAAACGACGTCTTCGTGCGTTAGAACCCTCACTACTCGGTCACTGAAGGGAGAGGGCTTTTTACGTTCGACTTTGAAAATTTGTGCCAGGATATTGTCAATGACACCGGCGCGTTTTCCGGCACGTTGAACTCGATTTGCCCTTATCCATCGCATAAATCTTGGCGTCAGACACAAGAAGTGACCGAAAGCTGCCTGCCTGTTAATACCTATGAAGATACAGAAGCTTTATGCGACAAATGCGATTTAGTCGAAAAGCCAGACTACCTCCTATGGGAATTACGCCCCAAAGAGGAGCCACCCTATTTATTCTTTGGTATGAAACTAAAACATCACCCTGTTAGCGAAAAAATTCTACTAAAGATCAACAAAAACACTTTTCACCTTCTGGCAGTAAAAGTCTTTTACGATGAGGACTACCATTCAACCTACTTCCTGAACGAATACACCGTCAACTGACTTCCACATTCGCTTCCATTCTACGGAAACAATCCCTGAATCCCTTCTACGGATTGTTCAACGAGAGCGTCGCCCCCATCGGGGCCGATGACGAATTTTTCGGCGCTGTAGCCGCCACCGCTGACAGCGGGTCGAGTTGGCAGATAACCACAGAGGCCGCTGGAGAGCTGAATGGTCATTGTCATCACGGCAGGGGAACGAGCCTGGATGCGAACACCATAATCGAGATAAAGCTCGAACGGATTGTTTACGAGGGCAACATCACCGATGCGGATCAGATGAATATCGACTTCATTCGGATCGTCTGTCAGGTAGAAGGGTGGTTCGACTTCTGCTTTGGGAAGCGTAAAGTTAGTGACTTTGTGAACCAGTGCGACGTCTGTCTGAATACTGTCCTTCACATAAGGCATCGTTTCGTCGATGGCATCGACAATGCGCGTGGCGATCTGCTGGCGGCTGGAGATTCCTTTTCGCTTCAGCATGATTTCTTCGGGCTGTTTGCGATAAATATGGTGCGGCGAGATATCTCCTGCAGCGGCGCACTGAGGAAGAATGAATACCTCTTTAGAATGCCGCTTCCACACTTCCTCACGGACATCGTGCCAGAAGTCGGCGGAGAGAACGCGTAAGCCTTCCGTCTCTTGTGACGGGCAGGCAATGTTGACGATGATGCCAGTGACTTCCTGCTGCTCGTTCCAGAAGAAGAGCATCTGTACGGCGTGGTCTGTGTATCCTTCGATCCGATAGAACTCGGGAATATTCGTAAGACCGTACATTTTGGCATGGCCATCGAAGTATGTCGCTCGACGATTATGTCCTACGGACGCGTGCCCCAGTCCCCAACTGAAACCACCGGGTGCCCGCTTGTTCCAGGCTTCTTCAACGGCAGTGACAATCTTTTCGACAAGAAACTCACGGTACTGCGACGCTTTCCAGACACCCTCGTCCTGACTGACGTCGTACAGATCACGAAAAGCACTATCAACCTGCTGGGGGGCGGTATGAGTGTGAGTCGCATTCAGAAAAACATTCTTCCCATCTAAATCTTTCAAACGTTCGTTGATGGCAGCCTGAACTTCGTCCTGAGTCTGTTTGCGAATTCCTATGAGATCGCAAGAGACAAACACGACCTGCTCAGAGACGCCTTTATCATTAACGGTCTCCAGTGCTAGTACGGTGGCTCGCAATGGATCGAGAACACCTTCAGAAAGCCGCTTGTGGAGTTGTCCGACGAGGGCGACTTTCTCCGGTGGGGTGATGTCGGTCATTGACCAACCGACTTTCAACTCGCCTGTTTCGGCTGCGGAAAGCCCGGTACGTGTGAAAGAGAACAAGGTAAACAAAATCAACAGCGAATAAAAAACAACGTGAGACGGACGAATCACAAGACTCTCCTTTTTTGCGGGCGCATTGCGAACAAGTTCAAACCAGAGGTCGAATATCATTCGAGGCAGATTGACTTTACGGGAGACGATTCTTTAACATCGATATGTTCCCCGTTTATTTTTATTCGATCATGACAGGGAACAGAACCGCATACAAGCGATTCTCCCACCGATTCTGAATCGTGATTTATTCCTCCTCGATTCTCAATCCTTCTCTTGCCCAGAATGAGACCTGTTTCAGTGGACGAAATGTTTTCAGTTTTCAAAGCGTTCCGACGACGGATGATTCTTCTCTCCGGCACGATGATGTTAATCATCACCAGCCCTGCATTCGCTGCGGAAGCGGCGTTTGAATTTCAGAAAGGTGATCGTGTTTTGTTTTTAGGCAACACGATGATCGAACGGGCCCAATTATACGGGCCGCTGGAAACATCACTGGCAATGAGCTACCCCGAACTCGACCTGACCTTCCGTAACCTCGGTTGGAGTGGAGACACGGTCTGGGCTGATTCTCGCGGTATTTTTGAAGCCCCTGAAAAAGGTTACGAGAAAATGCTGGCGCAGGTGAAGTCGATCGACCCAACTGTCATCGTCCTTGGATATGGTGGCAACGAAGCCTTTTCGGGTGCAGACCGACTCCAGGCCTTTGCCGATCGGTATCGAAAGTTGATCGCCGATCTCAAACAGCAATCGAAGAATCCCCGATTTATATTTCTCTCTCCATTGCCGCACCCTGACTTCGGAGATGCTTACCCCGATCCCGAATCGTACAACGACCAGGTTAAGCTGTACGCTGCAGAAACCCAAAAAATCGCTCAATCGGAAGAAGCTCTGTATATCGATCTCATTGCTCGTTTTTCAGAACCCGCATTTCATCAGTCCGAACCGGGAAAGTATTTCGAACGCAGCATGAATCTAACCGAAGTCGGTTATCTTGCTTGGGCAGATGAGATTCTGCATCAGTTCGGAATAGATAATGTCGACCTGCGGCATGGGCTTCCTGATGAGTGGTCTACCGTTCACGAAAAGGTTCTCAAAAAGAACGAACTCTACTTTCATCACTGGCGACCACAGAACATCACCTATTTGTTGCTCTTTCGTAAACATGAGCAGGGCAACAACGCCGTCGAACTTGACGAACTCTTGCAGTTAACGGCGGATACGGACAAACAGATTCATCAGCTCGCTCGTCAGAAGTAGCCACGGGTTTTACCGTTCAAATTGCCCGACAACAGGCTTGTCGTACTTATTTTTTCATCGCCTACTCACGACATTGACTGGCGGTCACCCCAGATTCAGTCAATACATCAGACAATATATCAGTTGAGGACACTTCGTGAACCCGATCTACGCATTCATCAAATGGACCTGTCTGCCCACCCTGTTGCTGGCATCACTCTGCGTTCCCAGTTCACCCCTGTTCGCACAGCGGGATCTCACTGACATTCCCGACACCGATCCGGAACTGGAACGGCGAGAATTGCAGGTACACGAAGATTTCGAAATCTCCCTGTACGCATCCGATCCACGTCTGGCCAAACCGATTCAGATGAACTTCGATACGCAAGGTCGTTTGTGGATTGCGAGTTCCGAGACGTATCCCCATATTGAACCTGGTGCTACTGCGAACGATAAAATCTGGATTCTGGAAGATACCGATGAAGATGGTGTCGCCGACAAAACGACGATCTTCGCCGATGGATTATTGATTCCTACCGGAGTCGAACCCACGGCAGACGGGAAGGGAGCCTATGTTGCGAATAGCACCGACCTGCTTTACTTTGAAGACACCGATGGTGATGGCCAAGCGGATAAACGCGAGATCGTCCTGACCGGATTTGGAACCGAAGACACCCACCATATCCTGCACACTTTCCGTTGGGGTCCGGACGGTTGTCTGTATATGAATCAGTCAATTTATATTCACAGCCATCTGGAAACTCCTTACGGAGTGAAACGACTAAATGGTAGTGGTATCTGGCGGTTCCGACCCGAGACAATGGAGCTGGATGTGGTCGCCAAAGGGATGGTCAATCCGTGGGGACACGATTTTGATCGCTGGGGTCAAGCCTTCGCTACGGACGGTGCTGGCTCGGAAGGAATTCAATACATCTTTGACGGGGCAGCCTATCTCACAGCCGTCGGCGTACCCCGCTTGCTCAACGGAATGAACCCGGGAAGTCCAAAGTTTTGTGGGCTGGAAATTCTGGGCGGAAGCCAACTTCCCGAAGACTGGCAGGGAAACATGATCACCAACGATTTTCGCGGTCACCGCGTCTGCCGCTTCGTTCTCGATGAATTCAAGTCCGGCTTCAGCTCTCAAGAAAAAGCAGAGTTAATCAAAACGGAGCACGTCGCTTTTCGTCCCATCGATGTGAAGATGGGACCAGATGGCGCTATCTATATCGCCGACTGGTACAACCCCATCATACAACATGGTGAGGTCGACTTCCGCGATGATCGTCGTGACCATACCCACGGTCGTATCTGGCGCATCACTTACAAAAACAAACCGGTCCTGAAAAAGCCAAACCTCGTGGATATGTCAGACGAGGAATTAATCAGCCAACTCGCCAGCATCGAACCTTGGGTTCGTGTTCAATCCAAGCGATTGATCCAACATCGCGGTAGTAATAAATTGAAACCGGTATTGGAAGACTGGCTGGCAAAGCAGGATCCGAAGGACGAGCAATACGAGCATCATCTGTTGGAAGCTCTTTGGGCCTATCAATCCTGGCTGGAACCGAATGCAGAGCTACTGACAATATTACTCGCAGCGAACGATCACAAAGCCCGCGCCGCAGGCGTATCGATCCTGTCGGACTGGATCGACGAGATTCCAAATTCCGCCGAGTTGTTAGCCAGTGCGGCCCAGGACGAAAGCCCCCGAGTTCGATTGGAAGCAATTCGTGGATTGGCCCGGATTCCAGAACCTGAATCGATGCTCGCCGCCCTGAAGGTTCTCGACCAACCGATGGACACCTTCCTGGACTACGCCTTGTGGGTGACTGCCCGCGATCTTCAGCCAGTCTGGTTGCCAGCAGTCCAAGCGGGTGACGTTCGTTTCCTGGAAGAGACAGACAAACTGCTTTTCCTGTTCAATGCGATGGGTGGCGATGGTGGCGTGAATCTGCTGATCGATCTGGTGCAACAAAACAAGATCCCGGCAGAACAACTTCCCGCTGTTTATCGACTCTTCTTGCAGCAACCGAATCCAACGTCACTGGGACTCGTTTACACTGCTGTTCTCAATGAAGAAAATAGCCAGGCTGCACGAGCCGGTTGGCTAACGGAACTGGCGAACGTTGCCGCAACACGGAATGTGGTTCCCGCAGGCGACTTGAATCAGATCACATCACTCGTCGACTCTTCCCAATCAGAAATCCGATTGGCGGCGATCAGTGCTATTGGTGCCTGGAAATTGCAGGCGGAAGAGGAAGTCCTGTTTAAGAAGCTCGGGCAGGAAGAACTCTCTGTTGAAGAACAGCGTGTACTACTGCAGGCCATTGCCCGAATTGGATCCGGACCCGGGTTGGAGCGACTTCGCAACTTCGCACAGAACAGCGAAAACCGGACTTTGCAAACAGCGGCAGCGATCGCATTACTCAAACAGAATGACCCTGCCGCCGCGACGGTCACTGCTGACCTTCTCAGCAAGTCAGACAGTACTGAAGCCGTTAATCAGATAATGCAACCAATTATCGCCAACGAAGAACTGGCAAAATCCTTTGTTGAACAGCTAGGTTCCCGTCAGCTTTCTCGCGATGTTGCCGTCCTGTCGCTGAGACAGATTCAACAGTCCGGTCGACAGTTACCGGAACTGACTGCGGCCATCACCAAGTCGGCCCAGATTCAAACCGGACCTCGGAAATTATCCCCAGAAGAAATGACTCACATACTTGAGTTGGTGAAATCAGAAGGGGATGCCGCCCGGGGAGAAACGATCTACCGCCGAGAAATCCTTGTCTGTCAGCAATGTCATGCCATTGCTGGAGCAGGGGGGCGCGTCGGTCCAGACTTGCTCAGCCTGGGAGCAAGTGCCCAGCCTGATTACCTGGTAAATTCTCTGCTCGATCCCAATGATAAAGTTAAAGAGAATTATCATACCACTGTTATTATTACCGAAGACGGCAAGACATTTTCGGGTATCAAAGTCCGAGAAACCGACTCCGACGTCATTTTGCGAAATGCAGACGATAACGAATTTTCAGTGCCACTCGATTCCGTAGACGAAGAGTTTCAGGGAAAATCTATGATGCCAACCGGCCTGACCGACTCGCTGACAGAAGCGGAGTTTGTCGATCTGGTCAAGTTCCTGTCAGACTTGGGACGAACCGACGAATTCTCGGTCAGTAAGAAACTGCAGGCTCGTTCATGGCAATACCTGATACCCACAGAGCCAGCCCGGCATCTGATGATAAGAACACGAGTCAGCGCCGTCGCATCCGAGAACGAGGTTTTCAATTGGAAGGCTGCCTACACAACTGTGGGTGGAAAACTGCCCGTAGACATGATTCCCGGCTTTAATATCCGTCATCCGAAAGAGGCACGTGGTTTCGGATTTGTACGAGCCGAATTGTTGGCCGAACAGGCTACCCGTGCAGAACTACTGCTTGGCTCAACGGAGGGACTCGAAGTCTGGTTAGACGAAGAGCCCCTGACCATCTCAGACGCGATTCCGCTCGAACTGACCGAAGGGACACACCACATCACTATTAAAATTGATCTGGATACCCGTAAAGAAGCCATTCAAGCAGAACTCGTCCTGCCCGAAGACAAAGCGAGTGCTGCTAAATGGTATCTTGGAAAATAAAACCAGGCAGGAATTAGAACGTCACAGTTCGATTACTCCTCGCCATCTTCCAATTCACTTTCTTCGCCTGATTCAGTCAGACAGAGGAGGTGAATTCTTTTTACGGGCTTGTCGTAAATGAAGAGGGAGAACTCACCCACTTCATCATGGAACCAGGTCGACCAGGGCTGATCGCAAATAGCGACCTGAGCCTGCAGAATACGATCTTCAATCAGAGCATCCGTAAAATCGGCCGTCAGTCGCCGGGCATCATTGACGGTGCCGGGGAAATCATTCTGCACACCACCCGCGACCAGCAGGTGGGTTAATACACCCTCCGCCACAAAGGGTCCGGACTCCGCCCAGTTGATCTCGAAGTCGCCGTCGCCGAGTCCCTCAATCTGTTCCATATTGAGATTCAGCGTCTCTAAGGCTTCGGCGATTTCTCCTGCGAAGTCTTCGGACATATCACGCTCATCATGTTCAGACGCTTCGAATCCGTCTTCTTCGCCTTTTTCCTCTTCTTCTTCCTCTTCGTCATCGAACAGTTCCGCCATCTCCAGCAGGGGAGCACAAGTTTCGATAACAACCTCTTCGTTCAGGAACTCTTCGATTAACTCCAGCGTCTTTTCAGGAAGCTCCGGATCTTCGTAGATCGTATCTGTGGTATCACCTTCCACTTGATACGACCACAAACCAACTTTCCCACCAGAATAGAGTTCCTGAAATGTCTTCAGCAGCTTATCAATAGCGGGAGGATTCACATCAATAGGGGAGAGGTCGTAGCTGGACATTGTGGAGGGGATTCTTTCGTATTTAGGTTTTCAGAAACCAGGCTCTCAAACCCAAGGAAAATGGAGCATGCGAATTCCCATCGACTATCGAGAGGAAGTCTTTTATTCGTTTATCGTACATTTGTTCGCCCATCGTACAATGCGAACTGAAATTGCACAAAAAAAAGCCCGCTGTCAAAAGTGACAGCGGGCTTTTTAAGCGAGGCCGACGGGACTTGAACCCGCAACCCCCGGATCGACAGTCCGGTACTCTAACCAATTGAGCTACGGCCCCTTTTCAGGGATGTCGTTGAGAGAAATTGCTTTCCTTCAGCAACGAGACAGATTTTAACGTCTGTTTGTCTTCGGTCAACTTACTCGAACTAAAAAGTTCTGAGAATTCCCCAAAACCCTGCTGATCTAATGAGTTAGCTTCTTTTTCAGAGCTGGTGACCCGCTTCAACGAAGCAAGTATGTCATTCATCAGGGAGAGGCCACCTCGAAAGGGCAAACCTGGGAACGAGATTATGTATCGGATTTCCGATGCGGCAACATAAGGCGGAAATTCGACAAAAATTCATTATTCTTCGAGGCGATAGAGCTGTTCGCCTGCTTTACGGACCAGCAGCACGCCTTCATCTTCACGGTTTGCGAAAGATTCGACGTCGATAGTAGCGGGATCGCGGTAGCCCACGTTGATTTTCTCACAGACATGGGGAGAAAGCCCCGTCGCCAACGTCAGTTTGACTCGAGGTTTCTCCACACCGTTCTCGTAGGCTCCCCCACCACGAACGTGTGTTGAATGAGCGATTACACCCCAGGGGAGATGTTTGAACTGATCCCACTGATTCGTGAAGTAATCTCGAACGTGGTAGCCAATTTCTTCGATCAAATGACCGTGAGTGATGGATATTTCATGCATGTGGGGAGCGTAAATAATCAGCTCGCCACCATCTTCCACCACTGGCTCCAGCTTATACATGCATTTTCCGGCAACCCACAATTCGTCGTACATCGGTGGGGCACAAGAGAGGACCTGTTTGTATGGCTTCGGTTTGCGAATGATGTGAACCTGGGCAGACAAATCGGCCGCCTGTTCCCAGGCTTCTTCGGGAGTGCCGTAAAACATTCCGTACAAACTGGCATCTGGAGCAACAACAAACGTGAGACATTTTCGTTCGATAGGAATCATCTCAGCAGCGATATTCACCACTTTGCGGACAGGCGTCCCCTTAATACCGATGATGCCAACATTCGTGATAAGAGCCCCAAGCCAATGGAAGAAGTTAAGCAGTTTCGGCCCGGAGATACCGGGAAAGAAATACTTATTCCCCCCCGAGAAGCCCACGACTTCGTGTGGAAACACAGGACCGACGACCGTCAGACAGTCGTAGTCGTGAATTCGTTTATTAATCTGAACGGGGACTTCCATCGAAATCAGCCCGTCAGAAATCTGATGTGTCTGTTCTTCGGTCAGAACACCGATTTCGGAGAGTTGGCCTTCAGAATCCCACTCGTGATTGAAAATGCCCACATCACCGTAGCGGTGGGTTCTTTCCTCGGATGACAGCCCGAACAACGTGCAAATTTGTGTTTCGGTCATCGGGGGGTGAGTCCCCAGTGCGATCAGGAAATCGACTTTCTTGACGACGGGACGCAGGTGATCAACCAGTGCCTCAAACAGCAAGGGAAGGGGTGCGGTGCGGGTGGCATCGGGAACAATAAGCAGGACGCGTTTGTCACGGTAGTCGGCTGCTGAAACATTTCGGACAATCCATTCCCGGACCTGTTCGGACGACATGGTCTGCACGCTGGTGCTATTCATCACGTTCTTATTCTTATACGTCTTGAGCTGGCGAAACGACTTAAAAAGACCTGCATTTCATCCCGATGACGTGGAAATCCTTCCATCGGAAGAGCGAAAAAATGAAGCCAAAACCGACCATTATAACTGGTTTTTTATTCTTGCATACCACGAAAGAAATGACTTTCGACAAAAGTTGAAATGAAGTCATTTCGATTTGAATTGGAATACTGAAATCGATCCTTTTCGGACTGGTCAGAATGGACTAGTATGCGTTACTCTCGGAGGATGCGCGCCCTTGCTCTGCAAATGTGTGCCAATGTTCTTCGGCGAAGCTCTTTAAAAGAGCAGCTAAAACGAGGACATTTACTGGATAATGGATTTTCTGTCCCACCGGCAGACCTACAGTCAGTCTCGATCAATGGATTTCGGGATTCCTGAACAGAAGTCGTCCTGTGTGGGTCATACGTGATAGATATTGCGAAAGGTTTTGCGTCCTCAATGGCATTGTCAGACATCCTGGAGTCACAATTTCGAGGCGACATTCGTTTTAGGGGCGCTTCTTTTCTGGAAACAGAACGGGTCGCGATCTCCCGAGCCACCGCAGACAATATTTTCGGCACGGTTCGGGATTCCCCCAGCTCCGTCGAGTTTCAAACACAGATCAGTCGAGCCGACAACGGAGTCAAGCTCTTCTGCAGTTGTTCGACTCACCTCGACAAACCGAGCTGTCGCCACCTGTGGGCAACGATTCTCGCTGCCGAGCAGGAAGGTATTATCCCTGGGGCCTTGCGTCCCGGTTTCTTCCCTCCGTTCAATGGCACCGAGGTCGAATTCCAACTCTCCAACGACGACGAGTGGGATGATGAACCAGACATCGGTCAATTGATGTCCGGGTTGTCGACATCGAAGAAAGAAACGACCGTTGTCGACCCACCCAGAAAGCGAACTCGCCCCTGGGAAACGGACCTGCTCAAAATCCGTGAGGCGCTACTGACGCGGCACGAAACGTCGCGCGGCCCCAGTAAGTCTCGCGAAATCCTCTACGAGCTCGACCTGGAATCCTCGCGCGCATCGGGTGCACTGATGGTTCAAACCTCGCAGCGCCAACGTCGGGCTGATAATACTTGGGGCAAAGAGAAACCGCTCAAACTTAAATTGAGCCAGCTTTCCGATGTGGAAAACTCGCTTGACCGTAAAATTTTGACGTACTTGCTCGGCGGAACGCCGGAAAAAGCAGGTGCTCCCTCGAATCAGGCCGATACTCAATTCCTCGCTTTTCGGTTCGCCATCAGTTACGAACTATGCGATCTGCTGCTCCCCATGCTGGCGGAGTCGGAGCGATTCCGGTTACTTGATGCTCCTGTCTCAAACCCTATTTGCTGGCAGCCTGATCGCATCTGGGATTTCAGTATTGAGATGCAAACCAATGACGACGGTGACTGGGAACTGCTGGGTGAATTGGAACGGGATGGCAAACGGATGCCGCTTTCCCAAGCTGATCTCCTCATCCCAGGCGGCCTCGTTCTCATCGGAAATAAACTTTCCAAACTACGGGACTACGACGCATTCGAGTGGATGGAAATATTCCAGCAGGAAGGTAAGTTCATCATTCCCTCCGATGACGAAAAAGACTTCGTTAACCTGCTTTATGAAATCCCTGAGGTTCCCCGGTTACATATTCCTTCGGAACTGAAACTCGAAGAAGTCACTGGTACTCCTAAATTCATTTTGAGACTGACGACACCATCTGGACGTCGCTGGAAAAACGAGACTTTACGCGGAAATGTGCAATTCGACTATGACGATACGATTGTCGAAGCACGACACCGCAATTGGGCCATCGTCGACCGCGATGCGGAAGTCTGTCTGGTACGTAACCGGGAACACGAAGAGAAAGCATTCATCCAACTTCAATCGGCCGGATTCCGGCGAGTTTTGATGGGAGCCAATCAGAAATCAGACGTCGAAATTCCACCCGCCCATTTGGGAACAGCTGTTCGCAAGTTGATGGAAGATAACTGGCAGGTGCTCGCCGACGATAAGAAAGTTCGGCAATCGGGCAATCTGACTTTTCGCGTCGACACAAACATCGACTGGTTTGAACTGCATGCCGACTTCGATTTCGACGGCAAACTGGCCTCATTCCCAGAACTTCTCTCAGCAATCGCCCGAGGCGACAATACGATACGGCTGGACGATGGTTCCCTCGGGATTATTCCGGAAGAGTGGGCCCGTCAATTCGGGTTGCTCGCCAACCTGGGGGTCTCCGAAGAAGAACACATGAAGTTCGACAAGAACCAAGTCGGACTACTCGACGCCTTGCTTAGCTCACAGGATTCCGTCAGTTACGACGACCAGTTCGCAACTTTGAAAGAACGATTCAAATCGTTTGAAGGTGTGGAGACTGCGTTGGCACCGGAAGAATTCATCGGGGATCTTCGAGGATATCAGCGAGAAGGTCTGGGCTGGCTCAGCTTTTTACAGGAATTCAATTTTGGTGGTTGCCTGGCCGACGACATGGGTCTGGGTAAAACCGTCCAACTGCTCGCCTTATTGTCCAAGTGGCACAAACAACCTCAGAAACAACCTCCATCGTTGATTGTCGTCCCCAAATCGTTGATGTTTAACTGGAAATCAGAAGCACTCCGATTTACTCCCGACTTAAAAGTGATGGAATACGCAGGCTTGGACCGGGAACCACTGTTAGAAGAATTCGAAAACTTCGATCTCGTTCTCACAACATATGGAACAACTCGACGCGATGTCATGAAACTTCGTGAGCGACAATTCTCGTACATCGTGCTTGATGAGGCACAAACCATCAAGAACCCGGGCTCGCAGGTTGCGAAAGCGGTGCGGCTTCTCAATGCAAAGCATCGCATCGCTCTGTCAGGTACACCGATTGAGAACCATTTGGGTGACCTCTGGTCGATCTTCGAATTCCTCAATCCAGGGATGCTGGGACGCAGCTCTCTGTTCAAAGCGGTTTCGTCTGGAACAGGGAACGAGCAGACCAAAATGGTTCTCGCCAAGGGCCTGCGGCCATTCATTCTGCGACGAACCAAACAGGAGGTCGCCTCGGAACTTCCTGAAAAAATCGAACAGACCATTTACTGCGAAATGGACAAAGAACAGAACGATCTGTACGACGAGCTACGGGATCACTACCGCGATTCACTGCTGGGCATGATTGCGGAGCAGGGCATCTCGAAGTCAAAAATGCACGTACTGGAAGCGTTATTACGACTGCGACAGGCAGCTTGCCACCCAGGCTTGCTCAACAAATCGCATCGTGCCCGGGCCAGTGCCAAGCTCAAAGTGCTTATTCCTCAACTGGAGGAACTGGCGGCGGAAGGGCACAAAGCACTCGTCTTTTCTCAGTTCACGAGTATGCTCTCCATCGTCAAGGACCACCTCGACAAGCAGAACATCAAGTACGAATACCTCGATGGCAAAACCCGTAAACGCGAAGAGTGCGTGAACAGGTTCCAGGAAGATCCCGATTGCCCAGTCTTCCTGATCAGTCTGAAGGCAGGGGGCCTCGGTCTCAACCTGACGGCTGCCGAGTATGTCTTCCTGCTGGACCCCTGGTGGAATCCGGCTGTCGAAGCTCAGGCAATCGACCGGGCACACCGCGTCGGCCAGACGAAGCAGGTCTTCGCCTACCGGCTGATTTGTCGCAACACGGTCGAAGAGAAAATCTCCGAACTTCAATCGAAGAAACGAGACTTGGCCGAAGCCATCCTCGAAGCCGAAGGCAGCCTGATGTCGAACCTGACGACCGAAGATCTGGAGATGCTGCTCTCGTAAGGCACCAATTTCGTCAACGCTCAAGTTTGCCTAACTCTGATTTCGAAAATTCGTCTAAAATAAAAGAATCCACTGGGGAAAGTTTTCACCAGTGGATTCTTTATTGTTTCGTTGCAATCAAAAAATGCCGAGTTGGTTTGCATTTTCGGTCGTAAATCAGCTCTTATCGTGCGAGAGGGAACATTGATTCCATTACAAGTTGACTTAGACCAAATTGCGAATGAACTTTAATATTCCTCTGTATCACTGAATCGGTGATGTTGCCTCGAACGTGTAATAGATTAAGTCGATAATCCTCATCCACTCGCTGTCCCAAGTCCACCTTTTCCCTGCCTGATACTGCAGTCAGGGCCGTGCGTTTCAATTCTCCCGACGTCGCCATCTTGATATCACTATCTGAATCGGTCGTCCCCTTTGTCGAGATTTCAAATCGCGTTTCATTCCCTTTGGTGTTGGCAACTAAAGTAGCCTCACGCACGATCCAGTTGGAATCAATTTTCAACTTTGCCAGAGTGGTATCAGTACTCCATAGACGCATTTCGGCATCTACCACTGCGAACCCATCTTCGGATTCAATTTGGTTGATCCGAACGATATGGGAGCCATAACCAATACCGAAACAAAATTGATTCAACATCAAACGTACTACAGAAGATGAGCAATTGCGTAAGTCAATATGACCAACGATAAACCTTGGATGCTTGGTAGAGTCCGCGACATTCACCATTCCGAGTTGGCCAAGTGGAGAGTTATTTATTACTGGCGCCACTTCCCATAAAGCTCGATTTCCACTGAGAAATAGGTACTGTTTGCTTTCCATACAATACAAATCGAGATCAGCTTCGGACACGCCCTTCGTCACTGAATGCCCCTCTGTTGATTCATGTAGTAATTCTTTCTTCTCATTGGTTTTATCGGATTTCGTCTCAACGGATTTCACAAATCTGTCAAATTGGATTGCCAGATTATCGAATTGTGCGTCCATTTCACGCAGCTTTAAGATTAGTGCCTCTTCCTCTTTCGGTATCCAGTCGTCCGCAGACAACTTTTCAGTGACACTAAATAGAGCCGGGCCAATTAGAAAACAGAACGCTATCGTGGCAACAGGTTTTGCGAACACCATAAATCAATCCTCCATAGGAGTTACTTGTGAGAGCACTCGAATCGGACTTCCTCTCTTGAAGTGCTCATGTATCCCACGTATAAAAAAACCACCGCTGAGTTTCCTCAACGGTGGTTTTTTAGTGGGTTTGTCTTTACTGAACTAAGCAGCGGATGCCTGTGATTTCAGTTTACTGTTCACGTTCTTGCCTTGCAGTTGGAAGACCATGAAACCGTTCCACCAGGTGGGATGACCACTTTTGGGGGTGCGGCAATCGAGCAGAAGTTTGTACTCGTTCTTGCTTTTGTTCATGAAGTCGAGATTCGCCCCGGATACCTGGTCCCAGTTGCAGTCGTCGACGAGGATGATGCAGTTGTCGGCGAAGAAGGGCTCGGCCAGTTCCAAGCCGTCCCACTGATCTTCGTACTTGTGGGGACCATCAAAAAGATAAACACCGATCGGTTCATGATCTTCACGCTTGAAGTATTCACGGAAATCGGACTCGATGAACTGGTCGTTCGGGCCTTTGTATTTATCGAATCGCCCTAGGAATGCCTGCGATGGCGAATTCTTATGGGAGAAATCGTCGACCCCGATGCAGCGTTTATCTTCGTTCCCGACGACACCGCTGAAGTAGGTAAAGCCGTTCCAGACACCGATATTCAGGTAAACCTGACCGGGAGGCAGTGAGCCAACGGCCCGATTGATCATTGCACCAATGGCGAAGGTCGACATTCGGGGAATCTTGCAGATTCGCTTGAAGCGAGATTTGAGTTCGGAATCCTGTTCGGGAAGGACGGTATTCATCACTTCCAGGTGCAGGCCGACATTACGCAGAAATTTGGCCAAAGCGCGAAAACCGCTTGGACGGGGACGGTCGGGTTGCAGGAAACGGAAACGGACCCCTTTAACAAACTCTGCAAATTCCATCTGAGCAACTCCTTTTGCACAACCGAATATCAATATTGCCGGAATCGGATTCGAAAATGATTATGTAAACCGATGACCGAGCCGCCAACCGAGACATGTAACATAAGTAAATACAGGCCTGGAACCTGTTTATGGCGGAATTCATAACATAGATCGAAAATTAACGCCAGACCGATTATGGGGCGGATTTTTCGTTTTCCAGTTCACCGTATAGCTTCTGGACTTCTCCGAGAATTCGATCTTCAACCGAATCGGCAAATGGCCCCGGCAAGTTACTGTAAATCATGGCTTCGCCCCCTTCGTATCCCCCTTCTTTCAGAACACGTAAACTGGGAACATAACCGAAAACGTCGTTCGAATATCCTGCTATCCACAGGTTTTTGACCGGCAACTGCTCCCGAATCAAGTGGTCGTAGTCCACGACCACTTCTCCGGCCAGAGCGACCATCGTGAGTTCATTTCCCAACTGAAGGCATTGCACCATGTAGGGGTACTCGGCAGGAATACTTCCTTCGGTATCGAGTCGATTTAACATGAGTCGCGCATGGCGACGAACATATACATTGCCGTCTTCCAGCTTCTCTTCCAACTCGGAGCGAGTCGGCATTTTAGCGAAGGGGATAGGAACCTCCCCTAGAACGGTTTCGATTTTACCGGTCAGCGGCGTTGGTCGAATATCCTGCAAGGCAGTTTCGACCGCCAACGCGAGTGCTGTTCCATGCTGTTCAATATTCTTCTCCTGCCCCCGCGGATACGGATTCTGGTCTCCACCACATCCTTCCATAAAGAGAGCGATCGTCCCAGGATGGGATTTTTCGAGGATCGCCTGGGCGGCTCCTGCGTAGTCGCCATTGAACTGCATGATGCCAGTCGTCGTGTTGTGGCAAGCATAACCAAAGAGAATCGCTTTCAGTCCCCCTTCGGCTGTTTTCGCCGTTAAGACTGGCACCTGCTGCTGGACGGGTCCAGCGGGGTAGGGACTATTTTTAAAGGAACCATTTGGCAGCGGGTATCGACGATTCATGGCAAAACCGGCTCGCCCATAAGTGTAGGTCACGTCTACTGGTTCAAGGTCTTTCAAGCTCTCTGAAATTACCTGTTCAATCTTCTTTTCGAGTGCAAGCCGATACTCGTGGCACTGAGCTGCAATGGCCGGATCGAGTTCGTAAATCGTCGATTTGGACGGTCTCAGTTCCGGACCGCAATGAGTATGAGACGCATTCAGCAGAATTTGATCGGGACGGAGTTGATGCTTCTTCGAGACTGCACTGACGACATTTTCTCGAATGATGCGAGGGATTCCCACCAGATCGGTCGTCACCATCACGATTTTATTGCCTTCGTCGTCGGCAAGTACGAGCGATTTGGCATGTAAGTCCTGCAGGACTCCTTCTGAAGGGGTTTTACGAGAGGCGTACCCTGCCATCCACATATCTTCTTCAGGAGTAATCACGATCTTCGCTGCCCCCGCCTGCCAACCTGCCTGCAAATGGGTACCCAACAACAGAAAACTGAAACAGGCAAGTAAAGAGGCCGTGCGGCCAATGAGCTTAATCATGATGAAGCGATATTCTATTTAGAGTCTAAATTAATATTGGAAGGCAGACCGGCTGGCCAACCAGTACCTCTCCTGACCAGCATCCTATTTATCCAACACAGGAGCAAGGGTATCCATGTAGTATTCAATCATTCCAGCAATCGCACCAAGTTCTTTGTTTCCCCGTGCTGGGACAAGTTCACAGGCCTCGAAAGGGGGACCTAATGTCCGATTTCTCGTGAGTTGACGCACCTGTTCGCAGAAATCGTCAATGAAATCGAAAATCTGACCATGCACAAATAGGTGGGAAGGATTGTAGATATTGATCACAGCCGAGAGCGCGATCGAGAGATACTCCGCGTACTGCTTGATCTCCGCAGTCGGCTGTAAACGACCGGATCGGATGGCATCGGTAAGCGATCCCCAGTCGAGTTGTTCACCGAAGTTTTCCGAGACATGATCGAGAAAGGCTGCATCACAAGCAACCGTTTCAATACATCCGTGATTCCCACAACCGCACAGCTTCCCTTTCAGATCCACCGTTAAATGCCCCAGTTCACCTGCCATTCCCCGATGCCCCTCAATCAGCCGGCCACCACTGAAGACACCTAAACCGACACCTGTGGTAATGTCGATGATGGCGAAATCATTCAACCCCTGAGCTGCTCCGAATGCTCTTTCTCCGAGAGCCAATGCGTGCATTTCCTGCAAAACGATGCACTGGACTCCAAGTCGTTCCGACAGGTCCTGACCGGGTGATTGGCCATCAGTCATATGCAAGTTGGGAGAAAAAACCGTTTTCTGTTCAAACGAATTCGTTAAACCTGGAACTGAAATTCCAATACCAATAATTGAATCGCATTGTTGAAGGAGCTGCTTCACCCCGTCCTCAAGAGCATCAATGAGTGCCGCATAAGTTCCCGGTGTGGGAAAGCTGAGGGAATGCTCGGGTGAGATATTCCCCTCAAAGCTTGAAAATCCGATCCAGCATCGACGAGCATCCATCACGACGCCGACGACCTGCATTTGTTTGCTGGAGAACCGCAATAATTTGCCGGGTCTCCCCAGGGAGACATGCTGCGACTCGACTTCTTCTATCAGGCCAACTGACATTAGAGAGGCGACAGTCTTGGAGGCGGTCGGGGGACTAATTCCCATTTGCCGTGTTAGATCTGCACGTGAGCAGGGGCCATTTCGCTGTAGAGCATCGATCACCAATCGTTCATTCAGTTTACGAAGGAGATTGGGTTGAACACGCGACAGCGGACTTTTCGAAGACATTGAATTCAACTCACCAGTATGCCCCGTCGTTGCCGGAATCGGCGGTCACGAGAATAGATTTAGGGAGGGATAAGTTAAGGAAGAGGTTCTTCCCATTGATGGGGACTCTCACTGTACACGATTTAACAGTTCATTTTAACGGTTCATTATTGTCTAACAGATAATAAAAACCACTATTCAGAAAACCACCGACCGAACCCACTCCCCCTATTCCCCCATCATAAACGAAATACAGGAGTAAATCCGTGAACAAGTCGCTGGTCCCTTACGAATTCAATGAAGTCGAGGATTCAAGGGTCAGTAACAGAATGAATCTCATTTGGTACTATTGTTGCATCACTATTGCCATTCACTTGGTTATTTATCTGCGTGGGTCAATCGGGTTGTAGGCGACCGGCATTGACCCCCATTTTCAGACTAAATAAACTTAGACGATTGAACAAGTTGCGTCATATCATCAAAAATCGACCCTTGGAGGATCCAACCTCCGGGTCTATTTACGTTTGCCGCAGCCTGCAATAATGGCAGTTCACTCGCGACCTTACACACCGCCCGCTCCACTCTCCCGGTCGAATTTCCTTCGGTCCGATTTTTCTCACTCTCTAAATCATCAGCCCGATGTTTGGGGTAGAGCAATCTCGTTGAGTGGGTTGAATTGATAATCATCCCAGGCCCATGGCCTTTTCTATTTTTCCCAATGGACGATAAGTCAGCAAGTCATGCAGTTTTTAGAAAAAATCGGCGACTTCTTAGCCATCCTGACAAGCGCGATCGAAAAATTCATTACCAACTTGTTTGGTAGCTCGAACGATCGTCGCATCAAGCGAGTCGGTTACGTGCGTGAAAAATCGGGAGACGCGCGAATCCTTCCCGGCTCCGTTCTAGAACGGATCAACAGCCTTGAACCGGAGTGGGAGAAGCTGACCGATGATGAGTTGAAACAGTCCTCGGATAAATTTCGTCGCAGGTTAGCCGATGGAGAAACCTTGGATGATATTCTTCCTGAGGCGTTCGCTGCTGTTCGGGAATCGAGTAAACGTGTCCTCAAGATGCGACATTACGACGTTCAGATGGTTGGTGGTCACATTCTCCACAACGGTATGATCGCAGAGATGTCGACGGGTGAAGGGAAAACGCTGGTTGCGACGTTACCTTCCTACTTGAATGCTTTGGCGGGATCAGTTCATGTTATTACTGTGAACGATTACCTTGCCTTACGCGACCGGGAATGGATGGGGCCTGTTCATACTGCTCTCGGCCTGACCGTGGGCGCGATCCAATCCAATATGCCGCCCCAACAGCGACAGAAAGCTTATAACTGCGACATCACATACGGTACGAACAACGAATTCGGTTTCGACTACCTGCGTGACAACATGAAGCCGACCGCCGAACTTCAGGTGCAAGGCCCGTTGCACTTCGCGTTGATCGACGAAATCGACAACATCCTGATTGACGAATCTAGAACGCCGTTGATCATCGCCGGTCCAGCCCACGACGATGTCACCAAGTACCCTAAAGCGAACAAGATTGCTTCTCAGTTAAAACGAGACGAACACTTTGAAGTCAAAGAGAAAGATAAATCGGTCACCATGACCGAAGTCGGGATGCGTTTCGCCGAAGAAATTGCCGGCGTCGACTCCTTCTATACTGTGGGAAATCTGGAATGGCCTCATCTGATCGACAATGCCCTGCGGGCGCATCATATCTTTAAGAAAGACATCGACTACGTTGTCCGAAACGGCGATGTGATGATCGTCGACGAGTTTACCGGACGGCTGATGGAAGGACGCCAGTGGAGCGACGGGCTGCACCAAGCTGTGCAGGCGAAAGAAGGGGTGAACATCAAATCAGAAACACAGACGTTGGCGACAATCACCCTGCAAAACTATTTCAAGTTGTACAAAAAGCTGGGCGGAATGACCGGAACCGCCATGACTGAGGCCAACGAATTCTGGAAAGTCTATCAGCTCGATGTGATCTCTGTTCCAACAAACCGTCCCATGCAGCGTATCAACTACTCGGACGTCATTTTCCGCTCGGAAAAAGAAAAGTGGGATGCCATCGCCGAAGAAGTCCGAGACGTTCACAAAGCTGGCCGGCCTGTACTGGTGGGTACTGTCTCCATCGAAAACTCAGAACTGATCAGTGGCAAATTGACCCGGTTTGGTATTGAACACAACGTCTTGAACGCGAAACATCAGGAACGTGAGGCGGAACTGATCGCCCAGGCAGGCCGCGAAAACGCAGTCACCATTGCGACCAACATGGCGGGTCGTGGTACGGACATTATCCTTGGTGGAAATCCGGAATATCTTGCGTGGGATGAACTCAGCCGTCAGTACGAATCGCGGTTGGATGTTCCCAAACACGAATGGGACTCGTTAATAAACTCGATCGAAGTCCGTGAAGGCATGGACAAGGAAGCGAAAAAAGTCGCCGAACTGGGTGGCCTGCATGTCATTGGCTCAGAGCGACACGATTCACGGCGAATCGATCTTCAGCTCCGCGGACGTGCCGGCCGTCAGGGAGACCCGGGCTCCAGTCGATTCTTCCTCTCTTTAGAAGACCGCTTGATGCGCGTCTTTGGTGGTGAACGGGTTAAATCCCTGTTGACCAGCCTGGGCATGAAAGAGGGTGAAGCGATTGAAAGTCGTATCGTAACTCGCCAGTTGCAAGGCGCTCAGAAACGAGTGGAAGAACGCCACTTCGACCAACGTAAAAACCTGCTTGAATATGACGAGGTCATGGACGAACAGCGTAAACGAACCTACGCTTTCCGTCAGAATATTCTGGATGGCGCCAACTGCCGCGACATCATCCTGGAGATGCTGTTCCGCCGTGTGGAAGATGCTTGTAGACGTATCCTCGATCCCGAATACCGTTGGGAAACCATCAGCGAGTGGTTGCGGCGTGTCTTCGAAATCGAAACGGAACCTTCTTCATTGAAGGGAATGGAACCAGACCAGTTGCTCACTTACCTGAAGGAAATCGCCTTCGTTCAGAGTGAAGCGGAACTGAATGAAAAGATCGAGGAGAACCTGCCTGAAAGTGGTGATCCGGAATCCGATTGGAACTGGATCGCCACATCGCGATGGGTTAATCAGCGATGGGGATTGAATACGAATGACCGTGAGCTTCAGAAGGTCGGACGAGAAGACCTTCAGTACAACCTGATCGAACGCATCAAGAAGTCACAGGAGAAGCTCGACTTCTCCGAAGTCCAAGTCTTCCTCGACCCGGATTGGCCCAAGCTGACATTGATCGGCTGGTTACATAGCGCCTTTGTGCTTGAAATCGAAATTGATGATATCCGCGATTTGGAAACGCAGGAAATCAGCGATTTAGTCAAACAGAAACTTCGCGAAGCTTACAACTCGAAAGAAATTCGCTTTCCAGTTGAAGTGGGCCTGGCGAATTTCATGTCGGAAGATCAAAACGGCGAACGCTACGACCGGGAAGGGCTGGTTCGCTGGGCCAACGGCCGTTTCCAGAGTCAGTTAGACGTCGACCAGATTCGCTCCAGCAACCGGCAGCAGATCGAAAACTTGCTGCTCGAAAAATCAGAGTCCTTCCACATCGACGAATCAACCGTCCAGGAAGAGGCCCAGAAATACCTGCAAACGGCTTATGCTTCTGCAAATGGGCAAAAGCAGGATGCACTGAGCGATCTCACAAAATGGGCTAACGATTCTCTCAAAGGCGACTTGAAGCCGGAAGAGCTTTCGGATCTGACCGAAAAAGAAGTGGAACAGCGCATTATCAAGCAGTACGACTTACGCTATCGACCCGAGCTGCGTCAGGCCGAACTGTCGCTGCTACTCGAAGTCGTCGATGCTGCCTGGAAAGATCACCTCTATTACATGGACCATCTTCGGTCCGGTATTGGTCTGGTCGGATACGCTCAGAAAGATCCCAAAGTCGAGTATAAAAAAGAAGGCCGAAAAGCCTTCCTGGTGATGTGGGAACGTATCGACCAACAAGTATCCGAAGCGATCTTCCGCATGGAGAAAGAAAGCCCCGGCTTTGTCGGTTCTCTCTGGCAGATCTCCACAGTGACGCATGCTGCTCCTGAGGAAGAATATGAAACTGCTCCCGCAGGTGGCCCTCCCGAAGACATGGGCCGTCAACCGGAACAGGGACAGAAACCACAATCGGTCGAACCCATTCGTAATTTCGAAGAACGGGTGGGACGAAACGATCCTTGTCCGTGTGGTTCGGGGAAGAAGTATAAAAAATGTCACGGAGCGTGACGTCCGCGTAGAGAAGCTTAATCCCAAACAGCTTTTAAGAGAAAAAAGGGGAAGGATGTCCCGCCTGTTGAGTTGGATTTGTAACGTCGGCTACCTTGCTGTCCTCCTGGTGGCGGCACCGGTGCTGATTTATCGGTCAATCACACAGGGAAAATACCGGGACGGTTGGTCTGAAAAGCTTTGGGGAAACGTTCCTGTTCGCGATGGTTCGCAACCGGCTGTTTGGTTTCATGCCGTAAGCGTGGGCGAGGTCCTGCAATTACAGCAGGTCGTGAAACTTTTTCATGAGGAACGGCCGGAGCATGAAGTGATCGTCAGCTGCACGACATCGACGGGCCGCGTTGTTGCTGAAGAGAAGTTCCCGGACTGCCTCGTCTGCTACTTTCCACTCGACTTCACGTGGGCTGTCCGCAACGCTATCAAGCGGTTGCGCCCCCAGTTGATGGTACTGGTTGAACTGGAACTATGGCCGAATTTCATCCTGGAAGCGGAACGAACCAAAGTCCCTCTGGCCCTGATTAATGGACGGATCAGTGAAAACTCTTTTCGTGGTTATTGCAAGTTACGTCCTTTGATGCAGCGCTTGCTGACTGTGTTCTCGACAATGGCAGTTCAAAGTCCGATGTACGGGGAACGCCTTAAGAAACTCGGTGGTCCGGCGGAACGCATTCAGGTCACTGGCTCTATCAAATTTGATGGCATCCAGACTGACCGAAAAAACTCTCAAACAGCGGAGATTCGCGAAGCGTTCGGAATACAGCCTTCTGCGTATGTCTTTATTGCAGGCAGCACTCAAGATCCGGAAGAAAAACTAGCCCTCGACAGCTATCGCAAACTGAAACCACGCTACCCCGAACTCCGATTGATTCTCGTCCCGAGACACAAAGAGCGATTTGAAGAGGTCGCCAGTCTGGTTCAATCGGAGTCATTTCCACTCTGCCGACGCAGCATAGTACAACAATCAGGAATCACGGAACGAACCTCCACAGATGATGATCCGGTCCTGCTGCTTGACACTTTAGGCGAGTTAAATGCCTGTTGGGGCCTGGCCGATTTTGCGTTTGTAGGTGGTAGCTTGACCAATCGAGGTGGTCAGAACATGATCGAACCAGCGGCTTACGCTGCGGTCGTGACGTTTGGCCCCAATACGCGTAACTTCAAGGACGTGGTTGATTTAATACTGGCTGAATCAGTTGCGGAGGTCGTGGAAGATCAGCCCAAACTGCAGGAACGACTTGAATTCTATCTCGAACATCCAGACCAGGGCAGGGCGTTGGGAGAGCGAGCACGAGAGTTGGTAATGAGCCAGCAGGGAGCGACTCGTAAAACGATCGATTTACTACTCGAATTGCTTCCATTGAAAGAAAAGGGAACTGCCGAAGCGGCGTGAACCTGCACTTCAAACTCAATTCGGCCTCGATCTCTTTGAGCGACTTAAGCAGTAACGGGCACGATTTTAGCGTTCAAACTTGTCCCTGTTTCCGGGGAACCCTACAATCCACAACAATCCATGGCGTTTTCGGACGGAGTTTCGAACACGCCTATCAAGGCGGATCCTTTCTGCGAAATCCCACCTTACTGTTTTCAAATCAGATCACAATACAACTCTAAACTTCACAATTTTAAACTGTACAACTCTAACCTGTTTCGATAATTGCACGGAGTCTTTGATGGCGAACTTTTTATTCACGAGTGAATCGGTGAGCATGGGGCATCCCGATAAACTTTCTGACCAGATCTCGGACGGCGTCCTGGATGCATTGCTGACTCAGGATCCGTTATCCCGCGTCGCCTGTGAGACTCTATGTTCAACAGACCTGATTGTGCTCTCGGGTGAGATCACCACTCAAGCCAAAGTGGACTACGTCGAAATCGCTCGTGAAGTCGCCCGCGATGTTGGATACGTAAGCGACGACATCGGCTTCAACGCCGACAGCTGCCGCGTCCTGCAAGCCTTGCACAAGCAGAGCCCGGACATCGCTCAGGGTGTTGATAATGACGGAGCAGGAGACCAGGGTTTGATGTTTGGTTATGCCTGTAACCAAACCCGCGAATTCATGCCGCTACCGATCGCACTGTCGCATCGAATTATTAACCGCATTACGCAGGCCCGTCAGCAGGAAGAAGTCAATTGGTTGCGTCCGGACAATAAGTCTCAGGTGACTGTCGAGTATGCTGGAAACAAACCTGTCGGTATCAGCGCCGTCGTCGTCTCGACACAGCACACTCCTGATGTTTCGCAGTCCGAAATTCACGAGTACGTCATTGAAGAAATCGTCAAACCTTCTGTTCCTTCAGAACTACTCAATGAAAAAACTAAGTACCACATCAACCCGACTGGAATTTTCGTTGTGGGCGGTCCTCATGGTGATTGTGGTTTGACTGGCCGTAAAATCATCGTCGATACGTATGGTGGCTGGGGACGACACGGTGGGGGTGCATTCAGTGGTAAGGACAGTACTAAAGTCGACCGCTCTGCCGCTTACATGGCACGGTATGTCGCCAAGAATATCGTCGCTGCCGGACTGGCAACGGAGTGCGAAGTTCAACTCGCTTACGCCATTGGTGTGGCCGAACCCGTCTCGGTTCGTGTCGATACGAATGGAACAGGCGTCATTGAAGAACAGAAAATCGCTGAACTGGTCCGTGAACTTTTCCCACTGACTCCAAAGGGAATCATCGAGTCGCTCCAGTTGCGTCGCCCAATCTTCCGCAAGACAGCTCACGGTGGACACTTTGGCCGCACCGAACCCGAATTCACTTGGGAAGCGACCGACAAAGCAGAAGCTCTGTATAAACAGGCTGGACTTGGCTCTGAACTTCCAGAACCAGAATTTGTCGTCAGCTAACGCCGAGATATCGGAAACATGCTCGTGAGCTTGGCCCTCAGCATGTTCAGAAGTATACAACAGAACCCTGTCTGCTAGCAGACAGGGTTTTTTCATTGTGGGAACGATGATTCAATAGGACTCGAAATCGTATGAAAGCGGGTATGAATTCGCTTAAGACGTTGTGAGTTCTCATTTAAGTGGCTGCCAAGAGGCGGTCCGGTGGGTACAATCGTACAACCTTCGACTTGATTCGCGTTTACTCAACAGGTCAGGTCAGTAAAATAGCGACTGTTCACGTTAAAAACTTCCGTATTGAGTCTTAGACTTGGCTTCGATACAAGTTCTGTTGGCGAATAGTCACCTGCCTCCCAAGACAAACAACGACGTTCCCCACCTGCTAGTGCCAATCCGCAACCCGTTTCCCAACTGGAACAGATTGTTTTTTATGTTGCCCATTTCAATTGCGACGAACGAACCTGAACGTATCTGCCGGTGGATGGCCACCGCCTTGTGGTCTTACACTTCGCTATTCACAGTTCTCTTGGCAATCCGCTTAATGATGGGTTGGCAACCGAATCTGGTCAGCGGGCTTACCTTATTCAGCAGTAGTCTCGTTTTGTCGCTCCTGGGAAGCTGGCTCTATCGTAAGAATATCGAGTCATGGTCAATGGACCATGAATTGATTAATGGGAGCTGCACGCTCCTGCCAGTTACTTTGATTGGACTGTTCACTGTCATCCCTTCCTCCAGTCTGTCGTTGTTCGCGACATCGCTGGGAATCATGGGCGGAGGGGCCTGGCAGATTTATCAGGCAGGAAAAGCAGAAAGTGAGCAAGTCAGCTCTGAACAGGCGATTATCATGCCTGTTATTCCCGAAACACCCTTAAACAGCGAAACGGCACCTTCCACTTCGACGCCACCTGTTCCTGAACAGGAAATTCTTGAGGAGACGGCTGATGTCGAGGAGCTATTCGCCGAAGTCAACCTGATCCCGGATCCTAACAACGGTTTCACAAACGACTTCGACACGCGCATTATCGAGATCCCTGAAGAAATCAGCCAACTGCCTGACCCTTCATCTCCTCCAACCCACGAGCGAAACGGACACAAATTTGAATCTTGCTGTGCGGATACGGACCGATCTTACGATCTGTTTGCAGAACAAACAGAATGGGTCATCCAGCAGTTTCGTCGAACACGGCGTCCCAGTGGGTGCGAAGCGATTGAAGGTTATATGAAACTGGAGTGGGAAGCTGGGCAAAAACGCCAATCTGTGCATGTACCGTTTTATCCTCCATTTGCAGGGACTCCAGAAATCTATTGCGAACAGGCCGATGACTCTGATGTCCGTCTTAAAGTGGCGGAAAGCCGATCCTACGGCGTTCGCATCGAGGTATGTCTAACACAACCTGCAATTGCAGGAGAGACGACCTGCTTGCATCTTCTTGCCTGTGTGGAAAAGGAAGAAGAAGCGGAAATGGAGCCGGAATCAAGCGCACTGAACAAACAAGAAGAAGAACTGGTCTCTCAAGCAGAACAAAATGGACATCTGGACAAAGATCAAGAAGTGGCCTGATTTCTCTGTTCGAATAAGAATCGTAGCATTCTTCAGGAGTAGAGCCTGAAGAGCATCTTGAGTGGGTTTGTTCTTACTGTATTGAACTATATGGGAATGAATTGCTTTAATTCTCGACTTCTTCCCTGTTTACGCAAATTACCGGACCCGTATTCGTTTTGACATGCAATCACCATTTTGTATAATAATCGCAAACAAACTGGTGGTTGACTTCTCCAATTACCGGTATACTTCTAGCGCTGTAAGCTTTTTACTAGAAGGAATTTTCGGCAAAACTCCGATAACTAAAACAGAGAAACTCTTTAAGGTGCGCAAAGGATTTGTGGCCGCTTGGCTGGGTAGCTAAGCTGCAGAAACGCTGCCACTCTACAGGATCGTAGTGTATGCACAGCTATCCCCACTTTCGGGCGGGTGAACTGGACTCTGTCTCCAGTTCCGCAGGTTATCCCTCCGCCGCCGTATCAACTAAAACT
This sequence comes from Polystyrenella longa, assembly GCF_007750395.1. GTDB lineage: Bacteria > Planctomycetota > Planctomycetia > Planctomycetales > Planctomycetaceae > Polystyrenella > Polystyrenella longa. The sequence continues at coordinate 2,593,081 of NZ_CP036281.1, read as the reverse complement.
AAATCTCCCAAACGCATTGACCAGGCTGATCGTCGGACGAAAATCCGTATCGATCCCCCTGTTTCCAAACCGGAACCGCAACTAGAGAACCGTCCGTTATTCAAACTGAGCCCACGCACGCATCAGTTGCTGGGAGTCCAGATTTCGGGTACTGGCTCTTACGTTCCGTCTAGAATAGTTACAAACGAAGAACTCGAAGAATCACGCGGTTTTGAACCGGGTTGGATTGAACAACGATCCGGAATCAAAGAACGCCGCTATGTTGCGCCCGGTGAAGCCACGTCCGACATGTGTATTCATGCCGCTCGTCGTGCTATGGCCGATGCAGGTGTAACCGCCGAAGATGTCGACCTGATTCTGGTCGGTACGTTCACTCCCGATTATATTACGCCCTCGACCGCCTGCCTTGTTCAGGATGCTTTGGGAATTGACGCTCCCGCGGTTGACTTGTCAGCCGCCTGTTCCGGTTTCATGTATGCACTCGTTACTGGGTCACAGTACATAGCCACTGGGAATAGTAAATGTGCTCTGATTCTTGGAGCCGACACGAACAGCGTGCTAGTCAATCCAAACGATCAACGAACAGCTCCGCTGTTTGGCGATGGTGCGGGTGCCGTAGTTCTGAAGCCAGGTAGCAAAGAGCAAGGCCTCAGCTGTTACCAACTGGGCTCCGATGGAGGTGGAAAAGATTCCCTCTATGTTCCCGCTGGTGGCTCCGCCTGCCGAATTGATCAAGATCATCTGGATGAGATGAGCCAGTATCTGCTGATGGATGGTCGCACCGTCTTCAAATGGGCGATTCAAGCACTCACGGGTACGGTGAACCTTGTTCTTGAAAAACAGGGGCTGACCGCCGATGACATTAAGTTGTTCATCGCTCATCAGGCCAACTCACGGATCATCTCGAAAGCGACGAATGTCATCGGCATTCCTGACGAGAAGGTCTTCATGAACATGCATAAGTATGGAAACACTTCCGGTGGCTCCATTCCTATTGCACTTGATGAAGCCCGACGCGCGGGATTATTCAAAGCAGGTGACACTGTTCTACTGAGTGGCTTCGGTGCCGGACTTTCCTGGGGAACAGCTTTGTTCCGCTGGTAAGATCACTGCAACGAATTCTGCCAGACTCTAAATAAACAAAACCACGGGAAGCAAATGCTTCCCGTGGTTTTTTATTAGGCTTTGCCTGACGGCGATCACGCTTGTTTCGTGTATGCGAGTGATTCGAATATGCGAGCGACTAAATTCGCTTGTCATTTCCGCCGGAGGTCAATCAGCCTTCTGATAGCTGATCTTTATCGTCTTTCTCAGATGCTTCGTTTCCCTGACTTTCCTTCTCCGGTGGTTTGGGCTGTTCCGAAGTGGCTTTCTCTGTAGTCGTCTCTGCGGGAACGACAGGGGCGTCGTGACCTGGTTGAGGGTGAGAGGTTGCTGCTATCCCGGAAAGCGGCAAGTCGGATTCCCCGTCAGCAGGCGGGCTGGTGTAGACCTCTTCGAGAGAGATACGGTCATCCGCCTGTCGCATCAGGTAGTAAATGACGGTCCCTGCAGTGAAGAACATCGAAACCCGGAAGCCTTCTACCAGCCAACGAAGAGATTCTACCCAGAACTGTAAGGCTGGTCGCGGTGGCTCCAGATTGACCCCTTCCGCATTAAAATACACAATGCCGGGTTCATCTCCACGGATATTATTCTGAGCCAACAATTCAACCAGCACGACGAACTGTTCGAAGAACCAAACGGAAATCACCGTGATGATAATGACAGCCAGCCAGTAGACGGCATAACGCAGCGGTTTACTGAAGATATAACTGAATGAGCGACTGAATCCATCGAATCCATCCGATCCTTCAACACTGATCGTTGCGAGAGCCATTGGCCAACCTGCCAGCGAACCGATTAGCAACAGGGCTAAAGGGATCGAGATCAGCAGAGGAATGAACCAGATCCAAGTCACCAGGGAATCGGCGTTTCCGAAAGGTCTCCACAGATCAATCAATCCGAAAATGCTGAGGATTAACCAGATCGCCAAACCTGCCAGACTGCTGATTAAAGCCGCAACGAGTACGGATTTTCCATTCCTGCAACCAAATCGTGCCGCGTCCTTCAATGAAGCGCGTGTGTCAGTTACAAATTCCAAGGCAGCGAGTCTGCAGACGGAAAGACCCAGAAAACTCCAGATCACCAGTGACCAGATGAGGTGCGTCCAGAGATAAGCCAATCGGTTCCAACTGTTTCCAGCCATGGCGATTTGGACTACCGGCTCATAAACCGAGGTCCAGGGAAAATAGAAGGACGACCATGACGTCTGCAACAGCAGAGAGCTGCCTGTGCCCGTAAATACCGGAGTAGGCCCCGCATTCTCGAATGGAGAAAGATGCTGCAGAGGAGCTTTGGAGCCAGAGGGGGGAAATATCTGATCGATGACCTGATGACCGAAATGCAACAGCAACAGAGCCAGAATGGCCAGCAGCAGCTTCCGGCCATCGAGAGCCATGCGCGGAATTCGCAGCAAGTTCAAGAAAGGAAATCGATGATAGAAGTTCTGATCAGAAATTGTCTTCAGTACAGCATCCATGCCCGGATCCAGCTATGAAAGGGAGAGGAGAAGTGTCGGAACTGTGCTGATCTTAGCAAATCCGGCCGGGGTATGCTCTCCCTGCACGCGTTTTTTTCAGGACCGAGTGACCGTTCAGTTTAACCCGAGAATTCGATTCCAATCGTGTAATATCCGCCAATTCTTTTACAACGGATTACCTCGCCCAATACACGGATTTGCTCGTTGTCACGAGTTTCCAGGAGAACGTTAATCCGTTGGCCCGGTTTGAGTGGAGAATTGTGAATTACACAGATCCCGCCGTCCGAAATATCCTGAGTTATTACCGACACCGGTTTGCCCAAAGGCCGATTTTCGGAACTAATGGCGACGATCATGGCTCCCATGGTCACGTGAATACGATCGTGACGCCGTCGTTCGATGACTTCCGGGCGAACATTAGCAATCAATTGACCTGTAAAAGAGGATAGCTTTTTGCGTGATTGAAATTCGCTATCAAATATAAAACAGACATTGGGACAGCCAGCGTAGATATCTCCTTCAAACGAGTGAGCGTCGATATCTGATTCACAGGCAAAGTGATTGACATGCCCATTCGGATCGAGAGCCAGGGCGGAAAGCGGTACAACGCAATTTCGCCCGTAAGCTTTGGCGGCAAGCAATGCATTATCAGCAGCATCGATCAGATTTGACGGACGCGTATGACTTGGATCCCACTGCGCTACCCCAACGGTCAGGTTTAAATGGATATTTTCCTTACCGACTTTTAGAGGTTTTTTGATAATCGTTTCTCGAAGCCGCTCGGCAATTTCAACTGCCTGTAACTCTTTCGCGCGAGGCAGTAGGATCGAAAATTCATCACCGCCGAAACGACACAAAATGTCGTACTTTCTCGTGCATTCGTGCATTAATAAGGCAACCCACTTCAGTGCCTGGTCGCCAGTACCGTGGCCGAACGTATCGTTAACCTGTTTGAAATAGTCTAAATCGATCAGCAGACAACTCAGTGGTAAATTCAATCGGAGGCTATTCTCAATTTCCCGTTCGCAACGTTCATCAAACGCACGACGGTTCATAAGCCCAGTTAAAGGATCACTCTCGGCCAATTCTTTTTGACTACGTAATCGACTGAGAATCAATTCTGCCTGTCGAATTCTCGCGAGAAGTTCATGTTCATCCACCGGTTTGGTAAGAAAATCATCCGCACCGGCATTCATTGCCTCTTCCAAATCACGTGGCCCATCTTTGGCCGTCGCCACCATCAGAAAGACTTCATCCCGGTCATGAATTCGGCGAACCTCTCGGCAGAGATCAAGCCCCGTTTTCTTTGGCATTTTGATATCGGTCACGACGATAGATGGTTTCTTCTCCTGAATAATATCCCAGGCTTCCAGGCCGTCGCTGGCAGTCAGGACCTCGTACCCATGAATATCGAGCCAAGTGGCAAGAATTTTCAGCGTAATGGAGTGATCTTCCGCAACGAGAATTCGCTTTCGCTCGGGCTTTTGGCCGATGGGCGATTCCAGAGATGTTGCTATTGATTCTGTAGGAGACATATTGTTGCCTTAATTATCCCAAATTCAATAGATGGGACACGAGCACTGATTGAACAATGATGTTGAGATCCAGGTGTTGTTTTAATCCACGTCTGCAAAATCGATTTGAATGCGAATGATTTCTTCTCGAATGTTAAAGAAAGCATCCAGAACATCGGGATCAAAATGAGAACCCCGACTTTCCTCCATGATTCGGAAACATCTCTCTCGTGGATATGCTGGTTTATAAACACGTTTCGAACTGAGCGCGTCATAAACGTCTGCAACAGCGGTGATTCTGCCCGCGATAGGAATATCATCTCCACTCAATCCCAGAGGGTAGCCGGTTCCATCCCATCGCTCGTGGTGAGTCAGGGCTATGGTGCTGGCCAGATCCAGCAGATCCGATCCGCAGTTTTGAATCAAAGCGGCACCTGAAGTCGTATGCTGAAGAACTCCATTCATTTCCGTTCTGGAAAGCGATTCAAAGATCTTCTTTCCGGCTCCACAATGCATCTGAATAAGTTCAAATTCCTGCTCTGTCAGTGAACCTGGCTTATGGAGGATTGCATCCGGAATCGCAATTTTCCCAATGTCATGCAACTTGGCCGCTAATTCGAGTTCAGCGATTTCCACATCGCTAAAACCAAGTTCACGTCCGATAGCGCCTGCGTATTTTGAAACACGCAAAACATGCCTACCGGTATCGTTGTCCCGATACTCTGCGGCTCTCGCCAGACATTCGATAATATCAATGCGCGACTTCTCCAACGCCGCAGTCCGTTCACGGACTTGCTGTTCCAGGTTGTTCTGATATTCGAATAGCTTTAGCGAGTTTCTGACACGAGGAATTAACTCATCTGGATCGATAGGTTTGGAAAGAAAGTCGGTTGTCCCAAGTTCAAGGGCCTCGCGCTTGATATCTCTGCTTTCAGCACTGGTCAGAATCAAGACGGGCATATATGCGAATCGTTCATCGGAGCGGATGTCTCGTAAAATATCGAGACCACTGATTTCCGGCATCATGATGTCGAGGATCAATAAGTCCGGAGATTCTTTCTCCATTACTGACTGTACGTTTTCAGCATCGGTGACCGTGATGAAATTGGAGTAACCCGCGTTCGCTAGATAAGCTCGCGCCACTTTGATATTCACTGGAACGTCGTCAACGATCATAATCTTCCAGTCGAATCGATCCGGGGATCCGGATACGACCGGCGAAATCGTCTGCGCCGATTTATCGCTTCGCTGGTTTGATTGAGATTTCGTATTAAGAAGAGTCATTCTTCGATTTCTTCCGTCCAACGGGACGTCTCTATTTGCGTGGATTGCTAAAGTGAATTCTTTAAGACTGCTGCGTTTCTGTCCGCCGACGACCGGCAGAAATGCGCCCAACCAGTCCCTGTAATTCTGCGAGTGATTTTTGAATACGAACCAGATCCTGAACTTCCGCTGCCAGATCGAGTTCCCGGGCAGGGATTGTTAATACCTCGAATCCGGCAGTTCCCCCTGAGCCTTTAATCATGTGTGCCAGCTCGCCAACTCGGTGATAATCTTCTTCCCCGAAAGCTTCGTTCAGTTCAGTTAGTTGTCCGTTGAGATAATCAACAAACTCTTCGACGATTTCGCGAAACGCATCATGCTCGATGGGGAGGGTCGACGTAATTGGTTCGAGCTTTCGATCCGCTCCTGTCGGAGATTCTGGAGAGCAGGGGGATGAGCTCGATTGATTTTGTGACGTTGGTGGCTTCTGTTGTGGAACGGGCTGTCCAGCAGTCGGAATCAACATACTGATCGTTTCAATCAGTCGTTGCTCATTGATGGGTTTAGTAAGATATCCGCTGCATCCCGCTTCGAGACATTTTGCTTCGTCACCCTGCATGGCATGAGCTGTCAGCGCAATGATGGGAATTTGGATTCCAAGATTCCGCAGTTCTGTCGCGGCTCGATATCCATCCATCACCGGCATCTGCATGTCCATCAGGATGACGTCATAGTCTTGCTTTTGAGCCAACCTGACAGCAACTTGTCCATTCTCAGCCGTGGTGACTTCCAAACCTGCCTGTTCCAGCAGGAGTCCGATCAACTTTCTGTTAGTCGCTCCATCTTCAGCCAGAAGGACTTTCTCATGATTAAATGCAGCCGTTGCATTATTCAGCGAGGTGGGGAGATGAGACACCGCGTCGGAAGGGGCCGCTTCCAGCAGTTCGATTGTCTCCGGCGTTCCCGCCGAAATCGCAATCGTAAATGTACTGCCCTCATCGTAGGAGCTTTCGATGGTGATATCGCCATCGAGGGCTTGTGCCATTTTCCGGCTAATCGCCAGGCCCAGGCCCGTCCCTCCAAATCGACGTGTCACACTGTTGTCTGCTTGAACGAACGGATCAAAAATTGTTTCGAGCTTATCGGCGGCAATTCCGATCCCAGTGTCGATGACATTGACGATCAACTCAGACTGACCACCATGGATCACATATTCTGCCAGTACAGTGACGCCCCCGGACTCGGTGAATTTAACTGCGTTCCCGATGACATTTGTTAACAATTGGCGGAAGCGTCCTTCGTCCGTAAAAATGGTTGCCGGAACTTTACTGTCCCAGACTAGCTCCAGCGAGATACCTTTCTTGAGTGCTCTCGCGCGCAACATTGAAATCACTTCGGCCATAATTTGATGCGGCGAGCAATCGTCTTTCTCGATGATCATCTGCTGTGCTTCAATTTTGGAAAGATCGAGAATGTCGTTGATCAGATTCAACAGGTAGCAACCGCTGGAATGGATTGACTTCAAATAATCTTGCCGTGTGGCTTCGTCGCAGCTTGCTCCCTGTTTCAGCAGCAGATCACTGAATCCTAGAATACCTGTCAAAGGCGTTCTGATTTCGTGGCTCATGTTGGCCAGGAAATAACTTTTGGCTTCACTGGCGGCCAATGTTGCCTCGTGAGATATTTTCAGTTTTTGATGCAAACTTTCCAAGTGTTCTTCCCGGTGCTGGATTTGCTTCAGCATCTCATTGAAATCATGGTTTAATTGCCCCAGTTCGTCAGCGCGGGCATAATTGAGTCGCATCGAGTAGTCACCGGAACTGGAGATTTCTCGACTCGTTTTCGCCATATCCACGATCGGCTGCACGATCGTATTTTGCAGAACACGGGCGACGATGGTGGAGATCATCATGCACAGTAAGAAGATACCGATGATGATGCTGGTTATTCTGTTTAACTGTGCCTGCAATTCACTGTCGTTCGCGCGAAGTTGTAACATCGCTCCGTCGGGAAAACTGATCGAACTGCAGCTGATTAACGCCCCCTCATCGGTATAAAAGCTGTCGAATGTGACATGCTTCAGTCCGATAGGGCCTTCGTATCCTGGGCGACGATAGGTGGCGAATACTTCTTTATCAGGAGTAAAGATACAGGCCGCATCGACTTCCGATTCGTTCTTGAGCGACTCGAGGATGGCGACGGCCCGTTGTCGGTCATCTTCATTCACCACCGAAACACAATGGGACGAAATCGTCTGTCCCAAGGCCTGCATGTGATGTTCCTGAGACTTACGAATCATTTTCACATCGTTGACGCAAAATGATATTCCGAATGTCAAAAATGGAATGCCAATGCCCGCCCAGAAGAGCAGCCGCACTTTGGTCGCAATGGAAGCGTTTCGAAAAGTAGAATACACGGTGACAAATCCCGTCAGTCGTAGACAACCACTCTTACAATAATGTGAGTGATGTTCGAACTTGGAAAAAATTCGCTTTCGCGATGGGGCTGTAAAGAATGAGAAATGGAGCCAGTCTGCGGTCGATTTCGTCTCGGACCTAAATCCAGACATTCCTTCAGCCGCCCTTAAATCCGGAGTTCCGGCATCAGGAACATAGGTTGACCAGAAGAATTATGTTTCGATTTCTCACCGTCGCCCCCCACTTACCGTGTCTCTCAAAGCCGGTTGTAGGGGTTGTGCCAGTTTGGCTCCGGCTTATCCCTTTAGAAAGCTTTTCGCTACGCTTGATATTCCCTCTTCACGAGTGAGGAACGAACGCTGAATTCGCCTGCAGCGGTAGGGGCTGCAACGAGAGAGCATCCCTCGGTTCTCGCCAATATCCATTTGTTGAACCGGCCAAATGGAGCCATTCTTTTCGAGAATAAGCAGGGAACGCGAACCTGTCGCGCTGGAGATCGGTCCTGTCTTTGCCGATAGTGACTATCGTTGATTTAAAATTCGCGTCGGACGGAGCCATAAAATCACGTCAGATAGAAAATGGCCCGTAGTACAGACTTGCGTAATTCGCATCGAAAAGTAAAACTACACGAAGCTTGAACAGAGACGCTCAGCCCTGTTGGTTCGTACACGTTCAGCAAACAAATTCGGGATGTAGCGCAGCCTGGTAGCGCACTTGACTGGGGGTCAAGGGGTCGCAGGTTCAAATCCTGTCATCCCGACATAACGAAACAGCCCGTCGAAACAATCGTGTTTCGACGGGCTGTTTTTTTATGCGCGTGCAGCTCGGAATTCTTCAGCTCGAAATTCTTCAATTGGGGACTATCTTCAACGAGCCGAAAGGGGGGTATGCGATCATTTGAAAGATGCACGTGAACTGAGTTGCGACCACAGATTGAATCGATCGGGTTGAAGTACGTCGATTACATTGCTCTGTTTAACGACACCGATGGACATTGGAAATCCGCAGTGGATTTAATTCGCCCTCAAGGCCATATCGTCTCGATCGTCGAAAATAGCGAACCGCTTGAGCAGAAAGAAATGAAAATGAAGGCGGCATCCTTCTCCTGGGAGTGTATATTCGCTCGCTCGATGTACCAGACTCCCGATATAATCAAACAGCATCATTTACTCAATCGAATCGTTAATTGGATTGACGAAGGTAAAGTTCAAGGGACGGCTGGGGACGTGATGTCGCTGATCAATGCAGAGAATCTTCGAACCGCCCACGCTACTCTGGAAGCAGGAAGAGTGATCTGAAAGATCGTCCTTGAAGGATGGGAATAGGTTAGCAGATTCACTGCAGTCGCTGATCGGCTTGCTAATCTCTGCGACGGAAAACCAAGTCTAAGCCAGACACAGCATCCGTAAGATGTTAACATTTCTATTATCGTTCCTCCTTACGATGGTGCCTGCCGCGTAGATCATTCGGTGAGTTTTCAGTGGAGGTCGCAACGAGCTTGATGCAATTAACGACATCGTTCTGCCCTCTAGTGATTTGAACCCTCTTAGTCTCATTTAGAATTCTCATTCAGAATCAATTTAAACAGGAGATCTCGAAATGCGCCCCCTTTATCTTCTAATGACCGTGCTGTTTCTGGCGACTCCGGTACTCTCACAGGAGAATGCCTCGACTCAGAAGCTTAAGCAACAATCAAAACAATTTGACGAACAGGTCATTAAGGTTGCCGAGAATGTCTACACCGCGGTCGGTTACAGTGTTGCCAATGTCTCCATGATTGTCGGCGACGACGGTGTCGTGATCGTTGATACGGGTTTAACGCTCGATGATGCAAGACGCATCCTTACAGAGTTTCGTAAAATCAGCGACAAGCCCATCAAAGCGATCATCTTTACGCATTCACACGGCGACCACACAGGGGGAGCGGCGGCGTTTATCGGAAACGAACGTCCTGAAATCTGGGCTCATGAGAATTTTGGAAGTGAAGCGGGACCGTTGCAGGCGGCAGGTCTTACAGTTCAAACTGTCCGAGGGGCACGGCAAGCCGGCTTCAAGTTACCGCCGGAGCAGCGGATCAACAATGGCGTTGCTCCCGTCCGTTACCCAAAGCGAATTGACCGTGCTTTTGTTACGGACAACGCAACGAGGCCAACACACTTCCTAGAAGGGGAACGACAAAAGATCAACGTTGCAGGCGTTGATCTTGAACTTGTGTCATCGCCCGGTGAGACAAACGACCAACTGTTCGTTTGGGATCCGACGGGTAAAGTCTTATTCGCTGGAGACAATTTCTATCGATCTTTTCCCAACCTGTATGCGATTCGGGGTACACCCAATCGCAGTGTTCGATTGTGGGCTGAAAGCCTTGGGAAGTTGGCGAATAACGATGCCGATGCCTTGGTCGGTGGTCATACTAACCCAATCCTTGGAGCAAACGAAGTCAAACAGGTTCTGAATGACTACCATGAAGCTGTTCAGTTCATCCATAACAAGACTGTCGAGGGAATGAATAAAGGATTAACTCCGGACGAACTTGTCGATTACGTTCAGCTTCCCGAAGACCTGGCCAACAAAGACTATTTGCAACCATTTTACGGACATCCACAATGGGGCGTCCGCAGTGTATTCAACGGCTATCTTGGCTGGTTCGACGGTAACCCGAGCAATCTGTTCAGGCTCTCGCCGAAGACAGAAGCTGAACGTATTTCAAAACTGGCTGGAGGGACGGACAAGCTATTAGCGGCGGCCCATGCTGCCTTGGACGCGGATGATGACCAGTGGGCAGTGCAGCTTGCCGATCATTTGTTGGCGATCGACAAAGACAATGCGGAAGCGAAGCAAATCAAAGCCGATGCGTTGACAAAGCTGGCCTCCAATATGGTTAACGCGACCGCACGCAACTACTACCTCACCGTCGCACGAGAACTTCGCGAAACGCCAGAATCAGAGTAACTTTCATGGTCTGGTTATGGATGTCGAGTTGTTCGATTTGAAATACATCCTTATTTCTGATAAACCGCTTTCTGTGACCTATTCGTGCTGAACCAGTTTGTCATTCTGCGCGTCCGGCATGGCACTGCATCCTCTGTTAATTTACTCTCCCTGATAAAAGAATCACCTGATGGAAAAATGGCATTTAGATTATTTACAGAGGATCCTGAATGCCCGCGTGTATGATGTCGCCATCGAATCTCCTCTGGAACTGGCAGAGAAGCTTTCCGCCCGTTTAGGAAATCGAATCTGGCTTAAACGTGAGGACAAGCAACCTGTTCACAGTTTCAAGCTACGCGGGGCGTACAACAAAATGGTGCACCTGTCGCAAGCGGAACTGGACAGGGGAGTCGTATGCGCCTCGGCAGGTAACCATGCCCAGGGCGTCGCTCTCAGCGCGCGACAACTCGGGACCCAGGCAGTCGTAGTGATGCCTGTGACCACTCCCAGGCTAAAGCTCGATGCCGTACGCACATTGGGGGCTCAAGTCGTCCTGAAAGGTGACAGTTATTCCGATGCCTATTCCCATGCACTGGAATTGGAAAAAAGACACCAATATGTGTTCGTCCATCCGTTTGACGATCCGGACGTCATTGCCGGGCAGGGGACGGTCGGTATGGAGATTCTGCGGCAACACCAACATCCACTGGATGCGGTTTTCGTGGCGATCGGGGGGGGTGGCCTTATCGCTGGGGTCGCAGCTTATATTAAGGCCGTTCGCCCAGAGATTAAGATTATCGGTGTCCAGACAGCCGATTCGGACGCCATGATCCAGTCAATCAAAGCAGACGAACCAGTCTTACTCAAAGATGTAGGATTATTCTCTGATGGAACCGCCGTGAAAAAGGTGGGGACCGAAACATTTCGACTGACAAGAGAACTGGTTGACGACTTTGTCACGGTCGATACCGATGCGATCTGCGCTGCGATTAAGGACGCATTTGAAGAGACTCGCAGCATTCTGGAACCGGCTGGCGCTTTGGGCATCGCGGGCATGAAACAGTATATCGCTCAGCATGGCCTGGAGGATAAGAACCTGGTCGCGATCACCTGCGGAGCGAACATGAATTTTGACCGCCTCCGTTTTGTCGCGGAACAGGCTGAAGCGGGAGAAGGTCGCGAGGCTCTTTTTGCCGTTACGATTCCCGAAGAGCGAGGGAGCTTCAAGCGATTGTGCCAGACTATTGGTCAACGGAATGTGACTGAATTCAGCTACCGCATTTCCGATGAACGGGAAGCTCATGTTCTGGTCGGCTTAGCGATCAGCAATCGAGGTGAAGTCCCTGAAATTAATCAGTCTCTCTCGGAGCAGGGGTTCACGGCACTCAATCTGGTTGATGACGATCTTTCTAAAGAACATTTGCGATATATGGTTGGCGGGAGAAGTCAGCTTGGTGAAAATGAGCGGCTTTATCGATTTGAGTTCCCCGAATGCCCGGGTGCACTGATGCGGTTCCTGTCCCGAATGCACCCCAACTGGAACATTAGTCTGTTTCATTACCGTAATTCAGGAGCCGACTATGGACGTATTCTGGTGGGGATAGAGGTTCCAGAAGAGGAGGTACCAGCCTTCCGAGACTTCATCGACTCCTTGTCTTATCGCTACGTCGATGAAACAAGGAACCCAGCCTATCGCCTCTTCCTGCGTTAACTGATTCATTCGAGAATTCTCAGTAAAAAAGAACAGCTCGCCCTACAAATATAGTACGAGCTGCTCAGCTTTGAGATTTAGGTTGAATAAGGTTTTCGAACATGAACAGACACGTCTATCTCGAAATCAGGTAAGAGTGTTTGACAATTTACCTTTTAAATCTTATTCGTAAATCTTCCTTTCAGGTCGAACTCTCTGTTGCAGGTAAGTGACCCATTTTCCCCGCCTGATAATCGGCAATCGCCTGATGAATTTCCTCTCGTGTGTTCATCACGAAGGGGCCCTGTCCGACGACAGGTTCTCCAATCGGCTCGCCCGTCAGGACAAGAATGCGTGATGCAGTTTTCGAATCAAGTTGAATCTGACTTCCGGCGATTTCGAAGAGTGCCAGTTCGACTCCTTTCAACGATTCCCCGTTAGCAGCGATCTCTCCCTTCTGGACAATCAGAAGTGATGTATGCCCTTCAGGAATTGTTAGCTCGGTCGTGGTACCTTCATTCAATTGCAAATCCCAAACGTTGATCGGCGTAAATGTCGAAGCAGGCCCTTTTGCTTCCATGAGTTCGCCAGCGATTACACGGGCAATACCTGCGTTTCCTGGTAACGATGCGGTAGGAAATTGAGACGCCAGCAAGTCCTGATACTTGGGAGGCGTCTGTTTGGCTGCCGCCGGAAGGTTCACCCACAACTGGACCATCTCCAGCATGCCCCCTTCTTGGGCAAAGATACGGCTGTGGAATTCTTCATGAACAATCCCGGAAGCCGCTGTCATCCATTGCACGTCGCCAGGACCGATCGAACCATGGCTGCCGCTTGAATCACGATGCTCTAATTCTCCTTCATAGAGGATAGTCACCGTCTCGAAACCTCGATGCGGATGCTCTTCCACACCTCGTTTTGCTTCGTTGGGAGCAAATTCGTGTGGCCCGGCGTAATCGAGGAGCAGGAATGGATCGTACTGATTTCCCCCCGCATAGGAGAACAAACTCCGTACAGGAAATCCATCACCGACCCAATGCTGAGGTTGATCGCGAACGATGCGTTTAATCTGCTTTAGCATGAGTTTGTCCTCCTGGTTTTTCTTCGTTTAAAAAGTCGTCTGTTTCAACATCGTTATCGATTGTTGATTACTGGTACTTGTCCATCTGAGTCTCAGGCCCATCATTCACGACCGCCTGAGCCTTTGCGTAACTTTCCATCAGACATTTATAATTCGGTACGATGTGTTCGGAGATGATTTCGGCGAACTTAGATCCTTCGGGCCGATTCCATGTTCGCATCAATTCCGCCACCATGGCAAACGTGTCCATCGGAATGGCGCCCGCTTGGGTGATCCGAGCGATCGTTAAATCGGTGGCCATCTTGCTCCAGTTACCAGAGGCATCGACCACGGCGTATGCTTTGTAACCTGCTTCGATAGCACTGATCGCTGGAAACGCCAGACAGACACTTGTCAGCGTCCCTGCAATCACGAGCGTCTTGCGTCCCGTCTTTTCGATCGCCTCGACAAAGGGAGGGTTGTCCCACGCATTGATCTGACCGGTTCGCGGTATGAACTGTGCGTGTGGGGCGTACTGGTGTATTTCCGGAATCAACGGTCCGTTGGGACCATCCGGAACAGAAGCTGTCGTTAAGACGGGGATATTGAGCAACGCCGCTGTCTTGGCAAGCGCGATTGCGTAGTTTCGCAAGTCGGGAACAGGGAGATCCTTTACCGTATTGAACAGTCCGCTCTGATGATCAATCAGCAGCATGACAACATCTTCCGGGTCAATCATTCCATTTGTAGCAGCCATTTTGAGTCGCCTTTGAAATGGTAAGTGAATGTTTAAATGACAATGAAACTCTTTGAATTAGTGAACAACAACTTGCTCGAATTAAGACATTGAGTTTTACTTCTGAGCATGCCATTATACAAGTACGCACTTTTATGTTAGTAGTTACCTGTAGGATACTATGACCGGAAATAACACGAAGAAAACGCTCAGTTGCCCTGTTGAAACGACGTTGAAGATCATTGGCGGCCGATGGAAGGTTTTGATCGTCCACTTTTTATTTAAAGGCACCCAGAGGTTTGGAGAGTTAACTCGAGAACTTAACGGAGTGTCTGCCAAAGTCCTGTCTACGCAGCTTCGCGAACTCGAAGCAGATGGAATCATCCACCGCGAGGAATTTGATGAGACCCCTCCCAAAGTAGAATATTCTCTTACTCCTCTAGGGAGGTCGTTGGAGCAGGTTCTATCTTCTATGGATGCCTGGGGCAGAACAGTCGAAGGGCGACAGCCGAATGACAATCCAAGCTCCTCAATAGCCCCGCTACCAAACCATAATGGTGATCTCGACCACTTGAGTTGATTCGAGCCTGAAATTCGACCTTTTTACTGATTACAGACTCTCAAAAACCACTTTTCTCCGTTTCCAGACTTTGTTTTGACCACTAGGTCAACTAAGCGTATAATAAACGGACATCTGGAATAACTACTGTAATTGAGACGAATAAGATGCCTTGGGAAAAAAGTTTTGACGAATCGGACGTGCTCGATCAGGTGATGACTGTGTTCTGGGAGAAGGGCTACGCCGCCACTTCAATTTCAGATATCACAGAAGCCACCGGTCTGAAACGTGGTAGTCTTTATAATGCGTTTGATGGCAAGGATGATTTGTTCATGAGATCCTTGCTGAAGTACGACACGGAACGGCGTCGAAAAAAGCTCGATCAATTAGAGGAGCTTGATAATCCACGTGAAGCGATTTCGAAGTTTTTCGACTATCTAGTCAATGACTCAATAACCGACCCCGTCCAAAAAGGGTGTCTGCTGGTCAACACGTCGCTTGATTGTTCCCGGCATAGTGAAGAAGTACAGGCCGTCGTCAAAGAGGCCTTCAAGGATGTATCTTTGTTCTTTGAACGACAGATCAAGCGAGGTCAGGAGAGTGGAGATGTTCCCGAAAGCGTTTCCATTCAGTCCACCGCCAAAACGCTCGTCGCCCTGATTGTTGGGATCAGAGTATTAGGCCGCGGGACGTTTGGAAAAACCGCACTGCTGCAAATTGCTGAACAAGCAAAACAGTTGATCACGTGAACCTAATCGCTGTGGCGAACTTCGGATTCATTTTTTTAGAAAAGTATTGACCATCCGTTGCCGTCCTTTATGATTGAGTATGCTTGGCAACATGATGTCGTAGCCCAGAGACGATTGTAAGAAATCATCTATAAGAGGATCGGGGAGACTTGATCCTCTTTGTTTTTAACCAGTATTGACTGATCAGTCAAAACTAAGGAGCAGCAGAATGGTCGATTTTCAGATCCACACAATCGAATCCGGTGGTGAGAGTGCTTCGGTACTAGAAAAAAGCAAACAAGCCTATGGATACGTGCCAAACTTACACGCAGTCATGGCGGAATCGCCAGAGTTGCTGGAAGCTTACCGAACAGTCGCGGAAATCTTCGGCAAAACGAACCTGAGCGAAACTGAACGGCAGATCATTGCGATGACCAACAACCGACTGAACGGTTGCGAATACTGCATGGCAGCGCACACCTCAATCATGCAGGGAGCCAAAGTTCCCGAGGATGTCATTATGGCCTTGCGGGACGGAACATCGATTGCTGACCCCAAATTGGAAGCCCTGCGTGTCTATGCCGAGAAGGTAAATCTCAGTCGCGGTTGGCCCGAAGAGAGCGACGTTGAAGCGTTCCTGGAGGCCGGTTACACCAAACAGACGGTATTGGAAGTAATCCTCGGAACGGCTTACAAAGTATTATCCAATTACACCAATCATGTCGCTCAGACGCCGGTGGATAAACCCTTCGCGAAGAATGCCTGGAGCACTGACGAACAACCCGTACGTTGATCCCATATTGGAAAACAGACGATCATGTGATTTCTATGCCAGTCCAACTCATTATCTCGGTGATTCAAGGTCCCAAACCACGATAAGAAAGTTCGAAATGAATACAATAATCAAGGTACAGGCGTTTGCGATTCTGTTTCTG
The DNA here is from genome assembly GCF_007750395.1 of Polystyrenella longa. Taxonomy (GTDB): domain Bacteria; phylum Planctomycetota; class Planctomycetia; order Planctomycetales; family Planctomycetaceae; genus Polystyrenella; species Polystyrenella longa. The sequence goes on along the minus strand of NZ_CP036281.1, from coordinate 2,576,667 downwards.
GGGATTTGCTTGAGTGCCGCTTTCGCTCAAGATAGAGTGCCCAGTGAAGACGGTCGTTCCCAACTCAAACCCGATGTCAAACAGGAGATAACTATGCCACGCCCTAAGGTCATCATTCTGGACGTGAATGAAACACTCCTTGATCTCGCTCCCTTAAAGACATCCGTTGGTAAAGCTTTGGGAGGGAAAGAAGAGTTATTGCCATTATGGTTCTCGACCATGCTGCATTACTCTCTGGTCGAAACGTTGAGCGACAACTATCACAGTTTCGGAGAAATTGGCACAGCCGCTCTGATGATGGTGGCAGAAAAGCAGGGCATTGAGCTTGATTATGAAGAGGCCAAAGAATCGATTGTGACCCCGCTTCGCTCGCTCCCTCCGCACCCGGACGTCGCTGCAGGGTTGAAAGCGCTTAAAGCTGAGGGATATTACATTGTCTCTTTGACCAACTCTTCCGCAATAGGGGTGGAAACGCAATTGAGAAATGCAAGGCTCACCGACCTGATTGAAAAACAATACACCATCGAGAGCATTAAAAAGTACAAACCGCACCCTGACACCTACAACATGGTTCTGAAAGATCTCAAAATCGAACCGGGTGATGTGTTGATGGTCGCTGCGCATGCTTGGGATTTGGCGGGAGCGAAGAACGTCGGCCTACAAACCGCATTCATCTCAAGGCCAGGAGCGACGCTTTATCCTAACGTCGACAGACCCGACTATGTGGTGAATGATTTCTCCGAATTGGTAAAAGTACTTAAGAGCACCAAACCGTAGTCGAGATGGTCAAGTATTTCCATTCGAAGGAAACAGATCGTGATTTATCCTAACCCGAGACGTCTCGATTCGTCCGGTTGCTGGCCTGTATCGACCCGCTTGGCGAGCGTTTTCTTCCAACTGGATGATAGCTCCTCCAAAGCCCCGAGTTGCGACGAACTTTTCCAGTCCGTTTTATTATCGTGCATTACTTGGTTGGCCGCAGCGATCGTCCATTGTTCATGGAGTCGTTCGACAAGTTGAATCGGCATCAAAGGCAGAACCCACCCTTCTTTCAATACTCGAAAGTACCAACCTGTATAGCCTGTTTTCTGAACTTGAAGTGCGAGATCTTTAATCTCCCACCGACGAGCAAGTTTCCAGCAAGGTTGTCGAGGTTGGGAAACTTGCAGAAGTGTTTCGCCCACAGACCAGATGTCACCGATGCAGACATCCTGCTCGGTTAACTGACTTACCGTAAAGTTTTCACCAAAGGCGCCCCAGTTCATTTCGGGAAGAGCGAGTTGCTCGTTCCAGTAGGAATAATGAACTGCGGAGTAAACGCAAACAGCCTTGTCAGGTCCACCATGATGGACAAGATCGGCTTGCTCATCCCCATCAAGATTGGTCGCCCCTAACCACGTTGGCTCCATCGTCGGCTCTTTGATGAAACCCGATGTCCATGGGTTGTCAACGTCCATCAATTGAGGCTTTCCGACCTGAATCGAGATCACCACAGCTGGCCGCTCATCTACTGGAGCCTGCTCATCGCATTTAACGCAGTTGAGTTGATGGCCCAACATTTTCTCGCGTCCCTCAGGCGATGTCACCCATTCGCGAATCATCCAAGGAGGATCATGGCGCACATGTTGATTGTGACCGCAACCAAGTTCGGCGACCCAATGCTTTTCTTCATCCTGATGGTAGCCAATGACAGGTTGCTGCATAGTTGCTCAACTACTTCTTATATAGAGGCTGTTTTCGATTCTAGATACTGCGGTATACAATTCAGTTTATTCCGCTGTTTCCTCAACGGCAATATTAGATTTCGCCGGGGTTGTCCTCTCAACGTGAGTACAATGGGAGTTCCCTTTCAGATCCTTTCTGATGATCCTACTATTTTTCCGCAGCGAAACATCTATACACACTATGCATCAATAGAATAACCACAATGCATTGGACACATAGGACAGATTCGCCCATAGTTGTACATGACGCCTGCAAGGTCTGAATCAGAAGCGTCGATCCTCAACCGTAACTCCAGGAGAAACCATGGCCACTTCTACCCGCCTCGTTCGCGTGATCATGGCCGGTGCCGTATTAAGCATCGGCGTTTTAGTATTCGCTCAAGCACGTTCTGACAAAGATAAACCTGAAGAAGGAATCCAGAAGGAACTGAACCAGGATTCAGCCGACGAAAAAAGTGACAACTTAAGCAAGTGCCCCGTGATGGGTGCGACAACCGCTGCGTCGGCCAGACATACCGCCGCTGGTTCAATGTCTAACGGGGACTGGTGGCCTAATCAGTTGAATCTTCACATTCTTCATCAGAATGCTCCCATTAGTAATCCCTTGGGCCCCGACTTCAATTACGCCGAAGAATTCCAGAAACTCGACCTGGTAGCTGTGAAGAAGGACATCGAGGAATTGATGACCACATCTCAGGATTGGTGGCCCGCCGACTACGGTCATTATGGCCCGTTGTTTATTCGCATGGCCTGGCATAGTGCGGGAACCTATCGAGTGACTGACGGTCGTGGTGGTGCCAGCGATGGAACTCAACGGTTTGCACCGTTGAACAGTTGGCCTGACAACGCCAACCTCGACAAAGCTCGCCGATTGTTGTGGCCGATCAAACAGAAATATGGCAACAGGATCTCTTGGGCAGATCTGATGGTTCTCACAGGTAATGTTGCTCTGGAGTCCATGGGATTTGAAACATTCGGGTTTGCTGGTGGTCGTGAAGACGTTTGGGTTCCGCAGGAAGATGTTTTCTGGGGACCGGAAAGCGAATGGTTGGGAGCCAAACGATACGAAGGCGACCGAGAGTTAGATAATCCTCTGGCCGCTGTTCAAATGGGTTTGATCTACGTTAATCCCGAAGGCCCCAATGCTGAACCTGATCCCATCGCCGCCGCCAAAGACATTCGGGACACTTTCGGTCGAATGGCAATGAACGACGAAGAAACGGTCGCACTGATCGCTGGCGGGCATACATTCGGAAAAGCTCACGGGGCCGCCGATCCCAGCGAGAATGTTGGTCCGGAACCCGAAGGGGCTGGTCTCGAAGAGCAGGGGCTCGGCTGGAAGAACAAATTCGGCAAAGGAAACGCAGAGGATACGATCACGAGTGGTCTCGAAGGTGCCTGGACATCAACTCCCGCAGCATGGTCACACAGTTACTTCAATAACTTGTTCGGATACGAATGGGAACTGACCAAAAGTCCTGCCGGTGCCCACCAATGGACACCCAAAGAGGAATCGGCTCAGGGAACCGTACCTGATGCACATGATCCTGATAAGTCTCACGCCCCCATAATGTTCACGACGGACCTCGCACTGAAGATGGATCCAGCTTATGCAAAAATCTCTAAACGTTTTCATGAACATCCAGAAGAGTTTGAACTCGCTTTCTCCAAAGCCTGGTACAAACTGACTCATCGTGACATGGGCCCCGTTGCTCGGTTGCTAGGGCCTGATATTCCCGAGGCACAACTCTGGCAGGATCCCATTCCCAAAGCCGATTATGAATTAATCGGCGACGAGGATATCGCAAACCTGAAAAGTAAGATCCTGGATTCGGGATTGACCGAATCCCAACTCGTAACAACAGCCTGGGCATCAGCTTCCACCTTCCGCGGATCAGACATGCGTGGGGGAGCTAACGGTGCACGAATTCGACTCGCCCCTCAGAAAGACTGGGCCGTCAATGAACCAGCCGAACTCACCAAAGTTCTGGAGACCTTGGAAAACATTCAGAAAGAGTTCAATGAAGCGCAGACTAACGGTAAGAAAGTTTCTGTTGCGGATCTCATCGTACTGGGAGGCTCCGTCGGTCTTGAAGAAGCAGCGAAGAAAGCAGGACACGAAATCGATGTCCCATTTTCTCCCGGACGGACCGATGCCACAGATGAGATGACTGACGCGGAAGCGTTCGCAGTCCTTGAACCAAAAGCAGATGGGTTCCGTAATTACCAGAGCAGAGACATCGATCGTCGAGCAGAAGAGTTGTTGATCGACCGAGCTCAGCAACTCAAGCTGACCGCTCCAGAGATGACTGTTCTGATTGGAGGTATGCGAGTACTCGATACGAATGTCGGCTTCCCCCAACTTGGCGTTCTAACCAATCAAACGGGGACGCTGACCAACGACTTCTTCGTCAACCTGCTGGACATGAATACGGAATGGGAGAAGTCGAAAATGTGCGATCACTTCTTCGAAGGACGTGACCGGGAAACAGGAGAAGTTAAGTGGACAGCCAGCTCCGTCGATCTGGTATTCGGTTCGAACTCGCAACTTCGAGCAATCTCAGAAGTCTACGCCAGTGAAGGCTCTCAACAGAGATTCGTCCACGACTTCGTGGCCGCCTGGACTAAGGTCATGAATTTGGATCGATTCGATCTCGATCCAAGTCTTCAGAGTCACTCTCCTTCGGTCGCAGTGAAGTAAACCAGATTGATTCTGGACTTAGAAGAGAAAATAAAAGCGGCTCGACTATATTATTGAAGTCGAGCCGTTATTTGATTCATCAGTTACCGATTTAACCCTCGTTAACCCCGAAACAAAGCATAGAGATTCAACTAGGATCAACAGCACGATAAGCTTTGATCACAGCCTGTTCGCCCTCGACTCCGGGTTGGGAATTTCCGTGTTCCATGCCGACGATGCCGGTGTAGCCTTTGTTGGCAATGTGTTGGAAGACGTTCTTGAAATTGATTTCTCCCGTACCCGGTTCGTTCCGGCCTGGGTTGTCTCCCGCCTGAAAGTAAGGAATCTCTGACCAACAGTGATCGATATTGGGAATCAAGTTACCTTCGGTGATCTGCTGATGATAAATATCAAACAGAATTTTGCAGGACGGGCGATTCACCGCCCGGCAGATGAGGTAGGCCTGTGGAGATTCATGAAGAAAGAGACCCGGGTGATTCGTAGGATGGTTCAACGGTTCCAGTACCATCGTCAGACCGTGAGGTTCGAGAATATCACAACACTGACGCAACAGTTCGATGCAGTTCGCCATTTGATAGTCATGCGGCAACCTTGAATGAACATAGCCCGGAACAACGGTAAGCCATTTCGCATTCACTCTCTTGGCGACATCGACGGTCTCGCGCATTCCCTGTAAAACTTCCTCGCGAGCCGCTTTATCGTCGCTGACAAAATTGATCTTATTCTTCAGATCAATCAATGCGACTAAAACGCCCATCTCCATATTCAACTGTTCCATCGTCGAGGCAATTCGCTTTTGATCTTCGACAGAGCGACGCTTCATTCCGTTATCTTCCCAGGCAGTGAATCCCTGGTCGGAGGAGAACTTCAATTGATCGACCAGGTCTTCCCCAGCGGAATGCTTGAACATGCCAAAGTGAGGAGCAAACTTCATCGAAAACGGTTTAGATGTCTCGGCAGCCTCTGCCTTCGAAATGTTTGACAGAGAAGAGACTGAAGCCATGGCACCAGCAGCCAGAGCAGTTTGGGCGAGAAAATCACGGCGTTGCATCAGGTTGGCTTTCTTCAAAAATTGTAGAATGAGTGAATATTCATCCTAAAGTACTCCCTCAGACAGAACAAGCGGGTGACCTTTTGGGCCAGATAGGGAATGAGAGATATTGAGAACAGGAGCTGTTTTCTCAATACACAAAAAAACACCCTGACACGTTTTCGCGTCAGAGTGAAATTGATCGATTACGATTAACTCATTTCATGGTTAATGCCTACCGACGAGTTCTTCTTCCAGCTTTTTTTCGTGCTGTTCCTCTGTGCCAGTGATTAGGCGAGCAGAGCGATTGAAGGTGAGATAGTGCCAACTCCATTGAACCAGAACAAGAAGTCGATTCTCGAATTGGACGATCTGCATAATGTGAACGAACAACCAGAGAATCCAGGCGAAAAATCCACTGAGTTTCCATCGACCTATCTGGGCAATTGCCGACGCTCGCCCAATAGTTGCCATCGAACCACGGTCCTTATAAGTGAACGGGGCCGGGACCGGTTTCTCATTCACACGGTTGCGAATTACATTGGCGACATAGTTTCCCTGCTGCATCGCGACAGGCGCTAGACCGGGAAGCGGTTTTCCGTCGCGGTTCAGTACCTGAGCCATGTCACCGACGACAAAGATTTCCGGATGACCGGGAATGGTCAAATCCTGCTGAACTTCCACTTTCCCTCCGCGTGTCAGAGGGACGGCTGTTTGGATGGAAAGCATTTCTCCCAGAGGAGACGCTTTTACACCGGCTGCCCAAATGACGGTATGGCAGTCAATTCGTTCCGGATCGGCTGAACCGTCGACGGGTTGAACTTCGACATAGTCGTGCTCCACATCGACTACTTTGGTGTTCGTTCTAACCTGGATATCTCTTTTTTCGAGCGACTTGCGGGCTTTGGCAATCAGGTCAGCGGGATACATCGAAAGGGGATCGGCGGCCGCCTCGACAATGATCAGCTTGGCATCCGCCGGATTGATCGTCCGAAATTCCTGTTTGAGCGTATGGTGAGCGATCTCGGCGATTGCACCTGCCATTTCGCAACCAGTGGGACCTGCCCCGACGACCACAAATGTCAGCCAAGCTTCCCGCTTAACCGGATCGGGCTCTTTCTCGGCCGCTTCAAAAGCATAGAGAATACGGTGACGAATGGAGGTCGCGTCTTCTATCGACTTCAAACCGGGAGCGAACTCTTCCCAATGATCCTGTCCGAAATACGACTGCTGAGATCCCGCCGCGACGATCAATGTATCGTAAGGAACTCTTCCTTCTGCGGTGATGACTTCACGACTTTCGACGTCGAAATCAACGACTTCATCCAGGATGATGCGGGTATTCTTCTGGCGTTCCAGAATCGAGCGGAGGGGGGCGGCAATGTTCGCCGGTGACAAAGCCCCGGTCGCCACCTGATACAGCAATGGCTGGAACAAGTGGAAATTGCGACGGTCAATCAGCGTAACGTCTACATAAACTTTCTTCAGGGATCGGGCGGCAAAAAGCCCCCCAAATCCTCCACCAACAACGACAACGCGGTGCGGGGTCTGCATTAATTTTACTTTCGAGGAACGATGGATATTGTTCTCAATAATTATTCGGTTTAGATCAGGTGCCGACCAGTGGTTCATACGGATCGGAAGACCAAATTTAACGGGAGACAGTTTTAACCGTGCAAGTCTCATTCCACCAAGCTGGCCAAAAAACAGGAGGAGGAGCAAAGCAATCTGGGACGAACACTGAGTAAACGTCATTTAACTTTAAGCGACGAGAGATTTGTAACGACGTAATCAAAGAAAGAAAAGGACAATCGCCTCTGCAGAAACAGCGTTAACGGAATCTTCTCGTCTGACTTAAACAAGTATGGATACGAGCGATCTGTTCCCCGGTAAAGGAGAGTAGAGGCCCCAATTAAACGAGGAATATATGACAGGCTTTTCCCTTAGAGACACTGATCGCCTCTTTGAGTTCAGCATATAACTGGGCAATCATGCAAGATTTTTCAGCTCTGTTTTTTATCAGCGATCTCTTTGATCAAGTCCGTCTGTAGCTGTTGAATCGTCAGAAGTCGCTCCCACTGATGAGTCAGCAAGAGATCCAGTTTAGCGTGTATATGCCGGACCTCCAGTTCGGTCTTCAGGTTAATCCGGTAGTCGTGTTCGGCCTGGAGACGGTCTTTATTTTCCTGTCGTTTCTGACTCATCATAATCACCGGGGCCTGTATTGCAGCCAGACAGGAGAGGGCGAGGTTCAACAGAATAAAGGGATAAGGATCAAATGGGTTGGCAATAATCCAAGCGGAATTCACAGCGATCCAACAGACCAATAACACTCCGAAGGTGAGGATAAAGCTCCAACTTCCACCGACTTCCGCAATATGATCTGAAACCTGTTCACCCAGAGTCCGCTTGCCGGCAAATTCATTATTCAGATTCTGGCTTAAGTCTTCCTGCTCTCGCAGACTGGTGACGACTTCCTTTTCCAAGTCGTTAAGCTCCCCTTTCTCGGCTTCCAGAGCATGCTGCATGTAGCGACTTCGGTATTCGTTCAGATCCCTCAGGCAAATATAGCCTTCCTGATTCACCCCCGAATGGTCCAGTTCCATTTCCTCAAGAACAACTGGCCGCACCAAGCCCAGTGGCATAGTGTGATTCAAGGGGAACGAGTGATGGCACACCTGACATTCGACATGTTTTCCAGCATGATGATTCGACATCACTTCCCTTTCCAGAGTATTTCTGGGTTATCATGTTCCCACCGCAGAAGAAGCCAATCCGGGTTCGGAAATTTCCAAACTCATTTGAACTACGCATCATTTCCGCAATAATTGCTGCAATTTCTTGCCGATTCCCAGACTCATTTGTGCAAGATTTGAGTTTGAGGCATGACCGAGGGCATTTCAGAAGGTTATTCTTCAGATATTAGAAATTGACAAGTTCCATGATCATGTAATGGAATCTCGCCGAATTTTATTGAGTGATAACATGGGCATCTCCCTGAAATATCGAACGAAGTGAAAAGAAATTTTCATGAATCTCTACGAAAAATGACGAATACCGGATGAGTCAGCGAGAAGCCGGGAACTTCTAAATACACCTGTATTCGTAGGCAACTCCCGAGGAGTGCAGGGGATTTTCACTCTCCACTGGCCTTTCTGGGACAGTATCAGAGTCAAAAAACTAAATATGTTGCGTTGACATAAATCGATGAATGGTTATGTTATCACAACAATTATGAGAAAAACTATGAGCAAATTAATTCCCTGAGATGAACCGGATTGCATTCGAAAGCAAATTTCCGAGTCAATTCGCCCCGCAAATAACTTCCTACCCCATACGACCTGTTTGAGTTATCAACAGCCGCATCGCTCCTGAGATCAGGAAATGCCTGTTGAGCCAAATACTCCAGGTCTAGCTCATGCGCTTGAGCTTTCCGGTAATTGAACCGGAATTTTAGATCAGCTTCAGCTGTGAAAATGGCTCCTGCTTCCACGTTGGTGATGTTGTTTCGTTCGAAACAGATCGAAATGTGAATATCTTGCGCGCCTGATGCGGAGAACTGGAAGAAGATTTGGCTGCCCCGACGGCAGGAGAGGGTCCGGCAAATCGATTTCACATAAATAGCAGGTCCCTTTGTACCAGTTCATTTTCTGTGCCACTGATTTTATTCATCCAATTGTTATTCATTGAGTCAACCGGTGCTGATTTGGCCCGGCAAAGGATACCTTCAACTGCGCGGAATTTTCGCAGAGGGGAAGGGCCTCCGGCTCATGCAAACGAACATCGTCCGTATACGATTCCACAAATCAATCCTCGTACGTTAAAGGCTTTTCTTTCCGCATGATTGACTTACTGATCAAGCGACAATCCAATTTCAAAAACGAATTCCTTTCCGGATTAACCGTCGCCCTCGCACTTGTCCCTGAAGCAGTTGCTTTTGCTTTCGTAGCAGGAGTTGACCCGCTCGTCGGTTTATGGGCTGCGTTCATCATGGGGTTTGTTACCTCCATTCTGGGTGGACGCCCGGGGATGATCTCCGGTGCAACCGGTGCCATGGCCGTTGTGATGACTGCCTTTATCATTCTGCACGGAATCGAGTACATGTTTGCCGCCGTGATTCTATGCGGCATCATTCAGATACTATGTGGAGTGTTCAAGCTCGGAAAGCTGGTACGCATATTACCTCATCCGGTGACATTAGGGTTCGTCAACGGGCTTGCGATCGTGATCGGGCTCGCGCAGTTTGGACAGTTCAAAGAAAACTACCGTCTGTTATACGACAAGATGACTGGTAATTTTCAGATTACGGGTGACTGGATGTCCGGAGGCGCGTTGCTGACGACTCTGTGCCTCATTGGTGGTACGATGCTCATCATTCATTATCTGCCACGATTCACAAAAGCAGTTCCTGGGACACTCGTGGCCATCGTCGCGATGACATTACTCGTCAACTTCAGCCCGATTGAGTCTGTCACTGTTCAGGACTTCGTTGAAAGTCAGAATGAGATGGCGGCAGAGAAAACATTTAAATCCAAGTTGTTCAACGAACAAAAAGAGGATCTGAAACTCTCCGAGATTGACGCCGCCGGAACGGCACTAGCCGCTGCGGACGTCGAAGTTCCCGAAGAAGAATCGACGCGAATTGCGGGAGCCTTCCAGATCCCTTCTATTGATTGGACACCTCAAAGCTTCATGATCATTCTCGGCCTGGCGCTCACTTTGTCCGCCGTCGGATTGATCGAATCGCTCATGACCCTGACCTTGATTGACGAACTGACTCAGACCCGAGGCAGCAGTAACCGGGAGTGTATTGGGCAGGGAGCGGCTAATATTATCTGTGGGTTATTCGGTGGGATGGGTGGTTGTGCCATGATTGGCCAGTCCATGATTAACATTCGATCTGGTGGACGTGGGAGACTATCCGGTATTTGCGCCGCCAGCTTCCTTCTCTGTTTCATTATTTTTCCGCCACTATGGAATTGCATCGGGCTGATCCCAGTTGCTTCGCTCGTGGGTGTGATGTTTATCGTCGTGATCGCTACTTTCGAATGGACCACCTTAAGACTCTGGAACAAAATTCCGGGAAGTGACTTCCTCGTGATCATTCTGGTCTCTGCGATGACGGTTATCTTCGACCTTGCTATCGCCGTGGTAGCCGGTGTTGCAGTTTCCTCACTGGTATTTGCCTGGAAGAAATCGACCCGATTAAATGTCGATATCATCGACGATGGTGATACTCGAACCTACGTCCTGAAAGGATCGTTCTTCTTTGGAGCTGTTTCCAGTTTCAAAGAGTTCTTCGATCCGATTAACGACCCTGAACATGTCGTCATTGAATTTCAGGACTGTACGGTCTACGACCACTCCGCTCTGGAAGCAATTAACGCAGTGGCTCAACTGTATCGTCAACAGGGAAAACAATTGACAATCATGCACCTCAAAGAAGATTGTGCCCGTCTGGTCCGCAAAGCGGATGACGTACTGGAATTGAATGTCTCCTGAATGGAGTTCATGCGACAGGACCTTCCTGATCTACAGAATGGGAAATAAAACAACCGGCCTTTCCATACCTGGGAAGGACCGGTTTTTTTGAGCGATGACGTTTCAGCCTAAAAGGATATCTCGGACAATAGGGGCCTATTCTCTGTGTTACATCCTCGAGCTAGCCTGTCATTCTTTGACTTCGGTAGATTCGGCTTTCGCTTCAATACTCTTTTTCAATTCACGAATACGGATGTTCCGCAAAGCAGCTGAAGTCTGCCATGTTGCGATTCCGAAAGGTCTGGATAGCAAAACCTCACCGCGAACAGTTAGTGTCCGCCCTTTGATGTTTGCGTTTACAATTCGCTCGTCATCAATCCACGCCTGAATTTGCTCCGGTTCAACCCGGAGCCGAATTTTGTACCATTTATCATCTTCAAAAGATTGCCAGGTTGCGGTTTCATTTTCGGCGGCGTCATTTCCATTAAGACTGGAAAGCCCACAGAGACCGCCCCCCCATCCACCGACAATCAGAGAGCAGGAAGATTTCTCAACGGGAAAGGTTAACCCACAGAAGAAATCGTTCCCGTCGATCCGCTTGGCCTCCAATTCGACTTCGTAGTTTTGAGTGGGAGTTTTTCCAGTGTAGTTCACTCCACTCAGGTCGACTCCGAAACCAATGACCATGTTTCCCTCTTCAACGGTGACATCTCCTTCGCCACCAAACTTGGTCGTTTTCCAGTCCTTCAGCGACTTTCCGTCAAACAGAAGTTTCCATTCCTGATCTTCATTTTTTGAATCGGTCTCAGCTTGAGTCTCTGTTGCCGTCTCTTTGTCCTCCGCAAATAGTGTCCCGGAGAAACTCAGTAAGAGAGCAGTCACGGCAAATGAGAAGAAAGTGAGACATCGGAAGCGGGAAAGATCAGCAGACAATTTTCATTCTCCGGACAATCAGGGGGGGGGTGAGAAATTGAGGGAATACATAGAAAAACCACAAGGCGAAATCAATTCGATCCATCCAAACGGAACTGGTAACGAAGAGTCACCTACCGGTACTAACGATTATACCGGATAAGGGTCGAAATGGGAGTATGTATACTTATTTCACCAATTGAAATGTTTCACCTGTACTTATCTTCTGAGCTACGTTTCATTAAGTCATCGAAGACCACAGCAGTAATTGTAGCAACCTGCTTGGTTAAGTTCGTTCAATAGCGAGTTCACTCGCTCACAGGAATTTCCGCCTGAGAATGTTACTTTTCGATGACCGCGGCTGGCTCGTCATTGATTTTCTTCTGAACTTACTAGCTATGAAATCGTCGCAACATGGAATCCCTTCCCACACTACACCTGCTGACGACCTCCATCATTATGAATGGTCTGGTTGTTTCGCTTTCGGTCGTTTGTCTGTTGCACTATATCCTCACGATCCATCGGCGTAAGCAAGCTGAAGAGGAACTTAAACAAACATTAAAACAGGTCGAATACGTTCAATTCGAACTGGATGGTTTAAAGCTGAGTCACAATCTTTCCCGGCTCGAAAACCGACTCTTACGTGACATTCTCGGTACGCCCGATATCCGAATTTATATCGATACTTTATTCGAACGACTGTTGCCGAATACCCAAGAGGGTCTGTGTGCCCTGTACTCGATCGAAAATGAAAAACAGACGGTCTTAAATTACCGGGGAGAGCGGAGTAGCTTTGCAACGAAAGGAATTCCACGCGATCTTCTCGAACAGATGCGTGGAGAGCACACGCTGAAGCTGGAACAGAAAGATTTGGAGCAGAGCGGACTGTTGAAATTCGTCAACAGGGAGACACGACCTTTCCTCGATAAGGTCTTTATCTTTACGACTCCCGAAATCGATGGCATCCGCTACCTCTTTATTACTTCGGCACTCTATCCCAGTAACGTCAACCTTAACGAACAACTTGAATTCACCCGCCGACTGGTACGTGGAATCGATATTCGTCTTCGTCAACAGGGACAACTGCAAGAGCAACTGGAACAACTGCAACTGACCCAGGTTAAACTGGAAATGCAGAATCTGATTGGCAGCAACTTGCAAGGATTCCTGCAAAAGCTGGTCGAACTGACTGAGACCGACCGTTGTATGTTGTATCTCGTCGAAAACGAAAAACAGGAGCTGAGAAAAGCCCCGTTGATAAAACTTGAACACGGACCGGGAAACAATCCCAATCTGGAATTCAAACGATCTAAAGACGAGTATTACCTGGCGACTTTGGTAAAAATGTCAAACAAAGACTTTATCAATCTCAATAAAGCCTCGCTGGAAAAAGTCAAGATCACAGAGACGATCAACCAGGCAATCTTGCTTTCACTGCGAAGCCAGGATGGCAATCTGTTGGCAGTCGCCTGCTTGACCCGTTCATCCTGCTTGCCCTACAGCCCCCGGCACGTTGAATTCGTACAGTGGGCTTCTCCCTTGATAGCGGATTGCGTTTCCAAAACATTGAGCGAAGCGATTGTCCGCCGCAAAGCAACATTGGACGGGCTTACCAAAATCGCGAATCGTCGCACTTTTGATGAACGCATTACTCAGGAACTGTTCGTCGCAAAATCTCAACAGACGACTTGTTCTCTGGTCCTTATCGACCTCGATCACTTTAAAAACATCAACGATCGGCATGGGCACCAAGTTGGGGACACCGTCTTGAAAGAGACGGCCGATATCCTGAAACGAATCACGAACCAGACACGTACCAACGATTCCGTTCTTGTTGCTCGCTACGGTGGAGAAGAGATGGCAATCCTGTTGCCCGGCGTCTCTGCAGCGGGAGCACTTCGCATCACGGAATCGATTCGTAAGGCGAGAGAAACGACTCCTGGATTATCAGAACATGGTGAATTCCTGATCACAATGAGTTCCGGAATCTCGAGCTTCCCCGAAAATGCCTCGGACGTCGAAGGGATGATTAAAGCCGCCGACGAAGCTTTGTACAAAGCGAAACATGCAGGTCGAAACCAGACCTTGGTTTCAACCACCTCTGAAAAGGACCGCGCGATAGAGGGACCGAAGGGCCTCACATCCCAAGTGAAACCGAAACTTCGACAATCGGAAAAAGCTTCTCCGGCAATGTATCAGAACTAAGCCTTCTGATTCGCGAATTGTGCTCTTCGAATCAACCGTTCTGCTTTTCCCGCATGGCCCGTATTGCTTCGCGAGCAATGAACAATTCCGATCCTGCCAGGCCGATAGAACAACAGTAGCTTCGCTGCTGCTGCAGCGAACTCCAATAACCCCTGGGATTGCTGGTACGATTCGCTGTTTGCAATAGCTGCGAGAATTCCTGCAACCGGTTAGCTTCTGCAGTTCCGTTTAACAGGAAGCTGTCATAGCTCTTCGTCTGCTGGAGCGAGTCCGTAACCGTGGTTGCACAGCTGCTGATGAATTCCAAGGGGATTTCATGAGCTTCTTTGAATTTCGGACCCACGTTATGGACATGAACATGCTCTGTAAGCCAGTTCGGTTCCAGAATGGGCTCCTCACTCTTAGTGGCCGTCACTACTAAATCGGCCCCGTGAACCGCTGACTGAATGGAGCTGGCCAGATTGATTTTGGCGATTTTAGTACCTTGCTTTGCGAGAAATTCTTGCATTTCCGAAAGAAAATTCTCTGCTCTAGTCCGAGTTCGCCCATAGATCTCGACTTTCGTCAATGGAAGAGCCGCTGCCGCCGCGAGCAACTGTGTCCGCGCCTGGTAACCAGTTCCGATGATCGCCATTTTCCCTGACTGAATCGAAGTGAGGTACTTTTGGATGACACCGCCGATTGCTCCCGTCCGCCATGCTCCCAGGAAGGGACCAACGCAAAGGCCTTCCAATTGGCCGTTTTTCGAGGAAAACAGAGGAGTAATTTCTGATCGCAGAGGCGAAGAGACCTGTTTCAAATCGTAAACTCGGAAACCGAGTTGGCCTTGTTCATCCAAGATTGCCCCACATGTGAACATTAAATCACCCGACTGCATTTCAGATCGTAACCGAGGTGGTGCCAACAGTTTACTTTGCGCATGGTACCCAAAGGCCTGTTCCATCAAGTCCAAGGCGACCGTCATTGGGACCAGTTCGGGTAGTGTCGAATCGTCTATAACGGGAACAGGGGACGGGTATGACATTCAGTTCGGGTCCGGAATTTAAGCAAATAGTTGATTAGACAGCAGTTGTCGGCCACCACTATACTGTAAATAATCCCCTACAATAGCAATCCACCAAATACTGCGAACTGAGGATATTCCTACGAGAGACTTTCCCTCGTCGCAGCCCACCTTATCACCTCAGAAGGGTCTCACATGCGTTTATTTAAATTGGCGGTTCCTCTGTGTGCAGTTGGTCTGATCTATGCGATCAGTTGCCCACTTGCTATCGCCCAAACCAAGGTTGAAGAATTGAAGACACTCGAAGACAAAGCCGCCTACGGAATCGGATACAGTATTGGAAAGAATCTGGCCGAGGGGGGAATGACTTTTGACCTCACCATGTTTGCCAAAGGGGTTAAAGATGCGTTCGATAAAGCCGAACCACCTATTTCCGAAACCGAAATCCGCGAAGCCGTAACCACCTATCAGGTTCAGAAAATCGAGATGGCTGCTGAAGAAAACAAAAAAGCAGGGGAAGCGTTTCTCGCTAAAAATGCGAAACGCAAAGAAGTCACGACTACTGAAAGTGGCCTGCAGTACGAAGTGCTGAAAAAAGGTGCAGGTGAGAGCCCTAAAGCGACTGACAAAGTCAAAGTGCATTATCACGGAACACTGACCGACGGTACTGTCTTCGATAGTTCAGTTGATCGCGGCGAACCAATTTCCTTCCCACTGGATGGCGTCATTCAAGGCTGGACCGAAGGTGTTCAACTGATGAACGTCGGCTCCAAATTCAAATTCGTCATTCCTGGCGATCTGGCCTACGGCGAAAATCCTCGGCCCGGTGGACCAATCGGTCCTAATGAAACATTGGTCTTCGAAGTCGAACTGCTCGGCATCGGCGAATAAATCAAACTGAATTTCAATTCAATGATTTCATTTGATTGAATAAACAAAAAACGGGAGTGGGTATCAGATACCCACTCCCGTTTTTTTATTGCTTATTTTCTCTGCAGTTAGTAAACCAACCCCAGAGATTTAACTTGATCTGATTCACCACTGGAATCGCCTGCCAAGAATCTTCACGCTCGCCCGCTTCGAGACGGACGAGCGGCTATTCCAGGTTTTAGATCCTGTCCAGGATAAGTGTGGCAACTATCGGTCCCGAAAAGACCTTAAAAACAGTAGGGTACGCTGCCAGAACAACCTACGGTTATCTGGAATGCGCTCTAGCGTTTACGCCAAGTCATTACTGCAGCCGTCACAAAGAGTGTCAGCCCAGCGATCCCCATCCAACCTGCCTTATCCCAGATCGCATAAGTACTGGCGACGATCGCCGTCAATGTGGAACAGAGCATTAATATGTTCCACAACAGCTTCTTCGTCCCTGTCGGCAATTCCTCTTTCATATAGCTTTTCGAGTTCATCAGGAAGAAGAAAGACGCGTACGCGATGGGCAGCAACACGAGTCCAAAGACCGACGTTGGCACGGCCAGGTAGGGAGCTGCCTCCGTCCAGAAGAAGGGCCCCAATGCCCCTGTTGCAGCGGCCAAAGTCCCGAGACGGAAGGTCCAACCTGTGGATGGAACATTCAAGGCTTCACACACGCAGAAACCGGAAACCAACATCAGCAAAGAGATGGTGGACATGGCCATTCCCAATACACCAATCCCGAAAATGATATCAGCAAACAGCTTCCCACCGAACAGGGGCTCAAGTGAACGAGATAAATCGAACGAGTCTCGTTTTACCAGTGTTGAAGCGAGATATTTTTCTGCATCACTGATGGTATCAGTCGCCATTCTGGCCTGAACCTGGCTGTCCCATTCTTTCGGTAACCATGCTGACGAATCGACGGAATCATCTGCTTTGATGTCCGCAGCGACGCGTTCGTTCAGTAGCTTCTTATAAGCACCGACGACTTTATCGCTGGCAGGATCCTGACCTTCTTCGAGTGTGCCGTTTACAGTTTCCAATAAATTCCGGAATGGCTGAGCATGGAAACGGTTTCCAGCCGATACGACAACACAAGTCGTTGCCAGTAGAAACGGAATGAACATTCCGGTACTCAAATCGAAAATGGAAAGCGGGCGGTGTTCTTTACCCCAGTTCCTCCCTAAAGTGGAATAAGCAAGGAGAAACGTCATATTGATTCCCACAGCAGTCGCAAACGCGGCCATAGCGATGTCGAACTGTTGATTCAGAATATATTCACGCCAGTAAGGTTGATTGGCGACTTCAATCTCAGCCAGTAAAGCCTGGTATTCAGGTGAAGGCTCTGTCAGCGATCCAGGGGAGGGAATAAATCCAGCGAAGAGATCACTCAATATTAGTTCACCGGCAACAACCATCCGCCCGACAACCAGCATGAAGCAGAGTACCACGAGGGCTACGGTTATTTTCAGCATACGTTCATATAATCGAACACCCCAATGCCCGCTGCCATAACTCCAGGTGATCGCAGTCGAGATCACCAGAATAATGGGCACCAGAATATAATTAGCCGTATTGCCTTCCATCGAACCGAAAACTTCTGGCATTAAATTCTGTTTAATCGCGGCGGTGGCCAGCGAGTACTGCGGAAGTGCCCAAACCATGTTGGCCATCATGGAACCGATCAACCAACCCCATCCCAGAACGGGGCTGACATGATAATTGATTGCACGAAAAGTCCGTTCCCCGGTAGAAAGCGTCAGGTAGCTGAGGCTCGCTAACATGATGACTCCGAGAATCATCGCCAGTGGTTGCAACCAGAGGAGGCTGTAACCCGTCAATACGCCCAAATAGAGCCCGGATGCCAGAGAACCACCACCCAGGGTAAGCGCGCTCTGCAACCAGCCCGGTCCAGACAGTTTGACATAACCCAGAAATCGAGGAATCGCTGGTTTTTGATTCAATTCCCGTAGTTGCTGTTTTTCGAGTTCCAACGCGGAAAGGCCACCGGCCGAATCTGTTGGTTCAGAGGAGGAGGGATCGGAAGACATCAATTAAACCTTCTCATGAAGCATCATGAAAAAATGATAGAGGACATCCTGAGTCGGGAAGACGATTCAGAAAATCAATCAGTGAATTGAGCCGCAATTCCCAGTTGATTTTCGCATCAGGATGATTACAGATGACAAAGGACCTCTACGGTACTCATTTACAAGGTGAGAAACAAGCAAAGTGGATACAGGTTTCTGCAACCGCTGGATTTGCATCGAGTTACTGCAAGACAACCCCATCCATTTCCAGTATCATGGGAGTACATTCTCAATCGGACTCTCTCCAACTTCCTCTGGAATGGTCTCTTATGCTGACCTCATTTAAACATCGGACTCATCAGGCTTCTGTGCTGGCAATCTGTCTGATTGTTGGACTCGCTACGCCGTCGCTGGCCGAAAACTGGCCGCAGTGGCGCGGACCAACAGGACTGTCACTCTCTTCGGAAACGAATCTTCCCATTGAATGGTCCGAATCAAATCACATCACAGCAAAGATTCCATTGCCGATTTCTGGATCGAGCACGCCCGCCGTTTGGAACGACTCCATCTTTGTAACTGTAGAAGATGAGGGAATTTTACAACTGATCAAGATCGACCGGGCCACAAACGACATTGCCTGGTCGCTTAAAGTCGGTGAAGGAACGGCCAATCGGAAACAGGAAGGAGGCTCCAGCCGGTCACCTAAATATCACAACCTGCACAATATGGCATCCCCTTCGCCTATTACCGATGGCGAGATTGTCGTCGTGCACTTCGGAAACGGAGATCTGGCCGCGTACGACTTCGAAGGTGAACAATTGTGGAAGCTCAATCTGCCTGAAGACTATGGCAACTATTCAATCTGGTGGGGACATGCCAACAGCCCGATATTGTATGAAGACTTGGTTATCTCGGTTTGCATTCAAGATTCACTAGCCGATATTCAGGACGAACCAGTGGAGTCCTACATCGTCGCTCACGATCGACTGACAGGCAAGGAAGTCTGGTACACCCCCCGCATGACTGAAGCCAATGCAGAAGAGTGCGATGCCTACACGACGCCCATCATTCGCAGTACCCCCTCCGGCGATCAACTGGTCGTGATGGGAGGCAATCAGCTGGACGCCTATGACCCACACACTGGCGAACAGAAATGGAAACTCCCCGGACTCGTAGGCGGACGAACGATTACGGGACCCACTCTGGCGGACGGACTTGTTTACGCCACTGTCGGCATGCGTGGCGAAATAAAAGCGGTTCGGCCTGAAAAGTTGGACGAAGGGATCGATGCCGCCGTAGTCTGGTCCTACCGCAATAACACTCCTGATACGTGCTGCCCGGTGGTGATCGACAAACTCCTATTCATGGTGAGCGATAATGGAATCGCCAGTTGTCTCAACAGCCAGACAGGAGAGTTACATTGGCGCGAACGCTTGGGCGGGGACTTTAAAGCCTCGCCTGTTTACGCCGATGGACATATCTATTTCCTCAACAAAGCAGGCGAATGCACCGTCGTCGATGCGGCAGCCGAATTCCGAAAAATCAGCGTCAATCAACTCGACGACGAGTTCATCGCCAGCCCGGCGATCTCCGATGGTCAAATTCTGGTGCGAGGAAAACAGGCTCTGTATGTGATTGAATCGAAGCCTTAATTCGCCAATAATTCCTGTTTTGATCTCCCGTGTTTTAAAGAAGACCACTCGACCAAGCTCGTAAGACAAATACAAACTGAAAATATTTTCGGACCAATGCCGGGAATACACAAACGTTGAATTAATTTTAGACTGGATTACATTGATGTCATTATCAGGCAAGACCGCGCTCGTCGTTGGTGGCGGTACAGGAATTGGGCGGGCAGTCGTGTTCGCACTCGCCGGGGAAGGGGCCAAAGTCATTGTCGCAGGCCGTCGTGAGGAACCTCTGC
The DNA here is from genome assembly GCF_007750395.1 of Polystyrenella longa. GTDB lineage: Bacteria > Planctomycetota > Planctomycetia > Planctomycetales > Planctomycetaceae > Polystyrenella > Polystyrenella longa. The sequence goes on along the minus strand of NZ_CP036281.1, from coordinate 2,556,742 downwards.
AGGAAGTCGTCGCTTTAAATAAAGGGTCGGGCGAAGTTCTCATACGGACTGCCGACCTGGCTGACCGCCAAGGCACCTTCGATCTTGTTAACTGGGCTCAGGAACAGTTGGGACAGATTGACATCGTCGTTAATAGCGCCGGTTTGAATGTCACACAACGGTCGATGGCAGAACTGTCACCCGAAGACTGGGACTTGATGCTCAACGTCAATGCGACCGGTGCCTTCAACCTGATGCACGCCGTTCTGCCCGAAATGCGAAAACGAGGAGATGGCCTAATTGTAAATATCTCCTCTGTCGCTGGAATCCGCGCGAGCACGCTGGGAGGAGTTGGTTACAGCGCTTCCAAGTTTGCGATGGCAGCTCTCGGATTGACGGCCGCTCTGGAAGATGGACACAAAGGGATTCGCATCAGTAATATTTACCCGGGTGAAGTGGAAACACCTATTCTCGACAAACGACCTGTTCCAGTTTCTGCAGAACATCGGGCCCGTATTCTGCAACCGGAAGATGTCGCCGCCGCTGTCCTACTGTTATGCCAGTTACCAGCACGAGCACACATTCCTGAACTGACCATCAAACCAACGTCGCAGGACTTTGCCTGAACCAATACAGGCCAGTGGCCTTCTCGCTTTCATCGACGTCGGTAGGCCCACTCTCAGGTCAGCCGATGTTTTCATTGAATAAATCTCTCGACCAGTAGATCTCGATGCCCAATCTCTTCCCCACGCCCGGCGAAACCATCACTGGTCTGCAACCTGATTTGAAGTCAGGAACGACGACGCCTTACACCGTCACTGTCAATGCTCTTGATCGTATTATGCGTGATGAGATGGAAGTCCAGGCGCTCGTTCGAATGTTCGAACCGGAAGCTCTGGCTCTCTCCAGTGAACAGACAGTCGCCCTGCAGAAAAGAGAGAACCTGGGGCCGTTGGCCGGAATCCCCATCGGTGTGAAAGACATCATCGATATTGAAGGGGCGATCACCGGATGCGGTTTCAAACCGTTTGAAGATCCAGAGTCGCCACGGGTAGCGACTTCCACAGCTCCGCTTGTTCAGCGACTTCTCGATGCCGGTGCGGTACTGCTTGCCAAAACGACGACGACCCAGTTCGCCTGCTTTGATCCCACGGAGACACGGAACCCGTGGAACCTCTATCGCACTCCGGGTGGTTCTTCAAGTGGTTCGGCTGCGGCAGTGGCGAGTGGAATGTGTCTCGCGGCTATTGGAACTCAGACAGGCGGCTCCGTCACCCGACCTGCGGCCTATTGTGGAGTGGTCGGCTTCAAACCGGGGTACGATACGCTCCCGATGGAAGGAATATTCCCTGTTTCCAAACGTCTCGACCAGCCTGGTTTCTTCACTCGTTCAATCGAAGATGCACGGCTCTTATGGGAACTGACTCGTTCCACTTCGGCCACACCCACGACCACTCGTGAGACCTTACGAATCGGTCACTTGAATTTCTATTTCCACGACTACGCCGCGCGGCGAATGCGGGAGATGATGGAATCGGTGATCGGCAAACTGACTGGTGTGGGGCATGAGGTTATACCCACCGGTCGTGAGATCGATTTCGATGCCATCATCTTTCACCATCGAAACATCATGAACTTCGAAGCCGGAGAAGTACACCGCGAGCGATTCCTTCAATACACACAACATTATCAACCCGGAATCACCAGTCTAATTCAAGCGGGTCTACAATTACCCATCACGGAATACCAGCAAAGCTGTAGCGTTCAGGATCATTATTGCAAGAACGCCGACGACTACTTCCGTGATTTTGACCTGCTGATCTGTCCGGCCACTCTTGATGAAGCTCCACCGCTGGCATCCACTGGCGATCCCCGGTTTAACGCCCCCTGGAGTTTTCTCGGACTTCCCACAGTTACGATCCCAGTTCAACTTTCGGACGCCGGATTGCCGCTCGGATTGCAAATTATTGGCCCAAAAGGAAGTGAAGATCAGTTATTGGAGTATGTGACTCAGATCTCGATTTCCCAACGGAAGTCCTGAGACCAAGGTGCTTTCTCCTGGCGGTGTGGTTGCCTGAATTATCAGGAATGAGGTACGATCAGAACCTCCCATTCCGGGGATGATCTGCGCAGTCATTTCCAAACTTTGTTTAACCTCGTTTTTTTGAAATATACAGGAATATACCAGATGAGTATTCAAGGTCCTGCGGTTTTTCTCGCTCAGTTTGTCCGGGACGAAGCCCCGTTCGACAATATAAAAACCCTCGGTCCCTGGTTTGCCGAAATGGGTTACAAAGGGATTCAGATCCCCACCGGCAACGACAACATGATCGAGATCGACAAGGCAGTCGAATCGTCAACTTACTGTGACGAATACCTCGGAATGTTGAAGGACATGGGGCTGGTACCGACCGAGTTATCTGGCCACCTGCAGGGGCAGGTCCTGGCGATGCATCCCGCTTACGCCAAGATGTTCGAAGTATTTCATCCTCCTGGTCTAAGCATGACCGAAGTCAGCAGTTGGGCGACGGCGGAACTCAAAAAGCTGATCGAAGTCTCCGCCAAACTGGGGACCAAGTCGATCCCCGCAATGTCGGGCGGCTTCGCCTGGCATATGGTTTACCCCTGGCCGCAGCGTCCTGAGGGTGTCATCGAGGAAGCCTTCAGCGAATTGGCCAAACGCTGGTTGCCCATCTTTGACCATGCCGAAGAACATGGAGTAACCATCACATTCGAACTTCATCCCGGTTCGGATGTTTACGACGGAGCAACATTCGAGATGCTGCTCGACCAAGTCAAAGGACACCCCGCATGCTGCATCAACTACGACCCTAGTCACTTCGTGTTGCAACAGCTCGATTACCTCGACTTCATTCGTCTCTACGGAGATCGCATCAAAGCATTCCATGTGAAGGATGCGGAATTCCGACCGAGCGGTCGCGTTGGTGTTTACAGCGGATACCAGTCCTGGGACAAACGGGCGGGACGATTCCGATCTCTCGGTGACGGTCAAGTTGATTTCAAACAGGTCTTCACTCTCCTAACCGAAGCTGGCTACGATGGATGGGCCGTGCTGGAATGGGAATGCTGTATTAAAGATCCAGAGCAGGGGGCTCGCGAAGGAGCACCCTTTATTGCGGATCACATCATCAAGAAGACTCCGTATACATTCGACGATTTCGCCGGCGGTGCCACCGACACCAAACGAAACCGGGAAATCCTCGGTTTGGACTAAACGAGACAAACCAATATCGACACAAGTAATCCAAAGAGGTCAGGCACCAGTCTGGCCTCTTTTTTTGTTTCGATACGACATCGTGTTTCAAACTCATGCCAAACGGAATATTGTCAAACTGTGCAATCTACAATATCTGGATGTACCCGGGCGAGGGAATCAAGACCTTCCTAATTTAACATTTTCGCCGGATCGGTTCTTCATGTTCAATTCGTTCTTGCCTGACTGGACGAGACTGAGTATTTTGAGATTAACAAATCTCTCTCTAAAACGGTTATCAGCAGTATGTTCAAGACGAACACTGTGGACGGAATTTTAGTCTCTATAAGGAGAGCTCAAGGATGAGCACGTTGAAAATCCATCGCCCCGATCAAGCCCACACTGCGGTTCAGCCAGTTGATATTCTTTCTTTCCGCCGTCCGTGGGAAAACCGGCAACGCCAGCAGTTGGATGAAGCAACGCTGCGGGCGCTTTCCCGAGCGAAAAAGATCCGCGACAACTCTGAATGCCCTTGCTGCAATTCCGCATCCGTTGTGCCAATCGAGCTCGACAACGCGATCCTCAATCGCAACCGCCTGCCCATTCCTGGCACATCCACGCTCGTCGGCTTTCATTGCACGATTTGCGAAAACGAATGGCCTGCCGACCGCAGTTAGTCGAGTTCCGTCAACAGCCTGAATTCGCTTTCCGATTCTGCGTTGAAGTTTTCTGTTTTTTTTCAACTCATACAAACCTCTGTAATTTCAGTTGTTTTGGGCTTTTTCAGGCCAGGGGTTTCTCCGGCGAAGAGAGTGGTCCTTCCGGGTTTTTGCGGTAGAATAGGATGCTGGTTCAACGGTCATGTCACCGATTGAGTCGTTTCCGTTTCCATCTGTATACCCGAAGGTTCACGATGTCCAAAGTTCTGCTGATTATTGGTGATGCTACTGAAGTCCTCGATACGATGTATCCCTATTTCCGGATACCGGAGGACGACTTCGAATGCGTTGTCGCCGCGCCCGAAGTCCGACTTTATCACATGGTCATGCACGAAAAACCACCAGGTTGGGACATCACCCAGGAATCGGCCGGGTACCATCTGCAATCCGATATCGCTTTCAAAGACATCAACCCGGACGACTACGTTGGTATGTTCATTTCCGGCGGACGGGCACCCGAATACATCCGCTACGACCAGGACCTGCTCAAAGTGACTCAGGTCATAATGGATCAGAACAAGCCCGTCGCCTCGGTTTGTCACGGCATTGAAATCCTCGCCGCTGCTGATCGCCTGAAAGGTCGGACCGCGACAACAGTTGCCAAGTGTGCCCTGGACGTTACCTTCGCTGGTGGGAAATATGTCGATGAACAAACCGTCGTCGATGGTAACCTTGTCAGTGCTCGCGTCTGGATGGACAACACCACGTTGTTAAAAGAATTCATGCGTATGCTCAAAGAGTATCGCGCCGCGAACTGCTAATCGCACAAGCAGGCTCAAAAAAAAGGAGGACATTCCACGATGTCCTCCTTTTATATTTGATGTATGTTGGAATACCACTTCGTGACTCCAAGAGAGCACGGTTGGCATTTACCAACTCTATTGTTTTAGCGCCGCGTTTAATTGCTCGTTCAGCTTTTCCGCTTCTTTCTCGGCGTCTTCCACAGCTTTTCCTTCCGGAACACCGGGACGGTCGTGACCGGCAGCAGTGAGATAGGCATTTCGAAGAACGGACATGCGCTGATGCGCCAGTCCGACGACTTTGTCTGCATTCTCTACTTCAATTAACATCGCCGCAGGTGATTCGGCATTCGCACTCTCTTCATCACCGAACCAACGAATAATCGGTTGAGCCATCGCCCAGTGCCCGGCCGAATCGGGATGAATGGAGTCTTTTTGAAACGTAAACTGTGGGTCAGATTTTCGGCGGGATTCGACTTCGGCCTGCATAGAGTCATGGAGATCGATCACAGGTTGACCTTCTTCTCGCAACGTCACCAACCAGTCGGAATAAGCATCAAGCACCGCGTTGTAAGAAAAGTCTTTCTTCGCAACCTGATCATCGAAGTAGGGGGGAGTGACGAGAATCAGCTTAGCCCCCGCCGCATTGACTTTCGCCTGAACCATGCGGATTCCTGCTTTGTAACTGGCGAATCGCTGCTCATCCAATGGTTTATAAATGCCGCAGTTCATACCGTAACAAGCGAAGACCAAATCTGGTTTCGTCGTTGCCAGCACGCTATCAATCCGGGTCGCCAGATCGGGACGAGGGAACTTACCACCCGCATGACCTTCTTCCGTCAGCCCAGAAACCGTCTCGCTGCTGAGCCCGGTGTTGATGACCAGCGGCATCTCACCAACCCAATCCTGTGTCCGCAACCAGAGATCGATGTCCGTCACATACGACCCCGCCCAGGTAATGCTGTCGCCCAGCATCAGAATCCGATCCGCCTCGACGACCATTTCTCGTCGTTCGTCAACTTCGTCTGCTGTTGGCGTTTCGGCGGCATGAAGAGCAGCCATCAAAAGTAAACAACAAAGGGGAAGAAAAGAAAGCAGTTTTTTATTGGAGCGCATAGTCAGTCTCGTCAATGAGTTTACCAGGATAGAATCGGATGGAAAGATAGGATGTTATTCGCATTCAATTCTCTCTCGCTGCGTGACGAAAGACAAGCGCAACCTGAGTTCAGAACAGTGTCCGATTTGTAGTTCCAAATCAAGCTGAGCCCCATAAAGAACAGGCCGACCTCTTCCTGAGGTTCGACCTGCTGAGAACACCATGGTGTCCGAAAGGGTAGATTAACTCGTCGTAGGTTCCGATTTCAGTAATCAGAATCTAATACGGATATCCATGCAGATGATAATGCGGATAGGGCGGGTGATAGCAATCCGGGGCATAGACCGGCGGAGGAGCGTACGCCTGGTAACTCGGTGCAGCATAAAAGTATCCGCGGGGTCGAGGGGCGTAGTAACCGCCGTACCCATAGTACGGTCGATGGCCGTAATGGTAACCGGGCGACCCGATGTCGAGCTGGAGCCCGAACGAACGAGCGAGGGCCGGCCTGCACGGGGGTCGTGGCGCCGACGCAAATCAGGCTTCCCACGACCACCCCCAATAGAACGATCTTCTTCATTGCTTCTGTCCTTAACAAAGCAGTAAATTTTCATACTTGAGACGCAAGATGGACGTCTCGTCACGCGTGAAAGATCTACTCACTTCATTTTCGGTGCCAATTGCAACGATTTTACTAAGCTATTGAGAGCCGATGATTTAGCAAAACAGCAGAATTTGCCACCTGTATTCAGCCTGATGTCAGGTGTCATCAGATATTGGCCAGGCGGAAATTTCTGCTGATTGAATTCGTCAGAGAAACTACTGAGGGGCAGGTTCTTCTTTAGCTTCGACAGTCTCTTGTTTGGGATCGGCTCCGGTTTCAGGGGCCGGTTGAAGACTCGATTGAATGGCCTTCAACTGCTCCTGCAGGGCCTGCAAGGTCGACTGCATCGACTGGAACTCTTTCGCCGTTCCCGTGTTTCCTGCCTTAATTTCAGCAGCGATAATTTTCTGCAGCTCTTCCTTCGGTGTCGCGGGAGGATTCTTCTTCGCCTCGGCCAATTCGGTTTTCAGTTGCTCCAACTCCGTCTTCAGATTTTTGTTGGCAGCACTCACTTCGCTAAGTTGTTCCGCCGATTTCTGAAGCTCTGTCGAAACAGTTGCGACTTTAGCTTTTAGCTCTTCTGCCAACACCATCGATTTGTCGCGAGCATCCGTCAACTGATCCTGCATCTGCTGCGTTTGTTCGAGCGAAGTCTGTGCGAGTTTCAGTTCTTCGACCACTTTCTTCTCAGCCTCTTTCGCCAGTTTCGCAGTTTGCTCCAACTGAGCTTTCTCTGCCGCCAATTCCTTCTGCAGCGTTTGCATCTGCTGTTGAGCTTCCGTCAATGAAGTGGTCAAGGTGGCGATTTTATCCTGTTGTGTTTTCAGAAGTTTAGTCTGCTCCGCCGTTTGCTTTCCGGTGGTTGCCTGAATCGTTTGCAGTTCGGTTTCTACTACCTGTTTTGCTTTGGTAATCACATCCAACTGCTTTGCAAGTTCCTGATTCTCTTCCGTCAACTTCGCTGCAGCTGTTTCCGCATCGGTCGAAGTTTTTGCCTGATGGAGAGCCGCCTCTTCAAGCTGTGCTTTCAGAGTCGTTTGGGCTTCCGTCAACGTTTTGCTTTGTTGACGAAGAGTTTCCAGCTCTTCAGATGAGTCGGTCAATATCGTCGTCACTTCATCTCTGGCGGTTATTAGACGGGTATTATCCTGACGTAGCTCAATCAGGTTAAACACGACAACTAGCAGGATGAAAAGCAGTACCACGACGACAAGGATAAAAATCGCCAACGTCTGAAAACTCATTCCGGAACGAGACTCGGAAACCATTCTTGTTTCTCCCTGATCACGTGAAAACAGGCCCAGTGGGGGTGGAACGTGGTCAGCAAGCAGGGAATTCCTCTATACGAGGACTTCCCACTTAGATCGTCTCACTGACTGCTTAGACCACCCGGCAGTGACTTGCGTCCGACTGCCAGTAAAGACGGTTCAAACAGCGTTCTCCCTGATGGAACTCCCTTTGAACCGCTATTTACAGCGTAATCTGTTTTCCGGGAGATGACGAGTCCCAGATTAGTTATTCGGTCCTGTTTCCCTATTTTGTGATGCCCTCTCCGGTCTAAGTAGACAAACCCGAATCGCTGAGAGCCGAGGTATTCCATAGAACGGCCTGCATTAACCGGGTGGGCTGCATACCCACCCCGGGAAAGTGCAGTTCTTTATTCAGCGTTTTCCGATCCCTGACCAGCTTCTTCTTCCGCAGGAGGTGGCGTAGGGAATCCATCTCCCGGTCCTCGTTCATCTCTACCCCGACCTCGACCTCGACCTCGTCCGGCGCCTTCCTGAGGTCCGCCGTCTCCACCCCGCCCAATTCCTCCGCGGCCTCGCTCGCCACCAGGTCCTCCTCGATCACCTCGGTCGCCGCCGCCAAAGCCGGGTCCACCACCACGTCGGTCGCGGAATCGTTCGAATAAGTCACGGATCGGATCGGGAATTTCTTCACCCGACAGGATGCCGTCTTCGTCTTTATCCAGTTTGGAAAGTGCCTCAGCGGCAGCTGCAATTTCTTCGGCTGAAATCTTTTCGTCTTTGTCCGTATCAAACACAATCAGGAACGGGTTTGGAGGAGGTTCCGGTCGTTCACCACGACCACGACCTTCACCGCGAGCTTCTCCACGTCTTCCTCGTCCCCCTCGGTCTCCTTCACCACCTCGAGGTCCACGTTCCTCACGGGCATCTCCCTGGGCATCATTTCCGCGACGAGGCCGCTCTTCGCGGTCATCTTGAGCTAGTTGTTCAGGCCTGTCTCCGCGCTCGTTCTGTTCACGAGATTTGTCTGGTGACTGTGAATAAACGAAGACCCCCACGACAGCCACAAGTCCTACGGCAATTAAAAGGGTTCTGCGCATGGTCATTCTCCGAATAGTTTAAGTTCTGGTAAATCAGCGTTTATGTGCCGTTCCTTGATTTATCGTCGAAGCAAAACCACAGAACCGACATTCAATGAAACCACGCAATGGGTCCAAACGAATCGGTTCAATTGCCCAATTTTCCCGGAAAAGAAGAAATAACGTCCGACTTCATTTCTTTACCTCTCATTTAGTCGTCTGCCGATTAGTTGGAAGTCGCCGCGATTCCGGATAAACTACGCTCATCAGCATGCGGAACAAATGAGTGTTCAGCAGTGGTCAGCCTTTCTTTCAGGAGTCGTACGTCTTGGTCCATCATCGTGAGTTCTTTCGGCAGTTCCGCAGTCAATTCGAAACGACCGGCGCGATTGCCCCCAGCAGCCGATTCCTTGCGAAAGCGATTACGGGCCCGTTGCTCCAAAAGCAACGTGAAGCGGGAGAAAAACCACTGCGGGTCCTCGAAGTGGGACCGGGTACAGGAGCATTCACCCGCTTCATCGTGCGGCAGTTGCGTCCTCAGGATCAATTTGATCTGGTGGAAATCAACGAGAACTTCGCCAACGTGCTGGAAAGTTCCTTCGAAACAGATCCTCACTGGAACGCTGTCTCCAGCCAGAGCCAGTTACATCGCAGCCCTCTGCAGGACTTCGAATGCGATGCCCCGTATGACGTAATCATTTCCGGGTTGCCGCTGAATAACTTTTCGCCCGACCTGGTCGCCTCCATTTTTGAACAATACTGGCGATTATTGAAACCAACCGGTTCTCTTTCTTACTTCGAGTACATGTATATCCGCTCGGCCAAGAAGAAACTTTCAGTCAAAGCGGAGCGCGAACGATTGCATCGCCTCGATGAAATCATCGCTCCGTTTCTGAAATCGCAGCGGTTCAAACGAAGCTGGGTGTTTATGAATGTTCCCCCCGCTTGGGTCCAGCACTTGACCGCTCCGGCTGAGATTTTGGCACCGTCACCAACCCAGGAAACTGAGTCGTAAGCATTACATCATGTATGTTCTCTAAGCAGGAGCGTCCCCATGGCAAACGAGATCAAAGAAGTGTTTCCCTACTTGCGCGTGAAAGATGCTCAAGCCGCCATTCAGTTTTACGTTGATGCCTTCGGTGCCAAAGTTGACTTTGTCCTGTCAGAACCAGGGGGGCGGGTAGGGCACGCCGAACTTTTATTTGGCTCCAGAACAATCATGATCTCGGATGAATACCCCGAGCACGGCATTCTCGGTCCGCAGTCAACGCGTGGAACTGGTGCTTCAGTGCACCTGCATGTGGACGATGTCGACGCGATGACGGACAAAGCAGTCGTTGCCGGAGCAACCCTCAACATGGCTCCCCAAGACCAATTCTATGGCGAGCGGGCGGCAAAAGTCACAGACCCGTTTGGCCACGAGTGGTTACTCGGTTCCCACATCGAAGACGTTTCCCGCGAAGAGATGCAGCGACGTTTCACCGAGTTCTGTGAACAGAACAAAAATAACGGAAACTGATCATCGTTTATCGCGTCGATTTTTGACACGTTGCTGTCGTACATGACCGGCGATTTTGTTGAGAACCGAATTCGCCCGGCGTTCTCCATCGGCCGCCGCGTCCGACTGGGCTCCCCCCACACGTAGAATTAATGTCTGCATCATTTTGCGATAAGATTCAATGTCGCGCTGCGTCTGTTCCATTCCGTCGAAGACAATGCGAGGCTCAATAAACTTCTCATAGACATCGGCGAATTTCAATCGCTGTCCGGCAGAACTGGTGATACCAATATCAAAAGCTTTCACGAGTTTCGATAACTTTATCGCGCTGTTTCGCAACCAGCTGCGTGTCGTCTGCCACTCGACTTTATCCTGAGAAGTGGCCGCTAAACTTTCTTCGAATGTCAAATCGCGGTTGAGACCTTTCAGCTTCGTCATCATCCCCGCCATCGTCTTCCGATGATTGTTCAACTGACGTTCGATCTCCAGACTTTTTTGCCAGTCGGATTCCATACGGCGAAAGAGTTCTTCGACATAGGCAGGTTTCGTCACTCCTCCAGTCACAGCACCAGCAGTAGTATCGGGGACTCCAAGTTGAAGAGCATTCTCGCCGGCTTGGGCGAATTCCACTGAAGCTTGCAAGGAGACAATGATATTCGGATCCGTTCCGATAGGGGGAGACGGTACCGGTTGATCGAGCAGTGGAGAGGTCCCCCCCACGGCATCAAAGCGATTTCCATACAGAAACCAACTACTCACATCCCCTGGGGAGATACCCGATGTCACTAGCAGATTACGTAATGAAATAACGGGCTGATTTGCATACTGGACAAAGATTGCAGGGGGGATTTGGAAGTAACATCCCTGCGGGAGGTTTTGCGGTTTGAACCAGGCCCAGAACGCATTGCCACTGTCATCCAGCGGAATCGATTCCCAGCTAGTGGAGGGTGCGCGTTGAGTAAATGCAGGTGAAGGATTCATCAGAGATACCTTAAACGATGATGAACAAACCCAGTTTAACTGTAAGGGAACTCTTCTATTCAGATTGCCGTTCTGGAAGTATGGACTTGATTATTTTATGGTAATATACCAGCCGTACCCACGGTAAGTCATTCTCTGCGGTATTCAACGAAAAGTGCACCGGAATCGCGGCCTTGTTTCCTGAAGCTTCGAACAACCCGACCAAAAAGATAACGCTATTTCTCTCCCCATGGATCTCCAGATTTCATCCCAAAAATGACCGACTCCAGCCAGACTAATAACACCCCCTTTAGCCTCAGATGGTGGATCGCGGCAATCGTTCCACTGCTGTTCATCGCCGGATTCTCTCTATTCAGAGACAATCACAACCCGCGTCAGGAATTATTGGATGAATTGATCGAGGCAAACGTTCTTTGGAGCCCGAAACGTCCACAACTCACTTCGCCGTCCAGTTGGTTTCGCTTTGGTTCACCTGATTCGGAATCGCATGGAGTCTCCTCAATAAACGCCTCTAAATTTGAGCTTAATCCCTCGACAATCTCGACCGAGCAAGTCGAAAGGTTGAATCTCTTCCCGGAATTAGAATCGCTCACAGTTCAAGGACTGGACCTTCCTTCGTCCGTTTTGCAAGACGTGGATCAATTTCAGCAACTGAGAGGTCTCACATTGAGTAGCATGACCATTGATCGAAAGACGATCCACGCCATTACACGGCTTCCCGTATTAAGGACGTTGTCGTTCATAAACCTAAATATTGAGAATCTCGATGAACAAAAACTGGAACCCTTTCCGAGTGTATCCTCGCTCAGTCTTCTTCTGACAAATGTATCCGATGAGTTTTTCGGCGACCCGAAAAGATTCCCTTCACTTCAAGACCTATTTCTGTGGAGCGATAAAACCACGGACAACTCACTTGCGCATATCGCTACTTTACCTGTAATTGGACAATTAACTCTGACCGGTACTCAATACACAGACAGTGGTCTCAAATCGCTTTCAAAATCACGAACTTTATCGGAGATAAGACTAACCAACACATCGATCACAGCAGAAGGAGCCCGAAAGTTTCGGGAAGCACGTCCCGATATTAAATTGACTATCAAGAAAGCGGATAGTCCGAGGAATTTGAACCCGATTCCGGATAAAATGGAGCCTTGAAGTCCGAGGTTCTCGCTTCATCTGCTCACCTTGTGATTCATCCTCCGATGGGCTACGCTATGCGGCGTTCATGATCCTTTGTTTGCCGCCATTTCTTCCTATTTCGGAGCCCTCCCTGTGAGCGTTCAGCCTCTTGATTTGTCGCAGTTGAAAGTCCTTCCCCTAGCTCAGCGGGAAAGCCTGACCCAGGCAGAGAGCATCCTGATCGATCCCGATTCGGAACCCAAACCGGTTGAGGATGCGATTCAGAGTCGCATCCAGGAATGTGCGGACAATATTCGCAGTGCGCGCGAAAAAGGGGCGACAGTGATGCTCGTTTATGGAGCTCATCTGCTGCGAAATGGAACTGCCGGAATTCTGGAACGGATGATGGCGAACGACCACCTCACCCACCTCGCGACCAACGGGGCCGGGACGATTCATGACTGGGAGTATTCCTGGTTTGGAGCTTCCACCGAGAGCGTGAAGATGAACGTCAATCAGGGGACCTTTGGTACGTGGGACGAAACTTCCACCAACATCCACAGGGCGATCATGGCGGGGGCGTTTGACGGTCTCGGATACGGTGTCTCTCTCGGCAAACTGATCATGGAAGATGGCGTCACGCTTCCCACGACAGACAAGCTTCTAGAGGAGATTAAATCCAATCCAACTCATCCCCTGACCGGAGCCCGGTTTGATCTTCTTAAAGCGATGACAGAGCAGGGATGGAATGCCGGTCGGACCGAGGTGAATCACAAATGGAAACATGCATCGATCATCGCCCAGGCTTATAAACATAAAATTCCGATGACCGTTCATCCAGGCATTGGCTATGACATCATCTCGAACCACTCGGTCTTCAGTGGATCGGCGATAGGTCGTGCGGCGGAGTGGGATTTCAAACTGTTCGGCGGCTCGGTCGAAGGTCTCGATGAGGGTGTTGTGCTCTCCGTCGGTTCCGCCATTATGGGCCCCCAGGTCTTTGAGAAAACGATCAGTTGCGTGAACAACATGCGACTCCAGGCGGGCCGCAATATCGTTCAGGATCATTCTTTCTACGTCGTCGACATCGCCGACGGGGGTGGCTGGGACTGGACGCAGGGCGAACCACCAAAGACCAACCCGGCTTACTACCTCCGGTTCTGCAAAAGCTACAGCCGCATGGGCGGAGTTATGCACTACCTGCAAGCGGACAATGCGACTTTCATTCATCATCTGTATAAGGCATTGTCTTAACTTTTACTTCGTGCGACTTTTGTCCCGAGATCCCGGCGAGATATTTGGAGCCACTAAGATTCGAAGACATCAAGAAAAGAATTCAATCGATTTGGAGAAGGAGCGTTTAGAAACATTTCTTAATCAGACTCTTTGTGACTTCGTGCCTTAGTGATAAACAAATCATCTTGATGGCTCCCTGAACTTTACCGTCGCACAGAGTAGCCTTCATCTCTCGCGTCAGAGTGCGTCTTTATCAATGGACTTCATTGTGACGGAATACACAATCTCTGGCAGGCGGTAATCAAAGCCCGGTGAAAGTGAGATCGGGGTTGGCTTTGCAGTTGGGATTCCTGCAGGAGTTGATTGATCTCCAACTCCATAGGCATGATCGCTTCCAACGGAGAACGAAATTCGTTTCGCGAACCGATCATCTGCACGAGAGATTCGTGCGGGGGGGCAATTTTATTCTCGGACGCTTTGAGGAAATCACGAAGCAGCAATTCCACTGCTTGATCTCCCCATTGCCGACAGAGTTGATGGAGTTTTAATAGAGGTGTGTCGGCGGGTTGAAATTCCAGATAACGGAGTGCGACCTGCTCGAAGTGCATTAGCTTCTGAGTCAGATGTTCGCAATCCACCAGACATTCGTTGATGAGCTTGGCGGCCTCCTCGGGTTGTTCCTCTTGAACCAGTCGGCTTTCGCGAATCAGCAAGGCATGCCACACGCGTTGATACAGACTATGGACAATCACCTCGGCACAGAATGGTTCCGTCCCCGGCCAGCAAGCCGTCACAGGAGACTTCGAAAACGCGACTTGTCGTGTCGGACGTGTCCAGGTTGAATATAATTTTCGTGACCAATGGACGTATTGCTGCCAATGCACCGGGTTGAGGGGCATCTTCAGTAGCCCTGGTTCAAATGTCGAACGACTCGCCAGATCGGCCGCCTCGTCCAGATACCATTCCAACACTACCGCCCGGGCGCTCAACGGCCCTTCGACACTTAACATATCGCTCGACATCAGGCAGGCAACCTTCCGCAACAGACCAGTCCAGTAAAGCCCCACCCTCACACAGAACGGGGTCTGGATCGAAGTAAGGCAAACGGGATGCCATTTGAAACACGAAAGGGTATCTTGGCCGTTAAGTCATTGTATAACAATACGTTAAGAACTGTCACCAAACTTCGTTGGTAAGAGGAAGACAACTTCCGCGTTGCCCGAAGTCAACATAGGTGTCTCCGGGTATCAACGCGCAAATATAGCTCGTCTCTTATTCCTCCAACCTGAACTTCGCCAGATAGATGCTCGTTTTGCCTTCGTGGCTGGCGTAGTAACTCATCCAGAGGATGTCGTTGTGCCAGAGAAATCCGGGGTAGCTGGTATCTCCACCGGAAGGGAGGAGGGTGACCAGTTCGAGATTATCAAGCGTCATGCGGAAGAGGCCCGTTTTCGCACCGCCGGGATGATGACGGCTGCCGGCCCACATCTCTCCATTAGGAAGCCGGATGAAGTTCGGACCGCCAAACCGATAGTTGGTGGGAGTGAATTTCCAAGCGGTGTAGGGGGGCTCAGCACGACCGATTAATCCTCGTTGGTCTGCTGATTCTCTGCGAACCAAGGCGATCATTTCGCCATCAGGCATGAATCGGAGCGTTGTTTCGTTCGGGTTACCATCTATGTCCCAAGTCAGGATTTTTTCATAGCTGCGCCCGTCAGTCGTCTTATACAGCGAGGCAATCTTCGTATCACCTTTGCCGTTTTCGTTAGGAACCATGATACGCGAGCTGCCGTAACCGACACCGTCATGCCAGGTAACGCGCCAGAGCCAGTCGCCTTCTTCCATAATTTTCTCGGGAGCGGACCAGTTCTTGCCATCCTCAGAAAAGGAAACGTAAGGTTGCCGACTTTCCAGAATCTTAGTGCCGTTGTAGACCGAACCTCCCAGAGAGAGCATCAGTTTTCCCTGAGGGGTAATGGAGAATTTGGGATCGCGCAGGTCGACTCCCTCTTCTTCAATAAGTGAGGCCGAATTCCAATCGTCCCCATTTTCAGAAACCAAGACACGAATCTGGCCGTCTCCGCCAACATGGTCAGCCGATTCCCGGAACGTGACGAAGAACTTGTCATTGAACCACACGATATCAGTAAACGCATTGTGTTCACCCTGGTCCCAGATCTTTTCGACGGAAAGCAGCTTGGGTTCGCTCGCTTCAAGAGATTTCGGGGAGGTAATCAGCAGACAGGCAATTGCAAGAAGGCAAAAGATCGGAAACCGATTCGGCATGATGGTGCTTTCTGTTTCGAGTGAATTCAGTCGGGTATCGTCCCTCCAAACTACACGATCAGCGGGCCGCTGAGAACCGATCAAACAATTCTTTTCTGATCATCGACGCTGTCAATTCAGAAGTCAGTTCCCCTGAAGAGAGAGAACCGCTTTCCCGCTTTAGTCTACCGGTCGTTGGCCTCGTACATTCACCCCACTACCAATAATGAGATCCTTATCGTAAGCCCAATTATAAAGATAACCTGTTTTCTCTGGGGGAAGGACTTCCAGATTGTGAAATCCAGCGGATTCGTACCAGTCGAGAAGTTCGGCAATCGTGTGGTGATGCTGGTACTGGGGCGCGTACCAGTCGAAGGTATCGCAAACACGATTTTCATGATTCGGATGACTACTGAAATTTACCACTTTGTTGGCAACCCTGTTCAGCAAAGGGATACGCCCCAGTATTGCTCCCCGACGGCTCCATTTTTCGAGTCGTTCCTGAGGCATCGTCGTCGTGCGACAGCGTAACCAATTGTTGATTTTCTCTTGCCACTCCTGGTTTCGTCGATAAAGCCAGACCGAATAATAACCACCCGGTTTCACCAACCGGGCTACGGCGTTGAAGACCGCCCGAGTCTCTTCGTCATGGTGCATCACACCAATCGAAAAGACATAGTCGAATGAGGCCGGTGCGAACGGCAGATTCTTAAGATCAGCTTGAAGAAATTGGATTTGCTCAGAATTATTAGCTGATTCATCGCGACATAGCTCCACCGCTTTATCAACAGCGCGGGTGTGATCGACTGCGGAAACATAACCTCCCGCAGCAGCAACCAATCGAGTATAGCGGCCCCCTCCGCATCCAGCGTCAAGAACTCTTTTGCCTTTTAATTCGTCCCGTCGGAAACCGGTCTTTGCCTCGAATGTCCGTCGATCTTCTTGCTCATGAGCGACGTCGTAACGAGTCCATTGTGTTCCGAAAGATTCAAGATGCGCATCCTCTACAAATCGAGGTATGCCATTTTGAATGGGGACGACACGATGACATTGCGGGCAGGTTAATGCTTGTTGATCGAATAACGATTCCAGCGAATGCTGATCGAGAGGGCAGCGAAGCGGGAGCGATTCCAGGGCGAATGACATGGGGCAGCCCTTTAAAAATCGAGTTCGTCATTGTCTTCGGCAACGAAGGTA
The DNA here is from genome assembly GCF_007750395.1 of Polystyrenella longa. Taxonomy (GTDB): domain Bacteria; phylum Planctomycetota; class Planctomycetia; order Planctomycetales; family Planctomycetaceae; genus Polystyrenella; species Polystyrenella longa. The sequence goes on along the minus strand of NZ_CP036281.1, from coordinate 2,539,768 downwards.
TTCGGAAAGATGGCTTGTGCGGCATCGATTCCTATTGGGTCGTCATCCGTTCGGAAGGGATCGATATGTATCAATCCGAGATGCTTGACCTCCGCTTGTTTCGCCAATTTGGTGACTTGGGACGTACAGCTGTGACCCGTCAACTCCGCCAGATCTTCCGCTCCATCCGGAAAATAACATTCATGCAGAAGCAGATCGACTCCGCGCACAAACTCAAGATAGTCATTCACCCAAGAGGTATCGGTGATGTAAGCGAATGACTTATCGAGCCAGTCGATGCGATATCCTAGCGATCCGCCAGGATGTCGCAGAGGCATTGTGCTCACCTTTCCACGTTTCCCCAGATCTACTGTTCCTGTGATTTCGTGGTATTCGAAGGGGATATCGACTGGAAAGATCTGGCTGGCCAGCAAGTGCTGTTTGATGGCAAGAATATCTTCCGCACGTGCGTGAACTCTCACCGTTTTGATTTTCTTCCGGTGCATGGGAACCAGCAGAAAAGTCAGCCCGACAATGTGATCGAGATGAGCGTGCGAGAGGAAGATATCCAGCTCATCCGTTTGCAGGCAATCGATAACCCGATAGGCACTGGAACCGGCATCGAACAGGATACCAAGTTCCGGAAATAGATAACCGGCCGTATGTCGACGGTCATTCGGAAAATATCCGCCGGTTCCAAGACATACCAGTTTCATCTAACGATTCTCCACCCGGTCACAACAGCAAATCCAACAGTACTCGAAAGCAGAATACTCGTCAACGCGATCGAACCTGTTCGAGAGGAGCCGAGTAGCCATGGAAGCGGTTTTAGATCATTTTACTCGATCCGCCGGGCATGCACAGGTACTGATCAAAGAATAAAAGGGAATTTTTTATTCAAGCGGATCAGAAAAAAAGTGGCGATGAAGGAGATCGCAAACACGGCCAGCGTCCGTGGGACGGGGTCGATATGAATGAACTTTTTGAAAATCGCCAGGAAGAAAATATGAATAAAGTAGATACCGTTTGCGTAATATCCCAACGATGTGGCCGGCCGCATGACGGGCGATTTCATGATGAGGATAAAGATAGCCGGACAAACCCAGATTAGAGGGAACAACAGTTCGAGAGGATCTGGTCTCCCTGACCATTCCATGTTGAGGTGACTTTCGAACAAAATGGCAGGCACACCGAATGCGATTCCGAGTAGTGGCCATATCGCGTTACAGTTTTCCACCATCTTATACTTATTGATCAGGTATCCCATGATAAAGAAAGGAAAACCGACGAATAAGAAGTTGCGATAGACAAGAGGGGTCTCGAAAACGAACTGCATGATCGGGTTTTCAAATGCTTGCCATTCCCGGAAATACTGAAGGCCGTATCCACAGAGGTACAGAATAATGATTGACGCAAATCGTACCCAATCGGGTAATTTCCTCGTGAGTAACGTCAGCAGAGACGCTCCGATAATCGCAGAGAGGTACCAGAGATGATTGAAGCCGAGGATGATGTACTCAATGATCAGCGCGATGCTCTTCACATTGTATTCATCCGGCCTGAGCCACATGAATGAGTAGAACATCATCCAGAAAGCGTACCTCTCCAGCACACCGATCACCCAGGCACGTGGTTTCGTGTCAACGAATTTGTAAAAGAAGTACCCATTGATCAACAGGAAGCAGGGAACTGCAATACGAAACAAACCATCGTAGAGGTAATACCCGATCCGGTCGTATTCTTTCAAGAACTCGCAGTGGATTGCGACCACCATCCCGATCAGGACCAGTTTGGCGATGTCGAGAGAAAGATTTCGTTGCCGTTCACTCATTAACAGATTCACCCGCAGAATAATAAACGTTAATCAAACGGGGAAAATCAGAGCACGCTCATTGTCGCGCTATTGCTGATACCGGAGGCCCGCTCGCTGTTCCTTATCATGACGGCACAGCATAGAAAAATAACACAAACCTTCATTCATTCTTCCGACCTATGGAAGACCTTACAACTCTGGCCGACCTTGATTATTCAGGAGTCGGTGTCTCCTGTACCCTAAGAATTAAATCCTGTAACTATTTGATCGTACTCAGTAGGCACATTTCCAAGGCCGACAAGCATCTCTCTTTGCTCGTTAATCGAAATTTAAATACGAACTAAGCGTTCACCCTAACATCGTTCACTCTTATGAAGTGAAGACTCTAGTCGTATTCAGCAAAGAATAGTTTCGAATATGGGCTTAGTGTAAAAGCTAAGACAACCCAAAAAACACTAAAAAACGATTGGGCTGCCAAGATGCCTCTTTGAGGTTTTCGAGCGCGTTTTTAAACAGACTAATCCACAAGACTGTTACAGGCGATACATCAGGACTTGACTGAATATCTAGATCTGGTTCGCCATCCTTCAGGTTCAGCGGCACTCGATGCGGTCCTGATACCCTCTTAGAGCTTAGAGATCACACTCACTTGTAGATAAAATTGAGCCTTATTTTCAGGCCCAATAACAACCACAATCGGTTTCAGGATAGGTTCAAATATTCTCAGTGCAATTCGCACTCTCACATAGGTAACTGGCGCACTGGAATTCCTGAGGAAGCCTTGGGATATACCCATTTCCATCCACACAAAGGATATCGTTTTGACCTAATTCCGATGCCTTAAGGAGTTTTTCGTTCCCGAATCCAGTCGGTGTGGAAAGTACCTTCTTTGTCCAATCGTTTGTAGGTATGAGCGCCAAAGTAATCCCGCTGTGCCTGCAAGAGGTTGGCCGGAAGACGGGCTTGACGATATCCATCGTAGTAACTGAGGGCTGCACTGAAACCAGGAACGGGAAGCCCCAGTTCGACGGCTGTCGAAACAGCTCGCCGCCAACCTGGTTGAGCCTGATTGATCGCGTCGCGGAAAAAGTCGTCCAGCAACAGGTTTTCCAGCTGAGGATTCTTGTCGAAGGCTGCTTTGATGTCCTGCAGGAAGGTTGAACGAATAATACATCCACCACGCCAGAGCAGAGCAATATCGCCATTGTTTAGCTTCCAGCCAAACTCTTCAGCAGCGGCATTCAATTGAACATAACCTTGGGCATAACTGCAAAGCTTTGAGGCGTATAAGGCTTGTTTGACATCGTCAATAAACTGAGCCTTGTCGCCACTGAATTTGGTCTCTGGACCTGACAGGATTTCAGAAGCTCTTACGCGAGCCTCTTTCTGGGCTGATAGACAGCGAGCATAAACGGCTTCGGTGATTAACGTGGTCGGCACGCCCAGATCCAGAGCGTGCTGGCTCATCCATTTCCCAGTCCCTTTTTGCCCCGCGGTATCGAGGATCTTATCGACCAGGTATTCATCGCTTCCGGCATCTTTGACAGAGAAGATATCGCGAGTGATCTCGATCAGGTAACTGTCCAGAACTCCTTCGTTCCATTCGGAGAAGACGTCGTACAGTTCTTCATTGGACAGGCCAAGAGCATGTTTCAAGATAAAGTAGGCTTCGCAGATCAACTGCATGTCACCGTATTCGATTCCGTTGTGAACCATTTTCACGTAGTGACCGGCGCCTGCTTCTCCGACCCATTCGCAACAGGGGATGTCGTTGTTCGGACCGACTTTGGCACTGATCTTCTGGAAGATCTCTTTAACGTGGGGCCAGGCGGCTTTGGACCCGCCGGGCATGATACTAGGCCCTTTGAGGGCTCCTTCTTCTCCACCGGAAACACCTGTTCCGATGAAAAGCAGTCCGCTTTTCTCGACTTCAGCAGTGCGACGGTTGGAATCATTGAACTCGGCGTTTCCACCATCAATGATGATGTCTTCTTTGTCGAGCATCGGAGTCAACGTTTCGATGATCGCGTCCACTGCAGGTCCCGCTTTGACCATCAGCATGACTTTACGCGGGCTTTTCAAGTTGGCCACCAGATCTTTCAGATCGTGGTAACCCGTGATCGACTTGCCTGCGGCGTTTCCTTCCGTGAACTCGTCGGTCGTACTCGTCGTGCGGTTGTAGACACCGACGCTGTACCCATTATTGGCCATGTTTAGAACCAGGTTCTGTCCCATTACCGCCAGACCGATCAATCCAATATCATGCTGTGACATCTGTTACTTTCCTTCGCGGAAGAAGAATTATTTTGTTTCAATGTGTTTGTGTAGGTTCGAGGGCCGTCGAGTCTCAGCTGAGAGTCTCAACAGAGAGTCTTATTTCCAGGGCGGGGTGTCTGGGAGGAGCTTTTCGAATTCAGCGATGAGCGAATCCTGATACGCCCCTTTGAACTCTCCATTGAGGAACTTATCGCAGGCTTCATCGTGGAATCGTTCCCAACTCTCTTCTTCATGGCCAGGGTTGATCGGATAGAATAGAGCATTCACGGCGATGGCCGCATTCATGTCGCCAGGAGCATCACCCATCATCAGGATGTGGTCGTCAGCGTATCCATGCTCTTTCACCGTCGTGAGCGATTCTTTTTTGCTTCCCGCTTCCTGTCCACAGATCGCGGCGACATACTTCGCGATCCCATGTTCACTCCACTCTTTATTCAACGCGTCGTTCGGCGTGGCGGAGCAAACAATCATATCCGCTTTCGTGCTGAGTTTGTCGAGTGACTTCTTCACGAAAGGAAAAGGGCTGACTCCTTCGACGATGTCATCAACAGATTCATTGACGGCGAGAGACCATTCCAGAGCCAGCTTAAGATCGGCATCACCAGTTTTAGCGACTTCTTCTTTCAGAGCCGGGTTGCCCAGCTTCGTTTCGCGTTCGATCCATTCGCGGACGCCTTTCAATTCCATCAGTTTGATGTCGCGAGCCGCCACTTCGGGGCGTTCTTTCAACAGATCGATCGTCATCGTCAGAGCTGGAAAGCGATTGATTCCCCGCCATTTCGAATACAGATTTACGAACTCTGCGGCTTCGCGGGCGTACTTGGAGACTGCTTGCAGCCCGAAATACTTGATCGTATTCGGAATGAAGCATTCTTTATGTTTGATCTCCATCGTATCGAAGGCGCAGCCATCTGAATCGATGCCAATCATGAAGTCGTGTTGTTTTTTAAATGAGTCGAGAGGATGTTCCGACACGTTTTGTATTCCTTGTTGAAACTTGTTCTACCGAAGCAGAGAAGTAAAATGGTTGTGCTGGTCTGATAGGGATCGATTCTCAGTCGAGATCTTCTCTTTGATTTCTATTCGCGGTCTGCCTGAGGAACGTATGCCTCCAGTTTCTGATCGGCGAATTTTCTTTCCAGCTGGGACATTCGCATCCGACCGTCAATCATGGGAACGCTGACCCAGTCTTCACCGATAAGTGGTTTGGCGTAGTTTACAAATTCGTCGGTGACATCAGTTCCGCAAGGAGAAATCCAGTTGTCGAGGAATTTGCGTTCGCTATTGGCCACTTTGTCGAGCGGGGCTTTATCGTAGCGAACGTTGTACAGCGGGCCGGGTTCCCGCAGAATGGTGGACATGAAACCGCTCTCTTTATTGGCGGCCAGTTCCGCAGCCTTCTGTCCTAGAATGTAGGCTTCCTGAAGGTCGACGGTTGAAGCATAGATGATATTGTGCCGCTGATCCGTCCCAGGAATGTTGTAACGGGCAGCTCCCTTCACAGGGAGACCGCGATCATTCAAACCATTCACCACGAGTTGAGCCGCCGTCATTTTGCTGGCGCTAAAGGAAACGTGACCGAAGGAGTCTTTGACTTCACCAATGTCTCCCAGATCCAGTCCTTCACTTACGACGACGATACAACGGCCATCTTTTTTCAGTTGGGCGTTCACGTTTTCGGAAATCTGATCGAGTGAAGTCGGTCGCTCGGCGAGATAGATTTGGAGTGGCATTTCCCGGTTGGGGTCAGCCAGACGCGCAGCAGCGGGAATGAAACCAATTCGACGTCCCATTGCTTGAAGCACCAGCACAGGGTCGGCGGGTGAACTTCCCCGGTTCTCTTCATTCGCAAGTTGAACCATGTGCGACCAGTAACGGGCGGTACTGGCGTATCCGGGAGTATGGTCGATTAATTTGAATTCGCTGTCCCCCACATCGTTGTCGATTGTTTTCGGTCCACCGATTCCGATGAGGTCAAGGCCTCGTTCCTGTCCCAGTTTGGCCACCTTGTTGGCGGTGTCCATCGAGTCGTTTCCACCGATGTAGATGAAGTAGCCAACATTGTGGGCTTTAAAGACATCCATAATGCGGTCGAAGTCTTCGTTCTGATGATCTTTCAGCTTGTAACGACAGGTACCAATCGATCCCGCAGCGGGAGTCGTCCGGAGCAGGGCGATTTCTTCGGGGTTCTGGGCCGTCAGATTGATCAATTCCTCTTTCAACACCCCTTCGATCCCATGCCAACCGGCGTAGACATCGCCGATCTCCGGGAGTTCGCGAGCCATTTCGACGATCCCCCGCAGGGTATTATTGATCACGGGGGAGGGCCCGCCAGATTGAGCCACGACAAGATTCTTGGGTGTCGACACGAATTAAGGTCCTGTATCATGTTGAGAATGTGCGGAGCATGGGTAAGGCTGCCCTGCGAACGGTATAACCGAGCCGCAGCCGGAGCCCGGTCTTTGCGTTGCCAGTACAGATTTCGCGTATTCTAAACGAACGGGCAGCACAATTCAAAACAGCGGACCTGTCGAAATCAGCTCGGTGGATGATTTCCGACCTTCATTTAGTCACTTATGGCTGTTCGATGGGCCGAAGCACGATTTTTTCCTGTAGAACCTGAAATTCGACTGGAATTTCGTTAAATAATTGCTCGCACAACTTCGTAGGAGGAGCATTTTGCAGGTCCAGATCGACTTTATCTTTTCTCCCTCGGAACGACGCCTCGGAATTCGGAGGGGCAAATTCGATATCGACACCTGATTTCCGTAATTCGTCGACGACGGACATCACGGAAACCCCTGCTTGTTTCAATGTGAATCGCTGTAGAGACAGCTTTTGCTCTCCTCCTGTTTCTCCCTCAGCGATAGTCATTTCTCTCTGTCGAGGATTGAGAAGCGAGATCATCCACTCCTGGTCTTCCACTCGGCCAACCAGTTCCAAGCGGTTTTCGCCCGACCATTTCCACTCAATCCCGGGGCGTTTAAGCAAGGCCGCCTCAATCTCATCCCGGGAAGAGGCAGAAATGAGATGACTCTTAGCAATGGACACTTGCTCCGGCAAAGAGACGATCTCATAGGATTTCCCAGGCTCCACCCAGCGATAGCTGAGATCATACTGAATCAGCAAGGTACAGATTTGCTGCTCTAACACGGCAGACGGAATGTGGCACTTCGGCAGCAGATCATGGGGAATCTGGTCCGGATTTAGCAATTTAAGTGTGTACGCCGTGTTGATTTTACGTATTACTTCAAGCGGTGTCGCAAGATCATCCCAAATTAATTCCTGTCTGCGTGCCAACTGCTGCGGTATGGGAGTTGAAGATTCTGCGAACGCTTTCGTTAATTCTTCACGTTGATGCAGGATTAATGTCCGAAGTGTTCGAGTGGCCCGAGGAGTCCCAAGAAACAAATAGTTGGGCTGAATCGACACTTCAGAACCGGATTGCCGTCCAATCTCAAACAGAATTTCGAAGAGAGGTCTCTTTTCCAGTTCGAGAGTAATTGGCTGGTGAGGGTCGAGACGACGATCAATAACGATGGCCACCCCTGTGGTACCTGAAAGCTGTCGAACAATCGTTCTTAACTCGGCTTTGTCCCAGCTCACTGTCAGTGGATTTTTAAGCTGCTGATACAACTTTTTTCCAACTTGAAATGACTGACGAACGGGTTCAGCGGACTCTAATTGCGTCTGCTCCAATTGAGCACCGAATAGTGAAGAGCTGATGGACACAGCAAGGGCCATCAGCCACAAAACTCGTTGTGATACTCTAAACATCATTATCCAATATCCACTGAAATATTTCCTGTATGTTCAAGTCTCCGGGCCTCCGGCATAATTGATAAAAGATTCGGCCTGATTCTATGCCAGTTAACTGAAAGATTTAGATGCCGTGGGATTTTTTCTGTTTAATCATCGTTAACAACCAATTTCATACTTCATTCACAGGAATGATTCACACCCACTTCCGCATATCCAATTTCATCTCGGCAAAAGCAAACTGCAATCCCTTAACTAATAGCTGAGATCGTTTATCGTAACAGAATGGTCATTTTAGATGAACCAGATTCCATCCTCTCCTAAACGACACGCCGTTGGCATCGACTTCGGTACAACTTACTCGTCCATTTCATGTTTGAACAGGCACGGGCAGCCGATCACGATCCCGAACGAATATGGAGAACCTTCCACACCGTCGGCTCTTCTGTTTGAACCGGGGCAGGAGATTGTAATTGGACGTCGCGCATTGGAACGCGCAATTGAACAGCCGGAGAAAGTGATTCTCTATCCCAAACGAGAAATCGGTAAGCCCAACAAGAAATGGTATCTCAATGGGGAAACCTACACTCCCGTTGACCTGGCCGCGTTGATCATTCGGAAATTATTGAATCATGCCGAACGCAAAGTCGGCCGTATTCGCACGGCAGTCATCACCGTTCCCGCGCAATTCAGCGAAGTCCAGCGTCAGGAAGTGGTCGCCGCAGGGCACAAGGCGGGCTTAAAGACGGTAGACATTATCAACGAACCCGTTGCAGCAGCGCTCTGCCATGTATTGGGCACTGAAGGGCTCTGGTTCACGGAACTGACAGAAACGCAAAGAATTCTTGTATTCGATCTGGGTGGAGGAACCTTTGATCTTTCAATCGTCCATTATTCCCCAAATGAAGTTCAAGTCATCGGAGGAGGAGGGCATCTCCATCTAGGAGGACTCGATTGGAGCCATAAACTCGAAGAGTATCTCTGTCGCAAGTTCTCACAGCGGTTCCAACAACCCGTTGCTCAGGATCCCCATTTTCTGCAACAGCTTGTTACAGAAACGGAACAGGTCAAACGAACCCTTAGTCAGAAACCTGAGGTGGAAGTCACTTGCGAGTTCAACAAGGAGCGTGACACCTTGAAGATTCAACGCAAGGTGTTTGAAGAATTGTGCGAACCACTTGTGGAAGAGACTCGGCAGATTACGTTGGACCTGCTCAAAAAACATAATATGGGTTGGGCGCATATTGATGCTGTGCTACTTGTCGGGGGGGCATCACGCATGCCGATGATCCGGCGAAGTATGAAAAAACTCAGTGGACGGACTTTAAACAGTTCTCTATCGCCCGACCACTCCATCGCTCACGGTGCCGCCTATTTTGCCGGAATGCTGTCGAGCAACGATGGCTTCGCCCGATCTATCCTGGAAGAACCGGCGCAACAGCGATTGGCAAGGATGTCTCAGCGTTCCGTGAATTCCCGGGGACTGGGCATCATGGTCAGGACGCAGGAGAATGCAAATCGAGTTCCTCATTACCTGATCCCAACGAACACCCCATTACCGGCGCAAGTTTCTCAGGTATTTGAGACAGTTCGGCCCAATCAATCAATGATCAAGATTCCGATCATCGAAAGTGGTACTCAAACGGATACATCACTCGTCCACTTGGGAGACTGCCGGGTCGAGAACCTTCCACCGAACTTGCCTGAAGGGACTGAAGTTCTCGTGACCATGAAATATGATCACGCCGCGATGCTGGAAGTTTCAGCGAAAGTACTCGAAGGAAGCACCAGTTCTCGAATGAAAATCACGCGATCAAAGAACATCGTGCAACAACTCGAATTCGATGACAAGATTCTTCCTCAACGTCGTCCCAAGTCCGATTCTGACCTGCGACAGTCTCCACCGCTCATCAATGAGATCCAGGAAGCCAAAGCCCAAAAAGTAGAGTCCTTCCCACAAAAGAAATGGCAGCCCCAGACAAAGAAGACTCGCTCAAAACCCATTGGGAAAGCGAACACGTTGACCATGGCAATAATAGCTGCCGAGAAAGCGGTTAAGGAAGACCAGCAAGTCCCCAGCAGTATTATTAAACTGGCCAGCTCTGCAATTCCGATCCCTTTATGTGAGGACTGCATGGAGCCGTTCGACAATGAAGGAAACTGCAGCAAATGCAGAAATCCCATGGTCCAAGCCAAAGAGTTTGAGATTCCGAAAGCAGTCCAGCAACAGCAAGCCCGGTTCAACCAGAAAAAAAGACACCAAAAACCAACAGCAACTCGACGTCCAAAAAAGTAATCGACGTTCCGCACCCAGTGGGGTAGTCCGCTTGTAATTCGCTGCGGCTCCTGCTTCAATCAAGTCATCGCGAACCTCTCTTCACCACAGGTTCTGCGTTTGAATTGGTTAGCCTTTACCATTGGGAAGATCGTACGAAGATGAAGATAGACCGCATCGAGTTGTTTCTAGTTGCCATGCCGCTGATTACACCCTGGCGTACTGCCTACGGGGAAGATGCCGAAGTTCATTCCGTTCTCTGTCGTATGACCAGCGGTTCCGTCGATGCCTGGGGAGAAAGTTGCTCGCTGGCGGCTCCCTGCTACAGCCCAGGTTGGGGAGCTGGTGTTTTCGAACTTTGTCGTCAATGGCTGGCCCCTCAAATTATTGGTCAGGATATTTCGAGCGGGGAAGAACTACATCAAAAATTGAGCCACTTCAAAGGAAACCCATTCGCCAAAGCGATACTGGATCATGCCTGGTGGGCGCTCGAAAGCAAATTGCAGAATCAACCTCTGCACCGGCTCCTCGGAGCGACCCGAGATGAAGTGGTCGTGGGTGCTGATTTTGGGGTGACAGATTCACTGGCTGAACTGAATAACGATATCGGCGATGCACTCGACAGAAAGTTCCCCCGCGTCAAACTGAAGTTCCGTCCCGGTTGGGGATTAGAAATGGTGCAGGCCGTTCGCAAGGAGTTCCCCGACGCCTGCATGCACATCGACTGCAATAGTGGATATCGACTTAACGACGTCGAACTCTTCAAGCAGTTGGACGAATACCAACTCGCCATGTATGAGCAGCCACTCCAGCACGACGATATCCTCGACCATTCCCGATTGCAGGCACAAATCACGACGCCCATCTGCCTGGATGAAACAGTCAAAACTCGCCGAATCGCTCAGCAGGCTGCAGAAATTGAAAGCTGTGGATATGTGAATATCAAACCGGCTCGCGTGGGCGGATTGACCATCGCCAAACAGATTCATGATGATATGCAAAAAGCAGGCATCCCTTGCTGGGTTGGGGGAATGCTGGAAAGCGCTACAGGAGTGGGGCTTTGTATTGCCCTCTCTATGCTCGACAACTTCACCTATCCGGCCGACATTTTCCCCAGCGAACGATTCTACCATCAGGATCTCAGCGACAGCCCGGTCAGCTTGTATCAGGACAAAACAGGGGTACCCACAGTTCGGGCATTTGACCAATTACCGGAACCAAACCTGGAGCGGCTCGAGAAATTATCTCTTCAGAAAGCAGACATTAGATAAAACGTGTCACCTGAGTAAGTTACACGAACAGATACTATTTTAAAACACTCCCTAAGATTTTACTCTTCAATTCGAATCAAGAGTGGATAGTATTAACAGTATAGAGAGACCGATCATTCACTCCGATCCAAAGCCGCCTTCATGGACAGGCAGACGGAAATCACCTCTGAAAATGAATGATGCGCATCAGGCGCACCTATCCCTTCAAATAGTTTCGGGCTCTCTCAGTGATTTCAAAAGTAATCTCACCAACTTCAATTTCTGTTGGCATCGATGTTGCATTTGAATTCGCGACCCCTCACCACTCACTTGGAATGACATAATGAGTCTGTTGGAACGCCCTACTTTATTCGATCGGAATGTAAGGAATGCAAACCGACGAACCAATTCTGTAATAACTGCATCAGCGCAGCATTCCGACGAGACGTTGCTGCAACTTTACGTCGAACGTCAGGATAAGAAGGCTCTAGAGATACTTTGCGAGCGCCATACCCCACTTGTTTTAAGTGTCTGTGCTAATCTGCTTTCGGAAAGTCATGACATCGAAGATGCCTGTCAGTCCATTTTCCTAAAGCTGACCAGCAAAGCGGGGACCATTCGCAAACGGAACTCGCTGGCTCCCTGGCTGCACCGGGTTGCCCGAGCGGAAGCGATTCAGATACACCGTAATAAAAAACGTCACAAAGCAACTGAATTCTCCGAACAGCTCGATTCCGGTACTTCCGATGAACAGGAGAGTGATTCTATATTGTCCGTCCAGGAGCAAATGGAACTGCTTCACGATGAACTCGATCAGCTTCCCGAAAAATATCGTGGGCCAATCATTCTCTGTTTTCTGCAGGGAAAATCGCGATTAGAAGCAGCGGAGAGTTTGGGAGCGACAGACGCTTCCGTCAAAGCGAGTTTAATGCGAGGGCGCGAACTTCTACGTAAAAGATTACTGAAACGCGGCATCGCGCTGACAACAGTATTAACAATCTGGGAAGGCGCCCAGGCCTCTGCCGCAGAATGGGGGCAACATCTCGCGGCGCAAACCGTATCCCACTGCCTGACAGCAAACACGGCCACGAATACGATCTCGATCTCCACTAAGCTCTCGACTGCATTTTCTAAAGTCGCCAGCAAAAACATTGCTTGGAGTTTGGCATTAATGCTGGGAACCGTGACCATGGGGAGTTGGCTTTGGCTTAGCCTCTCTTCGGGCGGGGGACCCTCAGCACTGTTGGGAGCTATTCTTTCCACTTCTCCAGAAGACGAAATAGAAGCGATCAAAGTATTAGATCAATACGCGTCGACACTGGATGAATTTCAGACATTGAAATTCCATATTGAGCGTAACTCCTATGAGGTAGGCGGCGCTTTCACCGAAGAAACCTGGAGGTATAAACACAAGGGGGACTTCTCGGCACGAGACGGATGGTGGAGATACCGATACAAATACATTGGAAACGGATACCGCGCCCAACTCTTCCCCGTATTTGGCGCCACCGAGCAAATCATGACTACAGAAGGATATTCTCAGTTCTCACATGCCTTTACTGTCTCAAACGAGCTCATGACTCCTGACAGTCACCCGGAAGGGGATTTGTGGCGAGTCTGTAGCGGCATTACCTGGGCAGATGGTTCACCGGAAGCACAGCGACTAATCAATCAGAACAGAAATTCCAATCTGGAAGTCCTGGGATTTCTCCCCTATGACGCCAGCAGACGATTGCCAGAATTGATGAAGTCGTATCAACCCCGAATCACGGGTCACGAAGTCATTGATGGACATCCAACCGTCGTCGTAATGAGTGAAGGATATTATGGACGTCATACCGTGTGGCTTGATCCCGAGGCAGGGTATCTTCCTCGAAAAATCGAAAGCGTCAAAGAAAGAGACGACCTATTTGACGGATGGCCGCTGCATTTGATTCTACCCCACAATGACGCCACAGATCGCCGACCAAATCTTGCTTATCAGCGTATGATCGTCACAGTCGACGGAATCGAGATCGACCATGTGGATGACGGCTTCGTGATGAAGAACTTCGAGGTGACTTTAAATCGAACTTATTCAGACGAATCTGAATTCAATACGCGGTTCGAATACCAACTGAGCAAATTCAGTCGACAGGTCGCAGAAGAAGAACTGGCAATGACACTACAAATCCCACAAGGCACGAGTGTTTTTGTGACAAACGATCCTTCTACTGAATACATCTGGCATGATGGCCAGCCTGTCAAAGCCCCCCAGGAACTGCCTGAGGTTAAACCCTTCCAGGTTTTGGACGAGTCAAATTCGCTGACAGAGTAGAATGCGAGTTCGAATCTCACTTTAATTGCTGCGGAATCTGACAACGCACAACCACGTTTTCATGAACGTTCACGTTTTCAATAACGTTTCACGACAGATTGCAGCCTCACTTATTCTTGTATTCTTGGAAAAGAATTGGTGTTGGTACCAATAAAATAGCCGGTCTTTGTTCTTGAGAAACGAAAGACCGGCTTTTATTTTCTGGGACCACTCTAGTGAACCCATTTGTCTCAGAAGCAGCGGTTTGCCACTGACATCAGAGAATCATCTTGATCTTCTGCAAGAACTCTTCATTAGAAGGGAACTGTGCTAAACGGCGAGTCAATTCATCCATCGCCTCGATGGGACTGAGCTGAATCAGACTTCGTCGCAGCATGGTGAGGCAATCAATGGTCTCCGGAGGAAGAATCAATTCTTCACGACGAGTTCCTGAGCGACTGATGTCGATTGATGGCCAGATGCGGCGATCAGCAAGGTCGCGGCTCAGGACTAGTTCCATATTTCCTGTCCCTTTGAACTCCTGGAAGATCACCTCATCCATACGGCTTCCCGTATCGATCAGTGCCGTGGCAACGACTGTCAATGAACCTCCCTCATCGAAGAGACGGGCAGTCCCGAACATCTTCTTCGGAATATCCATCGCTTTCACATCGAGTCCACCGGACATTGTACGTCCCGTATTTCCAATCCATTTATTGAAAGCACGAGCGGTACGCGTGATCGAGTCGAGCAGGATGAAAACATCTTTGCCAGATTCAGCGATTCGTTTTCCGCGTTCGATGATCAACTGACTGATACGAACATGACTTTCGACATCTCGGTCCATTGAGGAAGCGATCACTTCCCCTTTGATACGACGAGTCATCTCGGTGACTTCTTCCGGTCGTTCGTCGATCAAAAGCACCATCAGATGGACTTCAGGGTGATTGATCGAAACCGAGTTCGCGATGTCCTGCAGGAGCATCGTTTTACCTGTACGGGGTGGGGCGACGAGCAGAGCTCGCTGGCCTTTTCCGATGGGCGTCAAGAGGTCCATTACCCGCATAGTTACCGGCTGGGGACCTGTTTCAAGACGAATCTGTTCACATGGGTTAATCGGTGTCAGATCTTCGAAGTTCTTGATGGTGGCATACTCTTCAACCGTACGACCATCAATCGAAACAATCTCTTTTAAGCGTGGTCCCTGTCCTTTGGCACCAGGACCGACATCGCCTTCGATAAGAATGCCTTCTCTCAGGCTGTACTTTTCGATAATCGAACTTGAAACGAAGGAATCGGACTCTTGAGCGGCATAGTTCTTGGAAGGGTCACGGAGAAAGCCGTAACCTTTTGGATGAAGTTCCAGCACACCTTTGATGATTCCATTAATCTCTTCACCAGTATAAACAGCCCGGGTCCGACGATTATTACTGTTACTATTTCGGTCGCGGTTTCCACTGTTATCTCTTTTTCGTCCACCCTGCTGATTACTACGGTTGCGTCCCCCACCTCCGCCTCCAGAAGGACGATCTCCACGTCGCTGGTTGTACTGCTGATTTCGGCCACCACCAGATCCAGAGCCGGAATTTGACCCCGAACTGGAGTTAGACCCGGAATTAGAATTTGAATTTGAGTTGGAGCTGGAATTGGAATTATTGCTATCGCTTCGTCCACCGCGACGGCGACGACGACGACGACGGCGTTGGCCGTCACCAGAGTCACCAGTGTCATCATCTGTCGAAGCCTCTGCGCCTCCTTTCGAAATCGGTTCGAGATCGAGACCCTCATCGAAAGAGTCCATATCCGAGTCCTGTTCGGGCGGAGGAGTTTTCTTGGAAGCAGGTCGCCGCGTACGGCGAGGGGTGCGACTTTTTTTAGTATCCTCATCAGAAAAACTTGATTTCTGAGTGCTCATAAAGCGATTCCAATTTTTAAATCAATGTGGGACAGTCGACCAAAGCGAGTTCTCGATATCCGTATAATTCAGAAGGAGAACAATTGAATAAGTCGACCGAGAAGCATTTAGCTGCATACCATCGAATGTGTTAGTTAGAAAGGAGCGGCTTCATTGGAAAACGGTCTGAAGAGAGTTTTCCGGTCGATGCCGACCGAGTTGAATTTAAGCAAGTTCGCGAATCAAATTCGTACCTGCCAGAGGCTGAAATCAAATCGTTAGATTTAGCCACAGTTTGTTTAGAGGGGCTCAGTTTTTTTGAAAGACCAAAGAACAGGTAAGAGATGCAATTCTTCACGGTGAAATCTGTTAATCAAAAGAGCAAAGAACTATCTGAAACCTGAATATTGAATGTGGGTGGGAAACCGCTGTTGGTGAATTCGCCTTCAAGCAGACATCCAAATGTCGACTTGGGGTTACTCGTTTGCCAACACAACAGTTTCACTTCCAGCGCCTATGACCATAGGAGAGGCAGCTGAAGGAAGGACTCACGAATCAAAGGCCGGATGTTCGAATGTCATCCTGACATTACAAAGTGAGCGTTGGATTGTTTTTTGTCGATTGAGGTTCTACTGGCGCCAAGAGAATGGAACAAGTTCCAACAAATGCTGCCGAGTGATTCAATCGGTAGTTAAAAGCCTTTCAAATCCCATTGGTGGTTGTACTAAATATTTTCGACCAGGGGTGATTTCATCCAGAAGAGATTTCGTTCACAGGTGATGCTCACATAGTCGTGCTGATCGCCAAAGGCGAAGTACAAGACCAACGATCATCAGTTAACAGTACCGGGAACCTTTCTCAACTCTGTTGAACTGGTCCTATCAAACTGACCTGAACCAACTGAGTAGAACGCGAGAAAGAAAAATCATTGACTGCAATAAAGCAGTCCCACTGGAGGGTACGAATAAAAGAAATACCGGCTCTTCTTATTGGCCTGTTATCAATTGAAGGTATGCAGGGGAAAAGCTGAATCCCATATTTTGACACCCATACAATGTGACCTGACTGGAAAACCACAATCTCAAACCATCGGCGTTTGTTCAGAAGAACAGGGAAGATACAAGACCACACTCAGAAACCGAACTAAGGTTCTGGGGACATGTACCGAGAGCAACAGAAAGCGTTTGAGAAAAGCTCTCTTGCCGTTTGGAGCAATGAAGCATCGCTCTAACGGTAGTTAGAGGCGGAATCCAAAGTTGTTCGGCGATAGCCAAACAAGAGCGAAGTATTACACTTCTGCCTTAGGAAGATGACGAATCAAAAATAGTTGTCAACGAACCTTTCCGTTAACCGATGAATCGTCAGCAAGGCTGCATTCATACAGCATCGTTTTGATGCTTAATCTATTCTACTTCTGAAGTTAAACCTGTCAATTGATCTATCATCAGTTTCACAAGATTTCACTATCTCTGTCAAAATATTACGAACGGAGGAATTGTAGCGAAATCGACAGCTGGAAGGCACCGAACCGGTAATCATAAGATCAACCAACACAATGGTTTCCAGCCACCAGCTGTCCCAGAATACCCGTTTAAACTGACCTGCGGCCTTGCTCAAAGTCATTCCATCGACAGGCTACCGGTTCAGAAGGACTCTCGAACGAAGCCAGCATCAGCGGTTTGTTCAATCTGTTCGATATTGAGTGCCTGCCGGTAATTGATGTACTTTTCCGGTGTCCGGTTAAATCGCTCGCGTGTTTCTGGAATCAGAAACAGGTATAGCCTCTCTTTGGAGTAAGCCGCGTACTTGGTTGAGCCTGGGACGGCGTGGCCACTTTCAGTGAGAATCACTGGGTCGCAACCGAGGTATTCGGGAGCATACTTTTCGGGACTTCGCTGAAACTCATCGCGAGCCTGACGTGAAGTAAAGAAGTAAACCACATCTTGAAAGCTAGCTTTGAAATCTGGATTCCCGCGTTCCCATTTTTTGTTGAGGTACAGAGAGACCGGACAGAATCCGTTCAACCCAACTTTAACTGAACTCGCTTCACCTCGCTGCTCTGCGGGCATCGACCCCGGTTTTTGTGTCTGGCGCGGGACTTCCTGTTTCGGTGGTGCCCCGGGTTGATAGCTTTTCGATGCGGAATGAATACCGGCCAGGTACACGTTTGGTTTCAAATAACCTTTGTTCCGCAACAGCACCTTTCCAGCAGGGTCAATGATCACATCACTGGGAAGCGACTTAACGGAAAAGTGCTCGACGACATCCTGATGATGATCGGCATTGATTTTAACAGCGACAAAATCATTATTCACCAACTGAGACAATTCCCGAGAAGAGAGAACTTCTTTCTCCATCTTCTGGCAGGGCATACACCAGTCTGCGTAGAAATGAATCAACAGTGGGCGGTTCGTCCGTTTGGCTTCATCGTAGGCTTTTCGGAAATCGGAATGCCAGATGCCATGCTTTCCGGAATTCGACTGTCCCCGTAGCAAGCCAGCGGAGAGAACGAATACCAATACAAGTGCCATCAGAAACAGCGTCGTCTTGTTGCGTTTTTGTATTAGAGAAGCCAAGTGATTTTTTCCGGTTTTACCATTCGCATCAAGTTTCAGGAATCGGGCCGTGAGTTGATGTATATTTGCAGTCACATCGGCGGCGGGAAGGCTGAACTCATGCTGGGTCTATCCAGATCGTGATTGTGATCGGCTCCTGCACCGAGCCTTCACTCCTGGAAGAAGCAGCACAGGGAAGGGGGACACACTCCGACTGGATTTTCAGTCGATACGCTCCTCGTAAAGTTACCTGAGACTCCGTCAGAGTCATTATCGGTCCAGAAGAAAAAGAGATCTCGATAATGCGGAATCGAGGTTGGTTTTCCAGCGAGTCAGCGCCAATAGAAATGGGTCGCTATTTCTGCGAAGACCTTACCGGTTAAAACTGTTGAGCAGATATCGCCGGCAGAGTTTGCCGCGAAGTGTGTAACGGTTAGCGAAGAGGAACCGGTCCGGGGGTATGCACCGGCGTCAGCGGGGTGGTGCTGTATTTTTCATTGGGATGTGGTAGCTCACGCGATTCATAGTCAGGGGTCTTTAATCCGGCGACACTAAAGAAGTTGTGTATGAGCCGATGACCATGATCCGTCAGAATCGATTCTGGATGAAATTGAACCCCCATCACAGGCAATCGATGATGCTCGATCGCCATGGGAACTCCGTCGTCCGAACGGGCTGTAATCTGAAACTCCTCACCGAGACTCGCTTCATCAATAATCAGCGAATGATAACGCGTTGCCTGAAATGGGTTAGGCACGTTTTCAAACAGGGCCGATCCAACATGCTCGACGCGGGATGTCCGTCCGTGGATCGGTTCCGGTGCGTGAATAATTTCAGATCCCGTTGCCGCCGCGATCACCTGATGTCCCAGACAGACTCCCAATATCGGATATTCTTCCAACAGCGTCTCGACGATGGACAGACAATTTCCCGCTTCTCGCGGAGTGCAGGGTCCCGGAGACAAAATAATTGCCTGGGGATCCATTTTCCTAATACCATTCGCATCGATTTCATCCGAACGTACCACGTGCGTATCACACCCCAATTCCTGGCAATAGCGGGCCAGATTGAAGACGAAACTGTCGTAGTTATCGATTAGAACAATCATCAGAACAGTGTGATTCACACAGAAAAGTTAGGGTTGATGGAAAGATTCAAAGCACTCAATGAGAATATCGACCTGATTCTAACGGGAATCCAGTCCGAAAACAGGTCTGCGTTTCCCGATTCGTATCAAACCAGATTAGCTGAAAGCCCAGTAACCTGCGGAAGTCGAGTTCGTATAAGCAGATAACACTCAGGAAGTACCGAGTGCTCGTCGCATTCCCGCCGCTTTATGCATCGTTTCTTCGTACTCCTGCAGCGGATCGGACTGGATGACAATCCCGCCACCGACCGGAAGTTGAATCCAGCCACCTTTGCCAGTGAGTGTACGAATCAAAATACTGCTGTCGAAATGGCCATTGAAACCGGAATAGAAGAGAGACCCACAATAGGGGCCGCGAGCAGTTGTTTCGAGTTCAGTAATAACTTGCATCGCCCGAATTTTTGGGGCGCCTGTGATGGAACCACCCGGAAAGGTTGCCGCGATAAGATCCCAAACAGTTTTGTCCGGTTGAAGTTCACCTCGCACCTCGGATACCAGGTGCTGCACCGTCTCATACATTTCCACTCGACACAGATCGGGTACATGAATCGTCCCTGGCCGGCAGACACGGGAGAGATCGTTTCGCAGGAGGTCGACAATCATCACGTTCTCGGAGCGATCCTTTTCGCTTTGGCGCAGTTCATCACGGGTGAATAGATCTGCTTCCGCCCGACGTCGCTGTCGTGTTCCTTTGATCGGTCGCGTGCTGACCTGCTTACCCTGCACTTGAACAAACCGCTCCGGTGAAGAACTCGCCAGAAACCAATCGTCCTGTTGGTAATAAGCAGCAAAGGGAGCAGGGTTGCGAGTTCGAAGCTGGGAATACAATGGAAGTGAGTCTGTTCGTTGAGGAGTTAACAATCGCTGCGAAAGATTCGCCTGAAAGATATCCCCATCCGTGATATATTCCTGCACTCGGGTTACCGCTTCGAGATAACCCTCTTCGCTGAAATTGCTGACGTATTCCGGTTGTTGCCCTGATCCACGAGCGACTCGATGCGAAAGGGGAAACTTTGCCGATTGAATTTCAACACGATTAGCTGGTGAAGACAATCCGGTTCCCTGAGACGATGAAGAACTGGAAAGTCGCTGCTTCAGTTCGTCCGATGTCCGTTTCGCCCGTGCATTCTGATCGAGATTGGCTGACGGAGAAAAACCATGAGAGATGATCCAACATCGTTGCTCCCGATGGTCCCAGGCAATCACCCAGTCATACAACCCGGCACAGAACGCCGGGATTTGAAATTCATCAAAGACAGCATGAGGCAGCTTTTCCCAAGCGTGTCCCAATTCATAACTGAACAAGCCCGCAGCGCCACCTTGAAAAGGGGGAAGACCTTCGATGTGATTCGCCTGAAACTGTTCCAGTTCTGCTCTTAATTCAAAGAAGGGATCATCGCCTGTCGTTGCTTCCTGTAAATCAAATGTCCGGAACGGATCCGCCATCAGAAACGAATAACGGCCCAGTTCGGTATCGGTACGTGCACTCTCGAGCAGGAGAGGACGAGGAAGATCGATCACTCGCGACAAAGCCTCAATCGGATCAGGAAACTCCACCAGTTCTGCAACCAGTGGGAGGCGGTTTCCAGCGAGATGTTGATCGAGTGTGACAGACATGACAGGTGCTTAATCACCGAGAGAAGAGCTTGTGAACTCAATGGAATAACACGATATCGAATTCAATTGCCGCCCTTCAAGGTCTGATTTCATGTCCGTATTTTTATTTAGAGCAAAGGCGGAATCTGGTCCTATTTCATACCAGAAACTGACCAGACTTTTTCACCATCCGTTTTGATGGCAGGTATTAAGCGAACAGGGTTTTCGAAATAAACTTTCTTAAGGACTTCATCCGGCAAACCCAGCCCGTAGATATTCCAGAACCCCTGAGGAGGAAAGTCGTTGTCCTCATACGGGAAATACTCGTCTCGCGTTTCCAGAAAACGCCAGTGAGGATTCAATTCGGTTAGTGGCGGAACACCATCAGTTCCGAACAAGATCCGATCCTGATATTTCATGAAGAACTTGCGAGCCGTATAAGGTTGCCGCCCCAGTTCAGAAACACGGGCTGCAATCTCCACGTTCATGTTTGGATATTGATCGAGGTATGCCCCCAACTTTTCCAGGTCTTCTGGAATGTCGGCCATGTGCGCACAGATAAATTGGGTATCAGGATGCCGGGCGATGACGCGGTTCCGGGCATCGATCAATTCCTGATGCGCGGGGAACTCTTCGCCATAAAAGCTCCAGTCGGGATGCCGGTACAATTCCTCCCAGCGTTCGTTGTGTTCATCGATCGGTTGAAAGAAAGCGATTGGATCGGCGCAGTGCCATAACACGGGCACGCCCAATTCACCCGCTCGTTGCCAGACCGGATCGAAACGGGGGTCGTCAGGTTTGAGTAACTTGCCGTTATCATCTTTCAGATAAAGCCCTAATGTTTTGAGCAGTTTTAAACCAGTGGCCCCCAATCGCACTGCTTCCGACAGCTTGTCAGCCATTCGATAGCCAAACCCGGGCTGATTTACATCCCAGGTAGCAAGGTCGTCGTCCAGCCCATCTCCCTGATAATCCATGCGAACAAAAACAGCAAATCGTCCTGGATGGCTTTCTGTAAGCGTGCGGTAATGAATTGGAAATTCTCGTCCCGCGGGGCCATCCAGACTGACCGAAACAGCGATGTTCGCGGCGTCCATCACATCCACCATTTCAACGAGTTCTTCCGCAGTTAATTTCCCTGGATGCGTATGCACGTTGACGCAGGGAAACTTTGCACGTGTTAACTGGTGCTCTTTCGCCTTCAACTGGGATGTCGGTCGAAACTGATCGAGGTAAAGGCGATCGGAATCTCCTTGCTTTTCGGCTCCAATCAAGAGACTGGATGATATCGACAGTAGAAGGAACACAAACGACTGGAGAGGGGCTCTCATAGATAGAACTCTATCGGGTGGGGACTTAGCAAATTGAGTTTGCTTCAGGGAGAAAGTTTGGGATGCACACGACAAGAAGGTGTCCGGAATCAGCTCGGCAAATCATTTGACCGGGATAATTCATCCACATCGGGAATATCATTATTCAGAACAGGCCGAAACATCCAGCGACGTTGCTCTTCTGTAGCAAAGTCTCGCAGGATCATAGCGAAGATATGCGCAGAGACCACTGTCGCGAACCAGGCTGCCGCAATGACGAGGTGAGTCGAAAAGCTGGCATTAAAGAGTTCCTGACTGTAACTCGCACAGACACCGACGACTTCTCCTACAAGTACGCCCAGAATGGCAGAGCGAGAGGAAACATAGGGTGAGAAAACACCGACGAAAAAGAGGCCACCCAACGGACCCAGAAAGCAGTTAAAGCCTTTCTGGCAGATGGAAATCAGGTCGGTCCCTTTGGACAGATGATAGATGAAGATCGTACTGACGACAATCAGTAATCCCATCGACGCCGTTAATGTTCTTGCAAGTCGCAGTTCGGCCTTCGCGGTTGCCTGTTCTTTGGCAAATGGTCGGTAGTAGTCAACCGTGACGATGGTGGAGATCGAGTTCGCCCCCGAGTCGATCGTCGACATGGCAGCCGCAAACAAAGCCGCGACGACCAAGCCTCGAACTCCATCGGGGAGGGCGATACGAATGAATTGCGGGAACACCTTATCTTGTGCTTCCGTCCGAATCGAACTAACGGCGGAGTCCAGATCGGCCGTCGTTGGTAGCAGCCCTGAAACATCGGGATGTTGGACATAATAGACCAATGCCATTCCGACACACCCCAGGACCAGCCCGAGAACAATATCAGAGAAAGCACTTACCAAATAACTCTTTCGACCTTCGCGGACATTCCGAGTCGAAAAATACCGTTGCAGCGCGACCTGGTTTGCTCCGTGAGTACAGAACGACCAAAAGAACATACTAGTCACAATAAAGAGCACAGTCGAACGATTCCCAACGTCGAATGAGTACCATTCAACCTCTTCATACTTCCGTTCGGTTACAGTATTAAACCAATCGACGGGGGTACTGGTTGTCACCCAGGCGATAATTCCGATCGTCAGAAACGCCCCCAGAATTAGTACGAAGAATTGAATAACGTCGGTCCAGACGACAGCTCGCAGACCGCCGAGTGTAGTGTATAACACGGAAAAGAGCCCGACGGAAATAATCAAAGCGTGCATATCGGCGTCCGCATAAGCGGGAGTCGCGGCAGATAATTCGGTGGGGAATACGGATTTTAACAGCGCTCGATTGTAGTGAGTCAACTCTTGATGTGTCAGTTGCTCAAGAGGCACTCCTGTAAACGTCTGCGCCGTTTCGGTTAATGGGACGTCTTCCCAAGCCTCGCTGTTATACAATTCTTTGTCACTAAGCAGCCGATTAAAGATTGCCGCTACAGTTGTTTGTTTCTCGGTCGACTCTCTAAGAGACTCTTGCTCCTCAACCGTCATCTGTTTGAAAATCCAACCATAGGCGGTCTCTTCCTCCGCAGAGGCAAGTATCCTGTCAGCAACAACTTCACCATCAAGAATTTCGCTGGGAACATAAACAGCGGAACCGTCGTCCATGGTTTGTGTCGCTGGTATGTTTCTTCCGAAGAACCAGTTGAGATCGAGCTGCACGATTTCGGTCATCGCCTTCGACGCAGTTAAAACCACGACGGCCATCCATCCGAGAATGAGCATCAAACAAAAGAATGCCGCGAGAGCCCGAGTCGCATAATTAAAACGTCGCTCAAGATATTCGTACGCACTGGTTAAACGCAGCCTCATAAAAAAGGGAACCCAGATAAACCAGGTAGCCATTAAGACCAGTGGAATTCCGAGATAGCGAAACAGATAATTCGGACCACTACGGAACATCTCCCCAGGCGTCGCGAGGTAGGTAATCGTCGACAGCAATGAAGCCATCAAACTGATCCCGACTGCCCAGGAGGGCAGATTACGCCCCGCCAGGAAAAAGTCCTCTGTTGATTTCTGACGAAAGGAAAGATAAAAGCCCATCGTCATCATCGCTGCCAGATAAATTCCGATGACGAGATGGTCCAGCGTTGCTAGACCGGAAGCGGGAGCGGTTTGCGAGAAGAGCTGCATTTCGGCCTCATGTCGGAACGCTTCCATGTCAGTCAGTAAAGGGCATCCCGTATTGAGATGAAATCATGAGTGACAGAAGCTATTCGAAACTTCCCGAAGGGGTTCGTGAAGATTCCGTGGGTCGTAAGAAGAAGTGAAGAAACAGGAAAGATTAATTTCTGGTGAGCGGAAGAATTGTAACATGAGACCGACGGGATTACTAACCGGTCAAACACCGGTTTTTCACTTTCATTTCGGCTTCTGTTCTCAGATCGTCACGATTTCAGACCAGTTCGATTCTGGTTACAATACATTCGGGAAGTCATCGTCACCCTGAAGAATGTCACTCCAAAGAACTTCCACCAATTAGAAAGCCGTGTTCCATGGGCCGCATTGAAGACAAAATGACTGAGCTGAACATTGAATTACCGACCCCTCCTCCTGCCGTGGGGTATTATGTCCCTGCTTTGAAAACAGGAAATCTGGTCATGACCAGTGGGCAACTTCCATTCATTGGTAAAGAATTGCCGTTTAAGGGAAAACTGGGCAATGAGATTCACGACCAGGAAGGGCAGTATGCAGCAAGGTTGGCGACGCTTAATGCTCTTGCTCAGATAAAAGCCTGTATTGGCGACTTGGATTTGATCAAGCAAGTCGTTCGTGTGGAAGGTTTTATCCAGTCTGCTGACAAATTCAACGATCAGGCTCTGGTACTCAACTCCGCTTCCGAACTGCTTGTCAAGATTTTTGGCGACGCTGGAAAACATACCCGTATTGCTGTAGGAGTAAGCGAACTCCCGCTGGATTCTCCAGTGGAAATCAGCGTCTGGGTCGAAGTGTAAAGCAAGTTTGCAACGCTATCCAAATTATATTCGCTCGTATCTCGATTCTTGAACATGCCAACTACGGGGAAGCTGTCTTGATCGCTTCAGCAGTCAGGCCAGGGGCCGCCACGAATTGACTGACGAGTGCTCCATCTTCGAGATTCCAGATCCGAATTTCACCATCATAGCTTCCGGTGGCAACTCGTTTGGTACCCGCGTTCGAAGTAACACAGTAAACCCAGTCACTATGGCCAGTGAACGTCTTCAATTCTTTGCCATCGTTGAAGTTGTGTAACCGGGCAACCTTGTCTGCGCTGGCACTGTAGAACTGGCCGTCGGGATGAATTTCAAGCTGGAAGACATCGTTTCCAAATCCACCTATCTTGCGTACTTCTTTTCCATCAGCAACGTTCCAGACGCGAACCTGTTTGTCTCCACCACCACTGATGATCTGAGTTCCGTCGGCATTGAAACCGACTGCAAACAGGGGTTGGCCGTGACCATTAAAAGTCACCAGCGAGTTCCCAGTTGCGGCTTCAAATACTTTGCTCGTTTTATCACGACTGGCCGAGGCCAGTTTCGTTCCATCCGGCGACCAGGCGACATCCATCACCCAATCGGCGTGATCTTCAATCGTCGCCAACAGTTTGCCATCAGCCACATTGAAAATACGAATTGCTCGATCGGCACCACCACAAGCAATGCGATCTCCTGAGGGACTGAATTTCACTGAGAAGATGGAATCGATCGATGTCACTAGATCGGCTTTCAGCTCACCGGTGGCAACGTCAAAGATTTTCACTTCGCCCATTTGCCCAGGCGTGCCCGCTGCGACGGCGAGTAATGTTCCATCGGGGCTGTATTCCAGATCGTATACCCGTTCCGCCACATTGGTGAGGCGGTTGAGCAAACTTCCGTCGGCGGAGTTCCAGAGAAGAAGCTCGTGATATCCAGAGCTGGCCAATTGTGTTCCGTCGGGATTAAATGTTAATGCCGTTACAGGAAGCGGAGCCCGGTACGCCTCTGGAGGAGCAGGGTGTGGTTGTTTCGGCATAATCGTAATCAGCTGTGCCCGATCATTAACCCCGGCATCAAGGGGAGCACCGAGATCGATCCACTTTTTGATGACCGCCAACTGTTCAGCAGAGAGCGGATCATCGTCTTCAGGCATGGAACCACTTTCGACCATCACATACAGGTTAGAGGAATCGGCGTCACCATGCTCGATGGCTGCTCCCGATTCGCCCCCTTTAAGGATTGCAGCGAATGTTTCCATGTTGTAACGGCCCTTGGCTGTCTTGGTGTCGTGACAGGCCAGGCATCGTTTCGCAAAGATGGGAGCGATCGATTCTGAGAAAGAAACGAACTTGCCGGATTCAGTCAGCACCGATTCAAGTTGTTTTCGTTTATCAACGTATTCGGCAGTAACAGCCGCGAGCTCAGTTTCGACCTGATTGGCGATCCCTTTCATTTCGTTGAGCTGAGCTTCAATTTTCTCCTGCTGGGCAGGAGCGGCTTCGATTGCTTTTTGTGTTTCGGCGATGGTGACTTCGCGAGCGGCAACTTTTGTTTCCGCTTCCATTAACTGTTTTTGAGCAGCATCGACTTGAGCCTGGGCAGCTTTCGCTGCTTCCGCCGCTTGCATTGCTTTTTCTGCAGCCGCTTTGGCAGCAACATCGGCCTCCTGCAAAGCTTTCTGAGCAGCTACCGCCATTTGCGCCAGTTTCTCTTGTTCGGCCTTTTGCTTAACGACTGCTTCCTGCTCTGTTTTTAGAGCTGTCTGCGATGCCTCGAGATCATTCTTGGATTGCAACAGGGCTGTTTGAACCGTGCGAAGCTGGGTGTTCAAATCCTTAATACTGTCTCGTTTGGATTGGAGATTTGCTTCTGCCGCTGTTTTGCGTGCTTCGGCTTCCTCTGAGATTTTGGAGAGAGCCTCTTCCTTCTGCGATTTCACCTGAGCCAGGTTTTGCTCCTGAGATTTCAGGTTTGCCTCTGCTTCAGTGACTTGTTGCTGCAATCCTTTGAGTTGTTCCTGAATAGCTTTCAGCTGCTCCGACAGTCCCTGAACTTTCGCCTCGTTAGAGTCAATCGTTTTCTGCAGTTCCGCTTCTTTCGCCGTCGCGGACTCGATCACTTTTTTCAACTCTTCCGGATTAACCGGAGCAGGCTGGTCTTCGCCATAGACCAGAACGCTGGAGCAGAAAACAGAGAGTGCCAGTACGATCCGAGAACAGAACATCGCGCTACGCATGTGAAACCTGCAAAGTTGATAGAGGTGGTGAAATCAGGGAGGAGTGTATCAGGAAGGCAGTCGCAGAGACCGTCATCAACATTCAGCTGGGAATGCTCAGGTGGGAGTAAACATCTTCATTCATCGGTGAACGCTGATGTTTCAATACTTAACATTACGACAACTATAAGCATTGTCAAGCTTTAGGTTCGAAGCAGACCCCAACCCTGGGAACTTTGCAATCCGGGCATAAAAAAAGACTCCGCCTCAATTCAGGGGGAGTCTACATAAGCATCTTTTTCGGGGTTGGTTCGTCGTATTTTCCGCTACGATCGTTAATTCTATACACCTTATCATCAAGGCGCAGCGGTATCTTCTCTAATTTATAGAGTTGCTTGCGAACCAGGCCAAAGCATGTTCCTGATGATAGGGAACGGGCCTGAAGGGTGCCGGGACCGACACTCAGCATGAGAAGGAGGGAATCAAATACCCGCCGACCCGCATTTATTTCTTACGATGACGAATTTTTGCTCGCATACGTCGTTTTTTGCGGCCGAGTTTTCGCCGTCCTTTTCCTGTTCGTTTAGTCCCCATTCAGACTGATCCTCATTTAATTAGAAAGTATCGTGATTAAAAATAGGTTAGGTTGCCGCGGATTAAAAGGACCTCTATTCCCTGAGTTAGGTGGGGAATCGGGCAACCCGACTTGAAAGTCGAAGCAGTCTCAAACCGGAAACAGGCCGGGGAGGAAGTCTGGTAAACCAGAGAACAAAACCCCACCATTGATTGGCTAAAGCAGACACATTCAACGGGTTGAGAGCGGAGAAGTTTATCAGTCTCCCCTTAACAGTTCAACTGTCTAGATCCGGGAGAAACCCGATTCTCGGCCATATTCAATGTAATACAGGCCCAAAATGACGAGGCGACACCTCAATTAGAAACACTTGTATACATTATTGAGATTTTCACAATCCACGTGTCTATTGCTCTGGCGGGCAGAATTATGTTCGTCTTCTCAATAGAATGAACGCTTTAAACCTATTTTGAACTTCATTCAACATTGATCTCTTGAACCGACGACTGAAAGCAGAACTCCATGATCGAATCATATCGGCAACTGGGACAGACAGGACTAAAAGTTTCGCCACTATGCCTGGGAACCATGATGTTTGGCGGCCCGACGAACGAAACAGACTCGATCAGCATGATTCATGAATCAATCGATCTCGGAATCAATTTTATCGACACGGCCAATATCTACAATGCGGGGGAGTCCGAAGTCGTCGTAGGAAAAGCACTCACCGAAAAAAGAGACAACGTGGTACTCGCCACCAAAGCGGGGCAGAAAATGGGAGAAGGCGTTCTGGATCAGGGTTCCAGTCGCAAGCACCTGACCAAGGCCCTGGATGACAGCCTCCGCCGTCTCCAAACAGATTATATCGACCTGTATTACATCCACGTTCCCGATTACGACACTCCCCTGGAAGAGACGTTGCGAACGCTGGATGACATGATTCGCTCCGGTAAAGTTCGGTACATCGCCTGTTCCAATTTCCGAACCTGGAAACTGGCCGAAGCGACTTTGATCTCAAATCTCTATAACCTCAACTTATTTTGTTGCGCCCAACCTCTGTACAACATCGTAAACCGGGATGTCGAGGTTGACCTGCTCCCATACTGCGACGCGAATGGCATGGGAGTCGTGACCTACAGCCCCCTCGCTCGTGGGATTCTGACGGGGAAATATCAACCGGGAGCAGAAGTCCCCGCAGGTAGTCGCGCGTCTCGCAAAGACGCACGAATGCAGCAGGCGGAGTGGCGTGAAGAAAGTTTGGTCGTTGCCTCCGAACTCAAGAATTACTGCGATAAAAAACAAATCTCTTGTTCGCAGTTCGCTCTGGCCTGGGTGATGGCGAATCCAGTCATTTCCTCCGTGATTATCGGCCCCCGCACCCGGGAACAATTCGCAGATAATCTGGAAATTCTGAAGATCGATATCTCCGCCGAAGACGAAGCCTTCGTTGATTCGCTCGTTCCGACAGGGGAGCACAGCGGCAAAGGATTCCAGGATTCAGCCTACCCCATTACGGGCCGGCCAGTCTAAACCTGATTGGGTTGAACGAGACTGAAGTCCCTCATGCCATCTTATATCTTCGCTTATTCGTAATTCCACTTGAGTGCCCACGGGTCAAGGGTCTCTTTTTGCCAAGCTTTCAGTTTGCCGGAGAGTTCTTCGTAGGCACGTTGATGCTCTTTGTCGTAAGCCAGGTTATATAGTTCATCCGGGTCCTGTTCGAGGTCGTACATCTCGAACTCGGGCCGGTGGATGTAGTTGTAGACCGTCCGCTTTCCGTAAGTCTCTCTCTCAGAATTGATTACGCTCTTCCAGGTTGGGCTTTCCTGCAGGTCGGACGCAAACGGATAAGGCAGATCATGTGCGATGTTGAAAGTCAGCTTGTACTTTCCTGAGAGGATCGTCCGCATCGGATAGTACATGGTGATCTCGTGGAAGGTATGCGAGAGGTAGATCTCGTCCCAGCCCTCCGGATTTTTCTGGTCGATGACGTCCAGGAAGGATCGCCCATGATTAAAGTAGGGGACTTTTTTCCCGCCCTTAGCGACTTCACCTCTGTTTTCCGTCGTGCGGATCATCACTCCCGGGTCTGGTTGAACTTCGCAATAATCGAGAACAGTGGGGACAACATCAGTCCATGAGAGCCGTGCATTGCAAACTTGTCCAGTCTCTTTCGACTCCGGATTCCGCACGATGAGTGGCAAGTTGGCGCCGGGTTGATACAGATTAGTTTTCGCTCCCGGAAAGGGAGGGCCGTTGTCACTCAGAAACAGAATCAACGTGTCGTCCCAGTGCCCCGTCTCTTTCAAGGTATCCAGTAGCAAGCCGAGTCCTTGATCAAGTCGGGAGATCGCCTGATAAAACTCGGCCAATTCGGCCCGACACTCAGGAGTGTCCGGCAACCAGTCAGGCACGATGACTTCTTCCGGGGAGTAAATCACGGGGGTTACGCCAGGATAATAGTCTGTTTTGTTGTTGAAGTTGGAGAAGCCATCCGACCCACCACCACGATGTGGATCGGAGGTACAGAAGTAAAGAAAGAAGGGACGGTCATCTTCTTCCGTGATCCACTCGCGAGCATTCTTCGCCATCTGCACACTGTTCCGACTCCCCTGAATATTCTGATTCCGATACTCCTGAAAGTGGTAGATGTACTCCGGTGCCAAATGATACTTGCCAATCGAGCACGTGCGGTAGCCCGCGTCGTTCAGCAGGTTTGGCAGAGATCGAACCGATTCATAAGTACTGAAGTGATTATAACCGTGGGCATGACCGTAATGCCCTGTTGCATGGTTGTGTAAACCGGTCATCAGAACAGAACGGCTTGCACTGCAACTGGCAGTCGTGCAGTACGCTTGGGTGAACTTCGTCCCCGCCTCCGCCAAGCGATCAATATTAGGAGTTTTGATGACTTCGTTGCCATAACATCCTGCTTGGAAACCCATGTCATCCACGACAAAGATAATCACATTCTTCAGTTCCTCATTAGAATTTGATCCTCTTTTCGAGTCAGCATAAGCCGTCCCACTGAAAGCACAGGCGACGACGATTAACAGCAACCAGAGCAGACGATGAGTCATGAGATTCACCTGAATAAAGGAGAGCAGGGACAGAGGGAGCAAAAGACAACTCTGAAACCAGAAAAAGGCTGATGACAAAACCAGCCGCTTAGTGCAGAAAAGAATTAATCCAGATACAGCCCGGCGATATCGTCCAGATCAATTTGAATGACTTCGACTGTCTGCTTACGACGCGAAAAGGCGACGAGCACGGACCCATTCTGTTCAATTGAATGCGGGTACTGCCACGACTCATAACGGGTCGATCCGAATCGCGAACTGTCGGCCCATTTGGCGTTTTCCAGTTCTTCGGGAACGGGTAACCGGACCATGCGATCGAAGACTAGCCCGTCACGAGAAACAGACATACACAACGGGTTACGTTGCTTCGGATTAGGATTGGAAAACATCACCCAATATCCGTTCGACGTATGAGTCACATGAAACTTGCTGGTCGCGTCTGGGAAATTGGTCTTAGTCATCTTGGTCCAACTTCGTCCATTGTCGGTCGAAAATGCGCGGAGCAAACGACCGGAACGACTGTTATCCCGAAACAGGCCGACCAGGTTGTCATCAGGCAATTTCCACCAGAATGGTTCTTCCGGTTTGCCTCCTCCATCGGCCTTGTAAGTCGAGAGCGGAAACTCTTTCCAGTCGTCAATCGCCTTAACGCCACCGATGAGAATGGAAACATCCCGTTTGGCCGACCGTTTGGACATCATCCATTCGCCCGTAGCCAGTTTTTTAGGAGGAAAGTTATTCAACGCGTCATCAAAAATCAGCTGAGGTTCGCTCCAAGACTGTTTATCAATGTCCCAGATCGACGCAACCAGTTCCAGATCACCACCGTTAAAACTGGGCGCCTCGTACAGACTGGCGAGGGCAATCAATTGATTATCACGGACCCACAGACCCCGGGCGATGTAACCGTAGCCTTCTTTGGGTGGGCCCAGCAGAACGCGAGGTTCTTCCCAGTTTAATCCGTCAAGACTGGTGGAATATTGCAAATGCTGCCGTGCTTTGTCTTCCACAACAGGTCCGTGACTCCAGAAACAGAAATACTTCCCATCATGGAACGCGAGGTAGTTATGCAGACGGAAATTCCACTCTTCATCGCCCAGGGAAACAACGCCATGTTTCCCTTTGATTTTCGGGAGAGCTTGAAAATCGATCGCAGTGGGATCCATCCCTGTTTCGGGCAAGTCCAACATCAAAGTCGATTCGGGAGCCTCGACGGGGTCGGGTTGAACCTGATTATCTTCGGCGTGAAGAAAACTCCCGTAGAGTGAGAGCACGAACAGAACGAAGCAGGAGCGCAGTAGAATCGCATTCACAATTGGAATCCAGTCTCTGTTGTTCTATGTCGCGCTTTCTTCTGTAACCTTTTCCTCAACCTGCGGCGCGTGGGCCTGTTGTTTGAATTGATCACATTCTTCCTGCAACGACATCGATTTGGAGGTCGGCACACCACACTTCTCGCCCACGTATCGCTGAAACAGATAAATGCGTTCTTCCCGATTCCCCAGACAACCTCGATAGGCTGTAGAGGAAACACCCTCCTGACAGGGACCGAAGACTTTTTTATCCTGCAGCTGAATACGTTGATTAGCGTGGCGGAAATACCAGGCCAGTGCCGGGCGTAGAATCGACCCTATCACACTTTTCCGACTCCCTTCAAGGGTCCAGTTCCAGATTTCCGTCCGTCCTGTCGTGGGAGACGTCGGAAGATAGATTTGAGCGTGCAGCACAAGATCGTTAATCGTGAACACCAGATGGGGGTGGATATGACGATGGATGTATTGCCCCGTGTCCGGTCCTCCTAAGCGTTTCACAGCCCGCTGCTGCAATCTCCCCAGCTTCGGTTCGTCCCAGACATCATA
Organism: Polystyrenella longa; assembly: GCF_007750395.1. Classification (GTDB taxonomy): domain Bacteria; phylum Planctomycetota; class Planctomycetia; order Planctomycetales; family Planctomycetaceae; genus Polystyrenella; species Polystyrenella longa. Next base: position 2,506,900 of record NZ_CP036281.1, on the reverse strand, counting down.
AATCAGCTCCGTGAACTCCGGAGTCATGATGTGCTCCTGAGCTTCTTCACTCGGATATTCGATACCGAGCGATTTCCCATGGACGCACGGAACGTGATACGTCTCAACCGTGTTTTCCAACGGGATTTTCCAGTTGCAGTCGAAGTCCTGTTTCCAATGCCAATTGTGGCGACGGGGAATATCAAACAACTGATTCCAAGTATCGTAAAAGTCCCCCAGAAACTCCCGCAGAGAAGGTGCCGTATAGTCAAAACAAATGAAAAGACTTTCGCCGCAAGTTTCGACTCGATATTTTTCCAAACGCGCATTTTCGCGATCAAAAGGACGGAAGCAGCGCGCGTCCGGTATCTTAGCCGTGTAACCGTTGGGTTTGTACTCCCAACCATGATACTGACATTTCAACTGCGGCATGTTCCCGCAGTCTTTATTCGTCAGCTTACAATGTCGGTGAGAGCAGACATTCAGAAAGGCGCATAACTCGCCGTTGTCATTCCGAATGATGATAGGACGATCGAACATTTCAGTCGTATAGAAGTCACCATGATTGGCGACGTCCTGTTTCATACAGACCAGATGCCATGCCGGTAAAAACAGCCGGTCCAGCTCTGTCTGATAAAAGTCTGCGTCCTGATAATGTTTCGAACTAAGTTGATATTCTAATTGATTTTTGTGAATGAACATGACGGTCGGGCCCGTACCAATCCTTCAAAGAAGTAAATCTACTGATGCAATCCACCCTCCTGCACAATGTGGTTCGCTCCCTCTGGTGCCGTACTTCTTTGCCTGCAATCAGTATTTAATCTCCAAGGTCTTCAAGTCAATATTTTACATTTATCTTTTGGCATTTTTGGAGAAGAGATTGGGCGAACGTTTCATTTGTTTAGACTATAGATGCGAATTTCGCAGATTCGAGCCTGTTCAATTCCCTGCGTACTGAGCACTCGAACCCGTACTGCGGATTTTATTTGAGGATCTCCAAAAATATGCTTTCGCTGCCGCAAAAAATTGCCTGATACTTTTTCGATTGTCTGCCAATTGGACTCTTGGTCAAATAGTTCGATTTCATAGTCGGCGACCGTTTCAGGTTGGGGGACTCCCCACTGCATCTTCGATGTATATCCGTCGTGGAGACTCAACGTAAGATGCCGATGCATTCCTGTATCAAAAGTGAGTTCGATACGCTGCATCTCCACTGGTTCCGACCATTCGAGCTGAATCCAGGCAGGCAATCCATCTGTGGGATCAGACATCCAACGATGCACTCCGGACCTTGCCCGATCAACTGGAGCGCCCCGCTTTCCAAAGACTGCTCGCGTCTGCCCGCTGACTACCAAAAACGCTTCGCATCCTTCTTGTTCACTGGACGAAGTCACCGTTGCTGTTCTCGCCAGATCTTCGGAATCTTCATTCGTCACACCAATGAGATAACAACCATCTCGAAGCAGTTGCTGTTGAATTTGATGAACCAACTTGAGATCGCTACTGATCCCTCCCGGGGAGATCCCTGTTTGAACTCCGATGGCGGCGGCCGTTCCGACTCCCTGACCGATCACTGCACAAGTCGCCATCACGCGCGTTGAGGCAAAACCGACATGTGTCGCCGAGATATTCCGACCGGCGAACATCAGATTTGAAATCGTTTTCGAGACACAGGCTCGCAATGGAATGTCATACAAGTGAGGTACTTCATGCTGAACGCAAGGTTCCTCCTCGGCGACATCAACTCCCTCGGGAGGATGCAGATCGAGTGACCACCCTCCGAAGGCAATCGCATCAGAGAAGGGGACCGAATTTAAGATATCGTGCTCCGTCAGGACATGCTGACCAATAAACCGGCGACTTTCCCGTTTCCCCGGTACAAATCCGCACCACTCCAGCGCCCAGTGCGAAGCTTCAAACGGGTCGCTCCCCGGTTCCGTTCCCGTTCTCGTTTCCGGGGGCCCATTCTTAATGTGATCCCAGATTCCCAGAGTGACGGCCAGCAGTTCATCGCGGATCACTTCGTTGTCACGAATGGTGTCGTGCGTTCCTCCCCATTCTGCCCACCAGTACCCATACTCATGCGTCGGCTCCTCATCACCCGGAGTTGCGTACAGACGAAGCTTCAACTCTTCCTTCGAGAAGGACCGCACCCAACTGGGCGTCTGATAAGGCATCGGTCGATCATGCTTACGAGCCTGAATCAAAATTGTCGAACCGAGCCGCAGGTTGTCGGCCGTTTGTTGAGCCAGTTTCTCTCCGTACGCCGCCTTGTCTTCACGCCCTTCCATAAACGGGGCTCCTGCCTCGACACCTAATCGGCCATCTCCCGTGCAATCGATATACGTATTTGCCCGGATAATGAACTCGTCCTCGGTGCTGTGGCGTACTCCTCGTGCGGCGACGATTTTTCCGTCTTCAACATCGGCGGCGACAATGGTGGTGTTCAGCATCAATTTGAGATTGGGTTCCGTGCGGCATTTGTCATACAGAATCAAATCAAACATGGAAGAGGATCGCTGTGGATTGCGCACGGAATTTTCCAAACGAATCTCTTCGATGATGCCTCCCTCGCGCGCCTCGGTGACCAGCTCTTCCCCTCGCTCCGATCCTCCCGTTCCATTCGCGCCCACGATATGCATCCGAATCTCACTGGAAGCATTGCCCCCCAGAACTGGTCTGTCCTGACAAAGTATGACCTTCGCCCCGGTACGTGCCGCAGCCAGCGCCGCGCAGACACCCGCTGGTCCACCTCCAGCAACGAGGATATCCGTATGCAGTTCTGTGGTTTTCAATACGGGTGAATTGGGCAGAGGAGTATCAGGCAGACTCATATCAGTTCCATCATTAAAATCCATCGCGATAAAAAAAGAGCCCAGGTATTGTACCTGAGCTCTTTTCGTTTTTCAGTCAAAGCGACATCAACAATATTAGTCAAGTTCTTTGATGGTGATGTTTTTCCAGGAGACCTCGTAAGGTCCTTTACCTTTGCCGATACCATGGACCTGCAAACCGAGGAATCCTTTGGGGTGCGATTCGTAAATCGCTTCGTCGGTCAAGTCAGCGACCATGTGGCCGTTAATCCAAGTTTGAATGCGTGGCCCTTTGGCCACGACTTTGTAATGGTTCCACTCGCCATCTTTGAAGTGTTTGTGTGGGATCAGTTTATCTTCCGGAGTCAACCAGCCACGGCCAGTCGATTCCCCATAAATGTAACCCGCTTCGGCTCCGTTAGCACCGCTCGCTTCAATTTCAACCTGAGGACCATTCACCCGGCCTTCGTTGGTGCCATCTTTAGTTTGTGACCGAATCTGCACACCCGAGTTCAGTTCGTCAGCTACTTTAACGTCAAATTCGAGTTCGAAATCGCCGTAGAGTTTATCGCTGCAGAGAAACGAATTCGGGCTCCCTTCATTTGTTTTACCAACGATGGTCCCCTCTTCAACCCGGTAGGTCGCCGTGCCATTTTTCTGAGTCCACCCCTTGAGGGTCTCTCCATCAAACAGCGAAACCGCCTCGCCCGCCATCACGGAGCTAACCGAACAGGCCACAACCAACGCCAGACAACCAAAACCAACCAATCTCCGCATGAGCAATCTCCCGGGTGAAAATTCAGGTGTGAAAGTATTTAAATTCGAAAACCACTGATATTAGAGAGGATAACCCGGAAAGGGGGGCAGGGGCAAGTGAGCAGTTCTACTATGCATGGATAACATTTGACTATTCGTTTTCGTCACTTCCACTCGTAATACTCTTTCAGCTGGGCGACTAAATTAGTTATATCAGGGAAAATTGCACTTCTACGAACTCCCAACAGCGAAAGTTGCTCAAGTGCTTTTTTTCGATCAATTCCCTCTAAATCAATTCTTGCGAAGACGTCGCCAGATGAATGACCAAGAGAAGAGAGAATCTCATCCAGACTACGTCGATCGCTACCATGAACAGTGAAATAACCTTGCTGGTTCGATATACGCGGATTGGACCTCTTAGGATAGATCGCAACCGGATGGAGATTGTTATAAACCCACCCGTCAAGGTCTTGCTTTACTAATGCTTGCGGGCCCTTAACTAAATGAGGCAACCAAATATCAGCTTCTTCGTAGTTCTCCGGGGCAAAAATCCCATACCAATTCATTATTGCTTCGTTATACGAACAGGGATCCATGATCCAAACGCATGGAACGGCGTTACTTTTCGGCGTCTCTAACGCAAAAAAAAGAGCTGAGGAAAAACTTTCAGTCCAGTCTAATAGACGTGTCGGTATCCCATTATGTTGAGCAAAGTAGTAAAAATCCCAACTCTTTACGTCTGAATAATCAGATTTAAATGAGCTTGATTCTTGAGCAAACGAAACCAAGGGTGCATACTCGTCATACTTCTTTCGCCAGTAAGCACCAGGAACTAACTTAAGATTCCTGTTATTGACTCCGCGAAACCAGAAATATGGTGACGTATAGTGCCATTTAGAAAGAATATATGACGCAATATCAAATGCTTTTGAGATCGACCTAGCTTTTCGAATTTTCATAACCCTCACACCTTCATAATTGTCCCCCGCATTGTAATCACACTTTTAAGATTAAATCCACTATGAATCCCACCAATCCAACCGTCCTCATTACCGGAGCCGCTACGGGCGTCGGGCGTGCCTGTGCCGTTCAATTTGCGGAGGTCGGGTTTGATGTCATCATCAATTACTCGCGGAGCGAAACGGAAGCGTCCGAAACGCAGAAGCTTGTCGAGGAGGCAGGACAAAAAGCGTGGGTCATGCAGGCCGATGTCAGCGACGAACAGGCCGTTAAAGAGATGATCGCCCGGATTGAAAAAGAGTGCGGGCGGCTCGACGTGTTAGTGAACAACGCGGCGAAGACGGAATTCATTGAACATAAGGATCTCGAGGCGTTAACAGAAGATGTCTGGGACTCGATCCTGGCAGTCAACCTTAAGGGACCTTTCTTCTGTATGAAAGCGGCGGCACCATTGCTCAAACAGTCGGAGCAGGGGGCGATTGTGAATGTCAGTTCCATCGCCGGTATCTGCGGTCGAGGTTCCAGCATAGCGTATTGTGCGAGTAAAGGGGCACTCAACACTCTTACGAAATCGATGGCCCTGACCTTGGCTCCCGAGATTAGGGTCAACGCCGTCTGCCCCGGTCCCATTGAAAGCCGCTGGCTCCGCTCTGTCATGACCGAAGATGCCCTGCAAGGCCTTGCCGCGAATTACCCCATTCCACGCCCGGCCAAACCTTCCGACATCGCCGACGCCGTCCTGCATCTGGCCATCGGTACGACCTTAACAACAGGCCAATTGCACGTCGTCGACGGTGGCGCACTGTTGTAAGCAAATGGCTAATCGGGTGGCCCAGACAATCACGTAGTGTTGTCTGGGTGCCGAAGGCACACCTAAGCGCTGAACGTAATCTCATATGAGTTGGTCGAGGGAGCGTTTTGAGTTTACTGAATGATCAGCGATTAGTGTTGCTGCGCAACCCAGACAACGCTGGCGCGATTGTCTGGACCACCCTCTGTACTTTATTCGTAACGACCAGCTTTACTTCTGGCTCACCTTCGGTTCAACGCCGCTGTCGATCTCTTTGATCCAGGAGACCTGCGTTACGAGTTGATTGAGGGCTGCATAAGAAATGTGGGCATTAGTGGCATGCCGGGGAGTATCGTTGGCGGGGAAGGTGGCCAGACTGGCATCACCTACCAGGAAGACATTGAAATCTCGCGACAGATTTTCGTAACCGGCGGTCGTTTTGCAAAAGCACATATCCGTGGCGTAACCGGTCAGCAGAATGTGCCGGATACCATTCGCTTTGAGGAATTCCTTCAGCGGTTTGTAACCTTCGCGGTCAAAGATCAAGACATCGTCATGCTCGACGGTGACATCGCTCGTCACCGGGACGGGTAGTTCCCAGAAACCTGCACCGTTATACCGGGGACCGGAATCGATACCGGGGAATTGTTTGAAGTAATCAATCACGGGTGTCTCTGAGGACAGAGTAATCTCTTGAGGAATTAGCTCCCCTTCATATTTGAATTCCGCCAGCTTTTTCAGAACGGCGGCCCGGGCGACTTCCCGTTCTTCTTTCGTCGGGTTTTCATCAAACGTTCGGTACATCTTTTTCCGAAGAGGATCGACGTCACCAATAATGCTATACATGATGAATCCCGCTTTGCCCCGCATTCGTTTCAGGAAGGGATTAATCACTTCTCGAGTATGCCGGGCGGCGAGATGATTTTTTTCGGGTGTACAGAAATCGGCTACGCCAGCAGGTTCGGGAGTGGTCCAACCCTGACCGTCATCAATCCCCCAGGGGTGCACCATGATGACTGCCGTTTGATCCAAACGAATGTTGTTGGGAACTTCGATGATACCGCGAGCGTTATAAGAGAACCGCCAGGCACGCACACTGAGATCAGCTCCTGGATCATTCACCAGCAGAGGTGCTTGGTACCGGTTTAACTCTTTCACGGGCGCGATGAACTCGGGATAGTCGTTCAGCAGAGGTTCCGGATTTTCGAGCAACGTCAACTTATTCTGATAAGTGCGTACGTCCGATGATTTCTCTTCAGCGAAAGAAGGAGAAACCAAAGTGAGGAGGAGCAGGCAAAAATAGATACTTCGGTGAGACGTCATCTCAGATTTCCTTTTCACTAACGGCAAAACAGTAGAAAACGGACCTCGATTGTACCCCCTCTGGTTTCTATTTGGCTCCCTTTTTGGCGTACTGTTTCAGATGTTCGCGAAAAACCTGAATCAACCGACTCTGGAATCGGTACGGGTTCCAGACGACGGCAATCTTGCGAGTCGGTTTGCTACCGGTCAGCGATCGATAAACCCGGCGGTCGGTCTTGTCTAATACACGAGCCATCGCCGGCACCATCGAAACGCCGTGACGAAGCGCGACCAGTTCCTGTACGGTCGCCAGTTGACTCGTTCGTTCCAACGCGACGGGGTGAATCGATTTCTGGCGACAAAACGACATGATGTTATCCGAAAGGCAGTGAGCTTCGTCCAACAGCACGAAAGGATACGGTTCTACATCGCTTAATTTGATTTGTTTTTTATCAACCAATGGATGATCGGGAGGCAGAACGAGGAAGAGTTCCTCTTCGAACAGTTCTTCGATCTCCAGATACTTGGCGGGCACAGGCAGCGCGAGAATCCCCAGATCGATTTCTCCCTGCTGACAACTCTTGAGCAGTTTCTCGGTCGTTTCTTCCTGAACTGTCAGCATCGATTTGGGATATTCCGTCGCAAACTTCTGTAGTAAGTCGGGCAACAAGAAGGGGGCGATCGTCGGAATGACTCCCAGACGAATACGGCCCGAATTTCCGTCGTCACAGATTTCAGCCTTCGTATCTTCCATGATCTGCAACATCTGCTGAGCGCGGGATTGTAAGAGCGTCCCCGCCTCCGTGAGCGAGACGGAGCGGGTCTTCCGTTCAAAGACAGGCTGCCCCAGTTCTTCTTCCAGTTTTTGAATGGAGCGACTGAGCGCGGGCTGTGAAACCAGCAATTCTTCCGCCGCACGAGTAAAACTTCCCCGCTCAGCGACTTTCAGAAAATACCTTAACTGATCAATTTCCATCGAGTTATCTCTTTCCAATTCATCATGCACAAGACGCATAGAATATAGTACATAAATGCATTGGATGTATCCATCGCTTTCCGCAATACTTGGGGCATTGAGGAAGACAATCCAAACAGCTGAGGAGGCCCCTGTTTCATTTGCAAAGTGCCCCATGCACAACGCGAATGGAGCAGGGGTTCTATATCCAGAGTCGGTAACACCCAGTTGAGTTGAGTTGTTACAGAGTTGAGTTGGATGTGATCGATCAGGGAGACGCGCAGGGAATGCCCTTTGTGACTCCCTGGTCGTATTTTTAGCGGGGCATTTTTTAAAGCAGGATTAACAGTTACTGCACCCGCTCTGCAATGGTCGACAACGACACGATCTCCGCTTTTCCATTTGAATTATTTACCAGATCACAAATCAGCTTGATCGTTTCAAAGTTCGGGTCCTCGACATACATGATCGACGGATGGGCCAGAAAATCGAATACGGCCTGATTCTCTATCGCCCAATTGACGGCGAGTTCGACGTACTCAAGGAAGGCGTCGCGGTTCCAGAAACCGCTACGAAAGGCTCCGACATCCCCCGTGGGACTCATTGGAATTTCAATGAGACCTGTCGGATAAACAAACGGTTGTGCCGCTTCCTGTGTGGCGATCAATTCGTCGAAGATATCCTGCTTCGGCATGTCAGCGGGGTTATAACTCTTGGTACTGGGATACTTGCTGCTCACCCAGGAAAATCCTTCATCCAGTAACATCTGCTGGATGTCTTCCCGACCTTCCAACCCCGTATAAAAGCCACCCGGAGTTCGAAAGCCGTTCGGTTTGAATCCCAATCGCTGCTCCATTGCCAAAGTCGTTTTGCGGATGTTCGTGCGAATAATCTGCTCGGTCGTCATGCCTTCGATCAACCAGGGAGATCGTTGGAATCGGAACTGCGTCTCTTCCGGTTTTTTGGCCAGAACATACACATGATCGTAAGTGTGATTTCCAATCGGGTGACCGAGTTCGTGAATTTCTTTCAGCCAATCGATATTCTCCTGTTCCAGCACGCGACCTACACAGAAATAGTGAATTAATCCGCCTGACTCACTGGCGATTTGCGCCGCCTTCAACGAATAGGCTTTGGTTTCGTCGTTCAGGTTGCCTTTCTGAAAATCCCACTCCATCTCGTCGCGAGTCGGATACATCCGGCTCATTTCAAGATCGAGCGTAATGGCAATCTGTGCTTTTTTCGCGGGAGATTCTGCGGCAGCTAGCGGTCGAGAAAATGCCGACAAACCGCCTGCCACCATCAGCGCTAAGCCACTTTGCTCCAGAAACAGGCGACGGGACAGGGGAGAATTCATGGTTGCGGCTCCGGTTTACTTTGCAGGTAGGCGTACAGGTCGCGAAGCTCCTGAGGACTGAGAGGTTTCAGCAGGTTTTCAGGCATCAAGGAGATATTTGATGCGGTCAATTCATCGACTTCCTCGGCTGGAATAACAATTTTCTGATTTTTCTCGTCGAGCAAGGTGATTTGAGAATCGGTTTCCTCGACTAATAAACCGACGGCCAACCGACCTCCCGTCGTCACCAGAACGTATCGCAAGTATTCTTTACGAATCTGCACACTGGGATCAATGATGCTCGTCAGCAGAAAGAGCTGATCATGCCGGTTTGCCCGAGTCAGATCGGGTCCAACTACGTTGCCTTCACCGAACAGCTTATGGCAGTTCGCACAGATCTTTTTGTATATTGTTTTCCCCTGTTCGGGATTCCCCTCGGCAGCGCGAAGATCGTTCATGATTCGACGAATCTCGGCCAGCTTCTCTTCCGCTGTTCCCGCCTGAATACTTCCCCAATGTTTGCGAACCAGGTCATCGATATCGCTCATGTTGTGCAAAGCGAGCTGCCTTAATTGCTCCGTTGTGAGGAGGGAATCAGGCAATTCTTGTTGATCAACCAATCGCAACAGGGAAAGCGTTGTCTCCGGATGGGCAATCAAGATGGTAAGCACGCTCGGTTTCAAGTTCGGGTCGCCCTCCTGATATAGCGTGAGAAGCTTATCCCCAACCTCCTCGCTATAGTGACGTGCTAATACGTCCAGCATTTTTAAAGCGACTGGTTCAGGTTCTCCCGACTGAATCAGGTTTAGTAAGGGTGCTGTCACGCGTTCATCACCAACTTGCTCCAGTACGGTTAAGGCGGCAATTCGATCTTCGACGGATAAAGATTGATTAGTGGCCAACTGCAGCGCCTGTTGCAAGGCTTCGTCGCTACTTAATCGAATGAGAATTTCCAGCAGCAGGGGGTTGCGTCGATCCGCCTCCCAAATGCGCTGCAAGGTTTGAGACAGCTCTGTCGCTTGCGATTCCAATTTGACCGCGACCGCCTCGGCCTCTTCCTGTTTAACAACAGCAACTTGATTAAAGAAACCTGTCAGCGGCAACCCGGAAATCTGTTCTTTACCCAGCATCTTCAAACCGCTGTTGAGTTCCGCCAACAACTGCTGTTGCGATTTAGCATCGGGTGCCGTGTTAAACAGATGAGCGGCGACATGGAGACTTTGACTACTTCCTTCACCCGCGAACCGACGCATCAATCGGCCAATCAGAATCGTCCGCACAAATTCATTCTCCCACGCTTTCGGGCTCGCGAAGAGTTGCAGAGCCAGTTCGGGGGCCTCCATCGCATGCTCTTCGACAGCCCACCAAACGAGCAGCGGTATGTAAGCATCCGTCAAGATATTCATTCGACTGGCAATACGAGACGCAAGCTGAAGACCGGGCTCTGCGGGAATACGTTTGGCAGTACAGGCCAGTTGACTAACGACGACAGGATCCATTTCCTGCTCAGCGAGCAATATCAACTGTGGCAAGTATTTGCTTGCCGTAATCGCTTCCGGTTCTGTTTTCGCCAAATGATATTGATCCCCGACAAACCGCACCGTCCAAGTCCGAATCACAGGATCAGAATGAGTTAACAGGCGGTTGATCAATTCCGGGTCCGTTTCCGTAATTCGTGGCCACGCATCCATGCTGTACAAGGTCCAGAGTGCTTCTCTCGCCAGTGTCGATTTCTCCGGGGTAGGCTCCTTCAGCCAACTCAGTAATGTCGGTTCAACTGTTTGATCTTTCCTCGAGGCCAGCTCCAACCTCGCACGGCGAACCATCCAGCTGTTATCGCTTTTCAACCACTCGATGAGTTCCGCACTGGATTGTTCAGCGGGATTCTGGTGCTCGGTCGATTTCATCCCCACTGGGCTGATGCGGTAGATGCGCCCATTCGACTTATCCCAGTCGGCGTCCGGGTCAGGATGCGCCGTACGTTGGTCGTGCCAGTCGCAGAAGTACAACGTTCCATCGGGGCCCATCGTCATATCACTCGGGGCACACCAGGTGTCGTTAGCCAGCACGAGTTTATCCGCAAACGCGGTCTTAAATGTCGCGCCATCCGTTATTACATCATTGAAATAAACACCATGCCCCAGCGTATCGGCACCGAAGTATTTACCACGATACTTTGCGGGAAAGGCATCCGCTTGATAGACCAATCCTCCCACGGTGACATGGCCTCCCTGAAAGTTTTCATGAGGAACATGTTTGAAATATCCGAAAGCAAAGGGATTGTGCAGTTCGCCATGTTTGGCAAACGCTTTCTCCAGGTAGGCCCCCTGGACACCATGATGCATGACGTAACCACCATGATTGGTGCTGTAAAATAGATTTCCTGCCGCATCAAAATCGAGTCCCCAGGAATTCCCTCCTCCTTCACAGAAGAGTTCAAACTGATCGCGAGCATGGTGATATCGCCACACTCCCTGCTCAAACTGGACACCTCGAATGTTGGCCTGAATGTTGGTTCCCTGTGTTCCGTACAACCAACCATCCGGCCCAAACATGAGTGAGTTCGCCAGAGAGCTCGTATCTTCCATTCCAAACCCACTCAGCAGGACTTCCGGGTCGGAATCAGGAACATCATCCTGGTTGCGATCGGGGTAGAAGAGCAGGTAAGGGGTCTGCAGAACATAAACGCCCCCATTCCCAAACGTAAATCCGGTCGCCAGATTCAAACCGTCAACAAAGTCTTTCGCCGATTCACATATTCCGTCGCCGTCTTTGTCTTCGAGAATCGTCAGCCGGTCGGCCCCGCGTGGACCGTGAGGAGGGGGTTCGGGCACCCGGTCGTACGTTGTGCGTGAATACCGATCGACTTTCACTCGTTCCAATCCAGCCGGATTGGGATATTGCAGATACTCCATGACCCACAGCCGACCTTTGTTATCAAAATCGATCGACACAGGTTGTCGCACTTGCGGTTCCGATGCGACCAGTTGAACTTCAAATCCGTCCGTTACCCACATTTTCCCCGCAGCTTCTTCGGCAGGATAGCCTTGAGCCAGGATATACCCACCGGAACAGAGTGTGGCAGTCAACCAAACCGCGAGTTTGGCTTTTAGAGCGAAGAGGGAGAACGGAGAGGAAAGAAGTCGTCTGGAAGCAGAGTCTGTGCGGTTAGGTCTCATATGAAGGCAACTTCCAAGTCGATGCAAAGCGAACAAGTTGGTCAATCAGGCACATCTCTGCAGGAACGCAGATCAGATAAAGAAAGTTTGATATGTACCTCTGGTTTAATGGGCCTTTCCGGGAAAGTCAACTACCGATCGTCTCAGCAGGTGGTATCGGGACGCCGCAGCTTTGTTATCTGGGTGCGATGCGGTGTGCCAGAAAATCAGGATAAAAAAAGAAGGCACCTCTCAAAATGAAAGGCGCCTTCAACCAAGGGAAGTTGTGTTTCGATTATTGCTTTTCTATTAGGCGAGTAACGAATACTGCCTACAGTTGAAGAGCAAGAGTACTGTAAGAGCGAGTATCGGAGTAGGCCTTGCCATCCTGCTCACCTGCGACTTCATTGACATGTTTTGCACGGATCGAAAACAAGTGGCCCTTAGGAGCTGTAAATACGAAGTTTCCATCGGCATCTGTTTTCCCTTCCAGCTCAACATCGCCTTTATCGTCCTCGATTTTTAATTCCGCATCAGCGAGAGGTTTGCCGTCCCATTTCACCTGCAACTGAATCTCGTCTCCGCCGAGTTGTTTCGGAGTAATATCGAGTTTTAAAGCGGAGGCAGCGTTGATGGTTCCCCAGTCAGCGGGTTTCGCATCGTTGTAAGATTTCGCGTAGTATTGCAGTACGAAAGAGCTGTCACCCCGTTCCAAGACACCGTAATTATGTGAAGCGGCAACGACTGTAGGACCAGTTTTGATAGTGGGAATCGCAATGATCGACTCTTCACCTTTCGCAGTAGAGAGGTCAACCTTCTTACCACCGGGAGCCATTTGCCAGACTTTGGCCGCCATAACATTTTCCAGAAGTGCAGGGTCGTCCGCTTCAGCCAACTCACCAAAATAAAGGTGAACTTGAATCCCTGTTTCTTCGGTCGCCAGAGGAAGCAACCAGAGGAAATGGGCCTGAGCTAATTGAGGGAGAAGAACCAGTCCAACAACACCGGCGAGAAACAATCGTCGCAATTTCATCATGATTAATCAGTCTTCTAAAGAGGCAGGGCATTACAAACAATTTGAGGCCACAGCCCTAGACTAGTGAAATTGAGACTCAGTATCAACTAAGAACAGCGATTATTGAGATCATTTCTGGAGAGACAATTTCTTCTCCGATTTTGAACGAGTCGCTTTGATCGTTTAAACCCCCTCTAATCAGTCTCAGGAACAGATAAAGAGGCATTAATATGTTGTCGAAATCGTTGTCTCCCATTAGGATATGAATACACTTTAGACTCACTCACTTTCACTTTGCCGTCGCTCAGCAATGACAAGGTACCCTCAATGTTCGCAGGCCATTCGCATCAACATGCATTTAACTCATTTCAGCCGACTACTCCGGAAGGGTTGGTACTGAAGAGTCGACGCAACATGCTTAAAGCGAGTATGGCGGGTCTAGCAGGATTATCGCTCCCCGGGCTGATGCAGCGTAAAGCCGAAGCCGCAAAATCTGGTGAGTACATTGCCAACGGGAAAAGCGTCATCCTGCTTTGGATGACTGGTGGTGCCAGCCACATCGACACCTGGGATATGAAACCGGATCGTCCTGACAACAATCGGGGACCATTTTCCCCTGTGGCGACGAAGGTACCCTGTGTTCACATTTGCGAACATTTTCCACTGCAAGCGGCCATGCAGGACAAGATCACGATCATTCGATCTGTGGACTGCCGCCACAGCAATCATGAACCCAACATGGTAATGCAGACCGGATTCGCTGGCGCTGCGCCTCGATCGAATCGAAAAGGGGACCGGTTCCCCTCGATCGCGTCTCTCTGCTCCAAGTTCCGTGGATCGAACGACGCATCGATGCCACCTTACGTCGCGTTTATGAAGAACCATTCACACATAGCATTTGCTGGAGATGCGGGCAAAAAACACGATCCCTTTATCGCGAACGATGCTGCCCGACTCCCTATTTATGACCTGCTGGGTAACGATACCGGGAATAAGAGTAGCGGAAACCGATTCGCGTTGCCCGGTCAATTGTCTCATGAGCGAATCCGAAATCGACAGGAACTCGTTTCAGGATTCGATAGACTTCGAAAAGAGATTGACCAATCCGGTTCGATGGCCTCTCTTGATACCTATCGACAACAGGCAGTTGATCTCCTCATCGGACAGAAGGCCCAAGCCGCCTTCGATCTGGAACAGGAGACAGCAGATATGCGGGAACGCTACGGCGACCACCTCTGGTGCCAGCAAACATTACTTGCGCGTCGGCTGGTCGAGGCAGGGACTAGTTTCGTGACTCTCGACCTCAGCTATCACAGCGCCTCGGGAACCTGGGACAACCATGGCATTCCGGGAGGCGTTTACGGGGGTATCTCCAAAGGATTGAAACCTTTGCTGCCCTTGTTCGACCGTCTGTTTACGACTCTGGTGAGCGACCTCGAAGAACGAGGCAAACTGGATGATGTGCTTGTGATCGGTATGGGCGAATTCGGCCGAACTCCCAACATGGGAACACAGGGAAGCCAAGACGGTCGAAATCACTGGCAGAATTGTATGTCGATGGTCATGGCGGGGGGTGGCCTCAATCATGGACAGGTCATCGGAGCCACAGAACAAGACGGGGGAAACATACTTGAGCGTCCCGTCACTCCGGGAGACCTCGCCGCGACGATTTACAAACACATGGGTGTGCCGCTTCACGAACATTATATCGATGGAAGTGGACGCCCTAATTTCATCGTGGAAAATGGCGCCCCGATTGCGGAACTGTTCTAAAAGCGCCCGGATCCACTCTGGCTAGTCGAGTCGTGCCCCATTTGATATTTCTGGACAACCCCTCAACCGGGTTTAAGATAGGTTCTCGTCGTCCAGCAGCTTATTAATTCCAAATGAATCACGCCGTTGGAAGCTCTTGCGCGATTTGAGCAATGACAGAATCCCAATCGCTCCAGGCAGGTTGACGAATCAATCGCATCTGTGGATACCATGTTGATTCCTCGCCAGTCAGACGCCAGCGCCAGTCGGGAGTATGGCAGAGCATCGTCCAAACAGGTAAGCCGAGTGCACCGGCAAGATGAGCGACTGCCGTATCGACCGATAGCACCAGATCCAGCTGCTTTAATAACCAGCCCGTATCCCGGAAATCATTAACCAGATGACCGGCGTGCAGAAACCGAGCTGGGGACTGCAGGCTTTCAAGATCTGTTCGTGATTGTTCATCAATCTGCAGGTTCACCCACTGAATCCCGCTCAAATTGAACAGAGGTTTAAGTTTTTCCAGAGGGCAGGAACGAAGCTGGTCCCGGTCTTGTTCCGGGTTACCGCGCCACACAAGCCCAACTTTTTTAAGCCCCGTATCAAGTTCCCGCACAAGCGTCGTCACTTCAACAGAGGCTGACCCAGGTAATTCGACATAACCGCTCTGTGAGATTTTGTCTGGTTGATGGATACCCAGCAATCCGGGAAGTGAGCAGAGGGGAAGTTGATAGTCGAACGAGGGTTCATTATCGATCGTCGCTACTACTGGTCCAACCTCTTTCAAGGAAGGAGCCAGAAGTGAGACCAAAGGCTCGTGGCAAAGAAAAGTGATGTCCGCTTGTGACATTTCTTTAGCCCGCTTGAGGAAGCGACTAAATTGTATCGTATCGCCGAACCCCTGATCAGCAATGATCACCAGCCTTTTCCCGGTTATCGCTTCTCCTCGCCAATTGCCTTCGGCATACTGAGGAAACCGGGTTGGTGTTAAATTCAATCGATACTCGTAACCCGTCCAGCCAGCCTCATACTTCTCTTGCAATAACTGAGTTGTCGCCACGTTATAGTGAGCAATTGATAATTCCGGAACCAGCTCGGCTGCTTTTTTAAAATTCTGAATCGCTTCATCTGGCTGGTGCTCGGCCAGAGCAACGGATCCGAGATTATTCCAACCTTCCGCGTAGTCCGGTTTTATATCCAGAGCTTGCTTCGCATAGCGACGTGCTTCGGAAAATTGTCCCAACTTTTCATACAGATAACAGACGCTGCCCATGATCTCTGCGAAATCCGGTTTACGTGACAGAATGTCCTGATAGATCTCCAGAGCTTCTTCGACCCGTTTTGAACTGGCGAGAACAAAGGCAAGTTGTACCAGATACTCTTCATTCTGCGGATCGGCCGAGAGAATCTGTCTATAGATATTCTCGGCATCGGCCCAATTCTTCATTCGTGTCAGCACACGAGCGAACGCAGCACCAGCCTGATGATCCGTAGGCGTCAACTCCAATGCCTTTCGGTAACATTGGGCCGCCTCTTTGAGAGCATTTCCCGTTTCAAGTAATTCGCCCAGGTTGAAATACGCTTGACTATATTCAGGATTACTTTTGATCGCCTGCTGAAAAGTAGATACGGCGGCTTCCAGATTCCCTGTCGCGCGGTAAGCGATACCGAGGTTATTGAAGACGTCGGGTCCTGCGGAGGGTTGTTCAGTGAGAGGCTCTAAAATTGAGATCGACTCGTCATATCGATTCAGTTGCAACAGACATGTGCCGAGTAGAAATCGAACCTGCATATTGTTCGGATCCACAGCCAGCAGTTTGCGATAGGCGGGTTCGGCTTGATCAAGAGAGCCTTCCTGATGTAATTCCAAAGCAGACTGCAGCGTATTCTGGTTCTCATCCATGACCAGCTATCCAATCGGAGAAAAGCGAAATGGCTAATGAATTCTGCGACTTTCCTGAGTGCAAAAAGGGCGAAGTGCTTTCTTCGTTACTTACATGATCTCTCTCAAGTCCGTCAGAGAGGAGTATAGTGTTTCCCATCCGAACTGGGGAGCTATAGAGCAACAGGACCTCAAATTCAGACAATTTCAAGTTCATAGCTGAACATTGTTTCTTTCTCCATTCAGCCCACAGTAAAAGCGAAAAAAAGTCGGCGATAACATGCATAAATGCACTAAACACTTACCGGCCGAAGCCGGTGGGTTTGAAGATTCGTGAGCTACGGACTGAAGTCCTTCGCTCACGATGAAGGAACACGGAAGTTGTCACCACCATCACTCGGTTCAGTGTCATCCTGTCCACGGATATATGCCATAATCGCTTCATCAGTTACATTTCCACTCGACGCGACTAAGTAACCTCGGGCCCAAAGGTGGCGGCCCCAATATTGTTTTTGAATGTGTTTGAACTCCATCGTCAGTTTTCGTGAACTTTTCCCTTTTAAGTACTGCATAATTTTGCTGGGCGACAAATTGGGAGGACAAGACAACAGAACATGAACGTGATCTTTCGAAACCGCCCCCTCAAGAATCGCAACGTCATGCGACCGACAAACCTCTCGCACCAAGTCACGCAGACGGACAGCTACCGCACTGGTGAGAATTGGGTTACGATATTTCGTCACCTACACAAAATGGTATTTGATGTCATAACGACTGTGAGAACTCGTGCGATAGTTTTCCATCCTTCAATCCTAATCAACAGAACTGTAAAACCTAAAGGTTTCTCCTGAAGGCGAGGGTTTTAAACCCGTCGCAAGGACAATAAATCGTCGACTTTGTTGGACGCGTAAATACAATGTTTTGGTTTTCACCCAAAGATCAGCCAAGTCGACAACCAAGATGACAATACGGAAAATGAATCAAGTTGGCACAGTTTCGATTCAGTCCTGGCGATTTTCACTGCGTTCAAGGCGACGCAATGCTCCTTTCGAGAGTTTCCTCTTTTCGGGAACACTCTTTGTAGAGGTAGTTTTATTTTGAGGGTTGGAAACAGATTGAGGCTCTTCATTACCAGCAACGGTTGCTGAAGAGATAGTCTCCGGAGATGGAGATTCTGCAGAAGGAGGTTCAGGAATGGCTACCTCAAATGCCCGCTCAAAAGGAGTGTTTCCAAACATCTTCAGCAATTTGTATGAGGCTTCTGTTTTTTCGAGACGACTCAGATCAGATTGCGAATGGAAATAAACCTCTTTTCCGTATCCGACATTCATCGAATACTCTTCATCGAAATCGTTATTCGATAATGGACAACGTTTTTGCGTTGCCTGACCTGTCAGGAATATTTGATAATTGGCCGGAGCTGAATTCTGATCAGTTTCTTTTTTAAACATTTCGAGCGATTCCGCATTGCTGAAGAAGACGACTCCTCCTCGATAGTCTGTATGCAACTCGCGATCGACTTCCTCTCGCTCAACAGGACATTTGATCTTTTCGAGTGATACATTCTTAATGAACATCGCTTTATTGTCGCCTGTTTGTGGCTTGTTGTTTACCGGTGAAGCCTCTTGTGGCGTCGCAACTGGACCATTTCCGGACAGTGCCTTTGCAATACCTAAGATGGTTCCAACAAGTCCTCCTGGTTGTCCAGCACTAGGGGAACCCGGTTGTGCTTCTGTTTGTTCTGAAGTATTCGGCTTCATTTCTACAGGCACATTTTCCCCTGGCGATAAGCCATCTGGAAATGTTGATGAAGCGTCTGTCACGGTGACTTCCGTTGTCGAATTCACCAGATTGTCGAGAGCAACCACGTCCAAAGAGCTGATTGTTTGAGCGTATTCTGGTTTAGTCGGTAGAAATAGGAACGGTCCCAGATTCTTCTGAACCATAAAATTGATATCACCTTTGATTTCGAAATTTTTTCTCATCAGGATCTGTGGTAAACCTTTTTGCATTGCGACACCAACGGGCTCCCATCCTTTCTTTACAAATTCTGAAGGAGCTACGAACGTCATACCTTCAGTTTCTTCCTCATCGTAGCCTTCTAAATTCGGAGGCTCGTTCAGAGGCGTTGCGATCAATACAAGACCTGGCACTTTGATTTTTAGCTGATACTCTGTCGGGAATTTATTCCGCTTACCCTTTATAAGTGAAATATAAAACTCCTGCTCATTAAAGAAAGTAGGAAGTTGAGTCCAGTCAGGGTCCGCTGTGAATTTCACTAACCCCACTCCCTGGGGTTCCACACTTGCCAAATTGGGTGATTGCGCTGAAAGGGGAGCATTCAGCATCATGATTGGCAAGATCAGTAATAACGATCTGAAAATAGCTGTATAAGAGCGTGCCGTGTAGATAGACATAGGTCGAAACCTCGGAAAAATAGTTCAACAAGAGTTGCTGAAGTTGACAGAAAAAAACGTGGTATTCCGTTCCCTATGGTATCCGGAAATGCATGCAGTTTGTAAGAGGGACTTTTCGCTGGCACGGTTTTCGTTAAAAAATGTTCAATATTTCAAAAAAATTAATTAACCCTGATTTTAGACGAAATTTCACATCCTGTCTGGCCAGCCCACTTATGCGAGGATTGTAGCAACACTGATCAGGGACCGGGTTAGATGAAATGGTGCTTTCTTGCTTATTTGGAGGAAAATCGCCGACAACCCGTCCTCTAAAACAGCTCGCACATCATTTCCACTTCTCTCAAGCGAAATAATGCTGCCCTGATCTCCTTAAAATATTATGGATCGAGTTTCTGTTCAAAAGCAATCAAAGTCGATCCAATAAATGCCAATCATTACCATGAACCGGAAGGCCAGTTAATCGCTAAAGATTTCAACGGAAACGCACTCCATTCGGATCATTCTTTGGGTCGGTATTCGACCAGAAACAGGAAAAGTTTTTTCACAAATCCCAATCAAGTATCGAGACAGAAGAATTAAACTGATCATGCCAGTCGAACTTCCGCAAAACCCTCAAATTCCTACCAACGTCTCTCGACGTCTCGAACAGGTGTATCGCGAATTCGCCTCTCAAACGTTGCCAGCCTCCTTTGAAGAATTCATTCGTGACGAATGGGGAATTGATCTCTCTGCAAAATACGCTGGAATGACAATTCGGTCTCCTTTCGGAAAGGCGTCTGGGCAACTTTCGATGACAAGTCGTCAGGTCCGCGACGACGTCGACGCAGGTCTCGGTTTTGTCGTCCTGAAAACGGTCATCGCACAAAACCAGACGGGCCAGCAATCAATGCAGGCATGGTCCTCACCGGATACTAGAATGGTCGTAGAACGAATCCCAGGCAAACAAGGAGAGCCAGGATGGACGACCAGTTGGAAAGGGCGCGGATGGCACAAATCGTTTGGAGATTATCTGCAGTTGATTCAAGAAGCTAATGAAATCGCCGCAGACTCCGGTTGCTTAATTATCCCCTCATGCAAATATCACCTTCCGGCCACAATCAATGAAGCATGGAATATCGACGAATACAAATACACGACAAGGCACCTGCACGCAGCCTGGCAACGCTCCTATAATGGTCCCGCGAACCCGACGCCCCTGGAAAAAGATTTCAGCCCCACACTGGCAGGGGACAGTTTAAGCGAAGTACGAGAACCGATTTTGCATTGGCTTAACCAAGTCCCCGGTTTGATCCTAAACAGCCTGGAACCTGACAGTGCAGGAATTCGAATTGGAATGAAACTGTTCAACACACTATTCGATGATGATTTCCAAGTGGAACTTCTCTCAGCAATTCATTCGTCAAACGAATCGCCTGATTTTTATGTGTATGGGAATCGACTCTTCGACCCACAGCGAGAATTTGAAGGAACGCGTGGAATCGCCTACGGTGGTCCTGATTTGAGTGATCGTAATTTACGAGTGCTCACTCAATTTCGAAACAGTTCGCTCGGGTCGAATTTGTTGCCACATTCAGCCACAGGCAACATCAACAGTGGACGCAGAGCAGTGGAGTACATGCTGTGCGGTGCGGAGAACTTTCAGATCCACACTTATTTCCAATTGCCGGCTACTGAATTTTCGTGCCGCGTGGGAAACAAAACATACAAGGCCCTGCACGAACTATACTTCCATCCGCAGACCGGGCTCGTAGCTTGGCTTTTCCATCTGGCGAGCGAATTGAATCTGCTGGCAAATGAATTCTCGTTTCGAGACATCGTCCGTGAGATTCGTGAACGGCACCTTACCTTACGCATCTGAAGATTTCGTATCGACGACAAACACGAACAAAAAACAGCGATCGGAACAGAAGCTCCGATCGCTGTATTAATCTTAGATCACTACCGAGTAATTAAATCGTAGATTACATCCAGGTTTTCCACTCGTCAGCGTATTCACGCATCACCCATTGATCCAGCGATTCATTGTTGGTCGCTTTCAGGTTTTCTGCGTCCCATTCCACTTTGTTACCTGGGCCAGCGTGGAGTGCCAGGTTGCCGAGAAGAATGGTTTCGGTCAAACGGCCAGCGTAGCCGAAGTTCGACATAGCAGCGGGTCCGCCGGAAAGGGCAATAGCGTACTCGTCGAAGTGACCGGGCGAACGAGGAAGAGTCGGTTCCGGTTTTTTGTAGTCAGCATATTTGTCCTGGGGCAACAGGAAGAATTCTGAACCGTAATCGTTCGGTGAATACAGATATCCTTCGCTCCCTTTAAGGATACAACCACTGTTGTTGGCGGGTAGACCTTTAATAGCTTCGGCGATTTCGCCGCCGGGCAGGTTACCACCATCGTACCAGAAGAAAGTCACTGCCCCACGTTCATCAGTCGCGGGGAATTCGAACTTGATGATCGATTTGTTGGGGTAGGTTTCGCCTTCGAAGATGCCATCTTCGGTCATCAGTTCAACGGAAATCGGATCGAACAGGTTCAGTGCCATAATAGGCATGTTGGCAGTATGACAAGCCATGTCTCCCAGAGCACCCGTACCGAAATCGACCCATCCACGCCATTTGAACGGGTGGTAACCATCGCTGTAAGGACGCTGAGCAGCAGGTCCAAGGAAGAGATCCCAATTGACGTTGGCGGGAGGAGTTTCTTCTCCTTCTGGACGGGAAATTCCACTCGGCCAGACTGGTCGGTTCGTCCAAACGTGAACTTCAGTGACATCGCCGATATCACCAGCCCGAACAATTTCGACCGCTTCACGCAGACCAGTATTCGAAGTTCCCTGGTTACCCATCTGAGTGGCAACGCCTTTTTCTTCAGACATTTCCCGCATCATTCGAGCTTCTTTGATCGACCAGGTCAGAGGTTTCTGGCAGAAACAACCTTTGCCCAGTTTCATCGCCATCAGACTGGCAGCAGCGTGGCTATGGTCAGGTGTACTGACAGTAACCGCGTCGATATCTTTTTCCATACTGGTCAGCATTTCGCGGTAATCATTGAACCGTTCTGCACGACGGAAAGAACGGTCGGCTGCTTTTTTCTTCAGAAACAAATCGTCAATGTCACAAATCGCAACGACGTTTCCTGCTTGAGCAGCTGAGGAGGAATCGCTATTTCCTTTTCCAGCAACACCAATACAGGCAAAGTTGATTTTTTCGAGCGGTGACTTAGGGGCAGCGTAAGCAGTTTGATTGCCAACCCAAAGGGCGGTACTCAGGGCGGCTCCCTGTTTCATGAAGTCACGGCGATTTGTATTTTGAAACATTCGGTTTCTCCAAAGTGCAATAGTGTGAAGATGAGTGTTAGTCAAATTTTAAGTGTCATTACTGACGAAACCCGCTGTGGAAGTTCAGCTCCTGGACGTAACCGGGAGAGCACTCTTAAATTGAATTCGGTGAGTAACTCAAGTTTATAGACATACTTCCATAATAATATATACGGAAGATACGCATCAAAGGTGGGAACGTGAGGAAAGAGGCATGGGAATTCAAAGCTGTTCGTCAGTGAAAACATGACACGCGAGTGAACTCCATTAACTCGCAACAACTCCGAATTGAGCGCGACGACGCATAATGCATCAACGCACTCTTATTTTATCATACCACATTGCGAGGCGGCGCCCAGACTCCAGAAACGGCCATTCCAGAGAAAAATGACCATAAAAAAACAAGAAAATGCCGAAAAGTCACCCGATTTCAACCCAACTTTCGCTCTTGATCGTATCTGAAATCGCATGGACTATTGAGGCGTCAGAACGGTTGACCACGCCCTGTGAGTTGCAAGCCAGAAGCCTCTACTCCACAATTATCGTAGCCTAAAGGCATTCCCAACAGCTATTGAATTTAGTGGTTGATTCTGAATCCTTCAATCAGCCTTGATCTTGCGATATTCCGGCGAGCGTCGATTTTCATCGATACACGTCCTCCCTCTCTTTTCGCCTCTTCGAGAAACCGGTCCGGTATGAAAACGTTACTTTTAATGCGACACTCAAAATCGAGTTGGGACAACCCGGCCGACCAAGACATCGAGCGTCCTTTGAATTCCCGGGGGAAACGGGAAGCGACATTAATGGGCAAGCACTTGGTCAACGAAGGGCTGGAGCCTGACATGATTGTCTGCTCGAATGCGAAACGGGCGAGAAGGACCGCAGAAAAAGTAATTAAAGCGATGGATTGGAACGGACCTCTGGAAGTGAACCCTGACCTTTATTTCTCTTCAGTGATCTCGTATGTCGACGTCCTCAATCAGCAACTCGATAAACATGACCGCGTGTTATTGATTGGTCACAACCCAATTATCGAGGATTTTTTGAGTACTTTTACGGGAGGTTGGCGCGAAGCAAAAACATCAACAGTCGCGCAGCTTAAGATTGATATCAAATCTTGGTCAGACCTTTCACATAATACCAAAGCTCGCTTAAAAAACTTCTGGATACCTGCAATGCTAGAGAAGTAAACGCGAGGTGTATTGCAGATATTCTCCTGATGAAATGTAAAACTCTCATCAGGAATAAGTAAAGAGCCCATTGCTACCAAACAGGAAATAGAAACATGCGTCTCTGCTTAAAGACTGTTTTGCTCGTGCTGGGCATGTTGACTGTATTTATTTCTCCAGCCATTCTGTGGGCAGCCCCGCAGGAAAATCTGCCAAACGTGGTTATTCTTCTCGCGGATGATCAGGGGTGGGGAGACTTAAGTCTTCACGGTAATACAAACCTATCAACGCCCCACATCGACTCATTAGCAAACGAAGGAGCCCAGTTTGATCACTTCTTTGTATGTCCTGTCTGCGCACCGACGCGAGCCGAGTTCATGACGGGGCGATATTACGCGCGCACGGGTGTTCGTGGTGTCAGTACGGGCGAAGAGCGTATGAACCCGAATGAACTGACGATTGCCGACGTTTTTCAGACAGCAGGTTATGCGACGGGAGCATTTGGCAAATGGCATAACGGGACGCAGTTTCCCTACCATCCGAACGCGC
This sequence comes from Polystyrenella longa, assembly GCF_007750395.1. GTDB lineage: Bacteria > Planctomycetota > Planctomycetia > Planctomycetales > Planctomycetaceae > Polystyrenella > Polystyrenella longa. Next base: position 2,482,759 of record NZ_CP036281.1, on the reverse strand, counting down.
GGGGATTTGAAGAGTATTTCGGTTTTACAGCGGGGCACTGGGGCCATTATTTCAGTCCGCTACTGGACCATAATAATCAACTTACTCTCGGCGAAGGTTACCTGACTGACGACTTGACGAATCACGCCATCGATTTCATCTCAACACAATATGCCGCCGACAAACCCTTTCTCTGCTATCTTCCTTTCAACATTCCCCACTCGCCGATGCAGGTTCCCGATAAGTTTTATGACCAAGTCAAAAACCGGGAACTAAAAATGCATCATCGTGACCCGGAAAAGGAGGAGGAACTGCACCTGCGAGCCGCGCTCGCGATGTGCGAAAACATCGATTTCAATGTCGGTCGGCTGCTTGCTCATTTAGACCAACTTAACTTGGCCGAGGATACGATCATCGTTTATTTCAGCGACAACGGTCCCAATGGTTGGCGCTGGAATGGAGACATGAAGGGCAAAAAGGGAACCATCGATGAGGGAGGCGTGCGAGTTCCCTGTCTGATTCGCTGGAAAGGGACAATTCCCGCCGGAACTGTGATCAAACCCATCGCAGGAGCGATTGATCTACTGCCCACGATTACCTCGCTAGCAGGAATTTCATTTGATCTCAAGTATCCGATCGATGGAAAAAATCTGGCACCACTTCTTCTGGGAGAAAAGGAAGATGAAGTTAACCGAAAGATTATCTCCTACCATCCTCCTCGTGAACGTCGGGGAAAAATCGTTGGTCCCCTTGTCAGCGTTCGTAGCCAACAGTATCGGCTAGATTCTCAGGGGCAACTGTTTGATATGTTCCAGGATCCTGGTCAACGCAACGATGTGGCTTCAGCTCATCCAGATATCGTCAATGAACTGCAGAAATCGTCCAACGAGTTTCTCGCAAGTCTGGGAGAAATTCCCACATCCGATACTCGTCCGTTCTCGGTTGGCGGGGCGAAGATCACACAGTTACCTGCACGCGATGGAGTTGCCCATGGCGAAGTCCAAAGAAGTGCGGGGGCTCCCAACTGCTCCTACTTCACTCATTGGACAGGCGCGGAGGGGGATAAAATCACTTGGCATGTAGACGTGTTGGACGACGCCGAATACGAAGTTCAAATTCACTATGCGTGCCGAGCTAAAGATGTTGGGGCTTCATTCGAAGTCCGTTTTCAGGATTCCCATCTCCAGGGCAAAGTGACTGAACCGAACGACCCGCCGCTGGTCGGGAAGGAACAGGACCGCACGAACGACCGTGGAAGCGAATCGTACGTAAAAGATTGGAAACCGATGACCGTCGGTACCATTCATCTGGAGAAAGGGGCAGGGCAGTTAACCTTAAAAGAGCTTAACGTTCCTGGAGACGAAGTCATGGAAGTTCGTTTGATTCAATTAATCAAACAGTGAGCAATCAAACAGTAAGCAAAATCTAATCGGAAACATGAGCTGACATAAAAAAACCGAAGTAGAAGAAACTCTTCTACTTCGGTTTTATGTTTTGGTTACCGCTGCTGAGTGAGATATTCAGCTATCACAGCAGTGGTTTTCGTTTTCGAACTCTCTGATCTTTTCGAGTCGGCGGGCATGTCGTCCTCCCTCGAACTTGGTTTCGAGCCAGATTTCGACCATCCGATGTACCAGGCGATCCCCCAGTAAGTCGGCGGAGAGACAAAGCACGTTGGCATCGTTATGCAAGCGGCTCATCTCGGCGGTTAAATCATCGTGGCATGGTGCGGCACGGACATCGGTAAATTTGTTGGCGACGATACACATCCCCATACCGGTTCCGCAAATCAGGATACCTCTATCAACCTCTTTGGTGGAAACAGCACGTGCGACTTTAGAAGCGTAATCGGGATAGTCGACGCTCTCTTCACCATCTGGTCCAAAATCCTGGCCTTCATGGCCTAGTGATTTCAGCAGATCGAGAATTTTACCTTTGACATCATAGCCGCGATGGTCGCTGGCCACAGCGATTTTCATAACGATAGACCTATTGATCGGTTAATTGAATATTATCAACTATGTCACGAACATATTGTTCGATCTGAGTTTTGCATTCTTCGTATTGAGCTCGTCCTGCTCCAATAGGATCGGAGACGTCGCTTCCATCAGAGGAAAGAAGTCGGACCCGGTCGTGAATGTCAGGACGAACTGATAACAACGAATCGAGATGTCCTCGAGTCATCACAAAAATATAATCTGCCTGATCGATAAGACGGTTCGTCAGAGGCTGACTCTGATGAACAGAAAGATCAACACCCTGTTCAGCAACAACGTCCACCGCTTCCACGGCAGCTCTCATTCCTGCCAGAGCAGACAGTCCTGCCGATTCGACAATGAATCCTCGTTCGAGAAGCTCATCATCCTGACATTGTAGCTTATCTGCGAGATATTTGCGGAATAAAACCTCTGCCATCGGACTGCGACAGGTATTGCCTGTACACACGAACAAAAACATATCGCTGGCCAATCTCCTTAAAGTTGCCGCTGAGACAACTCCTTTCTCTCTTAACTCCCACTCGGATTCGTCCACATGCACGACCGTAGCAGCTTGTCCGTATCGACTCGGTCCATCATCAATCACGAGCGCAGATTGATCTTTCAGGAATTCTTGCACGTCTGCGGCGGTCGTCAAGAGAGCGGATTTACCCCAACATTCTCGAATAGTGACCAGAGGTGCAGGCAGCAATTTCATTGCATCCTGAATCGAGTCGTGAGCCGGTACGCGATACTGTACGCGATTTTCATTTACAAGCAACTCTCTGACCGGTTTTGAAAAGGAAGAAAGCAAGGTTGGGACTGTTCCTGTGTCGATCTGGGTCGGAAGGGAAAGACTGACTGGACCCGGCCAGCAGCGGCGGCTCAGTTTTCGGCCAAATCCTTCCAGAACCCCGGTGTAATCGGCCAGTTCTGTCCCACTTTTTAAAGTGAGAAAGCAACTTCCACGCGTTTCCAGATCGCATGCATGTGCGTTCAAAACAGCCTTGAGCCGCTCAGCAGCGATTTTCTGCAGACTATAGCCGGTGATCAAATAACCGGTTTCGGAGGGGAAAACGACCAGTTCGCCATCGACGAGTGCCTGCACCGCGAGATGGATAATATCTCGAGGGTCATCCGAATTTCTGATATTCAGGACTTGCTGCATGAATGCGTCTATCGACTGTCTGACGGGAAGGGCAGGGGCGGAAGGTTAATAGAACTCTGCTAAAGGAAGTACGTTATCGTAACCGAAACAGTAAACTTTCTGTCGTTTCCTGTCTGAGTGTCGCCTGTTCAGGCGTTTGTCTCAGGCAGCGATCACTCCTGCCAGAAACAACCTATACCACTCAAATGAGGGCAACAGGCTGCAATATGAGAGTCACGCAGGATAGATAAATTCCTGCAGAAGAACAGGGCTTGGAACGCAGAGAAATCCGGCTTTCTGGTTGTGAACCCGGCGCTGCCACTATACTCTGCACAATATACCTCTTCAAGCAGAGCTTTATTATCAAATTCAAGAAGTCATCACTATTCTGTTGCTAACTGAGCGTCATTTGAGGAAAATTAACGGGTACTGGTCAATAATCTCTCCCCTCTGTCGAAGATTCTTGTATTGAAGAACGGCTTGACCGACGACCACGACCGAATCCAAATGACGATGGAAAGAATACACGCGGAACAATGCAACTGAAGCGACGCCGATCACGAATCAAGACCCTGTCGAAGAGAATGTTACGCCGGGTAGTGGAATTTAATGGCATTAGACGTTTGCCGTTTGAGCAATACCGCGACCACGTACAGCAACATTACGATGGCCCTGCTGGTGCTGTACTCACCATGGCCAGCATGATCTCCCTGCACGAACCTCTGATTGGTCATTTGATCCGTGGCAAAAAATTTGACGTCAGCCAGCGAAAATCGCTACTGGACGTCGGTTCCGGGGCAGGACAGGTCCTAGGCCACCTGCTGAAAGAAGTCGATATCGACGCGAATTTCGTCGCCTTCGATCTTTCCCAGAAAATGTTGCGGCGCGCCCGTTTACGCGTTAAGGACGAGCGGCCGAACTTCATCTCCGGAGACCTGATGCAGCTCCCTTTTGCCGATGAAAGCTTTGACTGCATCACCTGTGGTTGGGTCATTGAACATCTTCCCGACCCTATTCCGGGTCTGAAAGAGATGGGACGCGTCCTCGCACCAGGGGGCAGCATCCTGATCATGACGACTGAGGACACCTTCGCAGGTGCCATGACTAGCCGGACTTGGAAATGCCGAACCTATAACCGAAAACGGTTCCAGGAAGCGTGCGTCAAAGCGGGACTGCAATTGAAGGCCGAACTCTGGTTCAGCAAAATTCACCGTTTCTTCCGCATGGGTGGAATTCTTGTCGAACTGACTCGCGACGATATCCGTGCGATCACCGAAGACGAAACCACCTCACCGAACTCCGACAGCACCCCCGACCTGGCGACAAGCCGGTAACCGGGGAGGACTTCATCGACAGATTCACTATCGACAGACTCAGTTTTCGTAGCGGTTCTGATTCCAGTCTTTCGCCACGGCACAAAGTGTTTTGAGTGTTTCCGGATTATCGCTACAGGCGATGACTCCGGGAAGGCGGAGCATGCTGGCTCGTTCGTCGTTCCACAGTTCATCGAAATTGACCGGTTCGCTATTGTGTGCCCACAGAGCATCGCCACCCAGAATCCGAGCTATCTGTAGCGACACAGGGAAGTCGTAAATATTCGGTGTGTGAATCAACGAACCACCGAATTCTCCCCGTGCGAACAGTTCGTAAATGCAACCTGGCATCTCACTGGGAATGACCCCTTTCAGCCCCGCTTCCGTCACCTGGCGGGCTTTGTCCGGATCGTGTTGCTGAAAACCGATCATGTAGATACTGGGAGAATCGGGCCGCGTCGATGGGTCAATGGGAGTCATGCTGTCCAAAACCTCCCTCGCAGGCCGAGAAGGATCATCGAAGCCACAGCGAATCACGTCGCCCACCGCTTCGACCCACATTCCATGTTCGCCAGTCTCTGGAATGTACACCAGCGAATACAGAACCGTTTCCCGCGACCGGAGATTCAGCATGACGGCGTAACCGTTGCCGGAGCGATCCTGATACTGTTTGGTGCCGTCAATCGGATCGAGGCAAATTGTGTAGGGTGCGTCTTCCGAAAAACGGCCCATGTCTCCAGTAACTTCTTCTGCTTCCAGTCGACAGGTTTGAAAGATCGGGTCTTCATCCCGTAGTGCCGCGACGACCAGTTCCTGCACACTAAGATCAGCTAAGGTCAACGCGTCCGTGGTGGCATATCCCGATTCTTTATTCTCCACGCTGACATTGTATTGCCGCAGTAGTTTGGCAACCGCTCCCCCCCAGCGAAGTACGGAGGGCATCTTTTCAGCCAGAGCATCGGTAATCGGTTTCAATTCCATGATTTTAACCTTCAAGAAACAGACAGCCATCAATTCGGAAGCAGATCCATCAGTGACGGATCTTACTAGTGAAAAAGCAGTGCTCACCATATCGCCGTGCGATGAATTTTTCCAGTAACCTTTACCCGGCAGTTTCTACTCCGATTCAGGCCTCTATGAATTGTGTTTGTATGTAGATTAGCCGAATTGGACTGAATGTTTCTGAGCGGTTTTTTCCACTGATGAACTGAACATAAATGAATAGTTGGAGTTTAGAATCGACTTCTTGCTACCCGTCATAATCGCTGAACAGACATTTACTTAACGTAACATTCTCTGTACCACTCAATTCAAGTTCCACACCTTTCATTTCGTAATCATACCATTCCATTGGTATCTCGAAAAAACCTGCGTTCTCCACAACGACACGTAATCTGTCTTCAATCTCCTCGTATCCCAAAGGTGCATTGGAAAGGACTCTGCATCTAGCCGGACGGTCGTATTGCGTCCAATAATAAACATATGCAGGTACTATAAAGCTAAGCTTTATAGTAAGCTTCCAGTAACACTCATCGATTTCACTGTCGATTATCAATTCAAACCAGTTACAGAATCCGTAGTCAAAGGACGTGCAGTTGACAATTGAATGCGGAGCTGCAGCGGTGTGAAGAGAAGCAAAACCTCGACTCTCGTCCCACCCAAGGAGCCAACCGTTTGGCGGCTTATCTTGGAACTGAGTGTGTATTTCCTCTTTGATATCCTCCAAAGTTAACGGAATATTCATGGTGTTGCTTTCCTCGTAGTTGGAACCCCATGGATTCCATTGTTCGAACTCCAATGCACGAAGATTGAGATTATGGGATGGCCTACTGATGACATCCCGGTATGCTTGTAAAAGGTGAAAGATTCCTACATATGTCACATTCCCTCCCGACCCTGGCACAGTTTCCAACTGACAATGTCACTCCATTTACAATTTCGAGGTTTCCGATAATGAAATGTTCAATGAGACTCTTCCATGTTATCAGGTTCATTTTAGATATGTGATATGGTGAATTTTACCTGAGTCCAATTCGACTCGGACAACATCCCCATTGAAACTTAAGTGCATCGATAACTTCTTTGCCGTTGAGTTTCACCGGGAGGACTTTACTCTTTGAGATATAAGTGTGGCCGACATCGAACGGTAGATTTCGTGACTTGATTTTTCATTTGAGCTTCCCGTTTTTAGCTATCGCATACACATTATCCACCAAAATACTTTTCTGTTCAGGGACAGGCAATACGATAAATTCGTCATCGGTTTCAAGAACATGCTACGAATCAATCAAATTATTGAACTGGAATTCGTGTTCTCCAAATCAAAAAATGTTACCCTCACGTTTGCACTTCAATTTAGACCTCCACCTAGAGAATTTTCATCACGCATAAGTATTCTGAGCAGGATTAAACTCGCTCGAATATTTGAGGACTGCGAAAGTTTCTAGATCGGTTTGCCATTCGTTCAGAAATGAAATGTCAGACATCCGTAATCCTACGTCGACTGTGGGCATTTCAGCAAGTACCTCTCTCTTAACACCATCCTCTTCCTACACCTTGCTGACTTACCGAATGCGCTGTACACGATCTTATGTAGGTCTTAGGATACAATCTTCCTATCCTTATTTCGCCTAACCCCACGAGGGCGGTCACTCATGAAATCCAGATTGTGCTGCTGTCTATTTGGTATTATTGGCCTTTGCTTTCTGACGGGTGCTCATCCGCTGGCGGCGCCGAGGGTGACCAGCCTGACCAATCCCAATGTCGAGTACTCGGTCTCAACGACCGGAACGGCAATTCTTAGAGCGGGCGATACCATTCTCGTGATCGTCGATAATGGTCCGGGGAAAACTCAATTTACACCCGAGCACAAACCGGGGTACAACGGCATCGCTTACTGGGGACATGCAAAGCGCCAAGCCAACCTATTTGTTCCGACCTACGCTGGATTGAATTACGAACATATTCATGACGGTACAAACAAAGTGAAGCAGGAAATCTTCGAACCTCGTCGCAATCCGATGCAATTGAGAATCATCAACGATCGAACCGTCGAACTTTACCAGGGTCCTACTTTCAATTGGAAACTCGAAAGCTGTGGTCGGTATGAATTGAAAGCGGATGGTACGCTTGAATATACATTCGAATGTGTTCCTAAAGCAGCGACGTTTTCACAAGACTTCATCGGCCTATTTTGGGCCAGTTATATGCATGAACCTCCCAAAATCGGAATTAACTTCTGGGGCCAGAACAGCCAGGAAAACGACACCGACCCGGAGTGGATCAACTTGATCTCTCCCAGCCACGGCGTTCGGAGCACCCATCCCCCAGCAAACTATCCGCATACGATTGTCTTTGATGAAGGTTTCCCCATCACGCTCGCCAACCATCCTTCTGGCTACGTTCATATGGCACCTGGCTACTATGGTGTCAGTCATGACATGGCCTTCGTTCAACTCTTTCGACAACGGGACCAAATCTGGTTCGCCCAGTCTCCTACGGGTGGTGGCGGAAAAAATCCAGCGTGGGATTTTCAATGGTTCATTCCTGATTACAAAGTAGGCGAAGCGTATGGTTTCGTGATGCGTGCTGCTTATTTTCCCTACGAAAGTCACGAGAAGGTCGTCGAACGGGCAGGATTGATTATGGAGACGCTAAATAGCGAAGAGTAATCCCTGCCTCCATTCCTTGCCTGCCTCTCGTTCACTTCTCGATATAATTAACCATCGCGAAACTCATGATGATAGATTGAATGAGAGAAGGACGGCTTTGTGCTTGATATTTGACAGACGAAATGTGACGATATTTTATACTTGCATTTCTTCTATCCTCCATCAGCGAGCACATCATGCCGTTTACGATTAACGGAGTTGGAACGACTTACTTCGGTAAGAAAAACAAAAACGAATATCAAGGCAAATGTGAATTCTGTGGTCAGCCTTCTCAAATAATTGACTACGACACGCTGCACAGTGTCTGCCTGCTTTACATTCCCATTATCCCCCTTGGTCGCAAACGAGTGCTGGGCGAGTGTAATCATTGCGGCCAACATCGCACTTTGAAGCTGAGTGAATGGGAGGATTCGGTTGAATCTGCCTTAACCGAGAGCATGCTTCGGATGAAGGAAAAACCACACGATCTGGCAGCGGCTATCGAACTGCACCAGACCTTTCATCAAGCTGGTAAACAGGATCAGGCGGCTGAAATCGCCCGTGTGATCAAAGAACGCTTCCCACGAGATTTTGACGCTCACTATTATCTGACCACGTGGTACGAAATCACGGGACGGCCTGAAGATGCCCAGAAGAGCATTCGCAAAGCGTACGAACTAGCCCCACACAAACCAGAAGCGATCCAGGGCATGGCCGTCGCCTATATTCAGGAGGGAGAACCCGATCGGGCAGAAAAACTCCTCGAGGAATTAGAACAGGACGAGGAACATCACGACCCTGGTCTCTGGATCCTCCTGGCGGAGGCTTATCAGCAGCAGGGAGAACACAAAAGAGCGCATCAGCTTTTCACCAAATTGAAAGAGGAAAGCCCCGAACTTTCCCGGCACCCGGACTTCTCTAAAGCGGTGCGCAAAACAGAAAAGCATCTCAAACCGACCAATCGGATTTTAAAACCAGTCCCGATCTACCAGCAGCCCTGGGCGATTGTTTCGGCAGTGGTGCTGTTAATAGGCAGTGTCGTTGTGATGGGTTCGCTTTACCTTAAAAGCAATCGATCCGTGTATGTGCTGAATGGATTGAATGAACCAATCGAAGTGATGGTCGGAGAAGAATTGATCCACGTTCCGCCACTTAGTCAAACAGAAGTCTCCGTCAGCGAAGGTGCTCACACTGTCCAACTTCAAGCTCCTCTGAGTGAAGTCGAGAAGCGAGAACCGTATGACTTTACGATGGAATCCAGTTTCTTCAAACGCCTGATCGATGATACCGTCACCATCCTTGATCCGACCGAGTCTGCGGCCTACATGAAAGTGGTTGAATTTTATTCGGAGGATGAAGACCAGGACTTTAGCGAACGAGCAGCCAAAGAATCGCAAGTGTTTATGTTCGAAAAGTTAAAACAATTTGATGACATCAACTTTTACTTCGAAGAATTTCCGCTCGAAATTCATGTCTCTTCCAGTAATCCCACTGAAGTCCACCAGCGAACCGGCTTGAGGCTGATTCAAGATCGAGGTTTCGGTGCGGCGTATCTGCTACGAGAAATCGGCACTAACGGCATGAGCGAAAAGCAGATTGATACTCGCCAAACGCGGTTTCTGGAGCGTTATTTACCAGATGAGGATTCGCCGGAAGACCAACCTCTCGATGAAGATTTATCGTTAGTACTCCAAACTTATTCAACGGTGCTTACAGAACAGGAACAACTGGATCGATTTCGCTCCGTCATGATTCGCTGGTTGAAAGCACACCCGGACGAGTTCTTCTGGGCAGATTCCTATGGAGAAATGATGAATCGGCTGGACCGATTCACTGAAGGAACAGAAGACATCCAGAAATGGGCCGAGGAGTTCCCTGAGATTGCGACATTTCAATACATGCTGGCATCGGTGACGCCATCTCTCCAGAAACGGGTAGAGATTTATTCCGATCTCTATCAGAAACAGGCGGATAACAACCAACTTTTGAATGTATATAAACAAGCCCTTCACGCAGCTGGACAATATGAAAAAGCAATCGAGGTCGAAGAGGTCGGTTTTGCATTACGGAAGCAACGTTATTCAGACAACCCTCAATGGAACGACTTGGAAGTCGAGTTCCCCGAAAATAGTCAATCACTGTTCAAACTCGTTTGTCTCTTATGTCTAAGAGACCTAGAACAGATAGATCAGATCTACGCCGAACTTGCGGAATCAGAATTCACCGATATGGGTCTGTTACAATTTCGCATTGAAGAATTAATCGAGACAGGACGCTCTTCCGAAGTCCCGGCAGTAATAGAAGCATGGCAAGCGAACTACGATAAGAAATACGACCAGCAGACAGATTGGGTAGCACAGTTTCCCGAATTCTGGAAACTGTTTTGCTCGGGAGAATTCAAAGCCGCCATAGACATTCAGGAGAGCGGAGAGAGCCTCAAATACTACGATGAAGTTCGATACGAACTGATTTTGCTAACACAGGATGACTATCAAACCAAGATCAATACGATGATGAAAGAGCTCTCGGAAGTCTATGAAGTTGATCTCGATTTCGACCTATTCTCGTTCAAACTGATGGAAGCGATTCGCCTTCAGAAGGAAGGGAAGAATTCCGAAGCGGAGGCGGTTATCGATGAGTACTACACAACTCTCACCGATGCCTACAAGAATACAACCGGCCTTCGTAATATCCTCCAAGCGGAATCCGTCACTTGGGAAGAACTAACAGACCTTCCCGTCTACGATCATAATCGGCGACTACTCTTTAGATACCTTGCCTTAAAGCATGAAAATTTGTTTGAAAATGTTCGCAATTATCTGCAAGGTTATCACACGGTATCGAGCCTCGGTCATCAACTCGTCGATCAACAACTCGAACTGCGTTCTTTACCGCAGAAAGGTGAGCAGACAAACCCGTCCGAGGAAAACGTCCCAGCAAATCCAGAAAGCACAATTCCCGCGAAAGTGGAACGGCCCTCCGCTGAAACGGTTCCGGAACCTGCCGGAACCGAGTAGGGGAGAAGTCGGATATTGTTAAAGGATGACGTTTGCCTGTTGGTTTAATTCCGGGCTCAGGTTTGTGGCCGCATCCAGACGGCAACTGGTGAGCATGTTGCTGTTGTTGGCATCGGGCCATTCGATACTCGGCGTTTTCACACCGTCTCGTGTGTCTAACACGGTGCAACCGGTCAGCAAAGTATCCGTGCAGCCTTCGAGATACATGCCTGCGGGCAATCCATTGAAAACCTGCAAACCGGTAATACTCATACGCTGGCAATTGACCAACTCCACAAGTCCCCGCCTTTCGGCCACGTTTGGAAACGATTCCGTTTTACCGTGGATAATTGAACCTGAGATATTACAGTTATCACAGTTCACGAACTTCATGCCGGTACTGTCTTGCGTGTTTCGGTATTCTTCGTTGTAACCAAAACAGTTCGAGCCGACGACGATTTGTGTCGAGTCTTCGACGAGCAGACTACGTACATCGGCATTCCCCAAGTGGTTTCCGCTTAAGGTCACACCCATCGATGAACTGATATGAATATTCGTCGTCTGGCTCGTGATCAGATTACTGCTGATCGTCCAGAGACCGAATTTCAGGTTGCCTTGATCTTTGGAACCGATGATGCGGATATTGGCACCGTCGGGCGAAGGGGTTGCTTGAATCGTGTTACTGGTGATTGTCCCTTCGCGAACTGATCCATCCTGAATGTCGATATAAATCTCTGCGGAAGGAAGATCCTCCAAACCGAACACTTTATTATTGTTATATTCTATATCGTTACCCGTCACATGGAAGTTACGAATCTCTCCTCCCTCAAGCCGAATTCCACCCAACCGGTTGTAACTGATATGGCTATCACTCACGATCGCCTGATGAAGATTGCAGTGATCAAAGAAGACTCCCACCCCAGTGTTGTGGTAAATATGGCAGCCATCGATCAGGACATTCCGAGCGCGGCTGGTCACATGCACGCCATGATGAACGTTACGGATCAAGACACCCGTTAAAGTCGGTTGCATCACTTCTTCGATCCGGATTCCTTCCGCCTCTGGGTGTGTACCTTCGATTTCCAGATTGGCTATCTGCGGCATTCGCTCGTTCTGCCATTCTTCGGGACGAAAGGTCTTGGGATCAGCTGTTTTTCCATGGGATGCTTTCAGAAAAAAAGCAGGCCCAGCCCCCGCCATGATGATCTTGGCTACGCCACCATGGCCATGAATGGATCGGCGTCCAACGCGGGCAAGATCAACGACAATCGGTTTCGTAATCAGATAATTCCCCGCCGGTATTTCTACTGGACCATCACCTGTATCAACCGCATGCTGAATTGCAGCGGTATCATCCATTTTGCCGTCACCCATCGCTCCGAAATTTCGGACATCACTCATTAGCTTCTCTACTTTCCGGATATTTGCCGTGGTCCATTCGACCGAAGGCGTGTTCGTTGCTTCGTATTTTATTGAATTTTGTATTCTAAACGGTTTCGACAAGGGGAAACAACCACCCATTCTGAAGTTCTGTCGGCCAGTAGTCTCTGTTTCTGAAGTTCGATATGAGGTCAATCTGGAAATGAGAGCTATGTACGAGTTCTCGTATGCTGCCCCTTTGATATTCAACTTGGATCGGACTACAGTAGCGACTTAGAGCTAGCTTTATATTGCTTTCTATCGTCATTCGCTTCGATGACGTGACCTACTCTCATTTCTGCCACATCGCAGGTTAGAACTCCCTCCCCATGCCGCATGACGTTAATAAAGATTATGATCTGAATTCGCGTGCCCTGTTCAACATTGAAGAGGCGATTGATCTGGCCGACGAATTGAAGATCGAAGTGCATGAACTGGTTAACGGAGCACGGGTGCTCGATTTCGGCGTCAAAGTGCCGGGTGGACTTGATGCGGGCATCATGCTCGGTGGCATTTGCATGTCGAACCTGGGCGAGTTGTTTCTTTCTCATCGAGAAATCGGCGACATCACGTGTCCTCATGTGAATGTTTCCAGCGACCACCCCATCGCCGCCTGCTTGCTCAGCCAATACGCCGGGTGGAGCATTAATGTTGATGGCTACTTCGCCATGGGGTCCGGCCCGATGCGCGCAGTCGCTGCCAACGAATCTCTGTTTGAAAAACTGAAATACAGCGAAAAGGCCGAAACGGTCATTGGCGTCCTGGAAAGCCATCAGTTACCGACAGAAATGGTGGCTCGGTATATCGCTGAGAAAGCGAACGTCGAACCGAGTGATGTCGTGATGGTCGTGGCTCCCGCATCCAGTCTGGCAGGATCGATCCAAGTCGTCGCACGCTCTATCGAAACGGCGCTTCATCAACTTCTGGAACTCGATTTTGATCTTGGAAGGATCGAGAGCGCCATGGGAACGGCGCCATTGCCGCCGATTGCCGCCGATCCGCTCACGGGAATTGGCTGGACCAACGATGCCATTCTTTACGGCGGGCGAGTGCAAATTTGGGTGACGGGCGATGACGCTTCGCTTGAAGAGATCGGCCCCAAAGTTCCCGCGAATTCCTCAGACAAATTCGGGGAACCCTTCCTGAAGCTATTTGAAGAAGCCGATCGCGATTTCTACAAGCTCGATCCCGCACTGTTCAGCCCCGCAGAAGTCACCTTCCAGAACCTCTCCACAGGACGCACCTTCACCTTTGGAGAGTTACGCCCTGATGTCCTGAAGTCTTCCTATGGTTGGTAACAACCACAGCGAATAAATTCATTCAGGATTTTACTGCGGAATGAATTCCGGCTAGTAGACGTTCGACATCGGCTTCGCTGTTGTAACCATGAATTGCGATACGCAGACGTCCGGCGTGGTACATCAAATGGATGTTCTCGGCGTGCAGGTGTTTGTAAATTCGTTCGGCATCGGGGTGGCGGAACGCCATGATCCCCGCTTGATTAGCCGGATCGGAGGGAGTCAGCATTTCGACGTCGAGTTTGTTTAACTCCGCGAAACAATGATCGTACAAGGGTTGGCAATAGTCGTTGATTTTCGGAATTGATTGTTGCCGAATGTATGATAGACCGGCTTCAATCGCATAGATTGCAGGGTAGTTAGGCATCCCCACGGAAAAGCTGGCGGCTCCTTGTTTAGTCACGGTTTTTTCAAAGCGATCAGCTTCGAACGCATTTTGCAGATTGAACCAGCCTCCGGCAGGGACGGTCCATTCCGCTGCGCGATGGGCAGGGACTCCTACCAAGCCGCCACCATGACTGGCCAGAATCCATTTGTGGGTTGAACTGATAATCAGGTCCACGTCGGAAAGTTCCAGTGGAATACGCCCCAATCCCTGTGTGACATCCAACGCGAACAGGGCTGGGGAATGGGCTCGGACCAATCGAGTTACTTCAGGGACATCAATCTTAAATCCATTGAAGAAGCTTACGAGCGAAGTCGTGACTAATCGAGTCCGTGGAGACAGCAACGGTTTCAGATCGTCAGGGTGTAAAGCAAAGTCTCGTGACTTCCAGACTTTAACGGTCGCGGGAGAAGACTCCTGCAACCAGGGGGTGGAACCGGCAGGAAAATCGAGATCATTGATGACGACTTCATCACCCGGTTGCAGCTGTAATGCTAACGCTGCCAGGTTAAATGCTTCGGAAGAGCAAGAACAGAAGCTGACTTCATCCGTCGACAGTCCGTAAGCGTCTGCGAGTTCCTGTTTCGCTCGGTCCCAAACCGCCTCGTGTTTTGCGCGGCCATCCATACCCAATAATTTGTCCTGCCCATATTGCTCCAATGCGTGAAGGACAGAGAGAGGGGGAATACCTTCAGCGGCTGTATTGAAGTAACTACGACCTTCGAGCGACGGAAAGTCGGCGCGGCGGGATTCAGGGGTGAACATGAGGGGAGTTCTTTTCGGATAAAAACCGACTGGGGAACGCGCTGCCCATTAGTTTTGCAGGTTCAGTCGCGGCAACACTTGGGAATCAGGAAAGCTTCTGCAAAATCAGGCAATGATATCGTGCACGACATTCCCGGCGACATCGGTCAATCGGAAATCGCGACCCGCATATCGATAGGTCAGCTTAAGATGATCAAGGCCCATCAAGTGCAGGAGCGTCGCGTGCATATCGTGAACGTGAACTTTGTTTTCAACGGCGTAAAATCCGTAGTCGTCCGTGGCACCGTAAGAGATCCCCGGTTTCACACCACCACCCGCCATCCACATCGTGAATCCTTCCGGGTTATGGTCGCGACCATCGTTGCCGCCCCCTTGTACGGTGGGCGTTCGACCAAACTCCCCCCCCCATACGACCAGAGTATCTTCAAGCAAGCCACGCTGTTTCAGGTCTTTCAGCAACCCAGAAATTGGCTTATCAACTTCCTTCGCGTTGATAGGATGCTCCTTGCGAAGTTCCCCATGCTGGTCCCACTGAACGCGGGTATTGCTATGCGTGATTTGCACAAAGCGGACTCCTCGTTCGCAAAACCGACGTGCCATCAGGCATTGCCGTCCGAAATCTGCAGTTTCAGTTTCGTCCAGACCATAGAGATGGTGAGTCGCGGCGGACTCTTGTGTCAGATCGACCGCATCCGGCATTTCCGACTGCATCCGAAATGCGAGCTCGAAAGATGCCGTCCGTGCTTCGAGCGCCGATTCCGGACCTGTTCGATTCAGGAGATCCTGATTCATCTGGCGAATCATATCGAGCTGCACACGCTGCGATTTACGGGAGAGTTTTAAGTTCTCGATAAATTGTACTCGCGCCTCTTCCGAAGAAAGGCTGGCATTTCCCAAGGGCGTTCCCGCACAGGCAGCCGGAAGGAATGCGGAACTCCAGTTTTTCACGCCACCATGAGCGAGTGTCGGACAGATGGTAATGAAGCCCGGAAGGTTGTTGTTTTCCGAACCGAGTCCGTAATTCACCCAGGCCCCCATACTGGGCCGGACAAAGTTATCGCTCCCGGTATGCAATTTCAAAGCGGCGCCACCGTGAGCCGGATTTGTACCGTGGCAGGAATTCAGAAAACAGATATCATCGACACATTCAGCAACGTGCGGAAAAAGTTCACTGACATGTTTTCCCGATTCGCCGTATTGTTTGAATTTCCAGGGTGATGCGAGCAAGTTTCCCGTCGGAGCGAACTGCACGCGAGGTTTGTCGAACGGCAACTCTTTGCCAGTATCCGCTTGAAGTTTGGGTTTGTAATCGAAGGTATCGACCTGGGAAGGGCCTCCCTTCATAAACAGAAAGATGACTCGCTTGGCCCGCGCGGGAAAGTGGGTCATGCTGTCAGAAGATGCACGCGGACCAGCCGCAGCCTGTAATGATTCGCCGCTGAGCATCGAAGCCAGCGCAAGGTATCCGAATCCAACGGCACTCTGCTTGAGCATCTGCCGACGGGACCCGGGCATGTTGAGCACTTCATGCATCTCTTCGAAATCACGTTTCTTCATAATCCCTATTTCTTCACAAGTAGAAGCTGTCCTGAACCCCGCTGATGGGTTAATTGGTAGCTGATATTACAGGATGGGTTCTCATCTCTTTCGCTGTACGATTTGCAATAGACCTAACTCAACAAACAGAATTTCAACTAACAGAGAAGAGGAATGCTTATCGCAGGTAAGTAAACTCGTTCGCCGCTAGAACGGCATGGCACAAGGCCTGCCAGGTTGCCGCCGTCACCGCTGACTCTTCCGCATCTGGATGATCACTCTTCCAGACGTCGGGAAACTCGGCGAGAAAATTCTGTACCCGCTCCTGCTCTTCAGTAGTAGCAAGTCGTCCGTAGCTTTTGACGTATAACAGGTTGGTGCGAGCCGGAACTTCTGATTCCTGGGCAATCAACCAGTTCGCATACGCCGTTGTCTGCTCTTCCAGGAAGGGTGAGTTCATCAGAAAGAGCGCTTGGGTGGCGACTGTACTCGTCTGACGGTCTCCATTTAAAACACTCGCATCGGCATAATCAAACAGTGAGAATACGGGATGCAGGTGATTACGTATCACGGGGAGATAGATAGAACGACGACCAAAATCGTAGTCCACATTTTCTTTCGACTCATGATTAAAAACAAAGGCCCGGTTATCGACGTTAAGTAAATTGCCCCCCATTTCGCGATCCAATGTTTCGGCGACGGCTAGAACAGCGTCTCGAATCGACTCCGCTTCCAGTCGACGTGCGTTGAATCGCCAGTAGTAGACGTTGCCCGGATCACGTTCCGCAGTAGTCTCATCATATTCGCTACTCATCTGATAGGTACTCGACAGCATCATTAAGCGATGCATTTCTTTCAGCGAATACCCTTTCTCAATAAAGGTCGCCGCCAACCAATCCAGCAATTGAGGATGTGTTGGTTTCGAGCCTTGTAAACCAAAATTGTCCGGAGTCGTTACGATTCCTTCACCGAAATGCCAGCGCCAAATGCGATTGACCATGACCCTTGGCATCAATGGATGCTCTTTATTGGTTAGCCAGTTAGCCAATTCAAGACGACCACTCTGGGCGTCGGGAATCTTGTATTCAACGGGAATTTCAATGACCTGCGGGAATCCGCGTGCGACGGTATCTCCCAAGGTCAGGTGTGATCCTCGAATATGGATCTGAATGTCCTCAGCCTCGCCCTCTTTCACGCTCATCGCGGTGGGAAGTACAGGAAGGTTGGCTTCCAGATTTTTCTGCTCTTCACGGAGTGTTTTTAATTGAGTCTGTTCTTCAGCAGTGAATTGTGTTTCGGGTTTCTCAGAAAGCTTTCCATCGGGTGCCAGACGTTGTTTCAAGCTTTCCGTTGCTGAGGCAACTAACCCTGTGATCTCTGTTTTTTTAGCTTCGATCTTCGCCTGTTGAGCTTCTTTCTGAGCTTGTTGATCGGGGGATGCAATCTCGTTTTCGTTCCATTTGGCGACGATCTTGAAACTCTCCATCGTCTTCGTGCTTTTCAGAATGCCAGCCATGGCATAGTAGTCGGCTTGAGCCACCGGATCAAATTTATGGTCGTGGCAGCGAGCGCACCCGAGTGTCAGACCCATCAAGGAGCGTCCAACCGTATCAAGCTGCTCGTCGATGATGTCCATTTCCATCTTTATCGAATCAACTTCGGCCAGCACTTTAGGACCAAGAGACAGAAAGCCTGTCGCGATCAGTCGCTCGTTTTTCAGATGGTAGTCGGTCTCGGGTTCTACCGCGTTCAGCAGATCTCCGGCGAGTTGTTCTTGCAAAAACTGATCGTAAGGTTTGTCATTATTGAGCGACTCAATCACATAGTCGCGATATCGCCAGGCGTTACCATGGGCGACGTTCTCATCAAGTCCATTGGAATCGGCGTAGCGTGCGACATCGAGCCAGTGACGCCCCCAGCGTTCTCCGTAATGAGGCGAATCGAGCAATCTGTTGACAACAGTCGAAAATGCCTCCGGCGAATCGTCTGCCAGGAAAGCATCGATTTCTTCCGGTTTGGGAGGCAAGCCTGTTAAATCAAACGTTGCGCGACGAATCAAAGTCCGTTTGTCAGCAGGTGCGAGCGGTTGAAGCTGTTGGTTTTCAAGTGATTTGAGAATAAACGCATCAATCGGGTTTTTGACCCATTCTTCTGATGTTGCTGTTAACTGGGGGATTTCCGGTTTTTGAACTGGCTGAAATGCCCAATGCTGACGGCCTGCTTCAAAATCGACACCCGATTTTTTTATAGTGTCCGTAATCTGATCACTTTCCGGGTGTGGTGCTCCCATTTCGACCCACCGCTTCAGGTCAGCAATGGCTGACTTGGGCAGTTTCTCATCGGGCGGCATCTGTAATGTGCCATCCTGATACCCAATGGCTGTGATAATCAAGCTACTGGCTGGTTTCCCCGGAATCAGAGCCGGTCCTGCTTTTCCCCCATGCAGCATGCCGGCCAGATTGTCGAGTCGCAAATCAGACTCGGCCAGATCTTCGCTGTGGCAATCTACACAGGAGTTTAGCAGCAAGGGACGAATCTTCGTTTCGAAGAATCGGAGTTGTTCTTCCGTCGGTTTCTCTGCAGCTTTCGCGTCAGAAGAACAGAGCAGACAGACAGCGATCATAGCCAGGCTGGCTAAGAACCAGCGGCTTCTATTTTCATTGATCAATTGTGACGATATCCGTTTCATATTTTTCATCTATGCTTATTTGATTGATCTCGTCAGAGACTCGGCCAGTTCCGTGAATTCGATACCGTCCTCATCCATTATTTCCGGTTGAGGACTGAATTCAGCGACGATGGAAAGGGCCGTTTGTTTCAGGAATTCGGGCAACGATTCCCGATCGATGGCTTCGTCCACGCGTGTTAAATAAGACACGCACAATACTCCTAAGAGATGGCAGTTCCCTTTAATAATAGGAACGGCACAATCTTTTACGCCACGCAGCAAGGGACTGTCGGCTAAATCAAAACCATTAAGGCGGATTTGTTTGAGTTCCATTTCGATGGTTTCGACCACGTCCGCAGGTTCACAAACTCGCTCCCAATACTGAGCCAGCCGTTCCTCGTTCATAAAGGCGAGGGCAACTCGGCCGGAAATCCGTTGGTGCAACTGAAAAGCGGCACCCACTCGCACCGCCAGAGAAACATCCGAAGGACATTCCGCTCTCGCAACCACCATCATTCGGTCCTGCACGATAATATTTAGATGGCAGGATTCTCCCAGTTCATCCACCAGCCGCTCCATATGCGGCATCGAACGTGCGACCAGCGCCTGCGTCGAATAGTTGCGTGAACCGAGTTCGAACATCTTTGTACTGGCTCTGTATCGCTGAGCTTCATCACGTAACAGGTAGCCTCTGCTCTGCAGAGAAGCCATTATTCGGAAAAGTTCCTGCTTAGTGCGTCCCAGCTCGCGCGCAATGTCCGTCAAATTCATGGCGTGCGGTGCATTCGCCATTAATTCCAGAACATCGAGCCCTTTTTCCAGGGCAGGGGCGCGGTAGGACTTTTTAGGTTCCTCGCTTGAGGATGCAGTTTTGCTCATGAAATAAAGTCTCACATTTGAAACAGCAGCTGTCAAGCATAAGTCTTTACAAATATGAGTTTCAAGCGACATGGATCCGGTTTGTCACTCACTGCAGCCAGTCACTCAGGATCGCGATGCCAGCTCTTCTACGAGGATATCAGCAACGTTGATCTGGTTCACCTGCTCCAGTGCACGCCAACCGGGGACTCCGTTCACTTCCAGCACATAGGGCTGTCCCGACTGACAATCATATAAAAGGTCGACTCCGGCAAACTCGACTCCCACCGTTGCCGCCGCCTGCAGGCAAAGTTGCTCTTCGTGTTCTGTCAATTCGTAGCGGGTGGGTGTTCCATCGACGGAGATATTCGTCCGAAAATTATTCCCCGCCAATCGCTTCATTCCGCCTACCAGGTGTCCATTCAGAATAAGACCCCGGATGTCGGCCCCCTCGTGCTGAATGAATTTCTGTAGATACAGGACAGAGGCAGTCGCTTCCAAGGTTCGAAATGTTCGCCAAGCGAGGTCAGGATCCGACATTCGAATGATGCCGCGTCCTTCAGAACCGAATAACGGTTTTACAACGACATCGCCTCCCAATGTTTCGAACGCTTCACACGCCTGATCTGTCGATTCACAAACAATAGTAGGGGGAACAGGCAATCCAGCCGATTGCAGTCGGGCGGTCGTCAGGTATTTATCGATGGCACATTCCAACCCTTTCGGTTTATTCAGTACCTGAACTCCCTGAGCTTCCAATCGCGAAAGCAAATCCATCCGCCAGATGACTTGCTCCAGTGAACCCGCTGGCATGGAACGAACGAGTATCGCATCCAATTCCAACAGATTGACCGACGATTCCTGTTTACCATCAAATTTACCGTCAAATAAGATGTCATTCTCGCATAGAGAAGCGGTCAGTTGATGGAAGTCGAGCAAGACCGTTTGATGACCGCGATCTGTCAGGGCGCGATTCAGTTCCCGGTAATACCAGCTCTCGGAATGACTCAGAATACCGACGCGCATCAACTTGCTTTCAGGATGAGAAGTATGGCTGAACGGTCTGAACTGACGAACTCAGAGTTCATGAATGGCGTCAGCGATTTCTTGAACCTTTATCAGTGAAAGATTAAATATATCGACTCGGCGAAAGAATCCATGAATCATACCGGAGCAATGGACGAATTGAACTGGAACGGCTTGTTCCTGCAGTTTACGTCCGTAGGCAATCCCTTCATCTCGCAGAGGATCAAACTCACAGGTGAGTAAGTATGCGGGAGGCAGTCCCTTCAGCTCATCAGTCCGCAGAGGAGAGACTAAGGGATCGTGACGATCGAGTTCCTCGGGCACGTATTGCTCCCAGAACCAAGCCATCGAATCACGCGTCAACATATATCCTTCTGCATTTTCTCGATATGAAACAGTCTGCAGGTTGTAGTCGGTGATGGGATAAATCAATACCTGATAACCAATGCGAGGTTCATTTGCATCGCGTGCTTTCAAGCAAGTCGCGGCGGCGAGATTTCCACCGGCGCTGTCTCCCATGACGACCAGCTTCTCCACTGGAATATCCCAACCCGTCAGGTGGTCGGCAACCCATTTTGTCGCTGCATAAGAATCGTCCAGCGGAATGGGGAAGGGGTGCTCGGGAGCGCAACGATAATGGACGGAGACGACAATACTTTCGGATCGATTACAGAGCGCACAACAGAGATGATCGTAAGCATCGAGATTGCCTGTGACCCAGCCACCACCATGGAAATACACGATAGCTGAACGAGGCGATTCGAGTTCGGATAGCTGTGGATAATAGATACGAATGCTGATCTCGCCGTGTGGGCCGGGAATATCCAGATTTTCGATTCGAGAGACCGGTTCGAGATCTCCCGTCGCGGGGGCCACCATACTCCGCAGATTCTGAACGGTCATTTCAGACAGTGGAGGCAGATTCAATTTGTAATACTTCTGCAGAAAATCTTCTGCTTGGGGATCCAGGGGCATCGAAAAACAGCATCCTTGTGTGATGATAGCTTAAAGTTGGAGAATCAATTCTCTCTCGTTGTAATCAGTTCCCGACATTTGAGCAAGCGGTCTCAAACGGGGACCCGAATTTGAATCTCATCTGAAATCCCGAATCGGAACTGTTTGGTTGCTGTTGCCTGCGAAACCGTTTAAAGTTGGAGGTGAACAACTGATTTCCACACATTGAATGACTCACTCTTCAGAAAGCTTTTTCATGCTTCATCTCCGTCCTATCTTCCCGCTCTGCGGGATGGTTGCAGCGTTGTTCTTGACCGGTTTGAACACGTCGGTTTCCGCCGCAGAACCTGTGACCCGAGGTTACACGATTCCTATCATCGATATCTCCGGAGAATCAGATCGACAAATCATCGTCGACCGCGAAGAGGGACAATACCTCGGTCACCCGACAACCGTGCTGTTAGAAGACAAGAAAACGATCATCGCCGTCTATCCGAAGGGACATGGAAAAGGAGGCATTGTGATGAAACGGTCGGAAGATGGTGGGCTCACCTGGTCCGACCGTTTGACTGTGCCGGAAAACTGGGCGACATCGAGAGAGGTCCCCACCTTATACCGGGTTGTGGATCCGCAGGGTGTCAAACGTTTGATCATGTTCTCTGGACTATATCCCATCCGAATGGCAGTCTCGGAAGACGATGGTCTGACCTGGTCCCCGCTGGAACCGATTGGTGACTTTGGGGGCATTGTCGCCATGGCCGATCTGGTCCGGCTAAAAGATGGTCGTTACCTGACGTTGTTCCATGATGATGGTCGCTTTATTCGTGAAGATAGCAAACAAAGTAAACCAATCGAATTCCACGTTTATCAATCACTCTCTTCCGATGGCGGCCTAACCTGGAGCCAACCGGAAGCGATTGCCTTTCTCCCAGAGGCTCATCTGTGTGAACCAGGAATTGTGCGATCTCCCGATGGCAATCAACTCGCCGTTCTGTTGCGTGAGAACAGCCGACAGCATAATAGCTATGTCATCTTCTCCGAAGATGAAGGCGTTACCTGGAGTGAACCACGCGAATTGCCAGCCGCACTGACGGGTGACCGGCATCAGGCACGCTATGCCAATGATGGCCGACTGCTCATCACTTTCCGCGACACCACCTTGGAGAGTGCGACCAAAGGGGATTGGGTCGCCTGGGTCGGAACCTATGACGATATCGTCGAAGGTCGCGAAGGAGAGTACCGCATTCGTTTGATGGATAACACCAAGGGGGCAGACTGTTCCTACCCTGGAAACATCCTGCTGCCGGATGGAACGTTTGTGCTGACGACTTATGGGCACTGGACTGCGGGCGAAGCACCGTACATCGTCAGCGTCAGACTGAAACTAGCCGAGTTGGATGCTCGACTTGAAAAGTAATTCAGCCCATTGGAGTTTTTGATGATCCATATTTTCTTTTTATGCCTTCATATTTAATCGACATCTTAAAGCGAAACGAAAGCCTCTTTTTCATGCGACGCCTGTTGATTTGTTGTTTGATCTTATTCGCTACCGACTTGCCGGTCTCCGCCGATGAATTGCACAAAATCGATCCGCTCGTTCGAGTTATTGATTTGAATATTGGTGAGGAAGCGACTGTCCCTTTATGTGACGGTTCCGAGTGCACAGTGAAGTTACTCGAACTGAAAGAACACCGCGATCCTATCCGGCTTGCAGTGCGTAGTAGCGACCTGAAATTACTCGTCGACGGAGAAGAGGTCCACTTGAAAGGCGGATGTTATCTGCTACCCAAGCCAGTGGGATCGGTCAAAATCGACTGCACTGTGACCAAAGGACTTAACAGCAATGGCACACCGGCCTTCTGGGGTTTGAAAAAAGATGCCCGTTTCCGACTCTGGCCCGTTGATTCACCTCTGGTCACGCCGGGAACGATGATTTATCCCGTCAAACAGGATTGGTTGGCCACGCGCACCTGGTTCGACAATGAGACAGTCGACGGTGGGAATTCCATTCTGAAAAGAATCTACTATCACTCTGGTCTCGATATCGGTGCCAGTGAAGGACTCGTTGAAGTGATTGCCGCCACGGACGCTCTGGTTGTACAGCGAGGTGAGGAAGTTCTGGAAGGTCATCGGGAAGGAACACCCACCAGTCCGCGCTACGATGTTGTATATCTTCTGGAC
Organism: Polystyrenella longa; assembly: GCF_007750395.1. Classification (GTDB taxonomy): domain Bacteria; phylum Planctomycetota; class Planctomycetia; order Planctomycetales; family Planctomycetaceae; genus Polystyrenella; species Polystyrenella longa. The sequence continues at coordinate 2,458,608 of NZ_CP036281.1, read as the reverse complement.
GGTCGCGGTTGGTATTACCGGTACTCGCACTTGAAAGAAATTGATCCCGCCATTCAACCGGGAACTTTCATCAAAATGGGAACCCGTATTGGTACCGCTGGGAAAGAAGGTGCAAGTGGTGGCTGGTCTCATCTTCACTTCGAGATGAAAAGCAAACAACCTTCAGGTGAATGGGGTACGCAAGCGGGTTACGCCATTATGCGGGAAATCTGCATTCGTGACGAAGGCTTGAACATCATCGCTAATGCGCGCCCGGGACATTTCATTGTGGCTGGCCAGGAGACGACTTTAGACGGCAGTCGATCATGGAGCGCTGAAGGTGATCTGCTATATGAGTGGATTTTCGATGATGGAACAACTGAAAAATCGCCTCAGTTCTCCAAAGTCTATCCCCAACCAGGGTACTTCACAGAGACACTCAAAGTCTCGGACGAAGAGGGCAATGTCGACTACGATTTCACTTCGGTGATTGTGCTCGATCCAAAGGACCTGCAGCACTATCCGCCTAGTCTCAATGCGAATTATTATCCCAGCCAGAACCTGAAAGCGGGTGACGAAATCACATTCAAAGTTCGTGCATTTCGTATGCAGGGGGGAAAAGAAGAATGGGACTTTGGAGACGGATCACCCGTTTTCGTAACGGAGTCGCCCAGCGATAGCAAACCTTTCGATCCAGATGGATATGCCGTCGTAAAACATCAATACAACCAACCTGGAAATTATATCGTCACGGTCCGCCGCACTTCCACCGACGGATACCCCGCGACGACTCGACTACACATTCCCGTAGGGAAATAAACATGAAAATTGCCCATACCTTCTTCACTCTCAGCGTGGGCTTCAGCATCCTATTCCTGTCGTTTCTTACAGTGCTTATAGCCGCGGAAAGATCAACCATTGTTATGGATGGTCGATTCGATGACTGGAAGAACATCAAAGGGTACACTGACCCGGCGAATGACCCCATCGACACTGATGGTGACAAACGTAATTACAAAGGAACACGACTGAAACATGTCGACGTGGATGTCCTCGAATATAAAGTTGCTCACGATGCAGACAATCTCTACATCTATGTAAAGTCTCAGGGTGTCATCGGTCGCACGAAAAAGGGGCCCGAGAAAGGGGATAAGAAGGAGAGAGCGGGTAGATATTACATCACCGTCGCGATCGACGTGGACCAGAACAACAGAACGGGGTACTGGCTTCACGAAGGGGGAACTTACCCCACCAGTGGTGGATACGACATGAATGTCGAAATTGAATGGTACAACGGTGAATTCAACACCGGAATGTACATGAATAAATGCTGTGAAGACAAGGAAGAGCTGAAGCAGAACTTTCTATCGCTCTCGCGAGGGAAATACGAAGAAGGAAACGACGGCCCTTATCCCGCTGGCTATCACACTATCAAAAAAGGAAAGTATGAGTTCTATCCTGAATGGGTCTACCATGAAGATGGAACGCTTACATTCGTGGTCGACCGCGGACCGATCGTCCACGGGATTCTTACAGGAAATCTCTCCGACGACGGGCATGAGTTGGAGATGAAAGTCCCCTACATCGGTTTTCTGAAAAACCAGCATGGGGAGCCCATCGCCGCCCCAGGCAAAATTTTCGATATAGGAATCAGCCTGCAAGCAAGTGGCGAATTGGCCGGCGACGGTGAATGGGCAGGAGATGGAACTTTACCCATCGAGGGATACAAATTGGACTAGCCCGCGTCGCTCTTCGGACACGTTCTTCAGTTAAGCTTCGCTGGTAGCCGCTCCTGGTTTGCGAATGCGACCGACTTGGCTTAACGCCGGGCTTCGAGTTACGGGGGGGACGCTCCGCAGGCGCGTGGGAAGCCAGGCGAATTCTCGTTGGCGATCTTCGGGAACTTGCTTCAAGACGGGCAGGGGCAGTTTGCGTTTATATGCTTCCGCTTCGGTGGGATGAAGATAAATCCTTCGCCCCGTAATTAACTGTGACAGCACCAGGTTCAGTTCCTCACTGAATTTCACGGCTAGCATCACTTTGGGATTCTGACGAATCACGAGACCATGCTCACCACGAGTATCGAAGTACGGGGTAAAGTCGGTCTGGATTTCTTCGAAGGTACACATATCGTTCACACGCACATATTCGGAGATGGCCGCCGAAAGGCTGTCCTGCTGAGCGAGCCGTTTCCATTCTCGCTGCGCTGTGGCAATCGTCGGTTCTTCCGCCAGATGCCCGCTTCGCTTTTCATGATCGAGCATTTGCTGCACCCGACTGTCCGGCGTCGCGCGGCGGCAGCGTCCATTCGCCCACTCGCGCATTTCAAAGATTTTCTCTTCCATCGTTTTGGAAAGGGGGACGACTTCCTCGGCCGTTTCCATCAGCTCTTCCTGAGTGACAGCGCGGCCTGTGCTGTAACATTCCAGTAAAGTGGAAGCGACAATCTGTTCAATTTCGGCACCGCTGTATCCGTCCGTTCTCTCAACAAGTTCATGCAAACTAAAATCAGTAGGATCACAATGGCGGCGTTGCATGTGAATTTTGAAGATCTCCGAACGTTCGTAATAGTTTGGAAGATCGACAAAGAAGAGTTCATCAAATCGACCGCGACGTATCGTCTCTGGAGGAAGTTGGTCAATATTATTGGCCGTCGCGACGACGAAGACTTTGCCTCGCTGTTCTTCCATCCAATTCAAAAATCGACCGAGCAAACGGGAGAGAGTCGAGTCGTTCTTCGAATCAATCGAAGCGCCCGCGAACCCTTTATCGAGTTCGTCAATCCAGAGCACCGAAGGTGCCATTGTCTCAGCGGCCTGCAGCGCCATTCGCATATTACGTTCAGAAATTCCGCGTTCCGAAGCGAGCAGGGTAGAGATGTCCATTCGCAACAGGGGAAATTTCAAACGATGAGCAACAGCGCGTGCAATGAGACTTTTACCGCAACCTTGAACACCAATGATCAACGCCCCTCGAGGAGCGGGAATACCTTGGCGGCGAGCTGACTCGGTGAAAGCGGAAGAACGTTGCTCTAACCATTCCTTCAAGGTTTCCAACCCACCGACGCTCTCCATATCCGTCGTGAGGTCATAGTATTCAAGCAGGTCCGAGCCCTGAAGCAACTCCTGTTTATCCGCGACCAGTGAGAGAAACAGGTTTTCGTTGATCTGATTATTAGTTTTGTGTAAGCCGCGTACCAATGTCCGACGTGCCTGTGAGAGGGTCAGCCCCAATACTGTTTGGGAAAGTCGCTCGAACAGTGGGGTATCTTGAAGCGTCGATACGTCCATTTTCTCATCGCACTCCAGCAGGACTTCTTCGACTAGTTGCTGCATAGTCTCGTAGTCGGGTAGCGGCAACTCAATCAGGATTGACTCTTTTTCCAATTCGACGGGAAGGTGCAGATCAGGGCCCATCAACAATATGGTGTTGGCGTACCGTTGTCCGTGCTGGCTGGCTTCGCGAAGTGCGCGCACAATTTGTGGATCTTCGAATTGCGGTTGAATGTCCTTCAGCAGTAACAGGCGATGGTTCTGTTCCCCTGAGGCCATCAACTTAAGCTGATCCAGCAGCGATGCTCGCGAATCCAACGTGACGACCGCTGACCATTCATCAAGTTGCCTTTGCTCCCGCGTCGCCATTTCTCTGATTCCATTTAGCCAGCGTTCTTCCTCAAAGGTATTCAAGGCGATCAGCCCATACCCTGCCTGGAAGTATTGTTGAATTTCCAGAAGATGGTTTTCGGTCGGCATAATGGTATTTCACTCAGAGCGAGACGAGGTGATAGTGACCGGAACAGAGAAAGTAATGAATTGAATCGATTCAACGATAATCACGAGAGAGACTTATTGCCCTAAATTGGCGCTGAATTTGCAGATTTACGTGCCAATGCAAGCGTAATTCACCTATCCCATAACGGGGCAACTCAACATTTCCAGTGGAATTCGTTGCCAGCCCTATTCAGTTACGCAGGATAGACTCATAGTTTAACATGAAAACCAGTCAAACCGATTGATTCCCATACGGGAACAGGAAATTTCCAGTCCGTGATAAGGTCGGGATAGACTCGATGAATCAGCTCGAAAGGAGTCAAAATAATGGCGGCAGAACGATCAGTCGAAAAGAAACTGAAAGTTGGTTTAACGGGGGCCAATGGGAACATTGGTACAACCCTGAGGGAAGGTCTTCGAGATGAAGTCGAATTCCATTACTTTACGCATAAAGCGGAGGATTTGGAGGGAACGGTTGCTGATCTGTCCGACAGCAGCCAGGTCGAGGGAATTTTTGAAGGTCTTGACGCCGTAATTCACCTCGCTGGATACATCATGCCTTCGACCCCTTGGGACGAAGTACTCAAAAACAATATTGATGCGACCTACAACGTTTTTGAAGAATGCAGAAGAGCAGGCGTGAAGAAGATCATTTTCGCCAGTACGAACCATACTCAACATGGCGATTTCATGGACGACAGTCCAATGAAGACAGATCCGGACAAATGTCGACACCATGCCCGCCTGTTCGATCCGCCCGCTCCGGACTCCCTCTATGGAGTCTCTAAATTGTTTGGAGAGAATTTAGGGAAATACTTCAGTCTGACCCACAGAATACAGTTTGTCGGGCTTCGGATCGGCTGGACAGAGCAAGCTGATGATCCCCATACTGCAGACGGAACAGAGCAGGAATACCACATGTCGGCCCTCTTTCTGAGCAAGCGAGATTGCGTCGAAGCCTTCCGTAAAGCACTCGAAACGAACCGTGACTACGTGCTCGGGTACGCTCTCAGCAACAACAAAAACGGCATCTTCGACATGCGAGAAACGGCTGAGAAACTCGGATTCGTACCCCGGGATTCGGCCAATTACTGGCCAGAGTGCCAAAATCAGTAGCGGGGCTGGGCCATAAACTCGCTAATTTTTAGGAATCTGTGACGAATTCAGAGTGATATCTTTCACTCATCCTCGCCTGAAAAAGTACTCTGAACCGTCATCTCACAACGAACACAGTGTCCTTTTGTACACAATCAAAAAAGACCCTCAGGCGAAAGACTAGTAGTTTGAGAAACAAATATCCGTATTTTCTCGGTAAATCTGAGGATCCTCTGGACCGATGGAGCGGGGAAACTTGACACATATTCCGGCATTTTCTTAGGATGCTCGCTTCGCTTCGGTGAAAACCTGCGGAGACGGTCTACCCAGTGAATTCATCGAACGCTAATTACTCTATTTTCAATCAACACAAAGATTTAGGACGAACAACGCCATGGCTGTTCCCAAGCGGAGACAATCAAAAAGCAGATCCCGCATGCGCCGTAGCCACAACGCGGTCAAACCCATTCAGCTTTCATACTGCTCACAGTGCGGCACCCCGGCACCTTCTCATGTGGTCTGCCCAACTTGTGGAAATTACCAGGGCCGTACGCTTGTAGAAGCCGAGGGTTAATACCAGATGCGTATTGCTTTGGATGTGATGGGTGGCGACGATGCCCCTCAACCCAATATCGATGGAGCGATTGCCGCACTCGAAGCCGATTCGGACCTCGAAATCGCGATGGTCGGGGACCAACCCCTGATTGATTCGCTGATCGAAAAGTCGGGATACTCTGGCGACCGTATGCAGGTCGTTCCGGCGGAGGGTGTTGTGGGAATGGCGGAAAAGCCGACCATTGCACATCGCAAAAAACCGAACAACTCGATCGCCGTGTGCTGGCGATTGATGGCTCAGAAAGAGGTCGATGGAGTCGTCAGTGCTGGAAATACCGGTGCCGTCGTCGCTGCTGCTCTATGGAGCAAACTCTTTCTCAAAGGGATCAAACGACCGGGAATCGCAGTGACGTTACCCACCCTGCGCGGTCGGTCGATCTTGATGGATGTGGGTGCAAACCCTGCCGCCAGACCGGAGCACCTCTATCAATATGGTGTCATCGGCTCCGTATACTCGCGGAGGATTCTGGGAGTCAGTGGACCTTCCATCGGCCTGATGAATATCGGTTCGGAAGAAGGTAAGGGCAACGATCTTTACCGTGAAACGCACACCTTTCTTTCCAACAGCCCCCTCAAGGATATTTACGTCGGTAACGTCGAAGGCCGAGGCCTCTACCGAGGCGAGGCAGATGTTCTTATCTGCGAAGGTTTCGTCGGAAACATCGTACTGAAGGTGAGTGAAGGGATGGTCGACTATCTCTTCAAGAGTGTCGGCAGTGCTTTGATGGAACAACTGGATACAGAACGCCACATTGCGCAACGCGTCTTCCAGGAAGTCGCCGCCCGACACCAATACAGCGAAGCCGGTGGAGCACCTCTGCTCGGAATCGACGGTATCTGCATCATCTGCCACGGCTCCAGTGACGCCCGATCAATTAAGAATGCTCTTGGCGTGGCCAAATCTCTCAATGATCACCAACTGAATAAGCACATTGTTGAAGAGATGCAAAAATACAGCTTGTAGGTTAGAGGCCCACAGATCGGCCCGACTACTGCATTGTCCGCCTTTACCTGCTGCTCGACAATCCAGATCGCCTGCTGCTTTTCCCGTAGAACAGAATTCGATTAAAATACAGGATATCGCTGGAAGTGACGTTACCGGTGCAGGAACTCGTACTCAAACTCGAATCGGCCCTCCACGTAAAACACCGATTCACAAGTTAGAAAGTCATGCGGGATGGCAAAAATTGCGTTTCTATTCCCTGGACAGGGAGCCCAACATGTCGGCATGGGCAAGCAACTGGCCGAGAAAATTCCGGCCGCCCGTAAACTGTATGATCAGGCAAACGAAATCCTCGGGTTTGATCTCGCCAAACTTTGCTTTGAAGGCCCGGCAGAAGAGCTCGACTCGACTGTAATCAGCCAACCCGCACTATTTGTCACTAGTCTGGCCGCACTGGAAATGCTTCGCGCCGACTCTCCTGAAATCGCGCTTTCCTGCGAAATGGCCGCTGGCCTCAGCCTGGGTGAATACACCGCCCTGGTCTTCGCTGGTGCACTTTCTTTCGAAGACGGTTTAAAGGTCGTTCAGCGTCGCGGACAGGCGATGCAGCAAGCGGCTGATAAAACTCCGTCTGGAATGGTCAGCGCTCTGTTGCTCAAACCGGAACAGATCGCAGAAGTCGTTGAAGCTGCTTCAGCTCATGGTCAGATTCAGGTTGCGAACCTCCTCTGTCCGGGCAATACGGTCCTTTCCGGAACAAACGCTGCTTGCGAAGTCGCTGCTGACCTGATTGCAGAGAAGGGTGGCAAAGCCATTCCACTCGCGGTCGCAGGTGCCTTCCATACCGATCTGATGAAACCAGCTGACTTACAGCTCTCGGAAGCGCTCGCCGGAGTGGAGATCAAATCCCCCGAGATTCCAGTTGTCTCCAACGTCGACGCCGCCACACATACCGAACCGGACGATATCCGCGAACTCCTGGTTCGACAGGTTGTCAGCCCCGTCCTCTGGGAGAAATCGATGCAGAGCATGCTTGATGCAGGCGTTGATGAATTCTACGAGATCGGTCCAGGCAAAGTTCTCAAAGGGCTTCTGAAGCGTCTCAATCGAAAAATCGCCTGCACAACGATAAACGATACGCCATAAAAACCGGCCCCAAGAATCATCGATTCAAGCGGGTAGCCTTTTCATAAATGCTGAAATTGGCTAAATTTATAAAAAGCGAACATTTCCGATCTGGAGCCGCTTCATGGAGTGGCAGCGTTCACCGTGAGTTGGTACATTTTCGGAAAATTAGGCTGGGTCGCCTTGGTAAGTTCGAATAAAGGTGTGGAGTCGGTAGGTAAAGCCGAAACTCGAAGCATGGGACCTTTTATTCGAACTGAAATCGACATTTAAGCACAGGACTCTTTCCAGTATGAAGAGTCACACTGATTTCATTCTCTCTCTATCGACTTGTGGAAAAGACTTTGGAAATAGTTCTCAGGAAACGTCTTTCTTAGGACAATTCCTGTAGACACGATCACCCAAAGTATAATAAAGCAGTCTTCTGAGAAATTGAATTCGGTTGAAAGTCAAAATAGAAACCACACATTCTGAGCGAGCCACCTTTCGGCTTCGAACTCAATTTTATTCAAAAAAACATGTCATCCCGTCATCGGCTGAATGTGGATGCATGGCGACCGGAGGAATAGGGTAGTGTCCGATAGTATTGAAGAAAAAGTCCACACCATTGTTAGCGAGCAGTTGGGCGTTCCCAGAGAAGAAGTTAAACGGGAAAGCCACTTCATTGAGGACTTGAAAGCAGATTCACTGGACATCGTTGAGATGGTCATGGAATTCGAAGAATCCTTCGAAATCACGATCCCCGACGATGACTATGACAAAATTCGCACCGTCGGTGACGCTATCGACTATATCGAGGAGAAGTCGTAGCGCAATGAGGAAGCGCGTTGTAGTAACAGGAACTGGAGTCGTTACCAGTCTGGCTACGGAAGTCAACGAGTTCTGGGATTCGATCTGCGCCTCAAAAAGCGGGATCGGGCCCATTGAACGATTTGACACATCCGAGTTCAAGATCAACTTCGGTGGTGAAGTCAAAAACTTCAACCCTACCGAGCATATGTCGATTCCAGCGAAAGAGGTCCGTCGATTGGACCGCTTTGTGCAATTCGGAATGGTGGCAGCCAATCAGGCCGTCACGCAATCCGGATTGGATTTCACAAAGGGGGATGCCTGTCGATACGGAGTTCTCGTCGGTAGTGGAGTAGGGGGTCTTCAAGAAATTGAGACTCAACACAACACGCTGTACGATCGCGGTCCGCGCAAACTGTCTCCCTTCATGATTCCCAAAATGATGGTGAATGCCTGCAGTGGCAACATCTCCGTCCATTGGGGCCTGAAAGGACCAAACAGCGCTGTTGCGACTGCGTGTGCCTCTGCCAACAATGCCATTGGTGATGCCTTCCGACTAATTCAGTTCGGTATGGCCGATACGATGGTCACGGGTGGAGCAGAAGCGGCCGTTACTGCAATGGGTCTGGGCGGTTTCGCCCGGATGAACGCGCTTTCCAATCGTGTCGACAATCCTCAAGCTGCCTCTCGACCATTCGATTCAGGCCGTGACGGTTTCGTGCTTTCTGAAGGTGCGGGAATCGTTATCTTGGAAGAGTATGAATTCGCCAAGAATCGGGGAGCTAACATCCTCGCCGAAATTGTCGGATACGGTATGTCAGCTGATGCATCGCACATGACAGCTCCTGATCCGCTGGGTCGCGGAGCGGCACATGCGATGACGATGGCTTTAAGAGACGCAGATCTTGCACCTGAAGACATTGATTACATCAACGCACACGGGACAAGTACACCACTGGGTGACAAAGCTGAAACGAATGCAGTGAAATCTGTATACGGTGAGTACGCCCGGAACGGACTTGCAGTCTCCAGCACTAAAAGCCAGGTCGGTCACTTACTCGGAGCATCAGGTGGAGTTGAATTTGTCGTCTCCACTTTCGCTCTACAGAATCAAGTTGCACCACCGACAATCAATCTGGACGACCCGGATCCGGATTGTGATCTTGATTACATTCCGCACGAAGCTCGCCAAATGAAGATTGATTGCATCATGAGCAACAGCTTTGGTTTTGGTGGACACAATGCCTCTCTGGTCCTCAAACGAATTTGAGACGAAACTGACCAGTAGTCCCCATATTTGATTTAAATCAGAACAACACAGACAGACTGTCCTTCAAGGGCAGTCTTTTTTTCTGACTTCGATAAATCGAATGGTAACCTACTGTGAACGAAACACGAACTAATCCTGAGTCATCTTGTCTGATTCGATGTCAGTGACTTTCTAGTAATCAAAGTAAGGTTGCGATTTCGGATTGGATTTGCAAAAATTAAATCGTGAGGAGATTAGGGAGCCTTACGCTTGACGTAACCCCTTGCTACGAAGCATAATCACCACCACGCCGAAGTGGCGGAATCGGCAGACGCGCTGGATTCAAAATCCAGTGGGGGTAAACCCCGTGTGGGTTCGAGTCCCACCTTCGGTACTATGGTATGAAAGGACTTACGTCAAATAGGCGTAAGTCCTTTTTTTGTTCAATACAGGGGGGTGTTACCTAAAGTGTTACCTGGGCAAAAGTTGAACACCTCGCCGTTTTGCCATTCAAATTCCCGATGACCACTCGTTTAGGTGAGGTTCCGGCAATCACAGCTTAGTCGAGAAAATCTGCCTTCCTTCACTCTTGATTCCGCAATCGGTCAAACTCACGCCTCTTGGTTCAAATCCTGTCATCCCGACTTGAAATCAAAACAGCTCGTCGCATTCGTTTGCGGCGGGCTGTTTCTCTTTGTATGGCAAGGCTTTACCGCATATTGTGACATCCGCTTCGCAAGTTCAAACGGATCAGCAAAGTCGGCTGGCCAAGACCGCTATTCGCCCTAACTCGTATGATGGCTGTTTGTTGCAAAGTTCAAATCCCGTCGCCACTATCGGGAAAAGCTCGTAACGGATCTCACGCCTCCGGCCTCATTGCCAAATTCTTGAGCCAGGCCTCCGCGCGGTTTTACGCATTCAAAAACTGCTGGGCGTAGCGCTTTCTTGACCCAACGCGATGCGGTGACCTCTCCGTCAGCGACGTGCCGCCGAATCCCTGCCGTACGAATGATTCGACCGTCGGTTGCAATACTGACATAGCAGCGTTAAAATGTGACACTATGTCAGATACAAAGCAATCACAAATTCGTAGCCGCAACGATCCTAGGAATCCTCCTGCATTGCGGAAGTCCGAACGAACCCGGCAGGCGATCCTCGATGCTGCGCTAAAATTTCTTTGGACGCATCCGTTCCGCGACTTGACGGTTGCCGAGTTGATGTCGCTTGCCGGCACGAGCCGGTCGGCGTTCTATCAGTACTTTGAGGACTTGCACGGCTTGATGGAGGCGCTTCTCCACGCCATCGAAGAAGACATTTTTGATGTCGCCACACCTTGGTTGCAGGGTGAGGGTGATCCGCTCCCGCTTCTCGAACAATCGTTGGAAAGCTTGGTGCGTGTCTGCTATCAGCAGGGCCCGATTTTGAGGGCTGTTTCTGACGCTGCCCCGATGGATGAACGGTTGGAAAAAGCGTGGGCTGATTTCCTTAAGGACTTCGACCACGCGGTGACTCAGCGAATCGAACAGCATCAGGACGCGGGGCTGATCCAGCCATTTGACGCACGTTCGGTCGCCATGGCACTCAACCGCATGAATGCCTATTTGCTAATTCACCACTTTGGACGGCGCCCGCGGGGAAACCGGGAATCGGTTCAGGAAGCAATCCTTCGAGTGTGGACCTCAACGCTGTACGGCGATCAACTCAAGGCCGACTTCGAAATCCGTCGCAGAATTCATGAGATAGAAGGCTAGAACGTTATGAAAATGAAATCACTCACCGTCCTCGCTCTGACCGTCCTCGCGGCGGTTCGTATGGCAGCGTCGGTGCAGGCTGACGATGCTGGAGAAAACAAAAACCTCTTCAAGAGCCCCGGAGCGAAACAGACCGCGAAGGACTTCAAACCGGCGCCCGCCGAGATCAAAACCAACTTCGGCATATTGCAGTTCGAAGGGGGTTCGTTTCCGACAGAAGCTTCGACGCAAAAAATCTACGATGAGATGGATCGGCAGCGTGCCACCCAAGCTTATATGGATTTCTATCCGTCGCTTTCACTCTACAGCATCGTCAAGTCGCAGATTCGCGACTTCGGGTTCAAGTCCGCTTCGGACGTCGGCGTCATGGCCGATTTCATGACTCCAACTGAGAACTACCTGACCGGTAACAATGTCACTGTGTATGCCTTCGCCTCCATCGACTTGAAAGTCGACGGCCCCACCGTGGTGGAGATCCCGCCGGGAATGTATGGCAATGCCAACGATGCCGCTTTCAAATACCTCACCGACTTCGGACCCACCGGACCGGACAAGGGCAAGGGCGGCAAGTATCTCTTCCTGCCTCCAGGTTTCAAAGGCGAAGCTCCGAAAAGCTATTTTGTGTTCCGCTCACCGGGCTACCGGATCTGGGCGATGATGCGTGGCTTCGGCGAAGTTGGCAATGGCGATCAGGCCGTGAAATGGTTCAAGGATCGTCTCAAGGTTTACCCCTTGGCCACGGGACCCCGCGCACATACCGCCGTTAACTGCTCCGGAATGGGTGCCAATACTCTGCCTCCCGAAGATGGTTCCGTGTTCACGATGTTGAACGAGATCATCCAGTATGAGCCGACCGAGTTGTTCGACAAAGAATTGCTGGGACGACTGGCGACGTTGGGGATCGAAAAGGGCAAGCCCTTCAAACCGGACCAGCGGATGCAAGGCATCTTCGACACGGCAGCCAAGCAAGGCGTCGCCATGTCGCGGGCAATCGTCTACGCATCGCGCGATCCGGAGATCAACTATTGGCCGAATCGGCATTGGGAAAAGATGTTCATTCGCAATACCAAATTCGTCGACGACGGTCACAACGACATCGACGCCCGAACCCTTTGGCACTATCAGGCCATTTGCGTTTCACCGAATCTACTTTCGACGACGGCGGGTGTGGGGACTTCTTACTTGACCGCGTTCAGAGACAAAGAAGGCGCCTATTTACTTGGTGACAAGAATTATCGACTGCGTGTGCCGGCCAATCCGCCTGTCAAACGCTTCTGGGCGGTGACTGCCTATGACCCAATCAGCCGCAGCCTGCTCGGTTCAGGAGGAAACATCAACGTCGGCAGCACGGGTAAGCCCGAAGTCAATGCCGATGGTTCGGTGGACATTTATTTCGGCCCAAAAATGCCTGAAGGCAAAAACAACTGGATCAAGACAGATCCAGACAAGGGATTCTTCGTGGTCTTCAGGTTCTATGGCCCAATGGAAGGCTACATCGAAAAGACATGGGTCCTCAACGACTTCGAGTTGCTGAAGTAAGTCAACTAAGACAGCAAGCACACACACACACAGAACCAACTATTAAGAAATAGAACCATGAAAAAACCAAAACGAATCACCGTAGCTCTCGTTGCAGTAATAGCCTGCACCATGCTGTCGCGCGCTTCGGCTCAAACCGTTCAGGAAACCTATCTGGGTAAACTTGAATTTCAGGGCCAGACCATTATCAAAAAGACGGCGGAGCTATTGCATCGCCGGATTCTTCAGCAGCGGGCCACTCAACTGGTGACCTGGGCGATGCCGATGATGAATTTCGAAACGCTGCATCCGGCCCTGCTCAGCAATTTTAAGACCTCCAACGGGTTGGATCTGTCTGACACCGACATCTTCTTTGGCCTCTATGACGGTTACGACGGCGTCTATCCGTACATGACCGCGAACGTGACCACCCCTTACACGATCGCAATGTCGGACCTATCGAAGACCGGGCCTGTGGTCGTTGACCTGCCGCCCGGTGCGATCTACGGCGTGGTCGATAACGCTTGGATGCAGCCCATCCACGAGATCAATGGCAAGCCGGGAAAACTGTTGCTGGTTGGGCCGGGACAGAATTACCCCAAGAACTTCGATGGAAAAATCATCCAATCCGACACCTTCCGAGTGCTCTACTTCTACCGTGCGCTCGGCACCGGCGAGGAGGCCAAGAAACTCCGGACAGCCGTGAAGGCCTATAAATTGTCGGACGCCGACAATCCGCCAGAAACGAAGTTCGTCAAATATGAACCCAAATCGGGTGGCAAGGTCGCGTTGAACACCCAGCCACGCGACATGCGGTTCTGGGAACTGGTGAACACCTATGTTCAGCGTGAGCCGATGGCAGACCGCGACCGCTTCTTCTACGCCTGGCTCAAGGACCTCGGCATCGAAAAAGGGAAACCGTTCAACCCGACTGCTCAGCAAAAAGAGATTCTGCAGCAAGGTCTGGACGTTGGCATGGCCATGTCGCAAGCAATCTCCTTCAACAAAACCAGGGAGATGTTCCCAACATCACTCTATGGCAAGGATTCCGGTTTTGAAGACGCGATGGCCGGGATGAATCCGAAAATCGATATGGCGACCTACTCGCAGTTCAACGAGCGGGCATCCTACGGTTTTGAGGCGACCACCACGTCGGCCGGGATGGTCTCGCGAGTGGCAGGCCAAGGTTCAGCCTATCTGGGCAGTTACTACGATGCCGACGACAAAGCATTGATGGGTGGCAACAATTACAAGCTCCACGTCGGGCCCAATCCTCCGGCAGCCAACTTTTGGTCGGTTACCGTCTATGACATCGAGAACCGATTGATCATCCGCAACGAAATCGAACGGTCGGACCGTTCATCCCGCACCGAAGGTCTGATCAAGAACGATGACGGATCGGTGGATATTTACTTTGGACCGACCGCCCCCGAGGGCAAAGAAGTGAATTGGGTTCAGACCAACAAAGGCCAGTCCTTCTTCGTCTACCTGAGGCTCTATGGTCCAGAGCAAGCTTACTTCGACCAGTCTTTCCCAATGACCAAGATCGAGCAAGTGAAATAGAGAATACCGGAAACTAACGTGGCTGTGGCTTCCAGCCGCAGTTGGGTAGGAGAACGCTGCGGCTGGAAGCCACAGCCACGGAAAGGCAACGAAGTCAAGAGATCTAATATCAGAGTAAAGACTATGAACATGAAACGAATATTCCAAACGAAATCAGGGCCTCTTGCCGCGGTGCTTCTGATGACATGCATTTTGTGCGGCACAACCAAGCTGGCTGTCGCTCAAGAAACGAAGGACACGCAGGCAACCGCGCTGATATCTTCCGCTGGTGCGGCAGATAAGCCCAATGTAGTAATTATGCTGTCAGACAACATGGGATACGGTGACTTAGGCTGCTACGGCAGCGGCGGCGAGCTTCGGGGCATGCCGACGCCGCGCATCGACCAGCTGGCAAGCGAAGGGCTCATGCTCACTCAGTTTTTTGTGGAGCCGGGCTGTACACCGACCCGCGCGGCTTTGCTGACAGGCAGATATTCTCAACGTGCAGGATTGGGAAGTATTATTATTGCCGGTACACCCAGCACACTTCAGGATAGTGAGGTGACCATGGCAGAGCTTTTCAAATCAAAAGGTTACGCCACTGCCATTGTGGGTAAATGGCATCTTGGTGAAGAAAAGCAAAGTCTGCCCATTCACCAGGGCTTTGATGAATACCATGTTGGGATTTTACAAACCACCGACGGTACATTGTATCCGGATGGTATGCGTAGAAGCGGTATACCGGAAGCAGAAATTGCCAAATCGCACGCCTCTATCTGGGAATCAGAACCCGGAAAGGATGTGTTGAAAAAGGTCCGTCCCTACGATCTTGAATACAGGCGGCATATCGAAGGTGACATAGCGCAAGCCTCCGTGAAGTACATCAAAGAACAGGCAAAAGAAAAGAAACCATTCTTTCTTTATGTGGGATGGTCACATGTGCATTATCCGGCCTTGCCTCATCCCGACTTGGAGGGGAAATCGAGTGCCGGGCTTTTTGGTGATGCTGTGATGGAACTTGACTACCGTACAGGACAGGTGCTTGACGCCATCAAGGAGGCCGGCATTGAAGACAACACCATCGTCATATGGCTTTCCGACAATGGGCCGGCTACAACCCAGGGGTCCAACAACGATTTCCTGGGCAGTTCACCCGGACCGTTCCGTGGAGAGGTTGGTGATGCACTTGAGGGTTCACTGCGCGTTCCTGGCATGATTAAATGGCCGGCTAAGATCAAACCGGCAAAGAGCAACGAGATGGTAGCTATCCACGACTTTTACCCTACAGTGGCCAACATTATCGGGGCCAAAGTACCAACTGACCGTGCCATTGATGGCGTCGATCAGGGTGATTTCTTCCTGGGCAAAAACAAGAAGTCAGCGCGCGAAAGCCTGATCACGTTCATGGAAGGCGAGGTTGCTGCAGTGCGCTGGAAGCATTGGCGGATTTATCCAAAGGAATTCATTTCATCTGCTGGCAACCCGTCCCTCATGGGCGTGGGCGGCTATCGTGCCGAGGGGATGGGTTATCCTTCTATCTTCAACATTGCCCGTGATCCACGGGAACAATGGAACCAGGTTGCAGTCTCTGCCTGGGTGCTCGGACCGTATATGAAGATCGTGGGCGAATACCAGCAGTCTCTGAAGAAGTATCCTAATCCTCCGGCCTTCAGCATGACAAAATTTGCGAAGTAACTGGGTCAAAAAGGCATTGCATGCTGTGCCGGGGATTACCGGAAACTAACGTGGCTGTGGCTTCCAGCCGCAGTTGGGCAGGAGAACGCTGCGGCTGGAAGCCACAGCCACGTAAAGACACCTAAGTCAAAACAACTAATACCAGAGTAAAGACCATGAACATGAAACGAATATTCCAAACGAAATCAGGGCCTCTTGCCGCGGTGCTTCTGATGACATGCATTTTGTGCGGCACAACCAAGCTGGCTGTCGCTCAAGTAGCGAAGGACACGCAACAGCCCAAGATGAAAATGACCACGGATATTCCGGAGTCGATCATCACCCCGGACAAGGTGGAGACACCTATTGGCACCCTCGAATATTTCGACGGAGTTCCGATCGGCGGCACCAAGGACGCGCTCTACGACTACGTGGACCGCGCCCGCGCGGTGCAGGTCTACATTGAAATGATCCCCGCCGTGTCCACCTACAGCCTCCTCCAGGGGAGCCGGGACATGAACATGGGCGATTCCAACCAGATCGTCCTTTGGGAACAGCTCGGCGATTCCAAGTCGCTGGTCCTGACGTATAACAACACCTCGCTCTACACATGGGGCTTTCTCGATCTGGAGAAGGACGGTCCCACCGTGATCGAGGTCCCGCCCGATGTGTTGGGAATCCTCGACGACGGCGACATGCGGTACCTCAGCGACATGGGTGCGGCCGGACCTGACAAGGGCAAGGGCGGCAAGTACCTGGTACTGCCTCCGGGATACGAGGGCGATGTGCCGGAAGGCTACTTTGTCGTCAAATCCACGAGCTATGTGGTCTGGAACTTCATGCGGGGCTACGTGCGCGGCAGCGTGACCAACCCGGCGGACGTCAAGAGGTCCGCCGACAACATCAAGGCCAACCTGAAGGTCTATCCGCTGGCGAGGAAGGACAACCCGCCGAAGATGGAGTTCAAGAACATGTCGGGGGTCCACTACAACACGGTCCCGCCGAATGACTTCAGCTACTTTGAGCGACTCAATGAGATCATCCAGAAGGAGCCGATCGAATTCATCGGACCCGAAACCCGCGGTCTGATGGCCGGCCTTGGCATCCAGAAGGGCAAGCCCTTCAGACCCGATGCTCGCATGAAGAAACTGCTCACCGAAGCGGTGGCGATCGGCAGCGGTTATGCCCGTGCCAACACCGTCTATCCACGTGATCCGGGTCACCGCTTCTATCCGGAGACCGACAGCGAATGGGTGATGGCCTTTCCCGACAAGGATTGCTTCTTCCTGAAAGACGGGATCCGTCGGATCGATGCCCGCCTGTGGATGCACTTCAACGCGGTGTGTGTGACTCCGGCCATGGCAGGAATCCAACCGGGGGTCGGGTCGGACTACGGCATTGTCGGAATGGACTCGAAACACCAGCCACTCGACGGTGCCAAAACCTACAAGCTGCACCTGCCGCCCAACGTGCCGGCCAAGGACAACTGGTCCGTGACCATCTACGACACGCAGCACCGTTCCATGCTGCAGACCGATCAACCCTTCGCGGGCGTCAACAGCCTGAGCGGCGAGTTGAAGCCGAATGCGGATGGCTCGTATGACCTCTACTTTGCTCCCAAGGCCCCGAAGGGCAAGGAGAGCAACTGGATCCAGACCGTCCCCGGCAAGAGCTGGTTCATCATCCTGCGGATGTATGGCCCGCTGGAGCCATGGCTCGACAAGACCTGGCGACCGAGCGAACTGGAACTCGTGAAGTAGTCGTGGATGGCGGTTCCGCCTCCAGTTGAGAAAGAGCGCTGCGGCTGGAAACCGCAACAGTTCGCTGACGCTACGCTTTTACCAATCAATGAAGAAATCAAAGAGGAAATGTAATGAATTTGGCACACCGAATCCCGTTGATACTGGCGGCGTTGGCCGTCACCTGTTTCTCATCGGCCGTCCAGGCACAGGCACCCAAAATGAAATACTCCACCGACATCCCCGCGAATGTCATCACGCCGGACCGGACCGAGACGCGTCTCGGGGCGCTTGAGTTCGTCGACGGTTTCCCAACTGAAGCCACAGCGGAGAAAGTCTGGAATCACATGGACTTCTCGCGCGCCGTGGAGTCCATGATCATGACCACGCCCGCGGCCTCGCTGCAGGGATTTCGCAAAGGCATCCAAAAGTGGGGCCCGGATAACGAGACCATGATTTACTGGGGAGGGCGTTTGGATTCCAAAGGCTTGCTGCTGACGGGCAATACCACGGTGGTCTACACCTTCATGTGGATCGACCTCAAGGACGGTCCGATGGTGATGGAGACGCCGCCCAACGTGCTGGGCATCATCGACGATGCGTGGTTCCACTATGTCTGCGATTTCGGCAATGCCGGCGATGACAAGGGCAAGGGCGGAAAGTTCCTGCTGGTCCCGCCTGATTACAATGGCGAACTGCCGGCCGACGGCTACTTCGTCAAGAAGTCGAAAACCTACGGCCACTGGCTGGCGATGCGCGGCTTCATGACGGACTTCGATCCGGTTCCCGTCGTCAAGAACATGAAGGAGCACTTCCGGCTCTATCCCCTCGGTAGCGAACCGAAGGAAGTGAAGTGGATCAACACAGCGATGAAGGACTTCAACACCCTGCACGCCCAGGACGCCACCTTCTTTGACGAGGTCAACATCACAGTCCAAGAAGAGCCCAACTCGGCCGAGGATCCGGAGATCCTCGGGCTGCTGGCTTCGATCGGCATCCGGAAGGGCAAGCCCTTCAAACCGGACGCCCGCATGAAGAAGATCCTCGCCGAGGCCGCTGCCGTGGGCACCGCCGCCCAACGCACCATCCTGTTTCGCAACCGCGACACGGACACCGTGATCTGGCCCGGCAGCAAAAGCTGGGAGCTAGGCTTCGCCGGTGGCAGTCACGAGTTCCTGAACGACGGCGTCAGTTTGATCAACTCGCGGGTCCGCTTCCATTTCTACGCCACCGGCATCACGCCGGCGATGGTGAAACCGCCCGTCGGTGCGGGATCGCAGTATGTGATCGGTTTGCGCGATGCCGAGGGGAAGGCACTCGACGGCAGCAAGACCTATCGAATCCACATTCCGCCCAACGTTCCGGCCAAACGCTTCTGGGATATCACCGTCTACGACAACCAGACCCGCTCGTTGCTGCAGACCGACAATCCGTACCCCGGCGTCACCAGCATCGATAAGGCCACCGTGCAGAACACCGATGGCTCCTATGACGTCTACATCGGGCCAAAGAAGCCTGATGGAAAAGTGAACTGGATTCAAACGGATCCATCCAAGGGCTGGAATATGCTCTGGCGCATCTATGGCCCGACGCAAGTCTGGTACGACAGGGGCTGGCGTCCGAGCGAGATCGAAATGGTTGATTAAGTCATTGCAGGCAGGGCAGCTGTAGGGCCGGTTCCCACCGGCCAGAAATTCGACGATGGCCGGTAGGAACCGGCCCTACGAAAACTGGAACGAGTTATCAAAACAACGCATCCAACTTCTGAATATCGACTTTGTATGGCGACAAGGCTTTAAGAAAACTTGATTTTTAACCTCGGTAACGGAGTACGGAGATGCTTGTGTTAACACGAAAACCCGTATCGTAAAGATATTCAGCCGACGTTGAAAACGAGTGATTCCAAGCGGTTATATCTCTGGAGAGTGGCAGATTTCGAACGAGATCCGTTTCACGACTTGAACTCTGCTATCAGATTCGATGCAAAAATGACCTTCCGAGCGCAACGGTATCGCGGAATCACAACACGAGGACCGACATCGATTCGAGGCTGATTCAAGCTGCGTCGCGATAGTAATACTTGAGCAGCCCACCGAGACGTTCTCTGCATTCGATCTTGCCGGCGACGCATCCAATTTCTTCACCAGGATCAATCAACTGGTTGTCCAGTCCCTGATGGTTTCGTTCAGAATGGTAGTGAGCAACGTATTCCCGCAATGCTCTTTCGAGAGAATGCTGACCGAAGAAGATCATCTTCCTCAGGCACTCAGACTTCAGGCTTCTCATGAAGCGTTCGAGATACGCATTCATGTTCGGACTTTTCGGAGGAAGCAGCACCGGTTCGATGTCGGTCTGGTCCCTCAGAAAGGTGAGCAGTGGCTGGAAGCACATATCGCGATCGAGAATCAGATGAGAGGCTCGTTCCAGAAAACCATCGTCACAGGTGAGATTGCGAGAGACCTGAGTTACCCATTGTTTGTTGGGGTTCGTCGTAACCCCTGCGATCTCTACGCGTCGTGTTTTCAATTCCATCAGTACCATGACGTAGAACGTCGTCAGACCGGTCTTCGTCCAGACTTCCACTGTTGTGAAATCGACTGCGAAGATCGCTTCCCAATGGGCTTTCAGAAACGTCTGCCAGGACATTGAGGCAGGACGGTCAGGGACAGGTTCAATACCGTTCGCTTTAAGTACATTCCTGACGGTCGTGTCGGTGATGTGAAACCCTACGTTCGCCAGAGCACCTTGAATGCGGTCAGCTCCCCACGTCGGATTCTCCTTCGCAAACTGTAGAATGTATTCGACGATCTCCTGGCGGATGCGCGGTCGACCGACGCGTTGTGCCTTCGGGGAATAGTCCCATTTCCGGGCAATCAACTCCCGGTGCCAGCGGAGAATGGTATCAGGAGTGAAGATCGCACCGAGTTCACTCAGCAACTTCCGGCCGAGCATTTTCCCTTTGACCGCCTGGCGACGACGCTGTTCGTCAGTGAGCAAGATGCGTTTCTTACCGATTTTTTCGCGGAGGATACTATTTTCAGTCTTCAGGTATTCAATCGTCAATTGCTGTTCGCGATTCACCCAACTTATCAGAGCGTAGACGAGCAGGTGCCAAGGCTGCATCACATATTCCATCTAATCAGTTCCAAAGTGAAGGGGAGGGTTGCTTTGGAACTATAACCATTCTCTGAGCCCTAGCACTCGCAAATCAGAGATCGCTGTTAGTCTCGACTGGCGGTAATACCGGTTGTGATGATTGTGGCAGCGAGGGTCATTGTCAGGTCGTCTGAGAATCGACACGGTCGGTGTCTCGCAGATGCCTTAATTTGTAGAGTCTTGAGTGCGGCTGAGTTTTTTACGAAGCTAGGTATTTGAAACAGCTCATCCGAACTCGACTGTGGTCAACGTCTTACAGTTATCTAACTTTATGGTGTCTCGAATTCGACTGAATTTATATGATGTGCCGCTTAATTATTGGCAATATTTGCCAACTGTTATATACTAGAGCTTCATTGGAACAGGAGCAATTATGCCTACGCGTAACATCAACCTTACTGAGCATTACGACCAATTTGTTGCAGAACAAATCGGTACGGGACGTTACTCAAACGCCAGCGAAGTGCTCCGTGCTGGCCTGCGGCTGCTTGAAGAGCAGAAACAGACCGAAGTTGAAAAACTCAAAATCCTACGACATTTGGCTACGGAAGGGTTCAACGAGTTGGACCAGGGTCAAGGACTTACTGCGGCAACTGAAAAAGGAGTACGGAGCACAATCGCCCGACTTGGACGACGAGCTTCACGTCCTAAGAAAAAGGACCAAGCAAATTGACGATGCTTCGCGTCCGTCTCGCACCAGCAGCCGAACAGGATATTGAATCAATATTGCGTTGGACGCATGAAACCTTTGGTGAGCAAACTCGCCTGCTCTACGAAGAATTATTGATTCAAGCAATCTTGGATCTACAAACCGATCCAGCACGCGCTGGCAGCCAAAGACGACCGGAACTGGTCAATGAGGCACGTTCTTATCATCTGCGAAGCAGTCGGGATAATGTTCATCAATCCATTGGTAGGATTCACAAGCCGCGCCATTTCCTGATCTTTCGGGTTGGTAGAGATAGCTTTCTTGAAATCGCGAGAATTCTACACGACAGCATGGATTTGGCTAAGCATCTTCCACAGGATTATCGTGCCCACACCGACGATATTTAAGAGAGAGACTCGCATTCACTTTTGGCAACGTACCGCAATACGAATTCGACTTTTGTTCTCGAGAGATTTAGTATTATCGAGCGATCGCCACCGCCGGGCGATGAGACGCTCATAACGAAATCGGTGTTACCTGAAATGTTACCTCAACGCGAGAAAAACACGCTATACTGTACGAAAGCCACATTTCACAAATACGCTGAGAACAGTGTTTAACCAATATAAGCATACGTAAGTAATAATGAATCACACTTTGGCACGGATTCAAAATCCAGTGGGGGTAAACCCCGTGTGGGTTCGAGTCCCACCTTCGGTACTATGATATGAAAGGACTTACGTCAAATAGGCGTAAGTCCTTTTTTTGTTCAATATAGGGGGGTGTTATCTAAAGTGTTACCTGGACAAAAGTTGAACACCCTGTATTACTCATCGCAGAAACATGCTCATTTGAGCATTACTTTCTAATTCACAGAGCGCGTATCGTAAAAATATTCAGCCGAAGATGAAAATGAGTAATACCAAGTCGTTATGTTGCTGACCAGGAACGAGATTCGTTTCGAGACCTGACGGGTGATGTCCAATTTAACTTGAAAAGGACATGGGGGGCGCACCGGTAGCGGAGAATGTCGCATGAGATTTACGGTCTGCGAACGATTCGGTGCTACGCGGCATCGCGATAATAATACTTGAGCATACCGCCGAGACGCTCTTGGCATTCGATTTTACCAGCGATGCTTCCGACTTCCTCACCAGGATCAATCAACTGATTGTCGAGTCCCTGATGATTCCGCTCAGCATGGTAGTGAGCGACGTATTCCTTCAGTGCTCGTTCGAGAGAATGCTGGCCGAAGAAGATCATCTTTTTCAGGCACTCAGATTTCAAGCTTCTCATAAAGCGTTCGAGATACGCATTCATGTTCGGACTTTTCGGAGGAAGCAGCACCGGTTCGATGTCAGTCTGTT
This sequence comes from Polystyrenella longa, assembly GCF_007750395.1. Classification (GTDB taxonomy): domain Bacteria; phylum Planctomycetota; class Planctomycetia; order Planctomycetales; family Planctomycetaceae; genus Polystyrenella; species Polystyrenella longa. Next base: position 2,435,647 of record NZ_CP036281.1, on the reverse strand, counting down.
CTTCCAGAAAAGATCGCAGTGGTTGGAAGCATGTGTCGCGATCCAATATCAGATGAGAGGCATTCTCCAGGAAACCACTGTCGCCGGTGAGATTACGTCCAACCTGTGTCACCCATTGCTTGTTAGGATTCGTTGTAATGCCTGCGGTCTCAACGCGTCGTGATTTCAGTTCCATTACCACCATGACATAAAATGTCGTCAGACCGGTCTTCGTCCAGACTTCTACAGTAGTGAAGTCGACGGCGAAGATGGCGTTCCAGTGAGCTTTGAGGAAAGTCTTCCAGGACATCGACGCAGGGCGGTCAGAGACGGGTTCGATTCCGTTCGCCTTAAGTACATTCCTGACCGTCGTGTCGGTGATGTGAAATCCAACATTCGCCAGAGCACCCTGAATTCGATCAGCTCCCCCGTATCGTAAATTTATTCAACCGACACCGAAAATGAGTGATTAAATATCCATTCATTTGCAGTGGTTTGAGTTCGGCTGAGTTTTTTACGTTACAGGGTACCTTTGGATTATAGGAAGGTCCGGACGTGTCCGAATACGGTCTGGATTCTGTAAACCCAGTCTTCCCTGAGGGAAACATGCCTCTATCCTTACATCTAATACCATAATCGCGTGCTGTCCGGATTAGGGTCATGACGGCTTCTCCGTGCGGACGTAGACGGTGGAAGGGCCACGTCTTTTCGCTCGAAATAGCTGAAGTCGATCAACTCCAGGAGCTCGCGGCGGGCTTGCCGTTCGACCACGCCAGTGACCTCATCCTAATCGTTGGACTTATAGGACTGACCTGTCTCCAAGCTGTCCAGAAACAACTGTTACCGCTCACTCAACGAGACCTGCAACATCGGTTCGGGGGCAGGGAATAAGGTCAGTGTGACCATGTTTTGTGAATCGCCCCATTGCGGAGGTAGTGCTTTCAACCTTTTACATTCAGCAATCACTTTCTGCGTGCCGATCCTAAGCTGTTCCATCAGCTTTCGCAGATTGACTTGTCCCCCTTTACTCCAGTCTACTGGCTTCTAATTCTACTCAACTTTTCTGCGCCGAATATCATTTTCTGATCACGTTAACTCCTCTCTGATTATTTGCTATTATCCGAACGGTTACCTCGACCCGAGAAAACACGCAACGTTTTGTGCTCCCGTGCATTTGAATTAGCTCATGTAAGAATTGGAGTGGTCGATGTCTAGCAGATATCTGGATTTACGATTTTTCAAATTCGACTGAAGTTAATCTTGCACCACTGACAACTGTGGCATACTCAAGCTTCATTGGAACAGGAGCAATCATGCCTACGCGAAACATCAACCTTACTGAGCATTACGATCGATTTGTTGCAGAACAAATTGAAGCGGTGCATAACTCTAACGCCAGCGAAGTGTTGCTTGCTGGACTGCGACTGCTTGAAGAGCAGACACAGACCGAAGCTGATAAAATTAAGATCTTACGACATTTGGCTACGGAAGGGTTTAACGAGTTGGAACAAGGTCAGGGGCTTAATGCGACGACTGAAAAAGGAGTACGGAGCACAATTGCGCGACTTGAACGACAAGCATCACGTTTGGAAAAAAAGGGCCAAGAACATTGACGATGCCTCGTATCCGTCTCTCGCCTGCGCTCTGAAGAATTATTAATTCAAGCAATCTTAGATTTACAAACTGATCCAGAACAGACTGGCAGTCAACGACGACCGAAGCTGATCGAAGTGGCGAGATCTTATCACTTGCGAAACAGTCGGGATAACGTACACAAATCGATTGGCATAATTCGCAAGCCGCGTCATTTCGTGATCTATCGGAATGGTAAAGATGGCTCTATTGAAATAACGAGCGATCTGCACGACAGCATGGAATTGACGCTGAAGCTTCCACAAGATTATCGGGCCGAGGCCGAAGATGTTTAGGTGGGCGATTCGAATATACAGACATTTCTGATAATGTACGACGATAAGACTTCGACTTCTGCTGTCAGTCGATTTGGTAATTTCAAACGCTCGATTCCACCATGCGATGAGGCGCTCAAACACGATCAGTGTTACCTGAAATGTTACCTAAACGCGAGAAAAACACGTTATACTGTCCGAAAGCAATTTTTTAGAAACGCGCTGAGTATAGTGTTTAAACACTCAAAGCATACGAAAGCAACAATGATTTACCCTTTGGTACGGATTCTCTTTCGCGAACCGCAGGATCTGTTCGACGATCTCTGATCGGATACGAGGTCGACCAACACATTTCTTCTTTGATGAGTAGTCCCATTTCCGGGCAATCAACTCCCGGTGCCAACGGAGGATGGTATCGGGAGTGAAGATCCCGCCGAGTTCACTCAGTAACTTCCGACCAAGCTGTTTTCCTTTAACCGCCAATCGGCGACACTCGTTATCGTTGAGCAGGATCCGTTTCTTTCCACTTTTATCCCGGAGGATGATATTCTACTTCTGCAGGTAGTCGATCACTTATTGCTATCACGAGTCATAAAACGGACGATGGTGAGAAAAAACAGGTACCAGAAATGCCTCCATCATTTCAAAGACCAAAGTGAAGGGGAGGGTTACTTTGGAGCTACAACCATTCTCTGAGCCTTGGCTTTCAAGAATGGGATATCGTCACCAGTCTTTACGAAAGGATTCAACTGTTATGCTAAATGTAGCGGCGAGCGTTGTCGTCAACTCGTCTGAGGATACATGCCATGAACCTTTCACATTCCTCTTGATTTGCAGTATTTTTAGTTCGGCTAAGTTTTTTTTACGATACGGGAATAGGTATGTTTCAAAGGCAATCGGAAATTATTAAGAAATTCTGTCCGGAAACCTCGTGGACTGCGATCAGGAGAGTAGAGCGGGCAATTGAGTCGCCTGCCAATGGCTCTAACAAATCTCTCTTTAGCAAAGGTTTCTGAAATGTCTTTTACTCAACTGCGTGATGTCTTCGTGTTTTTCTCTGCTTCGATCGTACTGGCAACGATGTCAGGTTCTTCCGCCGAAGCGGGAAAGGTCCTAGGTTACTATGGAGGCGGTAATTCGTATAAAGCTCCGCAGAACCAGCACAAGAACTTCAACAGATTTCACTATCATAATCAACAGAAAGGTCGACAATACGGCATCCAAAGGCACAACAACATTCACGGTGGAAACTATTCCAACTACAACCAATATGGATACGGTACAGGCCATATAATTCATAATGGCTCAAATGGATCTCAATACGAATATCAAAACCGAAACAGTAAAAGAACCAATTCGGGGGTTATTTATAACCGGAGTGGGACCACCGGCCTTGGTGTTTCAACCATGACCAAGAAAGGGTATGGACGAGATGGCAGTTTCAGTCATGGTCCGAACGGAACGAACGTGAATTACGGCCAGACTTCCCCCGGCCCAATTTACGGCACGCAGCAGCGTACCTGGACTGATATTAATTATAAGGGGCGCGATTCCCAGGTCCAATACGGTCAGGATCTCTCCGTCCTTGGGGGAAATAGAATTGGCGGTCGGAAAACAACCATCAATCGCCATGGCTATAACGACCACAGGGGAGGTCGTATAGGAAGTGTCCACGGTCATCAGGCATACGGTGTCCAGTGGAAAGGAAAGAATTCCAACGTCCATTACGAACAAGGTGGAGGCGTTGGTGGTGCTAAGGCAAAAGGACGTGCCTCGATAGATCGAAAAGGAGCTCACGGTAAAGCTTCTGTGGGTGTAGGAAAACATAAGGTGAAAGCAAAGGCAAATATCTCAACTTCAGGAAGCAGTTTTCAGGTCGGAGGCGCAAAAGTCAGATTCTAATCATGCTTTATCAGCTAATTTGAAAGGTGATCTGCATTCACTGATGCAGTTCGCCTTTTGTTTTATCGATCGAACTCCATAAATTTCGTGTTAAACTAGAACCCATCCTGAAACCCGGTTGTGGTTCTCTTGAAGCCTTTGAAATAAGGTCGGTTGTGACCCATCAGAGGGTTTCAGGACCGCTTATAGGGTGCCGTCGCTAACAGATGGGAACTTATTCAGAGAGCCGTAGCCGGCAGAATAAGCGGGTTCTGCTTCATTTCTGCCGGAATGATAAGGTCCTGTATTTGCGAGACAGTACACTAGCTAAGGAGACAATCGGGAGAAATAAGATGATTTCGATCTCGTTAAGTCAGTTACGATCGAGCACTTCCCCCTTACTGAATGTCGACAACTCTCTCATCGATCTGTTGAATTCGTTTCTGCAAGGATTACCGCAGAGAATGCAATTCTCCGTAAATGAATCAACGAGAGAGGAACTATGTAATCTCATATTTAAGAATCTGACTTTCTAAAATGGAAAACAACACGCTGTAACGTGATTGACGTCATTCCAAGAAACCCCTTCAGAATGGCGGACACAAATATCCCATAAGCCCTTTCTAATTAAAGACATACACATACTACATTTAGTGTTTATTCTGGCACAGGCGTCAGGGAGAAGGCCTATTTCAGGGGCAAAGTCATCTCACATGTGAACAGAAAATGATTAAATAAACGTCGATACAAGGATGAGATTCTTTTTGAGGCCGATTAACGAACATTGAATTCGAATACAGATTCAGCATTCACCCAAAGACATAAATACTAATACCCGTGATTCTCAGGTACAATTCGAGGAACGAAGCAGATTATCTTATTTGGCGTAAGTGAAGCCTTTGGCCATTCACCATCACTTAAAACATCGCGTTTGGAAAAGTATTTTCTAAAAATGTCTGTTCCTTATTTATCAAATCAATTCGACACAACTGACAACAAATTGCTTCAGCGGGCACAGGTTAATAGTCAAGAATCCTGGCGAGTTCTGATTGAAGCATACACGCCCCTGGTGTATCAAATTGCACGTAAATGTGGGTTACAGCCTTCTGATGCCTCGGACGTGACCCAAAACGTTTTAATGGAACTCACAAGAAGCTTGGGGAATTTTCATCGCAGGAATCACGGGTCATTTCGTAAGTGGCTAAGAGTTGTTACGACAAGCAAGGTGAATAATTATTTCATCAAACAAAAATCGCTGGCAGAAGCGGACCAAAAGCATGCCTTGTTCAGTAATCTAAATGGAGTGAGTCTTCCACCACCTACAGAGGCTGAACACACGGAAGAAAACCCGCAGCCTCTCACCGATCGCCAATTCAAGGTGCAAATGGTTCTTAATCAGGTGCAGGGACAGGTTTCTGCTAAAACTTGGCAGGCGTTCGAATTGATGATCGCTGAAGTTTCATCATCAGAAGAGATTGGACTACAGTTGGGGATGACTGCAGACGCGGTTCGCATGGCCAAAAGACGCGTCTTGAAACGATTTCAGGATTTATGGGAAGAACAACCACAGCAGTAATCGCATCATTGTCGTTACAGATATGTGTTCTATTAGTAGACGGCATCATTTAAGTGGATGATGTTTAACACCCCAAATCCCGTCAGAGCATGTTATGGACTGCCCTCCGATTGATATTTTAGAGCGTCTGGAAAAAGGAAATATTCCCGAACCGCAACAGGGCCAACTACTCTTACATTTGAGTACTTGTGAGAACTGTCTGGCAAAATTGAATCCGGACGAAGAATCAATCTCTAACGAGACAGCCGGTGAAGATGAAATCCTGTCTGCCCTGAAGATTCAAAAATATACTGAAGAAGAACATTGTCAGAAGTTAATCTCTCATTTCAATAATCAGATCGACAACGACGGATTCCAATCGGACCCGCCAGTAAACGCACCAAGTCCTATCGAAGGTCAGGTGATTAATGACTATCGCTTGCTTAGGCGCATAGCCCAGGGTGGAATGGGCGTGATCTACGAAGCGGAACAGATTTCACTGGAACGGCGAGTAGCCGTAAAGCTCCTCTCAAATCTCGGCATCGTGTCTGACCAGCAATTGCAACGATTTAAGAACGAGTCACTGGCGGCGGCTCGTCTGGATCATTCGAATATTGTCCCTATTATGTCAGTGGGCGTGACATCAAATGGGAACCATTATCTGGTGATGAAATTAATCACTGGATCGAATTTAGCGCATTTCATTGGAAGTCTGGCGACAATACAGACGGATTCAACGGACCAGACACCGACCGCTGAAAGAAGATTCGCTTTCTCTCCAGGTTCTTCAGCGAGTTTCTCATTGGGGCCTCCTTATAATGCCGTATCTAGCCAAGCTCCAACTAAATCTTTACATGAGCCGACCGATGAGAAAGTCTCTATTGTTCCTCAAGTAGATCAATCCGCTCAAGATAATAACAATATCCAGAAAGTGTTTGGCTCAGACCGAGTTCACGACCCCCAATTTTTCAAAGGGGTCGCAGAGCGTTTTATTCAAGTCGCAGAAGGGTTGCAGTACGCGCATGATCGGGGCGTTGTGCATCGTGACATTAAGCCCTCAAACTTGCTGATAGATCAGACAGGAAAAATATGGATCAGTGACTTCGGGATCGCCAAATTTGAATCCCGTGAGGATCTTACGATGACCGGGGCGGTCATTGGAACTCCGCGGTACATGAGTCCTGAGCAAGCAAGTGGGACGAAAGGCCTGGTTGACCATCGGACCGACATCTATTCTCTTGGTGTGACTTTATACGAATTACTGACCTTAAAGCCAATCTTTGAGGTGGCAAGACTTGATCAGCTTTATCTCAAGATTGCGGAAGAAGAGCCGATTGCCCCGCGAGTTTACAATCCAGCAATGCCCGTGGATTTGGAAACTATCCTATGTAAATCGATGAACAAGGAGATTACTGAACGGTATCACTCTGTGAGTGATATGGCTGACGATTTAAAACGCTTCTTGAAAGACGAACCAATTCTGGCGAAAAGGGCCGGATTATGGGATAGAAGTTTGAAGTGGCCGCGTCGACATAAATTATTCATCACAACCTTTCTCAGTGTCTCATTAGTGAGCATCATTGCGTTGGTCGTACTGATCACGATGATGGCTGTTCATAATCACCGGCAGCTGGAGCTATTGAAGTTGGCTGAGAGAAGTCAACTTGAACTGAAAAAGTCGCTTTATTTTTCCAAAATCAAAGAAGCGGGTACCGCCTTGGAGGCGGGAGACACACGGCAGGTTACACAAATTCTAGGTAATCTCCGTCCGCAGCAGGAAGAGCCGGACTTTCGTGGCGAAGAATGGCATTATCTATGGAATCAAGTTCACAATTCAAGAAAACTTATTTCTGAATCCGACACGCCTGTTTATGTTCTTTGCTTCTCCCCAAACGGGCGGACATATGCTACCAGCGGTCTGGATGCCATCATCCGGATATACGATGCTTCAACTTCTCAATTAATACAAGAATTTGCGACAGGGCAAATCGAGGTCAACGGACTCGATTTTTCACCGCAAGGAGACAAACTCGCTTCAGTAGGTGACGATGGTACTGTTCGTGTATGGGAAATTGACTGGAAGCATAATCAAGCCAGCGAGAAGTTAATAATCGAAGCTCATGAGAGAATCGCTTTTCGTGTTTTATTCAGCCATGACGGAAACCAGATCATCACTGCAGGAAATGATCCGAACGTTAAGTTATGGGATGCGAAGACGGGAGCCTCTCAAGGTCATCTGACAGGACATGTTGATTCAAAAGTCAGCATCGCGCTATCGCCTGCGGAAAACATATTGGCATCAGTCGGATTCGATCAGCGAGTAATTATCTGGGATCTCAATTCGCAAGAACCTTTGCTTGAATTGCCATACCTGAAAAAAGATAAAGTTGGGCGGCCAACGTCTCTCGTTTTCTCACCGGACGGGACCCAGTTTGCTGTTGCTAGTACAAATAAACGAATACAGCTCCGAAACAGTGATTCGGGAGAGCTTATCGAAGAGTTCCTCCACTCGGATGAAGTGCATGGAGTCGTGTTTGCATCTGATGGAAAGTCGCTGATCAGTCGAGACTTTAGCGGTATGATTTCGGTCTGGCCGTTAGGTCAGAAGAATGGTCAAGATAATCGATCCTGGAAAGCACATGAAGGACGCATCTACCACTTGGCCACCTCTCCTCTCAACGATCAGTTACTCTCTGTAGGAGAAGATGGTCTAGTCCTTGCCTGGAATTACCAGAAACAGTTTCAACGCAATTACCTGCAAAAGCAGAATTGTGACTTCGACGCGGTCGAGTTCATTACACTTCCTGAAGGAGAACGCCTTGTCACTCTAGAAAAGAACGTGATTGAACTGTGGGATCCTGCAACGTGTCAACTGATACGAAGCTTGCATAAATCGGAGGTTCATCTGCAAACGCTCACCGTTTCGAGGGACTCTTCAATCATTGTAGCCGGAGGACGTGAAGGGGACTTAGTTCTTTATGATGTTGTCCATGACAGGAGTGTGCGCGGGTGGAACATCAGAGATGGATTTGATACTGAACAGATAAGAATATCCTCTAATAATGAGCTCATTGCAGCAACCAGTTTTCCAATCGAAACGGGAGGTGCACTGTATGTTCATAACCTTCGAACTTCGCAGACTTATACCAGAGATATTCCTGTTGAGTGTAATTCCGTCAGTTTTTCTAACGATGGTAAACAACTCTTTTTCAGCGGCTCTTTTAATACACTGGTTGTTTGGGATGTCGAGACCAGAAAAGTTCTGCACGATATCAGAGGGCATTCTCACCCTATCCTGTATATTGAGAGCAATCTTCACAACAACCTTGTAGCGACTAGTGGTAAAGACAGACTAATTAAATTATGGAATTCTGATACCTGGACATCTCCAGTTGTCTTGGCAGGGCACAATAACGGAGTCCTTTGCTCCGAGTTCAGCCCCGTTTCCTCCCGTTTAGTTTCAGGTGGCGACGATGGTCAGGTCAAGATATGGAGTATTGAACCGGGGCATGAACAAGAATTGTATTCAATTGATCATGGTAGGATTCGACCTAAGTCCATTAGCTTTTCCAAAGATGGACGTTATCTAGCTTGTTTGCTGAAAAATCCCGATTCTGACTTAACCAAGATTCAGATTATCAATTGGCGAGAAAAATGAGGGCCCAGCGTATTCGAGTCCAATTGTTTGCACCATACGTCGGAGACCATTTATGATTCACTTGAGACAACGGACAAACAGTCGAGTTCCACTAAACTGAACCGACGAGCGAGATATTCGCAGCGTACATCCAGCCTCACAAAAGCTCTTCCGCATTAAAACAAGTAATGACACACGGCTGTTCCTGACAGCAGACGCATCCATACGCTCTTAGACCAAAAGAAGCAATTGAGCTCTCTTTGTTCAATAAGATAACATCCGACCGAATACAGTGGAATCGCGGATATCTTCAAGACGCGTGAGTGACAGATTGAATCGTAGAAGCTCTCTCAGTGCTCCTTTAGAACCGTTTACATATCCAGCAACACTGAGCTGCGGGGTAATCCCGAACCAACGGCTTCAGTACTTTTCGCACTGTGATATCGGCACTTTTGTGCCCGACTTTGAACAAGCTCCGTGAGTTCAACCGGCTACTTAGATGGAGTTCTCTTTCACAGTATGCAGGAGCAGTTCATACAGCTTTTGTAGGTAACAGGGCAGTACGGGCCTTGAAATCAAGCCTCTAATGAACGCGTCCACAAAGGCCACTGTGCCCTCTTATGTTACAGGCATTTGTTCTTATTAAGGGCGACTGTACCTCCTGAATAGGCAAGGTCCGTAAACGACTCCAGGTAATTGCTCAGGTTGGAATTGACCAAGTTTCATCAGTGGAAGAGACATAAGCTCTCACTCAAAGTGATAGGCTTCAAGGTTTTATATTCATAGTTCCAGTCACCATTGACTACGAAAAGAACCAAAAACACATGATAAATGGTTTTGAATACTTTATGGAAGTTCAGCCTATATGTTCTAAACGTTTTCATTGGAATCTCGACTCTAATATGAACCCTTCAGAATCTCATTGAATGAGGATTAGATATTTTCATTTAGACTCCTGTGAGTACTCATTCAGACAAACGTCTGATTTTATATTGGTTACGGAATGTTCCTTGTAGATTATTGAAGATAAAGCTGTGCATAGAATCGTTGTCTGTACCTCATTCCGCTTTCCGTTTTCCGCTTACTTATCGTTTAGGTTCATCGTTCCTCTCAGGTTATCCACACGATAACTACTCGTTTTTTAAGATAATTTGTCCGACATCGTCATTGCTTTCGATTAGGCAGTGGGGAGAAGAACCTCCCAGTTTAAGTATGACTTATCAATCATTCCTATCTAAAGGACCTGACAATGAGAATTCACATTTTTACCAGTGTCATCGTATGTATGACTTCCGCACTCTTACTCTCCGCAGAGCCTGAACCGGAAACACCGGCAGATGAAGAACCTCCCATCGAATTGTTTATGGCTGAAGAAGAAGTACAGAATGATTTTTCTGATTGGAATGACCCCGCGTTCACACGGATGGTCGATTTCGAATTGATGACCAACGCACTGGCTGAAGGGAACGCCACTGGTGTAACCGATGTCGCGCTGCAATTGGCAGAAGCGGAACGCATCCTGCTACGGAATCATCCCAAGATCGATTCCAACAGATTGTTACAGATGGCCATGAAAATGGCTGTCAACAAAAACGATAAGGACAACCTAGCTCGATTGAACAAAGTGGCCAAAGCGACTAATAACGAAGAGCTGACATCGCAACTGGAGGCAGCCACGATGTTGGGTGGAGAAAGTCGAGCCATCATTCCTCCTGCCGAGATTAACGTCGACACTCCACCTGAAGATGTCGCCGCTGCTCAGGAACTGGCCGACAACATTGAACTGGCAGAGAATATTTCTGACCGCAAAACACTTGGAGAACTACGAGTGGATGTCGGTATCTCCGAATTGCCAGAAAATCTGAAGACTTGGCTCAATAGTAAGATTGATCAGGCGGAACAATCAGTCGGTGAAGAAGTTGATGAGGAAGCTGAAGCATTAACGTCGCTCGTTGGAGCAAGCCGTGGTGGGTTTTTAGGGAACTTTAAACTGAAGGAATCTGAAACCATTATTGGACCCGCTCCTGGCTGGAATCCTCCTCCCAAAACTCAGCCCCCCAAATACCAGGGAGCCAGTGGAAATCGTATGAAAAACCTGGGCTATCGAAAGTTCAATGATGTCAATATCAACAAAGGTGGTCGGGTTACCATTGGAGGGAAATACGCTGGACAGGCCAAAAAAACATATAACCCGCGCACGAAACAACATTATTACAACTTTAACACCAAGAAAGGGGGACGCATCGTCCAACAATCCAATGGCAAAGTTTGGGTTCGTCCAGGGCAACAACAGCAGCAGCAGAATCAGGGTTTTCAATCGGGTGGTGGAAAACACCTGGGAACTGTTCCTAATTTCTGGAGCCGCTAAAGCCAGTTAAGGTCTATTGAGAGATCATCATTGATCGCGTTCCATCATGAGTGGAACGCGATCTTTATCTATCGAACTGGACTAGCGGTAAAGTTGTGAAACTTTCGGAGAAACTCAGAAGGCGAACACCAAAGAAAAGATAAATACAAACGTCAAGACGGCACCATCCAGATTGGAGCCCAATGGCGCCCATGAGCGACGGAAGCTGTTATGAGAACCCATCCCAGAAATCTAGTGGTGGACAAGTTAGAGACTGCAATACAAGGGTTAGCATGACCCATCAGAGAATTTCAGGGCCGCTAACAGGACCAGTTTCATATTTAATATCTAAATCAGATAAATAGGGCGAACTGATGAGTACGTTACAAATGAGACCATTCCATAGCAGAGCATGGACCTGCTGTTTCTTTCTATTGAGCCTGTTTAATTTGACACTGGGTGGGTCCTTGCTGTCGCATGCTGCAGAGAAGCCCAATATAAAATCGAATCAACAAGGCAAAGCTGTTTTACAACAACTGCAACAAGAGAGTCGTGATCTGAACAAACCGCTCAAACTTCATTCGGTGACTGGTGATCCTGCTAAGACTCAGGTGCTGATCTATTACGCCAATGACACTTCGTACGCAGGGGAAGGTGCCAGAAATGTGGAGACGATTACCAGTTGGCTTCGATCCTCCTCTCATCCCGAAATAAAAGCTTTGGCAGCAAGTATCGAACGGGACGCAGTCCAGTTCCAAGATGCTGTGAACAAGGACATACAGTCGATCAAACATTCTGGAGCCAATTCAGCTGCAGAGATCAACACCCCCGTTGTCATTATCACCAACATTCTGGCCAGAAATTCAGAATTGGAATTCACCAGAACGGGGAAAGAGTATCAAAAAGAAAGCTTTGAACTTCCCACTCTCAAAACATCCATCCTGCAAGCCTGGCCTTTAGCGAGTCCCCAGACTTTACAGGCTGTGTTGTCCAAAGTCGCCCAGCTATTTCCGTCTGAGAACCACGAATATGTGCTCGTGACGAAATCCCACGGAAGTCGTGATTATTTGCTGACCACACGAGTTTCGGTTGATACCGATAAAATGACTCGCGATCAGTTAGTTACCAAACTGCAAGAAAGCTTCTCACAACAAGTCAGTCCCTTCATCAAAGAAGGACGTTTACTGACTGACGCCTCTGGTAACCCGATCGACTTATGTCATGGTGGGAAAGTTTACGAACTCAACGGCCGTCTGCAGGCTGAATATCTGGGGCGATTATTATTAGTCAAGCATGGAACTGAGATTGTTCTCGTCGACCGACTCGAGCAACCGTTACAGACAACTTCGGGTGAAGGAATCGTGTTCACTGAGGGAAAGCTCATCTTGTCGAAATCAAAAGAACCATTATTGGTTGGAGAAAAGACCGCTGTGGTTGAACTGGTACTGGGAGAGCAGAACCGTCCCATTCGGCTCGCTCAATTGGATCCGAAATCCCAAGAGAGCCTGTTTACCGAGCGGGCTCTGAATCTATTAATTGGCACTCCTGAAGAATTCGGCTTACCGGACCCCATCGAGACTTTAGGTAATGAAGACCTGCTCGATAATGAGGACTTATTGGATCCTAGTTCTGACAACACCTTGGATCCAAGTGCGGACGATACCTTAGACCCAAGTGCAAATGATACGTTGGGCATAAAAGTACTTGGCTATCTCGATAAGGACATGGGCTGGGGAAAAACTGGGACCTTGGAACCAATGTCTGACAATACTTTAGGTACGGATGAGAAAGGCAAGCCTATCGTTCCTTACCAGGGAACCACCAAACAGGAGTTTGTTGAGCTTATCCTCTCAGCAGGAAAACAGGGACAGGTTTTCCCATTGCTGTTTGCTGAATCCTGCAAGAGCGAACTGAGAGCAGAACAGACGGCCTTGCTCCGATCACAGGCCGAGAATGTGGGCTACATCTGGACCAGCGATTTGAATGGGCTGACCTACTCCACGATTGATTATGCCGATGTCTATTCCAGAATATCTTCAGATAAAAGATTTTCCGAAGCTTTGATGGAGACCCTCCTGGATAAATACCAACAGCAATCTACCGAACGCCTAAAGACGGGAACGTTCAATCAGGATATTGAATCCAAATAAATAACTCTCATCCCTAATCATTTCAGAAGAAACAACTTCACACTTTTTGGAGAATACGCATGAATTTAGAAGTTGAAACTCCCGTCGAGAAAAAACGTTTTTTACCTGCGTTTGGAAAAACAGCGATTCTACTTGCGATATTTGGGATCATTTTTAGCGCCCTAAGCTCTGCCGTGATCGGTGCTCTGCATAACTTCACTTCGGCAGAACAAGTCGGCCAAGAACCTTCATTACTGGTTATCGCGACACAACTCCTTTTTGTCGTGATCATTTTCTGTGCCATGGCAGGGGCCTTTATATTCGGGCTTCTCTCGCTCTTCGGTTATGGAAAAGTGGACGGGAGTAGTCGTCCACTCTACGGATCCGTCGGTCTGCTATTGTCTTTAATAGGAGTAACAATAATGGGCGATACCTCAGATGCACCCGCGCCGGAAGCACCAACTGAAGATGTCCAAGTCGAACAAGTTCCTACTCAACAGATTCAGACTCGAATTGAATCAAGAACAGGATCAAGATGACCATTTTGAACTCATACTGAGAGAAGCACTCTGGACGGCATGTTACGCTGAATTGTTCTTTTATCAGAGGATCATTTTATACTCACCGCGATAATCGGATGATACAGGTTTCAGGAAGAGATTTGGAGTAGACATAATGGAACAGGAGTTTGGTATTGTTCATTCCGGTTGAGATTTAACACAAGGGGGAGAATGTCTTTGAGCTCTCCATCCAAAAATCAACGATCATCAATTTATTCCTGGTGTCTCTGGCTGGGATTTTCCAGTTGCTGTTTGTGGTGCAGCGATTGCACGTGGGCTCAGGCTGTATTTGAGCCGCAGATCATTCTCGCCCCCTCCCGTGCGACAGACGATTACGCTGAGCCTCGGCTTTCTTATGAGCGGGAGCTCCCCACTGATTTCGAGGGACTACAATCCCAAGTTGCCAGCCTCAATCTTAGTTTATCCCAGGAATTTCCCAAGACAGACGCTGGCTCTGATGAGGTTACAGACTGGCTGCATATTAGAAGTCTCCAGTCAGATTTGGGGCGTCTTTATCTTCAGTTGGGAGATTATGAATCATCTCAGCAGATGTTCGAAGCAGCTTTGACAACAGCACAAGAACATTCTTTTTCAAAATCTGAGGAGCCCGATCAAGAGACGATTGCCTGCTACACAGCTTTAGGAAGCATGTATGTTGAACGTGGGAATTATCAGCTGGCTCTATCTAACCTGAACCAGGCGCTCACGCTCTCAAAGGATTTGGAAGACTCTCCCGATGATCTCGCAGGTGCCTACAACGGTTTAGGCAATCTTTTTTATCAGATGGGTAATTACTCTGAGGCTCAAAAGTATTATCTTCAAACAGTTGCTATTTATCGACAGCCGGAATCCAATCCTGAGTCTTTAGCTCCCAGCCTTCACAATCTGGCGTTAGTTCATGAACGGTTACAGGAAAGTAATGAAGCTGAAAAGCTGCTAGAAGAATCGTTATTGCTCACGAAGAATAACCACTCAGATAATTCACCTGAGTATGCACATGTCCTGGAATCAATGGCGCTACTATTGAGTCGCAAAGGTGAATTGCAGGAACCAGAGACATTACACCAGCAAGCTTTAGCCATTTTTGAACGAGTCTACCGCAAGCAACATTCGGATTACGCGAGGACATTGAACAATTCCGGGCTGCACAATGTTCGCATGCAGAAATATGACTTGGCAGAAGAACAACTTGAAGAAGCTCTAGTACTGCGAACAGAATTGTTTGGACTTCATCATCTTGATACTGCCGACACACAGTATGACTTAGCTCGTCTTTACGATGCGCAAGGGGATTATGCTCAGTCGATCCCCTATTTACTGGAAGCGATAGACACCGCACAGACCACTGCGGAAATGGCGAGCCGGGTTCAAACAGAACAACAGCAGCTTAAAACGAACTCCCAGTTCCTGACATATTTAAACCATCTCCTTTCGATATCCAATCGGAGCGAACTTGATACTAATAGTCTTTACCAATGGGTATTGAGGTACAAAGGAAGTGTGTTTTCTCGTGAACGATGGATGAAATTAAGCCGTTCTCATCCCGAGTTAAGAGACGTGTTTCACAAACTACAAACAGCAACATTACAGCTTACCAACCTCGCCATGACGACCGCTTCGCGTGGAGAAGAATCGCGTGAGAAACAATT
Organism: Polystyrenella longa; assembly: GCF_007750395.1. Lineage (GTDB taxonomy): Bacteria > Planctomycetota > Planctomycetia > Planctomycetales > Planctomycetaceae > Polystyrenella > Polystyrenella longa. The sequence continues at coordinate 2,420,003 of NZ_CP036281.1, read as the reverse complement.
TCAGATATTGAAGGAGGAAAAGGAAGCTCTTGAGCAACAATTGATCAACCATGAGAAGTCGAATGCGGCAACCCTTGGGCAGTTTTCCTATGATCATTGGAAATCCAATTTCCCCGAGAACTGCATTCTGGTCGATTATTTTGAATTCCTACAAGTAGCGCCGACAGGTCCGTCGTTGACTGAGCCAGGACAACAACACATCGCTGTTTTTGTCTCCCTGAAAGGGAATAAACCTGTATTAATCGATTTAGGCGAATCGGTTCCGATCAATAAAGCGGTGAACGAATGGCGAAGATATCTCCAGACAACTGGAAATCATCAACAGGAGCGATCTGCTGCTAAGGTAGTTCGTGAACTTGTCTGGGAACCAATCGCTAAACATCTCTCACCCGATATGACGGTACTCGTTTCACCTGATGGCTCCCTTAATCGCATTCCTTTCTCGGCCCTTCCAGGCAGCGCGGCAGATACGTATCTACTGGAAGACCATCTGTTGTCCATTCTACCGGTCGCTCAATTGTTACCGCAGATTCTGGGACCACCCTCACTCGATATTCCGGATAATGAGCCCTTGGCAATGCTTGTTGTGGGCGGAGTCGATTTTGAGAATCTGGTCACTCCCGAGCAGGAACCTGAAACTCCAAAGCCTAAAGCGAGGCGCCGGAGAAGGGCGGGCGGAATCTACCATTGGTCAGATCTCCCCGCGACTCGTGGCGAAGCACTTACCATCGCGAACTCCTTCAAAGGAGTCTACGACGATGGCAATCTTACATTACTTACTGACGGAAATGCATCGGAAGGGAATGTACGAGACAAAGCACCTGGTGCTGAGTATTTGCATTTTGCCACTCACGCTTTTTTTGCTCCGGAAGAACTGCGATCAGCCATGGAAATGACCAAAGGTCGTGGGGGCGACTCTTCCGTATCTGAAATGGCATATCACCCCGGTCTATTATCGGGTTTAGTGTTTGCAGGAGCCAATCAACCGGTCGACCAAGGAGACGATGGAGTTTTAACTGCTCTTGATGTGGCCGAATTGGATCTTCGCCGGGTTGAACTCGCCGTGTTATCCGCTTGCGAAACTGGTCTCGGAGAATTGGCCGGCGGTGAAGGAGTTTTGGGACTGCAACGGGCATTTCAAGTCGCCGGTACAAAAACTGTCGTCTCCAGTCTTTGGAAAGTAGATGACAATCAGACGCGACGCCTTATGGAACGTTTTTACGATAACTTCTGGAGAAAAGAGATGGACATGCTTCCCGCCATGCGTGAAGCCCAACTCTGGATGTTGCGAGAAGGTCCACGCCGAGATTTTCGCGTCCGCAATAAACAAATAAAAGAAGAAAGCCATCCGAAAAACAGCCCCCCTTATTTCTGGGCTGCATTTGTGCTGAGTGGTGATTGGCGATAATCGAGGGGCGAACCCTATTCAATGTCCGTCATAGAACAAAGAGCAGCAAATTCAGCGGATTGATATGCCTTCATTTCGGAAGTGAGTAGTAAAGATTCTCTGTTGAATCGATCGGGACTACTTAATTCCAATCTAACAGGAGTCTCTTACCATGCCCAATATCGACAGACGATTAATGCTCAAGACTTTCGGAATATCCGCACTGGGAATGTCCGCCTTAGGAGTTTCGTTCGGCAGGGTTGGCCTGGCGGATGATGAAACTGCGGAGCTGGACATTTCGGATTGGATTGAGAAATTGCATACCAACTCGGTTAACCTCGGCTCCCATCAGGTTTCGGCTCTTCACTGGCAGGAGGCAATGGATCAGATCTATGCCGGAGTCCCCATGAATCAACTGAAACAACGACTCGACTTTGAATCACTTAGAAAAACAATACTAGACCAGATGCCCGCTGATCGCGGTGAACTGTTTCATCGAGTTGAACTTCAAGCGACTGCCAGCCAGGAATCAACGGATACCAAAGAGCCTCGTCGTGCCCTCATCACTAAAGTCGCTCATGTCCGCAAAGGAAGTAGTATTCCGCCGCATGGACATTCCAATATGGTGAGTGCTTTTCTGTGTGTCTCGGGAGAATTCGAAGTGCGGCAGTATGATCGTCTAGAAGATCAGGATAATCATATGATCGTTCGCCAGACAGTCCACGATAAAAATGCAGGAGTTGGAACATGGTCCAGCATCTCTGACTATCGAAATAATATTCATTGGCTGACTGCCAAAACCAACGATTGTTATTTGTTTACGAGTAAATTGATCAACGTGGAGGACCATCGTCAATTGAGGGGCCGTATCAATATTGATATCCATCGGGCGGATCAACTGGGGACCGACACTTTCAAGGCACCTAAGATTACTTCGCGTGAAGCTGCTGAACTGTTCTAGAGCCCATGATACCGGGCTGTGGCTCCTCTTGGGTCTATTCAGCACTCTGTCCTGAGTTCCGGAGCTCAATTTAGCAGACTTTTTATCCATGGAGACGTAACTTTGGATACGAATACCCAGATCGTTCTGGTCACCCTAATCGTTTACAAAGTCATGCTCATCTCGGTGGGTGTTTGGGCTTCTAGACGTACCAAAACAGAATCCGACTTCTTCCTGGCCGGGCAAGGGCTGGGACCTTGGACTGCAGGATTGAGTTATGCCGCTTCCACTTCTTCGGCCTGGGTGCTCCTGGGGTTTACTGGTTTTGTGTACTCCAAAGGACTTTCTGCCTTGTGGATGATTCCCGGAGTCTGGGGGGGCTACGTAGCGGTCTGGTTGTTTTTCGGTCGGAGACTCCGAGAAGAAACAGCCGAAATGAATCATCTTACACTCACTGATTATCTTACTGCGCAGGTCTCCGGTCCAATGCGGACCTTGATCGCAATGACCGCTTCTGTCTTTGTCGTCTTTTGTTTTATTTTCTACATTGCGGCTCAGTTCGGAGCTGCGGCAGTCGCCTTTGAATCTCAATTCGGATTGGCGACGAACGAATCAGTATTGATCGGAGCTGCCGTCGTTCTGACCTACGCTTTGCTGGGAGGATTCTGGGCAGTGAGTGTTACTGATATGTTGCAAGGACTATTAATGGCAGTCGTGGCAATCTCGCTTCCCATAGCCGCACTATTTGCGGCAGGCGGTCCTTTCCAGCTCTTCAGTACTTTGGCCGAATCCGCCCCGGAAGGATACCTTGATATCACGGGCGGACTTTCAGGGTTCCTGCTAGTGGGATTTGTATTGGGAGTCTGGGGAGTGGGAATTGGAGCAATGGGTCAGCCTCACTTACTTGCGCGTCTTATGGCGGTAAAAGACGAAGCAGCACGCATGCGAGGGTTTGCAATAGCACTCAGTTGGGGAGTCGTCGTTTTTATAGGCATGGCTACACTGGCATTATCAGGAAGAGCCTTAGTGGGAGGCGACTCTAACGGTGAATCGCTCTTTTACCAGTTGGCTGATGACCTGCTTCCACCGGTTCTGGCTGGTATCGTGATTGCAGCAGTCTTATCGGCGGTGATGTCCACCGTTGACTCCATCTTGCTTTCTGCATCGGCAGCCGTATCCCATGACATGGGTATGTCGCGTCTGTTTCCTGATCGTGAAGTTCTAGTTTCTCGCATCGTTATGTTCTTGATCGCCGCAGTCGCCGTTTGGATGACCCTGACAATCGAAAGCACCATTTTCGCTCGAGTTTTGTTTGCCTGGTCGGCACTGGGCGCTGCTTTTGGCCCCATTGTCGTAATGCGAGTATTGTCTTTCGAACCAAGAGGGCTTTCGATCCTAATTGCTATGATCTGCGGATTTGGCCTGACCGTCTTTTTCAACGCGCTAGGTCAAATTGAACCTATCGGATTCAATCGATTAATGACACTGTTGGTTAACTGGGCACATCTCCCAGGCGATCCATTTGAACGCGTCGTTCCCTGGATAGCCCCGTTGGCTTTGCTGTGGATAGGAAGCCCACCACGAGTAATTCAAAAAGCGTAATATCAATTTCCCCTAGCTGATAGAAAGTCTGTCAGACAATTGTCTCTCAAGTCACTTCTATTTGTTATAGCCATAATCTTGATGGCAAATCCCATGGATACTGAAATACATGATTGCGCGAGTTTCAACTCTGTTTTCACTCAGGTGAGTCAGTTCTACTCCGCAAGCGAATTGAATTAAAGAAGGTCGTTCTAGAACCCCTTCTCAAATCTGGTTGTGGCTGTTCTCGATGCTGCACGGATACGCCGACACATGCCCGTAGATGGACCAGGATATTCAGGAAAGAGACGATTATAGCTACGATTTCTCTATTTTTCGCATTCTGTGTCCGAGTTGGAGAGCAATCACGATAAGGGGTTGTAGCAGGTCATCAGGCATTTAAATGAGTGTCCTGCAGCATTTCTTTCTCATTTAGCCCCTACTATTCAGAAAGTGATTTCATGCCTAGCCTATTTAAGTCTGCCATCTGTTTATTCATCATCACATTGCTGTCTTGCGGATCTTTCCCAAGTGAAGCTCAGGCTGGAAAAAGAAGTAGCCGCTCCAACAATAAGTTTCTAGGAAATTTCGATTCCTTAATCAAACGCAGCCCACACTACCCCAAACGAAGAAGCCACACAGGTCGAGTAAACACGGGGGAAGGAAAGATCTTGGGGCACGTCGTTATTCCGGGTGTCACGGGAAATTCACACCCTCCCAGAAAGCATCATGAAGGTTTCGATCCACGTCCTACCAACATCAACATTTGGGACAACATTGCCAGTGGAATCGAGAGGCATAAAGATCGCAGAGAGCAGTATATTGAAAGAAGCCGGCCTCCTATCGAAGTACAACCGCAACCGCAATACATTCCGCAGACTCATGTTGTCCAGACCCCAGTTCGACGTAATGTTTCGGTTCAGTCCAATACTATCCCCAAAGCTAAAATGCCTCTGGCACGAGCCAATTCCCAACCTGGCATCGATCTTTTCGAACCGATTGATGCAGAATCACAAGAATTGGCAACCGAGTTAGTCCATGCTCAAACTGGAAAAGCGATAAATGAAATGGAAGACCAACTGGGCGATGCAGCACAAGACCCGGCTGTCGCCGAACAACTCGAAGAGATTCGAGCCAAAGCGGAAAATGGTGAGGCAGTGACTGAAGAAGATATCAACGAACTGGTAAACCGATTAGAAGCAGTTGATCCGGCACAATTCCCTCCAGGATTTACACCAGATGCTCTAATCAGTTCCTTCGACGATGTAATCAACCTCAGTGAAGCCAACGAATTGTTACAGGATCAGACATATCCAGATGGAGGATTCGTTCCGGGACTGCCAGTCGGTCAGATTCTGACGATGCCAGCACTTCCCCAAGACATGCAGTTCATGTTGCCAGACGGCTGTGCATTGGTCGGAACCGGCGGTGAAGGGGAACTTCAGGTTTATGATCCAGGTACTTGTGACATGCTGAACATGAACTTGGGAATGGGTGAACCCGAAATTGAATCAACAGATGATTCTATTGCAATAGGAATTATTATACAGAACCCAGAAGAGAACGGAGAAGGAGTCAACTATCAAGTGGAAGGGGTCAATTACACACTACAACCTGGTGAAAACCAACAATTACCTGTGAACCACTCTCAAGTGATTGTTTTCGAATCAGGAATTGAGGCTGGCGAATTGCGATTCACAATAAAACCAGGGAATTACGCCTTTCGACAACTTGGAGCCCAAGGTTGGAAATTGTGGCGGGAGTCATTCGAAGTCACGATCGATAACTCGGAGAACACGGATATTTTCTACGTCACCCTCAACGAAGAGCAGATTGATATCCCCAGTGGCCAGCAGATGACATACACCAGTCAATACCCAGTCACAGCTCTGTTTGACCGTGGCAATGGTGGTGAACCAGCTCGAAAGCAACTCAATGACGCCAAGACGGCACTGGTTGTGGCAGTCAATACTAACGACGGCCTGTTAGACTTATACCCTGAAACCAATTTTAACATTGTCTCTTCGAAAACAGAGTCTCAGGATATTCTGAAACAAACAATGCTCAAGGGTCGACTTCAAGAGATTCTTAAGCAACAGAGTTTATAGATCAGCCATTTTCCAAACTAACCTAAACTAGAGAAGAATAGCCAGCCGCATACTTTGTGACTGGTTATTCCTTTCATACTGCACTTTCTCCTCCACTGTGTCACATGACTGGAATTGGACATTAAGAATATCCGTTTATTGCCTTCCCCGTGATTTAAGAAATGATCCTTTACTCCATAACTGAGTAGTCATATTACCAAAACAGGGATAAAAGAATGCGAACATTACGAAACACTGGATACTGTCTGGTATTGATCAGTTTAGGAATGACTATATTCGCTGATCCAGTGGAAGCTAAACAGCCACGCCTGGTTCCCAAATTAATAAATAGCAACTCCGAACCGCGCGGAAACAAGATTTTCATTTCAGAAGAAACGCAACAGGTGGTCAGGTCCAGCAACCAGTTTGCTTTTGACCTGTACCAGCAGGTTCGACAGCAAAAGGGTAATCTGTTCTTTTCACCAGCGAGCATCTCGACGGCGTTAGCAATGACCTACGGAGGGGCTGAGGGACTCACAGAACGAGAAATGGCTTCAGTATTACACTTGAGTAAACATCAGAACGCACATGAAGGATTCTCCACGCTGTTAAGCCTGTTAAATAGTAAGGGCAGCCATAATGGATATTCACTTTGTACTGCAAATCGACTGTGGGGACACAAAGAATTTCAGCTCGAGAGTGATTTTCTACAACTGACGAGAATTAAATATCGTGCCGAGTTAGAGACTCTGGACTTCTCCGAACCAGAGCAGGCAAGGAAAGCAATCAATGAGTGGGTTAAGCAGGAGACTCAGCACAAGATTGTTGACCTGATTGGCTCTGGAGTTTTGGATCCCGACACTAAGATAGTACTAACGAATGCAATTCATTTCGAAGGTAAATGGTCATCTGCTTTCCGTAAAGAATCAACAAGAAAGTCTCCATTCCACCTCACGCCGGCGAACAAAGTTTATGTACCAACAATGCAGCAGCAGGAGAAGTTCTGGTACACCAGAAATGAGGATGCTGAAATCCTTTCAATTCCTTATCAAGACCAGGAATTGTCGATTGTGGTTATTCTTCCCATAAATACTGATGGTCTTTCGACCTTAGAAGACAAACTGACTCTAGGCCGTTTCAATGAATGGATGAGGCAGTTGCAACGAGACAGACCAGTGAATACTCGAATACCAAAGTTCATGATGCGGTCTCAGTTCAGACTCTCGGACGCTCTAAAGTCGTTAGGCATGAAATCAGCATTTAGTAATGGTGCCGACTTTTCTGCCATGTCTCAGCGTCAAGAGTTAAAAATCTCCAATGTGATTCATCAAGCTTTCATCGAGGTGGATGAAAAGGGGACTGAAGCTGCAGCAGCCACGGCCGTCATAAATAGTTATGCGCCTTCCGGCCCCGGAAAACAGGGAAAACCAGTCCTCACTTTCCATGCCGATCACCCTTTTCTGTTCTTAATCAGAGACCACCGCACCGGTGCAGTCCTGTTCTTTGGCCGAGTGGAGCAACCGGAATATTGATTTCGCCAGTAAAGAGATCCTCTGAATCCTCATAGTTTCTCTTTGTTATACAAGTACAAAAGCAGACACAGTTCGACTTCGCGGTGATCTCTCAATACCAGAAGGAAATATAATAACAACTTGTAAGTTACCCGTTCCGTTCAGCTCAGCTCATATTAACAATCAGGTAGTGAACATATCGAATTTCATCGTTCGAGCACTAATCAACTTTCCACGATTCGCTTTCAGGATAAGAGCATCATGAAACATCTCAGCATTGCTATTTACGCTGCCTTGACTGGCAGTCTGTTATTAATGACCGTCTTCACTCAACAGGCTACCGCCAACGACCCTTCCGATATGGAGTTTCGAGGGTATGTATTTCAAGATGAGGAAGGTCGCCTGCGTGTATTCATGCCAGTCGATGTTGAAGGTAGAAACGTCACCATGGACGAATCTGATGAAACCGAATACGACGAATCTCTGGAAGGTGAAAGTCGTTTTGGAGGGATCGCCAACACGCCGCTGGATCCAAGGACCTGGGACAATGAGCCAATCAAGAATTCCCCATTCGACCCCACTATATATAAGAAAAAGAAAAGGCAGATTGAATTTAACCCTCCTCCCAAAAAGAAGAAGAATGATGGATCATTGGGTAAAGGGAAACTCACCTTTGATGATAAAGTCACCACCATTCAAACGGTGATCAATCCCAACACGGGAGAAGTCCGAAATCACAAATATATAAACGGTGGGTATCAACAAGGCTACACCGTTGGTCAAGCCACGCTTAAATACCAATATGGAAGCTGGGGACGACCTTACTATGTGTATCGTTCTCACAGTGTGCCGGCCAACCTTCCATTCATCCCTCAGCCGAATTCGGGTTTCCAGAATAATGGATATCCCAATAGCGGTTACCAGAACAACGGTAATTACAATCAGAACCAATTCAACTCGAATGGCTACTCTCAGCAAGGATATCAGCAACCTCAATCGCAACAGGGGGCAATTGCAAACGGTATTCTGCAGATTATCCAAGGAGCATCGCGAGCTCTACTGGAAGAAGAGACTGATTCAGACGAGTCCAGCTTCGATGTTCCAATCGGCGTCGAACAGCAAGAGAAAGTTTCGTCTGTCGATGTAGTAGAATTGGAGTCCGATTCCCGTATCTCAATCGAGGATACTGAAAACACCACCACTGATACCGAAAATGAGTATCAGGAAGAATCGACGACAGAAGATCTGGAAGCAAAGCTTTCCGAGTTATTGTTCACTCCTGTCGTTCCAGATGAGTACCTCGATCGTCCTTTTGAAAAGTACGTTGACATCAGACTGCTTCACACTGCTCGTAACACAATGAATTGTCAACTTCTGGCTGACGTGGCAATCCAGTTAGCAATTGGCGAAGAAGCACTGCTGCGAACTCATAAGCTCATCTCTGCGGACAAACTACTGCGGTTAGCTATCGACTGGGCGATTCAGCAGGAGAACCAGGTGACACTGGACCGCTTGCGGAAAGCAATAACAAAGTTCGAAAAAGTAGATCTACTGACGCATCTTGAGAACAGAGTTTCTCTACATGATTCCGTTCGCTCTGCTATACAGGAAATACCTGCAGCAGAAAACGAGAGCGAGCAAGCCCAAATGAATGATTATTGCGGCAGAGCCAAGAATGCTTTCCTGCTGAAAGACTGGAAAGAAATCATCTTCATTTCCAAAGAAGTTGAAGATTCTAACCTTTCTGAAGATCAAAAAGAGTATTTGGAATCGGTCGTGGGAACGATGCGTACAGCTGCACCGGAAGACAGAGGCTCTGACCAGCAAATGGCCGACCTGCTAAATCAGATCGGTGCCGATCAATTAGCGAGTCCCGCCCGTGACGACCAGGGACGGCAGATTGCATCAGGAATTCTGCAAATTATCGCAGGGTCTATTGACCCGAACCAAGGTCAGGGTGGATTTATTCCTGACCAGCAACCGCAGTTCCAACCTCAGTTCCAACCTCAGTTCCAACCTCAGTTCCAACCTCAGTATCAACCTCAGTATCAACCTCAGTATCAACCTCAGTACCAACCTCAGTACCAACCTCAGTACCAACCTCAGTACCAACCTCAGCAAGACAATCGTAAGATTCGAACGGACTCCGGTGAGACTTCCTTTACTGCTCCGAAGAAGAAAAAGAATGTTAAGCCTTTACCGACTCCGAAGAGCAATAACTTTTTGAAAAGTCTTCCATTTTAGCAGTTACTTTTTACCCTTGTTTCGCAGTCTTAGAAATAACGCATTCGGGATTCAAGGTTGTTTAAGGTCGACGAGAATAAGCTATCTCTTGCAAGACAGGAGGTAGCTTGTTCTCTACTGAGCACATGGTGCATTCGGTCGACTTACTACAGCTCGCTCCTACTCGCGAAATAGAACGCTGCTAACATGCCTGCAGGCTGGCCAACTGAATCTGTATTTCATCCAATATGCGGAGACTCGGCACCACCGCACCTCGTAATAAGAGTCATACTGTAGATGCAGAACAATCCATCCGACTAACGCCAGTCTCCGCACAACTGAACAAGGTTTTAATTCATGGCATAGACTTTTCAAACACTAACAGGTGGTAGCATGCCGCTTCACGACAACAAAGCAATTACGATTACGCTGCGACCACTAATCCGATACTTGGGATTGCTTTTGGGAATCGTCGGTGCGGCTCCGTCGGTATTCGGTCTTCTGTACGCAATGACGCATCCATCAGCGATCTTAGAGGATCCTTGGGCGATAGCATTCCCACTAATTCTTGGACCGCTATTTACGTTCATGGTTTACCGCTGGATGTTTATCGGTGGGCAATTAACGACCGAAGAAGTTGTCCTACGAGGCTGGTTTAGGACAATTCGAATGCCGACAGCAGACCTCGCACATGTGCGTCAAGGTTCTCGCCGTGTCGACAATAATAGCGGAACGTCTACCAGAGTGTACTACGAGCTGATCGATCACAACGGCAAGTCGCTCGGTGAAGTCCCGGCGATGTTATTGGCGGGAAATGGGTGGAAGCATTTTCTAGAACGCATGCATCAAGTTGCGGCGATTTCTCGGCGGGTCTACGAATCGAATGTTAAGTTACAGCTTCAGGACAAGCCCGTTGATGAATGGACAATAGATGATATCGAACGATACGAAGATAATGACCACTGATAGCACTTTTCTTATTGAGACATCGAGGAGCTAATTGCATACTCGATCAACGCTCCTGCAAAATTCAATTGTACTTGATCATTTGTGTTGAGATTGCGTAATTCGTTTTCACCTTCCACTTTCACGATTCCCGCAACGATTACTAGACATTCAACAAAAGGAATAGAGATGAGAATACCGACATCGCATTCAAGAATATATTTTTTGAGTGCTGGTTTAATTCTATTCCTAATTACAGGTTTTTGGATCTATCAATTGATGACCAGGGGTCATACTCTTTGGGTCGACGTCATCTCCTGGAGCGCTGACGGTTCGAAAATTTATTCTGCGGCTAGCGATGACACTGATACAGAAATGATTGTCTGGGACGTGGGAACCGGTAAAAGGATCGCAGGAGAAACACACCAGCTTGGCCGCTCGACCTGGATTCATGAATTAATCAACGAACCAACGTTGTTCATGCTCTCGTACCCCAAGAACGGAGCTTTCAACGATTACCCTCCGCCTCGAATCTCTCTGCTTGATGAATCATTAAACCTAGACTCTGATTCAAGCCTGATCTCAGACTATCTCGGAGGAGTTGTACCGCTTGACAGGACCAATCAGCTTGTAGTGTATGGAATGTATCAGGTTCAGATTCTGGGAGCGGATCTAAGCCCACGCATGTTGCTATATGAAGATCGTGAAAATCGAATCGTTCGTGTTACTGCTTCTGCCAACGAACAGTTTCTAGCAGCCACGAGCGTGTCGAATGTTCTGACTTGGGACATGAAAGCGACTGATAGTTATACAGAGCTTTCAGTACTCGATAATCTGGAACTCGGGCCGGTGGCGATTTCGAATGATGGTAGATATATCGCTGCAAGTCGGTATTCCCTTGCTTCTTTACCTGGCCCTTCACCAGTATATTTCTGGGACAGGGAAGTAGGCTCTGGACCGGTGAAGCGAATCGAATATCAACAACCGGTGCAGTTCGTCCGAATGATAGAAACTGAACCTGAACCTGTTGTGCTCGTCGTCACTGGTAAAGACATGCTGGATTGCACAGTCGAACTATATTCACCTGAGGGAGAACTGGTTAAAGAGTTATATCGGGATCGTAAGGAAATTCATTCGATCGACATTGACCAATCGCATCATCGAATCGTGTGGGTTGACTCGGGATCTCGTGCAGAGATGTGGTCGCTCGCCAATGATGAGCCTCAGAAAATGTGGAAAGCGACTTGGCCTAGTACGCGTAACATCCAGTTTTCGCCCAATGATGAACAAATCGCGGGGCAGGGTTTCATCGAAGACATCTTTATATTTCACAGTGCCAATGGTCAGCAGACAAGAGTCTTGAAAGGGCATCACACATCACAGATCTATATCTATCTGTTCGGTTCAGTGATGCTATTGTTGATGGTAGGAGTAATCTCCAGACATGAAGAACGGAATAAGAAACACCGGAAGTCCGGCATGATCAATGTTGGAGAACGATTGAACTGGAAGATGACTCAGGGAGAGATTCCAAGTTCGTTGCCACGTTTTAGTTTTCTCGAAGGCAAGATTGATGGGCACTTTGAACATATTCTGATTGGCGAGGGAACCCATTACCCAATTATGTTGGGCATTTTTTCCTGGACGGAGCAATCCAGAGAGAACCGGGTCGCACTCAAAGAACTATGCATCATCTTTCCACACATATCTGATACTCTACCGGAGATGCTCATTCAGCCAGAGTTTCTCTTCAATAGTATAGCCGAGTGGATCGGATTTCAGGATATTGACCTTAACGAAAGCGACGCTCTTAAGAAGTTCTCCGAAGCTTATACGCTTCGTTCTCCAGATCTAGAAAGAACAAAGGAAGTAATTCACGATGAACTGGCGAGATTCCTGTATGAGAATCAGGGTTGGACAATAGAAATCAAAGAAGATTCCGTTCTGATGCGATGGCAACGAGTCAAGTCTTTCACGTCATCTCGCTTCTCCTCAGACGACGCAGACTCGATCATAAGTTTTAAAGAGGAAGCGGAAACGATCATCAACTTACTACTGATGCGACGATAAACGAGCGTGATCGGATGCATTAGCCTGTGGAAGTCCACTGAGAACACTTCAGGATCGTCAGTTAGCATGTCTGAACGAGATAAATCCATAAGCTGTTACCTGCTGTTACTGATTATATGAGATTCTGAAACCCTCTGGTGAAACAACATCAAACTTGATCTGTAGGCTTAAAGATCACCACAACCTGGTTTCAGGATGGGCTCTATATAAACAATCGATGCTGCCCTCCGTTACATCTGTCGCAAGAGAATACTGCGAAGTGGAGAAGATCATACTGATCAAGGCAGTATTCGACATATTCATATGTCTCAGCCTTCTCAATGTACCTGATCGGAATGAACTAGAGCGAATCACATTTAAGCATAGCGTTTTCTGGCGGCGCAAAATCACGTTTTCAATCACTCTTCGCCCACAAAAGCCGCTACACTTATCTTGGACAAGATCTAGTAGTAATTAGACGCGCCTTGTAAGCATGATCATTTAGCCGTACTGAAGTGAATCTGATCGTTACCCGAGACAGTGTAGACGGCCCAGAAGTAAGGGTGCAGCCATGGTTCTGTCTTTCCGGAGTTACGTCGTTCATTGAGAAAGCTACGCTGCGACTCAGTCAAGGCTTTAGCAGCGTCTTCTCCGTTGGCCATTCTCTCAAAGAATTCGTTGATCAGGATCGGTCCAGTTGCATCGTAGATATCCCACAGTCCAGAAAGGACCGTTTGCGAGCCAGAATGAAGCAACGCCCGCTGCAGGCCAAACAGGTCGTCGCTGGGCAATGGAGAGCGATCAGCGAGTCCAGAATAACAAGCGCTCATCACAATGAGATCCGCTTCAATCGGCATGGAATATAACTCTCTACCAGTAAGTTTACCGTCGTGCTCCGCATCGGATCGACATAACAGGTAGCTCATCAGGGGATTATCGGGCAGGTTTTGACCATGGGTAGAAAACAATAACAGGCCCGGTTGTTGCAGAAGATTTATTACATTCGCTTCGGTCGCCTTATCTCCTGGAACAACCTTGTTTACTTTCCCTTTAAAGGCAAGTCGCATGTTAGCAAGGTCCAGCTCGACACCCGGTAATCGGGGAGCGTCTTCAAATTCAACGATGCCAACGGCGTTGGCCGATTGCAACGGAGTCGAGTTCTGCCGCAAGAGGTCCCACGTCGACAGAGAAGGGGCAAAAGAGAGATTAAAACCAGCATCAATCCAGAATTCAGGTTTAGCAACTCCTTTGGAATCGGCGGCATCGTCGAGTTTAGTTACGAGTGCTGCAAATGGAAAATAATGCAGAACATGATGCGGGATGACAATCAGACTCTCTGATTGAGCAATCTGTTCCCGGGCATCGTTTGGAATCAGAACATTATAGAATTCGTGCAGTTCTTGCTGCCACGCATTGTCAAATCCCTGACGAGCAACGAGTCGTTGACGCATCTTGACTGCCTGACTGCCAAGGTTCTGCTGCAGCTGTTTAACACCCGTAACAAGTTGCCGTGAAGGCCACGGCTTCTCATCAAGCCTGGAGAGAACATGTGCGACAACCTCTCCCTCGGGGCTAATGATAAAGACCCAACTCCGATCTCCGCCGAGATAATATTCCAGGACTGTGGTATTCTTTGGCCAGGCTTCGAGAATTTCGGTGAGCGTTCGCTGCGAAGCTGAAGCGTCACTCTCTTCAACCGGTTGTTCAATCAGGACGTCCTCCAAAGAACGGGCCTTGGCTAGTTCGACGAAAGATAATGCGCGTTTATACTCCTTCTTCTCGACAAGCAACCCAATGATCAACTCGTTCACATAAGTACGGCGGGCTAGAAATCCGGCGCGGCTTATTCCAATCTGGTCATCAGGAATCTGTTCTCGCAAGAGTTCGGCAATTTCGTGTGAGATAAGCAGGTGAGTGAGCGCGTCCTCGGGAGAACCTTCCCCTTGATGCCGTAGAGCAATCAAACCTCGGAGTCGCCGGACGCTTTCCACACCAGCCAGTGATCCAGCATCAAGATAAGCCGCTTCAGCCAGTTTCGCTTCATTGCGGCTTTCTTCAAACTGCTGTTTGCGAAAGGCGATTTGCGCAAGAATTTCATATGCCGATGCACGTGTAATCGCGTCGGTGGATTCGTTATTACTGGCTGCACTGGCTTTTTCGTGAGCGAACAGGGTCGCCCTTGCCACGGCGCGATCAAATAGTCTTTCTTCGTCGTCTGGACGATCTAGCGTACGGATGAGATCCGCAAGTACTGCGAACAGGCGAGCTTGATTCACCTCTACCACTGCGGCGTGACTGTCTGAAAGCTCACTGGCCAGTTCTTGAGCAGATTCATACTGAGCTCGTGCGAGGTTCCAGAAGAGAGCCGACTCCAGAAGAACATTCGAGGTTCCCGTCGCGATGCTGAATGCATGATTATACAGACGGTCCTGAGTTTGATTCAGTAGAAAACCACCGTAGTTATTGCTGATTCGAAAGCGATCTGCAGCATCGCTGTTTTGCAGCAACAGACTTGCTTGCCTATATTCGGCAATCGCATTCATCGTTTGACTCAATCCCGATTCCGTTAATATCACTGCCCGATAGAGTGCAGCGAGACCTTCCTTTCGTCCTCCATCTTTAAGCTCGGACGAATCAAGCAGTTGATTAGCCTGCTCCCATTTACCATTCGCGATCAACTCGCGAGCTTGATCAATGAGTGGTACACCAGTCGGTGCCAGATAAGAAACATTTTCTTCTTCTCCCTCCAGTCTTGAGAGTATCACCTTTCGTGTCTGTTCGAGGGCTGTCGTCCGTTCCCCCTCTGGTAATGTTTCGATCAGATCGAGCGCATCAGAATAATAAGGGATCGGTTTCCCTTCTTCGTCAAGCTGACCGAGCAGATGTTCGACAACGAGATGCACATACAACGGACCTTCATCATCCCCTAGAAGAGGCTTCAGTTCTTCGGGCCATTCCATCACCCATTCGAAGTTTTCAGGACTTTCAATTTCAAAAGTAACAGAACGGTCTCCATCGGCCTCACGCAAAGTATATTCGCCAGAAGTAAGCCCCTCCTGAAATGACTCGGGAATTTGTGGGATTTCGCTCCACGTAATACGTGATGTGCCTTCAGTTACTGGAAACGTTAAGACTTCCTCGTTCCCACGAAGCAAGGTGAGCGTCACCGCAGGATAAGCGACGTCTCCCTCCTGAGCTTCCCGGCGAATGACGATTTTGGGATTGAGGTGCATTGCACCAGCGGCAGGTGAGATAAATCCGTTTCCGCGGAAGAGTGCGAGTCCTGTCAGTTGATCAAGTTGCGTTGTAAATGCAGATACCGAAATACTCGAAGTGGCATCGGGCGAACGAGTAGGTTGGATCAAACCATTCACCAATTCGATTTTTTCCTCAGACGGGTTTTGGGGGTAGGGACGCCATTGTTCCATTCCCCGGTCTGCCCATAGAAGAATTCCCTCAGCCGACTGAAGCGCTGGGTCCTGGGGAGAACTCAAGGGGACGATTGAAATTGATTCATCATCATACTGAATCAGAACTGCTTGAGGCATCTGACCTGCGTCTTGAGCCGGAATACGGGAGCAACAGACCAGGATCAAGAATACGGTAGTCAGATTGAATGTAATAATTCGCATATGCTCATCAATTCTATGAAATTAGGAAGTCGTCTCTCTCTGCGGGCATGATTTTCACTGTTTTCAAATAACATAAATGTGACATGATACGAAAAGATTATGAGACACACTCAGAAGCCATCTGCTCTGAATAGACGACCCTCCGGAACTCACGTTATTCGGATTTCAGTTTTGCGATGATTCTTACAAAGACATATTCTTACATAGACACGAGTCCTCTGAGAATTAACCGTCTTCCGAGGTAATTCGACACTTATTCACTGTCGAGTTTCTCATTGTCATATTAGTTGACAGCACTGCGGATGCGAACTACCCCCCATAGTCACTAGCGGCATCTTGATTCATCCTGGTGATAATATTCCCTGGTGCTAATATTCCAGAAACTCCACCCACTTGAGCATAATCACCGGTACTGGAGTAGTAACAATAAGGTGTAACCCCAATATCACCAGAGAAATAATTGCCAAGTCCAATGGAAGCAAAAGTAATTTGTCATCGAAACTGATGAGAGACCAGTTTTACACCTGCATTCATACGCTAAAAGCGGAAATTATGCACCACGGATTCGAGAGCTCAAACGAACTCGTCACCTATTTACCTAATCGGAATGAGTCGGGATTCAGGACATGCTAAATTCGGATTTTCAAACAAACTCAAAAGCGTCCCAGCAGCCTCCATCTCCTCAAACGACGATAGTGTAGCGTTAGCGAGTTTCTTAAATAATTAGTTGGTGCAGTTAACAATAGTTTGATTATTTTTTGAGCTTTTTTTGTCCGCTTTGTATAAATCCTGCGATAAGGACTCGGGTATTGACTTGATGCAAGGGACCGGTAAACTCGATTATTGAACGGCTGCATTAGTCTTTCCTCTCTCCCAAGGCCAGCAAGCGTTTTCTCTTCTTCCTAATACAATCAGTATTAATCCAATACCAAAGACATTTCTTGCTTGTACGCAATGATTTATACGCAGATTTCTGTCGTGTTCTTTCGGGATAGTTTCCATGAAACAGTTACGCCTCTTCTTGGTTTACATTTTGTCGGTCGTCTGGCTTCCCACTGTGGTTGTTGCGGAAGTTGCTCCGCCCGATTCCAACCCACTTCTTGAGTATGTATCCGATAACATCGTAGGGTTGGTTCTTGTGCGGCCGCATTCGCTGATTCAAGACACAGAACAAGAAGTGCTCGGTGACATACCGTACTTGGGTCAATTCCCGATTCCTCCTTCCGAGATTGAAAACATAGCAGTGCTGTTTCGAATGAAACCAGGAGGGGGAGCGTCTCCAGCAATAGCTATCCATTTCCGACGGGAGTTTCCGCGTGCCACGCTAACCCGCTGGTTGGCTCCCAATGCCAAATTGACTGAACACTCTTCAGGACTACCTTACTATGAGGCAACAGATGATGTTGAAGAAGGAATATTTGGTCTTCGAAATCTGATCTTCCCTTCGGCAACCACTTTAATTCTCAGTGGTGATGACCCCGCTAATCTGCTGAATGCCGCTGAGAAAGCGGAGCGGGGCAGGGTTTATAACTATGCCAGCAACCTCAATCCTAACGTCAATTTTGCTGCGATGATCGATGTGGGTCAGTTACGTATGTTCGCTGATGTCGCTCCCCCATTCGCAAAAATGAAGAGCATTCGACAAGTGATGACCATTCCCTCCGAGTTGTCGGTCGCATCGCTCGAGTCGGTGTTTGGAAAACAGTCTAATGAGATGACGATTCGATTGATACCTCGAGATAATGTGCAGATTTCGGATCAACCGGCGGTGGAAGCAATTGCCGCCTGGGCACAGGACCCAGAGCAACTTGTGCGCGAATTTCTTGCATCTTTATCGTTCTATCAGAATCCGAGTCAGCCCGACGAACTGATCAAGAGGTTGCAAAACCAACTGGAGTTGATCGCTCAATTTGCAGGTGCTTTCGAACCGTCAAAAGATAAACTCGTCCTGATTAACGATTCGGCCCCTTCGTTCAGTCGTGCACTCTCCAGTACTTCTAATCTATTGGCTGTTGCTGTGCAGATGGCGCGTGAATCGGCGCGTCTAATGCAGCTTACCAATAATTATAAGCAGGTAATGCTGGCCTGGCATAACTACGCAGACCTGCAGAAGAAGCTTCCTAAAGACCTGGTTGATGCAAACGGAAACCCTCTTCTCAGTTGGCGCGTTCAAATACTTCCTCACCTCGGCCTCGAGGCACTCTATCAACAATTCAAGCTCGACGAACCTTGGAATAGTGAGCACAATCGCCAATTGCTTACCCAGGTCCCTTTGGTTTATCAGGATATCTGGAACTCAGAGAATGTTTTCGAAACCCGAGTCCAAGGAATTACTGGGGACGGTACTGTTCTCACGTCGGCGGAAGGTCTCTCTGATGTCACTGATGGATTATCAAATACGATCGCACTGACTGAAGCCGAAAAGCCAGTTCCATGGACACAGCCGGCAGACCTGAGTTTGCAGTCCGAGATGAGCAAGCAACTTCATGAACACGGGAGCCAGAACATTCTCGGATTCATGGACGGTTCGGTCAGATTTTCTCAGATGGTACCGGACGATTTTTATCAAAATCTGTTCTCCATCAACGACGGAAATGATATTGATTACGAACTACTCAATCCGTCCGAATCCCGTATTGATGAACAGATCCTTGAAACCTATTCAATTTCTCAACCCGAAGTTCCTGAAGTGCTGGAGCAATTGGAAAGTGATCGATATCAGACTGTTTATACAGCCTTTTGGAAAGTTTTTGCCAACAAACAACTGTTTGTTGGCAGTGATGAGGAATCCGCGCCGAGCACTATTTCAAATATTATGCTGGCGTGGCACATCCATCACGATCTTTATGCACAGTTTCCTCCCGATATCGCGACTCCCGACAAAAAAGCCGGGCTCAGCTGGCGTGTTCGCATCTTACCAATGCTGGAAGAACAGGAACTCTACGATCAGTTCCATTTCGATGAACCGTGGGACAGTGAACACAATAAACAGTTAATTGAAAAAATGCCCGCAGTTTTCCGTGATTCTGAACAGCAACTCCCAGCGGGTATGACTCGTGTAGTCAGTGTACAGGGAAAGGGCACCGTCTTCACGGATCGCGTTGACTTCAACAAGATTACAGATGGTACCAGTATGACCGGTGCCATTGTCGAAGCCAACGAAGCCCGTCCGTGGACAAAACCGGATGACCTGACCCTCAGCGAGAAGTTTGAGTCGTTCCTGTTTAAAACCGATCAAGGAAATCACCGGATAGGCATGATCGACGGTTCGCATCACCATTTCCCTCCACAATCCGATGAGCAATACAAGAATTTGTTCCTATACGCCGATGGTGGACCAGAAAAGTTAAACATGGTTGACGAAAACGGACAAAAAGATCAAGACAATCCAAGTGAACAGGTTCTCGAAATCGCATCCCGTATGCTGAAGAATGAGAACCCCTATATTCAAAGCATGGGCGTTCGGCTCTTCTGGGCGTTCGAATCTACTCCGCACAGCGCGGACGAAAATCAGATGAGGCATATGCTTAATCACGAGGAAAACTTGGTTCGCTTATACAGCCGAGATCATGTTCCGCAATTGGTGTCGCTTCTGTTCATGAATGAAGACGAATTCAATCGCGAACGTATGGTAATGAATGAGAATGATTCGGAAGCTAACGAACTAATAGTCTATTTGTTTCATCCCAGTCAGGAAATCGCCCGGAGAGCCTCTTTGTTGATAGGCGAAACTGGTAACGCGGATGTTCTTGCTGAACTCAAACAACTTTTGACCGAGACCGAAGCAAGTTCACTCGTTAACGAAGCCATCGCCACTGTTGAATCTCGATTGACTGATCAACCTGAACAACTTTCATTGGAAGAAAAAGAAGATCTCATCACACAGCGCGAGCAAATGAGAAATGAGGCGATTCAGTTCCTGCAAAACAAGCAACCCGAAGATGGACTTGCCCTTCTTACAGAGGTGTTGCAGATCGAGCGTAAACTATATGGCGACGATGGCTCCATCCCACTGGACACAAACGAATGGGTGATCAACAACGCCAGTCGTCTCGGCTATCCAAACGTCACAACCGACCAGCAGAGAATACGCGCAGAAATGACGCTTGCCACGCTTGGACCTGACGATCCACAGGTGAGAATCGATCAGCGGCTCGTTGACGTGTATGCCCGACTGGCCGAAATGACTGTGGAAGAACTGGAAGAATACAACTCGGTGACCCCACAGGTTCAGCAGGTTAAAACCCTTATCCAGGAAAATAAGTTAGCCGAAGCGATCCCGTTACTTGAAGCCAATATCGAAGTCCGATCCCGTTTGCTCGGATCGGATTCAGTCATGATCGTCGCCGATCTCCGTGAACTTCGACAGTTGCTGTTTCGAGTAGAGGAATACCAGAAAGCTTTTGAGGTCGCTGACCGGCTGACTACGATCTCAACAGCAATCTTCGGCTCTGAAGCGAAAGTTGTCCAATCTGACCGGTCAGAGCGTGCCTACTTGCAGCAATATGCCGGAAGGCCCGAAGGCGTAATCGACCTACTAATAGAACTTCAGGAAATCCCTGAGAAACAACTTGATGTGCCAACAGCCGCTCAGGATTCACGTTTCATTGGGTTACGAAAGCTGAGTGAGGGCGAATTTGAAACAGGTATCAAATACTTAAAGCGTTCGTTTCGTCTGTTTGACCAGATTAACAATCAAGATCGCACGGGCGAAATAGCAAACGTAATTGGTGACCATTTGCAGAAAGCGGGGTCGAAAGAGAGTCTGGCGTGGTTTACTGACAGCATTTGGCGTTACCAGAAAGTGAATCCATATCAGGGATACTATGCCAATTATCCTGCCTTAGCCACTCAAATGCATCAATCGGGGCAGTATCACTTGGAAATGACGATTCGCAAGGCGCTCACAGAAGCATTACGAGAAGGACTCGCTTCCCAGAAAGTGGGACAGCTGAACTTCGTCAAGACTCTTCCACCACTAGCCAGAACGTATATTGAACTGGGTGACTACGAAATGGCGGATAAGGTTCTCCGCGAATGCGTTACGCAAACGGGGGACTACCGGGACGATCCATTCGTCATTGAAATGTTGACTTGTCAGGCGGAAGTGAACGATTACTTCGGTGAGCATGAAACGGCTCTCCAGCTATACAACGAAGCACTCGAACAGAGCAAGAAACCGTCGGAACCGTTCCTGGCTTATTTTCCATCCACCTTGAAAAGCCTGGCCGAACATCATCTCGGACGCGGTCAATTGGACGAAGCCCTCGTTTTCGCTGAATCAGCATCAGACATTCTGTCGACGAAAGAAAATCTCGAATACGTTAAAACGGTAGCCTTGGTTGCCCGCATCAGCCTAAAAACAGGAAACTTAGACAATGCAAAAGAATTTGTAACTATTGGAACTGGCTTACTGGAATCCAAACAATTCTCCGCCCACGATGAGATCTCGCTACGCCTTATCTATGCTGACCTGTGGCTGCAACTGACTGATCTGGAAAAGGCGTCGACCTACGCGACAGAAGCTGTTGATCTAGCCCTGCAGGAGCAAGGAGAAGATTCGCTCCCTTACTGCCGCGCCCTTGAAACACTCTCACGCGTTTATCTTTCCACAGGAGACCAGAACAACGCTCTGCAATCATCGCTTAAGGCTCTGAACAATACAAGAAGACTGGTCGAACGTTCGGCATATCTTCTCTCACCTCGTCAGCAGATGTTGTATTCCAACACGATGCGGTCCAGCCTCGACCTCTTCCTGACAATCGCCGTCCCGGATCCTAATTCAGCCAGCCTCTGCTACGATCAGATATTGCAGTGGAAAGGGTCTGGCCTAGTTCGCCAACGGACGATTCACCAACGGGCAAAGGAAGCCAATGTCGCGCCTTTCTATATAGAACTCGACCGGCTTTCGACTAAGCTGGCGACCGTTTCACGCCCTTCCAGTAATCAGAATATCGACCGAATACGTCAACTGGACCAATTAACGCAGTTCAAAGATCTGCTCGAAAGCCAATTGAGTGCAGCGCGAATTGCCTATATGGACCTCAGGAATCCGGTAACCTTGGCGGACTTCATGGATTCCATCCCCGAAGAGGCTACTTTTGTCGATTACTTTGTTTATCAACCCCAGAACGCGGAAGTGGCTGGGGAAGAGGAACCGATCATTCTCGCAACTCTCATTCAACAGAATGGCAATGTTGAAGTTTTCCCTTTGGATCGTTTAAACCGCGTTAAAGAGGCTCTTTCAATCTGGCGCAGCACGCTGGGCACTTCGCCTGACAGTAAGCAGGCGGGAGATCTCCTCCGCACGATCCTGTGGGATCCACTGGTTCCCAAGCTTGCGCAGCCTGAGCTGATTCTCATCTCTCCCGATGGCATTCTGGCACAGTTGCCCTTCCATGCCTTACCGACAGTTGACGGAAAGCAATACCTGATTGAACAACACAAGCTTAGCGTCATCCCTGTGCCACAGCTATTAGTACAGAGGAACGAGCCGACCCAAGATTCTGGTTCTGGAAACATGTTACTGGTCGGAGATGTCAGTTATGACCAGACTCCGAATGAAGGGTTCGTCGAAAACGTGTTGAACCGCTCTCTTCATACCGACTCACACTTTGCTCCACTCCCCGGAACTCGTGATGAGATAAATGCAATTTCTACTCTGTTTCAACAGGGACATCCCGAAGCCACTGCTGAACAATTACAGCAATTGGCTCAAACAGAGGCATCTGAACTCGCCTTTCGCAAACAGATCGCTAACTGCAGTCAGGTGCACATTGCCACTCACGGTTACTTTATCGATGATAATGAAGCTACTGGCAGTAATTCATTGCGGAGATTTAATCCGGGATTAATGTCAGGACTCGCCTTCGCAGGTGCCAATAACCGTGATCACGAAGAAAACAATGACGGTCTTCTCACAGCGGATGAGATCGTCAACCTCGACATGGAACATGTCAATCTCGCCGTACTTTCAGCTTGCGAAACGGGACTGGGAGAAGTAATTCAAAGCGAGGGATTGATCGGAATACAACGCTCCTTCCAGGTGGCGGGAACTGGAGCGACTATCACTAGTTTGTGGCAAGTGCCTGATCAGGCGACTCGAGTCCTGATGGAACGGTTCTATCGTAATTACTGGGAAAAGAAAATGAGTCGCCTCGATGCTTTGCGTGAAGCACAGATTTTTCTGCTGAACACTCCCGAAGCGATTGATAACCCCGAACTCGTCCGTGGAGATCGTCGTGTCCGCCCGAATCAACCTGCAGTTGCGGCAAACAGGCTCAATCCTGAATCGTGGGCGGCATTTGTATTATCGGGCGACTGGCGTTAACTATTTAAACGTTATTCTCAAGTGATCTACTCTGTCAGTTGGTTCACATCATGATTCGTTATTTTCTCCTGCACATGATTATAATCGGTCTTGGAATGCAATCCTTCAGCCGTGCGGCTGAAGTCGACGTTCCCCGGTTCGCGTTACTCGTCGGTGTCGAAAAATACGCTCACCTTAGTAGCGGCGAGCAATTGGATGGCTGCTCAAATGATGTTGTAGTAATGCGGCAACTGCTCGAAGAACGATTCGGCTTCGAAGCCAATCAGATTGAAACGCTTACTAACGAAGAGGCAACAGGTACGGCGATCCGAGAGGCGCTCAAACGATTGTCCGATCGCGTTCGCGTTTTACCTGATGAATTGCCAGCCGCCCAGGTAATTTTTCATTTCAGTGGGCATGGCTCACAAGTCCCCGATCAACCGTCTGGTCCGAATCACGACGAACCCGACGGTCTCGATGAAACACTCGTACCACATGACGCGTCGAAGCAGGGGAGCGAAGAAGATCTCCGTGACGACGAACTTTTCCAATATGTGGAAGAGATCTGTCACGAGAATCGAGCACATATGTGGCTGGTACTTGATTGTTGTCACAGTGGTAGTGGTGCCCGCGGGACAACGAAACTCCGAAAGCTTATTAGGGAGCAGGAACCAGTACAATCAATTGGCGGTAACCTAACAAAGAGAAAACTACCCTCCGGAGCCGTGATGCTTGCCGCATGTCGAGCGCGTGAAGTCGAACCCGAATATCGTGATGGAGATCAGAGCTATGGCCTCATGACTCGCTTTCTGGTACAGGTCCTCAATCAGGAAAACAATATCTCAAAACTCTCTTACGGTTTGTTACGGGAATCAATAGTCTCATGCTATCGCCGTGATCCTTCTGTTTCACAGGCGCCTGTACCTCAGTTGGAAGGGGAGTCGAGTCTCATCACGGGGGGTATCCTGGGAAAGACGGGAGTTGATCGACCACAATACTGGGAAGTGCAGAAGAACGGCACTGATCGTTCCAAAATGCTGCTCAAAGCGGGGGCGTTTCATGGCGTAACGGCGGGATCGATTTATGAAGTCTATGACGCTGCGGTTGAAATCGAACTGACGGGTGAACTCTCCGGTCACAACGGGAACTCACTGGGCTGGCTCCTTGTGGACAGTACCTCCGGTGCCACGGGAACGGCGAGCTACTTCCAATGGAATGGCGATAAACAGATTATCGATAAATTCCCATCTAAGTTTACGCGTGGCTATGCCGTCGAGCGGTTCCATCATCACGGTAGTTTTGAGTTGAGACTACGAATCGAACAGGTCACGTCCGAGAGCGGTGACGTCTCTGTTTTGCCGCCTGGAAGCGAACTTGTCCCCCCTGCAATTGCCGCTGCAATCAACTCGACAACCCGATCTACTGAAAGTCCCTGGCTATTAAGGACAGATGGTGAGGAATCTTGTGATGTGGTCCTCAAGATTGATGGGAATTACGCGGCTCTCTTTCCATCCACTGGTTTTGCATACGTCGCTGAGGATGCAACTACCACGCGCGGTGATATCCCCCCTTCATTGAAAGGGGGATGGGGGCCGTTCCATATCCAAACGGCGAAGTGCCAGGTAGAAGATGATAGTGACCCGATGTCGCTGGAACAGTTTCTGCGGTCGATCAACCGAGCTCGAAACCTATTGCGAATTTCAAACACACAGGTCGCACTGGCAGGTAACGCACGCGGGCAATCTGGATCTGCTATCGATGTCTCACTGGATCTAGTTGCGATTGATGAATTCCAAGACGATGGTTTTACTCCTCACCGCTGGCATCGCTGGGAACCGGAAGAAGATGCTCTCATTATGGAGCAGGGGGCTCTTTATGCCTTCGAAGTCACCAATCGAGAGTCTTCGGGAGTTCCAGTTTACATCAGTGTGCTTTCGATCGATTCGAATATGGGAATCGATCAGATTCTCCCGTTCCAGGACGGAGTTGAACTGATTGGCGAACAAACACTCACTCCAGGAGAGTCTCGCCTGACGGATTGCTTTGAGTGTGATGCGGCGAATTTTCCAGGTCAGCGCTGGGCAGTAGTGCTTGCGACACGTACACAGAATGATTTCTACATGCTATCACAACCGAGCCTACAGACCACGCGGTCACTTAAGACTGAAGAGTCTCAGTCGTTAGGCCACTTGCTGATGCAGCAAACGTATTTTCAGAATACAACTCGGGGCGACCGTCGACGTCGACCGGTCAAGCTTTATGACGAAACATGGTCAGCAGCAACGCTTGAATGGCTGGCTGTACCGGAAAAGTAAAATCTAGGATTCAATATTTAAAGACTAGTTGTATACCTAATAAGATCAGCGGTATGATGAAGACTAAGTGTTGTATCCATAGTAGGATCCTCTTTAATTCCCTCCCCAAGCTGATCGATCAGACCATGGAGAAGTCAAATTTCGAATCGTTGATTTCCAATGTACAGGCTGGAAATGAAGAAGCGATTCAACAACTGTTCGACGATTATGGCGAAGCGATTCGCCGTGAAGTTCGTTTTTCGCTCCTTGATCATCGGCTCAAACGTGTTGTGAGCGAAAGCGATGTCTGCCAGTCTGTGATGATGAAGTTATTCGTTGGTTTGTGGGCGGGAAATTACGAATTCGAAACACCGAATCAGCTGGTCGCTCTGCTCAAGACAATGGTTCGAGCCAAGGTGGCTGATCTCGCTCGGTTCTGGCGTGCACAACGACGGGACATGCGCCGCGATACCAGCCTCGACACTCACTTCGCAGAGAACATTTCGGGGGAGCTTCAGACGCCTAGTCAGATCGTATCCAATGCGGAACTTATGGCGATGATTCGCGAGAACCTTTCCGAACGAGAAGTACAGATACTTGAAAGTCGCCAGCAGAGGATGGGCTGGAGCGAAATCACGGAGAAGCTGGAGATCGACTCCAGTCCGGATGCCCTCCGAAAGCAGTTCGAACGGGCCCTCAAACGGGTAGTCGAGAAGATGGAAACTTATGCTACGGAATGATTTTAAGGAGAATTCATCAAAGACAGCATTTTAGCGTCCTGTTTTTGTGTTGTTTACGATAAATCAGAACAGGAACTTCATCTGCCCCCTTAATTCTCTATCCTTTTTTTTTCCAGAGTCGAGCATGTTTTCAAAAGAACATCCGGAAGAAGAGCTTTCTGCCGCAGATCGGTATCTCGATTTGTGGGAGAGTGGCAGTGAATCACCTGTGTTAAAGGATTTTCTCAATGAGTCCACTAAACTCGATTTACAGGAACTTACGGATGTCTTGTTGATCGATCAATCCGAACGATGGGCTGAGGGAAAGGGGATTCCCGTTGAACAGTATTTCGAAAACTACCCCGAGCTTTCACAACATCCGGAACAGAGTATTGATCTCATTTACGGCGAGTTCCGAAACCGAACGGATGCGAATGTTGCCGAAAGATCAGCAGACCTTGAATCCCGTTTTCCTGAATGGCGAGAGAAACTTCAGCGTCAGTTTGAAGTCGCCCGCTGGATGGAAGAAATTGATCTGTCTGAGATTCAGCGAGACGTAAGTACGGTTTCCTCGAATTCAACCATCCCGCTAAGTGATCCACTGACTGCCGCGCCACTTCCCTTTTCCGACTATCAACTCGATGTAGAATTGGGTGAGGGGGCGATGGGAAAGGTCTACCGGGCAACTCAAAAGAGTCTTGGAAAAACGGTGGCGATCAAGATTCTGGGCGAAATCGGCCGGAATAATGACGAATTGCGAGAACGGTTTCTCTGCGAAGCTCGCATGGTTGCTAGCCTGCATCATCCGCACATTGTCGACGTTCATGGTTTGGGTCGCACCAACGATAACCGCTACTTTCTAGTGATGGACTATATCGATGGCAAAGACCTCGATAAGTTAACGATTCACGGTAGGCTTTCCGTGGAAGAAATCGTTCCGATCATGGCCACTATTGCAAGGGCGATTGACCATGCTCATTCCCGCGGGATCATTCACCGAGATATTAAACCCGGAAACATTCTGGTGGACAGTTATGGTCAGGTGAAAGTGACTGACTTCGGCCTGTCGCTTCAAGTGGACGAAAGCCCCTTGGAGAAGTCAGATGACAGACAGATCATTGGCACGCCGCAATACATGGCACCGGAACAGGCGGACCGTTCGTTGGGATCAATCGATTCCCGGACCGATGTTTATGGACTGGGCGGTTTATTGTTCACTCTTCTGACGGGGGAACCACCCGTCGTCGGGTCTAGTAAGATGCAGGTACTCGCGAAACTGATCTCACCCATACCTAATCGTTCCCCGCGCGAAGTCAATCTCGACATACCGGTCTCTGTCGAATTGATTTGTATGAAAGCTCTAAAGAAAGATCCCCAGGAAAGATTTCAATCTGCTCGTGAATTTGAAGAAGCACTCCTGAAGGTAAAGTCAGGATCTTATCCGAGAGAACAGGCCGAATCATCAATTCGTTCGGTGATTCTTAACATTCGACCAAACTGGGCAATTCCCACAGTTTTGTTTGCGATATGTTTGACGGTCCTGATTGCCGTCATGATGTTACGCACGAAGGAATCGTCTGAATTGAATCCGTCGATCTATACCACCTCGTCTGACCTGGCAGGCAAGGTGAACTGGCAGATTATGCTCTATCCCGGAGGAAAGAAACATCTAGAAACTGATTTGATCAATCTCCCACAGACGATCAATGAAGGGGATTCAATCAGACTCAATTTCCAGTTTGAAGAAGCAATTTATCCCTATGTCGTCTGGATCGGAACGAATCCGGAGAGCAAAGTACAAGAAATCAATGTATTGCAATCACCACAGCCAGACACCAACCCGGTCAAAGAACTAAAGCTTCCTGGAGAAAACGAACTTGCTTTCCCCTTAATCAAATCTGCAGGCACGGAACTCTGCCTGCTCATTTTTCGAAATGAACCCTTGCCAGAATCCGCCTCCCTAACAGTCCATCTAAAAAAAATTCCACAGTTTAGCCAGCAACTCCAAGGGCCAGTGGTCGTCGATGGACAGCAGATCGGCCATCACATCGAATTGCCGAAAGAGCAGGAGGAGCTGCTGAACAGAGACCTGATTGCCGAATCGCGTCCCCTGGGAAACCCCGAACTTTTAATCACACAGCCAAATATTCT
Source organism: Polystyrenella longa (assembly GCF_007750395.1). GTDB lineage: Bacteria > Planctomycetota > Planctomycetia > Planctomycetales > Planctomycetaceae > Polystyrenella > Polystyrenella longa. Next base: position 2,391,175 of record NZ_CP036281.1, on the reverse strand, counting down.
GGAAATGAAGGAATGGATCAAAAGCCTTCCAGAAGATTTAGGAGAAGTGCACTATCTATTATTCCAGGTCAATCAAGATCTAAACTGATCATCGCATTATTAACCCCGTATCGTAAAAATATTCAGTCGACGTTGAAAACGAGTGATTCCATGTGGTTATGTTACTGACGAGTTACGGTTTTCGGACGAGATTGGTTTCACTGCTCGTAGCTGATTGTCGGATTTGAGGCAAAATCGTACTTCCGAGCGCAACGGTAGCGCGGAATCACAACACGAGGATTGACATCTATTCGAGGCTGGCTAAAGCTGCGTCGCGATGGTAATACTTGAGCAGCCCACCGAGACGTTCCCGGCATTCGATCTTACCGGCGACGCATCCGACTTCATCATCAGGTTCAATCAACTGATTATTGAGGCCCTGATGATTCCGCTCGCAATGGTAATGTGCGACGTATTCTTTCAACGCTCGTTCGAGTGAGTGCGGACCGAAAAAGATCATCTTTTCCAGGCATTCCGATTTCAGACTTCTCATGAATCGTTCAAGATACGCATTCATGTTCGGACTTTTCGCAGGAAACAGCACCAGTTCAATCTGAGTCTGATCGTTCAGAAACGAACGCAGGGGTTGGAAGCTGGATTCACGATCAAGATTCAGGTGAGACGCGTTTTCGAGGAAACCATCGTCGCCCGTATCGTAAAAATATTCAACCGACGTTAAAAACCAGTGCTTCTAAGCGGTTGTGTATATGGTAAGCGAAGATTTTCGGACGAGAATGTTGTTACCCGAAACTGATTGTCGAGACCAGAATGGTTTCTCTCAACTTGGTATCGAAGAGTCATTCACATTCATAACTGATCCCCCAGTTGTTTGCGAAGCCTCTGCAACGTCCGGCTCTTTGCTTTTCTGACCGCAGCGGCCGTTAATCCCAGATCTCTAGCAACATCCTCAGTCGGTTCACTTTCAATTACAGTTCGCAAAAAGGCCTGCCAGGTCGTTGGTTCTACTCGAGATTCAATCTGCTGCATCGCCCGCGAGAGCAACGCCGCAGTATCGTCAGTGGAACTGGGCGGATCGACGCTGAGTGACTCTTCATTCCACACGTCAGGAAACGCCGCAATCTGTGCCTGAGCCGTGCTGCCACCACGGGCATCGAAAGATTTACTTCGCATCGACTGCAGAACGGCGTTCCGGGTGACACGCCACAACCAGCCGCGGAAGGTCGCCCCTTTTACAGTTGGATCGAATTGATCGATCGACCTATGGATTTTCAAAAAGACTTCCTGAACGATGTCTTCCGTCGCAGTTGCATCAAGTCCAGTACGCTTAGCCCAACTGGCAACAAGCGGTCCGTACAATTCGACGAGATCGTGCCAGGCTTCCGCCGAATCACGCTGCAAACGGATCGCTAGGCTCAATCCGGAGGAATCATTTCTGTTTTGGGTAACGGTCGACATTCACCCATCTTACGAGAGGAATTCAGAAAAATCCATCAGAAGGTGTCACACGTCTGCATTGTATTGATAGAGAGCCACAATCCCGGCTTTTTCAAACATGCTCTGAGTCGCCTAATATGACTGTATGAGATTGAGTGAGAATAAGATTAAGTGAGATGTAATTATGCCCGCGATATCAATGAAACCCTGTCCCCCCTCAGAAGCACTCCGACGGTACTCCCTCGGAAACTACAACGATGATGAAGGCTCGGTCATCGAGGAACACCTGACGCAATGTTCCTCCTGCGAAGAAACATTGTCCCAGTTTGATGCGTCGGGAGATTCCCTCGTACGGCATCTCCCACTGGCTCAGAGACCCAGTGAGACAAGTGATGTCAATAACCCGGGCTGGTTGCAGCAACTAATGTCCGGTCCTCCTGCAGAAAATTCGGATGATGCCGACGACGCGATTCTCGCCGAGCCTTTGCAAGACGGTGAAACGACCTTCGGGGCATATCAGCTGTTCGGTGTCTTGGGCAAGGGGGGCATGGGGGTGGTTTACGACGCTAGGCATCGTCAGTTGGGGCGTCCTGTCGCGATTAAAGTTGTCAGCCCCAAACTGGTCGCGGCGAAAGAAGCCCAACGCCGGTTCAACCGGGAAATTGAAGTGTTGGGAGCACTCAATCATCCCGGCATTGTCTCTGCGACGGATGCCGGTCGTGTTGGAGGTGCGGCGTATCTGGTCATGGAACGCATTGACGGCGTCGACTTGGCGGCTCTCGTCCGTAAGACCGGGCCGTTGTCAGTTTCAGAAACGTGTGAAATCGTCAGACAATTGGCGCTGGCACTCGCAGCGGCGCACGAGGCGGGCGCGATCCATCGGGATGTGAAACCATCTAATGTGATGATCGACCGCACGGGACGGGCTAAACTGCTCGATTTCGGCCTCGCCCATTTGTCCGATACGATTCATAACCACAGCGAGACCTCATTGGGACGACTTCTGGGGACCCTTGACTATATGGCACCGGAACAGGCAGACGGAGCCGGAATCACTCCTGCCGTGGATCTATATGGGCTCGGAGCGAGTCTATTCTTTCTCTTAACCGGTCGCCCTCCAAAGACAGGGGAAGGAGAACGGACGCTCATCCAGCAGATTCGTGCAATCACCGAAGCGGAAGCCCTCAGATTAGACGAACTGCGGAACGATGTGCCAAAAGAACTCGTCGACCTCGTCGCGAATCTTCTGGAGAACGACGCCGTACAACGTATTTCCGACGCTAAGGAAGTCGCCACTTTGTTAGCTCAATGGACTGGCCCCGGGGTGGACCAAGCACTGAAAGAACTTGTTGCTACCATCGACATTGCGGAACCAAGGACTGCGGAGGAGGACAGTGCCGTCAAGGAGTCGCTCCTTGAACTTTTAGGTGACGATGCAGAAGAAGTCCTGTCAACACAGGCCGTGCCCAAGCCGAAAACAACGGGATCAGGAAATCGCAACGGTCGCCGAATCATGATCGCCTTCGCCGCAATGGCGCCTCTGTTGCTGTTGGGGATTGTCATCTTTCTGAAAACAGGGGAGGGAACACTCCGAATCGAATCGGAAGTCGATGACATCTCCGTCGAAGTACTAGATGAGCAAGACCAAGTCCAGAATTTGCAAATCAAAAACAAAGAAGGAGAGACTGTACTTCGCGCGGGGAAATACAAAGTCCGCATCAAAGGGAGCCACGATTCGATCAAAGTGGAACCGGATGAGTTTGTGCTGACGCGAAATGAAACGGAGGTGGCACGGATTACGCGGGTGAACGAAACAACTTTATTAGATAAACCTACATCTGCCAGGGAACCGCTGTTTCAGGGAAAGTCTTCATCTGAATGGCAGAAGATCTTCAACAAGGAAACGGACCCGATAGCGAAGATGAATGCGGGAATCGCGTTGCTTTCCATGTCACGCCATTTGGAGGATCAGGCTCAGTTCCGCAGAATATTGGAAATTGGAGGTTCTGTGCTGAGCGATGCGGTCGGTTCCCGGGGAGAAAAGATGGCTGTTGATCTGTTCTTTGGTCGGATCTATACATTTCCAGACTGGCCTCAAAGTGACGAGATCAAAAAGAAATGGGATTACTTCTGTGAGACTGCGCAGATTCTATGTCAGCAGATTGATCCGATGGTAATCGCGAAAGAGATTACCTCACAGAATCTGGCGACGGACGAATTTCTGTTTGCATTGACATTACACGCGGCCGCAAACGATTGGGAAAAAGCCCTCAGTGTCTCAATAAGCCGTAATCCGAAAGCGATCGATCTCATCCTGACCCAGTTCCGACATCCAGATTCGACCTACCTTAATCGCGCGGCCTTGCTGGCTCGAAATAACTATCTTTACCTAGAGAAGGCTACTGAAGAAGCGAAAGAACAACTGCGGTTGGACATGCGAACGGCGAGCCAGCAATTTTCCGAAGAGTTCCAATCGGATGAAGACAGATTATTCGCGGAACAGTTGCTGAATGCTGCCATCCATTTAAAAATGCAGACTCCCGATCTGGCGCGGATTACACGCATGTTACTGTTGATTCCTGCCTCAACATTTCATGGCCTTGGAAACAATGTACGTAGTCGGTTTCTCATCAGTGACTCCTTCGTCAGCGCCGAACAGGAAACGAACCTGTCGACGGTGCGTGAAAACAGCCTTCCGCTTTGGAAACTGTGGGTCGAAGAAGTGGCTGACTGGCTCCGCAAACATCCAGAAGATTCTCCCGACGCAAACACAATGTTGCAATCACTGGAAACTACTTTACGGATTCGTACCGAGGAGGATGACTGGAACCTCGAAGGCCTGCGAGAACAACTGCTCCTCAGACTACAGCGCCGTTACCCCCCGGAACCAGCCGAAACTATCAAAGAGGTTCACACTTCAACAGAAGACCTGCTGAAGTACTTCGTCCTCGCAGGTGGTGACCTACCTGAGTTTGTTTTTGAAAATCGCCCCCTGACCTTTAATCAGTCGACCCTGTCTCAATTTCAATACCTGGCCAATGAAGCGTCAGACAAAGCAGAACTGAACCGCCATCGTGAAATGCTAACAGGATTAATTGCCACGGATCCTGTTACGACGATAAGAATCGCCATCCAGTCAACCGGAGTGCAGGACTTCCAAAGTGCATTCTGGCTGCTGCAGGCGACCGTAGTCCCGCAAAAACAACACTACTTCTACGAGTCGAGTATTGATCCTCTATTTTTGCTGGCTGTTCTGTCGCACTTTACAGGCGAGAATGAAGCGGTTGATGAGCGCATCCTTTCTTTGTTTACCGATTCGGCTCACCGATCGGACGGGTTCGAAGGTCAGCTCCGCAAGACCATGTCGGTCCCCTTTGCAACGCGGGGGCTCGTCAAGAAATACCTGGGGCACATGCGAGAGAAAGCTGTCAACAAAAACTTGATCGAAGAAATCGATAAGCTGTTACCGATGGATTATCTAGAAAAGAGTAAAACGAATGCAGAAAGAGTGGATAATTCCACGAACATCGACCCCAAAACCCTCGCCGGTATGGTCGCCCTTTTTAACGAACAAACGGCTGACCAGCGGAAAGAACTGTTCGAACCGGATATCCCCGAACTCACTATCGAACAACTAAAACAAGGCATCAAGGCGGCCGCTGAGATTAAGAGAAAATTAGGATATCCGGATATTGCAAAACTCCTCGATCAGATTGTAAGTACAGGCAAACTAGGTAATGAGTCGAGGTTTCTTGTTGGGGAAACGGGGAGTGGAGAAGGGGAGCGTATACACCGGCGCATCCTCCCTAGTTTCGCTTTGAGTTTGCCTGGAGAAAAGAGACACCTGATTATGTTGTCGTCACTCGATTTAACTTATCGCGGCGATGGTTTTAGGTCGTCTACGTATGGTGATGACGCACCTTCCCGCATTCAACGACGAGAACAGGAGGTATCCGAAGAGGACGAAAACCTGTCAGAGTCGTTGATTGTCAAACGGGTCAGTCACAAATACGATGTCAGCGATATTCCCGCTGACGAGCACGAAGCCTTGCGATCGCTGTTAGAACGATTGGCTAGTGTGCCAGACGCGGTCACGACGATTTCCCAAAAAGGTGACGAACCAGACATCTGGTACATCAATACCAAAGTAGAGGCGCACCAGCGCGTGCGTGATAAATTGAAGGCATGGAGGAACGGGGATCAAAGCATTCCAGAATCGCTCGGTTTGCTAGAGGTACAGGCGGCAGAGAATCTCGAGGAAGAAACGGACGACAATACACCGCAGCCCGATATCCCTCCCGTCAAGATTCGCGTCGTCAACGAACATGGCCAACCGATTCCGGGTGCGGAAGTCATGATGCGGTTGCCGGACGTCCAAGGTGTCAAATTAGAAGTCACGGGTAAAACAGACGAGAGCGGCATCGCCATGGACCGAGTTCTTCCCTACGGTAAGTACTACACGACCGTGCGATTACCAGGAGGGTGGTACGCTCGCTATAAGGACTTGAATGTCGAATTCGACAAGGGGCTCGACTTGGAAGTTGTGGCGCCCAACCTGAACGAACGCACCCAATTGATCGTGCTCAATCAGCTCGGTCCGATGAACAACGAGGCCATCAAACACCTGAGTTTCGGCCAGTTCGAATCACACCTGAATGGGAGTGCCGGTTACTTTCCCAAATTCATTCCCGAGCCGGATAAAGAGAGGGACGTCTATGAGACATTCCCCACGATATCGAATGGAATTACGGACGTCAGTATCGGAGTCCGCATAAGGATCGACAGGGAAATCAAACAGATCAACGGTGAACCTCTGGAATGGTCCTGGCACCCTGAGGATGGAGACGTGGATCATGACAAATTTTTTCTCGCGGGCGACCAGGTTCAACCTCACTTCACCGGTGACTGGCAACACGCGCTGCCCGACCAAGAAAGTAAGTTCTTCAAATTCAGTCAGGGTTCCGGAAGTGATCGCCGAATGGTCGGTTACGTCGTCTATAACGTCGGAAAGTCGTCGACCGGTCCGCTCAAGCTCGACATACCGACGGGACGCTTGACCTTCATCGTGATGGGACTGTATGGAACACCAACCGAGGAAGTACTCAATGACCTTCAGTTCGACAAAGAACTCGGAGAAAATCAACGCGTCTTTCTAACGAACAATCTCCCCAACGACTCTGCCTGGATCCCCCGAATCATGGACGTCGAAGGGTGGACGTATCATAGCGGCAACGACGGTACCCATCTCGACCACCTCGTTCACATGTCGATCAATACCAGACTTGGAGAACCGGTCGAAATAACCATCGCGTCGCCAACAGTAGAGGAACCAGCTAGCAAATAATACCCCCGTCGCATGCGAGAAGAATCCAGGAGCGAGAAGTCCATCAAGGAGATCTTCAGTCTCATACCAAAGCCAGAGCCCCGAGTGACACTGCGATCATCTAGGAACACTCCTCACTGATCTAAGTAATTTGGCAACGATTATCATAAACCAGTACCGCTTGCGGTCGTCATCGTCCTCGTATTCCCGCTCGGCAGCATAAAACCCCGTAAAAGTGAAGCCTTCGGTGACGACCTTCATGTCAAAGGTGTATTCGGCATTTTTGATGAATATTTCCGCGGCAGTATGATGCAGAACGTGGTCAGACCGGTCTTCGTCCAGACTTCCACCGTGGTGAAGTCAATGGCGAAGATAACTTCCCAGTGAGCTTTCAGGAACGTCTGCCAGGACATCGAAGTGGGACGGTCTGGTGCAGGCTCGATACCGTTCGCCTTGAGCACATTGCTGACAGTCGTGTCGGTGATGTGAAAACCAATGTTTGCCAGAGCACCTTGAATTCGATCAGCTCCCCACGTGGGATTCTCGTTCGCGATCCGCAGAATCAATTCGACGATCTCTGTTCAGATACGAGGTCGACCAACACATTTCTTCTTCGATGAGTAGTCCCATTTCCGGGCAATCAACTCCCGGTGCCAACGAAGGATTGTATCAGGAGTAAAGAGCGTGCCGAGTTCACTTAGCAACTTTCGACCAAGTTGCTTTCCTTTGACTGCCAGGCGACGACGTTCATCGTCGTTCTGCAGGATTCGTTTCTTGCCAATCTTATTCCGGAGGATGTTATTCTCCGTCTGCAGGTAGTCGATCACATGTTGCTGTTCACGAGTCATACAACCAACCATGGTGAGCAGGAACAGATACCAGGGCTGCATCTGTAATTCCATCAAATCAGTTACCAAAGTACAGGGGAAGGTGACTTTGGAACTCTAACCGCTGACCGTCAGTATCAAACCATGAATCAAGAATTAATGACCTCTTCCTCAATCAGAAATAACAGTCACACTGATTGTTCTGGCGAACAAAGTCAGGAGATCGTCCGAGAACAGGGGTAGCTCGTCTCTCTCAGACACCTTATTTTGTAGAGTATTAAGTTCGGCTGAGTTTTTTTTCGGTACGGGACGCTATTCTCTGTTTTCAAATAATCGATCACACGTCGCTCTTCGCGATTCATCCAGCTTGCGAGCGTGAAAACCAGCAGGTGCTAGGCAGCACCAGGAGTTCATGAAAACGGCTCCGAAGAGAGGATGGGAAAATAACTCTGAAACTTTAACCGATTAATAGGTCGGCTGATTCAGAAATCAAATGTTGGCATATAAAGGGAGCGGCCACAATTAATCATTAATGCAACTGAGGTGCATTGCCTGTTGACTTATCAACACCCCGTCGTTGTAATGGTTTAAGTCAAATAATTCGTCCTATTGCGGCACTATCAAAATCCCTCCTGCGCTCATTCATAGCTTCTTTCCCCTGGCTTTGGGTTCCCGACTCGCATGATTTTCATTTCACACTTGACGTCTTTTCTACGCGCCCGTAAACGCCATGCCCGTAAGCAGATGTCGCACCTAAGTCAGTGCACCCAAGCTTCCACTTGGCACCAGTTAGATCGTCTTGAAGATCGAGCGATGTTATCGGCGGCGGTTCTGAATACGAATCCGGTGATTCAGTCGATGAACGAACCGGCGAATACCAACATAGAAATCACCTTTGAAGAAGCCATTCTGAGTCAATCCGTAGACTCAGCCAGCATTCTCGTGAGTGGTTCCCAATCTGGTTTGATCGATCCGTCAAGTACTTTTGAAATCAATGGTTCCACGATCACAATCAATCCTGTGAACGATTTTTTCACTGGAGAAACGGTACGCGTCATCGTGACCAATAACGTTGAAACGACAGCAAATGAACCGGTGGTTCCCCACGTATTTGATTTTCGCGTAGGCGCTACCGCTGGCTCTACTTATTTCGTTGAAGTGAATTCCATTTTGACAACCGGCCGTGCTTATGACGCAGAAGCCGCTGATTTCAATGGAGATGGACAGTTGGATGTGTTTGTACTAACCCGGGAAGGATTCGATATTCTCGAAAACGACGGGGCGGCGCAGTTCTCGACCATATCTTACAACTCGTCTCATATCCAACCTGACCACAGACTAGGATACTATCATCAGATAGTGGATTTCGATACTGATGGTGATTTGGATCTCATCCTGAATTTGGAGGCTATGGAAGGAGATGATCAACTCCGTTTCTGGCAGAATGATGGAACTGGTCGCTTTACAGACATAGGTTCCCGACCGCTGGGATTTAATATCGATTCATCGAATTCTCCAGGACCAGTCAGGGCCGACGACTTCAACGCTGATGGTGTAATCGACTTTGCCTTTGGCCAAGGTTTTCAGACATTAATCAGTAACACTGCAGGTGAGTACGATACCGTTAGTGCAACAGATGAATCTTTCCTGGGTCTCACTTCAGGAGATTTCGATAACGATGGAGATCTCGATCTATCAGTAAATTCCAGATACTCAATCATAAATGACGGACTGGGGAATTTTGATTCTCCCTATTCCGGTGTTGCGAGCCGAGAACGAGGAGTCACCGGTGATCTCAATAGCGATGGCTTTCTGGATTTAATTACCTACAGTTTTTATGAAAGTCGTGTAAACGTCTTCCTTAGTAATCTTGAGGGCGACCAGGTAACTTTCACTTCACCTTATATAATAAGATCATACGAAAATACTGTGTCTGATATCGATCTTGGAGATTTCAATGCCGATGGTTCTCTTGACGTTTTTATCAATAATACCAATCTCTGGGAGGAACTGTACTACAATGATGGCTCCGGAAACTTAGACACGACTTACGAAGAGCATTTTTCAAAGGGCGTCTATTCGAGATATGGGCAAGCTCTCGGGGACTTCGACGGAAACGGATCCGTTGATATTTTCACGATTGGCGATAGTGACCATTATCATCATCAAGTTTTTCTGAACAGCCCCAACAACGATCTGTCAATTTCCAAGACTTCTGATCAATCTGTCGTTAAGCCGGGAGACGAACTGACCTACACGATCACGGTCAGGAACAATGGCGACTATCTAGTCGAAGATGCCCTTGTAACCAATGATGTTGGGAGTATTCTGGAAGATATATCCTGGACGGCTGACTTTAGTACCGTGAGTGAAGGGACTCGATACGGGTCGGATTCAATCAATGAAATATTGTATCTCCCCTCTGGCGCCGTCGTAACTTATACGATTTCAGGACGCGTTCGAAGTGACGTACGAGGACTGAATACCAATGTGGCGACGGTGAACTCTCTGGATTTCACTGATCCTCTTCCGGAAAACAACCAAGACGCAGACAGTGATCTCGTTTTCCTCTCGGGTAGGACAGGGGTAACGAATTTTACTGACAGTGGCCAGTCGCTAGGAGGCAACCAACTAACGGAGAAAGTCAATACCGGTGACTTAGACGGAGACGGTGACCTCGACGTAATCGTTTCCAATCGTAGTACCGGCGAGTCAGCAGAAATCTGGTGGAACAACAGTAAGGGGGAGTTCACATTACAGGCGGATGCACTCGGAGATTCCCTTAGTTTCTCAACATCAATCGGTGACGTCGATCATGATGGTGATCTGGATGTTTTCATGTCCACCCGACATACCCCTCAAGAACTATGGCTCAATGATGGCTTCGGTAGTTTTATCAAGAGCGAACAGGTCTTCCCAATTGGATGGCCGATTGAAATCGACATGGTGGATATCGATGGGGACCAGGATCTGGATCTGGTATTCTATAGCGATTCAGTGGTAATTTGGCAGAACGATGGGTTCGGACAGTACAATCTGTTTGATACTTTGGAACTGGAAGAAGATGTCCACTCCGCAGGCATTGCTGACTTGGACGGAGACGGCGATCTCGATCTCATAATTGGACAGGATGAACTGTACCCTGTTTACGTATATCTGAACGATGGTCAGGGCCATTTAACGGATAGCAACCAGCGGCTCGGAAACCGTCGCACCTTGCGTATCGAACCAGGAGATTTCGATGGTGATGGAGACATCGATTTCATCGCCGGTAATTATTTCGAAGAGGACGATGAGGTCTCTCTGCAAGAGGCGGCCTCTAAGTTGTGGATCAATAATGGTTCTGGAATCTTTACAGAGCATGATGAAGAAATCGAAACTCCAGACCTCCTTTCAATTACCAGTGCAGACTACGATCATGATGGCGACCTCGATTTGTATTTTACTAACGAGTTGAGATCGGGCGTTTCAGGAAATGAACTGTATTTGAACGATGGATCAGGCTCATTCACCAAGGTCACGGTTCAAAAATCCATCTATTCGTCACATTCAGCCACTTCCGGCGATTTCGATAACGATGGGGACCTGGATCTGTTCGTTGGATACGTGAATGGTCCTGGCAAAGTGTGGTTCAACGGAAATCCAGCCGACTTGGCGATCACCAAATCATCCAGTCAAGTCGCCGTAACAGCTGGGGGAACAGTCACCTATTCCATCACCGTCTCTAATCACGGTCCATCTGCTGTTACCAATGCGCTCGTAGAAGATCACTACACCGAATTCCTGGAGGAAGTCACCTGGACTGCAGTTGCTAGTGGCGGGGCTGTCGGAAAAATCAACGGTGAAGGAGACCTTGCGGAATTCGTCGACCTGTTGGCCGGCTCAACAATCACCTACACCGTATCTGGTAAAGCTCGTTACGGTGTGCAGACCGTCATTACCAATACTGCCTCCATTCACGCTGCCAGCGCTGTTGAGACCAACCTCGATAACAACAGCGACTATGATAGCGATATTGTCGTACTCGGAGCGGGATATGGGCTCGCCTCCTTTGTTAGCAACGGTCAAGAATTGACTGCGGGCGACAGTCACGACATTGAACTCGCTGACCTCGATCATGACGGAGACCTCGACGCCATCGTCGCGATGCACGATGTCCCATCTCTGGTGTGGATTAACGATGGGACTGGTAGGTTTTTCGACAGCGGACAATCCCTAGACAGTGGTTCAGGGATCGCAATGGGCGATATTGATGACGATGGTGACATAGATGCTTACATCGTGCGTTCTAATACCTTCCAGACAGATTCGTTTGATAAAGTCTGGCTGAATGATGGTCAAGGGACATTTACAGATAGCGGGCAGAAGCTTGGTTCTGCCCTCAGCAGAACAGCCCGTCTTGCAGATTTGGATGGCGATGGTGATCTCGATGCCTTTGTTACCGTCGCTGGAACAACAGTAGGTCACCAAGTTTGGATGAATGACGGAGATGGCGTATTTACTGACAGCCTACAGTCGCTCCGTATCCCCAACGATGGCAACAACACGACTCCCTGGGGTCTTCAACTTGGCGACTTGGATGGAGACGGAGATCTGGATGCGTTAGTCACCAGCTATGGGACTCGCGATGCCGTGTATAAAAACGATGGTCAGGGAATCTTCTCCTTTCACCAAACCATTCACCTTCTTCCCAACGAGACCTTGGGAGTCAGCCTCGGCGATGTCGACAATGACGGTGATCTGGATGCGGTAATCGCTAACAAAACAGGAGGCAACCTCGTTTACCGGAATAATGGCAGTGGTTCATTCGCTGACAGTGGGCAACGTCTGGGAATACGTGAGACGACAGATGTCGCATTGGCGGATCTGGATGGCGATGGCGATCTTGATTTTTACGCAGTGAATTCACTCACGATAGTAACAAATGATTATCAGCCTCAGCGCGGTGACAAAATCTGGATCAATAATGGATCGGGACAGTTCAGCACCGGTAATCAATCTATCTCCGCCGAATATGGTAACGCAGTTGCTTTGGGCGATCTTGATCGTGACGGTGATATCGATGCATTCACGGCTAACTGGCTTATCGGGGACGGAGGACAGGATGAAGTCTGGATGAATGGTGTGGAGGGAGATCTTGCGATCCGTATTGTTTCACCTCAAGTAGAAGTGTCACTAAACGAATCGATCAGCTTTACTATTATTGTGAATAATCCGGGAGATTCCGATGCTCACAATGTGCTTGTAAAGGATCTCTATTCCCACATTTTCAGGAATGTCACTTGGACTGCGACAACAACTGGAGGGGCTATCGCCAACACGTCAGGGGTAGGCGACATCAATGAACGAGTTACTTTGCCCTCCGGTTCCACTATCGAATATCGCATCGACGGGACAGTGAAAGAGGATGTAGGAAAGCGAATCGTACATGAGGCACGAGTTGAGGGTCCAAACATTTATGACGTGAATCCGTTAAACAATAAAGCCTATGATGGAGATTCTGTCGTCGTGCCAGTTTCAGAGGGAACAGCATATTACGAAGATAACGGGCAATGGTTGGGGAGAGTAATGGCAAGGCAATTGGAAGTTGCCGATCTTGATAATGATGGGGACCTTGACGGATTCGTCCTAAGCGAAGAAGGGAGTCACATATGGTTTAATGATGGTACGGCACGGTTTGAGGAAATAGAAAGTCCCGAGTTAAACGCAACATCTGGTGAATCGTTTATCCTGATCGATCTGAATGGAGACACTCTTCTCGATGTATTAATACAAGGTGAGCAAGTGCGTCGCTTTTTAAACTTCGGAAATGGAGATTTCAAAGAAGCTGAGGGGGTGATACACCCTGAGAAGATTCCCTTCGTGAGTATGGATGTCGCCGATCTGGATCAGGATGGAGATCTCGATCTATTTACAGCAACTCCTGAAGAGACCCAAGTCTGGATGAACGATGGCGTCGGGGAATTTGTATTAACAAGCCTTAATCCGATGATTCGGATTTTCTCTCAGAACTACTTTACTTCCTACTACCAAGTTCTCTTGGGAGACCTGGATAACGACGGGGACGTCGATGCTTTTCTGCTAGAATATTCCCAGAATCGAATTCTTCTGAATGATGGCAATGGAAGTTTTTCACATTTTGATACAAACACAGGACTCCAAGGAAATTTATACGATATTGCTCACAAACTGGCTGATATCGATGGCGATGGCGATCTCGACCTGATCCGTTCCGGATTTGGATACGAGATTATAGTAATCCGAAACAATGGTTCACTTAATTTCAGTAAAGAAAGACTTCTAGGAACATCTTCTTACTACGGCGAGACAGAATTAATTGACTTGGACTTTGACGGCGACCTTGATCTCGTCACAGATAATCCGAACCAGGCGATATTTCTAAATCAGGGAACAGGGGCTTTCAGCGCGTCACCATTAAAAGAAGGTAGCCCGAAAGGAGATCTGACCGCCACCGGTGATCTTGATAATGATGGCGACATTGACTTGTTCCAGTCATTGCGAGGTGGAAACTTGGTCTACCTTAATGATGGCGATCTGAATTTCTCCATTTCGGATCAGGTTCTGAAACAGCAGAATCAATTAGGTACATACAATTTATTTGATACATACAATAGATCCAAAGTGGCTCTAGGGGATATCGATCAGGATGGCGACTTAGATGCTCTTATTGGTCCATACATTGGGCGCTACAGTCGTGATTTGTCTTTATGGATTAATGACGGAACCGGAAAATATTTCGAACAGGAACTACCCCACGAAGATCTGTATGTCGGATTTATTCGGAATGTGCTGATTGAAGACGTTAACAATGATGGCCTTCTAGACCTCTTGGCTATCACTGCAAGTGGAGGTGTTTGGTATCCGAATTATGGCGATGGAACCTTTGGCGAAATAAGAATAATTGAAGGATTGCCGTTCGCTTATGGTAAGTCATTCGTCGTTGATGATTTTAATGGAGATGGTTTATTCGACATTTCCTATCCGGTCAGCGGTTACGACACCATTATGTATCTCAACAATGGAGACGGTTCATTTCAACTCTCAAATCAGGAGCTAGGTTTCAACTCTAATTTTGCTACTAGTGGCGATTTTGATGGCGACGGTGACATTGACTTTTTCCAAGTTTACAACAACGACGATGAAAGTACTCCCTCCTTATTTCTCAATGATGGTTTCGGCAATTTCACCCCGACTGGCTTACGTTTCATTGGTAAGCATGTCACTTCAGGAGACGTGGACGGAGATGGTGATCTCGATGTTCTGTATGTATCTCAAACCACCTCTGAAAATCTGATGTACTTGGCGAATTCAGGCGCAGGAAGCTTCATTGAGTCTTCCAGCTATTATGATTATCCAGAAGTAGACGACCTGAAACTGGCCGATATTGATGCAGACGGAGACCTGGATGCTATTGTCCGCGCGGACGATGAAATTATCCTCTTCCTCATGGGTACTTCAAATCAATTCATTTATAAACAGACAATTGAAACTGGTCCTGGTCTCTTTTTCGAAATAGGCGATCTTGATAATGATGGTTCCATCGATCTCTTCGTTGTGAATGACTATATTGGTCACCATGTTCTACTTAACAGTAAGTTACCACTACCCCTGATGCTGGGATTCGATGCTGGGGATACGGCTGGACTGAAGATCAATGATCTCGAACGCGTGACGGTTCAATTGATCAATCAGAATGATCAGCTAGTAATGGATAACCGGAATCTCAGCGGATTAAGCACGGCTCTTTTCGAATCTAAACAGCCACTCCCCGCCACCTTCGAGATGTCGGCCGAAGTCACTTCTGTGGGAGGGCCTAATCGGTGGTTGGATGGGTTCCTGATCTTTGATTACAAAAACGAGAACGACTTCAAGTACGCTGGCATGTTCACCGGGCAGAATCAGTGGGTCATTGGTCATTATCAGGGCAACTGGGGGAATAAACTGTCCGTCGTTGATTGGGACGACAGTGGGCAATTCATCTCGGTCAACAGAGCTTACACACTCCATCTCCGGATTGAGGGTTCTACCGTCAGCCTGATGGTTGATGGGTTACCCGTGACTTCAACCACCTTCGCCCAACCGCTGAATCAGGGACGTGTCGGGCTTGCGGCTCACAATGCCGTGACGCGGTTTGATAACTTTGAAGTGGCTGAGCAGGTCTCTACGGGAGCACCGCAACCGCTGCCATTTAAAGAAAACTTTGAAGATGGTTCCGCGGACGGATTTTATTATCCTCTGTTTGATAACTGGGCCGTAATCAACGGAGCAGGGGGGAAAGTCTTCCGTATTAATAACTCGGGCAATACCAACCTGGGTATCACCTACATGCCTCTGCCTGAGGAGACACCCGCCGCATTTGAAATGTCGGCCCGGATGTTATCCATTCAATCTGGATCAGGTTGGCAGGATGGATTTGTCATATTCGATTACAAATCACCCAAGGATTTCAAATACGCCGGGATGTTCACTGGTCATAACCAATGGATGATCGGTCACTACCAGGGCAACTGGAACAACAAGCTCTCCGTCGTGGACTGGGATGATTCGGGTCGGAAGATTAATCCGAATCAGTTCTATACTGTTCACGTTCGTATCGACGGGGCCACCGCCCGCCTGTCTGTCGACGGGGAATTCATCACCTCGGCTACCTTCAGTAACAATGTGAATACCGGCGCCGTCGGTTTAGCCGCCGATCGGGCCTTTACCTGGTTTGATAACTTCGAAGTCGCCGAGAAAGTCGACGCCGGCGCCCCCACTGACTTGCCGTTCTACGAAGACTTCAATGATGGTTTCTTCAACCAGTCGGCCTATCACCAGGGCTCACTCTGGACCGTCGCCGGACCGGCGGGGAGTAAGTATCTTCAGATCGACGCGTCGGGCAACAAAGGGCTGGGGGTTGCCTTTCTGAACAACGACTGGTTGTTACCTAATCAGTTCGAGTTCTCGGGACAGATCACTTCGATGGGAGGTACCAACCGCTGGCTAGATGGTTTTCTAGTTTTCGATTACCAGAGTCCCAACGACTTCAAATACGCCGGGATGTTCACGGGCCAGAATCAGTGGGTCATCGGCCACTACCAGGGCAACTGGAACAATCGACTGGCTCAAGTCGACTGGGATGATGTCGGTCAGAGCATTAATGTAAACACCGCCTACCAACTCCATCTTTCCGTTGATGGAGACCATGTCGAACTCCGAGTGAATGGTCTCTCCATAGCGGATGCTACCTTCACCAGTGGGATTCAGCAGGGGACCATCGGTGTGGCGGCTCATAATGCCGTGACCCGGTTCGACAATTTAATGGTTGATACGAATGTCTCCACTGGAAAACCGGTATCGATACCTTACCTGAAAAACTATAACGACAGGCTCGCCGACCATACTTATTACAACAATCTCGTTTACTGGGGGTTCGCGAATTATGGTGGAAATCAGGTCCTGCGGGCGAACAGTTCCGGTTCCGAGAAGAATGCAATCG
The DNA here is from genome assembly GCF_007750395.1 of Polystyrenella longa. GTDB lineage: Bacteria > Planctomycetota > Planctomycetia > Planctomycetales > Planctomycetaceae > Polystyrenella > Polystyrenella longa. Next base: position 2,374,092 of record NZ_CP036281.1, on the reverse strand, counting down.
CAACAGTTCCAATCGATAATCCCGATGGAGAACCACTCGAGTTCTCTGCCGACGTGCGCTCCAACCAGTCCACCAATGGTGGCTGGAACGATGCATTCCTCATCTTCGACTATAAGAATGAGAACGACTTCAAGTTCGTCGGGTTCTACACGGGCCGGAACGAATGGGTGATCGGCCATTACCAGGGCAACTGGAACAATGTGCTGGCAACCCGAGGCTGGAACAACGAAGGGAAGCAAATCAACTTCAACCAGTTCTATCATCTCGATGTTCGACTCGATGGTGAAGAGGCGACCCTATTGGTGGATGGAACCGCACTGCTCGCGTTTTCTTTTGACTCGAATATAACTCGGGGAGCCCTCGGCTTCGCGACAGCCAACGCTTTCAGCTGGTTCGACAACCTCCACGTCCAATCTATGGCCCCCGTCGGTTCACCAATATCCGACAACCTCTTTGCCAGCTGGGAAGAGGAATCAGACGGAGTGCTGATTTAGGGGGGGGGGTTACCTGAAATGTTACCTGGGCAAGAGTTGAACACCCTGTATTACTCATCGCAGAAACATGCTCATTTGAACATTGCTTTCTAATTCAGAGAGCGGGATTTTCTTAGTCTCAAGGATTTGATCGACGGCAAACACTAACCGCAAATATATTCAGCAAAATTGAAAACGATCGATTTACGCTGTAGGTGTATTAACACTAAAATCTGGTCACTTCCAGGACCTGTGGTTCAAATCCTGTCATCCCGAGTTGCGGACTATAGGTGAACCCGCCGACCAGACCTCAAAGATTGAATCACCAAATCAGCTCTCTTGGCGAATTCTCGCCCACACATCTACCCATACCGCTTGTCTTCTTTTCACAAATTCCACGATCGCGCTAGCGATATTAAGAAAACACGGGAACCCATACTGAACGGGTCCCGGCGTTAAATTGATGAGCAACCGCGGATAATCCGCTTTCACCTGCTTACGCTGGAATAAATCGCGTCAGACAAGACCTCGGCATTTCGACCAACATAATACTTAAGCGTCGTATCGATACTTTCATGCCTCATCATTTGCATCAGCACTTGGGCGGGCACGCGGGTAGACCATCGTTCTCCGAAGGACTGACCTGCCCCCATGAATGACACCAGTCACATGACTTAGTGTTCGACTGTATCAGGGGACAGCTCTATCCGCCGGCGTGAGCGTAGCGATGCAGGCGGATAGAGCTGTTTCGTTTCGGGCACCGGCGCTCGGTAAGCCAGGGAACTATGTGGTCGGATCGTGTTGTATTCTTTTCGCCAACGTTCGATCAACATTTTCGCTTCCAATAACGTATCGAAGATCTCGCCATCAAGCAATTCGTCTCGAAGCTTGCCGTTGAACGATTCAATGTAACCGTTCTCCCAGGGGCTCCCGGGCTCGATGAACAAGGTCCTTACTTCCACTTTCTGAAGCCACTCACTAACTCGTTCGGCGGTGAATTCCGGTCCGTTGTCACTCCGAATATGATCAGGCACCCCACTTCTGATAAACAGGTCACTGAGACGTTCCAGAACGTGTTCGCTGTTGAGTCTGCGTTCCACATCAATCGACAGGCATTCCCGCGTGTACTCATCCAGGAGATTCAACATCCGGAATGCACGACCATCGTGCGTGCGGCAATGCACAAAATCGTAACTCCAGACATGGTTCTGGTAGCTTGGTCGAAGCCGGACACAGGATCCGTCGTTAAACCACAATCGTCGTCGTTTAGGCTGTTTATGAGGGACTTTTAACCCTTCCTGTCTCCAGAGCCGTTCGATGCGTTTATGATTCACCTTCCATCCTTGCCGGCGCAGCAGTTCTGTCACACGACGATAGCCATAGCGGCCATACTGTGTTGCCAGTTCCACCATCTCCCGAATCAGTCTCGGTTCGTCAGTAGGAACAGCCCGCTTTCTCCGTTGAGTCGTGCGAGACTGTCCCAGTACGCGACAGGCCCGGCGTTCTGACACCCGGTCCTGTCCTAAAGCATCCCGTACGAAGTTCACCACCTTGCTCCGTTTCGCAGGGCTCAGAAGTTTCCCGAGGAAGCTTCCTTCAAGATCGCTTTGTCGAGCTCGGATTCAGCCAACAGTTTCTTGAGGCGTGAATTCTCTTTCTCCAGTTCTTTCAAACGCTTCGCCTGATCCATTCGCAGTCCGCCGTATTCCCGCCGCCATTTGTAATAGGTCTGCTGATGAATGCCGAGCTTTTTGCACATCAGCGGGATGGTCATCCCCTGAGAGAGATGGACCTCCGCTTCCCGGAGCTTGGTGATGATCTGTTCGGATGAATGTCGTTTTGCGGGCATGAGGGCCTCCTTTTCTGATCCAGAACCCTGAATTGTATATCAGGATCTGGCCTCGCTTATCGTCGCCAGTCTTCACGACCGGAGACAACAGTTACACTGAATGTAGCGGCGAGCGTTGTTGCCAACTCGTCTGAGAGTACATGACGTAGGTGTCTCCCAGATGCCTTAATTTGTTGTGTTTGAAGTTCGACGGAGTTTTCTTTTAGTAAGAGATTTCCCGAAAATTTGCCAAATGGCGTGGCTGATGGTGATTTCTATCGCAACTAAAAGACAGGGCTGCGTGTGATTGATCGCACCACTAAATTCCAATCCAGCCATCCGGGAAGGCTAAACCATGCGAAATCGATACGGTATTTGTTTGCTGCTGTCATTGCTGATCGCTACCCCCTTTCTATTGTGGGCACAGCCTCCCTTTGGCCCACCCGGCGCTGGAAGACAGGGTGGAGGTCCCGACGGAGAGAAAATAGAACTTCTCGACAAATTCGATCGCGATGGAGATGGCTGGCTTAAAGCTGAGGAAAGTTCCTTAGCCGCTAAATACCTTCAGAAGAATTCTTCAAGGCGTGGCCCTGTTGACCCTCACTTGGATCAGAAGTTTGGTCCGGGAGGAGCCGATCGCCACAATGAGGAAGAACGTCCTACTCTTCGAGGTAATCGTCGCGGCTTTGGTCCTCCCGGGAGGATGTCTCCCGGGAGTTTTCCTCAAGCTGGCAAGGTGAAAGCTGGAACTCAGATCAGTAAGGAGAGCGTGAGTCCTGTGGAAGGGGATTTGTACGATGTCTCCATTCTGCGGACCATTTTTATTGATTTTGAAAACAACAATTGGGAAAGCGAACTCGATACGTTTCACAATACAGATGTCGATATTCCTGCGACGTTAACAGTCGACGGAGAGGAATTTCCAAACTGTGGAATTCGATTTCGAGGATTGTCTTCTTATCACATGGTTCCAGCGGGTCTCAAGCGGTCGCTGAACGTGTCGGTGGACAGTACCAATTCAGAGCAAAGAATCGGTGGATATAAAACATTGAACCTGCTGAATGGTTCCAGTGACAACTCAATGATGAGCACTGTGCTCTATTCGTATATAGCTAATAAATATACCACCGCTCCGAAGGCGAACTTTGTTCGAGTGGTGATTAACGGCGAGGACTGGGGGATCTACACGAATGTGCAACAGTTCAATAAAGATTTTCTCAAGGAAAACTACGGCTCTGGAAAAGGCGCCCGCTGGAAAGTGAGCGGTTCCCCCCGGGGAGGAGGTGGACTCGATTATCGAGGAGAGAACTCAGAGGATTACGCATATCCGTATGAACTCAAAAAGGGTGACGAACAGGATGTCAAAAAACTGATCGAACTCTGCCGAATTCTTAATGAAACCCCAATCGATCAATTACCGGAAAACCTGGAACAGCGGGTTGATGTGGACGAGCTACTCTGGTTCCTTGCACTCGATAATGGGTTCATCAATTCCGATGGATACTGGATTCGCGCAAGTGACTACAGCATTTACCTCGACAAGGAAGAGCTCTTTCATTTCATACCTCACGATATGAACGAAGCGTTTCGAGGAGCCGGTGGGCCGGGAATGGCCGGCCCCGGAGGTTCGCGACGTGGTGAAGGTCCGCACGGTCCAGGTAGGCCGGGTGGACCCCCTGGGTTCGGTGGACCACTTGGAAACGGAGGTCGTCCTGATTTTCGTCAACGACGTGGCAACGGTCGGTCCGAAGTTGCAGGTCGTCGAGGGGTAGAGCTGGATGAGACCGCTTCTCCATTAGAACTTGATCCCTTGGTGGGAATGGACGATCCCATGAAACCACTGCGAAGCAAGGTCTTACAGGTTCCGAAATATCGAACGCAATATCTGTCAAACCTGCAGACTCTTGCGAAGGAAACACTTACTTGGAACGAACTGGGCCCCTTTATCGAATCGCAGACGAGTCTGATTGACGAGGCGATGAAAATCGATACACGCAAACTGTGTACCTACGAAGAATTCCGTGAGGCAGTCAGCGCGGAACCGGTTGTGGCTCAACCCCGTGACAATCAACGAAGAGGACGAGGACATGGTAGCATGAATCTCAAACAGTTTATTGATGGTCGACAGGAATTCTTGACTCGAAGAACGGAAGAGCTACTGCAACAGGTTGGAAGCGTTCGTAGCAACTAATTGCAGTGGGCTGAAGTATCTATGACAATCTGTCTGAAAAAGAAGGGGAATGTATGTCCCGGAACCATAATGAAATTAACAGTGATAAAACAACGGGTCCTGTAAAGCAGCAACAGACACGAATTGAACTGAAGTACCTACTGGACAATCAGCAATCCTGTGCCATCAAAGAATGGGCGAGAAAACATCTCGATTCGGATCCAAACTGTGTTCCGCGGGGACATGACCACTACGACGTATCGACGCTTTATTTTGATACTCAAGAGTTGGATCTGTACCACCGCACTGGCCGAGTGGGCCGGACAAAATATCGAATTCGAGGATATAATGACCGGGAAACAGTCTGGTTAGAGACGAAAACAAAAAAGAAGGTTGTTGTCTCCAAGAATCGCTCCGCCGTATCTACTGAAGAATTCGATCGGTATCTGGGTCAACAGAATTCAAGTGGAGCGAGATTGGAAGAACCTTGGAGTGGCCGCTGGTTCCAGGATGGACTTTCGGAGCATCTGCTGATTCCGATCGTACAGATTGGATATCAACGATTCGCCAGACTGGGAGTCTTCGATGGTGAAGCGATGCGATTGACGATCGACAATCAACTGGAAGCTTCGCACGCCACTTCCAATCAATTGAGAACACCTTCCCATGAGAGATCCATTGCGACTCCTGACATCCTGGAACTGAAGTTCAATAACCAGATGCCGGCCCCGTTCAAGCAGCTATTAAGCCTGTTTCCGTTGACACTTCATGGGTTTTCGAAATACCGAACTGCAGTGGAAGCGTGCGGAATCTTCTCACAAGTACCGGAGTATCATTCTTGTGCCTGACTGGATGCCCTCTTTTTCAGAAGACCTGAATATCTCCGCGTCGACCTTAATCGTCCGTCTATTGCTGGCGTGGATAGGTGGAATTGTAGTTGCGGGAATTGCGCGTGGTGGAATTCGACAGACACCGGGAGACTCGTTGTCGCTGACACTGGTACTGATGAGTATACTGATCGCGATGGCGACCCAGATCATTGGTGACAACATTGCTCGGGCGTTCAGTCTGGTGGGCGCACTTTCAATCGTTCGGTTTCGAACTGCGGTGCCCGCGACACGCGATGTCGCATTTGTACTCGCCGCTGTGATTGTAGGGATGGCTATGGGTGCGGGACAATACTGGGTATCCGGGTTCGGGTTACTCACGGTTGCAATTGCCACGGGCCTCAGTAACAGGCAGGCAGGGAGTCTCCAGCATTCAAAGAAATATACTGTCTCGGGTAATTTTAAATGGAGACTGTTGCTGCAAGTGAGTTTGCATCAGGCTGACGGGTGGAGCGACAGAGTGGAGCCATTGGTTTCCGGTTATCGACTTATCTCCGTCAACACCGTCCGTCGCGGAAGCGCGCTGGAAATGATTTATGACTTCGAGCCTCTGGAAGGCGTGGATGCAACACGGTTGATTTCGACATTGAATGCTCTTCCCGGAGTAGAATCGGTCACCGCCCGCCAAAACAGTTGATATCGGATTCGGAAATAGTCCAGGTTTCCCGGCGATTGCGGAGACTACAAAGTAGAACCCATCCTGAAACCCGGTTGAGACTGAGTTAAATCCTACCATACTTGACCCACCAGAGGGATTCAGGACCGTTTATAAGAGATCAGCACCTCGAATGAGGTTATGCACAAACTTTCCTCAAATAACTTCGTTACATAAGAGCGCCAAACATGGGGGGCTCCTCGTGTTGAGCATACTTAATCGTTAGGGGCGCGGACCGCCAGGTCGATTGGGTCGGAAAGGGGGGCCATTGCGACGTTCGAACTCGAACGGTTCCCCAATCAAGACCTCCCATTTCCTCTGCTGAACTGGTGAAAGGCTGGCCAGTATCTCCTTGACCGTTTTTTCGACCGTATCCTCATGATGTCGGTCAGTTGGGGGTTCACCTGGCGGCCCTTTTGGACCCCGTTTATGAAATAGGTTCTCTCCCATCGGTGGACGATTCGATTCAATAATTCGATTGATCTCGACTCGTTGCTCCGAGGTCAAATCGAGTGCATTCATGATTTCTGAGGTTTTGAAAGTGAAGGGCAAACGCTGTTGCCGCCCAATCTGATGCAGACGCTCGATCTGCATATTGTCGAGACTCAGGCTCAAGTCTTCAATAACCTGTTTGAATTGGTTCACGTTCTCATCGCTGGAATCTTCAATGGTTCGCCGATAAGTATCGAACTCGTTTATCGATTGCACGATCTTGTTAGCAGTTTTCTCGGAAACGTTGACTTCCTGTCGAATCTGGGGAACTTCGAGCAACATGAGTGGCATTACCCGATTCAAAAGTTCCAGTTCAGAACTCAATCTGGCGATGTGTGCCTTAGTTGTACTGACCACATCAGCCAGTTCCGGATCATTTTCTCGTTGTTTCAGGAACAAGGTGTAAAAATCGACCGCTTTCTGGAGAAACTCCTGTCGCAGTTCCTTAAGTTCTTCCATCTGGAAAAATGGTAAACTGGCCTCGCTGAGGTCGATGAAGGAGTCAACGGTATTCCTGGCCTGTCTGTAATTGTCTTCCGCGAGTTCTCTTTGTTTTCTTTCGGCTTGCAGGGCCAGTTCTGTGCGACGCTCTTCTTTCAAAACAAGCAGGGTTGTTGCTCCCAACCCGAGTGTTGCCAGAAACAGAATGATGCTCACAACGGCCACAAGTCCACTGTTCCGCCGTCGCCACTTTGACAGTCGATCAAATAAAGTCGGCGGACGTGCCTGTATCGGTTTGTCTTCGATCCAGCGTTCAAGGTCATCTGCCAGGGACTTTGCGTCGCGGTACCGATCCGCGGAATTCTTTGAGATGGCTTTCATCACAATCGTATCGAGTTCCGATGGCAGGGCAGGGTCGATACTGCGAGGGGATACAGGTTCCTTTTCCACAACATGGTTGATCAGGTCCCGGTAACCGTCTCCCACGATGGCTGGGTGCAATGTCAGCAACTCGTACAGGGTGACTCCCAACGAGTAGATATCTGTTCGATGATCGATCGCTCCCTTGTTCCCCGCCGCCTGTTCCGGTGACATGTAGCGGAGCGTGCCCATCGGGTCACCCGTGCGGGTCAAACCCGTATCGAGTGCCTGAACCTGCGCGAGTCCAAAGTCGGTCACCCATATTTTACCAGTAGAATCGAGTAACAGGTTGGCCGGCTTAATATCGCGATGTACCACGCCGTACTGATGCGCATGTTCGACGGCGAGTGATGCCTGATGAATCATGCGTACGACAGACCTGTAGTAATGTTGTCGGGTGGCGGTATCGCTACTCAGAACTGTTGAGTATTCGAGCCGACCCGTTTCAATCTGGCTTTGCTCCTGTGCACCGACCGAGTGAGAAACAGACTTTTCTTCCTCGCGACTAGTCGATTGTGAGTGGTTCGAAGAAAGGTGTTCCAGAGAATTGACTTCTCGCATTTCTTGAATGACATCAGATAACGTCTGTCCATTGATCAACTGCATCGCGTAATAATGGACTCCGCGATCAACACCCACAGCGAATACAGGGACGATATTTGTATGGTGCAGACCAGCAGCCGCATGGGCTTCGTTTCGGAATCGTTGCAGGCGTACTTCGTCAAAACCGCTGGCGAGAGGAAGAACTTTGAGGGCAACATGTCGACCGAGGGAAAGTTGAATCGCCTCGTATACGACTCCCATTCCACCACGGCCGATTTCTCGCACAATTTGAAAATCACCGATGGGCTTACCAACGGTCGCATAATTGCCTTTTTCTTGAGATGATTCTGAAGGCTTATCTCCGGCATGATGAATGAGTGCCAACCCCTCCAACGCAGGGCGAAGTACGGCGGCGATCTCCGGCCACTGGTCTAGGTAGACTTCCAGTGGCGGCGCGTCTCCCTCTTCGATCAGAGACATATAGTGCTTAACCGCGTGTACAAGTGCGTCATCACTAACATCATCTAGCGAGGCATCGAAAGAGGAATGACTGTGCCGGGAGTCATCGTGTTTCATTCTGCATCCCCCACATTCTCTCGGAGTTTTGCAAGTGCGCGGACCCAAAGTTTCTCGACAGCGTTGACAGTCTTTCCCATTAAATGAGCGATCTCTTTAAAACTCATGCCTTCGATGTTGCGCAGTACAATGACACGTCGATAATCATCAGATAATTTCTCCAATCCTTCCGCCAACCGCAGAAAGGCCTCATTTCTCTCGAAATTCCCACTGGGGGACGTGATGTCTCCAGCGATACCTGATTGCAGAAAGTTCGAAACATTCGTAAGGCTATGATTGATGTTCTGTTCCAGGCGGGGATCACGCTTTTGAGTACCGAGATACTTTCGTAGATGCATTGCGACGATATTGGTCAGAATTCCCCGCAGCCAGGCAGTGAACTCGTCAATCGTCTGCCCCTTGAAGTTCGCGATATTTCCATGGGCCGCGAGACAGGCTTCTTGAGCAAGGTCGGAAGGGTCTGCTTTGGCTTGCATATGGTGATGTAACTGCGTGCGTGCCAGAAAGACCAGATACCTGCGGAAGACCATCAATAGCTCACCAAGTGCTTCACTATTCCCTTGGCGAGCAGAGTCGATCAACGGCTCAAGTGGTCCAGTTGTCAGGTACTCGTCGTCGGTCAAAAGAACCTCACTGTGGAGTCAGGGCAGACTCTAGCCTCATCGGGCCTTCATTAGTGACTTGGTCAGGAGAATTGCCATTATATAGCACGTTGCAACCCCAATCAAAAACCGCCCAAAAAAATTTCTCTTTTTGCAATTTTGTAAGATTGACCGAAATTTGTTAACGGTTGTCTGGTCAGGAGTTAGATAACCTAGGGACCTTCATTTTCAGTTTCAGATGACAGAAGCCACTTGTGTATAAAGACTTAGACAATTTCTCGATAGTAAATAAACGCTTTTTTGCTTCAAAAGTAATTGACCCAATTTCTCTGTTTGCATAGAACCTCCCCCTCTCTCTCAATTGCAGTCTCAAGCACATGAATCCTCTTTAAGTCTATCACTATGGCCCATTCTCTATTCAAACGCTTTTTTCGGTCAGCTTCTCTGATTGGAGCTTCGCTGCTTTTGAACATTTCGCTCGCTCCCCTCGAGCACCTTCTTATCGGCTCACTCGAAACGCGTGCCTACGCTGAAAGCAGAACGGTCAGTGACGAGGAAGGAACGAACGATGGAACGACTGACTATCGTCAGAGCCGAAGGAGGGACCGGGAGGAAAAATCTGCAGATGGCCCCGGCGTTATCGGGCGACTGGGTTACAATGCTTTGCAGACCTTCGGTCGAGATGATTCCATCACCAACCTTGAACTGATGCCGTATATGATTGAAGACGGAACCATGTGGTTTACCGACTTCCGCTTCTTTCTCAGTAACGATCTGCAGTATGGTGGAAACATCGGTCTTGGGTATCGACAAGAAGTGGCTAACAAGACAGTCATCGGTACCAACTTCTTTTATGATATTGACGAAACCAGCGAAGACATGTTTCATCAGCTGGGATTCGGTCTCGAAACCTATGCCGAAAAATGGGACGCTCGGGCAAACTTCTATTTCCCGATCGGGGAGACCCAGGGAGATACCCGAGTTCGGGATAGCAACTACCGGTATTCAGGGACCTCGATCATCTACGACCTCGAACGCCGAACCAATCAGGCCTATCAGGGGGTCGATGTCGAGATTGGTTATCTCATCCCGACAGACTTCACTGAAGACCATAACGTACGTTTGTTCGGTGGACTGTATCACTTTGAGGGAGATGCGGGTGAGGACATCGACGGATACAAGGTGCGACTGCAAGGCGATGTGAGCGAATCATTCCAGACTCAGGTCGAGTATACGAGCGACGACACGTTTGGAAACAACGTCATGCTGGCGATTCATTACATGTTCCCGAGCGGTCCTGGTCGATCGAAAACGAGTCGACCTGTTAACATGCTTGAAGGGTTTGTGCATCGTAACTACAACGTCATCGTTGCTGATGGAGTAGAAAACGAGATCGGCCTGTCTGTAACCAGTGCTGGAAGTGACCTGAGTAGTCAGGGAGCAGGCTCTGGAGACGAGCTGACGGTTAAGCACGTCTCCTCGAACGGAACACCTGCCGGGGGAACTCATGCTGGCTCGGTCGACGATCCGTTTGAATCAATCGCGGATGCGCAGGCATCCGGTGCGGATATCATCCTCGTGCATGGTGGCAGCGTTCTATCAGAGACCGTCACGGTTGCAACAGGACAGCGAATTTATGGTGAAGGGGGAACTTATCTTATGCAGAACGGAACCCTTAGTAGTTATTTTCTACCAACGGCAACGTCCAGTTCGGAATTGCCGACCCTGACTAACAGCGTAGGCAATGCATTTGAGCTTAAGTCCAACGCCGAGATTGCAGGCTTCGTCGTGGACGGTGCGGGGGGATATGGAATTTATGCAAACGGATCAACGAACGGCTACGCTTCAAATATCGATATTCAGAACTCAGGTGGTGGTATTGGTCTCGACAATGTTGCTGGAACATTTGTGTTTGATGACATCACAATCGAAGGCAGTACAGGGAACGGGGTCTCGATACTGAATAACCGGGCGGATATTCACCTGGATGCCGGAATTTACGACTCCACTGGTTATGGGATGGAGATTGTCAACTACTCGGCTGGATCGATCACCTTTGACGAGTTGACTTTTGGTGGATCGGGAGGACAGGGAATCTATCTCGCTGGAATCAACGAGGACCTCTCCTTCAACGATCTTTCAATCGACCATACATCGGGGACCGCGCTTCATATTAATGGAGGAGATGGAACCGTTACGTTTAATGGGGATACCAGCATTGAAGATTCCGGTAATCATGGGCTCATTGTCGAAAACTTCGAAGGCGAGGTCTCATTCGGAACAGTGGATGTTGCACTCGCAGGCAATGGTGACGGGGTGGAGCTCACTGACAACAGTGGAAGTATCACTGTTGATGAGTTAAATGTTTCTAACGAAAATGGAACTGGCCTCGCGATTAGTAACAGCGATGATGTAACGATCAACAAAGGATCGATTGAAACCGTCAGTGGTACCGCACTGGATGTAGAAGGTTCCACGGTTGATATCAGTTTGGATAGTGTTTCCAGTTCGGATGCTCAATATGGTATCCGCGTGGTAGATACCGATGGTCAAGTCATTGTCTTTGGGGATGAAGAAGACTCGTCAGGTGGTACTATTACTGGAGCGGAAGCGGCTATCTACGTTTCCGGATCGGAGAAGGTCGCTTTCCAGTTCATGCTTCTGGATGGAAATCAGACCGGGTTAAAAGTGGTTGACTCAAACGAGGTATACCTCTCCCATGCCTTCATTCGGAATGTGGATGAATGGGGAGTCGATGCCTTTAACACTCGTCTGGTAAATATCGATGAATCGTTACTTGAGTCGAACGGAAACGCCGACCATAACCGCATCAGATTCCTGGCAGACGAGAAAGGGGCTTATGAGTTTACCCTGAGCAACTCTATTCTGGCGGCAAATGACGGTTCTGCGATTCAGATTGAAACTCTGGCGGGTAGTGCGGGATCGACCCTCGGGGTGATACTGCACAGCAATGATGTTTATCTGGCGAACTCTGCAGTGGCAGGTTTAGATATCGACTGGAATGGTACCTCTTCTACAACGCTGTATAGCAACGAGTTCGTCACAGAGGATGGGGACAAAGTTGCCTTTGACTTCGATGGCCTTTCCACCAGTAAACTGACTTCCATCACCATGCAGCAGAACTTGTTCAGGTTGAATGGAGTGAATGACACCGCAATTGACGTCAAGACGGCTGGCGAGTCGACCATTGCCACGAATACAAATTACCTGTTCCTGGACGAGTCAAATCAGACCGGATTCTTGTTTGACCTTGGTAACGAATCGAACGTGGCGATATTTTCCACGCTGTTGACGTCGTCAGAAGACAGCGCGACAGGCGCTCTGTTCGAGCATGTAGGTGAAGACAGCAACGTTCAGTTCTCGGGTAACAATTTCGCTCTGGATACCAGTTCAACGTTGATTGATCGTGGACTGATTTTTGAGTCGATCGATGATATTCTGGTTCTCACCGGAGAAAGCAATTTAATCACCGGCGCGGGTGAGATCTTCAGCATCCCCACCGACAGTTTCTACGGCGCAATTAGCATTAACAACACGCTGGTGGAAGGGGATGCCGAATAGGGTTACCCTGCAAAAGCTACTTACCGGAACAGTTGTTCTAGAGATGATCGAAATACAAAGTCCGTCGGATCAGTTCTTAATAAAAGAAAAGAGAACTTACCCCGGAGTATAAACGACTCAATTAATCGAAGAATCTGCAGTAACTCTGACTCGAATGATTGTCGATGAGTCCATGAAAGTACCTTCTCACCTTAGTCAGGTTTAACGACACTTGCTGACCCCGCGATCCCGCGAAAAGCACCAATGATCTGGTTGTCCCCCGCTGCGCTAGCGTGATAGTGGTAACCGCGAACGGCATCATAGTGCCCGCTGCACTCGTCGAGATCAGCAGACTCTTTTTCGTTCTTGTCTAAATGAGCGTAAATACCAAATCCGTCCAAAGCGTAACCGATTAAAGGAGCGTGCTCGTCGTCTTGCTCGATTTCTTTGGTTTTGCCTGTGGCTGCATGGTAGTGATAACCAGCGTTTGGATTGACATGGCCTCCTGAATGATCAAACGGGGCGATCGTATGCGCTTTGATAATCATGTGGATGGGAGCGGGCGGATCGTATTTGACCCCATTGAAGGCGACTCCGACCGGTCCATGCCCGTCGCCTACGGAATGGAAGTCTGTCGCGACCGAACGATAAACAGGGTTCACAGGAATGACGTAGACGTTATGGTTGCTCTGCCATTCAATAATATCGGGAGGGCACTCGACGGCGTGATTGTGGTAACGCGGATCAACATTAGGACGTGCGGCCAGGTCAAAAACTTCTTTCGTGTCGGTGACTTTGATGCTTCCATCTTCACGGACGAGGTTCCATTCCGGGTCATCGTACAGTTCGTCCAGGTGAGCGACGAATTCGCCAGAGACGTCGTAGACATGCCCGTCTTTTATCCAGATGCCACCCTTGTCCTTCCCGTCAGTTACGTGTTTTGGTGCCCAGGGACCGATTTGATGATCGGTAGGAACGCTTTTGGTTGTGATGACGTAGCATTCTGCTTTGCTTCCATCGCTTAGTGTTCGCATCTCCTTTTTGATCGGTTCAACAAGACTGTCGGTGATGAAGTATTCAGGGTTCACCGATTGCACGACTTTCTGAGGGATCGTTTCTGCCTGAGGGCCGCAGCCAGAAATGAGGACAACAATGCTTAGAAAGGAAAACAAAACTGGAAAGCTCCGTTTGCAATGTTTCGTCATTTCTGTACTCCTGGAGTTGTTGTTCGAAAACAAATATAGTTCTATCCAATCGTATTCTATTCGCTGACAGGCGACAACGAATTGAACATGTATCGTACATTGTGTGTAGCTGACCATGAAAGCAAGTTGTCTTAAGCGATAATTTTCTAAACGAACCACGGTATATGAGCGAGACTGGTCTCACAACTTGGATTATGTTCTCGAAGTCGATCCGCAAACAACCTCGTATCGTAAAAGTATTCAGCCGACGTTGAAACCGAATGATTCCAAGTGGTTATGTTGCTGACGAGCGTCGGGTTTCGAACGAGATCCGTTTCACGAATTGAACTCTGCTATCAGATTCGATTCGAAAATGACCTTACGAGCGCAACGGTAGCGCGGAATCACAACACGAGGACCGACATCTATTCGAGCCTGTTTCAAGCAGCGTCGCGATAGTAATACTTGAGCAACCCACCGAGACGTTCCCGACATTCGATCTTACCGGCGAGGCTTCCGACTACTTCATCAGGATCAATCAGCTGATCATCCAGTCCCTGGTGATTTCGCTCGGAATGGTAATGGGCGACGTATTCATTCAGCGCTCGTCCGAGTGAGTGCTGACCGAGACCAATGCGATGGGGCTTACGCGTACTTTTCCCTACGACACTGAAGGCCGGCTCAGCACAGTCACATGGAAAAAGAATTGCACAAGCATTGGCAAGTCGAAAGTTTGGAAAAACGCATTCTATTGTGATATACTTGCCAACTATTTTCGGATCATATCGTCGTGTTACGCAATTGAGGAAAGTACCAGACTTGGAGTTTATGGACATGCCTGTTGAGGTTTCTTTTGGTGGACGTGGCGGAAGGCTCTGGGGAATCGGCTTCGCTAAACCCCGAAGAGAACGAACGTACCGAAACTCGTCATACCAACTGTTCCGAGTGGATTATCACCAGACTGGTCAAATCCGGGATCACTTACATAAAGAACCTTATGCGAAGTTTTTCGCATGAATGGGGATCCACGTAAACATGAGTTTCATTGGCAAATCCCAACGAGCCCGAAGTCTGCAAGGGGGAACCGAAGTGCAGAATGATCCAGATGCAATACGAGATAAGGATTTATTGTCCGCATGCCAAAGCGTATTAGACGAGTTGTTGCGATCAATGGGAAAACAAGACATTTCCCTTAAGGATTCAGTAGTTTTTCTACTTGATGAGACTAGCCCTAAGAATGTGAAGACTAAGAAACGATCCCCGGGTGCCTTGAAGCGAAAGGATGAAAACAAACGTGCCTGTGATTTTCATCGTTTCATGGAAGACTTTGCGGTGAGCTTAAGCCAAGATAAAATCGCTAGTCGAGATGATGTGGTTGTTTTTATTCGACATCGTTTTGACGAGCATCGTTATTTTGCACTTCGCCTCGCATCGTCGAAACAGGATATTCTTGATTTTTCAAATCGACGATTTGAATGCGGTGATAATAATATTGAAATTTTGGTGAGACAGTTTGGTGTGTGGTTACTTATGGGTTGTCGCTATCCGTAAAAGTATGATTGATATCGAAGTCAACACCGGAGGTCATCACGTACTCCTACGATGCCGTCGGGAATTTTGTCCGTACAGATCTCGCTAACGGGGTGATAACGACCTATGAGTATGATGATTTATATCGACTGGATCTGCTGACCCATTACGAATCGGACAGTACGCCGTATCGTAAATTTATTTAGCCGACGTTGAAACCGAGCGATTCTAAGTGGTAGTGTTGCTGATGAAGGATGGTTTTCGAACGAGATTCGTTCTGCAGTCATTAAATTGGTATCTGATTCGACACGAAAATGACCTTCCGAGCGCAGCGGTAGCCAAAATCGTTACAAGAATAGTGGCCGGCGAGCAAAGTCGTTTCACGCAGCGTCGCGGTAGTAATACTTGAGCAGCCCACCGAGACGTTCACGTGATTCGGTCATGTCAGCGACGCTTCCAATTTTTCACCAGGCTCATTCAACTGATTGTCGAGACCTTATTGATTCCGTTCAGCGTGGTAACGTACCACGTATTCCTTCAGTGACCGTTCGAGTGAGCGTTGACCGAAGAAGATCATCTTGTTCAGGCACTCCGATTTCAGACTTCTCATGAATCGTTCGAGATACGCATTCATGTTCGGACTCTTCGGGAGAAGAAGCACTAATTCGATTTTAGCAAGACAGTTCAAGAATAAACGAAGTCGCCCACTGATTGACTCCAGAATTGGAAGTGGTCGGGACACCCGATGCAGTTTACTGTTAGCTCAACGCCTTACGGCATCTTCGAAAAGATTGCACAGAGATATCGAGCATATCGACGACGGAGATTTCCGATACTATGCTATGATTGTCTGGTTCGCTTGTCACGGTAGCACGCAGAAACGTGGGTTACTCCACCATTGAAAGAGATTAGAAATGCCGATTTACGTTCACCGGTACGTGACCTGTGCCGTGTTGCTGCTTGTGTTAGCCACTTTTGCGCATGCTCCCACGGTTGCGGAAGAAGTCCGCACTATTCCCGTAGGGCAGCGACAACTGTTTCTGGATGCCACCACCATTCAGGAAATCGACGGCTTGCACAGCACGATGCACTCTCCGACGAAACGCGGTGCCGTGCTTAAGCCCGACGTGGACTCCGACGGTAGTCGAGTGCAGACGTACGGAACGATTCCAATGTGGTCGCCCGAAGAAAACATATTCCGGATGGTCTATATGGCGTTCCCAATGGAGAATCACAATCAGATCGGTGCGGCCTTAGCAACGTCCAAAGATGGTATCCACTGGACTAAGCCCAACCTGGATCAAGGAGTCACTGTTCGTGGATCATCACGCAATAACCGAGTTTTCGTAGAACGCGACCTGCGATGGGGAGATAATGCCCTTTTTAACGTTATTTATGATGCGAGTGACCCAGATCCCGGTCGGCGTTACAAGGGACTGCTGGGAGTCAACGGACGTTTTCCAGTCGTTAGTGGCGATTGTATTCACTGGACGAAATCGGCAGATGTCCGCATACCGTCTGGCGATACCTCCACCCTGACCTACGATGAGGATCGCCATCGCTATCTAGCCATTCTGAAGTCGTCCAGTAAGTATGGACGCGCAGCTGCATTGTCTGTCAGTACAGATTTTGATCAATGGAGTAACCCACGTCTCTGCTTTAGCACGGATGACCAGGACCAGCAGATAGCCCTTGATGTCATTCGTCAGCGGATTCAGGACCCGCGATTGGCAACTCCATTATTTGTGGACCCGGAACCCACGGACGACTTCAAGCCTCCCAAGGGGCACATCCCTACGTGGCGGGCAGAATGCTACTCCCTTTCCGTCTTTCCTTACGAAGGCGTCTATATCGGGCTCCCCATGATTTACTACCCCACTGGCTTGTCATTACCCGATCGCAATAACACGGTTGGCTTCCACCACATTCAATTAGCAATGTCACGCGACCTCACGGACTGGAAACGATTAGGCGATCGCAAGGCATTTATTGCGCCGTCAGCAGTCGACAATGGCTTGACGGGAGTTTTCGATCGACAGCAACTTATGCCACCCAGCCGCCCATTGGTGATGGGAGAGGAATTGTGGTTTTACTACACCGGCTTCAAAACGCGAATCCCACCTTACACTCGCAACTCTGACGGGAGTCCACGCGATCCCTCATCGCTGACGGCGCACGAGCAAGCCGATCTCGAAGACGGCTGGGCAGCGATTTGCCTGGCTGTGCTCCGCCGCGATGGGTTCATTTCGCTGGATGCCGGTGAAGAAGAGGGGACGTTACTGACGACGCCATTTATACTCGACGGGAACTCCTTACGTATTAATGCGGATGCCGAGTCTGGCAGCATTATCGTTTCAGTTCTTGATGAAGCAGGTCAAACGATCGCCGTTTCCGAGCCAGTTACCGGCGATCACACCCGCGCGGCTCTCCGCTGGTCGTCTGGCGATCTGAAGAAAGCTCAAGGAAAAGCCGTGAGTTTGCGGTTCACACTACGCCAAACACAACTCTATTCGTTCTGGTACGAATGAAGCTCACATTCACGAGAATATGAATTCACGAATGTTGCCCGATCGTAACAATAATCAGCCGATAGTGAATATGGCTGATCGTAGATAGTTATGTTCCTGCGAGTGATGGCTTTCTGACGGATGTGCAACCAACCCATTTCACTGAGGCTTTCAATCGCGATTCGCAGTCATCGATTCACGGTTAATTGCTCCGCAGTTAATGAGTATGGCTGTGGTAGTGTTGACGCAGGAGGTCTTTACCATAGTCGTTGCCGTTCGGAGTCCGGACGACGGAATGGATGTGATCGCGCGTCGGTTCGGAAGTACGAAAAGGAGCGACACGACGTTGGTGATCGAATTCAATCAGAATGACGGGACTGTGGACGCGGTAGTAGTACACGCTCTGCTCGGTTGTGCCACCGATCCACGCAAAGTAGGTTTCATCGAGGTGCTGCTTCACTTCTGACATACGAACGGATGCATGATCTTTTCGCATATTGCCCACGTACTCTTCGATCAAACGCAGTAAAGATTCCTTTTGTCCGTCGTCGAGTTTCGAGCCGACGATCCCCGCGTAGTCCAGCACCATGTTGTCCTTATAAGCTTCCGTCAAATTATTGTTTCCATCTTTCCGGTCCATCAGGATGGCTTCGGATCGTTGATCGTTGCTAAACATCTGAATCAGCTTCAAGCCCTTGTCCTGCTCGTCTTGCATCACGATCGTTCCCTGAAACTTACCCTGCTTGGCTTCGATCGGTTCCGATCCCATGAAAACGGGACTCATAACGACTTGGTCTCCCAGAACGAAATAGTTGATGACGAGATGATGACCATCGAGTTGCCATCCCCAAGGCTCAGTTTCAGATGGTTTCCCCATAATTGTGATCCAATACAGCCACTCGCCGTACTCGTCGAAATTGTTCGCTAATTCAGCTAATGTGCCGTTTAGCTTCATGATGTCCTGAGTTTTCTTCAGTCCCTTGGCACTCAGGCTTTGCCCAAGCATATTCAAAGCAAGTGATCGCTGCTCATCGGTCATCTCGTCAAAGCCGACACCCTGACGCGGACTTCGGTGTCGGTTGTCCCACTTTCTCCATTCGTTATCGTCAACTGGAAAAACGGTTCGCTCTCGTTGTTGCTCGGTTAAGCCCTCCAGGAACTTTTCCGCTGCTACACGAACGGGTTGTGTTGTTACTCCGCTGGACTCGATGCTATACAAGTCATCTTGAGGGCCGCTTGATGTAACAATACCAACATAGGGCTCATCGACTACTGATGCACCACCACGACGGCTTTCCGGCCTTTGGGCGTAGGCCAAGATAAACGCGGTCGAACAAAGAAGTAGACCGGTCGTCACTGCAATCCAGCGTGGAAATCGTGATGTAGCGTTCATGATGTTTTCCTGTCATCTAAAAAGAGGCCGTTGGGTGATAGAGGACATGAAGGTGTCGTCCACTACGCATTTCTGAAGTCAATTGTTCGCTTGTATCTGAACGGTAACGTTGGGGGGCCGATTCACACCGTTGATCATCGACACTATCTCAGTGAGAGCAAATCGTCACAACGCCAAGCGATACCTTGTTGAGAGTCGATCCGTTCGAAGTAACTGCTCATGTGCATGCGAAAATAGACGCCAGGGGGAATCGATTCACATTCATGTTCGCGTATATCGAATGTTATTCCGTTCCTCCGTTAAAATTGCGACTGATAGAAGTGAAAGCAAGAATAACAATTGCTGAGCCTAGCGCGTAGGGGAAATCAACGGGCTACCAGATTTCGAGTTTCACTGACTTTCAGTTCCCATCAGATAATTAAGGACCTTATGTTCCAGATTCTTAATGATCGCATTATCGTGAGCCATTCCTGGAACGACAAAATATTTCACTTTTCCACCAGCGACGGTGAGTTTATTCACCATATCATCGGAGTTCGATTGAGGGACAACAGCATCCTGATCGCCATGCAGAATTAAGACTGGTTTGTTTTTTAAGACATTAATGTAATTGATCGCTGAACGTTCAGAATAATACTTAGGTTGCTGCAACGGAGAACCCCCGAAAGCAGCTTTCAGGGAATCATTGTAAGATCCTTGGTAGTGGAATTTTGCATAATCAGTAATACCAAAGACATCACAGACCGCTTTCACTTTTACCGGGTGCCGACCGGTAAAGACCAATGCGGACCCGCCGCCCATGGAAACTCCCATCGCGTAAAATCGCCGTGGGTCAATTGAAAGCCGACTCTCCAGATGATCGATCATCTCCAGCGTGATCTCCTCTGCCTCCTGATTCAACCAACAACCAGATCCATAACCGGGAACGGCAACAATAATTCCTCTCTCAGAACACAACTTCCTGAAATCAGCAAACTAAGTTGAACCGAAATTATGATTCCGTGCGGAGCCTCCTCGACCATGAAAGAACAACATGAATGGATGCTTTTTATTTTGGTCGTAGTTCTCCGGTATCTGGAGATATCCTTGATGACCTTCAAACGTAAAGAGTCCATTATAAGGTAGGCCATTGAGTAATCTTCGCTTTACGGGGAGCCCAACGGTCGCTTGCTTCAAATCAACGCTATTACTGTTGATGGTGACTGCATTAACGGTCATTGTCCCGCCACTGTTCAATGTCATGGCGTCACCCAGCATGAAATTACAGGGGTCCATTCCGCCTTTAATTGTTGAAGAGTCAATCGGTGCCGAGGTCACTTGGTTCCCCTGAGAATCAGAAACTCTGAAGATGATTTCACCCGCGGTGCGTCTTGCACTTAAGCGGTAGGACCTTTTGCTATCCCAGGACAAGACTGTTGGTTTCCATCCGGCACTCCACTTGCCATTGCGATCAAAAGAACACAATTCACCTTGAGCGCTTCGATAGGTGATATAAATGTGAGCAAGCTTTCCATGCTTGGCGGCAAAGTAAACATAAGCAATACTTAAGCCATGATCATTCTCACCGATTCCCTTAGCAGTGATTGCCTCCAGAGTTGTCAATCGAAATTGATAACCTCCGTTAGAGGCTTCAATCCCTGAAACATTCACGTCTATATTAAAATCCTTAACCAAGGGGTCTGTTGAGGCTATCCAGGCGACTCCTTTCGACTTGCTTTCCAGGATTATGGCTGGATCATCCTTTCCTGAAGAAAAGAGTTCACCGTTAGAAGAATAGGTAATCAAGCTTTCCGAAGCGTAGACGTGATTCGAAAAGGCTATTGAAAGGAGTGTTGTATAAAGAATGGACTTGCAAAGCATGATACAGTTCGTATTCCTATTTATGAATATCAGGTGATTGAGGCAATCCATGTTAATTGAATAAACGTATTTCTGACAATACGATCGGAAGAATGACGGTGTTCTTAAATTCAAGAATGAGTACAGTTATACTGTATGATAAATATTTCAATTAATATCTGATAATATCTGATTTCATTTCTCGCAGCTGCATTCGCTCATAATGAATGGCAACAAGGTTGATTCTGCTTGATGGACGCATAAACTGAAGTGTCGTATTTGTTGTGAAAATGTACTTCTGGACGCAAGAGTATCGCGAAATAACGCATGAGAACTGTTAACCGGCGAGCCCGACTTATGCATCGTCGCAATAATTCTACTCAAGCAGTTCCCTGACTCAGTCGAACACTAAGCCCTGTGATGCAGGGTGTCGGGGAAACGCGTTTATATTCTTCGCTCGCAACAGGCAGATAACGGTCTGACCGGCAACTTGGGCCGGGTGGTCGCTCGGACCTCAAATCAACTCCAGACCTGAATACACAGGCTAACCAACGAATCGGAGCAGGAAAATGAAAGTCGCATTAAGCACGTTGTTGTTGGTCTTTTGCGCAGTTTCAGTACATGCGGAACCGCCGTTTCCCGGTAAACAAAGTCAGTTTCAGGGGTTTGACCGCTACGATTTTGTGCACGACGGCACTCAGTGCATCGTGGTCGTGCCCAAAAATGTGTCGCCGGGCAAGCCATGGATCTGGCGTGCTCGTTTTTTCGGCCACGAACCTCAGACCGACAAAGCCTTATTGGAGAAAGGCTTCCACGTCGTTTACGCCGAGGTCGGTGGCCTGTTCGGTTCGCCCAAAGCCGTGGCGATCTGGGACGAGTTCTACCGATTCCTGACGGAAGAACATAGATTTGCAAACAAGGTTGCTCTGGAAGGCATGAGCCGCGGCGGTTTGATCATTTATAACTGGGCCGCCAAAAACCCCGACAAGGTCTCATGTATCTACGCGGACGCTCCGGTGTGTGACTTCAAAAGCTGGCCAGGCGGCAAAGGAAAAGGGAAGGGCAGTCCCAGTGACTGGCAGAAATGTCTGCAGTGCTACGGCTTGTCGGAGGAACAGGCTCTCGACTGGCTGCAGAATCCCATTGACAATCTTGAGCCTCTGGCCAAAGCCAAAATCCCGCTACTCCACGTGGTTGGCACCGCTGACGTTGTGGTACCGGTGGAAGAGAATACGGCCATCATTGAACAACGCTACAAGGACCTGGGTGGCGAGATCACAGTTATCTCCAAGCCTGGCATCGGCCATCACCCACACAGTCTAAAAAATCCGGCGCCGATTGTGGAATTCGTGGTCAAGCACAGCCGCTCTGAATGAGACTGCATTTGAGCCTCTCCCAACAAATAGGTTTGCCCTCTTTGATGTTTTCAACGAAACGCACGAAGAGTTTTCGGGTTTCAATAACGTGCTGGTGAAGGATCGCCGCGATTGATTTACACGCAATCAGATCGAGCAGTCGCTCACCGACACAACAGAGCGGCATATGGAACGCGTCGAGCAATATGAGATCGATGACAACCTGGGGCGTACCCAACCCGACAACATCGGACCGCGAACTATTGTGATCTTGGTTTTAGCCAGTAAGGTTTTTCGATTGAGGTGAAGGCGTGTCACTAAGTTTTTATCTGCGTGAGCGGGGGCCGACTAATACTCCGGGTAGTGATAGTTGAATCTACCTGACGGGGCCGCATCTCCATGGATGTAAAATCCCATAATGTCGCCCTCTGTTTGCATATTGTCCGTCCACTTAAATTCAAAGCCGCCGGCGACCTTTAACTGAGTGAATAGATGTTTTGGAATCCTCAATTCCATCTGCTTTCCTTTTACTTTGAAATCGAGCCCGGCAACCTCTTTCCATTCCCACTGATCGACGCTCTTCTCCAGAATTGCTTTTCCATCGCAGGGAGCTTTGCGGTTGACGACGAAATCATACCCTTCCCAACCGGTGTTCTTGTCGCGGTCAATGTCTAACAGAAGCATCATCCAATTGTCTGAAGACGGTGAAATGTCGGCGACCGTTTCCACGTAAAAGTACAGGTTCTCTGAATCCCTTCCGACGCGGCACGTCACGATATCGTTGCGTCCGCTGTCGTTTTTGTACCAAGTGCTGCCGTAGCCCCGATGGTCGCGTGGCGCCACAACGTCTCGATGGTCTCGAAAGACGGGGGCCACACGATCCCATTCGTCGAAGGCTCCATCAATCGCGGCTGTCATCGGCGCGGAGGGCTTCTGAGGTGCCGACACTCCCTTAAACCGGCGTACGTTGTCGACCAGTTGGTAATAGTAATTGTCTCCGTGTCCACCCTTCATAGGTTCGATGTCGCGACTGTATTCCTGGTTGCATTGATCGGGCAATGCGTTGGATGTCCCTTGCCACTCTTTGTATCGACCCGCGGTCCATTCGTTCCATCCGGTCACAAAAACAAGCTTGGGGTCAATCTCAAAGGCGCGTTCCCATTGCTCCTGGAAATTCTGACCACGATTGACTGCCTGCGGCCGGATGTCCATCCCGCCTCGCTGTGTGTAGCTGCGTCCGAACACTTGGTTGGTGTCGTTCATGGCAGCGGGCGTCAGAGAACCTGTCGCATTTTGGGCGACACCAACCGTCACTTGTTCAAACTTGCCCGGTTCGTATTCTAAGTATCCGTTCTGTGGATAGAACTCCAGCCAACCCCAGTGATCGGGCCTCTTTGGTCCTTGGTTATACGTCGGCTGTCCGGGTCGAAACGTGAAAAACTCTTGCACTTCCTTAGAGACGTTGTCGGGGTACCCCATGATCAGCGGCTTACCATCCCATTCGAACCAGAGTTCTCGATAGAGTCCTTTCTTATAGATACTTTCGTAGATTTTCGTGATCAGGTCTCGAGAGTTGTCCAATGGAGAGAAAGGGCACATAAAGGCAATGTCCGGCGCCCGCACGCCATCGGCTCGGGCCTGCGACCATACGCGTCCCAGTGCATAAAGCGCATCGTCCCACATCAGCGTCGCGTTAGTGCAGTCGAAGAAGACCACGTCCACTCCAGCATCCGCCAGCATTTCGGCGTGCTTCCTCAGAACCCATTCGTCGGTACTCACATAGTAGCCAAACAGAGGCTCGCTCCAGTGATGCCGACCACTATGCGTCCAGACTGGGTGGTCGTAGTCGTTCATAGCTTCCGGGTGACGGGATAGAATGCTCTCCACATTGACAGGCTCCGAATTGATAAAGTTCGCTGTGTGCCAATTCCAGTAGAACATCGCAACTTGCTTGTCTACTTTCCGGTTGCCTACATCTGAGTGACCAACAATCTTTCGCCCAATCGCATCGGTGGCAACCCAGCTATCAGCGATGTTGGGCGGCAATTCCTGTCCATAGAGACCCGCTGAAAGAAGCGGTCCGAAGAGTAAAAGAAAAACGATGTCACGTTGAAAATTTATCATTAAGCTAGTCCGAAGTCAGCGTTGAGTTGATCGTGGTGATGGACATGACTTCTCTCTAGGTTTTCAGTTCGACTGGGAGAGACGCCAAGCATCGGTTGCAGCATGCTGAGGGGGGGGGAGGCTTTTTAGGTGGCTGGAACCTTTAATTGTATGGCGAAAGCACAAACGACTACCACCAATACACTTGGTTTCTCCGCAGTATGAGTGGGTTAGTTATCTCAAATCGGGCTTAGCGAGCGGAGCTCAGCCATCTTTTCTGATAGTAACACAAACGAGAGCGGTTTTCAGGTCACCGCCTGCGTCCGTCGATTCCTTCAGACCAGTATCATAAAAATATTCAGCCATATTGAAAACGAGCGATCTCAAGTAGTTATGTTCATGATCAACGATGATTATCAAATGAGACTGGTTACTCATCATTCCTTCTTCGCGGTGCTGGATGATAATTCAGGGGTAACTTCGGTCTTTAGCCGAATGAGCACCTCGTTTCGTCGAAGAGGGCCAAGTGTGAAGGGAGGATCATATCCTGCAGTCTCAGCGGACTCTTCTAATTCGAGTCCTCGCAACTCCACCCACTTCCGTAATGTCGCTTCCTGACTCTTTGCGACATCGGAGTCCATTCTCCCAGAGAAGCGAATGACAGCAAATCGCCCTCCTTCTCTCTTTCGAATTGACACTGCCGATTTTCTTGGTTTTGGAACGCCCGCTTTGGCCACGTCTTGAGGGATTACAAAGCCCATTCTCTCATTCGATTCTGCACCGCCTTTTTCCATGAAAACAGGCGTCGTCATCTCAATTTTCTGATCCGATTCGTTAGCTCCACTGATGTAATCGAACAACCGCATGAAGCTGCCATCCCTACTTTTCGCTTCGGAATTCGACTCAGTTGATACCAGCATCAGATCGGGATACTTGCGAATTTCGATGTTGCCATCCTTTTCGACGACCTCATATTGAGCCGATTCGTAGCCTGCACGTGCAGTGACGTTCCAAGCCAGTCCTACAACGATGAATAGACCAACTGTCATCCAAAAGTAGATCATTTGCTTTCTCATTCCTTTAGCTCCTTAAGAAATTTGCTTGAACTTAAAACCAGATCGCACAATCTATATTAGACGGTAGTGATCTCCCGACTACTGATGGTGACAGTCTAGCAGCCCTTTGATAACCCCAGTTTCAACTTTCTTCTGGATGTATCATTCCGGAAGTTTTTGCATTTTAGGTTAATGAGTCTGATTGGAAGCGAGGCAACTCAGAATCGCAACGAGGGGTCCCTCGCTCCGAATATCAGATTATTCACGATGATATATAGCCTCTATCTTAAAATATTTAGATGCGATGGAAAACGAGTGATTCGAAGTGGTTGTATTGCTGACGAGTGACGGATTTATAACGAGAATGGTTTCGAGACCTGAGGATTGTTGTCGGATTCGATTTAAAAAGGACCCTATGATGGCAGCCGTTTCACGGATTGTCATAAGAAATGTGATGTGCGAGCGTATTAGATTCACGCAGTGTCGCGATAGTAATAATTGAGCAGCCCACCGAGACGTTAATGGTATTCAATTGTGCCCACAACACTTCATATATCATCACCAAGTTCAATCAACTGATTATTCTGTGTTTGATAATTTCGCTAGGAATAGTAATGCGTGATATTTTGCTCCAGTGCCCGTTCGAGTGAGTTCTGACCAAAAGAGATCATCTAGTTTAGGAAATCGGTTTTTGCACATTTCATGAATCGTTCGAGATAGGCATTCATATTCGGACTCTTCGTGGAAGAATTACCGGTTCAATGTCAGGCTGTTCCTTCAGAAAGATTCGCAGCGGTTGGAAAGAGGAATCTCTCATCCGTCATGGCCCGAAGAGTTCATGCCTAGGAGTATAAACGCACTTTGACTCTCTCCTTTCGGAGATCACTAATGGCATTCTATCACTACTAATAGCGGGCGGTGATCTGAGTCCCGACTGTTGTCTTGGAATTCGCCGCCTCGGTTGACTTCCTCCAAGCCTTTTCTTTCCATGATGGTGGTTCGGAGGGTCCAGTCCTGGGGGCGGTGCGTGATGAACACACCGTCGAGTATGGCCCCGCGGGAATGGGAACCGAATTCGTGCTGTGACTTGCCGATTCTGGTTCTGGGGGAGAGGTATTGCCAGTGGTCCTGGAGTTCCCGGAAAGCGGTCTGTCGCATACCCCCCCGATTGAACAGGATGTTGTAGTCGCCTCCGGAAATCAGGGGGAGCTGAGGACTGCGCTGGGCGAAGGCGTTGAGTTGGATCGCTTGTTTCTCCCTTAGCGGGAGACCTTCACCGCCGCAACATTTCCAGTGCTGGACAAGGAGGACGAAGTGTGCGCCGGTCGAGCTTTTTAACTCCACACCCAGTGCAGGGCGGATGCGTCCATTGATGTTGATCTCGTCGACTTCAAAGAATTGACCGCCGATGTCGTCGACCTTCGCCTGGCCTGAGTACGGAACGGCCGTGAATCGCTGGGAGTTGTAGATCAAGGCCAGTCGATCCTCGTTTCCCTCCTCGGTGATTTTCGTGATGTAGTCGATACCAGGAGAGGCTTTTTCAAGGGCTCGCTCAAGGATATCGAGAGTGCGCTGGTTTTCAACTTCCGAGAAGCCCCAGAAGTCGATCTTTCCTTTCTCTGTCATCTGGCGGGCGAGTTGTTGCGGGTCAGAATCTCCCGATTCGAGGTTCCAGAAGATCCCTCGGTATTCTTCTGCGCTGGCTACGGTGGGCCAGATAAGGAGACAGATCAGGCAAAGGTATCGCATGGGGGTGTTCCCTCCGGTATAGCAGGTCGTTGGCATGTGTTGGGTGATCGGTTGTTGGTGGCTTTAGTCTAAACCAAACTGGTGGTTGCTGTCTTGCGTTGGTTTGTGGTTACGGGGGATTTCGTATGATTGATGGTGAACCTCGATGACATCGAACGAGTGCTGTCGATCCCTGGCCCTCGCGTGAGTGACAGCCTGACGACTTCCGTTCGTCCCCTGGTGCGAAACGGATAGATGCCACTGCGTGGCGATGATGTTTTTGCTTTTGAAACGATAGGAGGATGAATCCCCGTTTCGCAAATGCATCCAAGCGACGGTGAATAAAAGTGTTCATAAGCGGTTATATTGCTGAAGAACAATGGTTTTCGAAAGTCTGTAGCAGTTGGAAGCACATATAACGATCCGATGAACCACACCGGTTACTCGCAGGTCATTGAAGAAGTGACAGTTGACAACCTGAACAGCATGTCTGAAACGGAACGGGTGA
Source organism: Polystyrenella longa (assembly GCF_007750395.1). Lineage (GTDB taxonomy): Bacteria > Planctomycetota > Planctomycetia > Planctomycetales > Planctomycetaceae > Polystyrenella > Polystyrenella longa. Next base: position 2,346,242 of record NZ_CP036281.1, on the reverse strand, counting down.
TCTACACACTCGGTCTCGATGTCCTGCAACAGGTCAAATACGATAGCGCGAACCCGACCGGCCTGAACAGCATCATGTTGCACGACGGTCATGGTTCCGTCCGCATGCTTACCGACATGCTCGCAGCGGTCACAATTTACAATAGCATTCCGCAGATCTTCGCCTACGATGCCTACGGCATAGCCATCGGCTTCAGTGAAGCCAATGCAATTACCAGCCTGCTCTACAGTGGCGAACAGTATGATACTCGCATCCAGCAACAATACCTGCGAGCCCGTTATTATAATGCACTGACAGGTGGCTTTAATCGAGTGGATCCGTTTTTCGGAAACCTAGACGACCCGCAGAGTCTTCATAAGTACCTGTACACACACGGTGATCCGGTGAACGGAATAGACCCGACCGGGATGTTTTCCGTAACAGGGATGCTTGCCACTACGGGTATCATGACCGCAGTTATTGCATTGCCTGGTCCGGGAGATTGGATACAGGAGAGCTACAAAGCAGTACTAGAAGGTTATGCCGTTAACTTACAGTGGGACATTGAATGGGCTGCTGATTTCAGTTTACCTGACAGTTGGGGAAGCAGGAACGATAACACTTGGGTAAAAGCCGCTCTTCTATGGGGTGTTTATGGAGCATATGGAATCAGCATCCCCTTCACTAACATTGAGATAAACCCATTAGACATCTTTTTGGACTTTGATGACCCGAACGAACTAACCTACGAAGAGTTCTATGGCGATGATCCGGTGGAAGATGCCCCCGGCCCCATGATGATGGGTACATCGGCAGCTATGAGTGGAGCGATAGGCAGAGGTAGTGTTGTTAACCTCTCAAGAGGAATGAAGGCCAAATTTAGTAGAATCCAATCTGTCAAGGTGGATGGAGTAGAGTTTCGAGTGTCACGGTTTAAACATTGGAAAATCCGTGACGATATCGCGATCTTTTCTCGAAGTACAAAACCAAAAGCGTTACAAGATCGAATCAAAGTAACGGACTACGCCCGTCCTCCAGCAGGAAGAAGTTGGGAAAGCCTCAGCAAAGATGACAAATTAGACATGCGACGTCATGATTTTATAGAAGTTAGTGAAGAGCTGGAGAGGAAAGGCATATCACACAGTCGTGATAATGGTACAGTTAAAATTGATGGAGTGAAGTATACTATTCACCACCATAATAAAAAAGGACAATTTGAACTCATTAAATCTGAGGTTCACCGAGCAGTCAAAAACCATGTTGGCATGGCACTTTGGCATCGAAGTTGGGATTAATCAAAATGAAAAGATATCAGGACTTAACGGCTAGAGATTTCATGTTCGAAGATTCCCCTTGGGGCGAGAAATGCTTTGCCAATGTCGAATGCAATGGTCAAGAAGTCTCGATTCGAATTCCAAGGCGCGAGTTTGCTAATGAACAGGTCGTGAAACTCTGCAAGGATGCTTTAGCAGTATGGTTGAAGGATGGAAAAAAGATAGCTCATCTAACCCAGCAATACCTTGGATTATGTATGTCTGGAGTCGAGGTGCAACCAGAAGAGCGTTCGCTATGGTCAGTTCTGGTTAATGAGTTAGACGGATATCCCACCCCGATGGAACATATAGGGAAGCCATGTTCAATTACTTTCATGTATGAACTGACTGGAGACTATACTGATTCAGACTCTGAAAATGATTATTTCAATGAGGAGAGTACCATCGAGTTGATGCTTAATGTCAACGACTACAATATTGATTGGGACAATTCTGATTTTGACATCACTACCGATTTTGCATAGCACGAATGCAAGATATCTTGAGTCAGTTCTTGAACTGGTACTTCTCAGAGGGATTTGTTTCAATGTTTAAGGAATTGAATACGCTGAAAAACTGGAAAGAGTTAACTGTTAGTGATTTTTCTATAGCTCCATCAGAGTTTACTGAAGATAATTCTTCTAAAGTTAATTTCAATAATCATGAATTATCAGTTTATTTTTCCCGTCGTGAGCTTGTAAACGAACGCGTTGTGGAGCTTTGCAAAAAAGCTTTAACCGGTTGGTTAAGTAGTGAAACACAAATCATCTCCAAAACAGAGGAAATTATTGACGATTTTTTACCTGGACGTAAAGTGCAACCATCAGAGCTTTTTCTGTGGGCAATGAACGTCTTCTCACCAGACGGAAACCCTAAACCACCAGTCGAGTTAATGAAGCATCCAAATGGCATATCATTCATGTATAAAGTAGGAGGTGACTATTCTGATCCAAGTTATGAGTATGATGAATTTGACAAAGATACGACGATAGAACTTATATATGAAGTTAACAACTATGAAATTGATTGGGGCAACCCTGATTATGACATAACAAACGATTTCGCTTAGTTCATATTATTTTAGATGTGATGGAACATTCCCGACTTCGAACCGGACAGTACGCCCAACGATCTTTCTGACAATGACAAGCTGGCTAGTTACGATTACACGGTGCGGGCAGACGGCAAACGAACGGCTGCTACCGAGACCCGTTGGAACAACGGGACGCCATTGGTGGATACGTTCAATTGGACCTATGACGATTTAGGCCGGTTGGTCACCGAAGTCTTCGACAGCCATGACAATGTTTTAGACTTCGAAGCGAATTACACGTATGACCTCGTCGGTAACCGACTGGAGAAAACGGTCGATCAGGATCTCGACTTGGACATCGATGAGACGTACACGTATACCTACAACACGTCCGATCAATTGCTGACCGAAACGAAGGTCGTGGGCAATGTTGACGATGGTACCAACTTCGAAACGGACGATACAACAACTACATACAGCTACACCAACACGCTGCAAACCGCCAAACAGGTTATCGAGACGTATTCGACGGATGTCATCTCGAACACGACCTATGGCTTTAACTTGCAAGGTCGCATGGATGAGGTCGTCACGGATACATACGATTCTAATGGTGATGTCGTCCGCCGTGAAACGGCCACGTACGAGTATGACGACAAAGGTATCCGCGTCGAAGCCACGCAGAAGGTGGAAGTCGACCACGACACTGACCCACTTACAGCGCTGCAAGTCGAATCCGACGAGACCACGACGTATCTGAGTGATCCGATGAATCATACGGGGTATTCGCAAGTCATCGAAGAAGTGACGGTTGACAACCTGAACAGCATGTCTGAAACGGAACGGGTGATTTACACGCTCGGTCTCGATGTTCTGCAGCAAGTGAAGTACGACAGTGCGAACCCGACCGGTCTGAACAGCATCATGCTCCACGACGGTCACGGTTCGACAAGAATGCTGACAGACATGCTCGGTGCGGTGACGATCGTGAACAGCATCCCGCAGATCTTCACGTATGATGCGTATGGAGAATCACTCGGTTTTAACAAAGCAGATGCCGCCACCAGCTTCCTGTATTCCGGGGAACTGTTTGATTCACGGATTGGCCAGCAATATTTACGAGCAAGGTACTACGATTTTGCCACGGGAACGTTTAACCGACTGGACCCGTTCTTCGGCAACCTGAAAGACCCGCAGAGCCTGCACAAGTATTTGTATACACACGGCGATCCGGTGAATGGGATTGATCCGAGTGGGTTATTTGTTGATTTTGGCACATCCGCGTTTGGATACGCCGTAGAAGCAGAAATTGAGGCCGTTTATGCATTAACATTTCCACATAGAATGCCTGACACAGAGTTTGGTAAGTGGGCCAAGCTCTCTTTTACCGATACTGACAGGATTCCTGGAAGTGCCTGGTTCGCGAAACCAGATATTATTGACCATAATCGATATAAATATATGGAAATCAAACCCTGGTCGCCTACTGGCACCATTGCCGCCAAGGCGCAAATGAAAGTGCGTGCTGCACAATTCTCGAGGTTCGGATATACACCCGATCCAACGTGGCCTCCTGAACCCACGCCATTTTATACATTCTTAACCTTGGAGGTTCCCGTAATGGTGTTCAACATAGAAGGCGTTATTTTTTATTCAGACTATCTGCAAATAGCGGCGGAATTTGTGGTCGGCGTGACCCTCGCCGAAGTCGCTTCGTATCAACTTTATACAATCGCCGTATCATCAGCACCAAACATCCGAGTGGTTGCTCAGACGGGATTGGCAATCGCACGCGGATGGTCACGAGCTGCAGTTACATCGCTCAATGCCGGTATACAGTCCTCTACTTCACGAGCGACAATGACCAGTACATTGGCGGGAGGAGCAATCTAGAGTAATTGACCCGGAACGGTAACCCCGGGGGATTTTCAAGGACCTTTTTGAATAGTAATCTTTATTCAAGGTAATCAAGATAAGGAAGAAGTCATGAGTGACACAATCGATAATGGAACTGAAGAAGCAGGGTACCCTCCCACTGTGGGGATCTATACCATGTGGCACGACTCTCAGATGGTCATTCGTATCCACGAAAAGAACGGTAGTCGCCGCATAGACAACTACGAAGAGGGACAGTTGGTGGATTCACTCATGGTTGTTCCAGAAAAAGATATGTTATTAAGCATTGATTATCGTAATGGAGGAGTTCAGGATTCATTCAGTCTTAAGAAAACCGTACGCATGGCTGATGGCAAACCACCGAAAAGGAAATCAAAAGTAAAAAGTAATTCGATAATTAACTGGCACGAGACAGGCACCTGTATTATTGATGACCGGGAATGCAGGATTCTAGAATGGCGATACGATGGTCGGTTAAAACGTCGTAGACATGTCGACAAGGAGTCGAATTATTTTCGACAAGAAATCAGCTACGATGATGATGGAAGTATCATGAAGATTATCGACTGGATCATGGAAGATGAAAATCCACCAGAATACGAAGTCTTTACTGCCGAGTGGAAACCAGCAGGATACCAAGAGCCTGAGTGAGCAACATCGCGACTTGATGTGGCGATGCGCTGGGGCATGAAACGCCTTGCAGCTATGACGCCTACGGACGACAGGTCCGTTATACGCAGGTGGTCGGGGAAATTGATGACGCAATTAATCTCGAAACGGACGACACAACAACCACCTACAGCTACACCCACACGCTGCAAACCGGCAAACAGGTCAAAGCGACTTATGCCAACACGGTCTTGATCGCGTATCGTAAAGATATTCAGCCGACGTTGAAAACGAGTGATTCCAAGCGGTTATATCTCTGGAGAGTGGCAGATTTCGAACGAGATCCGTTTCACGACTTGAACTCTGCTATCAGATTCGATGCAAAAATGACCTTCCGAGCGCAACGGTATCGCGGAATCACAACACGGGGACCGACATCGATTCGAGGCTGATTCAAGCTGCGTCGCGGTAGTAATACTTGAGCAGGCCACCGAGACGTTCGCGGCATTCAACCTTACCTGCGATGCTTCCGACTTCTTCACCAGGATCAATCAACTGGTTGTCCAGTCCCTGATGGTTTCGTTCAGAATGGTAGTGAGCAACGTATTCCCGCAATGCTCTTTCGAGAGAATGCTGGCCGAAGAAGACCATCTTGTTCAGGCATTCCGATTTCAGACTTCTCATGAATCGTTCGAGATACGCATTCATGTTGGGACTTTTCGGCGGAAGTAGCACCGGTTCGATTTCAGTCTGGTTCTTCAGAAAAGATCGCAGGGGCTGGAAACAAGTATCGCGATCAAGGATCAGATGGGAGGCGTTTTCCAGGAAACCATTGTCGCCGGTGAGGTTCCTTGCGATCTGAGTTATCCATTGTTTCTTCGGGTTGGTAGTGATGCCTGCGACCTCGACTTTACGGGACATCAGCTCCATCACCACCATGACGTAGAACGTCGTTAGACCGGTCTTCGTCCAGACTTCTACCGTCGTGAAGTCGACAGCGAAGATCGCTTCCCAGTGAGCTCTCCAGAATGTTTGCCAAGACATCGAGGCAGGGAGGTCGGGGACCGGTTCAATGCCATGAGCTTTGAGCACATTCCTGACAGTCATGTCGGTTATGTGAAAACCAACATTGGACAACGCACCTTGAATTCGATCGGCTCCCCACGTGGGGTTCTCCTTCGCAAACCTTAAAATGTGTTTGACGATCTCCTGTCGAATACGAGGTCGACCAACACGTTTCTTCTTCGACGAGTAGTCCCATTTCCGGGCAATCAACTCTCGGTGCCAACGAAGGATGGTATCAGGAGTGAAGATCGCGCCGAGTTCACTTAGCAACTTCCGACCAAGCTGCTTTCCTTTGACCGCCCGGCGGCGACGCTCGTTATCGTTCAGCAGGACCCGTTTATTGCCGAGCTTATCGCGGAGGATAGTATTTTCAGTTTTGAGGTATTCAATCGCCAGTTGTTGTTCGCGATTCACCCAACTTGCCAGAGCAAAGAAAAGCAGTTGCCAAGGCTGCATCACAGATTCCATCAAATCAGTTCCAAAGTGAAGGGGAGGGTGACTTTGGAACTATAGCTATTCTCTGAGCCGTAGCACTCGCGAATGGAATATTGCCGCCAGTCTCACCACCGGAAACAATGGTTGCGATGAACGTAGCGACGAGCGTTTTTGCCAACTCGTGTGAGAACACATGCCGTCAGTGTCCACAGTCCTCTTGACTTGCAGTGTTTCAAGTTCGGTTGAGTTTTTTATGGTATGAGTTTCTGAGCACTGACTTATTGAGTAAGACTGTGCTCAGTCGCTATCTTCCAGATGAGCGACATTGGTATATAGGGCATTCAGCTCCTCTTGGTATTTATCAATGACGTGGCGGCGGCGGACTTTCTGGGTTGCTGTTAGCTCGTCTTCTGATAAGGAGAAGGGCCGGGAGAGAACCAGGAACCGCCTGACCCGTTCAGGATTGCTCACCTGGATCATCTGTTGTTCGACGACCTTCGTATACAGTTCAAGAATTTCCTTCTGATCGATGAATTCAGCTTTGCTCTGTAAACGCACTCCTTGATCTCTCAGCGTTGATTCGAGCAGATCAAATGCGGGTACTAGAATCGCTGTAATGAAATTCCGGTTGTCGCCATAGACAACTGCTTGATCAATGAGTGGAGCCATTTTGAGCAGACGTTCGATTTCCGTCGGGGCGATATTCTTACCACTGGACGTGACGATGATATCCTTTTTACGGTCAGTGATCTTAAGAAAACCTTCGTCGTCGAGCTCTCCGATATCTCCAGTATGAAACCAATCATCTACAATCACTTTCGAGGTGGCTTCGTGATTCTGCCAGTACCCTTGCATGATATGTGGTCCGCGACTGAGGATCTCTCCATCTTCGGCGATCCTAATCTCAACCCTCGGAACTGCTTGCCCGACAGTACCTGGTCTGACTTGGCCAAATCGATTGAAGGCGATCACCGGCGAGGTTTCGGTAAGTCCATATCCTTCCAACAGGGGAACTCCCAGATTGTTAAACGTCTCACAGATCTGTTTCGGCAGTGGCGCTCCTCCTGATGCCAAGTGATGTAATCGGCGACCAAATATACCTTTCAAGGCGGGAGCGCGTTTTTCTTCGGGAAGACGCTCAATACTACTCCACAACTTCTCGTAAAATCGGGGAACGGAGGTCATCCAGTGAGGTTGAATTTCCCTCAAATTGTCGACGAGTGTTTCCACGGACTCAGCTAGGGCGATGACTCCCTGCACCAACTGACTGATATAGAGGTCGACCGTCCGTGCATAGATGTGGCTATAAGGTAACCAGCTCAATATTACGTATTGGGGGTGAATCTCCGAAATTGATAGTACCGCGTTGGCATTGGTAATTAAGTTACCATGGCTGAGCATCACCCCTTTGGGGGGGCCCGTTGTCCCGCTCGTGTAAATGACAGTTGCAAGAGTCTCCCCGGTGATTGATTGTTCCCGAAAATCGATTTCGATTCGAAGTTCTTTCAATTGTGACCAACCGCGATGCTTCAAGCCATCCCAGGAAAGCACTTTAAGACGGGATTCATCGACGGAGGATGAGACGGACTCATAGGAAATCAGGAATTCCAAGTCGGGCAACTGATCGATCACGTCGAAGATTTTATCTGCCTGCTGTTGATTCGAAACGAATACGCCGCGTGACCCGCTGTGCTCCAGTTGGTAAGCCGCCTGCTCCGGGGCCAGCGGTGCATGCATTGCAACGTCAGCAGCTCCCGTGGAAAGAATCGCCAGATCAGTGAGAATCCATTCTTGCCTGTTCTCGGAAAAGATCGCAACGCGGTCTCCCGGCTGGATCCCCAACTGGATGAGGCCGGAGGCAGCCTGGTCCGCCTGCGAGCGGACCTCGTTCCATGTGAGGTCGGTGTACCGACCGAAACGCCTGAAACGGATCGCCGTTCGTGGTCCAGCTTCTGCGCATGTCGCGCGATTCATCGACACCAGATTGGAATAGGTAGTCATATAGAGCACTCCCCGGCGCGGTCCTCATCCCAGAAATGATTTAAACCATGCAAGATTCAAAAATAGTGGCAATTCCCTGTCCCTGACCTATACACATAGTGGCGATGCCATATCTGACATTTTCATCACGCATGCGGTGTAGCAGGGTCGTGGCAATGCGGGCACCGCTGGCTCCGAGTGGATGCCCGAGCGCAATCGCGCCTCCACGAAGATTGACGGTGTCGACGCCGATTCCGAGACTCTTGAGAACCGACAGTGCCTGTACCGCGAATGCCTCATTCAGCTCGATGGCGCCGATCTGGTCAATCGTCAGACCGGCTCGCTCTAGCGCTTTATTGACAGCAGGAACCGGACCAATCCCCATTTCACACGGGTCGACTCCGACGACGGCATTGGCAATGACTTTGGCCATCGGCTTGTAGCCCAGTTCCGTGGCCCTGTATTCGGACATCATTAACATGGCGACCGCCCCCACACTTAGCTGGGAGGAATTCCCAGCAGTAACAGATCCTCCCGCGGGGTTGAAAATCGGTTTCAACGAAGCAAGTCCTTCAATATTGCAGTCGTATCGGATCCCCTGGTCCTGCTTGATCAAGATCTTGTGCCCCTCATCATTTCGGCCCCAAGTGGGTACGATTTCGGACTCGTAGTGTCCGCCCTTAGTCGCTTCGGCGGCGAGTTGATGACTACGGGCAGAGAACTCATCCTGTTCCACACGGCCGACCTGATATTTCATCGAGAGGTATTCTGCCGTGACGCCCATGTTCATCATCGCTTCACTGTATTTGTACAAGAGAGAAGGGGCTACGCTGTACCCCTTATCCATCGGTACGTGATGCATGTGCTCGACGCCACCCACAATCTGAATATCATCGTTGGCGGCGGCAATATACATCGCAGCGTCGTTGAGTGCAGTAAGGCTTGATCCACAATTCCGGTTGACGGTGACGCCAGCCACTTCGATCGGTAACCCCGCTATAAGAGACGCGATACGTCCAACATCGTACCCCTGTTCACCTTGTTGCTGTACGCAACCCCATTTGACATCTTCGACGAGATGAGGATCGATTCCTGAGCGTTCAACGAGCGACTTGATTGCGTGGGCCGAGAGATCCTCAGCACGAACGTCCCTGAAGTTTCCTTTATCGGGAGAGGCTTTGGCGACAGGGGTTCTAACGGCATCTATGACGACCGCTTGTTTCATGTTGTTCTCCACATATCATTTCGACAATCCGAGACTTCGTCAGAAGTACACGTGATTCTGAGATTCGAGATAAGAATGAGATAAGACAAACACTGATCTGCAGGAAAAATCTGGGAATCAGAGCGACAACAACACTAATTCTCCTTCAACATCGCAACGATATCTTTCGGAACCGGATAGAACTTACCGTCCTCTTTCGCCATCTGGCGCAGCGAGTCCAGAGCTTCAAATCGCTTTCCGAGAGGGGCCAGTTTGTCGGCGCGGTCGACGATGTTCGCAGCCCCTTCATTGTCACACCACCGCAGTAAACCTCCACGGAAGGGGGGAAATCCGGTCCCAAGGATCATTCCCATATCGACGTGAGCCGGACTGGCAACAATCCCTTCATCCAACAACCGCACCGCTTCGAGTAGCATAGACAGGAAGAGGCGGTCTTGAATTTGTTCATCGGAGAGTTCCTTTTCGTCAAGTTTGCAACTCTCAAAAATAGGATCAAACTCTGGATCGGGAGCCGGTTTTGCCTTGGGCCCCGTGAACTGCCGGAAGCCGGCCCCACTCTTCTTGCCGAGTCGCCCCGCTTTGACGAGTTCATTGACGATATTGACTTTCACCGTTCGGTCGCTGTACGCGGCGTCCATAACCTTACCCGCTCCTAACATGGTATCGATGCCGACCATGTCACTCAGAGCAATCGGCCCCATCGGCATGCCGAATCTTTCGGCCACTTTGTCGATACGATCCATCGATATCCCTTCAAGTAGAAGGAGCATGGCTTCGTTCATGTAAGGAAGCAGAATGCGGTTGACCAAGAAACCGGCGCAGTCATTACAGACGATGGGAATCTTGCGAATCTTTTTCGCCAGACTGACAATCGTGGCGACCGTTTCGTCGTCAGTCTTCTTACCCCGAATAACTTCTACAAGTTGCATACGGTCAACGGGCAGAAAAAAGTGCATTCCTACGAACCTCTCGGGATTCGGAGCTGCCTCCGCCATTCGAGTGATCGAGATCGTTGAAGTATTCGAAGCCAGGATGGCGTCGTCACGCATGACTTTGGCGAGCTCTCGATAGACCTTCGTCTTCAATTCCTCCTTCTCTGGAACCGCTTCAATGACGACATCACAATTCTGAAATGCGGTCGTGGACGTAGACGTGTTCAGCGTAGCAAGTAGATCTTGCATGTCTTCGTGCGACGCCCGCTTGATCTTGATTCGTTTGCCGATCACATCGCTGGCCCGTTTTAATCCGGCGGCGACCGCTTCCTCGTTGACATCAACCATAACGGTAGGAAAACCCGAGCGTGCATGGGCTGTAGCAATACCTGCTCCCATCAAGCCCGCACCAAGCACGCCCACCGTCTTAATCTCTCGCGGTTCAACATTCGGATTGGAGACTCCTTTGTCGCGGGAAACAGCATTGTTCGCAAAAAAGACGGATATCATGTTCGCCGAAGTCTCTGTACCAGCAACTTCCATCGAGTGCTCGATCTCGACCTGCAGGCCTTGCTCGAGAGGCAGATTGAGCCCTTTCTTCATTGCACTCAAGGCAATGAGCGGGGCCGGATATTGGCCTTTGGTTTTCCCTTTGATATAACCTTCCGAGACTGCGAAATTGAAATTCAACTGATCTTCGCTGAGACCCATTGGCTGTTGGAACTTGACTCGGCTCGTTTTCCACTCACCCGTTTCCTGGGTATAGTCAATCAAGCGGCAACCGGCGTCGATCAGGCCTTCGTCCGGTACCGCATCGAAAACAAGACCAATTTCGGCTCCTTTTTTCGCATCAACCGGGTCGCCGGAGCAAATCATATCGATGGCGTGGTGGATGCCGACTACGCGCGGCATACGCTGAGTCCCCCCCCAACCTGGGATGATGCCGACCTTAACTTCGGGCAGGGCGATTTTCGTCGACCGATGCAAGCCGGCGATACGGTAATCCATCGACAGAATAAGTTCTGTTCCACCTCCCATACAATTGCCAGACACTAGCGCGATGGTCGGGAAGGGGAGTTCACTGAATTTATTAAACAAGTCGTGTCCGACTTGCATTCCAGTCCGGCGGGCGGCTTCGGAGGCGTAAGCGAGCGCTCCCAACTCCTTGAGGTCGGCCCCCGCGATGAACTGCCCCTCTTTGCCGCTCTTAAACAGCAACCCACGCAAATCATCTCGCTCCTTCAGTGAATCGACGAGATCCGAAAGTTCCTTCATCACACTTTGAGAGAAAGTATTGACCGACCGACCAGCCATGTCAAAGACGATCAAACCAATATCTCTATCGAGTACCTCGAATTTGAACGCTTTTTCCATTGGAATTTATACTCCCGTCGAGCAATTCGGTTATGACATCTCACGATATCCGCCACGCAGGGCGACGACTTCAACACTTTTCCATTACGATACTCATCACACATCCCTGCACAATACACACTTCTGTAGGATTAGTCATTTTCATAGTTCATGAGAATGGGATTAGTGTCGATATCGGCGATCGGTGAATACTTTCCTTCCGCAATAGCCGCCCCGAGCTTGGTGACAGTTCTCAATTCTTCATTCGAGACGCGGGCTCCCGTCAGCTCCCGTCTGAGATCCTGTCCCAGCACGATGGCGGCTTCAACGACAAGCTCATCTTTCTGTTTCGCCGCCCACATACAAGTCGCGAACATCACAATCAGCTTCTGTATCCGGCTCGAGACTTCCGACATCGCACACTGACGATTGGGTAAACTCAATTTATGTTTCATCATCATGTTGCTGCATTCGAGACGTGAACGCTGCAATCCTTTCGCAGCGAACCTAGTCAGTTCAGCCAACCGCGGAGGCATCGCGGGCAAATCCGCCTGCTTAAAAGCTCCCGGTAGACTCTGGCGTGTCTTCCAAGCCAGATAAGGACCCGCCACCGGTGCGAGTTTAAACGCGTGCATCGGATTCAGTGGATTCGGGGACTTGATCTTGTTCTCGTAGAGTACTTTCCCGATCGGCTCGAAGAATTGTTTTCCGTGTTCCTTGATCAATGACTTTAGAAAGGCGAGCCCCAACACTTCACCTTCTCCCTCATAAATACAGGGAGCGAGGAATTCATGGACGTTATCGCCAAACAGGTGCCCGTGCAGGAAAGAACGGCCTCCGTGAGTTTTCATATAGTATTCTATTGCTGCTTCCTTCTGGGCTTCGCTACCGAAGATTTTGGCAACAATACATTCCATTTCTCCACGAAATCCCTGGTCGAGTAGCCACCCGCCCCATTCCGTCAGTGCATCGCAGCCGGCGATCAGCCCAGCCATGCGTCCGAGCCGTCGCTGGACGAGTTCGCGAGTTTCAATCGCCGCGCCATAAGTCACGCGATGCTGAGCCCACGGCAGCATGTCTGCGAGCATCAACCGAATGCTGCCAGCCGCTCCTGCGCACAAGGCGATTCGTCCCCGATTCAACCCGTGGTAGGCGATAGTCAAGCCATCCCCTTTGGGTGCGACAAGTAAGTTCTCCTCAGGGACGCGAAAATTCTTGAATATTATTCCCTGATTATAAGTATGCTTCAGAGCCCACAACCCATACGGCTTGATCTGAAAATGTTCGTTCTCTTCCGGAGGCAGTTCCACGATCAATACTGCCGGTTTGTTTTCGATCAAACAGACCAGCCCGATCGTTCTTCCCGGAACCACATTCGTAATAAACAGCTTTTCTCCATTGACGACGTATTCGTCTCCATCCAGTTTCGCGGTGGTGCGAAGGGCAGTCAGGTCCGAACCGGCACAGGGTTCGGTTAACGCGAACGCAGAGAGACGTTCCCCACTGGCGAGAACCGGTAGGAGCTTCTGCTTCTGCTTCGGTGTCCCAAACCCGCGAAGCGGATCGACTGCGCCAATACAACCATGAACGGACGCCATCCCAGCAACCGTTGCATCAACAGTCGCCATGCGGGTCAGAAAAATAGAGAACGCGGAGAAGGGGACAAAGCTGCCACCGTATTCCTTGTCGACTAGCAGTCCCCAGTATCCCTTTTCGGCCAGTTGATGAAGTGTTTCTTCGGAAATTTTGTGGTTTTCGTCAAGCAGACGTCCTTCACGCTTCAATTCCTTCACAACGGTGATGCAATCCTCCATCACCTGTTGAGCATCGGCGTCCGCCGTGGCCACTTGGGAATTAAACAGTTCGGTTGGAAAACGATCACCCCACACAGCAAGATGAACCGGGCTCCCCGAGGTCTGGTACTTCTTGTTGAACAAATTTTCCATCTGTTCATCGGCCCGGTCCAGAGCGCCGGTTTTGCGGGCCTCGTCTTCGCTACTGCCCCCCAGCTTCAAAGCAGTTTCGACGAATGTTTCTTTTTCTTCGGAGGTTTCTGGCGACATCAGTTCCCACCTTTTATTGGTATATCACTATCGGCACTTCGTACAGTTTCAGAAGCGGATAACGTGCTATACAATTTAATTTACTGACCTTCACCTACCCAGTTAGTGATGCCAGTAGCCTGACCCATTGTTCCATTCACTATAAACAGTCCAATAGGAAGAATCGATCCCGTAATTCTCCTATCTGGACGAAGTTCACTTTTTTCTTATAAACACCCGAATTCACCTTGCTGTAATGCTGGCAATCATTCTCAGGCATTTCTTCGTTTGGCGATGTCATAGCCGTATCGTATTACAAGCGGTCCTGAAACCCTCTGATGGGTGAAAAACCGACCTTGTTTTAAAGGCTCTAAGAAAACCACAACTGGGTTTCAGGATGGGTTCTAATATTCAGCCAACATAGGAGACGCTTAATCTTATGCAGTTATGTTTCTGGAAAGGTGTGATTTTCGATCAGACTTCGTCACGAAAAAGCTGCGGTCCACTCACACTTCCAACCGGAAACAGAGTTTGCTGCGGAGTGGTAGCGTGAACTGGTGCAGGCGGTGTGATTCTGACACCGAGTACTCTATAGCGCGTAGCGGAAATAATACTTAAGCAGCCCAATTAGACATTCTCGACCTTCGATTTCTCCAGCAACTCTGCCGATCTCATTACCAGATCCAATCAACTAATCGTCGAGTCCTTGGTTATTTAGCTCGATTTGATAGTGAGTCATATTTTACCTCAAGACTCATTCGATTCAGTGTCGACCGAAGAAGATCATCTTGCTCAGGCACTCAGTTTTACACCTCTCCTGAATCGTTCGAGATACGCATTCATTCTGGGACTTTTCGGAGAAAACAACACTGGTTCGATATCAGTCTGTTCCCTAATAAACGATCGCAGTGGTTAGAAGCAAGAGTCGCGATCCTAGATAAGGTGTGAATCATGCTCCAGAAAACCATCGTCGTCGGTCAAATTGCGTGCGACTTGATTCTCCCACTGAGAATTGGGGTTCGTCGTGACACCCGCGATCTCAACGCGTCGCGAGTTCAACTCCATCACCATCATGATGTAATAGTCGTCAAGCCGGTCTCCGACCAGACTTCCAGCGTCGTGGGATCAACGGCAAAGAGGTTTCCCAATGAGTATTAAGGAACGCCCGCCAGGACTTCCAGTCTGGGCGGCCGGGAACGGGTTCGACGCCATTCAACTTCACAACATTTCTGACTGTGGTGATAGTGATATAATGTCCAACGTTGGACAAGACACCTTGAATTCAATCAAATCCCGTTGTCACCTCGACTGCAAATCGCACAGTCTGTGAGACAGCGTAAATTACTATATTCTAAGCACGTCTGAGTTTATTATAAGATACGGTTGCTGAACTCCGATCGTTTAGAATCATCTTTTTATCGTAGTTTAGGACTTCCCCACTTGATGACTTTCAAGAACCATTCTCTCTCTTCTTCCAAGTAAATTTGGCAGATTAGGTAGCGGCCATCCCGGCTGAATGCGATCTTTTCGGGTATACCCTGTGAATTGTCGATCTCAAGTAGTGGAGTCATAGAACTATTCTCAATATTCCAAATGATGATCTTTCCGTCATCGCTGCAAGTAAGCAGTCGGGTATCATTCTTATTAAAAATGCAGGAATTAACGGAGCCTCTATGCCCTGAGAGTAACCCTTTTTTGGAAAGCGTGTCAGCTTCCCAGAGAATCGCCTGCCTATCTTTGCTAACCGTGGCGAGTAAAGAATCGTTCGACGTGAGTTGTATGTCACAGACCGTATTAGTATGGACGGGTGTTGTTTTTTGCTTGGTATGTGTGAGAGTATTCCATACTTCAACTGAATTGTTATTTCCACCTGAATAGAGAAGTGTTCCGTCGCTAGAGAACCTAGCTGGACTGCATGCGACCGATGAATATTGGTCCAGTTGGTTTCCGGTCTTCGTCTCATAAACAAATAGTTTGTTTGGTTCTTCATTGGACTTGTTAACAAAGGCAAGCAGGGTGCCATCAGGCGACAACTCAAGCCTCTCCGCCTCCGCATGTTTACTCACTGTCCATTTATTAATCAATTTCATACGGTGCATATCGAAGAGATAAATCTCTCCATAATAACTACTGATCGCCAGGAGTGAGGCATCCTCAGACAAAGCCAGGCGATGAGAGGGTGCGTCGAGAGTGAGAAGGGTCGAAATTATTTCTCCTTTCGGCAATTGCCGCAATAGAACCTTTTCTCCTTCAGCGGTAATTAGCTGGTCGCCGTCGTTTGTCTGTAAGCAAGTGAAATCATGAAATGAGTGTCCATCTACTGTATCTCTGATAATATGCTCAAGTAAACGTGCTTCGTAATTCCATTCCATGACTACCCCGTCGTGGCCCACTGAATAGAATGTCTTTTTAGACGGACTGAATGCTAGATTGTAAATACGACCGGAGTGGGCAGACCAAGAGACTGAGGAGATAAGGCTACTCTCAGTTCTGTTATCCGAACTTAATATCCATGCGTGAATCATTCCAGCACTATCGGCTGCGATCAACGCATTTCCATCGGGCATTAACATCGCATCTCTCATCTCGTCCAGTTGATTGAATTCCTTGACTACGGTACCGCTCCCCGTGTCGCGGATATGAACGATTCCACCAAGTGAGGTAGTTATCAGATTCTTTCCATTCTGAGAGAAAGAAATCGAGCTCAGTCGGTCACCCTCTGTCTTTAAGGAGTAAACTGGCTTAAGGGTGTCGAGATCCCATAAGATTAGTTGATTATCGTATCCAATTGTAGCCAGTTGATTTTGAGTAGCAGAGTAAGCGATATCGGCAACTCGTAGAGAGTGTTCATGCAAGTCATCGACTTTTTCACCCGTATCTGCATTCCACAAACAAACGATCGCTTCAGCTCCATTGGTGATGAGCATCTGATCTTGCTTCGCGAAAAAGACATTAAATACCAGTCCCTCACATGCAGTAAACTTCAGTTTGCGTTTTGACTTATTAAGATTCCAATCGATCTTCCAGACGCAAACGGTTCCATCATCCCCGGTGGACGCAAGCAAATCGCCTCTGGAGGAGAACGAGAGACCATTGACCTCTATCTGTCCGGAATCAATTTCCAAAAGTAGCACATGATTGTGTGCGTCATAAAGCCGAATGATCGCATCACGCCCCGCTAAAGCGTATACCGATCTATCAGCATTCGACTCAATTACATAAACGGGGTCATCCAGAACATGAATAGGTGTCGATTTAATACCAATCTGGTTGCGAAGAAAGTACCACTCGTCTCCTCGGAAATCATATTTTCCGTCAACTGGTTGCAACTCACGGAGAATCGAGTCCAATTGCCGTCCATCCCCAGCTTTCCATGCAAGTCCAGCTTCTTTGATTCTGGAGTTGTAAAGCACCCGTTCCGTCTTGAACTGGCTGCGTTCTGCCTGGTCCAGAAGAATAGTTTGCTGATGGCTGTTGGTGACCAATAGAAAAATAATAAAAATCGTCGCAATCAACGATACAGCGATTGTTCCCAATAAGGAAAGAGCGACGGCTGAATGTCGACTCAGTAGCCTGGATGACTTCTCCCACCAATTGAATCGCCGGGCGGAGATTGGTTCCTGATTAAGATAACTTCGAAGGTCAGCAGCAAAGTCAGAGGCTCGCTGATAACGTTGACTTCTTTCTTTGTTTGTTGCTTTGAGAATGATCGTTTCCAGATCAATCGGAACAACTGGGTTGATTCGTCTTGGTGGGGGTGGATTGTTTTGCCGTATGCTAATAACAAGTTGATTTAAGGCATTTTCTTCGAATAAAGGTCTTAGCGTCATGAGTTCAAATAATGTTGATCCGAGTGAGTAAATATCTGTTCGATGGTCGACGAAAGACTTCTCTCCGGAAACTTGTTCAGGACTCATATAACGGGGAGTTCCCACGAGCAAATTGGTCGCCGTAATGGTGATGGAGGCATCAGTCTTGGCGACGCCGAAATCCCCAATCCAGAGCTTGTGAGAAGTGTCCATTAAGAGGTTGGAGGGTTTAATATCTCGATGAATGATGCCCCTTTCGTGAGCGTATTCAATGGCATCAACCACGTCGACAAACAGGCTGACTAATTTGTCAATTCCACTGCGACTAGAAACATCGTAATCATTTGCAAGTATTCCGGACTCGTCACTAAAACCATCTTCATCCTGCGAGATCTCATTCAGTCTGGAAATGACTTGTTTTACATCATTGGTTTCGGCTTCGCCCTCCCTGCTATTGCTTTGAGCCATCGAAACTGTCGTTGAAGCTGGTAATGATTTTTGGAGGGATGATTTCGCTCGGAGTTGGTCGATGAATGTCGAAAGGTTGCAGCCATCAATATATTGCATAACCAGGAAATGGACGTCATTCTCACACCCAAAGCTATAAACAGGCACGATATTCTGATGCTCTAGACGACCATCCGCCAACGCCTCATTCCGAAATCGCTGAATCTGGATATCGGAAGCCGCTGCAAACGAGGATAGAAACTTGACAGCCACTTTTCGCTGGAGAGAGAGATGCTCTGCTTCGTAGATGACGCCCATACCACCTCGAGCAATTACGCGAATCAGTCTGTAACCATTTAGACGGACAGGCTTGGCCCACGAGCACGGCGAAGCAGGTTCAGGTGCATGCTCAGATGAGGGAACCTGATTTTTTAACCTGAATATTAACTCTTCGCATTCAGGCTCGGTGGTAATGGGGGCGAAACAGGCGAGTTCACGAATGTCCTTGAAGAGTTCTTCCTGTCCAGACTTTTCCATGACCGCTTCATAAGCCGTGAAACAATCAGTGCAGGAAGAAATATGATCCAGAAGCTGATTGTATTCCTGATCGGTCAGTTTCCCGCCCAGGAGTTTTTGTATCCGAGCTGTTGTGGGGCACGGCATGGTGAGTACCCTCTAATCCAGCATGTTGTAACGTGACAGGTGCCTAAGTAACTTCCAATTATAGAACGTTATGCCGTATCGTCGGTAGAAACCGACTTGTTTGTTATTTTCATATGGAATTGAGCCAGAATGCGATGTTTAGCGAGGCGAACAGCAGCGTCACTCATGCCGAGTCTTTGACCGATCTCTTCAGAAGTCTCTACTTCCGAGAGCATGGACTCGAATGCCTGCCAGCTCTTTTCAGAAACAGTCTCGCGGACCTGTGCAATGATTTCGCGAATCCCCGCAAGTCGTTTATTCAGGAAAACCGAATTCGATTCTTTGCGGGGGTGCACCCTGGTCTCTAATTCGTCTAATTCTCTCAAGTTCACTTCGAGATGCTGCTTGCGGCACAGGTCGACGATCTTGTTTCGAGTGATCACCTTGATCCATTTACGAAACGACCCGCGATTTCGCGGCTGGAAATCGCTCAAGCTTCGATAAACCTGCAGGAGAACATCTTGGGTGATGTCCGATGCATCATCCGGCTGCAGTCCTGTTTTCCTCGCCGTTTGGTATACGAGCGGCGCGTACGTCTCAACGAGCATCGACCAAGAATGATCGTACTCAGCTTGCGCGCCACGAATCAACTGGCTGTCAGTCGAGCCTGTCGAAAATGATCCGAACAGTTCCATGAGAGGGGAGTCGTGATTGGAGATGAGAGTTCTAGATTATAATTCTAATAGGATCACTATACCCTAATTCGCGTTTTATCCTTAACAGTTTCTTGGGTCAGATCTGAAATATGCCTAAATGGCTCCAAGGTAACGTAGAACCCAGCCAAAACCTAAGTCTTTTTGCAATAACCACTTGTGGCACTAATCTATGTTCGAGTCATTTTATTGTAAAAAAACGTATCGTTAAATAATTCAGCCGTCGTCGGAGATGATTAAATACGCGTGACTACATCGCTGATGAGAGAGGGTTTTGATCGAATAAGATCATCATTCCCAATCACTCGGATATCAGACTTTTCATCCAAATATCGAGATAAGTATTTATGCTGGGGCTTCTGGCAGAAAGAAGCCCCGGTTCAATCTCAATCTGGTCCTAAAGATAATCGGAGTAGCCGAAGGCACGTATCACGATCAATAATCAGAGGGGAAACACGTCTTTCAGAGAACCATCCCTTCCAGTGAACTTACTAGAGGCAGCCAGTTAACATTTGGGTTCGTCGTTACTCCCGTAATCTCAACTCTACACAATTTCAACTCCCTCATCACCAAAATGGAAAACGTGATTAAAACGGTTATCGTCCGGACTTCCACTATAGTAGAATCAACGGCGAAGATGATTTCCCAAGGATCTTTGAGAACGCATTCCAAGACACCGAATCCGTCGGCCCTCCTGTCTCCGACAACCTCTTCCTCAGCCGGGAAGAAGAATCAGACGAAGTGCTAATTTAGGGAGTGTTACCTAGAATGTTACCTAAACGAGGATTAAACACGCTACATAGGTCGATAACCGTTTATCGAAAACGTGACCCGCACAGCATTTGTGTAATAGGAGCACACTTAAGCAATACCGATTAACATCTCAACACGGATCCAAAATCCAGTGAGGGTAAACCCCGTGTGGGTTCAAGTCCCAACTTCGGTACTAAGTGAGTAAAGGACTTACGATAATTCATCGACGTTCCGGCAATCACAGTTTGGGCGAGAAAATCTGCTTTCGTTCATACTTTCTGGCGTCATCGGACAGACTCACGTCTCTGGGTTCTAATCCTGTCATCCCTACTTAAGTGGTACAGATTCCAACAAATTTACTCAATAACGAGACACGTGAGGACCAGCAAACTCACACATAAGAGTTCAGGAGTTAAACGAATCAGTTTCCAAAGCGAAGGAGGGGAGTTACTCTGGAATTCTAGCCGCTTGCAAACACTATTAGTCAATGAATCAGCTATTGATGCCTTGCTCCGCAACTTAATTAAACTATTTTGTGAATTGGAGCGATGGCATCACCCGTATGCCGTTCAAGAACGAGAGGAGCCAGTCTCTCACAGACACCTGATTTTACAGAGTTCGATGCTTAGCGATTATTATTTGCCTGAGATCCGCTGGTGTCTCTCATTTCTGGTAATCAGCAGAGAGTTTAGTCCTCAGGTAACGCATCCAGGATGGGTCCGATGACTTCATCAAGGTACGGATAGACATTGACAGGGCTAGGGCCCATTCGAACGACGACCAAATCGCGAGAGGGGATAATTATCGTGACTTGCCCCATAAATCCTGCTGCCCAGTACGCGTCTTTCGGTACATGTTTCATTCTTTCCGGCAAGTTGAGCCAGAACATCCCGCCGTAGTTCTGTTTATCATCTGCTGGAGCTGGAGTCGCTGCAAACTTCGCCCAACCTTCGGGGAGTATTCGCTCTCCTTGCCAAACTCCGTCGTTAAGGTAGAGCAGCCCAAATCGGATCCAGTCGCGAGCGGACAGATAGTCATAGCCTGACAAAATGAAATTTCCCCAAGCGTCGGTTTCAAGTACGGCGCTGCGGATGCCTATTCGGTCGAAGAGGGCTCGTTGTGGAAAAGTGAGATAATCCTCTCCTTGCTCTTCAACTACGTCACGAATAATTCGACCCAGACTTAAGGGATCGCTATTGAGATAAGAGTATCGCGTTCCGGGAGGCACCTCTAGCGGGTGGTTGACGGCGTGTTCCAATACGTTGAGAGAATCAAAGTACACACGCATGTGATCGTTCGAGGAGATTAATGTTTTAGATCCCTTGAAGCCGAGATTAGAGAAATCAAGACCACTGCTCATCTGGATAAGGTCACGAATGCGAATCTGACGCCGTGGGTCGTCTGCGTTCTGCCATTCTTTAATCGGAGCCGGTTGATCAAGCTCGATGAGTCCACGCTGGATTAGAATTCCGATCAGTGTAGACGTTATGCTTTTTCCCTGAGACCAACTGATCTGAGGAGTCTCCTTAGTCCAACCCGGAGCGTAACGCTCACCAATAATTTTCCCCTGGTATGCGACTACGAACGCTCGAGTGTTCTGCTCCTTTTGTTCCATCGCCCAGTCAAGTGCGTCTTCTACAGCTTCGTAGTCAACTCCAGCAACCGACTCGCGTGCTCCCGCGTCCCCCATTGGCCAGGGGAGGTCAGCAGCATCGGGAATGTGACGTGGAACTTTGACGGGATCAAAGAAGACGTCCTCAGTACCGGGAGGAAGTATGCTGCTGCCTTGATCACCTGTGTATCTCGCACTACGGGGAGGGGCGCCGGGGGCTGTCACAGTGACCAGATGCCGGCTTTCATCGACTTGATACTCAAAATCGGGCGACCAACCAAAGTTGGGAAATGGTGCGATATCCTGTTCAATTACTTCTTCCGGAGTTCGCTGGTAGTCTCGTCCAACGACCCATAATCCCGAGCAGAGGTGATGAGCGCAGATCGCCGCACGGAACTCCAGGTTTTCCTCGCGTGCCTTCTCCTCCGCGGCCAATTTGTTCTCTGGCTCGGCAGCTGTCAAAGTAATCGGTTGAGTGACCAGTGAGAGAACGATGGCCGTGAGTGTTAGTGAAGAAAATATGAGTCTGTGATATTTCATAATCGGTTCGCTTTTATGAGTCAGGCCGCAGAGATGTTTCATCGGGGCCGTTATTGACATAATTCAAGGTATTTCGGAATAAGACTATATTTTAGAGTGTCGACTGAACCGTGTTTTTACAAGGATAATTCATTCGCATTTCACTGTTGTAGCTCAAAAGGATGATCAAAATAGAATCACGATACATTTCCAGCTTTACATGTAGCCACGAGCTCGTAGCGTAATTTTCTTCAGAAGATGTTAAAAACGAGCCATTGAACGTGGTGATATTCTCTTCGAGCGGCGAGTGCTAAATGAAACTCAATGCTTGAGAGAACCAGAGTTAGGCAGTGTTTCAAAAATATTACTTGAACAGGTCATTGAGACGAAGGTTCTGCAGATCAGATACTAATTCAATGTTACACTGCCGATAGCAATCGTTGACTCGAGTTTGCAGGCACTCTGAGGAAATCGTTTAACTTCGTGGAAGTGAAACCCTTGCAAATATCCTTGGATTACAGACTATTTAGTCCAGTTGAGTTTTTATAGTACGGGTTCGCCCAGTTATAAAGGCACTTGATGTTTAATTACGATTAAGATGATACTGACCGCTCTGACGTTCAATCATCGTACAGTGATGCCGAAAAGGACTTGAGGAACCCACGCCAATGTACACTTACTTAATCTATTCGATCTCCGCGATTCTGGTTCTCACCGCCTTCGCCCCCTTGCTGACCGTGGATTGGTGGTGGATTAGAATTGGTGATTTCCCTCGGGTGCAGCTTCTGATTGTTTATGCAGGATGGCTGGTCGTCCTGGCTTTCCTGCGCAAGAAACCCTATGTGAAATCCATCGCGGCACTGCTATTGGTAAGCTGCTGTATCCAGATATACTGGATATTTCCGTACTTGCCGGTCGCTCCACTTCAGGTGGAATGGGCGAAGTCAGAAGACCCAGATGTGCGGATCAAGATTCTCACTGCAAACGTTTTACAAGAGAACGAAGACGCAACCGCACTGTTGAGTTTGATCCAGGAGGACTCGCCCGATGTCATCGTGCTTTGCGAAGTCAACGGACGCTGGATCGATGATATTTCGCCCCTTCGCGAACAGTTCCAGTTCCACGTCGAGCATCCGCTAGAGAATAAGTATGGAATCGCGATGTACTCGAATTTGGAACTCGTCTCTTCCGAAGTAAGAGGGATCGTTAAAAAGACTATTCCGTCAATTGATGCGGAAATTCGACTCCGATCGGGTCAAACGGTTAGGCTGTTCGCGGTTCATCCTAATCCACCTCGTCCTGGCGAAGACACAACCAAACGTGATGGAGAATTGGTTTTGGTCGGACGAGAAGTTCGTGACCAAGGTAGCGTTGTAGTCCTCGGAGATATGAACGACGTCGGCTGGTCGCGAACAACGGATCTGTTTCAAGAGGTCAGCGGGTTGCTCGACCCGAGAAAAGGCCGTGGGCTGTATCCGACATTCAACGCAAAGTCGTGGATTTGGCAGTACCCCCTAGACCACTTGTTTCACTCAGACGACTTCCGCTTAGTATCGCTACTTACTCTGCCGTCGATCGGTTCCGATCACCTTCCACTCTCAGTTGTCTTGAGTTTCGAACCCGATGCAGAAACGACGCAGTCGACTCCCGACCTCGATGCGGGGGACCAGAAGGATGCGGAGCAAGCGGTTGAAAAACTGAACGATCCCGAATCCCTCGAACAACCCGAAGAATAAACTTTGAGGTTTGAGTTATCTTCATTGGGAACGAGTGTAGTTGCAATTTGCTGAGCGTTCATCTCTCGCGCTGCGCGTCCTGAGGCCAGAAGATTGGATCTGACAAAGAATCCATCCTGCCTCATCTCTTCCGCGAGTCACCAATTCATGCGGATTAACAGTTGAGACGTGCAGAGTCGTCTTATAAATCTCATTCTGCTTATTGGTACACAAAGTGCATAGCCAAGGATATCACGCACTTCAGGTGCGACCGGGCACAGACACACTTTTGACATAAGAGAGAGAATAAAATGGTAACTGACCGCTCTGAAGTTCACGGATCTCCCGATAACGACGTTCGACTAAAACAAATTGAAGCCGTTGTCCCCTATAGACTGTTTGCCAGTTGGCCTGCGATCTTTTGCGGACTTGTTGTAACGACCGCAATAGTCTGGTTGCTCGCTCTGCTTGGATCAGCAATCGGAACAAGCGTTCTGGATGGGACTGATGCGGAAGCACTCGGAGATGGTTTCGGTATTGGAGCGGCGATATGGATGGCGTTCACAGGATTGGCTGCCTTCTTCATCGGAGGACTCGTTACTGGTCGGTTATGTGGCCAGGACGACGATCAAGCAGGAATTCTTCATGGTGTTGCTATGTGGAGTACAGCCACAGTTGTCATGCTAGTCTTGAGCTATTGGGGAGTTTCAGGGCTGGTCAATACTGGCTCGTCAATTGTGTCAAATGTCACAGGGGCGGCGGCGAATGCGGCGGGCACATTACCCGACCCATCTAACGTGGATGTGCAAGATTCGAATCGTGTCATAAGTGGTATCAGTGCGGCGGTGAAACGGGAAGTCGCTCAAGCGGTATCTGAAGCGGGCGACTCTTCGCTAAGTGAAGAAGAAGCACGTCAGGCGATTGAATCACTGGACGCAGATGCGTTGAATCAAATCGGGTGGAGTTATGTGAATGACGACGCCGAAGCGGCTCGTGATACCCTGGCGGCAAACACCAACCTCAGTGATGAGCAGGTCGATAAACTGTCCGCGACAATTGAAACTAAGGTGGAAAAACGCGTCCAGGAATATAAGGACAAAGCTGCGAAGCTTGCAGAGACCGCAAGCTCATATGCTCAGGCTGTATTGTGGGCCGCGTTTGTATCGGCTGCATTAGGGCTGATTGCAGCCATCTTCGGTGCGATGTTGGGATGCCAAACCGCCGTACGACTTCACACGATTTCCGTCGAACGCAGTCGTGCGGTCGCACGCTAAGACACTCTATCACCTTTAAGAACATCAACTCCAAATCAAATAGAGGATATCATCATGGCATACGGTTTACTCAGTCTACTGCTCATCCTGTTACTCGTTTCGGCACTTCTCAAAAGCGTCGCAATTGGCGGTATAGGTGGGGTTTTACTCCTAATCTTGCTCATCTTATTTCTAACGGGTCGTCTGTAACGAA
Organism: Polystyrenella longa; assembly: GCF_007750395.1. Taxonomy (GTDB): domain Bacteria; phylum Planctomycetota; class Planctomycetia; order Planctomycetales; family Planctomycetaceae; genus Polystyrenella; species Polystyrenella longa. Next base: position 2,320,703 of record NZ_CP036281.1, on the reverse strand, counting down.
TATGGTATAGCAAAAGCGTACCTAACTTAGAGAACCCTTTTCTAATTCATTAAGAATGTCCGTAGCCGGACCTATGGTTGTAGATGATGACATCACCGGCCGATGCGTCGCCAAGTTGGGCATCGATACGAATTCCCACCCCTTTCCCTATTCAACTTAATTAAGAGAGATAAAGAGATAACTAGCTATGACAAAAATGAAAACCTTGGCAGACGCGTTCCTTGACGAATTGCAGGACGTACTGAGCGCGGAAAAACAATTAACAAAGGCCATTCCCAAAATGGCTAAGAAAGCATCCTGCGAGAAGCTAACTAAAGCTCTCGAGGACCACTTGGAGCAAACCAAAGAACACGTCAAGCGTGTTGAGAAAGCCTTTGAAGAGACTGGAAAGCCCGCTCGGGTTAAGAAGTGTGCTGCAATGGCCGGACTCATTGAGGAAGCGGAATCGATGATGGGCGAAGAGGCTGATCCCGACGTGATGGACGCAATCATCATTGCACTAGCTCAGAAGGTGGAACACTACGAGATCGCAACTTACGGAACCCTTTGCACGTGGGCTAAAAAGCTCGGTTACACAAATTCAAAAGAACAACTGGGCCAAAACCTTGATGATGAGGAAAAAGCTGATAAGCATCTAACTAAACTAAGCAAGGCAATCAATACCGCCGCAATCGAATAAATAGTCTCACCATTTTCAGACACATTCGATCAAACGAGAACACTGTTTTGTGGATCCGATAAGCTGTTTGGATTAGCAATGAAGGATTCTGGGAACGTGAAATTACAACGTCCCTACGTCACTGCGTGCATTAATTGAGACTTTAATCGATTGTTTTTGACTCGCGATAATACAGTCCCTCAGCCGTGACGCTACCGACTCAGCTGCCGATGTAAGAGAAGCCCAAGTTAATTTCAATTGTACGTTGCAATCTGACGCTCTCAGTTGAAAGCGTCAGTGCCAACATACATTCGGATTGCTGCGGGCACGATTTTAAACTGTACAGGTTCTTCGTCAACAACCTCTCCATCCAGAGCGAATCGCATGTGTGGTACTGAGTTTAGGTGGAGCGATTTGACTTGTCGAAAGATTACTTTCTCGCTTTCCAGAAACTCGCCTAACAAGTTGTCCGCGACGATTTGAACCATGTCGATCATGTCCCCGTCACGAATAATGATGACGTCGATTAAACCGTCTATCGGTGATGCTTTGGGGGCGACCGTGATTCGCCCAGCATTCGTTTTACCATTGGCGACGAGAATTGCCCAAGTATCGAGGTTCGCAAACTCTTCGTCATCACACTTTGCTGTGATGCGAAACGTCTTCATGTCGGACAATACCTCGACACCTCCTCGAATGTAGGCGAAGGCACCCCAGCGAGATTTGATTTCATCGGTAAGGGCTTCACTGACTCGCACAGAGTTACCACCAGCGGCAATGTTGGCGTAGTAGCGATCCACACCTTCCCCGCTGATATGAACGACATCAACTGGAATAGGATGGCTGGAGCGAATCAGTTCAACGGCTTCATTTACGTCGTCGGGAATCTGTAACGTTCCCGCGAAGTCATTCGCCGTGCCCAATGGAATAATCGCTAACTCAGGTCGCTTGGCTTCGTCGACGGACATTAACGCATTCACTATTGCGTTAACAGTTCCGTCTCCACCAGCTGCGACAACAATTCGGCAACCTTCAGAAATCGCATTTTCGATTTCCTGTGCCAGATCCAGATCCCTGGAGAGCTTGACCCACTTAGAGCAATCAGTTGACAGGGCATTTCGCAGCAGGCTTACTCCGTCAGCCTTTCCGGAATCGGAATTCCAGAACACAAGTTCTTTACTCATAGGGTCACTCCTTAGATGATTTACCTGATTGTCTGGTACTCTTAATCGGAATGTGTCATCAGAACTGCCACTTCGAGTAGGATCGCCGCATCAAGTGTAATCTTTTTTCCTTCGGTTACATCGCTGATAATTACGATCTGATCTCTTATTACGAAGGGATAGGCTTTTACTCTGTAGTGAGTCCCTCACAGTTGGCTATCGAGCATTACAGCCACCGGCTAAGAATATTCGAGAGAACCGATTTTTACCTCGCCCTTAAGCAGCAAATCCCGAGCCATCCTACAATCTTGATGCCTTGCAATATAGAGATCGACGCCGCTCGCCAGCGTTCGCTCGTCTTTGTTGGAGTTTGAAAAGTTGTGATTTCAGATTCGTCCAAATGATCTCGGTCACTGTAATCTCGGTCAGTGTAGATGTGTCGATCAATCGTAGGGATTTGAGGAACGGTTCAGAAACTTCCTCGATCGATCTACAATGGTTGGAGAGGCATCAGTTCGATGAGAGCTCCTCTTCAATGACTCGCCAGACGCTGGGTTGAAATACAGAAGAAATATGCGAGGCCCACATTTCATGGTCCACCTTGAAATCTTGGGGGCGAGTCACGATCACCTCGACTTTTGCCCATATGCTTGATCGCTTAATTTGCATTTTTTCCGAAAGCGGGGTCGACATCAGCTCCTTATCAGCCATCACAACGAGTTCCGGCACCAGTTTTCCCATGATGGGTTTGAAGACTTTTGCGAAAGGCACAGGAGCCACAGTTGGACAGATCGAGATCAGTTTTCGGATTGACTTCAGCTGGCTCTGATTAATCGCTGATCGAGCGATCCAGTCTCCGAAGCTATGACCTATCAGGGAAATCGAAGGGGCGCTGCTTTTCACCATCGCTTCACAAAGAGTGTCGATCGTTTGGTAAGGATCTGTGAACACATGAGGGTAATCCCAGCGGACCAGGGTTCGCCCCGGTTTCCTGAGAGACCTTTCAAGCGGATACAGCATCCACGCCGGCGACATAAAACCAGGGATCATGAATATCGTTTCGTCGTCTGCGGATGGGGCAGCGATTTCAGTTCCTTTCAAATTGTGGCTTTGAACCTATCGGGGTGATGTACTGAAGCATTATATGTTTCCACTCGGCTTTTATGTAGACTGAATTCTGACCCACTCGTCAGCCCTAATGTCTGACGTTAATCCCGCTTCAATCCGGGCGAAGTGCTTTCTCTGCCTATCGCAGCCTCACATTAATCAGGATTCTCTCCAGTTTGCTCTCCCAAGGACATATTCTTGTTTGGAATGTCAGGTGGAAACAGTCGAATTTGGAAGTTGGCCTGATCGCTCGAGAATGAACACAGGTTTAGAAAGCAGGGGTCGGGATTGGCGGTCACATGAGTTGACTTTTCCAAGAAATCATGCCTTTGGGTTACACTGCGTGTTACCTGCGTAACCTTGATCTCGGTTGAGATGGTAGAGCCCCTCATGATCTCAACCGTTCTTACGGTCTACGTTCCGCTTCAGGAACGTGCACGACAGATAAGCCACAGCAGTCCCATGCGCGGGTTCCGCGGCTCACATTCCAAGTGATGAAGACTTTGTCTCCTTCTGCGGAGATAGCGGTACTGTAAGTTCCCTTCAGCGTGAAGTTATACTTATCCTGATAGAACGGATGAAGGAAGGCAATTACTTTCTTAACACCTGATTTTATGTTGTACTGCACCAAGGGAGAGCCGTCTTTATATCCGCCACCATGAGCGCCGGGAGAGTAGTACAAGTACGTCCCGGTAGGATCAACATCAATCGAGGCAACATATGCTTCGGAACCGACGGCTGCAGTTCCGATCTCTTTACACTCTTCGGTGGTCGTATTGAATTGCCAGATCATCGCATCGCCCGAGCGTTGACCGGTGGAGACAGTATATACGAACCCGTCTTCCGTTTCCTCTGTTGCAGCACGGACGCCGATCGTCTGGCCTGTTGGTGTAGGCGGGCCTCCGGTTGTCGGGTCGTACCTCATTAATTCACCGTCTGTATTTCCTGGAACAAAATAAAGGCGTCCTGTTGATTTGGCGAGGACCATATATCGGGCAGGCCCGTCCGGACCGGAGTAGAGAAGTTTGCCGTTCTCGACGTCATACGCGAAGAACTGAATTTCCTGTAACGGTGCATCCGGGCCAGCAGCCGTTGCTCCATAAAAGATCATTCTCTCCGCATCAAGAACGCTATTGGGTATGCTGTGTTTAGGCACAGGGGCATGGGTCACGATCTCTGATTGACCTGTCTCCGGATCTGTTCGAAAGATCCAGTCACCGAGATAATGGTTAGCATCATTTGCTGCCTTGGGAGAACCTCGGTGGGTTGCGTAATAGAGCCAACCATCGCTCCCCATGTCGACCCGACTGTGAATTTTGCCAGGCGTGTAATGCCCCTTAGGAAGATCGAGAAAGGCGCTGATGTTGACCAGGGAACGAAGTATTTTTGTTTCTGGATCGTACTCATAAATGAGGGCTGTCCCAGTGCCATGTTTCGATTCTCCTCTTCCGATAGCGTAATGGTCACCAATCGCAGAATAGTATTTTCCTTTGGAGACACTCCCATCACCCCAGTTCGACCACGGTTTCCCTGGATAGTTCTGACCGGGGTAAAATACAAAATCCACTGAAGGAATGGTTTTGGCGATCTGCACACCCTCTCGCAATGTTTCCGGTGCTTTCAAGAATTCTGGAGACTTATCGGTGACCATTTCCTGACCATTAGGAAGCGAAGGAGGGTAGGGAAGGTCCTCGTCGCGAATAACCTTTGGCTTGTCATTCTTATCTAGAGATTCCTTCTTCGGTTTCGACCAGGAGTTGGAGGTCATTGTGATAATGACGATGACAGTCAACGATAAAATCAACTGATTTATTCGCAGGGTAGTATTTGCAAACAGGTGTAAAGACATGAATATTCTTCCTGTTAGATTGAGCGCCAGAATTGTCAAAGAATGTCTTGAAGAACTGAAAACAGAAAGGTCAGGATAACCAGCTATTCATTTACGTGGATAGTGAGACGTTCCCCCACCGCCACGTCTCGCCTCGTTACGGTTCCCTTGTCGTGAGGCAATATTACCTCGATGTCGATTCGATCAAATTCTCCAAGTCCGAAATGAGCGATTGCCGGTTGCCCAGATGCGTAGCCGAACCCGACACTCATTTCGCGCGATCCGAGCAGACTGTCTTTCTGTCCGAGATGGCCAGCGGGATAGATATTGATGCGACTTCCAATACCCATTTTGTTAATTAGGTCGCCTCCATCGATGATTATATCTATCCATTTCCCCCCGGGAGTTGCGTTGCGTAATAACATCGAAGGGGCGGTACCCCACCAGTTGGCAAGAAAGAGATCGAGGCGACCGTCGTTGTCATAATCACCGGAAGGTCCCGCTGCGGTGTAAATGACTTTGTGATCCTTGATCATCTTCTCATAGAACTTTCCTGTTCTCTTAACTGCTTTATCTTCGGACGTCGGAAAGTCGTTTACATTAAGCGTGTTCGTAAGAAACTTCGGATGGCCATTCTCTATGCCGAAATTTCGAAAGATGACAGGATAAGTCTGGCCTTCAGAAAACTTGACCAGACTGGTGGAAATATCGGGCCAACCATCGTTGTCGAAATCCTGGATCTCGACATGCGGTGCCTTCATGGGCAGCGGCACTAAACCGACTTGTTCGGTGACATCCTGAAATACTGGAACACCATTCTGAGAACCTTGGTTCAAGTACAAACGGTTTGGAACGGGTTCACGCCAGGGATGGTCGTAATGCTGACCAATCACCACGTCCAGCAAACCATCTCGGTTGACGTCACCAAAGGCGACGCCACAGATCATGTTGTCGCCTCCTGCCGATTTCCACGCGAACGTTTCACGGCTACCGGGTGCTTCCTGGAAGCGTCCTTTTCGGGTATTTAGAAACAACCGATTTCCCTCGCCGTGACAGGCAACGAAGAAATCGGGCCAACCGTCATTGTTGACATCGGCAGCTGCGACTCCCAGGCCGGGGATACCCTCAGGTAATCCGACTTGATCCGAAGTGTCTTCAAATTGCAGGCCCCCTTTATTTTGAAACAGTCTGGAACTACTGGTAGGGGAACCGTTGTAACCAGCGAGAGGGTCTTCTCCAACCAGGAGATCAAGCAGTCCGTCTCCGTCATAATCCAGAACAGCGACACTACGTCCCCCAAACTTTAGAGGGCAGGCACCATTCCCGTCTGAGACATCTATGAAGCTCCCGTTTCCGTTATTTTGGAACAGGGTACAACCCCTGAGCGACTCTGTAGTTTTTTTCAGACCCGATTTCTTCTTCTGTTTCGGCATACTGGAGACGTACAGATCGAGATCACCATCGTTATCCAGATCAGCAAAGACGATCCCGGTTGAACGAGACGATAACTGCAACGGAGTTTCTTCGTCGAGTTGAAACTTCCCGTTGATATTCCGTAGCAATAAGTTCGGCTTCCCTTTCGTATGGAAGGTTCCAATATACAGGTCCAACCAGCCATCACCGTTCACATCGCCCCAGGCGGCTCCGTGCGACTGCATCACTTCAATGATAGGCATTACTCCAGATTCAATAGTTTCATCGTGGAACTTAAAGATTTGTTCGTCATCTTGACCGAACAGATCCGATTGAAAGTTCGGCATCAAGACGTTTAAAGAGAATGAGAGACCAAACGTCAGGATTAGCTTCCCCAAAAGTGAAAAATGCATGTCGAGCTAATTTCTTCTGAGGTACGTTGAAATGACTTGGAACCTTTAGACTTCACTGCATCAGTTACGTCAGGGAGTTTTCAGAATCAACAGAATCCCTATTCCTTTATCTCTTTTTGAATCACTTCTCGTGGCAAAAGTAAACCCTGGGAAGTGGTCGAAAACAATGGCGGAACGGTTAGCAAACGCAGGTCCCCATTTACATATCTCGCCTCCCAGAGTTTTCCATCTTCTCCAGTGGGAACGGGCACCGAGTAGAAGTCTCTTTGACGGGCATTCAGCCATAACAGTCGACGCCCCTGGCTGTCGCGAATCTCACCACTGTCTCCACCGACCAGCCCGATGATCTTCGTCCCCCGGGGAACATAAAAGAAACCTCGCCATAATTTATAGGAATCACTGATGGGAGAATCACCAGTGGACCTGATTGTCGCTGTCTGACCATCTTTGAAAGTGACAACTATCGGCAGCTTTTCGCTGTCCACATCAACTCGATAAAGTCCCTGTTCCTTGATCGGTATTTTGATAGCTTCGTCCGTTTGATCGCGAAGAACAGTTTCCTTTGAAACCGTTAATGTCTCCCTTTCTCCGGCTTCACTCTCTCCACCGATCTTCCATATCTTGATCTTTACAGGCATTGGTTGCAGTAGTTTAGTTTCCGCATCTGCTGTGATAAACAATTCGATTTCTGTAGATGCGTTTTTGGCATAAGTGTAGAAGGATTGGAGACCTCGGGCGACTCCCAGAGATCCCTCCGGATCAGGCGTCGTCAACTGTAAATAATCGGCAGCCGGAACCAAATCGTCGCTATAGGAGACTGGTTCGAAAGGGATGTCGACTGGCTGATAGTCTGCCAGCCCCTGCTTGAGCATTGATGATATACCCTCTTCTTCAAACGGAACCTCTGATTTCCATGGATTACGTTCTTCAGGAATATTCCATCCAGCCCCTTCAGGAATGTTTACGGTCAGATCGCGACGTGCCAAATCACGATAAAGCGCCTTGGTATGAATCAACATTGTTGAACGCATCTGGTAAGCATGCCGCAGAAGAGCTTCAAAAGCGGACTGCCGATCTGCTCCATTAGCGATAGAATATTGGTGGAACAGTGAGCAGTAGTGCGTATATAACACCAGTTGATCGATCCGTTTTCGCACTTCAGGTTTATCTGCCTGCAAGCGGGCCTGATCCAATGCGAGAAACATTCTTGCGAATTGATCTTCCACCAGCATATGCGGATTAGAACCATCCAGTTGCTGATAATACTCGCGCATCGGCTCTTGAGCCTGGCCAAACGCCCGCTCAAGAAAGTCGTCAATCAGAACGTCCAACTGCTGGGAATCATCGACATTCCACAACATGTGCGCAGCCAGATAATACCCCAGTCCGTTCGGCCCCCAGTTGTCGCTCGATTCAGCAGACATGAAACGAACTCCCCGGGAGTGAAACTCCGGAATGGTGCGTTTAAGATAATTGAGATTGCCACCAAGAGCTTGAGCCGGTTGATCACGATCCCAGACGTTCACGCTGTAATATTCGCGAATTCCCAACGTCGCTCCCTGTTCAGACCAGCCAGTAATAATCTGTTCTAGCGACAGGTCTCCCTTGATAAATGCAGTCGCCACGCTGACAACGACATTGGGATGGACGCGTATCGACGGAGGCGACGCATGATAGTTATAAGCATAAATCCCGACGAGTTTACCAGAATGCTTTTCCTCAATAGCCGCAGCGACTTCATTGGCGACGGTGACAACCTGATCACTGACGGATCCCAACCTCGCGCACTTCTCGCATTCACACCACCCTCCACCATCGCTGGGATCCATCGAAAGACTGTCGCTCTGTGGGTTTTTCTCAAAGTAGTCCAAGGCACTTTTGACGAACAGCGCGCGGACGCCTGAATTTCCCATACAGGGTTTCGGATTCTTGACTGCTTGGCGTATTCCATCTAACTGTGGCCAGTATTCTGGATGTGACTCGAACTCATCTCGATATATTTTCACGACACGATCATATGCATGACCAGTACTCAACTGGATGCCCGGAACACACCGGTTTCGTGCACACCATTGTTGATAAGGTTCGTTGTTGTATTCCCAGAAACCGTAACCGTACCAGATCCGTCTGGAAAGATAATCGGGCCGTTCAAACTCTTCGACATCGATGCTGAGACTGGGTTGATCTGGGACGATCTCCCATGTTTCACCGGGGAAATACTGTCGATAACCTAATCGATATAACAAGTCCCAGACCGCATGTTCAACAGCGAGTTCAGAGGCACCAATCAATAAGAGACCTTGCGAATGAGATTTCAGCAGGTACTCTTCGCGCCGAGTTATCTCCCCCGGTTCAAATTGCGCATCCAGTTGAAGCTCAGGAAAATCGGTGACTGTCCCTACGGCAATTCCTGACTGTCCGTCGCCATTACTAACCTTAAAATCCGCACCAGAGATCTGCCGCAGGTACTGCGAGAGAACTTTTGCTGCCTGTTGGACACGGTCGGTCGCCTTGTCTGCGACGATCACGGGGAGAAGGGGAACGCCTTCATTAGATAAGTGAACAACCTCTCCTCTGGATGACGAAGTGATCAACAACAGGCAAGACACATACAAGAGTGTGTGACGGATAAAATTCATGATTCTCCTCTTCAGGTGGATTAATCTTGATACCAACCAGGAATATGATCAGAAGGTGATGTTGCAAGCGGCCCTCTGATTCCACGTAGTTGTCTGAATCGTCTGAGGAGGACACGTTTATCCTATTAGGGTGCGCGGACATGCGGAAGAGGCTAGGCTATTCGATAAACAATAATTAGGACCAAGTGGAGATTGCCTTTTTCTTATCTGTTTCCCTGACACCCTTAAGCTGAGTACCTAGCTGTGACCTTGATCAATGATAGTTGAGAAATTCAGGAAATTTCGGGGCATCCTTTCCTTTGCCAAACAGTTTGAATAACCAGTTGGTACTACTATTAGTATCTGAAACAGTGATTATTATTCGACTTTCGCTGTTCGCTCTGCATGCGAAATGGTCGATCTGCGACCAACAATCATTTCTTCTCAGAAACTGTCGCAAATTCAATTATTTTGGTTTCTGGGTATCGGAAGGAGACACAGCGGAACACGCTATACGCATTTTCAACTGCCCCGGAATTTACGTACTCTTCGAGAAAACAAAGCCCTCCGAACGACCACGTCTTCGGAATAGCCCGTTCCGGCATACCGTTTGCAAATTAGACAATTGAGTGGGAACACAGAGGACCAGTCTGAAGACAGCCTTCACATCCCATGACGCAATCTCTTTCGATTGCTGAAATCTACTGCAAAAGTACACTACCAAGCGGCATGTATTTAAAGGAGCTTTTCACGATGAACCCGACGACGCCATCACCCACGACATTTGACTCCCCGACACTGGCAGACATTGAAAAACTCTTTGAAAGTGAAGACAACTGGTGTGTTTCAATCTACATGCCCACCCACCGTTCCGGTAAAGAAATAAGAGAGGATCCGATTCGATTAAAGAATCGTTTGGCGGAAGCGGAGGAACAACTTAAAAAGGCGGGAGTCGAATCCGGAGAAATCGATCGACTCTGCAAATTGGCCCAAGCTCGTTGTAACTTGGACACAGATGCCAATCGTGAATTCTGGCGTCATCAGGCTGATGGTTTGGCGATATTGTTAAACGACGGAGAGGAACAGGTTTATCAACTCCAAATGCCCGTCGACGAGCTGACATTGGTTTCTCATAGATTCCATTTGAAACCGCTACTGAGAGCTGCCCAGAGTGATCTTGAATACTGCGTACTTGCCGTCAGCCAAGGGAAAGTGAGGTTCCTTGAGGGATCGCGGAGCGGATTGTCTGAGCGACCCATTGAAGATTTGCCGGCTGGACTCCAGTCCATCGTTAGCGGCGATCATCAGAAGGGATTTAACATGCATTCGTTTAAGGTAGCTTCGGGTGGTGGCGAGAATGCCGTCCCCCACGGGCATGTCGAAACTGATCAGGAACATGAGCTTCGCCGTTATTTTCGCATCATCGACGAAGCGATCGGAGAAGCATTACACGCGGACAGCCGGCCTTTAGTCTTTGCGGGAGTTGATGAATTATTCCCGTATTTCCGCGACGCTTCCGAATACAGTCACCTAATAGAGGAACCCATCGGTGGAAATCCTGATGAGCTTTCCGCTGAAGAATTGCACCAAAAGGCTTGGCCGCTAGTAGCAAAACAGTTCCACAAGCGGGAACACCAAGCTTTGGAACGCTGGAACTCTGTTGCACATACCGATACGGCTGAAGATTCCGTTGAAGCAATTCTAAACGCAGCCCATGATGGTCGTATTGATACACTCTTATTGAAAGCAGGAAGTCACTGTTGGGGGAAATACGATGCCTCCATTCGTGAGACGACTATCGAAGAACAATCTTCTGCCAACAATTACGACTTATTCGATTTGGCGGCCATCAAGACATTACAAGCCGATGGTCGTGTTGAATTACTGGAAGAAGAATCGCTTCCTAAGGAATTACCAGCGGCGGCGATTTGCCGTTATGCCGCCTCTTGATGTCCTCCTCAGGCGAGCGAATAGCATAGATCGGTTTCTCTGTATTTCTCGACTGGGTAGGGGGCGACACATTTCCCGACTGGGTTGGGGGGACACTGAAACATTCGTGGCACAGATAAATGTGTCGTCAAAAATAATTAGCCATCAAGGAGCTCGACCATGTTTGTGATGGAAAGCATTTTCACTCACGGTATTGCACAGTTATCCTATTTAGTGGGAGACACGGACACAGGGGTTGCCGCGGTCATTGATCCCAGAACTGATGTCGAGGTCTACGAGCAATTATCCCGGAAGCACGGCCTGTCAATCACTCATATTTTTGAGACACATATCCACGCGGATTTTGTTTCAGGAAGTCGATCGCTGGAAAGCCGGATTGGGACTGCAAATATTTATTTGAGTAGTGAGCACGCCGACTATCACTTCAGCGGAGAATCGGTAAAGGATGGACAAAGCTTCGACTTCGGAGCTTTCCGTCTGATAGCTAAGCACACACCCGGTCACACTCCCGAACACCTGTCTTACGAGTTGTATGAGCGTGACGCTGAGAATCCATGGGCGGTATTTACCGGAGATTCACTGTTCGTAGGCTCGGCGGGGCGACCAGATTTGCTGGGCGATAAAGAAACGGAATTGCTTGCAGACGAGCTTTATAACACACTCTATGAGTATTATCTGGGTCTTGACGACTTCATTACGATCTACCCAGGCCACGGAGCGGGCTCTGCTTGCGGAGCCGATATTGGTGATCGGCTACAGAGCACTATTGGATACGAACGACGCACGAATCACTTTCTCAAATTCCCTGATTTGAAAAGCTTCCGTCAGTTCGTTATCGATGATGCACCACCAGTCCCCGCCCACTATCCAGAGCTGAAAATAGTTAACGCGGATGGTCCCGATATTATGGACCGTCTTCCAACAATTCCAGCTCTACCTCCGAAAGAGTTTCGCCAAGTGTCGCGAGAACCCGGCATTACAATTGTGGATACTCGTTCAATGCTGGCATTTGGTGGGGGACACGTGGCAGGGGCAATCAATATAGGAGATCGACCTGAACTTTCGGCGTGGATTGGTCAGATGTTTTCTCTTGATCAACGTTTGCTATTAATCGTTGAGGATGAAGCTGACGTTGATCGCATACAGCGTCTAATTGTTCGCACGGGACACTTCTCATTTGCCGGCTTCTTAAGTGGTGGAATGAAAGCTTGGGAGATTTCAGGACTGCCATTCGAGACATTACCGCAAGTTTCCGTACATGATTTACACGAACAACATTCGGCAAACAATGAACTGATAATTCTGGATGTCCGTTCTCCCAGTGAATGGGAATCCGGCCACATTCCGGGAGCCCAGCACTACTTCGTTGCGGATATGAGAGAAAGAATAAACGGATTAGATAAAGATGCCTCGTATGTCACCTACTGCGCAAGCGGATATCGGGCGAGTATCGCCTCAAGTTTAATGAAGGCCCGCGGCTTTAGCGACGTCCGCAATGTACCAGGGAGCTGGAGTGCGTGGACTGCTGCCGGGTATGCCGTTGAACAATCGGAAGGGGTAGAAGCATGAGTGCAGAAACGATGACAGCCACTTTATTGGCCAAGATCAACCCACTGGATTACCCCGGCCCCGCTTGGTCTCCTTATCTAGTAGGTGCATTAATTGGGGGGCTATCGATGTTAACGTTTTATTTTTCGAATAAACCACTCGGAGCATCGACGGCATATGCCCGTATCGCGGGAATGCTGGGAAGGTGGATTGCCCCGACTTTTACAAATTCGCTCAAATATTTCCAGGATAACCCTCCTAAAGTCGGTTGGGAACTGATGCTTGTCGGAGGAGTAATAATAGGTGCATTCGTCGCTGCCCTGACGGGGAATGAGCTAACAGGACAGCTATTACCCGCTATGTGGCAGGAACGCTTCGGCAATGACAGCGGATTGTTAAGAATTGTGGTTACCTGCGCCGGCGGCATCTTAATGGCCTTCGGTGCCCGCATGGCTGGAGGTTGCACCAGCGGACATGGAATTAGCGGCACGTTACAACTCGCAGTCGGATCATGGATTTCGGCAATTTGCTTTTTCATCGGTGGGATAGTGACAGCGATGCTGATGTACTGGAGCTAGACAAGCACTCCATAGAGTCGGCCTGATTGGGTCGATTTAACTGTATAGCCCCTATAGGGTGATTCACGGAGAACAATAATGGCAATTCATATTGACAAACCGATTCATGCAGACGCTGACAATAAGCAATCTGCAGCCAAGGTCCCCGTCGAATCGAACAAGACATTGGTCTTGGGCCTCTTCTTCGGAATACTCTTTGGGTTCTTGCTACAGAAGGGGGGCGTCGCTAAATTTCACGTCTTGATCGGTCAACTTTTACTGGTCGATTTCACTGTTGTTAAAGTCATGTTAAGTGCCGTCGTCGTCGGTATGTTAGGTATTCATTTAATGCACCGACTCGGTATGGTTGAACTGCATATTAAACCCACTCGACTGGCATCCAATACCATCGGAGGTCTGATATTTGGTTGTGGTTTCGCCTTATCAGCTTATTGTCCTGGTACCGGCGCTGCGGCACTCGGGCAGGGAAACTTTGATGCCATAGCCATGATCGTCGGAATGATCGCCGGTTCGTATCTGTTTGCAATGGCTTCAGGATGGATCGCGCGTAAGATCAATCCAGTAGGAGACAAAGGAAAGCTGACTCTCCATGAGGTTCTACCAATAAATAATACAATGGTAACTATCGGTTGTGCCATTCTCCTCTCGGGCGTTTTAGTCGCTCTGGAAACGTTTACAAGCCGATAACACACACCACATTGAGAGTATTACAAGATACAACGTTCATCGAAATGCGTTCACCGAATTGCATGAGTCCGACGAATACAGAATTATTCGACATGATTGGAGCGACGATGAGAAGTTCACCCCTATCGACAGATACAAACTCCAGCAACGAGATTACTGACAATGCGGCCACAGATAAAAAGAACTTAAACAAAGGATCTATGCGCGCAGTCGTTTTTGATGACTATGGAACTCCAGACGTGTTGCGGTTGACAGACCGCCCAATCCCGCAGCGGTCAGCTAATGAGATTTTGATTAAAGTGCATGCATCCAGCGTAAATCCAATCGATTATCGATTGCGAAGCGGAGAAATGAAGGGAATTCTTCCGGGTGGATTTCCTAGAATACCTGGATATGACGTTGCCGGCGAGATTATCGAATCTCCTACGAAATCGACGTTTGATCCAGGTGATCGAGTCATTGCTTTCTTGGACAATAAGTATGGAGGTGCCTTGGCCGAATATGCTGTGTGCGAGCCTGAAGTCGTCGCCAGGATTCCAGCGGGCCTTCCGTTTGAACAAGCTGCCGCCATTCCTCTTGCGGGTACAACCGCACTTCAGTCACTCCGGAACCATGGAAATATGCAAACAGGAGACCATGTCTTGATCAATGGAGCCAGCGGGGGCGTAGGAGCTTTCGCCGTACAGATCGCCAAGGCTTATGATTGCCATGTGGATGCGGTGGCCAGCGGCGACAATGAGGAATTCTGCAAGTCGTTAGGTGCCGACCACTTTTACAATTACGAAGATGTCAACTTCGAAGATTCAGCAGAACGATGGGATGTCGTATTTGATGCTGCTGGAAAGTCGGGTTACTGGAACTCGCGGACCGTCCTCAATAAGGGAGGACGTTATGTTTCCACCGAACCAGATGTGAAAGGAATGATCATGACAGTGGTCACCTGGCCGCTTTCCAAGTCTGGTACGGTGATGCTGGCCAAGCCGAACGCCGATGATTTACGAACGCTGATAGATCTGTATGAGCAGGGGAAACTTAAGATTACGATTGACAGTACATTCCCGCTGAGCAAGGCGGCGGACGCACATCGATATGTAGAACAAGGTGTTGAACGTGGTAAAGTGATCGTCTCTCATCAAGAATGATCCTTCCAGTTTCGACTGTTAATTAGCCGAGCGAACATTTATTTTGCTTCATCCAACCCGCGATATTTCAACTTAGTCGACTAACCCATTAAATTCTATATTTTTTCACTGAGCTGCAGGCAATTGTTCATCCCGATTTCCATTTTAAATCGATCTGAACCATTCTTGAAACAGAGGTAATCAAGGAACGTCTACAGGACCGCCAGAGGAGGGAAAACTGGTTCATTGAAATGTTGTCCGCTAGTTCCTCCCGCAGATTATCAGATTGCAGTACAAGACGAAGGCTATCTAAGTGGTATGGAACTTTCAGAAACGCATCTGGCACTGGCTATTTCATTTGGACTCGGACTACTCGTTGGATTGCAGCGTGAGTGGAAAGAATCCGAGATCGCAGGGATTCGCACTTTCCCTCTCATTACTTTATTGGGAACGCTGACGGTCACACTTGGTGCAGATCAAGCTAGCTGGTTGACAGCTGCAGGTCTAGTCGCGGTCGCCTTTCTCTTGACTGTTGCAAACCTCGCTAAGATACGCGCCAAAACGTTCGATTTTGGCATGACGACCGAGGTCGCTGCATTGTTGATGTTCGTCGTAGGATGTGCACTGGGAGTGGGACTGACCGGTCCTGCAGTTGTTACTGCGGGCATTACAGCGGTGCTATTGCACTGGAAAGACCGACTGCACGGAATCGTCAATTCGCTCACGGGTAAAGATCTCAAAGCGGTCATGAATCTGGCATTGATTGGGTTGATCATTCTGCCACTGCTCCCAGACGAAACCTATGGCCCCTACGAGGTCTTGAATCCTTATGACATCTGGCGAATGGTGGTTTTGATTGTCGGCATCAGTATGGTTGCATACGTCGCCTACAAATTACTGGGAGCAAGAGTCGGTTCGATCCTTGGCGGAATCTTTGGCGGGTTGATATCCAGCACTGCGACAACCGTCAGCTACGCCAGACAAACGAAAGAATCTCCCGAACTGAGCGGCCTGGCCGCTCTGGTTGTCCTCATCGCCTCGACTATTGTCAATATTCGTGTCCTGATTGAAATTGGAATCGTAGCCCCAAATCTGCTGAGGGATGCTTTAATCCCAATGGTACTGATGCTCCTGTTAATGATTGCCGAATGTTTCGCAATGTATTTTCCACTTCGAAATCAGAAAACCGAACCGCCAAATCACGACAATCCGGCACAACTAAAACCAGCGATTATTTTTGGCGTACTCTACGCCGCTGTTCTGTTCATTGTCGCCGCCGCCCGAGACATATTCGGTGAACAGGCATTGTACTGGATCGCAGGTATCTCTGGTTTGACCGATGTAGACGCAATTACACTCTCGACCGCCAAGATGTTCAACGAAGAACGGATTGACGGTACCACCGCCTGGCGCGTGATTCTTATCGCTACGATGTCGAACCTGGTGTTCAAAGCGGGGGCAGTTGCCATGCTCGGGAGCCGCAGACTGCTTTTCTATGTGGCGATCTCATTCGGCATCGCCATTGCGGGAGGAGTCTTGCTCTTGCTCTTCTGGCCCGGTATCGAATCAACAGGACTCTCCTCCTGGATCGATTCCGCCGGTAGCCAAGAGTAAAACTGCAAGCCCCCAGTTTTCACTAGGTACACTCTTCACCAATCATATTCCTGGATGAGTATTTCCAATTTGTTTGAACTCGTCATTGACCTGAAGACTTTATTGAAGAAGTGTCCGCCCACATCAAGCAATGCAATTGAGACATGTCGAATGGTACGACATGTGCTTTAAACTTCCGTGTAATCTCATTCATAAACAAACTTGCCACATTGTGTTGTTGGAATTGAATTATTATCGATTCCATAAGCTCCTTGAGTGAGTGCTACAAGGCTAAAGCGTAAGATACTCGATAGGGAAACAGTCACCCGGACGGTCAGTCTATCAGACCGTTGTCAGTGAAACAGCTAATAGTCAAGTGGTCGCCCATCGATCCGATAGACCGCAGGGCGGTCGTATCCACAATCAGTTCACCCTGGCGTAATCACTGCCTACAGAATTAAAGACGACGTCATCACTTTCAGGATGTCATCGCAACCAATCAATCTAGTTTAAGTTCTATTAGACTTTGGAAAGAATACTTATGAGCTATGTAGCCCCCTTAACGATTGACGAAGCCCCTCAGGACTCTCAACCGCTTCTTAAGGCGATTGAGAAGAAGTTCGGTCAATCACTAAATCTCTTCAGCACATTAGCTCATCAACCTGACGTTCTGGGTGGTGTCACTCAAATCAATGATGGCATCCATCAGGATTTGAAAGACAGCTATCGAGAGTTGGCCTATTACAAAGCGTCTCACATCAACAAGTGCGATTACTGCTCTCACTATCATCGTCAAGCCGCACTCAAAGCGGGCTTGAGTGAAGACCAACTGAATTCGATGGATGCAGGTTCCGATTTATTTGATGAAGAGGAACAGGCTATTTTGGAATATGCAGATCAACTAACCCGCACTGCCAAAGTCGATGCGGAACTTGTCGACAGATTGAAACAATTCCTGGATGACCGACAGCTCGTCACATTAGCGGCGACAGTAAGCTTGGCGAACTTCACCAACCGCGTGAACCATGGACTTGATATTGAATTGCCATGAATAAGAACCAATTCGACGTTATTGTCGTCGGCACCGGTCCAGCGGGATCGAAGATCGCACGCAGTACTGCTAAATCCGGTTCACGGGTCGCCCTTATAGAATCCCGTGAGTTCGGAGGAACCTGTGCGTTGCGTGGATGCAATCCCAAAAAGGTCTTCGTTCATGCAGCATCGCTAATCGACCAGATTCATCGAGCTGACGGTAAACTGATTACTGATCATGGTGTGAACATCGACTGGCAACAACTATGCGCATTCAAGAACAAGTTTACTGAGCCAGTCGCCGCTAAGAGTGAACGATCCTTTCAGGACGATGGAATTGAGACTTTTCACGGAACTGCTAAATTTAGCGATGAAACGAGAATTTGCGTCGATGATCTTGCTCTCGATGCAAACCGGATCGTCATCGCCACAGGTGCGAAACCGACACCGTTGACGATCCCGGGAGAAGAATATCTGATACATAGTGATGAGTTTATGGAACTCGATCATCTTGGCGACCGTATCGTTTTCGTGGGTGGCGGATATATCTCGATGGAATTCGCCCATGTCGTTGCACGCTGCGGTAAAAAGGTCACTGTAATAGACCATCAAGACCATGTGCTTACCGGATTCGATACCGACTTAGTTAAATTACTGCAGAACTATTCTCAACAGAGAGGTATTGATTTTCGACTGGGTCACCGAGTCGTTGGTATCGACGGGGCAGGGAACAAATCAAAAAAGGTGATCTTGGAGGATGGCGGCCTCATTGAGTGTGATATGATTATCCACGGAGCGGGGCGTGACCCTAGCATCTCCACCTTGCAACTTGATGTAGGCCATGTCGACTTTGAAGACCAGGGTATTATTGTTGATCAATACATGAGAAGTACTTCCAATCCCATCGTTTATGCAGCAGGCGATTGCGCCGCGAGCGGCAAACCGAAACTGACTCCTACCGCGAATGAGGAAGCACGCATCATCGCAGATAACTTGTTCAACAATGAGCCGGAAACTCTTCCCTCCTACGGTCATATTCCACGGGTGGCGTTCACGATTCCCGCGATTGCAGCAGTGGGCATGTCTCAGGAGGAGGCGAAAGAATCTCACTCAGAAGTCGATGTTCGTTTTGAAGAGACTTCGTCCTGGAACAGCAATCGTAAAACCGGAGAAACGGTCGCGGGATATAAACTAATTATCGACAAGCAGACTGACTTAATATTGGGAGCACACCTTCTCGGCCCCCAAGCCGAAGAAACGATCAACATTTTTGCTCTCGCCATGCGATACAATCTGACAGCCACCAACCTGAAGGCAACTCTTTTTGCCTTTCCCACGCACGCAGCCGACATTCGCAAAATGGTATAGATATTTGATCTCCACACAACGCGCACCCTTGAGAAGTCTTGACGAGATCATCAGTTTAGAATCTAAGTGGGCCAAGCATTGCTCGCCATGCTTTTCAGCTAAGTATTCAAATGCAGGCACCGTCCCGGATTTCCCGCGTATCATAAATGTATACATCCTATGTTGAAAACTAATGTTATCAGGCGCTTATATTACTGAAGAACATTTATTTTCAATCGAACTTAACCAAGGAAAAGCAGCGATGGCCTCTCATTTCGAAGCGAATATGGGTTTCCCTACGCAGAGGTAGCGTGTAGTGCCGCAGGAAGATCAACGTCTGGTTGTCGTTGATTTATACAATGTCGCGATAGTAAAGCTGAATCAGACCACCGAGACGTTCGTAACATTCGATCTTACCCGCGACGCGTTCGACGTTTTCCTTAGGGCTAATCAACGGATTGACGAGAATCTGATGGTTCCGTTCTGAGTGGTAAAGAGCGATGTATTCCTTCAAGGCTCGTTCGAGATTGTTGTCCAAAGTAGATCATCTGCCGCAGCACTTCAGACTTCGCACTTCTCATCTAACGTTTAAGCTAGGCATTCATGGAGGCTTAAGGTCAAAATACTCGAACGATCTCCAAAGTGAGTCGAAACTTAGTTTGAGTTATATTCTGGCTGCAACTATGATCAGACCTGAAACCGGACACCAAGTCAAAAGACTGGTGGCATGTTGGGGAAGGGAAGATCATAATTGTATTCGTCAATTAAACGACATTCACATGTTCTCTGAATTCCCAGCCATATTTGATGAATTCCATCAATTCAGTTGTTTTCTACAGAAGATAATTCCTATGAAAGTTGTGCTCAGATTACGGCCTTTATTTCGTGTCGCTTTTAGTTCGACACGGCATACACAAACTCATTACCGTCGGAACCTTTGCGGTTTGACCTTAATCTTTTTTGGGATGACTGATGGGCTCTTACTTCATGCCCAAGATCCTGCGACGCATATTCCAAAGGAGGATTCTTTTCTGGTCCATGACTGGCAACGCGACCCCCGTAATCCGATTTTAGCTCCGGGTGGTGGCGATTTTGACGTGAGACGATGCATGAACCCCTTCGTCATAATTCACAATGATGAATATTGGATGTTCTATGCCGGTTCAGACAAGAAGGGGAACCATAGAATTTGTCTGGCGACGTGCCCCAAAGATGACATCACCGCCTGGAAACGACTCGGCCCAGTTTTAAATAATGGTCCCGCTGGCTCATTTGATGAACTCTGGTGTGTGCTGCCATGTGTTCATCGTATCGGCGACCGCTGGCACCTCTACTATACCGGGCGTAAAAAAGGAGGAGGCGGATTGCAGTCTTTCACTGGCATTGGGTTGGCTGTGAGTGACGATTTAATCAATTGGAAGAAAATATCCAACGAACCCGTTCTTCAAGGCGATGGATTCACTGATTGGCCCGACAACCAAGGTATAGCAGGAGGAGGCCCCATCACCGAAATTGAACAAGCGGATGGGTCAATTTTGTACCGACTGCATTACACACTCGCAACGGGAAGTACCGATTCTGATTTACGAATCGATCAGGCCAAACAATCGGTAATCGCTCATTCCAAAGATGGAATTACCTGGTCAGACAAACGCGTCGTCCTACGCCCACGCGAGGAAGCTCTTTATGAAAACGCTGCAACTATCGCGCTCAATGTCTGGAAAACTCCGACAGGCTGGAGAGCGATTTACGCCGGCATTGGAACGGAATTTGGAGCCTATTCCATTTGCGAAGCCACCAGTACCGACGGTGTGAACTGGCATCGCGGTAAGCCAGGAGAAAATCTGTCGATGCCACCGGGAAAAGCAGCCTGGGAAAACAAAATGGTCGAATACCCATTCGTTATCCGAGAAGGCTCAAAGCTGAGACTCTTCTATTGCGGAAACGGATATGGCAACACGGGTATCGGTACCGCCGTGGCTACTCCGTTGGACTGACCTGCCCCGGGAATGCGCCAGTCTTTCGCCCTAGTGTTCGGCTGTTGCAAGGGGATTGTTCGAGTCCCTCACCATCATAACGTAGAACGTCGTCAGACCAGTCTTTGTTCAGGATGCTATCGTTGAGAAATCAACTGCGAAGATCGCTTCCCAATGGTCTTCCAGGAAAGTCTGCTAGGACATCGAGGCAGGACGGTCAGGGGCAGGCTCGATACCATTGGCCTTCAGCACATTCCTGACAGTCGTGTCGGTGATGTGAAAACCAACGTTTGACAAAGCCGTATCGTAAGAATATTCAACTGACATCGAAAGGGAGTGATTCCTAGCGGTTGGGTTGCTGACAAGTGATGGGTTTGGAAGTCGGATCCGACTCCGGTTGATAGCTACTGTTCGGAACTCAGGTTGCCAACGCTGTTCAATTGACAGAATCACGAATCAGACACCATATTTATGGAGCCACCCCTCATCAGAATACAGCTCACCGGCAAGTCCGTCGCTAACGTCTTCAATATCTATCCATTCCCGATTCTCATCTATAATTGATAATCGAACATTTGGATTTCCTTCAAGAAACATACAAGTATTGTGTAACATGAGATCACAATAATCACGTAGTAAGTCTTTCATCATAGACAAATCTTCTGGAGTAAATCTCTCAGATTTGGTATGAATTGCCAAAGCTCTCTGGCTGAGCATTTCGCCATTCAATGTTTGAAAGAATTCACTCAGGCTTGCATTCCTCACTTCGTCAATCAATGATTTCCCGAATTCTTCAAGTGGCATCATCTAAACAACCCTTTGTCATTAAATTTTAGTCGCGATTTCCCGAACAATTGAATGAGTCAATTCTATCTTTAGAAATAAAACATGGAACAACCACAAAAAGGATTGTAGTGAAATACATGTGCATAATCGTTACTCATTCTCTTTTAAGAATTCATTATATCATAGACAAAGTATTCCGATGAATATTACGACGTCAGTTCCAAGGGATATGGATTGGATAGAGCACACTTTGGGAACGTAAATTATGTAGAGATCTGGCAACGAAATTTCGAGTTTATTTTTTCTGTTGCACTTCCAGATTTAAGGTCTGCAACTGCAATTCGTGTGTGTTCTCTTAACAGCCCGTTGAATTTCTCCCTACGCGCCGGAATCTTCAATTGATATCTTCTCTCCCATCGGATTCAATCGCAATGGTTAACGGAGGAACGACATGTCACTCGGCAAACGCGAGCACGAACGGCAGGAATCACTCTGTGTCGAGACACGCAAGCTGACGGCGCCCGGACATCATTTCTATATCCGGCTCAACAAGTTGCTGCGGGAAGCCGGGTTTGATGCTTTTCTCGAAGAGTTATGCGCTCCCTGCTATCACGAACGGGGACGCAAGTCGATTCCTCCCGGCGTCTACTTTCGCATGCTGATGGTGGGGTACTTCGAAGGGATCGACTCCCAACGCGGCATCGCCTGGCGGTGTGCCGATTCGCTTTCTTTGCGGCAGTTTCTGGGCCTTCCGCTCGAGCAACAGACGCCCGATCACAGCAGACTCACCCGTATTCGCGACCGGTTTCCGCGACGAGTGTACGAGCAGGTGTTCCAGTTCATCCTCGAGATCATGGGTCAGCACGACCTGCTCTCCGGCCAGGCGGTCGGTGTTGATTCAACCACGCTCGAAGCGAACGCCGCGATGAAGTCGATCGTCCGCAAGGACTCGGGCGAAGACTGGAACGCCTACGCCACCGGATTGATGCGGGAGGCAGGCGTGATCGAAGAAGACGAAGAACCCTCGGACGACGAACGCCGTAAGTTCGACCAGCAACGCAGCGAAAAGGTGGAACGGAGTTTCGCCCACACCTGCGAGACGGGCGGAGCCAGGCGAATCTGGTTACGCGGCATGGAGAAGATCAATAAACGCTATCTACTGCAGGGAGCGAGCCGAAACCTGGGGACCTTGATGCGGTCACTGTTCGGAACAGGCAGCCCGCGGGGTCTGCAGAGGGCGATGGCGGGGTTGTTGGGGCTTTGTATAGCCCTCGTTGCGAGGTTTAACGGAGCCATACGGAGTCGTTGCCAGTTCACAACGTTCACCCACCGAATACCAACTCTTTCCAGCACCCATCAGAGTCACTGGCACGATCGACTGCCAACGAAGCCGAAGCTGGGGTTTTCAACGGGCTGTTAGCTGATTGTTTTACGATACGGGACTCTGGTTTCATTCACAATAACTATTAAGGTCTTATGTGTGTTCGAGTTAATCTCACTCGCGTAGTGTACTGTCTCGCAAATACAGGACCTTATCATTCCGGCAGAAATGAAGCAGAACCCGCTTATTCTGCCGGCTACGGCCCTCTGAATAAGTTCCCATCTGTTAGCGATGGCACACTAGAATTAATCCAAATCTGAGTTCCCCTCGCTGACATATTATTGCTCACAATCGAGTATATTCGGCACAGTTCCATAGACGACATTACAAGTCATTTAGGAACTCTCGAAATCATTTTCTCAAAGTAACAGGCTCATCATGCACCGCATCGTAATATTCATTGTCATCCTCGTATTGCTTCCCACGTTTGGTTTCACGGAGGAAAAGGAAAAACGGTCCGAGGACCAGTCTGCCTTCAAACAGGACATCGTGGGTTTATGGTTAATGGGGCAATCATTGTGTGAAGGCGCGGAGTCACTTCCCATCGTCACATCGAGCGACTCGGGGTGGGGAAATTACCAGTTCAAAAGAGGAGTCAGAACCTGGCTGCACGGAAATCATGCCAATCAACCTGAAGATCGCCCCGAGGAGCAATTCACTTTCGTTCCTCTGACCGCTGCGACTTATGGTGGTCTCGGGGAAACTATTGCGAACGGTCTGGCCGATCATTTAAAAGCGAGATTAAACGGCACTGATCAAAGTAAGGAAAATGCGGAAAACGGAGCCCCCCATTTCCTGACCACTTATGCGGGGCAGGGAGGGCGATTGATTGATGAGTTATCTTCTGTTGATCAATCCAACGACTCGCGAACTCCTGCCAACAGGCAGCACGGAGGTCACTATTATCAGACCAGTCTCGACGACGCACGGCGTGCTCGTGCTCAAGCCGATTCGATGGGAAAGAGTTTCTCCATCGCGGCACTCGTCTGGATGCAAGGAGAAGCCAACGGTGGCCCCACAGGCGGTATTAACCCTAGTCGATGGGGTCAGGAACTCAAACGCCCTTTGGGACAGGAATGGTACCGCGACCGACTAATCCATTTCCGGAAAGAATGGTCCCAAGACCTGCAGGCGATAACGGGGCAGACTGGTGACATTCCAATGTTCACTTACCAGACATTGGGTCCTGCGGGAGATGCTCAACTAATGGCTGCGGATACCGATCCCAACATCACGATGGTGGGTCCCCATTACAGCATCCCCAGTGGCGTCAATAGCCGATATGCAGGAAGATATGGAGATCCAATCCACATGTCTGCCGATGGCGAGCGCTGGTACGGAGAACAAGTCGCTAAAGTCGTCCACCGGGTTATTCAAGAAGGGGAGAAATGGCAACCCCTCCGCCCCCGTAAGGCCTCAATCGCACCCGATCGAAAAAGTGTGCTTGTTGATTTTTCGGTACCGCGTCCACCACTCGTGCTGGACGAGCTTTTTCTTCCCCGTGAACAATATCCGCTGGGCGATGGATTCCACTCGCTTTACGGATTTCAGATTCGAGATGCCGATAAAGCAGTCATCCCGATTTCGAGTATTACCGTTGAATCCTCTACTGTGCTTCGGATTGAACTGATAGCGGCCTTGGAAAAAGAAGCTTCATTCACACTCAGTTACGGATTGCCTTATGCTGGTCAGATTGGAAATATAACGAGCATCCGAAAGGGACCCATCATTGCCGATCAACCCACCACGGAACTGCTTGTCGAAGGAAAACTCGACGAACATATGAAACCTTTACTCGATGAAGGTGCGTTCATCATTACGAATATGCTGGGTCCCGACAGCTTTGCCCGGGTACCTGTTCGCCATGTCAATGAAGAGGAGGGGACGACGGTGCTACGATATGTAGATCGTGAACGTCGAAACAACCTGGATTTTGCTGTAGGCCAAACAATCACTACTCAACGTCCTTTCACTTATGGTAACCTGCGAGATTCGGATCCAGAGAAATCGATCTATCAATTTGCCGACCCTGAATACGGAACTCGAGCCGGTCAACCGTATCCTTTGTGGAACTGGTGCGTGCTTTTTAACCGATTTCCAATTTCGGAGTAATGATCTTTCTCACGGAATTCGCATCACATCCATCACGGTAAAGATTCCTTGCAAACTAACCAATGCCGTTTGCAATGCTTTAGTGAACTTCATGTGGATCGCTTCCCTCATTCGACTGTGGTATAAAACGCTCGGTTTTTATAATCGTAACGGCATTCCTTTTCGGCTATTGCAA
Source organism: Polystyrenella longa (assembly GCF_007750395.1). Taxonomy (GTDB): domain Bacteria; phylum Planctomycetota; class Planctomycetia; order Planctomycetales; family Planctomycetaceae; genus Polystyrenella; species Polystyrenella longa. Next base: position 2,295,217 of record NZ_CP036281.1, on the reverse strand, counting down.
GCAATTGAGGCTCCCCCATCGACGTCATGTTCAGTATTGAATCGTTAATTCTCATCACAGGCATTCTCCTGTTACTGGGTATCGCTTCGAACAAATTCTCAGCGCGCATGGGTGTCCCCGTCCTATTCCTTTTTCTGGTCGTCGGAATGTTGGCCGGCTCCGAAGGAATTGGAGGAATCGAGTTCGAGAACTACTCGCTCGCCAATGGTATCGGCACCATCGCCCTCTGTCTGATTCTGTTCGACGGGGGACTACGCACCCCTTTTGCTTCAATCCGATCGGCCTGGAAACCGGCAATGGCACTGGCCACCTTTGGCGTGATGATCACTGCCTTAATTACGGGACTCGCCGCAGCTTGGCTTTTTCAAATTCCGATACTGGAAGGACTACTCCTGGGGAGTATTGTCGGATCTACTGATGCTTCCGCGGTCTTCTCTGTGCTCCGATCCGGGGGAGTCAATATTCGGCGACGACTGGCCGATACGCTGGAGGTCGAAAGCGGCTCAAACGACCCTATGGCGATTTTTTTGACGGTCGGACTGATTCAAGTACTGACGAACACTCTTCCACTTGGACCTGGCCTGCTGATTTTATTTTTAACACAGCTCATCGTCGGAGTCGTCGTCGGAACGACAGTGGGATTCTGCGGCGTGTGGGTATTGAAGAATATTCAAATCGGAGCGGCAGGGTTATTTCCAGTGATGGCGACTGCTCTAGGGCTGTTCTCTTTCGGACTGGCGGCGGTTTTTGAAGGAAGTGGATTCCTCGCTGTGTTTCTCACCGGCTTAGTAATTGGGAATCAACGTCCCATCTTTCACCGTGGGATTCTGTTGTTTCATGATGCTGTTGCCTGGATCTGTCAAATCCTGATGTTTATGACGTTAGGTTTACTGAGTTTCCCCAGCCGTCTGCTAGAAGCCTCGGGAATGGCACTCCTGATCGCAGCGGTGCTGATTCTCGTCGCCCGGCCAATCGCAGTATTCGTCTCTGTTTCTTTTTTCAACTTTTCAAAACGAGAATTACTCTTCCTTTCCTGGGTCGGATTGAAAGGAGCTGTTCCAATCACGCTGGCGACATTCCCGATGCTGGCCGAACTCCCGGAAGCTTCGCTGATTTTCGACACGGTATTCTTCGTTGTACTTGTCTCGGCCCTTATCCAGGGATGGACACTTCCGGCCGTTGCCCGCTATCTGGATCTGGAAGAACCTGCCAAGCAGTTACCACCAGTGTCGTTGGAGATTAGTTCTCTGCGAAATGTGGATGGTGATATCGTTGACTATTATGTTGACCCACAATGTCTCGCGGCTGGTCGAATGGTGAAAGAGCTGGCATTGCCCGATGGAGTTGTGGTTGCATTAATCGTTCGGGAAGAAGAAATCATTCCTCCTCAAGGGCTTTCCAGAATTGAAGTGGGAGACCATGTCATTGTGGTAATGAGGCCCGCCGTACGAAGTCTTGTTGATCGTCTATTTGCCCATCGCGATCTCAGAGAGCAAAACTTAATTACTCCCGCATTAGAGTTTCCCTTGAGAGGGTCCATCAAAGTGAGCGCGCTCGAGGAATTTTACGGCCTCAACATTGATGACCAATGTGACTTAACCCTCAATGAAATGATGCGATCTCGGTTGGGAAGTCAGAATCTGACTCTCGGCGCAGCGGTTCCACTTGATGAAATTGTCCTACACGTTCGCAAACTCAGTGCCGAGGGACTAATCGAATACGTCGGGATGGTGATCCTGCCCACTGATGAGGCAGATTCATCTCAAGAACATCTTCAACTTGAGGAAGATGCGAATAGCGAGACCCTGACCGGAGAGACCGGAGAATCAGTAACTCGCGATTCAGATAACACCCCAGTTGATGAAGAGCAGGGTAATGATTTGGATGCAGCGGGACCAGATGCGCAAGTGAAGTGATTTTGAAAGAGATCGACTAAATAACAATCTGATTTCCTGTGTTATAAGTCGCTGACATTGAAGCGACGAAACCATCCCAGAAATCCCACGTGGACCGCGTAGCACATGAGCCCAATCCCTGTGATTGCAAGCAGTACCTTGCCATAGGACTGCATCGCAATCGCAGCCAAGGCATCACTCATCCCGGAGATGTGTCCGTCATTGGTTCCTAAAATGGCGGAGTCAATCAGGAAGTAGCCGATAATCGCGAAAGCGCAACCTCTCGTGACAAGACCGATTCGCCCAACGCACAAGGCTGTCGTTCTTATCTTGACACTCATCGTGGCAAAGTCGTACAGACCCATAAATTTTGCTCTGCAGGCGAGGTAGATCAAATAGATCGCCACTCCGATCACGATTACACCTGCGGCCCCAAGTGAAACACGTCCTGGTATCGATTCCAGAATCGATTTGGTTTGATCGCTGGAGAGGCCCGTAGGAAAGGCGAATCCCAGAGCTAACGTCGCTGCGAACACTCCTAGAAAAGCATAGACTAATCCGTTGAGGGCGAAGCCAAGGCGCGTCGCGAAGCCTCTGGCATTGCTTCCCGCTCCTTCCGTGTCTTTCCAGGCCTGAACCCACCTCCATAGTGTGTAGTTGAACAAACCCACCGCAGTCAGCATAAGCAAAACTTGCCCGAAACGTTGTTGACCAATTTCACGAATGGCGCCTTTCGCCCCCGACAGTTCACCCCCAGCACCAATTGCCAGTTTGAACGCGAGTAAACCAACGATGAAATACACGAGTCCTTTTGCAATGTGTCCTGCCCGGCCAACCAGTTTAACCCAGTGTGGCATTTCGGGAAGCGGGGCTTGTACAAAACCTTGCCATGACACCTCTTCTGATTCAGAGGATGGATCTTTTTTAATCATGGGGTTGGTCCAGTAGGGCAGATTGGTAGATCACTTCAAATAGAGGTAACGCTGACAGTCCTCTGTGTTTCAAAGACGTTCAAAGATCGTGGTTTTTTGGCTCATTCAGTCTACACGAAGGAGGGTAGCACTTCGCCCTGCAAAACATTAAGTTGCCCAACTTTTTCCGAAAGTGAAATCAGTTCCAACTCGTTTGGTGAATGCAGTCGGTACGTAGGCAGTAAATTGTATGCCGGCCATCCATTTTGGGAATGCATTCTCGTTTTCAACGAACCGGATTTAGGGCCGGAAGATCACTTCGTTCCCGTTTCACATGCTTTTTCGACTCATTCAAATGTATTCGAAAAGTACTTTCCAATACGCGACCCTTCCATGACTTAGTCGGGCTCTGGCCGTACCTCACGGATTCCATTTCAGTAACGGCCTTCCTCAACGATTCATCCATTTTCAAGTTGACCGATTGTTCCTTCCGCCAGGAATTCCACGCCAATTCTGCCGCGGTGGCATCGTTTCGTTGGCAAGCTTTGAGGAGTCGCTTAGCAGCCATGTGATCAGGGGGATGGCAATAAGACCACAATGATTTTATGAATCGGACAACTCTGGAGCGTTTCCAGACCAGGATCCCAACCACCAGGAACGAAACAAAAACTAATACGTAACATACAATCGCTGAGTCCGATACGAGGTCCTCAGCAGCGGCAACAGGAAGAGCAGCGATCGTGAATGTCACTGCCGGAAGACTTTTCGAGCCGAACTTCTTTTGATCAGGATCCCACCACACATAATCGATTGCGGGAACGGTAAAGGTACCTGGTTGCTGCATCACATAAGTAATTTTATCCACGCGGTGCCCGCTGAAGTCCCCTCGCTCTGTCTTATCATTCACTTCGGGCCGATCAGCATAAATCCGGATGCCTGTCAATTGTGTCTCCGGTGAAGGAGCCAGTGCCATCCCCGTGACCTGTTCCGCCGACTGGGTGATAACACGGTGAACTACATCTCCCTGTTTTAATTTGTTCGATTTCTGGTCCCACGTTTCCGAAATTTCCAATGAATTCGTCGTCACCAGAAAATCATTGGGATCACTCCCCTCGGGGCGTTTCACATTCACCCTCGCTGCCGGAACATTCGCTTTCTCATCTTTCACGGGCCCTGTGAATCCATCCCTATGGCTGAATCGAACTTCAAAAGCCGGAATATCGACGGAACCACTCTGTTGTGAGAAAAGTGCGAAGTCGTGTGTCTGCACAAACACCGATTCGCCATCCATCTCTTCCGAAGAAACAACCGCATTACCCACTTTAAGAATGACGACCTGAGGAATCTCTGGAAGAGAAAAACTGGCAGCACCAGAGAAAGAACCTGCCGCGCGGAGTTCGACCGAGAACGGAATACGTTGGCCTACCCAATATATTTTATCCTCAAGACGAATCGTGGCGGGTTTAAACTCGGCAAATGCACCGTTCTGAATCAAGCAGAGCAGGGGAAGCAGAACTAGTATCACTTGGATTCGGAATCTCATTCATCTCCTCCTTCCGATTCCATTGAGAGCTGATAGGCGAATTTCGAGCGTAGAAATTCAGAAGGCTTAGTCTGTACCCGCCGCAACCACATCGACTGAATCGTCGTATCCGTAGTTGCCTTCTCTCCTGTAATCTGGGTGTCCTGCCCCCCCTTATTTTTCTTTTTATCAAAGACAATCTTATCTGCCCCAAGCTTTTGATCACCAAGGTCACCCCCTTCATTCTTCATCAGCTTGGATCGAGCCTTTGCCAGCCTTAAGTTTTCTTCCGCCTCTTTCCACTCCGGACGCAGCTTCAACGCTTTTTCATAACGTTCGATCGCATTTTCATATTTACCCAACAACATCCACGAGTTTCCCTCGTTAAATTTTGCTGTTGGGCTCTGGCTTTTTGCAAAAGCCTGCGCGGCTTTCTCGAACTCTCCTGCACGGAACCAAGCGACACCTTGACGTTCCACGTCTGTGAACTCGACAGCCGCTTTCGCATATTTTTGATTGTCGAAATCACGTTGTCCCTGCTGATCAGGAGTAAACCATAACCCTATCCAGGTGATCGCGAGAAAGAGTGAAATCAATTTCATCCTTTTTTCTCCTAGTCGCTATTTCGTTTTTCGCGTCGAAAGGACAACAACAGAGCCATTGCCAGAATGGGAACTAACCAATATCCCGCTTCTTGCCACCGTTGTTCTTTGCCCCCGATCCCGACGATCGACTTCCGTTCTGCCGCTCTGGAGATAGCCATTATATCATCGTCATCGGGCGTCAGAGTGACGACAGTCGCTCGTAGAGCGTCTGCCGCCCTCTCTATAGACTCGTTCTCATCCAAAGCCAGAAACTGGATAGGAAAAGACCCATGTTTTTCTTGAGCAGATTTTATCTGTTTGAGATCGCCCTCAACTGAATTCGCGATAACCAGCAATGTTCCTCCCGCCTCGACACCTTTGAGCACTTCTTCCGCTTTCGCAATCGCCAGATCAAGACGGTCTCCGGGTTCAGGCATGATGTCACTACTGATCTCTGAGGCCATCTCCGACACAACAGACGTATCCTTTGTCGGAGGGAGCACCAGATGTGACGAACCTGCGTAGGCGATTAAACCAAGGGGTTGGCCTTTCCTGATGTTCGCCAGATCGGCAATTTTCAATTGGCCCCGTTCAAGCGGAGTCGGTGATTGCCCATCCTGATCCATGCTCTTGTCAGCTTTTAGCAGAATGATCAAAGGGGCCGCATCGGCTGCGAAGGGGCTCGGGTCCTGCCTCCAGGTTGGCCCCGCGACGGCAACCGTAGCCACAATCCATCCCGCCAGCAGGTAATGCGAGGAAAGGTCTCTCCGCTCAGAACCGCTTACTATCATTGCTTTCAGAAGAACAGGATCAACCTGTTCTCGCCATCCTCGCAGAGGGTCGATTCGGTATTGCCAGAGCCACCAGACTCCCATCGCCATTGGAATCAGCAAAAGCCACAGGGGGCGTATGAAATGAAAGTTCTCCAATAATGACATCAGGAAACAACCTCCAACTGTCCGTTGACCGGGTTCACTCTGACTTCCGGTTTCTTCGTATTACGAACCTCACCCCGTTTCCTACGTAGCATAACAAAGCACTTCTTCAGCAGCGAAATAAGCAGGGCTGCGGCCACGAAGAAGTAATACAGATCTCTACGCGGACGGTGGCTGACTGAATTCACTTTTCGTGTTTCGATTTTATCGAGTTCCCCGTAAATGCCTTCCAGCTGTTTACGATCTGAGGCAAAAAAGAAGGAACCATCCGCCGTGCTCGCCACATCTTTGAGTTCCTGCGTATCTAGCTTATCTTCACCCACGGTGGTGGGATCACCAATCGCGACCGTATGAATGCGGATATTTCGCTGCGACGCAACGCGGGCCGCTTCAACAGGTCGCACCTGACTTTTGGTGTCGTTCCCATCTGTCAGGGCGATAATCGTTTTTGCGGGAACATCGCTGTTATCAAACAGGTTAACCCCCAGTCCGATGGCATCACCAAATGCCGTTTTGGGACCGGCCATACCGACGCCACATTCATCCAGCAATTCCCGAGAAAGCGTCAGGTCTGTTGAAAATGGAGCTTGTAGATAGGGTGCATCTCCAAACACCACCAGTCCGACACGATCTCCCTTTCGGCGTTCCAGGAAACTACCCAAGACCTCCTTTACCGCACCCAATCGCGAAACGGACTTACCCGCATCGTTCACGAAGTCTTTTTGCTGCATTGACGCTGACAAATCGACTAACAGTAACAGGTCACGCGTCGGAAGTTCTTTGACAATGGGTGGCTCGATCCATTGTGGTTTCGCCAGAGCCGTCAGAACCAGCAACCATAAAAGGACAGGCACGAGCCACCGTGTAGAATGTCGAGCCAACTCATGAGTGTAACCACCTGAAGCAAGAACTTCCTTCAATCTGGCTCCGAAGGGAACGCGGACAGAGATGGGCCGTTTCTCATGTGCCGGCAACAATTTGTATGCCAACCAGGGAAGTGGTAGCAGGAAGAAAATCCAGGGATAAGTAAATGCAAACAAAGTGGTGCCCCTTCAGGAATGGTCCGCGTTAACGAGCTTCTCGGATAAGGGATACCGATGTTGTTTTATCCACGCACTGGCGTATTCCTTCAGTTCAATAATATCCTCAGCTGATGAATTGGACGCATAAGGCCCATAATTCAATTGAGTCTCCACCCGCTCGGACATCGCCACGGGACAGGTACTCTCCAACCATTGTGGCCAGGCGGTCTCCTTCTGCGATGCAACGATGGACCTGGGAACCACCGCTAGTGCGGTCCGGCGAAGTAGCTCGCAAATAGTCGACGGATCGTTGGCCATTTCCAGCTCTTTCAGTGCCGCTCGGCGGTAGGCATTTGACTGCCACCGACTCACTGAGCGACAGGTAAGATAAAATACAAAACACACCACCAACGCCAGTACGACGTACCATCCGGGAGCAAGGGGCCACCAGGATACGGGAGCGGGAACGACGATGTCATGCATCGCGTCGAGACTGGTCGGGGCTTCTTTCATTTCGCTTTCTTTATTGTTCCAGTTTAATGACCTAAGAGTGAGCGTATCTGTTCCGCCGGAGATGTGGACGTCGACACAGGAATGACCGGGATTTTCAAGTTCCGAAACACCTGTCGCCATTCATCCAGTCGATTCTGAAAACTCTGTTGGAACTTCTCTGTGAAAGAAGCTTCCACCGGAATCTCCCACGATTCTTCTCGATCCGTCGCTACCATTCCGGAGCCTCCCCTTAGCGATGCACCAAGAGGATCGTATATCCCCGCAACCAGCATGTCATTACGTGCAGCGATCAATGTCGATAGACGATGGGTATCTGAATCAGCTCCATCCAGATCGCTAATCAGAACGACCAGGTGATCGTGTTTAGCGATGTGTAACACATTCTGAAGGGCTTCATTTAATCTGTTAGTTGCAGTTGCACCTGAGTCGGTGGGAGAATCTATACCCGCTAACGCCTGGTTCTGTTGTACGATCTGATGAAAGAGTTGCAGCAGCCGCGATTGGCTACGATGCGGACGAACTTCCGCGATCTCGTTATCGTTGAAAACGATTCCTCCCACTCGATCTCCTGCCTCAAGCGTACGCCACGCTCCCAACGCGGTTAACTCAGCAGCCACGACCGACTTCATCGCCCGTTGACTTCCAAAGAACATCGGCCCACGCTGATCGACAACGAAAAGAACAGGACGTTCCCGCTCCTCATTAAAGACCCTTACATGAGTCGACCGCAGGCGTGCTGTCGCTTTCCAGTCAATCAGTCGTATATCATCACCCGGGTGATAGTGCCGCAGTTCTTCGAACGCCAATCCGCGTCCCCGCAGTCGGGACGCATGTCGGCCAGAAAGTAATGAAGATACGGGCTGTCGAGGCAAGAATGAAAAACCGCGCGCGTCCGCTTTCAGCAGGACCATCTCATCCAGGCTAATTGAAATACGCGCACTCATTAACAGAACCTTAAACCGGGACGACACTCTTCAACAACTCATCAATCACGTCTGTCCGTGATACGCCAGCCGCTTCTGCCTCGTAGGTCAAATGCAGACGATGGGCGAGACAAGCAGGGGTAACGGCCCGAATGTTTTCCGGCGATACGAAGTCCTGACTGTTGAGCCAGGCATGTGCCCGGGCAGCGGCATCCAGCGCGAGCGTACCGCGTGGACTTGCCCCGAGACGAATCCACTTCGCCAGATTTCCACCGAACTTATCCGGTTCTCGTGTCGCCATCACCAAGTCGACGATATAACGCTCCGCCGCCTCTGCGACATGTGTATCCAGTACCTGTTTCCGTGCCTCGAAAATGACGTCCTGAGCAACTGGAGTAGGGGGTGAAGGTGCCTGTGAAGCTTTTTCTTTCCGGACCAGCTTCAGAATGGCCATCTCGGTCTGACTATCGGAGTAATCAACATTCACATATAGCAGAAACCGGTCCATCTGTGCTTCGGGAAGGGGGTAGGTTCCTTCCTGTTCAATCGGGTTTTGTGTCGCCATAACAAGAAACAGGTCGGGCAGCTTATGCGTTTGCCCTGCTACGGTGACTTGCCGCTCTTCCATGGCCTCCAGCAATGCAGACTGAACCTTAGCAGGCGCCCGGTTAATTTCGTCGGCAAGCACGAGGTTTCCGAAGATCGGCCCTTGCTGAAATTCAAAGGTACCCGTTTGCTCACGGTAAATATCGGAACCGGTCACGTCGGAAGGGAGCAGGTCAGGGGTAAATTGTACGCGGCTGAACTGACTTTCAATCAAACTGGATAACGTCTTGATGGAACGAGTTTTGGCAGTCCCGGGAAGCCCTTCCATTAAAACATGACCATCGGCTAACAAAGCAACAATAAGCCGTTCGACTACTTTTTCCTGTCCGACAACAGCCGCATTCATCGCAACGGAAATCTGCTTAACTGATTCACGTAAATCCATAAATAATCTCTCGCCTCTACTTCATTCTCATTATAAGAATCTTCAATTGAAATGAATCCGGTATTTCCATTCAGTCGTCCAACAAACGCTGCCGATACCCTTGCAACTCCTCGCGACGTTCGTCGGAGACCTCTGGATATTTCATATCCAGATCTTGAAGTTGTTCCAGCACAATCTGAGACACAATTAACCGCATGTTCTTTTTATCATCGGCAGGCACGACATACCATGGTGCTGCTTTGGTCGCAGTCGCATTGATCGCATCTTCGTACGCCTTCTGGTAATCGTCCCAGAATTTACGTTCTTTTACATCGCCTTCCGAAAACTTCCAGTTCTTCTCCGGCTCATCGATTCGATCAAGAAAGCGATCACGCTGTTCATCTCGACCCAAGTTAAGAAAGAATTTAACGACTTTCGTTCCACTGTGTCCGAGATGTTTTTCGTAATCACGAATCGATTCGTAACGGTTTTTCCACAGTTGGCTCATATCCTGTGTCAGCTGTTCAGGCAGCTTTTGAGACTGCATGATTATCTCGGGATGAACGCGAACAACCAGCACTTCTTCATAATACGACCGGTTGAATATCCCGATGCGTCCCCGTTGGGGCAGGCGAATGGTCGTGCGCCAGAGAAAGTCGTGATCCAACTCCGTTGAACTGGGCTGTTTGAATGCATGAACGTCTATCCCATGTGCATTCACACCCGACATAATTGCCCGGATCGTCCCATCTTTACCGGCAGCATCCATCGCTTGAAAAACAAGCAGCATGCTGTAGCGATCATGAGCATACATCATCCGCTGCAGCTCATTGATTTCATCTTGAAACTCGCTCAGGAGCTCTTTGTATTCTGACTTCGATCTATAGAAGTCTTTGACTTTCGTTTTTTGTTCCTCCAGCTTTAATTTCGACTTCCCCGTTACTTTGAAATCACTGGTATCGATGGAAACATGCATGTTTCAATCCTTGTAATTGGGGAAACACAGCAAATACGAATAAAATCAATCAGAAATCCGTCCTCAGAAAAACAATAAACGAGGCGCCCTCATGGACGCCTCGTTCACAGTTGTTGCCAATTTATTAGTGCGTTGCACCTTCAGACAGTTTTCTCATGACATCATCAAGGTTGAAGCTAGAAGGTTTCTGTCGAGGTGGATATTCCTTAAACGTTTCCAGGAAAGCACCCGCATACTGCTGAGCTGGAACCAAGAGGAAGGCATGGTCCAGCACCCAGTCGTAATAAGTATTAGATGTGATGTCCGCTTGTTCGTATGGGTCTGAACGGAGATCATACATCTTGGGAAGTCGCAGGGTCGTGAAAGGTTCCGCCCAGACTCGCAAAGTCCCCACCGCACGCTGCTCCAGGAAAACAAGTTTCCAGTTCTCAAACCGCATTCCCACTAACTGGCCATCATCGTTGAAGTAGAAGAAGGATTTTCGTGGTGAGTTTTCTTCTTTACCAGTCAGGTAAGGAAGCAGGTTGTATCCATCCAAATGAACCTTGAATGTTTTCGATCCTGCTTTGTGCCCTTTAAGAAGTTTATCCTTCACATCGGGTTCACCTGCAGCAGCGAGTAGTGTCGGCATCCAGTCCAAACCGCTGACGATATCGTTGGAGACAGTCGCCGCTTTAATTTTTCCAGGCCAGCGGATTGCACAAGGAACGCGGAAGGCACCTTCCCAGTTGGAGTTTTTCTCATTTCGGAATGGACTCAGACCGGCGTCAGGCCAAGTATTTTTGTGAGGACCGTTGTCGGTCGTATAGATTACGATCGTGTTTTCGGTAAGCTTGAGCTCATCCAGTTTGTCGAGCAACGTACCAACCTGGGCATCGTGCTCAATCATTCCATCCGCATACTCGGTGCGGGCAGTCAAACCAGGTTTATCACGATGCTCTTCTTTCACATGCGTGCGAAAGTGCATCCGGGTTGCGTTCCACCAGCAGAAGAAAGGCTTATTGGCTTTCGTTTGACGTTCGATGAAATCGATTGCCGCAGCAGAAGTTTCTTCGTCAATCGTCTCCATCCGTTTTTTAGTCAGTGGGCCTGTGTCTTCAATTTTGCCATCAGCACTCGACTTGATAACACCGCGAGGACCATACTTTTTCTTGAACTCAGGGTTCGTTGGATAATTACGGTTCTCAGGTTCTTCTTCTGCGTTCAGGTGATACAGGTTACCCAGGAATTCGTCAAAACCATGGTTAGTGGGAAGGAATTCATCCTTGTCACCCAAATGGTTTTTTCCGAACTGACCGGTAGAGTATCCATGCTGTTTAAGCAGTTCGGCAATGGTGGCATCTTCTGCTTGTAGACCTAGGTCTGCACCAGGCAGGCCGACTTTTGAAAGACCAGTACGATAAGTACATTGTCCTGTAAGAAAGGTCGACCGACCAGCAGTACAGCTTTGCTCGGCGTAGTAATCGGTAAAGATCATTCCTTCGCGCGCAATACGATCGATGTTGGGAGTCCGGTAACCAACGAGTCCCATCGTATAGGCAGAAACATTCGTCTGTCCGATATCATCCCCGAAAATCACGAGGATGTTCGGTGGTTTTGTGTCGGTATTTTTCTGAGCCGACACGGGTGCCGCCGCTGCTGTTAATATCAACAGCGTCGCGCACAGGGATACAAGAAATCTCTTCATGGAAGCAGCTCCTCTTCGGGGTCTTGAATAGCAATTCTACAAACAGCATACACGCGGACAGAGTCTTCTCTGTTCGTGCATCGGCCCAAAAGTTAGACGTATTTAGCGTTCGATAGTTTAATTTAGATGTGAATTAGATGTGAAAGAGTCACAGACGTGATTGATCTATCGTACATCCAGACTATTCATAACCAAACAGAATTGCGACCCATTCCATGCACGGATTTACACAAATTTCACAACTTGTTTTTGGAACACCGATCTAAATTTAAATTTGTTCAAGAATTGTCTCTATGCTGCCATAAACATATTAAGTGAGAAGCCGATTCGGTGTTTCAGTCGTAAACATTTCTCAGAAATAAAGAGCTTGCAAGAAACCTGGAAGACGTCTCAATGCAGTAGAAAACAAATCCGCTTTCTTCAAGACATTACAGCCCTGATTCTTCTTCGATTGCTATACGAATCGCTTCTTGCATTCCTATTGGTTTTACCGGCAATCGCGATGCCGGCTCAGGATCACGTACCGTCGTCTCATTCTGCAGACCTTCAATGAGGTGGCGTCCCACTCCTGCCGTCGCTGGTGTTACCAAGCTCAACCAGAGGCTCGATAGCCAAGGGGATAACAGGGGGACTGGAATCAAGGTTCGCTTCAAGCCCCGCTGCCGAGCGTACTCACGAATCATATCACCATAAGTCACCACATCGGCTCCTCCGATTCCAATGATTCGATTTCCTTCCGTAGGCAACGATAAAGCTGCTACCAGATAACTTAGTGTATCGTCAATCGAAATGGGTTGTGTCGCAGTCGACAACCACCGCGGACAGATCATTACCGGTAATCGATCTGTTAAGTTGCGAATCATTTCAAACGAAAGACTCCCCGCTCCCACCAGCACCGCCGCCCGGAATTCAATGACTTCCACAGAACCCTGCCGGAGTATCTCTCCCACTTCATGTCGACTTCGCAAATGGGGAGATAAATCGGGATCGTTCACATCACCCAATCCACCAAGGTAGATAATCCGTTTCACTCCACAGTGCTCAGCGGCTACAATGAAGTTTCGCGCCGCCTGACGATCGCGTTCCATGAAATCACCATCTCCGCCCATGAGATGAACTAAGTAAAAAGCAGTATCAATCCCTTTCAACGCTTGTTTTAGTGATGCCAGATCCAGCACGTCTCCCTGTCGAATCTCAATCTCGTGTAACTCTGTTTGATTCAGTTTTTCAGGGCTGCGAGCAAGCCCTTTCACCGTATATCCAGACCGTCGAAGTAGGGGCATTAATCGATTGCCGACGTAGCCGGTGGCTCCCGTTACCATCACCGTTTGAGTCGCACGGTCGTTCTCATCTGTGCTCCAATGCTCTGTCTGTGTATTGGAAGTCATGATTTCAATCCTTAACGGCCCGAGGGTAAGCGAATGGACAACGACTTTGCTTTCAATGCCGACACCCAAGATGTTTTTGTTTTATACCCGGCATTGCTTGAGTATACCCGAATTCGTGAACCAATTGATATTTTAGCCCCTCGAATTCAACAGAACAGTCATTCATAAACGTTTTGAAGAGATGCTTCGATCATCCACAACTTTCATTATCAGGAAACAGGTTACCACATTGTTGTTTTCCATGGACTGAGAGTTGAGACAATGTGACTCTTCGCACATGAACGGGATGATGAACAACGAAGGAACGCCTCGATCGAAACAAGGCAGTAGACCTTATTCCCTTCGAGGCGTTCTTTTCGCTTCATTCATGCTCTTGTGGAGTTAGCTTCGATCCCAGATGCGGTGCTTCTTCGCCGCATTAAGGTAATCATCGAAGTTATTCTTAGACATATCAAGCAGAACAATCCCTTCGTCCTGCCCCGGTTTGATATGTGATTTTTTCAGAAGGTTCATGGCCTGGTCGGTATATCCAATCACTTTTAGATGGGCATTTGCCATCCGAATCCAATCTACTGCATTCGGATTATCCGCCAACTTCTTGGCCATGTCTTCCGTTGGTGCCACTACCACGGAGTCGAACAGAGCTGAGGGGGCTCCTGAAAGAAAATGATCCGGTATGATTTCATTCCCTTCGCTATCCATCATCGGTCCCGCTTTCAAAGCGACGACTTCAATATTAGCCCCGGCATCCATCACGGCTTCTTCCAGATTCATGAAGAACGCCGCATCAATGCCATCAGTCGTGAGTAGTCCGACTTTTTTACCGGCTAAGGTATCTGGAGTCTTCTTATACTGCGACAGTGCGTCCGAAAGCGGCATATCTTTTACAGGGACGGCAGGTTTGATCGGCTCAACATTTGTATTCATCCCCAGGTTATCAGCAACTTTTCCTGCCAACTCCTTATCAATATTAAGCAAATGTGCAATCATTCGCTCGCGAACTTCGATCTTCTGACATTTGCCAAGTTCAAAAGCAAATCCACCCGCGATGTGATCCTGTTCATAACCCGTCATGGACTTATAAAACAATCGCGCCTGTGTGTAATGATCTGCAAAACTCTCCGGTCGAATTCGTAATTTTTCTCCGGACACTTTCTCAGGATAAGATTTAAATCCTGTTTTATCACATTCACGGGGTAAGCCATCATCGAGTGAGCTGGGCTCATTGGAAACTCGTCCCTTGGGAATGTCCATCTGCATATGACCATCCCGTTGCAGGTTTTGCATGGGACACTTTGGTTGGTTCACAGGGATCTGTTGGAAATTCGGTCCGCCCAACCGTGTCAATTGAGTATCCAGATAAGAGAACAACCTTCCCTGTAACAGCGGGTCGTTAGAGAAATCGATTCCGGGAACAATGTTCGCAGGACAGAAGGCGACCTGTTCCGTTTCCGCAAAGAAGTTGTCAACATTGCGATCAAGCACCATTTTTCCTAACGGCGTTAAAGGAACATCTTCTTCTGGAATCAGCTTCGTAGGATCGAGCACATCGTAGTCGAACTTGTTGGCTTCCTCTTCCGTAAAGACCTGCACGGAGAGTTCCCACTCCGGGTAATCTCCTGCCTCAATAGAGTTCCACATGTCGCGACGATGAAAATCGGGATCGGCCCCTGAAATCACAACGGCTTCGTCCCATATCAGGGAGAAAATCCCCTGTTTGGGTCGCCAGTGAAACTTCACCAACGTACTTTCACCGTCGGCATTGATCATCCGGAAGGTATGAATTCCAAACCCCTCCATCATTCTTAGCGACCGGGGAATCGCACGGTCCGACATCACCCACACCAGCATATGCATGCTTTCCGGCATCAGGGAAACAAAGTCCCAGAAAGAATCGTGAGCAGACTGTGCCTGTGGAAAGTCACGATCGGGAGCCGGCTTCACTGCATGAATTAGATCTGGGAACTTGATCGCATCTTGGATAAAGAAGACGGGCATATTGTTGCCCACCAAGTCATAGTTCCCCTCCTGCGTGTAGAACTTAACAGCAAACCCACGTACGTCCCGAGCCGTATCTGGCGAGCCTTTGCTTCCTGCGACCGTCGAAAACCGCACAAAGACAGGAGTTTTCTCAGAGGGGTTCTGTAGGAAAGCAGCCTTGGTCAAGCTAGCATGAGATTCATAAGCTTGAAAGTAGCCATGAGCACCATAGCCGCGAGCATGGACCACGCGCTCGGGAATGCGTTCATGGTCAAAGTGAGTAATCTTTTCTCGTAGATGAAAATCTTCCAGCAAAGTCGAGCCGCGCCCTCCCACCTTGAGCGAGTTTTGATCATCCGAAACGACCACCCCCTGATTAGTCGTCATTCGCTCTTTGGTTGATTTCGCCTCTTGGTGCCATTCGCCTCCGTTACCTTTTCGAACGGATGGTTTCGCCTGTTTATCTTTGCCCTTCGACATAAGATGACCCTCTCTTCTCTCGAGTTAACGATGGAGTTTAACATTCAGTTATACTGTCAGTTGAGGAGGGGTTCCTGGAAAGACTGTTTATTGAAGAGTTACAATACACTCTCGTTATACAATAATTTTGATTACAGTTTTTGGATCGATACCGCAGGTATTCCTTCGATCTTTACAGTTTTTATTAACGATTTTCATCATAGCTAAGTAACGTGATTTGATGGAATGAGGCATCTGATATCTAGGGGCCATTTCAAAACCCGGTTGTGGCTGTCTTATACTCTACATGGACAGGGTGAACGTGACCCATCAGAGGGTTTTGAAACTACTACTAGAAATAATTCCGTCGCTGAACGTCATCTAAATTTGTTCTATTTCATCCAGTTGAATCGTATCTTGTGTCTCATTGAGAAACACGTTCTTTGCTAAAGGAAACTGATGCGAGCGACTCTCCCGAAAATGCATGAGGTAACCAGCCGTATTGGGAAACACGATATTATCTCCCACTGAGATCCCATTCGAGAATTTTAACTTCCTTAACGCCAATAGTTCGCTCTCTGTGCAGTAGGCTCCCACCAGGTAACCTTCCATAGGAGGATTATTGGAAAACGAACCTCGCCCTGTCTGAACAGGATGAGAAGGGACGAGCAGGGGGTCTACCAGAAAGTCATCGTTGCTGGTGCGGCACTGCGTATGGTTCATCGCTAATCCGATCATCCAGTCTCCATTGGATCGTTGTTTGCGATACTCGACGCGAGCAATCGTCATTCCGCACCCATCCAGCAAACTCCGTCCTGGTTCACAACGTAATTCCAGTTCTCGTTTTTTAATCGCACCTGCAACGGTCGTTAAACCACAGCTGGAGTCGAGCAGTTGTTCAAACCATTCACCCTGAACAGGAGATTGCCAGTAGGGATAACTGTTCCGTTCTCCATAAATCTGATCATTCACGGCCATCAGACCTAATCCATGATTCCGATAGGTAATCACCGACCGTCGTCCCATCAGAGCCCGAGAATGCTCCAACCAGAAAATTGACCACTCCTGCCTCGATTTGAGATAGGACATCGGAAACCCGCCACCAATATCGAGAAACTGAATGTCATGCCCTTCAGTTCGCCAATGATCAATCAGTGGTAAAAGTTCCCGTAATGCAGAAACTCGTTCTTCCACGCAATAACCGTTCAGATGAAACTGAACTCCCGTCAGCCGAACACATTCCGACACATGTTCCTGATTCATTAATTGGTGGAAATGGTTTCGCAGCACTGAAATCGCAAATCCAAAACGGGATTCGAGGGTCGTACCCTGATGCTCAAATTCACTAACGCGTACCGCGATTAAAGCCTCTTTATTTTTTTGACAGGCGATGTAAGCGGCAATGCGAAGTTCATCTGCATTATCAATGACAATCGTCACGCCATTTTCAATACACAAATCCAGCAAGTGAGCTGACTTCACCGCTGCAGTACAGACAATTTTATCTCCCGGAACACCTTTTTTAAGCGTCTGCTCCAACTCGGGTTCACTGGCAGTGTCTACACCACAGCCTAATTCCTGAACGACGTCCAGAAATCCCAGACACTTATTTGCTTTACGGGCGAAATAGAGATCGAATGGCAATTGTTGAGACTCGGCAACCTGATAGAGACGAGCGATGTTTCGTCGAAAAGATCGGTCATTCAGGACATTCAATGGCGAACCATACTCGTTTACGAGTGGGGCCAGCTTTTGATTATTGCACAGCCGCAACATCCACGGTTCCAGGCGAGCTGCTAGAGGAAGCACTCCCTGACAATTCGTAAGAACGTCGCGTTGCTGGTCTTTTGCCTCGTCCGAGGAGCCCGCAGTGGTCTCCTCAAACTGGCCGCCTTGAACAGGGTTGTCAGACATAACAGGAGTCCTTCCTGGACCATTCGATTTTTCAACCGGATCAGGCAGAATTCGTCAAATGAATCGCCAGTCACCAGTACGATCATTCAGGCTTGATTAATCAGCGTATCTGAATGTTCTTTAAGAAGTTCTTCGTTCTTCAGCTTCATTTGCATATTTGAATTCGTTTGAGTGAATGATTTTATGAGGCGTTTTGCCCATCGATCCGATTCGGGATGCAATGTTCGGCTCAATGTATCATTCCCAAGCACACATCCTTCCGTTGGCCGTCCCACTACGGAAAGACCAGACACGGCATGTTCCATCTCATTAAGTGCATTCGTCTCATGATCAACGGCGATACCACCCGTATTTCGAAACCGGCTCAGAGTTTTCCGCTGCAAGAGATTATACAGCAACGAACCTTCCGTCGCATGTTGAGAAGCGGGAAGTACCGCATTGACGATGCTATCGACAATGATCTGCGATTGATCATTACGCAGAATAAGTTCCGATTGCGATTCCAGAGGATGCTGCTTCACAAAAGCAACGGGCGAACCTGTAAGGAATCTTAATTCTACCAGCCCGGATTTTATAAGGGCAAGCAACTTGCCAACGGATTCGGCGGGAGGGCCAAAAGCGATTCGTTCCATTTCCGCAGCATAAAGCTGGAACAATTCCCAACTCGCTTCGGACAAACCTCCATAACTGATTCTCTCCACCAGGGCAGGGTATAGTTCTCTCCACGTTTCTGCTATCGCCCAGGCTTCATCGGCAGGTCGAAGACCGGTCGCCGTCCGATAAGAATCGGTCAGACGGTTCCAAATATCAACCGGAAACACTGTCCCACCGCTCCATCCTGCCAACCAGCTCAACATCGAATCAGAAGACGGTTCATCATATCTGAATGTGGATGTTATTCCTTCTTTCGTCTTTTCTCCCTGCTGAACTCTCAAAGCTTCTGCCGCAGTCTCCACGAGAATCGGTTTCATCTGGGAATTAAAATCCAACCCATACTCGGAAGACTCTAACTTTCTTAACTGCTCCTTGCCTCGCTTCCAAATTGTGGATAACCCGGGGCTTCTCGTCACTTTCCGAGCGTCCGGTTTAGCTAACATCGGCCGTCCGGTACGAGAATAGGGATAGATTATCTCCGGTTCATGCCCGGACATTTCGTATTCCCATTCACCAGTTTTTAGTTGTTTGAATTTACCGCCACGCCCCTCGGTGAGACTGAGACAGGCATCAATGAAAGTAAGTCCAAAACCTCTGATGGCGACTTTACTACCCGGTTGAACTTTCTCTTCCGAAAGTTGCGCCGCGACCGGGTACGTGGAGTTGACGAGATGTTTAGTCCGGTTTTGCGACATCCCGACTCGACTCTCATAGGAATGAGGATGAAACCATTCTTCAGGATTCGCACTTCCGACATTGGCACCATGCCCTAGACTAAGCAACACTTCGTCGTACTCCTGGGATTCCTCCACTGTCATTACCGCCCAACGATCTTTTTGACGAACAACGTCTTTGACGGTCGCTGACTTGAGAACGAAGCTCACATTTTCTGGTTTCTCACGCAGTACCTGTGCATAGCAATCCCGAAAGTATTCTCCCGCGATGGCTCGGGGAATAGCCTGGTCGGGGTCGGCCATTTCTGGATGATGCTTGTCCAACCATTGAACGAGCGAAGGATAATTCTCCAAATCGTGTCTGATTGACTCAGGTGACATCGGGTCTTCTGATCCCATATCGTCACGTACCCAGGCATCGATATTTTTGGAACTGTAATTCATCAGCAACCATGCAGGCTGCTTGGGTGAATAGACTGTTCCTGCTCCTGGTTGACCACTGGTATCGTAGAGACAAACGCGAATGCGTTGCGGTGCGATCTGGCGGGCGTAATGCAATAGCCTTTCCAAAGAGTAAAGGCCACGCGGACCGCCTCCTACAATGGCAATCTTCAACGCTGACTCTTTACCCACCGGGGTATCTTTATGTTTTTGAGTGGGATTAGTTTCCATACTGGTATTTTCCTGATCGTTCATGACAGTATCTGTTTTGATTCCTCCACAGTAAGGCTGTGATTATGTTCTAAGAATTTTGATTTCGATTTCAATCTGGGAACCCCCGTTACAAAGTATCGGTTCCGCTTTCGTTGCTTCCGTCTGCCAACTCGTTGTTTCAGGTCTTCCAAGTTACAACCTAATGTCGACTCAACCCAATCATCGGAATACACCGTGTCGAGATAACGAGTCCCCGAGTCATGCAGTATGGCAACACATGATTTCCCTCTTAATTCTGATCGCATGGAATAGATTGCTTCCATTACGCCACCCGCCGAGCCACCCACCAGCATCGCTTCTCTCGATGCCATACGACGGCATCCGACGACGCAGTCGAGATCGTTGACTCGCTTCACATGTGAGAAACTCTGACCGTCTGCCAAGGGAGGAATGCAGCCCGTTCCCAAACCGGGAATTCGTCGAGGGCCATGCGAACCGCCAAACAACACGCTTCCCACAGCATCTACGGCTACGACCTGAGTGGGCAGTTTATGTTGCTTAAGATAATTCTGGCATCCTTGTGCCGTCCCTGTACTACTTGTCGCGACGAATAGGTAGTCGGGAACAACGCTCATCTCCTGAATTATTTCCTTGATCGTTCCTGTCTGATGTGACTTGGGATTGAGTTCGTTTGCGTATTGATTAGGCCAGTAGGAATCTGGTATCGCGCGGACAAGAGATTGTACTCGTTCAAGCCGTTTACCGAGGAAGTCACCATCTTCAGGATCGTCGACTCGAACAATGTGTGCTCCCAAGGCCTCCATGATCTGCACATTCTGGGGCTGAGCCTTGGAATCGACAACACAAATTAATGACAGTCCGTAGTACCCGCATACCTGCGCCAACCCTACACCCATGTTGCCAGAGGAGGATTCGATGATAGTCGTATTCTGAGATATCTGGCCTGCATTGAGTGCTTCCGTAATCATCAATGCTGCGGGACGATCCTTGGCACTTCCACCCGGATTCAACGCTTCGAGTTTGACGTGCAATTGAACTCGGTCATCGATGTACTGGTTTAAACAAATAAGAGGCGTATAGCCAATCGCAGAAAGAACTCCCGAGTCGATAGTACGACGGGGTGGCGTCTCCGGGTAAGCAGGGAACGCATGCTTCGTGAGTGGTAACTGATGGATGTATCCGTGATTATAGCTACCGGGAACCACTATAGACTGCTGTATCATCGTAGGAGAAATCCGTTATTAAGACGCCTGGGGGAATGAGAGCGAAGCAGAGTTCATTGTATTTCGACAAATGAGTTCCAGCTTGTAAATGGAAGTCAGAAGCAGAGTGACATGCATCGAGAATTCTCGGATGACTGAACAGCCTGAGTAGTATTGCCAAACCGCCCCAGTTGAGTCCTGAAAAACTGGAGCGGTCTGACTATACTGACTTAATAGTTTTCATCTTCCAATTCACTTAACACTTTAATCGCACGGCAAAGGTGATCAGTCCATTACCGCGTTCGATTCATTCACGAATATTTCTTCGAGAATTGAATCAGCGGGACGTTTGAGCAGACCCGCCTCGGCATGATAATTACATGATTATTCCTGAGCTTTGAATTGATCACGTAAATTACGGATGCGGTCATGTCCCGCCTTCACAATTCTGTATTGAGCTTGAAGTACGTCTGTCATTGCACTCCCCGCCGATGCTTTTAATGCGTCTTCATAAGCATGCTTAATATGGTCCTCGCCCCGTTCTGCTTCGGCCAGGATGGAGTAGGGATCACCATTGCTTAACATGCTGCGAATGTCGATCCAAGCTCGGTGAACAGCGGCGGAAGCAGAGCCCCCTTTGCGAGCTTGCTCACCATTCCATTCGCAGTAGATCTGCAGTTCTTTAGCCAACTGAGTACGCTCCTGAGCGATTTCCCGGAAGGTGCTGGCGACTGAGCTGTCACTGATTTTCTCAGCGGACTCTTTCAGTCCCTCGTGAGCATCAATATTTGCGCAGATTAAGTCCTGCAAATGATCAATAGTTTCTTCATTGAGATCGAGTTTTGTTTCGAGACCCATGATATTATCTCCTCTGATTGAAGTTGTTGCTGATTTGCTGGTTATCTAGATTTGCAAATGACATGCCAAACAGCCATTTACAGAAGAGGCACACTGCATACAATCCTGCAATGCTCTCGACTGAGATTTCAACAAACAAAGAAAGAGTACGGGTTTGGCAGGCGAATGTTCGACATTGTTTCTCTCCGAGATTCCTGATTTTTTTGTCTCATTCCACTTGGAGACGCAATTAAGGTGACGTAAAGATTGACCGCCCGACAAACAGATCGATTGCCGAGCATACGATGACTACTCAAAGTGTCGCTCAGTCTTTTCACGAACAGGCTTACCCAATTGAATATCGAGCGATACTGCGCGTAAGTCGTGGCACGGTATAGCATTTGCCAGATTGAAGCGGCTTACATTATTGAGTCGCACCTGATCACTGCCAAAACGACCCGAATACAATAATCCCGAATGGATTTTAAAAATGAACGCTCCCACAAAGCCGATCCGAACGAACATCCTCGTTCCCGCCTTTTTTATTCTGCTGATGGCTTGGCTTTTTACGATCTTTTCCGCGGCACTAGTGACGATCAGTCACTTTTTCATGCTGGGATTCCTGGGAATTCTGCTAGGCGTCTTCCTCACAAAGAGCAGCGTGCTGGTAGGACGATACACCCACGCCAGCTACAAGGTGTGCCTACTTCTCGTTGTGGTGGCCTGCATCTCGATAGCCGTGCTACTGGTGACTTTTGCGGGGCGGACAATTGAAGAACGAATCGAGAAAGCGACAGAGAAATTGGACCAGTCCACTATCCAGATTTCCAAATGGATTGACTCACATCCTTCAGTACAGTCGACCATCGAACAAATTCCCTTCGCCTCTGAAATACTGAATCGAGCCTCAGCCATAAAACCCTTTATGGAGGGTTCGCTGTCAGACTCCTTATCTTCTTCTGAAACGGGATCACCATCGGAAAAACAGGAAACAAATACCAACGGTAGCGAAAACTCTAACGAGCATAAAAGTGATCAAGAAAATGCTACAGACACATTGGAACTTCTGCAAAAATCGAATATAGGGTCAGCACTCGGATTTCTGGTCAATATATTCCAGGCAGCACTGGCTGCAATCCTGAATTTCGCCATCGTAATTGTTGTCGGACTGTTTCTGGCAGTCGATCCGGAACTCTACCGAGATGGGATCGTCAAACTAATCAAACCGGACTTGCGTGAGCGAGCTCGCGACATTCTGAACCAGTCGGGCAGCCAGCTTTGGGCCTGGTTAATGGGCCGTCTGTTGACCATGCTGATCACTGGATTCGGTACAGGATTTTCTTTGTACCTCATCGGAGCTCCAATTCCGTTGATGCTGGGATTGATCACTGGCATATTAACCTTCGTTCCCAATATTGGAGCCGCCATCGCACTTACGGTAGCGGTACTTATTTCAATACCAGAAGGACTCACCATAGCAGGTTTGGTGATTGTCACTTTCGTTGCGTTTCAGATTCTGGAAAGTTATGTCTTCACCCCCTTAATCCAGCAACAGGCAGTTGCTATTCCTCCCGCATTACTCATTACCTGGCAGGTCCTACTAGGAATGATCGCCGGCTTCCTGGGAGTCGCCATCGCGACACCTCTTCTCGCCGTAATTCTGGTAATGATTCGCACGCTCTACCTCGAAGACGTACTGGGAGAGGAGAAACAATCTTCCACTTCCACTGCGTAAACGGCTTCCAATGCGGAGCCGGAGGCACTGAAGAAGATAAGTATCAGCAGTTCAACTACAGAACAGCTACTATCAGGGGCGATTCATCGCGAGCAACCTGTTTACTATTCCTGCCCAGTCTGATCGCCACTATTCTTATCGGCAGCAGAATTAGCGACAGAGAGAGGCTCTTTAAATGTAAGCGTGCGATAAGGGAACGGGATTTCGATTCCGGCTTCGTCCAAGCTTTGCTTCACCGAGGCAACAACTTCGTCTCGAGAGCGACGAATATCCAACGGTGTCGAGCCAGTCCACCAGGTGACTTCAAAGTTAATACTAGAGGCAGCAAATTCCTGTGCGAAGATTTCGACCGGCTTTTCATCGGAGACGGTCGAACAGTCCTGGACAGCAGACTTAATCACCTCGCGAGAAGCATCCACATCTTCATCATAGGCAACGCCGCAAATAACAGTGGTTCTGCGAATCTTCTTGTTCGTCAAGATATTCACTGCATTCTTAAACAACACGGCATTAGGAACCACCACCAATTGCCCATCCACTTGACGAATCGTCGTCATACGAATGGTTATGTCTTCGACTTTCCCTTCGATATCTTCACATTCAATAAAATCGCCCCGGTCGAGAGGAAACCGCCACAGTATTAAAATTCCAGCGAAGAAATTCTCGAAGATGTCTTTAAAAGCAAATCCGAGTGCCACGGATCCTAACCCTAACACCGTAAGTAGTTTGGCGGGGGTCATTCCCGGAAAGACGACTATCGCCGCCACCATGATTCCAAAGGTCCAAATGGAGAAAGTCGTCAACTGCACAAAGAGATCGCTCAGATTCTCCCTGACGCGAGCTTTCCCGGAAGAACGTCGTACGAGAGCAATAGCCCCTTTACTGATCCCCCAGGTCGCAACCAAGACCAAGAACCCAACCAGAATCAGTGGAAGTCGCGACAAGAAATCTCTCCAGAGACTTAGAAGACTTTCCGTGACATGCTCCAGAGATTCGTCCAAATTAAATCCCATAGACGCTTTAATCTCTAAATCGTTCTGAACCGCGACGACACCTTCCACGCTGGAACTCATCCGCGACGCCCAATCTTTCTTTTCATCATCGCTGGCTAAGCCCTTTAGCACGACAACGCCATCACTGACCTCCACTTTGATTTCTTCAATCCATTGGGAACTGGTCAAGATCTTTTGAATTCGTTGTTGGATCCTATTATCTGGCAGGACGTCATTAACCTCGATCTGCTCTTCGGGCGGATCTGTATCTGAAGGGCTTGGCTCTACTGGAGAGGATTCTGTTGCAGAATTGCTAGCCCCGTCAGCTCCGCCCCCCTCTTGCGCATGCAGCGCTTTCGCAAATAGCGACAACATCACTAAAGAGAATAGTGCCACTGAAAAAATAGACCGGATGTGAATCGCAGTCGAGGTGGCACGAGAATGGGTAGATATTGGCTCGCTGTTAAAGAAGATCATAATGATCGTTTTTTCATATTGGAGAGATAGAGCAGGGCCAATGCCAACTTACCAGCACCGAGTACCTACGAAAGAATCGACCCAAGAAAAATCGATTCAACCTACCCTCCTGACGAGGTTGGTATTCTCTATTTTCTCAGATCGATCTTCGAAAAGGTGTCTATTGATAGACACTTATCTTTTCATATAGCGAATCAGCGTTACGCAATAAACGGCCCTTGGTGGCCTAGTGGCCACATGTCAGATCAAAGCTTAACGCTGATTCAGTAAAACATTTTGTTCGATCCTTCGCTTCTTTGCTGTGATAGCGATTCCACTAATGACGTCTTTGTTAAGGACGACTCCGTATCACATTGACCTATGACAGGTTTCCCTGCCCGACCCAGAGACCTCATCAACTCGACACTCCGTTGAATTAATGTCGCGATCACTTACTGAGTGACGTGGTACTGATATCATCACACCAGCCAGTTCAACCCGTTACGGAAGCAACGCTCAAAGGCCTCTGTCTTTTTTGAACTGAACGACGACCGTGGGTTCGATCAGCTCACGTTCCTTCTAAACTACGGTAGCGTCCGGCGTCCGCCAACGAATGCCAAGATAGCCAGAACCAGGAAGATGAAGAAACAGATTTTGGCAGCTGTGAAAGCCATACCACCAACAAGACCAAAACCTAACAGACCAGCGATCAGTGCGATGACCACAAACAAGATTGCAAGATTTAACATAGCGACACCTTTTCATTTGTATCGGAAATTTAAATCGCGAAAAGCGATGAGTTGAACCACACAGCCCAACTTCGAAATACCTATTTGAAACACACATTTGTGTGATTGCTGAATACGGTATTCGCAACCGCCGTGCCAATTGGTTCTCTAAAACGATCACTTCCGCCTGAATGATCAATACGCACTTATTTTAAAGGGGTTTCGTCAAATCTATTTTCTTTCACCGGCATTCTCGCAGGATTTAAATACCTTCGCCATCTCTGGTTGTTTCTCAACCAAGACTGGTTGATCAGCGCCCAATCCATCCTCCAACGTTCATTGGTTAGATCTACATTGATAAAGGCCGAGGCTCAAACGGGACTATTTAGGAGAAAATATGACATAACATCTTTAATTCACCGTATTACCCACGCATTCGCATTCTATTTGCATTACTCATCTAAAGCTGCAGTGAGTTGCTGATGTGAACATCACAAACTCAGTAATCCAGTTTCGCTTTTTCCTCAGAGGAACCAGAACTCTCCCTAGTCAAGCATAAACTGGAAGACTCACCGACCTGACACATATCCCGTTGAGTTCTTACGCGAAATATTGGGTGAAGAAAAATGCGAGCTCCAACCGGAAAAACGATCGGCGTTCTCAAATCAAGTGTAAACAGCTTTATCGATAATGACTGTTCCACCATGGCAGCGGCTCTGTCGTACTACACTGCCTTTTCACTTCCACCTCTACTGGTGCTTGTGGTCACCGTCGCCGGCTTCTTCTGGACCCCGGATGATGTAAGCGGCCAACTTGAACATCACATTACCAATGTGGTCGGTGAAGGAGGTTGGATGCAAATTGAGACAATGATGAAAGCATCGCAGGAACATAGCACTGGTGGACTCGCCGCGATTATGGGAGGTTGCATTCTCCTGTTCGGTGCAACAGGGGTGATGGTTCAATTGCAATCTTCACTAAACAGCATTTGGGGTGTAGAGCCCGACCCAGAACAGGGAGGCGTACGAAGTTTCATTACCAAGCGTGTTCTCTCTTTGGGAATGATTATCGCAATCGCCTTTCTGCTATTGGTTTCGCTCGTTCTGACGGCCGTATTAAACGCTGTGGGTGGGTACATTTCTGAATGGTTTGGCGAACAGATATCGTCGTGGATCCCACTCATGATCAATTTCGTAGTGAGCTTCACCGTCTTCATGATGTTATTCGCCGCCATGTTCAAATGGCTTCCCGACGCAGAAATGCATTGGAAAGACACCTGGCTCGGGGCGGGCACCACGGCCTTGCTGTTTATGTTTGGTAAGTTTGCGCTGGGAATGTACTTGTCTTCAACGGACAACAGTCGCTATGGAGAGGCCGCCTCTTTTGTTCTGCTCCTGCTCTGGGTATATTACTCAGGCATGATCTTCCTGCTAGGCGCAGAATTCACTCAGACTTGGGCACGACAGAAGGGTGCTGGGATCGAAGCGTCTGAAGGTGCAGTCCAGGTCTTCGAAAAGAAGATCATTGTAGACCGTTCCTACAGTGAGAATGAGAACAAGGAGAAAGAACAATCCGCAGAATCGTCCTCGGAGACTCCTTCCTCATGACTTTTTCCGCTCGGGCACAACTTGGCTGGAGGACTTTATATCGAGCCTAGCTTTCCAGTAGCTCTGCTCCCTCGACGATAACCTTCGCGACATCGAGCATTTTAGCGCGACGGTCATTAGCCATGCGTCGCAGTTCGCGGAATGCCGTCTCCTCGTCGACATCCTTACTCTTCATAATGATTCCTTTCGCGCGCTCGACCCATTTGCGAGTCTCTAAGGCCATCTTCAACTCGGCGTTTTCCTTACGCAATTCTTCAAACTGCTCGAAACGCTTCTGCACCAGGAAAATCGCAGGCTTCAAATCCGCCATCGCCACAGGCTCGGTTAAAAACGCCATCACATGATCTTCCATGGCTTTACGAACTTTGTCGTATTCTGCCGTATTGGAGATAATGATCGAAGGCACAGGGTCAACCTTTCCACACTCGATCAACGCGTCAATCCCCGCCATGTCGGATAGGTGAATTCCAGAGATCAGGAGATCGGGCTTTTTCTCCGCACTGGCGTGGATCAACCTCATCCCAGAATCCGTAACTACGGGCACCTTATGATTCAGGGACTTTAACATCTGTTCAATGACAGGACGGGATTCTTCGCAACCAATGGCTAGATAAATGGTGGCATTTTCGTTCATTAATAGACCCTTACTCTTAACAGCCGGAACTGGTTCATTCTTATTGCAGGAGGAGGATAAAGAGAATTTCCAGATGCCGTTTATTACGAGCCATCTTGGGTCTATAGGTCAACGGAATTCATAACCCGGATTGTCCAGAAACTGGACTCAAACGTCAAGTTATTTGATCAGGGTTAATTCAAAAGTAACTACGTAAGTCCTAAATTCATTGACATTTAGGGCTTGTCGCGATACTGTTTACTTTGACATTCAGACGATGCGTATCGCACAGAATGGAATCACCCAGGGTGGCTGATTAACTGCAGGCAGTAACTTATATTCAGTAGATCTTTACTTGAGTACTAAAGATTATGATGCCTCAGTAAGTAGATTATTCTTCCCTGAAGCAGACCGTCTTTCCGTCGAGTGCCGGCCTCCCTAGGCAACGACGCTTACAGTCATATGATTCCCAAGGTTTATAAACGTGTCGGAAAACGTTCCCAGTGCTGATACCGTCGAAAAGGGTAATGCTGAACATGTGCCCTGCCACGTAGTGGGCATTGGTGCCTCCGCTGGCGGTCTGGAAGCACTCGAAGAGCTATTCGAGAACCTTGATGCCGATACGGGAATGGCATTTATCGTCATTCAGCATCTCTCCCCCGACTTCAAAAGCCACATGGATGAACTCCTGGCACGTCGGACAAAGATGCGGATCCAAATCGTAGAGGATGGCGTCCTCGCCGAACCCGATCACGTCTATCTCATCCCTCCCGATAAAGAGATGGTCATCTCGGGACGGAAATTGCTTTTGACGGACCGTAATTCTAACCGCGGGCTCTCTCATCCCATTGACCAGTTCTTTCGCTCGCTCGCCAGCGACGTTGGCCCTTACTCGATCGGGGTTGTTCTCTCCGGAACGGGCAGCGATGGCTCGCGCGGCATCAAAGATATTCATGAAAGCGGGGGACTGGTTCTCTGCCAGGACGAAGAGTCAGCACGTTTTGATGGAATGCCCTTAAATGCAATCGCTACTGGTATCGTAGATAAAATTCTACCTCCCGATCGCATTGCACGTGCCTTAACGAATTATGTCAGCAAGGAGATTTCATCCGACGAGAACGATGACATACCGGTACGTGCATCCTCAGAACTGAAACAGGTCCTCGAAGTCATTAGGGAGCAGTTCAATGTCGACTTCACTCACTACAAACTCAGCACGGTCGAACGCAGAATCAACCGTCGAGCCGACCTCATTAATTCAAAATCACTGGAAGACTATCTAGAGCTTCTCAAAACCGATCCGGGCCAGCTCCATCATCTGCTGAAGGATCTGCTGATTGGTGTCACCCAGTTTTTCCGAGATCCGGACGCCTTTGAATGTCTGAGACCCGAATTAACCACACTGCTAGAGCAAAAAGCCTCGGAAAAACATTCTTTTCGTGTTTGGGTCGCAGGATGTTCTACGGGCGAAGAGGCTTTTTCTATTGCGATAATGATTAGTGAGATCATTCGCAAATCCGAAATTAATATCGAATTTCAGGTCTTCGCTACCGATGTCTATAATGGTTCTATCCAGTTCGCGGCTAATGGACTTTATCCACCTGAATCGGTCGCCCATTTGCCTGAAGACTTGATCAATCGTTATTTCACTTCTCAGGGAAATGGCTACCAGATCTCCAAAGAACTCCGGCACCAGGTCGTATTTGCCCCCCACAATCTTTTAACAGATCCTCCCTTCACTCAAATGGATCTGGTTACCTGCCGTAACCTCCTGATCTACCTGACGCCGGCCGCGCAGAAAAAAGTTCTGTCGCTGCTCCATTTTTCATTGAAACTCAACGGAATCCTGTTTCTTGGTCCTAGTGAATCTCCCGCAGATCTGTCCGATGAATTCGAAAATTTGTCTAAACGTTGGCGAATCTTCAGCAAGCGCCGCGAGAACAAACTCCCATTAAGCTCACGAATTTCGTTCGGGATTCCTGCGAACAGACTTTCGCTCAATCGAGCAGAGCCCCTCCAGACACAGACGTCCCTCTCGGATCGGTCGCGAATGAGTGTCTACGAAAGTCTCCTGAACAGTAAAATGCCTCCCAGCATTCTGATCTCGAAAACTTACGAAACTCTGCATATTTTCAACGGAGCCGAAAAGTTTCTGCGAGTTGCGAGTGGACGGCAATCGAGCTTGATTTTCGATCTCCTCAACGAGAACATCCAGAGCGGTATTCGCAGAGCGATTCAGCAGGCCGAGCACAAAAAACACACGGTTCGTTTTTCTGGGCTTAGGATAGAGATGGAAGGTGAAGAACGAGTTCTTGATTTAACGATCGAACCTGTAACACCTACGCCTCCGCTGGAACCTGCATTCCTGATCGAGTTTCATCATCGAGATAAAGTCGATCACGATGATGTTATAGAAGTGAATACGACGAATTCCGACGTTGCAAATGATCGAATTCATCAACTCGAATCAGAACTGACTTTTTCCGAAGAAAAGTTACAAGCCAACATAGAAGAACTCCAATCTGCAAATGAGGAAATGCAGGCATCCAACGAAGAACTGGTCGCATCAAATGAAGAACTGCAAAGCACCAACGAAGAGCTTCACAGTGTCAATGAAGAATTATATACGATCAATTCGGAGCATCAGCGTCGAGTCGAGCAGTTGGCCCAGGCCAATAACGACATGGACAATCTGCTCGCCACCACACGAGTTGGCGTAATCTATCTGGATAATGAACTATGTATCCGTCGATTCACTCCTGATATTGCCCGCCAGTTACACCTAATCCGGCAGGATATCGGGCGGTCCTTCGAGGGATTTGTCCATCATCTCAATTATCCCAATATGATTGAGTTTCTGCAGAGCGTGATTGAAGAACATACGGAAAAAGAACTCGAACTCAAAACTCAGAATAACATAGACCTACTTCTCCGAGCTTTACCCTATCGTAGTGACAACCAGATAGAAGGCGTTGTGCTGACGCTGATCGACATCACAGCCCACAAACAGGCCCAGGCTGAAGTCGAACAATTCAAATTTATGACAGAGTCGGCGGTAGAGTCGATTGCGCTGGTACGAAGGAATGGCACTTTCCATTACGTAAACCCCTCAATGTGCGAATTATTGGGGTATTCGCGAGAGGAATTACTCAGCAAGCGGAACATCGACATTGATCGAGATCGAAATCTGGAAGAATTTCAACAGCAGTTCGAATCCCGTCTCGCAGAGGGAACTGTCTTCGAATCTGAATGGACCGACGCCGCAGAGAATCGCATTCCGGTAGAGATTTCGGCGAAGTACATTGAACTTGGGGGCGTTCAGTATATCTGTAAAATCGTCCGCGACATCAGCGAGCGAAAATCCCTGTTCAATCGACTCGAACAAATGGGGCAGATGATTGAAGCCTCCAACGATGCGATCATTCTCTGGAATTTTAATGGCACCATCCAAAGCTGGAATAAAGGCGCCACTCAACTTTATGGGTACACACCTGAAGAAGCGATTGGTCGAATAACGCACGAACTGTTCCAATCAGAGCACTCACAAAGCTGGCAATCGATCGAAGACCAGTTACTCGAAAAAGGAGAATGGTACGGGCCGATAAAACATACGCGTAGAGATGGTGTGATGATCACTGTTTCGAGTCGGCATCAATTATTAATCAATCATCGCAATACCAAACAGATTCTGGAAATCAATCGAGACATTACTCAGGAACAGGAATATCGCGAAAAGCTTGAACGGGCTAACCGGATTGCCAAGCAGGCAAGTAAGGCCAAAAGCGAATTCCTGACCAACATGAGTCACGAACTCCGCACCCCCATGACAGCGATGCTTGGTTTTGCCGATATTTTACGTATAGAATCTCAGGACCCCGCATTCCAGGACAAGATCGATACGATCAAACGCAACGGCCAGTACCTTCTGGCCCTACTGAATGACATTCTCGATCTCTCCAAAATCGAGGCGGGAAAGATGGAAGTCGATGATGAACAGGTCGGCGTGTTAGAAGTCATCGAAGATGTCCGTTCGCTCATGTCCGTTCGCTCCGCAGAGGTGGGTATCCCGCTCCTCTTCGAATTCAAAACCGATGTCCCACACAACATCATGGGCGATCGCATTCGCGTACGGCAGATTCTCGTCAACCTGATCAGTAATGCGCTCAAATTTACAGACGAAGGTGAAGTCAAAGTCGTTGTCGCTATAGACGACACCGACAGAGCCGAGCCTAAACTGAACATCGATGTCATTGACACGGGTATTGGCATCCCACTGTCAGAGCAAAAGCGATTATTCAAACCCTTCTCCCAAGTTGCACGAGACATGACGCGGAATTACTCCGGCACTGGTCTCGGATTAAGCATCAGTAAGCGACTTGCGGAAAAAATGCAGGCCAGCATTACCGTTAAGAGCAAACCTGGAGAAGGAAGCCGCTTTCGTCTTTCCTTCCCTCTTGATGATGTCATGCTATCGAAGCTCGTCCATGTCCGTTCTCTCGACGAACTGGAAGAACTCAAAGAATCCAACGAGCATGAGGCGCTGCCCCAACTTAACTGTAAAGTTCTGTTGGCGGACGACCGTCGAGATGTCTGGTTTGTCGCAAAGTATTTTCTGGAAACAGCAGGAGCCAATGTGACCGTAGCCGAGAATGGCCAACAGGCCGTGGACGCAGCTTTATCCGCCCGGAGCAGTAAAAAGGATTTTGAACTCATTCTGATGGACATGCAAATGCCAGTCATGGATGGGCGTGACGCCGTACGAAACTTGCGAGATGCTGAATTCAAGATTCCAATCATCGCCTTGACCGCGGATGCGATGGAAGGCCACCGAGAAGCTTGTCTCGAAATCGGATGTGACGGTTACTGCCCTAAACCAATCAATGGTCCCGAATTAATAAGAATGGTTGATCGTATGGTACGGGAACATCGCCAGAAAGTTTGAACCTCCAGATGCCAGAACCAAAATCGAAACCGAGTCAACTTCATACTGAATTAAGACAGGCTACGCGAGACCTGCATCAACAACTTGATCAGCAGATCGGACAATTCGGTATTACCAAGTCTGCTGCAGGGTATGCCCGTTATCTCGAACTGATGCAGACATTATTCGAATGGGCGGAGCCATGTATACAACATGTCACTTCCTCTGTTCCGGAACTCGCATTTAATCCCCCTCTCGCTCAGTTCATCGCACAAGACCGAAATCAACTGGATATCCCCGACGGCCCACTGATTCCCATCGACATAATCACGCAATATCCGTCTCCTCAAACAGCAGGGGCCCACTGGGGAACAGTTTACGTTCTCGAAGGGTCCAGTATGGGTGCGCGCTTTCTTCTCAAGGCAGTTCGTGACCACTTTCCGGAAGACGTACCCCACCACTTTCTCAACACACTTACACAGGATTCGCAAACGCGATGGCCTCTGTTTTTAGAATCACTGGCCAACGCTGATGTCAATTCTACGGAAACCGTAGAAGGTGCAGAACTACTATTTCAGTTAGCCATTGACCTCGCCGGTTCGGCGCCACCTACTCCTTAACAACCGATCTCATTGATCTACTGGGCCACACGATAATGAAATCTGATTTCAAAGCTGCTTTGGATAATTGCGAGCGGGAACCAGTCCACATTCCCGGATCGATCCAGCCTTTCGCCGCTTTGATCGCGTTCGACACCGAAAACTTCCTTGTTTTCCACTTCACGCCAAATGCAATCACATTCACCAATGTGATTGCGCCGGAGCAATCCATTCTCAATAGGGAGATTTCGGATCTGTTCTCCAATCGAGAGCTCATTCATGCCGTTCGCGGAGCTCTTGGTTTACCAACGATTCAGAGCCATCGTGAGCGGCTCGGTATCTTTCAACTGAACGACCGACCCGTCGATGCCGCAGTCCATATTTCCGGATCTCAGATCGTCCTCGAACTGGAAGATGCCCCTGGTTCGATAGAGCGATCAGGAACTTCAATTTCTCGAGTCCGGACAATGCTGGGGGCCTTAACCAGGGACCAGGGCTATGAACCACTTCTGGAAACAGCCGTTAAAGTATTGCGTCACCTGACCGGATTCGATCGCGTCATGGGTTACCGCTTTCTCAACGATGGAAGCGGGGAAGTGTCCGCCGAGGAAGTCGCTCCCGGTCTTAAGCCCTTTCTCGGACTCCGTTATCCAGCACACGACATTCCTCCGCAGGTCCGCCGTATTGCTCTCAGTTCTCCCGTTCGTGTTATTCACGATACCGAACAGGCGCCACTGGAACTCATCAGCAATTCTGAAACGCCCTTAGATTTGACGCTTTGCCATAACCGCGCCGTCTCTCCAATTCATGTGGAATACCTTCGGAATATGGGTATTCGGTCGACGATGAACTTTTCGATCATCGTTCACGGAGAACTCTGGGGGTTATTCGCCTTTCACCATCATTTCCCACGTCTATTATCTCCCGATTATCGGGCAATTGCAGAACTATTCAGCCAACTCTTCTCAATGCAATTGCAACAAGAGCTTGATACTCAGGCATTGAGTCGTCGTCGTGCCGCTGATGCGGTAACGACCCAACTGCGACATGTTCCCGTAGTGCAATCCGTCAAGCTCACTCTGGATTTACTGTCCTGTGATCTGATGGACGTCGTGAAGGCGCAGGGAATAGCGTTCAAACATCAGAATGAGATATATACGTCTGGAAATTGCCCGGAAAGAAATGCGATCGACGCGATTAGTCAGAGCGTCTCCGAAGAACTGCTGGCAATCGAATCAATACAATCGGTCACCGAATACTCTACTATTGATTCGCGCGACTTGAACGCCTGTGGTGGGTTTCTCTCAATTCTGCTGGATCAGAATTTTTCACAGCTGATATTTTTCCGAAATGAAATCAATCACGAGATACGTTGGGGAGGAATGCCAGAGAAGAATATTGAGTATGGCCCCAACGGACCTCGCCTGCATCCTCGCTCCTCGTTTGACGAATACATCGAAAAAATCGCGGGCCACTGCGAGCCATGGACACAGGAAGACTTTTCGACCATCACTGAACTGCGTGCTGCGATGCTGGAACTCCTCTATCGCAATATCCGACATTCAAGTCGAGAATGGAACAGACAGAAGCAACATCAGGATGTACTCATCGCCGAATTAAACCATCGGGTAAAGAACATTCTGGCATTGGTTCTATCGATTGTCCGACAAACTCGGGATCAATGTGAAAGCCTGGAAGAGTATGTCGCTTCACTCGAAGAACGCATCACCGCCTTGTTGACCGCTCATGATCTCGTTGGTGGGAGTAGCGCCCAATGGATCAGCGTGAAACAACTCTTCGAGATTGAACTATCTGCCTATCTCAATGTCGAGCGATCCGTCATATTGGAGGGTCCAGAGGCAGCCCTACGTAGCGACGTCGCTCCCATCATGGCCTTAGCCATCCATGAGCTTACTTCCAACGCAGTCAAGCATGGTGCACTTGCGGCTTCCGACGGAGTGCTGGAAATTAGCTGGAGAACAGAGAAGGGGAGATTGAAAGTCCATTGGAAAGAAACGATCCCCAACCCGATCCCTCCGCTGAAACGACACGGGTTCGGTCTCACGTTGATCAACCGAGTCCTTTCACATGAAGACAACGGAGAGACTTCGGTCCAATTTCACGAACGAGGACTGGAGGTCAATTTCTGGGTGCCGCGGGAAAGTTATGAGCTAAGGACTATCGCCGACATCCCCGAACCAGCACAACTTCATGTGGACAAAGCCCACTTCACCGATCTTAATATCGATACTGTCCTGGTAGTTGAAGATAATTTAATTATCTCACTCGAGATGGAGCGCATCTTCACAGATATGAACTGTAAAACGGTACGCTCGGCTGCGAGCATCGAAGAGGCAATCAATATCGCTGAAATGGGGGAGATCAACCTCGCGATTATCGACGTTAACATGAACGGCACTCCAAGTTTTTCACTGGCAGACCGTTTAATCGAGTTGCAAATACCATTTGTGTTTATGACTGGATATGGAAATCGTTTCCCATTGCCAGAGAACTTAAATTCGGTCCCCCGCCTATTGAAGCCGGTCAATGTCCCCCTGTTGCACCACACCATCAATGAACTAATGAATTCTCAATCATGAAAACGATATTAATACTTGAAGACGATATTGATCTCGCCAATCACTGGCAGACGTGGCTGGAAGAAGCAGGCTATCGAGTGCTCCACGAATCAGATGCGGCCGGTGCCGTGGCGATTGTCGACTCGATAGAAGTCGATCTGGTGATCTCCGATATTTTCATCGGCAGTCATGAAACCGGTTTTTCGAAGCAGGGGGGCCTTTCGCTTCTGAGCCACATTATGCTTCATAGCGATCCAAAGCCGAAAAGCATGATCCTGACTGGCGCCAAACCCTCTATCGCACTCAATCGTCACGTTGAGTTATTAGAGGCGGATCGATTCATCGCTAAACCAGTCACTCGCGATACGCTTTTACAAGAAGCCAAAGAACTACTGGCCCAGCCGAAACGTTCTTCACACTTGCCTCCAGAACCGCTGTAATACGAGACACGCCCCAAATATCGCCCTCAAAAGAATCTATCACCTGAAGCTAAGATCAAGTCCGTAGATTCAATTGAAGACCGCTCTCTCAGCATTGAGTGCGGTCTTCAATTATTTGCGAGAAATGACCCACAAGGCGTGAACAACGCCCGGAAACCAGACACACAACGTCAGCAGGAGATTAATCCAGAATTGCTTTCCAAAGCCGACGTGCATCAGCACGGCGACTGGTGGAAGAATTAAGGCTGCCACAATTTTGATTACATCAGACATGGTCGAATCCTCTCTCGAAATGGGTGATTAGTTTGCGAATTGAAAAGGTTTTCATAATGAGTTAACGAATTAACTAAGTAAAAAAAGAGCTTAGGTTAAATCCTAACATACATGATTTTCAAACCTCACAACTCTGCCTGATTTTCTCTCCAGGTTTTCAGTTCTTCAATCAATTCCCCCACTTGCGATTCCAATTTCTTGATCTCGCCACTGAAACCAGCGGTGTCCCCTTTTTTCGCCCGGTCCTCCAAGATCTGCGTATATGCTGTTATCTCCAGAGCATCGAAATTCGAAGTTAGCCCTTTGATGCTGTGAACCGCTCGCGCCAATTCGTCGTCATCACCATTAGCGAGCGACTCCTTCATCTTCGCAATCAGCGCAGGGCTATCCTCCAGAAAAAAGCTGACCATACTATTCAGCAAATGCACATCTCCGCCCAAACGAAGCTGGGCTTTTTCCATATCAATCATCTTCTTCGTTTTCTGCTTATCAGAAGGGTTAGAACTTTTCTTCATATTTTCTGACGTCTCTGTTTCAGGCTCTGTCCTACGTCGAACCTTCCTCAGAGGACTAGTATGTTTTTCGATTAACCGAATTAACTTAACCGCGTCGATCGGTTTCGAGATGTAATCGTCCATTCCGGATTTCAAACATTTCTCTCTGTCCCCTTTCATGGCATAGGCTGTCATCGCCACGATTGGAATTGCACTTTCCCGATTTCGTTCGTTTTCCCGGATGACACGCGTCGCCTGAAGTCCATCCATAGTTGGCATTTGGACATCCATTAAAACGATATCAAAATTCTCTTCTTTGTTGAGAACATACTCAACTGCCTCACGACCATTATTCGCAATCGTGGCATGATGACCTCGTTTTTTCAGAATAGCGGTGATGACTTTCTGATTCGCTGGCGTATCTTCCGCGACAAGTATTTTCAGGGACTGCGGAGCCTTCTGATATTTGTGAACAGTATTGGATCGTAAAGCTGGCCCTTTCAGCACTGTCATAATCGCATTTAGCAGATCGGACTGTGAGACTGGCTTTTCCAGGAAAGCGGCAATATCGACACCCTCAGCCCGCTCACCAAAAACTCTTTGATCTGCTGACGAAAGCATCAATATCGTGGCCGAGTGCAGTAATCGCTCTGATCGTGCCTGCTGTAGAAACATAAAACCGTCCATTTCCGGCATCATGGCATCCACCAGGAGCAGTGGGTACATTTCTTTATGCTGCTTCGATTCCCTCAGGTAAATCAACGCTTCTTCAGCCGAACTTGCCATGACAGGTTTCATCGACCAGTGCGTTAACATCTCCTTCAAGATTCTCTGATTCGACTTATTGTCATCAATAACTAAAACCGGAAGGTCTCGAAGCTCCTCCACCGTTACACGCGGTCTCTGCAGTATGGGATCAGTTTCATCTGGAATCGCCTGTAAGATCTTGAACGTAAATCGACTCCCTTTATCGACCTCGCTCTCGAGCGACAATTCTCCATGCATCAATCCAATTAGTTCCTGACATATGGTCAACCCAAGACCAGTTCCGGAATACTTTCTTGTCGTCGAAGAATCCACCTGCGTGAATGGCTGAAAAATGCGTTTCTGGTCCTCGTCTGCAATTCCGATTCCCGTATCACTTACGGACATCTCCAGTTGATAATATCGGGAATCGACCAACGAAGCAGGGGGGTTAGCAAACTCATCTTCAGCTGATTCATCCATCCGCTGTCGAATTTTTTCCAACTCGGCGTCTTTCACTTCGCCCGCAAATTGGAGCTCAACCATCACTTCACCTTGTTGAGTAAATTTGAGTGCATTCCCAACCAGGTTCAACATAATCTGTCGAATTCGAATCGGGTCTCCGATCATATATTCCGGAACGTTTGAATGAATGTGACAAACCAGCTCAACGCCTTTTTCATGAGCTCTGAGGGACAATGTTTTCATCGCATCGTCCAGGCACCCACGCACGTTAAAAACCAATGATTCCAATTCAAACCGACCAGACTCCAGACGAGAAAGATCCAGAATGTCATTTACGAGCAGCAACAAAGAGTCGGCTGAATCCTTCGCTGTTGCCAGATAGTCCTGAATGAATTCAGGCAGATCTTCCTGAAGCGAGAGTTCCAACATCCCTAGAATAGCATTCATAGGAGTACGGAGTTCATGACTTACGCTCGCAAGAAATTCGCCTCGAACACGATTCGCCTGTTCTGCCGCGTCGCGCGCTTTTAATAGTTCCAGCTCACGGTTTCTCTGTGCAGTTATGTCACGTTCAATTGTTGAAGTACCAAAAATGGTACCATCGACACCCCTAATTGGAGACACAGTGATCGAAACATCAATCATCGTGCCATCCTTTCTCATTCTTCGCGTCTGAAACTGGTCGAGTAATCGCCCCGTTTTCATTGCCTCCAGAATTTCCGATTCTTCATGGGCCATTCCGGGAAGCAATAAGACTGAGACCGTTCTTCCGATGACTTCTTCTGATTCCCATCCGTAAGTCTTCTGCGCTCCCTGGTTCCAGGAATTAATCGTACCGTCCAGAGCTTTGCCAATGATCGCATCACCAGAGGATTCGACGATCGCGGCAAACCTCATCCTCTCGGCAAGTAAGTCCATACGCTCAATTGAGTGACCAATCAGATCTCCGATATTACGGAGAAGCCGCAAGAGACTTAAATCGGGAGCCAACTCACCAGAGCGAAACAGTTCTACGACCGCCACGATTTCTTTCCCACGTACAACAGGAAAGGCAATAGCGGTCTTAATATCTGATTCTTCGGGCGGCAATTTTCTGAGTACATGTTCGTTTTTGTCGAAATGCTGAATCCAGACTGGCTTCTCTTTTTCCCAAACAAGTCCTGGAAGACCTTCCCCTTTTTCGAACGTATTTTCTAATGTGCAAACTTTAAATTCTTCATGCTGCGTCGAGTTTTCAAAATGCCAAATTCCTGACGAGACCAGGCGGGAACGATCCGCATTGAAAATCCAGGCATGCCCAATCGACCATGACAGGTTCTCAGTCAAATTTGGAATCGCAATCAATAACGACTCTTCGAGAGTGTCGCTTGTAAGTGAAGTCTGATTCAAATGATGTAATAAAGCGGTCTCCAGCTTTTCACGAACACCCTGGCGT
Organism: Polystyrenella longa; assembly: GCF_007750395.1. GTDB lineage: Bacteria > Planctomycetota > Planctomycetia > Planctomycetales > Planctomycetaceae > Polystyrenella > Polystyrenella longa. Next base: position 2,255,415 of record NZ_CP036281.1, on the reverse strand, counting down.
TCTACCTCGCGATGGGTTGTCACATCATAGATGAAGATATTGAGAATCGTTTGGCCAGACCACTCCAAGTCCGTGAAGGTGAATTCAATTGGGAATTCCTGACCGTTCCTCCGAACAGCCAGCATGCGATAACTTTTGGAACAGTCCCTCTCAGGGCGTTCAGCCGTAAAACGAGCCAGGCGTTCTTCATGGTGTTCGCGATAATGAGAGGGGATGATCAAGTCGGCAATATTTCTGCCTACGGCCTCTTCTCGACTCCATCCGAAAATGATTTGAGCCTGTCGATTCCAATCAATAATCTCGCCCTGTAATGTCACCGTTAGAACTGCATCCATAGCCGAATCAGCAATGCGCTCTAAACGGCTATCAGCAGCCCAAAACGATCGATCTCCAGATGGCTGGGAATTTAGGTTGCTAGTTAGGTTATCCATTCAGTTTACCTTGCTGCCCCAGAAAGCTTTCCCTTCGGTAATCGCACTTCGCTGATACTGGGGAGAATCTGGAGTCTCTAACTGCATCAGACTCACTAACCGGGAGGAATAACAATCGCATCAAGTTGCATTTCAGGCGGTATTTCTGGAACAACTTTGCATTGAGGGAAAACTTACCCGGGCACGCCATAAAATATTTAGTTAACGGAGTTATGGCGGCAAATTGGAAACTAGATTCGACCAGAGCTGATTCTTTACCCCAGAGGAATAAGCCTTTTCTTAAGAGAACATCGATTGCCGTTTACCAAAGGGAGGAGGTCACGGATTTATCATGTTAATCTTAACTCTAAAATCGTTCGTTCCGTCACTCTAAAAAATAAAGTGCAGTTTTCATCGTAAACCTCCACTGGTACCCCGCAGGGCTATTTTCAGAAAGCGCCGCCATGGAACCTTCCCACCAGAGATCGAAATGAAAACTGCACTTTGAAAATCAATCTACTTCCAATCTTCGGTAGTACATTCGTCTTCTACCTCAGATATGTAACACACTACCTTATGCCTGATTTACTCAGGCATCTTTCTTACTGTTATTCCTCTACCGCAGGCTCCTCTTTGACTTCAACATCCACATCGACTTCGGGAGCATTTTCGATTTCATCAACTGCCTTGTCAACTGCCGCACTTCCTTTTTCAAAGGCTGCTTTTGTATCTTCTTTGACCTCTTCGGTATTGAGCGTCACAGAGGCGCTCTTACTATCACTGTCAAAGCTAAGCCAATCAGCGTATGAAAATACCATAACTGCCAGCAGTAATACGATTACCAGTATTAATAAGCGTTTCATTCTTTGCCCCTTATGATTCTGTCAGAATCAGGTCTAAACAAAAACATTCTTGACAGAAGGCCGGTGAACACCCCTCCAGAATCCACCGGCCCTCTTATCAAGAATTAAACTGATCGTTTGACGTTCCTCTTTAATCTTCAGACTTAGATGTTTAAGGTTTGACGATCAGACTGGACGAGAATCCCCGTCGTTGTTTTATACCTGTATATTTTAAGGTAAGGTTCGTCTTCCCATGGTCAGGCTGATCACTGCCAGGACCAGGAATACAAAGAAGCAGATCTTGGCAGCCGCATAAGCTGTCCCGCCTACTAATCCGAATCCGAACAACCCAGCAATTAATGCGATCAACAAAAACGCAACAGCTAAATTGAACATAATTTGAACCTTCCGTGTTTTGTGGTTGTGACGCCGAGGACAGCATCTTTCAGATGTGTGTCCAACCTTTCTGTTGAACACTTACTGACTGGAACAAATCAAAAGCAATAGGCGTGCCAACCCATATTCATTTCTTGAGATTTCCCCTAACTCATTAACGGAAAGCGTGTTGCGTAAATCAGATTTGAAAACCAATTCGGAAGTCACCTACAGGCGATGTAAAAGTGATCGGTCGCCGACCAGCCTCCCGTTCAAAGTGGTCGCTCACAGATCGTTCTAAGTCGAGTCATTGCACGACTTTCAAAAGAGAGCTTTTTAACTCTGGGGCACAAAGCGACAGAAGCAAAGCCTCACGTCGACATAGTACGTATCTGACGGGGGAGTATTTGGGATTAATCCCCTTCCCAGCAGCCTGAAAGGGAGCCTCGTTGACCTCAGAATGCATTCTCGACGCCAACAGTTCCTGTTAACGGATTTCATCCATTGACCAAGTAGACATAGCCAGAATCCACCATTATTGAAAGCAACGCAATCTATAGCGTTTTCCAGATAACCGTCGCGTGTTCTGGCGGCGTAGCCTGCTGTTTTTAAGGTCTTTTCGAGACCGATAGCCGCCACACTTGTCCTGGCCAGGATCTAGCGAGCGACTCAGTCCTCAATATTGATGGTCTTATCAACGGAAATATTGAACTGGGCGATGCGGTCGCGGATTTTACCGCGAGTAATCCCCAGAATTTCGGCCGCACGGGTTTGATTTCCGCCAGTTTCTTTTAGGACTCGTGTGAACAGGTATTTCTCCATCATCTCGACTGTTTCACTGTAGAGGTCAGTCGATCCTGCACCCAAGCGAGTGTTTATGAAGTTGTTCAGGTTTGCTTCAATGGGTGCTGAGGTGTCCGAAGATTCGCTACTAGCTGAGTAACCGTTTTCAGTGGGGGAGCCAGTCTCTTCATCAACTGATTCGTGGAACAATTCCGGCGGCAAACAGGATGGAACAATGACTGGACTGGTGCAATTCAGCAGAGAATGTCGAATCACGCTCTGTAATTCACGAACGTTACCTGGCCATTTATAATTATTAAATAACTTCAGCGCCTCGGAAGAAACCCCCTCCAGGTCAGTGCGTCCCATCTCATGGCAAGCTTTGAGGAGATAATGCTCAACGAGCATGGAAATATCTCCGTCGCGTGCACGGAGTGGTGGCAGATTGATCGTCATTCCATTCAAACGGTAGAACAAATCCTGACGAAACGACCCTTCTTTTACCATACTCTCAAGGTTTCGGTTGGTCGCGGCAATAATGCGGACGTCGGTATTGATTGTTTTATTACCACCAACGCGTTCGAACTTCTGTTCCTGCAAGAGACGAAGCACTTTTCCCTGTGTCAGTTGTGACATGTCTCCGACTTCATCGAGGAAAATGGTCCCACCGTTACATTGTTCAAATCGACCAATACGCTGGCGTTCCGCCCCTGTGAACGAGCCTTTCTCGTGCCCGAAAAGTTCGCTCTCCAGCAAGGTGTCTGAAAGGGCGGCGCAATTGACCGCCATAAAACACTCGTTGCTACGTGGGCTATGCTGATAGATTGCGCGAGCCACCAATTCCTTACCCGTACCACTTTCACCGCGGATCAGGACGTTCACGTTCTCGGAAGCAACCCGTCCAATCGATTTGAATACATCCAGCATTCGAGGGCTGCGACCGACGAATTGGTCTCCCGACTTCGGTTTATTATCTCCGAGGGGCAGGGCAATGGGAGTATTCATTAACCGCTGCGTCTCGATCGCTTTTTCTACCAGCACATTCAGCTTAGGCAGATCAAGCGGTTTAGCCAGATAGTCGAACGCACCCAGTTGCATGGCTTCAATCGCCATTTCGCTATCGCTTGACGATGTGATGAAAACGACTGGTAACCGGCGATCAACCTGCCGGATCTGTTTGAAGACTTCCAGTCCAGAGCTGCCAGGGAGCATTATGTCCAGCAAGACCACGTCAGGCTTGTAGTCCCCAATGATGGACAACAACTCTTCCGACGACTCTGCCGTCTTTACTTCCACGTCGATCTTTTCAAGAGAACGGCTAACCATTTCCCGGATCGTGCGATCGTCATCAACCACAATTAACTTGGGCATACTCTTTAAATTCCTGCGGATAAGTCGCCAGAGAAGTTTGGACGGACTGTCTTCTATATCTGAATGCGCGTAAGGAGCTAAAGTTAGGGCTACAAAATACTCAACTGGGGAAGCCCCTGAATAGTTGAGTAGCCGTGGGGACAAACTTCGCAGGGAGCCTTCGTGGGTCCCAAGGTTTGGTGCGGCTAGAATTCCTATTTTTTTCGTGCCGCAATAATCATTGTAACCCCAGTTGTAACAATAATAAACAGATTAGAACTGGTTGTCCGGAAAAGCGTCTCAAGATTGGACGGCTAATATAAAATCTCGTCAATATGATCGAGTTTAGCTCCTTGTAATCTCTAGATCGTGAACTACAGCTCATCTATTTATTCGCTACGAACCTCTGAATACAGCCATCAAACCCAATATTGCTGAACATTCTCTGGTTGACGATCATTCACCTTGGAGCTTTAGCACCCGTAGCTCGCTGTTTTCTCACTCACCGAATTACCTCTCCCAAGATTCATTGATCACGTTTAGCGAACCAAAACCAGACCACAGAAATCGTGATATCAATCTTAAATAGCAGTGCCGTTTACTTTCCGGGATGGTAGGCAAACCCCGGGATCCTCACACGGTCTTCAGTTTTTGGCACACGAACTGCTTTACTTTATCATGTTCCACCAAGGGAAAGGAAAAGAAACATGCTTATCAGTTGCAACATACTGCCCGGATATAAATTAAAAGCGATCGACGGAGACTTCGGCACCATTACAGACCTGCTGTTTGACGACGAGAACAAAATGATTCGTTACTTCGTCGTAAACTGTGGAGGTTGGCTTAATCGAGAAGAGGTACTTCTATCACCAGTTGCATTCGAAGAACCGGATCATGAGGCCTTCACTATTTCTACTATTCTCTCGAAGCACGCCATTGAGGATGCCCCTGCAATAGAATCGAATCCACCTGTATCCAAGCAATCCCAGTCGGATCTTGCAGATTATTTCGACTGGCCCATGTTCTGGAGCCATATCCCTGAACAACTCTCACACCGTTTATCATTCGATGAATCCGAAGTTGAAGCGGGGGAATCACACGACATGCATTTAAGAAGTCTCAAAGAGATCCGTGGTTACACAATCAAATGCAATGAGGGTGACTTGGGCCATGTAGAAGAACTCATCGTTGACACAGATACGTGGACCTTGCGTTATCTGACGATCGACACTGGCGTATGGCTACCAGGAAAGAAAGTCATCATTGGAATTGATTGGCTATCAGACATTTGCTGGGAAGAGCAATCCGCTTCCATTGATCTGTCACGTGAACAAGTCAAAGACGCTCCGATTTACAATCCTCGCAGTCCAATTAATCGCGAGTATGAAACAAAAGTCTACGACTATTACGGTCGACCTACTTATTGGTCAAAAGCAGGCACCTATAGCCTGTATGAATAACTTGACGACAGTGCTCGGCACATCAACACAATTCCACCAGGAACAAGATAGCCGGGCATTCCTGACAACAACTTAGGGGAAAGAAGAACACGATGAAATCTATCTACAAACGAATCACTGCGATGAGTCTCGCCGTACCCATGATGTTTGCGGCTCCCGATATCCTGACCGGTTGCGACGACGACAAAGAGATCATGGAGATCGAAACGCCGGACAGCGAAACCACAATCGAGCAAGACCCAGATACGGGTGAGATCGATATTGAAACTGATAATTAAGTAAATTTCAGGTCGCGTTCCGGCTTTCTCAGCATCTCCAGAACCGACCTTTTCCAAACAGATCTGAGTACTTTTCTTTACGGAGAAAAACGATGAATGAAGACCAAATTAAAGGAAAATGGATGCAGTTGAAAGGCCAAGCTCGTGAGAAGTGGGGCAAACTCACCGATGACGAACTCGACCAGATCGACGGCAAAAGAGAACAACTGGCCGGCAAGATCCAGGAGCGATATGGTATCGCCAAAGATGAAGCCGAACGTCAGATCGACGAATTCGAAAGCTCCTGTAAATGCTAGTGCGAAATGATCCACAATATCTGGTCTCAGTTCGAGCCTCATAAATACGAAGAGTGAATCTTTAATAGGATCACACGTAATTCAAGATTCGCTTTCTCAGCTAAAAAATTGTTAAACCAAAAGGACTCAATTATGCTATCCAACATCACGAAGCTAAGCCTCTGCCTCGCCTTGGTCGCCGGACTTTCATTCGCTACCGACGGACAGGCTAAAGACCAAAACGAAGGTGAAACCGCTGTCACCGTCAACAAGCCAGCAGTGAAAGATGCCAAGCATCCCACATTCCGAGTGAGCCAACTGATGGGTAAGAACATCGTCAACAAAGAAAACGAGAGCGTGGGCGAGATTCACGACATTGTCATGGATACAAACACCGGCGAGATTCGCTATGCTGCCGTAACTTATGGTGGGTTTTTAGGTGTCGGCGATAAACTCTTTGCCGTCCCTTACCAGGCCTTTGAAATTACCCACGAGGAAGACGATCCAGAAGAATGTATTCTTGTTCTGAACGTCACTCAGAAGCAACTTGAAGGTGCCGAAGGATTTGACGAAGACCATTGGCCTTCATTCGAAGATGAAGACTTCCAACGCGACTTGAACAAACGTTACAATGTCGACGTCAAAGTTAAAGATGGCGTCAAAGTCAAAGATGGCAAAGTCCGAGTTAAGCGAGATCGAGACTAATCCAAGACTCCCTTAAAGACGATCCGTTTCTGCTGAGCTGACAACTTGATTTTAATTCGAACGCTGCAAGATGTTGATTAGACATTTTGCAGCGTTTTACTATGATGGATTACAAGGAGGTCGGTAGAATAGAAATTTAGATAGACTCCGTTCGAAAAAGGACTTCCTCCCGGCTTGCGGGGATCCCATTTTCAGAATAACGAATCTCGCTCTGCAGATACGGAACCTATCGTTTCCATTTTCTTGACCAGTGGATTAACGAGTCGATTTCCCGGAAAAGATCAGCACAATGAAAAAGGTTGTTTTAATTATCATCGATGCTCTTTCGACACACGTCGTCGAGCCAGCGATGAAGGCTGGCAAACTCCCGGTCTTTCAACAACTACGCGATAAAGGGGCTTACTCGCCGAGCTGTATTTCAATTTTCCCTTCGATCACTCCAGCTGCCACTTGCTCGCTGGTCACGGGCGCCTACCCAGTTGACCACGGGATAGCAGGCGCCTACTGGTACGATCCCAAACAGGATGAAATTGCCTACTTTGGGGCCGATCTCCCAGCGATCTTTAAAGAAGGCATTGACCATTACATCCGTGATTTCCAACTTCGCTTAAATGGCGAACGTCTGCAGTATCCTACAATCTTCGAACAGATCGAAAAGAATGGAAAACTGCAGGACGCCGTTGTGAATTTCATGTGGTACAAGGGAACTGTGCCTCACTCTGCGTCGACACCTTTCCTGATGAAATTCATTCCGGGTTCTAATTTCGCTTCAGAAATGATGGGACCACACAAGATGTTCCTGGGCGACTTTGTCTCCAGCCCGCTTGAGGATAACCAAACTCCGACTGCTCGCGGTGGGGTATCCCGTCGGTTTGGATTCCATGACGACGCGACGAGTGACTACCTGCTCTCACTTTCCCGCTCGGGATCAATGCCCGATTTCACACTCGCTTATTTTCCCAATAACGATTTCGATAGCCACGAGGTCGGTCCCGAAAATGCGGTTCATACGCTCCAGAAGGTCGCGATCACGTTAGGAACTCTATTTGAGGAGCAGGGGGGAATCGATAAGTTTCTTGAAGACCACGTCATCATGGTCACTGGTGATCACTCGCAGAGCAATCTGGACGAGGACGCTCGGGTTGACCTGAACGCAACGTTGGAACAGTTCCAAGTCGTCGATGCTGGAGCCGAATGGCAGAACGGGGAAGACCTGATGATCTGCCCCAATATGCGGGCCGCCCAAATCTACATGCGTCCAGAACGCTGGGAGAATCGCTCAGAAGTCATCGAAGCTCTACTCGAATGCCCTGGAGTTGATCAAGTGATCTGGAGTGATTTTGAAAACGGGCTCAGCGATTGCGACGAGGCCACGTTTCATATCTACACCAGAGACAGGGGCACGCTCGTCTTCAAGCAAGCTTGGAATGGCGATACAGATGGGGTCGACGAGTTAGGCAACCGTTGGGCTTTCCAGGGAGATTTGGCCACGATTGACGGGACGCTGGATGAGGATAATGTTCTGCGATTCGGCGATTACCCCAACGCACTGGAGCGAATTGCAAATGGGATCTGCGATCAAACGGGCAACTTGTGGGTGACAGCCCGCCTCGGGAAGGAATTCGCCATTCCCGGTCTCCACACTAACGCCGCCGGTTCGCACGGTTCCCTCCATAAAATCGACTCCACGTCTCCCTTATTCGCAGCAGGGCTTCCGAAGGATTTCAAACTTCCGGACTTTCCTCGGATTGTCGATGTCTCCCCCCTCGCACTCCAGATTCTCGGTATCCAGCCCCGCTGCGAATCTTTCGATAGCGCCCGCGCTAACTGATCCGTACTACATCACGGACATCGTCAGGCGACACATATCTACGCTCAAATTGCGCGCCGCTCCCACCAAAGAACGGTTCTATACGGTCGCCGTTATATTTTCAATCAACGCAATATTCGGTTGAACTGAAGCCAAGGTGACGTGTGCGCGATCATGCTTTCTCGAGTGATTATCCCGACCTCCCTCAGTGGACGCCTAGCTATCCAATACACATATCTTGTTATTTCACATCACCTTAAGTCAGCGAACCCCTTTCTGATAGCAAACTAAATAATTGCTTTACCCATTCTGGCATACCACTTGCAATTGCTTCTACCACTCGTTGTAAGAGTAACCGAACATAACCCCCTACAGGAAAACCAAGGGAGCACTAAATGACTACTTCACAAGAACTCAAAATGAAGGGTAACTGGAACGAACTTCGAGGTCGTATCGAGGAACATTGGAGCCAGTTAACTTCAAGTGATCTCGACAATCTTGAAGGTCGTAAAGACCAGATTGTCGGAAAGATTCAACAAAAGACAGGTGAAACCAGCCAGAAGATCGAAGCAGAGCTGAATCACCTCTTGGAAACGGTTTGCAATTCAGCAGCCAGCACTACCGAGAAGCTGGGACAAACTGTTCAGAATGCACAAGAGCACCTGAACCAGGCATCGCAAGCTGCACGTCAGCAAATGGATCGCATGAACGATTCCATTCAACAAGGCTACCAACAGGCTGAAGAAACTGTTCGCAAACATCCTACGGAATCTGTAGCAGTCGCGTTTGGTACTGGCCTTATCGCTGGCGTAATCGTCAGCCTTGCACTTCGTCGCTAATCCACACCTAACAATTTCTCTCCCTGTGAAATTGCATCAGGCCACCTCAACCCAGATCGCAATAGGATTAGCTCTAAATTAATTCTTAAGCTACTAAAGCCGAAACATCGGTTTGATTTGAGTCCGACTATCGGATGGAATCTTCCTTAGAAGACTATTCCATCCAGCTTGTAAGGAGACGGTCAAGTGGTGTCATGGAAGATACTGGCCCTAATGCTGGGCATATGCAGTTTAACAGGTTGCCAATTCATGTTACATCAGAAGAGCACTCATACTTTTTGTATGTTGCCAGACAAAGGAAGAGTCATGATTCAGAAAACGGAATCCGCTGTCGAAAATGTATTTCCGGAAACTCCGGACAAGTCAGTTCTGCAACAACAGATCGAAGCAGAAAAAGCTGAGCTCTGCGGAACGACAGCCAAGGTCAAACAGTATATTGATGAAAACCCATCTCAATCTATTCTTATTGGACTCGGCGTCGGAATTGGAGCGGGTTTACTCTTAGGTGCTGCATTACAGCGATCATCGTCCCTAATGCCCTCACATGACCGTGGCTTTAGTGAGAAGATTTCAGCCAACATCAAGTCAACGCTCGCAGAAACACTCCCTGATTTTATGAAGAAGCATTTTCCTCAGGGTTTACGATCCTGAGAAATTTGAGCAACCCGATATCAAGTAACCCTCCAGGAGTTAAATGTGTCTAATCCACCCGTCCCAGAACGAACATTATCGGAAGAAGTTGAACAGATTCAAAGCGCGATGCAACGAATCCGTTGCGATCTGGACGACGATTTCAAACAAGTTCGCGCCAGTGCCTCGCGTCTTACCGACTGGCAGCACTACGTCAAACGGTACCCTTGGGTCACCATTGGGGCCGCGTCTTTAATCGGGTGTTTGGTAGTGCCGCGGCGAAAAGAGTATGCGGCTCATCTCGATTCCGATTCGTTACAACGAATCATCTCTTCTATCAGTTCGCGTCCACAGCGCTCATCATCGCCCCGGGACGAACATGAAGAAGAGGTCGACAATGCCGAGAACTCGGGCTACCTGAAAGGAATGGGAACTGTCGTCTTTGGAATGGTCATGCGTGCCGCCGCCAACCACGTTGTGAACAAATATCTCGGACAGTCCAATAGTTCAATCTGGAATACTGGAAAAGGCTCCTCAGGCGGACACTCACCCGGGGCATCTACGACTGCGGACGCGAGTTACGTCGATGATCACGCGGTTTAATCAGAAAGGTGCAGTTCGATGCAACCCAATCGCATGCAAGAGTATATCAAAGCTGGTCATCTTCCCAACGAGGCAGAAGTAAAAGAATATGTCGAGGATATTAAACAGGATGTCCTTGAATCTGCCCAGGAAGGGGAAGCATTCCTCCAAAACAAAATCAAAGAAAATCCCGGATTCGCCCTCGGGATAGGTCTTCTTGCTGGTCTGGCGATAGGATGGTTATTGAAACGATGAGTGTATCCAACGGCAAACGTACAACACATGAAGAACCCATTTCCATGCGTAAAAACATTGGAGATCTCGGTTCCGACCTGATCGCACTAAGCGAATTGCAGCTGCAATTAATCAGTCTTGATTCCCGTGCCGCGCTTCAAAAAGCAATTCTTCCTATTGGCCTGATGCTACTGTCAACTGGTCTCCTCGTCGGAGCATTTCCGCTCGCACTCATCGCGTTGACCTGGTGGCTGGCTATGGCAACCTCTCTGACGCAGGCAGCAGCGGGAGGAATCGTCGCCGGGGTAGCAGCGGTACTGGCAGTTATTCTTCTTTTGGTCGCTAAGAAGGGCCTCCAAAACAGTACGAAACTGCTGGATCGATCACGATATGAATTAAAAAACAATATTCAATGGATCAAACGAGTTTTAAGCTCAAAAACGGAGCGACGCGACTGTAGTGATTACGTTTGAACCAGATGTGAACCAAAGTTATTCAGATAAAAATAGTCTGGATCGACGACTTACTTGTTGATTCAGTTTCACCAACTCGACGAATACCGTCTCTGTAAGGAAATAGAAAAGGTCTTAATATGACTACTTCAAGCACGACTTACGAACGACAAAGTTCCAGTAATAACCCTCAAACAACCAGAACCACAACAGGCGAGTTGCAGCCGGTTGACGATGTTCTTGAATACGTGAAAACGTATGCAATTCATAACCCCGGAACCACAGCGGCTTGGTGTTTTGGAATTGGTTTCATCGTGGGATGGAAACTTAAACCTTGGTAGGCCCATCGCGAGTAAATCAGGTTTTAAGCGATTCCTGAAATGACACGGGGGAGATAATTGGGAGACCTGGCAATCGTAAAACGTTAGCTTCCTCACATTCTATCTCCTCTCATGTTAAACTTTGTGTACTCATTTGCGATTGTCTCTATTGATCAGGGGGTAGTTCGTTGTCACCATCGGCGTCAGAATTAGACCCAAAAGCATCTGTTGAAGACGAAGTCGATCTCAACGTTGTGCCACTCGACAGCGAAACTCCCTCGAGTCTAGCGGAACAGGGGGATAATCCTTCTTCGACGGACGGAGAAGCATCGAAAGACATTCCGTCCGAAGCGAAAGACATTGAGGAAGCAAAACCCCGTCTGGGCCCCCCCGATGAGCGGGCGAAAGTCATTCGCAAATACGCTCACTTTTCTTTGATCCTACTCGGTTTAATGGCGATTGTTTACGCTCTTCACTTCGCTCGGGCTATTTTAATCCCTGTTGCCCTTTCCGTCATAATTTTTTTCCTGCTCTCCCCACTCGTTCGCTTTATGACCCGGTTACGTTATGTCAATGAATCTGCGGCTGCAGGATTGATTGTAATCGCCTTTGCCGTCACTACTGTGATCGGCAGTTACTACCTGACGGCCCCCATTACCGAATGGGTCAAAGCAGCTCCTTCAACATTCCGCCAAGCGGAAGAAAAGCTAAAGGTCTTCTACGAACCAGTAGGACAATTAAACGAGGCGACCGAAAAAGTCAGTAAAATGACGCAAGGCGAAGAATCCGAACAGGTCGTGAAGGTTGCCGTACAGCAGCCTCCTGTTACGAGCTATATTCTAAACTCCACTGTCAACGCGGCCACTGGGGCAATCATCTGCTTGGTGCTTGTCTACCTCCTCCTGGCAGGAGGACATCGCAGCATCAATTCAATTGTAGAATTAATGCCCTCCGTCGAAGACAAAAAAGGCCTGGTCAGCCTGCTGCGCGATATCGAACAGGGTATTTCAAGCTATCTCCTCACGATAACGCTCATCAATATTTGCCTGGGGATCGTCATTGGTACTGTGCTGGGCCTGCTGGGCCTTCCTGACCCCTGGTTACTGGGAATCATGGCGGCGCTGCTGAACTTTATCCCTTTCGCGGGGGCCGCGATCGGAGCGGCGATCGTGTTTATGATTGGCGTCGTTTCCCTGGATGCCCCATTAGAAATTGCCATCGGACCAATATTATACTTCACGATCAATTCGCTTGAAGGCAACCTCGTCACACCCGTCATTCTAGGACGCTCGATGAAACTTAATCCGGCGATCGTCTTTCTCTGTATCATATTCTGGGGATGGGTTTGGGGAATCGCAGGTGTACTTCTTGCCGTTCCGATTATCGGTATCACCAAAATCTCATTCAGCCATTTCAAAGAGTTGAAGCCGATCGCGCATATTCTAGCTGGGTAAAAAATTCCCGGGATCACTACAAGCGGCCCTGAAACCCTCTGATGGGTCAAGGCCGACCTTATTTTAAAGGCTCTAAGAGAACTACAACTGGGTTTCAGGATGGATTCTAGTATCGATTAATCCAGAGACATCCCTCAAGCCTTCCGCTGTGCTATTCGATCCGCTTAGCCGTGTAGTTAGAGTGAAATGTACAGTCCTCTTCATGTGACTGTCGTCCGTTACCAATTTGTCACTTTGACGTTCAGGCTGACTCGCCAGCGACCATCTTTACAAGCAGGTCGTTGTGAATAAACGACTTAGAGCACGACGTTCGCTTTGGCACGGAAATCGCAACTCATCTTTTTCCGAATGCGGGCTTTCCTGTTAACCGGGCCATTAAATGAAGGATCGAGCAATGTTCGGATGGGTAATCGTACTTTTGACATTGGCGATGTTTTGCATGGGAGAAATGGCTCCCGTCATCAGTTTCACACAATTCATTGGCCTGAGTCTGATTATTGGGATGTCGCTCCCTTTGCTTTGGAAGCTTCGTCGCCGCGGGCGATACATTCCAGGAGCCACAACGCAGCCCAGCTTCGGCAGAACGGTTTTATAGATTCCGCTTACTTGATAAGGCAGAGGGCGTCGCTTTTCGAGATCTCATTTTTTTCTTGAAACGCCCCTTTTAAAAATACGGACATTTTTCTCAGCATCGTTATTAGATTGCCACAATTTCTCCTAACGAAACTGAGTTTCACAGATCGGACTTTTTATGTCTCCCTCACCTCTGGCTCTTCCTGTCTGTAATAGTTCCTTTGAGTCCACTTCTCCCAGTGAACACGACGCACAGGAACAGGTCGTTACAATCGAAAAGAACGAGCAAAGAATTTCAGAGGGAACTCTCCCTTTAGGACTTCCTGATTTCATAGCACAAGCTCCCTTTTATAACGGGATGATGCAAACGGTACTGACATGGACCAAACGCATCAAAGAATCAGCGCTCAATGAATTCAATCGGCGTCCTCTCAACCTTCCCATTGATGACGGGACAGGAGACTGCCTCACTGCCGAGTTGCTTCAACCTCATTCCGATGTCGGTGCCAACAGACCGTTGATCGTGCTATTACATGGACTAGGTGGAACGTCTCAAAGCGTTTACATTCGCAGCGCGGCTCACTATCTCTGTTCACAGGGAAACAGGGTGGTGCGTCTTAACTTCCGGGGAGCAGGTGATGCGGCAGGCTGTTGCGATGAAATTCATCATCCCGGCCGTTACCGCGACCTGGCAGCCTTATTTTCTTCTGTTAGTAATAATCCTCAGTTTCAATCCGAACTCGAAGCGGGTGTTGTCCTGGCAGGATTTTCCCTGGGCGGTTCAGTCCTTTTGAACTATCTCGCCCGAGAAGACCTTGATGATCGTATTCGTGGCGCCATCACGATCTCTGCACCACTCGACTTAAAATCAACCTCGCGTTGTCTCGACAAACCCACTCGCTGGCCGTTTCAACGTTATCTGCTGCATAAGATGAGACATGAGATTAATCGTTCGAACGTTGATATCACTCCTGCTGAAGAAAAAGCGATTAAGAATGCCCGTTCAGTCTGGGAGTTTGATAAAACTTTCACTGCCCCCCGTGCTGGGTATTCAGATGTAGAGAGCTATTACGCCGACAACTCGGCAGGGACACGACTTTCGCAGATCAATATCCCGACCTTATTACTCTTCGCTAAGGACGATCCTCTTATCGATGGACAGGGGTATTTGAATCGTAATTGGGATGATAACCCGTGTTTGATTCCAGCAATGGTGCCCGATGGAGGTCATGTCGGTTTTCATGCATCTCCCAACTCTTTACCAGACAATGCTACACGCTGGCACGAGGCCTGTATTCATCAATTCGTGAATTCGCTCCAGAGCACAGATCATCAAATTCCTTCTGATTGTTCCAATTACCAGGAGAAACAATATGCCCAGTTGGTCTAAAAAAGATGAACGACAATACGAGCACATTAAAGAATCAAAAATGGATCGGGGAAGTAGCCTCGAACGTTCAAAAGAAGTTGCCGCTAGGACGGTGAACAAAACTCGCCGTGAAGAAGGACGAACACCCAATTCTCAAACTCAGGGCACGGGAAATCCCAATACCCGATTAGAAGATCGAACAGTCGAAGAACTGCGAAATCTTGCGTCTGAATTAAACATTGATGGTCGCAGTAAGATGAAAAAGTTAGAACTCATCGACGCTATACGGGAAAAACGATCCTCATGACTCGCTTGATCCAGTTCTCTGATCTTCATTTTGGCCCACCCTACGTGGAAAAGGTAGGAAACCTGCTCCCGGATCTGGCTCACGAACTGGATTCAGATGCCATCATCATTAGTGGAGACTTTACGCAGAATTGCCGTGAAGAAGAATTTCAAGCAGCTCATGATTTCCTTAAACAACTTCCAGATGTTCCAACACTGACAATTCCGGGGAACCACGATGTCCCCAAGTATTACGATATTCTGGGACGGTTGAATAATCCTTACGATTTCTACCGGAAGTACATCAACGAAGACCTTGATGTTTCTTTCCAACTTCCCGGCGTACGCATCGTCGGACTGAACTCAACGAAGCCGTTGCGAACCATTAAAAATGGTCGCATCTCGCGTGAACAGCTCGATTTCGCTGCGAAAGAGTTGGACGACGCTGAAGAATCGGATTGGAGAATCGTCGTCGCCCATCACCACTTCGCCCCCGCTCCCGATTACGAAGGGAGCGACGTCATGCCGAAAGCGAAACGAGCCCTCGACAGGTTCAACCGCCTTCAGGTCGATCTCATTCTGGGAGGCCATTTACATCGGGCCTATATTGGGAACTCGCTTGATGTCTATGCCGGAAATGAAATCCTGGAACGGGGGATGATTATCGTGCAATGTGGAACATCCACCTCCCGTCGGGGCAGGGCACGAGAGCGGGAAAAGAATTCGTTTAACGTGATTGATCTTAATGAGCATACAGTTCAGATCACCCACTGGCTCTACTTCGATAAATCAGCCCGTTTCTGCCAGGTCAGTCAGTATCGCTTTCCCAAACCAGCGTTGAGAACACTCGACTGCCAGCCAGAGATTTCAGACTGGAATTCGACAGAGATATCGTCGCGGTAACTGAATCGTTAACCTCCATATTACCTGATGGGAACGTCTCTTTATTGGGCCTTTTCCACTGCTGGAACGATAACCGGAACTGCGCGTTTCACTACTTTTATTTCCACATCATGTTCCCCAATGAGGCCTCCGTCCGCTCGAACGGGTAAATTGGAATCGGCACTAATTCGGATACTCGATCCGATTTTATAAAAATCGATATGGCTCGTTTCTTCGGGATGTTTTCGCATCGCTTTCCAAACAAGTTCTGTATACGCTCCGATACCACGACCACGAATCAGACACAGATCAAGATGCTCATCATCCGGTTCGATCCCTTCTCCCCATTTC
The DNA here is from genome assembly GCF_007750395.1 of Polystyrenella longa. Classification (GTDB taxonomy): domain Bacteria; phylum Planctomycetota; class Planctomycetia; order Planctomycetales; family Planctomycetaceae; genus Polystyrenella; species Polystyrenella longa. Next base: position 2,239,156 of record NZ_CP036281.1, on the reverse strand, counting down.
ATTTCGCCAAAACCAGAATTCCCCACGTTAGCCACCATCACCAACGAGGCGGAGAGAGTCTCTTTGATTTCGGGGGCTTCGATCTTGAACTTCCACGCGCGGTGTTGGCGTATTTCTTTCAGCAACGGCCACAAATAAGCGAGTTTGCCGATCACTTTCTTGTGAGCTTTGTTTTCCCGTTTAGTTATCTGGGAATAAACACCAAGACTGATATGGGAGAAATAAGTTTTCTTACCAACCCGCATTCCATCTAACCATCTCTTATTTACTCTCTCATTGATCACGTCGAGAGATTCCCCGATATCCAAGGGAAGCTGTAATCCCCGCGCGATTAGATTCGCCGATCCATTGGGTACAACCCCCAGTTCCGCATCTGAACCTTGCAGTTCATCAGCTACCTTCGAAACGGTCCCGTCGCCCCCAACAGCGATAACCACTTGAAATCCATCGTCCAACGCCTTTCGTGTCGCTTTGCGACGACTCTGCCCTTTGGCTTCTCGAACAAAGTACTCACACTGAATTCCCTGGCTAGTCATTTTGTCTTCAACGAGATCGCGCAATTCCTGCTCATCCGCATTCCCGGCCTTGTTATTCACCACAAAGAAGATTCGTTTGATTTTTTTTGATCGCTGATCGTCCATTTCAATTCATCCGAAAAGCTTCCAGAATCCCTTCTGGCAGCAGATAACTCATTTGATTAAGCAAGACAGGTCATATTGCCAACACAGTAAGCAGGATGCAATTAACGTACCGGCCATCCAACAGAAAAGGCCTGCTCTACTGACAGCAGAGCAGGCCTTTTAAATTTCAGATGGGTCACTTTACACTACAACGACTTTGAGCCCGCTTCAGTTGAAATGACAACCTGTTTAGTTTGCAATGAATACCCAGCAAGAAGTTCTATAAGTTCTTCGCGGTTGATCGGTTTTATGGTGTAGTCGTCGCATCCAGCGTCGAGACATTTTTGTCGATCATGGCTCATAGCATGTGCAGTTAACGCAATAATCGGACGAGTATAGCCAGCCTCCCTCAGCAATCGTGCCGCTGAATACCCGTCGAGAACAGGCATTTGCATATCCATCAGCACGACGTCGATTTCATCTTCATCATCTCGTGTCGATTGCAGAGCAAGTTCTCTGGCGATTTCACCATTGGGTGCCAGGATAACTTCGGCGCCCGCTTTCCGCAGAATGAAAGAAATCAAACGCTGATTGTCCGGACCATCTTCTGCCAAAAGAATTTTCATCCCCTGTAAGGCGTCAGAACTCCATTTCATTTTCGACTGGCTTCGCTGATTTGATTGGACTGCTTCTCGTTGATGAACCATTGGAACACCAGCAAGCGAACCGGTCGCCACAGAGAAGGTAAATATACTTCCTTCGCCCACCTCACTCGTCACGTCGAGTTCACCGCCGAGATGTTCCACTAATCGCTTACAAATTGCCAGCCCCAATCCAGTTCCACCGAATTTGCGAGTAGTTGAACCATCAGCCTGTGTAAATGGGATGAAGACATTTCCTAAATTCTCAGCGGCTATACCAATGCCGGTATCCACGATGCTGAATTCCAATTGGGCATCGCCAGCAGCATTTTCTGACTGTCGAAGATGAATGGTAACAGTACCGGTTTCTGTGAACTTAAGTGCGTTCCCCACGATGTTGATCAGAATCTGACGAATTCGCGTAGGGTCACTCTGGATAAACCGAGGAACAGCCCCGTCGAATTGCAAGTCCAACTCCAGGTTTTTGGATTCATCTCGAATCTTCATCAGCGATATAACATCTTCAACCAATTCGACGGGTTCACAGCGGATATTTTCCACTTCCAACTTACCCGCTTCGATTTTGGACAGGTCGAGAATATCGTTGATCAACGAAAGCAGGAAATCCCCGTTCCGTTGAATAATTTTGGCGGCTTCAATGTTTTCATTTATTTCTAAACTGCCTAGAAGAATCTCATTGAAACCGAGAATGGCCGTCATCGGAGTGCGAATCTCATGCGACATGTTTGCCAGGAATTCACTTTTAGCGACGGTGGCCGCCTGAGCCTGCTCAGACATCAGTTTTTCTTGCGCACTCTGATCGGCTAATTGCCGATTGAGGTTATTCAGTTCCTCTTGCGCTCTCTCAGCTTGAATCAATAATTGTTCGGTCTCAGTCGCTTGTTCTTTAAAGACTTGCGCCGCCTTCGCCAGGCTGCCCAGTTCGTCTTTCCGTCCCAGTGCCGGTATTGTTTCGCATTTGTAACCTTCCGTTAGATCGCGGAATGTACTCGCAATCGCATTCAGCGGAGGCACAACATTCCGTTTAATCATCCAGGCGGCAAGAATGCCCAATAGAATCGTGATGATTGAAAATACGTTACTCATTTTCTGAAAGTGTTGACTGTCGCTCTTCATGACAATCGCCAACTCATCAACATACTGACTACTCTTGGTACGAAGTTCACTTGCGATGTAACGAAATTCTTCCGACTCACCCGCTAACACCACATTCACTAGGTGGAGATATCCTCGCGTAGCCTGAACCATCTGGATCAATGCTTCTTCATAACCCTCTGTCGCCTTTAGAGTATTCTGAAGTGCCGCTTTTAAGTTTAAATCTGTCCGATGCTCTCGCTGAACCTTTTTCAAGAGTTGGCGCGTTTCAGCCAGACGCATTTTGGCTGTGCGAACATGGATGGAGTCAGGGTCGTTTACATACCTCAGCGTATTCAGTTGTGCAGAATCGAACGCGATTTTAATCGGAGAGAGTGATTCAACATTCATCAGTTGCTCAGATATGGACTCCATTCCCGCTTCGAATTCTTGATTGTGCTGGCCAAGACTATCTTGCAAGATACTACGACGGCGGCCCCGGTCGAGAACGACCGCTTCCATGATTTCACGATGGGTGGTCAAATGTGTCTGCATTGCTTCAATGGCGTCCTGATCCGAATGACTCAGCGGAGTTATTTTCGCCTGGGTAAGCAACCACTGAAGATCATCCTGCAAATCTGCTGCGCGTCGCTCCGAACCGCGGTGGCCGGTGAAGGTAAACAGCATCACATTCTTCTGCAACGCCCCGACGACACGATCAATCTCGCTGTAGATCTCCACCTTTTCATGAAGGGCATTATATTTTTCCAGATTCCCCTGCGCATTACTTAAACCGTAATGGCTCATCACGACAATGGAGATATGCAACACCATGACCAGGGTAAAGCCCAGTGTAATTTTGGCACCGACGGAATAGACTCGTGGTTGTTTCTGTAGTAATTCTTTTTTTTCAGATTGCATATCTTTTGATTTCTACTCGGAACGATTTCCCCAAATGGTCATACGCATTATCTGCATTGAACTAACTCAGACACGCGTTTAATTATTTGGCCCTTTTAAGAAATACCTGGCGATGTCCCAGATCATTTCAATTCGTCGACTCAAAGACACTGATCCCATTGATGAGATTGTCAAATGCCTTAACATTTTTCAGTTTAGTTTCGAACATTCTTAGTTATGCAGTTAGAAACTCGTACCAACGGATAAGACTATATTCATAACTGTCCATGACTGTATTCCAGACTGCCACATTGCTCAGTCTGTCGTAGTAGGATCCTCCAGATCGCCTGTCCCCTTTGAGTACTGCAGTGCGACCATCGGCTCCGGGCAAATCCTGAGTTGCCACTTGACCCTCATACCAATAGTTCCATTCGACCGGTCTCACATGCTCGCGAATTAGTTCCGGAATAGACATGTAATATCCTTGTCGAGCCATGTGTGCTCCGGCCCAACCTTCCAGCCACCAGTTCATATAGTCGTAAGCGGCATCACGGACATATTCATTTGTTTTGGAAGAGAGGCATAAAACCCCATGCCATCCCCTATAACCTTCTCGGGGGGCAGCATATCGCACGGGAATGCCCATGCCATTCAAGGTCGATACGGCGGGCGAAAACATACTTTCAATCACTACTCGGCCCGTTTTCATAAAACTGACTGACTGTGATATCGAATTCCAGATCCCGTTAAATTGGCCTCGACGTTTGTAATCAACCATCAGCTCAATAAGGTTATCGATTTCGTTCCGCGTCAGATTTCCGATATCTTTAAATTGCAGTAAACCTTGAGCTTGGGCCGCCAGTGCAGCATCCAGCAGACCGATGGCCGGATTATTCACCAGGCCAACCCGTCCACGATACCTTTCATCGAACAGCCAGCCCCAACTCTCATTTCCAGAGGACTCATCATTCGTGATGATATTGGTGTTATAGCCAAATGAATCAACGTTATGGACATGCGGTAGAGCACTGACCTGATCTGTCTCTTGAGTTCCAAGGAGACCATCATTTTGTACATAAAGCGATTTATGGGGTGCGTCACCCGCCCCAATATTCATTTCCGGTGTTAATCGCCCCGTCTTGCATAAAGGGCTGATTTCTTTCCATCGACGAATACGATGCTTGTCGAGAGGTTGAATAGCGTTCGCCTGCCACAACACATTGATGCTATTTGCTGCTTGTTCACAAACGTCAAAACTCTCCGGTCGAGTTGATGCTTTTTGAAGAACACCGGAGCTTCCTTTAGCTTCAAAGGCAATCTTGAAACCAAGGTCTTTCTCAGCCTGACGTCGAATCTTCTCTTGCAACGTCATGTTGGTGCCCAACACCCGCAACGTAAAATCTTTTCGAGAAGCATGGACAACCGGAGGAGAAATAAGCCAACCAGCGGTACCCGCGCAGCCTGCCTTAAGAAAAGTTCGACGAGTAACACTATTGTTTCCTGTCGTCTCAACTTTGGTTTCAGTTGTTCTAGTCTTCATTATATTAATTCCGCTAAAAACGTAGTGCGTTGTTCGGTTTTTTCTGAATGTCTCAACATCAAGGCATTCATCGACTTCCCAACTTCTGCTCAAGACTAGGTTGCATTTTGGCAACACGCTCATAATCAACAATTTGGACAAGCGTTCGTTTGACTTGAAAGCAAAAAGGAATTGCCTGTAACGATTATAACGGCCAGGTCTTGGGGTGTTTCACCTAGAACCACAGTCCAACTTCACGGATGTCACCCCTGTTTTTCGTACACCTCACTCTCGCGATTCACCTACTCGACCATTGCACTTCAACTCTCAATTCTTCGCGAAGAGACTCTGTTTTTTCATTTTGGACCCTCGAGAAATGGTATGGCGATTGCGTAAAGAGTGATGAGGGAAGTCAGCCATGCGACTCAGGAGAGTCACAGAACGGATGCTGCCACACACTTCCAGGCATTACTATTTTTCCAGGAGAACAGGATATGTTCAAAACCACTCTTACCCTTTTCGGTTGTGCCGCAATGGGCACCTTTCTGACGCTTCCCGCACTATCTGCACAAGAACGAGATGCCGCCGAAACACCCACAAACACAGAAGTCGAAGTCGACTCGAATGGCGTTGAAGTCAATGTCACTGATCGAGAACAAAATCGTCCTGTTGATCGCAGGTCGAACGCCGATCAAACGATGAACGGTGAAATCGCAGACTGGTTGATGGTAGATCAGCAGTTCACCCTGCAAATCGCCGAATTTGGAATGCAACGTACGAAAACCCCAGAAGTTCAGGAATTATTAAAAACTCTGTTGCAAGACCATCAGGCTCTGTCGGAATCCTTATCACAAATGACATTTACTACGCCCTCAGAACGCAATCAAGAGGGAGTGCGAGACACTGGACTTACTCGTGCAGAAAAACGCATCGAGCGTCACCAGGCTAAGCGAGAACTTCGTGAAGATCGGAACGATGGCCCTGTAGAAAAGACCGCTGAAACGATTGAGGAAGGTGTCGCCACCATCCTTAAGGGTGCCGAACGAATCGCGACCAACGACCAACCCAACCAACGTGAACGGAACGATCGAATCAATGAAGATCGACCTATTCGAGAAGATGATGTTACTGATCAGGAACGTGTCGTCGTCAATCGTCCTGAAGGACCAGATTCTGATATGGCTTCTTCTCGATGGATCGGCGTACATCAGGAGATCAACAACCAACTGATCGCCAATGCGAAAAAGGATTTGGGAGCTCGTCAGGGTTATGAATTTGACGCTGCATTAGTGGGCATGCTTGTTGGGGACCATCTGGAACAGGCAGCCACCTTGTCCGTTCTGGAGAAACACGCCACTGGCGATTTGCAGAAAGCAATTGCTGATGCCAGCAAGATCATAAATCAACATCGCGAATCTGCTGAGCAGGTCATGCAGAGTATTGTACCAGAACAAAGATAGACCTGCCTTGGTCTCCTCAGCCCTTTCAGTTGCTGGAGTAGAGGATTCGTTTCCTATAGCGAAACTCTTTGCTTCGGCACTGGAAGGTTCGCGAAATAGTCACAGGTAAGTAGCTCATCAAGTTCTCTTCTCGAACCATGCTTTTCTGACATCCTGATAACCAGATTCGTACACAATTCTACGTGGTGCGAACTCGACAACTCTTAATCCACCACTGAGGGTTCTCTCATGACTGCGATTCCATCAAACCATCGTATTGACTCTGCCTTCCAGTTTATTCAAACGGGGTACCAGTTTATTCCCAATGAATGTGACCGGCTCGAAACAAATATTTTTGAGACTCGTTTCTTCGGTAAGAAAACGATCTGCCTGAGAGGTCCGAAAGCGGCGGAACTCTTTTATGACGAAACTCGATTCGAACGAAAAGGTGTCTGTCCCGTTCGTTTAGTGAAAACTCTTTTCGGCAAAGGGGGAGTACAGGGGCTTGATGACACAGACCATCGGCAACGCAAAGAGATGATGATGTCGTTAATGTCGGAAGAACGGATTGACGAACTCTCTCAGCACATGCATAAACATCTCGATCAACAATCGGCGCAATGGGAAACACAGAATCGCGTGGAGATACTGGATGCGATGCATCACGTTCTCAGTCATGCCATCTGTGAATGGTGTGGTATCGACCCCACTCAGCAGGATATGGAAAAGGTCACTCAGGATATGGCGATGATGGTCGACGGCTCCGGTGGAGTCGGACCACGACACTGGAAAGCGCGGCGCGCTCGTAAAAGAGGAGATCGTTGGGCCGGTCAACTCATTGAACAGACCAGGGCGGGCAAACTAAATCCCCCTGAAGATTCGGCACTATGGGTATTCGCAAAACATCAGGACAGGAAGGGCAACCTGTTGCCAGCGCAAGTTGCTGGTGTCGATCTACAAAACATCATTCGACCAACCATCGCCATTGCGCGCTGGATTATGTTCGCCGTCCACGCTATGCATACTCAACCACAAGCTTTTCAAGAACTAAAAGCAAACTCTGATATCGACGCAGCCGATCGGTTTGGTGAAGAAGTGAGGCGATACTATCCCTTTTTCCCCATGGTTGCCGCCCGCACCCGATCTGCGTTCGAGTGGAATGGTTACGAGTTCCCAGCTAAAACAAGGGTATTCCTCGACCTATACGGAACGACCCACCATCCTCATTACTGGAGTAATCCAGATGACTTTATCCCCGACCGATTTTTAAGTGATATTGACCGTAAGTTCACAATGATCCCACAAGGGGGAGGGGATTATCATCAGAATCACCGATGTGCGGGAGAATTCATTACACGGCGACTTCTGCGAGACGCTGTCCGTTATATGGCGGATCAAGTCGACTTTGAGGTACCCGCTCAGAACCTTTCGATCTCAATGACGCGCATCCCAGCAGAACCTGCTGATAGGATGCTGCTCTCGAATGTCCGAAAACGAGTACCCAGTGACACGCCCGCATATGTGGGTTAAAAAGTAAAAGGCCCGAGTTAATAGAGAAGAGGTCTTTCGCTGCGAGCGACTTCTTTAAATTCGACCGCGAGAGGCGCGGAAGCCATATTCAATCGCAAACCAGTTTGCGTAACGTTCGCGGTCTTCTTGGCGTGTGTTCCGGTGGTCGTTGATATGGCCAATTTCGTGAATAAGAATGTTATTCAGATAGAAATCTCGAATCGTCTCTTCGGTCCAACTCAGGATCCATTCCGATCCGTGTTGTTCCCACTGGCCCCCATACATCTCTGTTTCGATTCGCTGCTGCGGCATTGGGGCTCGGGTGTAGACTTCTTCCAGGTTCGCTTCGATAGGATAAAGGTAAACCGTGTTTCCCCATTGCATCCCATAACAGGGGAATAGAGCTCGCTTACGCGTCATGGCGCTGAATTGAATTACATCGAGGTCCGCCTGAAATTCAGCAGGTAACTCTCGAATTCGTTCGAGAACTTCATTGCGAGTAACGGGATGAATATAATTTTCACCCGCGGAGTACTCTACAAAAGTGAAGTGATCCGCTTCTGTCGGAGCATGCCAGATTTCGGGTGCATTGAACGCCTGCGACTGGCTGCGCTCGCCCCGTCCCTGCTTAAAGTAGAGACCAGGTCGACGAGATCGAGTTTGTTTCCTCGTCTGCGACCGCCGAGACTTCTGTTTCTGAGAGCGCTGCGTTTTCTGCTGTGGGAACTTTTTCATTTGAAGACCTTCCACGTAACGAGCTCATTCCGTCCTGGAAGTCTCCTCCATGCAGGTAGTCCAGTTTGCCATCTTGCCTATTGGACACTCAAGTTTACCTCCGGTCCGAACCGTTAGACGGGCCGAATCCGACATCCTATGCTAGGCAGATGAGGAAATCAGATTCAAGATGGACAAATTCAAAAGTGGCATACTTTCCCAAAGGGAATCAAATCAACGCCGGTTTATTTGACTTACCCGCGACCCTCCCCAAGTCCGCCTTGCCTGACTAATCCGCCCTCCATTTTTGACACAACCTGCTTTAGTAAAACAACTTACAGAATCGTTATGTATTAATCCTCTCTGAGATAACATCCAAAATAGCACTTCATAAGCTTCCAAGCCTTACTCACTCACCTGTTTTGCCTGAGCCGAAAATTAAACAAATGTATATTTACACGCCGATAAATCGGCCCGCTAAAATACCCCTCCATGGAGTAAATTAATGGCCAATATCGAGAACTCGCAGAACATGAACGATCCCCATTCCTCCCGCCATTTCCAATCCTGGTCAGGCAAGGAAATGTGCGGTGTCGCGTTAATTATCTTCGCAGGCATCACGTTCGGGCTGTTGTGGATGGATCGCAACACGGGACTGCCGTTTAACATGCCATCCAGTTGGTACAAGTCGAAAATGATTTTCTTCTTTATGGCTCTGTTCGCTTTGCCCACCAGCTATCTCCTCATGCGGAAACCCCCAGGCGCCTACGACACCAGCGAAGCTCCCGAAGTCGCCTTACCCAATTTCCGAACATTTCGGTTCTACACGCGAAATGGTTGTCCTCTGTGCGATGAAGCTCTCGAAATCGTAAAACGATACGAAAATGTCCTGCCTGAAATCGAAGTCTATGATGTCGACCGAGACGCGGAACTCGTCGAGCGGTTCAACACGTGTGTTCCAGTCGTCGAAATTGACGGCAAAATTCGGTTTCGAGGCAACGTCAACGAAGTTTTGTTTCGTCGACTGATAGAAGCTTCCGCCCGCAACAGCCAACCCGCTTCAGGCCAAGTCGTTCCACTTCAGCTTCCTTCCAGTTCCAGAGGTTCCTGAAAACCATCATCCAAACCGAGGCTGGCATACCCCTCGTACGTTCATTTTTTTATACTATTAAACTGAGCCTTCGATGATTTCAGGCCATATTTCACCCTGAGGGCGAAAACAGATCGGGATAAAACCACCTCGCGAGGTAGGTTTCCCACGACAAGCTTTCCTCTACCACACACCAAACAATCGACTCTTAATTGATCCTATACAGGCGAGAAACTCATGACTTCTGCAGAATCTCTTCCTACCTCCAAAATTCTGATCGCCGATGACAACATTCCGAATTGCGAGTTACTGGATGCCCATCTGGAAGCGGAAAACTACGAGATTTTCATGGCCCACGACGGCAAGGAAACTCTTGAGAAAGTAGCGGAACACAAACCCGACCTGGTTCTGCTCGATATCATGATGCCAAAACTGAGTGGTTACGAAGTCTGCCAGAAATTGAAAGAGAACCCAGAGACCGCCGGAATTCCGATTCTGGTCGTAACTGCCCTTCATGAAAAAGGGGATATCGAAAAAGCCGTAAAATCGGGCTGCGACGACTTTCTGTCGAAACCGATCAATAGCATCGAATTGAAAACTCGTGTCCGCTCGATGCTCCGTGTCCGCCATCTCACCAACGAACGCGACCGACTCCTGGCTTACCTCGCCGAAGTTGAAAAAGCGGCTGGCCCTCAAGGCTGATTCGTCCTGTAACGCGAGGCAGTGATTGGAGTTCACTCGGCAGTAATAAAGCTCGCGAGTCGTTGTTATCTGTGCGATCCTGTCGTATGCTGGAAATGATTCCGCCGGCTGGGTGCGGACTTCTTTCTCTCTACTGGATGAACTCCATGCGCTTATTCTTTCAAACGATGCTCTGTCTGTTGCTGTTATCAGGGACTTCGCTTTTTGCTGATGACCGTCCCCGGTTAATGATTCTTACCGACATTGGTGGAGATCCGGATGACCGACAATCGATGATTCGGTTAATGGTCTTCTCTAATGAATTTCGTATCGAAGGATTCATCGCCACAGCATCGGGTACGCCCGGTGAACTGAAAAAGGCAATCACACAACCGCACCTGATTCGTGAAATCGTCGAAGCCTACGGGCAAGTACGCCCGAACCTGCAGAAACATGCTGAAGGCTGGCCGGAAACAACCGACCTGATTGCCGTCATTAAATCAGGCAACCCACAGCGTGGCCTGAAGAACATTGGAGCAGGGCACGATACCGAAGGATCCCAGTATATCATCCAACGAGTTGATGCAGGGACTGCCGAAGATCCACTTAATATCTGCATCTGGGGTGGGCAGTCCGATCTGGCGCAGGCACTCTGGCGAGTGAAACAAGATCGCGGAGAAGAAGGGTTCGCTCAGTTCACAAAAAAGTTCCGCGTTTACGATATCGCCGATCAGGATCGTATCGCCGATTGGATGCAGCAACAGTTCCCGGGACTCTTCTACATTCTCAGTAAAAACCGACCAGGAAAAGACTCGCGTACCGCTGCCTTTCGAGGCATGTACATCACGGGCGATGAATCGCTGACTTCTAAAGAGTGGATCAACGAAAACATCCGCAATCACCGCACGCTCGGTGAACTCTACCCAACGCGAACTTCAACATTACCCAATAAATATGGCTGTATGAAAGAAGGGGATACCCCTTCCTGGTTCTTCTTTCTTCCTATGGGTGGAAACAACCCGAATGACCCCAGCCAACCAGGCTGGGGAGGCCAGTTCCGCAAAACAGAATCAGGCTGGTACCGCGATGATCAACCCGACATCGATATCCGGGAATCAGTCGCCCGCTGGCGCCCCGAATTCCAAGCCGAATTTGCAAAACGAATGAGTTGGACAACAGGAGAGAAATAGAATCATGGCCTGCCAGCAGCGGCTCCAGTCTTCCGCAGATTATCTACTCATGGCCTTCATTATTCTACTATCAATGATTGCAAATGCCGTCGCAGAAGAGACTCCGCTGTATGGCCCGCGACTGTCCGAAGGTTATGTCGAACACCTGATTCCCATTGAGGGGGGCGAACTCTGCTGCGTACAGCGGCGGGGCAGGGGACCAACCTTGATGTTGATTCCCGGAACATTCTCGGACAGCCGCGTTTTTCGCAAGCTAATTCCACATCTCGATCCGCATCTGAACCTATTGCTGCTGGAGAATCGGGGACTCGGGAAAAGTCATCCCAAACCCACACCAGACGTCACCATCGAAACCCTGGGGCAAGATGCTTTAAAAGTTGCAGACCATCTGAAAATCGACAAGTTTTTTGTTAGCGGACACAGTCTTGGCGGAATGATATCAATCGAAGTCGCTGGCGCCGCACCAGAACGACTTCTGGGTGTCCTCTCCCTCGAAGGCTGGACCAATTGGCAGGCGGCACGCGACGCCTTTGACTTTGACATGAAGTCGACACTTAGCCCATCAGAACTAGAAGAGTCCCGTCTTTACCGGGAAGATACTTTGGCAGATTGGACGAAAGAAGAAGAGAAGGCCTTCGCTCAACTTTGGCGACGATGGGATGGTTCACTTATTTTAAAGTCGACCAAGGTTTCTGTCCTTGAAATCTACGGAACCCGTAACAGACCACCAGCAACTCGCCAACAGTTGCATATTCCAGAACGAGATATTATTGAACTCGTCTGGATAGAAGGTGCGGCCCATAAAGTGCATCTAGAGGAACCCAAACAAGTGGGTGAGTTGATGAATCGGTTCATAAGGACGAAGATGGAGAAGTGAACCCCACTCTCTCATTTTCTGATTCACCTGCTAACAGGATTTTCTCCCATGATATCGAAATGGATTACGTCGGGTTGGACCGAATTCCCCATGGTGCTCTTAAGCTGTCTCCTCATCTACAGCTTGATTTTGCTGTACACTCGCTTGGCCGGACTTCGAAGCTTTTCCAAGATGTCCTCCGCCGACTTTGCGATGACCGTCGCCGTCGGGTCGTTGTTTGGATCAACTATCTCTGGGCCAAACCCTTCCGTAGTAATGGGAGCGATCGCACTTGCTTCTCTCTTTGCCGGTCAATGGCTTCTGGCCTTGTTGCGTCGTCGATCGTCAGTCGTCAATCAGGCCATCGACAATCAACCCATTTTGTTGATGCATGGTAAAACCATACTGGAAGACAATCTAAAACTCGCCAACGTCACGCGTAACGATCTGTTCGCCAAACTTCGCGAAGCAAATGCACTCAATTACGATCATGTCCTTGCCGTTGTATTTGAAACAACTGGGGATGTCTCCGTACTGCACAGCAACGATCCAGAAGCGAAATTGGAGCCTGATTTCCTGCAGGAGATCAGAGGAGCAGAGAGACTCTTCAATTCGTGATTCAACTTGCGACCACACTGCTTCTCAAGTAGCATCCACATGACGGACTATAGATTTTCACGAACGGCTCTCTCAAGGCCAGGAGTTTTCATATGCGTTTCCTCCTCTCAACGTTGATTCTCGCAAGCATGGGAACATTTCCCGTTGATACGATGGCGGAAGAATCTCACTTCTACACCATCCCTCTTGAAGATCACGCAAATCAACCGACGGAAGAAACGTTTGCTCCATCGGACTATCCGGGAGATGACTTAAGCGAACTCCCATCAGGAAAGCAGAAACTGGGGACCGTTGAGTATGACCTCCCCAAGTCCGTCATTCAGATGACGGGGAAACATCTCGAAAATCAAAAAGAGTTCAACGCCCCCGAGAAAATCGAAAACATTTTCGTCGGCGCTCACTTGGAAAGACTTCACATACTGCATGCCGCCCGCTGGGGTGCCTATGGCAAACGGAATGACCAACTCAACCATTGGGCCCCCGATGGTTTACCCATAGCCTATTATGAAGTCGTCTACAGCGATAACACTTCAGAAGTCATCCCCGTAGTTTACGGAGTCGATGTGCGTGACTGGTGGTCCGTCTGGGACGAACGTAAGCCAGTCCTCCGGGGGGAAGTCGTCTGGCGAGGTTCGAACCCCCATTTAAGGCGAAGACAAGATCCTCAAATCGTCAACGTTCGGTTTCCTCTGCGTCTTTATCATTTGGAATGGTCGAATCCCCATCCCGAAAAGATGATCGATACGATCAACATCGTCTCTCTAAACCAAATCCCCGCCTTGTTCACTGTCGCCCTGTCAGGTGAAACCCAGGATCCCCCATCAGAGATAGAAACCCGCCGCCGAATATTCGAAAAGCGGGAGCACTCGAGCCAAACACAAGAAAGTAATAATTGACAAGGTTGGCAAACGATTTGAATGTTTGAACTCGACTCTTCATTATCTCGGTTCCACCATTACTCCTGAATCCAGACGCGGGCAGCTTCAAGCTCTTCTTTTTCAAAGTATTTGATCTCTGCTTTGATGAAGGGACGACAAAAGGATGACATGCCTTTTTCCCACTTCGATTCTCCGACCAGAGCGAGGCGATCAATATCTTTATGATGTTTCATATCAAATTTCATATCTTCCCACAGAGCAGCCACGTCCCAACCGTGGAAGTCCGTGAGGATCACCAGCATACGAACCTTACCGAACTCTTTAATCTTCGCTTCGATGACAGGCATGAATTGCTCATAAGCTTCCGCTGTCAATTTCCCGCTCAATTCAATTTCGATAATACGTCCATCAGAAGTTTCAGTGACGATGCAGCTCATGGTTTTTCCTTTGCAGAATAATTGACCCGAAAAACGAAAGTTCGAAGTCAACTCAGGTTTGAATAACATCACTTCTCGAACTGCGTACGGGACGCAGCAAGAAGACGTCCGTCCGGTTGCCATCGTGAGTACCACACCATGACAAACAGATTAAGCCCTGATCTTACCCAATCGCGATAATCAAATCATCGAATTCTGCCAATGGTTCTCACTTTTTAATAATTAGGGAACCAGTCTTACATCTCCTTTTAGACTCACAAAAAAAACGCCAATGAAGATCTACTTCACTGACGTATATCCTGACTTCGTTCAATATTGTCTATTGTGTCTGGCTCATCTCAGCAGTTGAGTCATCGATGCGCACTGGAATGCTCATCAATGTACGACCTTACAAATTCACGTAACGCTGGTTTATCGCATCCAAATCCCATCTGCTCTGCCTGCTCCAAAGTTCTTTGACCCGTCATCCCTTTCTCAGTCGCAATATGCATCATGAACATTGCTCCCGCCCGTTTCCCACTTTTACAGTGGGCATAAATTGGCTCTGGAACGGATTCCAGCTTGTCACGAAATTGATCAACAAGTTCGCTGTTAATCTTGTCCAGAGAGACTGGAAAATGCAGGTAGTGCATTCCTGCCTCTTCCACCAACTGTCGTTCATCTTCCGGAGATAAGGGAGCATCTTCCTCTACCGTTGTTCTGAAATTGACGATCGTCTGAAATCCACGATCATGCAGTTCCGAAAACTCTTCACGCTCCGGTTGAGAGCCAACCGTGAGTGCATCATTCATTCGTATTCGTTTAGACATTGCACACCTCCAAGGCGACCGTCGTAGACAGAGCCCATCTGATTTTTCTTAAGATAGCGGCTATAGATATAAGGCACTCATTTCTGTTGCAAACGCCATTCCCAAAACTCAAATCAAAAAAAGGCTATACCAATGGAGGCATTACAGGATGTCAGGACATCACCGTTGAGGGATGAGCGTCCACCAGGTGTGATCATCACTCATCCATAGATTCATGCCGAGATAAAGGGGGATACCAATCAGTTGTCCAAGCAATTACAGTAATTTACAGTGTCTACAACTCATGCAAACATCCATCACGATGATCGCTCTCCCATTTGTCATACACATAGATAGAAATTTAAGTATCAACATGTTCCTACACTCTTCTTCTAAATACTTTGCCTGTCGTCAATTAGCTCTGGTTTTGCTCTGCCTGATCACCAGCATGGCGACCTCACCGTTGATGGCTGAAGATGCCTCCGACATTAAACAACCAGCGAAATACGTCGGTCCTCTAAAACCCGAACATGCCGTCACAAATCGGGCCTTTCAGGGAATTCCCAGCCTGGCTGTCGCCAAGTCTGGTCGATTGTGGGCCACTTGGTACGCGGGTGTGACTCCCTCGGAAGACTCCAACAATTACGTCATCCTCAGTACCAGTGGCGACAACGGAAAAACCTGGGAGGAAGTCCTCGTTGTCGATCCCGATGGAGCAGGTCCCGTCCGCACTTACGACCCGGAACTCTGGCTGGCTCCCGATGGCAACCTGCGTCTCATCTGGGCGCAGACAGTTGGGCACACCGGCACCGTCGCCGGGGTCTGGTTTCTGAAAATCACCAATCCGGATGAGGCACAACCAGAATACGAACAGCCAAGACGAATCACCGACGGAGTCATGATGTGCAAGCCACTCGTTCTCTCCACTGGCGAATGGTTGCTTCCCGCATCGACCTGGCGCGAGACGGATAACAGTGCGAAGGTCGTCGTCTCTTCAGACATGGGAAAAACATGGACAGTACGTGGTGGTTGCCATCTCCCCAAGAAAGTTCGTGCATTCGACGAACATATGCTGATAGAAAAAGAAAACGGAACACTCTGGCTCCTGGCTCGAACCCGCTATGGCATCGGGGAAAGTGTCTCTACCGATGGAGGCGTTACCTGGCCGGACCTCGCTCCGTCTAACATTCCCCATCCTTCCGCCCGATTCTTCATTCGCCGGTTGAACTCGGGAAATCTACTCCTTGTCAAACATGGCCCCCTCGACAAACAGATTGGTCGCTCACATCTCACCGCCTATCTTTCTACAGATGATGGAAAGTCCTGGCAGGGCGGTCTACTTATCGACGAGCGAAGTAGCGTCTCCTACCCGGATGGTCAGCAAACCGAAGATGGTGTCATCCACATCATTTATGACTTCGACCGGACAGGCGCTAGACACATCCTGCGAACCAGTTTCACCGAAGCCGATATCCTCGCTAAGAAAGACGTCTCCAGCAAAGTGATCATGAGGCAGGTGGTGAGCGAAGGAAGCGGCGGGCAAGAGAAGAAATAGATCTGATCTACTTCCTAGACCAACATAAAAAAGAAGCGTTTCAAAATCGGTCCGCAACGAGATTAAATCATCGTTGCACATGCCGGTTCTGAAACGCTTTTTACGTCTCACAAAATTAATTCAACCCATCCGCTAGGGGAGGGCGTGCCCCATCTTGTCCCGTTTCGTATTCATATAGTGCTCGCGGTGTTTCTCCGGAGGGGCGACGATGGGGACTTGTTCGACCACATGAATATCGACGCCATCATAAACCGAGGCAGAAGTTTTTTTCGGGTTGTTCGTAAGCAGCCGAATTTTCGATAGTCCAAGATCTTTCAAGATCTGTAAACCAACCATGTAATCCCGCAGGTCTGCTTTGAAACCAAGTTTCAGGTTCGCTTCTACAGTGTCCATTCCCTGATCCTGAAGCTCATACGCTTTCAGCTTGGCGAGAAGACCAATACCGCGTCCTTCCTGAGGAAGATACACAACGGCTCCCACACCTTCTTTGTAAATCATTCCCATCGCCATGTGTAACTGGTCTCCACAGTCACAGCGAAGTGAATCAACCAGGTCTCCTGTAAAGCAAGAGGAGTGCATGCGAACTAAGGGTGCTTCGACGGAAGAGAGATCACCCCAGACAATCGCAATTGGTTCCTGATCTTCATGGTCAACCCGGTAACCCAGCAATCGAGGCTCACCATATTCTCGCGTCGGAAGAACGACATCAGCATCGCGATGCAGCAGTTGCTCGCGAATACGCCGGTAGCGGATCAGGTTCTCGATCGTTATGATCGGAATGTCATATTCTTGGGAGATTTTGACGAGTTGATCAATGCTCGCCATGTTTTCGCCATCAGGCTCACAGATTTCAATGAGCACTCCAACGGAACGCCGGCCGGCGAGACGCATCAAATCGATCGTCGCTTCGGTATGTCCGGCGCGTCGTAATACACCACCTTCTTTGGCCAAGAGGGTATTAATGTGCCCCGGTCGCACAAAGTTACTGGCATCCGCGTGAGGGTTGGCCAATTCGCGAATCGTCAACGCCCGGTTTCTCAGACTCACTCCCGAGCCCGCATCGATATGATCGACCGGCGTCAGGAAGGGAGTGCGATGTGGGGCTGTATTGTTTTGTTCCTGAACGGCAGACTGCAAATGCAGACGGACGGCGGTCTCTTCAATCATGGGAACACAGAGGACACCTTTCCCTTTGGAAAGCATAAAGTCGACCTGTTCCGGCGTGATACTTTCCGCGGCACAGATGAAGTCCCCTTCGTTCTCCCGGTCGGCATCATCGATCACGATCACCAGGCGTCCCGCCTTGATCGCCTGAATCGCTTCTTCGACAGAATTGAATTTGCTCGAATCTTGTTCGTTGTCTGACATGCGTGGATCGCTTTGTAGTCCGTGTAATTCGACTGAAGTAAAACACCTTGTTTCAAAATCTGCCCGTAAGCCCTTCCTCATTCTCGCAGGAAGAGATCCAAATAGAGACGAAAGTCACTAAATGAGGAGATAATCGAATAAGACACTCTGTTCGCGCATCAGGTGAACAGACGATATCGACACTTTTGGACAAGGTAGATTCCGTTTAATAATAACTGGTTTCCTCCTTTATTCTATGGGGGGCTCGCTACTAAGCAATTTCCAGCCTCTAGTATGAGAGTGGTTTTCCCAAACTCAGGGCAATTCGGCCGATTCATTCTCACTTAAAAGAGAATTTCGACCTACGTTTACCAACAATATGGGTGTCAAGCTCCCCTTGACCCATATTTTACAAATCTGGTTCCAGGGACTGTAACTTATTGACAAAACAGTAATTATTGATATGTTGGAATGTAAGAATATACGTCTATGTGCGTCTCCAGACGTAATGGGTATGTTCTATTGACCCACCTGATTATGACACTCCTCCCGACAATTAAATCAATCCTGATTTTACTCTGGCTTTCGACCTCTACTTTTTCCCACCACAGAATTCTGACCTCCAGTATCTTGACCCACTGATAATCCTACCCAAGTTCAAGACGCAAGCCTGTCTACGTTAACCGTAGCCAATTGCGAAACTCTGATCTCTACTCCTCCTTATCGCGTTCCCAGGCAGGATGTCTGTCCAACGAAATATCTCTCAGGAAGTTGTTATGAGTCGAACACAAATGATCTGGCGAAACCTGATACTCGCTTCCTGCGGTCTGTTGCTCTTCAGCTCCGTAATGCCAGTCTCTCAATCAGTCCAGGCGGAAACGACTTCCCCCGCGACAGAGGCTGCCACAACTGAACCGGAATCAAAACCAGTTCCGGTCACGGCAATTCGGATAGAAGCAGCCACTCCTGAAAAAATCGCGATCAGTGGTAAAGATTCCCGCCAACAGGTGCTTGTCACTGGCGACCAGACGGACGGCCGTCTCCGCGACTTGACTCGCGAAACCGAATACAAAATTCAACCTGCTGAAGTGGCCACGATCGATGCCGATGGCTTGATCACACCGCTGTCCGAAGGGACTGCCAAACTGACGGCAACCTCCGGAGAATTTCAGTCGGAATTCCCTCTCGAAATCTCGGGCATCGATAACCCCTTACCTATCAACTTCAAAAACCAGATCGCCCCCATCTTCACCAAGCTGAGCTGTAACGGTGGTGGATGCCACGGAAAATCAGGCGGCCAGAACGGTTTCAGTCTGTCGTTGCTCGGTTTCTATCCAGACGACGACTACGAGTTTCTCGTGAAAGAAAACCGGGGACGACGTATCTTCCCACCCGCACCGGCTGAAAGCCTGCTCTTAACCAAAGCCACTGGCCAGTCACCTCATGGTGGTGGAAAGCGGATGGAAGAAGATAGCTACGAGTACCGCATGCTCTTCAGTTGGATTGAACAGGGAATGCCTTTCGGTACAGATAATGATCCTGTCATCACAGGAATCGAATGCTTTCCGAAATCCCGCGTGATGTCTCACAACTCCGAACAACAGATTACGGTTCTGGCAACCTTCAGCGATGGCTCCACCAAAGATGTCACTCGCATGGCGCTGTTCGAACCGAACGATACCGAAATGGCTGATGTCAGTAAAACTGGCCTCGTCTCGACGCTCGACCTTTCCGGTGAAGTCGCCATCATGGCACGCTATCTCAGCCAAGTTTCGACTTTTCGGGCGACCGTCCCACTTGGTGCGGAAATTAAAGAACTTCCCGAGTCGGATAATCTGATCGATCTGGCCGTCTTCGGTAAACTGAAATTGCTCGGTATTCCTCCCTCAGATCTCTGTGACGACAATACATTCATTCGTCGCGTCTCGATCGACATCGCCGGTCGATTACCAACCGAAGATGAAGTCCGTGCATTCGTCGCTGACGAAACTCCAAACAAACGAGCTCTCTGGATTGACCAGTTGCTTGAGAGTCCGGAATATGCCGATTACTTCGCTAAAAAATGGAACATGATTCTCCGCAACAAACCGAATGCGGCCACCGATGCTGCCGGAACCTATGGTTTCTACCAATGGATCTGGAACAGCATGTACGAGAACAAACCGTACGACAAATTTGTCTCTGAAATCATTACGGCAGCAGGGGACCCCACACGGAACCCGGCCGTGATCTGGTATCGCAGCGTCAACGAAAATAACGAACAGGTGGAAGACACCGCTCAGCTCTTCCTAGGTGTTCGTATCCAATGTGCCCGCTGTCACCACCATCCGTTCGAGAAATGGAGCCAGAACGACTATTACAGCCTTTCTGCCTTCTTCTCCCGCATTGGTTACAAAGAGATGGACGACGTCCGTTACGCTCACGGAAGTGAGAAAATCCTTGTCCACACAGAAGGAACTGCACAAGCAAATAATCCCAGAGACGGACAGAAGCTCGCTCCCGCAGGACTTGGTTCCGAACCATTCACCATCGCTAACGACCGCGACCCCCGAGTCTATCTGGCCGAATGGATGTCCAATCCAGAGAATCCGTTCTTTGCCAAATCAGTTGTGAACCGCTACTGGAAGCACTTCTTCAGCCGCGGAGTCGTCGAACCTGAAGATGATATGCGAGAAACGAATCCTCCTACGAACCCGGAACTGCTGGACAACCTGTCTCAGCATTTCGTCGACAATCAGTTCGATCTGAAAGACCTCGTCCGCACGATCTGTAATTCCAAAACATATCAGCTGAGTGCCTTCCCGAACGAATACAACTTGAAAGACAAACAGAACTTCTCTCGCTATTACCCTAAACGGCTGACGGCGGAAGTCCTGTACGACGCGTTCCATCAAGTGACTGACACCACTCAGGCCTACGCCGGTTTACCCCAGGGTAGCCGTGCCGTGGAACTTCGTAATCCTGATTCAGGACCTTACTTCCTGAAAGTCTTCGGACAGCCACAGGGCGATACCGCCTGTGAATGTGAACGGTCTCAGGATGCAAACCTGGCTCAGAGTCTGCACCTGCTGAACAGCACCGAAGTCCAGAACAAGGTTTCGAATGATACTGGTCGCGCAGCCAATTTGGCCAAAGCGGAAGATAGTACGTCCGAAGAGAAAATTCGGGAACTTTATCGCTGGATGTACGCTCGCGAGCCTAACCCGGATGAACTTTCGGTCGCTCTGGCGCACATCGAGAAGAACAAAGAAAATTCCCGTACCGCCTACGAAGACATCGTCTGGGCTTTAATTAACACGAAAGAGTTCCTGTTTAACCACTAAACAGGCACTCGACGACAGACAATATACATGTGACCACGGGTGGGGCGAGAAAAAACGAATTTGATCGTTTTCTCCCCCCATTTTTCAAGGTAGACTGGTTCACATACCGGACAAGGCTGTCCCCATTATTATCAGTAAACGGGACCAAATCAGGATTCTCTGACTGGGTCCATCTTCCCCACCTGTACGTTGCTGATACCTACCTCCATTAACCTGCCTCTCGCTGGCGTGAACCTCCTTCACAGATTGAGTTTTCGCCCGGCTCTCTAACGCATGATATCGGAATTCATTATGGGATCGCTCTCGAACCCGTTTCGAAACGTTCGGATTCGTTACTGTTGCTTCGCTTTGACCGTTGGTGCATTGCTGCTGGCGTGCTATCCTTCAGTATCAACCGCACAGCTTCCTGTGACGACTTTGCATTCGATCGCTCCTCTCGGCGATCAGGCAGGCACGACGGTCGAGGTCACCCTCGCCAGCGGAGACGAAGTTGCCGATGTCACCAGCCTGATATTCAATCATCCCGGTATCACCGCTCAACCGAAAATGCAGGGAGAAGGGGAAGCAGCCAAGCCCGTTCCTCTGAAATTCCTCGTAAACATTGCCGCAGATGTTCCTGCCGGAACCTATGAAGTTCGCGCAGAAGGGTTCTTCGGTATTAGTAATCCCCGCCGGTTCGCGGTATCCAACCTGAAAGAATTTCCAGAAGCAGAACCGAATAATTCCTTCGATGTGGCAACCGCTATCGAACTCGAAGGAGTCGCAAATGGAGCGATTCACGCTGCTGGCGAAATCGACTGTTTTAAATTTGAAGGTAAACAGGGACAACGAATCCTCGCCTTCGCACGAGCCGCGCAACTCGATTCACGCCTGAACGCTGTAACTGAATTGTACGATGCAAACCACAAACGAATTGGCTTTGCTCGCAACAACAAAAAATACGATGCCCTCGTCGACGTGGTACTTCCAGCAGATGGAACCTATTTCCTCAAACTATTCGACCTGCAGTTCTTAGGCTCCATTGACCATGGCTACCGGGTCACGGTGAGTACTGCACCGTACATTGATTTTGTCATTCCCGCCTCCATCCCCCCGAACCAGGTTAGCGAAGTCACGCTGTACGGTCGCAATCTTCCCGGCGGAACCGCTTCCGACCAGATGGTCGATGGCCAACCCCTTGAAATACTCAAAGTCCAGATCACGGCCCCGGAAAAGACAGACAGTCTTCCTGAAAACGAACTCTTCTATTCGTCTCAGTACGATGTCGACGGCTTCACCTACCGATTTCAAAAAGACAACCTGACTTCTAATCCAGTCACCATGTACTACGCCGACGCGCCCGTTGGCTTTGAATTGGAACCTAACGACACTCTGGAAAAAGCTCAGGCGATTACCATTCCCGGTGAATACACAGGCCAGTTCCAGAATCCCGGAGACAGTGACTATTTCACCTTCGATGCCACACAGGGAGCTGTCTACTACGTCGAGGTCTACGGCCAAAGAAATGGCAGCGACGCAGACCCCACATTTGTCATCGAACAACTCTCTTACGATGCCGAAGGCAAAGAGTCCGTCAAGCGAATTACCTTGCAGGACGACAACGCCACTGAATTGCTTAGTCCCGGATTCACTACCAAAACTCAAGACCCCGTTTTTCGGTTCGAAGTTCCTGCAACGGGCAAATACCGTTTACTTGTCCGGGATCGGTTCTTTGACAGCCGAGGGCAGTCCGAGTTCGTTTATCGGCTCGCAATCCGCCCTGAATCTCCTGATTTCAAGCTGGTCGCCGTTCCAATGAAAACCAAACTGCTGGCTGATGCCACCACGGAAACAGGGACACTCTCCTTACGTAAAGGGGAAAATCTGGAACTGATGGTGCTCGCAGGTCGTCGTGACGGATATGCAGGACCGATCGACATCCAAGTCGAAGGGTTACCCGCTGGTGTTACTTATGAAATTAAACCCGTTCCCGGCAATGCGAATCAATTCCGTATGATTCTTTCCTCCGCAACTGATGCTGCGATTGGAACGGCACAACTGAAAATCACTGGCTCTGCACATATCGAAAACCCGGACGCCATCCGTCAACTGGCGGCGACCCAGTCAGCAGTCAAGCAGCAACAGGAAGCACTTCAAAAACAACAGACCGAACTGACTGCCAAACAGGAAGCGGCCACGGCAGCTAATCAGAAAATCGCCGCCGCTGTCACCGCAGTGAAAGCTAAACCTGAAGATGCCGAAGTTCAAAAACAATTAATTGCCACAGTACAAGGTGCCGCCACAGCCGAGCAAGAAGTTGCTAAGGCGCAGGCTGCAGTAACTTCTGTCGAACAAGCGGTTGCACAGGCTCAAGAAAAAGTCAAACAGGCAGAAACCCATAAACAGGAAGTCTCCCGCGATGTCGTTCGCACAGCTCGTACCGGAACGATCGCCTGGAACACTTTGGCGAACGTCCCCGTCATTCCTCGTCTGGCACGCACTCTTTACCTGTCTGTCATTGATGAATCTGCTCCTTACCAAATCAAAGCGGAGCAAACCGAAATCGTCCTCCATCAGGGGCAACAATTCTTTCTGCCACTGGCTGTTGGATCACCGTTAGCCGGCAATGTCGAACTGACTTTGGCAGGATTAGATAAAAACCAGAAGCTGACAGCCGACGTTGTCACCCTTACCAAAGACCAGTCAGCAGGCCATTTTCGCTTTTACGCCGCGCACGATGCACCCGCCGCTGAATACACTTACTACCTGAAGAGTAAATCAACTTTCGGTTACCGAAAACATCTCGCCCGTATGGAAAGCCTGCAAAAACAACAGGCAGAACAGGCCACCACGATCCAGCAGTCCGATGCCGCCTTGAAGGCGTCCCTCGCGAAGGTTGAAGAAACAACCAAAGCGGTCGCCGACGCAACCACAGGTAAAGCGACGACAGACCAACAGTTGGTTGCCAGCCAAACTCAACTTAAAGAATTACAGGCCGCACAAACAGCAGCTCAAGAACGTGAAAAAGAATTTGCCCAGCTCTCCACCGATCTGGCCGGCGTAGGCCAACAGGCGAAAGCCAGCTTGGACCGAATCGCGTTACTCTCCA
This sequence comes from Polystyrenella longa, assembly GCF_007750395.1. Taxonomy (GTDB): domain Bacteria; phylum Planctomycetota; class Planctomycetia; order Planctomycetales; family Planctomycetaceae; genus Polystyrenella; species Polystyrenella longa. Next base: position 2,214,868 of record NZ_CP036281.1, on the reverse strand, counting down.
AGAACGCAAACAACGAAGAACTGGCGAACAGCCTGAATGCCACGTCACAGCAAACAGATCTCTCTCTGAAACAAATTCAACTAGCAGTCGAATCGGCACAAAACACTCTGAAAGTCGCACAAGCGAATTCCGCCAATGCAGCCAAGGGTGTAGAAGCTCAGGTCGCCGCCATTAAAACGGCTGAAACAGCCGTCCAAACCAGTCAGAAGAATTTAGAAACAGCGGAAGCGAATAAACAAGCGGCAGTCGCAGCCCAACAAAAAGCGGACGCTGATCTCAAGGCGGTCCAAGCCGCCAAAGTCGCTCTCGACGAACAAGTCAAAGCAGCCGACGCTGTCGCCAAACCAGCCAATATCGAAATCTATCCTCCGTCAAATTACTTCAAAGTGACAGTCAAACCGGCTCCCGCCCAACTCACCGCCACTCCAGCCGATTCCGGCCAATTGAAGCAGGGGGGTGAAGTCTCGGTGAAGGTAAACGTCGTACGTACAGAAAGCTTTAAAGGACCCGTCAAACTTGAACTCGTATTGCCTCCAGGTAAGACGGGCATCACCAGCGATCCAATCGAACTGACTCCGGAACAGACGGAAGCGGCACTCATCCTTAAAGGAACAGCCGATCTTGCCGAAGGAGACATTGCTAACGTGGCTATCCGGGGAACGGCCGATGCCGATGGGCCTGCTCACTTCGACGCCGTCTTCAACCTCAAAGTAATCAAGTAACTTAAGATTCAATTCAATATCCAACTGTCGCTCTTGAATGTGCTCACCCAGTTTGATGAAAACGATACCAATGAAAAACTCTTTGAACTCAATTCATACATCTCTGATCTTCACCGGCATGTTGTGCGTCGGCTTCTTTTTTTCCGACTCGAATATTCTCAAGGCGGACGAAGAAGCCGAACTCAAACCGATTCAGTTTGAAGATCCCAAACTCGACCACCCGGTCAATTTCGAAGACGAGATTTTGCCGATCCTCGAGAACAACTGCATTGCGTGCCATAACATGAGCAATGCCGAAAGTGATCTGAATCTCGAAGAGCTTGAGCTAATGCTCAAAGGTGGCTTCCGTGGGCCAGGACTCGTCCCCGGTAAACCAGACGAAAGTCTGATCTTTCAAGTCGCCGCTCGGCACGAAGAACCATTCATGCCACCACTACCGAACGAAATTGAAGCGAAAGAGCTAACCCCGTTGGAACTCGGGATTCTGCGCCAATGGATACTGGAAGGAGCCAAAGTTGATGGCGAAGGTCAAATGTCACAGCTTGCCTGGCAACCACTGCCGGCTCATCTCCAGGCGATCTACGCCGTCTCCATGTCCCCTTGGGGACGTTATGTCGCCGCGGGTCGCTCCAACCGCATTAGTATTTTCGACATCGGAACCCAGTCCGAAGTTGCTCAGCTTACCGATCCAAACCTGGCTGAGCTTCAGCTCGAAGGAAACCCATTCTATCAGGGAAATGTGGCCCATCGCGACTTCGTGCAGTCTCTCGCCTATAGCCCCGATGGCAACACACTCGCCTCGGCAGGTTATCGCGTCATCAAACTGTGGAAAAGAGTCGATCAACCCTTAGTCAGTCAGTTTGAACTGCCTCAAGACATTGTTTCCATCACCGCCGACCCGGCTACACGCCTGGCAGCGGTCGCGCTCGCTGATCACTCGATTGCCCTCGTTCAATTATCGGATGGTCAAGTCCTCAAAACACTTTCCGGTCATACCGACCGCGTAAATGAACTTGTATTCCTGCCTGAGAATCAGCTCGCGACAGTCTCTGCAGACCGTACTCTGCGACTCTGGAATACAGCGGAAGGAACTCTTCTGGGCCAAACAGAAGCGACTGCCGCTCTGACCAATCTCATCGCGGGAGCTGACGGATCTCTTTACACAGGAGATGCCGAAGGCAAAGTACAGGTATGGACGGAAGGCGAAAGTGGTTATCAACTTAAACAGGAATGGCCAACCCATCAGGGAGTTATCCATGATCTCGCGCTGGTAGCAGAAGGGAAGTCGATCGCGTCCGCCGGAGCCGATGGAACTATCCATATTCGTCAACTGGCCGATGGAGCTGAAACCGCGAAGCTGGATCAGGGAGCACCAGTAACCTCAATTTACCTTCGACCTGATCAACAAGTCCTGTTGGCTGGCTCGGAAAACGGAGTGATTAAGTTCTGGCAACTCTCCGACGGGAAAATGCTCGGCGAAGCCAAAGACAATCTGCTTGAAGAACGGGCTAAAATTGAAGCTCAGCAAAAGCAGGAAATTGCCCAGCAACTCTTCGTGATTGCAGAAACCTCAGTGACTGCAGCAGACAAAAACAAAACCGAACGTGATGAGTCTCTGACAAAAACAAAAGAAGAGCTCGAAAAAGCAAAAGCTGCTGTTCCAGAAGCGGAGAAAAACAAAACCGCTGCCGACGAAGCTCTCGCTGCAGCACAGGCGGAACTGGAAAAAGACAAAGAGAACGCCGATTTGAAAAAGAAAGTCGAAGAGGCAGATAAGAAAGCCAAAGAAGCGGTCACCGCCGTCGAACAGGCAATGAAATCGCTCGTCTCTCAGGAGCGTTCAGCAAAACTGGCTGAAGAAGCGGTTACCAAAGCTATTGAACGTCAACAGGCTGCGACTGCCCACAAAGCGACTCGTGAGACTGAAAAAGCGGCAGCCGACGCCACCTTGAAAACAGCAACCGATGCTGCCGCAGGAGCTGTCGCTGCCATTAAAGATCTGTCCCCCATGAGCAATGGAGCCTATTGCCTGTCTGTATCTGCGGATCAGACTGTCCAGTTATGGAGCCCGGTTACCATGCAGCCACTGGATGCCTTTAACCTCCTGCCTCAGCCTGTAGTGGACGCCAGCTCTCTCAGTGGTCAACAGTTCGTTACCGGTGCTGGAAAATCGTTGGCTGTCTGGAGTCTGACTCCCGATTGGAAGCTCACTACAACCCTTGGTCCACCAGCAGATGAACCTCTTAACATTTCGGGATCTCCTTTTTCCTCACGGGTTCTGTCAATTGATATCAGTCCCGACGGAAAACTGCTCGTCGCTGGGGGAGGGGATCCTTCTCGTACTGGCGAATTGATCATCTACAATCTGGAGACCGGCGAAATTCTGCAGAACATCGAAAACGCACATAGCGACACCGTGTTGACGGTCAAATTTTCCCGGGATGGACAATACATCCTGTCTGGAGCAGCGGATAAGTTTGTCAAAATACACAAAGTCGCTGACGGTTCCTTTGTGCGATCATTTGAAGGCCATACCCACCACGTCCTGGGTGTCGACTGGAAAGCCGATGGCTCTATCATCGCCAGTTCCAGTGCGGATAATTCCGTTAAAGTCTGGAACGTCGAAACAGGCGAACAGATTCGTACTATCAGCGGCTTTGGCAAACAGGTAACGGGGCTGGAATTCATCGGAACGACAGGCAATATTGTTGACTCCGCAGGAGACAAAACCGTTCGTCTGCACAACACCGCCGATGGCAAAGGTCTCAAGACTTATGCTGGTGGAACCGACTTCATGTACACCGTAGATACCACCCGGGACGGCAAACTAGTCGTCTCTGGCGGTCAGGACGGTACTCTCCGTGTCTGGAACGGCGAAGACGCAAAAAGCGTGATGACTGTCGCTCCACGAGAGAAATAAACGGTCACTCAAATTCATATAAACTAAGAGCTGCATTCGTCACGAGCGACGAATGCGGCTTTTTTCGTGTTGAAAGCAGATTCAACCAGACTTAGCTCTGATATCTTGGTTCTGACCGGTTCGGCTGACTTGAACTCATCTCGACTTCCGGCGACACTGCTGAATATCGCTGAATACAACAATTTGTCCATTCTTCAGGTACATCACAGGAAAGTCCGCCGGAAATATGTCACAACAAGTCAAACAGAATATCCTCGCCGAACTCGAACAACTTCCGCTGATCGACCCACACACGCACATCAACCCCCACTCTGCCGCCTCCACAACGCTGGCCGATATCATGGGGTATCACTACTACACTGAACTGGCGCATTCCGCCGGACTTCCCAAGTCACAAATTGAAGAGGAAGGTCTCGCTCCCAAGGAGAAAGTGGGGCGTCTCGTCGAAAAACTGGACGATCTGGACAACACCGTTCAATTAAGCTGGCTCATTGAGATCGCGCAGGAGTTCTTTGGATTCCAGGACGATAAAATCACTCTCGCCAACTGGGAAAGTCTGTACGACACCGCTCTCTCGAAAATGAACGAGGACAATTGGGAACAGCAAGTTCTCAAACAAAGCAAACTGGAACAGGTCTATCTGACAAACGATTTTGACGATCCACTCGCTGGGTTCGACACGAACCTGTACGTTCCTTGTCTCCGCACCGACGATCTCGTCTTCCATTACACCAAATCCGCAACACGCGACCGCCTCGCAAAAGCAACCGGTGTCGATGCCGGCGACGCTGGCAGCCTGAAAGACGCGATCGGTAAGCTCTTTTCCCACTTCACCAAAAATAACGCCCGTGCTTGCGCGATTTCATTACCGCCCATGTTCTCTCCACAGCAGGTGAGTGCCGCTGCCGTTGATCCGATCTTGAAGAAAGTCATCAGCGGAAGCGAACTGAGCTGTGATGAAGCGAATCAGCTGAGTTGCTTCATTTTCTGGAGTCTGGCCGAATTCTGTGCCGAGTTTAAACTTCCGTTTGACCTGATGATTGGCGTTAACCGCCGCGTATATGAAGACGGCGTCTTCCAAGGGCAAGACCTGTACGATTCGCGAACCTCACTGTTCCAATACAAAGAATTGTTCAACGCCTTCCCAACAGTCACCTTTCCCGTTTCTGTGCTGGCGCAAACGAGTAACCAGGAACTCGTCAGTTACAGTTGGATTTTCCCCAACGTGGTGACCAATGGTCACTGGTGGTATTCCAATATTCCCGCCCACATCGAGCAGGACACCCGGGCACGGCTTCAAGCGGTACCGCAATCGAAGCAAATCGGGTATTACAGCGACATGTACAAACTCGAATTCGCACTCCCAAAGTTCGCAATGTACCGACGTGTGTTGTCAAAAGTCCTGGCGAACGACTTCGTCATCGACCGAGGTTGGAGCGAAGAGCGAGCCATCAATCTTGGAAAAACGGTTCTTCGTGGGAACGTAGAACGCATCTTCGGCGGGCTATAAATTCGTAAAATCAGCGTATTGGAACCAGACATCTCTGAATTCCATGGCCAGTCAGCCGCTCGCTGGTTGAATACGCTTAAAAACCCATTTAGAATCGAGTATGAGATTCGCATTCAGTTTTTTCTGAATTACCACATCGAATGCGAATCCGTTCCGCCTGGTTCCACTCTTTAGAACTACGCCCCATTTCTGTACGAATGATGAATCATTTCGTTCCTTCGAAGGATGAGAGAGAATGAACAAGCTGACGCTCCTGGAAGGCGGTAAGGCCGTTCCATACGAGCTCTCTCGGGACGAATTGACCATCGGACGTCATCCGGAATGCGATATCTTTCTCAATTCCGACATGGTTTCCCGTCGGCATGCTCGCGTTTACACAAATGGCGGTCAGGTGTTCATCGAGGATCTGGGTAGTGGGAACGGTACCTTCATCAATGGGCAGCGGGTCAATCAACCGACCGCGATCAAGAATGAAGACCGAGTCAAAATCGGACCAATTCTGTTTCGTTTCGACTCCACTCAGGCCATGAACAAAACAGCTCCGATTCCGTTACTCTCGTCAGTTCCGGACGGCACTTTGCTGTCAATCGATTTCGATTTCACTCCTGACGATGCCGAGCAACCGACCATCATGGATACGGTCGAAAACTCCGGCACCTATATCGATTTTGATTCCCAGCCAGAAGAAAAACTGCGAGGCATCATCGAGATTAGTCGCGCTCTGGCCGGAACCGTCGATCTCGAAGTTCTTCTACCGAAGATTCTGGATGTTTTGTTTGAAGTCTTTCCCAATGCCGACCGCGGTTGCATTCTTCTTAAAGACAAACAAACCGCTCAAATGTTTCCTCGCGCGTATAAAACTCGACGTGGAAAAGATGACGAAGCCGTCCGACTCAGTAAAACAATCTTAAACAAAGTTCTGGAAGAAAAAGCGGGAATTCTCTCCGCAGACGCCTCCAGTGATTCTCGCTTCGAATCGTCCGCCTCGATTTCCGATCTGACGATCAGGTCGATGATGTGTGTCCCCATGCTCGATCTGCAAGGGAACCCCCAAGGCGTGATCAGCATCGATACTCAGAATCCGCTCCATCGTTTCAAAGGAGAAGACCTCGATCTCCTGAACGTCGTCGCCGCTCAGGCAGCGCTCTCTTATGAAAACGCGACCTTAATGGTCAGTTATATGGAGAAGAAGCGTCAGGACCGGGAAATGGATATTGCCCGTAATGTCCAGCATGCCCTTCTGCCAAAGTCCTTCCCCGAAATCAACGGTTATGAATTTTACGCGTCGTACGATTCAGCCCAGGCAGTCGGTGGCGATTACTATGATGCCATCCGGCTCTCGCCCACGAAGATTTGCTTAGCCTTCGGCGACGTTGCCGGTAAGGGTGTTCCTGCATCGTTGGTGATGTCCCGAATTTCGAGTGTCGTCGAATCTACGATGGGATTCGTTGAAGATGTACGCAAAGCGATCAAGCGGATCAATAACCTGATGTGCAGCAACGCTGTAGAAGGGCGTTTTGTCACCTTTGTCCTCCTGGTGATCGATACTAAGAAAAACACCCTGTCGCTCGCCAACGCGGGCCATATGCCACCTCTGATCAAGAAACCTGACGGTGTTCTCGAAGAGCTGGGCGAAAGTGAAGTCGGAATTCCCATCGGCGTACTGGAAGACTTTGAATACGAAGTCGTCACCCGCAAACTGGAACCAGGTGAAGTCTTCGTTATTTATACAGACGGTGTCAGCGAGGCGATGAACGCTAATAACGAACTCTACGGCATTGAACGGCTCAAGGAAACCATTCTGACATCTTCAGCAGAGCCAGTAAGCCTTGCCCAAACAATCCTGAAAGACGTCCGGACCCACGCCAACGGACGACCACAAAATGACGATATTACTTTGATGACTTTCGGTCGTGTACAAAACTGATAAATAGCTCTACACCTTCATTTTGCTTTACACTCAATAAAGATCGTCAAAACAATTCAGATGAGCGCATACAAAAAGGGAGCCGGATCAGGCTCCCTTTTTTATTTGCATGGAAACTCCAAATGGTTTCCTTGTTAATTTCTCTGCTGAATTAGCGAGAGATAATCTCAATTTCCGTTGGTTCTTCAACCCGGCGATACCCCATGGCATACAGCACTTCCAGGACTTCACTCCAGGTTGGAAACTGACGACCACTTTTTCGTTTGTAATCGTCCATCGCTTTCATGAAGTCGACTTCGTGATTCGTATAGTCGCGTTCACAAGTCGTTGGATCGATCTGTCGGCGACGTTCTCCCTTACGTCGTTCCGTCGAGCGAACTTCATCACCTTCAAATGACTCGTCTGAATCCCGCTGTTCTGGTTTAGCTCTTCGGTTCTCAACTCGACGACTGATATTGAGGGTCGCTTCCTTCTTTTTTGCGGCAGGCATGATAGTTTCCTCTGAATGCTGGGGGACGCGGAAAGGGGGATTTTCCTGACACAATTTCGTGCCTGAGGACTCGTTGCTTACAGAGAGAATATGCCCCAGAAACTCCGCGCGCGACGGATAAACAGTTCGGGAAAACAGCGAAAGTCAGTTAAGACCGGCAAAAGGTTCAGGTCGTACCGGTTGTGACGGCCATCATGCCAGTCCATCAAAGCATCGCCTGAGCAACTGTTACTTACTCCCCGAAAACCTGTAGAGCTATCTCGATCTGTTCAATATAGAACCGGGCATCATCGGAATCGACTTCCGACAACTTCTTCTTCACTTCAGCCCAATCCTGAATACCGGTCGAGTTTTCATTCGGACCCAGAATGTGGGTGATCGCAACATACCCTTCCGCCATCAGGGCCGCGTCTAGCTTATTGACTTGACGGAACAGATTAGCCGTGTTTTGAAAGCTGACCTCAGCCGATGCATAAGCCTTAGAAGCCAATTGATGCGCTCCGACCAACCATTCGGCATTCGCCAAAACCTCTTCACCACGGTTCAACTCCTTCGCCAATCGACGATTCAAACTGGCTGCATGATATCCTGCCTGCAAGACAAAGGCGTCGATCTCAATTCCAGGTTCATCCCACCCCGGCCATGTATTGGCCCCCAAGTTGTATGCGATCGTTTTTGCGAGTCCCTTCAAATGCCTGAACTGCGCAGCATCGCTTTTAGAACAACGCCCCGCTTCCCGAAGAGAGAAACGGATGCCCGCCTCTCCTAATGAGACCATCAAAGGAATGTTTTTTTCCTTAAAGTACAACCGGTGGAGCAGTTCAGAGTATCGATAGGCAACAACCAGCGGTTCTCCAGTCGTCTCAAGATAGGTGCTCGCCTCAAAGGAATCGACTGAATTGGCTAACTCCACAGTTCGATCCAGAACCTCTTTTAGTTCCTGATGTTCTGACTTCGCTGTCTGAGCATCAGCCATCGTACATACTCCCAATATTAATCCTACGACCACACAAACATTCGATAATGTACGATTGCCAACCCTGTCATAAACAGAATCCTCAAAGATAAACATCAGGAAAATCCTCATTCCGACGAATGAATTCTTAACATGGCCCTATTCACTGCCGCCATTCTCTGTTCGATTTTTTATCTATTTTCAGAAAGACAACTCGCTCCTTGCAGCTACGCATCGCCGACCGGACTCGCGAGTTCTTATGTCAATTTGAGACCAACCAGTACCTCTTCAGCCTACGAGCGGCTGTCACTATCCCTCTAAGCAGACGCAGCCATTGTAGATCCAGTACCGCGAGTCTGTCAAATCTTAAATCGTCTCCTGCCGGTCGCGACTCACTGCCGATCTTCGCCTGCTTCAGGAGTGGTCATGCCCCTCTTGATGGAAATCATCAGGTTGCTGAATCGATCAAAATCAGAACTCATTATAATGACGCCGATTTGGATTACAAAAGATTTACCAATTAGAGTACATAGTCTTGATATCTGGTAAGGATGATACCTCTCGGCTCTTACTCATACTAAACACGCCGTAGACACGTTCATTATGTGAAGTTAGTCAAGGTAATACGGGTTTTCACAACGACTGTTTAAAATCGGGCTGAGATTGGAAATGGGGACTGGAAAATGGTTCGCGCGCTGAGTTAGCATGGATGTCATGAGCAATGCAAGTACCCAAACGACATCCTGGTGCCTGATTCATCAGCAACCCGAAACTCAGGCAAGTCCATTCGGTAAAGTCTGTCCGAACTGTAAGCGAAAGCTGTACACCGGCCAGTTGGGAACTCCGAGCACGCGGTATTGGGACAGTCAACCCGGAGCTTATCGCCTCTCGGGAGAACCCTGTTTCATCTACAACATCATCTGGGACAATTTTCAGATTCGATCCCTGCAATTCGCGGAACCAGAGCGTCCTTCGGTTCCTGCTCCGTTGTTGTTAAGCGAGTTCATCCAATTGACCGAAAGTCAGCTCGATGAAGGTGACGTCCAGAACATTACGGATATTCTGAAACAGCGCGGGCTCATTCAAGACATCGTCCCTGGCGAGGCTAATGAAGAAGCGAGCTTCGACCCACCCGAACTCGATGACGATTTCGGCCTCGATCTTCCCGACTTTGATTCAAGTGACTGGGAAAAAGAATAAGCTCCGCCGGAACCACTCCCGATTTCTGATTACGCTTGAATTGCGGCCTGTAGATAGTCCCACAAGCGGTCGACTTCCTCGCGCGTCCCTTCATCAAGTTCCCACCGGTACGGCTTTCGGCGAAACGTTGTCTCGAAGATTCCCTGTCTGTGTAACAGGTACTTTTCAATCGCCAGAAAACCATCCAGTCCCGCCTGCATCTGCAATGTCGCCAACGCACAGATTGGGAAATACAGCTGGTAAGCACGACGATCGTCACCTGCTTTGAGTGCGTTCCATAAGGCGACGATCCCTGCCAGCATGTCGCATCCCGGCATGGTGCCCGTTAAGCCACGACGGTAACAGTCGATCATTAACAAACCACCGGAACCATCAAATACCTTCGCTCTGTTTCCCGTCAATTTATGAAACGCAGTCAGCTTGGGACCCAGCGGTGCCGCTTCCGGTTTAAACAGAATCTTTTCGGGACCATAACTTTCGAGCAGTCGAAGATAAAAGCTCGCGGGTATTTCCTGTCCTACATACGACGAAGCATCCTGCACGAACAGAGGCAACTCAATTCGATCCGCCAGAGTCGTGTAGTATTCCCACAAGGCGCCTTCAGGAAGGGCGCAATTGATTGGTGGAATCGCCATCACGGCAGCGCAGCCCGCCTCCACAGCGACTTCCCCATAGTAGACTGCTTCCCTCGTCGACTCTGCCCCAACGCTGGCAACCACTGGTCCGCGGCCCCGAGCAGCGACCACCATCATGACCGTCAGCTCTTCCCGTTCGCGAGGTGTTAATCGGAGAATCTCTGACACCATTGCCGAACAGACTCCTTGCGATCCGACATCGAAACAAAAATCGATCTCCTTCTGTAGACTTTCCCGATCAATCTCATCTTCAGCAGTGAAGGGGGTATGCAAAATCGGTAAGACATCTATTAGCGCGTCTGTACTCTCGGTACTTGTCATCATTTACTTTCCGTTTCTCTCACTGACCATCTCAGAATATTATTTCGCAACTTCGCCAACGGGTAACGACTGGATCATCTCTGCCACCCCCCCAATCAACTGCTCCAGCGATCCCCTTTCGAAAGGGGATTGCCATACCTGATAGATATCCTGATCGTACAACTCGACCGGGGCGAGGTAACCGATTGAACCGTTGAGCAAGTTCATACAGACAACATGCCGATCTTTGAACTGATCGCGTAGTTCTTGTTGCAGAACGGTATACCCTTCGGCCATTGTCCCCATCAATACGGCTTCACCCAGTTGCCAGCACCAGACAGGAAGTGGCCACTGATCATGGTCACCAACATACATTCGAATCTCACGTTGTCGGTATAAGCGTTCCTGCTGGAATCGGTCAGGCGAACTCTCTGCCTGTTGCGCCAGTTCATCCGCAGTCGGCCATGACTTTAGCGGTAAAGAAATTTCCTGCTTGATTGAGGTCCGGTCGGTGCGAGGCGGAATCGATTTGTATTCCCAAACGGCTAAAGGTGCCCCCGACGGCTCCACTTGCTGATACTCGTAGCGACTGGAAGGGGGATGCATATCGGCCAAGATTGCCAGTACAGAGTAACCCAGTTGACGTCCATGCCGATCAACGATCTCTAAATTCGCCGTATACTGTTCACGTGGTGCCACTTCGCCGGAAGCCCCCTGTAGGAATACCGAAAGCGCTCCCTCGGTCTCCCGTTCAACAACCTCCTGCATCGCTCCAATATAGTCAGGAGAGATTGCCCGGTTCTGCCAGGCCAGAGTTGTTGGATGGCAAGCATAATTCACGATGGTCGCCAACGGCTTTCCTGCCTCACATGTCACTCGACCAACAAGCAGGGTATCGTCCGGTTCTAATTCAGGATTGAAACCACAACTGACTTTTTCACTTGGATTTTCCCTATCGGGAAGATCACGAACTTTCGCCAGATTACAGGTCCCATAATGCCAGTCGAGAATCCCCACCTTGGAATCGGAAAGAGCCATTTTCGCAACGTCGACAATCTTGCTTTCGAGTAGAGCCAGATAATCGCCCATCATTTCGCCACCCTCAAGCGAAGCATTCGCTGGTTGCAGCGGTACAGCCGCATGCGTATGGGTTAACGCAAACCAGAAGTTCTCTTCAGGACAGCCCAGTTGCTCCAGTAGGCGGTGCTGCATCTCTCCAAAGAGCGACGCTGATTTCCACCAGCCAAGATCACCACTCACCATAATCAACGGTGGCTCTGTGCTTTCATCGTCCAACGATGATATCGTCAACGCGGTCAGATACAGGGGGCGATGTATAGAGTCGGCCGTATCAAATTTGGCAGCACCCCAGTTCCGAAGGTAAATTCCAATCGGTGGAGTGATCTCGACACGGGCGATTCCGAATCGGGCCTGGAAGCCAGCGACGCCGCAGTTCAGTTCAGGTGATGATTTCATCCTACCAGTCTCCCACGCTACCGTCGGCATAGAATTGCCGTTGAGGCAACTCCTGTTCGAACGGATGTTTTTTGATTTCTTCTTCGTTCACTTCGACTCCCAAGCCCGGTTTGTCCGACGGACGCACAGTTCGGTTCGATTCGTCAGTTACGTAACCTTCCGTCACAACATCATATCGCCACGGAACATCGTTATTTACAGACTCGCAGATAATGTAGCTTGGCTGAGAAAAACCGAACTCGATCGAAGCGGAAGTACTGATCGGCCCCTGTGGATTGTGAGGAGCGAGTGCGATCCGGTGTGACTCCGCGAGGGCCGCGATTCTTCGAGCTTCTGATAAACCACCACAATGTGTGATATCGAGTTGGCAAATTTCGCATCCGCGTTTATCGAATAGTTCTTTGAATGCTGCCAGATGCGTTAAGCGTTCGCCCGTCGCAATCGGTGTTCGCACTGCCGCGTTAATAGCCGCGAGACTATCGACTTGCTCGGGCCAGCAGGGTTCTTCGAAGAAATACAGATCATAAGGTTCCAGAGCTTTCGCAAACTGCATCCCCATCGCCGGAGAAGGGCGGGCATGGCAATCCACCATGATGTCCACGTCATCTCCGACAGCATCCTTCATTGCGGCGACGCAGGCCTCTGCAGCACGAATTGGTTTCGTACCTTCGATCGGTGCAGTTGCAGGTACGGCCATCGACTTGAATGCGGAATAGCCATTCTCCACCGCCGCCTGCGCCAAGTCTCCGAAGCGAGCCGCCTCGTCAATCGGTGTATTATAGAAGTCTTCCATTTTACCGCCGCCCAGATGGCAGTACAAACGAATGTAGTCGCGCACGGGACCACCCCACAGTCGGTGACAGGGAAGGTTCGCGACCTTGCCGAGAATATCCCACAACGCCAAATCGATACCGGCGATAGCCGTTCCCCGAACGATACCGTTGCCATGCCAGAAATGCTGCCGCCACATCATTTGCCATAGGTATTCGATTCGGGTGGGATCCTGCCCCACCAGTAATTGAGAAATATCCTCGATCGCACCCACCACGCTGCGAGTGTGCCATTCGAGTGTTGCTTCTCCCCAACCCACGAGACCGGGCTGGTCCGTGACCACTTTCACGAAGATCCAGTTCCGCATGCGGGCATGGCAAACAAGCGTTTCTATCCGTTCAATTTTCATCACAATCCCGTGATCGAGAGAGAGGGAATTTTCAATAAAGGCCGTATTTTACATTGGCCACAATACCAAGGCCAGTCTACCAACCCTAGATAAATTGCCGCCGCTTCAAAAGTGTACCCGGAAAAATCCTGCTATTACAGGAAGCCGAAGTGAACGAGGTTGAATGCGATGTCGGAGGGGTTCGCTTGCAAATCGTTCATAAAAACTCGAAGATCAAATTTGAAACTTCGTTCGCAAGATACTTTTTTCGTCAACAGGAATCTGCTCGTGATCAACCATGTAAAGCTTTTCGCTGTTCTTCTCTGCGTTCTTTTCGGATTCTCGAAGACAACGTTAGCAGGGGATTGGCCACAGATTCTGGGGCCGGATCGAAATGGGATCGCCGTTGATGAAAAGCTACCAAATCACTTTCCGCCGAACGGCCCCCTGGAAGTATGGACGCACCCTGTCGGATCCGGGTCTGCCGGTGCTGCAATTCTCGGCGATCAAGTCATCCTTTTTCATCGCCAGCAAGACGAAGAACTGGTCGAATGTTGTTCGCTTGAGTCGGGCGAAACACAATGGACCACTCGTTTTCCTACCCGTTTCCGGCCTCAGTTTGGATCTACTGACGGCCCATTGGCTGTTCCCTTGATTCAGAACGGCTCTGTCTATGTCTACGGCGCTTCAGGCATCCTCGCCGCACTCGATCTGCAATCTGGAGAAATCCGCTGGCAGAAGAACCTGATTCAGGAGTTTCGCGCTCAGGAAGGTTACTTCGGTCCCGGTTCGTGTCCTTTGATCGTGGACGATCTCATCATCATCAACGCCGGTGGATTTCGCACAGACGCGGGAGTGGTCGCCTTCAACAAAACCACGGGCGAAGTCATCTGGAAAACAACATCCGAACACGCCAGCTATTCGTCACCCGTTTTGTACGAAGCAGGGGGGAGGAAGTTCGTGCTGCTCTCTGCTCGTATGACGACGTTCCTATTGGAAGCCGACAGTGGCAAAGTTGTCGATAGCATCCCTTTTGGAAAACGTGGTCCCACTGTCAACGCCGCCAATCCGGTTTTGTCAGGGGACCATTTCCTGCTCTCGGCCAGTTACGGAGTGGGCTCGGTATGGGGGAAGATCACCCCACAGGGGCTGAAGACGGAATGGCAGGACGAATCGATTCTGGCCAGTCAATACACGACCAGTATTCCCTACCAAGGCAATCTGTTCGGCATCGACGGTCGTCAGGATGTCGGAGACCCGGTCCTGTGCTGCCTGGACCCAACCAAGCCTGAGATACGATGGAAGAAAGATGATCTCGGTTATGCGACCTTGATTCTTGCAGGAGACAAGTTGCTGCACATGAATACCAGCGGCACTCTCCTCCTTCTGGCGGCGAACGTATCGGAGTATCAACAGTTAGACGAAGCTCAACTCACTAGCGGCACCACCCGTGCCTTGCCCGCGCTCTCGCGCGGTTACTTCCTCATTCGAGATGATGAACAGTTCCTCTGTTTTAAACTGGCTGAATAAAAACTCGTAGAGTGTAAAATACAGTTTCAGTGCGATTCAGATGCTCAGCAACCCTGAAATCTTCTGATGGGTTTAATGTTTCTGTAGCACGTCTTTTACACGGAGAAGTTCTGTTTGTAATTCTCGTGAATTCCCGTCTGCGCCTGGTTCGTCAAATCCGACACGGGCCTCGCTCTTCTCCCACGACATATCAACATCCGTTCCCACCAATTCGGTCTCCTCGAACGGTAACCCGAATTCCACCAGCAAGTCTTGCACTTTATCCAGTGGGTTTTGTTTGAAATCATCTGGGAAGATGGGCGTGAGTTGTTTGGCATATTGGCGGACAAGAGAGACGTTCTCCGGCGGCACTTTCATTAAATTCTCAACTCGATTCACGCGGGTGATCCACATCGCATTTCGAAGAACGATGTGCATGTCTTCTTCGTTCTCTTCACTCAAAACGGAAAAAGAGCGTTTATCTTCTTTCAACCGATGCATCGCTCGTCCACCTTCTTCCAGAATCTGACGCAAGTCCTGATTATCACGAATCGTCGCTCGGCTGAGAGACATGCCAATCGTGTATGTAAAGCCGACGAATTGTTGCGGCGTCATGTGGGCCCGTTTCAACCGTTTCATCAACGGTTTGTTCCGCATCAGTTGTCGAACAAGAACTTCTTCATTCCAGAGTTGATCAATATATTTCTCTTCTTCCAGAACCAGGTCATGAACACTCAACGTGCGGGTTCGTTCCCAGTCCGCCGGTGGAGCATAGGCGGGAGCCAGTTCGGGTACCTTCGGAGTCGGGAGCGAATAAACAATCTTCAAGTAATCACGAATCTCAGTCGGCGTTAATTGTTCATGAACACGTTTCACCTCAATATATTCCTGTTCTGGAGCCTGGCAACCGCCGAGCAGCGTCAACAAAAACGCACTCACCATTACTAAGCTGGTAGCTCTAACAGGAATCAGGAAGAAACGTAACGCCATCGGGAAAGACCTTCAATAAAACAGAGACTTACCCGATTCATCGACGACTTTGAACAGGTTTCCTCAATCTCTCTGCTGTGAATGGCCTGTCGCGGAAGACTCTCACCGTTACCATCCCGCAAAGTGCTCCACATCTCTTGGAACCTGCTCGCTAAATCCCTGTTAACCCGTCCCGATTCGCCAGAACGGACAACCGGTACAAACAAAAAACGCCTCCCGAATACTCGGGAGGCGTTTGGTATAAGATCACGCTTTTAAAGCGAGAATCAGTTCACGGACGGAATCGTAAACGTCGAATTCAGAACCTGACGAATTCGCAGTTGAGAGTCCTGTAAATGGGCACGGCTGTAATCATCCAGCTTCAGCTTGTCGTTGCCGAGCGTTGCCGTGATTTGCTCATCCAGTTTTTGTAGATGAATACGTGCTAACGTCCTCGCCTCTTCTGGAACTTCAGAAGCGAACGAAAGTCGTTCCATGAAATCGGAAAGAGTCTCATCTGGAGTTTCAAGTCCCTGGTTCACCAGATAAATCAGTTCCTTCAACGTCTGTCGTTGAATATTCCGACGGAAGCTATCGATGTAAGGAGCGCGAATGTTGAACTCGCCTTCCGCTTCGGCAGCTTTCCATTCCGAAAAGATTCCATCCACCATTAGCTGTAAATGTTCGGAAACAGAATAGATCGCCTCTTCCGGGGCAACCTTTGTCTCATTTTCGTAAAGTCGAGAAAGGGTTAAGCCCCCGAGCAGGTGCATCAGAATTTGCTTCTGCATCACGGCAACCTGATCATGAATAGGGTAATCGAGACGATTCAAATCATTCGTTCCCCAATGTCGCCAGCGACTTGGTCCCAGATAGTTGAGTACTTTTGAATCATAGGTAGGCGAATCGAAAACGGACTCCATCAGGAGTGCCATTGCCTCTCGCTGTTTCTCTGCCTCTACCACTTTAAATGGTGGTCGTTCCGAATCCCCTTTGTGATCGCGATGAACATATATGCCACCGACGTAACGAGCGGCGAAAATAGCTGACCTCCAGTACTCACTGAAGAGCATATTAAATGCTGTCCGCACACGCTGATAGCTCTCACCATCTTCCGAAGCCCGTTCAATCACCTTGGGGATCAGGTCACTCGTCAATTTCATCTGGCGAGTCACGTATTGCAAGGGGTCTTTACCCAGGTCAAACCGGTTGGTCAACGGGTCAGAGTTGTAATAAGTTGTATCTTCGTCGGTCGCGTATTCGAGTCCTTCCTCGTGACCGCGAGCTGCAATTTTAGGAAGTTCTTTATCATCCGCATCAACTTTGTATCCATATTCGATCGCCCATTCGTCATAAGGGCCGAGGGTCGTCGTGTAATATAAACCTTGACTCTCTTTGTCCGGGGCAATGTTTGCGGGAGCATAGTCCATGACAGATGCAACAATGCCATTTTCATGACCCGCCTCTTTATTGGACAGTTCTTCCAAAGTCTTCCAGCTACTCGCCTTGAAGTTATGCCGCAATCCCAGGGTGTGACCCACTTCGTGCATAACCACTTCTTTCAATGCCTGCTCCAGAAACTCTTCCGGCAGTTCGTCCTTCTTTTCGCCTTCTTTGTCTTTGTCTTTATCTTCTTGTGCCATTAGTACGGCAGCGGCAAAGCCCATCTGTTGCTGCATACCATTGCAGTAGTAACAGGAATGATTTCCCATTTCGTGCGAATGGCTCGAAAGAGATTCCTGGTATTGACGCAGCGGCTCGAGTTTGACAGCCAGATTGTTTGGCAGAATGGTTTCCTGCCGCTGATTCCAGCGATTGACCACGCTGGGCGGTAAGTTTCTACCCATCAGTTCCCGGGCCGATTCCGCCGAGAAGAGTTCGTAACGCATTTGCCAGTATCGCAGGAAGCTGGCGTCAAAAATAATATCCGCATCAAGAATTTCACCCGTAAGCGGGTTCACACGGGAGGGGCCCATCGCAAACCCGGCTTCCGCCGTGATCCAGCGAAAGGTGTTATAGCGAACATCTTCTGGGTCCCATGTTTCATCTTCACTTTGCTGAACGACTTGAATCGCACTATCGAAACCAATCTTTTCAAATGCTTTGTTCCATTCCAGAATCCCACCTCGCACAATCGGACGCAGATGTTTGGGAATGGTTTTCTCCATATGGAAGACGATCGGCTTCTTAGGTAAAGATCGTTTCGCATCGGGAGCTTCTTTTTCCAAGTTCCAGCGATTGATGTAACGCACGAAATGACGTTCTTCGGGGTTCTTGGAAAAGTTCTTATGCACAGTCAGGAAGTAACCCACCCGATCGTCCGCTACGCGTGGTTTGTAGGATGATTTCGGCAGTTCACTGATGCTGTAATGGACATTGATCTGAACACCCCGAGCATCGGGAACTGTATCAAATTCGCGCCCGATTCCCGAATACACGGCGGCCACCTGCAATTCAACATTGTGAGGAAATGCTTTGATACTAGACCAGGTAGAACGATCCGAAGCAAATCGAAATCCGGCCCCTAACGAACGTCCAATACCCTGGTCATCACTCATGAAAATCTTGGACATGTCGACCAGGTCGCCCCCCTTTTCCGTCTCCAGAATAGGCAGGGCATACAGCACACTGTCGCTGTAAGCAAGTTTGACCGCTTCTGCCTCAGGTGTTTTCGGATCCGCTTTGAACCGGACATTGCGACGCAGGACGTGGATTTTTTCTCCGACCTTTTTAAAGCTCCAGAGAACGTCGTCTCCAAAGCCCCAACTCATACCTCCCAGAACAGCCCCTTCGCTGATCCCCCGGGCGATGGAGGTCAGGAAAAGGTAGTCCTTATTCAGGTGGGTCGATTTGAGATGCACCAGCATCTTCTCTTCGCTGTAGTAAATATCCCACATGCCGGAGACATGTTTCATCCCCTTAGCAGTGGTTAATGTCTCAAATTTTGATTTCGCTTCTTCGGCGTGAACCGTCGAGTAAGATCCCAGCAAGCAGGTTGCTGCAATCAGCATC
Source organism: Polystyrenella longa (assembly GCF_007750395.1). Taxonomy (GTDB): domain Bacteria; phylum Planctomycetota; class Planctomycetia; order Planctomycetales; family Planctomycetaceae; genus Polystyrenella; species Polystyrenella longa. Next base: position 2,196,084 of record NZ_CP036281.1, on the reverse strand, counting down.
GGTAGCATATGTCTTCGGGCAGAAATCATAGTTTGTCTCGTTTGCATTTCGATAAGTCTCGCAGGGGGATTCGCGATAGTTGATCACTTCTGTGAAACCAGAGTTTCACCCGCCACCTTGCGGAAAGACCTCGCCAGTTGTGTTGGGCGAACAGTCAAAACAGAAGTATTACGAGTTCAGGAAGGTGCCTCAGCGGGAATTCAGGTGGGGTTCACAGAGAACATAACGAGCCGCTCTATTAGTTAAGTACGCTCAGAATACTCAGAGTGACGGAATTTTCGCAGTTTTCGGTAAGTACCTACTCACCCTTATTCTGACATTTTCCCAGATCGAATTACTTATGTCGACGTCCAAACAACCTAAATTCTCTCCGTTAATGGACCTGTCGCACCGCCTTAAACGATCCGTTGCGTTTCGGCAACAGTCAATTAGCCCTGAAAGTAAGCGTTAAGGGTCGAATTCGAAGTGACAGTCAGTGCGGAGCAATATGAAGGGAACCGGAGAATCGGAGCAGGGCAAGTGAAGTTTAGAAGCCCCCGGCCCAAGATCAATCAGTCATCTCCCCTACAACGGCTGATTCCATTCTGATCAACGAGATTCGTGACGGTGATTTGCACGCACGTTCCTGTAGAGGAAATCTACAGAGAAAACTTTAAGAGAAAACAAAGTGGAATCATGTTCGCTTTCTGCTCAGACGAAGATCGTCAAGCAGGTGATATTATCTCGACTGCCACCCTCAAGCGCGGCATCGACGATATTTTCTGCGGCCCTCTGTGGATCATCGCCACTAGAGATCAGTTCCTGCAACTGATCATCACTGGCACCATCCATGACTCCATCAGAGCAGAGGAGATAGCGGTCCCCTGGTTCGAGAGACTTCTCAATCAAGTCGACCCCGTCGCCACCTTCTTTAGAACCGAGATAACGAAACAGAACATTCCGGAATCGGTGCGTTGCAGCTTCTTCAGGTTTAATAGTTCCTGCTTCCACGAGTGCCTGAGTCAGCGAATGGTCTTTCGTCAGCTGCTGCAATTTGCCGCCGCGATAGAGATAAATGCGACTATCTCCCACGCCTCCCATGTATAACCGGTCGCCCAGGTTAAGCAGGAAGACAATCGTTGTTCCCATCTTATGGTACTCGGGTTCTATCTCTCCCAGTGCCATGATTTCGAGGTTGGCGTGTTCGATCGATTTATTGACCGCTTCCCGAACCTGCTCGGCAGTCGCCGATTCGAAGGGAACTAATTGGTTTAGCTTTTTAGCAACCAGTTCTGTCGCCAGTTCGCTCGCCTTTTCACCCGCCGCCTGTCCTCCCATACCATCGCAAACCAGGAAGAATCTTTGTTGATCATCGGCAAGGCAACGATCTTCATTATTCTCTCTGAAGTTACCGGTGATACAGACAGAGCCGTGACGTATAGCGACCATAATAAATTAGAAACCTGAATCGGAGAGAGAACCGCTCTTGCTCCCACGAATGGAGAGTTGCAGAGGAGGTTTGTGATAGACAGGGGACGCCTAATAGTATCCCACGATCAACCACCAGACGAAAGAGGGTAAGTGGTGTCTGGCAAAGATCATGGTGCCCGCTATAAGCCCGATTATTATACGGAAAACAGCCTGAAACATCTATTCACATTACGAGAGAACTGTCTGCATAAAATCAGAAGTCCCCAGCACTCGGGTCGAAACAAATAACTCACCTGCCTCAAAACCTGCACAAGCGCCCACATGCATCGCCATCCCTTCCACCATTTTGAATACGCTTTCTTTCGTAGGTGGAAATTGAGTCTTATAGGCTCTTACAGATTCTAATTTCAAATCCAACGTCTCACTGATATCGACTACGAATCGACCTTCTCCCTCCGGAATGGTTAAATTTCTTAGACTAAGCGGATACCAGATCTGACGTGTAATGGTATGCACAGGTAAATGGTCAAACTGATCATCCCATTTCGTCAATCGAGAATAGAACACGGCCGCGTCTGTCAGGTTTGCCGCCTCCAAATGGTCAGGAGAGGCCAGAGGAGTTTTGCCTGCAATTCCAAGAACCACTTTCGGCCGATATCTTCGGAAAATCTTAGCCAGCTCTACACGGCCTTCATAATCGTCGAACAATTTACGATTGGAGAGATTCAATGTTTCCCTGACAGTGACTCCCAGAATTCGAGCTGCCTCTTGTGCTTCCGCCAGGCGAACGTCGGGACTGGGGCTGCCGGGAGTCGGTTCACCATCCGTCAGATCAACAATACCCACTCGATATCCTTGTTGGATCAATCGGGCAAGAGTCCCCCCGCAGGCAATTTCGACATCATCGGGATGAGCTCCGACGGCGATCAGATCCAACGGTTCAGGCAGTTCGACGGACATACTAATTCCTCGTTCCTTGCAGAATGTGAAAAGTGAAGCGTCTCGATGTTATTTCACAGGACACGAAACCCGGGCGCAATCTCGGGTAAGAAATAAGTGTAGCGAAATCCAAACGAAAAATACTGTTAAAAAGTCATTTTCCCTTTGGCGATGAAGCGACTTATGAAATCAGTTCGCTCTATTCCACTTCAGTTTCACTGACCTGGTTATCTGCTTTACAAATGACATCGTAGGAAGAACGGGCGTCGTCCGCTTGCCGAAGTTCTTCAAGCAATCCGGGAAGTTGCAGGATACGCCCCAAACGAGCCAGAACCTGCAAGTGAGTCCGTGAATCGCGACAGAGAATCAGAAAGAACAGATCCGTCATCTGCCGCTTGGGAGCCCCGAAAGGAATGCCAGTAAATGTGCGACCGTAGGCAATCAGGGGTTCGCCAATACTCTCAGGAAGAGGATTACGCGGGTGAGGAAAAGCGACACCATTTTCAACCGCAGTAGAAAAGGTTTCTTCACGTTCGCGGACCGCTTTGAGAACCGACGCCGGCTCCCAGATTTGGTAAGTCCGGCCCGCCAGTTCCACCAGCGACTCCAACACTGAAACACGCGTTCTCGCCTGCAATGGGACTTCAATTGTATCCAAAGTAAGCAGACTACTGACAGGAACGTCGGCGTCAACATCTTCATCCTCAGAACGATGTGTCGACTCTAGAATTGCCAGCTCGCGGTCGGTGTAAGCATGCATTTCCTGCTCCAACCACTGGGTAATTTCCGACGTATGGAACTGCCAGTCATCACCCATTTTGCGACCGGGGATTCGTCCCCGATTTGCCAGCTTCAGAATCTCCCTGCTGTCGCGACCAAGTTGACGCGCGAGTTCATCTAATGTGTACCAGTCGTGTTCCATGGATGGTAATTGTGCAGGGTTGGATAGAGGGCAGGGGAGTGTATCAGCGGAAGAGTTTTACTTACGGAAGGTAAGTTGCTCTCCGTTTTAGCATCGTTCTTGCAGCGAACGATGAAGTCAGGAAGGAATTCAATCGTACCACAAGCCGAACTGAAAAACACCCCTGTGACGATTTTACCGCCGATTTAGCACAAAGCCATCTGCTACGAATCCACCAATAAACGAGGGTTCATATCAACACGGATTGAGCAAACAATTCCCGGCAACCTGACAGCATTTCCCGGTACTCTTTCAGTGACCATTGGTTGGTCGTATTGAGTTGAAACTCGAAGAATCCATCATACCCATGCTGAGTATATTGATTGAGAATCTCTTCCAGAGGCAGACTGGAATCCTCATCAGATGAACTCGGCGATACGAGCTCAGAACTGTCCGCATCGCAAACAACCTGCATACGGACGAGTTTAGTATGTGGTGCTACAGATTCCGCATGACCGAGCAGTATCTCGGAGTTCTGCAACTGTCCGGCATCAATACCAAGACCGATATTAGGACGATTGCATTTCAGAATAATCTGCATGGCGTCATCGATAGAATTAAGGCAAGTCCATCGACCAGCTTTACTGTTAACCATGGGCACCACAGCCAGTTCAATATTTCGTTCTCCAGCGAAATCAGAGACTTGCTTCAGACCATCACAAATCAGGCGGTTGGTATGATTTCGCGTGTGGCCATAACGAGCACCAGTGGCTACCAGCACACAGCTTGCACCCGCTGCAGAGGCAAGCTGGACGACGTCACACGAATCTGCGATGGCCTCGTCATGGGAATAACCATGAGAGCCCGTAAAACCACCCGCCCAGGCGATTGAGGACACCTGCATCTGGAACTGGAGTAGCAGCCCCAAATTTTGTTGATCGCAGAACTCGGCTAAACGAGGACGATACAATCCGACCGTCTGAATATTGGCCTGTTTTAAAGCAGCCAACTCCTGCTCCAAAGAGCACTGATGGTTGTATACCTGACTGATCGCCAGGCGATTTAATTGGGATTCATCATGAATGGGCTGCGGTTGATTGAATTCACGGGAACGATAGTCAATTGATTTGATCTCACCAGGGGGATTTGGTTCGCTCACTGAATAACTTTCAGGCTGAAAAGGAGACGATAGGAAACTCCGAATATTGAACACGATTCGGAGCAACCGATAGAGAAGGGCACTTCAAAAAGGTACTACCAGTTTGTCTCTTTCCATCAAACAGTCAGTTAAGAGAAGCAGACTCAACTAACCCATCTGACGGAAGATGCTTTCCTTAGAAAACATCTTTAGCCTGTCGAGATTTTCACACTCGGATCGTCTGCCACATTTGCCCAGACGTGTACGTGGGGGGCACCGCGGAAGTGCCATACAAAAGCGGGGCCTTCCAAGCGCCAGTTGTCCCACACCTGATCATTGCCGATATCGCCGGGTTGATAGAATGTCAGCCGACAATTCTCCAATCCACCTTGAGCCTTCAGACAAGTCAGCACTTCTGCCTGATCGGTTTGACGATAAGGCTCGACGAGCGACTTCAAAACCAATTCCATATGCTCCTGTTGGTCCGCAGACATTTCAGAAACACGCAGTCCAGGAATTTCCTCTTCCGCTTTTCGGAAGTGAACTTGATCTTCAGCAGGAAGCTCTTGTTTCAGAGCGACGGCCCGCTGTTTGCCATCCAGCATTTCATATAATCTATTCGCTTTAATTCCCTGTTCCCAGAACACATTGTCCGGGTGATCCGCAGGTTCGTTGAATTCACCATGAGGGTCATGTCCATAGAAAATTGGGCCACCGAAGGCTACATTTTCCGTCGTGTTGCCATCACAGCGAACCGTCAAATGGCGTCCGGCGAAAACGAATTCGAATTTATCAGCTGCGGGGTCACCAAATAACGCAATGGAATGCTCTTCGCCGAATCCACCGCAGTCGTCATTCATTTCCTGACGAATTTTGCCACGCCATTCAGGGCTATAAATGTTGAAGACGATTGCTTCAATCATTTCCTGCTGGTCTTTAGTGTAGAAATCGGAGCGGACAAGTTTGTCGGTGATTTGCCAGTTGTTAGCGACTCGCAGTCGCAACGGGCTACCATCTTTCAGGTGATTCCAGTCAAAGCAAATGGAAGATTTTTGTTCGGGAGTAAATGACTCGTACAGTTTCGCAACGAGTTTTTCAGACTCAACCTGAGGAATTTGCTTGGTGGAGGTCTCTTCGGCAAGAGTAATGACGTTCGGCAGCAGGGAGGCAGCTGCGCCTACTCCTAATGTTTTGACGAAATCACGGCGGGAAAAGCGATTAAAACACAATTCGTTCTCATTCTCTCGTGGAGCGATTGATTTCGAATTCTTTTTAAAAGTCATGTTCAATATCCTTCCTTGTCGGGCGAGAATGAATTCTCAAGCCAGAAGTGACAGAAGTTAACGGTGGATCAGTTCAAACCCAGTCTCAAACGGAGACTGCGGCAGGGGAAGATGAAGGTGGGTAACAGGGGGCTTAGATATAGTTGTAATGGGTCTTTTCCATCCCCATCACCGGGTAGTTCGAAATTCACTGAAAGAAGCTCAGATCATAGAAACAATAATTCGATTACATCCGGTAACAGCGTTTTACGGACAGAGAAGCCGTCAGAGTTTCCATTCAACAGAGCATTTTAAGATGCCTCCATTCAGGAATACGACTAGTCGACTTTCCACCGTGCATGCGGCTGCTGATCCATGAATTTCAATCCAGTATGAACAAGCCTGCACAAAACAGCAATTGAATTTCAGCAGTTTGAACACAAACAAACTGGAAAGAAATTTTTCAGCAAAAGACCAGACAGTCAGTCTTGCAGAACTCGACTTTATCTGCTTACTCACCTTCACATGGCGAGATTACGTAGAGCAAAACCCAAGCTACGATAGACAACTGGAGCTTAGAAAATCCCCAGTTCGTCGCGGGCTTCGTCGGTCATACGTTCTGGCGTCCAGGGCGGAGACATGGTCAGCTTGATCTCAGCTTCGTCGACATCTTTCAGTCGAACCAAAGCCATTTGTGCCTGCTGCACAATTTGTGGCCCGGCAGGGCAGGCGGGACTGGTCAAGGTCATCTCAACCAGGACTTTTCCTTCCTCCTGGCTTACGTCGTAAATCAATCCCAAGTCGACGATATTCACCATCAATTCTGGGTCAATCACTTCTTTCAAAGCATCGATTAATTCGAGTTCTGTTGACATCGGCCAAGGTCCTTAAGCGTAGAAAGCGAGTCTTCTAATCCGGAATTGAAAGCTTTCAATTCGTCGGACAGAATGTCGAAGAATCCAACAATCCGAGCATCCTTACTTGCAGCCTGAGAGAAACAGACCGTTCCAGATCAGGGGATATATGGATCGTTTGAATGGAGAGTTGCGTCATCCTACGCAACGAACAAATTGAACTGATTCAAGATCTGTTCTCACCTGATATCGGTGACAGGAGCATTATACTCAACTTCAACCGGCTAGCCTACTCAGACTATTTTAATTTTCACATAACCAGATTTCGCCCGCTTCGATTTTAATATCGTAGGTCGGAATCCCTTCGGTCGCGGGCATGCACAAGGCTGCTCCGGTCGCCAGATCGAATTTGGCCCCATGTCGAGGACAGGTGATCTGACAATTCTCTATAGGACCGTCTGTCAACGGCTGACCATCATGAGAACAGACATCTTCGATCGCGTAATACTTGCCATCCTGTTTAATCAGCAGGACCGGAACATCATCGACAATGACTTCCTTACGACCGTCCTGTTCAAACTCAGATTCCTTCGCGACTAATTCATAACCTTCCATCAGCGGCAATTCCTCGACGCACCGGGTTAGTTTTCCCGAAGCTCTCTTTACTGGTTAAGCAATACGAAACTAAAGCATTCTGCAGTGGTCAGACAATGCAGTGGTCACACAATGACCCTAAGGTATTCGAACGATATTAAAATCGTCCGTAAACAGAGGATCAATCGATGCCCAACTTTCGTGTCACCGCTTGACTTAATGTTTCACGAACCACTTCTACGGGGATACGATCATAGACTCCTTGAAAGAATCCTTCCACAATCATATGCATCGCTTCATAGCGGGATATCCCTCGGCTCATCGCGTAGAAAATTTGCTCGTCGTCAACCTGACCGGCAGTTGCACCATGAGTACAACGGACGTCGTCAGCTTCAATTTCCAGTCCGGGAATCGCATCATTGCGACAAGTCGAACTGAGCAGTAAAGCATCACATCGCTGGTATCCGTCCGTCAGTTGTGCTTCCGGCTCAACTCGGATCATTCCACGCCAGATCGCTTTGGATTTGTCTCGCAACACTTGTTTGTAAAGCAGGTCTGAGCGCGTCGACTCGGCATTGTGAGCTTGCTTGGTGTAGTAAGAAATCTTTTGTCGTTGATCGGCGAATGTTACCCCGTTCACCTGAGCTTCAGAACCTTTACCGTCCAGCATCACATCCTGATGAATGTGTGCGGTCGATGCGCCCAGTCCGGCGACGGTCCACTGCAGACTTCCATTCTGTCCCACGCGACCGCATTGATGTGCCAGGTGCCACGATTTCTGATTCCAGTTCTGCAATTGAACATAGCGAAGTCGAGCATTAGCCGCGACCAGCAGTTCGACCGATCCGACATGTAATCCCGGTTGATCAGTTGTTTCGGAAGCAGTTTCTTCCAATAGAGTCGCAGAAGCGTTTTCCTCAATAATCACCAGTGTATGGCTGAAATCAGCCGCACCAGTTCCAGACAAGCCAATCAGACTATGTAGAGGGCGATCCAGTTCGACATTACGGGGCACGTATAAAACGGTGCCTCCAGTGCAGAAGGCGGCATGCCACGCAGAAAACCGGTCCGCATCGGGCTTCACGGCTCGTGTCATGAAGTGTTCCTGAATCAAATCACTGTGACTATTCAGAACAGTCTCCAGGTCACCGAAAATCACGCCTTTCTCAGCGTACTCTGCGGCTAGACTTTCGTGCCGAGTTTTACCTTCGACATGCGTCACTTGACCGGCGAATTCTGCCCGATCCTGAAGCAGCGTATCAAACGAAGCGTCAGAAACGGTATCGCCTGCCAGTTGGAATTTTTCCGGCCGGAATGTCCGCATATCAACCCGTTTCCATTCCTCAGGATCCAGGTCTTCGGCCAGTTTTTCGAGGTAGATCGCATAGGCCTGTCGGCGCAACTGCAGAAACCATTCAGGTTCATTGCGTGTCGCCAGAAAGGCTTCGAATGCTTCCTCTGCGAAAGGAGCAGGGGGAGATACTTTTAAGGTAGTGCTGGTCATTTCAGTCAGAATCAGTCTTTAAAGATGATCTAAAAATTAGCGAAGGGGACACACCACCGGCGGCCAGATTGCCGCCGGGAACAGGACGCTGGAATTAACCAACGGAACCTTCCATCTGTAACTCAATCAGCCGGTTCATTTCAACCGCATATTCCATCGGCAGTTCTTTAACCAGCGGTTCGATGAAGCCGGTCACGATCATCGCGGAAGCTTCCGCCTCGGTCAGACCACGACTCATCAGATAGAACAACTGCTCTTCCGCAATTTTGGATACAGAAGCTTCATGTTCCATCGCAACATTGTCGTTTTCGACTTCAATGTAAGGATAGGTGTCACTACGGCTCTGATCGTCGAGAATCAAGGCATCACAGACGACGTTAGACTTGCTGTGTTCCGCATTCTTTTCTACACGAACCAGACCACGATAACTCGAACGACCGCCTCCTTTGGAGATACTCTTTGAGATGATCCGGCTGGAAGTATTCGGAGCACAGTGAACCATCTTGGCACCGGCGTCCTGATGCTGACCCGTATTTGCGAAAGCGATCGACAAAGTCTCGCCACGAGCACCCGGCTCCATCAGATAGATGGCGGGATATTTCATCGTGACCTGGGAGCCCAAGTTTCCATCGACCCATTCCATGAGTGAATCACCATAAGCCATCGCCCGTTTCGTCACCAAATTATACACGTTATTCGACCAGTTCTGGATCGTCGTGTAACGGCAGCGACCTTCACGTTTGACAAGAATTTCAACGACCGCTGAGTGCAGCGAATCGGATGAATAAGTCGGAGCAGTACAACCTTCGACGTAATGGATATTGGCCCCTTCATCGACGATGATCAGCGTCCGCTCGAACTGTCCCATGTTCTGGGCATTGATCCGGAAGTATGCTTGCAGTGGGAATTCAATCTCTACGCCGGGTGGCACATAGATAAACGATCCCCCCGACCAGACAGCGGAGTTCAACGCAGCGAACTTGTTGTCTTCTGGCGGAATGATCGTAGCGAAGTGTTCCCGGAACAATTCCGGATGATCTTTCAACGCAGAATCAGTATCGGTAAAGATCACACCTAGTTTAGCGAGATCTTCATCCAGACTGCCGTAGATCACTTCGGACTCGTACTGGGCTTTCACTCCGGACAAGTATTTCTTTTCCGCTTCCGGAATACCCAGACGGTCATAGGTGTTTCGAATTTCTTCGGGCACTTCATCCCAGGTTTTACCCTGACGATCCGAGGCGCGCATGAAATAGTGGATGTTCTGGAAGTCGATATGACTGAGGTCACTTCCCCAGGTCGGCATCGGTTTTTCGTTGAAGATCTCCAGAGACCTCAATCGAAAATCACGCATCCAGCCAGGTTCCCCCTTCATCTCGGAAATCTCGGCAACCACTTCTCGGCTGAGCCCCTTCTTTCCGGTGAAGGCATATTTGTCAGTAGAATCATGAAACCCGTACTGGTATTCACCAATGTCTACATTGTCTTTGATTTCGGTAGTCACGATTTATTCTCCTTACACGTCACTGAGAACGTGGGGTTGGAAAGGACTGTTGCTGAATCGCTGTCGGAAGTGATTCGATTTAATCCACTCGTCTTCAACTGCGGGAACCCTCTCCTTACGAAGCGGTCGTTTCCAAATGCTCCGCTGCTTCCTGAGGGTGTCGTTCTCGAACGGACTTGTAACCGTCACTGTGAAGCTCGCGAGCGAGATCCGCACCGCCAGTTTCCACGATTTTGCCGCCCAGCATTACGTGTGTGTATTGAGGAATGTTATATTCCAGCAGACGTTCGTGGTGGGTAATGATCAGCACGCCCATACCGGGTCCGGCGAGGCGGTTGACCCCTTCACTGACCACTTTCACGGCATCACTGTCCAGACCACTGTCTGTTTCGTCAAGCACGGCGAACTTGGGTTGCAACATCGCCAACTGCAGAATTTCCATTCGTTTTTTCTCACCACCGGAGAACCCCTCGTTGAGGTAACGCCGGGCGAAGCCGGTCTCCATGCCGAGTTCGGTCATCCGCTCTTTGATCTCTTTGCGGAACTCACGCATCGGCATCAAGGTTTCGCCTTCTTTCCGATCCGGGTTACGAACGTTGGTCACCGCGTGACGAATGAAGTCGGCCACTTTGACACCGGGAATAACTACCGGGTACTGGAATGCGAGGAACAAACCCAGACGAGCTCGCTCGCAAGGATCCAGTTCGACGATGTCTGTTCCATCGATTTCGATTTTACCACTGGTGATGGTGTACTTGGGATGACCGGCCAGTGCGTAAGCCAACGTGCTTTTACCAGACCCGTTCGGTCCCATGAGAGCGTGAATTTCACCCTGGCGGATTTCCAGATTCACCCCACGCAGAATCGGGGTCTCCTCGACAGCGACGTGCAGGTCTTCAATTTTAAGAATGCTGTTCATAATTCTCTTTGAGGTTTTGGTAGTAGAGGGATATGAGTTTATTGTTAGGTCAGATTATCGGTAATCGACTGTTCGTTGTGTTTATTCTGGCATCTTCTCGGTCAGGAGCGATGCAGTATTCGGATTCTCGATTCAGAGTTCTTAGTTTACTAACCGCACTCCTTTAAAGGAGCCAACCGGCAAATCGAAGGTTCACATCCTAAACGGAAACCTGTCTCGCTTAGTCTCCCGTTTCCGAATCGGAATGTTTATCCAGAGGGACGGTTACCGCTTCAAGCTCGGAGGTCACAAATTCGCAACAGTGATGTCCATCCAGACAACAGGAAGTCAACGAGACTGAACTACCCAGGATTTTTTCATAAACCAGTTGTTCCATCTCGCAGATACGAGGATCGGACTGAGCCAATTCCAGATAAGGACAATTTCGTTCTCGCAGGACGGGCAGGGGACCAGTTTGGTCCACTTCCACATCAAAACCACGATCTTGAAGGGCTGTCTTCAGTTGTTCAACACGTTCGTGAAGAGTTTCTCCGTCAACATCTCGACCGTACCGTTTCACCAGAGCCTCTTGAATGCGTTGCTGCAAGTGGGCTCTTACGTCAGGTTCTTCAATGGTCTGGAGTTCCTGCCACAAAATCGCGGCTAACTCGGCATAGTTGTCGCCCAGTTCTCGTTGACCGAGACTGGAAACCTGATAAGCGTGATGAGGTCGGCCCCGGCCATTTCGGACCAGTTCCCGCTCGATAAAGCCTGCTGCCCGTAAACGGACAAGACGTTGCCGAACTGCGGTCGCCGTGACTCCCAGCCTGTCGCAGATTTCCGGGACAGTCGCCGAACCCTGCCGGCCTAACTGCTCTAGAAACTGTCGATCATTCTGGTCCAGGTTTGCTCGCATCCCGGCTCACCAACTTTCAAGTTTAAAAACGCTTTCAAATAGAGAGTAAACGTGTACTCTGTACAACTTCTGACTTGGTTCGAATCTCATCGCCTTGCGGCTAATGAAATGGGTCTCCAGAGCGGGCGGTGATTTGAGGTTCGGTAGACAAGATTTTTCACTCAAAACCTGTTACGATCCATAAATCGAGGCCCTGCAAGGAGTCTACTACTTCCCATCATAGGAATATTTTCAATTTTGACAACCAATATTGTCAAAACAATCTTTGAAAACCGAGCCCCTCGACACGCCTCAAGCCATTTCTTGTGCTCGACCTTTTCTTCAATCGACGCAACCACTTCACTGGAATCACTTTAGAGTACATATCCGCGTTCGCATCGACCTTGCCTGCTAAGGCAATTTCCTGTTAAATATACATTCAAACATGGTGAGCATTCGGTTGGGGATGCGTTCAAAACTGTCTCGCTGGTTGTCAAATCTGTTCAGGCGTCCTCCTGCTGATGCCACAGCCCGGTCCGCTCGACTGGTTCCCCCTTCCGAAACTGCAAATCTCCCAAATCCCCGTGTCCCTCCCTTCGGTACCAAGCCCGACGAGGAACCTCATGAAATTCAATTCAACTTCTTCCATCCGACTTCTCCTCGTCATTGCCTCCGGCATGTTCTTGACGATGGCCCCCTTACCGGGTCAGGAAACCGAGATCCCCGACCCGTTCTCCAACTCTCCCGTAATCGAAACCCGGGAAGTTGAATCAGAAGATCCGACATTCACGACAACCGAAACGGCAACGGTTGATGACAATGCGGAAGCAGATCAGGCAGAGGTGGACGAAACCGAAGCCCCGGATCCAACGACGCTCGAAAAAGTCGATGCCATCTTTGCGAAAATCGTCGATGGCATGGCAACTGTTCTGTTCTACGAAATCTTCAAGGGCGAACAGGAGTACTTCGAGTTCCAATCGGATGACCCAACCGAGGACGTACTCAATGGAACCTGGGTTTGGAGCGATGAAGACGAGTTGTTTCATAAACTGGAAAAAATGCGAGACGCCCTCAGCCTCAAATACACTATGAGCCGGGAAGAAGCAGCAGAATACGCCACCGCTGGAGATCTGAAACCACTCCCCACCGAAGACAACACCACGACCCACATCGGCACTCGCACCACCAAAGGAGCTCCGCTGGTTGTCATTTGGCTCGCCTGTGGTTCGCTCTTCTTCACTCTTTATATGGGTTTTTATAATTTCTGGGGCTTCGGACACGCTGTCGAAATCGTGGGCGGAAAATACGACAACCCGAACGAAACAGGCGAAGTCACTCATTTTCAAGCACTCTCCTCGGCGCTTTCCGCGACCGTCGGTCTCGGCAATATCGCCGGTGTGACCCTCGCGATGACAATGGGAGGCCCCGGTGCTTTCTTCTGGATGATCTGCTGTGGTTTCTTTGGAATGTCCAGCAAGTTTGTTGAATGCACCCTGGGCCAGAAGTACCGCCACGTCAAACCGGACGGAACGGTACTCGGTGGCCCCATGCGCTACCTCGACAAAGGACTCTCCGAACTCGGCTTGCGCCCATTAGGACTCCTGCTCTCATTCACTTTTACGATCATGTGCATCCTCGCCTCCTTTGGAGGGGGCAATATGTTCCAGGCGAATCAGTCCGGAACAGTCATGCTCGAACAATTACAACAAGACGACAAACGGCAACTCGTTTCGCTCAACGAAGAACTCGCCACTGCCAAAGCGGCCAATGACCTGACGGAAATTGAACGTTTGCAAACAGACATTACTGTGCTTGAAAGTGATATCACCAGCTTCGACAGCATCTTCCGCATCGCTTATGGGTTAATTCTGGCGGCATTGGTAGCACTGGTAATCGTGGGAGGAATCAAACGGATCGGAGCTGCGGCAGAAAAGATTGTCCCCACCATGTGCGCCATCTATGTTGCCGTCTGCCTGTATATTATCTGTGCCCATATCACTCAGATTCCCGAACTGGTCATACGCATCTTCACAGAAGCCTTCTCCCCACGAGCATTAGGAGGTGGTTTCATTGGAGTGTTGGTCGTCGGAGTTCAACGAGCCGCATTCAGTAATGAGGCCGGAGTCGGCAGCGCCGCGATCGCCCATAGTGCCGCCCGCACCGAAGAGCCGATCCGCGAAGGGTCGGTCGCACTACTCGGTCCCTTCATCGACACCATTATCATCTGCTCCATGACCGCACTGGTAATTTTGATCACCGGTGCCTGGGATAATCAGGAATGGATCCTGGGCGAAGGGCTCGCTGGAGCCGCGTTGACCTCTCGTGCCTTCGGTTCGGAAGTCAGCTTTTTCCCGTGGGTCCTCAGCGTTGCCGTCATCCTGTTTGCTTACTCCACCATCATCTCCTGGAGCTACTACGGCGAGCGCAGTTGGGAACAACTGTTCGGCCCGCGCAGCACTTTTATCTACAAGTTCCTGACGATTGTGTTTGTCTTTCTGGGAGCCATTTTTAACCTGGGTTCCGTGCTCGATTTCTCCGACATGATGATCCTCTCGATGGCGTTCCCGAACATCCTCGGAGTGGTCATTCTCGCCCCCAAAGTCAAACGGGATCTGGCTGACTACTGGCGTCGTTACAAGGCGGGCGAATTCAAAACTTATAAATAGTTTTGGTTTGGATTCTCACTTAAAAAATACGCAATTAAGAATAGACAACACCGCGTACTTCACGATGAATATAATAGAAGATAGAGCAGGGGGCCCCGCGGTTTGTCCGTGAGACCTTGATCACTTCAACTCGTTAAGGAGACTCTTCTCATGTCTGGCCAGCCCTCCTCGTTGACTGTCGTTCCGATCGACTTTTCAGATAACACCCCGGCCGTGCTTGAGCAGGCTCTTCTTCTGGCCAGTTCCCCCGACGACATTCGGTGCATCCACGTGCTGTCCAACCAGGCAAATATGTCTCCCGGCACACTTTGGGGAGACGTCGACGACGAGAAACGCCATAAGGCAGTGAAGAAATACTTCATCGATCACTACGGCGAATTCAATGTCAGCCAGAACCAGCTCGAAGTCCGCATCGGCTCCCCTGGATTCGTCATCGCCGACTACGCCAAAGAGATCAAAGCCCACCTCATCGTCATCTCCTCCCACGGCCGCCACGGCCTGCCAAGACTGCTATTAGGCTCAGTAACCGAACGCGTCATCCGCGAAGCGCACTGCGATGTATATGTCTTGCGTACACAGAAGTGAGAGTAGGGCTTTGAGTTTGCGACTTCGCCTCATTGGCGAATAGACGCTGTAGCCTCGCCAACGCACTGCAAACCTGACAGCTCCTTTAGATTTCCATATTGCTCATCTGCAGTTAGAATAACACATTATTTGGCAACGCGCTCAATGCGCCGTGTTACTCACACAATCACAGAACGCCTACGACAGGCAATTTATTTGGGCTCAAGAAATGGTATTGGAAATCCCCACATTCGATGATGATCTTCTTGATCTATCCGACTTTGCCGATAGATTAGAGAAGTTTATTGAGGTCGAACACCATTTCGTTCAAGGAGGACTCGTCCTCGCACTGAATTCGAAATACGGCTCCGGAAAATCCACTTTTTTGAGAATGTGGAAGAACCGGCTTGAAAAAAGAGACAACAAGCCGATGGTCATTTCACTCAACGCGTGGGAGAGTGACTATTACGGAGATCCTCTGTTTGCAATCATTTCAAGTCTTATCGAATCTCTAAATCAAAACAACAAAGACGCTCAAAGAATCATCGATGCGGCCAAGGACTTAGGCTGGTTTGCGACTGCGATTGGCGGACAAATAGCGGCCCAAATTACCGGAATCAATTTTGAGGCTGCAGGCGATTTCGCCGAGAAAAAACGCGAACAAAGAGAAAGCAAAGAAGAAACCTCAGAAACACATTCTGATACATTTTCAGTATATGAATCCAGAAAACATGCAATGAGCAACCTAAAAGAGGCCATTGAAGAGCATGTTGGCTCCACCGAACCTAGGACGATATTTCTTGTAGATGAACTTGACCGTTGCCGTCCAGATTATGCCATTTCATACCTAGAAACAATCAAACACATTTTCGATGTGCAAGGAGCCGTTTTTATTCTGGCGGCAGACAGAGATCATCTAGAGAACTCAGCTAAAACTGCCTTCGGTCGTGATTTGGATTTTGACGAATACATTCGTAAAATTGTGCACAGAGAAAT
This sequence comes from Polystyrenella longa, assembly GCF_007750395.1. Lineage (GTDB taxonomy): Bacteria > Planctomycetota > Planctomycetia > Planctomycetales > Planctomycetaceae > Polystyrenella > Polystyrenella longa. The sequence goes on along the minus strand of NZ_CP036281.1, from coordinate 2,179,959 downwards.
CGCACTCCCAACCCTAGTAGAGGCAAATTATCAGAAAATTGCATCAGAATATGTAAAATATTATCTCGAACGAAACGATTTAAGATTTACTCGGCTCAAAAAAAACACATCTCAATATAAAAGGATCCATGAACTAGCCCATCTCTTCAATCTAACCCCAAGACAGATTCAAGAAATGTTCCGTCTAATTGGGCACGTCTTCAATGCTCAATCAGAAAATGAACACCCACTTTTCTGGTGCCTCGAAATTCGTACATTTTTTATGGTAGCGATGAAAATTGGACGCCGCGAAGACTATTTCAATTTTGGCCACCAGAATTATTCCGCAATAGAAACTTACGATTTTTTAAAAATTGTACTTCGCAACAAAGACACTAAATGGTGGTTCATGCTACTTATGACTGGAGAAGCTTTCAAAATCGCTTCACATGGGGAATGTTTCAAAATCCTTGTGGAGGTTGGTCTCGCGAGCCAGGAAGAGGAAAAATTTTACTCTGAGAGACTGGACAAATTCGCACAAGGATGGGGATTTTCGAACCACGGCCGATTCAAGCAGATTTTTGAGACTATTGAGCAAATTTCATGTTGGAACTAGAAAGTCTCTATGCCTGTTAAGGATTTCCGGTCTATAAGCCAGAATGATACAGATCTATTGATCAACACTTAACTAAGCTTTTCCGGAAGCCTTCCTGCTTAACATCTCCACTGAAGAATAAAACAATCTGTCCGGTTCTGCAAACCGACCACGACCTGCTGCCTTAATACGTCCTCCTCTAGAATCCAGACACCCTTTACTAGATGCCAACACAAAAAAACGCCCTGCAACTTTTGAAAACTCTCAGGCCGAAGCCTCGTGTGGGAGGAGTTTTCAAGGTGAGTTGCAGAGCGTTCGCCGGGGTCCAAACTGATTCGCGTTGTCGTCTCTTAGTTGTAAATCCGTAGTCAGTCTGAATTCCGCATCATCTCTTTCAAGCATTCTCTTTTGCAATCGCCCCCGGGTGGGGGGCTCTCCCCCTTAGAAGGAAGAGAGACTTGGGTAGGTCTGGTTCTGGTTGCGGCTGTTGCCTTGAGCCAGGTTTTGAGCCTGGGTGCTGCGAGCCGCTTCCGTTGCCCGTTCGAGGACCAGGTCCTGACCGGAGTAGTTGTCGTTCTGAACCGTGATGTCCGGGGTCACTCCCGCTCCTGCCATTTCGCGACCGTTGGGCGAGTAAAACTTCGCGGTCGTGATTCGCAGGTTGCCGGAAACCGACTGCAGCGGGAAGTGAGTTTGAACAGTTCCTTTACCGTAAGAGCGTTCGCCCACTACGATTCCCCGTCCGTTCTCCTGAATCGCCGCAGCGAAGATTTCGCTGGCACTGGCACTGTTACCATCAACCAGAACAACCAGGGGAGTTTTCCAAGTCTGTTCGTAAGTAGCGACTTCTTGCGACTGATCGCCAGCAGTTCGTCCTCGGGTTGAAACAATTGTTCCAGAGGTGATGAACTTGTTTGACAATTCAATCGCCGTTGTCAGCAGGCCACCAGGGTTGCCTCGCAAGTCGATGACCAGCGATTTCATCCCACTGTTGTGCAGACTCCACAGAGCTTTATCCATTTCTTCGTTAGAAGATTTGGCGAACTTTTCAAGTTTCAGGTACCCCACATCGGAGCTGACCATTTTGAACTCAGAGACCGACTGAATCGTAACTCGTGATCGAACCAGAGTGACGTTGGCGTTTTTCGAATCGCGTCGCATTCCGAGAACAATTCGACTTCCTTCAGCACCCGTGATTCGGTCCACCACCCAGTCGAGTGTTTTTCCACTGACCGACTGACCATCAATACTCATGATCAAGTCTCCCGCTTTCAGTCCAGCGTTGGCAGCAGGGCCACCAGGCAGGGCTTTCACAACGAGGATACTATCTCCTTCAGGTTTGATCTCGACGCCGATTCCGACGATGTGATCTTCCAAAGTTGCACTTGGTTTCCGATAGATGTCTTCAGGAACGAAGGCGGAGTATTTATCCAAAGTTTCCGTTGCTGCGAAGACAAATTCCGTCACCACAGCCGATCCACGTAAACCAACAGTCTGCTGTGCCATGTTGATCGTCTGGTTGATCAAGTTCATTGCCTGACTCGCATTGGTCGTGGGGTAGTTCTGGTGAATCTGACGCAAGCCATTACGAAAGTTGCTGATCTGCTGAGACGAAGGTGAAATCTGGTTAGAGGACAGAAAGTACTGGTTCTGAATCGCCAGGTCGAGGTTACCCAAAGCGTATTCAACACGTTCTTTGTAAGAAGTAGGTTCGATGTGTCGTGTATCAATCAACCGAGCCGTTTCCTGGTACAAAGAGAGTGCCTGTTGTGTACTGACGCCCATAATGAATCTCCCAATAACAGGGTCGCCATAACGAGCGGCCAGTTTACGATCACGTTCTTCCTTAGGACTTAAAGTGCTGGCCGGTTCAGTAGTAGGCTGGGTAGGTTGAACAGAAGGCTGAGTCGGAACCGGAGTCGACTGAGGTTGTCCCTGGTACTGTTCGAGAAGTTGTTTGAGCTTTTCAATGTTCAGCTCAAAGTTCTGGTCACGATTCTGATTCAAACCGGAATCAGAAGGAGCGTAGTAAGACCGTTCGTAATCAGGACGCTGTTCGCGACGATCTTGCACAGGTCGTTGTTGTTTATAATCCTGAACAGGGCGGGTGTAACCCATCTGTTCAATTCGTTCCTGAATCAAATCTTCGAGTGAAGGGGAGACTTCGGTTTGAGTTTCTGTGTGATATCGGTCGTACCAACGATCAGGTGCCCGACTTCTCCCTTCATTACTGACCTGGTTATTATCGTAAGTAGAAGCGAAAGGATCAGCGACGTTACTGTAGTTGGAGTGATCTTCAAGATAGTCGTAGCTCTGTTGAGACGAGAGAGGTTGGTTCAACCATTCCCGCAGGTCTCGTTCTGGCTCGGCTCCGTTTGCCATCGCCCCAAAGAAGAAGACGATGGAAAGCAGGCAGGCACCTACAATCCGATTGGCGATTTGATTAGCCGTCCAACCCGATTTTTGTGTCCGGCTAGAGCGAGCAGTTTTGTTTCGGTCAGCGTTATTATTGAATTGATGAGTCATCATGATTCCGTCCTTTGGTTCAATTTTTGTTTTATAGGGTTTGCTGATTTGCAGGGGTTAGGTATTCGAGGTCAGGTTTGCGGCTTAGGCGACTGATAGCTGCAGTTGAATCTCTTCTTCATTCTCGAGGGCGTTTTCGAGTTGGCTGGCATCAACAGGCTCTTCACAGAGCTCTGCTCGCAGCACTCGGACGTCAGCAGGAGCTTCGATTCCAATCTTGACGTGCCCTTTGCCTGTTCTAATCACTTTGACAACGATGTTTTCGCCGATATGGATCATTTCTGATTTTTTGCGGGTCAGTACTAACATGATTTCATCTCCCTTGAACTCGTTTATGTTGATGCGTTACTGGCTAAGTATCTTTTTGTGTTTCCAGACCGAGTCATTTCGACTCAACAGAAAAGTGATAATGCCAATGCCGTGCCAATGCCATTTCCCATCCACAAATCCAATAGCATTAAACCACGCTAAACTATTATTTTAAAACAACTTAAAATTTTATTTCTTCCAATACACCGAAATCAGATTGGTACATTTTTCAATAGTACCCGTGTCAATCTTTGTCGATTGTTCAAGTTAGTTAACCGGCTAAGCTTTGAACTTGTTACCATAAGGATTTACAAAAATATCAATTCGTTAACACATTCGATTTGCACAAACTGAGCTAGCTAACCTTTTTTGAAATGGAGTCTATATATGTATCAATACACACCAGGACACACCGATCTCTTTTGACAACACTTTTTGGCACAGGGTGTGCTTAATCTGACATCATCCAAGCGGAAATACTCGCAGGGAAAACAAAAAGAAAAACCCCACCCTTCAAAAGGAGCGTTGAAATGAAAGCTTTCCAAACTTTGACTATGGTTGCCGTCGCAGGATGTGTATTCGCAGGAACCCAGGCCGCTCAGGCGGGACCTCTCGACTTCCTGAATCCCTTCACCTGGGGTAACAATGCGTCTTACAGCACCCCGAGCTTCAGCACGGGAACCGTCTGCGGGCCTAGTGGTTGCTACCCAACCTCAAGCCAGCCTTACGGCTCTACCTATGCAGTCCCCAGCACGAATTACCAAAGCACGGCGTATCCAGGAACGACCGCCCCGGCTTACTACCCACCTGTAAACAACAGTTACAATGCCCCCGCCATTCGCCCCGTCAGTGGCAACTACAGCCAACCGACCCCGAACTACGGGCCCAGCAATTCACAGGTTCCTTCACCATTCTACAACTAGACTACCTTCTGCACCCGGGGCCGCTTTCGAGACAGTAATGACCTATCAACATGGACTTACGTCGAATTGCTGCCCCGCCAGGTTTGCTAGTAGAGACCGACCTCGATTTTCCAACCTGAACTGAGAGGAACCTTGTGCCACTAAACAGATGAAGCCACCGAAGTCTTTTCGGTGGCTTTACTTATGCGCTGCGACTTTTACAATTTAAGCATCATTCCGGCGAATGACGAGAAAGAGAATCTCAAAGTGAACATGCTCTCATTCGATGCCGAAACAGTGTCTTCCGTTGATTTTGCGGGATTCCAAGCCGAAGCAGGGCGTTGGCTTGCGTTCTTCTACCGGATACCTATACTAAGCGATTCCCTGAAAACCCCTGTAAGCATCTGCATTTACACGGTTTCCCCAGTCTCCAATTCAGGGTGGATATCGACTACTGGAAATCCGCACGGCAGACCGGCCAGTTTGAGTATCAGTTCTACCTGCATTTGTGCGGGCAACGACACGGCAGGGTTTCAATTCGCTCTCAGCCATCTATTTAGTAGCCATACAGATAAATAAAAGAGATTTCTTCGATGACTCAGAAATGTGAAGTTTGCGGCAAGTCGGTTCAGGTTGGCAACAGTGTGAAACAACGTGGTAAAGCCAAATACCTCGGCGGTAACGGTCGTAAAACGACTGGTATTACCAAACGACAGTTCAAACCGAATCTGCAGCGTATTCGCGTGCAGGATGGTGGCACCGTTGCCCGTAAACGCGTTTGTACTCAGTGCATTCGCTCGAACAAAGTGCAAAAAGCAGTTGTTCGCAAGCCGTTTACACTTCCGACCGTTAAGTAACGTCGGATAAAGAACACGCCTAAGCGGAAAGATGTCTCGGTTCAAAAGCCTAGACATTCCTTCCGCTTTGTTTGCTGCGCCTCGACATAATTTCCACTTTGGCATTTTGAGAGGGCGACTATCGATTTCCCCCTCTCTAGCTGCCCAGTTGTAGCCCCTTCGATTCTGGAGCAACCATGTCTCTTTCGCAGGACGATGTGAAAAAGGTCGCCAGCCTTTCCCGGTTGGCACTCACTGACGACGAACTCGCTCAAATGCAGCAACATCTGGGACAGATCCTGGATTACTTCGAGATTCTTAAGGACGTCGACACCGAGAATGTCGAGCCGTTGGCCCACGCGATTGAATTACATAACGTCTTCCGCGAAGATGAAGTCCTCGAATCGCTGTCTCGGGAAGAAGCGTTGTCGAATGCTCCCAAAACCGACGGCAAGTATTTTCTCGTGCCCGAAATTCTTCGAAACGACAAAAACAAATAATCCCACTTGGGAATCGCTTGTGATAACGACTCCGGACATTACAGAAGCCGTGTCTCCACAGACGAGACTGACGAAGGTCGTTTAGGCGACTCTTCCTGCATCCTGATCCGAACCCTGAACTGTTACACCAGTCACCATAAAAGGAATTCACTACCATGTCTCTCGTCGGAGCAACCGCTGCTGAGCTCCTCTCTTTCATGAAAAAGGGAGAGACCACCGCCGTCGAGGTAATGCAAGCTCATCTGGAGCAGATCAGCCAGACCGACGATAAAGTCGAAGCTTACGTGCAGATCGATACCGAGACGGCGCTAAAGAAAGCTGCCGACGTCGATGCTCGCCGCCAGGCTGGAGAATCGGTCGGACCGCTGGGTGGCCTGCCCATCGCGATCAAAGATGTGCTTTGCACCAAGGGGGTGGCTACGACTTGCTCAAGCAAGATGCTGGAAAACTTCATACCTCCTTACGATGCAACAGTCATTAAGAAGCTGTCTGAGGCAGATGGAATCATGATCGGGAAGGTCAACATGGACGAATTCGCCATGGGATCCTCCACCGAAAACTCAGCATTCAAAAAAACACGCAATCCCTGGAACTTGGAGTGCACCCCAGGCGGGTCATCTGGGGGTTCCGCTGCTGCGGTCGCCGCCATGACCGCCCCTATGTCACTCGGTTCCGACACAGGTGGCTCCATCCGTCAACCCGCTCACTTCTGCGGTGTCGTCGGAATGAAACCGACCTACGGTCGAGTTTCCCGCTACGGTCTGGTCGCCTTTGCCAGCTCGCTCGATCAAGTCGGTCCCCTCGCCAACGATGTTCATGGAGCGGCACTCCTGCTGGAAGCGATTTCCGGCCACGATCAACTCGATTCCACCTCCGTCCCTAAAGATGTCCCCAGCTACACCAGTAATCTTGAAGAACCTCTCAAGGGACTTAAGATCGGCATCGTCAAAGAACATTACGTAGACGGGCTCGATGGAGAAGTCGAATTAACTGTTCGGGAAGCATATAAAGTCTACGAGTCACTGGGGGCAGAACTGATCGATATCAGCCTGCCGAATTCCAAATATTGCGTCGCTGCCTACTACATCATCGCCCCGGCAGAAGCTTCGAGTAACCTTGCTCGATACGACGGTATCCATTACGGACACCGCACCGAGAACTTCGAGAACATGGTCGAAATGTATTCCCGCAGTCGTGGAGAAGGATTCGGCACCGAAGTCAAACGTCGAATTATGCTGGGAACTTATACACTCTCGGCCGGTTACATTGACGCATACTATTTGAAAGCGCTCAAGGTTCGCCGACTGATCCGGAATGACTTCGACGATGCCTTCAAGAAGGTCGACGTGATCGCTTCGCCCACGTCTCCCAATACAGCATTCAAACTGGGCGGCATGATCAACGATCCGATGTCCATGTACCTGGAAGACATCTACACGATCAGCGCCAACCTGGCTGGGCTCCCGGGAATTTCCGTTCCGGCGGGCATTAGCAAAGAGGGGTTACCCATTGGCTTGCAGTTGGTAGGGGCTCCTTTCGAAGAAGGAAAACTGCTTCGGGCCGCCCGCATGTTTGAAAAAGAGACCGGTTGGACTGCGAAACGACCGGAAATTAACTAGAACACGCTTACGTGTAACCGTAGCGTGTTCTGGCGGCGAAAAACCACGTTTTATAATGCTTTTACGGGTTCAAAGACCGCCACACTTATCTTGGACAAGATTTAGCCGCGACTTCGCTGGCTCTCTTCGCTTCTCAATTATCTGGTTTGAATTTGATTCGGGTAAATCAGGATGGATTACAAAGTTGTCATCGGCTTAGAAGTACACGTGCAATTGCTGACGAATACCAAGTTATTCAGCGGCTGCATTAACAAATTCAATCCGGACAATCCCAACGTCCAGACAGATCCCGTGACCATCGGGCTGCCAGGGACATTGCCGGTCATGAACCGCAAGGCTTTCCGACTGGCTCTCGAAACTGCGATCGCGCTCAACTGCACGATCGCCCGGTTTACGAAGTGGGACCGCAAACAGTACTACTATCCCGACCTGCCCAAAGGGTATCAGATCAGCCAGTACGATATGCCATTCAGCGAGCATGGCTGGCTAGAAATCCCGACGACGGATGACACGGTTGAACCACGACAAATCCGCATTCTGCGTGCTCATCTTGAAGAAGATGCCGGTAAGAACATGCACGACGAAACGGGCGGAGGAGGGGACTCTCACGTCGACTTGAATCGCGCGGGAACGCCGCTGATTGAAATCGTTTCGCAACCCGACATTACTTCCGCCGCTGAAGCAAGAGCTTATCTTGAAGAACTGAAACTGCTCCTGTCCTACATCGGAGTTTCCGACTGCAACATGCAGGAAGGTTCTCTTCGCTGCGATGCGAACATCAACCTGCACGTCCTCAAAGATGGCGAAACAATCCCTACTCCAATCGTGGAAGTTAAAAACGTCAACAGCTTCCGCAACGTGGAACTCGCGTGCGAATACGAAATCATCCGTCAGCAGAAAGAGTTTGAAGAGACAGGCAAACGTCTTGGCGAAGTCGAAAAAGAGACCCGTGGATGGGACGCCGTTCGCGGTACGACCTTCGCCCAACGGGGCAAGGAAGATGCTTCCGACTACCGGTACTTCCCCGATCCCGACCTCGTCCCTGTTGTTGTTTCGGACGAGATACTGAACGACGCTCAAGCGAGCCTCTGCGAATTGCCTGCGGCCCGCCGACAGCGATTTCTGAAAGAGTACAGCCTCACCCCTTACGACGCGAATGTCATCATCGAAAAGCTGGGCGCCTTCGCCGACTACTTCGAAACCGTCGCTAAAGGTTGTGACGATGGCAAACAGGCTGCCAATTGGGTGACTCAGGATGTGACTCGCGAGATGAACGACCGGGGTCTATCGATCGAAGAGTTTCCCATCAAAGCGGACGTTCTCGCTGCCTTGCTAGCTAAAGTGATCAAAGGGGATTTGACGATCAAGTCGGCACGAGAGGTCTTCATGGAACTGCTTGAAGTCCCCGCCACCGAATGCACCTCTGCCAAAATCGACCAGATCATCGACGAAAAAGGGCTGGGAGCTGTTCAGGATACAGGCCAGATCACCGAGGTCATCAACGCCGTCGTCTCCCGCAATGAAAAAGCAGCCAGCGACATTCGTGAAGGCAAACTTCAAGCCGCTGGCCCCATGATCGGTCAGGTCATGAAAGAGCTGAAAGGCGCCGACCCCAAGACTGTTCGCCAGATGATCATCGATCACATTCAAGGAAACTAGATCCTGTCCAGGATGAGTGTGGCGGCTATCTGTCCCGAAAAGCCTTTAAAAACAGCAGGATACGCCGCCAGAATACGCTACGGTTATCTGGAATGCGCTCTAGAGGCCATTTCAAAACCCGGTTGTGGCTGTCTGAAACTCTACAAAAACTGGGGCAATGTGACCCAGCAGAGGGTTTTGAAACTACTTGTAATCCAGACCGAGGATGACGAACTCTTCAAGTATCTCCTGTTTATTAAGGCGTTTTCTCGGTTGCCGTTTCTTTTTCCTGTGGCACTTTATCCTGCTGCACGGTCCAGGCATTCAGCCAGACGGTCTTCACTGGCTTCATGTTGTATTTGTCGATCAGCTTCTGATGCATGTCTTCCATGTGACCGGCACCGTAGAAAATGCCAATCTTTTCGGACCCCTTGTCGATCTCTCTCTGCATCACCTCCAGGGCGACATCGTTTCGATCCGTAATCAGCGAGAATCCCTGTTCGCCGCTGAACGAACTCAGGAAGGTGTCGTTAGCGATGAATTCTTTCGCGAAGACTGCCTTGAGTTTTCGTGCCCGAACATCAGGAGCATCAAAGGCCGTCATCATCAAGGCCATTTCGGCTGCCTTTGATTGTGGTTGAGCCTGCATGGCGGCATTCGCCTGAACAATTCGCAGGAACAGGTTGATCGGCGTCTCCCCCTTGTCCTTCATCGTCTTAAACAGTTGATCGGGCGACATATCGGCATGGACGAAGTTCTTCTGCATGTAGTCGATATTCTCCAACTGAAACTCAAGCTGTAACACATCCTTCATCATGAGTTGCATTGAGGAAACGATATTTCCTCCTTCGCGAGCATCGGGTTTGAAACCATTACGGAGCGCTTCGGGCGGGGCCACCAATTCATAGAGCAGGGCATCGTAGAATTTGAACTGGCGTTCCAGACTCTCGTAGTACTCTTTGTCTCCGATATGAATCACACCGATGAGATCCACTCGAACCGGAGATTTTCCGGGGCGGTCCAACTCGTAGCGGGTAATTGCCGTCTGAAGCGCCAGGACTTCATCCTGATCGTTCGTCTCAACTCGCATGAACTTGTATTCATCGGCAGCCGATTCGACCTCTTTTTTCTCGGGCTCGTCCGCTTTACCAGGCAGGATCGAAAACGCCACAACCAGCAGCCCCACAAATAGCTGAAGGAAACGCGACTTCAAATGGTCCGTGGGGAAGGGGAGGGAATAACGCATTACGCTCTGTTCTCCAGCAGCCAGACGCCAGTCCAATAATTCGGACAGTCAATTCTGGTCAGGGGGAGTAAATGAATATAGTAAAGGACCTCTCCATTCTACGGGGGAACTCCGCAGCAGGGCAATTGCGGTTTTGAATTTGCCCCCGGAAAGAGGCCCGAAACAGGTCAGGTATTTCGCTGACCGCACATCGGACAGGGCGAATTGTCCGTCGTTAAAGGTTCACCGCATGACTTGCATTTCTCCTCTGATTGCATGGAGGATTCTCTATATTTTTCGTGTTGAAGCCTGCTGATTTCCAGGATCATACTACTCCAACAGTAGGCCATACTGAAAAGTAACACCGCAACCACACCTGTGAGACTGAAGATGTAATGGGGAGAAAAATCGAGGCCTGTTTCGAATCGGTCAAAGCCACCCACGGCCAGATAAATTAATCCGAGAAAACACAAACTAAAAAGACTGCACCGCCATCCGACATAGCTATAGAAGAAATTCTTCTGGGACGATGGGGACGAATCCGGTATGCAATTTATGTACAAAACCCAAAAGACAAACGGCGTGAACACAACGCTTACCGGAATACATATAAAACTAAATAGAAGCAAAGCAGGTGTTTTGTAATTGCAATCAGGAGCCAGGATCAACCAATTCCGGAATAGTTTCAAAGCCCATTCGATTAAGCACCATAACAAGAAGGCAGTGGTTGCCTTGTACAAAAACAAAGTCGTTATCATCCCGGCAAAGTAAATATCCACATGGTCCTGAACTTTCTCAAGAGAAAGCTCCTCTCCAAAAAGATAAATAAGCATTTGGCGTCCTTGAATCATCCAAATAACAAATAGATAGAACATGCCGAGCCCCACAGCAAAAAGTGAGATGGCTACCACCAGAATTCGAGCTTTTGAAATCGTCGGCTCAAATTGATCTTTCGGACTGGGAATGATTTTCCAGCGTGCTAATAGATATTGAGAAAGACGATTCATGAGTTAGAGGGTACCCCTTTATATTCCATAAACATCGACTTCGGTCGAGAAGCTGAATTCCGCTCCACAGACTTCGCAGTGGATCGCCGTTTCGCGGTACGGTTCGCCGCATTCCGGGCAACGGGATGCAGCCGTTCGCAAATACTCTTCGTGCTTCTCTCCCGTCAGATCATTCACTCGGAAAATCATACTGTTCCAGCAATAGGCCATGACGATCAGAAAGAAGGAGACCGTCCCCATCAGAATGCTCAGCTGACTGGGCAAGCTCTCGGGGTCGCGATCCATCAGCCAGAGAAACAGAGCAATCGCCGTCAACAGACACAACATGGAGAGCGCCAAGATTCGACAGCGAGTTTTAAAGTAACCGAGGATTCGTAATCTCGTATCAGGTTCCGCTGAATCCAAAATGAGATGCTTACCGAGATCCCGAAAGTAGAACCACGCCACGAAATTGTTCAACAGGGGAGTCCCGGCCATCTGATACCCCCACAACGACAGAAAACGGGCATCCTTGGCGGAAATGATCAAGATATTCCGTGTTGTCCGGCTCATCCACATGCAAAACGACAGGAACATACCGGCATGGCTGGCCAGGAGAAAGAGACTGAACGCGACCAGCCCGACAAAGAAAACGATCTCGTTCTGCTCAAAAAGCTGAATTAACTCACTGGAAGGTTCTTCGATCATCCCGACGGACAATAACAGGAAAAACTGCGCAAAGGCCACGATCCCCACCATAGCGACCACGAACACGCAGGACGCCAGCAACGTCGCGATGGCCAGTCGATTCGCCGGTCGATACCGATCCCCCGGTCGCAGTTTAATTCGCCAAAAGTCAAATGTGGGCATGATTATGAGGATATCAGATATTTGATTGTCGGGAACCTGCTTAATCGATCAGGTACTCATGATTCGGCCCGTATGGAATTCATGCTAACGCAATAGTTGCCAAATTAAGATCTGGTTAAAGAACCCCGATCCGAAGACCTGCCACAGACTGGGCAGTGAGGGAGTTCCATCGCTACTGATCCACCACACTGGAGACATTCCGGTTTACCGGATCGAGATAAAGCTTCGTAACGCTCCTGCTGCATGCGAGAGATGTGATTTACCAATGTTAAAGTCGACATAGAGCAAACGAGAAGAGTGACAATAGAATAGCCGATTATTCCTATGATCGCGGGGATTGTTCTTTGATCAAATTCAGAACGAGCCAAAAGAGAATTGATGACCAGGCTGGATACCATAAAGAAATTCACTACGAGACATCGCCAGAAAACGGCTCCCGGAATTCGCCACCATGTACTCTCCCGCAGATCGGGATCGACAGAACTGCATCGATAAAGCTTCGTCATGTAAAAGAAACTGGTCACGATATTCAAGTAGGGGACTGTCACGCAGAAGGTAGCCACGTAGGGGAACCAGCGACTCGAATTCGAATTGATTGATCGCAGGTTCGAGGAAGCTCGATGGACCCACAGGATCCCCAGGCCGTAAACAGCAAAAACAAAGAGGATCACGAATAAGTTCAAGTTAAAAATGACGAGCGATAAAAACCAAAGACCTTCGTCCTGCTGGATTCTATCCCTCCCCAGATGAAGCAAAGAGGCGGTCAGTATAAGTAAAAGAGCCAGAGCGACCTGAAATAGAATCAGCGAGTAAAACAACGGCACCGTGTATCGGCTCAGTGGAAGAAATCTCTTTAGAAGCTGGAGATCACTTGAAAACTCTGAAGTAGTTAAGATTTCAGACATCTTTAGTCCTGGACTGAAGGCACTATCATTCTGGTTCAAAATTCGCATTCAGCCTATCTCAGGACTGCTGTTTTAGCAACGTGGACATCTCTCATCTCTGCGAAAAACCAGCCCCCCGAGAGAGGCATTGAACCTTTTAGGGTGAATAGCTGTCTGCTAAAATGCCCCGCGACATGATCGAGCAGGGGGGTGACTTCCTGCTTTCCGAAAACTCTCAGTTGAAGACCAACCATGGCCAAGCAACCCAAAACCGCAATCAGCCCGACTCGCGAAGAAAATTACCCGGAGTGGTATCAGCAGGTGATTCGAGCCGCCGACCTGGCGGATCTTTCACCCGTGCGCGGATGTATGGTCATCAAACCGTGGGGATGGGGAATCTGGGAGAACATGCAACAGGCCCTCGACCGCATGTTTAAAGATACCGGCCATGAAAACGCCTATTTCCCCCTCTTTATTCCGATGAGCTTCCTGGAGAAAGAAGCCGAGCACGTCGACGGCTTCGCCAAAGAGTGCGCCGTGGTGACCCATCATCGGCTTGAACCGGGACCGGATGGGGGCCTCGTCCCCGCTGGGGAACTGGAGGAGCCGCTGATCGTCCGTCCGACTTCGGAAACGATCATTGGGGCGATGTACGCGAAATGGGTGCAGTCCCACCGTGACCTGCCGATCCTAATCAACCAATGGGCGAACGTCGTCCGCTGGGAATTACGAACCCGGATGTTCCTTCGCACGACCGAGTTCCTCTGGCAGGAAGGGCACACCGCACACGCCACCGAAGAAGAGGCGGTGGAAGAAACCAATAAAATGCTGGAAGTCTATGCCGACTTCGCCGAGAACTGGATGGCGATGCCCGTCATCAAGGGAGAGAAAACGGCCGGCGAACGGTTCCCTGGCGCCGTCAGCACGCTCACCATCGAAGCGATGATGCAGGACCGTAAAGCACTGCAATCGGGCACGTCTCACTTTCTTGGCCAGAACTTCTCCAAAGCCCAAGGAATTCAGTTCCAGGACCAGAATGGCGAAACCTGTTTCGCCTGGACGACCTCCTGGGGTGTCTCGACTCGCTTGATCGGTGCCTTGATCATGACTCACAGCGACGACGACGGTTTGATCGTTCCTCCGCGTCTGGCTCCCGCGCAGATCATTCTGCTCCCGATCCACAAACTGGAGAGCGAGGCCGACGTCATGGAGTACTGCGAAAACCTCAAGAAGGAACTCGAAGCTCAGCAATTCGGCGGATTACCTATTCGAGTCAAAATTGACAACCGCGACATCCGTGGCGGTGAGAAAAACTGGCAACACATTAAACGAGGCGTGCCGCTTCGTGTGGAAGTTGGTCCCAAAGACATCGAGAAGGGGGGCGTCTTCGTCGGACGTCGCGACACGGGTAAAAAACAGGGTTACGACCGAAAAGAGTTTGTTTCCATCGCCGCCGACATTCTCCAGGAAATTCAACAGGAGCTGTACGACCGGGCTCTGAAACTACGCGAGGACAATACCCGCGCCTTCAATGACTTCGAAGAATTCGCCGCCTACTTCACTCCGAAAAACGAAGACGAACCCGAAATCCACGGTGGCTTCGCCATCTGTCATTTCGTCGACTGCCCTGAGATGGAAGAAAAACTTAAACCGCTTAAAGTCACCGCTCGCTGTATTCCGCTCGACCGCCCCGCCAATCCCGGCATCTGCATCTTCACTGGCCAGGCGACGGACAAAATCGGAATCTTCGCGAAGGCGTATTAAACAAGTAGAAATATCTATCCCCCCGCTCTATTAAGAGAGCATGAAATCAGTCATTTGGGATTTGTAGATAGGATGGAAAGCGATCATGAATCGTTTTACTTCCCCAGTGAACTTGTGATGCACGCCGTTGACCCGATATGATCGGAGGGGAGTTGGTGTCGAGCGTTTCAGGTGTGAATAACCGCAGGCCCGGCTTTCTCTGCATGATTTGACCAGGAACGATTTAGAAAGACGCGTCTCGATGACCATGACCCGCCGGTATGTTCAAGACTTACAAGACGGAGAAACCATAGAAGAAGTTTTTCTTCTGGTGGACAAACAACTGAGAGCGAACCGCAACGCCGATCTTTATCTGTTAGCGACGATGCGCGATAAAACGGGTATCATCAATGGATTAATGTGGAATGTGAGCGAAGAGTCGATGGCGCAGATCTCTGCCGGAGATCATGTGCAGATCAAGGGAAAAGTGCAGCTTTACCAAGGCTCCCTGCAGGTCATTGTCACGCGTATCACTAAAGTAGCGAGCGATAACTTGGACCCGGAAGACTTCCAACCGACCAGTTCGCAGAATGTTTCCGAGCTTTTGGAACAGCTGAAAAGCCGTCTGCTGGGTATCGATGATCCACAACTCCGTAGCCTGATGGAATGTTTTCTGATCGACGAAGACCTGATGGATAGCTTTTCCCGTGCCCCCGCTGGTGTGAAAGCACATCACGCGTATCAGGGTGGTTTACTGGAGCATGTCGTCCGGCTGATGGAAATGGCGTGGCGTATTGGCGACCTCTATCCAGAAGTCGACACAAACCTGCTGCTCGCCGGAGTCTTCCTGCATGACTTGGGTAAAGTCCGCGAGATGGCCTTCGAGGGGGCCTTCACCTACACCGATGAAGGTCAGCTGATTGGTCATCTGGTCATCGGCGTGGAGATGATCAATGAGAAAGTTGCCGAAGTCGAAAAACTGACAAACGAACCTTTTCCCGTCGAAACGGCTCTACGTCTGAAACACCTCGTGCTCAGCCATCATGGACAATACGATTACGGTAGTCCCAAATTGCCGATGACCCCCGAAGCGATTGCTCTCCATCACCTCGACAACTTCGATGCGAAAGTTCATGAATTCGCCCGCTCTATCGAAGACGATCCGAACACGGACAGCCACTGGACGCCATTCTCACCGCGTCTCGACCGGAAA
This sequence comes from Polystyrenella longa, assembly GCF_007750395.1. Taxonomy (GTDB): domain Bacteria; phylum Planctomycetota; class Planctomycetia; order Planctomycetales; family Planctomycetaceae; genus Polystyrenella; species Polystyrenella longa. Next base: position 2,164,134 of record NZ_CP036281.1, on the reverse strand, counting down.
TTGTTCAAAGGGGCGAACTGACGCCATTCACGAGAGAGGCATTCATCATCAATCGATTTTCAGCAAGCGAAGCTGGGTTGATTATCTCCATGGTTGTTCATCTCAGGCTCCAAAGAGACAAGTTGCTGTCCTGACGATTTCAAAATGCGGAAGGCCTACGGGAGAAATCCGTACATTCAGCTCATTAGCTGGCAATAGCGAGACTGCTTGCATTCCCAAGGGCTTGCACGCAAGAGCCCACACCTGAGTCGATTCCTCAAATGGGGATTTACGCACCACTCTGCAAGACAACGCGGACTCTCTCCGCATGAATACACTCTTTGCATTAATAAAGAGCCCCCAGTGAGGGGCCACAGTCACTGGCCTGAGGCCAGTGCTCATCAAATATATAATTTCCAAGCCCACAGGGGCAGAAAAGCGGCTACACTTTATCGAAAGGGAAACCTCGCCATCTGTTGTTTGTTGTGATGTTGGGAATGAAAGAAAAAAATAGAAGTAAGTAGGAAAGAAAAAACATATGTCTGGAAAAATAATATTTCAAATCAAACAATATCTGGCTCAGTCCGATTACAAACCGATGACCGAGGAGATGCTGGCGAAAAAGCTGGATCTTAAAAAGAAAGAACGGTCGGCATTCGGCCAGGCCCTCGACCGGTTAATTGAGCGCGGGGAAATCAAGGTCGGCAAGAAGAACCGCTTGCGGCTTAAATCAACAGTCTCTCAGGAAGTCGTCGGTAAGCTGAAAAAGATTGCTTCCGGTGCTGGCTTCGTGATGCCGAATGAGCTTCCTCCTGATCTCAGCCCATCAGAGCGACGTACGCACGATATCTTTGTTGCCGCAGAAGACTTGATCGACGCCTGCTCCGGTGACGAAGTCGCTGCTGTCCTTCTCAAACGAACACGCCGCGGCGGACAACGATGCGGTCGCATCCAACGGATCATCTCCCGTGCGACGAATACATTCGTTGGTACGTATAAAGAAGATAACCACAACGGTTGGGTGCAGGTCGATGGCAACATCTTTCACGAATGGATTTACGTCGGCGACCCGGGTGCCAAGGGTGTTGAGCCAGAAGACACCGTTGTTATCGAAATGCTTCGATTTCCCTCTCATCAAGCGGAAGGGGAAGCGGTCATCACCAAGGTATTGGGACCACGCGGGGAACCTGGCGTCGATCTGCAACTCGTAATGTATGAATACGGCCTACCACAGGAATTTCCGGATGCTGTCCTGGAGGCGGCCAGTCAGGAAGCGGAACTATTCGACGAAGACGTTATCGGCGATCGCCTCGACCTGCGCGAAGAATTGATCGTCACCATCGACCCAAAAGAAGCCCGTGACTTTGACGACGCGATTTCGCTCAAGAAGAATGAAGCAGGCCACTGGGTCCTGGGCGTTCACATCGCTGATGTCGCCCACTTTGTAAAACCGGGATCGACACTCGACCGGGAAGCGACTCAGCGAGGGAACTCGGTCTACCTTCCGCAAATGGTCATCCCCATGCTTCCGGAGGTGATCTCCAATGGACTCGCTTCATTGCAGGCGGATCGAAATCGTTATGTGAAGTCGGTCTTTATCGAGTTCACTCCGGACGGAATCCCAGTACACACGGATTTCGCCAACGCCGTGATCAATGTCAAACGGAGATTCGCTTACGAAGATGTGATGCCGATTCTGGAAGATCCGGAAAAGCATGCGAATGATGTTTCCGCCGAAATTCGAACTCTTCTGGCGAAGATGTACGAACTCTCGCGTATCCTGCGTCAGCGACGCATGGCTCATAGTTCACTGCAACTGGAAATGCCCGAGATTCATCTCAACTTTAATAAAGAAGGCGAAGTCGCCGGTGCGGAAGAGGCCCATCATGATGAGTCTCACGAGGTCATTGAAGAATTCATGCTGGCAGCCAATGTGGCTGTCGCTGAAACACTGTCTGCCAAAGGAATCCCGTTTCCCCGACGCGTGCACCCCACTCCATCAGCGGTCAAGATGCAAAACCTGAAAGTCTTCGTCGAAGCACTCGGGTTTTCACTACCACAACCCGAGGACCGAAACGCCATCCGCGACTTACTCGCGGAGGTTCGGGGCACTCCTCTGGAAAGTCCCCTCAGCTATGCTGTACTCCGGAGCATGAAGCAGGCGATATACACCACCACCGAGGAAGGGCACTACGCACTCAATTTTGAGAACTACTGCCACTTTACCAGTCCAATCCGTCGTTACCCCGACCTGATTGTGCACCGCCTGGTCGACGATCTGATTCAAGGCAAAAAACGCAAAGGGCGCCAATCGCCCGAGGACATGGAAGAAGCGTGTAAACGGTGCAGCGAAACAGAACGACGGGCTGAAAAAGCGGAACGGGCCCTCGTTAAACTGAAACTGCTGCAATACGTCTCCACTCAAATCGGAATGCAATTCGACGCTATCATCACGGGCGTGCAACATTTCGGTGTATTTTGCCAGGGAATTGATATCCCGATTGAAGGCCTTCTTCCTCTGGAAGGACTGGCCGATCATGAACTTTTCGACTACGACGAAAAAACACTGACCTTAACCGGTCGCCGCAGCGCTCAAGTCTTTCGTCTGGGAGACGCCATTCGAGTTCAGGTCGGCAAAGTCGATCTGGAGAAACGCGAACTCGACCTCGAGCTAGTTTCGCATGAACCCTCAGTCCAGCTCAAAGCCCCTGCCAAAGGAGGCAATCCTCGTCAGAAGGAAGAGAGCAGGAATGGAAATAGAGGCCCGAAAAATCCGAATGCGCGAGGTCGGAAGGGGCCTAAAGGGGCTTCATCCGGTAGCAAGAAAAAAGGAGGCACTCGCTCTAAAACACCCAAAGGGCGTGGACCGTCCAAAACCAGACGTAAACGCAAAAAATAGTGTCTCGCGAAATATTACCTCCGAGTTTTTTCTGATACCAATTCTCAGTTCTGGCAATAAGTAGCTCCTGCGATTGAACTTATTGCCTCTTCTTCTATAATCGGGAGCGAATTGTTCGGGTAAAAGAGGTGGACTTGCTTGCAGGTTCGATCTAGTTAACTTAATGCAATCGAGTTGATGTGATTTCCACTTCTATCTCAGCCCGGATTATCATTCGCGATGTTTCTGACAGATCAATCTGGTCTGGCTAAAACATTACTGAGCGCGCCCTGCAATATTTTTTGTTCGTTAACGAACATTCATCGTCAGGGACATTATTTCAGGCGGAGACTCTATTTCAGTCGGGGATACGGGGGTCCGAATCCCTCTCAATAGGAGCTGATTTCCATGTGGCTGTTGAAAGCCTTAAAAAGTTCCATTGGCCAAAAGTACGTTATGGCCATATCGGGTCTACTGTTGTGCGGTTTTCTGGTCGCTCATCTGGCTGGAAACCTGTTGTTGTACGTCGGCCCGGAAATGTACGACGCATACGCTCACAAGCTGCATGAGAATGAGCAACTGCTTATCGTTGCCGAGCTTGGCCTGTTTGCGCTTTTCTTCCTGCACATCTACCTCGCGTTTTCGACAAGATCGATGAACACCGAGGCCAGAGGCGTGGGCTACCTCGAAAAGCAGTCTAAGATTGAAGAAAAGAAGCAGTACGCACTCCGCCCCCAAAACTGGATGTTTCTTTCTGGCTCCATCATCCTCGCTTACCTTATCCTCCATTTGGGGGACTTTAAATTCGATTTACGAATGAGCGAAACCAGCGAAATGGAACCATTCCAAAAAGCGGTTCATATCTTGAAGGATGGTATCAGCGTATTCGCCTATATCGTCGGACCGATAATTCTGGCTATCCACCTTTCTCATGGGGTGCAGTCTTCCTTTCAAACACTGGGATGGAACCATCCCAAATACAATAAACTGATCAGTGTCGGCGGCACCCTGTTTGCCTGGATCATCGGAATTGGTTTCGCCAGTTTCCCCATCTGGGCGCTGTTCATGAAAGGGGACTAGCGTCTCCTTTCGCCTCTGTCCATTTCCAAACTGAGTCCCTTCCGGATACATCCTGACAACTGGTTATTATCCAACTGCCTTGTGGCAAGGAGTCCTTTTATGGAGACCGTTTTCGAGAACACACTCGATTCCAACATACCTGACGGTCCGATGGCCCAGAAATGGGAAAATCATATCCGCCACCTCAAGCTGGTAAACCCGGCTAACAAGCGGAAGTTCAACATCATCGTGGTTGGAACCGGCCTGGCGGGTGCCTCAGCATCGGCCTCACTGGCGGAACTGGGTTACAACGTCAAGGCATTCTGCATTCAAGATTCTCCCCGCCGTGCGCACAGCATTGCCGCCCAGGGAGGAGTCAATGCCGCCAAGAATTATCCCAATGATGGCGATTCCATTTGGCGTCTCTTCTACGATACCGTTAAAGGTGGCGACTATCGCGCCCGCGAGGCCAATGTCCATCGTCTCGCCGAGATGAGTAACAAAATCATTGACCACTGTGTCGCCCTGGGTGTCCCGTTCGCTCGCGAATATGGCGGGACTCTGGCTAACCGGTCCTTCGGTGGGGCACAAGTTTCTCGAACATTCTACGCCCGTGGTCAAACAGGTCAGCAACTGTTGCTCGGTGCTTACAGTGCCATGATGCGACAAGTCGATCTCGGTAAGGTCAAACTCTTTCCTCGGGAAGAGATGATGGACCTTGTCATGGTCGATAACAACGCCCGAGGAATCGTCACTCGTGACCTCGTCAGTGGTGAATTTAAAACGTATGAAGCTGACGCTGTCCTGCTGTGTACTGGTGGCTACGGAAACGTTTATTACCTTTCCACCAATGCCAAAAACTGTAATGTGACAGCGGCATGGCGCTGCCATAAACGGGGAGCGTATTTTGCCAACCCCTGTTATACGCAAATTCATCCGACCTGCATCCCTGTCTCCGGCGACTATCAGTCGAAGTTGACTTTGATGTCCGAGTCACTCCGAAACGATGGTCGCGTCTGGGTTCCTAAAGCCAAGGGCGATAATCGATCGCCCCACGAAATTCCGGACGCAGATCGCGATTACTATCTGGAACGTCGATATCCCTCCTTTGGTAACCTGGTCCCCCGTGACGTCGCCTCTCGTGCCGCCAAGGAACGTTGTGACGAAGGTTATGGAGTGGGTGATACAGGCAAAGCCGTTTATCTCGACTTCCGCGACGCCATCAAACGGGATGGTGAAGAAACGATTCGAGCCAAGTACGGTAACCTCTTCCAGATGTACGAGAAGATCACTGGCGAGAACCCTTATAAAGTCCCCATGAAAATCTATCCCGCGGTGCACTACACCATGGGAGGTCTGTGGGTGGACTACAATCTGCAAAGCACCATTCCAGGCCTGTTTGTCCTCGGGGAAGCCAACTTCTCCGACCATGGAGCGAACAGACTGGGAGCGAGTGCCTTAATGCAGGGGCTTGCCGACGGTTACTTCGTCATTCCCCATACACTGGGAAATCATCTAGCCACAGCAACGCTTGATAAAATCGATACGACTCACGGAGCCTTTACGGAAGCTTTAGATAATTCCAAGGGCCGCATCGACGCTCTCTTGTCGGTTAACGGAACTAAATCGGTCGATAGTTTGCATCGCGAACTCGGTACGATCATGTGGGACAAGTGCGGAATGGGGCGAAACGAAGCCGGCCTGAAAGAGGCCATCGCCGATATCCGAACGCTACGAGATCGATTCTGGAAAGAAGTAAAGGTCATGGGCAAGGGAGCTTCCCTCAACCAGAACCTGGAGCATGCGGGACGCGTAGCGGACTTCATGGAGTTCGGCGAATTGCTCGCTCTGGACGCACTGCAACGGAAAGAGTCCTGCGGTGGGCACTTCCGCGAAGAGTACCAGACTCCCGAAAATGAAGCCCTGCGAAACGATGACGATTACGCTTACGTCGCCGCCTGGGAATTCAAAGGAGTAGGCGAAGAACCGGCTCTTCATAAAGAACAGCTCTCCTTCGAAGAAGTCGCATTGACGACGAGGAGTTACAAATAATCATGAGTGACGAACAACTCGACCTGACATTAAAAATCTGGCGACAACCTTCCAAAGACGCGAAGGGTGAATTCAAAAATTACAAATTGAAGGACGTCTCCACTCATATGTCCTTCCTGGAAATGCTTGACGTTCTGAACGAGCAACTGATCCAGGTAGGAGAAGAACCGATTGCGTTCGATCACGATTGCCGTGAAGGCATTTGTGGTACCTGCGGAGTGATGATCAACGGTCAGGCCCATGGGCCGGATCAGGGCATCACCACCTGCCAGTTACATATGCGACGCTTCCGCAATGGCCAGACCATCACGATCGAACCGTGGCGAGCCAAACCGTTCCCCGTCCTGAAAGACTTGATGGTCGAACGAACTCCGTTTGATAACATCATGTCGGCCGGTGGTTATGTTTCCGTGAACGTCGGTAATGCCCCGGATGCCAACGCGATTCCGGTTCCCCGCCACACTGCCGAAAAAGCAATGGATGCCGCCGCCTGCATCGGCTGTGGAGCCTGTGTCGCCGCCTGTAAAAATGCCTCGGCAATGCTGTTTGTCAGCGCTAAGGTTTCGCAAATGGCCCTGTTACCCCAGGGAAAAGCGGAAAAACAGGAACGCGTCATGCGAATGGTTACCCAGATGGACGAAGAAAGCTTCGGTGCCTGTACCAACACCTACGAGTGCGAAGCCGCCTGCCCGAAAGAAATTTCCGTCACGAATATCGCCCGCCTGAACCGGGAATACTTCAAAGCGACCGTCGCCTCCGACGTGGAGTAGGGCGACGACTCCACTTGGGAACTCCCTGATGGAATTAAAGTCAACGCATTGGTCATACAGTTTCGGAATTCACACTTCCAATCTGGGTGATCGATACAGGGAAGGTACCAATCCATTCACAGGAAAAACGACCCGGTTCCCCATCGACGACGGCTTGACTGATTCTGAAATCGCAGCCATAAAACAAGTCTTCAAAGACAATGGATTCAAGGGCCCTGAACCAGACGGCGATGGATATGCTATTTACGGACGAGACGGCTCCTCGTTACGATTTCGATTCAGAGATCTCGATTCCGATCCTCGCTGTGTGAGCGGCACCGTCGAGATTGTGGTCAAAAAACTGAACACCAAGATCATCGGCTTTGTCCTGGATGTGGCCCGCGCCGGTAACATGGTAATTACCAATGGTGTTCGCGACGCACTCGTTCTCGACCGCGATCCTGACGCCCAACTGAAGTCACGGTGGCCTGATGCAAAAAAGGTCTCGTCGGTATCAGAACTCGGGAACTGGATCACCAAAACCGTCTTTGGGCATCGCGTTCGACAAGATACATGACCGAAAACGGTATGTTCTGAGGCTACTCAAACGAATCAGTGCAGGAACGAGTCATGACCTACGATTTCCCGCCCGCAGACTACTTTCCCTGGCTCCACCTCTGGATCAATGTACTGATCATGCTCCCGATCCTCCTCTGGGGAGTCGGTTTGTTTCGCCGAAATGAAGAGAGCTACGCGACAGAACCTTCAAAAAGATTCCGGTGGTTCACGGCGATTCTAATTTCCTTCAGCGGGCTATCCTTCTTGCCCTTCTTTATGGTGTTACCTGTTGCACTTGGTGGTCGGCTTATGGAACAGTCTCGGAAGAATCCTCTTCCGTTTGTGATTCTTGCTGTGCTACCGATGTTCTTATACTGCTTCTCTAACTGGTATGTGTTTGCGGGATCCAGAGAAGCCGCGACACGAACAAACTGCCGAAAGAATCTGAAGCAAATCGGAACCATTTTTGATGACTACCATGAGGCACAAGGGCATTTCCCTTCTACAAGCTCTCCGACAACTGAAGGACATCAGGTCAGCTGGCGAGTCGAAGCTTCGAAGTGGTTACACGAACTTCAAAATGGATATGACCCATCGGCAACCTGGGATTCTCCTGCCAACCAACCGCTGCTTCAACAGAAACCTGATTTCCTCTACTGTGTCACACATAAGAATGTAGGCATCGACGAATCAGCATCCCATACCAGCTATGCGCTCGTCACAGGAGAGGGGACCATCAATCCTCCCTCCGGTCCACTCTCACGAGAAGAGATCACAGACGGCGTCTCCAATACGATCATGACGGGCGAGGTAGCGGGACTCCAGATTCCCTGGACCGAACCTCGCGATATCGATATCGACCAGCAACCCATCGGCATCAACCTCCCCGGCGATCAGCCCCATCAATCCCCCGGTTGGTTTTCTTCCTATCATCAAAACGGAGCCTTTTTCCAGATGGCCAATGGCAGCGTGCAATGGTTCAGCAAAAACACCGACCCCAAAATCCTAAGGGCCCTCGTCACGGCCAACGAAGATGAAGAAGAACCTTGGGCGACATCGTTAATTGACGGCTTACGATACTGACAGCCCCCTCAATTGTTTTCCCGCCTCCACCACTTTCTGCAGGTTTTATTGACATCTTGATTGAGCTATGTTCAGATATCGATACGTGTGAACAGATAGCTCTGATTTAGATAATATCAATGTTACCTTGGGAATTTATGAATGGGCCGAAAACCGACGTCTCAGACGAATCTCGATCCCTATTTAAAATGGTTAGGAATCCCTCTCCACAGAAGACCCCCAACTTATTTCGATCTTTTAGGGCTTCCCAAATCTGTAACTGACCGGGAATCCATTGAGATTGCCGCTCGCAAACAGAAGTCGGTCGTAACCTCATTTCGAGGTGGCGAACACGAAGAGTGGGCAGCCAGACTTACATACGAACTCGAAGAGGCCACGGTCTGTCTGCTGGATCCAACTTTGCGTCAACGGTATCGCCGAAGGCTAAGCCGTGCGTCAAAACAAGGACGGCTCTATTCTCAGAATGCACCCACTAAAAAATCCCTTCCCGCTTATCTTTATCGCCAAGTCGTGGGAGAAGAAGCAGGAATTGCTCGCGAATTTGCTGGGGTCATATCAGTGATCGTCGCTTGCTTTCTGATTGCTTTTCTCTCTTCGTCACTTTTCCCATGGAGTCGGATTAAAGAAGATCAATCTCTCGATCTTCGCGACGGTGATCCTGAACAAGTTGCCGTACAGCCCGGTATTGAAAAAGGGAACGATCGTCCAGTCGATGTCCAACTTGCCGGATTAAATCAGAAGGAAAAATCCCAGCGTACTGGAAAGAACGGTGGGGCAAACAAAAAAGTAACCGCCGTTCAAAAACCGTGGAAAGACCTACTTTCGTCGGTAAATCTAAACTCTGACGTATTCGCTGGGAATTGGAGACGTACGGGCGAAGGACTCAGCGCCGATCCAAATAATTATCATCATGCCGCTTTAAAGTTGCCCGCTCAAGAAGGTAGCTACGAATTTGAATGTGAATTCGAAATCACCTACCACGAACGGTATCCTGGAGTCGCATTCTCTATCCCTCTCGGAGAGACGCGTGGGCAATTCAGTTTCTGGGCTCCCGATTGGCTCCAGATCAAACACGTGCGTGATGGATCAGGCTCTACCAGAGGAACATTTTCGCCAGCAAAAAAACATATGGGCTTCAGTTCTTTTACTGATGGTACACCAATCAACTTCTCCAGACGAAAACGAGTCCGTCTTAACTTCAAGGTCGATGTCGAAGAAACGAAAACTCAAGTAACAGTCGCCATAAACGGTTCTCAAGTCGGCGATTGGAAGGGAGGCAAACAAGACATATGGGAACCCAACGATGATCTCAATTTATTTGAAGGGCGTTCCAAATCCGGAATTATAATCGCCACTGCCTATAAAACTGTTGCCGAGTTCCACTATGCTAAAATCCGCCCTCGATAAAGAATATGGCGAGTAACGACATGACAGATATTGGGAATCCCTCGTCACTACCAACAATGGAGAAGAAAATCACCGTCCTTATGATCACCGACTGACAGATGGCGACGCTGACAGCTCCCGCAATTGATTTCCCGCCTTCACGTGTCCCAGGATAATGGCCTGCTCCAACCACCTGCGAGCCTGTCTCACGCTTCGTCGGACACCATCTCCATCGCCATAACAGAGTCCCAGATTATAACAGGCGGAGGCATTGTCTTGATTTGCCGAAAGCCGATACCAATGGACAGCCTGTTCTTTATTCTGACTGATCCCCTCTCCTTCGTGATAGCAGTATCCCACCATGCACTGAGCTTCATCGTCTCCCAGTTCCGCCGCTTTAAAATACCAGCGAAAGCTCGTCCGGGAATTCGCTTTCACATGATGTCCCCGCTCGTAGTAGAGTCCCAGATTGTACATCGCGTTTCGATTTCCCAACCGAGCCGCTCGTTGAAACAACCTGTAGGCCTCGCCATAGGCAGGGGGACGTCGCGAGGCATACAAGAGTCCTAGATTCAGCAGGGCACTATCGTAGTTTTGCTCTGCCGCGAGCGAGTACCACTTTTCCGCCTGCTTCCGGGATTTCCCGACACCGTCCCCATAGTGATAGGCCAAGCCGAGCATATATTGCCCCCATACATCGCCGGCTGATGCAATCCTTTTCAACAGAACAACCGCTTCCGCAGACTGGCCTCTGTCCAATAAAACGTCTACCCGGTCGTACAAAGAAGCTAGTTCAGTGCTTTTCATAATGGCCACGTTCGGATTCAAACACGAACTGATCGTGAACTAAAAAAGTAATCGCTCAACATCAGTAGAGAGATGAGATGCTCGTTAATGCGAGACGCTACCGGAAAATAAATTGATCACCAGAACTCCGGCAATAATTAATCCCATTCCGATCAAGGCGGCGGTATCGAGCGTCTGCTTGAACATCACGAACCCGATGATGGAAATCAGCACGATGCCACACGCCGACCAGATCGCATAGACGATGCCGGTGGGGATTTTCTCCAATGTCAGTGAAAGGAGATAAAAAGCGATCCCATACGCGACGATCATTAGCAGAGTAGGGAAGGGGCGAGTCATTCTTTGCGACGCCGTCAGAGCGGTGGTCCCGATAACCTCTGCCACAATCGCCAACGCGAGAAATAGATATTCCATTTCTGTATCTTTCTTCCCCGCAAATGAGCTTAGACCACCCGAAAACAACAGACACGAAAAAAGGCATTTTACGATAATCGTAAAATGCCTTTTGAAGTGGGCGATGAGGGACTCGAACCCCCGACATCTTCGGTGTAAACGAAGCGCTCTAGCCAACTGAGCTAATCGCCCGATTATTTGCTCCCCACGACATTCGTGATGAGACCCGCCCTCTGGACACAAAATCCAACAGTGGGGTGCGTAATTTATCGGATAATTGTTCCGTCTGGCAAGAAAAGAAGGGCCAGGAAATGCAGGAAGAAGCAAAATCGTGCTGAACCCGCCTGAAAAAGTCGTCTCTACCTCTCAAGATACCGAGAAATTATGGAGAAGAGCGACTCCAAGTGGCGCCAAAGACTTGTGAACAGGCACCTTGCGCTGTAGAACACCTGAATAACGGAAATTCCGTTCCGGAGAGATGGCAGAGTGGCCGATTGTGCAGCACTGGAAATGCTGTGTCTCTTAACTGGGACCGGGGGTTCGAATCCCCCTCTCTCCGCTTGATTCAAACAGCTTTCCGTAGCCCGTTAAATATTAACAGGTTATGGAAAGCTTTTTTTATGGCTACAGGGTTTGTAGGGCAATCGCATGAACTTATGCTGTTATTCCCGTGAGATCGGGTAACAGATTCTCGAAACGCCAGCTGGCTTTGAGGCGTTTCGCGCGGAGGCTTCTCTTTTCGCTCTGGTCGCGCTTGACCAGCGACAACGCCAGACGCCGAAATATTGCCGCGTTTGCCGCCCCGTCCCCCTTACGGATCCGGCTTGTTTCTTCTGCAAAACTGACATCCAGGCTCCAGTGTAACTGGTTTTCAATCCGCCAGTGATTCCGCACATGACGAGCCAGCTGACGGACTTTCGGCGGCAGGCTCGAGATGAAATAAACCAAACTCCTCCGAAATCTTCCCGTTCACGGTCCGCTCGCGATAGACCATCCCGATCGTGCGCGCATCACACCATCCCCTCCGGCGGATCTCCGCCGGAGCCGGAAAGACGGTGTAACTGCGTAACTCTTCCCGGCCACCTCGCTGTTCGCGCTACGTATAACGACGTACGCGCGACGAACGGAAATCATCTTTAGTAAGATCGGCGAACCGGCCCTGGATGAGGTTATATAAGGTCTTCTGATTCCGTTTGACCGTCAACACATAGTCGGCCTCCTTCCCACGAATCTGTCTGGCGGTCGATTTCTGCGTATGCATCGTATCGAGCGTAACCACCGCTCCTGTCAATTCCAGCATCTGTAACAGTTTCGGGACGGCGGTGCGTTCGTTTGAACCTGCGGCGACAGGCAGCTGTCCCAGGCACAGGTGCAGGTCACCGGCCCAGGCGGTCACCACGTTCAGAGCCCCTTTCCCGGCGGCCGCGTCGAAGCTGCGGCGGAGCACTTTTCCATCCAGATGCACTCCCTGAACTTTAAGCGTTAACTGCAACGAATCGATCCACTTGATCAGACATTCGGCGAAGAGGACGGGATCGAGTCTGGAGAAGACGCGGCTGAAGGTGTCGTGCGACGGAATGCCGTTCGGCAAGGGCACGTACTTACGGAAGTCGTCGAGGTGCTCTCGCGCGTAGAGTTCGATGTCGGTCCAGGAGTCACAATTGGCGACCGCTCCGGAGAGGGCGATAAAGATCATCTCGGGGAGATCATAGAGGACTTTAGCGTCCTGCCTGGGGCCGGGGAGTTCGTCAAAAACTTGTAAAATGGAAAACGGGATGGTAAACATGACAATCGCTCTGCGAAAAAAAGGCCTCATTCCCTGCTCGTACCGGGCCTCTCCCGGTCACGAGAACCAATTCCCCACCAAAGCAAAACAGGGACCAATTCATGCGACTGCCCTGGATCTCTAGGACTTTGCAGGAGTCTTGCATCCAAGCAGGTTTGCGTACTTTTTGGAGAATTCAATGGAGATTTATAAGATTGATGACACCATCACCGCGTGTATCAATACGCCCTTAACACAAGCTGATATCAGCAAGATTGAAAACGACGGAATTCACAGAATTTGGATTGAGCCTGAGAAATCGGATTTTCGTATCACAAAACCGTTGAATTTGCGACATCTCGAAAAACTTCGTGTAAAAGGAGTCAAACAACCGTGGGCGGAAATAGTGGAACCAACCTGTTTTGAAGATCTTCCAGAGTTATGCGTCTACAACTCACCACATTTTTTAGACAGTATTGAACGTCTCGGAGCACTTCCATGTTTGATGTGGCTGGATATGATGTGGCTGGATATAGCGTATCAGTCAATCACCGATACTGTTGCTCGATGAGTTTGCTCCCAATCTAACTTGAAATCACTGAGCCTATTTAAAGCAACGGGGATAACCGACTCTTTAATTGCCTCACTCCGTTGTAAAGATACCTTAAAAAGTTTAGTTCTCCTTGAATCAGATGTTTCTTTTAGCGGTCCAGAGTTACGAGATGTGACTTTCCCCAAGGTAGGCCGACTGGATGTTTCTGCATCTCGTGTTTCCAGTCAGTCAGTCGATCTGATAAGAACTGTTTTTCCAAATCTTCAATTCTTTGCAGGATGGGAAACGGCGTTAACATTGGAAGACATCAAGACAATTGCGAAATGGGAAAAGTTGGTGAGACTTAGAACTGATACGCCTGAAATTGACTTCGACCTACTTGAAGGTCTCCTCTGGGATTGTCTAGGGGACGATAATAAACTTACGTGACTCTCTATTATCCATGTTCCTGGAGACCTTTAATATTCGAGAGTTCATACCTGCCCCTGAATGAAGTCTATGAACGCGACACGCTCGATGTGACAGGGGACGGACTGATCGAATTAAATGCTTCTAAAACTAACCATATCGGGTTCGTATTGACCCCATAAACGACTTGTGCGACAGTTCTCGCCCTTCAATCCAGCTGCCCGGTGGATCCATTTCCATCTCCTCAATCCCGCCCGAAATCGAACCTGTTCCGATGCGCCAAGGATGGTTCTTATGCAATCCGTTCCCTATATACCCATGACTCCGCGATTACCCGCTGGTCTATTTGTTGCTATTCTGATTTCAGGATGCGCTCATATGAGCCCGACGGACCAAGGAGCGCTCACGGGGGCCGGCCTGGGAGCCGCTACCGGGGCGATCATTGGAGACGCGAGCGGAAATTCAGCAGAGGGTGCGCTGCTGGGTGCTGCTATTGGAACCGTGGCAGGCGTTGCCGTCGGACATAAAGAAGAGGTCCAGATGGAACGGGATGCCGCCATCATGGCGGCCCGGGAAAGCGAATTACGACGACGGGAGATTACCATGTCCGACGTAGTCAATATGTCACGGCAGGGTCTCAAAGACGATACGATTCTGCTGGCAGCTCAGACTCGTGGTTGCCAGATCGACATGAACCCCAACAATATGATCTACCTGAAAGAGCAGGGGGTTAGTGAACCCCTGATTAAGCAGTTGATTGAATACGGCAATTAACCAACAATTACGTCTTCCGATTTAGCTTCTCTCTCGTGAAATTGATCGGAAAATTCTTAGGGGAACGGACGGTAGCTCTCGCGTGTGGGTTTCATTCCCCACAGCGAGAATATATCTTTTGGGTGAATCTGGGCTGTTGGGCGGCCCTCGCGAGGACCTGTCATGACTTAAGGCAGGATGAGCTCCTGGCAAGGAATGAGTAAGGGCTGACCCGAACAAGACGCCTCTCTCTCCCGGAATTGAACTTTTTTCACTATACTTACTTTTTAACTGGTGACGCGTTGTCCGATCTGGTCGAAATTGAAACCAGACTCATACATCCCAAACTGTCCCTCACCAGATAAACGATCAAAAACTCCTAATCGCTTCAGCTGAACACATCCTTCGCCAATGCGACTACGTCTTCAGCAAGCCCCATATCCGGCCTGGAACCGATTTCGGTAAGCCAGCCTGGAGGGATTCGAACTAGGTAGGTTAATTGGAACACCGAAATGCGTAGCAACGGAACGTCGGATTCTCGAATTGTCATCACCGGTATTGGAGTCGTCACTCCGCTGGGAATTGGGATGGAACCATTCTCCACCGCCGTGATGAATCAGCAGAGTGGTGTCAAGCCGCTGGAACTGCTTTCTACATCAGCTGCACCCGGCAACATTGGCGGCGAGGTCTCCGATTTCACGGAAAAAGATGCGCGTAAAACTTATCTGAAACCGCTGAAAAAAAGCGTCAAAGTCATGTGTCGCGAAATCCAGCTGGGTGTCGCAGCCGCTTTGCAGGCCGTCGAAAATTCGGGACTCGATCTCGACCAGATCGACCACACACGCTTTGGTGTAGAGTTCGGTGCTAACCTGATGTTCAGCCCCCCTTGGGTATTGTCAGACGCCTGCGTGAAATGCTGCAAAGAAACAGAGGATGGTCTCGAATTCCAGTTTGACGAGTGGGGAGAAAAGGGCCTCGCCGCGATGGAGCCGCTCTGGTTGCTTTGCTACCTCCCTAATATGCCAGCCTGCCACATCGGTATTTCCATGGATGCCCGTGGACCCAGTAACTCGATGACGGTAGATGAAGCCTCTGGCAATCTGGTTCTCGGTGAAGCAATGAGCATCATCGAGCGGGGTTGGGCCGACATCATGATTGCCGGAACGACGGGAACGCGTCTAAATCCAGTTAAATCCATTCATGGAACATTTTGGGACGATCTCGCCCAGAACCCTGATACCCCATCCAGCTGGGCTCGTCCGTTCGACAAAGACCGTAATGGTCAGGTGCTCGCCGAGGGTGGAACTTCGTTCATTCTAGAAACAGAAAAACACGCTCAGGCTCGTGGGGCCAAAATCTGGGCAACCCTACTTGGTTCCGGTGCCAGCTGCGTGGCCGACGACAAAGGCCAGGGCCATTACCGGGAAGCTCTCGTCAGGGCCATGACTGGCGCCCTGCATTCGACCGGCCTGAAACCCTCAGACATCGGGCATATTAATGCCAATGGACTGGGCGAAGTCGAAGCCGACCGGGAAGAAGCTCAGGCAATTCACGATGTATTCGGCGATATTGCCTCTCAGGTTCCCGTAACTTCATTCAAGAGTTACTGGGGTAACCCGGGTGCCTCGTGTGGTTCGCTGGAACTGGCTGGCTCCCTTGTGGGACTTCAGGAAGGTGTCATTCTGCCCACCTTGAACTTCACTGCCCAATCTCCCGAGGATCCGAGCCTGAACATTGTCCACGGTGCACCACTTGCCACGGACAATAAAGTCGTGATGAATATCAACGTCACAAGACAGGGTCAGGCCAGCGTGATTATCGCCCAGGGAGCTTAATGGCCAGAACGTGGTTGGGCAAACCCGGAACAACTGAACACAGGTACAATAAACCCAGGTACTATCGAACACACTCGACACTCTTGCTAGCACTTAAAACCCTTCGCGCATGAAGTGTATTCTAACCTCTGGATCGGCCGACACGCCTGTTCAGTGCGACTTTATTAAATCTCCATCGATGAGGTTTCTGTCGGTCGAATACGCAACCTGTTTTAACCGGCGCGAAATCAAAGAAACATTTTGGTCAGCAGGACTTAAATTCTGTTTAGTCGCTCCCATTTTCTTGACAGTCTGATCTCAACTCGATACCCTCAGCCCCATAGGGGTCCATCAGGATCATTCTATACAGGTAAGTTCTATCTGCCCTACGGGTCAACACCCGCTGTTCAGGTCCAACATTCCCGTTAGAATGAGCGGACCATTTTGAATGATTAACCACTCGTCGTCCAGGTTGGAATTTCTGCCATGTTAGGTATCCTGTGAGGCATTTACGATGTTAGCGTGAATGCTTTTAACTACACCTGATGACATTCACTCAGAGCGTATTGCGCTTTGAGGAATAGGCTCCACGGGGCGCCTATTCGTGAAAGTGGGAATTATTCCCGCTTTTTTTATTGTACCTGCCTAAGCGACAAAAACGCTCCACCGGCAAGTTGATAATTCAAGCAAACCTCTCTCTCTGAGAAACCTACTTATTAGCTCTAAATTCGATACTGAAGCTTGAAGCCATTTCTGGCCAGCCTTGGGGGATGCTTACCAAAGTACTTTCGCAGCGGCATCGAATGCACAGCAAATCACTTATATACATTTACTTGATGACTCTTAAATTGGCACAGATAGCACGTTTCCGCAGGTCCTTCAGTTAAGCGAACACGGAACCTGAGGATAAACGGGGAACATTTTAAAACCGATTGGTCGGACAGGACTTAGCTCCTGTCGTGAGCGGAATAAGGTCAACCAGACTGAAGGCAGTCGGGTGAAAATTCTCCTGTTTTGCTCACTTAAAGGGGAAATGGATGAACGGCAGGGAAATCCTGAGAATTGTAGATGCAATTCATCGCGACAAAGGTATCGATCCGAACATTGTCTTCGAGGGAATCGAACAGGCAATCCTCTCCGCTGCGCGCAAGCACTATGGAGAAGCATCGGAACTGGTCGTTACGATTGATCGCGTCACCGGCGATCCCGGGATGACAATTGACAATGAAGCACTCGAGCCCGATGTTATGGGTGACCTGCTGGGGCGAATTGCCGCACAAACAGCCAAACAGGTGATGATTCAGAAAATCCGCGAAGCTGAGCGGGATGCCCTGTACGACGAGTACATGGAAATGAAATGGCAGCTCGTCACTGGAACGATCTCACGAGTCGACGGTGGACGTTCCGTCAATGTAAACTTGGGGAAAGTCGAGGGGATTCTTCCCCGTAGTGAACAAATCCCCGGAGAAGAACATCGAAACGGAGAACGCGTTCGTGCGATCATTCTTGAAGTTCGCAAAGTGGGAAGCCGAGTTCGTATCGTGCTTTCACGCTCTCACCGCGAAATGATTCGTCGATTGTTCGAAGTCGAAATTCCAGAAATCACTGAAAACGTAATTGAAGTCCGATCGCTCGCCCGCGAAGCCGGATACCGATCTAAAGTAGCCGTCAGCTGCTTCGACTCTAAAGTTGATGCAGTCGGAGCTTGTGTCGGTATGCGAGGGGCGCGTATCCGCAGCATCGTAGAAGAACTTCATGGCGAACGTATTGATATCGTTCGTTGGAATGACTCTCTACAGGTCTTGGTTCCCAACGCCTTACAGCCTGCTGACGTTCAGGACGTGATCCTTTGTCCGATGCTGGGGAAAGTAATCGTGCTGGTTCACGATGATCAACTTTCTCTCGCTATTGGTAAAAAAGGACAGAATGTTCGTTTGGCCTCTAAACTGGTGGGGTGGGACATTCAAGTCATGACGCAGGACATGCTCGACCAGCAATTGGACGAGTCCGTCACCAGCTTTATTCAATCAACACACATAAATGAAGAACTGGCGGAGAATCTCGTCGCTCAAGGTTTCTTCAGCTTTGACGATCTTTCCATAATCGAACCCGATCAACTCTCCGAAATGGGCGGATTGACTGAAGCTCAATGTGACGAGATCATTCAGTTTGCCGACGACGAGAGCGAACGCCTGGCACGAATGGATAGCGGGTCGACAGCGTACCGTAAACCAATACCACAACCGGCAGAGACGGTCGTGGAAACTGAAGCTACTCCAGAAACTAAAGACGAAACAGCCGACGCCAGTGAACCCATTCTGCCCACAGCAGAAAGCGACACACCAACGGCACCGGAAGTAGAAGCTATGCATGAAATAGAGTCGGGAGAGCCTGTCCAAGAAGAGACAGTTGCTCCCGCAATTGAATCCTCGAACGATCTCGTTCCTGACGCCAACCCCGCTATTGCGAGTGTCGAATCGGAGCAGGAAGCGGAAGAAGCACCGAAGGTCGCCGATGACGGTACAGTCACTGGTATCGAGGAAACATCCGATATTCAAAGTGAGGAAACTTAGCCACAAGAAAAACCTGAGGATCGATTTACAAAGATCGATTTCACCTCAACGGTTTCTCGACCGAGCTAAACAGGAGATCGTCCCTACGACGAAACCCTGATCGGTTCGTCGAAGTTTACCTCCGACCTGTTTCAACAGGTAAACCCAAATAAGATGACAGGAAGGCAAGAAGTTGCCTTCACCAGAAAGCCCCTGTTCGACAGGCGTCTTTCCACTCCGATTCGGTACTCTTAGTGAGGTCCAGATCGGAGAGATTCTAATACCACTCAAAATTGGTTTGGAATCAGACAGTATAAAATTAGAGGCAGCTTTAACCGGTCTCGCCGGATCTATTTGCCTTGCACCGTAATTGTAATACCCGATTGATTTATTCAGGGGATTGAACTTTGAAAGTTCGAATCTTCGCTTTGGCTAAAGAGCTGGGGCTGGACAGTAAAGAACTGATTGATTTGGCAAGTGAAGCGGGAGTCGTCGTCAAGAACTCCGCACTCGCCAGCATATCGCCCGAAGAGCGAGACGTTATAGTCGCGCACGTCAACAAAGACACCAAGGCTCCTGGCCAGGATACCTCGGAGCCACCCGCTCCGGTTCGAGAAAAAGCGCCTGATCCGGCTGCCAAAATCCGCCAGATTCGCGCCATGTCCGCTCGTCCGCAACTTCGTTCGCAAAATAGCGAAGAAGAAGTTGCCGAACAAGGAGACGACGGAAACACTACAACCGCCGTTGAGACTCGCGAAGCCCAAACCACGGACGAATCCTTTACCGATCAGGACACTTCTTCTGATAGCGGTCAGGACGACTCTGCTCAGCAAGTGGCCGAATCTGCCGAGACCAATGTAGCAGAAACTACGACGGGAACGGAAACAGCCAAATCTGCCGAAACAACAGAATCTGCGGATACGAAAACCGGAGATAGCTCCGAAGCACAGTCCGAAAGCACTGATCCTGAAATCGACTCCATCAGCCGTGATGATTACGTGGCAACCGGAAACCAGGGAACCCTTCGGGAAATGCGTCCACGGGGTAACATGGGGGGGGGCCGCAAAGGTGGAGCGGCTAAGAACAAGCCTAAAACGGCTCTTCCGAATATCGCAGCTCAGCCCAAGTTTGAAATTCCGAAAAAGAAAGTCGAAGCAAAATCAGAAGGCGTGGCGCAAAAACCAGACGTCAAGCTGACTCCCGACTTGATCGCCGGACAAAGCCCACTCGCTTCGCACCTGCAAAAATCAATCGAGCAACGAGGTCGCAAAGGCTTCAAGCCTGAAGAGGCGGGACTAGCGGAGAAAGCCCGTAAGTCTGCCAAAGAAGAACAGAGCCTGAAACGCGACCGGCGTCGCGGATCACGTCGACCTTCGACCGAGACTGAAGGCGACCGTCGTTACCGACCGTACCATCGTCGTTCACGCAAACGGTCTCAGAAAGAAATTATTCGTAAAACGGAAGCGGTTATTGAACCGCCTATTACAGTACGAACCCTCTCAGAGGCGATCGGACATCCGTCAAAAGACATCATGAGAATCCTCTGGAACGAGGGCAACATGGTGACCATTAACGACGGATTGAGCGAAGAGGCTGCTCTCGAGATTTCTCTGGAACTGGGCGTCGAGCTCGAAATCAAACGCCAGGAAACAGCCAAAGATCGTCTGACGCTGTCTGTCGAGTCTGACGAAGATCCGGCCAACCTGGAACATCGTCCGCCGATCGTCACCATCCTCGGTCACGTCGACCATGGTAAGACATCGCTGCTCGACAAAATCCGTTCTGCTAACGTAACGTCCGGCGAAGCGGGTGGAATCACCCAGCACATCGCCTCTTACCAAGTAGACCACAATGGTCAAAAAGTGACCTTCGTCGATACTCCCGGTCACGCCGCCTTTGGTGAAATGCGTGCTCGTGGTGCAAACATTACCGACATTATCGTACTGGTCGTGGCTGCGGATGACGGTGTCATGCCGCAGACTAAAGAATGTATCAGTCACGCGAAATCGAGTGGTGCACCTATCATCGTGGCGATGAATAAGTGCGATCTACCCGACGCTGACGAACAGAAAGTTCTTCAGGACCTCGCCGCGAATGAAATTCTGCCGGCAGAGTGGGGCGGTGAAATCGAAGTCATTCGAACTTCCGCCACAACGGGTGAAGGGATTGAGAATCTTCTCGAAACCATCCTGGTTACTGCCGAACTACATGAATACAAAGCGGATCCGAAACGCGATGCCGTGGGTGTCTGCCTCGAAGCCTTCCTCGATGAAGGTCGTGGGGTGATGTCCTGGTTGATCGTACAACGAGGAACGATGCGTGTAGGCGATGTTATTCTCTGTGGAGAAACTTACGGTCGTGTTCGTGCTATGTACAATGACCGGAACGAAGAAATCCAGGAAGCTCCGCCTTCGACTCCGATCAAGGTGGCTGGTCTGGAGGAAGTCCCAAGTGCAGGTGAATTCTTCTTTGTCATGCCGGAGATCGAAGAAGCACGTCAGATCGCTAACGATCGACGACATGCAGACCGAGCAGAAGTTCTGTCCAGTCGTCGAAAATCGCTCAGTCTGGACGACCTGCTTTCTGCAGCACGCACGGGCTCAGTCTCCGACTTGCCTATCATTGTAAAAGCCGATGCTCCCGGTTCCATCGAAGCGATTCGATCCGAGCTCGAAAAACTCGATCACCCCGAAGTACGAGTTCAAATCATTCACGAAGCCGTGGGTGGTGTGAACGAAAGCGATGTTTATCTCGCTAGTGCATCGGGAGCGATCATCGTGGCATTCCATGTTATCGCGGAAGATCGTGCGGAAGTACTCGCAGAGCAGGAAGGAGTGGATATCCGCCGCTTCCGAATCATCTACGAGTTGACTGACACCATCAAACGTTCTCTGGAAGGGCTACTCGAACCAGAGGCACGAGAGGTTGCTACTGGACGAGCCTTGGTGCTGCGTGCATTCAGCTTCAGTAAAGTTGGAAAAATCGCCGGTTGCCGAATTCTGAATGGCACCATCGATCGTAACAACCGAGTCCATGTCATTCGCGACCAGACTGTCATCAACAACTATTCGATCTCGTCCCTGCGGCGAGAAAAAGATGACGTCAAAGAAGTACGTGAAGGAATGGAGTGTGGTATTCGTCTCGACGGCTTTAATGACGTCAAAGAAGGAGACCTGCTCGAATCTTACCGAATCGAGACAGTAAAACGAACGCTCGATTGATCCTCGACTCGTGAACCGGTCCCGCATTAAGGCTGGCCGGTTTGCCTGATCAGTCTGTCTACCTTTAATTCTTCTTTAACGGCCTCCTATTTCCCTGGAAACTTCGACTAAACAATGTCCTCTCGTCGACTTGAAAAACTGGCACAAGCGATCAAAGAACAGGTCAGCACCACGATCCTGCTGCACATGCGAGATCCCCGTGTTAAAAACGTGACAGTTACTGGTGTCGAAGTTTCTCCGGACGTGCGATCCGCAAAAGTACTCGTCTCTGTCCTGGGAACCGAAAAAGAACAGTCACTCTGCATGCATGGTTTGGAATCCGCCCGCGGTTTCCTGCAAGCGAAAGTGGGGGATCGTATTCAGACCCGCTACACGCCCATCCTCAGCTTCAAACTCGATGAGGGAATCAAAAGAAGCTTCGAAGCTGCCCGTATCCTCAAAGAGATAGAAACGACAGAGTCCGGTAACGAGACACCCGATGAGACTGGTGATGAGGAGCCGGAACACTAGAATAAAGAGTTCTATTCATCGACATTTCCCACCCCATCTTCCCGCTGGTGGCAGCAATGGATTAAGTTAGTCCCGCCTTGTCGGGGCTCCTGTCCAGGGGCCTGAAACCCGAGATCATTTTCTCCAGATAACGATAACAGATATGGCTGCTGAACCTACTCTGAAGGCGTCCGACAAACAGGGGATCAGTAAGAAGTTGATCCCCCTGCTGAAAAAGCAACACGGATCCGCAACTCCCAAACTGGAACTCCCTGTTCTGGAAACGATCCTGTTTGCGATATGTCTGGAAAATCATTCCGTCGACGACGCACAGGAATTGTTCGATCGACTGAAACACTCATTCTGCGATCTGAACGAAATGCGGGTCAGCTCTATTACTGAACTCGTCGAAGTCATCGGAGATGATCCCGAAGCCGAACACCGTGCTTTGCGTATTCGATCTTTGCTGCAATACGTCTTTGAGTCCTCTTTCAGCTACGACCTCGAGCAATTTATTCGTAAAACACAGGATCAAGCCCAGAAGTTCCTGAATAAGATTCCGCACCTTTCTCACTTCGTGCATCAATTCACGCTACTTCAAGTACTTGGTGCACACGTCATTCCTGCGGACGCCGATATCAATCAATTGGCCGTCTGGTTCGGATTTACCTCTGTAAAATCTGGCGAAGAAAAAGCCTCGGACTCTTTAAAATCATCCGTTCGCAAAAGTGAAGCCGCACTTTTCTTTTATCTTCTTCGTGCCGCTTCCAGTGACGAAAAGCTGATGAAAAAGGTCATCAAAGAGATCGAATACTCCGAAGGGGAAAATTTCGATCTGATGGACGCACCCACCCGCTACACCAACCTGTTGGCTGGAAAAGCGAGCAAGAAAAAACCCGTTGCCAAAACCACCAAAGTAGCAGCCAAGACGACTAAAAAAGCGACCAAAAAAACGACTGGTAAAACCGCGAAAAAGACAGTCAAAAAAGCGATCCCCCCAAAGCCAGCCACAAATAAACCAACCAAAAAAACAGCGGCCAAGACTGTAAAGAAGAAAGTCGTTAAAGCGAAGAAGAAAACGACCCCCACTAAAAAATCGAAGAAGAAATAACAGTAGCTCCCTTAATTCGAGGCATTGCCCGACTATCGCGAGTGCTTTCGTGAAGATGTGGCAGGGATGTCCGCGAAACACCCTCTCCGGGCGAAATCGGCCTATCCGAACGCTTTCCGTTCCGCCCCAAAACTGCTTCATCGAATTGGATAGAGTCCCTTTTCGCCTTGGCCCATCCTCACTTGGCTGCGTACAATCGATGTACGCCGTCGTTTCGCCCGCTAAATATTCCCGGCGGAACGGCCTAATGGATGTCCTCCTAAATTTAAGCACAGGTTCTTATCAATGAACTGGTCGCCACAGGCACATACTCTTTCTAAATCCACTCCCCGCTCCAGAGAGTCCCTCTCGCTTAATAAGCTTTTCGGCATCTGGGGATTTGTAGTGATGCTATCCGGGCTTCTGTTTGTCAGCATCCCTTCGAAAGCAGCAGAATCGGATCCAGTCCAAACCGAATCCAGCGAAAGCGAGACCTCCGACTCTGAAAAAACGCCACTGGAAATCTATGTCGAGCGACAACAGAAGCTGCCGATCATCATAGAGAATCTGCAGTTCCCTGATCTGAAAGAGTCACCTACAGAAAAAGATATCAATAAACGAGAAGCCCTGGCTCATTTTCTCACTGCTCGTCTGTTATTCAACCGAAACGCACATCAACAGGCCCTCTCTGAATTGCAGAAGGCTGCGGACCTCGACCCAACCAGCAGTGAGGTCTATGAACTCCTGATCCCTCTGGCCATCGGTATGAACCAATCGGAATTGGTCGAGAAGTATGTCTCCAAAGCAGAGGATGCCGATCCAGAAAATTACGAGTTGCTCGTCCGAGTAGGCCGTTACATGCAACGGCAAAACCGAATGGATGAAGCGATCCGCCTGATTCGTCGCGCCACAGAGTCTTCTCGAATCGATCACAAGTCGGGTGAGTATGTATTGTTTCGATTCGAACTGGGACTGCTGCTCACATTGACAAAGGATCTGGAGAAAGCGGCTGAAGCGTATGAAGTTGTTTTTGATGCGATGATCCATCCGGAAGAGTACGAGTTAAATTCTCAGATCAAAGCGAGGCTTATGGCTGATCGCGCTCAGTCGTTGGAACGGATTGGTCGAGCTTTTCTCGATGGAGACAGGTTAGACCTGGCCGAACAGGCGTTCGAGGCTGCCTCCGAGTTTGGAACCGGTAAGCCGGCGATACTCGGTTTCAATCTCGCTTCCGTGTATGTCAAAAAAGGGGATTACGAAAAAGGTCTCAACAACCTGCAGGCTTACTTCGATGCCCGATTGCAGACTAAAGGACGTGATGCTTACGAGCTTCTGGAACAGTTGCTTGAAAAACTGGATCGATCTGACGATTTAATTCCCAGTTTGGAAAAACTGGCCGACAACGATCCACGAAATTCCAAACTGAAATACTTCCTCGCAGAGCAATACATCGAGAACGACAAACTCGACGAAGCTGAAAAACTGATCAAGTCCACGTTGGAAAGCCGAGGCGATCCAGAAGGTTTGATTAGTTTAGCGGAAATCTATTTTCAACGACGCCAGGCGGAACCACTTCTCGACACGATGGCGACCGCTTTCAAAAGCCAACAAAATATCAACGCCTTACAAGACCTGATGAACAGAATCGAAGAAGATCCTGAACTCACAAAGGCACTAATGGAAGTAGGGGAATCCCGTCTTGAGGAGAACCTTGGTTTCGAAGGCGCTCTGCTGATGGGTAAACTGGCTGAGAAAGCGAAACGAAGCGACCTCGTTTCGAAGTTTTACACCTACGCTCTTGCCGAGAGAGGTGATCAGGCCTTTCGTCTTTACCAGTCTTGGGGCGAGTACCTGATGCAGCAGGAAGAATATGAACAGGCAGTTGAAGTTTGGGCCGCCGCCGGTTCTGAGAGTAGATTGAACAGCTATCGACCGATTTTTCTGTCCCGAGAAGCTGATGCACAAGTTGAGTTAGAAAACTTCGAAAAAGCGATCGCAGCAGTTAAAAAAGCTCGTAGTATCAGAGACACAAATGAATTCCATTTTCAAGAAGCCTGGATTCAATACCGAGCCAGCAACGATGAAGAAGCAATCAAGCTCTTTGAAGATGTTCGCACGAAAAAGGATATCAACCCTCGATTGCAACGGTCGATTCATCTGATTCTTTCCAATCTGTATGTGCAGAAAGGGGACATCACGAATGGTGAAAAAGTCCTCGAAGACTTCATTAAGTTCGACCCCGAGAACCCCACAGTGAACAACGACTTGGGTTACCTCTATGCAGACCAGGGTAAAAATTTAGAGCAGGCCGAAAAGATGATTCGGAAGGCCGTCGATTCCGATCCGGACAACGCCGCATTTCTGGACAGTCTGGGTTGGGTACTCTACAAACTTGGCAAACCTGAAGAAGCCATTACACACCTCGAAAAAGCCATCAAGATCCTCGAAGAGGGCGACCCAACTATCTACAATCATCTGGGCGATTGCCACTACGCTCTCGGCAACAAAGAAGAAGCCCGTAAAGTCTGGGAAACGGCTTTAGAGAAAGAAAAAGCAGCAGAAGCCCCAAATGAGAAGCTGGTTAAAGAACTCGAGGAAAAACTCTCCAGTGAAAAAGAGGCGACTTCCTGATACGTACACTGGACAGAAGCAGAGTAATTGTGGATAAGAAAGTCTTACCATATCCCGACAGCGACTGATTTTCGCTAAGGGTAATCGATGCCAGTATCGCTGAAATCGTCCGTTCGCAACACGTTCCAGTTTTTCGAATAAGGACACTTCTGAGTCGCGGTCATTGGCAACCAATTCAAGTAATCATCAGATCGATTTAACCAGACAAGAGATGAGAGAGTAACGAGATGGCAGGACATTCGCATTGGGCAAACATCTCCGCGAAGAAGGGCGTAATCGATAAAAAACGAGGCAAACTGTTTGGCAAACTGAGCCGAGCTATCATTGTTGCGGCCCAGTCTGGAGGGGGCGACCCGACAACAAATCTCCGTCTGCGATACGCCATCGACAAAGCCAAAAAAGCGAGCATGCCCAAAGACAATATTGACCGGGCAGTAAAAAAAGGTTGTGGAGAAGCGGGTGGTGAGAATTACGAAGAACTGCTTTACGAAGGATACGGAGCCGCAGGAGTCGCCGTTCTGTGCGACATTCTGACTGAAAATCGCAATCGCACTGCAGGTGAAATACGCAAAATCTTCGAAGTCCATAACGGCAATCTGGGAGCGACGGGCTGCGTTGCCTGGATGTTTGATCGCAAAGGACAATTCCTCGTTCCGGTAGAAGGAAATGACGAAGAGGCTCTATTCGAAATCGCTGTCGAAGCAGGAGCCGAAGATGTCCGCGAAGCAGGGGACTCTTTTGAAATTCTGTGTGATCCCGATCTATTCGACGCTGTGAATGCTGCCCTGGAAGAACGAGGCATTGAAACGACGTCTTCCGACATTACTCGCGTGCCAGCGAATACCGTTGAGCTCGATGCCACGGACGGAATGAAAGTGCTGAAACTCATTGATGCCCTGGAAGACCAGGACGACATCCAAAATGTGATCGCGAACTTCAATATCTCTGATGACATCATGGAAGAGCTGGCCGAGTCGATGTAGCCTAACGATTCGGTTAGTTGGAAAATCCACGTCCGCGAGTTATTCTCTCTAATACTCACATCTTCCTGACGAATCAAATCGAGAGGGAAATCCTTTCCGCTTTCCACTAATCACTTGGTCGTGAAGTGTGTGCCGCCTTCTCTTTCAGGGAAAGCATTCCGTCAGACTCAAATGCCGAGTTCAACCTAACAGACTCCGCTGCTGAAATCCCTGTAGCACAATGTTCTTCTATCCTGTCGAAAAGTTGTAAAATGCCGATCGAATTCCGCTGTGATCACTGTGACAAGCTACTTCGAACCGCTGACGACAAAGCGGGGCTCTCGGCGCAGTGCCCTGGATGCGGTGCGCATCTGATAGTCCCTCACACTGAGGAGTCTGTCGTCGACGAACTGGAGCTAGACCTTGACGGAACCAGTTCCACACGACGCCGCCCCAAGTGCCCTATGTGTGGAACCAACGTTCATCCTGAGGATGATCGCTGTCGAAATTGCGGCGAACTATTGGATCCAGACGAAGACTGGAAGGATTACTCGGATCCACGCAATCAGCAAGCTCATCGCGGCGTCACTTTACTCGTATGTTCAATCGTCAGTTGGTTCTTCTTTTGCTTTTTGTTTTCTATCCCGGTCTGGATTATTGCCGAACAGGATTTGAAAAGCATGCGGGCAGGGATCATGAATCCCGAGGGAGAAGGCTTAACACGCGCGGCAAAAATCATTGCCATGTGCCACGTACTGTTTACGGTTTTCGTCTTCTTCGCTTTCTGCTGTCTGGGAGCCTTTGCCGCGAATTAAGAGCAGTTCCGGTTAATCCTAGTGACTGTAATCTGCTATAATACGCTCGTAATCCTCTTTAAACGGCTTTAGTCGTCCCCCACAGGCAGTTGAACCCCGCTAGACAGGAACGACCCGCTCCCGTTAAATTGAGGGTTGAATCTACCCTCATCAAGGACGATTATATTACATGGCGAGAGAACGAATAATCCATCAGTCGGCTGCAGAGCCGGCGTCTCCCGAAGCAGATCTGGACCGCGAGGGAGTGAGAGGCTCGGCGGCGATGCCTGAACAAGATTTCCTCAGCGACAGTAGTCGCTTCGATGACGATCTCCGCCCGCAGTACCTGAAGGATGTCGTCGGTCAGAGAAAAGTAGTAGAGCGCATTCAGATCATGCTCGATGCGACCCGCCGTCGTGAGGAACCGTTCGGCCACTTGTTGCTGGATGGTCCACCCGGATTGGGGAAGACTACGTTGGCGACCGTCATCCCGCGTGAACTCGGAACAGAGATACAAATCACCTCAGGCCCCTCGCTGTCCGCCCCCAAAGATTTGCTCCCCTTTTTAACGAATGCCAGTTACGGCTCCGTCCTGTTCATCGATGAAATTCACCGGATGCCGCCCGCTGTTGAAGAGTTTATCTATCCGGCAATGGAAGATTATCGGGTCGACATTACTCTGGGAGATGGACTCAATGCGCGAACGCTCAACATGAGTCTTCAGAAGTTTTGTGTCATCGGTGCTACCACCCGAAGCGGCATGTTAACCGCACCGCTTCGTGACCGGTTCGTCAATCGAGAACATCTCGACTTTTACGAACCCGCTGATTTAACAGAAATCATCGTTCGCAACGCACGCAAACTCAATACTTCGATTTCTGAAGACGCCGCCGATCTGATTGCCATTCGCAGCCGGGGGACCCCGCGAAAAGCGAACAACCTGCTACATTGGATTCGCGATTATGCAGTCGTGAAATCGACCTCAGGTAAAATCACCCTGTCACTGGCAAACGATGCCATCGCGATGCAGGAGATCGATCACCTCGGTCTCGAAGAACAGGATCGACGATACCTAAACACACTTTATGAAGTCTTTGCGGGAGGCCCTGCAGGTTTAAACGCAATTGCCCACACTATGGACGTTCCTCCCGATACACTCGAAGACGAAGTGGAACCCTTCCTGCTTCGTAGCGGATTAATCAAACGAACTCCCCGGGGTCGTATGCTCACCCGCAAAACCTACGAACACCTGAGTCTGGAACCACCGGCGGCGTAATCAGGGTTTGTCGATCACGTAGAGATCGTTTCGTCTCGGAAATAATCATCGGCTAGTAGGCCAATAAAAAACGGAAGAGAGCCCAAAGACTGGACCCGCTTCCGCTTTCACTGGTTCATGTATTGCCGCTAAATTATTTAACAGCTGAATTATTTGGCAGCCGCAAGGACAGCATCGTAATTCGGATGCTCAGCGATTTCAGCACAGTATTCGACGTAGCTCAGTTTTCCGTCGGCATCGACAACGAAGATTGCACGTGCCAGGCAGCGATTCAAAGGCCCACCGCTGATCAGAACGCCATAGTCTTCACCAAACTGAGTCGACTGGTGGCCGCTGAGTGTGACGATGTCTTCGGCGTTCTCAGCACCGCACCAGCGTTTCTGACCGAAGGGAAGGTCCATGCTGACAACCAGAACCTCGGCATTTTCAAGATTAGCAGCTTCATCATTGAATTTTTTGGTCTCCGCATGGCATACAGAGGTGTCTAATGAGGGAACCGTTGCAATAATACGGGTTTTCCCGGCAGAGGAAGCCAGAGTCACTTCTTCCAAGCCATTGTTCTGCAACTTGAACTCGGGAGCGGTGTCGCCTGCCTGCAGTGCTTTGCCTGCAAGATCAACGGGGTTTCCTTTAAGAGTGACAGCAGCAGTCCGGACGTCTGACATGGGGTTTCCTTTCAAGGGGACCGTAAATTTCGTTCTAACTGATC
This sequence comes from Polystyrenella longa, assembly GCF_007750395.1. Taxonomy (GTDB): domain Bacteria; phylum Planctomycetota; class Planctomycetia; order Planctomycetales; family Planctomycetaceae; genus Polystyrenella; species Polystyrenella longa. The sequence goes on along the minus strand of NZ_CP036281.1, from coordinate 2,134,173 downwards.
GTTCGGTAAGTTACGCTAATCCAAGCCCTTATGAATCGCTCAGCAGACTTGGATCGGGCGCTTCGACTGAGTATGGCAGATATAAACCGAGTTTCAAGCGAGAGCGTTTGAAAACCGGAAATTTGCCCTGAGATGCCTGATCCAATACGACATACATGTCCAGAACTAATAGCCGTTTCTGAAGACTCTCTTCCTGAACACGATCCCACTTAAACAACTTTTTCTGTTCCATTTCAAAATGACAAATAGTACCTACGAATATGATGCCCTGGTGATTGGTGCCGGGCACGCCGGAATTGAAGCCGCGCTTGCTTCCGCACGCCTGGGCGCGAAAACCGCTCTACTAACGATGAGCTGCGATACAGTCGGTGCCATGAGTTGCAACCCGGCAATCGGAGGTGTCGCCAAGGGACAGATCGTACGCGAGATCGATGCGCTCGGTGGAGAAATGGGGCTCGTCATCGACGAGAACAGTATTCAGTTCCGCATGTTAAATCTGAGCAAAGGCCCCGCGATGCATTCTCCGCGCGCGCAAGCCGATAAAAAGGCCTATCAGTTCAGCATGAAAAACCGCGTGGAATTGCAGGACAATCTGACTCTCCGACAGGAAGTCGTCGAAACGCTCCTTGTAGAAAACAATGTCATTCAAGGCATCCGTGTCCGTGGTGACGCGATCTACCACGCACCAGCAGTGATCCTGACGACGGGTACTTTCCTGCAGGCGATCATGCACACGGGCGAAGCGAAAAGCCAGGGGGGACGCGCGGGGGAAGGAACGACCGGTACGTTATCTGATTCTCTCCGACAACTCGGATTTGAACTCGAACGATTCAAAACAGGAACTCCCGCACGGATAAATGGTCGAACGATCGATTATTCGGTTGTCCAGGCACAACCTGGAGATGAAAACCCGGTTCCGTTCTCATTCATGAACGACCGCATCACTCAGCCGCAAATGGAATGCTTCCTGACCGAAACGAACGAAGCCGTTCACGAAGCCATTCGCGAAAACCTACACCGCGCTCCGATGTATAGCGGCCAGATCAACTCTACTGGTCCCCGTTACTGCCCCTCCATCGAAGACAAAGTCGTACGGTTCGCAGATAAGACCTCGCACCAGATTTTTCTGGAACCGGAAGGTCGCAATACTCAAGAAGTTTACTGCAACGGTATCTCGACGAGTTTGCCGCGCGATGTTCAGGACCAGATGATTCATTCGATTCGCGGACTCGAAAAAGCGGAGATTATGCGTTACGGATATGCTGTTGAATATGACTTCGCTCCACCAACTCAGTTGACCCCCACACTCGAAACAAAAGCCGTTCAAGGTTTGTATTTCGCGGGCCAGCTCAATGGGACCACGGGATACGAAGAAGCAGCAGGGCAGGGGCTCATCGCGGGAATCAATGCCGCCCTTAAACTGCGGGGAGATGAACCCTTTGTTCTTGATCGTAACCAGGCGTATCTCGGTGTTTTAATTGACGACCTCGTAACCAAAGGGGTCGACGAACCCTACCGCATGTTTACTTCTCGTGCCGAGTACCGTCTGCTTTTACGTCATGATAATGCAGATCGACGCTTGACGCCTCTTGCTGCCGAGATTGGCCTGGCCTCTGCTGACCGCATAGCTCGACTTAAGAAGTATGAAGTCGAGATCGATCATGCTCTCGAAATCCTACGCACCGAGCGATACCACGGGAACTCACTGGAAGACCGCTTGCGGCGTCAGGATGCCGACTGGTCCTCTCTCTGTCAGATCTCTCCCCGTCTTGCTGAATTGGAGATTTCCGAACGAGCACGCGATCAGGTCTGTATTGAGACCAAGTATTCGGGTTACATCCGCCGCCAGTTGGCCGACGTTGAAAAGCAGGCCAAGATCACACAGCTTCGAATTCCGGAGGCGCTCAACTACAAGGGAATTACCCAATTACGAATCGAGGCCCGTGAGAAGCTCGATCGGGTACGTCCAATCAATTTGGGGCAGGCCTCTCGCATCAGTGGAATTACGCCCGCCGACTTGGCCGTGGTGACGATGTATCTAAAGCAGCCTCGCTGAACCCCGCATCCATCCTCGTTCACCAGCTGTCGATTGCTGAAATTTCGACGGATGCTCCTAATCTCCGCAAATGAGAGGAAACTCTTCCTAAGTATTTTCAATCGAAACACTTACGCGTAAAGAACTTTTTTTCCTCATTTTTTTCGCATCAACAGCTAATTAGCATGCTCATCTTAATTCATTGCAGAGCCAAGATTTAGTAATAGCAGGAGTTTGCGTCTAGAAAACTGGTGTAGAGTGGGGAAGATAAGGGGAAGAGAAGTCCTGTTGACCGATTCCATAGATTAGATACAATCGGTCGTGTTGAGAAAAGAGGTAATCTTGAATCAACACCCTCCGGGCGAAGCGAAAGTCCTTTGTATCGTATACTGCTGTTACTTAAATCAGTGGGGAACATGCTTCCACCCCGGCGGAATCTGCATTGATTGGTTAGACATAGCCCTGAAATTGAACCAAGAACTGGTAGGGTATCCTCTTCATTGACGGCCCGGATGGCCCGTGAAAGCCCTGTTAAAACCAGCAATTGATTTGGAAGGAGCCAAGTCCTCACCATCGTCACCTTGGGGAGCGCCATCGCTCAACTTGACGGTTTGTGAGCTAAATCTCCTTGCCGGGTTTCCGGGTTTTCCAGGAGGGAACCTCCTCGACGTCGTGTCGTTGACGAGGACATTAAACGGGCCAGCCGTCTACGTCGATGGCCATAGCATAGGATGGATACTCAGCATGAAAACAGTTTTTACAACCGGCGAGGCCGCAAAGATTTGCAAGGTCAGCCAACAAACAATCATTCGCTGTTTTGATTCAGGCCAGTTGAAGGGTTTTCGCGTACCAGGTAGCCGTTTTCGCCGCATTCCGCGCGACATTCTCTTTAAGTTCATGAAAGACAATGGCATCCCAACCGATGCTTTGGAAAGCGGACGCCGCAAAGCCTTAATTGTCGATGATGACGAGGAATTGGTAGAATTGATCCGCGACGCTCTGGAACTCGATTCCCGTTTCGAGGTCCGTGTGGCGAACAATGGATTTGATGCTGGAATGATGGTGAAAGAATATCATCCCGATATCATCGTCCTGGACGTGATGCTGCCGGACATTAATGGTAAAGAAGTTTGCCACCGTGTTCGATCTGACTCCACGCTCGACGATGTCAAAATCATTTGCATTAGCGGGATGGTCGAGGCGGACAAGATTCAGGAATTGATCAAGTCGGGTGCCAATGAATTTATGCAGAAGCCCTTCGAAATTGAAAAACTGATTGAACATGTTTGCCACCTGCTCGATATGGAGCCAGTGGAAGCAGCCTGATCACAGGAACGCCTTGCCAAACAGACTTTTTCAACAGGCAATTTATCAACTGTTGCAGAGAGTCCACTCCGGTAATACGATACATATTCGTCCCATTCGAAGTCTTCGAATGGGACGTTTTTGTTATATTACACAAGAGTATTAAGTCAGGAATAGAAGCAGTCATGGATGCCCCCCCATCAACAAGCGCTCTGCTTTTCATTAACATAGCGGACTTCATCTGCTGATTATCGAAAGTTTCCTGCCGACCATGTCCTTGTCCGCCGATACCCTATCGACTGCGTCGTCTAATACAACAGAGACCAGTCTCGTCAATCGGTTGAGCCAGCGATACTGGCAACTCATGCCGACCCTCGATTTCCCAAATGCGCTGCAACGCGTCGTGGAAATTTGGTGGGAAGAGACGACATCCCACGCCGTTCTCCTGATCACCCCCAGTCCGGGGGAGCAGTCTCTGTGGTTTCATTTTTATGATCAACAGAGATCGATCGTGGAATTGGGCACGAAGTTTCCGTGTGACAGTGACTGGGCGGAAAACTTCCTCGCTTTAGTGGAACAACAATGGGGCGAATTTTTTCCTGCCTCCGACCTTCACCAACTCCAGTTCATTCCACTACACATTTCCGGCCCCGTCCGGGGAATGCTCGCCTGCGCAATCCCCGTCTCTTCTCTATCGGATGATTTCGAAAAAGCAGCCGAAGTCACCTGCCGATTTTTAGAACAGGTCCGTCTGGCACATCGTCCGGCATCGCTCGTTCAACTCCAGGAACTCAAACTGCAGTCCCTGGCAGAATTCGCAGCCGGGGCAGGGCACGAAATCAACAACCCCCTGGCGACCATAAGCGGTCGCGCTCAACTGCTCTTAAAGAATGAGGCCGATCCGGAACGTCGAGAGATGCTTACCAACATCGGAGCTCAAGCTCTGCGAATCCGCGATATGATTGGTGACTTAATGCTTTTCGGTCGCCCACCGGTTCCGCAATTTGAATCTGTTCCACTGCGGGAAGTTTTCGATGATGTCATCCGGAAATTAAAAGCACGTTTTGGAAATGAGATCTCATTCGAGATCGCTTCGTCTGAAGACTACTTTTTGCTTGCCGACCGAACGCAACTGGAGCAAGTCGTCTGTTCTCTTCTGGAAAACGGATTGATCCACAGTCCGGATGATACAGAGAAAATATTGCGAATCGAATACCGTCCTGGTTATGAGGGTCGAGTCCAGATTGAGATTACCAGTCCGGGCAGCAGCCTGTCCGACTTGAACCAACTACATATGTTTGATCCGTTTTACTCGGGGCAACAGGCCGGACGGGGACTTGGCTTCGGCCTCTCCAAAGCCTGGCAAATTGCCCGCCTGCACGACGCCACCATCGCGGTCAGCTCCCATCCCTCTCAGGGAACAAAAGTAACCGTCCATTGGCCCAAAGCCTCTGAAAAGACGACGCACCAGCCAATTTAGCGAACGCAGGGACTCTTTTCAGATGAATCAGCAGCTCGCTACTGAACCCTTATAACCCATACAAACAGCAATAGACAAAAAGTTAGGGCAGTTTGTGCAGGAGAGGTAAAGTTTTCCTGCGGTTCTCTCGCGGTCGACACCTTTTGCTGGGTAAAGTATTTATGAGAGGCCAGATACTGAGAGTTCTGACCTCCGTTCCGTGCAGAATTGGTCAAAGAAGCTCATTTTCTTGCATCATTCTGACCGGTCGGACCATTCACGCATCCCCACATTCTACATGAGTTTTCAACAATGGCTGAACGTCTCCAGGGAATTTTCACTCCGAATCTGGTTCCGCTCGACAGCAAGGGTGATATCAACGAAGAAGTACTGCGAAAGTACGTCGACTGGTTGATCGAAAAAGGGGTCCATGGCCTGTACCCCAACGGCTCGACAGGGGAATTCACTCGTTTTACTTTCGAAGAACGAAAACGAATCGTCAGCATCATTGCCGATCAGACACGGGGCAGGGTTCCCATTCTGGCGGGAGCTGCCGAGGCAAATGTTAAAGAAACACTCAAAGCGTGTGAATATTACGCGGAACTTGGTGTGCGGGCCGTCGCCATTGTCGCCCCGTTTTATTACAAGCTTGGACCGGAAGCCGTTTTCGCTTACTTCCGAGAGATAGGCCGGAATACTCCCGTCGATGTGACCTTGTACAACATTCCGATGTTCGCCAGCCCGATCGATGTCCCCACTGTTCAACGATTGGCTGACGAATGCGAACGAATCACAGCCATCAAAGATAGTTCGGGCGAACTTCCACACATGATTCGAATGATCCAGGCAGTGCGTCCCAATCGGCCGGACTTCGCCTTTCTGACAGGTTGGGATGCGGCATTGATGCCGATGATCCTGGTCGGTTGTGACGGAGGAACCAACGCGAGTTCCGGAGTTGTTCCCGAAATCACTCGTAAGCTGTACGACTTGACGCTCGCCGGCAAACTGGATGATGCCCGCAAAATTCAATACGACCTTGTCACTTTATTCGACACCATGCTTTACTCAGCCGAATTCCCCGATGGCTTCCGAGAAGCGGTAAAACTGCGTGGATTCGACATGGGACATGGGCGCCAGCCACGATCAGAACACCAAGAGCAAGACCTCAGCATTTTGCGACGGACATTGCAGTGCTCTCTGGCCGATCACGGTTTTACGCAGGAGCCCATTGGCGGATGCCCGGTCGGAGAAGGCTCTGCTGATGAGACCGCCGACGTTCGAAACATTGTCATGACCGTCGTGTCAGAGTTACAGAAAAAAGGAATGCTGTAAGACATCCAAACACAGGCACAAAATAACAACCCGGAAGAAATCATCAGGATCTCTTCCGGGTTCTTTTATGCTTCATTTTCATTTAACAGCAGGAAGGAATTATCCCAGCTGCTCTTTATAGAACGCGGCACCTGCTTCCAGGGCTTCCGGGATTTTATCAATAAAACGGCCTCCCGCTTCGGCCAAATCGGGGCGGCCTCCGCCACCACCACCAGCCACTTTAGAAGCGACTTTGATGCAGTCGTTCGCTTTGACACCCTGTTTGATCAGCTCTTTGCTGACCGTCGCCAGCAAAGCCACTTTGCCATCGATTTCCGCTCCCAATAGAACGGCAACGGGAGTACGAGAAGCACGAAGTTGATCGGCAAACTCTCGAAGCATATCACGATCGGCGTTTTCGGGTTGATAGGTAATGACCTTCACGCCGTTCACTTCTTCTGCCTGACTCAACAGCTCGTCCAGAACTCCGGATACAGACTGTTTCGATTGAGCCGCCAATTGCTGTTTAACCGATTTTAGTTCATCTTGCAAAGTCTGAATACGTTGTGGAAGATCCTGGACCTGTGGCGTTTTGAGTAACTGACTCAGCTCCCGCAGCAGTTCGTCCGACTGCCGCATCTGTTCGACCGCTTTCTCGCCTGTGTAGGCCGTGATTCGACGAACCCCTTTCCCGACAGGCTCTTCGCTGATCACCTTACAGAGCCCCACCTGACCAGTGCTGGTCAGGTGCGTTCCACCGCAGAGCTCGGTACTGAACTCACCCATTTTCACGACTCGAACTTCATCCGGATATTTCTCTCCGAAGAGAGCCATGGCTCCAAGTTTACGTGCCTCTTCAATGGGCAGCAATTGAGTGTGGACCGACGCCCCTTCGGCGATGCGCTGGTTCACAATATCTTCAACTCGATCAATCTCCTCGCGTGTCATGGACGAACGATGGGCGAAGTCAAATCGTAGCTCATCTTGTTGCACTTTCGATCCACGCTGGGTCGCGTGCTTGCCGAGCACTTGATGCAATGCATGATGCAGAATGTGAGTCGCCGAGTGAGCCCGTTGAATGCCGGCGCGACGTTCGCCTTTGACTACCGCGGTGACTTTCTGGCCAAGCTTAATTGTACCCGCTTTCAGTTTGCCAATGTGAACCAGTAAGTCGCCATGCCGCTGAGTATCAACGACTTCAAACTGAGTATCGTCGCTGGAAAAAGTCCCAACATCGCCAACCTGACCACCCGCTTCTCCATAGAACGGTGACTGATCAAGAATCACACCGACACGGTCGGCATGGTTAGGCGAATCAACTTTTTCAATTTGTTTTTCATCGCGAATTAGACCGACGACTTTAGCTTCACAGGTCGACGAGTCATAACCTTTGAATATAGTCGCACCCGCTTCATTCCGAATTGAATCGAGCGGACCTGCGGACATGACGGAATTAGCAAACAGGCCAGAACCGCTAATGTTTTTCTGTTCTTTGACCCGGTTTTCGAACGCAAGGCGATCGACTTCCACCCCATTCTTTTTGGCCATTGCGACTGTCAATTCCACCAGAAATCCATATGTCTGGTGCAGATCGAAAGCGTCATCTCCTGAAATCGTCTTACTACTTTGTACGTCTGATTTCTGCACGATCTGGTTAAACCGATTCACGCCTCGTTCAACCGTATCCAGGAACTGACTTTCTTCTTCGTGGATAATGTCCGATACGGACTGAACTGTTTCCGTCAGTTCGGGGTAAGGCTGCTTCATGATCTCGACCACCTTGGGCACAAGCGTCGAAAGAAACGGCGTTTCGCGGCCCAACAGGTAACCTTCCAAAACAGCCCGGCGAAGCAGTTGCCGGATGACATAGCTTTCCTTGTCACTTCCCGGTACCGCGCCTTCATGGATGCACATCGTAATCGCACGAACATGATCGGCAATACGACGGATCGCGCGACCTTCCGGGTTATGGAAATCGTATTTGACCTTCACGGTATCCGCAGCAGCTTCACACAACTGTCGCAACGTATCGATCTCAAAATTGGATTCGACTCCCTGCAGGACAGCGGCACATCGCTCCAGCCCCATTCCGGTATCGATGTTTTTCTTCGGCAGTGGTCGCAAGTTGTCGGGTGGGTCGCCTACTCGATTGAACTGCGTGAAAACGAGGTTCCAGATCTCGACTTCTTTTTGTCCCTTATCGGGATGATAGAAGATTTCGCTACAGGGACCACAGACTCCATCAGGTCCTTCCGTAGGAGCTCCAGCAGGCCAGAAGTTTTCGTACTCGTTGTCGCGTCGAATACGACTGGAATCGAGTTTGATTTCTTTGTTCCAGATATCGAAAGCTTCATCGTCTTCCTGGAAAACAGTGACGGTGAGCTTATCCGCATTGAGCCCCAACCATTTCTTGTCTGTCAGAAACTCCCAAGCCCAGTGAATTGCTTCTCGTTTGAAGTAATCTCCAAACGAAAAGTTACCCAACATTTCAAAGAACGTGTGGTGATAGGCAGTTACCCCCACGTTTTCAATATCGCCCGTTCGCAGGCATTTCTGACAGGTCGTGGCCCGAGTGAAATCGAGCTTACCGATTCCCAGAAACTGATTTTTAAACTGATTCATTCCGGCCGGAGTGAACAGTACCGTTTTGTCATCCTTGGGGATCAACACGTCCGACGGACGGCGGATACACCCTTTGGATTCAAAAAATTCCAGGTATTTTTCACGAAGTTCGTTGGTAAGCATGGGTCAGTTCTAGAACTCAAGGAATAACTAGGGTTAATCAAAAAAGGATAGAAACCAGGCGTCTGAGCGACATTGGGGGCGATTCGGAATTCGCCTGTTGGTATCGACTTCGTCATTCGCAAGCGACAGGCCTGGATTCCAATGCGAAATCATAACAATTACAGGGCAGGCAAGCTATTTCGGCCCACAGACAGACGCTGAGAATCCACAGATCTATCGCCTTAGACAAAAAAATCCCGGAAGGGGTTCGCTTCCGGGATCAGCGTGAATTGTAATAGCGAGAGTAGAGAACTCAGGAAAGCCGAAGGACCTTCCCCTTTATGGGGAACTTTTGAGTGCCTGATACTGACAAGAAGTCGCTACTTAGAACTGGCTTCTTCAGTTGTAGCCTCTTCCGAATCCCCCTCAGCTCCCTCTGCAGGGGCAGCAAATCCACGAAATTCGAGAATCAGCTGTCTGATTTCCTCGGTTGTTTCTGGATTCTCCTTGAGGAACTCCCGGACTCGATCGCGACCTTGTCCCAGTCGAGTTTCGCCGTAGCTGAACCAGCTACCACTCTGTTTGATAATACGATCTTCGACCGCCATGTCGATGATATCACCCTCGTAACTGATACCGCTGGTGACAAGCATATCGAACTCAGTCACGCGGAAGGGGGGCGCGACCTTATTTTTGACGATCTTCGCTTTCATGCGGATACCGGCAGTTGCGTCGCCATCCTTCAAGGTGCTGACTCTACGGAGATCAATACGACATGTACTGTAGAATTTCAGTGCCCGGCCACCCGGAGTCGTTTCCGGACTTCCGAACATTACGCCGATTTTTTCACGAATCTGGTTGATGAAAATTACGCTGGTTTTTGAGCGAGAGATTGCCCCCGTCAATTTTCGCATCGCCTGGCTCATCATACGGGCCTGTAAACCGACGTGCGTATCGCCAATCTCGCCATCTAGTTCCGTCTTGGGAACCAGGGCTGCGACGGAGTCGATAACAATCACATCGACGGCGTTAGACTTGATCAGCATCTCGGCAATCTGCAGAGCCTCTTCACCATAAGAGGGCTGACTAACCAGTAAATCCTCGAGCTTTACACCAAGTCGTTTCGCCCAGGTAGGATCAAGTGCGTGCTCAGCATCGATGAAAGCAGCGACACCTCCTGTCTTCTGGGCACTAGCAATGACATGCAGAGCCAACGTGGTTTTACCACTTGATTCCGGGCCGTAAAATTCGACGATACGTCCGCGGGGAATCCCCTGGCCACCGAGAGCCAGGTCCAGTGAAAGGGCTCCGGTTGAAATTCCCGGGATTCGGCCTGCTGCCGACCCCGAAAGTTTCATAATAGACCCTTTGCCGAATGCTTTCTCGATCTGGCCGAGAGCATTATCCAGCATAGTATCGGGAGGCTCGTTCTTAGGAGCAGAGGGAGCTTTGCGAGATCTTGCTTTGGCCATGACTCATTCCTTTTATGTGTTCAAAAATCGAACCGGCGATGAAAAGAAGGGCTCGACCTGCATAGAATTTAGATTGAAGAGGCGAAAGAGTAAAGTTATCCGCTCTGGAGAAAATATTTCTCCAGAGGACTTCGATCTCGTACTTTCAGTCGATTTGCTGGAAATCAACGAACCAACGTAAAGCGAAATCGGGCTCGCCAAATGGATAACGGTCTGCTTCTAATCTCAATTAGATAATCAACCGAAATCAGTGTACAGGCGTAATCTTACCCGCGACATTTACCGATTTCAATAACCTGATGGAAAACAATGAACAAATGGTCCAAATTCTCTAGAGCGTCGACTCAAACGTCGGCAGTACCATCGATTTCCAGTTTTTCTAGAAGCAATCTTAAATAGGAGCGTCGTTCCGGGTGCTTGAATCCGAGATGCTTCGCTAGTTTTAAAATCGCCTCGCGTCCTTCGTCACGGTCCGCTTCATTGGTCATCGTTTCAATTTCCAGATAGTCTCCCACCTGATTAACTCGATCGAGAGTGATTTCCAGATGCCGATTTTCCCACTCAAGTGAGAAACTGGTTCGTGTCTTGGTCACTTTGTAGACAGGTCTAAAACCGAGATCGACAAGCATTTCTTCAAGCTGAGTGACTGTTGACTGACCTGAAGCAAAGGGGATTTCAATTTCCTTACGGGTCTTCGTCTGGCTGTCGAGGATTGGTCCCTTATAGGTGACTCGATTCTGTTCACCGCTAGAGCGAATGCGAAACGCTTCGTCCGTTTGAGCGAAGTCTCGCTGAGGATGGTTGAAATAATGATCCTGCTGCACCTCTGTAGCCTGTTCAACAGCTCCCAGCTTTTGCAGGGCAACCCTGATCGCATCGCGATCTTTCAATTCGAACTTCAACTCGACTTCATACGTCATAAATAAATTAATTCTCTGCTTACTCTGATTCGCACCAGAGTCGGTGTGATTTACTTTTGGGGATCTGCAGAAACATCAGGCGTTTGCATCGCGCCATTCGTTTGAAATCGTTTCGAGGTAATCCCAGGTAAATAAACCGGTATGATGACCGTCACTCCACTCGACTGTTAAAGCATAGTTACCGGAAAAGCCCATTTTCACAGGGTGCACGTCACTGCCAATATTTTCCGGCCCGACCATACGGACACCAGTAAGTTCGTTAACGCAAACAGCACAGGGGCATCTTCCCCTCAGGAATTGGAAAGGAAGTTGATCGACCCTTTCTAATGGCCAAACGATTTCCAGGACAGACTTGTCTTTCAAAGCTCGAATATTCTGAGGAGGAGCGGCCATCGTAAAGGTGATTTTAATCCCTTCTGTGTTATTTGATTTCGTATGAATTAACGCGGTAAACCAGCGATTATAATATTCGGAAGCTGTCCAGGAACCCTGGAAAGGGTCTCGTAAACCTTAGTCTCACGGGCAACAGACAGCAACAATACAGGCAACAACATCCAGTTGTTCTAGTCGCGGTAGGGGTGTTTTACTTTTTCCCAGTATTCTTCAAAGTTAAACTTGGGACTGTTCTCGTGGTCGTGACATTTCGAGCAGACCTGTTTCTCTGCCGTTTTCACATCGAGATGCAATTCTTTACGTGCGGCATCCACCAATGATTTATCAACAGCATCCCGGTCAATCAGCCATTGAGCCTCCATTTTCACATGCTGGCTGGCCGGACCGTGACAGTTTTCACATTGTTGCCCTTTGAGATCGGGAGTGAGTTCTTCATTGATGAACCCAGACTCAAACCGAATGTACTCTTGAGGCTCCCAGCCGACCACGTGACAACTGAGACACTCCGGGTCATCCACACGCGGTATCCAGGAATCGCCATCACCCTCGTGTCCTTTTTTCAAGGTATCGAAGGCATGAGAGTGTTTGGTACTTTCCCATTTCGCATACGCTTTGGAATGACATTGTCTACAGGATCTAGCACCAATGAAGGTGTTGCCACTGGAATGCGTCATCGTGGGTTCGGTTTTAGCCAGATCTTCAAATGCAATGTTATCCTGATAGGATTGCATGTGAACCGCCATACTCGGATGACTTTCAAAACGTCGATTGTCTAGATCGATCAATTCCCAGCGGAGTTTCTCTTCTTCATCGGGATAATAGCCAAGCACGCCGACGTTCTTCCCTTTCTGGCCGACTTTCACCAAAAGACGACCGGAATCGCCAATGGGAATCGCACGAGGGTCGGGGTCTTCAGCACTTCTGGCCGTGAGCACCACATCGAATAGCTCGTATTGCTCCGCTAACTTCTGGCTCTCTTCAGTTTCGGAAAAAGAAAGCAGGATGTACAAGTCGGCCTCGGCCGCTTTCAATTCTTCAACAGCCAGGGGCAAAGTTTCTTCCACAGGGAGAACCTGTACTTCCTCTCCACTGGACTGAAGCATGGATTGCTGGACGGACTCTCCAATCACACCTGTAACGCCGATCTTTACACCATTAACTTCATACACACGTGTTCTGTGAATGGCGCCCAATTCAGGGTCGTTGAACAAAGTCACATTCGCCGAAACCAATTGGGGCATCATTTGGTCTTCGGATCCGGGTTCCATCATTCCCCGTTCCAGGAGCTTAGTCGAACCGATGGCGATATCAGACGGCCCAATGCCCGTCGCGGCATATTCAAGGTCGGTCAGGGAATTAAAAATGGCGTCCATTTTCAGTTGAGACTGTCTCCGAGAATGCCGCAGAAATCCTCCGACATCTAAAGCAGTAAGAGGCCAGTCTTTGGATTTAAGTTGAGCAAACAAATCTGCCCGACGGGCCATCCCTCCTGATTGAGTGTCCGAGCAGCCGCATGGTTCCAGATAGCCATTCTGCTCTCCCGATAGAATGAATGCGACTGCTGGCTTTTCCCAACCTTCCAGGATCGGTTTGGGAGGCCTCTCTACAGGTGCAGGCGTCGCAGTAGTGGTTTCATCTGCTCCCGAATCTGTCTCTTCCGATTTCTGACTGTCAGGTTCCGTATTGATTCCACTGGCGTTGCTCACCGGTGAACCACTGGATCCAGTTGAATCGCATCCGGAAAACAGAGAGAACAGCACCAGACAGCTCAACACGGGGAGCACCCTGAAGTTGACCATAATAAAAGTCCTTGATCCACAAATCTGAGGGGACAGACCAGTTCCTCCGGTCTGCTGAGAATGCGCAGTTTAGCGAGTGATCAATTCGCCGAAAATAGCACTCGTATTTTGAATTCTTTCGCCTCTGGATGATTCGTCCTCAACGTAACAGTCACTGGCTTCTGGGCTGTACGTAAAACGGCAGGAGATCCGGCTACATACTCGAACTGCATCTGCAATTCGAGTCGATCATTTTCTGCAGGCTGATCATCACCGGTGACATTGACTCGCAGAAATTCCAAATCCGTTTCCGCAGAAAGAACTTTAAAATTCTCTCCTTCAGGCATCTGATCCAACTCTGCCACGAAAACCCGCATATCAACTTTCCGTCCTTCCTGTGCCGCGAAGGACCCCATATCGAGCATCCAAGAATTTGCCGACCAGAGAATTCCTTTCTGACGGGACGTTTTCAGGAACGTAAAGGGGCCCTTGATAAATCCCTGTACATGGATACGAACCTCGGTTCCCTCTTTGTAATCCGTTTGCAAAATCAGAGATTCTTCGAAAGTGCCGTAATTGAACCCGGGCTGAACGGTCACACTAATCTCATATCCATTTTTAATTTCAAAGAGTTTCAATTCCTCATCGGTTAGCTGACGTGGTTCAGCAGTAATGAATTCGCTTGTTGTTTCAATTGATTCGATTTTAAATGGGTCCAGCAATGAAGTGATCCTGCCTGTGACCGTTTTGGTTTGGGTCATGGTCATTTCGCCCAATGGCCATTCCTTCTCAGGAATAATCTCGAACAACATATAGACAAAACCAGTGATATTAAACCCAATCTCGGGACGGTCCGGGTCGTTAGTATACACGACTGCATATTGCCTGAACTTATCAGAAGACCCTGCCGTACTCACTGACTCAGGTGTCCACTCTAATTCAACTTCGGTAAATTCTCCTGGTGCGACAACATTCTTGTCCAAGCTACCAATGGTGCATTTACAGCTCGAATCTCCCTGGGTTAATTCGAGGGGAGCTTCTCCTTTATTATAGATTTTAAATTTATGCCGACCGGTTTCGTATCGGGCCTGACTTCCAAAATCAAAATCGACTGACTCTGTCACCGCATTGGGCTGCTTCTCTCCCTTTTTAATTTCCGGTGGGGGGGGCAACTTCTCTTTGGAATCGGAAGGCGGAAGCAATTTTTCGTCTATTGAAGGTGACGTGACCATGGAATAGGCGACGATTGCAACTACGATCACCAATATGGTGATCATCAATGTTTTCGGGTTCATTGAATTACTCTTAAGACGATTTCAGACCGGAAGATGAAAAGGACACTCTGAGAGAAGAAGACAGGAGAAACAGAAAAGAAAGAGCCGCTGTGTATCGCTGCCCAATAGATGTGAGAGACGAATCCCGATTAAAGAGCAGAATCGACTCCTTACTTTACATACCTGATTTCACGGGAAAACGTTGGAAATTAACCGGAAACCAAATGCAGTGGCATTCTGTACCCTTATTATTCTGAACTTGTTTCAATGACGTGTTTTAACCTCTCTTGTGTACCGGAGTCCAGCCGTTGATCGGTATGACCCGCCTGATTATTCAGTTCATCCAACCGCAATGCCTCGCGCGCCTGGTCCCGAGCTTCCACCATTTGCCCCGTTTCTTCTAAAAGCAGTCCAAACTGGGCACGCAATCCCGGGTGAGTCGGGTACCGGTCGATTCCTTTTTGATACCAGCTTACCGCCTGATTTCCCGCCTCCTTTTCATTTGTCCGCCGGTATCGCTCCTCGTAGGCTCGACCAACATCGATGAAGCGTCTCGCATTTCGAGGATCACGCTTCAGCGATTCTTTATAAGACTCGATACTCAGGTCTACCAGCGTGCTTTCATTACCTCCACCGAGAGTACGCCCGAGCGCAGTCGAAAGGAGAAAGTCACCTTGTCGCTTTGATGGCTGAGGATCAAGCGGATCAGCATGCACCGCCTGATTGAATAGAGCCTGAATATCTTGACCGTTTGCATTGTCGAGGCGAGCCTGTTCGGCAAGTTCGAGATTCCAAGCCGCCTGTTGAACCGGCAGCCAGCTGGTCCAGTACAGTAGTCCCATCAGGACGACCCCACTGCTTGCACCCACGGCAGAACTCGTTCTTCTGGAGATGGAAAAACTCCCAAAAGTTGCTGTCGACGGGATAAGCGCAAGGAGCAGCAGCAACATTTGCACGATGCCGGGCATTTCAATTCCACCCGATGCGCAGAGATGAATCAATAATGCGACGAGCAGCCAAGGAGCGAGACGGGGCGCGAACAAAGTCACCTGATTCACAAAGGGTAAAGCAAACCGACTGAGTAAAAGTAAGCAGATTGAAGCACCTACGCCTGCAGCGAACAGAGCCCATTCAAGTCCGCTTAAGTTTAACCAATGCATCGCCCCCACCAATGGAAACGCCGCCAATCCCCCCGTGATGATAGAATGGCTGAGTCCACTTCCAAGGGGAAAAGACGAATCGCTTGTTGGTATATTCTGTACTGAAACAGCATTTTGGCGACCGGATTTGATCAGATAAAAAACAATGAATGCAATTCCCAGTAAAGCCAGTAAGCCTCCATTCGCCCAGAGATCAAGCAGAAACTGATGTGGATCGGCAACTTCTTCGCTCGCACCTTCTGGTCGATATTGAAGATAGCTGGTGCGAAAATTACCAGGGCCTGTTCCGAAAAACAGTGAATCCTGCAACAACTCCCAAGTCGTCGTCCAGTAAATGAATCGATACTGCAAGGAACGCGGGGCTTCTGAGAAGACCTCCGTGTCGATAGCCCCACTCAACCACGCAAAGACTGTCAAACAGAGAAGGCCGGCTCCGCCATATAAAAGCCCCCTGAACGCACGCCTGGTCCAGTAAAACAGACAAAACATAGCGGCGGTTATTATAAACGCTGCCCAGGCAGAGCGACTTTTTGTCAGTAGCAGAACATAGAAAATAGTTCCCGTGGCGATTAACCAACCGAGACATTGCCACTTTCCAGTCTTTAGTCTTTTTGATTGATCATTCGTCATAAAATTCGCCAGTGCCAACCAGACTCCCAGCAGAAAGAGCAGCAAGGCGGCGAAGGAATTTGTCAGAGCGAAAAAACCGAGGGGCTCCCGGCTGGCAAGTAGCCGGTTCTCCCAGCTTTGCAGAGACTCACTTCCCAGAGGAATTTCCTGTTGCTGGAAATAGTTGATCGCCTCGGAATAGTCTTTCCGTTCCTGTTCATTCCAAACGGTCGGATCTGTCCCTTCGAGTTCAAGATAGACTTCTTTCTGGCTTCGATACTCCTGGCTCGACTGCTCATACCAGACGTAATGCTGCCACAGCCCGACGAAGGCAAACGGAACAGCGCTGGCCAGCAGGATCGCAAATAGATCCCGTCGCCATTCCAGATTACGAACAATGCGGCGGAGTATTAAAAACGAGACTAAGAGACCAATCCATTCCCAACTCAAATTTAGGGCGAATCGGAGTTGCCCCCCGTAGAAATACAACCAGATGCAACCAACAACATGACCGACGGTGATGAGCATCACACCTGCACTAAGAAGGTCGACTTCAAGAACTTGCCGCTCCTGGCCTGAGAAATCGCCATCGGTTTCGCCAGCAGAAGGAAGATTTCGGAAATCAGACCAACAGAAGAGAGTGGCCGCAAGAAACCAGAGCAGGGCGACCCACAATGTTTCTCCCGCATTAGCTGCCTCCGTTATCGTCAACCAACGCAGCATCCATCCCAATCCAGCGAGCCCAAGTGCGAGTTGCTCCAATGGAGCGGCAAACGTATCTCCAGCTTTTAGGGATTCACCAGCAGTAGGGGTTCTTTGGATTCGCTTGGCAGGCATGTAACGGGTTACTAAGGCTTTAGAATGATTAATAGAGAGGTTAGACAGTGTCACGAACGGAAGGATCGCGCCAGGTACCGGAATCCAACGAAGTCTCGGGAGAGCTTCCCGATTGCAGCAGTTTGCGGACTTTCATAGCGGCGGCTAGTTCCAGGATGGCAATCAGTAACAGGACACCCAACGTCGCCAGCAGAGCCACGATCGCAGTGAACCAGGAGTCCGCATGAAACAGAAGAATCCCCGTCAAACCGGTGATCAAGGTCGTCAAATAGATAGTCAGTACCGCTTGCCAGTTATTCAGACCGAGCGCGACTAACCGATGAGAAAAATGATTTTTATCCGGCTGAAAGGGGCTGCGACCTTCCCACAGCCGGATACAGATCACCGAACTAAAGTCATACAAAGGGACCGCCAGAATGCACAGCGGAGCGAGTACCGCGTGTTGCCGTCCGGACGCAGAACTGTAGTAAGTTCCAAGCATCGTAACAGCCGCCATGCTCAGACCGATAAATGTGCTGCCCGCATCTCCCATGAAAATCTGGGCCGGTGTCCAATTGTGAACCAGAAATCCGGCGAGGCTTCCAATCAGACTCAGCAATAATCCAGCAACCAACCAGCGGGGTTCATTGGGATAGGACAACATCAAGGCCGCAAACATGCTCGCACTGATCAATCCCGTACCGGCGGAGAGCCCATCCATATTGTCGATGAAATTGAATGCATTGATTAACACGACAATCCACAATACGGAGAGCGATATGGTTATCCACGGTAGCGGCAGGAACAATGTCAGCTCGATCCCCGACGAAACAAGCCAACCCGCTATGAGCAATTGAGCAATTAATCGACTCCACCAAGCGAGATGAAACCGGTCATCAAGTAAGCCTAATAGAACAAGGCAGGAACCACCGGCAAGTATCTTCCAGAGCAGGGTGGAGCGATACAGGATTCCAGAAGAAAGTAAACTGAAGAGTTCATCGAGGTGTAAGAACTCCAACGCCTGACGAACCAGTATAGCGTCCCTTCCTTCTTCCAGAGCATACGCTATTGCCAGTCCTGACAAGAGCGGAAACAGGACTCCCAGAAAAATGGCAATTCCACCGCCCAGCGGTTTCGCTTGTAAATGAAGTTTGCGGGCAGCGGGCTGATCGACGAACCCCAACTTGGGAGCGAGCCACCTCATCAACCCTGTCAGTAACAGTGACAATACAAAGGAACTTCCTGCGCTGGCCAGAATGTAAGGAATCATGCGTGGATACTGACTTCGCTTCAGAGGCTCAGCGGGGAGGGGACGAGGCTACTCAGAATTGCTTATTGATCCTGAGGTACATTATACATTTTCTGCAGGCGATCCAACTCGGATGCCAATTTGGACTGAACCTAGGCAACTTCGGGCTTGCCGTAAATGTTATTAAGTTCAAGAGGATCTTCTTGCAGGTCGTACAACTCCATTTCATCAATGCCGTAGAAATCAATCAGCTTGTATCTGTCGGTGCGGACACCTTTGTGCTTATGAACCATATGAACTGCCGGGTATTCGTAATACTGATAATACAGGCTTTCGCGCCAGTCCTCAGGGGTACTTCCATCCATCAGCGGTTGCAGGCTCAGGCCCTGCATCTCTTTGGGAATCTCGACATAAGCCGCATCCAGAAAAGTCTCAGCAAAATCGAGGTTGGAAACAAGTGCAGTACTACGGGAGCCAGGCTCCGTTTTGCCCGGCCAACGAATCACAAATGGCATTCGATAGGACTCTTCGTACATGAACCTTTTATCAAACCAACCATGTTCTCCCAGATAGAAGCCCTGATCCGAGGAGTAAATCACAATCGTGTTCTCGGCGAGCCCGGATTCATCGAGGTAGTCAAGTACCCGCCCGATGTTGTCATCCATCGAAGCAATGCAGCGCAGGTAATCTTTCATATAACGCTGATACTTCCATCGTACGAGTTCTTTACCCTTCAGATTCTGTGCTCGGAACGCTTCGTTTTTGGGTTCGTAGGCTGCATTCCAGGCCTGCAACTGTGATTCTGTCAGATTGTCTGGCGGAACAAGCTTCAGGTCTTTTTCGTTCAAATCATTGGCGATCGACATTTCCTGCTCTCGCGCCGGTCGACCACGCGTCGCATAGTCATCGAACAACGTTGGCGGCTCCTGAATAGTCACATCGTCGTATTTGTGAAGGTATTCCGGTGCTGGCTGCCAGTTTCGATGCGGCGCTTTGTGTTGATACATCACCATGAAAGGTTTGGAAACGTCTCGCTTTTCCTTAAGGAAATCTAAAGCCAGGTCGGTGATGATGTCGGTCGTGTAACCTTCATGCTTCACGCGCTTTCCATTTTTAAGCATCGGCGGGTTGTAGTAAGGACCCTGACCTATCAGAACTTCGTACTGATCAAAACCGGTTGGTTCAGTCCGTAGATGCCACTTTCCAAAGACGGCTGTTTGATATCCTGACTTCTGCAACAGCTTGGGGAAGGTCAGCTGGCTTCCATCAAAGCGATCGCCGTTCTGCCTGAAGCCATTCAAATGGCTATGCTTCCCTGTGAGAATGACAGCTCGCGAAGGTCCACAAATCGAATTCGTGCAAAAGCAGTTTTCAAAAACCATCCCACCCGCAGCGATGCGATCGATATTGGGCGTTTGATTGATCTTCGAACCGTAACAACCGATTGCCTGAGCAGCATGATCGTCAGAAAAGATAAACAGAATGTTTGGCTGTTTGGACTGCTTGAGTTCACTCCTCTGGTAAGCAGGTTCTCCAGCGAAAACGGAGGGGGCTCCCACCATAACCAGACCAACCACCACCATCGACCAGAAAACCAAAGAGGGCCGTGTAATCATTTTGAAAACCTCAATTCAAACAAATCGACTGGTCGAAATGAACCACACCCCGACAGGAAAAAGCGGATGTTTTCTGTAACATAACATCGTCATTCAACATAATGGAGATCCTCCTGTGCAGGCAAGGGAGTAGCGGCGCGGCCTTCAATCAGATGATTCAGCGATAATTACGGCAATGCCTGCTCTGGCGTTTTAAAAGTCCTGACAGAGTGCTCCACGTGGGTCACTGAGAGGACTCTAAGGCTCCAGACAGTCGCTACTGACGAAACAACCTCTCTTTGCATCAAGTTGCATTAAGAACCCCATTCATTCCGAATGAGGAGCTAAATAGAGGGTTTGAACCGAATTCTGGTCTCTTTACTCTCGATCTGCCAATCGACTGACCAGAAGTCCTTCTCTAGTAGCGTCCCCTTCGCCTTCCCAAGCGAAGGTGGCACTCGGTTTCCATCCACCATTGGCAAATCGAATCCTGACCAAAACTGATTGTTTGCATTGGAGAATTTACAGAGAAGAATAAGTTAATGCATTCAGTACCATGTCATAATTGCAAATCCACCCGTCGTCGCTTTTTTCTTTGTTCTCTTAACCAACGGATATATATGAAGTTACATCCGTTGCACTCTGATTCGATGAAGATTGGCACTCCACTTGCTTTAAAGGTTGCTGTCCTACGAGGGGCACAACTTAACTGACTGTTTTCACTCTCTAAGTCATACAGTCCTAAATGCAAACCAAGTTCAGGAAGTTCTTCATCATGCGAAATCACATTAGCTCTACAGTTTCTCATAAAGTCACTCGTCGCATCGTTGCCGCCGATGGATACCTCGACTTACGTCTCCCCGTGCAGGCAATTGAAGAACTGGCCGCGATTGAATCCGCCGGTGATATGCAACCCGCTGTCGATTATGTCATGGGGCAGGCCCTTATGATGCATCAACAGTTTGACGAAGCTGTCGAAGTTCTGCAGCGTGCGGCAGAAAACATTCCCGCTCCATTCAGCCAACTCGCCTGGACCCTCCTCGCAGACTGCTTCCGCGAACAGGGGCAGGACGAACTGGCCGAGGTCGTTGAGTACTTCGCCGAAGAGCCCCCCGAATTGGTTGCTCAGCACGCCGCCATGATGGATTACGATGAGTTCAATGAATTTGAGCAAATGAGCTGGTAGTTATCTGCTTGTTCGCTCGGTTCAACCGCGACTGTTTTCCAACCCGTTTCAATTAACAAAACAGCGCACGACGAAGACAACCATCGTTGCCTTGACTCCCTTATGAAACTGAATGCTGTTATTCCTTTTCACCCAGCCATTAACGTCTATGAAAATGGCTGTCTACAGATGAACTCACATAGATAAACCCACCTTGTGTAATTTATCTCTCTGTGGAAAGAATAACCCCGGCGACCGCAGCAGCAGCAGATACGACGTCTGCCTTCGAAATGCGGTCCAATCGCTAATGTCGCTTCAAGACCTATCGTCTCCACAGCGACCCGCCCACAACTATACGCGTGACCACACCTGAGACTCAATTGCTCTAGGACGATTTCGCGGGACGAACTATATTCCCCGCCTCTCTCCTCAATCGCCCACCCCTATGACTTCTCGGAATATCCGTTTTCGAGCCTGAATGCAGAGGTCTTTTGCGCTTTTAATGCGCTCGACTTTGCACGGCACTGCCATGCAGATTCCTCTAAGCATTGGCAGACCTGCTTTTCAAAAAAACAGGCTGCATCGATAAATCGTTATCCCGTATTTTACAGTCTAAAACACTGATTCTATGCATTGTTCGGGATGTATTCCTCCCGTAACTATCGAGTTTCATTCGTGCTCAATCGATCTGAAATTTTAAACTGATTCACGCGTTCAAAGAATCAGGTGACATACATAGTCAGCATACTTTCGTTTCGCAACGAGATTTAAAACAGCTCTTGAAGTAGACCAACATGAATACTTGTCGACAACTTTTAACACTGTTTGAGAACAGCAGGAGAGGAAGTATGGCTGCATCCTCGTCGGAAACTCCGTTCGGTTGTTTCAGGGTGGGGATGCCCTTATCTACGCTGATTCTCTACTTATTTCTACTCGCAGGATGCGGAACGACAATCAGCCGAAATGCAACGGACCAGCTCACCGCCTCCGACTCTGTTGATCGCGCCATTGCCTCAATTGATTTCACACCGCTAGCCGGACGAAAAGTTTTTCTGGATACCACCTATATCGTTCCAGTGAAGACGATCGACTACGTCAACAAAGAATACATTGTCAGTACAATACGGCAGCAGATTATTGGAGCAGGTTGCTATCTACAGGAAACAAAGGATGAGGCCGACCTGGTTGTCGAAGCTCGCGTGGGAACAATGGGAGCCGACGGACATGAAATCATCTACGGAATTCCTCCGAACAATTTCTCAACAGTCGCTTCTTCAATGATCCCCGGTGCACCGTCATTGCCGGCGATCCCCGAGATGGCTTTTATGAAAAAGAACTCCCACTCGGCCTCCTCGAAAATCGGAGTTTTTGCCTATGATCGCACCACGCGTGAAGCCGTCTGGCAATCGGGTTTATCAAAATCGGAAAGCACAGCGAAGAACATGTGGGTCTTCGGTGCCGGCCCGTTCCAACGAGGTGAGATCTATGATGGAACTAAGTTTGCTGGCAGCAAACTGCAAATCGCCACCGAAGAAGAGCAGGGAGTTGTCAAGATTTCTGATGAAATCGAACAGATGCACTCCCGCAAAACCTTTAAGCAGAATAAGCCTCCGGAAGGATTGCTGTTGTCACAGGGAACTGTCCGACTGGTGGCATTAAATAGCGATCCAGTCGCCGTTGGCGAACTCACAGTTATTGATCAAGACAGCAATGATCATCACGAGTTCCAATTAGTGGAAGGAGAAGGGGGCGAGGACAACAGCCTGTTTCAAATCAGGGAACGCACTCTCGAACTGAAGCCGGAAATCGATCTTCAACAGTTGGAAAAAGAAATGCTTCACGTTCGCATCTCTGTTCGAGACGCTGTTTCGGAGTACCAGCAATGGTTTGAAATTCCCATCGAGAAAGAAGGAATTCAGTTACTCTCTTCAGAGCAAGAACAAAAAAACGGCCCAAAACAACAGAACGACGAACCAGCGAATACAGAAGAGATTTCTTCGCGACGAGTCACTTTGAATAAAACCCCTCCCCCAAGTGACCAAGCCACCCAAAACAACACTGTTCCTCCAAGCTAGTAGCTACTAGTAGCGTTTCGAGTTCGTCTGACATGAAGAGTAACTTCTGATTAAGTATTGCTGTCAGGTAAGTTACGTCGATCATTGTAGAATCAGCAAAGCTGGGCTATCCCCAACTTGCCGATTTTACTATTTTCCCCAAGGTCGTGTACTTCTACAGCCTCGACATACAAAGGATTGTCTGCCGTCTGGATGAACTCTGGGAAACGCCATGCATGTTCCCGAACGAATCCAGCCAAGCATTTCATAAAAGCTTTCTGCCAGGTCCGGTTCTTTTCCACGGCTTGCGCATGTCGAAGCGAATTACCCATAACAAGTTGAAAATGCCTACCTCGTGCGGAGAAAGGATGCTCGTCATGACTGCACCTCAAAATGCCTGGTCATCTCCTCGATTGCGAAACGCAATCTGTCTGGCAACCATCGGACTTCTCAGTCTGCCATCGCTGTTGCCATCCTCAGTTCAAGCGGCCGATATTACTCCGCAACAACAGGAGGTTATCGACAAGTTGATGGAAGCGTTGACGAAATCGAAAGTGAACAACAACGCTCTCGATAAATTACCGACTAATGCTCGTCAGAGCGATAACAAGGAAATTGTTCTCACCCGGCAAATGCTGATTCAGGTATCACGGGAAGCAGATATCCTGGTCAACGAACTTCGTAACAGTCTGTATGCGGGTATCCCCGGGATGAGTCAGGTCTTCGGCCAGACGCTTACATTGAAATCAGATTTAAAAGTACTCACCGATCGCGCTAACATGGTACACGATCATCGTGAACTGATGGACGATCTTAAGAATCTGGACAAAGACTGGAGAGCACTCGCGTACCAATTATCTCAGATGCGAGACATCAGCACGCAAGCAAAACGAAGCGTGCAGATCATTAACGATTACGCGACCCAAATCAGTCAGGCATTAAATGTTGCCCCACAACTCGACCGCAAAGAAATGCAGCGACAGGCTTACATTCTGGAAGAGCAATTGCGAAATCTGAATAACGATATTCTTTTTGAATTAGGGCACACTCAGAAAATCACTGAACTGACAAAAATGGGTGGAACAGTCCGGTCCGATGCACAACGCCTCTCTGATCAGATTGCCGCAGGAAACAGCTACGACGAAATCGTTCTGTCCTACAAATCATTCAGTAGTCTCTGGCGAAACTTCGTCCAGCAGTTGCACGCTTTTGATAACCGCTACATCGAACGCGATATCATGGCGGTTTACAAAACGGACAGCAGCATTAACGAATTGCTCTGGATTCCTAAACAGGCCGATTGGGCACAGTTGACTGAACTGGCTCACATACTGCATCGCGATGTTCGAGATCTTTTCGACAGCATCACACTTACAGAATTGATGACGTTGTCCAAATCTCAGGAAGCGATCAAAACAGGTCGAATCTATCGAGATCTGTGCGATTCCTTCAAACGACTGATCAGTGAGCAACGTCCTGAAAACGTCCTCTCCAATGAATTCCAGAAATTGGACAACGCCTGGAAAGTCTTCGCGACCGATATGATCGAATTGAAGGGGACCGAAACCTGGAACAGGATGAAGCAGATCAATAATAGCATCGTGTCATTACGTTCTGCATTATTAATCAAACCGGCCAACTACGATAACGATTCGCTCGTAGAGTCGGCTTCCGAATTGGAGTCGATGGCAGAACATCTGCAGTTCGATATGCAACGCTGGTTGAATTCAAGTGCGGGCAGTGCAGTCCCAGGACGTCGCGACTACCTGACGGACACCACGCAATTCGTCACACTTTCACGCGACTTCCACCAGAAGCTCTCCAATGGCTATACCGATCAGAACGCGCTCAAATCGACATCGACAGCTCTGTTGTCACGCTGGTTGAAACTTCTCACCGGGATCGGACAGTGTACCACCAGTGACCGGGATCACTTGAACCAGTTGTCGCAGGAAATCACGGCCGAACTGGTTAAAATTCAGTCACAACTGACACTTTAAACAAAACGGCTTGTCACAGCAGATCGACTTCTGAATTAAACTTCGCGCCCTCAGGATCAGAGCTGAGTGCGGAGCAGGGGACGATTAAACTCATCTTTAACAGCCCGACATTAAACGTCGGGCTGTTTTTTTATTTGCAAGCATTTTCTTTTTCACTTCACCCAATTCGTAAGGTTTACGATCCGACGAAACGGGTACTGCATCACATTCACAGAGTGCCGACTAAGGACCCTCTATCGGTTTATACGGATATCGTCTTCAGAATCAACAGACTGCTTCGACTCTTGCCCGGAACTCAAATCAACATGCAGGATCATTCTGCAATAATTCGATAAGACCTTGTACCGCCAACAGGCGAAGAAAGCATGCCAAGAGACAACCATTCGGTATCATCTCAAGATCGCTCACCAGGCTGCTTTAAAGTCTTAATTCTTCGTCTGCCAACCAATCTAAATTCATCCCGAAGCAGTACGATCATTATCGATCAAAGACAAACAGAGGGGACTAGTACCTTCACTATATATCACCCGAACTGACAACGAATTGCTGTATCATGGAGACGTGCAAAAAAGCCTGATAACTGACAAGACCAACCTCTAATTTCCTTTATTAATGTTTCTCGACAGAGGACAATGACACCTATCTCGACTCCAGAAATCAACGATAACTTGACCGAAACAGAACGACTTAAACCTCGTCCTACAGACGATCAAAACCCTCTTATTACAGCTTCTGGAACTGAGTTACGCTGCGGTGCCATCTCTTGATCCAGACAGGAAACGTCCTCGCCTGATGAATTCCATGAAATGACGGATTTGTGGGGCGTTGGAAATTTTTGAGCTTTTTTCAAAAAGAATCAGAATTAAGGTTTATTTGATTGACAGGTTGCTCTTCTTTTGGCAATCTAAATAGACAGGTCCTGTATGGGAAACACATTATCTAAGTGCCTCCCGAAAAACGAAATCTAATTTCTAATTGATTTCAACTGCATCATCTCTATCACATTTTCTTCATCTTCTTTTCACTTCAGTTATTTGAAAGGCTTGTCGAATGCGTAAATACACTCGCATTATGCAACCTACAACTCGTCGAGGTTTCACCTTGATCGAACTGCTGGTTGTCATGGCTATTATCTCAATTCTTATTGCACTGCTTCTTCCTGCTGTGCAACAGGCTCGTGAAGCTGCTCGTCGTACTCAGTGTCGTAACAACCTGAAACAGTACGGTATCG
The DNA here is from genome assembly GCF_007750395.1 of Polystyrenella longa. Lineage (GTDB taxonomy): Bacteria > Planctomycetota > Planctomycetia > Planctomycetales > Planctomycetaceae > Polystyrenella > Polystyrenella longa. Next base: position 2,107,623 of record NZ_CP036281.1, on the reverse strand, counting down.
CAATTCACTCCTTCCACGACCTCTACCAGAAGCTGCCTTACTACGACCTTGCTAAAGCTGCGGGCGACGGTTTCTTCTACACTCAAACTTGGGCTGGAACTGACCTGCTTCCCTTCATGGAAGCTGTCAACGTCTACGATACAGTCGATCCAGTAAACGACACTAATGTTCACACTGACTGGTGGAGCTGTACTACCGTAATCGTTGGTACCCCTCTCGCTTTCGCTAAATGTCCCTCGACATCACAGGACGACACCGTCAATGTGACTGTTTGGGGTCCAAACGGCGATAACACTGAGTCCAATGGACAATACGCTCCCATGACCTATGCCTTCAGTTCAGGTAACTTGCAGTCATGGTGTATGGACTGGAGTCGTGATGACCGCGGCAATGGATATAAACCAGACTGGAACTCTACTCCTGAAGTTGGACCCAAATCTGGTTACATCAATATTCCTGATGAAAGAATCCTCGGACCATTCATGCGTTCTCGTGCATTCAGCTTGGTTTCTATCAAAGACGGTACCAGCAATACAATCTGTATGGGTGAAGCTGTTGGTGGTGGTGACTGGCCTCTTTGCCACGGTCGTGACTGTAACGACAGTACTTCCTACGAAAACCCAGACACCACTGTCCTTGGTGACTTCATCACTGCTGACTTTGGATGGGCGGTTGGACAGCCTGGTGACACTGACCAGTCAGTTAACTCCATCATCGCTTCCAGCGGTTTGGCCAGTACTTTCGAGAGTTTCAACCGTAACCCAGTTATCGACAACCACATGTCTGTAGCAGCTTCTGGTGCAACACGCACAAACGGTGACAACATTCGTGACTGCGATAATGCCGATCATGTTGTCGGTAACTTCCGTAGCCCACACCCAGGTGGATGTTTCTTCCTGATGTGTGACGGTTCAGTTCAGTGGTTCGGCGAAACGATGGATACTACTCCACGCCAAGCTCTTGGTTCTGTTAACGGTGGCGAAACCTTCAACATTGGTTCCATTGTTGACTAGTTTTGTCTCTTAATGTACCAATCATTTGCCTACTCTATTCAGACACCGGACCTACAAAGTTCTGCTGAAAGTTAGAGAAGGTACTCGATCAAGACTACCGTGAGTTGGATTTATCCAATTTGCGGTAGTCTTTTTTTATGCGTTTACAAATAGCTAGCTAAACTATTGCAATTCAGATTTAAAAGAATCATTCAATAATACTCAGCGAACTTAATTTGATCTATCTGCCCTTTATGGAAAGTCATAGTTGCCTCTGTAATATTAGGCATCTCCGGACAGAGTGGATATTCAGACGTGAGTAGTTAAAATCTAATCGATTTCTACTCCTGGTTAGAAAGATGCGTAACTTCCGTCAGAACCCGCACTCTAGAGTGGTCTCGGAAAGTAACTAGTGGCCTGATTGACACCTCATGAATTCTCAATATCAAAGGCCTTGTGTTCTGCTCACGATTGGGAGCGATCTATGGCGACCTTTTCCCGGATTATTGCTGACAGGGACCTGTCCGAAGTTATGAAAATTCTCGTTATTTACAATTCGAGCAGCAAAACAGGAAGTACATACCCGATCACCAAACGAAACAGAGGATGCAGCGTGATGGTATTTTGATACTTTCAATCCGGACTGATTTGCGATTGAATTGACGTTTCCGAAGAGCAAATAACTAAACAAAAGCGCATCAGAATTGAGAATTACAGTCTAGTCAGACAGACTGAAAGTGAGAAAAGCTAAAATAGCTCAAGCACTGTTAGAGCGGCTACAGCTAAGAGTGAAACTTGGCTTAGAGTTTACTCTACATGCCTCCTGGCTCCCATAGGGTGATATCCAATCAATGACAGTTCCAAGTCGCAAACATCGCCAACTTTTCGATCAATAAGGATTATTCTGAGACAGCAGGGAAGATTTCGGTTTTGAACTATTGACACCATCATTTTTCTTGTTTTTTTTATTCATTGCATTCATATAATCAGGCAAGTGTTGTTCTCTATTTGCATTTACATGATTCGGAACTTCCAACAGCCAATCGATCTCGCAGAAAATCATGGAACAACCCAAACTGAAGACAGCGTCTCTTTTGACCGTTTCTTTGCCCTGAAGTCAGTTGTTTGATCAGAGTTTTTTGCTAATATTTATTGGTATCTAACAGTTTTATTTATCCACTCTTTGAATGGGAGATCTAAGTATGCCTAAGTTTTCGAGTCAGTTTACAATAATCGGTGCAGGATTGTTCGGAGTCATCATGATCCTGACGAACTTATCTGGATGTGGTCAGGATCGTCCGGGCGTACGTTTTACGGAAGACTCTGAGCGTACTGGTGATTATGTGGACTTAAACTCCCCCGAGATGCTGGAACAAAAATTGACACATCTCATCGGGCTAGTCAAAGGAGAAAGTGCCAATAAAGCCAGACGTTCCGCAACGACTCTAGGCTCTATGGGGGCAAAGGCAGCTCCAGTGCTTGATGACCTGAAAGTACTCAAAGATCATCCTATTGAAGAAGTCCGAGTTGCTATTCAAGGTGCGATTGAGAAAATTGAAGCCGATATCAACAAACCCAAAGAAGGAGGAGAATAGGGCTGAGAATCCGTAACTTACAAATGAAGGCGCGAGCTTTCACTTGAGTTTCATTCTTAAGTTCGTCTCCCCTGACATTCAATCTCTGAGCAAAAAACCATGTGTTCAGGTTCTATGTATGAATTGCCAGACACAAATTAAGAAATCAGAAATGGATGAACAATCGCGCTCTCATTCTTGGACTCGGATTACTCCACCTTGCTTCACTCCCTATTCATGTGATTGGATGCGGTAACGGATTTCCCAGAGTCAGTTAAGTTGATACAAAATTTTAAAGCGTGTTACGATTCATATTCGTAACACGCTTTTTTCTTTAGATCATGAATCCAGAAACAGTAATCCTTCTCAGTCTTACATGGCTGCTGCCCAGGTCTGGTCACCCTGAAACAGTGAAATCCCTCAAGACGACTGAATCCGTGCTTCGTATACTGAGACAATTAAAATGGCGCCATAATTATTCAATCAACATTAGATCCTGTCCAGGATAAGTGTGGCGGCTATCGGTCCCGAAAAGCCCCTAAAAACAGCAGGCTACGCCACCAGAACACGCTACGGTTATCTGGTATGCGATCTAGAATGCACACTTTTGATGAATCCTGAGTCGCCTGAATTGAAGAGGTTGTTCTTCTTCATTAATTTCATTTTGATCTGTTGCGCACACTATTTCGTTGTGCAATTCCGGAAGAATCACTCAATCATCTGAACTCTCCGTTCAAAATAATGGAGTCAACCATGAACCCGATAATCAAAACCTTGTTCGTCTGCCTGAGCCTCGTTCTCTACGGTCATAGCCTGATCGCTGCAGAGGCGAAACCAGCTAAACCAGTACCGGCAGGGATCGAATCGGATAATATAGAGGCGGATTGCAGTTGCGTTGGCGTTGGTACCGAGGAAAACAGCCCGGACTATATCGAAATTTTCTCGACACCTGAGGAAGCCGTGACATCCATCGCCCCCGAGTTGCAAACAGGTTCACTGATTTTCACAAAAGGGGATTGTTTGGCCGTTAGGATGTACACACGCAGCAATTACACCCACGTAGCAGCAGTCGTCAAAGAACCCACTGGCGAGTATGTTTACGATTCCATGAATCCGATGGGAGTACGGCGACTCTCCCTTTCCGAGTATTTATCAACCCAATTACCAGACGAACTGCATCTTCTCCACCCGCAGGCAAAATTGACTTCCAATCAGGAAAAAGCATTTACAGACGCACTCGAAGCAAAAATAGGAACGCCTTACAGTGTCAGACATCACCTAACAGGTAATCGAGCAGAGGGAGTCCATTGCGCCGAATACGTGATTGATGCACTCAACGAATGCGATCTGATGCGTGCCGAAAATCCGCCGCGAGTCTCACCAGCCAGCTTACTTCGAGGAAGTATCGGAGCCGGCCTGTATCAGCCTGTGCGATCATTCGCTATCCAACCTCCCTTAGCACCTGTCGAAGTGGCAAACAGCTGGTGCGAGCAGTTGTGGGTCGATACTTGTGATTGCACGTCCTACAGTTGGATCCGCTTCCGAAAACTCGTCTTTTGCCATTGATGCTCGTCGACATCGGACGAGCCCTCTTTTTCGAATTTCTAAACAGGCCGACAGGTTTAATCTGCGAGATTAAATTCAATTCATCCAACCGCAATCACTTAAATTCGACTGACTGAATCATTCTTTCATCTTCTTGTCCTAAATCAGGCAAGAGCTTCGACTCCACGGAATAAACGAAAGATGTTTGATTTCCCTTCGGTGACGCCGTGAGGTAGTAAATCCAGGTCATGTCCAGATCACGGGCCGTGCCGGTCGCGTTTACCTGATAGGTTGTCACACCGTTTTCCAATTTGTCTTCTTTCAGCTCGCTCAACTCAGTAAGCTGTCCTCCCAACGAAGAACGAATATCAGCTTGGAATTGTTTCGCGGCGACATGGCGTCCAGGAAGGACATCGCTCAATTTCATCAGATCACATTGAGCGACAAAGTTACCATCTTCTATGTATCTCAAAGTAGTGGAGCTGACGGTTTGCTGAAAAACATGCCAGTTGCGACTATGTTTGAAAGTAAAATTCCACGGCGTTTTCAACTCTAACGCCAACTCCTCCACCGTTGGTTGCACTGGCACAAGCTCGTCTGCATTGGCTGGAATAACGTCGGGGTTTACTGCGGGGTACCGCTCCAAGTCTACAGTCGCCGTAACTTTTAACCCTGCACTGACAGGGCCTGCGGATCGATCTTCTTTCTGCGTGAGCTTCAACGATTTAACGTACTTGAGATCTGTTAGAAACGTAAACTCTCCCTGGATCTGAACAGTACAGGGGGAGCCCCCTGTCGCTCCTTCCAAATCTCCTTTAAATGAGATGTGAGCGACGTTGCCCTCCACGCGATCCAAGGTACAGCTCATTTTGCTTTTCAGAACCGCTTCAGTCGCCGTCAACATCTGAAAAGCCCAATCGGGGACAGACCAGCTATCACCAACTTCGACGGATTCACCTGGTAACAGGGCAGTGATGGCCAAGCTGTCGCCCGGCGTCTCCAGAAGATCGAGTTCGTTACGTGTAAGAGGACCTTCCACGGCAACTCGCTTTAACCCCTGACGATAACCATGGACAGCGACTTTACTCCGCTCGGGTCGCAATACCGACTTGATCTGGTTATCGGAAACGTTGATTTGAGCTTCGCACTTTCCATACTGACGTAGAGACCGAAACGCACGTGCATCACGGCCAGCACCTTCTAGTCGCTGTTCGACAAACTTGACCTGTGCTTTCGCATCCAACGTATGAGAGAGAGCCGTATCCTGTTGAGGGGTCAACAATTCGCCCTTGATGGTAATCGTTGAATCAACGCCAAAGATATCTGCGTTACTCACCGTCTCTTCCAGACGATAGGTGTCGGCGGCCAGCAGAACGTTCAGGCGAAATGCCTCTAGCTGAAACAGTAAAGTGGCCATCAACGTGACAAATACAAACCGACGGTGCAGGGCAAGGTAAGACATTTCAACTTCCTGTCTTCAGTGTTGCGTTACTCTTGAATCTGGTAACGGACTGGTTATCGAGCGATCTCCTGTACAACTCAGGCATCTTTTATAACGCATCTTCCCCCTTGTGAAAATGGGGTTTCAGTGTGCGAGATGAACACTGCGAACACTCTCAGTCGGATCGCAGTCAATGGAGGTCAGTTAGAATCGCCAGAGACTTACATTTTGGGGCACATCCTGTTAACCTGTCGCTGTCGTGGACGGCCTGATTTTACGTTGTTTCAAGCGTTTCCAGACATGCTCCACCGACCACTCACCGGATTGAAATAGAACTCCCGTTTTGACTCTAATTTGCAGATAGAAAACTGTGCTATGAGTGCCAACCGCAAAGCCGAAGTAGAAAAGGCTGTTGAAGATGTTGACTTCAGCCAGAATGATTACCAGGTTGTCCTGAATACATCTAAAGGGAAGATCGTTCTCGATGTGTACGGCGACACTGCCCCCGGGCATGCGAAGAATATCATCGGACTGGCCCGCATCGGGTTCTACGATGGAGTCGTTTTCCACCGGGTGATTGAAGGATTTATGATTCAGGGCGGCTGCCCTCAGGGAACAGGAACGGGTGGACCCGGCTACACCATCCCCGCCGAATTCAACAGCAAATCTCATGAACCGGGCGTTCTCTCGATGGCTCGAACATCGGACCCCGACTCCGCCGGATCACAATTCTTTTTATGCGTTGCTCGCGTTCCTCATCTCGACAATCAGTACACCGTTTTCGGCAAAACTGCTGATGAAGAAAGCTTGAAGAACGTTCTCGAGATCGGCAATGTTAAAACGAATGCCCAGGACCGCCCACTCGACGAAGTGAAGATTGAGTCCGCCGAAGTTCTGGTAAACCCCAAGGCCGCCTAATCAAGCTGGCAATGGGTCGAGATCACTCCGCAACTGCATTAAGAACAGGCACCTCAGGAACAGGAAACGTCGTTCCGTGGAAACTAGTCGAATTAAGTTATGCTCCAAGGATGAAATTCCCGCTGGTGGAGGGCGGGAATTTACCGTGGCCGATCGAATCATCGCCGTTTTTGAACAAGGCGGTGAATATTTTGCTCTCGATGGAATCTGTCCGCACGCAGGCGGCCCATTGGGAGCAGGTCAGCTCACCGGTACCACAGTGACCTGCCCGTGGCATGGTTGGCAGTTCGACGTCACCAATGGCCAACACGGCCTGACGCCCAACATCTGTCAGGAAACATTCCCCGTTTCCATTGAAGGCGTTGATCTCTACATCGATCTTCCCCCCTGCGCATAAAATTGATTCATCGTCTCGATTTATCAAATTTGATGTGGCAGGACTTCCTTTGCACCTGATCCCGGCTTCTACTGGCGAGATACAGGCTAATCTGCAGATCGTTCGCATGTTAACGGTTGTGACGAAAAATACGATTTGGCAGAGACGAACATTATTCGAGTGATGCTAACCCCCTGACCGTCCGATATTAAAAAAGTAAAACTCCGCGCAAGGCGATGCGCAACGATAACGGATGATCATTTCGCAGTCACGACGCCATCGTGCGAATCTGACTGCAGCCGTACCGTAAGGTACATAAGGGGAGGCAAGGATGTTCACAGCAACAGGGAGGGGCTGTATAGTCCTCGTGTTGAGTGGTTTACTGGTAGGCTGTGCTAGCATGCACGGCAAGAGTTCGAATAGTGTTTGTACGGACTGCGAGTCGGGAACTTGCCAGAATGCGTGCATGGAATGCGAAAGCTGCATAGCAGGCGCAAACTGCGAATCGTGCAACTACGGATGCGACGTCAAAAAAGGAAGCGACGAGTGGTGGGCCATGCAGGCCGAAGCTCCGGTCGGTTCCCGACAGGTTTACAAAAAGGGAAAAATGTGGCCTCCCTATCCGCGTCCAACAGGACCGAAACAACAGTTCAGCCACAAGTACCATGCTGCTCATTACTGGCCTTATCCGTACGTCTGCCAGGACCGGGCTTATGTGCGAAACGTTATGGCTCTTCAAGAAGACAAAGGCTGGCAGCGACTGACCACGTTGTTTGACTATCACTTCGATGAGTACACCAACGAGCTGACCCACTCTGGTAGAGAACAACTGATCTGGATCCTGGAAGAAGCGCCTCCAAAGCGACGCAACCAGATTTACGTCCAGAAAATTGTGGGTGATGGCACCAACGCAGCTCGCGTGGAAACCGTTCGCAATGCCCTGATCGAACTGGTCGGCGTCGAGTCCTCTGGTATCTGCATCGAGCTGAAATCAGGACGTAACTACGGTCGTCCGGCACTCGAAATCGACACGATTCGTAAAGCCGAAATTGAATCTATGCCTGAGCCTCGAATCAATTACACCGCTCCGAGCACCACAGAAGAAGATTAATCACTCGAAGCCATGTTGATCAATCAAAAGACCTGCCGGAAATCGGCAGGTCTTTTTTTATATCGAACCAGTTTGATGACTCAATTCTGTTGGATCAATTCCTGAATATCAGCAGGCTGCAATGCCTGGTTGAATAAACGGACGTCTCGCATCTGACCGTTGAAATGATCGTGCTGACCATTACCAATACGTAAAGGTTGCTCCGTGCTGAGGTCATACGTCTCTGCATCGAATTGCTCCGATTTAGCAACCAACTTTCCATCCACATATAATTTGAGTCGATTCATTTCTTTCACTGCACTAACGTGGTGCCAACCACTCGGAAAAGTCTGATCGTGCGTTGCATTGGCACCTGCCGCAATGGACCAGACTCGTCCCGAGGGAATTGTTCCAGCGAACAATCGTCCCTCGAAAATAGACATCGACCAGGCTCGACGATATTTGACATCGGGAGTCAAATCGATGCGTCCCAGATTAGACCAGTTGTCATCTCCGTCAAAACGAAACACGGCGGCTAAGGGAAGGGAACCGCAGTACATCTTCCCGTTATAAACGATCAACGGCATCGACTCGAGTTCATCGTCCAGACTACCAACATTCTTCCAGCTATCGCCTCCTTCATATCGATAGACACGCGAGTTCGGCCATTCGCTGACGTAGAGATCTCCTTCGTAGACAGCGAAACCGTAAGTCTGAGTCGCGTCAGGAAGCAATCCGACCTGGCTCCAGTCTGTACCGTCGTAACGATAAATCCCAGCTTCGTCGTAGCCGGTCGCGTATAGATAACCATTGTAGACTGTCAGCGCTTCCACTCGTTTCCCATCCGGCAGCCCACAGTTTGTCCAAGTCGTTCCTCCGTCAAAACGAAAGAGTCCTCCTGGAGCGTAGGTCGAGGAGGCATAAAGTTTGTCTTTATAAACAACGAGGCCGTTGATCGCTTCAATCTCTGACAGAGTGCCGCAATGAGTCCAGGTACCGTCCACGTCGTATCGGAAAATCTTTCCACCCAGATTCTCGTTGGGGGACTCATCTAATGCAGAACCACGTAACCGATACTTGGAAGTGGCGACGTATAAATTACCGTCGAATTCGGCCAGTGCACTGACTGCATTCGACTTATCCGGGGCCCCGCAGTCATGCCAGCTCTTGCCTTCCAGCCAGCGGTAAAGGTGACCGACGCCATCGACTCCCGATTCACAGGTCCCCGCGTATAGCTCTCCTTGATGAGTTGCCAGCGAATAGATGAAGACTGCGTTGCCCGGTTGCCCATGGTCTGTCCATTCCGTCTCGAGCTGTCCGTCATCGATCCCAAACTGGAGCTGGCGGTAGTTCGACTGACTGGAAGTCACCCCTGAATTCGTTTTGACTGACAGATTGAATCCACGTCGAGTTGCCGGATCGTATTGGCTGATCAAGTCCCCAATGACATCATCCGTTTCTTCTGAAAGATTAACCCACATAGAAACGGAAAATGGTTTGGTCCCAATCTTCGCAAGTGACGATTCTTCGAAGATCAGTTCGCTTTTCAGGCCATCGAATCGGGTGGAGGAGAACTCCTTCCCTTTGACAAACTTCAGTTCGACAGCTTTGCCTTGCAGGTGTTGCGACGAGGAATCTTTCGCGTTGGTACTGAGTTTGAAATGACCGACAAGTCCCTCTTGAGCTGCAAGGGGAGACAGACAAAACAGAGCTGATAAAGCGAAGAGAAGAAAGCGAAGCATACTAGACCTTTCCTGAATGAAGAGATTCGATCTATCTCTTGTATCAGGAACTGTTTGGCCGAGGCAACCCGCTACGTCTTCAGGAGTTGTCTTTATTCGCCAAGCTAGGAATCCGCAGAATGACTCCAATTCCAATCAGAGCCAAAACGACCAGGATGGAATTTCCAACGTAGGACATGTTTGCAAAATACATGGAGGAAGCCACCGCACATAGGACAATCACAATGGCCTGTATTTTCACGGTTAATCGAACGCCGCGCTGTTCCTGCCAGTCATAAAGAATCGGCCCCACCAGGGGAGCATTGATCAGCGTTTCATTCAGATGTGGTGAAACGCGAATAAGAAAGAAACTGGTTAACAATAGAAAAGGGGTCGTCGGAATCACGGGCAGAATCGCACCGATGATCCCGAGAATGAAAAAGAATGTTGCCAGAAAAATATAGATCACCCGCCTAAGACCAGTGACAGGCTGAACAGGCGATTTCAATCGGACCAATCGAGTCTCAGGCTTGGAGGCTTTCTGCTCTGACTCGTCACGACGCTCGCCTTTGACTTCGGCGTTGTTTTCCGACGAAGCTTGCCCTGGCTGCTGATCTGGTGGTGTCGAATGAACCTGACGAATCATGATTACCCATTTCAGGCAATCTGCCTGTAGAAAAAAAAGTCCCTACCTAACGAAATGGAGGGAACAAGTAATTTTAGGAAATCATATCAGTCCAACAAGGGGAATCTTCTCAGAGAAGTGAACATGTCAATTTCTCGTAGGATTAAACTTCAGGCAATAGACAGGCGGAAGGTGATTGGAAATTGATTTCCAGTCATCTCCGCTGTTTTGCGAAATCCATAAATTCCCCGTTGTGGAACCCATTGCCAGAGTCGTACCGATGGGATCCACCGCCAGAGCATGCCTGTATACGATGTCGAAAGCATTATTCTGCGGAAGCCCTGAAGTCAGCTTATCGAATGACTTCCCACCATCTTGTGTCCGAGTGACCACAAATTCTCCTTGGAAGGGAATTCGGGTTTCATCTTTGATCGCCGGAACAAACCAAGCCAGATCAGGTTTGTCGGGATGAACCGCGACGGCAAAACCAAAGACCGCCGGATCGACATCCGTGATTTCGCTCCAGTTGAGGCCCCCATTTTCTGAACGGAAGATACCATTATGATGCTGAATCCACATATGATCGGGCGAGGCAGGGCAGTGGACTAAGAGATGTGGATCCTGCATGAGCAAACTGCTTGCCTGGTCGGGAGGCATATATTCGGCTCGTAAGCCCTCGCCAATCAAATCCCAGCTTGTCCCGCCATCATTCGTCTGCCAAACGCCCCCCACTGAAACAGCGACAGTGATCCGATCTGGATTGCGAGGGTCGACGCAGATGGAATGCAACCCGGCATGGTCTTTCCCGCCCCCCATCCACTGCGGTCGCTGCGGGTCGTTCCATAATGACTCGACGAGCTGCCAGTTCGTCCCCTGATCGTCTGAGTAAAAAAGCCCACCCGGAATCGTCCCTGCCCAGAGACGCGATCCTGATCCTGGTTCCATCGCCCAAATCTCTTCGAGCGAATCTCCTTTGGGTTTCTCGCCGGTCGTCTCGGCCACCACCGATTCCGTTTCAGCCGTCTCCGGATAAGTGGGAAGTCCACACTCTTCCCAGCTCTCTCCACTATCCGCCGAACGATGGAGTTTCGCGCCAAAATGCCCATGAGTTAATGCGGCATATAGCATTCCGTCTCGCGGATCGGGCATTATCATCGAAACTGGCTCCCCCGGAAACTCATGTCGTTTGATCGACCAATCTTCTTCGTTTTGTTCCAGAATAAACAAACCTTTTCGAGTTCCAACGTAGAGTTCTTCACTCATGACTTTGGTTCCTGAACATTGAATAGGATAAATCAGTGAATGGAATAAGAAGGGAAATGAAAGAGCAGGAAGTCACCCGCCAGATAATGCCTGCATGATGTAGATTTCAGATTCAGGACGAATCTCTGTATTAAGAGGGTGAGCCCCCCGAATCAGCTCGCCGTCTACAAACACGTTGATGTGACGCCGCAATCGTTTCTGATCGTCGACGATATAACTTTGCAACGTGGGCTGCCGGGAAAAGACGTCTTCGAGAGCCTGAGCGATGGTCGAACCGGCAACCTCATATTCGTGGACGTCGACCAGCTTATGCAGATTCGGAGTGAAACAGACACGGGGCATCGTGGGGATCATTCTCTATTCAGAAAGGTCATTCTCAAGCATTAGAATGCAGCTTGATTCTAATGAATGGATTTACAGGTTGGAAATAGTTCCAGAATAAAGATTTTCAGCGATTGTCCTGTTTTTTATTCCCGACTTCAGCCGAATTACTCCCGGTTGGGACCTTGGACGTAACTGACTGCTGTTACATCAGTTTTTCCCTACGAAAGCAGTACCACACCCCTTTTCAAGGGGGGCGTCACTTCATTTTCCGCGCTCGTATTGCTAGCATTCGATCAGTGATCTTCCTGCGGCACCCTTGCGTTCCGAGGGGAATTCACGCGATGAAAACTCGTTCAAGACAAACCCGTCCAAAATTCAGTGTGGCGGCGCTCTCACTCTCGACATTGTGACCAGCATGGGAGAAGCCGCTAAAACAGCCGCACATGATTGCGGCTCGCAATAGACCGTTAGAGGGAGGTTCCCATATGGCGACCGAGGACAAATTCGGTGCCGAGGCACGTTTAAAAACAAAAAGCGGAGAATACACATACTACAGCCTGCCTGCCTTGGGCAAAAAGCTGGGTATCGATTTCCAAAAACTTCCCTATTCGATCCGCGTGCTGCTCGAATCCTGCCTGCGAAATCTGGACGACTTCATCGTTAGCGAAGACGACGTCAAAAACATTGCTGGCTGGGATGCCAAAAATGTAAAACAGGTCGAAATCCCATTCACCCCAGGGCGTGTTGTTCTGCAGGACTTCACCGGTGTCCCTGCCGTCGTTGACCTGGCTGCACTGCGTGCCGCAATGGTCCGCATGGGTGGTGACCCAACCAAAATTAACCCACTCGTTCAATGTGACCTTGTCATCGACCACTCAGTGCAGGTTGATGCATTCGCAAGCCGATTTGCTTTGCAGACGAACGTCGATATCGAATTCGAACGAAACCAGGAACGATACCAGTTCCTCCGCTGGGGTCAGCAGGCGTTTGATAATTTCCGCGTCGTGCCTCCCGCCACCGGGATCGTCCACCAGGTGAACCTCGAATACCTGGCCAACGGTACGCTCGTCAAAGATGGCGTCGTCTATCCTGACAGCCTTGTGGGAACAGACAGCCACACAACCATGATCAATGGCCTGGGCGTCGTTGGTTGGGGTGTTGGTGGTATCGAAGCGGAAGCAGTCATGCTGGGGCAACCCATTTACATGCTGCTTCCCGAAGTCGTCGGTTTCAAACTGACGGGTAAACTGCCTGAAGGAGCCACCGCAACAGACCTCGTGCTGATGGTTACCCAGATGCTGCGTAAGCATGGTGTGGTCGGCAAATTCGTCGAATACTTCGGACCAGGCCTCAACAGCATGAGCTTGCCCGACCGGGCGACATTAGCCAACATGGCTCCCGAATACGGAGCAACCATGGGCTTCTTCCCTGTCGACCACGAGACAGTCCAGTACCTGCTGCGTACCGGTCGCGACAAGGCCGCAGCAGAACTGATGGAAGAGTACTTTAAAGCTCAGGAAATGTTCCACACGGTCGATTCGCCCGATCCGGAATTCACGAGCACGCTCGAACTCGATCTCTCCACCGTCGTCCCCTCGATGGCAGGTCCCAAACGTCCTCAGGACCGTATCCTGCTGACCGACATGAAATCGCAGTTTGAAAAAGATCTCAAAGAGACCTTCGACAAACCAACGATGACTGCTCCTGTGGATATCGAAGGTTCCGACGATGTCGCCATCACCGACGGTGCCGTCGTGATCGCCGCCATCACCAGTTGTACGAACACGAGTAACCCCTCGGTAATGCTTGCTGCTGGCCTGGTGGCTCAGAAAGCCGCCGCCAAAGGGCTCAAGCCTAAACCCTGGGTCAAAACCAGCCTGGCTCCTGGTAGCCGGGTCGTCACCGAGTACTTGGAAAAATCGGGCCTCGACAAGTCTCTCGATGAGCTTGGTTTCCAAACTGTAGGCTATGGTTGCACTACCTGTATTGGAAACAGTGGACCGCTGCCGGATCCCATCGCCAATGCGATTGTTAAAGGAGACCTCGTCGCCTCCGCCGTGCTGTCTGGTAACCGTAACTTCGAAGGCCGAATCAACCAGCACATTAAAGCGAACTACCTCGCTTCACCGCCGCTGGTCGTCGCTTACGCAATCGCTGGCTCAACCGACGTCGATCTGGTTACGGAACCACTCGGACAAGACCAGGACGGAAACGATGTCTTCCTGAAAGATATCTGGCCGACTCAGAAAGAAATCATCGACACCATGGCCGGAGCCATTACTCCGGAAATGTTCGTTGAACAGTATTCGCATGCTGCCGATGGTCCGCCCGAGTGGCAGGCGATCGAGAGCAGCGAAGGTTCTCTCTACGAATGGGAAGACAAAAGCACCTACGTGCAGGAGCCTCCCTTCTTCGTTGATATGCCTCTGACACCCGGTCCTGTTGAATCAATTACCGGAGCCCGCGTGCTGGTCTCCGTTGGCGATTCCACTACCACGGACCACATCAGCCCCGCCGGAGCGATTAAACCCGATTCCCCCGCCGGACTGTACTTGCAGGAAAACGGCATTGGACCGAAAGACTTCAACAGCTACGGTTCCCGTCGTGGTAACGACCGCGTAATGACTCGCGGAACGTTCGCCAACATCCGTCTGAAAAACCTGCTCTGTCCCGGGACAGAAGGGGGAGTCACCAAGTACTTACCCACGGACGAACAGACATCGATCTACGATGCCGCCATGAAGTACAAAGAAGCCGGAACTCCACTGGTGGTTCTTGCTGGTGCCGAATACGGAACGGGGTCTTCCCGTGACTGGGCTGCTAAGGGAACTTACCTGTTGGGCGTGAAGGCGGTAATCGCCGCATCGTACGAACGTATCCACCGGTCAAACCTGGTCGGTATGGGCGTGCTGCCTCTCCAGTTCCGCGAGAGCGAATCCCGCGAGAGCCTGGGTCTGGATGGTTCCGAGACGTTCGATATCCAACTGGATGACAACCTCAAACCTCAGCAGACCATCGAAGTCACCGCGACGAAAACCAACGGCGACGTCGTTCACTTCACCACGGTCTGTCGTATCGACACCCCCGTCGAAGTCGAATACTACCGCAACGGTGGTATCCTCCACACAGTCCTGCGACAGCTGGCGAAAAACTAAATCTCGCTGTTCTCCATCTCGCAGATAACGTATTAAACCAAAACGCTTCTGTTGCTTCGGCAACAGGAGCGTTTTTTTGTGGAATTCCGGAATTGTGCTGAACCATCTGCACGAGAAATACGTTATCTTGAGTATGCTCGACAGGAGAGAATTTTAAGTCAATTTCTCGGATGCATCGTAAAAACTTCACCCGTAAGACAAATCGATGACCAAATATCTTAAGCAATTTTTCCTGACCCTGTATGTCGGCGTCTTCTTTTTTGCAGTGGCTTCGTTCCTGTGGGTTTGCTGGTACGAATATCAAAAAGCGTACGAAAGCATGAACTGGCCCACCGTGCAGGGGGAGATTCTCAATTCAGATGTTTCAATTCACCTCGACCACTCAGGAGTCCACGTCACCTATGTACCGGTTGTCACTTATAAGTTCGAAGTGAATGAAACGGAATATGAGAGTGACCGTTTACGAATCGACAACCTGCGCTACTGTAATCGGGAGGGTGCCGAAAATAGTATCAAAGAATATACGGCAGGCGTACAAATTCCTGTTTTTTATGATCCCGACCAGCACGCCAACTCAGTGTTGATTCCGCGAAGTGAGGCCAGTTTTGAGACGTTCATTGAAATCGGTCTCAGTAGTTTCTTTATTCTGGTTTTCCTGGGACTGGCCCTTTATCTATTTTTCCGAGCGAGGAAGTCCCCCCCCGTCAACTATCCTGATTTTATGGGCAGATTTTTCAGAAAATGGGTATTTCCCTTCTTCTTACGACTCATGTATGGATCTGCAATTATCCTCAGCGGATCGGCGATCCTGGGTTACTATCTGGCACTTGATAGCAGCACATGGCCGTCGGTGCAGGGGACCATTATCGAGTCACTCGTCGATACCCGTGTAAATGATGAGGAAACCTCTTATGCCCCCCAAGTCAAGTATGAGTACGTTGTGGATGAAATTCGACACGAAGGGGACCGCATAAGAATGTTTTATCCCGAGTCCAGCACTTGGGAATTTTCCCAGACAATCGTCGAAGAATACCCCGTTGGTCGCGAAGTCAATGTATTCTACAAACCTGATGACCCGAGCTGGGCAGTCCTCATTCAAGGGGACGAAGAAAATGCTTACAGGTACCTGTTTGATGGATCCTTTGCCATCATTGTATCGACCTTGGTAATGACGATCCTCCGACTCGATAACCGCCGAACAACTTTGATCCCACAAGAGTTTACAGACGGAACACACGATCAAAACCGTGAGCAATAAGAGGGCGTCACCGACCACAACCATTGTGATAACTCAAAATGAGCCCGGACTATGAGGGTATTTGACCGAGAAGAAATGACGACTAGCCATTCAAAACTACTGGAACCGGAGAGGTCCATCTACTTCAACGGTAGCATTGAAGAAGATCCGAACGGCACATTGACCGCCATTTACGATACTCGAATGTCCGTTGTTTCTCGCTGGCTTATTATCCTGAGTCCGATTGCTGCCATTCTGTTGTGGTTATTTACGGGCTTGAATCTACCAGTAAAGATCGACATCACTGGTCTCATAGATATTCTCGCAAGTCTCGTCTCCCCATCTCTCGTACTCGTACTGTTTTTATCTTACCCAGTGTTTGAGTGGAGAAATAATCGACAGCGAAAGAAAGGAGAGATAGTTTGTCTCTCGTGTAGCCGGAAAGGTGAACTGCACATCCCTGATTTGGGTATCAATCTTTCGGATACACAAGAAGTTTATCTGGAACTCGTTCATGACATCAAAAGCAAATTCATTCAATTCTCGGAAGAGCAGCTTGAACTCCTATCAAGAAATACTCCTCAATTAGAACCGCATGATGACGTTGAATTCAACTACATCATCAAGGAGGACAAGGGGTATGTTCGCTATCCGATCATGTGCAATGCTAACAATCTCAATACGCTGATATTGGCCCAAAGAGTATCAAAACTAATGGACTGGCCCTTACTTGTTCATGTTGGAGAACGTGTTCCAGAACATCGTATTCTCAATGAGATGAAAGCACTCCTCCAAAAACCACCTACTCATGACGCAAGTGACTCTCAAATCAAGTTTGAAGATTCAGTGAGCGAAGAGTGGCGTCACCAACAAACGGCAATAAACAAGAAATTAAAAGACGCTAATCTTAAATTGGCACACAACAACAAAAGAATGAACAAGTATGTCTACACCGTGATGCTGATAGGGGGGATCGCGTTGAGCGGATGGTTACTGTATTTAACAGTTAGCGACTACCATTCAGTTCAGGCTAGCCAATCCCGGACAGTGACGAAGGGAATGATCAGCCAGTCCAATATTAAGAAAACACTCAACGGCCAAAAGGCAATATTTGTCCCCAACATTATTTATGAATACACTGTTGAAGGAGCGGAGTTTACCGGCAATCGCATTGAGTTCTTTCCCTCCAAAGATACAGATAGGACGGCCGCTGCAGAGATTGTCGCTCAATATCCGATTGGAACTCGGGTCAATGTTTTCTATGATCCCTTTAATCCAGAAGAATCAACACTCTCTAGGGGAGATATGAACGACGTCTACACCAAGCTTCTCTGGTCGCTTGGACTACTGGTTTGTTGTGCAATCCTAATTCCGGATGTCTGGAAGCACTGGTGCGGTAATTCTGTTGTGAATTCATCAAAAAAGATGAGACAAGCTGATGGAAGCCCATCCATTTCTCCATGAAGCTCCGACCAGCTAGATTTTGAAAGACTGAATGCCCTCCAACTCTACCGGTGCACCACCGTGTTTTGCATCAGGTTGTCGTGGAAGCGGGTGCCGGGGATGTGGCCTTTGCGGATGTAGACGTAGAGAGCGGCCTGAAAGATCGACTGCAAACAAGTTTGGATGACGCCCAGGAGAATCAGCAGGACAACTCCAATGGCGAATAGGGCGATGCCAGGGACCAGCATTTCTGCGAGGGCGATCAGGTAGACTCCGCCACCGATCAGCAGGAACAGGGGCAGGCTTAGAAAGAAGAAGATCACCCCAAAGCCAAAGTTACTGACGAGTTGCTCGCCCCAAGTCTTTTTGAGCAGCTTGGTCGATTTAGTCAGCGCGTCGATCGGTCCAACTCCTTCAACGACCAGAATCGGAATCACCAGGAAACTGGATAAAGTCCAAACGGCCCCCAACAGACCCGCCACGATCGCTCCAATTTTCTGCGACCGATCTTCAATCAATCGCAGAATGAGCCCCACAGTCGCACTGACGATCGCCCAACCGAGAATCTGGGACAACCGTTTGTTGGCGAATCGGAACCCATCACTCATCGTCGGGTCATCCCCCATCATTCGTTTTATCGCCGCCCCGATCACTGCCGCATTGAAGTACGTCATGACAAAATAATTCACGACGTAAAACAGGAACAGAACCAGGTAGTAGAAGATCTGATCCTCCAGTGGAGCCTCTTGCGAAGGCGGAACGAACGATTCGCTCACCATGTAAAAGGGGAGCAGGAAAGTCGCCGAGACGAGCAGGCAACTGATCGAAGAAAAGATGGGAAAGAAGAGCAGTTCCTTATCCTGCTTGAGCAAATCCCAACTCGCCCCCATCAGTTCCCAGGTATTTCCGATTCGGCTGAAGAAGGACATGAGGGGATTTCCTTGTTTTCTTTAAAGATGCGATATGTGAATAGCCTGAATGCCTTCGGATAAGATTGCACATCGACATTAAACGCTCGATTGGGGAAGTCGGATCACTCTGATGATTAATTTTCCCTTGAATTCTCTGGATGAGTCGCAGAATTAACTGACGAGCGCCGCCTCCTGTTCGGGTTCGAAGTACACCCCTTCAGGCAGGAATTGATTAATTTGCTCAGTGATGAAATCGATATCTTCGAGCTCAATGCAAAACCGGATATCGCTCTCAGGGTAGGCGTCGGTCACAATTTGATATATCAGTTTTTCTTCCGACGGTACTCGTTCAACATCTGAGATGGACGCCCACGGAAGAAAACCGACGTGGGTGGAGGAGGTTCGGGCAATCACTCCGGTTCGCGTGACGGTTACTTTCTCACTGGATACTTTGAGGTAATGAAGAAAGGAACTGGTCCCGAGACAGAGCACGATCATCGCTGCAAAAGCGGGCACTTGCTCTGCAAAGACTCCGACGATGCCGAGCAACGCCACGATGAACATCGTCATGCGATGCAGATGGAGACAAGTCCACCGGCATGAGGACATCGTTGTGTTTTCATTGAGGGAAAACAGAATAGGGCCGTGGTCCCGAGTGACTCTCATCAATTGACGCAACTGACGATGATAGAAGTAATGCTGTGAAATGATGACAATGGCCGCAACCACCATCAACCAACCCATTTTGGCCTGTGTCAAATCAGCAAACATGTGTTGGTTCACTTTCTGTTTCTAATAGGGAGAGGTCAATTCTATCCGGCAGAAGCTGAGCTAACTGAGTCGACATAAATTCCTGATCCACGTTTTCCAATGAAAATCCTGTTTTAATCGTGCTGTCTCTGAATAGGAATTGAATCACCATCGGAATTTGATATTTCATCTTTTCAATCGACTCCAATTCATCCCACGGCACAAAACATTGTCCAACGAGAGCCTTGAGTAAATCAATCCCTGTCGGGTTACGCCCACTCTGGAGCAGAAGGCGAATTGCAACATGTTACAAAATAAAGGCGTGGGAGCGACTATTAGAAAAAGGTAAACAGGAATACCTGCCCAACCCGCAAGAGAAGCGATCACTAAAAATATCAACACTCCGAGAACAAATAAGCAGAGGTATATTGCTTGAGGCGCTGCCATGCTTTGGAAGGAATAGTCATTCAGATAGAACAGAACAGGACCGTTACGCTTTATAACGACACATGAGTTGATCAATTTGAAGATTGTCCATGCAAGATGTAAAATCATAAACGAGCCTAGAAAGGCTCCCACGACGCTCAGATCTCTATCCATCGGTTACCCCTGTGAAATCGAACTTCGAATCCCTTGCCGAACATACCTCGTTTCCAAGAGTTTCCAATGTCTTACCATGCTAACAGACCGGCATCCAAATCCACCAAATAAAGCTGGGGTAAAGAGGCAAAAATGAACAAACATCTCCCTTCTGGAATCCGTCTTGGCCCGTTTTCCTCAAATCGTTAATATTCGCAGCCTCAGATTACCTTCATCGCCCTCCGTCCGTTCAAAAGTATGATGCGTCTCATGCCCTTAACTGTTCACAGTCAACCAGTAAGAACCTCCCGTCTGCGGCGAATGGCCGTTGGGGCAGTGTTGGGTTGCCTGTTGGTCACGATGGGTAGTGGATGCGTATTTCGCCGAATGACGATTGAATCCGATCCACCTGGGGCATTGGCCAAAGTGGATGGTAAGGAAGTGGGATACACGCCCTGTTCGTTTTCGTTTCTCTATTACGGAACGCGGGAAATCCAGCTTCTCAAAGATGGTTACCAGACATTGACTGTCATGCAGAAAGTGCAGACTCCCTGGTACCAGTGGCCCGGAATCGAGTTTCTGGCGGACAACTTCTCTCCCCAGAAGATCACTGATCGGCAAACGTTCCGTTACACGATGCAGCGACAACAGGTGCCGCCGTCGAACGAACTGATCCAACGGGGTCGCTCATTCCGGTCTCAAGCTGAATTCGGCCAATAGGCTGTACTGACAGAGTCAGTTCTTAATCGTCAGTGCCCAAGAGACAGCAACTGAGCGCCCTTGCTTAAGTAGATCGCCCCTTACGACTCAGTGAGTCAGACTGTGCGCAATTGTAGCCAAGTCGCGAGCGTTGGAAGAGCATATGAAGTGCGCGGAACTCCACTATTCAGAAAGTTCGTTCCTTAAAAATCGAACGCAGCTGAAGGGTTCCTTTTACGCACAATCAGAGAAGGGGAGGATGTTGACTTCCGCGTCAACTATTCTTCCATCTCAACGAGTTCTGTGGAGGACATGAATTCCTCAACAGGGCTCTCACCTGTGGCTCCATCCTGTACGGAGAACATCGCGGCGCTGGCCGAGGAGGGTTGGCGATTCAATCGATGCAAGCGGTGCGGTTGCAAATTATGCAACAAATTGCAGCCAGTGCTGCTCGCCACCGATGCGGAGATCAAAAAAGCAGATAGTACAATACGTAACCTGGTCATAAGCCGGACGTCCCTGCCGGTAATCATCACATAAAATATTCATAAGGAGAGAGAGTAGAGGCGGGGATATTAACAAACAGAGCCGATCGCTCCAAGGTGAATATCGATGACTCACCTCGAAGCGACCGGCTCTGGTTCGCTACAGCAGAAACTGTTTTTAATTAGCGTGAAAACAGGTTTTTCAGCTGTTTGTCCAGTTCTTCCTGCAGATAATTCTGAGCAGCGGAACCCGCAAACTGACTGGCAAAGACGGCGAGGGCCTGTTGATCGAGAATTGGTTGCTTCATCGTACCGGAAATCGGAACACGCAGCAGTTGTCCCTTCATCGAAGCGGCTAGGCGATTGTTGCCCAACCATTTTTCCTGAATGGGAATCTCGGCAACCAAGTTCAAAGAGTTGTCCAAACCAACCGAGCCGGTGGTGAACAGAATCGCGTCGTCGACATGAAACTCAAGCCGCTTGTGATAAACACGACCGCCAGTGACTCGGAATTCGCTTTCCTGCTTAGGCATTACAATCCAGGTGCTGCCACCGGGGCTGGCACCCTGCAACGAGGTGCGACTAATGATGCTTTTCACCTGTTGCACCATTGTGGTTAACTGGTTCGCCATTTGACCTGAACGAACCTCGGCCCGTTCAATCTGAAGTTTCCCAGTGATGTCGGAACCAGCAGGAGTTAACAGCGGAATTTGTGCACTGTTCAGATCCATCGAGAAATGTCCCTCGATCTGCGAAACATCCGAGAGCATCGGGGCAACGTATTGCAGAAACTCGCCACACAATTCAGGGGTGAGTCGAATGTTCTCCATGATCTTTGCCGGATCAAGATGCAACGTGGGGGAAGCCTGATCAAATCGAATGTGAGATGACAAATTCACGCGACCTTCCGCGACCTGCAGAGAGACGGGTTCAATACGCACAATTTTGTCATCGAGCTGTAACGCCAATTCACCCGGACCGACGGGCAATCCATATAGTTTTGCCGTATCCCAGCCAAACGCTGCTTGCCCCGTCAACTTGCCATCTGATTGACTGACGTTCTGCACAGATCCAGGAATGCCATAGCTGCCATCGGGATTCATTGACGGAGCAGGGGCATTCGCCGCCCAGCTTGTGAGTGGTCCCGACAGAACAAACGACTTCTGGTGACGTCCTGTCATCTGCACAGCAGGATCGTTTGATTTCTGAAGGATTCGCATCAGGTTTTCGAGGTCGTACTCCACATTCCCCGAGAGTTCCACATTGCGAACAGTGCTTAGTTCGGAAACTTTTCCGTAGGTATGCAGCTTAAGTAACTTCGAATCGACCGTTAGTTGCTCCAGATCCAGTTGCTCCGCTTTTCGGGATGTCTTCCAGGTAACTTGAAATGCTTCCTCCGCCCAGATCGTATTGCTGCTGGGGGTAACAGCGGCAGTTCCGTTCAACGCAGTTCGACTACCGGAAGAAGGAGCCGGAGCAGACGAAGAGATCGAGAAGTTATCGAGGGTCAGCTGACCGACCGTCTGTGCGATTTCTTGACCGCGATCAAATTGCAACTGGAATTTAGCGAGTCCACCTAACCGTAATTGTTTCAACAGAGGATGCTCGGCGAACCAGCTTGAAATTCGATTGAGATCAGCCTTGAGTGCCAAGTTACCAGAGAGTTCCGGTGTCGCCCCCGAAACAGGCTTCACCACCAGATCAACTGTACGGACTCCCAAGCTGGAACTGGCCAACGTCATGTCGTCGACGGACAGCGTGCCGGTGTGACGGTCATACTCGCCTGCCGTTTGTAAACGGAGTTTGGGTTCTTGAATAGCAACTCCGGGTTGCCGGGCGACGAAGGAACTGATATCGACACTGGTATCGACAAACCGAACATGGTCGTCTGATAGACTGGTTTGGGATGTCAAGTTGATTTCTCCCCCCAACTGCCACGGTTCAAGCGTGGTTAGAGGGCGCAGACGATTCTGCCAGTTTGCCAGACTTCCCTGTAAAGTCGTCGCAAACAGATAAGGAGGCTGTCCCAGTTCAACGGGTGCAGTGAGAACCGTTTGCAGACGGTCTGTACCACTACTAACGATGAACTTCGCCGTTTGGATCTTACGCAGTTCACGATCAATAAACTCGCCTTGTATATTGCCATCGACGACCAGACGTTCTTCCCGCCAAGACGGACTACCGGGCCAATTCAAAACAAAGTTCTCAACGATCAATCGACTTTCGGCATTCCAGTCAGAACCATTCAATAATTGAGTTTGGAATTGAGCATTGAGGCTCCCCTGCAGTGTATCGAATCCAGGATCGATAAACTGAGTCAGTTGTGCCGAGAATTTCTGCAGATCGGCCGTCAGTTGAAACTTGGCTGACTCCAACGAACCTTCGCCCTGGAATTCCATAAATTCAGAAGAACCACGTAAGCGATCAACAACGGGCCATTCGTCTTCGAGATGGACCTGACAATCGAACTTGAGTGGTTCTTTCCAGGCAATCGATTTGCCACCTTGTTCAGCAAGGAGATCAGTGGTTCCCAAACGGGCCTCCAACACGCGTCGACCATTTAAATCACGGGCATGAAGCGAAAGATCAGCTTGACCCGCGACGATCTTCATGTCCTCTTTAACAGACAAGGCCTGCGGAAATAACGAAGCGAGTTCCGCCAGATCAACGTACCCTTGAATCGCCAGATCGGAATTAATCAAAGTTGCCAGCTGCTGCTGCCAGTTCTGCTGCGACTGCACCTCTGCAAGGTTCACTTCCCCCTGCATACGGAAATGCCCCAGAGCAGAATCGAATGTCGCGTTTTCAAAACGGAGCTGCTGAGAAGAAACATGGAATGCTCCACCTGTCTTCAACTCATCCAACTGAAAAGCATCACCACCCATTTGATCCGGAAGAAGCAGTTCCAGTTGATCAACCTGCATTGGTCCACTCAGAGCGACCGAGGGCAGGGTGGTCGATTGATCCCACAGGCATGTCTGTTCGGCCGTCACAAATCCACTTAATCGGGCGCCGGGCTGCATGCGGCTCAACAATGGTTTCCAACTGGCGAGATCCAGACGTTCGGTTTTCCAACGAACAGATCCCGACTCAAACGTCGGTTCAAATTCACCCGCGACATGGATGGAAGCCTCATTGACTGTTCCCTGAAGCTCCATTTCCAGTTTTGAAGGGGTCTGCTGCAACGTCAGCTGTTCCACAACTGTGGTATTCACCAATTGATCGGCAGGATCATACAGCTCCAACGTGGCCTCTTTCACGACCAGTTTGAGCTGGGAAGACTCGGCCTCCGGATCTTGTGCTGCCAATATTGGATTCAATAAATCTTCGACGTTGCTCCCATTCTCTCGTAGTTTCACTTTGAGCACAGGTGAAGTCAGTTCGATCGTACCCAAGTCGCCTGATTGGAAAACGAGCTGGAAGAGCGTCCGCTCGGTTCGCATCTCGGATACGGTTGCGATCGGTTCATTGTTTGCGTCCGAAACCGTGACCTCATGCATGACGACAGGAGACATCCAGTCGAGAGAGGCGTATTTGATTTTCAGTTGCTGATCGAATCCGGGGATCAATCGAACCAGCACTGGCTCTCGTAAATCGGTGTTGGCGATGATCATCGGCGCGACCCAGCCTGCGGTCAGAAGGATGATCGGACCTGCCAGCCAGGCAACACCGAACCCGCGTTTCTTTCGGCCAGTTGTTTTTTCCGGTTTCTCGGACATCTGTTGATCGAGCTCTTCAAGTTCGTTTTGCTCTGCCATGGTCATCAACTCACGTTTCGTATTCAGCGGTATCGAGACAAATTCTCCTTACGCATTGCTTCCTTGATGCAAGGAGCATTCCGTAATTCTAAGGATCGGCCAAATCTAGGATAGACCGCTTCCTGACCGGCAATTCCTGCCGGTTTGAGCTCTAAAATCCGACTCCTGCCCGAGTACCTACCGCACTTCTCCCATTCAGATACATCAACTCAATACCCCTGTTCTTCGCATTCGCTAAAGTCCCTTCCGATTCACCTGTCCTGAGCAGGAACGAACGCTTATTGATCCCAGGTCTTAGTAATTTCTACTTGAAGAACTTTGTAATTTTTCCAAAGAAGAGGGGGCAGAATGGCCAAACTCGCATTGCCATAAACTCCGTTTTTGTCGTAAAACGCTCTCTCAAACAGCATTGAAACAGCTGATTTTCACAGCAGACTGACTGATCCTTTCACAACCAGGATCGCGGAATGTTTACACTGTGGGAAATCACGTTGCGATAGGGATGTCAGGCTTCAGCTGCTCCAAGGATGGAATAAAATGATTCAAATGCGATTGTTACCCACTCTTCTCGTCACCGGTCTGTTGGCTGGACTTCTCGTTGGATGTGGTTCACCCGAACCGGAAGCCACCCCCGATACGACGGGCCAGACAGCTCCTACGGAAACCAATGCCGTTGGGAAAGTCAAAACAGCCGCTAATACGTTACCGACGGCGTCTATTAGCCAACCTGAACCTGCTCAATCGGCAGATGAGTCAGCAGCGGGCATTATCAAACAAATCACAAACGTGATGCGTCAGCCTCTCGCTTCAAGCTCGGGTACTCCCGATCCCAAACAGGTTCCCCAGCTCATCAAAGCACGGAACAAGAAGATTGTCGATTTAGCATCCAAAGGTGTACTGGTCGCACACCAGAATCAGGAGCCTGAAGAAATCATGCACCAACTGGTGCAGCGACTATCGGAAGCGAGATTGCAACTTGCTCTGCAAGGCGACCAGTCAGAAGGAGAATCGCTCTATGCCGACGCAGAATACCTGCAGAAACAGCGACCCGGCTCTAAATCGGCTATGGAAGCTTCTTATGCGGTGGTTCGTTTCGCCAATACCAACGCGATGCGATACAGTCAGAAAAACACCGAATGGATCACCGAGTTCGCTCGTCAAGCACGTACTTTCTGTGAGGCTTTTCCGGAAGAAAAAGTTAAAACGATGCCGTTACTACTGGCCGCTGGAAGAAGCTGTGAGCGATACAAGCTTTCAGAAGAAGCGAGAATGTGCTACGCACAAATCCTCGCCCAATACCCGGACACTCCCCAAGGAGAACAGTCTAAGGGTGTCTTGCGTCGTCTCAGCCTTACTGGCCAGAGCCTGAAATTTGGTGGTTCGACCTACCAAGGTGAATTCTTCAAAATTGAGCAGAACCGGGGCAAGGTCACCGCCATTGTCTATTGGAGTTCAAACATCGGTGGAATCGAAGAAGTCCTCACGGAAATCGATTCTATCGCCGGCCAGTTTGATGCATCAAAACTTGAAGTCGTTGGAGTGAGCCTGGATGACGATGAACTTCCGCTTGAAATTGCTGTAGGCAACGCCGGAATCGCTTGGAAACAACTCTTTGATCCCGATCCGACAAAACGGAGCTGGCAACACCCCGTGGTTAAGTATTACGGCGTATTGAACGTTCCCAGTATCTGGCTGATCGACCAGAACGGCATGGTCGTCAGTACCAGCGTGTCCGAAAAAGATCTCACTGCGGAACTCACAAAATTGATCAAATAATCGGCTCTAGAGAACGACTTGTCTCGCTCCTATGAAGTACTGGTTTCAACGACAACAATAGACAGGTGTGCTGCTTCTCTTGATTAGCACGCTAACTGTCTAATAGAATTAACCATCCGTAATTGTACGGATGGTTTTTTTTGTGTTCTGATTCGCTGAGATGCGAGTAAACACTGCACTAAAGTACAATTACTGGACCAAAACCTAGCTTAAACAGGCACTTTCTTATTGCAATTTGTACAGTGCATGGTAATTCTTACAGTAGACATTCAATATCACGATTAATTGTTATACATTTATTTGGCCGATTTATGTTCAGTTCCACCTTGATTGTGTAGAATGACCGGTACAAACAACTGATCCGCCGTAGTCAGTGAAACGATTAATCAAAATGTATTCGATGAGGCAGGAAAAGGAAGCGGTGACGTGCTCGTTTAGCACAACCACAATGCTTCGTTTTCAAACTAATGCTGAGGAGCAAATAGTTATGGTAGATTTAGGCTTGAAAAGGCCCACGCTGACGACTCGTCAGAAGGAAATTTATGACTTCGTACGCGACAAGATTTTGAACAGAGGCTACGGCCCAACTGTACGAGAAATCGGAGCACAATTTGGCATTCGCTCACCTAATGGAGTAATGTGCCATCTGAAAGCCCTGGAAAAGAAAGGGCTGATTACTCGCGAATCTCACATGTCTCGCGCTATCCAGTTGGCCGATTCTCCCAAGGATCGCATGACATTGCCTTTGGCAGGTCAGATTGCCGCCGGACAACCGGTACTGGCTGTTGAAGAAGCCGAGAAAATCGATTTCTCAACATTGCTGGATAATGAAGACCATTATTGCCTCCGCGTGAAAGGGGATTCGATGATCGAAGACCAGATCGCTGAAGGTGATTACGTCGTCGTTCATCGACAGTCCACGTGTCATGATGGTGATATCGTTGTCGCACTCGTCGGCAATGATGATGCCACGCTTAAGCGGTTCTATAAGGAACCAACGCGTGTGCGTCTTGAACCCGCCAATAGCACGATGAGCCCAATCTATTCTAATGAAGTTGAAGTTCTGGGTGTCGTTGTCGGCGTCATTCGAAAGTTCTAACTGGCAACTATTCTGAGACAGCCCGTATGCACTCGCCGGGAATTTCAGAAATGCCAAAAACAAACCCCTCCTAAGTTCAGGTAACTTTGGAGGGGTATTTTTTTGCCTATCGATACCATACAGCTTACCAGCACAGCTAATACCACAAAAAAGACCCGCACAGCATAGTCACTGACGGGTCTTTTGTTGATCAGTCCTGCGTTCGTCCCGAGGGACGCCGCGCTGTGCGAGAATTACTGTTCGTCGCCGGCAGCAAGATAGACAGATAGATTAAGGTCGTAGTCCAGTAACTCGGCAGCCGAGAAGTAGATATCGAGCTCTCTCTTGGCAGCTTCGGGGCTGTCGCTGCCATGAACGAGATTCATCTGTCGACTTTGTGAAAGATCGCCACGGATGGTTCCCGGAGCGGCTTCGCGACCGTTTGTCGAACCCATCATCGTGCGTGCGACAGAGATGGCATCGACACCCTCAGCCGCAATAGCGACGACGGGAGATGCAGTGATGAACTCTTCCAGCAGAGGATAAAACGGTTTTTCGACATGTTCTTCATAGTGTTTGCGAGCCAGTTCTGGCGTCACATTCAGCATTTTCAATCCGACGATTTTTAATCCTTTGGATTCAAAACGAGAAAGAATCGTTCCAACCAGCCGACGTTGTACACCATCCGGTTTTACCAGCAACAATGTGCGTTCCACAGCCATAATCACTTACCTTAAAAACAGCAATTCAAAAATGTTCGGTTGATTTCAATCCTGACGAGAAGACTAAAACGCTATTGCATTTCCGTGCTTCCCTGGAGAAATACGCTCAGATACAGGAGTCTCCCTGCAGTTTAACTGTTGTACAGGGAGCCCCTAATGACGGCAAGCGGGTCTGGGGGAGATTTTCAGGAAGTTATCCCTGCAAGAACTCAAATAAGTCCGAGTTCAATAAGCAGAGATACCTCTGAGACTAAATGAGACCAAATTACGATGTTGCGGGCGTACACATCATGTCAAAGAACTCTTTGAACAGGTAATGACTATCGTGTGGTCCTGCAGCTGCTTCCGGATGATACTGCACTCCAAAAGCAGGTACATCAGTCAGACGAATTCCTTCGGCAGTCTGATCATTCAGATTGATATGTGTCACTTCAACATTATCGGGCAATGAATCGGTACTCACTGCGAAACCATGGTTCTGCGTGGTAATCTCGACACGTCCAGTCGCTTTGTTCAGCACAGGCTGGTTAGCACCCCGGTGACCAAAGCGAAGCTTGAAGATATCACATCCCGACGCCAGTCCGAGTAACTGCATCCCAAGACAAATTCCGAACACAGGTTTCTTTCCAAGCAAATCCTGGATCGTTTTCGTTGCGTAATCGAGAGGTCGTGGGTCGCCTGGTCCGTTTGACAGGAAGATGCCATCCGGGTTGAGGGCGAGAATATCTTCCGCTGTGGACGTCCCCGGTGCGATCGTAACTTTGCAACCTGATTCTTGGAGGTGGCGGGGGATGTTCAATTTCATACCGTAATCAATCGCGACGACGTGAGGTCGTTCGGCATCGTTTCCGTCACATCCAGCGGAGAACAGAGCGGTTGGTCGAGCGAGAGTATTTAGTCCTTCGCTCCAGTCCGCATTTTCGGTCGGCATGACTTGTTGCACCAAATCCTGTCCAACCAGTTCCGGACTGGATTGAGCCTTGGCGATCAATGAATCATCGTCAAGGTCGGTTGTCGAAAGTACCCCCGTCATGGCCCCCTGAACACGAATTCGTCGAACAAGGGCCCGGGTATCGATCCCTTCAATGCCGATGATGCTGTTCTGTTTCAGATATTCATCGAGAGTCAACTCGGAGCGGTAATTACTGGGAACTGGGCTCAGTTCACGGATGACAAATCCGCGGAGAAAGATTCCCCGGCTTTCCGAGTCTTCGGCATTGATACCGTAGTTGCCAATTAGAGGGTAAGTCATCGTGACGATTTGGCCGCAGTACGATGGATCCGTCAGAATTTCCTGATAACCGGTCATACTCGTGTTAAAGACGACTTCACCGTAGACTTCGCCTTCCGCTCCAAAAGCAGTACCGGTGAAAACAGTTCCGTCAGCCAGTGCCAGTTTTGCGATGCGTGTCATTGATCGTTTCTACTCTGTAGGGAGATGACACTGAAAACAGGAGAACCTGCTTCAGCTTGAATTTGTCGGAAGAGAGACTGATCCGTACTTGCGCCGGAGGACTTCCATGCGTTGCAAATTCTACACAGATTGGCGCAAAAAAGAAGCGACCTCCATGATTGAAGGCCGCTTCCATTGTGAATTAACGCTTTCTTTCCGAGGGACTTGCCTTCGGATAGAAAAGTTCAGTATCTCGAACAGTTGCGTATTTAAAAATCAGCATTTCTAAAACTTATTCAGCCAGTCGGTTTTCCTGGGTGACGATGAAATCTTTGAAGCGGATGGCATCATCTCCCTGTCCCATCATGCTGCTAAAAAGCTCGTTCATAATGCGATGGAAATGCCCTTTTCGAACGGAATAGAAATTGTGTTTTCCTTCACGTCGCGCTTCAATCAATCCAGCGACCCGCAACAGGGCCAGATGATGGCTGACGGCAGGTTGGCTCTGCTGCAGACGCTCGCAAAGAGCAGAAACGTGGATTTCCTGTTCTTTGACGAGGTAAAGCAGAATTTTCAAGCGGGTCTCATCTGCCAGGAGTTTGAAAACCTGAACGAGGTCTTTTTCCAACTCATTGGACAGCATGGAGTGGGAAGGGGAGACAGCAGGATCAGCAAGTCCGGAGATCATTTCTGGTGACTCAATCTGTGATTTGGAGTTATTGGATGTAGGTAAGTCTTGTTGACTGTATTTATGATCAGGTTCTGTCAAGGGTACGGACCTTTAGACGATTTTGCTTACCCAATGCAAAATCAACTTGTAGATGACGTATTAATTTTGAGTGACGAATATTATCCGTGGCCCATCTGCATCTAACCGGCGAATTTCCATGCTCAGTAACAGGACAATTAGTCCTTGAGCCTGGTTCAGGTAAGGCAGAATTCAATTTACTCTGGGATGTGACTGGGAGTTATCCATTGACCACGAGGAGAATGAGATAGGCTTCACACCGCTGAGGCGTGACTTCCTCGAGGACAACTCAGGTTAGACGGGAGCCCGTAAGACATACCGGCCCAGCTCCATTATTACTACAGGAAAGTGACCCGTCAACGACTTTCAGTATTAATCCAACCATTGCATTTTGAAAACCTCAACATCCTCTTTCAGGAGAGTTTTGAAATCATCATTCGCACATTAAAACCAACCGACTGTCTCTTATAAAACACTGGTTTTTCAGGCATATCCCGAATTCAATTCGGACGTCACAACATCTGAACAGCTTCATCCTGCTACAGGTAAAATTCTCACAGTTGAGAACGGAGCAGCTGATTCATATTTTGGATTGAACGTCTACTTTCCACGATGTTTGGCGAGCGACGTAACTTGCTATTCTGAGAAGAGTGTCACAGAATTGATAACTCTCATTGAACCCAATTTTCGGAAAGTGATCTGCGCATTGTCTTCACGAACGACATCGACAAATAACTTCGCCTCGCTGGAGAATCAGACCAGCTTGGTAACCGGAGCCTCTACTGGAATCGGGAGAGAGATCGCCCTCGAACTGGCGCGGGCGGGTTCAGACATCGTTGTGCACTGCCGCCGTTCGATCGAGGCAGCTGAAAAGGTGGCTGACGAAATCCGCTTAATTGGCCGAAGTGCGACAGTCATCAGTCAGGATCTCTACGAGACAGCTGAACTTGTGGCATTTGCGGAACAGACTTGGGAGGAGCAGGGGGGCTTTCAGATCGCGGTTCTCAATGCAGGGGTTGATCTGCTTACCGGTGCCGCGAAGGATTGGGATTACAACAGAAAGCTCGACGCACTTCTCAAAATTGACGTCACCTCGACGGCGGTACTGGGACGTGCCTGGGGAACGCGAATGAAAGAGGCCGGCAACGGTAGCCTGATCACAATTGGTTGGGACCAATCCGACCGTGGCATGGAAGGAGATAGTGGAGAACTGTTCTCGATGGCCAAAAATAGTGTCATGGGGTTTACTCGCTCTCTCGCTCTGAGCCTGGCACCTGAAGTTCGCGTGAATTGTGTTTCGCCGGGCTGGATTAGAACAGCGTGGGGTGACGGAGCGAGCGGTTATTGGCAACAACGAGTCCTGAACGAAACCCCGCTCAAGCGGTGGGGTGAACCGACTGACATTGCCCGCATGATCCGTTTTCTCTCCAGCGAGGAAGCGAATTTCGTTACGGGGCAAGTCATCAATGTAAATGGAGGCGTGGTCCGATAAGTTCGAATACCAAACACATCCGGTTACAAATTTCGGACTACAGCAACGTTTTTGACTCTCATCTAAGATAATGGAGAATGACAATGGCTGATAAAGAAGTTTTAACGGAAGAACAGATCGCTGAACATCTGAAGAAAATCCCCGAGTGGAAACTGCAGGAGGGTTGGATTACCCGCGTTTATAAAACCCCCGGGTTTCCACACACGCTGCTCGTCGCAAATACGATTGGTTACATGGCGGAAGCGGCCGACCATCATCCTGATCTTGAATTGGGTTATGCCCGCGCGAAAGTGAAGCTGCAAACTCACAGTGCCAAGGGGATCACGATGAAAGATATCGAACTGGCCACACAGATCGAACACAGCATTGGTTGGAAACCGGGAGAAGATTCCGCTCTGGAAGGCAAATCTAAAAACTGGGTTAAATAAATATAGCTTTCTATTTCAAAGGCGAAGATCGAGCTGGCAGGTTTCGGACATGGGTTAACCTTGTTTACAATAGGGAAGCAGACCTCTGCCAGAATCCCCTCCGTCCGCTCTTCTCACTCTGACTTGCGAGTAAACCCGATGCCGGTTGAAACAGATTCTTCTGCACGAATCTTGTTCCTGACCGGTCGTCTGGCCGAACCAGCCTTGCGCGATCTTTTACCACAACTGGCCAAGCAACATCAGTTCGAATATGAGATCGAAGTTCTGGGCATCAGTGTCGCCGCATTAATGCATACTGACTGGGTCGCCCGAAAGCTGAGCCAATCGGAACATCGAGACCCTATTTCTCCCGAGAGATACCAGAAAGTCGTACTGCCAGGCTGGTGCCAGGGTTCGCTTGACGGGCTGGCAGGCGAATACGATCTTCCTTTCGAGCGGGGGCCCAAAGATATGTACGATCTGCCTCTCTTTTTTGGAGCCTCTCAGAAAGAACCACCGGACCTCAGCCAGTACAGCATCGATATCATTGCCGAGATTAATCATGCTCCGCGGATGACGGACAGGGAAATCCTGCAACTGGCCGGTCGCTATCGAGACTCAGGTGCCGACCTGATTGACGTTGGTTGCATTCCGGGAGAGAGCTGGAGTCGCGTGGGTGAGGTCACCCGCATGCTAGTTGCGGAGGGATTTCGAGTTTCGATCGACAGTTTCGATCAGCGAGAAGTGAGCGACGCAGTGGAGCAGGGTGCGGAACTTGTTCTGAGTTGTAATCAGACCAACATTGCCTGGGCGAAAATGCTTGGAGCTGAGCTGGTGGCGATTCCAGACCGACCGGACGATCTTAATTCGCTTGAGCGAACGGTCGAAGAACTCGACGCTCAGGGCACTCCCTACCGCATTGATCCCATTCTGGAACCGATCAGTTTTGGATTCACGGCATCACTGGCTCGCTACTATGAAGTTCGCCGGAAGTGGCCAGACAAAGCGATGATGATGGGCATTGGCAACCTGACGGAACTATCCGAAGTCGATTCTGCTGGCGTAAACTTTCTTCTGGCCGGAATCTGTCAGGAGCTGCAGGTGGAAAGTGTGCTGACGACCGAAGTCATTAACTGGTGCCGAACGGCGGTGAAAGAATTTGACCATGCCCGCCGGTTGATGCACTACTGCTTCGCTCGTAAAACATTACCAAAACACCTCGACTCCAATCTGGTGATGCTGCGTGATGCTCGCTTAAAAGAGCGTGGTGCAGAAACCCTGGAACAAATGCAGGCGCAGATTCGTGATCCTAATTTTCGTATCTTTGCGGAGAGGGGTGAACTGCATTTACTGAACAGAGACGGATACTGGCATGGATCAGATCCTTATGAGTTGTTCGATCAGATCACTGCCGCAAGCGGTGAAATGGATTCGTCACATGCTTTTTACATCGGTTACGAACTGTCGAAAGCGGTAACGGCGCTGACGCTTGGTAAAGAATATCGTCAGGACCAGGCACTCAGTTGGGGGTTCCTGACTGTACCCGAAGTCAGTGCCCATGAACGTCGCCGGCACCAGAAGCAAAACCCATCGCCTCCTATTTAGGAATCATCCTGAATCTTGATGACCGATCGATTCGATTCCGGTTTTACAGATTCCAACTGAACCAGAATTAAGCTTCTGGATGGTTTCAAACTCATTTTCGATTACTCACTTTTCATATTAATTACTCGTTTGATCAGGAAGTTCAATCATGCGTGCGTATCAAATAGAAACTATGGGAGACATCTCAGGTTTAAAATTAGTCGATTTGCCCCAACCCACCGCTGGCCCCGGACAGGTTGTCGTTCGCGTGAAGGCTTGCTCGCTGAACTTTCGAGACCTGATGATCCTGAGAGGCCAATATAACCCCAACATGGATGTCCCTCGTATCCCTCTTTCCGACTGCAGCGGCGAGATTGTTGAGGTGGGCGTTGGCGTGGATACCGTGCAGAAGGGTGACCGGGTCTGTGGATGCTTCATGCCCGGGTGGCAGGGAGGCGCTTGCGATTCCACTATGCAAAAGACGGCCCTGGGGGGAGAAGTAGATGGAGTTCTGTCCGAATACATCACTTTGCCAGCAACAGGAGTCGTCTCGATTCCGGAGCATCTTTCATTCGAAGAAGCGGCAACGTTGCCTTGTGCAGGGGTAACAGCCTGGCACGCGATCCTGAGCGGCAAACCGGTCCTGCCGGGCCACAAAGTTCTGTTACTCGGAACGGGCGGCGTCAGCATTTTTGCTTTGCAGTTCGCAAAGCTGGCGGGAGCCACTGTCGCGATCACTTCCAGCAGCGACGACAAATTGAACTTCGCGCAGAAACTGGGAGCGGACTTCACTGTGAATTACCGTAAAGATCCTGACTGGGATAAAACGGTCCTGCAATGGTCGGGCGGTGAAGGGGTAGATCACGTTGTCGAAGTGGGTGGCGCGGGTACGCTTTCCAAATCGATGAAAGCGGTTCGTATGAGCGGACATGTGGCTTTGATTGGCGTGCTCAGTGGACCAGGGGACTTCAATCCGATTTCGATCCTGATGAAAAGTGTCAATGTTCGAGGTATTTACGTCGGTAGCCGCGCCATGTTTGAAAGTATGAATAAAGCGATCAGTGCTCACAAGGTGAAACCCATCATTGACCGCACCTTCTCCTTCGATCAAGTTCCTCAGGCCTATGAACACCTGGCATCCCAGGATCATCTTGGAAAAATTGTCATCAAACTCGGATGATTAGAACGTGTTGGCGCGTTCCATTCCTGTTGAGAATTTTCCGTTAGCCTTGCATCCTCTTGCTGCTTGAGTACCATGTAGTCATTACTGTACACTTCAAACATCTGTGGCAGATTTAATCCCATCTTGCGATTCGTCGAATCGCCCCTGCCTTATAAGTACAGTATCTACACCCTTCTTCGAAAACACTTCTAAGTTAGGAATGGTATTTATGAGTTCGGAACTGCAAATCGTCGATCTATGGGAAAAGAAACAGGAAAACGGAACGCGCGTCGGCCTTCTTACTGACCAGGGTTTGTATGACCTGACTTTGGACAAGAAGCCTCTGCGAAACCTGAAAGAGGCGATTCAATCCCAGACTGATTTCGCCGAGTTCATCCCCTCCAAGTCGAAAATTATTCCGCTCGAGAAAATCACACAACTCCGATATCAGCAGGATAGTGAGCAATTCTCGGTCTCTTTCATCAACCACAAAGAGAAGGCTAAGAAAGCGCAGTTTGAAGTGGCCTCGAAAGAGGATGCTTTATTTCATGTTGAGAAAATCGGTAGCATGATTGGTTGCTCCCGCCCTTCACGGGTGGAGGACGCGACCGTCAACGACATCATCTGGGGACCGCTCTGGGTGACTGGGATTATTGTCGCCCTGGCAGCGGGCGGCACCTACATGCTGCTGCATCCCGAGGAGATGGGCGAAGGTAGTACACGCTCGGCGCGGCGTGGACGCTTTATGTACATGATTGCCGAGATGATCACCATGGAAGGTCTGATTGCGATCGGCGCACTTTCCGTTGTCATTTGCGTCGGGTATCTCGCTTACAAACTGAAGAAACGGCCGCAGGTGAATTTTTACGAATCGCAACTCTCTGCTTCAGTCAAGTAACTCCTGCACTATTTGAGCGTGAGTGACTTCCGCGTCAGTCAGGCTGGCGGCGCGGCCTTCGTGGGGTAACGTCAATCGGTGGTGATTAATGCCCAATAGCGAAAAGAGGGTGGCGTGCAGATCGTGCACGTTCACACGGTTTTCAACGGCGCTGTATCCGAACTCATCAGTCACTCCATGGACATTCCCCGACTTGAACCCGCCTCCTGCAAACCACAAAGAAAAGGCGTGACGGTTGTGATCACGACCATCGGTTCCTTGCGAAA
The DNA here is from genome assembly GCF_007750395.1 of Polystyrenella longa. GTDB lineage: Bacteria > Planctomycetota > Planctomycetia > Planctomycetales > Planctomycetaceae > Polystyrenella > Polystyrenella longa. The sequence continues at coordinate 2,071,211 of NZ_CP036281.1, read as the reverse complement.
TTGGCAGCCGACCAAATTCACCTCCCCACATGACAATGGTGTCATCCAGTAAACCCCGGCGTTTTAAGTCGATCACCAAAGCAGCACTCGATTGATCCGTGCGGGCACATAGCCCCTTCAGGGTGGCCGCATTTTTGCTATGCGTGTCCCAAGGTTGACCACTAAGAAACAGTTGCACGAACCGAACACCGCGTTCGATTAAGCGACGAGCCAACAGGCAACGTTTGCCATATTCAGCCGTCTCCGGATTATTCAGTCCGTACAGTTCGTGCGTCTCCTTGGTTTCTTGGGAGATATCGAGAACCTCCGGTACGGCCAGTTGCATGCGTGCTGCTGTTTCAAAATTCTGAATACGGGCTGACAATTCCGTGTTGTACGGATCCTGCTGTAGATGTCGTCCATTCAACTGTTTGAGTAAATCGAGCTGATGAACACGGGCGTCGAAGGGAATCCCCTGGGGTGTGTTCAGATTAGAAACCACCGAAGGTCCGGAACGGAATGGGGTCCCCTGATAGATAGCGGGGAGCCACTCCGAAGACCAGTTGCGTTCACCATCGACAGGGAGCCCCCCCGGATCCGTCAGTACCACATAGGCGGGCAGATTTTCATTACCGGATCCCAGGGCATACACTACCCACGAACCCATCACGGGCATGCCGGCGAGAAACTTACCCGAGTGAATTAATCGCAAGGCCGATTCATGATCGACCGACTCAGTCTGCATCGAACGGATCAAAGTGATGTCATCCACGATTTTAGCGGTATGAGGTAACAGTTCGCTCAACTCCATACCACATTCGCCATGACTCGCAAATTGATAAGGTGCCCCGAGAACATTCCCGGCCTGTTTGTCGAAATGAACTTCGAGGTCGCCCCCCGGATACGGTTTCCCATGCCATTTGTTAAGAGCAGGTTTGTAATCGAACAAATCCATTTGACTCGGTCCTCCATGCTGAAACAGGCAGATCATATTCTTTGCTTGGGGCGTGAACAAAGTCTTATTGGGCAATCCTTCCCCAGAAGTAGAACCAGCTTCAACGGCTTGCTGCATTAACTGCGATAGAGCCAGCCCTCCCATACAGGTTGCGGAGCTTCCCAGAAAGGCACGTCGGTTCACCTGGTTTTGACTGTCAAATGGATTCAGCATGCGAAATGCTTTCCGGGCGAAAGAGTTGAATCAAGGGATGTAGAGAAATTCGTTGGAAGCCAGCAACATCTGACAACAATCGACCCAAGCCTGATGTTCCGGGTTTAAGGCTGTTGGCTTGTTTGCGGCTTGTTCTGGTCTATCATCTGCAGCCTTATAGAACATGACCTGTCGGGTTAGGAAATTCGTCACTAATTCTCGTTCTTCAGAATCCGGGGCTCGTCCATACACAAGATGATACAACAAGTCGATCCGCCTTTCCGACGAGTCCCGTTCTTCCAGTAGAATGGCTAATTCACTCGCTCGCAGGCGTATGAATTCGGAGTTCATGAGTGAGAGTGATTGTAGCGGTGTCGTAGATACGTTTCGTCGAGTGCAATTGAATACGATTTTGGGAGCATCAAACACTTGTAACATATCGGCGATCTGTGTCCGCCGTTGGTACAGGTAAAGTGAACGACGATGAGCACCCGGAGTCGATTCTTCAACAGTAGTTTCTCCTCCGCTGCTGCGAGCCGTAGGCACAAAGGCTCCGCCGAGCTCCTTTTCTAATGTGCCCGCCACTTGAAGCATTCCGTCACGGACCGCTTCTGCATTTAATCTTTGGCGGGGATATTTCCATAACGACTTATTGTCGGGATCCACAGTATATGCCGCCTCCCGATGTTGTCCTGATTGCTTGAAGACTTGGGAATGCAGGATCAAACGATGAACGTCCTTAAGCTTCCAGCCCTGTTCAACATAGTGACTCGCCAGGTATTCGAGCAACAGCGGGTTGGTCGGCCGTTCGCCGCTGTACCCGAAGTTATCCGTTGTCGACACAATTCCTGTACCGAAATAATGCTGCCAGAGACGGTTCACCTGCACTCGCGCCGTCAACGCCGCTGAACGGGAATCAGGCTCAGTCAACCAATTGACCCAAGCAGTGCGGCGGCCCGTCGCATTCTCATGAGGAGGGTTAATTTCGTATGGGAGTAAAGCACCATTTCCGTCCTTATCCCGCAACACGGAAAATGGAACTGGCTCGACCGGATCACCCGGCGCCGTATGATCGCCACGCAATAGGAGAGGTACGACTGGTGCTTCTCCAGAATAGTCCGAAACCCAGGCAATCCGTCCCGGTTTCGCAGAATCTAAGTCTTTCAATAGCTGACGTATGACCTCAATCGCGCTTTGCTTCTCGGCCACTTCTTGAGAGAAGACTTTCCAGCTTTCCTCAAAGTCAGTGGAGAAGGGAGGAGTGCGTTCAATAAGCACATTGTCGACGATAAAACTACGGTCCTGATAATAAATAAATCCGAAACCACCCTCTGGCAACTGTTCCGGTTTCAGCTTGAGAGGTTTGCCGTCAGGTACCCCATCGACTAAATGATGTACTTGAACTTCACTTTCACCGGTCCGCGTCACCCGAACTCCGTAGTTGTGACCAGGTGCATATTCACGAGTACCGATCTTGCTGAGAGGTTCCGCATCAGTTCCGGGTAAATCGTAATAGACGGTCGCTCCACCTCCAGGTGCCGCTCCTTCGAAAATCACGTTTCCTCCCTCAACAGTGGAGCTATCATCGTAGTCGTGAAGAGCAATTCCATACCCGATACGAACCGCTACCGTTCCGTTGGATGAAATCCGATTATCGATCAGATCGAACGTAGCCTGGACCCATTTCCCGTCTTCTGCGGGTGCCCATTCAAAGGCAACACTTGTGGAATTCCAACTGTCCTCGGAGGCAGCCTGGGTTGCATCAACCACCAGTTGTCCGTCGTCGTTGCTATACAGTGCAGGGAATTGCTCCGGTTCTCCAATTTGAATGGGACGAGAACTGCCAGGCGAATCGTCCCCCGGGGCGGTCGCACTCCAACGCTGCTTAAGATCAAGATTGCTAGTAGAGAAGTCATCTGCAAACAGAATTTCTCCCTCAGGCCGATTCCTTTCTGACCATAAACGAAATGCATCCTGCAATTCCGTCAGTTCCCATTCTAAAGAGGCCTTCTGCTTTTCCCACTTTGCGAACTCGATAGGTAAAGGAGCTTCGATAATACGAGAGGCCGGCTTTTGCCATTTCTCCACATTGAACGCGGGATAAAAGACGGACTGAAACTGATAGTATTCTTCATGTGTTATCGGTTCGAACTTATGCGAATGACATTTAGCACATTGAATTGTCAATCCAAGCAGAGAAGAGGAGACAATTTGCATCGTCCCTTCGAGGGCGCTGTAGCGGTCCGTTCGCAATTCTTCCGGGTTACCATCACTACTGTCGGTTCCATCCTGAGCGTTCCGAAGATAGTGGGTCGCCACCAGTTGCTCGACGATTTCTCTCGTGGCGATCATCCCGGGTTGATAGCCCGATAACTCATCTCCCGCGATTTGTTCTTTTATAAACTGAGTGAACGGTTTGTCTGCATTGAAGGAATTCACCACATAATCGCGATACTTCCATGCCAACGGTCGAGGTGTGTCCGCATTGAAGTAACCATTGCTGTCAGCGTAGCCAGCCGCATCGAGCCAGAATTTCCCCCACCGTTCACCGTAATGAGGCGAATTGAGATAATATTCTACGATCTGATCATAGACGTCGTGATCCGAACTTTTCAGGAAGCGGTTCTGCTCCGCGATCGTCGGTGGAAGACCCGTTAAGATCAGGCTGGCGCGACGTAACAACGTTGCCCGATCCGCTTCCGGACTGAAATCTAGACCGTTTTCACGCAAGGCAGGGAGAAGGAGTTGATCAACAGGCGAGACCTCTGGTGAACTCTGTGCGTCTTCGGCCAACTCGTGAGTTGGAGTCAATTTACGGAAAGACCAATGGACTAGTTCTTCTGGTTCAACCTGATCAGGCAAACCGATCGCTCCTGCAGTGATCCAGTCCTTTATTTTCTGCTGATGAACATCATCAAGTGGAGATTCCGGCGGCATTTCTCCAGTAACAATACGTTCCCACAGCACGCTTTCCTCAGGATGCCCTTTTACCATCGACGGTCCACTATCTCCACCTGTCCAGATTGCGGCAGCGCTACTGAGATCGAGTTCACCCTCATGAGTAAGAGGCCCATGACACTTCACGCAGTTGTTCTTCAGAATATTCTGAACATCTTGAAAAGAAACAGCGGCAGGTTCGCCCGCGTTGATCGATTGGGGATAAAGCATCGTCAACCCACTGACTATGACTGTCAGTATAAGATAACATCGCAATGGCGGGATAATAAAACGCACAGGGAGACTCCTGGCAGGAAGGGGATTATGTTCCTTAAAGTATACCGTATAAGTTGTGACCAGGATAAACCTCAATTCCGACGTTTTCGAGATCGGCCTAAATTCAGAGTGAAAGCGATCAGCAATCAGAACCTCCATTTCGTCCGAAATCAGTACGATGATAGACACCTGGCAAGCCTCTGTAATACAATCTTGTTCAGCAAATTAACTGTATTCAAAAGATGAATTCTCCTACCCACTTATCCCACCGCTGCGAGTCTCACCATGCTTTCACTTCGTTTCTGGCTCTGCCTCTCCACCTTTGCCTGCTCGTCCCTTCTCAGTGCCGCACCGTTGGAACTTCATGTCTCCCCCATGGGAAACGACACACAAAATGGAAGTTTTGAAGCACCATTTGCAACTCCATCTGCCGCAGTGAAGGCGATCGAAAAACTTAAGGCAGAAAGCAACCTTCCGGCGGAAGGGGTGACCGTCACCTTACAGGAAGGAAGCTACGAACTCGAAGCCCCGCTTGAAATCAAAGATTACACTACAGGCGAGCACCAGACGATTCTCTTTCAAGGTGCGCCTGGCAAAACAGTCCGGCTACTCGGTTCGCGTCTCATTCCAGAGTTTCGTCAGGTCACAGATCCTGACCAACTCAAGCGATTGGATAGGTCTGCACATGGAAACGTGATGGTCGCCAATTTGAAAGAATTGAGTCTGGATGACCTCGGCACCGTCGCCCAAGCTGGGAATCGATTGGAACTTTTCTATCGCCATATCCCGATGCAATTGGCTCGCTGGCCCAACGAAGGGTTCGTCAAAATTAAACAGGTCGTCGGTGACACCACGTTCAAGAGTCACGGTATCCCAGGAACGAAGGAAGGTTGGTTTATTTATGATGACGACCGGACTGATAGCTGGGCTAACACGACTGATGTCTGGCTGCATGGATATTGGTTCTGGGACTGGTCGGACTCGTTCGAGAAAGTTGAAAGCATCGATCCCGACAGCAACACAATTCGACTTTCGGAACCCTACCACAACTATGGCTATCGCAACGAGCAACGATACTACGCTTTAAATATTCTTTCGGAACTCGATCAACCAGGAGAATGGTACCTCGACCGCGAGACTCACCAGCTCTATTTTTGGCCGATGGGCGAGATCGAACCAGGGGACGTGATGATTTCCGTTCTGCCCTCTTTGATCAATATCGAGAATTCCAAACATATTCAGTTTCGGAACCTGACGTTTGAAGGAACTCGTTCCACACTCGTCAATATCCGAAACTCCTACGATTGCACCGTCGACCACTGCCGTCTGCTCAACAGTGGAAGCTGGGGTGTGCAGATTCGTGATGGTAAGTCATGTGAAGTCCGGCATTGTGAGATTATGAACTTAGGGGAGGGTGGAATCACTCTGCTCGGTGGAGATCGCCAAACGTTGTCACCGGCGAAACACCTTGCCTTTAGTAATCACATCCATCATTTCGGTCGATTATACCGGACTTACCGTCCGGGTGTTTCGGTGCAGGGAGTCGGCAATCACGTTATCCACAATTTGATCCATGATGGTCCGCACAACGCGATTCAACTGGGCGGCAATGATCATCTGATTGAATTCAACGAAGTGCATCATGTTTGTTACGAAACGGGTGACGTGGGTGCTTTTTACATGGGACGCGACTGGACCGCCCGAGGAACGGTCATCCGTCATAACTTCTTCCACAATATCAGTGGTCCGGGGCTGCATGGAGCGATGTCGGTTTACCTGGATGACGCAGCGAGTGGAATCAAGATTCAGAGCAACCTGTTCCTGAGAGCGGGTCGCGCCGCGTTTATTGGAGGGGGAAGAGATAATCTCGTTGAGAATAACATCTTCGTCGACTGTAATCCCTCAGTACATGTCGACTCACGTGGCATCGGCTGGATGCATGAGACCGTCGACACGACGTTGCCTGAACGTTTGAACGCGATGCCGTATCAGGAGTCACCGTGGAAAGAACGATACCCGCAGTTGCTCACGATCCTCGAAGACGAACCTGGCAAACCAAAGTACAATTTCATCCGTAAAAACATCTCTGTTGGTGGCCACTGGAGCCACATTGATGACAAGGCGGAACTTCTGGTGACCCTCGAGAATAACTTGATCGACGAAGACCCGCTGTTCCAAGGCAATCCACAATCGGATTCCGTCACAGCTAAGGACTTCGAACTGAAAGCAAACTCACCCGCCTTCAATCTCGGATTTGAACCCATTCCTGTGGATGAAATTGGATTGGTGAAATAACGAGTGATGGAACTCGACTATCGCCTTACACCAAGACTTCCTTAACCACGCGACCATGCACGTCGGTCAGGCGGAAATCTCTTCCCTGGAAGCGGAAGGAGAGTTTTTCGTGGTCGAAGCCGAGTTGGTGGAGCAGGGTAGCGTGCAGGTCGTGGACGTGGATTTTCTCTTCAGTAACGGCGAAGCCCAGTTCGTCAGTGACACCGTACTGGCCGCCAGGTTTGAAGCCGCCACCGGCGACCCACATGCTGAATGCGTCAATATGATGATCGCGACCGGGAAATTCTTCCCGCACTTCACCCATGGGAGTCCGGCCGAATTCACCTCCCCAGATGATGATCGTGTCGTCCAGTAAACCCCGTTGTTTTAAATCTTTGACGAGGGCAGCGGAAGCGGCGTCGACTTCTCGACAACGTTGTTCGAGGGGTTCGCCCAGGTTGTCTCCCTTGTTCCCATGATGGTCCCAGTCGGTGTGATACAACTGCACAAACCGAACGCCTCGTTCGATCATGCGACGGGCAAGCAGGCAATTGTTTGCATAAGAGTTCGCTCCAGGTTCGGCTCCGTACATCTCCAGAATATGCTGCGGTTCCGATCCGATTTCCATTAACTCGGGGGCACTCGTCTGCATGCGGTAGGCCATTTCGCTGGCGGCAATGCGCGTGCGGATTTCCGGGTCGCGAGTCACATCGTACCGCTGTTGATTCAAGTCACCTACGAGATCATAAAAGCCCCGTTCCTTCTCGCGGTCAAAACCTTCCGGACTATTCAGGTTCAGAATGGCGTCTCCCGTTCCGCGGAAGGGAACTCCTTGATGGGTGCTCGGTAGAAAACCACTCGACCAGAGGGCACTGCCCGCACGTGGTCCGCGAGGGCCCGATTGCAGTACAACAAAACCAGGGAGATTTTGCGATTCACTTCCGAGACCGTACGTCACCCAGGAACCGAGGCTTGGTCGACCGGGAACCTGGAAACCGGTATTCATAAACAACTTGGCGGGGCCATGATTAAAGACGTCTGTGACAACTCCGTTGAGCATGCAGATATCGTCGGCCACCTCTCCCGTGTGAGGCATCAGTTCGCTCACGGAGAGGCCACTTTCGCCATACCTGCGAAACTTTCGTTTGGAACCCAGCAGCTTCGCTCCTTTTCCAATGAAGGCGAAACTTTTCTCTTTGGGAAAGAAGGAGTCCGGGGCCGTTTGACCGTTTAATTCATTTAACTTCGGCTTCTCGGAGAAGAGATCGAACTGCGAAGGCCCGCCTGCCATGAACAGGTAGATGACATTCTTTGCTTTCGGTTCGAAATGACTCTGTGTCACCGAGGAGGGATTTGAATCGGAATTGGCGTACAGATCGTTATCCGATAGCAGATTAGCCAAGGCCACTGAGCCTAAACCGACGGCGCAATCGGAGAAGAAATGCCTGCGAGTTTGTTCAAGTAAGATCGACATGATCGATTCCTATTCCCGGGTGAGGAATTCATCGGTGTTCATAATAGCTCGTGCGACTGCCGTCCAGGCGGCGGCCGTTTCCGGCGATGCCAGTACGGTCAGGTGGGTATTGATGACGACTTCGGCCGCCTCTGCATCCAGTCGGAACAACTCTTCCTGTTTCTCTTTGAAGGCGATGACTCGGTTTAATTCTTTGTCAAACGGTTCCCTTGCAAAGCAAACACGATACAAGTGCCGTACCCGCTCACGATTGGTAGAGGAACTGGTCCCTTCAATATCGGTCAGTAACCGGGCAGCGAGCCCTTGCGCCATCTCAAAGATAGTCGCATCGTTTGCCATCGTCAAAGACTGCAACGGTGTGTTCGACCGGGTCCGGCTTGTACAGACTGACTGCATTTCTGGTGTATTGAACGTCGTCAGGAAAGGGTAGGGAGCACTGCGGTAGAAGAAAGTATACATCCCCCGACGATATCGAGCACCGTCCGTATCGACCTCCCAGGCTTTCTTCGTCTGGGTAAACGCGTAGACTCCTTCCGGTTGCGGCGGATACACACTCGGTCCTCCAATCGTCTCGTCTAATAAGCCACTCGCAGTGAGACTGACATCGCGCAGGATTTCCGCATCCAATCTTAAACGATTCTGCCGCCCCAATAGCAAATTTAATGGATCGACTTTCGTGAGCTCTTCACGATGATGGGAGGACTGTAGGTAGGTTTCCGAAGTGACAATTCGCTTATGCAACTGCTTCATCGACCAACCCGATTCCATAAAGGACCGGGCCAACCAATCGAGTAGCTCCGGATGAGTCGGATACGCTCCCTGGGTTCCGAAATCGTTTTCCGTTTTGACGAGCCCCTGACCGAAATAACGCATCCAGACACGGTTGACCGTCACGCGAGCTGTCAGAGGGTTTTCTTCATCCACTAACCAACGTGCCAAGTCGAGACGGGAGGCTCGCTTCTCTGTTTCTGTTTCTTGTGAATTTTCAGTTGCACGTACAAGGGGGGGGAAGATCTCCGGAGTATTAGGGTTCAACAGTCCCGTCTTTTTGTCTTTCCGTAGAAAATCGCCACGTTCGTGAATGTAAGTTTCGCGAGGTCGTTCTATCTCCCGCATGACCATCGCCTTCACCGGCTTCCCGAGGCCCAGCTTCTTTTTGAGATTTCTGACTTCTTTCTCGGTCGCGTTCTGCTCGAAGTCCTGCTGAGAGAACGCAGCAGCAAGTTGTTTTTTCTGTGCGTCGGTTCGCTTCTCCACTGCCAGCATTGCGATCTGTCTTACTACAGACTCGCTGATCGGTGCAGGAGTTGTCTCCGAGAAATCAATGGCAAAACGACCGATGTTGTACTCGTTATTCAATTCATGTCGCAGGACTACTGTCACCGGACCATTCGCGGGCAGCAACGGTTTCTTGAGAATGAAATGAGTTTCATGAGGTGCATTCATCGTGGCCCCTGGAGCTGAGCCCGCGCCGATATTAATCGCCCATCCTGTTTTGGAATCTCCATCCACCGTATGAGCAGCAGGAAAATCGGGTTGTGCATGATCCGCCTGAACTCGAGCAATCTCGACAGGTTCCCCTGATTGCAGTATCTCCACTTCCGTCAATACAAAGTTCCCGTTCGACGCCAAGCCCGGTCCCTGTTGTGGAAGGCTTTCGTGGGTCAGCACACGCAACCGAACTGCGGTAACTGGTTGCATTGGAGGGTTGAATTCCAGGGTATAGACTTCACGCGGTGCTCCCGGTTTGGCCAGCAGGGAACCATCTTCCAAGGAAGTCAATTGATCAGGAGTCGTCGATTGGTAACGAGTCGCCTCCGCCAACTGCCATACCGCTCGGGTTGAGTCTGCTTTATAGTCTGAAAGAGACTTCTCCCACGCTGTTTGTCGAGAAGATTTAGTACGGGTGAGTTCTGCTAGTTTTCGTTCGGCCGCCTGAAGTGATTCCCACAATTCGGGATCGACATCCTCCAGCAATAGCTCTCCTTCACAGACCTCGACTGTTGGACCGGTGTTGTTGACGTCTACGGTGTGATTGAAGAAAGCGAAGAGTTCGAAATACTCCTGGTGACTGATCGGATCGAATTTGTGCGTATGACATTGCGCGCAGCCGACTGTTAACCCCAGCCAGACGGCTCCCGTGGTGTTAACACGGTCGACCACTTCCTCATTGCGAAACTGTTCGTCGTCCGTGCCTCCTTCCTGATTAATGAGTGTGTTTCGATGAAATCCGGTCGCGACCAGTTGCGCTTTCGTCGGTTCGGGTAGCAAGTCGCCCGCCAACTGCTCAATCGTAAACTGATCAAACGGCATATCTTCGTTCAACGCCTGGATTACCCAATCGCGATAAGGCCACATGATCCGCGGGCTATCGACAGTATACCCGTGCGAGTCGGCGTAGCGGGCCTGATCGAGCCAGTGCCGTCCCCACCGTTCGCCGTAATGTTTGCTGGCGAGAAGTTCGTCGACCAACTGATTAGTCGCGGCTTTTCGATTTTGTTCATAGGCCATCACGAATGCATCAACGCGACTCGGTTCCGGTAGCAGTCCAACCAGATCGAGATAGAGACGACGAATAATCGTCTCGGGATCGGCAGTGGGGGAGGGGGTAAGCCCCTTCGCTTCCAACTTCTTTGCAATAAAGCGATCGATGGGGTGATTTCTATTTTCCGTTTCCACCCTGGGAGGTTCGACATCCTCAACAGGCAGAAATGCCCAGTGCTGTTGGTATTCCGCCCCCTGATTAATCCATTCCTGCAACAGTTCGATTTCTCGTTTAGTCAGCTGCTTCTTAGTTTCCGCAGGCGGCATCCGCAGAGAAGGATCGGTCTCTCGCACCCGCAACATCATGCCCGAATGTTCTGCATCGCCCGGTACAATGGCGGCATAATCACTCAAAGGCACCAGGGCACTGTCGCGCAAATCAAGCCGGAGATTAGCCTCCCGCGCATTCTCATCAGGACCATGACATTGAAAGCAGTTATCCGACAGAATCGGACGGATATCCCGGTTGTACTCCACTGGTTCTCCCGCGCGGAGCGGTAGCCGGGCACTGACCAGCAGCAAACCAACGAGCGAGATCAAAAGGAATGTTGTGCGCAAGGAAGTCCTCGCTGAGGATGAGAATCAGGAAGGAGAGGCGGTGAGACAAATAAAGGAACGTTTATCCTATCGCATTTCCAAGCGATTTGAAGTGCCGAATTGGCGAAGAATGGAGTAAGGACTTTCATTTCGCCGGGAAAAGTTTTACCGGCTGTCTCATTTACTTTAGCCTTCCAGCTTCCGTAGAAATGCAGCTAAGCAGAATCGTATGCTATCTTAATGCGTTAAACATCATCTTCAGCCGTTTCAGAATAGATTCGATTCCCACAATAATCTTGATATCATTCTGGTAGCCAATGACCTTGCGTCTATCGGGATAATTCCCGCATCGGAAATCTTACACGCTTGAAAATACAGGACTAAAAATGTTCGACCATGAAATAGTAAAGGCAGATTATATTTGTGTTTGGGACGAGATTCTTTCTGAGATTCTAGACTGGCCTAAAGAGGACATTATAGCTTGGATCAAGACTATGGAGTCAATTATGGGCGAGAACGGTATCTGCTTCATTGAACCACCTTTATATTGGCTCGATCAATTCCTAACTCCCGAGAGTATCTTGAGAAAGGAGGAGCCAATTCCATTTTACAAATATTACCCACTACTTGAAGATGCAATCAATGGCGAAGACTATCTGTCGGAAAATCGAACAACTGCTGACTGGAATGAATGCAGGAGAAGAGTAGAATGCCTCTTGGATTCCGTCGGATCGTCCCTTCCTGATCTCAAGGCATACTCAAAGGAATTTCTTAAGCGAATTTTAGAAACACCTACTGACATTTAAGGTTGTGGTGCTAAACAGAAACGGCTTCTTATTGACCAGACAGAACAATCACTGTCGTCTCCGCGACGACGGGAAGAGTTCCGTCTTGCAAAACCGTAGCTCGAATGGTGAGTTTGGATTCGCCGGTGGTGCCACCGTCCGAGCTGATCATCGTGATTGGAAAAGATGTTTCCGTTTGATCGCCAGCGACTTCCATTGGTTCGCTATTGAACTGGAAGCTTTTCGAACTGCCTGCAAGAAGTTCCAGACGAACCGGCTCAGTAAGCTTTGGTGACCGGCGAATGATAAGTGGAACTAAGAGTTCCTTCTCCGAGGTTGCCTTTAACTCATTGACATCGGCTGAAATGCTCAATAATGCTCCAGTGGGTAAAAACCCCATGCGCGTTTTCTGGCGGGTGAGCGAGTAGCGGATGTTTCCTTTAGGATCGGTGACCTTGGCCACACCGTTAAGAACCAAACGCGAAGTTCGAGTCGTTTCTAACCATTCCGGTAAGAAGATTGGGTAAAGAATGCGTTCGATACCTGGGGGCACCGTCAGCTCAGGACCGCGAATGCCCTGACGATGACGACCTTGCCGCGATGTCATTTCAAGAACAATCTCTTCTTGAAAACCTTCATCACGTTGAATCAGAACCGGTGCAGGGAAGGTTGTGCCACGGGGCCATTTCGTCACATCGTCTTTCCCTTCAGCATCGATTGAGAAAGGGGGGGGGATGGTTGTCGCCATTAACAGCGGGCCAGCTGTACTTTGAATTGTATTCTGATCATCGATTTTCGCCTGGCCAACTACGGTCACCATCGAGGCTGTAGCAGCCTCATCAGGCGACACGGTAAATTCCATTTTTAGAGCAGATGCTTTAGCGGGAATGATTAGTTCATCGGGAACAGTAACGCCAAGCGGCAAATTATTGAATGAAATTGATATCGGTTCTTTGAAACCACCGAGCCGTTTTGCCTTAATCGAAAACTTTACATTTTCACCCAACGGAGCATTTAGGATTTCTGGAACATCGAGCGTAAAGGCAGGTTGGGCAGGCTCCATCGTCAGCCGATAAACGGCCGCCGCATTGCCGCTTTGTCCGGAGACATCGGTCACATCGATTGAGTATTCACCGTCGGCAGGGACAGTAAATTGCAAGGCAGCGTCAGTCGAACCGGGAACATCATCGCTACTTGCCAGTACCTTTCCCTCAGCCCCCAGGACTGTCAATGTTACATCGAGCGGGGAAGCAATCTTTTCAGCAACGAGATCAATATTCCATTGGTCCCCCTTTTTTCCGACAAAGTGGTAAACATCTTTGCCCAACCGGTCATTGAGCACACCAGTCACCGCCACACTGCCAGTAAGGTCTAGTGATGAATTGTCGGCCTCGACCGATTCTGGCTGATCGGATAACAGCATTGAAAATGCGGGAGCCGATCCGAACGGAGTTTCGAGACGATAGTGGAATGATTCCAGTGACGGATCTGCGGGAAAGTCGATTGTGCGAGTGACCGATTCCAGTATTGACGCACCTGTGGAAATCCCATATCCAACAAATTCGACGGATTGACTTCTTCCACGTTGGCCAGCGGCAGGAATGGCTGCCACCACACGAGGCGCTGCGACAATCGACAACCGGTATACAAAGCTACGATTTCCGCGGAAGTCAATATCGTAAACACTGACGGTATACGTCTGCTGAGCCTGAGCGGGGAAAGTGATCGCCGTATCGATACCAGCCGTATCAACGGCTTCGGCAATCTTCTGACCTGTCGCGTCATGAACTTCGAGTGCCGCGTTCAACGGAGAGTCGATTTTTCGAGCGGCAATCGAACATGTTACCGGGCCAGATTTTTCTGCGACAAACTGGTAACGGTCAACCTCTTCAATCTTTTTGATGTGTCCAGAGATAGAGACTGGAAGAGATGGTAACTTTTGAGCTTGCTCGCGGTCATCGATTTCCACCAATTCCGGGCCATCGCTTACAATAAACTTTCCCGTGGCCGTTCCGCCATTGGCGTTGGCTGCTTGCCAACTTACCACACCCGGAGAAATGTCTGCAGGGATCGTCAATCGAGCAGGAGTTTCGCGAGGCAGCAACGTTGGTGATCGGCGTGCTTTCTTTCCGAACCAATAGGGAGGCTCTGGCACGATCACTGGTCCTGGTGGGGAAAGAATCTCCAGCTGAATACGCTCGTCATGCACGAACAATTGCATGTCGGGCGTCCAGTCGTACCCCCCCAGAACAACATCGATTGTTTGTCCGGCTTGTCCACCGGGCGGGTACATGTAACCGATTCCCGGCGGAGTTTGAGCGAATACCATTTCTGCTGAGCCGAAAAAACTGACTAGGCTCAGCACAATGCAAAGAGTCATCATTTGCAGTATAAGATTCATTTACACCAGGCCCTGTATCATTTTTCCGCCATCGACAATGGGAAACGGTCGTCCCAATGGACCGAGGTAGGATTTCTCTGGATTGATGCCCATCAATGTCGAAATGGTGTACAACAAGTCAGACACGCCGATCGGCTCTGTGATAGGTGCAGCAGCTTGTTTGTCAGTCGCCCCAATCACCTGACCCGGCCTGGTGCCGCCACCTGCAAAGATGATGGTCTGTGCCATCGACCAGTGATCGCGACCCGCCTTAGCGTTCACGCGAGGGGTGCGGCCCATTTCTCCCATCATGATGACCAATGTCTCGTCCAGCAAACCACGTTCTTCCAGATCGGTTACCAAGGTACTAAACGCTCGATCTGCGTAAGGGATCAAATCGTTTTGTAAACTTGGGAAGCAGTTGAAATGCACGTCCCAGCCTGGTGCATCCACACCGACGAATCGAGCTCCCCCTTCGACTAAGCGTCGGGCCAGTAGTGCACACTGTCCGATTTGAGTGCGACCATAAGCGTCACGCACTTCGTCTGGTTCTGATTGAATATCAAACGCTTTTTTCGCTTCGGGAGAGGCAATCAGGCTGTATGCTTTTTCATAGTAAGTTGACATCACCTTGGCCTGACCATGGTTCCGTTCGCGTTCTAGTTGATCGAGCCCCGTCAGCAGCTTCTTTCGCAAGCTTAAACGTTTTTGAGAATAATTCTCGGCGGGCCTTAAATCTTTGACTTCAAAGTCGGGTTGAGTCGGATCGGCTTCGATGACAAATGGTGCGTGTTCGGCTCCATAAAATCCTGGTCCACCGCCGGCCATCGGGTGGGGCAGATTGATGTAGGCAGGTAGCGAGCTAAGTGGACCGCATTCACGCGACACGACTGAGCCGATTGACGGATAAAAATCATTGTTCGGTACTGGGTTATCCCCATCAGCAAAGTTAGGTTTCCGACCGGTCATCACATAATGATAGCCCGTTGAGTGTCCGTTATCGCGATGGCTATGGCTGCGAACAATTGTGTATTTGTCGGCGATTTTCGCACACAGTGGTAACTGGTCGGTAACGATCGTACCGGGCACGTTGGTTTGAATCGGGCTGAAAGGACCTCGAATTTCTTCTGGTGCATCAGGCTTGGGATCCCACATGTCCTGATGCGGGGGCCCACCTTCCAGGAAAAGGAAAATACAAGACTTGGCTTTGGGCGCGTCAGGTAATGCAGCTTTGGCTTGTAGTTCTAACAACCGGGGTAAAGTCAGGCCTCCAATCAAACCGCAGGCTCCCATTCGCAAAGAATGTCTCCGCGAGATGCCATCGCATGTCGAATTCGTTCGATTTCCAAGAGTAATCTTAAACATTCACCATCCTCGTATTCATTTTGAGCTCAGGGATTCCAAGTCGTTGATTTAATGATTGAACACAAATTCTTTTGAGTTTAGCAATGCCCAAAGAACGTCTCCCGCTGCAGCGGGAATGTCGTCCTGCAACTCATCGAATGCCTGCATCATCAAGTTTTTTTCTTGTTCATTCGGAAACCGCGAAAGGGTGCCCAAGTATAACTCGTCAATAATTTCACTCGGAGTCATCGACAACGCCAGCCTCCGCGCAGTGCCGTGGCGATGGTCGATTTTGGCGGCAATCTCAGGGGAGTTCATCAAATGCATCGCCTGAGAGATGCTCGGCTGATTACTCCGTTCGCATTCACAAACCGATGCCCGAACCGGACGACCAAAAATAGTGAAGAAATAAGAGGGAATGCGATTGTCCCAGATTTGAACGGCTCGATACCCATCCGGCCAACCGTTGTACTTTTCGGTGACGCCTGTGCTTTGACAGATTGCATCGAGTAACACTTCGGCAGGCAAAGTTTTGTAGGCAGCGTGAGAAAAGTTTTGAATATCGTTTTCATTTGACACTTTGGTGGCCGAACTGAGTTGGTAGACTCGCGAGTTCAACAGCGTCCTGGTGAAAGCTTTAAGATCGAAACCGGTCTCTATCAAATGGCTGGCTAAGGCCTCCATCAGTGGTTCGTTAGTGGCAGGGTTGGTGTGTCGCATGTCGTCAATTGGTTCAACCAAGCCTCGACCAAAGTAATGAGACCATAATCGATTCGAAATTGCCTTGGCAAAAAACGGATTGTCTTCAGCCGTCATCCAATCTGCCAATACCTGGCGACGATCACTCACTTGAGAAAAGTCAGCCGATTCGGCCCCTAATGCTCGTGCGGGAATGATTTCTCCGCTTCTGGGATGTGGGAGATCTTTTCCTCCCATAGAAACGACAGACTGCTCTCCGTTGGGAAGTTTTTTCAATTTGATCCCAGTGAAGAATCCGGCTAATCCCACATAGTCTGCCTGGCTCCATCTTTCGGAAGGGTGGTGATGACATTGAGCACACTCAATACGCACACCCAGTAACAACTGGCTAACCGATCGGGCAGCAACGTCGGGCTCGTCTAAGACTTTATAGAATGATCCCGGACCTTCGGCAGACGTGTTCCCCTGGACGACAAGCAGATCCCGGGCGAATTCGTTGAATGGTCGGTTCTCTGAGAACTGCCGTTGCAACCAACGTTGCATGGCCACCGTACCCTGCGGTGAAATCTTTAATTGATCGGCTCTTAAAATATCGAGCCAACGCATGGTGGAATAATCAACGTATTCATCGCGATCTAATAGATGGTCGATCAGTTTTGATCGTTTATCGGTTGAGGTATCCGCGATAAACTGGCGGGCTTCTTCGGTAGTAGGAAGAGTGCCAATGGTGTCGAGAAATGCGCGACGCATGAACGAGGCATCGTCGGTTAAATCGCTTGGTTCAATGCCCAGCCGTTCCAGTTTATCCCACACTAGTGTATCGATGAAGTTGTTTTCCGGAGGCTTGGTGAACTCCACTCCCGGTTGCGGTAACGTAATTCGGCAAACAGCCACATGCTCCAGATAACGTATCAGAATGGCCGCTTCCCCGGGGATGTCGCTCGCTTGAATTAAGCCGCTTGAATCGACTTCGGCGATTGAAGCGGCATTAGATTCATATTCGGCCTCTGTCGTTACACATTGTCGTTTCCCAGAGGCGTCAATCGCCATGACACGAATCTGTTGCGATTGTCCACTTAAAAGAAATTGCTGCTTCGGTTCAACCTCGATTCGTACAATCCGATCATCGCCTTCATTGGCCAATTCGAACTGTGCCCCTTCGGCAATCCAGCGCAATAATCGTTGGTCACGATAGCTTCCAGGTTCAATCTTTTGCCCACCCCCATGCGGCATTCGAGCCGTCCCTTTTAGAGACAACAGACTGGTATCGGGAGTGGCGACTGAGACTCGTCTTCCCCGGGCTTCCATCACTATCGATTGATAATCTAAGTCCGAATCGAATCCGAAAATACTCAGCTTGAAACCGTTTTGACCTTCCGCCTTACCATGACAGCCGCCCGAATTACAGCGAGCTTTCGTAAGAATCGGCGCGATCTCGTTGCGAAACGAAACAGGTCGCGGTGTTTTCAAAGAACGCACTTCGACAGGAATACTGCTTTGTTGTCCCTCATGATGAACAACAAGCGTTCCACTCCCTTCAGAAAGTGGGCGAATCAAGCCAGCATCATTGACGGTTGCTATTTCAGGTGGAACGATTTCGTACCGCACACTTCGTGAAAGATCGTTCGAGCGATTTTCAGAAATAACTTCAGTTGCAAGAACTTGCAATGAAGCTTCCGGGCTGTCGAGCAAAGCCGAAGTCGGGCTGATGCGAATCTCGGCTGCGACACTCCGTTCTCCTAAGCTGAGGACTACGATCGCCAAAATGCCAACTAGAACACGTAGAGGATTAGGACCCATTCTCTATACTCAATCTCAGAATAACGACCATGATCGAACGTAGCTCATCGATATTGTAGGCTCGCTCGGAAAACACATAAAACATCGTAGATATGAATGACCTCAGACACAAGTCCTTGTTCTAGATATCTGTAATTTGTGGAGTACCAATAAGCCGGTCCGAGAACCTGTTTCTGGAAATAGACAGAATTTACGTGATACAGTGGCTTTACGGCGTTGAACTCAATCCTTGACGACGCTGAACAGGGAGGGCTATGCTGAATCAATGTTATTATCTGAAAGCGTGCTGACTGAAAATCCTCTCTGTCGGCTCGCGTAACCTTACACCTGGAATCACAGAGCGAACATTGAATAAGCCAACGCATTTAAAGGTGGTTTTAACAGCCATAATTCTTATGTTCGCAGTTCATCAGTCTGCCTATTCGGATGATCCAGTTCGAGTAGGAATTATTGGGTTCGACAACTATCAAAGCCTGGCGTTTACGAAACTGTGGCATAAACCACCTCAGGACAACGCGGAGCTCGGTGGACTCAAAGTGGTGGCAGCCTGGAGAGGGGGCAGCCCAGATATCGAAGAGACACTTGTTGATATTGATCGCTGGGAACCAAGTTTAAAGAAGAACGATGTTGAGATCGTAGATTCCATTGATGAAGTCTTGCAGCAATGTGATGTTGTCATGATCATGACCATCGATGGCCGCACTCACTTGAAGCTTGCAGAACAGGCACTCAAGGCACATAAACCGACCTACATCGGACGACCGATGGCTGCTTCCTTCGAAGATGTTATTGCGATTTTTGACCTTTCGGAGAAATACAACACGCCTGTCTTCTCGTGCTCGCAGCATCGATACAGCCCAGGTTTTATCGGGATGCGGAATCATCCCGAAGTGGGAGAGGTGATCGGCTGCAATGTCTACGGTGGTTGCCCGACCGAGGAACATCATCCGGATTTGTTCTGGCACTCGATCCACAGTATCGAAGCGCTCTACACGATCATGGGACCGGGTGCCGTTTCGGTTACTCGGGCTCGAACAGACGATGCAGAATTGGTGACCGGTGTTTGGAAAGATGGTCGAATTGGGTCCTACCGGGGGATTCGACGCGGAGCACTGAAATACAGCGCCACCGTTTTCGGAGACAAGGGGGTCGCCCCCGCCGGTATCTATGGCTACGCAGCTCCTGTGAACGGAGTGGTTCCCAAAGGGAGATACATGGGCTATGAAGGGTTAGCCACCGAGATTGCCAAATTCTACAGGACGGGCGAATCGCCAATCGAGCCAGACGAGACAATAGAGCTATTCGGCTTCATGGAAGCAGCCCACGAGAGCCATCGCCAAGGCGGTGTCCCCGTGAGTATCGATGAAGTCATCGCAAATGCACGACAAAAGCTCGACTCACAGAAGTAATCACAACATGGAGTTGCATTCTGTTATTTATACTGGAAATATTCCACTTTGGTATTCCAGCCTCTCTATGCGTTCCGTCATGTTCTGTTCCTTCGCAGAGGTCTCCAGATGGTCTGCTGCGCACACCGGTGTGTCGTCGGGGACTTCCTGTCGGTCCCAAGTCCAGTGTGGGTAAACGATCGGAATGAAAAGGATCGGATAGAAGCACACGAAGAAAGTTAACCGATCCGCGTCAACGAAGCCGACCAGAGCGACGAGTAATCCGCACACGACCTTCAAGGCGGGGCTCAGAACCGGATGAGCGCCCACATACGTACCTGTCGCGAGTTGTTGTCAACGGGAGCTCAAGCTCGGATCATTGATTGAGAGACGAGTTGGGCCTAGATTTTCAGTATTGAGGAATCGCCTAAGACAGTCCATTGCTTGAACCGCCTCCAACACGTTGTAAAAGAGGGAAACGAAAAATCTACCGCGGTCATTTCTTATTCCTCGTTATCCACTCGGCGAAATCACCTTGCTTCTTTCCATCGGGCGCCTGTTCGCAGGACCCAAAGAATGACTTCAAAGCACTCTCGTGGTGGTGCCTGTGGCCGCCTATCAACTCGGGAGGGACCCTCCCAGGGAAAAAGGTCTTCGATCAAAAGCCATTGCTCATCAGTGAGTTCGGTAACACAGTCCGTCCTGGACGCTGTTGTGTATCGTTCGAGTGAGGGATACCATTCCAGCGTCATCTCCATTATAAAGTCTCCTTTCTGGAGACATTACAATGCAATCAGCAGACCAAACTGTTCAGTAGTTGTATGGTTTTGCAACTGCCTCTAATTCACTTTGAAACTTCGGGGGGAAACCTTGTGTTGGGAAATGATGTAGGTCATTGCGGCAACCAATATGAATGCGACATAATATACGGAGGCTGAATTCGGATAGATAAGTCGCTTGTTAATCCATGTCAGCGGAAATAGATATGAAAACAGTGGAGACATCAAAGCTATAAATAAGAATAATATAAGACATAATACCAGTTTATAGAGTCGGGTGGTTCCCACCGGGATAACGTTGACATCAGAAGACTTGAGTGCTTCGCATGAGCTAAGCTGGTCACGCATCGAAATACGGTCATGCTGTAAATAGCAGTTTAAAGGAACAACATAGTGTGTAGCGAGTGTTTCGAATCGAAGGCGAACTCTCTTTTCATCAAATTCAACACGTTTTATTTCCTCAAACATGATGAGGCTGGCATTTCGATGGCCTTCGAGATGTATCCCATCTGACTGTATTGATATTGAAAAACTTCTGTTGATCCAGAGATGAGTAAGTGCGAATAGCGGCCCGACAAACCCTATTGATATGAATATGATTCGTTGAAGAGGAGTGATGTCATTCGTCATAAAGCAGGCAACCAGCATTGCCATGAATAAAAGAGTGAATACGGGAATCTTTATCGTTAGAGAATCGGAGAACGGACGGAAAATGTGTGTCGTCATAAATTTCTCATTGGCTATTGGGTGAGAATATGATTACGTAAGGACGCTCGTTTTCAAAGTTGGCTGAATATTTTACGATACGGGATTGCTCAAGTACTAGAACCCTCGGAGGATAGTGTACAGCGCACCGAGGCGCCAGAAGCATTCGTGTAAGTGCAGATGATATTCCCAGCGGGCTACGAGGCGGCGAAAGTTCTTCAGCCAACTGATCGTCCGTTCGACTTTCCAGCGATTCTCGTAGAGAAACTGGTCACGTTCGCTCAGCTTCTTTGTCTTTCCATTTCGTCGTTTACGAAACGGGAGATCAAGCGCACGCCGTGGTGTCGCAGGCGTTGTCTCAAGCTCATCGAATCGGCCGCTTTATCGTACAGGATGCGGGTGCGGACACGAAGTGTAATGCGTGGCGACTGGACCAACCGTTCACTAATTTGCGAGTTTCAGGATGGGTTCTAATCTATCATGTCAATTGAGAGTAATGGACAGTTTTCGTCTGTCAAAAACTTGTTGATAATTTGAGACAGACGTCGCCTGGGCGTCCAGTATTCCAGACAATATCCATTTAGAATTGTTGAGCATCCGCGACTAAGTTTACGACAAAAAAAGGCCTTCGTCACAATGACGAAGGCCTTTTAAATATATCCTGCTGTTCACTCTATGTGAAAAGTACACCCGGAGGGATTCGAACCCCCAACCCTCGGTTCCGAAGACCGATGCTCTATCCAATTGAGCTACGGATGCATGTTGGTTGTACAGATTGAGGACAGCCCGCCGGGGTAGGGGGGCCGCATCCTGTCTATGAGACACAGTTTAGCAGAATCGGACGAATCCGCAAGGTATCCGTTTCAGGATTCAGAGGCTTTTCCGAGGTCAAAGGTTCGCGGGAAAAATCTGGAACATAATGCCTTTTTTCTGCGTTCAGCGCAATCAATCTCTTTAATCAGGAGACATCTAAAACAGACGGGGTTTGGAATTCAGTAGAACAGAAGCGACACCTACGACAGTGAACCCGTTACTGCCCGATGGATCGGAGAAAAATCTGGAACACCCGTTCGTAGGCGTTTCCCCAGGAATTTTCACGGAAGAATTCGATCGCTTCGTCCGGACTGCCAATGAAGGGGCGGAGGACCCAGCCCATCTGGATTCCGACAAACGCATACAGAACCAACCAGAGCACGAGCATCAGCCGGTGTAATTTGTTCTCGCGAATGAGGGGGTTATAGAATTTGAGCAATATGAACTGAGCCGCAAAACTGGCGATTCCGAACATGACGCCGTTAAACAGGATCGCCTGAGTGTAGCTCTCGAACGAGAGATACCAAAGGGCAGTATAGGGCGAGAGAGCGGCGAGAATGAGGGTCATTCCCGCTTGAGTCGCCAACAGGGCCGAGAAAACCCGACCGAAGTCCGCTCGAAGACCGGCCAGCGTATTGAGTACGAAAAAACTGGGCAGGCTGATCGAGAATGTGGCCAGCAAGAGTAGCGGGACTTTCGTTGCCGAATACAGCACTTGCCAGAGACGTTCTCCGCCGAAACCGCCATAGCTCCCCATTACTGTTCCGTACCATCCGCCCAGAATCAGCACTAATAATGGCAACGTCTGGAGAGTGGGGAGCGACAGCTCTCGGGGTCGGAGGAGTCGATCGGCCTGTTGCAGATAAGCAGGCATGCAGTCGCTCCGTTACGAAAACAAATTGAGGAAAGTGTGATAAACCGCTTCGAAGAAGCTGGAACCACGCGGACGGAACCATGCAAACTCCGAGTTGGGGTCGCCAATGAAAGGACGCAAAATCCAGCTCATCTGCGCACCGACCAGGCCGAAGACCACAATCCAGCAGCGGAAAACCGTTTTCACTTCACCACTCAGAACAGGACCGTAAAGTTGAGCGAGCGGCCCCGCCTCTTTGGGTGAGAAGTTAGATGCCATATTGGATGAGGCTTTGGACGACTCTTCGACAATTTCAATTTCGACAAACCCACCTTCGGTGGGGGAATGAACAGGGGAAGTGGTCTCTTTGATCGAGGATTCCGTTTCTTCCTGTTCCGTCAGTAGAGACATGCGATGCAACGTCTGCAGTAGAAACTTGAGGCCCAGGAATCCAGATACACTGAAGACAAAGACATTCAAGAGAATCATAAAACTGTAGCTGGTCGTACTGACCGAGAAGAAGGCGACGATCAGCCCCAGCGATCCGAGCATCGATAGGGCCACTCCCAGTGAGGCAATCAGCAAACGGAGCAGCTCAACAACTTCGAACCTGGAACCAACAAGGGCATTGAAGACATACAGTGACGGGAACGTGATGAGCAGAGTCAGCAGAAAGAGGGCAGGGACCTTGACCATCGACGCGATAATTTGCCATTCGTGCCCGGGATAGTCCTGAGTCATGGAAAAGACACTCATGCAGAGACCATATAACAGGCCCAGAAAGACGATCATCCCCAGAATCTGCCCGAGCGAGATCTCAAGACTCGCCCGCCTGAGCGACTCCGGCTTCGTTTTCTCCCCTCGGAGAATCTGATCGAGCTCACGTAAAGGTCCGAGTATCTTCATCGTCCTCTCCCGAATTCAATTGGATCGCTTCAGCCAAGGTGCATTCCTGACTGTGACGAGGACGACTATAACTCACTTTGCATCACAAAGTCAATTACAGGAAATCAGATTCGTTACTTTTCCCGCATCTGTTTTGAAGAGACAGAGAAACCGAAACGAAGCAGGGTAAAAGCAAAACCCCGCGTGCTCATACAATCGCACACGGGGTTTATTAATCAATAACCAAATTGATCTGTAGCGTTTACTTCTCTAACGCGTCTCGCAAAAAGGCAGGGCGGTCGGTGGTGATGCCGTCGACGCCTGCTTTGGCCAGGCGATTGGCTTCGTCCGGGTTGTTGACAGTCCAGACATACAAACCGAGATTAGCCTGTTTCACCTGCTGAACGAATTCCGCGTCGATCTTTTCATTTGCATTCAGATCGAGTCCATCGGCGTGGATCGACTGGGCCGTCTCAATCAGGCTTTCCAGCTTAGGTGTCCATTCACCCGTTTCTTTGTCCTTGCGTTGACCGGAGAGCCAGTAGACTTTCAGTTCCGGCATTTCCTGTTTCACATCGCGACAGACATCGCTTCCGAAACAGATCACACAGGTTTGGTCCGCTTTTCGACCCGCTTTTTTCAAATCCGCTTTCAGAAACGGAACGATTTCCGGACCACATTTCACTTCGATAAACAACCGCTTGCCTTCCGGGATCGTGGGCAGGATTTCGCTCAGTAAGGGAATTTGCTCTCCCTTATATTTGGGCGACTTCCAGCTACCCGCGTCCAGCTTTTTCAGTTCAGCGAGTGTTTGATCGACGATCCGGAGATCCGTACCACCACCGGTTCGCTTCATCGTCTTATCGTGGAACGCGACGATCTGATTATCTTTGGAAAGATAAACATCGATCTCGACGCCATCCGTATTCTTCTCCCAAGCCAGATTCACTGAGGCCAGCGTATTCTCGGGAGCATCGTGAGACGCTCCGCGATGGGCAACAATTTCAACGGCCTGAAGTGCGGGAGTATTTATTCCTCCAGAGGCAATCGTAGCGATCACCATGAGCAGCATTCCTGAAGCAAAGTTTTTCATGTTCAGTTCGATTATCCTCAGTTTCATGGGGTCAATTTATTCGCGGCGTAATGACCGCTCCAGTTCCAGTATAAGCAGAGCAGCAATGGCTCGTCCGCTATAAAATTGCTGATTCATTTAAGCTTCACGTAAGTTTACTACGTTGCCTGGGCCTGTAAGACTTCCAGCATCGCGATACAGAAGTCGGGCAGATCGCTCGGTCGACGACTGCACACAAAGTGCCGATCAACAACCACAGTCTTGTCCTCCCACTTGGCACCGGCATTAATGAGGTCATCTTTGATACCAGGTGAGCCGGTAACCGTTACATCCCCATAGATTCCCGCCGAGATAGGCATCCAGCCTCCGTGACAAATTGCCGCGATCATCTTTCCGGATTCGTGGAATTCTTTGAGTAGCGACAGAACCTTGGGATTACGGCGAAGTTTATCCGGCATCCAGCCACCGGGGCAGACAATGCCGTGGAAGTCTGCCTCTTCCATCTCATCGATGTGTGCATCACTCACCGCCGGATAACCATGCTTCCCACTGTATTTCTTGCCCGTCTCCTCGCCGGCGAGAATAACATGGGCTCCAGCTTCTTCCAGGCGAAGTTTAGGATACCACAGTTCCAGGTCTTCGTAGTCTTCGCCCACGATGATCAGAATCCGATATCCATCCAACAGTTTAGCAGCCATCGCAGTTCCTCCTTACAGTAGTGGAAACAGTATTCAGTATTGCGTACATCTGGTTGAGGGGACTTGGTTGTGCACACTTGATTGTACACGTGGTAACTCTTGGATATTCAAGCGAGACGTCGATCAGGGAGTTCCTTCTGGTTTCACAGGCCGGGCGTCAACCAGATTGACATCAACAAAATGCAAATCGCTACCGAGCACCGCCTGTGGGCCTTGCGGACTGCGGACGTAAATCGTTCCTTCGACGTCATACAAACCGTACTCGCTTTTTTCCTGATCGAAGCGAAGGGTAGGGGCGTGGATGGTATCGTTCACCATACATTGGATGAAGTCAATTCCCCCTGGACGTTCCGTATAAGAGGGCCGACGAACCTGAATCAAAATGGGAACGCGTGGGCCACCAAACTCTTGATGCCGTGAGACCCAGCTGTTTTTGACTTTGCAGTTCTGGAAAATCACCTCGGCACTACTGGCCGACTTATCAAAGACTTTGATGCCCTCTTTCCCCGTGTTTTCTGTCGAACAATTAATGAACTCAATTTTTCCTTGTGGGCCATCATCTTTGATCGCTCCAACAGCAATGCCTGCCCAGCCGGACGTATTGAGATCAAGAAAATCTGACTTCTGCATGCCTGCTTCTCCCATTCGGGAAACGCAGTTCTCGAATCGAATATCAACGGGCTGAGAGTCTCGCGTCATCGGTTTCAGATAAACCAGTATCTGGTGCCCGCTGTTGTCCTGAAAGACACAATTACGAACGACGCAGTTAATGAAACATTGATCTGGTCCATCGGGTTCGAAGTCGATCCCGGCTTCGGGGGGTGTCCCTCCCGTTTTGGCGAAGACGCAGTTTTCCACCAGCAGATTCTTGGCACTGATCACGCTCATTCCCTGACGATGATGATCAAGACAAATGCAATCCCGGATCGTAATGCCATCGCTGAAAGTCTGTTCGCTCCCATTGTCGATATAGATGCCATCTCCACCACTGCTTTCAATCTGCAAACCCTCGACGAGCACATCGTGACAACCTCGCAACGCCAACCCCATTCGCCATTCCGCTTTAACATAGGGAGGATTCTGATAGTCCCGTTTCCACATTCGCCATGTTGCCCCATAGCCCCGAATCGTCAGGTTCTTGGCGTCTCTCGCAGAGAAAAGGGAATCGCCGCCCCCTTTGAATTCGCCTCGTTTTGCCATCACTAATGTACCCGGCTCGAAAACGAGTTCCAGGTCTCCACGTAAAGTGATGGGACGCACGATCCAGGTTTCACCGAGGTTCGGGACAATTAGTTTTTTAGCGGGCGAATTGATCGCTGCCTGCAGGATTTCGGTGCTATCAACTGGGTCGAATCCCCACCAGCCCGCGTTCGCAGCCTCGCGAGTGCCCGCGACCACTTCAGCCACCAATTCGGGGTTGGGGCGACTGTCGAACAGCACATCCTCATCCGCGAAGAGTCCGGCTTGAGTTGATAGAAACATCAGGGAACAGAGTAGCATCAATCGCATAGTTCAACACCTTATTTCAGCCTCACCCGGAACGGCGAGGCATATAGATACGGGACGATTTATCAGAAAGGAGGACTAGGAGGGGGTCAACAGGGGACAGGATAATCGATACATCCAGAGCGGATTACACAATCGAATTCACCGGCCTGCAGGCGCTTCCAATGTATGCGGGTTCACAAGGAGGATGCAAGTGAAGGCAGATTCAGGTGTTGGGACGCTAAACTCCGCAATCGTTTTTTTAATAAGTTTCAAAAAAAACTCACTACATTGCCGAAAGTGAACTATGTTTCAAAAAATCAACACTCTTTGGAAATCAACAATTCCTTTGAAACAGAACAGAGAGCCTGTCCTTACCGACATGCTTTCACATCCACCTTAACCAAGACTGGGAAATGAAATGGAAACGACAATGAATACTGCTGAAGCTTCTGCAAACGAAACTCACGATTTATCCAAAAGCAACGTAAGCATGATGCTTCGCCTCACTAGCGTTTGCGTCCTGCTTGGTAGCAGCTTCGTTCTGCCACAAAGCCTGGTCCGCACCTTCTTCATTCTGTTTCTGCTCGGTAACACCATGTTCTACTTCAGTGAGTACATGGAAAAACTGCCCAACAAATCAGAAAACCTCTTTCTGCGGAAAGAAAGCCAGATCATCAACACGGTACTCGTCTCTCTATCCAGTATCGTCGCGATCATCTCTATCGCTCAGCGTTTCCCCATCTGGTCATAACTCTGGCCGGGCAGGGTGATGTTTCTGTTTCATGCGCTGCTCCGGTTTGAGAAAGATTCTCTTTTCAAACCGGGGCCGTCGTCATACCAAACAGGAACCGCCGTTAATATCGCCGTGGATTAAGTGAATAACGTGGATAACACAGTGAATACCACTGTAAATCGCATAGTGAATTAAGAATTCGCCCCGGGATACGGAAGCCCGAAATAATGATGGATGTATTCCTTGCGGTCTCCTTCATGCTGCACATATTGAACAAGTGCCAGCAGTTTCATTTGATCCCGTTGGAGTTTGGCCGCTAACCGTTCTTCATCCTGCAGAGCAGGGGGGAGAGCATCGGTAATGCGCAGCGACTGCCGTCGGCCATCGCCAGTGAGAATATTAAATCGATCAAACATCGATAGTACGGTATCGAGCCGGAAATCATGTTTTTTCCGACCATGTAGCTCTTCACGGAGCCAGTCGATCCCGTAGGCATCCAGCTTTTCTGTTTCATGCTGGATCAGGTCGTAGACCCGCTGATAATAATCTGAATCCGGATTGCTCCAGCGCAGAAATTCCATCTGCGTCGCCAGATCCCGCTCTTCGTACAGCAACGTACAGTCGGAGTCGAGCCCATCCCGTCCCGCACGACCAATCTCCTGATAATACGATTCCATCGAACCAGGTAAGTCTGCATGCAGTACGAAACGGATATCTTCTTTATCGATTCCCATCCCAAAAGCATTCGTCGCCAGTACAATCGTATTCGGATTCTCCATGAAGTCACGCTGTACACGTCGACGCTGACGCCGTTCCAGATCTCCATGATAACAGAGGTGGGGGACACCTCTGGCGAGTAACATGTTACTGAACTCGTCCAGCGTCTTAATCAATGTGAAGTAAACGATCCCGCTGCCGGATGTATCGTTGAATTTATCGATCGCCTTTTCGATCTGTTCCAGCTTCTCTTCATCTCCCCAGGTTTCGACCACATTCAAATGGAGATTCGGCCGGTTGATCCCTTCGTGGAACTGGCGAATCTCGTCAGGTTCCAGGCCCAACTGTTTGATAATATCCTGCTGCACATCAGGAGTCGCCGTCGCCGTCAGCGCGATCGTTGTGGGATTGTTGACCATCTGCCGAAATTCTCGAAGACGGGTGTAATCTGGTCGAAAATCGTGTCCCCATTCACTGATGCAGTGTGCCTCATCCACGGCCAGTAGACGCACATTTCGTGTTTGGATCACCTCCACGAACTCCGATTTCCGAAACCGTTCCGGAGCGACGTAGAGCAGGTGGTAATTCCCTTCGCGAACCTGGCGATACCGTTTTTCCCGCTCCTCCCGCGATAGCGACGAGTTAATGAATTCCGCCTTGATTCCTCGTCGTTTCAAGGAATCGACCTGATCCTTCATTAAAGCAATCAGGGGGGAAATCACCAAGGTAAGAGCCGCTCCCGGCACCGGTTCTTCTCCCAACACTAACGCAGGAATCTGAAAGCATAGCGACTTCCCCATCCCCGTCGGCATGATGACCAGCGCGTGCTCGTCTTTCAGGACGGTTTCGATAATTTCTCCCTGCGGAGAACGAAAACCGGGAAAACCAAAATACTGCTCAAGAATCTGTTCGGAACGGGAAGGCATAATTCACATCAGGCTGGGGGAACGCAATATTCGAAACCAATGGGTTATAAGCAACCTGATTTTAGCGACTCCCGCAAAGGCTGTCATTCGGAAGAGAACATCAATCCGTTTCTTCCTTACTGGCCAGCTACCTTTAAAGTGAAATTATGAGTGGGATAGAACTACATAAAAAAATCCACCGGGTTACAGGGAAGTTTTGGTTTAGTAAGCAAGGAGAGGGGGATTCTTCAAAAAAGGGAACCTAGCTCAGGAGTTTTTTCGATTGAAGACTGACCTTTTTGCTCCAGTTTGAATAGCCGCTCCGGTCCGAAGTCGATTTGGGAGGCCGCTGAATTATTATGCGCTACATCGAGATAGGGTTTCCGCAATTGATTTAACAATTGTTCAATGGCAGCATGGGCATCTGCCGTTTGTTTGATGACGAGTACACCATTCATCGATTGAATAGTCCCCAAACCTTCGCCAGCCGTCTTCCATTCACCTTCGAATTGCATCACCAGGTTCATTAGATGATGCATCTTCTCAGCAAGTTTCTCGGGATTGTTCTGAGGATCAGGAACGGTCACTAACAGGTAATCACGACAGTCATACATCCGCACCTGCAAAAAATCAGAGTTATCCTGCGTCTCATCTTGAGTTAAAATGTATAAGACTCCGTCTTTCGGAGCATAGGTCAGTTCAAGTGGAGCCAACAGGAGGTACAAAATCTGACGCAACTTCAAATTGGTGTAGTTCTTTTCGATTTCAATACTAATGAGATCTCCCAAACTAGCTGTAACTGAGTTGTGCACTACAATGAGAAATCCCCCTTGATCCGAGATTTGATCGAATGCATCCTGCAGTGAGAGTCCCTGTAAGTCCAATTCGTACTGACTTTCTAACTGCTCATCCCACGGTTCAAGCTCTTCACTCTTATAAACCCGCACCTTCTCTGCCAATTCCCATACTTCTGCTGGCCTCTTCTGCACTGAAGAATCCATAGGTTTCGTTTTTCCCGATTCAGGCAAAGTTCCGCCGCCCTCATCTTCCGCAACCAAATTGGCCATAGGCCTCGGCCGGTCGGGTTCGTTCCAGAACGCGGTAAACAAAACAAGCCCACAGGCGAGTACCGCCGCTGTTCCTAATGTGCATCGCATGATCATTTTCCTTCGACGTGATTTTGAGATGGTTGAGAAGTGTTGTGCCAGTTCCCCGGCGTCTCCCATTTCATCGAGAGCAATTCGAATGGCCTCCTCGCGGGAGTGACCCTCTTTAGCGAGGTCCTCCAGTCGCATTTCAAGGTGACCACGAAGCTCTTCGGCGATCTCCTCCCGCTGTTGAGAATTCAACTTCAGAAAACGGGAAAGCAGGGAGAGGTACAATTCAAATTCGTGTTCGGGCATGGGTCATCCTTCCTGAATGAAACAATTCAAGTCGCGGGAAGTGGTTGAGCCAGACTTGGTGGCAACAGCGACTGGATACAGTTCACGTAGGCGTGCCAGGTTTGTGCCTGCTGCTGTAACCGTTTGTGGCCTGCCTTGGTCAGCTCATACCATTTACGTTTGCGGCCCGTCGATTCATCCCATTTACTGCGGATCAGCTTCTCGGCTTCGAGTCGGTGCAGAATGGGATAGAGTGTGCCCGCCTTGAGATCGACTTTCTCAGCAGAGGCGTCGCGAAGCTCCTGCAGGATTGAATACCCGTACTGCCGGTCGCGATCAAGCACGGCGAGAATCATCAGATCGAGACTCCCACGCATGAGCTGAGAATCAAATTTGTCGATCGACGCTTTCTCACTCGTTTTATCTGTCATTGTCACCCTCCTGAAGGACAAGCAAAGCAGGGGAGCGCCTCCGGAATAAAAGAGCCATCGGGACAACCCTGTAATTCCCTTGCAGCCAACACCCTCCTCCAATATATATCGGAACTCTATATATAGATACGCTACACACAATGCAAATTAAACAGCACTTTGTCATTTTTGCACGATTTAACAAAAACCGCAAAAATATTTCCGGACAGGAAATCAAGCAGGGAGAACGACACCAGGGATTTCCTGCTCCCAACTGAAGCTCGAAACAGGGAAGCCTCACCGAGCGAATAACCCAGCGACATCAAGACATCACTACGATCTACCAGCCTGATCACCATGGTTGCCGAACGCTCTCACATTCACAAATCAACGATTCCGCTTCGACGCTAATCCCAAGACTCAAATCCTCAGGCAAGAAATCAATCTGTGGAGCCCACAATCAAAGACGAGCCTGACACCATACCCGGTTCCGTACGCAAACGGGCGACCAAATGTAGCTGCCTCAATCGCTGACCTTGCGAACCCAGAACCGT
Organism: Polystyrenella longa; assembly: GCF_007750395.1. Taxonomy (GTDB): domain Bacteria; phylum Planctomycetota; class Planctomycetia; order Planctomycetales; family Planctomycetaceae; genus Polystyrenella; species Polystyrenella longa. The sequence continues at coordinate 2,039,653 of NZ_CP036281.1, read as the reverse complement.
ACCCACCAAACTCTCGAATCGTAACCTCAAGTCAGCAGCCAGCCAAAACTTCACACTGTCCCACCCAGAAGAGCAGGCCCGAGCACCAGAAACCCCCTTGCCACGTATTGACATTTTTTGACACAAAACACAACATAACAGACATTATCGGACGTTGAATATAGTCTTGATATCAGGGTTTCTCCACGGGTAGCACTCTGCCTCTGCTCAAGGCACTGCAACAAAAAACGCGAATGAAACCATTAGGCTGGCGTCATTCGCGTTCGCTTGAGTCTGTCTTACCGTGCTGCTTTCAGTCTGGCATGGCTACGATTGGCTTGCGTCTTCGGCCTGCGTCGCAATCTCTTCTTCGAAACGTCCGAACTGACGAAACTTCTGGTATCGCCCGTCGAGCAATTCATCAATCGGTCGGCTGCCCAACTCTTTGAGGTTCTGGATCAAAGAGGACTTCAGCGTGCGAGCCATTTCCCGATGGTCGCGATGCGCTCCGCCCAGTGGCTCGGGAATGATTTCATCTACGATGCCGAACTCCAGCAGATCTTTACTGGTGAATCGCAACGCCCGAGCTGCTTTGTCGGCGTGCTTAGCATGTTTCCAGAGAATGCCTGCACAGCCCTCGGGACTGATTACCGAATAGTAGGCGTACTGTAGAATGCAGACATGATCGCCGATTCCAATCCCGATCGCCCCTCCGGACCCCCCTTCTCCGATAACCACACAAATCACGGGAGTCTTCAGTACGGACATTTCGCGCAGATTCATCGCGATATACCGTGAGATCCCCCGCTCCTCGGCCCCTACTCCGGGATAAGCTCCTGAAGTGTCAATCAGACTGATGATCGGCAAACCATACTTGGCGGCCAGCTTCATTTTCTCAAGTGCTTTTCGATAACCCTCGGGATGGGCCATACCGTAATTGTGCTCGTTGCGTTCTTTCAGATTTCTTCCTTTATGATGCCCGACAAGCATTACTTTGTGATCATCCAGTTTGGCAAAACCAGTCAGAATGGATCGGTCATCTCCAAATGCCTGGTCCCCGTGCAACTCAACAAACTCATCAAAGACAAGTTCAATGTAGTCCAATGTCTGGGGGCGCTCCTGATGACGAGCGACCTTTACGATGTCCCACGGATCGAGGTTTTCGTAAATTTCGCGTTTCAACCGGGCGATTTCCACACGCATATTGCGTATGGCATCCAGTGTCTCGGAGGAGGGTTCGGGCTTAGCTTCCAAATTCTCGAGTTGTTGTTCCATCTCGAAAATAGGTCGCTCAAACGGTAGAGGTTGCAATTTGGACATCAGCCGGTTGTCTTTATCTTAAGCTATAAAAGGGTACTACCCGTGAAGTTTTCCTGAGGCGTAAACAATACTTTCTTTCCCGAGAGACCTCAAGAGGAGCAATTCCTTCTGTTGGATTCTTCCGCAAGGTCTGCCTGGTCAGTAGCCTCTCCGGAACCGGGAGAATCATCAACGAATCCCTGATTATGATGATAAGAGTGACAGGACCACACCTCAAAGGCACGCTAAGTCACCCAGCTCCTCACCAGATCCACCCGTTGATCCAATTTTTTCAGCGACTCAACTCACTGGTGGTAATTCGTCCATTTCGGGCAGATCGTCACCCGGTTCCTCGGGCACAGGTGGCGGAACCGGTCGAGTTAGCACCGTTTTCTGTGCCGGATTAGGTGGCTGAGACGGTTTAGGTTGCTGCCCGGGAATCTGACTTCCCCCAGCGGGGGGGCTAGGCGGAGCGTTTTGCCCAAGATTCGGCCGTTGCTGTGGTGGTGCGGGCTGATTCTGTGTGGGCTGACCAGTAGCGGGCTGACCGGGTTGTTGAGCCCCCCCCTGACCTGGATGAACTGATGGTTGACCGGGTACCTGACCTGCCGGTTCACCGGTGGGTGCATTGGGATAACCTGGGTAAGGTTGTCCCGGAACTGGTTGTCCCGGAACCTGTTGTCCTGGATAACCTTGGCCGGGATAGGGTTGGCCGGGATAGCCCTGTGGAGGATAGCCTTGCCCCGGGTATCCTTGATTGGGATAACCTTGGTTAGGATAGGGTTGATTGGGATACCCTTGCCCTGGGTAAGGCTGACCAGGAGCGGGTTGCCCGGGCGGCATCGTAAATTGCCCACTCTGCCCAGGAGGCAAAGGTGCAGGGGGTGATTGTGACGGACGAGCCGCAGCTGGAGCTGGCGATGCCGGTTTGGGAGCCGCTGGCTTTTCCTGGGCGGCTGGTTTGGGCGCTGGACCTTTCGCAGTAATTGTCGCCAAGCCCTTCTGAACCCGTAATGCGTCTGCTCGACTATCGAGCTTCGCTTCGTCTGAAGCGAGCTCCTCGGCCTCTTTTTCCTTGCGGATACGGTTCCGTTCGGCCTGTAATTCCAATGGCTCTCGCTTGAATAAATTAATTTTGCGAAGTTCGCTGTAAAACTCGTGCGCCGTCACAAAGCGGTCTTCGGGCCGTTTATTCAGCATTTTTAAAACCAGAGCGTCTGCCTCCGGCGTGACATTTTCATTCGTCTTGGAAGGTGGCAAGGGAATCCTGACCAAATGATTTTCCAACAGCAGGTCAGGAGACGTTCCGCTGAAAGGTACCCCACCCGTCAGGATCTCATACATCGAAATCCCCAAGCTGTAGATGTCTGTCGCAGGCACGGGAGCTTTTTTCCGGATCGTTTCTGGAGCCAGATAAGTGCGGGTGCCACGGATTGGTTTTCGACTATTTGAGCCTAAAAATCCGCCGCCAGGACGTTTTGCGAGTGAAAAGTCAATCAGCTTCACTTCGCAGCTTTTGTTCGCAAGAATATTGTCAGGTTTTACATCCAGATGGATCCACCCTTTGTCATGCATCGAAGACAGACCCTGACATACTCCTTCTAAAACCTTTTTCAATCGCGACTGCAATCCCACGAGATCATTCCGGATCTGCGCCTTCAAATTCAACGCCCGGAAATACTCCATCAGGATATAACCGTGCGGTTTCTTCATTGAGAAATGCTGAAATTGAATGATATTCGGATGCCCGATCGCCTGCCCGACTTTCGCTTCGTGCTTGATAATTCCTCGCTGCAGCGAAGAGTCGTACGCTTCCGGGAGCATCAATTTCATCGCGAAACGTCGGCTCGTCCCCTGCTCCACGACTTCCCAGATTTGAGTATTCGTTCCGGTGGCGATGCAATTGAGCAACTCATATTCATCAACTAAATGGGCTTCTTCAGACACACCGAAAACCTTTCGCGATTGAAACTCAATCGAAAGACAGACTAATTAGAGCGATTCGGGGCAGAACCGAGAGATACAGGAACACTGCTCCCGGCGCACTCCATTCGTTGAAACAGCAATAAAGTTTGAGTTTTCTTGCAGCCACACAGACGAGTGAAGCGTTCTAACTACCTACACCATAAGCAAAAATGGAGAAGTCAGCCAGGCTTTTCTATCTTAACGAATGATAGCACGAGAGTGGCAACACTAAAATTCCTGCTGCCGGGAATTGCTCCGTTTTGGCGCCGACGAACGTTTTCCGCTTCGCGCGTCTTCGGAATCAAAGACCGATTGAACAAGCGTTCCCTCTTTGAGTTCAACGGAACTGCCTTTAATCACTTCGTCACCTTCGATAAACAGACCACTGACAAACACCCGCTCTGATCCGACTTGCCCCAGCGTTTCGACGCTGATATTCCGAATGGTCTGGTCCCGGATGATCTGAACCTTCCGCCCACCCTGGTCCCCGTTACTCACAGACTCCAATTCGACTTCTGCCACTGCATGACGTGGAATTACAGGGGAAAAAACAGTCTGTCCCGCCTGATATTTCCCGTCTTTGTTCTCAATCACACAGGTCATCATAGCGACAGACGAGGCAAGATCGCGTAATGCATCCCACTCAGCGGGAAGCCCCGAAATGTTAGCCACTTTGGCATTCACCTGCTCGGATTCTACTTGAATCGAAATTGAATCCCCCTGTTTGATCTCCTGACGCTCCAACGGCAACTGAACAGTCAACTGAGATTCATCGATCACTCTACCAATCGCAGTACCAGTTATGACGTAGGCCCCTTGCTCTTGGTAAAGTCGATCCAGTTTGGAATCGAAAGGTATGAAAATCTCCGTCAACGAGAGTTCATATTTTGCCAGCTCCAACTCCGCCTGAGCCAATTCCCGCTGCGCATTCAGCACGTTATCAGTCAAATCCTCGGAGGGCTTCTGCTCTTTCAAAACATTAAGCCGCGCTGCCGCAATTGCTAATTGCAACTGCTGTCGCGTGTCATCCACCGTCGCCAAAGTCGCCTGCGCCCTCAATTGTGCTCCTGGAGCCGCGTTGACTTGTTTAATCGTACCGGAAGTCGCAGCTAGTAGTTCCGCTGTTTTTTTCGGAGAGAGATGAAACCGAAACTGATACTCATCCGGTTTCTTAATTGTGAGTGGTTCCCGCTCGATCGTTACCTGATCGGCATCGTCTTTCTTCTCAGACTGAGACCAGCCAGCAGTCGTATACAGCGAGGTACAACAGATACAACAAACTGGTATCAACCAGGCTCGAAGTAGACTGCCCCTTGATGGAACCAATGGTGAAGTAACTGCCTGCTGTTGAAACGCAGGAGACGAAAGCAGAGCCGTAAACTTATGCATATTCCAAAGTCCCAAGGCTGAAAAACGATGATATGACCCGCACAGAAAACGCGTTTAAATTCTCGCAATAAAAACGAAGACCGAAGCGAATTCCTTAGCCTTGAGCTTAGAACTCTACTGAAGAAGTGTCAACCTGCCTTTAGCACAGACCCCTCCACAGTAAAGCCCTCTTATTAAATCGAAGGAGAAAGATCGTCTTCCATTTTTCGTCATCTTCCACCGAATCGGCGTTCTGACTGATGACCATAAAACAATCTAAACCGCATAACGGTTACTTTACTTGAACGGTTCCAAAGAGTTACGATAATCTAAGCTATAAAGAACTTCAGACTAATAATGAAGAGAGTCGATACACAGGAACATCAGAACTTCGCAGTCCGGTGACGCCTTCGTCTCGCTGAATTGCGGTGGCTCTCGGAAACGATTACGACCAGCAGGTTGACCTGTCTTCGAAATCTGAATCCACCCCCTTGAATCCAAATCAACACATTATCTAAACAGAAAATAGATAACAGCACGGTCAGGAATCGCGAATGCTTTGGGAGCAGCGTATTCAGTATGGTAGTTTGACCGACCTCGGGTTTCGACGCCAGAACAACGAAGACTCACTAACTGTTCGGCTTCTCAAGGACAAAGAGTTGTGGCAATCGCACGGCCACATTTTTATTGTCTGCGACGGGATGGGTGGCCACGCTGTCGGTGAACTGGCAAGTAAAATTGCTGTCGATACCGTCCCACACAACTTCTACAAGTCCCATCCAAAAGGTGTACCACTAGAAAATCTGCAGCAAGCCATCGTCGCTGCTAACTCCGCCATCTACGAACGCTCTGCTGCCAACCACGAATTTCAGCGCATGGGAACCACTTGTTCCACGCTTGTGCTTGGACCACACGGCGCGATCGCTGGACATGTTGGAGACAGTCGCGTTTACCGTGTTCGCGGCGAACGCATCGACCAACTCACCTGCGATCACAGCCTGGAATGGGAACTGAAGCAACAGGCCAAAGGGGATATTGATCCCAGCTTGTATAGTCGCTCACGACATGTCATCACTCGCTCCCTCGGCCCGGAACCGGCAGTCGAAGTTGATATCGAAGGCCCCTACCCTGTCCTGCCCGGTGATTCCTACATTGTCTGCTCCGATGGACTCACAGGCCATCTTTCCGATGATGAAATAGGCATGATCTGCAGCTCGCTCGATGCTGGCGAAGCCTGCAAATTGATGGTGAATCTCGCCAATCTGAGGGGCGGAGTCGACAACATCACCGTGATCGTCGCCGAGGTAAGTACTGAACTTCCCGACGTGAACGCAGATAACGGCGACAATCCATCATTCGAGCGGATAGTCACTGCAGGTCGGTTTGCCGGACTCACCACGATCATCACTTTCATGGCTGGGGTATTACTGCTTCTCATGCAGAAGTGGGTTCCGGCCAGCATTCTCATGACCGTCGCCAGTGTAAGTTGTGCCCTCACTTACCTGCTCTGGAGCCGTTGGCGACATCGCCACGATGTTCCTCTACCAGTCGACGATAATACCCCAAGTGAATCTTCGACCGTAGTTTGGCGTCCTTATCGCAGCGCTTCCGCTTCCTTGAGCACGAACTTTCTCAAACAGCTCGACGCTGTGTCCGAAGAGCTGATCCGAACGGCTCAGGAAGAAAAGTGGCAAATCAACTGGAACAAGGTTGATGGCACGTTGATCGACGCCCGCTCTGCTCTCCGCGAAAAATCCGAAAAAGAGGCGATCAGCAAATATGGAGACCTGATTCAGCGATTCATGGTCTCGTTGAAAAAACATCGCAGTAGTGAATAAGCAGTAGCGAGCAAAACTCGGCGAAGCATAAGTTGTCGTGAATAACTCGTTTCAACACAAATTCGCCTGCGTTTTCCACTCAGAAACAGCGTTCGTATCCGCTCCTGATTCTCGTCATGACGTCTTTCGGGAATTCGTCACCAAAAAAGTGTTGCGGGGCAGACGCTGCCTATGTAAACTTTACAAACTTCATCGCCTGAGTGCACATGGAATGTGCCGATCAACTTCGATCCAGGCTGCTTCGACTTGGCGGTCGATTGGGGTTTTATACTCGTTTACATTTGGGTATCCCCAGCAAATCGCCTCTCGAAATGCCACGTTTTGCAGGGACAAGGAGGTCACCGTGTTCTTCAGCCGTTCTATTCGGCGCAAACTTTCCGGTGGACTATTCATCGTCGCGTTGATGATCGTAGTCCTCACCCTCAGCGGGTTAAACGGTCTCTATTCCTACCGCCAATCGGTTTCGGAATTCAAGTTTGCGATCAATGAAGCGCCTCGACGGTCGGAACTGCTCTCCACCATCGCCCACCTCGCCGAACCCCTGAACGTCGAAGTCACCGAAGACCAGACATCCTGGTTCGGTCAGAAAAAAGCATTCAGCATTCAGCTTGAGATTGCGAAACAAAAACTCACCAAGCTGCAAAAAAAACTCGACATCCTCCCCAACACCACCAGCTACAGCCTGGTTCGTGTCCGTATGAATCGCACACTGGCCACAATGCGCGATGAAATCAGGGAAATGGAAGCAGTCCATGCAGGGCTCGATTCACCTGCACAACGTGACGAAACCATCGCCTTTCTGCGAAAACAAACCTTCGACCTGCTGAATGTCGCTGGTGAATTCCCGGAACACCAAGAGAACCTCGAGAACACCCTGAAAGAAGCGACCGAAGTCTACAATGCCGGCTTCTGGTGGGTGGGTTGCACCGCCCTGGTCGTCTTGGGCATGTTCCTCTATCTCACGATTCGCCTGAACCTGGGCGTCGTCATCCCCTTACGGAAACTACGTCAGGGAGCCTCCCGCATTGCCAATGGGGACACCGGGCACCGGGTGGAAGTCGAAACCCAAGACGAAATGGGAGAGCTGGCCAAGTCCTTCAACCAGATGGCGGACAAATTTCAAGACATGGTCAAAGATCGGGAGCAGGAAATCGACGCCCGCTGTAAACAGCTTGTCCGGTCCGAACGACTTGCCAATATTGGCCTCCTCGCCGCAGGTGTCGCTCATGAAATCAACAATCCCCTGTCCGCCGTCAGCATGGCTTCGGAATCGATCACCGATCGACTTGCCTACTTCAATCCGACTCCAGAACAAAAAGAAGATATTGAAGCCGCTCAGCATTACCTCACCATGATCTGCCGGGAATCAAAACGGTGCCAGGACATCACTCATAAGCTGTTGGAGTTCGCTCGCGGGCAGGATGAAGAGCGAAAACGGACGGATATCGTCGCTCTCATTAATGAAGTCCTCGAGATGGTCTTCCACATGAGCCAGTACAGGGACCGGGAATTGAAATTCGACCGGGCAACCCCCTGCTTCGCCGTCGTCAATGGACCGGAAATCAAACAAGTCATTATCAATATTGTCTCCAACGCCCTGCAGGCGATGGACCCCGATGGAAAACTGTGGATTGAACTCGACGAAAAATCGGAAGAGTTGCTTCTCACCTTCCGAGACGATGGTCATGGTATGGCGCAGGAAACAATCGATCATCTGTTCGAACCGTTTTACACAAACCGTAAAGATGGCAAAGGTACGGGCCTCGGCATGTCCATCAGCAACCGAATTATTTCCGATCACGGTGGATCGCTGAATGCCGAAAGTCCGGGCGTCGGACAGGGTTCAGTCTTCCATATCCGGTTGCCTAAAAGACTGACTCAGCAATTGAAACGGGCCGCCTGAGCTCCCTTCTCTCTCCAATTCCTGTCAATCCCATTTCACCTAACTGCTTATCTAAAAAAGATTTCAATCGATTGCATATTTTTCACTTCAGAGGGAAAGAACAGATTGTCACGTTTTGCGATTTCTGTTATTAACCCGTCCCCTGAAACTTCGAAGGGATTCGAAGGTTATCGAAATTTACAACGATTAAGGAGATATCGTTGGCTTCCAACCCAAAACATAAACTCCGCATTCTATTTGTCGATGATGAAGCGGCGATCCGTGATGTCATGCGTTTGGAACTTCCACGCATGGGTCATGACGTAACCATCTGCGAAGATGGCGCCGACGCAATCGAAGCGATCAAAAAGAATGAATACGATGCGGCGATTATCGACCTGCGTATGCCCAAAGTCGATGGCTGGGGTGTGGTCGAATACCTGAACGAAAACAGCCCGAACACCGAGTTCATCATCAGCACTGCGCACGGTGATTTGAACGAGGCGATTCAAGCCGTTCGTCAGGGTGCCTACGACTTCCTTCCCAAACCCTGCCGGTTGTTTGAAATCAACAACGTACTGCAGAACCTGGGAGAGAAACTGGCCCTCAAAAACAAGACTCTTGCGCTCGAATCACGCCTGAAAGTCGTGGAAGGGGAAACCAAGCTGATTGGAGACTCTCAGCCGATGGAGCAGGTCAAAAAGTTGATCAGCCGCGTCGCCCCCACCGACTCCACTGTCCTCATTCTGGGCGAAACAGGGACTGGTAAAGAACTGGTCGCTCGCTCGATTCATGAACAGTCCAACCGAGCCAGCAACCCGTTCGTTGCCGTCAACTGTGGCGCTATTCCGGACAGCCTGGTCGAATCCGAACTCTTCGGACATCGTAAAGGAGCCTTCACCGGTGCCGATACCGACCGCAAAGGTCTGTTCGAAGTCGCCAACGGTGGTACTCTGTTCCTGGACGAACTGGGGGAACTCAATAAATCAACGCAGGTCAAACTACTTCGCTTTCTGGAAGCGGGTGAAATTCGCCGCGTCGGTGACAACGATCCGAAAATCGTCGACGTGCGTGTCGTCTGTGCGACTCACCAGGACTTGCAGGAGATGGTGATCGAAGAAACGTTCCGGGAAGACTTGCTCTTCCGCGTGAACACATTCGAAGTACAACTTCCTCCCCTGCGGGAACGTCTCGAAGACATCCCCGAACTGGCAATGCACCTGATTGCCCGGCACATGAAACGGAGCGAAATCTCTCCGGACATCATTACTCCGGAAGCAATCGAACTGTTGCTCTCCCATAAATGGGCCGGCAACATTCGTGAACTGGGCAATGTCCTGGAGCACGCGGTTATCCTCTCCGGTGGCAACCCAATCACCCCCGAAGACTTCCCCGCCAGTATCCGCGAGACCGCCGGTAAAACAACGCTGTCTCTCAACCGCCCGCAAACGTTTTCGATCAGGTCCGCCGTGGACGAAAAGAAAACGCTCCGCGAAGTCGAGATGGAATTCATCCTTCAGGTCCTCGACAAACACGAAGGCGACAAACCCAAAACCGCCAGCGAACTGGGCATCGCCCTCAAGACTCTGTACAACAAACTCAATCAACACCAGGCAAGACAAGCCGGGTAACGAACAGGTTTAAAGAGTGGAATCTTGAAAAGCCACGTTTCTCCGCAAGGGAAACGTGGCTTTTTTTGTATGGCAGCTACTAATGAGAACGATCAACAATTCGGCCATGTAAACTCACTATCATCGAGGAATCATGACATGAAAGCATTTTGGGAGTATTGTTGCGATTTCGGTCATCGTTGGCATTTGACTAGAGACAGTGATTCGGAGGAGAGTGATTGCAACATTTATTGTCATAAGGGACACGAGGCAGTTACCTTGAGGCGTGAGGTTTTCTCAAGCTATGTGGAAGTTGCAATCCATCCTGCCTCACGAATGGTTAACGAAGTTACTAGACATGTCGACCATGAATACGAATTCTTCATCGTTGTCAGGGATATTCACGGCACTGAGGAGAGGTTCAGCCAACGGATCTACAGTTGGTCTCAAACAAATTCTTTACTTGAAAAGTTTCGCAATGTGAGTCCAAATACTGCATGGAGAATATTAGACAACTTGGACAGTAACAATTACAAATGAGCACATGAGAATGGACTGATACCAACCACAAGTCAGACCTTCTGCTCTCAGTATTCTCCACACTTCTTCAAATAGATTCAATTGCATCTATCCGTAATAAAAGACTTCTTAAAGAGATGGCATAGTATCTTCCAGTGCCGGCTCATAGCAGGAATTCGACGATCGTAAATCTCATTTCCCCCAATATTCGTAGAGAAACAGCCTTCCGAAAAGCTCTCGCGGAGCTCACCACGGAAAGGGATCGAACTTCGCTGATTTATCTTGGTGCCCAATCCGAAGAATTCGACGAGATATCATTCAAAGAGTATGTCGAACGGCTCATCCAATACAAAACCAATCCACCTCCGAGGCGTTCGCCTGGAATCGTTTATTGGGCCATCGAAGCTGAAAGCATCATTGGGAGAATCGCAGTTCGTTTCGATGCTGATGAGACGGGCGGGCACGTTGGTTATTACGTTATCCCTTCGTGCCGCAATCAGGGATTCGCGACAAAGATACTCAAGCTTTTACTGGAAACAACAGTCGCCCGCGAAATTGGTCGCATTCTGATTACCTGCGACGAAGATAACCTCCCCTCAGAGAGAGTTATCCTCAAAAACGGGGGCCGCTTTGAAAACTTAATTGATGTAGCGTCCGACCGTCCACGAAAGAAAAGATTCTGGATAGATATTTGAATATCTTTTCATCCAGAGAGCTACTTCCGCGATCGTCCGTAATCCATTGCTCCGCTTGTCTGGCGAATCGGACTGCTCCCCTGCCCTGTCTCGGGGGCTTCTTTGACGCCGGCGCTGCCTTTGAAGACACCGCTTACACCCAGCAGTTCGGGATGAGTGGCGACTTTATCGGAGAAGATACGCAGGTCGCGTAACGTTGGTCCCAGGTTCTCCAGCAGGATGTTGATCGACTGCGAGGACTTGTCCAGATGCCGGTAGAGATCGGGATTGCTAACAAGCTGGTGTAGCGTGCCGTCCGATTTATTGACCATGTGCGAGAACCGGTTAAGCTCGCCCGTTAATGAATTCAGATTCTGGATTGCACCATCCAGGTTGAGGGCGATCTGATTGCTCCGTTGCGCGAGTGGTTCCGTGAGGGTCTGCATGTTCCCCAGCGTCCCTTCCGCCTGATCCACCGCCAGACGGATGTGCTTGATCGTCTGTTCTGTTTCGGAAACCAGCTTCGGCATCGAGGCGAGTGTACGGCGGAGGTTCTCCTGGTTCTGTGGATCGGCGATGGTCACATTAAGCGATTCCATCGCCCGGTTCATCTGCTTCATCGTCAGGGCGAACTGCTCCAACGATTCCGATGACTGTTCGATTACGTGGTCGATCTTATCGTGATTGTTTTCAAGCAATGAATTTACATTCGTCCCCACGACACGCCATTCCTCACTGGTCGCCGCGAAGGCATTCAATGTTTTGGTGACATTCTTCTCCATGTTATTGACGATCTGCATCGGGTCCGCAGCCGCCCGCCCCGTAAGTAGCGAGTTATCGACGAGCAGTTCCCCACCAGTTCCCCCCGTCATCTCGATGGTCACTCCACCGAGTAAAGAACGGACCACGCGCGGTTCGACGTCATTCGACAGTGGGTATTCTTCCGCAATACGAATCGTCGTTTTCACATAACCCTCGCCGGGAACGAGTTTCAGATCATTGACCTGACCGATCTGAATACCGTGCCGTTTCACGGGGGTACCGGGATAGATCCCTCCCGCGTTCTCGAAATCAACCTGTACCGTGTAATACGCTTTCCAGTAACGATCAAGCTGACCGAATTTAAAAACCATCACTCCCATCAGTCCGAGTGCGACGATCGTAAACAGCCCGACTCGGAACTGCATTTGTTGTTCACTCATGATAATTCAATACCTAAGTCTCTATGATCAATCGGAAGCCGAACTTCCGTCTTATTTCTGATGAGCCAATAAGGAGTTGCGATCTTAAACGGACGTCAATTCCTGTATTCGTTCTTCCGCTTCTCCCCGCACAAACTGATAGACGCGCGGGTCTTCGCAATCGTATAACTCTTCCGGTGTGCCAGTGAAGATGACCTGAGGTTCATCAACCCCTAACCGCACTAGGGGATACAGCATTACCACACGGTCGGCCACTTTGCGAACCGTACTCATCTCATGAGTTACCACGACCGAAGTCACCCGGTTCTTGTCTCGTGTGCGGATAATCAACTGATTAATCACATCGGTCATGACCGGATCGAGCCCGGTTGTCGGTTCGTCATAGAACATGACCTCTGGCCCAAGTGCCAACGCCCGTGCCAGACCGACTCGTTTTTTCATCCCGCCGGAAAGTTCCGCCGGTTTCTTCTGGCAGATCGATTCGGGCAGACCGACATCGCGCAGACATTGATGCACGATCGTACGGATGTCGGGTTCTTTGATTTGAGTATTCTGACGCACGCCAAAGGCGATGTTCTCGAATACGTTCATGCTGTCAAATAGCGCCGCCCCCTGGAACAGATAACCATACTTTAACCGCTGCCGTTGCAGCTCGGATTCGCTCAGATCATTGATGTTCGTTCCGCCCCAGAAGACATCCCCCGCTGACGGTTCCATCAAAGCCATCATCAGTTTCATCGTGACACTTTTGCCGCAACCACTTTCGCCAATCAGTACGAGCGTCTCGCCCCGCTCCACTTCAATCGAGAGATCGCGCAAAACGTTCTGAGCCCCAAACGAACGAAAGATTCGGTCGAGGGCGATGATAGGAGGATCGATGGTGGAGGAAACTGACATTCGCGGTGTGCTCTTCAAATTCAGGACAACAAGCAACCAGAACAAAAAGTAAAATCAAGACAAGGTGATTTCGACCGGCCACAGGACGTAGTACAACCTGTTCATGAACATGCCGAGGAAGAAGTCGAGGATCAGGATCACCACGAACGAGTAAACGAAGGATTCTGTCGCCGCACGCCCTACTCCTTCTGCCCCCGACCCGCAGTTAAATCCACGTTGGCAGGCAATCAGAGCAATGGCACCACCGAAGAAGAAACTCTTGGTGATTCCCGACAGGACGTCATAAGCCGTAATAAATTCAAACGAATATCGCCAGTAGAAAAAGGTGTTCACGCCCAGAACCTGCGTCCCGAAAAGCCAGCCACCAAAAATCCCGAGTGAATCGGCAATCGCGGTCAGCAGCGGAATCAGCAAGACACAAGCGAGGAATCGGGGCACGACCAGGTATTGCAGCGGGTTAGCACCGAGAGCACGAAGCGCTTCGATTTGCTCGGTCACGCGCATCGTTCCCAGTTCGGCCGCCATCGCGCTGCCGACTCGACCGGCCAGCATCGTGGCGGCGAGTACAGGCCCAAGCTCTTTTACGAGTGTGGCGTTAATGACAGAGCCCAATCGACTTTCGAGGCCCATCATGTGAAGTTGGTCATATGTTTGAACGGCAAGCACCATGCCGATGAAAAATCCGGTAACCATTACGACCGAGATCGAACGGACGCCAATCTGATACATGGCAGGTAAGATGACCGATTTCGGTGGTCGCGCCACGAGCGTCCAACGGACGGTGTCGTAACCAAACAGGGAAAAGTTCCCCAAACCGGCAACCGCCTTCAGCACCAGTGCTCCCAGTGCATGAATGGGGGTGGACCGGGGGTTGGGAATTGAACCAGTAGCCATGAGTAAACAGGAATCCTTCCTGAGAAAATCTATTTCGCACGAATGCCAGGCTGCGGAGTACCCCGTGCCGGAATTCGAAATCCATTTGCGGCTGGAACCATAATTAAAAACAGAATTTAGGGCGAGACCATTTCAGGCAGGACCGGCTCTGCAGATTGAACCGGTCAGATTCAACAGATCAATGACTTTTTATCTACTTCGGGGGCCAATATCTTTCCGACGCCGGAATCGGTGTGTTAATATAGGGAGAGCTGGTCAGGATTGCGGATTACGGCGATTCCAGCCGTTAAGATCGCACCCGGCCCTGGATCTCACCCAGAAGAAATACCGTAACCTATTTTCAAACAAGATCTTACGGTCCCCCCACCCCTGTTTTAGTTGCCAAGAGGACTCCCGGATTATGCTTATTTTCCGTAATCGCCACGCCAGTTCGCTGAAGCACTGCTCTCATCTGCTCGCCCTGCTATTCATCTTTATTGTGAGTTCCGGTGCCCTGTTAGCGGAAGAAATCACCTTCACTCCCGAAGAAGAAGCCGCAATTGCCAAGGCACGCGAGCTGGGCGCCCATGTTTTAGAGCTGTCCCAGGAAGACAAACACCTGGAAGTTGCCTACCACCTGTCCGACGGTGACGTGACCAACGAACGATTAGAAGCGCTGGCTCCTCTGTCACGCCTGATTGTCCATTTAAACCTGCGAAACAAGCCTGTTACAGACGATCAACTCGCTCTTATTACTGGTCTAGTGAATGTCTCCAAGCTGCATCTCGAAAAAACCAGCATTACCGACGCCGGGCTCGATCACCTCGCTAACTTGAAAGCGCTGGAATATCTGAACGTCTACGGCACCAAGGTCACCAACGCCGGTTTACCTAAATTGAACAGTTTGGATTCACTGAAGAAGCTGTACATCTGGGAAACCGAAGTCAATTACGACGGTGTAAAAGCATTCATCGAAGCGAATCCTGAAGTAGCAATCATACCGAATCTCGTCGTGGAGCGGGAACAACTGCTGGCGAAGATCGAAGCGACCAAGCAGGAAAAAGCAGCCGCTGAAATGAAGCTGGCTGAAAACACCACACAACTGGAAGCAGCTCAAGCCGCCACCACGGCAGCCACCGCGGAAGCAGAAGCGACAGCTAAAGCAACTACGGACAAGGAAGCTCAGAACAAAACCGCCGCTGAAGCAGCCGCGACTGCTCAAGCGGCAGCACAGGCAGCAATCAAAGCCGCCGAAGAAGCACAGAAACAGGCTGATGCCGCCGCCCAGGCAGCTATCGCTGCGATTCACAAAGCACAGGAAACGGCCAAAGCAGCTGCCCTGACAGGCCTATCAGCCGAAAATCAGAAACAGGCCGCCGCTCCTAAACAGGAAGCAGCCCAGAAGATTCTGGCTGAAACGGAAGCTGCAAAAGCAGCGAGTGAAGCAGCCAAAGTGAAAGCCGAAGCCGCCGCGAAACAGCTGGAAGAGCTGAAAGTGCAAACGGAAGAAGCGAAGAAACAGCTCGAATCCACAACCAAAACGCTGGAAGAGCTCACTGCGAAAGCAGGTTAATACGAGATAGTCTTACCTGCGAGGTTCGACCATCACTCCTAAACAGCCAAATCCCCGTCCTCAGTCCAAAAGCACTGAAGACGGGGATTTTTTGTACCCTTAACCGAAATCGGGTCTGACTTTCTGGCTTAAAACCACTTGCGTGAGACTGAGTCTCAGTTCTCTTCCACCAAGCTGCCTGTTAGAATTAGGAAGGTCCTTCGATGAAACCCGGATCGCGTTTTCCAACTTGATGACGCTAACAGACTTGTCTCCATCAGACTTCGGCCCATGCCAGGATGAATTGATTATGAATCTACTGAAACTCAACCAGCTCGCCAAAGGAAAACGGGGGCGCATCTCTCGAGTCGACGGCGATGATGGTATTTCCATTCGGTTGATGGAAATGGGGCTGATTGCGGGAGAAGTAGTGGAATACGTCGGTAGCGCCCCATTCGGACAGCCTGCGACTTACCTGACTCGAGGTTTCCGCCTCGCCCTGCGACCGGAAGAATCAAGCCGTATTGAAGTCGAACTCGTGAACTGATCCACCTCAAAGTTGAAGTTACACACGATCTGAAATCATCCTGTTCAGACCGAATTTTTTACCCTCCAATAACCTGCCAGCAGTGAGACCATCTGGTACATTCCTCCGCGCGAACAGCCTCAGCCGGAGTTCCAGCATTCCATCCGCTCTCACTGGAGCCAGCCTTCTTTTATGACTACCACTCCTCCCGCCACGCGCACCAGTCAAGTCGCCCTCATTGGTAACCCGAATACCGGCAAAAGCACTCTGTTTAATATTCTTGCCGGAATGAACACCCGCACGGGCAACTACCCCGGTGTGACGGTTGAAAAGAAAATCGGACGCGTCACCTGGGAAGGTCAGCAAATCGATCTGATCGACCTGCCCGGAACCTACAGCCTCTCTCCGCGTACTCCCGACGAAATGGTCTCCGTCGATGTTTTGATGGGCCATGCCCCTTCTATTGGTGAGATAGATGCCGTCATCTGTATTGCGGATGCCACCAATCTGGAACGAAACCTCTATCTGGTCAGCCAGATTCTGGACATGGGTATTCCTGCGATCCTCGTCTTGAACATGTGGGACTCGCTGAAAAAACGAAGCGAGGAATTCAACTTGGCGGAACTCCAGTCTCGACTGGGGATTCCCGTCATTCCTGCTGTCGCTCGTAAAGGAACGGGCACGAAAGAAATCAAACAGGCTCTTGCCGAACTCCTCAAAGCGAAACCGAAACCCAAACGACTGAATGTCTTCCCTGCCCCGTTCAACGAGGCGATGGAAAAAGTTCGCCAACGGCTTACAGAGTCTGGCGTCGATATATTCGAAGATTACGAGGTCGAACGACTCATTCTGGACAAAGATGGGTCCGTCGAGAAAAGATGCTTGAAAAAAACGGGGCCGGAGTTCGCCCAGTTTCTAACTGGTATTCGTGAAAACTTGAAAGAACAAAACTGTACTGTTCCGAGGATCGAGTCCGAATGTCGTTATCAGTGGGCAAAATCGATCATGGCCGGGCTCTTCGTCGTCGATGAAGATGTCAAACCCCGCTCTGCTTCTGACCATATCGACCGGGTCCTCACCCACAACATTCTTGGCTTGGTCGTCTTTTTCGCCCTGATGTTCCTCATCATTCAGACAATCATTACCTGGGCAGAACCGGTGATGGGCTGGTGCGAATACGGACAGGAAACGGCAGCAGGCTGGGTCGAGGCCGGTATTGGACCGGGACCTCTTCGCAGCCTTCTGGTCGATGGAGTCATCGCCGGTGTGGGGGGAGTTTTGATTTTCCTGCCGCAGATCGTCTTCCTGTTTCTGTTCATCTCCATCATGGAAGACACCGGTTACATGGCGCGCGCTGCGCTAATGATGGACCGTTTTATGCGTCTGTTCGGCTTGAGTGGCAAATCATTTCTGCCGCTCATGTCCTCGTTTGCCTGCGCCATTCCAGGAATTATGGCAGCACGGGTCGTCGAGAATCAGCGTGACCGTATTGTTACCATGCTGATCGCCCCCCTGATGAGTTGTACCGCCCGATTCCCGGTCTATTGGCTGCTCACGATGACCTTCGTACCTTCGGTTGTTCTGTTTCAGATTCCAATGCCTGTACTCGCCGAAGGTGGGTACTGGGACTTTACTCTGCCTGCACTCGTTATTTTTCTGATGCACCTGGTTGGGGCAGTTGTCGCCATTCCTGTTGCCTTCCTGTTGAAAAAGACCGCATTCAAAGGCGAAGCTCCCCCCTTCGTAATGGAACTTCCCGATTACAAATGGCCTTCGATTCGCAACGTCTCCTTCCGTGTTTATGATCGTGCGAAAGCATTCGTTGTCCGAGCGGGCACGTTGATTTTCGCCGCGACGCTCGTTATCTGGGCCGCCGGATATTTCCCGGGCGACCACACTGAACAGCACGCCATTGAAACCGAACTCGAAACTCTGGATGAAGAAGCCGATGCCGATCGCATCGCCACTCTTGAGGCGAGAAACAAGCATCTAAGTGCGACCTTAATCGAAACCAGCTTCCTCGGCCAAGCAGGCCATGTCATCGAACCAGTCGTGAAACCGCTCGGTTGGGACTGGAAAATCGGAGTCGGCGTCGTCGCTTCCTTTCCGGCCCGCGAGGTCATCATCGCGACCATGGGGACCATTTACAGCCTGGGTGGTGAAGTCGATGAAGAAGATGATGGCTTACGGGATGCACTACACGAATCCAAATGGCCGGATGGAACGAAGGTCTTTAACGTTCCTGTCGCCCTGTCGATCATGGTCTTCTTTGCGTTGTGTGCCCAGTGTGTTTCGACATTGATGGTGATTCGCCGAGAAACAAACAGTTGGAAATGGGCCGCTTTCAGTTTCAGCTACATGACTATTCTTGCCTACATCGCTGCATTTGTAGTCTATCAGGTGGGAATGTTATTCGTCGCCTGACCAGAGTTCAGTCTTACAAACGTACAGAAAGGCCCTCAAAATGAATCAGTTCTGGCAAATGATCATCGCGATCCTGATCGTAATTGGAGGCGCAGGCTATCTCGGTTTGAAAGCGAAGAAACTATTCAGACAAATCCGGTCCGGAGGCGGAGGCTCCGCATGCGGAACCAGCTGCAGTGGCTGCAGCTCTGCTAAACCGAATGAGTCAGTCGTCAGCCTCGACTTTCCCGAACCGAAATCGAACCGCACTTAACGGTAGCATTTTCCGACGGCATTAAATGCCTGACAAGATGCCTGATTAACTGGACTACTTCTCTTTTCGCGGCAGCACATAACAGGCCGCTTCTTCGGCGTTCCGAATCAACAGCTTGTCTCCCGCCACCGCGGGATGATTCCAGGTGATTCCCCCTTGCAGTGCGGGCATGCGATATAGTTCGGTCATCTCTTCAGGAGTCGCTTCAACAAGGGCCAGATCGCCCTGCTCTGTCAACACGATGATGTAGTCATCCACACGCACGATTTGTCCGTAACCGTAGCGACCTTTTTTCCATAACCGCTTGCCAGTGGAAAGATCAAGCGCGGCCAGAATTCCGTCGTCTGCTCCATATGCGTAGTCTCCGATGAGAACCGCATCCTGAAATTTCAAACGGAACTTGTTTTTCGAAACCCAGACTTCCTCAACAGCCCAGGCACCATCCTCGTCTTGAACTGGCTTCAACCGGGCGGAGCCAACGGCATACCCCGAACTGATAAAGATCGACTCGTCATCGAGCACGACAGGCAACGCCGCATTCACCTTGGGTTGATTGGTCCATTCGTAAAACCAAAGCTGCTCCCCCGTCGCTTCACCGAAGCTACCGAGGCCGTCGCCATCAAAGACGAGTAGTTGACGGACATCGCCAATCGTGGCCAACACAGCGCCGGCATATCCAGCCGCGCGACTTCCTGACTGCCAGACAATGCTGCCATCATTACGGTTATATTTAACCACGGACTTATTCTGGTCTCCACCCGGATTGCATACGACAAAGTCGTCATAGACAAGCGGTGATGCGGACATCGCCCAAGTCAGATTGCCTGCCTCGGCGTCTTCCAATATGTCCCGGCTCCAGATGAGCTTGCCAGTGGACGCATCCAGACAGTTTAGAATTCCCGTAGCTCCCAGAGCGTAAATCTTGGAATCGAAAAACGTGGGGGTCGCTCGCGGGCCATCCGATCCGAGTGTTTCGCTGAACCAGACCGGGTCCGCATAAACCCAACGTTGATCTCCCGTTTGCAAATCATAGCAGACAACAGATTCTTCCGGTTTCTCGCTCGTTCCGCGTTGTTCCTGAGTGAAGACATAATCACCGACAACTGCAAATGAAGACCATCCCATTCCGACTGGATGTTTCCAGAGCAACTGAGGAGGATTCGCATCCCAATCAGGATCGAGCCCGAAATCAAGTACCGTCCCATCCCAATCATCACCGCGAAAATGAGGCCAGTCCCCTTCACTGACAGACAAGGTGACCTGTTCAAGTTCTCCATCACCACTGTTCTGAGCGGAAATAAAATTGGCCCGTTTCTCTGCGGCCGAGGGTTGCCAACGCCAAGACCAGGTTGGCAACATATCTCCTTGGAATCGCTCGTACTTATACAACGTCAGAAAGACGATCGCCGGCAGTGCCATTAAGGCCAGACCCGCCAAACGTGTTCGTTTACTGAACCCCGACACAAAGGTCCACCAAAGAACAAGTGCCAGCCCAGTCCCTCCCGTCACGGGATAAAAGGAGAAAACCTGGGCCGTTCGTTCGTCGTCGTAATGGAACCAGGCTGCCGTCTGCAGGCCTCCGCCGATTATGATAATTCCCAGTAAAATCCACCAACGATATTTAAAGAGAAACGAGTTTTTTTTCGTCTCCGTTACTTTGTGCTCCACCTCAGCCATTACTATCACAACTCTCCATAAATGTGGCGACAACGCCTCATGCTTTGCGATCGGAATTATTTTATTGTTTTGTCGTTCGTTGCTGAACCTACATTACTTGCCCGATGTGGGTGTCGGTCGCGTACGCTCTCCCGTCGTGGCGTCGAAGTCATTTGGAATAGGAGTTCGGGTATCGGGGTCCTGCGTTTGTTCCCGCCAGTCAGCCAACTGAGTCCGCATATTTTCCAGTTCATCCTGATAGGCCAGGTCGGTTGCGAGGTTATGGAATTCATACGGATCATTAACTATGTCATATAACTCTTCCACCGCACGGGGATGCACAAAAGCAAATTTCTGTTGTGGTTCGAGCGTCCCCTTAGCATGGGCAGATACCAATGCCTGAAACGAAGGGGAACGAACTGCATCGGCGGGTGGCGTATCGTAGTTCTCCGGGTAGTTGTTATGAATGTACTTGAACTTCATTGATCGGACGCCCCTGCCCCAGAAATCAAAGTTATGCCAGTTTCGTTCGGCATAAACGTACTCCCGATGACTCGTTTCTGGACTCTCCAGCACATCGTTGAAGTCTTCTCCCTGGAAAGTTTCTCCCTGCTCCACTCCTGCAACCTTCAAGAAAGTCGGTGCAAGATCAACGGTGCTTAAGAGTGCCTTGGAGCGTTCTCCCGCTTTTATCTTCGCCGGCCAATGGCAAATAAGTGGTGTTTTGATTCCTGTGTCATAAATTGTCCCCTTACACCTTGGGAAAGGGCGCCCATTATCACTGATGAATACAAACAACGTATTTTCGAGAAGTCCCTGTTTTTCCAGAGTAGCATAAATCTGTCCGACTTCTTCATCGAGGCGGCCAATCTCGTCGTAATACTCGGCGAAGTCCTGCCGGGTTTCTTCGTTATCGATCAGATAAGGCGGAACCACGGCGTCATCCGCAGTATGCGGTTGATTGATCGTATCTGGCTGATACGGTCGATGCGGGTCAGTCGTCGCGATCCAGAAGAAAAACGGCGACTCTGCGGGACGTTCTTCGAGAAACTGTTGCCAAGCATGCAGGTTCGGATCGATTTTGGAGAACCCACGACGGGCATGAGGCCCCAGATGCCATTTCCCGCAGGCGCCTGTGAAGTATCCTGCCTTTTTTAAGTCTTCAGGAAAGAGATGCTGGTCTGCGGGGAGCGGCTCATGCAAGTTAGGGGCGCCGGTGCTGTGCGGGTATCGACCAGTGATCAGACTGCAACGAGTCGGGCTACAGGAACTGACCGTCAAAAAAGCATTGTCGAATGTGACACCACCGTCAGCAAGTTTTGACAAATTCGGTGTGCGAATATGGGGATGCCCGTAAGGTTCGGCATCGTTCCAGGCCATGTCATCCGCAATGAACAGAACGATGTTCGGTCGCTCGGGACTGTTAGTATCCGCAGCGAATGCAACTCGACCTGTTATATGTGTAACTGCAACAAGAGCGAGCAAACAAAAGTAGAGACGTACGTTTATTAATTGCATGGGAAAGGTGACTCTGCTTCTCAAGTTATTCTAGATCGGCTCATTCCAATTCGGCCATTGAAAGCTGACCGGCGAATGCCCAGTCCATTTCATTGTCGCGATCGCTGATGACCATTGCAACGGGTGAGTGGAATCAGGCTAAGGGAGAAATCGTTCCCGCTCTTCGGGCGTCGGTATGCGACAGGCTTCCTTCTTACCGAAAAAACGATAGCGATTTCTTGCCACCAGGCGATATCCCCAGTTGCGAATCGGTTTGGGGATCAACCAGAGCAGCCAACCGAGTAATTTCCAGAAACCGCCCAACTCCCAAAGGAGGCGGGCCACGGCACTGGAATATCGAAATGAACCGAGGTGATTGATAAAAATGACCGTAGACAGACTTTCACGCTCTTCGGGCGATAATTTCTGTTCAGCCGTTTCTCCCTGAAGGGGGGCGAGTTTTATGCTTCCGGCGGTATCGTGACGAATGACGAAATCGACAAAGTGATTACACATCCCACAGACACCGTCGAAGAACAGAACTGAGTTCTCATTTTTTTCCATTTCACGATTCCCTTCTGTCGGCGTGGTCGGACTCACTTGCGAGCTTGAATACTCGCCCTAACGTCGCCCGCCGACGATCGATCCATTTTAACAAATATCGATTTACCCTACTGGCATAACCGTCACATATTTCAGAACTTAACCGATTTCGACTCCCGTCCTCGAAAGTGATCCGAGGCAGGGAAATGAGTGGTCGATCTATATCGAGAGTCTGCTTCCTCTCGTCCAGGATTCAACAGACAAAATCCGCACTCAACCATGCGTCACGCGATTGCGTGGATTCGAGCTGGTTTTTGACTCTGGACACGAGATAATGTGATAAACTGTGCGGATTCGATGTTTTGAAACGATCTGGAAGAAACCAGTCGTCGTGACAGGCGACGCAGCTGATCGATCACGGGTCGATGTCGAACTGTTACCAGTTCCCGCCCCGCCAATGTTTCGAACGGAAATTCAAAACGAAGGCCTTCTATAAATCAAATCAACTTCGAAACCAGGCGACATGTCCATCTCTTATTCGGACAAACTGAATGCTCCCGCCAGCCCGCCACAAGCAGGTTCCGTAACGGTCGATGCTCCTGCTCCTGTCGTTTTTCAACCAGAAACCAAATCCCCAACTACTGAGTATCGTAAATGGTTCACGAGCCTCTCCCTGTCGACGTTCGTGCATTTGCTGGTCATTCTGCTACTCGCTCAATTGATGATGTCGATTCCAGCGGGGACGGCCTACGTTGAAGTGGAGACCACTTGGCAAGACGCTGCCGATAAAGCTCCCGAAATCGAAGAAATCCAGATTGAAACGGTCAAAGAAACCGAACAGGACTCCCCTGCTCCCACATTGGTTCAACCGACTACGCAAGCGGTCGCCGTCCCCAGTCCGCTTCTCTCGGATCTCGCCTCGCCACTGGACAACAGTTGGGAATCCGATTTAGAGAGCCTGGACCTGACGGGCAATATCGGAGAACTGAGCTATGGATCAGGAGTTGATGGGTCAGGCAGTCAGGGATTCTTCAACTCCGATGTCAGTGGTAAAGATATCGTCTATGTGGTCGATGGGTCTGCCAGTATGAACAGTCCTTATCCGGGACGGGAGAAAACTCGCTTTGGCCGAGTCAAAATAGAATTGATTCGTGCGATCCGCTCCATGTCTCCTGAACAAAAGTTCTACATCATCTTCTTCAATACCGAAGCGACTCCTATGCCGGGACGGCGAATGTTGCCCGCAGGGGAAGAAAATGCAGACGAAGCCCTGATCTGGATGAGTAAACATCGAGCCAACGGTGAAACTGACCCCAGCACCGCCATTCAGCTCGCACTCTCTCTAAAACCGGATGTAATCCATTTCCTGACCGATGGAGAGATTAACCCACAGCTGATCGAGACCGTTCGAGGCGTCAACCGCAGCCGGGTAAGTATCAATACTTACTGCATCAGCAATCGGGACGGCGAAAAAGTCGTACTTAAACTGGCCCAGCAAAATGAGGGTCGTTACAAGTTTGTCCCCTGACTTTGCGTCTGTTTTCTGCATCAATTGAGAGGTAGACCATGATTTCCGGAAGCGGTCTCTCGGAAAACAGGACAAGTTTCGGTGGGTAACTCGCGGAAAATTTGCAAAATCCCTAAGATTCGGAGTGGGATTGTCTCTTTAGTATGCGCCTTCAGGATGAGGGACCAGGGACAATTTACTTCAGCAAAATGAACCGAAACGATGAATACCGTAACAGTAACTGAAGCAGATGATCATCGGGGTAGCCTGCGAACTCAAAGTTATCTCGGCCTATGGCTGACTCAGTTTCTGGGAACGATCAACGATAACGCGTTTCGCTGGCTGGCCGTTCCGATCGCCAAAATGGTGTACGACGAATCGACAGCACTTTCACTGGGCCTCGCTTGCTTTACGATTCCTTACCTGCTTTTCGCGACACCAGCCGCCTATCTGGCGGATCGCTACAGCAAACGGTCCGTGATCATTGGCTGCAAAATCGCCGAAATCCTCATCATGGCTCTCGGCCTGTTCTGCATCTGGCTGGGAAGTATTTCGGGGCTTTTCCTCGTTGTCTTCCTGATGGGGATGCAAAGTGCGCTGTTTTACCCATCCAAATTCGGAAGTCTGCCCGAGATCCTGAAATCGGATCAACTTTCCAAAGGGAACGGATTATTGGGAATGGCGACCATCGTCGCCGCCGCCGTGGGATTCGTCTTAGGCATGGAGCTCTCCGAAAAAATCGGCGTGGATTATGAAAACCCGGTTCCGATCTCCTCTCTGAAGATCATGCCTGCGGCCCTCGTTCTATTCACAATGGCGGGGCTGGGACTAATCAGCAGTCTATTCATTAGCAAACTGCCCCCGGCCGACCCGGAACGGGTGCTCCCCAATAACCCAGTCAAAGATACCTACCAGAGTCTAAACCAGCTCTTTAAATCGAAGGCACTTTTCCGGGCCGCCTTGGGCAGTGCCTTTTTCTGGTTCCTCGCGGCGCTCGCTCAATTGAATATCGATGCTTACGGGACGATCCAATTACAGTTGGACCAGACGGCGGTCGGCCCCCTGCTTGCATTGCTGGTTATTGGCGTAGGAGTCGGAAGTGTATTGGCGGGCTACTGGTCTGGAGACCATGTTGAGCTGGGAATCTCCCCCTTGGGAGCTCTTGGAATTGTCTTCAGTTCCATCGTTTTGTACTCCATCGGTGCCCTAGTCGACCCTTCCAATGCTCTTTCAACCAGCTATGCCTACCGTTGGTCTTGCCTCTGTTTACTCGTTCTCGGTCTTGCGGCGGGGCTATTTAATATTCCTCTGGAATCGTACATTCAGCACCGCAGTCCAGATAAAAGCCGGGGAAGAATCCTCGCTGCAGCCAACTTTCTCTGTTTCACTTTGACGTTGTTCGCTTCCGGGCTCTTCTGGGTTTTACGCGAACAGTTGAAGTTGGAACCGAGTACCATTTTTCTGCTGCTCGGGATAGCGACCATGCCCGTCGCGATCTACATCTTTGTGCTACTTCCTAACGCAACAATCCGGTTTGCGGTCTGGCTGGTGACACATACGATTTATAAGGTGCGTGTCTGGGGACGTGGAAATCTTCCCGAACGCGGCGGTGCCCTGCTGGTCGCCAACCATGTAACGTGGCTGGACGGTGTCTTTTTGATGGTGACATCATCGCGGCCGATACGTATGATCGCGTATGAAGATTATGTAAACAAACCTTGGATTAAATGGGTTGCCAAGTTATTCGGTGTCATTCCCATCAAACCGGAAGCGGGCCCCAAGGCGTTAATAACATCGCTGCAACAGGCCCGGCAGGCGATAGAACAAGGCGAACTCGTTTGCATCTTCGCCGAAGGCCAGTTGACTCGCACGGGTCAATTACAGCAATTTCAAGGTGGCGTCATGCACATCTTGAAAGGGACGGACGCCCCTGTTGTCCCCGTCTATCTCGACGAATTATGGGGAAGCATTTTCAGTTATCGCGGTGGACGATTCCTGTGGAAACTACCATTGCGAATTCGCTACCCCCTCTCGATAAAATTCGGCAAACCGATTGAAAAACCGGATAGCGTCCACCAAATCCGTCAGGCCGTTCAGGACCTGGGAGTTGAACTTATGGAAGAACGTAAATCACGCATTATGGTCCCCATCAGGGCATTTCTCCGGCAGTGCCGATCCAGCCTGTTCCGGCGCAAAGTCGCAGACTACTCCGGGAACGAAGCCACGGGCGCAAAACTGCTTATTGGCTCGCTCATTTTCAAGCGGTTATTCCGCCGCAAGAATATCGGCATGACTGAAAACATGGTTGGCGTTCTGCTGCCACCCTCAGTCGCAGCGGCTGTGACCAACACCGCCCTCACCATGAAACATAATGTCGCGGTGAATTTGAACTACACCCTTTCCGAGAAGGATGTCAATCACTGCATCGAGGATTGTGGTATCAAGCACGTCCTGACGAGCCGCCGTTTCCTTGAAAAACGACCGATAGAAATGAATGTGGAGCTAATCTTCCTTGAAGATTTGAAAGAGGAAATCTCTCTCGCCGACAAAGCTATTACTTTTTTTCAGACATATCTTGTTCCCATTTTTCTGCTGGAACGGATTCATGGATTGCATAAGATTGAACCGGACGACATTTTGACCGTCATTTTCACTTCGGGCTCCACAGGGAATCCGAAAGGAGTGATGCTGACCAACTACAACATCGCCACTAACGTCGATGCCGCCATTCAACTGCTGCACTTTGACAAAAACGACGTTCTTCTGGGGGTACTCCCCTACTTTCATTCGTTTGGGTATATGGCAACCTTGTGGTTGGTGATTGCTTCGGAACCACAGGCGGTCTATCACTTCAACCCGATCGACGTAAATATGATCGGGAAACTGTGCGAAAAGTACGGCGTGTCTGTGATCATCACCACGCCGACCTTCCTGAAACGGTACCTCAAACGATGCACTAAGGAGCAATTCTGCCGACTCGATACTGTTGTCACTGGGGCGGAGAAGCTGCCTGTAGAATTGCAAACCGAGTTCTACGAGAAATTCGGTGTACTAGCGACGGAAGGTTACGGAACGACCGAGCTGTCACCGCTAGTCAGCTGTAACGTCCCTGACCATCGCAGCAAGTTGACATCCGAAGTTGGTACGAAGATCGGCACTGTCGGACGGGCCGCACCGAACATCAGCGTAAAAGTCGTCCACCCCGAAACCCGGGAGGATCTGGACGCCGAACAGGAAGGGTTATTGCTCGTCAAAGGGCCAAATGTCATGAAAGGCTATTTGAATCAGCCTGAAAAGACGGCCGAAGTCATTCGGGACGGCTGGTACGAAACAGGCGACTTCGCACGAATTCACCAGGATGGCTTTATTGAGATCACGGGTCGGCAAAGCCGATTCTCCAAAATCGCGGGCGAAATGGTTCCTCACATCAAAATTGAGCAACTGCTCACGAATATCGTGGAATCCCCCGATGACGAAGAAGAGGAAATCGTTCTGGCCGTGACGTCGATTCCAGACGAAAGTAAGGGCGAACGCATCATCGTGGTGCACCGAAAGCTGAACAAACCGACCGATGAGGTCCTGAAATCGCTCGGAAACTGCGATATTCCCAACCTGTGGCTTCCCAGCCGGGATAGTTTTCTGGAAGTCGACCAAATCCCCATTTTAGGGACGGGAAAGCTCGATTTACGGTCCCTGAAGCAATTAGCGATCGATCATTACAGCCGAGTTACGGCCTAATCCACCCCTCCTGAACATTTCTGAGTGGTCCAAATAGCAACAGGACTGGAAAATGGTCGACAAATCGCTTAAAAATAGCCTTCTTAAATTAGACAACAAGAATGGATCGACTTAAGTACCTTGGCCTGATGCCGCCTCTATGTGCTATTAAGCCCTCTATGCGACTCAGGGCGTGCAACGTAGAGTGTGCGATTCAGACTGGCGTCCTCTGGAAATAGAAATCTGCAGGACCTTCCAAGTATGTCGAACTAATATATCAACACATTTGAAACAGTATTGAAGTAAAACACCTTCAGGAAAGGGAGAAGTTCCACATGGGACGCATTGAACGCAGCCGAGAAATTGCCCGACGTCGTACCCGCCGCGCCAAAATTGCCAAGCTCCGCAAAAAATTCGCAGGCGCTAAAACTGACGCTGAAAAACAGGCTTTGCAGGAAAAAGCAGGTCGAGTTAGCCAGTTCGTCGTCCTCGGCGAAAAAACGGCTGACTGAGCGTAGTCAAGTCCGAAGTTCAACCTCTGGACCGCTCAACAGCACTGGTGACATCGTGATGGCAATAAATGAATGTCAGCGAGCACCTCAAAAACAAAAAAAGCGACCGGGAGATTTCCCGGTCGCTTTTTTATTTAGTCGATTGGCAAATTCATTCGTGCTTATTGTCCACGCACTGCACTATTCCAAAGTCGCTGTCCGCATACCCTATTGCTCTCGAAGAAATGGTGGAAGTTCCATTAGAGGGAAGTTTTTTTGCAAGCGGACAATGGCTACCTGATACTCCTCTTCTGGCGCGTTCAATAGCTTCAATGTAATACAATGAAATACCATTAGATTCTCATTGCTGATTACTCCTGCTTGCAAGGGAATCTCGAAGTGCCTCCGCGCTTCCTCTAAGTGGCTGCGAGCACCCTTCGCTATTGCGGTTGCTTCTTTCCCCTTCCCTTTGTCCTTAAGAGATTTGACTTTCCGCATAGCCAATTCATATCTACGAAACTCACGCATTCCTTTTAAGTACTCTGATTCGGGGCGTCCTTCGAATTTTTTAATCTGGAAACCGTAGAATGAATCATCTTCATCCACATGTTGCAACAAATGTTTAAGGTAGTCTTCCTGCTGCATCATTTCATGGCTTTCATCCGGAACACCATAGTACTCCCAAGTAGCAAAAAGGAGTCCCACGCCATAAACAATAAACAGAAGTTTGTAACGAACGAAGATTGATTTGATCAGATTTCCCTTTTGTTCTCCCATTGCCTACAGCCCTTTTTGAGTCTTCTTATTACTGACTTTCCAGATGAAAGAATCGTAGTAATAGTGGATCGTAGCCACGGTTTCGACCGCCATAAAGAAGACAAAGGACAACGCGTTTTTCTCGCTCAACTCTCCCAAACCCGCCTCCGGAATTGATTGCATGTAAGGCTCCATAAAGATCATTAAGTTGAGCCCAAAGTTGAATTCAGAAAATGGCTTGTCGCGAACGATCTGGTATAGGAGCGTATAGACCAGAAGTAACCCAAGGTAGGCACTAATATGCCCAGCTGAGAGGAACCGTTTGATGTAGGTTTCTTCGGTTTCTGAATCCTGAACTTTGCGATCCATATACAGATAGACAATCACCATGTACTGAACTCCGTGCATGATACGATCGGCAATACCGAATACGAATACATTATCGATTTGCCATGCGACGAAATACCAGAGGAAGTAGCTCGATCCGAGGAAACAGTACTTCAATGGATTCAGAGCATGTCCTGTGCGGAGAACCGTTACCAAATGAATCGCATACAGGAAAACATAAACGCCAGTCAGTGACCAGGAAACATTCTGAACCATTGTCACCTGTTCGGCCGTAATTCGCCAATTGTAGACGTACATCTCCCGTACCCAGAAGTTAGTAAAGAGAGGCGCTGTAATCAATAGATTTACAAATAGAACCCAGTTGAGGCAGAGATCCCATTTTCCAGTAGTTGCCATACCCGTTCGCGCTTTGAAGTCGTAAATCCGAGCGAAACCATGCTGCTGCATAATGCTATGCTGATATGCCCAAAATTGAATGAGGGCCAGATAGGTTATTGGTGCGTAATTCAAACCAACCCAAGCGAGGCTGATGATTACAATTGGACCGACAATTAGCCTTTCTCGATATTGGGCCATATCCTCCTTCAAACCAAACGTCCGCACAAAAGTCGCGGCGTGGTGAGGATAGGTGATCCAGACGCTGACGGATAAAAGCGCTACGGCACTCAAATAATTCTGGGCTAGAAGAGAAAAACCAATCGCCAGAAATGGAAGAAGCAGAAAGAACGCCAAGTCCGTACGAAAATTGTGGATATACCCAATGCGAAACATGAAACACTCACATTGATATCAAGAGGGGAATAACGGGAATATATTGGAACTAATTTGGATGTGATAAGTTGCCATCTTATCGCTCGCGCAGTGAGAAAACAACAACTCTTTACTGGACTCGACCATCTTGTTTTCGCGACAACTGCTGGTCTGAACAGGCTTTCCCGGAATTTAGTTCATGGATTTGTATCAAATAATAAGACCACCGCAGTCTTTAGATGTCTAATTGTCTGCCTCAGTTTGGAATTTCTTTATCAACTGAATAACTGAAAACTTATTCAGGCAATTTGGTATCGAAGATGAATCCATCCTGACTGGCATCCACCAGAATGGTACTCCCCTCTTCAAAACGACCGGACAGAATTTCATTCGCCAGTGCATTCTGAATACGCTGCTGAATGACCCGTTTCACTGGTCGAGCTCCGTAAACGGGATCGAAGCCCTCCTGGGCCAGTAACTGCCGAGCGGCCTCTGTCACTTCCAATTCGTAGCCGTTTTTCTCAACCTGCTTTTTCAGCCGGTCCAGCTGCAGTCCCACAATCTGTTTGATCGCATCGCTCTGAAGAGGATGGAAAACGATCGTCTCGTCCACCCGGTTAAGGAATTCCGGTAGGAAGTGCGCCCGTAAGGCATCCAGCACCCGTTCCTTGATTTCCAGCTCGTGCTCCTTGCCGGACAGTTCGATCAGGAACTGGCTTCCAATGTTCGACGTCATCACGACGAGCGTGTTGGTAAAATCAACAGTTCGACCCTGGCCATCCGTCAATCGACCATCATCAAGAAGTTGCAGCAGTACGTTGAACACATCCCGGTGTGCTTTTTCGATTTCATCTAACAGAATGACGCAGTAAGGTTGTCGGCGGACCGCTTCGGTGAGCACTCCCCCCTCTTCATAACCAACATACCCCGGAGGCGCGCCGATTAATCGGGACACTGAATGTTTCTCCATGAACTCACTCATGTCGATCCGTACCATGCTCCGTTCGTCATCGAATAGAAATTCGGCGAGTGCTTTGCACAGTTCTGTCTTACCCACCCCGGTCGGACCAAGGAAGATAAACGAACCAATCGGACGATTTTCATCCTGTAAGCCTGCCCGAGAGCGTCGAATCGCATTGGAGACCGCCTCGACTGCTTCGTTCTGATTGATCATTCTCTGGTGAATCTGATCTTCCATATGGACCAGTTTCTCACGCTCCGATTGCAACATGCGTGACACAGGAATTCCCGTCCAGGTACTGATGACCCGGGCGATATCTTCCGAAGTCACTTCTTCCCGCAGCAATCGATCTTCATCGTTACTCGCGATTTCCTGAAACTTCAGCTCCAACTCGGCCAATCGTTTTTCCGCCGCTTCCAGCTTCACTTGAGACTGATACGCCAATGCGTAATCGTCGTTGCTGTTCGTTTTCTGTGCGCGAGAGAAAGCATTTTCGTACTGAGAGCGTAGCTGCTCGATTTCTTCTTTGAGTGGTTGCAGCCCCGATAGTGCTTCCTTCTCGTTCTCCCATCGGGCTTTCAGCTGATTGACTTCTTCTTCGCGATCCGCAATCTGACGCTTCAGGTCATCGAGTCGCTGTTTGCTGTCCTCGCTCGTCTCACGATCAAGCGCCGCAGCTTCAATCTGCATTCTGGTAAGCTGACGAGTGGCTTCATCGATTTCGACGGGCATCGAGTCGATCTCCATACGGAGTTTACTCGCTGCTTCGTCGATCAGGTCAATCGCTTTGTCCGGAAGAAATCGATCGGCGATGTATCGGTCCGATAACGAAGCCGCCGAAATCAACGCATCATCTGTGATTCGCACACCATGGTGAGTTTCATATCGTTCTTTCAGACCACGCAGAATGGAGATCGTATCTTCGACATTAGGTTCCTGTACGAGAACTGGTTGGAACCGACGCTCCAGGGCGGCATCTTTCTCAATGTACTTACGGTATTCATCTAAGGTGGTTGCACCGACGCAGTGTAATTCACCACGGGCGAGCGCTGGCTTGAGAAGGTTGGAGGCATCCATAGAGCCTTCCGAAGCCCCTGCGCCGACGACAGTATGCAGTTCGTCGATAAACAAAATGATCTGCCCTTCCGCGTCGGTCACTTCTTTAAGAACCGCTTTCAACCGGTCTTCAAATTCTCCCCGGTATTTCGCTCCGGCGATGAGAGCCCCCATGTCGAGAGCGTAAACCCCCTTATTCTTGAGGTTCTGTGGAACGTCCCCTTTGACAATTCGATGGGCAAGCCCTTCCACAATTGCCGTTTTCCCCACGCCTGGTTCCCCAATCAGAACCGGGTTGTTTTTACGACGTCGCGAGAGAACCTGAATGACCCGCCGAATCTCGGCATCTCGCCCGATGACGGGATCAATCTTACCAGCACGGGCGAGCTCGATCAGGTCTTTCGAATAGCGCTCAAGAGCCTGGTATTTGTCTTCGGGATTTTGGTCGGTCACGGTCTGTCCTCCTCGTATCGTTTTCAGGGCGGTCAGAAAATCGGCTTCTTCCACGCCATTCATTTTCAGAAGTCGCTGGGCTTGGTCCTCAGTACGCAGTAGAGCCAGCATCAAGTGTTCCGTCGAAATGAACGCGTCCTTCATTTCATTTGCGATCGTCTCCGAAAGATTCAACACTTTCATCAGTGCCGGACTGGCGCCGGGTTCTGCATTCGAACCACTCACCTTGGGAAGACGATTCAGTTCACTGTCGATAATCTGATCGAGTTGGGCGACGGGTGCCCCGATCTTGTTCAGCAGAGGGACAATAATCCCCTGCTTATCCGCCATTAACCCTTTCAACAGGTGAAGGGGTTGCAACTGCTGGTGCCCACTGTTGAGCGCAAGCTCTTGAGCCGTCTGCAATGCTTCCTGTGCTTTCACTGTTAACTTATCAGGTCGAAATGCCATGGGATTATCTCCTTTTCAGACGGCGCAGCAGAAACGGTTACGTAGAGTTTCGACTGAAACCTCGCCTGGTCATGCTTATTCGTATTATTGACTGGGTTAAACCGATTGTGAAAGGACTTCACTCGGCAATCACCTGGAGCAGGAATAGCTCCGGTGTGCAGGAATGATCTACTGTGATCCAACGAGGTCAGAGTGAACTGTCGATGAATAGTGCAGGAACCGGACAGACTGCCCTCCCCAGCCCGAACGGCTGGGGAGCACAATCTACTTTTCCGGTTAATTTTCCGGATCAAGTTTCCGATGAAACTCCGATCCGAAGAAAGGTGAATATGAAAGTCAGCTTTCAGATTACTCCTTCTTCTCGAATTCAGCATCGATGACATCGTCATCTGCTCCAGAATCAGACGAGGATGATTCGGCACCTTCGGGCGCTGCGCCTTCGGGGGCGGACTGGGCAGCTGATTCGTGCAGCTGTTGTCCCCAGGCCATTGCCGCCTGTTGAAGTTCTTCACAAGCACTGTTGATCGCTTCCACGTCATCTTTACCGATGGCACTTTTGATTTTCTCAATCGAGCCTTCGATAGAAGACTTGGCACTATCATCCAGTTTGTCTTCGTTTTCTTTGAGCATCTTCTCTGTTTCATAAACAAGAGTATTCCCCTTGTTTACGGCTTCAGCCAGCTTACGACGTTGTTCGTCGTCCGCCGCATGCGATTCCGCATCTTTACGCATCTGTTCGATTTCAGAATCAGACAGACCGCTCGATTGCTCGATTCGCACCGAAGCATCTTTACCGGAAGCCAGGTCTTTCGCTGAAACGTTGAGGATACCGTTCACATCGATATCAAAAGAGACCTCGATCTGAGGCACCCCGCGGGGTGCCGGCGGAATACCATCCAGATTGAACTGACTGAGCAGGCGGTTATCCTGCGCCATTTTACGTTCACCCTGGAAGACACGAACCGTCACAGCCGTCTGATTGTCAGCCGCGGTAGAGAACGTCTCTTTTTTGGTGGTTGGAATCGTCGTATTACGTTCAACGAGAACGGTCATGATGGCCCCTTCGGTTTCAATACCGAGAGATAGCGGAGTCACGTCCATCAAAACCATGTCAGAAACATCACCAGTGATAATTCCGCCCTGGATCGCCGCACCAATTGAAACGACTTCGTCCGGGTTAACCCCCTTGTGGGGTTCTTTACCGAACATCTTGCCAACGAAGTCCTGGACTTTAGGCATACGAGTTGAGCCACCAACCAGTACGACTTCATCGATTTCGTTTGGCTTCAAACCGGCATCACGCAGCGCGTTTTCAACAGGTTTACGACAGCGTTCGATCAATTTATCGACGAGGCGTTCGAATTCCGAACGGGAGATGTTCATCTGCAGGTGCTTGGGTCCACTGGCATCCGCCGTGATAAACGGCAGGTTGATGTCGGTGGTCTGTGAGCTGGAAAGTTCTTTTTTCGCTTTCTCAGCTGCTTCACGTAAACGCTGCAGAGCCATCGGATCGTTCCGCAGATCGACTCCCTGCTCTTTTTTGAACTGGTCCGCAATGTGGTTGATCAGCTCTTCATCGAAGTCGTCACCACCCAGGTGAGTATCTCCGTTAGTACTGAGAACTTCTACAACTTCGTCACCGATCTCGAGGATCGAAACGTCGAACGTTCCACCACCAAGGTCAAATACGACGATCTTTTCTTCTTTTTTCTTTTCCAGACCGTAGGCCAAAGCCGCTGCAGTCGGCTCGTTAATAATACGAGCCACTTCCAGACCGGCAATTTGACCAGCGTCTTTGGTCGCTTGTCGTTGTGCGTCGTTGAAGTAAGCCGGAACCGTAATTACAGCTTTGTTAACTTTGTGTCCCAGATAGCTCTCTGCGGCTTCTTTTAATTTACGCAGAATCAGCGCAGAGATTTCAGGAGGAGAATAGTCTTTGCCGTTGGCGTGGATCTTCACATAGTCAGAAGCCCCCCCAACGATCTGGTAAGGAACGATTTTTTCTTCGTTCTCAACTTCACTGTGACGACGTCCCATGAAGCGTTTGACAGAGTAGATTGTGTTCGTCGGATTCGTAACCGCCTGACGTTTGGCAGGTTCACCAACCAGAGTCTCCCCTTTTTCGGTAAACGCGACCACACTCGGCGTAATTCGATTGCCTTCGAGGTTGGCGATCACACGGGGCTCGCCCCCTTCCATCAATGAGACAACCGAGTTGGTGGTACCCAGGTCAATTCCGATCACCTTTTCACCCTCGACAGCCATAATGATGCTCCTTTCAAAGTTGATCGCTCACTCATTTGGTTACTTCCCTCCCTGAGGAAAACGAGCCAAACGGGTGCAGCAGATCGGTGCATATAGTCTATTAAATATTTACAGTAATTGATTTTTCTCTTTTTCAGTCCCCGGCATCAAGGCCAAGAGAAGCTTGGACCACCTCGAATAAGGCAAACATTGTGCCAAGCAACCACAACAACCAACAATAGCACAACAGACTGATACAAAAGAACTTACAACCGTTTCGTATTCATAAAGAATTACAACAATGCCATATTGGCACCCACCCCTAACATAAGTGGGCTGAGGACGGGTGCCATATTGGCAGAAAGGCACCCTCAGGGGTTTCCTGGAGTTTTGAATATCCCTGTTTTGAACGCCCAAATACCAGACTCACCTGGGGGCTTCTCGATCCGTCTGACTGCTTGACATTCATCTGGAGCCTCTGTACAAAGTCAGTAACAATTTAACACCTTGTCGGGCCACTCTTTCCAGCAAAAAAAGTCCCGAGTTCCCGAATTCAGTCGAACGTCAGACTGTCTCCACTGAGCCATTTTTCACGGCCCACAGGCGGATCTGACTCAGATTAACAATCGAACCGGCACGACAAGAATATAAGTTGTTATTACCAAACGATTTAAAACTACTTTCAGAAGATGGGCTGTGGAAATCGTTTCGACAACAGGCACTGATGGCCATTGTCGGGAAATCTCATTCGGCGATATCTTATTCTATAAAACATTGTGACAAACGATTTAGGGAATCAGAATGCTGCCAAAACCAGTTCCCTCTGGTTTCCGCTGACACAGCCTGAATTCGCTAAGTAACTTATGGAACGCATCCATGGCCAAGAAGTCGTCGCCTGGTAAGAAGAAACGTTCTCCTTCAACGAGCCGCAAAGAGGTGAAGAAGAAGGTCAAGAAGGCCGTTCCTCGCAAATCGCCTTCCAATCCGGAAACCGAATTGAAGCAGATCGACAAAGAGTTGATCAAGCTCATGGGTTCCCGGGTCGCACTGCTCACAAAAGTGCATGGAAAAGACGCCGACAGCAATACTGTCCAGGCGCATTTCCGGTCCGAGGACGCACTTTGGGAACAACTGGAGAAACTGAATAGCAATGGTGCGATCTCAAACATCGCGCTGCGAAACATCTTCCGCACCTTACTGAGTGAATCGCGACGTGGCGTTCATATGCCTCGCGTTTCCTATCTCGGTCCTTCATATAGCTTTACGCACTTAGCTGCAATGGAGCGTTTTGGTGAAAACACGGACCTCGTCCCTGTGAACACCATTGCGGCTGTTTTCGAGTCGGTTAACCGGGGACACGCGGATTACGGCGTTGTTCCTATTGAGAACAGTACCGATGGACGTGTTGTGGACACACTCGACATGTTCACTCGCCTTCCACTGCGAATATGCGGCGAAGTCCAGATCGGGATACACCACAACCTGCTGGCGAAATGCCCAAGAAGCGAAATCACTGAGATTTACAGTAAACCTCAGGCGTTTTCTCAATGTCGCGAATGGCTGGCAAAGAATATGCCGCAAGCCCGCTTGATCGAAGTCACCAGCACATCCACCGCTGCCCAGCTCGCTCGAGACAAACATGGTGCAGCAGCCGTGGCCAGCCACCAGGCAGCCTTGGAGTATAATCTCGATTTCGTTGCCGAAAATATCGAGGACAACGCCAATAATGTGACTCGTTTTGCCATTATCGGCCACGACGACGCGGAAGCAACCGGTCGAGACCGCACCGCTCTGCTGCTGCAGATTCCCCACGAACCTGGTTCGCTGGGAGACGCTCTTTCCACTTTTAAGAAGCACAAAGTCAATCTGACCTGGATTGAGTCATACCCACTGCGCGGGAGCGAAGTGGGATACTTGTTCTTCCTCGACTTCGAAGGCCATGTCAAAGAACCGCGAATTAAACGCGCCATCGGCGATCTGGAGAAAAAAGCGATTCGCATTGAAATCCTGGGGTCTTATCCCCGCTGCGAGTCCTTGAAATAAGTGTTCACCAACGACTGGTAAAATCGGGGCTCTTCACAGAGTGCCGTTTTTACTGAAGTCTGCTGCATCATCGAACTTCGAGCTGCCAGTGCCTTGCCAAACAGGTTTTGGGTTGGGATGATACCCCGTTGCTGGGCACCTTGATTTCTGGCTGCGATTCTGTTTTCTCCAGAGGAGTTAAGGGGTCATCAGCCCTGACTGCAAGAAGTCGCTCCTGAAGATGAGATGTGAACGCCATTTGGGTACGCTCGTATCTTCTGCCTTCACCTCCGTAAAGTCTTCAATCACAGAGTTTACGTTCGTAGAAGCGACTCAGACACATTCCAAACAGCGTTTTAATCGACCTGAGACATAGACAAGAAAGATCAGACAGATGCGGAAACTGGTTGCGGCAGGTAACTGGAAAATGAACACGACCCTCGATTCAGCGGGTGCTTTGGCCAGTGATCTGGCGAAGAAAGTTCAGCAGGAAAGCAGCGTTGAAGTAATTCTCTGCCCCCCTTTCCCTTACCTGACCACAGTGAAAGAGAAGGTCTCCGGCTCGTCTATCAAAATCGGCGGTCAGAACTGCTACCACGAAACTGAAGGTGCCTTCACGGGAGAGACTTCCGTTGGGATGTTGCAGGACATTGGTTGCGACTGGGTAATCCTGGGCCACAGTGAACGCCGCCACGTCATGGGCGAAACCGACGCCGATATCAATAAAAAGACGGTAGCCGCTCTCGAAAAAGGGCTGGGCGTCATACTTTGTGTCGGCGAACTGCTCGAAGAGCGTCAGGCCAACAAAACCAACGAAGTGCTGCAAACCCAGATGGAAGGTGGCCTGTCAGGCGTTTCCGCTGAAGCACTGAAGAACGTGATCATTGCGTACGAGCCAGTCTGGGCGATTGGTACTGGGGTAACCGCCTCTACTGAAGAAGCGGAATCTGCCCATGATTTCTTGCGAAAATGGCTCACTTCCAACTACAATGCCGACGTTGCGGAATCGACAAGAATTCTCTACGGTGGCAGCGTTAAACCGGACAATGCGGAAGAACTAATGTCGCAACCGAATGTAGACGGAGCACTCGTCGGTGGAGCGAGCCTGAAAGCCGACTCTTTTGGCGGCATCATTGATGCTGCTGTTAAACTGTCTCAAGGGTAATTCCGACACCGGCATCCTGCCGAACCTCTCGGTGAGTGAATGAGTTAGGGTTTCAACATATTTTCGGATGAGAGATCATCCAACCTAATCTTCCCTCAATCAAAAACTGTACAAAACAAACTGTTGATACTTGATCGGCACAGGAAGCTTGCCGAGACAATTTAAGGACAAAGTCATCATGCCAACGTTTCTGGTTCTTCTTTTGATTCTGGTCGGACTGTTTCTGATGCTGATCGTCCTGATCCAGAAGGGTCGTGGCGGCGGACTGGCGGGAGCCTTCGGCGGAGCGGGCGGACAGAGTGCCTTTGGTACGAAAGCGGGCGACGTTTTCACCAAAATCACGATTGTCGTCGCTACCATCTGGTTTGTGCTTAGTGCCATCACAGGAATGGTTATCAGTGCTCAATCGGATAAACTGGGAGACCAATTTAAGGGTGCAGAAACATCTTTATCCGCTCCCGATGGTTTGGAAGACGGCACTGCAGGTTCCGCAGAGGCAGGCTCAGGTGTTGTTGAAGAAGAGATTGATTTCGAGACCGACATCACTGTTCCTGAAGATTCCGGATCGAATGAATAATTGCCAGTAGTTCGACCTCGTTTCAATAGCACACCGGTTTCAGATGGATAGTTTTGATCTCGCCAGTCAGCACGGCAGCAACTAATTAAGTCGCTGTCTTCCCGCTTAGGTCGGTTTTTTTAGACAAGAGCTGTAGCGGCGTTACCGCTCATTGAAGTTCGATCCATAACAAAGTGGTAATCGGAACGGATCACGAAAACCAACGGCAGTTCCTTCTCTCTCACTTTCTCTGGTTGACGACTTGTTGGCGTGCCTGACACCCTTCAGACGAACGACCTTAAATTATCGGAGCCTCAAACTGTGCTCTTAAGTATGACCGGATTCGGCGACGCTCGCGTGCAGGAACATTCGATGAATGTTGCCGTTGAGATTCGCGCGGTCAACAATCGATACTTTAAGCTCTCGCTAAAATCACCTGATTCATACGCCCGATACGAAGGGGACATTGAGCGGGTAGTGCGGGAAGTGATTCGACGCGGCACAGTCCAAATTGCCATCAGTGTTCAGCAGATGCAGGAAGAATCCCGGTACGAATTCAACGAGCCTGCGCTGCAGGAATACTGGAATCAATACCGAAAATTGGCTTCGGACCTCCCCGGCGTTCCAGACGAATCCCCTGCCCTTTCGTCATTCTTTCAATTGCCCGGAATCATTCGCGAAAAACCACAGGCGGAAGAAATTTCGACTGAGGAATGGAACGTCATTGAGAAATGCTTGCGACAGGCGTTATCCAAACTGCAAACCTTCCGTGAAAAGGAAGGAGAATCGATTCGTCAGGACTTGGGGAATAGTTGCAAAGTGGTACGGCGAGAACTGGAAACAGTCGAAGAAAGAGCCCCACTGGTTGTTTCGGAATACCGCAGCCGGATGTTATCGCGTCTTGATGAAGTCCTCTCTGAACAGAGCGTGACGATTGAAGCGTCGGACATCATTCGTGAAGTCGGGATTTTCACTGACCGCTGTGATATCAACGAGGAAATATCTCGTCTGAAATCCCACTTAAATCAATTTGAATCGTTTCTAAGCAAAGAAGAATCGATGGGGCGCAAGCTGGAATTCCTTAGCCAGGAAATGTTCCGGGAAGTGAATACCATCGGCTCCAAGGCGAACGACATTACGATCTCACACGCCGTTGTTGAGATGAAAGCCTCTGTCGAACGCGTCCGCGAAAATTTGCAGAACGCCGAATAGTCGTTTCACTACATGACATTACCAGAACAATAAAGGAAATAACGTCGGTGACCGAGTCGGAGGGATCTTTGCAAGAAGAACCGAAAATCTTGATCTTGTCCGGGCCCAGTGGTAGCGGCAAAACAACGATCGTAAATGAATTGATGAATCGCCAACCGGTTCATCTGGTCAAATCGATCTCTGCCACTACACGTCCTCCACGCGAGCATGAAGTCGACAAAGCCGATTATTATTTCCTCGATCGTGACACGTTTGATCAAAAGTTAGAGCAGGAAGAGTTTCTGGAGCACGCGGAAGTCTTTCAGACGGGCTATATTTATGGCACTCTGAGGACGGAAGTGGATCGGGCAGCACGACAGAATGCGTGGGCATTTCTCGAAATCGACGTCGAGGGAGCTATGAAAGTCATGGAACGCTATCCGCATTCGCTTACAATCTTCCTTAAAACTCCTTCAGAAGATGTTTACGAACAACGACTTCGAAATCGGGGAACCGAAAACGAAGAAACCATACAACGACGTCTGGCGACGGCCCGACGCGAACTCTCGTTTGCAGATCAATACCGACACCGGGTAATCAATGACGATCTGGAACGAGCTTTAGACGAAATCACTCAAATCCTTGTGGCACAGGAGTAACTGGCTAATGCTGGATGAATTTAAGAATGACGATATGATTAAAAAGGTAGGCGGTCGTTTTAAGCTAACCGCCCTTATCCAGAAACGCGTCGTCGCGTTGAATCGAGGTGCACGCCCACTGGTTGAACTGCCCACCAAAAATCTCATGCAGGTTGTCGTCCAGGAAATCTTGCAAGAAAAAATCTTCCTCGACGAAGCGGGGAACGTCGCCATCGCCTCGGACGAGACTCCCGATGTTCTGCAAATGCTGGATGACGCCGGTCCGACCGACGAAGATATGTAGAAAGACTCGGAACACCCACGGTTGTCAATCTGGCAATCTCGTTCTGGTCTACCACGGTAATTACACGCTCACGATTAAAGGTGGGGCATGTCGAAACCTGAAATTTTGCTGGGCATAACAGGAGGAATAGCCGCGTACAAAACGGCTGATCTTGCCAGTAAGCTGGTTCAGGCTGGGTACGCCCTTACGGTCGTGATGACGGAATCGGCTACCCGGTTCATGGGTCCTGCCACCTTTGAAGCTCTTTCCGGGCGGCATGTCTACACGCACTTATTTCCCGCTCACGATCATCACCTTGGGGAGCATATTGAGCTCGCGCGGCGGGCTCAATTGATGGTGGTTGCACCGGCGACGGCAAATTATATGGGACGAGTCTCTCAGGGGCTCGCTGATGATCTGCTGTCAACATTAGCGTTAACGATCACCTGTCCCCTGCTCCTCGCGCCGGCAATGAACACAGAAATGTGGAATAAGGCCCCAGTTCAGCGAAACCTTAAGCAGCTGCAGGAGGATGGCATCCATCTGGTGGGGCCTGAAAGTGGATGGCTGAGTTGCGGACAAATCGGCCCGGGTCGAATGGCCGAGCCGCCCGAGATTTTCCAGCGGATCCAGGAACTGCT
Source organism: Polystyrenella longa (assembly GCF_007750395.1). Taxonomy (GTDB): domain Bacteria; phylum Planctomycetota; class Planctomycetia; order Planctomycetales; family Planctomycetaceae; genus Polystyrenella; species Polystyrenella longa. Next base: position 1,997,867 of record NZ_CP036281.1, on the reverse strand, counting down.
GCCTCTCAATTCTTCTAAATCATAAACGGCACCCGGCCACTTCGAACGTCTCCCTATCCACAATCGCACACACCTCCCTTAATCCGTTATGCGTATCCTGATTACTGCCGGTCCCACCCGCGAATATATTGATGATGTCCGCTATCTCTCCAATGCCAGTAGCGGACGCATGGGTTATGCGCTGGCTCAAGCGGCTCTCACTCAGGGGCATCAAGTCGTGCTGGTGAGCGGCCCGGTCGATCTGAAACCACCGGAGGGGTGCGAGTTCCATTCGGTGGAGACCACCGACGAAATGCGAGACGCGAGCGTTGCCCACTTTCCTGACTGTGATGGCGTTATCGCTGCTGCGGCTGTCAGTGACTACAAACCTCGTGAGCGAGTTGAAGGAAAGCTTGCAAAAACAGGTGGCCCCATCAGTATCGATATGATCGAGACCGACGACGTGCTTGCTCAACTGGGCGCAGCCAAAGGTTCCCGCTGGGTCGTGGGATTTGCATTGGAGTCGCAGAACGCACGAGAGAACGCTCTGCAGAAACTGCGTGCGAAAAACTGCAACTGGATAGTTTTAAATCATCCCACTGCGATTGGCAGCCTCGACAATCAGATCGAGTTGATCGATGACACCGGTCATCCGATTATGAAGTGGGCGGGAGCCAAGCAGGATATATCAAACCAGCTGATCCAATGGCTCGAAACGAATCTTCCGGATTCGAGCCGCGATCTGGGCTAATATTCATCGGGTTTTGATGAATTCTCTCAAGATCGAATGAGCAAACGAGGCACTTATCTATTGCCCGCAAACTCACCCCAGTTTGCCGCTTTGCCGTAATACGATCTTAGCCGCTCCGTGATAAAAAAACTGATTACCCAAGCACGGCTTTTCAAAGCATTCCGTCGGCGACGTGATAGGTTTGAGTGGAATCAATCAAGTCATCGACTTGTGCGAGCTCCTGATCAACGACTTCCGGAATGGTTAAGGTCTTCGGGGAAAAACGCGTACGCTTTCCGACAGAGAGTGAACGGCACTGTTCCCACCCATTGGAAGTCATGTCAGCCAGTCGTCTCTGTTTGAGTTGGTTTTAAAACTGATGGAGAACTGCCGGACGGCCTGATATTCAGAAACCTGTCTGCTGCACCGGGAAACTGCGGCAGACAGGTTTTCTGCTGAATACAGGTATATTTGCGGACACTGACTGACGCTTGATCGAGTGGTTAACCAGAGACAAGAAGTTTCGGGTTCTCACGTTCACCCTAGATCATTCCTCACAAGGATTCCTGTCCGATGATGTTCAATCTCAAGCGGCTCGGAACCGACTTCCTCGCGCTCGGATTGCTAGCCGCAATTTGCTTTCTCGGGTTGAGTCTCGTCACGTACTCACCTCAGGATCCCCCTTCAACAATCGTGTACCCTCCCCCCGCTGAACTAACTAACTGGGGGGGCCCGATCGGCGCGCATCTGTCCCATTCCCTGCTGAACGGTTTCGGGTACGGGGCTTTTTACGTCCTCTTAATGCTGGTTGCGACTGACTTTCGGCTCTTTTCGCGAGAAGAATATCAAGATGCACTAGGGCGACTGCTCGGGCGCATGCTGATTCTGGCAGCCGTCTGCATCGGGTTTGCCCTTTATCTGCCAGCACACACTCCGGGGCCGGTTGTGGGTAGTGGTGGTTACTTGGGAGCGTGGGGAAAGGCGCTCGCTGAAAACGAGTTTCGACCTTACGGCGTGATTGTGCTGCTGGTGACCTGCCTCATCGCGGGTGAGATGCTCGCCAATGACCTGGCCTTTATCCGTAAACCACTGAAATTGGTCCTTCTTCCACTGTATGTGCTGCTGCTTCCCTTCCGAGCATTGAGACGGAAGCGGAGTTCGTCAGATGTAGCTGAAGTGAAGGAAGAAAAGAAAGCTCCGAAGGTCGTCACTCGTGAATCAGCCGACGCCGTCGAGGAAGAGCTGAACGCTGAAGACGAGGAAGATGAAGAATTAGAGGAGCAGGAAGAAGATGAGGAATTAGCTGCAGAGGAAGATGAGTACGAAGAACCGGTTGTCCGGGCGCCGATTAAAGTCAATCCTCCCATGATGAACAGAGCTTCTAAAGTGACTGGTGCAGAAAGTCGTGTGGAAGAGGACCAGTACGACTACGTCGAAGACTATGAACTTCCCGATCTGTCATTACTTGAAGACCCGGAAGACTTCCCTTATGACCTTCTGGCGGAAAAGGCACAATTGGCTGCTCAGACATTGGAGAAAACCTTCCAGCAGTTTGGACTGAATGTCAAAGTCTCCGAAATTGACACCGGTCCGGTGGTCACTCAATTCGAACTTGAACTGGAAGCTGGTCTTCGTGTTTCCAAAGTCGCCGCTTTGGAAGATGACATTGCCATCGCGTTGCGTGTTCCGGCCGTACGTGTTGTATCTCCTATTCCTGGAAAGAATACGGTTGGAGTCGAAGTTCCGAATGAAAAACAGGTCATGGTTCGACTGAAAGAGTTGATCGAATCGATGCCGGAAGAAACTGCTCAGCTTCGCATTCCGGTTTACCTGGGTAAAGACGTGACTGGACACCCATTGGCAGTCGACCTGACCAAGATGCCTCACCTGTTGATCGCCGGGCGTACGGGAACAGGTAAATCGGTCTGTTTGAACACTCTGATTCTTTCCATGCTGATGACCCGTTCTCCCGAACAGGTCAAGATGTTGATGATTGACCCAAAGATGGTCGAGCTGAGTCCTTATAAACGGGTACCGCACTTGATGCATCCCGTGATCACGGACATGAAGAAAGCGGAAGCAGTCCTCTCGTGGGCGGTCGATAAGATGGAAGAACGTTACGACTGGCTGGCCCGAGTTGGTGTGCGACATCTGGATTCGTACAACAAACTTGGTAAAGAAAAGATTCTCGAAAAGATGGGACTCGATCCTGACTCTGAGGAAGCCGAAGCCATTCCGGAAACGATGCCGTATATCGTCATCATTGCGGACGAAATGGCGGACATGATGATGACATCGGGTAAAGAGGTCGAAGCCCATATTATCCGTCTGGCTCAGAAGTCGAGGGCAGTCGGGATTCACCTGGTTCTTGCTACGCAGAAACCGACGGTCGACGTTATTACGGGTCTGATTAAATCGAACTTGCCCGCTCGAATTTCTTTCCAGGTGGCCAGCCGAACTGACTCTCGCGTCGTGCTCGACGAGATGGGTGCCGAGCGACTATTGGGGAACGGCGATATGCTTTACCTGACACCGGGAACGAGTAACATCGTGCGTGCTCAAGGAACGTTCGTCAGTGACGAGGAAGTGAATTCGATCATTGACTTCTATTCCGATTACGCCCCTCAGTACAGCGAAGAACTGGCACGCGTGGGAGCATCGGGCGGGGGTTCCGGAAACCTCAACGAAATGCGAAAACGAGATGACCTGTATGAGCAAGCGATTGAAGTTGTTGTCCGGGAAGGCCGAGGTTCGGTTTCGCTACTGCAGCGTGCCTTGGGCATCGGTTATGGTCGTGGTGCACGACTCATCGACTATATGGCAGAAGATGGTATTGTAGGTGACTACAACGGTTCCCAAGCGAGAGAAGTTCTCTATTCATGGGAAGACTGGGAGGCGCTCAAGAACGGCGGATCAGTTCCTCAGGAAGAATTTGCCTGATGTGACATTTGCTCACGACAATAAAAAACGGCTGCAGATATTATTCTGCAGCCGTTTTTTTTGTATTGGTCGATTTCGGTTTCGCTGAGTTACTCAGACAAATTTACTCAGTCAAACCCGCTTCGATTGCTTCCTGCTGCAAGCGATACTCTTCGTGTTGACGCACAGTGTTGGTCAAACGGAACTCAGGTCCTTTGGGAAAATACTGTATGTCGTCCGTGAGATAGTGAGGAGACGGCAAAGTCTGCCCGCCAATCCATGACTGACAACCGGTACTGCAAAGGGCCAATGTACAAACCATCAAACCTGCAGTTAATCCAGACAATTTGCACATTGTGTTCTTCATTTCAGTTTCCCGACTTATTCAATGAGTGGTATTCGTTTTAAACCTGCCGTGACCCTTTTCAAATCACAGGCTGCAGAGCTGTCGTCTGCAGATTTGAAACTATTTTTTACATTCCGTTTCCAGGTGAACGACCATTAGGCGGCGCTGGATCTGCGCCTTGGGAAATCAAAGCTTCTGGAAATGGGATATTAGCTATATCGGTCGGTATAACTCTTCGCTTCAGCAAAATCGGAAGAATACATGGAAACGTTACAAACCTCAGCTGTTTACTAGACGAAAAACCTCACTTATAACCCCTATTTTAACATTCAGTGAAATAAAAAAACGCAGGGCGAAGGAGTACATTCCCCTCTGCCCTGCGTTTGTCTGATCTGGATCAGGCCGTTGTCTCGCCTGGTTTTAGCTTTTGAAAACCCGACGGACCTCCTCGAGTGATGTCACACCACGGGCAACGAGATTCATCGCCCCCTGTTGGTGATTAAGCATTCCGAGTGATTTTGCCTTCTGACTGATCTGTTTGGCATCTGCCCCGGAGATCAACAGACTTTTGATTTCGTCCGTCATTTCGATGAGTTCGTAAATCGCTGTGCGGCCTTCGTAGGGAAGACCTTCATATAGGGGTTCGTCCTCTTCATCGTCGTCGTCGTCCTCGTTCACAGGAGCAGTCGGTGGACGGTAGAGAATGTTGGTTTCAGGAGGAAGTCCCAGTTGATGTACGAGTTTGGGATTGGGTCGGTATGCTTCCTTGATGTCATCCCGCAGCTTCCGAATCAGCTTGGGGCATAGAATCCCTTTCACATTTTCGGCGACCAGTTTAGGGTCTCCCACGAGTTCGACCATCTTCTTAAGGCCGTGAGCGGCTGTCGGAGCGGATAGCTCGGTGAAGAAGGTCATTTTGTGGCAGCTTTTGATGTAATTCATCGCCTTTTCGGGAGTATCAACCGCGTCAACGATGGCGCCGTCTGCTTCCTTACGATGTGCCCGAACGATGTTTTCTTCGAAGCCCAGTTCATCCTGGTAATCGTATTTACTCAATCCAGGAACGTCTTCTAAGTTGAGACCTTTCTGTAGATTGAAAATCGTCTTCAGGTACAGGTCGACACACAGAATCGAACCATGCAATGTCCTGGTGACACCGGAACCAGGTGGCCCACAGACTAGGAAGATTCCGTTATTGTCGCTGGTCATTTTGCGAATCTGTTCGCGCATTTCGTCGGTGAAGCCGAGCTGAGCAGTACTCTCGAGCCGATCCTTCATATTCCGGATTTTAACGATGACTCGTTCCGCCCCCAGTTGGGTTGGGACCGATTCCACGGAAAGTCGATAGGGGACTCCCATGAACTGCGCTTTAATACCGCCTGACTGTTTTTTACTGCGAACTTTGGAGTCGAGGCCAGCAAGGACCTTTATCATCTGCGTGACGCCTAACGCCTGTTTTCCAGGGTATCGATCCCCGGCGAAACCGACGCCATCGATATCGAGACGCACAATCGAGCCTCCTTTGCGGGGTTCGATTACCAATCGTTCTGAGCGGCGGTCGATTGCATCCGAGATGAGTTCTTTCACCGGCATCAGCGCGGCGCGAACCAGCCCGGTATTAGCCGACAAATCGACTTCCCGTCCTTCGGTGGCTCCCTGAAACAGGACGGTCTCCAGTTCCTCTTCTTCCTCATCGAATTCATCGTCCAGAAGATCATCGTCTTCGTGGTCGTCATCTACCTTTTTCTTCCGGCGGAAAATCACGCGCAAACTCCAAGTGAGAAATTTTTTAGAAACTCGTCGCCAACAACATTCCGGACCTTTTGCCTGTGTGCAAAAAATCGAACGAGCAGAGAAGCCCCAAGTCTGGCGCTCAGGACGATTCGGCGACTCTTTAAATTTTGGAACTGAAGTGCGTTCTTCTATTTTTCCTCAGCGAATGAGGAAAATCCAGTAAGAAAGAGGAACGCCACTTGAGAAGGTGGGGAGTTTTCACGACAAAAACGCGTATCGTGCGCTCGCAATCATTTCCTGACATGCACTTCCCAGTAGCGACAGCGAAGCCGGCATCAAGAGCAGGCTTATAACAGGCCGTAGGTAGTCAGGGTTTTGCTTAAGGAAGCGGTCTGCTCTTCCGTCAACGGTGTCATCGGAAGGCGAACTTCACCCAAATCGCGTCCCAGCAATTTCATCGCTGTTTTCACGGGGATCGGATTGGTCGCCAAGCTGAGCATGTCTCGGCAAAGTGGAAACAGTTTGTAATGCCGCTTTCTGGCTTCTTCCAGATTTCCGGCCGCAAAGGCGTTCAACAGTGCTTTGACATCTTGAGGCACAATATTACCGACAACAGAGACCACACCGCTGCCACCCAATGAAAGAAGGGGCAAAGTAAGACTGTCGTCTCCCGAAAGGAGAGTCAGGTCACAACCAGCGAGAATATGCGATGCCTGATCCATACTGCCGGTCGATTCTTTGATCGCGACAATGTTAGGAATTTCAGCAAGACGAATGATTGTTTCTGGTTCAATATTTTTCGCGGAGCGTCCGGGGATATTGTACAGAATGATCGGAATGTCCACTTCTTCAGCAATGGCTTTGAAGTGCTGGTAGAAACCTTCCTGGGTCGGTTTGTTGTAATATGGAGCGACCTGCAGGGAGCCATCGGCGCCTACAGACTTTGCAAACTTCGTCAGGCGAATCGCTTCGCGAGTGCTGTTCGAGCCCGTTCCGGCAACGACCTTCACGCGTCCTGCCGCCTGTTCGCAAACAATCGCAATGACTTGCTCATGCTCTCCGTGGGAGAGCGTCGGGCTCTCACCGGTGGTACCTACAGGGCTGACACAATCGGCACCTTGTTCGACCTGATAGTCGACCAGATCCCTGAGTGCCTGCTCGTCGATTTCCCCATCTTTGAAGGGGGTTACCAGAGCGACTGTCAAACCGGAAAATTGATCTCCCTTGCCTGCCATAACAGGGAAACTCCTCATTCTATATATCTAAAAAGCTGAACTGGATAGTGGTGAATACTCGTTTATTCTTCAGACTTATTGCGATCAGAGGCCGTTACCGGCTACTCCAGTCTATACCAGACATACTCGCCAAGGCGAGTTGTAAGGCATGGGTACCATCGCGTCCATGGCCTTGAGCCTGAACGGCGAGATACAGTTGATGTCCTAATGCGAGACCGGGAAGGCATAAGCCCATCCGTTTTGCCTCGGCCAATGCCAGACCCATATCTTTGATGAAGTGTTCGACGAAAAATCCGGGATCGAAATTATTATCCATAATTCGCGGTCCTAAGTTGGTCAGCGACCAGCTTCCCGCGGCACCGCTGCCCACCGACTTCAGGACGGTAGGAAGATCGAGACCTGCTTTGTGACCATATAATAATGCTTCACAGACGCCGATCATGTTCGTTGCGATTAAGGTTTGGTTGACCATCTTCGTATGTTGGCCAGAACCGGCTTTTCCCTGATAAACGATCGTCTTTCCCATCGCTTCCCAACAGGGCTGCAATAGGTCGACGACCTCTTTTTCTCCACCGATCATGATCGACAGCGCGGCATTCTTCGCCCCGACATCTCCACCAGAAACAGGAGCATCGACGCTGTGAACACCCTGCTCTTTCGCTGTCTCAGCAATTTCGACTGCCAGCGACGGATCGCTGGTAGTCATGTCGACAAGAATATTCCCTGACTTGGAACCGGCGAGTGCCCCTTTTTCTCCAAGGACGACTTTGCGTACGTCATCGGGGAAACCGACGATCGTGAAAATTACATCAGATGCTTCCGCGACAGCCTGGGGAGAATCAGCCCAAGTCGCTCCCTTATCAATGACCGACTGTGCCTTTGCTTTTGTGCGGTTATAAACGGTCACGGCAAATCCAGCATCAATCAGATGCCCGACCATGCTCGAACCCATTACGCCGGTTCCGATCCAGCCGAGTTTTGTCTCTCCCGGTTTGATCGCATTGATAGTCATAAGTCATTGTCCCTTAATACTGCGAGGCGGCAATGTGATCAGACGATCACTTCCATGTCGAATCCCCGATTTGAGTTGATTCCAGACAGTCTACTTTCCCTTTTTTGGCCGCGAACGGCAAGTGCCCCACCCGGAACTGAGGCAATACGCCGCGAGATTACTATTACGGATACTCAAAACGGTTCCTGAGTTAGCGGCATCAATAGGTGAAATGGAGTTAAATCACGTAGAGGCAGGATCTCTAAGAATTCGTCCGACTGGATTCGGACCCTATTCCTACCAAACTGCCCTTTTGTCCAATCATTATACATTTCTACCCCATTTCACTTCTCTACTCACCGAAAACCGCTTATTGTGTAGCGTTGCATTATTTTTCATACAACCGGTACAAAATGACATTCCGGGCCTGACTTCATTATTACCTTGCCCAAAACATACACGTTTTTTCCTTCCCCTATTTTTAATTTCGAGGCTACAGTCATGTTAAGACGCTCACACTTAAAGAACTTTGTTAGTCGACTTCTAGCGGCTCAAGATTCCCAAACGCGAAGGGCTGTCGCACGACGTCACGGTATGCAACTGGAAGCACTGGAATCTCGTGAAATGCTGTCGGGTACTGCTGGCGGCGCAATTGCAGCTGAAGACTTTGAAGATGGTACTGCCGACGACTTCACAGAGAATGACTCCAATCTCTGGTCAGTTCAAAACGTGGGTGGAAATAAAGTCTACCAGTCTGGCGGGGCCGGAACTCTTGAACTGGCAACTTCCGTCATCGAAACGGAAGACGAACTTCCCAATGCCTTCTCCGTCTCTGCCGATATGAAAGCCGTGTCTGGAAGCGGACGTTGGCATGATGGCTTCATTATCTTTGACTATGTCAGCGATTCTGATTTCAAATACGCTGGTGCCTTCGTTGGACAGAACCAGTGGGTGATCGGCCATTATGAGGGAGACTTCAGTAATCGTCTCGCTCAGGTCGACCTCGATGACGTAGGTAAGACGATTGATGTAAATACCGTTTACAACCTCACTGTATTTATCCAAGGTCAAACAGCGACATTGTTCGTCGATGGCGATGAAGTTCTGGACGCGAAGTTCACCGGCGAAGGCACCTTGAAAAAAGGACAAGTCGGCGTGATGTCCTTTAATGCACAAACGCAGTTCGACAATATCTGTGTTACTGAAGCCGATGCTCCCCTCTTCAAAGAAACCTTCCAGGATGGGATCGCCGATGATTTCACACCGAACAATGCAGCCCTGTGGACTGTAGAAGAAATCGAAGGCAATAAGGTTTACAAAAGCAACAGTAAAGCCAAAGGTCTAGCGACCTCGGTTATTGATCTGGGAGACGAGCTTCCGAAATCATTCCAAATCGCTGTCGACATGACTTCGATTCTGGGACCGGCCCCCTGGCACGACGGATTCATTATCTTCGACTATGTCAGCGACACCGATTTTAAATATGCAGGCGCTTTTGTCGGACAGAACCAATGGGTCATCGGCCATTACCAAGGTGACTTCAGCGAGCGACTTGCCCAGATTGATCTCGACGATGAAGGAAAAACAATTCCTCGAAACGTGGTCCAGTATCTGGATCTCGTCGTCGACGGTGGTGATGTCACTCTGTTCGTGAATGGCGAAGAAGTCGTTTCCGCTGAGTTCGAGGAAAATAAGTTAAACGGTGGTCAAGTTGGCCTCATGACGTTTAACGCCGTCACTTTGTTTGACAACTTCTGTGTCCTCACCAAAGGTGAAGGTGGTGGCGATGACGACAAAGATAAAGACAAACTTCTGGCCTTCGAAGAAGACTTGTTTGAACTGGTTTAATCACAACAGTCGGTTGTTTAATTTGTCTAAATTTTCTTTCTAAATAGGGAAAGAGACTGACAGACTTCGACGACACATTGTTTGTTTTAAAGAAAACCCATGTTCCAACCGTTCGCGAACTGGACATGGGTTTTTCTTATGCGCCATTGTCAAGATAGCCGAAACTTGATTTGCGGCTGAGAGTTCGTGAGAATGAAAGCCCGTGCTTCTCGCTTTAAGGATATGATCATGCCGAAGTTCCATGTCACTCGCTCAATTGAAATCGATGCCTCCCCTGAAAAGGTGTTCGGCGTTGTCTCGGACTTCAACACTTGGCCAAAATGGTCTCCCTGGCTGATCGCAGAACCAGAAGCCAAAGTGACTATCTCTTCGGAAAGCAATTCCGTTGGTTCTACCTATGCGTGGGATGGTGATGTCACAGGGGCGGGAGAACTTCAATGGCAAAAGCTTGATGGACCGAATTATATTGAGTCGGAAATTCGTTTCCTGCGTCCAATGAAGAGTGTGTCGAAGGTCTCCTTCAATATTGAATCTGTTGGAAGCGGTTCGCGAATTCACTGGAATATGGATGGTTCCCTGCCCTGGTTCCTGTTCTGGATGGTCGGCATGATGAATGGCTGGATCGGGTCTGACTATGACCGCGGCCTCAAGATGCTCAAAGAATGGATAGAAACCGGACACATCAACAGCCGCGTGATTGTCCACGGAAAAGATATCGTCGAGTCGATCCGAATGGTCGGTGTACGCCGCACCTGCACCTTCGACAAGATGATGTCGGTGATGGAAGATGCCATTGTTGAGTTACACCACAAACTGGAAACAGCGGGAATTCGTGATCACGGCCTCATGATGACCGTTTATCATCGCTTCAACATGAAGAAGCAGGAAACCGAATTCACTATTGGGTACACCATTCCTGACTCCGAAACCGCCCCAGATGATCTCGACGAGTGGAGTACCCTTGCTACGCCCGCATATTACATTGAACATATCGGTTCTTACGAGCATCTCGGCAACGCTTGGTCTACTGGGCAGACACACCTTCGTAATAAGAAGTTGAAAGCGAGTAAGACGAGTCCGTTTGAGATCTATCGCAACTCGCCATCGGAAACCGATGAGAAAGATCTGGTTACTGACGTTTATATGCCACTCAAATAACTGGTGACTTCCAGAATCTCTGTTGGCATTGGCAAGCCACAGAAGTCGGCTGTCAAAATAGAGAGATTAAGCAACTTCGTTTATTTCTATCCGGAGGAGTGGTCGTTCAGCGGCCAAATCCTGCGGTCGCTGACATGTCAGGCAGATGTTTTACATCGCTGTTGTTTTAAAATGAATAATCACTGATTTGCTTATTACAGGGGGCGCTTCACCCTGTTCCTGTAGAGTATTTCGTGCAGTTGTTGTCCTGTCCCACCAAACGAAATGCTCCCTATTTCCGAACCGAAAGGGAGCGGAACAGGATCTGCACAGAGATAACCCTGAGTGGTAACTAGACCTGACAGTTTTTCAGGGCGCTACCAGCAAAATCACAATCCAAAACAACCAAGGAGTCTCTGAAATGAAATTGCATAAACTATTGATGGCACTATCTATTGCCCCTGCCGCTCTGCTCTTGGCGGGCTGCACCGAAACAAATACTGAAATGGAACATCGCGCCAATCGTCCGATCATGGAAGACGGAATGCACGATGAGGTTCATGATGAAGATGCTCATATTGATGTGCTCGATGTCGACGAGACTGATGAAGCACTCGAAGATAGTTCATCACCGAACATCGAACAGGAATTAAACAATGAGGCCGACGACAACATTAGCGACTCGACATCACCCGAAGAGTTAACCGAACCCGAAACTGAAGTGGAAATCGAAGTCGAAGAAACTGATCCGGTGCTTGCACCGAACCCAGAGAACACTCAGAACGACGAAGCGACCACTCCGTAGAGCAGAAAACACGTTAGTTCTTTCTCCAGACTTTCCAGTAATCGGTAATGCGATCCGTGAGATCGCCCGGTGACTCGGTATAAAGCAGGCGGGCCAACTGTAACCCTGAGGCTTGCAAGTTTTGACGACGTAGTTGAATGAGTTCTAACAACCGTTCTTGTTCAGCGACGTCGCCAAAACGATTTGCATCTTCCAGAATGAATCGCGTTAATACTGACAAATCGTGATCGTCGCCCAGATAATCACTCAGTTGCTTGACCTGATCGGCACGCGCTTCTAAAACTTTCGGAAATGTATTTTCCAACAGCCGTAAATGAAACCAATGGTATTTGGTTCGCTTCCGTAACTCATGCAATCGCTCTGTTGTCGGATCGGCGACTGATTTTTTGAGAACTTTGTTTCCCCGCGAGTACGTTTTCTTGATCCCCTTGCGAATCGACTTCCAGGAAACGGAATCAAGTTTCCAATCAGAAATACGCTTACGTGCTCTTTTTAACTCCGGAACGAGTTTCTCCAGCCGATCTTCCATTTCAGTCCACTCGGTGGTGATCTGCTCGTTGCTTTCCCGTAGTACCTCCAATGTGGTCGCGAGAATTTCCTGCTGCTCCGAACTTTCGTCTGCCAGACTGGTACGTAACGCTTCCACCGCCTCGATCATCGCTTCCGTATCACGTGCGCGCGATAGCTCTCGGGATCGATCCCGATACCAGTCGTTTTCGTCCTCGTAAGTTTCCTCATAAGCAGAACGGACGAGTCTGATTAAACCTCGCAGCTTTTTGCACCGCTTCCGAAATTCGTGAATCTGCTCCTGCCGATCGGCATCGCTCTTTTCCAAATCCTGAATGGCGGCATCCACCTGCTCCCCCGCAATGCGTTTAATGCCCGCGGAGAGTGATTCCGTTTTGGTGAAATTAAAACTCATGATTTAGGGATTCCCCCGGATGAATGATGAATGTAATAAGCGGACGATTTGACGCTTTTAGACAAGAGGGAGTTGATCGCGGACGGTCATTCTATAGAACGACCCTTCATTCGTGAAGGTACCTCATCGCCATTTCAAATACACATGTCATTCATCTTCGGTTCATGACGAACCTTTACTCCGAAACATCCATTTCCAGCTCACCGTTGTTCATGCTGCGATATCGACGTAAAATCGAGTGGAGGCGATCTCTCAGAAAGCCTTCATCAGAAATCATCTCTAAAACGACTTCTCCGCGCGATCCTTGTTCAGGAGTTCCACCCCGTGAATCGACTCGTTGCTATCATTGTTCTTCTCCTTCCCGGAATCGCTCTTGCAGCGGAGCCAATCTTCGTTGAAGCAGAAAGCTTTACCACATCAACAGACGGTTGGAAGGTTCAGGAGAACCGACAAACACGCTCAGCCTCCATGCTAAACACACTGCACGGAGCCGTCGGTGATCCGAGTGGCGTCGCCCAAACTTCGGTGACCATCTCTGAAGCGGGAGACTTCCGCATCTGGGTCCGTTTTCTGCATCACAAAACGCGACGAGGCCCGTTCCAACTCGCGGTTGCTCAGAATAACCAAACAGTCGGTTCAAATCATTTCGACAAAGAGCCTCTCCCGAACGCATTCAACTGGGATTACGTTTGGGATTACTTCGATTTGACATTACCCGCAGGAACAGTCGAGCTCGAACTGAGTAAAACAGATCAGGAGAATTGCTCGCCCTATGTTCGCCATGTCGATTGCGTCTTGCTCACTACAGACAAGGAGCTTACTCCTAACCACCTTCTCTATGGTCCGCAAACTTTTCTACGCGTCACTTTGGACGACGTCTACGACAATCCCGTTTATATTCATATCTTCGCGGACCACTATCATGCTCCGTGGTACCAGCATTTCAATTTGTCTAAGGCAGGGACGAAACCGGGGTTAAGACCCGCTCTTGATGAACGACTTGTCGGTGGGGAACAGACTCCCTGGTGTAACATCACTCCGATGCTGTACCAGGATAGTGGTGCGATCCTGAACATCACTGCCCGACACCATTATGCAGAGCATGCCCCTCAGTTGGCGGCCAAGCTCGAATTCGCGAGCGCACCCAATGAAGATTCGATTGTCCGTACAATGCAGTTCGACTGCCAACCGAATGGTTTGGTCGTCGTGACTCCGCCCGATCTCACAACAGAAGAACATCGAAGCCGTTTAATGCGGGATGCTGAGTTCGCCGAAGCCACAGGCAAGGTGGCCGATGCGATGGATTGGCCCACGTTTGGAAAGAAACCGGAATCGATCCCCTTCTTCGTCAGCGCAACCGTCGGTGGATATGATACCGAGGTTGATAAAGCGGTGAGTGACCGCGAATGGAAGACGCTGGATTACTTCGGATTTTCCAATCGCGATAAATCCTACATCGGTGGCCTTTGGTATATGCATGATCGCTCCTTCTGTCGGCCCGACATCGAAAAGATGAAAGAGTCAGCGGCCACGAAAGTAGACAAGTTCGTGCAAAGTGGTAAATCGATCGACGACATCGCTTACTGTATGTTGATGGATGAACCGACCGGACAGCCAGCCAGCTTCGCCGCTGCCGATGAAGCGTATCATGAAGCGTTCCGAAACTGGATCAAGAAGCTGGGCAAGACTCCAGAAGATTTGCTCGTTGCCGACTGGGACGCCGTTCGCCCTGTGCCAGAAAGCGAACGAGATCAATCCCCGGCACTCCATTACTTCACCCAGCGATTCCGTACCCGAGCCTTGGGCGACTTCATGGCGATTCAGCGAGGAATCCTGGAAGAAGCTTACGGTCGTACTCTGCCAACCCTCGTGAACTTCAGCGACGGGGCAACCTATCACGCGAACTTTTACGGGCAGGGAGTCGATTACTTCGAACTGCTCGATTCCGATGACCAGAATGCACTCTGGAGTGAAGACTGGGCCAACGGGGCTTCCAGCTATCAATGCGGTGCCTATAACGTCGACTTGATGCGAGCGGCTGCGAGGGAGCGGGGACAAACACTCGGCCACTATCTGGTGGCGCACGCGGGGCGCAAACCCTGGGACATTAAACTCAAAGGGGCAAGCGAAACGGCGCGAGGCATACGGCTCTGGAAGAACTTCTCCTACGGCGTCAGTTGGGGGAGCCATGAAGGAGGCCCCACCTGGAAAAGTCACACATGGTATTCCAAACCGGAAAAATGGATTGCTAACGCGGAAGTTGTGCGCGAGATTGGTGGTGCCGAAGATCTGCTACTCTCCTCGACAGCAAAACCGGCGGAAGTCGCTGTGCTCTATTCCTCATCGACCGACGCTTGGACATTGGGGCAGAACTACGCCTTTGGTTTTAATCGCATGCACACCTGGATGGCTCTCGCACATGCACAAATTCCGGTCGACTTCGTGAGCGAACAACAGGTTGAAAAAGGTTTGCTGCAAGATTACAAAGTCTGCTACCTGTCCGGTCCCAACCTGACTTCCGCCGCAGCTGAAAAACTACGCGACTGGATCATGGAGGGGGGCGTTTTATATCTTTCCGCAGGAGCTGCAAGCCACGATGAATTCAATCGACCGCTGGCTACATTAGACGAACTATTGCCTGCCGACCGGGAACCATTACAAGTTCTGCAGCCATTTTTGAATTCGGGAAGTTATCTCCACATACTTCAAGCTCAGGATGTCGTGACTGCCGGTGAGCAGGAACTTGATGTGCTTTCCGTTCAACAACGACAGTCCGCCCGTTCCGGTAGCGAAGTCTTAGCGACATTCAAGGATGGATCGGCAGCGATTGTGCGAACCGATGCGGGCCAGGGATCGATCTACTCCGCCGGTTTCCTGCCCTCGCTGGACTATATCAAGCAGGCCCTCGTCGCGCGGCGAGACCTTCAAGCGGCGCAGGTGACCGCGGAAGAACTCGCCACCAACCGCACGGACGTTCCCACACCCGTGTTGGACTTAAAGGAAGGCGAAGCGACAACGACCGGGGACTCCCGACTGGAACGCTCGGACAACCCCTGGGAATACTCGGCCGACGTTCGAGAACTGATTCTGCAACCGGTTCGCACCGCGAGCATCACTCCTCCCCTGACCTGCAATGTACCGCTGGTCGACGCCGTATTGTTAGAAGGAGATTCGGGCGCCGTCATCCCCCTCGCCAACTACACTCTGGCCCCACTCAAGCAGGTCGATTTCACTCTGCAACCCGCCCAGCCGATCACCCGAATCGAATCAATTCACCAGGGAGAACTCAACTACCATACCACCCCCGAAGGGAAGGTTCATTTTTCATTACCGTTGGATAGTAGCGATTATGTGCAAGTCTTTTATCGATGATGGAATCGATGGATAAGTAAAATTATCTCTTTTGAGTTAGCGTCGAAGCAAGATGCACAAATGAAATCAATCCCGAGATATGTTCAGAAAAAAGCCTCGCCACCTGACACCGAACCGAGATCCCAGTAAGGAGAAAGATGGCGAGTTACTGTTAGTTTGAAAACTTGTCGTCAATTCAGTTGATCTGCTACACCGAACTTAGAGCAGTGGCCAACGAGACTTTGGCTATGCTAAACTTGTAACAATGGTCAAACTCTGGACAGCTCATGCAATTGTCCCACTGTTCCTGATTGGGAGTAATCGACTTCTTCGACTGCAACATGCCCCCACTTTGATCATTTAATACAGTGAAGACTTTTCCCGACTTGGGTTGGTCCGCGGGCAGATTCAATATATCAGGAAACATTTTTCCGTAGCATTCATGATGTTGTTTCATTTTGTACTCCCTTGAACTTCAATATCCGCTTCTGCAGCAGTCATATTATTTATTGAAGGAGTCTCTGATTCATGTGCGAACCAGCCCTGTGTTTTGAGACAGAACTTCACGAGCATCAACATGACAGGCACTTCGATGAGTACACCGACCACCGTTGCCAATGCCGCCCCGGACGAGAGCCCGAACAACATGACTGCTGTGGCAATCGCCACCTCGAAATGGTTGGAAGCCCCAATCATAGCTGTAGGAGCCGCATTCTCATAAGTAAGCCCCATGAGCTTTGAAAAAATGTAGCCCAGTGCAAAAATTAAAATTGTTTGCAGAAACAATGGGATCGCGATCCACAGAATTGTTGCGGGATTCGAAAGAATGATCTCTCCTTTAAAGGAGAACAGCAGAATCAACGTTGCCAGCAAAGCAACGATGGTGATTGGGGTCAGAAAGTGCAGGAACCGCTCCTTAAACCAAGCCTCCCCTTTGGTGGCAATTAACCACTTTCGGGAAAAATATCCTGCAACCAGTGGGAGCGCGACATACACGGAGATAGATAACAAGAGGGCTTGCCAGGGAACGGGCAACTCCCCCACTCCCAACAGAAATCCTCCCAGCACTCCATATAATAAAAGCATGGTGAGTGAGTTAACGGCGACCATCACAATCGTGTGGCCATCATTCCCCTTTGCAAGGTAGCCCCACACTAGAACCATGGCAGTACAAGGAGCGATCCCCAATAAAATACAACCAGCCAAATAGCTGCGCCACAAAGGGACTTCCAACATTTTAACGCCGTCCACAAGCACAACCTTCCCCGATCCATATACAGCATCCACCGGCAGATCCATTCCCAATGGAGGTTTCACGTAATCAACAGCGTCTTGACCAATAAAACCGAGGAAGAGAGTCCCGAGAAAAAAAACGGAAATGGCGTACATCGTGAATGGTTTAATGGCCCAGTTCAGGAAAAGCGTGAGCCCCATTGGTTTAATAGCTTTTCCCGCCCGAACGATCTCACCGAAGTCGATCTTGACCATGATCGGATACATCATGAAAAAGAGACACAATGCGATTGGAATGGAGATGACCGGAGCGTTGTTCACATAGATCGCCATTCCATCGAGCGACTTGGCGATATCAGGGGCCAGTTTGCCGAGAGCGATCCCAGCGACAATACATAGCCCTACCCACAAAGTGAGATACCGTTCAAAGAATCCCATCCCTCCCTCTTTCAGTTTCTGGGAAGGGCATGTTTCCGTCGACATTTTCTCTCCTCTTTATCTATAATATGTGCTTAGGCGAATATGTTGGTCAAAAAAACAAGTTCACCCTGTTTCACAAACGGACCCAGATTGAGCATCCGCCATCGTTTTAAATCAGATCAGTCTCAAACAACATAAACCGTATTGGCTCCCAAAACTACATCCGCATAGGCGAATGTTATTATAATGAATCGGCATTGTCAATGTGTCAGGTTTAGTTTATTTGAGACGAAGTGTCCCAGCGTATACCTACAACGTTTATCGTTGGCTTCGGAGATTCTCTTTGTGAGATGGGCGGACGTCCGAGGATCGAGTTCGAAAGCAGTTTGCACCTCAAGAATGACTTCTCAGTCCAACATTTAATTTGGCCAGAGTGAGAACTATCGAAAATGGGGAGTTCGCTATCCGCCATCCGCTCCGACAACAGACTGTTCGGCAAAGAGATGGCCGCTATATTTGACGAGTTGCTGGACAGGCAAATTAGTGACGTCGAGAGTCTACTTTCACAGAATCATTATTTCACCCACTGGGGCGACTGCTCCATCAGCATTGATATTTATGATTGAAAGACGTCCATTTGCATCCACCCACACGGAGAACCAGGGTGGAGTTTTATCTTGCAATTCACCCGTCTTTATGCGACCACCATCTACTCTCCCCTGATACTTTTCGATGAGGGATATTTTTTCTGCATCAGCGTCGAAGCGGGAAGCACGATGGAGTCGCTCAATGAAATGATCGAAAACGACTCCTTCTGCGGCGAGAGATTTTTAAAGAAAATGGACGATAAGAACTCCTTGGAATAAACCCGCTCAATCCCTAAGCGCATTAAAAAAACGCCAGACAACACATTCGTGTTGTCTGGCGTTTTTGAGTACACCCCGGAGGATTCGAACCTCCAACCTTCGGTTCCGTAGACCGAACGGAGGATTTTGTAACCTCATTAAATGACAAGGACTTACAGATTATACAAGAAGCCGCTTGCCCTCATGCTTGCATCCACAATTACGAGTTACAAGAGAAAGACGTTCAGCTTCTAAACAAAATTATTAATAGATGGCACAATTTACCAATGTCGATCAAACGAATATTCTCGCTAATGATGAGTGAAGATTAATCCTAAAACGATCGATCGGTACAAGTTCAACTATCTCCGAGCCCTTTAATTTCTGGAATGTGTTATCGGGCGATTGATGAAGTTCACTTCGACCAGAACCGAAAACAAAAAAAGGCGACACAAGTAGGACTTGTGCCGCCGGGCGGTAAACTGATTGTGGTTACCGATTATTTGTAGGTCTGCATGATTGTATAGAAGACGTGGTTACCGGTCATCTGGCGAGTATAACAAACCCAGCGTGTTCCTTTCCGTGATAAATAAAACGTTCTTCGCCAGTAACCCATGCATTGTAGGGAAACGTCGACGTAATAATTCCCCCCCTTTCTGCCAATTCACCCATCTTCGCAACAATCGCTAAAGCGCCGTCTGTGGAGGACTTCTTGAGAGCTTCATTTGCTGCTCTCGAGTGATACCGAACAGAAATTTCCTTCAAGTGCCAGTCAGAGCCTATGCCACTCCCATCAGACTTAACCTCGATCTTGATGATCGAACCAACGTCTGATGCAGTGAACACGAAAGTATCACGGTCTCCAGACTCGAACGCATTTCCATCCAACAGTCGATTAATTTTAATTAAATCGGTATGTCCTCTTGTTCCATAAAGCTTCAGGCAAATGTTGGAGTCAGTTCCAGCGCCGGATTGGTCACTTGTATTGATGGTCACAACGTATGAGGCACCAGCTAGTGCGATGTCCGAGATGCACACTGCTGAGATTGCCAGCGTCAAAGCAACAGTTAGAACATGGTTTGGAATCTTTGTCATCATTGTAATGTCTCCAAGAGTAAAGGGTTAAGGTTGGCGGTGAGTTTGATTGTGTTGTGTTGTCCGCCGCTGATAGAGAAAGTCCCAAACAGAACTCGCACCCCTCATGTTTTTGGAAAATAATTTCCATTTTCGGTATTATTTGCTAACATCACTCAACAAACAACATCTCTGTAAGCTACTAACTAGGAATGATTTAAGATGTCTGATGAACATTCAGTAACGAATTGGCTGCATGCCCTTCGTGAAGAAAATAATGACGATGCGGCCCAGAAAATCTGGAATCGTTTTCAGAAACGACTAATTGGTGTGGCAATGAGACAACTGGGGACAAACAACCGAATGACGGATGCGGATGATGCCGTCAACGATGCATTTGCCAGCTTCTGTTGTCGTTATGAAGAAGGTCAATATCCTGATTTAAATGACAGGGACGGATTATGGCGTCTCCTGTTAACAATGACCGAGAACAAAGCGCGAAAGCAGTTGCGGCGTGAACTAGCTGATAAACGCGGAGCAGGAAACGTCAGAGGAGATTCGATATTTTATTCCCCCACTAACGCAGATGGTCAAGGAGGCTTTGACCGGATCGCTTCCACGGAACCCTCTCCTGAAGATGTGTTGACTCTTAAGGAATCAATGGAGGATTTAATGAGAGAGCTGACTGCTGAAGAAAGCGATATCGCTGTTTTACGGATGCAAGCTTACGCCAATACTGAAATCGCAGAAAAAACAAAACTTTCACTCGCCACTGTGGAAAGACGATTAAAACAGATACGTGAAAAGTGGTCGGCTTCCACAGTGCTCGAAGCATAAAAAAAAGTATTTGATATCGAGCTTATTCTATGAATTGATCTGCCCCCATGAATGACACCAGTCACATGACTTAGTGTTCGACTGTATCAGGGGACAGCTCTATCCGCCTGCGTGAGCGTAGCGATGCAGGCAGATCAGTACATTTGATTCTTTGTTAACTTTTATCATCCTCTTTTTGAGTGACTTTGTCAGGACCTAGCCTTGCTGCCGTCGGCGTTTCATCCTCGGGGCTTCACGATGAGCTGAGCTTCGAGGATGACAACGCCAGAGGCAAGCAAAGGCGGCCCTTGCTGCTGTTGGTGTCGATTCTGAGGCGGTGAAAATTAAATTTTCTCTATTCTCCTAATCGCTTATTTTCAAATAATTTATGGAATTGTTTTGATACAAGTAAGGGAGTACTTACTGAAGTTTCTGCTGAAAATCTCTTTACAAAACCGATTGAAAATAAATAATCCTTCGCATTGCATTACTGGATCCTCTTCAAAAACTAGCCAAATCGATTGAGTAGATAGACGAGAAAACACGCTGAAAGGTCGCCGGCAGTCAGAGATGACGCTGTGAAAGATAGCCTAGGCACTCGAACCAATCGCTTCTTAACCACTAAACCCTGATCCAGATGCGGCATTCGCTTGTTGAATTGCAGCATAAGCCCACAGAATTCGAGAGAAGGCTGTTCCTCTCTCCGATAGTGTGGCGAGAATTCTGTGCTCTCAACAAAGTGGTTTTACTATCTACTCCTGCTCATCCCTGGCTGAATTCCATTGTTGGAGCGTCGTAGGCATGCCGAGCGACTAGTGGTCGCAGTCTGCTCTACCAGGGGATGACTGACTTTTTCTCTTAAGAAAGAGCTAGGCTATGTCTGCGTCCAAGAAGTCACGTGAGAAATCGTATCACTTCCATCCGGAAGACTGCTTTTGTCCGGATTGCCTCCGAGAGATCAGCCCAAAACTGGCGTCGGAGAGCGAGCGAGCCGCGCCCGGAAGCGGCGGAGCGAACGAACCAGCGCCAGAATACCTGGCGTGCCTGCCATACATTCCGGAAAAGGGGGCCGAATCTAGTAACACGGCCCCCTCAACACTCCAAAGTCCTCTATTGGCATTTAATGACAGTCCACTTGAAACAGGTGGATTTGACTGGCTTGGTTTGAGCTGCCACGGATCTTTTGAAAAGAGATATTGGGAAAAATTACGCAGCCTTCTCGACAGAGCCCAAGAGGCATCTCAATCTGACGATTTCGAAAATTCAATGGTCACATTGACTGATGAGATCGAGATAGAAGTTCTCCCCTCCGGAACGGGGCGAGGCTATGCATATTGCAGATGGCAATTCAACTATCGAGGCATCACGTTCGGTGTAGCAGACCAGCAAACATCAGATACAGGTGATCCCAAAATAAGCCGTCGAAACCTAGCGATACAGATTACTTCTCTGCCACTCATGATGTGGGGGGAACTACATCTCTACGACGAGTTAAGAAATATATTCTTAGCATTAGGATATTGCCCATCCTCAATCAATCCATCCCGAGTCGATTTCTGTGTAGACCTTGTCGACACTCATGTACGAGAATTCGTTGATGCGGTAAATGGAGACTGTTATGTTTCGAGGACACGAAAAAATGACGTCATCCGTGATCGCAAAGAACCACAAACCATTCAATTTGGCACTCGGGGGGCGTCCACAAAGCTCCGAATATACGACAAAATAGAAGAGACAAAAAACCATCAAGCAAAGTACGAACTCCTGGTCGAAAATCGTTGGGGAAAACATCCCGACTCGGAATTAGGCGCCACTCGAGTCGAATTTGAAGTTCGTCGAAACAGCCTACTAAATCAGCATGGAATTAATGACTTCAAAGACTTAATGGAAAAGCGAAACGATCTGTCGCACTATTTATGCTATTTATATTTTCGACTCACTGAGTTTGCCGTCGACCCAAACCATACTGAGCGAGGCGGAGTATCCCCATTATGGATGAAGGTGATTGCGGCATTCGATGCATGGACCGGCCCAACTATTAAAGAACGAGATAAGCGCGAGAAAATTGGTGGAGATGTCGAACGACTCGTCAAACAGGGTGTCGGATGTTTTAAATCAGCCTTGGCATACTTGGGCAAGTTGCCCAACACACCGGTCGAAGTTCAATTCGAACTCAACCTATTACTTCAGGAATATTATCAACCAATGATCAAGGATATTCCTAAAATTCGCAAGAAAATAGAGGCGCGTCATCCCTATATGATTTTAACTCAAGGCAAAACAAAAGCGGCGTAGATATTCTTAGGAGTGTTGCATTTTTACTTTTGTTCGGTTTTCATGTTGAAAGGATTCGAAATGAAATCAATGGATGATTATGAACTACTTGATCGGGCTGAACTGGCCCAGAGACTGAAAGTCTCCCTGCGAACGCTCCAGCGTTACATTGCTCGGGGGATGCTTCCGAAACCGGTTTACCTTGGGCGGCTGGTCCGCTGGAGAACAACGGACATCATCGAATGGATAGACAACGGATGCAAAAAACCGTAAGTCTCTAAAAAGGATTCAGACAGATAATGGCCAGCTTATTCAAACCTAAATACACATCCAAAGATCCGAAGACCGGAAAGCCGACCCTTAAGAGCGTCAAAAAATGGTACGGTCAATACAGAGATGTACACGGAGAAACACAACGTGTCCCTCTCTGTACCGACAAAGCCGCGGCTCAGGCAATGTTAAACGAGATCATCAAGAAAGAACAATGGGTGCAGGCTGGTCTAACTGATCCTAAAGAATCGTTTGCTGTGATGCCTATCAAGCATCACCTGGACGATTACAAAGTCTACCTGGCGGGCAAAGGGTGCAGTCCGAAACATACTGCCCAGACCATCAAGCGCATTGAAACTCTAATCGCCGGATGCGAATTCAAGCGAGTCCTGGATATCACTGCATCGAAAGTCGTTCAATGGTTGGCGAATCAGAGGAAGACCAGTAAACGATTCTCGAATCGTACTAGCAACTTCTATCAGGATGCGGTCAAAACATTCTGTGCCTGGCTGGAAGCGAACGAACGCATCCATAAAAATTCGTTGCGGCACTTAAAACGAATCAATGTCGACACAGACCAGCGGCACCAGCGACGAGCCCTGCTCCCCGAAGAACTGGAAAAGCTCGTACAAGCGGCTCGACGTGGTCCCAAGGTGGAAGGAATGGAAGGCCCCGACCGGGCGATGTTGTACATTCTAGCAGCGTGGACCGGCTTTAGACGGGGCGAACTGGCTTCTCTCACCCTCAGGTCGTTTGACCTCGATTCCCTATCTCCTACGGTCACTGTTCAAGCGGGTTACAGCAAGCGACGAAAGAAGGATGTAATCCCCCTCCAAAGCACCGTCGTCGCTGCGTTCAAAGAATGGCTGACAACACAAGCTGACCTTGGTTCAGACTCGATCCTCTTCATCCTGAAAACCCCTAGAGGTTATTTCCGGGATACAGCCAAGATGATGGCTAAAGACCTGGAGCTGGCTAGAAATCTATGGCTGGAAGAAGCCACGACTCCAGAAGAATCGGCACGACGGGAAGCGTCTGAATTCCTGAAGTACTGCAACTCCAACGGGCACTATGCTGACTTCCATTCAAATCGGCATACGTTCATTTCCAATCTGAGTCGCGCCGGTGTGTCTCCCCAGGTGGCGAAACAACTCGCACGGCACTCCGACATTAATCTGACAATGAACACGTACACGCACATCGAACTGGATCAGCAAGCTTCTGCTTTGAAAGCCCTGCCAGCGGTTCCCTTAGTACAAGCGGATACCGAAAACCTTGCCCTTATACTTGCACTAGATTCTGACTTTTCCTGTCCAGACGTGTCTTCCAGTGACTTGGAGGCACCTGCAAGCGATTCAGCACCACCCACAATCACACCCCTAAAAAATAAGACTCCAGACGACTTTTGTCATCTAGAGTCTTATTTTGTCGGAGTACACCCCGGAGGATTCGAACCTCCAACCTTCGGTTCCGTAGACCGATGCTCTATCCAATTGAGCTAGGGGTGCGGGTGTTTTGTTGTGCTGCTCGGTATTTTTAATACCAATCCGGGAGGCGGGCCTCGGATACGCATATCTAAGCTTTTTGAAGCGGATCTGTAAAGGGTATTGGACCATTTTCTCGGCCTCTTCCGGGGAAAAAGGCCGGTTGGTCAGTTTGACACGGTAAATCGTGCGAGGTTCTCCATAATCTCGCCCTGAGGCCCCTCTTCTCTCCATTTGACTTGCACCTCAATTCTCCTCGACTCGGCTGCTGGAGAGCCTGGGGATCGCGTTTGAGCGATACTGGTGCCAGACAAGTAGATGGTGGAGGAAACGTGCGTTGGATAGCTGGGGGCGACGCTGGCTTGTCGCTGCGCGACCTGAACAACACGGGGTGATTGTCCAGGCTACCCTCAAATAGTTGAGGTGGTTTATTGGGCACTGTGGATGTCGGGGCGGAGGCGTTTGGCTTCGCGGAGGTAGACGTGTTCCATCTCGGCCTGGGTTTTGTCCGTGTTCAGGTGCAGGAGAATGCGGATGCCACGGGGAAGCCCACCGGGGACGGGGATTTCCGTCGCACACAATAGCGGGACTTGCGACCAGCCCAGTTTGCGGGCGGCTTCGGCGGGGAAGGCGGACGTCAGATCGGATGTCGTCGTGAAAAAAGCAGACGAAATCTCTTCCAGGCTGTCGATCCCGTTGGCCTGTAAGATCGCCTGCAAAAGCTCTGAAGTGGCGGCCAGGATCTCTTCTGATGAGTCCGTCTCAACCGATGTTGCGCCTCGAATTCCGCGAACTGCCATGATGATTTAACGTCGACTGTGAGGTGGCTTTAATGCTGTTCCTGCTGCCCTCGAGCGAGACCAGCACCAGCTAACTACTGTAACAAGCGGTCGCGATCATCGCCAATCTGTCCCGTCGATTTATTACAGAATTCAACGAGGGAAGTTATCGGCCTCCAGACAATATCAAACAAAAAAAGCCGCCACTTCGCGAGGAAGTAGCGGCTTCGATTTTTTTCTCCAGCAGGACCGGCCTGATCAGGAATGGGCCTGCTGATGATTATTCATTGCAAACAATCGGTTACCTGATCGCTTACGCATTCTTTTCGGCGATTGCGGCCTGAGCGGCGGCGAGTCGAGCGATAGGAATACGGAAGGGAGAACAACTGACGTAGTTCAACCCGATACGATGGCAGAACATGACCGAAGCGGGGTCTCCACCGTGCTCGCCGCAGATACCGATCTTGAGATCGTTGCGGGTACCACGTCCGAGGGAAACACCCTGCTCCATCAGGCGGCCGACACCAGTTTGATCGATCGTCTGGAACGGATCGTTTGGGATGATGTCGTTTTCCTGATAATAGCCAATGAATCCACCGTAATCGTCGCGGCTGATACCGAGAGTCGTCTGCGTCAGGTCGTTGGTACCAAAGCTGAAGAATTCAGCTTCGTTAGCGATCTGATCCGCAGTCAGAGCAGCACGGGGGATTTCGATCATGGTTCCGACGAGGTATTCAAATTCAACACCCTGCTCTTTCATGACGGCTTTCGCCTGCTCATGAACGATAGCTGCCTGGTTTTTGTATTCCGTTTCGAATCCAACCAGTGGGATCATTACTTCTGGAATGATCTCGGCGTTGTCTTCTTTTTTGATCGCACAAGCAGCTTCGAAGATTGCCCGAGCCTGCATTGCAGTGATCTCAGGGTAAACGATTCCGAGACGGCAACCACGGTGGCCGAGCATCGGGTTCGATTCTTTCAGCTCTTCGACGCGACGTTCGATCGCTTCCAGGCTGGTTCCCATGATGTCGGCCAGTTTGTGACCGAGATCGGGTTGCTCGTGCAGATGATGCTCCGAGAGGAACTCGTGCAATGGTGGGTCCAACAGACGAATTGTCACAGGACGACCAGCCATCGTGCGGAAGAGTTCCGTGAAATCCTCACGCTGGAATGGGAGCAGTTTTTCAACCGCTTTGGTGCGGGTCTCTTTGTCCTCGGCGAGAATCATCTCACGGATTTCATCGAGGTGGCTGAAGAACATGTGCTCGGTACGGCAAAGCCCTACCCCTTCTGCTCCGAAGGCCACAGCAATTTCGGCTTCGTCACGTTCGGCGTTAGCACGGACTTTGAGTGTGCGGGCTTCATCAACCCAGGTCATCAGTTGCTCGTAACGCTGGTAGATTTCCGATTCTTCCGGTTTCAGCGTTTTGCTGAGCAGCACTTCGATAACTTCACTCGGCTTGGTGGGTACCTGGCCTTCGAAGACTTCACCTGTGAAGCCATCGATACTGATCCAGTCACCTTCTTTGATCGTTTTGCCACCCACTTTGATAACCGCATCGTGGTAGTCGATGTCGAGGTCAGAGCAACCTACGATACAGACTTTACCCATCTGGCGACTAACGAGAGCCGCGTGAGAACTGGCACCACCGAAAGCAGTCAGAATACCCTGAGCGATACGCATACCGCGGAGGTCTTCAGGGCTGGTTTCGCGACGAACCAGGATGAGCTGAACATTAGGGTCTTTTTCGTGGAGTGCTTCTGCATCTGCCGCGTGGAAACAAACTTTTCCTGTTGCAGCACCGGGACCGGCGTTAATACCGGTGGCGATCTGAGTTCCGTTTTCGACTGCTTTCGTTTTTTCAGCAGGGTCGAAGATCGGCTGAAGCAACTGGTTCAAGTCGTCGGCAGGAATTCGTTTCGCACTCAGAGCGACGTCTTTCGTGATTAGCCCTTCGTTGACCATATCGACAGCAAGTCGAACTGCCGCGAAACCGGTACGTTTGGCGTTACGAGTCTGCAACATCCAGACTTTGCCACGCTGAACGGTGAACTCGATGTCCTGCACGTCTTTGTAGTGCTGCTCGAGTTTTTTACCGATTTCATCCAGTTGTTTGAATGCTTCGGGCATTTCTTCTGGAAGGGTGACTTCGATACGTTTAGGGGTACGAATACCAGCCACAACGTCTTCACCTTGAGCGTTAATGAGATAGTCGCCATTGAAGCCGCCACCACCCATTGAGCAGTCACGAGTCAGGCCAACACCGGTGGCACAATCGTCACCCAGGTTACCGAAGACCATCGCCTGCACGTTGGTCGCTGTACCCCATGCATGAGGAATTCCGTACTGACGGCGGTATACCATCGCCCGGTCATTCATCCAGCTACCGAAGACGGCGCCGATGGCTCCCCACATTTGTTCCATGGGGTCGGTCGGGAAGTCTTTGCCGGTCACTTTTTTGACGCAGGCTTTGTACTCGCCAACGAGTTCTTCCAACTGTTTCGCGGTCAACTCGGAGTCAAATTTGACACCGGCTTCTTGTTTTTTGTGATGCAGAATTTCTTCGAAGTAGTCTTCGTCTTCTTTTTTCTGCGGTTTCATTTCCATCACCACGCCACCGTACATCTGGATGAAGCGGCGGTAGCTGTCCCAAGCGAAGGCTTCGTTGTTAGCCTGTTTGGCGAGGGCGGCGACGGTGTCTTCGTTGAGGCCGATATTGAGGACGGTGTCCATCATACCAGGCATAGATTCACGAGCACCGGAACGACAGGAGAGGAGCAACGGGTTTTCGGTGCATCCGAATTTGGCTCCCATGGCCTCCTCGGTTTTTTTCATCGACTCTTCGACCTGAGCTTTCAGCTCGGGTGGGAAAGTACGATCATTGTCGTAGTAGTAGGTACAGACTTCCGTGGTAATGGTAAAACCGGCCGGTACAGGGAGATCGATATTGATCATCTCAGCCAGGTTAGCCCCTTTTCCTCCCAACAGGTTACGAAGTGAGGCATCGCCATCAGCCTTGCCATCGCCGAAGAAATAAACGTACTTATTGCTCATTCTAGAATCCTTGCCTTAGGGCACTATGATCCACGTAATAAAGATAGTGATCCATTTAGAAAATGGATGTCCTACTACAAAATGCACCATGTCTGATCGGTTGATTTGTGAGTACGGCCACGGTCTGGAATCGGAATCCAAGCCCGGTTGAGGACTATTTGGACTCTGCTTAACGATGATTCGTCGAGGAGTACTCAGTTCTCGATTAAAGCGGAAATATTCACATCAGGAACTGGCAAAGGCAGTTCAATTTCCATCGAGACAACACGAAGATAAGTAAAGCTGTTGAGCTGCGTAGAGGCGTTCTCTAAACCAGTTCAGGCTCGCCCGCGATCGCTGTTTAAACGTCCGGCAAACCCGTCAGTAAGTCAGGAGGCTGCTTCCAAAGCGAGTGATATGCGAGATTCTGGAGTCCTTCCAGCAGGCGGAAGCGTAGCTTCGCCCGATATGCTCACAGCATTATTCGTCATGGCACGCTGAACGTACCAATCCGGGCTTCAATCGTCAACCCACCCACTAACGCCGGGTTGAAATCCCCTTGATTGCAAATATCCTTCTTCGTATGACCCAACGAGTTAGGACGCACAGGGATAGCAGAATCATCTTGACTTTCATTTTGAGTCGTGCAGAATGAACGTACGCTATTCATTCTTTTTTCATCTCTCACAGGCCTTCCCTGTTCAATCCGATGCTCGCCAAACTTATTCCGCTCGACGGAAGCGATCCGATCATTATTGAACACGATTTGACATTAGTCGGTCGTTCACAGGGATTTTGCGACTTGTACATCGATAAACATTCGATTTCCAAGCTCCACTGTCTAATCGCCCGAACAGATGGCCTTTTGTATATACGCGACCTCGCCAGCACCAACGGCACCCGCGTCAATGGACAAAAGGTCACCCGTGGTGCCCTGCTTCCGGGAGATGAACTCTTCTTCGCCGGCATCGGTTTCAAAGTTTACCTCGGCCCGGACGAACCCCTGATCAACCAAATTCTCGACGATAGCTTCGCCGATGAAGAATTATTGACGGCCGATGGCAGTGACAGCGATGTCCGGCTGATTGAAGATTGAGATGACCTTCTTGTAGTGCTTTATCTACCACTAATTTTCAAGATATTGCATCGTGCTTATTTGAAACATGGAGGCCCAAAAACACCTCGGAAACGGTCATGACACTTGCCCCAACCTTTTGGGTCCTTAATGATTTGTATTTCAAACTCAATTTGCATGCCACCTGACATTTATCAATTGGCAGAGCACTACAAGACGCCGCTTCAAGATGCTTCCGACAGGGCCAGTTCTTCGGCGTGGAGGGAGACGATCGTGATTCCCAGCCGGTTGGCGAGTTGAATGACGTCGTCCTGGGCGATCATGATGGTTTGACCGCTTTCAATAGCGAGGACGCGTCCGCCTGCTTCGTACATGTTCTGGATCGTTTCAAGACCGACAGTGGGAACATCGAAACGGCGATCCTGTTGTGGTTTGGCGACCTTGACGACGGTGAAGCCGCCTCGCTTGCACAAGGTGCCCGCTCGTTTTATCGCTTCGTCTGTCCCTTCGATCGCTTCCACCGCGATGACGGCGGTGTCGTTCACGCAAACTGTTTGACCGACATCGAGGCGGCCCATCTCTTTGGCGAGATCCCAACCGAAGCGGATGTCGCGCCATTGGGAGCTGGACGGTTTACGTTTCGTTAAAAATCCGTGGGGCACGAGTAACTCCGGACAATAGTCGAGGGCCGATTCGAAAATAATTTGATCACGTTCAAATTCGCGGATGACGGCGAGTAGCAAAGTGTCATCCTTCTTGTTGTGCGACGCGTAGCTGAGCCACATGTGAACCGCACGCCAGTCGGGAAGATTACGCAGCCAGCGGAATTTCCTGAACAGAACGACCTTGTGAATTTTACCCGCCATTACGGCCTGGTTGACCCCAGCACGACGAAAGCTGCGAATCGCTCGTCCGATTTTAGTGAGCGGGATGGTCGTGTAGCTGTGACAACAGGACTTCAGTTCGTCGGAAGCCATGTTCTGGACACCTAAGCCGACGACGTAATGCCCCTGACGACGCGCAGCTCGGGCGAAATCTATGGGGAACTGCCCCGCTCCAGCCAGCAACCCAATCTTCTTGCGGTCGCCGTAGAGTCCTATCTGACTGTCGGTTAAATTACTCATTCGATCCCTGAATGATGCCCGGTCAATTGATTGCTTTCGGAAAACGGAAACAACCGCTTGATTCTGCAATTCGAAAATGTGTTCGATTAAACTCTGAATGTCAATTGAATATCTCTGATCAGGCAGCATCAACTTCGGAGGCAGCCGTCTTCTGTTGTTCGGCCTCAAGCTGCTCTACCTGCTTTGCCAAACGGCGAACCTGTTGACGTAGCTCGGGAAGTCTCGAAACGACTTTTGCTGCTTTGATGGCCAAATCGATTCGCTCTGCCGGGGCACCCAGATAGGTTTTGCCCCCTTCCTTGCTGCTGTTGACTCCTGACTTGGCTCCGTAGACCGAACCTTCGCCCAGATGAACATGGTCGGCGATTCCTACCTGCCCGGCACAGACGACATAATTACCTGAAGTCGACGAACCTGCGAAGCCTACCTGCGAAGCGAAGACGTTGTGTTTTCCGATCCGGCAGTTGTGTGCAATCATCACGAGGTTATCAATTTTGGTTCCTTCTCCGATAATCGTCTCTCCTGCCATGGCACGATCAACGGTAGAACCAGCGCCGATTTCCACGTCGTTTTCAATTCGGACTGTTCCCAACTGAGGAATGCGGACGTGGCGTCCTTCCTGAAGACGATATCCGAAGCCATCGGCCCCAATTACTGCGTTCGAATGAATGATGACATTATCGCCGAGAATGACGTCGTGATACAGCACTGCATTGGGGTAAATTGTCGTATTGTCACCCAATCGACATCCGTCGCCGATCACAGCTCCGGACATGATTCGGCAGTTTTCTCCAATCACGACTTCTTCGCCGACGGTGGCGTTGGGATAAATATGGGTATTCGCGCCGACAGAAGCCGACTCCGCGACAATCGCCCGCGACGATATACCGATATCGGGCAGCGTCCGCTGTGGTCGGAAATATTGAATCGCTTCGATAAATTGATCGAGAACTTCGTCTACCAGCAAAAATGTTCGTTTGGTTAATTCATCGGCGGGGATCTCTTCCTTCAATGAGTGTGGCAACAAAACGGCCCCCGCAAGACTTTTCCGTAACACTTTGAAGTGTTTCGCCTCACCAACAAAAGAGACGTGCTTCCCTTCTGCAAAATCGAGAGGTTGCGCATCTGTTATGGTAAGATCATGAGGTCCGATAATTTCCGCATTCAACAATTGAGCAAGTTGTAGAGCGGTGCATGTCATGAATCGCATCCCTGCAGTCTATTTCTGAGTTCCAGTCGAGACGAAGTCTCTCCCCTATTATTTAGTTATCCACGCTGTTTTTTAATGATTTCATGAATCTGCGGCAAGAGGACTTTGCTGTGTGAGCCATCTCACTAACCGAAAGGTCCTCTCAAAAATTGCGAGTTTCTCCGCAAAGTTCGACATTCGGAGATTGCGTTGGGAATATTCAAAGCGTACCCTAAGCTCCGATTTACCCCCTCACCCTCGTCAGTTCTTTCCATGTTAATCCGCATCGTCAATATCCGTCTGCCCGTTGAGGAGCCAGAAGAGGCTCTGCGGTTCGCCATTGCCCGACGCTTGGAAATTAAGGCCGATTCGCTCCCTGACTGGCGAATTTTGCGAAAAAGCCTCGACGCGCGATCGCGGTTTCAACTGAAGTATGTCTACTCAGTTGTCCTGGATCTGCCCGATGCGGAACGCCATCTGGCCAAACTGAAAAATCCACACGTTTCGCTCTATGCCCCCCCGACTTTTGAGGATCATGACGCCCATCCGGAACGTCTCGCCCATCGTCCCGTCGTCATTGGCTCTGGCCCCGCAGGACTTCTCGCCGGATATTATCTCGCGTGGAAGGGGTTCCAGCCACTGATCATCGAACGCGGTTATGCCGTGAAAGAACGGGTCCCGGAGATCCGCAACTTCGATCGGGGTGGTGAATTCGCACAGGAAAATAATTATCTGTTCGGCGAAGGTGGCGCAGGCTGCTTCAGCGATGGGAAGTTGACTTGCCGAATGACGGGCTCCGACGTCGACTGGACTCTCGAACGATTCATCGAGTGTGGTGGCCGGGAATCGATTCTTTACGAACACCGCCCTCACTTGGGAAGCAACCGGCTGCCGCTGATCTGCCGAAACTTCCGTCGCAAGATTGAAGCGATGGGGGGCGGATACAAATTCGGGTGTCGGCTTGAATCGCTCGATATTAACGAAGGACGTATTGTCGGAATCCATACCTCTTCTGGCCATATCAAAACGAATCACTTAATCCTTGCTATTGGACATAGTGCGCGAGATACCTACCAGCAGTTGTTCGAACAGGGAGTCCCTTTCGTTCAAAAAGCATTTCAGCTGGGTCTTCGCATTGAACAGCCGCAGACTGAGATCAACGATCATAAATACGGTCACCCGCAATACCTCGATCTACTCGGCGCAGCCGATTACACCATGAACGCCACTTGCGGTGATCGAGATCTCTACACTTTCTGTATGTGTGCAGGCGGGACGATTATCCCCAGCATTTCCGAACCGGGCATGTTCTGTTCGAACGGAATGAGCCGGTCACGCCACGACACTCCCTATGGGAATAGCGGTCTCATGGTGACGCTGAAACCGGAAGAATTCGGTAGTGCCCATCCACTGGCTGGAATTAAAATACAGCAGCAGTACGAAGCAATCGCCTTTGATATCGCCGGACGGGATTACCATTCGCCGATCCAACGCGCGGAAGATTTCCTCGAAGGCCGCAGCCCAAACTCGGCAGACAAGTTGGACTGCTCCTACGAACGAGGAGTTCGACCGTCCGACGTTCGACAGGTGCTTCCCCCCAACGTCCTGAAGACGTTACAGGAAGGCTTGCCGGCACTCGACAGTAAATGGGGTGGCGATTATCTGAAGAATGCCATCCTGGTCGGCCCTGAGATGCGCGGAAGCGCCCCCGTCCGCATCGACCGTGATCGGGATAACCGCCAATGCCCCGACATCAAAGGGTTATTCCCCGTCGGGGAAGGAGCTGGCTATGCAGGTGGAATCGTCAGTGCTGCCGTCGACGGACTCCGTTCAGCACGAACGATCGTGAGCGAACACGCTTTGGCCCATTAGATAGCTCTTCTGCAAGATCGCGATCTCGCTACACCCTGCTCTCTTGTTACGCTCTGGTAACTTGCTTTGTCCCGCAGATTCAGGAACCAGGTTTCCTGCTATTCCTCATTCTCAACGGATGAAGCATCCAAGCTAATCCAGCCTTTCCGCCAGAAGTAGTACAACATCCCACCGGCGGTCAGTAACATCAGAATCCAAACCATCGGATAGGCCCATTCCATGTGCAGCTCAGGCATATGGTCAAAGTTCATGCCATAAATACCGGCAAGAAAAGTCAGCGGAATAAAAATGCTGGCCATGATCGTCAGGACTTTCATCACTTCGTTCGTGCGATTGGCAATCGACGAGAGATACGTATTCATTAAGCCGGTGACCATCTCGCGATACATCTCCGCGACTTCCGACGTCTGCACGCAATGATCATAAGTATCACGTAGATAAATTCGTACATTTTCAGAAATCGAAGGGTAGTCTCCCCGCACCAGTCGATTGATCGCTTCCCGCTGTGGCCAGATACTGCGGCGCAGGTTGACCAGCCGATTCTTCATTCGGTGTAGCTTTCGCAACAACTCCGGAGTCGGGTCCATGATAACTTCATCTTCGAACTCTTCGAGTTGATTACCGAGCAATTCCAATGCCGGATAGTAGGCGTCGATGATCGTATCAACGATGGCATAGGCCAGAAAATCGGACTGTGAATTGCGAATCCTGGAGGTTTTATTTCGAATGCGTTTTCGCACGGGGTCGAGAATATCGCCCGATTTTTCCTGAAAGGTTAACACCCAGTTTTTGCCCAGAATTACACTGACCTGCTCCATATCAATCTCGCCCGACTCATAGACCTGCACCATCCGCACCAGGATCAGAATCTGGTCACCATAGGCCTCTGTTTTGGGGCGTTGCGGAACATTCACGACATCCTCAAGCAATAACGGATGCAGTTCAAACAGATCACCGATCTGCTGAATCGTTTGCCGATCTCCAAATCCGTGGATATCCACCCAACTGATTTGCCCTTCTTTGAAGGCTTCGGAAAGATGAGCCACGTCTGTGATCTCTTCATCGATCACTTCTTCTGGAGAATAGCTGATCCTTCGAATCTTCGGTTTTTCAGCCTCTTTGGGAATGACCAGAGTACCGGGACGAGCCCCTACTTTCGGTTGACGCTTCGTGAACAGCGATGCAAACATCGTTATTCCTTTTGTAATTAGGACTTTGAGATAAGCGAGACAGAAGAGGGGCTGTCACTTTGTGCTATTGGAATCGGCATCGATTGGAAATGAACCCGCAAGCCGAGTTGCTCTTCTATGCCTGTGATTCCTGTGTCGGTGATTAAACCTGCTATTAAGAGGAACGTCATTGAACATAGATAAATTGAACATAGATAAAGAAAAGGTGGCAGGACAATTCGCCTTGCCACCTTTTAGCTGTTTCACATCGATAAGGACAGTAGAAAACAGAGACAGTGGTGATGCGTCGACTGCACTCCACCAGTCATCAATTGCACTCTGCTTTCAACGGCCCTGCCAGTTCTTTCAGGTAAAACAGACGCCCGGCCAATGTCGGCATGTAGGTCGAAGGAATCCAGGTGGAAGGCCCGTGTCGTAAAGTCATCCACAGACTCAGCCCCTGCCACATCATCCCGCGGGATAATGTTCCATCGGCTCCCCCGATGATTTTATCGGCCTGTAAAAAGAGGCCTGGACCGATTGTATTTGCGAATGCAGGTACCAGAGTGGTCCGGCTTTTAAAACTGGTAATCGCGTTCTGCTCAATGGTTAACGGATGCAGTCTTGCACCAAGGCGGTGTGTCTGGGATTTCCATTCTTCCTCGGAACCAAACTCTTCTGCGAAATGAGGTTCCCAAAAAGCGATGTGACAAACGCGACCAATACCAAAGATGCAAACAAGTTTCGCCCCTTCTTTTTTCAAGGTGGCAATCTTCTCGGCGTAGGTCGGTAGAACATCCGGAGTCGCAAAGTGACGTTGCGATTCAGGAATGGTCAGATCACCGAGAGGGTTATAGAACGCATCTGCCATCGCATTTTGAAAAGCACCGGGATCATTGGATTCGAGCGTGTTTCCTTCGGAATCGCTCCATTCATCCATATTGAATCCATAACAGTGATCGCAGGCCACATTCCATTCTTTCAGGAAGTAAACCGCCCAGCGATACATGCCCATGGGACCGACGGGAAGAATCATCGCCAGCTTTTCGCCCGCGTCGCGGCTCTGCTTGATGGTATGCGCGATTTCGTGCCCCAGCATCATATCGAAGTCCGCGACATCTTCGCACGGAATCGGTTCAAAGTCAGGATTCCACCACGACTGCGGTGTAGTGATCGATTCAGGATCGTCATCGACGCAGTCATCAATTTTCTTCAGGTCCCAACCCGCCGGAAAAAATCCTTCCAGCATCGAACCGGAAATGGTACTCAGCAAATCCATCACAAGACTTTCTAAAACGGAACAGTTAATCAACCAAGTGAACGACGAGAACGCGTTCTCCCATCATAGTAAGTCGAATTGCGAGTGCAAATGCAACCCGGAGGCCAGCAATTACCAGAAAGGCTGTCCCCCATCACAGAACACTTTTCATAGGATATCAATGATCCGGAAGGCTTATGGATTTTCCTGATCCAGATCCCTGAATTACAAATCAGGGCCAAGCCGCGGTTACGGGGTTCTTGCCTCTAGTCATCATCCAAGTCTTCTTCATTCGGTATCAATTTCTCAATGAATCCTGTAAACGAAGAAGCGACTTTACACAAGCCTTGTTCTCGCTTGTATCCATTCTCTCCTTTCATAGGGGACTCGTATGTTTCTATTTTCAACCAGATCTCACCCTTTCTCTTTCCCTCATAAAAAAGCAGTAACAAATCGTCCCTGTCAACGATTGCGATGACGAAACTACCCGCGGGTATATAATCCTTCTCTTTTTCAAGCGTAAAAGAAATTGTCTGATAAAACGCATCTGCTCGCGGTTCAAATAGATTTGAATCCAGATATAACATAATATCTATTGAATGCAGCAAGTCGTCGTTTTTAATACGAAAAGAAGACGGTTCTGGAAATGCACCATTATGATTCATTAAAAATTCTTTATATTCTTTCGGTAGATTGCAACCAAGTTGATCATGACATGTTGTGATTTGGGGAATTGTTATATTTGGTCGTTCATCGTCATCCAGAAGGATTGTCATTATTCACCTTTGCTATTTATCTTCGGTAATTTCTGTGAATCCACCAGAGGCGTATACCGCCCACATGAGGTACTTGTCGGTGGAGATCCATTGGAACCAATTGCATTATGCCAAAATCAGTATCATGATGCCATGTGTATCGATTTCACTTTCGTCAAACCATGCACGTGTGTCACTGCCTGAGTCGGTAGACCTCCGCTTCCCGGAGCTTGGTAATAATCGGTTCGGATAAATGTCGTTGGGCGGACATGATTGAGTTCTCTTCTGATCCAGAACCTTGAATTGAAATCAGGATCTGGCCTCAGTTAAGGGGGGGGCAGGCCAACGGCCCCTAAATTGTGGTATGCTTTAAGTGAGCTGTAGTTTTTCCAATTGACATCATAGTGATATTTTTAAATACGAAGGACTGTTTGATGAAATTAGTAGATCAGGAAACAGCGAATAGTATCGCCATTGATTACGCAACTCAAAAAGGAGAAACCATTGTTAATTGTCAGCGAATCCAGCATATTTCCAAAGAGGAATACGATAGAGAAGTAGGCCCACCTCATACTCACGGCAATTACCTTGTCGAGCTAACTATCATCCGCGATTATTCTCCGGACAAATGCAATCCTGTTGAGCAGATGCTTCCCGTCTTGGTTAATGATGTGACACGGGAAGCTACAATCATGACACAGCTATAAATACTTTATCCGCCAGCGTGAGCTTAACGAGGCAAACGGTTTGAGTAAGTTTAATTTCAGGCACCGGGGCCAGGTAGACCAGAGAACTGTGTGTTCGGTTCGCATTGTATTCTGATCTTCAACGCTCGATCATCACTTTACGCTTCCAATATTCTATCGAAGATCTCGTCATCAAGCAGTTCCTCTCGAAACTTGCCGCCGAACGACTCTCATTCTTAAACCTACTTCGGCCATTTTCTTGATCCTCTCTATCCGCTCAGCGGTGAATTCCAGACCGTTGTAACTCCGAATGTGGTTAAGGACACCACGCTGCACAAACAAGTCGATGAGACGCACTGAGACGTTTTGATTGTTAAGTCTCCTGGTTGCCTCATAGGTGGCTACCACGTCACTCGTGAAATTGCCCGAGACTTTCGATAGGTTAAACCAGTACTCGATCACCCCAGCCCAGCGAATACCCCGTGAGAAAAACGAGCCGGCCTTACATTTTCATATTTGAGGTTATCGATTTGCTACCCTTCTCCGCAGACCCTCTTCACCATCCCGCGTCTTGACATCCACCATACCTAAATCTACGCTGATTAAGAGTGAATACACTTTCCATTTCCTTTCCGCTTTCCGCACAGGGCCTCTTCTATGCTTCATAATCGGGTTCAACGCACAGCGTCATTCTCATTACGGTTCATGCTTACCATCAGCTTGATATCGTTCATGGTAGCCTCTATTCGGGACCTATCAGCGACTGAGCCGACGAAAGAAAAGAGTCAAGTTGTCGATCTCGGTAACGATGTAGGACTCGAGCTTGTCTACATTCCCGCGGGTGAGTTCAAGATGGGAAGTACCCCTGAAGAAAAAGCATGGGCGACCGGTATCGAAGGGGGAGCAACACCAGGCACCGAACGAGAATCCTACGAAGGGGAAGCTCCCCGTTCCATGCGGGTGAAAGATGGCTTCTGGATGGGCCGCACTGAAGTCTCTGTCGGGCAGTTCAAACAGTTTGTGAACGAATCAGGTTATGTCAGTGACGCCGAGAAACCGAACGGTTCGACACAGGTCTTCGACCCCAACTGGGAAATCACGGCTAAGGCACCACCCCACCCCTGGATTTCAGTCGAAGGCAAAAGCTGGCGCGATCCCGGGTTCGGTTTTCCCGTGAGAGACAGTTACCCCGTCGTCTGCATCAGTTGGAATGACGGACGTGCATTCTGCGAATGGCTTACTAAGAAAGAACGAGCCGCGGGCAGAATCAATGAAGATCTGGAGTATCGCCTTCCAACCGAAGCAGAATGGGAATATGCCTGTCGTGGCGGACAGGAAAGTACCGCTTTCTGGTGGGGGGATGATTTGAAAGATGGGGAAGGTCGTTTGAATATTTCCGCTGTCGATTTTCTTCCGGGCAGAAACAAAATCTGGCCCCTCGCCAATGCTCCCTGGAGCGATGGTTACGCGTTCGTTTCTCCAGTCGATCACTATGGAGAGAACGGTAGAAACGGTTTCGGCCTCGCCGATATGTGCGGAGGTGTCTGGGAGATTGTCCTCGACCATTTCGATCCGACAGGGGGACACGAAGAATTGAACTGGGTGGAAGAAAACCGACGCCCTGTTTGCAAAGGAGGGAACTACTTCGATGTTCCCGGTAATGCCCGTTGCGCCGTCCGACTTGGCTTAATGAGCGATTCCTATTCGGACTCGCGCGATGGTTTCCGAATTTGCCTGGGCAAACCACAACCCTGAACAGACTCGAGCATTTCCTCTAATACTGGCCCGACCCTACCGGAGTTGCAATGTTCCCTCGTTACATGTCTATCCAGATGCCGCTCTTGGTAATCATCGGTCTCAGTTACACGTCTTTACTTGCCGATGAACCGGAAACCGCTGGAAAACTGACTCCCCAAGAAGAACTGGCGACGTTCACTTTGCCCGAAGAGTTTGAAGCCTCTGTCGTCGTAAGTGAACCTGATGTGAGCCAACCGCTGTCCATCGAATTCGATACAAAGGGCCGCATGTGGGTTCTACAGTATCTGCAATACCCGATTCCTAATGGGTTGAAAGCGGTCGAAGTCGATCAGTACTTGCGAACCAAGTACGACAAACTTCCTGAACCTCCTCCCAAAGGTCCACAGGGCGAAGATCGAATCTCCATCTACCAGGATCAGGATGGTGACGGGGAGATGGAACTCATCACCCATTTTCTTTCGAATCTCAATCTCGCTTCCGGGTTTGCACTCGATCATCACGGGGTGTATGTCGTCCAACCCCCTTACCTGTTGTTTTACCCTGATGCAAACCAAGATGATCAGCCCGACGGCGATCCGCAGGTTCTATTAACCGGTTTCGGAATGGATGACGCGCATGCGTTTGCCAACTCCCTCACCTGGGGGCCGGATGGCTGGTTGTACGGAGTCCAGGGAAGTACCGTCACCGCGAACATCCGTGGAATCGAGTTTCAACAGGGCTGCTGGCGATACCATCCCGAGACCGACCGGTTCGAACTTTTCTCAGAAGGGGGCGGCAACTCGTTCGGACTCGATTTCGACCAGTACGGAAATGTGTTTGCCGGTGGAAATACCGTGGAACCGCTCGTCCATCATGTGCAAGGCGCCTACTACGTTAAAGGATTCGGCAAACATGGCCCCCTTCATAATCCGCATACCTATGGCTACTTCCAACCCGTCCAGCATCACGGTTACGTCGGTGACAGCCTGACGGGTGGGTTTGTCTTGTATCAGGGAGGCGCCTTTCCGGAAGAGTTCAATAATAATTGTATCGCCCCCAATACCCGCCACAGTGCGATGCGCTGGAGCACCGTAGAAAAACGAGGATCAACATTTGCTACGAGGGCGGTAGGTGATTTCATCACCTCGACGCACAACTGGTTCCGGCCAGTTGAGTCCGCCGTTGGTCCTGATGGTGCGCTTTATGTCGCCGACTGGTACGACTACAACATCGCGCATTCCTCTCCGCAGAATCATGGCAAATGGTACATGCCCAGCCGTTTCGACGGACGTATCTTCCGCGTCGGACCGAAGACTGTCACCAAGTTCCCTGCCCTCGCCGGAGATTTGAAACAACGGAACATTGACCAATTACTGGAGCTTCTTGAACATCCCAACGCCTGGTTCGTTCGCCATGCGCGCAGGTTGTTAGTCACTCAGAAAGAAGCGAGCCTGACCACCGCTCTAAGTGAGCGGGCCCTCAACACAGAGAATGAGGTGCTAGCGCTGCAAGGCCTCTGGATTCTGTCCCAACAGGGAGAGATGACAGAAGCACTGGCCCTCGACCTTCTCAACAGCCCTCACGAATATGTTCGGGCGTGGACCATCCGACTGCATGGAGACTCAGGAGAACTATACCCTGCATTCTTTAAAGCCTGCCTGAATCTGGCAAAGTCCGATCCCAGTCCCATCGTCCGCAGTCAACTCGCTTGCACCGCCAAACGTCTCTCGAGCGAACAGACTTTGCCTCTCATCTTCGAATTATGGAAACAGTCCGAAGAC
This sequence comes from Polystyrenella longa, assembly GCF_007750395.1. GTDB lineage: Bacteria > Planctomycetota > Planctomycetia > Planctomycetales > Planctomycetaceae > Polystyrenella > Polystyrenella longa. The sequence continues at coordinate 1,956,995 of NZ_CP036281.1, read as the reverse complement.
CTGGATGATCCGTTTATTCCTTTGTTGATCTGGTGGGCACTGGAGGACAAAGCGGTTTCTCATTCCAATGAGGTCGTGGCTCTCTTCCAGCAACCGTCTACCTGGCAGCAGCCACTCGTACAGAATGTCCTACTGGAACGCATCGCGCGGCGATACACGGCCGAACAATCAACCGCTGGCTATGACGCCCTCGCTTCCCTGCTCGCATTGGCCCCAGACGAATTAACCCGTCAGTCGCTGGTCACAGGAATGACAACCGCACTCGAAGGACGTCGACTAGACGCTATACCGCCGTCGCTCAAACCAGCGATCCAACAACTTCTAACATCGTCATTGGAGAATCCAAACATCATTCAACTTGGGCTGCGATTCGGTTTGGCAGAAGCAGAACCTGTGGCGATTCAATTGCTCCAGGGAGAAACACTCTCCGACGAGGAACGTATCGCCTTAACGACCTGCCTCGGTCAAACAGGGTCAAACGCTGTGATCGTACCCTTGTTAGAACAGCTGGAAGCAAGCCCGAATCAACCACTGCGGTTAGCCACATTAGAGGCACTCGGTCGTTTTGATGATTCCACTATCGGAGAACGACTCCTGGACAATCTCTCTTCCTGGGAGGGAAGACTTAAAGATCAGACGATCACCCTGCTCTGCAGTCGCCAGACTTGGGCGAGTCTGTTACTCACGGGAGTCGAATCGAAACAAATCGACTCTGCCGACGTGACTCTCGACCAGGTCCGTCAGTTTCTGATCCATCAAGATCCCGAAATCCAGCAGCAGATTAAACAGATTTGGGGCACCATCAAACCTGCAACTCCTCAGGAGAAACAAGGACGCATCAAAGCGGTTTTGAAAATCCTCTCGCGTTCTGCTGGCGATCCAACCAAGGGAAAAACGGTTTTCGTGAAAACCTGCGGAACCTGTCACAAACTGCACGGGGAAGGAACTACCATTGGGCCAGATCTGACGGGTGCCGAACGGAAAGATCGTCGCAAGTTGCTGGAAAACATCATCGACCCCAGCGCGATGATCCGCTCCCAGTACATCATGTACACGGTAGTCACCGACGAAGGACGTATCCTCTCCGGATTGCTGGCCGACTCTAACGACAACACGGTTACCTTAATTGACAAACAGAATAACCGAACCATCATCAACCGGGGAAACATCGACGAAATGGATGAATCTTCCCTTTCGCTAATGCCAGAGAAGCTTCTGGAACCACTGAGCGATCAAGATCTCCAGGACCTGTTCGGTTACCTACAGGCCAATTAATTTCTGGTGAGCAGGAAGTGAGTCAATAGTTTGTCCAACTTAAATACGGTAGCATGAAGTAAGAAACATGCTGCGAACCTTAAAAGTCTATGGCAAACCTCTTGTTCACCTCATTCGTCAAACAAAAGATGTTACTGATCGCGACACTCGCCGTCGTTGCGATTGCTCTGCACCTCGGGCTTCGCTGGTTCACATCAGTCGACAACCCGTTGGTGCTAAACCTCCCCTTGTTTATTGCACTCGTACTCGGGGGAGTCCCCCTTGTCTGGGAGTTGCTGCTCAATCTGTTGAAGCGGGAATTTGGTTCCGATCTTCTTGCCGGTATCTCGATCGTGACGTCGATCCTGCTCGGTGAATACCTTGCGGGTACGCTGGTCGTGCTGATGCTCTCCGGCGGAGAAGCGTTGGAAGCTTATGCTGTTGGCAGTGCCTCCGCGGTACTTAAGGCGTTGTCGAAACGGATGCCCTCCACCTCCCATCGCAAGCACGATCATGCGTTGGAGGATGTACCTGCAGAAGAGTTGCTAGTCGGTGACACTGTCGTTGTCTTTCCTCACGAAGTTTGTCCGATCGACGGCACAGTTCTCGATGGCCACAGCGTCATGGATGAATCGTACCTGACGGGCGAACCCTACCTGATGTCCAAAACGCCAGGCTCGACCGTGATGTCGGGAGCAATTAATGGCGAAAGCCCACTCACGATTCGGGCCGACAAACTGGCTGTCGACTCCCGCTACGCACAGATCGTCAAAGTCATTGAATCCTCCCAGGCACAGCGACCACGTATCCGCCGACTGGGTGATCAACTTGGAGCCATCTACACGCCTATCGCCGTTTCCCTGGCTCTCGCAGCGTGGTTTTTCAGCGGCGAGCCAATTCGGTTTCTGGCAGTGCTTGTGGTTGCGACTCCCTGTCCGCTACTCATCGCGATTCCGGTCGCCATTATTGGCTCCATCTCCTTGGCCGCTAAACGAGCTATTGTCATTCGAGATCCGTCCGTTCTCGAAAAAATCGACCATTGCCGCACCATGATTTTTGACAAAACAGGCACGCTCACTTATGGCGAACCCCGCTTGACCGAGCAGCATTACGCGGACGGGCTCGATGGCCAGCGAATACTGGCCCTGGTCGCCAGCGTCGAGCAGTACTCCAAACACCCCCTCGCCAACGCCATCGTCAAGAAAGCCCGGGAAGAAAAACTCTCCCAGTGGGAAGCAGTAGAAATCAGCGAAGCCCCCGGTCAGGGACTTCGCGCCGTCGTCGATTCAGAGCAATTGCGAATCACCAACAGAAGAGGATTTCGAAAACAATTCCCAGAGCAGACCGACCGACTTCCTGAAGAAACGTCCGGACTGGAATGTATCGTCCTGCTTAATGATGAATACGCGGCGACGTATAAATTCAGAGACATTCCCCGCAGAGAAGGAGCATCCTTCATTCATCACTTGGGACCGCAGCATCATATTGAGCGTGTGATGCTCCTCTCTGGCGACCGTGAATCCGAAGCCCGGTATCTGGCGGAACTCGTCGGCATCGAAGTCATTCTTGCAGAGAAAAGTCCGGAAGAAAAACTCGAAATCGTCCAGCAGGAGACAACCAAAGCAGACACCTTATACGTCGGCGACGGCATTAACGACGCTCCCGCCTTGCTCGCCGCTACGGTCGGAATCGCCTTCGGCCAAAACAGCGACGTCACCACCGAGGCTGCCGGCGCCATCGTCCTCGACTCGTCACTCCAGAAAGTCGACGAGTTGATGCACATCAGCCGCCGCATGCGAAAGATCGCTCTCCAAAGCGCCGTCGGTGGCATGCTGCTCAGCATCATCGCGATGTTCATCGCCGCCTCTGGTCACCTTAGCCCCGTCGCCGGCGCCATTCTCCAGGAAGTCATCGACGTCCTCGCCGTCCTCAACGCCCTCCGCGTCGCTCTACCCCCAAAGCAACTGACAGACTACTGAGTTTTTTCTTCCTCGTTATATTGAAAGAACTCATCGGGGTATTCTGTTTCCGTCGAAATCACCTCGTACTTCGTTTCCATTGTCATGACTTTGGATTCGTCCATTCCCGAGGGTCCTGGAGATGAGATACTTGCCGTAGAAATTTGGGGGTACCATTGCCCCGGTTCTAGTTCCTGCCAACTCGTTATCTCATAGCTTTGTAGGATTTGGGGATCGGACACCATAGTCGACTCAGATCTGATTGGAATGTAGTTCCGATTAACTGCAAGGTAAAAGTAGTCGTACCAGTCTTGCTCTCCATACGAGTCAGGAAGGGAGCTAAGACAACGCACCTTTATTACAGGTTCCCCTTTCACCGTTTCTTCCCCCAGAATTTCACAAGTAGTATACCAATCCCTTTGCGAGATCAGTTTCTGATGTTCGTTCGGCTTCTCCCCCGCCAGTACTGCCGACAGTGGTCGCGCGATGTGACGCTGGAGTAGCAGAACCGAATGCGGTAACAGATAACCTTGTTCGATTTCGGTCGTAGCAACCTGTTTAGGCGGTCGTACACTATCTCTTAAATTCAGAGTTCTCCCATCGTAGAGGAACTGAGTTTCTCTGACATGAGTCATGTATTCCTGAGACACGACCTCTTCGGAATCTGACATACCCAAGACGGAAAATGTACTCGTATGTTTATGACGAATATTGAACTTCTCCTGCTGGGCCACACCCTGAACCTCCAAAGTCACATATTTCGGCATCGGACGAAGTGAATTTCCATCTCCAGCCATCGAATCGTCCCATTCCCCCGTTGGATGATCAGGACTGACGTCAAATCCGGGCTGAGGATTCGAGAGCGGCAGGTGAAACTCCGCATTGGAATGCAACTTTACTTCCATGTTTCGGTAGCGATTTTCTTGCTCCTTCACTAATTCAACGAGCTTCATCAATTCGGACGTGAGTCCCACAGGGCCAATGGACTCAAGCTGTTTCTGTGCTTCCGCCTGCTTAACGGCGATGGCCGCTGGTGTTGATTCACTCGAACCGGAATTCATCACGAAGACCGCACCTCCTCCGATGAAAAGCAGTCCCATTGACACGGCGAACAATAACTTTCCTTTACCTGAAATCGACATCAGAATGGCTCCCTTGGAAAATGTGGACGTGGTAACGGCGGTACTTCCCGTCGTTGTTAGAAGTACAGAACTCGTGCAAGACTGAACGGTCTGTTGCAGTAGTGCCGTCGACACCATCGTCGCAGCTGTCGCCTGATTTGCCTGCCAAACTGAGAGCAACGCCGCCAAACCCACGCCCCGCTTGAGCAATCGCTGTTTGAGCAGTTTCCGCCCCCGCTCCAATCGTCCTTTGACGGTCATACTCGTCAGCCCCAGTCGAGCCGCCGCATCTTCACGCGATTGACCTTCCAGACAACAGAGAATAATCGAAGGCTGGTATTTCTCGGGCAGCTGCTCGATTTCCTCAAGCAGGAACTGTAGCTCCGCCGGGCTGTCGGAAGGTGTGGGGGCCATCACGCTTTGCTCCAGAATTTCAGGGCTTGATGAAACAGGCTCACGTTTGCGACGTCGAAGTAATTGACGCGATTCATTCTGAGCGACCTGAAACAACCACGCGGCGACTGCCTGCCGGTCCCGAATACGGTCGGAATGTTCCACAAGCTTAAGAAACGTTGCCTGGAAGACCTCTCCAGCGTCATCGCGATTCGACACCATCTGCTGGGCGATTCCCATCACCAGCCCGGAATGCCGTTCAATCAAGGCTTCCAGAGCGGCGGAATCCCGATCCTCAACTGCTCGGCGCAGGAGTTCGGCATCCTCTTTAAAAGTAGCCTGAGAAGCCATCGGCTTATTCATTTCACCAGTTCCAGCATGAGTTCCCTAAGTCCGGGCGAAAACGGTTCATAACCACCCTCACCTCACCCAGACAGGATACCCACCTCGTCAGAACGGCACACTCAATTTGGAATATTTCTCAAAATTTCTGGACAACGATTCCAGAATCAGAAAGACGCTAGGTCAGTCAGCAGGTTCCTGGTATCGGAAGAACTCATCCGGATAATTAGGATTGAGAGAGAGAACTTCGTATTCGAAGCGAGTCTGTTTAAACAATCCGGAATCTTCACTGCCTCCTATTTTCTTCCGTTTCGATTCGATCTTAATTGGAAACCAAATCCCAGGCTTTATCTCCTGCCATTCTGAAACATTCCACTCGTCGGAAAGTTCACGTGATCCATCCGAACGATTCTCCCAGTGGAAAACACGCATCGGAATATAATTCTTATTCACAGCCAGATATCGGTAAATCTCATCATCGTCTCCCATGGTTCCCAGATAATCGCTGCGAACGACGATTATTGGCTCGCCATTAATTTCTGTTTTTTTCACTATTTTACTGACTACAATCACGCTCGACTTTACTTGTGTCCATGGTTCCACATATTCTGTTCCGCCCCTCAAGATATCGGACAAACGGATGCCTGACAAACCGAGGTTGAAGCAAGGTATTTTCGTATGAGGATCACTGACACCATGCATTGGCAATGAGCAGACCCTGTCAGTCGACGGCAAATTGTAATCATCAATGTAGATTCGCTGATAACGATTGTCGTCATAATATGTCTGGATCGTTCTTGTAAGCCGAGTCATATACTTCTGTGTCTTTTCCCCGTTTTCGTCCGTATGTATGACTGAGTCAATCTGCTTGGCGGGCGAGTTCAATCTGAATTTGTTTCTCTGTCGACAAACAAGCATCTCTCCTATCCACAATTTTGAAAACACTACTGAATTTTCGTCGTTTAGTTGATTGTTAGTTATATATCCAGTGGGTTGACGCGGATCGAGATTAGAACCTGACAACGGATCAACCAAAGGCCCATACTCCTCCGTCTCGGCCTTCTGAAAAAATTCGATATAATTATACTTGGCTTCCTCTTCTCGCACCTTTGCGATCAATTCCTGCATCTCTTTCGATACACCTTCTGCGGGAGGAATGCCATTCTCTGATATTCTCCCTTCAGCCTGTTCAACTTTCTCAGGTTTCGCAACCACTTCGATTTGCTTCTCCGCACTACCGCTCAACAGATAGGTGGAGCCGCCACTTATCGCTAAAAGTATCACCACGACTCCGGCTAGAAACTTCTTTCCCCCGACTAACGTCGTCGTAATAGTCCCTTTTGCAACCACAGCACTGGCTGTGACTCCCGTCGACACCAGCATCGAACCCGCACATGCCGAAGCCGTTTGTTGAATCAGCGCCGTCGAAACAACAGCTGCCGCCGTCGCCTGCTGCCCTTCCCAGGCTGCCAGTAATACCGCTAACCCTACACCCCGTTTAAGCAATCGCTGTTTGAGCAATTTCCGTCCCCGCTCCAACCTTCCTTTGACTGTCACACTCGTCAGATCGAGTTGGCGGGCCGCTTCTTCATGTGTCTTGCCTTCGAGATAACACAGAATAATCGCCGACTGATACTGTTCCGGTAGTTGTTCCACTTCGTCCAGTAACAGTTGCACGTCCTGCTGGTTCTCATTCTCGACAGGTGCGATCACGGTTTGCTCCAGAACGGTGGATTCAAAATGGAGAGGGGCGCGCTGCTGACCACGTAAAAGCTGATATGATTCGTTCCGGGCAACGCGAAGCAACCATCCAGCCAGGGCCTGAGCGTCTTTGATTTCCGGCGCCTTCTCGGTCAGTTTGAGGAAGGTCGACTGAAATGCCTCCTCGGCATCCTCAGGTCGATGAAGTAATTGACGGGCGATCCCCATCACCAGCCCCGAATAACGGTGGATCAACGACTCTAACGCGGAAACATCGCGTTCCGACACGACTCGGCCGAGTAATTCGGAGTCACAACAAGAAGACTTTATCGGTCGTTCTTCATGCAGGTTCATCTATCTGCTTTCGGCAGGCGGACAGGGAATTCATTTACCTTTGGAATCTCTTCACTTACATCCTCTCTTACAGGATGCCCGACCTGACAGATCCGCATGCGTAAACCTGTTTTATTTTCCACTTTGGAGTTTTTTATTTTGAATCCGCATCGACTTCTCGAGGGTTCCTCTGGAAATAATCCCCTATCGACTGTCCTAACTCCGCCCCCACCTGCTGGTAACCCAATTGGTTTCCCTCCGGACGATTCCAACCCGTCTCCAAGGTAACTGAGACGACATGCTCCGCAGTGTGATTAATCACCCAGGTTCCACTCATTCGATTGTATTCCTCGTCGTCCTTCACATAACTGGGATACAGAAACTCCTTTTTCATCTTGCCGATGTGATCGACGGCACAATTCAGTAAGCGGTCATAGTTCTGACGCTGCGTTTTACTTAATTGCTTTAAATTGGGACCAAAGAAATAAGCGTCCTTTTCGCTAGCCCCCGGATTGTGCAGATCGATGAATAAGTCAAACCGCTGCTCATGATCCAGATACTTGATCCGTTCTTGCGCGGCACGCACCTCCGGGTAAACGGGCCGGTCATCCCAATCTCGATTGTGATCACGGGGAAAAGCATTCTTCCCGCCAGCCCCATCCGCCACGTTATCGACGTCCATGATGGGCACAAAATGGATCACTGATTTTGACCGAAGCTCTACGGCGGCAGGTTCGTCACTGATCGCCCACTGCAGGAACCCCTGACCAACCCAACTTCCACCCGCCTCCCAGGCATGTTGCCGAGCCTGCACCCATATTCCAAATGGCTTTTCTTCCAGTCGATCCACAGCTCCAAATCGAATTCCCTTTACTGGTCGTTGCTGACGCGTCTCGGACAGTTCGAAAATCTCTGCCTCGGGCAATTCAGCCTTGGCCTTGTTTAATAATTGCTCGGCCGTTGAAGGCAGAAAAGGAGGCCCCCACGCTAACCAGACCTGGGGCGATTCAGCCTGAAACTGGTACGTTATCGACCCGTTACTTTTCTTACCGGTGGAGGTCTGTTTCCAATCTTGATCATCAAAACTGATCGCGGCCTGATCCGGCAGAGACCACTGGGCAGCCAGCACTTCATCTTGCCGGTAGACGCCTCGCGCGGGTTCGGTGGTTACTTGATAAGACTCGCCGACATCGAGCCCAGTCAGCCGAAAATACCACCAGCAGGGAAACCCTCTTCCTTTTTTCAAGGCGGGTCGGACTGTCACCTTCCGTTCCGATGTTGAAATCGAAACCACTTCAGCAGAGCCACCTTCAAAATCAGAACGGACTACCAACTCGGCCGAGATTGCTGGCCCTGCCAAGAGAAACAGAGCGATGATAATTAGAAAGATGTGGCGCATGCGCTGACCGATCCTAATGAACCTCTTGTACAGCCGCTTCACACGACATTACAGAAGATGTCGAAAGCGATCGTATGAATTGGAATAGAGATTCCAGTCTACACCATCATTGGTGTACGTAGAAAGCGTTATCCTTGATACCAGTATCGCCACGTGCATCAGTCATTCGATAATTGCGTTCTCATTTCGTCTCTCTCGCATTGAAAACACCTTCAAGTCGCTGAAATAGGCAGCCCCTCCCGCCGACGACAGCTTCAATATGCTTGTACCGTCCTGAATCGTTTCGTCTAACGGCACCCAGGCAATCTGAGATCCGTTGAGAAACAGAAACCAATACTCCCGATCACGCATCAGTTTCACGGAATTCAGCCCCTGCGTGTCTATTGCCATAGAAAAGAGAGCCTGTTCCTTTCCGTTCGGAATGGAGCCATTATCACTTTTTACTAATTCCGCTTGCGTCGGCGTCAAACGAATTCCCCATTCCGCTCCGTCAGTCGACGATGCGAAACCGATTGTAACGGAATCCGAATCAACCAGCTCGATTTGAAGCTCCGTGACATAGTTCTCAGGACAGTCCTCTGAATCAACAAGCAGTGAGATTAATCTCTGGCAGAGATCTATTTGAGCCGCGCTCTCATCATCCACCACCAGATAACGTTCTCCCTCTTCACCTTCGCCAGGACTGACCTGCCCTTCCAAGAGCTTCCAACCCGACAGATTGACACCAGTAAACAGGTTCACTCCTGGCCCCGATTCCAGCTGCGGGCGGGGAGGAACTCGCGATGCCTGCATCCAGGCATAACCCCCTCCGCCTATTAGAATCAAGAGAGCAGCCAGCAGCCCCAACTTAACCCAAGTGAGTGGCTTTCCGCGACCTGTAGCTGAAACCTCGCCTGAAATCGTGGTGTCCGATACTAACACCGTTTTATCGAAGTCATTGTCTTTTGACGTAGACGTCATTTTCGTAGTTATGTTGTTGTGAGAAAGAACGGTATTCCCGGTCATTCCGCCAGTTGCTGTTCTATCAAGCAACTGGGATACCTGCTTCCACAACTCTCCGTAATCCGAAATACGTTTTTCAGGATCCGAAGCCATCATATGTTCAACCAACGAAACCGTTTCCGAGGAGACCTTCGCATTCAGTTCCGACAGCGACATTAATTTACCAGACAATTTCAGAGACAATATCTGGTTCAGTGAATTCGCTTTGAAAGGTGCTTCCCCTGCCAGAAAATGGTACAACGTCGCGCCCAGTGCATAGATATCCACACGACAATCCGCCCCATCACTCTCTAACTGTTCTGGGGCGAGGTAGTTCGGACTGCCTATCGCAGAATTCAAAGAGGTCAGTCGCGTGCGGTCTTCTCCCTGTTCCGTTAAAAACGCGAGGCCAAAATCGGCGATCTTGACGAGCGGAACGTTATCCGGCAGCGGATAACCTTTGGGTGGATTAGTAAGCAGCAAATTCGCCGGTTTGATATCGCGGTGAATGATATTTTGCTCATGCGCCTGAGCCAGTCCGGAAACTGCCTGCAAGGTGATGGCCAATGCGATCGACTCTTCCAACGGCCCCTGCTGCTTCAGATACTGATCGGCGTTGACTCCGTCTACCAGTTCCATGGCAAAATAAAATCGGCCATCCCGTTCCCCAAAATCATAGGCCGTCACAATATGAGGATGTTGAAGTCTCGCTACGGCTTGCGCTTCCTGCTGAAACCGACGAGCCACATGTGGAGCCCCCACCTGTGAGCGTAAAATCGTCTTAAGAGCGACTTCCCGATTGAGCATTAATTGCCTGGCGCGATAAATCACACCCATACCACCAAGCCCAACAACGTCGAGAATTTTGTACCCGGGAACAATTTTTTCCGGCGCGAGCATCGTCTGCAGAATGTCGAGTTGCACCGCCGAGAGTAATCCCTTTTCCGATAACAGCTCGAAAGGGTTTTGTCCCAGCTCCCTGGTTTCAGCCTCCAATGAATCCGACTGCTCTTTTGATAAGAGAGAGAGCTGGATGGCCATGGCGAAAAACCGATTGTTCTCGTCAGAAGAAGACATGAAACAGATCTATATTCGAGTCAGAAAGGGAGAGGAATTAATGAAAAGCAATTGAAGAGCTCGACAGGAACGAGGCATTAGGATCACTCTTCCGGATCAACTTCTCCTGACGAGACCTCCGGTAAGTCCTCAAGGTGATCAAGAACCGACTGAATCGAAGGACGATCTGTTAAGTCACGTCCGACATAAGCGAATGTAATCTCACCCGATTCATCAAAGATATAAGTCGATGGTTTGGAGAGGTCTTTGCGAATGCCTAGGTAATTTACCAATTCCAATTCTGAATCGATGAGTATCGGCAATTCCGTTTCTTCCTGCTTCCAACCATGGTTCTGTTGTGACTCTGCCAGGAATTGATCGATTCCATCACGCGTAAATTCGCTTTCGATAGGATAGACCAGTAAAACTTCTGCTCCCATATTCTGAAATCGCTTGTAATACATTACGTATCGCGACGTTTGCGTGGAACAAAACGGGCAAATAGGGACAGTGTTACCTCGAGTGACTACGAGAACCGTTTTTTTCTTACCGATATAGTCACTCAATGCGACTTTCTCACCCTCGAGGTTAAATAACTCGATCTCAGCTGGCGACGCTGGCAACTCTGTGTTGGTCTCAGCTATAGCGTTGAAACTGAAGTTTTTAAAGTGCGGATCATCTTTAGACACATATCCACCATACTGATTCGAGCATCCTGCAAATCCCCAAACTATGGCTATCGCGAAAAAACAGACTCCATAATTAAATAATTCTCCTTTAAACTGCAGCATGACTCACTCCTGAAGGTTTGTAAGAAGCCTTTCTACTGGATTCTATCATCCAGTACGCACTTCTATGCAGTTATGCCTGCTCCATCGTCCTTGTATTCTCGATTTTCGGTGAAGAAAGAACAAGGGCGAGCGTATTTCCCATTCAGTTCAATTTGTATCATCTCCGCAGCGCGCATAAAAAAAACCTTCTCGACCGGTTAGGATCGAGAAGGTTTCGTTGGTTAATTCCGGCGATGACCTACTTTCGCACTGGTATGCACTATCATCGGCCCCAGAAGCTTAACGAACGTGTTCGGAATGGGAACGTGTGTTTCCAACTGGGTATAGTCACCGGAAATGAACAGAGGCACCAATCAACCGAAGTTGACCGCACTCCTCTGCTGTGACTTCGTAATCGCTGCCGTAAAGCAACGACCTTCTGTCATATACAAAAGGTTGTAATCTGAGTCGTCATTTCATACCTAAGGCTTGGATATAATATCCAGGTCAGGTTGTTTGTAAAATTGTCCGCTTTGATCTTGATCGGCAACGTTTCACAAGGAACCATGTTCCAATAAAAACCGTCACAAAGTCAAAAATCAAAGTGGTCAAGCGTTCGTCCGTTAGTACTGGTCAGCTGAGATGATTGCTCACCTTACACAGCCAGCCTATCGACCTGGTCGTCTT